>NZ_FYEZ01000005.1 GCF_900187395.1 Kytococcus aerolatus
GGGGGGACGGGTGTGGGCATGCGAAAGAGGGCCCCCCACCACCAGGCAGGAGACCCTCTTCCAAAAAATGTGTTCGGCAGTGTCCTACTCTCCCACACCATCTCCAGTGCAGTACCATCGGCGCTGAAGGACTTAGCTTCCGGGTTCGGAAAGTAACCGGGCGTTTCCCCTTCGCTATGACCACCGAAACAATATCGGGAACCAGCAAACCACCATCACACCCACAACCAAGGGGCGGATCACGGTGCTGTGATCACAGAACACACACAATATTCAATTCAGTGTTCCAGAAAAGCAGGTTTGCTTCCCGGGAACCCCACAGTGGACGCGTAGCATCTTTGTAGCAAGTCATCGGCTCATTAGTACCGGTCAGCTCCACACATTGCTGTGCTTCCACATCCGGCCTATCAACCCAGTCGTCTAGCTGGGAGCCTCTCACCCCACAAGGGGGCATGGAAACCTCATCTTGAAGCATGCTTCCCGCTTAGATGCTTTCAGCGGTTATCACTCCCGAACGTAGCTAATCAGCGGTGCCCTTGGCAGAACAACTGACACACCAGAGGTTCGTCCACCCCGGTCCTCTCGTACTAGGGGCAGCCCTTCTCAAGTTTCCAACGCGCGCAGCGGATAGGGACCGAACTGTCTCACGACGTTCTAAACCCAGCTCGCGTACCGCTTTAATGGGCGAACAGCCCAACCCTTGGGACCTACTCCAGCCCCAGGATGCGACGAGCCGACATCGAGGTGCCAAACCATGCCGTCGATATGAGCTCTTGGGCAGGATCAGCCTGTTATCCCCGGGGTACCTTTTATCCGTTGAGCGACGGCGATTCCACAATCCACCGTCGGGTCACTAGTTCCGACTTTCGTCCCTGCTCGACCTGTACGTCTCACAGTCAAGCTCCCTTGTGCACTTACACTCGAAACCTGGTTACCAACCAGGCTGAGGGAACCTTTGAGCGCCTCCGTTACCCTTTGGGAGGCAACCGCCCCAGTTAAACTACCCACCAGGCACTGTCCCTGATCCGGATCACGGACCGAAGTTAGATATCCAGAGCGACCAGAGTGGTATTTCAACGATGACTCCACACACGCTGGCGCGTGCGCTTCACAGTCTCCCACCTATCCTACACAAGCCGCACCGAATACCAATACCAAGCTGTAGTAAAGGTCCCGGGGTCTTTCCGTCCTGCTGCGCGTAACGAGCATCTTTACTCGTAGTGCAATTTCGCCGAGTTCGTGGTTGAGACAGTGGAAGAGTCGTTACGCCATTCGTGCAGGTCGGAACTTACCCGACAAGGAATTTCGCTACCTTAGGATGGTTATAGTTACCACCGCCGTTTACTGGGGCTTAAGTTCAGAGCTACACCCTTACGGGTTGACTCGTCCCCTTAACCTTCCAGCACCGGGCAGGCGTCAGTCCGTATACATCGTCTTGCGACTTCGCACGGACCTGTGTTTTTAGTAAACAGTCGCTCTTCCCTGGTCTCTGCGGCCTTCACCGCTTAGCCAGCAAGTGGCATCACGGATCCGGCCCCCCTTCTCCCTAAGTTACGGGGGCATTTTGCCGAATTCCTTAACCACGATTCACTCGATCGCCTTGGTATTCTCTACCTAACCACCTGAGTCGGTTTGGGGTACGGGCGGCTCGAACCTCGCTAGAAGATTTTCTCGGCAGCATAGGATCACTGACTTCCCGCATACGCGGTCACCATCAGGTCTCAGCCACATGCGACACGGATTTACCTATGCCGCGGCCTACACCCTTGGACGTGGACTACCATCGCCACGCAACAGCTACCTTCCTGCGTCTCTCCATCACTTGCCTACTACTGCTTCGGGTCCCGGACTCACACCATCCTCACCACACAAAGTGCGGATCAGCGGCGCTCGCACGGTTAGCATCCACAGCCTCAGCATGGGCGGTCCTTCGCCGGTTCCGGAATATCAACCGGATGTCCATCGACTACGCCTGTCGGCCTCGCCTTAGGTCCCGACTTACCCAGGGCAGATTAGCTTGACCCTGGAACCCTTGGTTATTCGGCGGACGGGTTTCTCACCCGTCTTTCGCTACTCATGCCTGCATTCTCACTCGTGCAGCATCCACGACTGGATCACTCCGCCGCTTCACTCGCTGCACGACGCTCCCCTACCCAACTTTCGTTGCCACAACTTCGGTGGTGTGCTTGAGCCCCGCTACATTGTCGGCGCGGAATCACTTGACCAGTGAGCTGTTACGCACTCTTTAAAGGGTGGCTGCTTCTAAGCCAACCTCCTGGTTGTCACAGCAACTCCACATCCTTTCCCACTTAGCACACGCTTAGGGACCTTAGTTGGTGATCTGGGCTGTTTCCCTCTCGACTACGAAGCTTATCCCCCGCAGTCTCACTGCCACGCTTCACTTACCAGCATTCGGAGTTTGGCTAACGTCAGTAACCCGGTGGGGCCCATTAGTTATCCAGTAGCTCTACCTCTGGCAAGAAACACGTGACGCTGCACCTAAATGCATTTCGGGGAGAACCAGCTATCACGGAGTTTGATTGGCCTTTCACCCCTACCCACAGCTCATCCCCTCAGTTTTCAACCTAAGTGGGTTCGGTCCTCCACGCCGTCTTACCGGCGCTTCAACCTGGCCATGGGTAGATCACTCCGCTTCGGGTCTAGACCCAGCGACTCAAACGCCCTCTTCGGACTCGCTTTCGCTACGGCTTCCCCACACGGGTTAACCTCGCCACTGAGCACTAACTCGCAGGCTCATTCTTCAAAAGGCACGCAGTCACCCCTAAAGGCTCCTACGGCTTGTAGGCACATGGTTTCAGGAACTATTTCACTCCCCTCCCGGGGTACTTTTCACCTTTCCCTCACGGTACTTGTCCGCTATCGGTCATCAGAGAATATTTAGGCTTATCGGGTGGTCCCGACAGATTCACACGGGATTTCACGGGCCCCGTGCTACTCGGGAACACAAACCAACAGTGACAGCAGTTTCGCCTACGGGGGTCGCACCCTCTACGCCCGGCCCTTCAAGACCGTTCGACTACCACCATCATTTCTCACTGTTGCCAGGACTGGTAGATCCTGAATGCTGCGTCCCACAACCCCGCACACGCAACCCCTACCAGGTATCACACGCATACGGTTTAGCCTCATCCGCTTTCGCTCGCCACTACTCACGGAATCACTATTGTTTTCTCTTCCTGTGGGTACTGAGATGTTTCACTTCCCCACGTTCCCTCCCTCTACCCTATATATTCAGGTAGCGGTGACTGGACTTGCCTCCAGCCGGGTTACCCCATTCGGAAATCCACGGATCAACGTCTAGTTATCGACTCCCCGTGGCTTATCGCAGATTCTCGCGTCCTTCATCGGTTTCTGATGCCAAGGCATCCACCATGTGCCCTTAAAAACTTGACACAAAGATGCTCGCGTCCACTGTGAAGTTCTCAAAAAACAACCCCGCACCACCCAGCCACCCACACAACCGTGCAAGCACCCAGACAGCAGAGGAACCCAACAACCAAACCCCACACCCACAACAGGCATGATGCTTGGTCCCTGGGGACCCAACAGTGTGTCAAACCAACAACCAGAACCATCATCCACTTTCCCAACACCCAAACAGGCGCCGTACTCATGAACAACCACCCTGGCCAGGCGATCAATCGATGTTCCACCCAGAAGCACCCTCAGCACCACAGACGGGCACTCAAAGGGCCCCAACCCAACAGGTCAGGTGACACCACACAGCAAACTGTGAGTGTAAAAGCTCCTTAGAAAGGAGGTGATCCAGCCGCACCTTCCGGTACGGCTACCTTGTTACGACTTAGTCCCAATCACCGGCCCCACCTTAGACAGCTCCCTCCACAAGGGTTAGGCCACCATCTTCGGGTGTTGCCGACTTTCGTGACTTGACGGGCGGTGTGTACAAGGCCCGGGAACGTATTCACCGCAGCGTTGCTGATCTGCGATTACTAGCGACTCCGACTTCATGGGGTCGAGTTGCAGACCCCAATCCGAACTGAGACCGGTTTTTTGGGATTCGCTCCACCTCACGGTATCGCAACCCTCTGTACCGGCCATTGTAGCATGCTTGAAGCCCAAGACATAAGGGGCATGATGATTTGACGTCGTCCCCACCTTCCTCCGAGTTGACCCCGGCAGTCTCCTATGAGTCCCCACCATTACGTGCTGGCAACATAGAACGAGGGTTGCGCTCGTTGCGGGACTTAACCCAACATCTCACGACACGAGCTGACGACAACCATGCACCACCTGTGCACCAGTCCGAAGAAGACCCCATCTCTGGGGCTGTCCGGTGCATGTCAAGCCTTGGTAAGGTTCTTCGCGTTGCATCGAATTAATCAGCATGCTCCGCCGCTTGTGCGGGCCCCCGTCAATTCCTTTGAGTTTTAGCCTTGCGGCCGTACTCCCCAGGCGGGGCGCTTAATGCGTTAGCTTCGACACGGACCTCGTGGAATGAGGCCCACGCCTAGCGCCCAACGTTTACGGCATGGACTACCAGGGTATCTAATCCTGTTCGCTCCCCATGCTTTCGCTTCTCAGCGTCAGTAATGGCCCAGAGACCTGCCTTCGCCATCGGTGTTCCTCCTGATATCTGCGCATTCCACCGCTACACCAGGAATTCCAGTCTCCCCTACCACACTCTAGTCTGCCCGTACCCACTGCACGTCCAGGGTTAAGCCCTGAATTTTCACAGCAGACGCGACAAACCGCCTACAAGCTCTTTACGCCCAATAATTCCGGACAACGCTCGCACCCTACGTATTACCGCGGCTGCTGGCACGTAGTTAGCCGGTGCTTCTTCTGCAGGTACCGTCACAAAAGCTTCTTCCCTGCTGAAAGAGGTTTACAACCCGAAGGCCGTCATCCCTCACGCGGCGTCGCTGCATCAGGCTTTCGCCCATTGTGCAATATTCCCCACTGCTGCCTCCCGTAGGAGTCTGGGCCGTGTCTCAGTCCCAGTGTGGCCGGTCACCCTCTCAGGCCGGCTACCCGTCGTCGCCTTGGTAGGCCATTACCCCACCAACAAGCTGATAGGCCGCGAGTCCATCCACCACCGATAAATCTTTCCACCAACACCCCATGCAAGGGTTGGTCGTATCCAGTATTAGACGCCGTTTCCAGCGCTTATCCCAGAGTGATGGGCAGGTTACTCACGTGTTACTCACCCGTTCGCCACTGATCCACAAGTGCAAGCACCTGCTTCACCGTTCGACTTGCATGTGTTAAGCACGCCGCCAGCGTTCGTCCTGAGCCAGGATCAAACTCTCCGAAGAAAAAATTTGATACTGGCAGAGCAGAATGACTCGCTGGAGTCATCTGTTGCCAAAGAAATCAACCAAAGCACACCCACAACCCACACCCAACCCCACAAGGGACCAGGCAATGAACCACGGATGCACAAGGGTCAAACAAAAATATTATGGCATCGATTCATGACACACTGTTGAGTTCTCAAGGACCAAACACTCCCCAACATCCACAACCAAAATCTCTTTGGCCGCTTCCCTCAGGGGCGAGTCACAACCTTACACCATCCAATCCCCGGCCCGCAACCCCGCCTCTCAGCAGAACCACAAACCACCAGGACCGAACAACGAACCAGGTCGCTGCCACCCGAACCACCAACCACGCTGAGCTCTTCACTCACCCGCAGCCACCCGGCCGGGCAACGAGGAGGAACAATACACACACCCCAGCCCCAACGCAAA
>NZ_FYEZ01000004.1 GCF_900187395.1 Kytococcus aerolatus
GGGCGGTTGACCCCCATCGAGTACGAGACCATCATGTCCACACCAGCCGACCAGGCGGCCTGACCCAACCTGTCACCTATCCTTGCAGCAGTCCCGCCCCCCCACCCCGGCCGGCTGACGAGGTCTGGGGTGGGGAGGCCCCGCCCGATAGGGTCACGCCCGTGAAGATCCTCGTCATCGGCACCGGCGGCCGCGAGCACGGCATCCTCGAGGCCCTGCGCCGCACCCAGAACCCTGACCATCCGCTGGAGCTCTTCGCCGCCCCCGGCAACCCGGGCATGGCCCGGCTCGCCGAGTGCCGCGCGGTCGACGCGGGAAACCCCGCCGCCGTGGTGGCGCTCGCCCGGGAGCTGGGCGCCGAGCTCGTCGTGGTCGGCCCGGAGGCCCCGCTCGTGGCCGGGGTGGCCGACGCCCTGCGCGAGGCCGGCATCCCGACGGTGGGCCCGGACCGGGCCGCCGCCCGCCTCGAGGGCTCGAAGTCCTTCGCCAAGGAGGTCATGGAGGCTGCGGGCGTGCCCACCGCCGGCGCACGCGTCTGCACCGACGCGGCCGAGACCGCCGCCGCCCTGGACGCCTTCGCCACCGACGCCGCTGGACGGGCGGTCCCGTGGGTGGTCAAGGCCGACGGCCTGGCCGGCGGCAAGGGCGTGGTCGTCACCACCGACCGGGCCGAGGCCGAGCAGCACGCCGCCGCCTGCATCGCCGCGGAGGGCCACGTCGTCCTCGAGGAGTACCTCGACGGCCCCGAGGCGAGCGTCTTCTGCCTCCTCGACGGCACCACCGCCCTGGCCCTCCCGGCCGCCCAGGACTTCAAGCGCGCCGGGGACGGCGACGCCGGCCCCAACACCGGAGGCATGGGGGCCTACAGCCCGCTGGAGTGGGCGCCGGAGGGGCTGGAGGACGAGGTGGTCCGCACCATCGCCGAGCCGGTGGCCCGGGAGATGGCGCGGCGCGGCACGCCCTTCGTCGGCGTGCTCTACGTGGGGCTGGCGCTGACGGCCGCCGGCCCCCGCGTCGTCGAGTTCAACGTGCGCTTCGGCGACCCGGACTCGCAGGCCGTGCTCGCCCGCCTCGACTCCTCGCTGGCCGACCTGCTGCTGGCCACCGCCACCGGCAGCCTGACGGAGGCGGAGCCGCCCACCTTCGCCGACGAGGCCTCCTGCGTGGTCGTGCTGGCCGCCGACGGGTACCCCGCCGCGCCGGTGAAGGGCGGTGCGCTGACCGGTCTCGCCGAGGCCGAGGCCCGTGGCGCCGTCGTGCTGCACGCCGGCACGCAGGTGCAGGACGTCTCCGGGGACCCGGCCGGACAGGGGGCTCGCACCCCGCAGCTCGTGGCCAGCGGCGGGCGCGTCCTGAACATCGTGGCCCGCGGCGCCGACCTCACCCACGCCCGCGAGGCCGCCTACGCCGCGCTGACCCTCATCGACCTGCCCGGAGGGTGGGCTCGCACCGATATCGCCGCCGACGCCGCGGCCGGAAGGATCACCCTGTGAGCACCGAGCCCGTCTTCGCCCACGACCTGCCCGGGTACGAGCTGGTCCACGCCGGCAAGGTGCGCGAGCTGTACGCGCCCGGCCCCGAGGCCGCCCTGCCCGAGGGCTGGGCGGCCGAGGACCTGCTGCTCATGGTCGCCAGCGACCGCATCAGCGCCTACGACCACATCCTCTCCACGCCGATCCCGGACAAGGGCGAGGTGCTCACCCGGATGAGCCTGTGGTGGTTCGACCAGCTCGCCGACCTGGCCCCGCACCACGTCGTGGCCACCGAGACGCCCTGCGTGCCGGAGGCCGTCGCCGGGCGGGCGGTGCTCGTGAAGAAGCTGCGGATGCTGCCGGTGGAGTGCGTGGCCCGGGCCCACCTCACCGGGGGCGGACTCGGGGAGTACCAGCAGTCCGGCACGGTCTCCGGCCTCCGGCTCCCCGCGGGGCTGGTGGACGGCTCCGAGCTGCCCGACCCGCTGTTCACCCCGTCCACGAAGGCGCCGGCCGGTGAGCACGACGAGCCGATCAGCTACGAGCAGGTGCGCACCCTCATCGGGCACCCGCTGGCCCGGGCGGCCCGCAACCTCACCGTGGAGATCCTGCGCCGCGGCCACGAGATCGCGGCCGAGCGCGGCATCATCGTGGCCGACACGAAGGTGGAGTTCGGGCTGGAGGGCGTGGACGCCGAGCGTGAGCTGCGCACGGTCACCGAGGAGGAGATCGCCTCCGGTGCGGTGCGGATCGTGCTGGCCGATGAGGTGCTCACCCCGGACTCCTCGCGCTTCTGGCCGGCCGAGGGCTTCGCGCCGGGCCGGCAGCAGCCGAGCTTCGACAAGCAGTACGTGCGCGACTGGCTGACCTCGGAGGCCTCGGGCTGGGACAAGAACTCCGACACCCCGCCCCCGGCCCTGCCCGACGAGGTCGTGGCCGGGACGCGCGCCAAGTACGTGGAGGCCTTCGAGCGGCTGACGGGGGAGTCCTTCCGCTGAGCCGGGGCGGTTGCGACGCAGAGGGGGCACGCACCTCATGTGCGTGCCCCCTCTGCGGTGCCGGTGTCGTGGTCGCCGTCAGGCGGTAGTGACCGCGCGGTCTCGGGTCATGCCCCAGAGATGACCCGCGATGAACCCCGCAAGCAGGAGCGCGGGAGTCACCCACCAGGCTCCGGTCAGGGGTAGGAAGAGCGCGATCACCGTGGCGACCAGCAACCCGAGCGACGTGGGGCCGATGCGGTCGGCCCAGCTCCGCGGGCTCCCCTCGGGGCGACGTGCGGTGACAGGTAGCCCCACTGCTCGCCCGGCAACCACGGCCCAGCCGAGAAGGACCAATGCGGCTACCCAGTGGGTGGGCTCGTGTGTGAGGGTCAGGTGGGTTGAGATGCTCATGGGTTGAGAACTCCGAGTCTTCGTCAGGTCAGTTCACGGATGATGGAGCCGCAGCTCCCGAAACCCATGAAGTCCCAGATGTTGTCCCCCATGAAGGAGATGATCTGGTCCGCTGCCTGCTGTTGCGTGGCGGTGAGAGCAAGGCCCCCGAGGGGGATGTACTTCCCGGCGGACGAGTTCTTCACGCGCTGGCCCAGTCGCTTGGCGACTGCCTTGACTGCATCCCGGTATCCACCAACCTTCTGGACAGCGGCCCTCACCTTGGAGGAGCGCTCGGCGACAGTCTTCAAACGCTTTGCGATGTTGTAGACCTTGACTGCGGCCAGGGGTGCAAACGCGATGCCGGCGATCTCGGTGGCGCACATGCCCCCAGTGGAAGTCCACCACCACCACGAGGGGTCGGCCACCACGGGGAAGGCAGCGTCCGTTGTGTCCACGACCTGGCGGATTGACTCACCCTCGACCACGTAGTGGGTGGGAAGCTGCTGTCCGTTGGCGTCAACCGCCCATGGCGTGTCAACAGTGGCCTGTGGGGTGCCCGTCGAATCGATCAGGTGGAGCCCCCCGTCGGCTGCGGTCTCCCATGTGTGACCGGCGGGCAGCTGGAAGTCGAACACCAGCTCCTCGTCAGGGGAGTTGAGGATTCCCATGGCCTGCGCTCGCCCCGTGGTCGTCAGCTGGGTGACGATCGTGGGGCGTCCAGGGGTCTCAGCGATCACGGCGCCGCCTTCCTGGTGCGTGACCGCGTTGTCGGGGAGTTCCAGGACCATCGAGTGCTCGAGGTCGGACGACATGTACTCGATGTCGTTCGGGTCGTCACCATCCGCGGGGGAGGGCATCGCCATGATGGCGCCGCGTCCGTTGACGAGCTCGTCTCGATCCCCCCACACGGTGGTGCTGGTGGGGGCGACCTGCTGTGTTTCCAGGACGGGGTGGTCCCCGGCGAGGCTCTGAATGGCGTTTGCTGCGTCACTCTCCCTGGACAGCTCGACGATCTGCTGGGTGGTCGCGGGGGCTTCGCCATGAGGCGTGGCGGCCTCCGTGGGTGCCGTCAGTGCGAGGGTGCATGCGGCGGCGACGGCAGCGCTGAAGAGCGTCCGCCGCTTCGTGGTGTTCACATCGTGCTCCTGAATGTCACCTCCCGGCGTGTGGCCGGGGGGGGTGAGTCCCCTCCGGGGCGGAACGCTACGAGGTTCGGATGCTCGGGGATCTCATCCCGTAGGGGGAGAGTCTGGCACCCGCGCCAAGTACGTGGAGGCCTTCGAGTGGCTGACGGAAGGGGATCCTTCCCCTCATCCGTGGACCGCGGTCAGTCTGCCTGGGCGGTGCGGCGCCGCGCGACGATCCACCCGATGGCGATGCCGGCCAAGATGGGCAGCAGACTCACGAACAGGATCTGGTCCTGACGGTCGTCGAGGCTGGGCCACACCCGTGCGGCGGTCCCGGACGCGATACCGAGGACCGTGAGGATGCCGAGGTGCCGGCCCCAGAAGCCTCGTGGGGCCCCCGGTCGTCTCCCCAGCACCTCGCCGATCGCCAGGCCGGTGCCCAGAAGCAGCAGGACGGCGCAGGCGGAGAGCAGGTGGTGCCACCCGGGGACGTCTGCGAGATGCGGGGTGAGGTCGTTGGAGAGAGGCGGCACGGTGGGGATCTCCTTCTGCACGTGGGGTGGTCAACAGGCTTCGCCGGAGACGGTAGGTGCTGGACCTCCTTGGCGGCCTCCTCCCGGGGACTCGCTGCCTGTGCACACATGGGCCTCTTGTCCGCACGATACCGCCGCGGTATCATCGAGTTATGGCCATGACACTGCGTACCGATGCTGAGCTGGATGCCGCCCTCACCGAGCTGGCGGAGGCGGAGGGGCGTTCCCGGCAGGAGGTGGTGCGCCTCGCCATTCTCGACCGCGCCGCGCGGCACCGCTCCGGCAACCAGGTCGCCGAGTCCGTCGAGCGGCTCCGCTCGGAGTGGCGTGAGGTCCTCGACCGCCTCGGGTCGGTGTGACCTGTGGAGCTGACCGTCGATCACCTTCTCCAGATCGTCGAGGCCGAGGGCATCGGTCCGGTCCGGGACGTCGGGCTGCTCAGCTCCGCCGCCCAGCGGCCATGGGTCACCGTCTTCGGGAAGCCTGCCTACCCCCGCCTGGCCGATCAGGCGGCCGCGCTCCTGCACTCGATCGCCACGCACCACCCGCTCGTGGACGGGAACAAGCGGCTGGCCCTGCTGGCGGCCCTCGTCTTCCTCGACGTGAACGGTGCTCGCATCACCCTGGACCCCGACGAGACCTTCCAGCTCGTGATGGACGTCGCGTCCGGTGAACTGACCGAGGTGCAGGCCATCGCGGACCGGATGCGCGTCGCGCCCCTCCCGCACTGATTCTGCGGCGTCGCTCGGGGCTCCGTCCGTGCTTGACTGGACCCACCAACCAACGAGCGGGGGACGGGCATGCGACGAGTCACGAGCGGGATCGGGGCGGTGGCAGTGCTGACGCTGGTGGCGGGGTGCGAGCTGCCGGGAGGCCTCGGGCTGTCGAGCGGCTCCGCTGTCTTCGAGGACGGGATGGCGGTCTACGTGGATCCCCCGTCCGAGGCGGAGGGTGAGCCGCGGATCATCGCCGAGCTGACCTGGGACGACACCGAGGAGTGCTGGTACACGGTGCAGGACGGGACCACCAAGGAGACCACGGTCTTCCTCGAGGGCACCACGAGCACCCCGGGCTCGCACATCACCCTGCCCGACGGCACGGAGGTCCAGCCTGGGGAGGAGCTCATTGTGGGCGGCACCGGCTGGACCCCGGACGAGGGCCACGGGTTCACGCCCGACCGGCGCTGCGGAGACCGCCCGTTCCACTTCTCCCAGAGCACCGGCCCCGCCTGACCCAGGAGCGGCCGGCCCGTGTGACGTTCTGGCCGCCTCCCAGGTTGTCGTGTGGCGTTCTGGTCGCTGGCGGCTGCTCCCGTGTGGCGCGGTGGTCGCTGGCTGCTGCTCCCGTGTGGCGTTCTGGCTACCAGGGCGGCCACTTCGCCACACGCGCGCAAGTTGCGCGGCCACGCCGCCACACGCGGTGCGGGTTGCGCGGCCGAAACGCCACATGCCTGCCGTTGTGGGGGCGTGCCGTGTGGCGTTCTGGCTGTTGAGGCGGCCATCTCGTCGCACGCCAGGTGCTGCCCGGGGCGTGGCGTGTGGCGTTCTGGCTACTAGGACGGCCACCTCGCCACACGCGCGCGGGCTGCGCGGCCGGAACGCGGCACGTCGCCACCCGCCAGCCCGCACGTCGCTAGCCTGCGGGCATGGAGGTCTCGCTGCTCTTCCTCCCGGTGCTCGGGCCGGCCGTCGTGGTGCTGGTCTGCGAGCTCGTGGCCTGGCTGCGGGGGCCGGCTCCCGTGGGCCGGGCCTGGATCGCCCCCGTGGCCTGGGTGCTCTGTGGCCTCATGGGCTTCCTGTCCGCCGCGCTGGTGATCGCCGGGTTCGTGGACACCCAGGGTGACCACAAGAACTCAGGGCTGCTCGCCCTCCTCATCTTCTGGCCCACCGCGCCTGCCGCGCTGGCCACCGCCTGGCTGTGGGGGCGGCTGGCCGCCCGGCGCCGGTGGGTGTTCGCCGTCGGGGCACTGCTGCTGAGCGTCCTCGTGCTGCTCCCCGTGGTCTGGGTGCTGAACGCCACCTGACCCAGCGGGCCAGTAAACTCCGCCCTGCACGCGGGCACGCGATCGCGCCGCCCACCGCCACGGACCCCCAGGAGTGCCCATGGGCCACGTCATCGTCGACGTCATGCCGAAGCCGGAGATCCTCGACCCCCAGGGCAAGGCCATCGCCGGCGCCCTGCCCAAGCTGGGCATCGAGGGCTTCACCGAGGTGCGACAGGGCAAGCGCTTCGTGCTCGCCGTGGAGGGCGAGGTCACCGACGCCGCCCTCGCCAGCGCGCGCCAGGCCGCCGAGACCCTGCTGAGCAACCCGGTCATCGAGGACGTCGTGAGCGTCCGCGAGGCCAGTGCCGCCGAGCTCGAGGCCGACCAGGTGCAGGGGGCGTCGGCGTGAAGGTCGGCGTCGTCACCTTCCCCGGCTCCCTCGACGACCGCGACGCCGCCCGCGCCATCCGCGTGGCCGGCAGCGAGGCCGTCGCCCTCTGGCACGGCGACTCCGACCTCGCCGGGGTCGACGCCGTCGTCCTCCCCGGCGGCTTCTCCTACGGCGACTACCTGCGCTGCGGCGCCATCGCCCGCTTCGCCCCGATGATGCAGCGCGTCGTCGACGCCGCGAACGGTGGGATGCCGGTCCTGGGCATCTGCAACGGCTTCCAGGTGCTCTGCGAGTCCCACCTGCTGCCCGGCGCGCTGATCCGCAACGACCACCAGAAGTTCGTCTGCCGCGACCAGCGTCTGCGCATCGAGAACGCCTCCACCGCCTGGACCCACCAGTACGAGGAGGGCCAGGAGATCACCATCGTCCTGAAGAACGGCGAGGGCGGGTACGTCGCCGACGAGAAGACCCTCGACATGCTCGAGGGCGAGGGACGCGTCGTGGCCCGCTACCTGGACGTCAACCCGAACGGCTCGATGCGCGACATCGCCGGCATCACCAACGAGCGCGGGAACGTGGTCGGCCTCATGCCCCACCCCGAGCACTGCGTCGAGGAGGGCTACGGCCCCACCACCGACGGTCTGCCCTTCTTCACCTCCGTCCTGCGGGAGATGGTCCGATGAGCACTCAGCCCGAGAACACCCCGGCCGACGTGAACGCCGCCCTCGACACCGTCGAGCAGGCCGCGTCCACGCCCGAGACGGACCAGCCCTTCGCCGAGCTCGGTCTGACCGCCGACGAGTACGAGCGCATCCGCGAGATCCTCGGCCGCCGCCCCACCAACGCCGAGCTCGCCATGTACTCGGTGATGTGGTCCGAGCACTGCTCGTACAAGTCCTCCAAGGTCCACCTGCGCCAGTTCGGCGAGAAGCAGACCGACGAGATGCGCGAGCACCTGCTGGTCGGCATCGGCGAGAACGCCGGCGTGGTCGACATCGGCGACGACTGGGCGGTGACCTTCAAGGTCGAGTCCCACAACCACCCCTCCTTCGTGGAGCCCTACCAGGGCGCCGCGACCGGTGTCGGCGGCATCGTCCGCGACATCATCTCGATGGGCGCCCGCCCGATCGCCGTCATGGACGCCCTGCGCTTCGGCGACCCCGAGCACCCGGACACCCTGCGTGTCCTGCCGGGCGTGGTGGCCGGCATCAGCGGTTACGGCAACTCCCTGGGCCTGCCGAACATCGGCGGCGAGACCCGCTTCGACGCGGTGTACCAGGGCAACCCGCTGGTCAACGCCCTGTGCGTCGGCGCCCTGAAGAAGGACGACATCCACCTGGCCAACGCCTCCGGCGTGGGCAACAAGGTCGTCCTCTTCGGCGCCCGCACCGGTGGCGACGGCATCGGTGGCGCCTCCGTGCTGGCCTCCGGCTCCTTCGAGGACGGCGGCCCCTCCAAGCGCCCCAGCGTGCAGGTCGGTGACCCCTTCAGCGAGAAGGTGCTCATCGAGTGCTGCCTGGAGCTCTACCGCGAGGGCCTCGTGGAGGGCATCCAGGACCTCGGCGCCGCGGGCATCTCCTGCGCCACCTCCGAGCTGGCCTCCAATGGTGACGGCGGCATGCACATCGAGCTGACCAGCGTGCTGCTGCGCGACCAGACCCTGAATGCCGGCGAGATCCTCATGTCGGAGTCGCAGGAGCGGATGATGGCCGTGGTCACGCCGCAGAACGCGGAGGCCTTCGAGGCCGTCATGGCCCGCTACGAGGTCGAGCACTCGTGGCTCGGCGAGGTCACCGACACCGGGCGCCTGGTCATCGACTGGGACGGCCACACCATCGTCGACGTGGACCCGCGCACCGTGGCCCACGACGGCCCGGTCTACGAGCGTCCCTACGCCCGCCCGGAGTGGCTCGACGCGGTGCAGGCCGACACCGTCACGGCGGCCGGTCTGGCCCGCCCGCAGACGGCCGAGGACCTGCGCGGCGAGCTGCTGGACCTGCTCGCCAGCCCGAACCTGGCCGATGTCTCCTGGATCACCGACCAGTACGACCGCTACGTCCAGGGGAACACGGCCGCCGCCATGCCCGACGACGCCGGCGTGGTGCGCGTGGACGAGGAGACCGGCCGCGGCGTGGCCCTGAGCACCGACTGCAACAACCGGTTCAGCTACCTGGACCCCTACGCCGGGGCGCAGCACAGCCTGGCCGAGGCCTTCCGCAACGTGGCCTCCGCCGGTGCCGCCCCGCGGGCCGTCTCGGACTGCCTGAACTTCGGCTCCCCGGAGGAGCCGGGCACCATGTGGCAGTTCGCCGAGGCCATCCGGGGCCTGGCCGACGGCTGCGTGGAGCTCGGCATCCCGGTGACCGGCGGCAATGTCTCGCTGTACAACTCCACCGGTGACACGGCGATCCACCCGACCCCGCTGGTGGCGGTGCTCGGCGTGCTGGACGACGTGGCCCGCCGCATCCCCACCGCCTGGCGGGCCGAGGGCCTGGACCTGCTGCTGGCCGGCACCACCGGGGACGAGCTCGACGGCTCCGCCTGGGCCGGCCTGCACGGCCACCTCGGCGGCACCCCGCCGCAGGTGGACCTGGCCGCCGAGCGCCGGCTCGCCGAGGTCCTCGTGGCCGCTGCCGCGCAGGGGCTCGTGGCCGGCTCGCACGATCTGGCCGAGGGTGGCCTGGCCGCCGCCCTGGCTGAGGGCGTGGAGCGGTACGGCGTCGGTGCGCAGGTGGACCTGGGCGCCCTCGTCGGTGACGACCTGGACGCCACCGCGGCGCTCTTCTCCGAGTCGGGGGCGCGCGTGCTCCTGGCCGTCGAGCCGGGGCAGCGCGCGGCGCTGGAGGCCCTGCTCGCCGAGCACGAGGTGCCGGTGACCGCTCTCGGCACCACCGGTGGCGACGCGCTGCGCCTCACCACCGGTGGAGGGGAGGTCGCGCTGACCGTCGCCGAGATCACCGCGGCGCGGGGCACCACCTTCGCCGAGCTCCTGGGTGGCGGGGGCGAGGCCGTGGCCGAGGCGGAGATCGCCGAGGCGCACGGCCACTGAGAGCACTGCACGGAGCCCCGTCCCTCCCGCTGGGGGCGGGGCTCCGTCGTGCCCGGCGCTGCTGCCGGGCTCCCGGCGGGGATGGGGACCCTCGCGGGCTCGTCCTGCGGCGCCCCCGGGTGTCGGTGTCCCTCCGTGCGCACGGATCCAGCACACTGTCCCCATGGACTCCGACGTCGACCTCTTCGCCCTCCCCGCCGGCATCGACAGCAGTGACATCACCGTCGCCCTCATCATCTGGGTGATCTCCTTCATGGTGACCGCCCTGCCCAGCCCGAGCGGTGGCAAGGGCCTGAAGGCGCTCGGCAGTGCCGTGAGCATGCTCGTGACCATCGCCTTCGTCGCCTGCGTCGTGTGGGCCGGCTGGACCCTCGTGCAGAGCGTGACGGACGGTTCGCGCCTCGGTGCGGCGGAGGGCAGCGCGGGCCCGTGGCACACGGTCCAGGAGGCGGTCATGCGGGCCGCCCTGATCTTCCCCGCCCTCTTCATCGGCGCCCTGTGGCGGCAGACGGAGCGCTGGCTGGCGCTGGCGGGCCTGCTGGTGGCCGCCGGCGTCGTCGCCTGGCTGCAGCTGCCCTTCTTCGCCGACCAGCTCGCCGCCTGGCTGCGCTGAGCCGTCCGACGCTGGACCCCGGTCACGGATCCCCGTGGCCGGGGTTCAGTGCTGTCGGTAGCTGCTCAGGAAGTTGCCCATCCGCTCCACCGCCACCGAGAGGTCGTCCGGGTGGGGGAGGGTCACCACCCGGAAGTGGTCGCTGGTGGGCAGGTTGAAGCCCGAGCCGTGGGTGATGAGGATCCGTTCGCTGCGCAGCAGGTCGAGGGCGAACTGCTGGTCGTCCCGGATCTCGTGCACCTCCGGGTCGAGCCGGGGGAAGGCGTAGAGGGCCCCGGTGGGCTTCACGCAGCTCACCCCGTCGATGGCGTTCAGGCCCTCCCAGGCCACGTCCCGGCTGCGGGTGAGCCGGCCCATCGGCAGCAGCAGGTCGTCGATGGACTGCCGCCCGCCCAGGGCTGCCTGGATGGCCTGCTGGCCGGGCACGTTGGCGCACAGCCGGGTGGAGGTGAGCAGCTCGACGCCCTCGAGGAAGCCGGTGGCGTGCTCCCGCGGCCCGGTGATGACCATCCACGCCGAGCGGAAGCCCGCCACCCGGTAGGTCTTGCTCAGCCCGTTGAGGGTGATGCACAGCAGGTCCGGGGCGAGGGTGGCCAGGTTGGTGGCCACCACGCCGTCGTAGGTGATGCGGTCGTAGATCTCGTCGGCCAGGAGCATCAGCCCGTGGCGGCGGGCCACGTCGGTGATCGCCCGGAGGGTGTCCTCGCTGTAGACGGCCCCGGTGGGGTTGTTCGGGTTGATGACGACGATCGCCTTCGTGCGCTCGGTGACCTTGGACTCCAGGTCCTCGACGTCCGGGTTCCAGCCGTCCTCCTCGGCGCAGCGGTAGTGCACCGGGCGGCCGCCGGAGAGGGAGGTGGCGGCGGTCCACAGCGGGTAGTCCGGGGCCGGGATGAGCACCTCGTCCCCGTCGTCGAGCAGAGCGTTGAGCAGCAGCATGATGAGCTCGGAGACGCCGTTGCCGAGGTACACGTCGTCGACATCGGCCTCCGGGAATCCCTCGATGTCCTCGTAGCGGTCCACCACCGCCCGCCGGGCCGAGAGGATCCCCTTGGACTCGGAGTAGCCGTGGGAGTCCGGCAGGGTGGCGATCATGTCGCGCAGGATGTCGCTGGGCGGCGGGAAGTCGAAGGGGGCCGGGTTGCCGATGTTCAGCTTGAGGATGCGCTCCCCGGTGGCCTCCATGCGCTGTGCCTCGGCGTTGACCGGCCCGCGGATCTCGTAGAGTACGTCGGCGAGCTTGCTGCTCTGGGGCAGCGAACGGGGAGCAGCGCGGAGCGGTCGCGGGTCGGTCATCCGACCATCGTGCCACGGTGCGGCTCGCTTTCCCGTCCCTGGGGTGAGGCCCCGGGCCGCTCAGGGGGCCGATGCTGGGCGCATGAGGACACGGACCGGAGTGATGGTGGCGGCCGCCGTGGCGGCCGCCGTGGTGACGGGGTGCGAGGAGGGCGGTCTGCCGGGAACGGGGGAACCGGAGGTGTGTGCGATCCCGCCGAACGACCCCTGGGCCGGGCTGGTGCGGGACCAGGTGCAGGCGCTCTCCGTGGGGCCGATGTTCTCGCCGACCGAGGCGGCCGGGTTCGACGGGATCGCCGTGGTGGAGCTGGACGGCTCCGTCGAGGTGCGGGACTCCACGGCCGTGCTGGACGCCACGGTGGTGGAGGCGGTACGGGGAGTCCGGGAGGACGATCGGGTCACCCTGCGCTACGACGACCTGGGCGCCACCGGCGACGAGATCTCGCGCGTCCTGCCCGACGGCCCGGTCCTGGTCTTCTGGGACGAGCACGAGGGCCTGCGCCGAGTGCCGCACGACGGGCTCTGGTACGAGGTGCCGATCATGGGGTGCGACGAGCCGGTCGGTGCCCGGCTGAGCAACCCGGTCCACGACCTGGGCAGCCCCGAGGGATGGGGCCCGGTCGCCACCCTGCCCGACCTGGTCGCCCGGCTCGAGGGAGGCCCGGCCACCTCCGGCTGAGGCCGCCCCAACGGCTCAGATCGTCCGGACGTCGGTGGGGAAGGCCATGCGGACCGTGCGGGCGCGAAGGGCCCCCACCCAGTCCCGTGCGGCCCCGTCCGGGCCGGCCACGAGGACCACGTTGCCGGGCTGCTTGCCCCGCATCACCTCCCGGGTGGCCACCATCACGAGGGGGCCGCTCCAGCCCGCCTCGGCCCAGGCGCGCGCCAGCCGACGGGCCCGCGCGAGGCCGGGCGTGTCCGCGAGGTTCATCGTGAGCACGCCCCCGCCGCGCACCACGCGCCGGCAGTCGGCCGCGAAGTCCGGGGTGAGCAGGTCGGCGGGCACCTCCCCGTCGTCGAAGGCGTCGACGACGACGGCATCGGCGCTGGCGTCCTTGAGGCCCCGCACCCCGGTCAGCCCGTCCTGCGGCCGCACCCGGATCCGGTGGCCGCGGGGCAGCGGCAGCTCGGCGCGGACCCGCTCGGTGAGCTCGGCGTCGGGCTCCAGGACGATCTGCGGCGAGCCGGGACGGGTGTGCTGCACCCAGCGGGCCATGGTCAGCCCGGCGCCGCCGACGTGCGTGACGCCCAGCCGTTCGGGGGCAGGGTGCGCGGCGAGGGTGTCCAGCACCATCGCCAGGTGCTGCACGTACGGGAACTCCAGGTGCTCCGGGTCGTCGAGGTCCACGAAGGACTGGGGCCGCCCGTCGCGCAGGACCACGGTGCCGCCCCGCTCGCCCGGCTCCAGGGCGAGGCGGCTCACGGGCGCAGCATCACCTTGATGGCCCGACGCTCGTCCATGGCTCGGTAGCCCTCGGAGACGTCCGCCAGCGGCATCACGGCATCGAAGACCCGGCCCGGCTCGATCTGGCCGGCGAGCACCTTGTCGCGCAGCATCTCCGCATACGCCCGGGCCGGGGCCACGCCGCCGGCGACGTTGAGATTGCGGCGGAACATCAGCTCGACCGGCAGCTCCACGCCGTGGGGCACCCCCACGTAGCCGACCGTGCCGCCGGGCCGGGTGGAGCGCAGCGCCTGCACCATCGACTCACCGGTACCCACGCACTCCAGCACCCGGTCGGCGCCCTGACCGGCGGTCAGCTCGCGCACAGCCGCCACGCCCTCGTCACCACGGGCCTCCACGATGTCGGTCGCACCGAACTCGCGCGCCACCCCCTGCCGGGCCTCGTAGCGTGACATGGCGATGATCCGCTCGGCGCCGAGCTCGCGGGCGGCCAGCACGGCGCTCAGGCCGACCGCACCGTCACCGACGACGGCGACGGTCATGCCCGGCTCCACCCCGGCCCGGGAGGCGGCGTGCCAGCCGGTGGCCACCACGTCCGAGCAGGTCAGCAGCGAGGCGAGCAGTCGCTCGTCGACCGAGTCGTCGACGCCGTCGACCGGCACCAGCGTGCCGTCGGCCTGCGGGACGCGCACCGCCTCGCCCTGGCCGCCGTCCACGGGGTGGCCCTCGCGGTCGTCCCCGCCCCAGCCGCCACCGCGCTCGCAGGAGGTCTGGAAGCCCGACCGGCAGGGGAGGCAGTCGCCGCAGGACCAGACGAAGGGGGCGATGACGAACTGCCCGGGCCGGACGTCGCGGACCTCGCTGCCGGTCTCCTCCACGATGCCGACGAACTCGTGCCCGATGCGACGCGGCTCGTTCACCTCGTTCGCGCCCCGGTAGGGCCACAGGTCGGAGCCGCACACGCAGCTGGCGACGACGCGCACCACGGCGTCGGTGGGGGCGACGACCTGCGGGTCGGGCACCTCCTCGAGGCGGACGTCTCCGGGGGCATGGATCACGGTGGCCTTCATACATGCGATCCTGTCACGCGACATGTACCCCGGGCAGCCGGGACCTGCTGGCCCGCCGGGGGTCGGCGTCCCGCCGGCGGTGGCCGTGGCCCCCGTCGTTGGCCCGGGAGAGGAAGGATCTCTCCATGCCGTTCCACGTTGGCTCCGAGGTGGGCACGCTCAAGCAGGTCATCGTCCACCGCCCCGGGCTCGAGATGAGCCGGCTGACCCCCTCGAACTGCGAGCGCTACCTCTTCGACGAGGTGCTCTGGCTCGAGAAGGCGCAGCGCGAGCACGACCAGTTCCGGGCCGTGATGGAGGACCGGGACGTCGTCGTCCACGAGTTCTCGGACCTGCTGCGCGAGACCCTGGCCGTGCCGGAGGCCAGGTCCTACGTGCTCGACAGCTCCCTCGACGAGCGGATCGTCGGCCCGCGCGCCGCGGAGGAGCTCCGCGAGGTCTTCCAGGCCATTTCCGACGAGGAGCTGGCCACCTACCTGGTCGGGGGCCTCACGAAGGGCGAGCTGAACGCCCGCCTCCCGCGCAGCACCAGCCTGTACCTGAACACCCTCACCGACCGGGACATGGTGCTGGCCCCGCTGCCCAACCACCTCTTCACGCGCGACACCTCGGCGTGGATGTTCGGCGGTGTTTCGGTGAACTCCATGCACAAGAAGGCCCGCCGCCGCGAGACGGTGCACTTCGAGGCCATCTACCGCTGGCACCCGCTCTTCGCCGAGGCCGACTTCGCGCGCTGGAACGACGGCCTGGAGAGCGGCCCGGCGACCACTGAGGGCGGCGACATGCTCGTCATCGGCAACGAGGCGGTGATGATCGGTGTCTCCGAGCGCACCAACCCGCAGGGTGTGGAGCGCGTGGCGCAGAATCTGCTGCGCTCCGGCCAGGCGAGGACGGTGCTGGCACTGGACATGCCGAAGGCCCGGGCGGTCATGCACCTGGACACGGTGATGACCATGCTCAACCCCACCACCTTCACCCGGTACCAGAACCTGCCGCCCATGCAGAGCTGGACCATCCGCGCCGACGGCGAGGGTGCCGAGGCGGGCCTCGAGTTCACCCACAACGCGCCGGAGCGGCTGGACGTGGCGATCGCCGAGGCCCTCGGGGTCGACCGGATCGAGGTGCTGGCCGCGGACCAGGACGAGCGCTCCGCCGAGCGCGAGCAGTGGGACGACGGCTGCAACGTGCTCGCCCTGGAGCCGAACGTGGTCGTCGGTTACGAGCGCAACACCACCACGAACGACTACCTGCGCGCGCAGGGCGTCGAGGTGCTCACGATCGACGGCGGCGAGCTCGGCCGGGGCCGGGGCGGCCCCCGCTGCATGAGCTGCCCCATCGAGCGCGAGGCGCTCTGAGGTGGCGCCCCGCCGTCGTACCGACCCGGTCGCCGGGCAGGCGGCGGTGGGGCAGTGGCTCGCCGCCCGGGGCGCGGGGGAGCAGGTGCCCCGGGCGGTGGCTGCCACGGCGGTGCGCTACACCCTCGAGGAGCTGGGCGCCCGCGCACCGGGCGGATCGGTGGAGGTGCGGGTGCCCCCCTTCGGGGTGGTGCAGTGCATCGAGGGGACCACGCACCGGCGGGGGACGCCCCCGGCCGTGGTGGAGATGGCGCCCGAGGTGTGGCTCGAGCTGGCCACCGGGCAGTGCGCCTGGGCCGATGCGGTGGGCGGCGGTGCCGTGCAGGCCTCGGGTCAGCGGGCCGAGCTCACGGCTCATCTCCCCCTGGTGGCGTCCTCCGGCCCGTGAGCCGGAGGCCGTCGGGCTGCGCCGGGGCTCAGCGGCGGGAGACGATCCGGTCGACGACCAGGTAGACGATCCCGCCCAGCGTGAGGCCGGCGGAGCCGAACATGGTGGCGAGGAAGCCGAACTCACGGCCCGCCGACCGGTACGGGGCGTCCGGGCCGAGCACCGTCACGAGGGCAGCCAGCGCTACACCCAGCAGCGTGCCGAGCACGAGGAAGGGCGTCAGCCGGGCGGAGCGGTGCACGGGCACCCGGGTGGGCCCGTCGGGGCGGGTGGGGTCATCGGTCGGGACGGGATTCTGCTCGGTCTCGGAGGGCACCCGACCCACGGTACGTGTCGGGCTCCTCGCCCGTGGCCGTGGGCCCGCGGGGTCGGGGGCGGGGGCGGGCTCGTGTGGGACAATCGCGCCGTGACTCGACCCGATGGACGTCTGAACCACGACCTGCTGCCCACCGAGTCCCTACCGCAGGACGAGTGCGGGGTCTTCGCCGTCTGGGCGCCCGAGGAGGACGTCGCCACCCTGACCTACTACGGGCTCTACGCGCTGCAGCACCGGGGCCAGGAGTCGGCCGGCATCGCGGTGGCCAACGGTCGCTCCCTGCGCGTCTACAAGGACATGGGCCTGGTCTCACAGGTCTTCAACGACCAGGCGCTGCGCCCGCTGCGGGGGCACATGGCCATCGGCCACACCCGCTACTCCACCACCGGTGCCTCGGCCTGGGAGAACGCCCAGCCGACCCTCGCCGGGGACGACGACCGCACCCTGGCCCTGGCCCACAACGGCAACATCGTGAACTCCGCCGAGCTCCTGGACCGGCTCACCGAGATGCTCGACGGTGACCTCACGCAGGCCGCCGGCGAGATCGCCCGCGGGAGCACCACCGACACCGCGATCCTCTCCTCCCTCCTCACCATGGGGGAGGGGGAGGTGCTCGACCGCGCCCAGCGCCTCCTGCCCGACGTGCGGGGCGCCTTCTCGCTGGTCTTCCTCGACGAGAACCGTCTCTACGCGGCCCGTGACCCGCAGGGTGTCCGCCCCCTGGTCCTGGGACGTCTGACCCGCGGCTGGGTGGTGGCTTCCGAGACCGCCGCCCTGGACATCGTGGGCGCCAGCTATGTGCGGGAGATCGCGCCCGGCGAGATCATCGCGATCGACGAGAACGGCCTGGAGACCCGGACCTTCGCCGCGCCCCAGCCGAAGGGCTGCGTCTTCGAGTACGTCTACCTGGCCCGCCCCGACACGCGGATCGCCGGCCGGGAGGTCTACGACGCCCGGGTGGAGATGGGGCGCTCGCTAGCCCGCCGGCACGCCGTGGAGGCCGACCTGGTGATGCCCGTCCCCGAGTCCGGCATCCCCTCGGCCATCGGGTACGCCGAGGAGTCGGGCATCCCCTACGGGCTGGGGCTGGTGAAGAACGCCTACGTCGGCCGGACCTTCATCGCCCCCACGCAGAGCATCCGCCAGCTGGGCATCCGGCTGAAGCTCAACCCCCTCAAGCACGTCATCAAGGGCAAGCGACTCGTGGTCGTCGACGACTCGATCGTCCGCGGCAACACCCAGCGCGCCCTGGTGAAGATGCTCCGCGAGGCCGGCGCCGCCGAGGTGCACGTGCGCATCAGCAGCCCGCCGGTCACCTGGCCCTGCTTTTACGGCATCGACTTCGCCACCCGGGCCGAGCTCGTGGCGGCCAACATGACCCTCGAGGAGATCCGTACCTCCATCGGCGCCGACTCGCTCGGCTACGTGGACCCCGCCGACATGATCGCGGCCACCGAGCAGCCGGCGGACCAGCTGTGCACCGCCTGCTTCTCCGGTGACTACCCGATCCCCCTGCCCACCGACGAGCGCACCGGCAAGGACTGGCTCGACCTCGAGCGCGCCGCCCGGCGCACCGACCCGACCGACGTGGGCTCGCAGCAGGTGCGCGAGCAGACCCGCGACTTCGCCCAGAACCCCGGAAGGCCCTGATGACCGACCAGTCCCGTGACGACGCCATCACCTACGCCAGCGCCGGCGTGGACACCGAGGCCGGTGACCGCGCGGTCGAGCTCATGAAGGCCTCCGTGGCCCGGGCCACCCGCCCCGAGGTCATGGGCCAGATCGGCGGCTTCGCCGGGTTCTTCGACGCCTCGGCTCTGCAGCGCATGGAGCGCCCCCTGCTCACCACCTCCACCGACGGCGTGGGCACGAAGATCGCCATCGCGCGCGAGCTGGACCGCCACGACACGATCGGCCACGACCTCGTGGCGATGGTCGTCGACGACATCGTCGTCTCCGGCGCCGAGCCGCTCTTCATGACCGACTACATCGCCTGTGGCGCCGTGGAGCCGGAGCGGATCGCTCGCATCGTGGCCGGCATCGCCGAGGGGTGCGAGATCGCCGGGGTGGCTCTGGTCGGTGGGGAGACCGCCGAGCACCCGGGACTCATGGAGCCGGACGAGTACGACCTGGCCGGTGCCGCCACCGGGGTGGTGGATGCCGCCGACGTGCTCGGCCCGGAGCGGGTCGTGCCGGGGGACGTGGTGCTGTGCATCGCCTCCTCGGGGCTGCACTCCAACGGTTTCTCGCTGGTGCGCCGGGTCGTCGAGCACGCCGGCCTCTCGCTCACCGACGAGATCCCGGAGTTCGGCCGTACCCTGGGCGAGGAGCTCCTGGAACCCACCCGGATCTACACCAAGCCGCTGCTGGAGGTGCTGCGCGCCACCGAGGTGCACGCCCTGAGCCACGTGACCGGTGGCGGGCTGGCGGCCAACCTGGCGCGCGTCATGCCGGCCGGCACCTTCGCGACGGTCGACCGGGCCACCTGGGCGCCGGCCCCGGTCTTCGACGCGATCGCCCGCTGGGGCAACGTGCCGCGCGAGGACCTCGAGGGCACGCTCAACCAGGGGGTCGGCTTCGTGGCCGTCCTCCCGGCCGCCAGCGTCGAGGCCGCGTGCGAGGTGCTCGACGCGCACGGGATCGACGCCTGGGTCGCCGGGGAGGTCACGGCGGACGCCGGGTCCGGCCGGGGTGCTGAGGTCGATGAGTGGGTCACCGGGGCCAAGGGCGTCCAGGGCGGATCGGTCGCGCTGGTCGGTGAGCACTCCTGACCCCCACCGTCCCTGCCGGGACGGATGAAGGGGCGGCCCCGGGGAGGGCCGCCCCTTCATCAGAGGAGTGAGGGCGTCAGCGGTCGTTGGCCGCCCACTGGTCGTCGTCGTAGTGGTAGCCGTCCTGCTCCGTGTCGTCCGACGCGTCGTCCCGAGAACCGGAGCGTTGCGAGGCTGCCCGCAGCTCCTGCTCCAGAGCGCTCAGGTCGGTGTCGGGGGTGTAGTACTTCAGCTCCCGCGCAACCTTGGTCTGCTTTGCCTTGGCTCGGCCGCGTCCCATGACGTGACCCCCTAACCGGTCAGGCGGAGCGGCATCGCTTCACCGCAGCCGTTGACGACGCCAGCCTTGAGGCGTGGCGCCGAGTCGGGCGGTGGGGCGTAGCGGCCCCGGGATTCGTGTATCTGTCGTGAGGCAGATACTACATGAGACGGGTAGGTGAGGGCGCTGGGGTCTCAGCCGGCCGGGTGCGGAGTCGGCACGTCGTTGGCCAGGATCTCCATGAGCGGCCAGATGCCGACGAGCACCGCGCTGAGGATCATCCCCAGGAGGACGAAGACCAGGGCGTGGGCCAGCGGGCTCAGGCGACGCTCGCGGGGCAGGCCGTCATCCGTGGCCTGCGTCGCGCCGGTGGCCTCGGCGGAGGCGGCCACCGCGGAGGCGGCGGCGGTGGTTTCCACGGCGTTATCAGACATGCCGGTCAGTCTGACACGCAAGAGGGCAGGAGGGGAGAGTCGCCAGGTCACAGATCGGGAACGATGTGGGCCCGACCCGAGACGACGTCGGGTGGCCCGGGCCCACCGTCCCTCAGCTCCGCAGCAGGAAGAGGCCGGCCCCGATCACCAGGGCGCCCACCGCACCCAGTCCCAGCAGCATGCCGCCGGAGAGGCCGGAGGACTCCTCGGACGACGCCGCCGGTGCGGCCTCGGCAGGGGCCGCCGCCTCGGGAGCGTCGGCCGGGTCCTGCTCGGGCTGGGGATCCGGCTCCGCGGGGTCCTTCCCCGTGCCCTCGCCCCCCTCCACCGTGAAGGTGGTGCGGCCGGAGATGGGGTGGCCATCGGAGGAGGTGACGCGCCAGGTCAGGGCGTACTCACCGCCGCCGAGGTCCTCGGGCAGGTCGAAGGTGGCCTTCGGGCCGTCCAGCGTCGGCTCCCCCTCGGCGACGACCTTCCCCTCGGCATCGGCCAGGGACATGCGGTGACCGGCGGGCGTCAGGGCGTCGCTGAAGGTGAGCTCCAGGACCTCGGGCGCCTCGGCCACGGAGGCCCCGTCCTTCGGGACGGTCTCCATGAGGGTGTCGTGCGCGTGGGCCTGCGGGGCCAGCGCGCTCAGGGAGAGGGCGGTCGCTGCCAGCAGGGTCCCCCGGGACGACGTGTGGCGGTTCTTCATACGACGCATGGTAGTCGTTCGCTTAGCATGCTCCCATGGAGACCTCGTACCGGACCCTGGCCACCGACGCACACGGGGAGATCGAGGAGAAGCACTCCCGCTTCCGGTGCCGCATCGCCCGGACGGAGACCGAGGAGGCCGCCCGGGCCGTCATCGAGGCCGAGCGACGCACGCACCACGACGCACGTCACCACTGCAGCGCTTTCATCCTCGGCCCTGACGGTCGGGTTGAGCGCTCCAACGACGACGGCGAGCCCTCCGGGACGGCCGGGACCCCGATGCTCGACGTCCTCCGGGGATCGGGCTACCGGGAGGTCACCGCCGTGGTGACGCGCTGGTTCGGGGGCACCCTGCTGGGCGCGGGTGGTCTCGTGCGGGCCTACGGGGACGCCGTCCGGGCGGCACTGGAGGACGCCCGACCGCTGGAGCGCCGACTGCTGCAGCTCCACGAGCTGACCGTCGACCATGCCGAGGCGGGGCGGATCGAGAACGAGCTGCGAGGGGCCTCCTTCACGGTCACCGGGACCGACTACGCCGACCGCGCGACCCTGCACGTGGCCTCCACCCCCGGGCACGAGGACGCCCTGGCCGCCCTGGTGGCGGCGACCACCGGTGGTCAGGGCGTCCTCGTCCCGGCCGGGCAGGAGTGGGTCGACGCCTGACCTGCTCCCGTCAGAAGCCGTGCTGGCTCGGCTTCGGGTAATACTTCAGGAACTTCCGCACGTGGTTGAGCATCGCCACGATCGTGTAGCCCTGGCGCCACAGGGTGTCCTTGCGCGGGTTCCACAGCGGGTGGAAGGTGCCGTTGCGGGACGCGGCGTTCACCCGGCGGCGCAGCGCGGGGTCCACCACGTAGCGCATGAGGAAGGGCTTGAAGAGCACCGTGTAGAGGATCTCGTTCTCGACGCGGACGGGCTCGTGGGGGCGGTTCTCGATCGCGTCGGTCACGACGAACTCGGCGACGTTCGCCCCGGCGGCGGTCACGTAGTAGTTGTTGCGACCGATCCGGGAGTTCATCTCCAGGAAGTAGCCGGTGCCGTCGGTGGGGTCCACCTTGACGTCGAAGTTCGCGAAGCCCCGGTAGTCCATGTGGTCCAGGAAACGGACGGCCGACTCCCACATCTCCGGCAGAGGGGTGGTGAACATCGCGGCCGGGTTGCCCAGTGCGGTGGGGGAGTGCTCCTCGAGCAGCACGTGGGCGCCGGCCAGCAGGGTGGTCTGCCCGAACTGGTCCCGGTAGGCGGTGATCGAGCGCATGTAGGTGTCGTCACCGCCGACGAGCTGCTGCACGAGGAACTGGCCGGTGAAACCCGCCGCGCGGAGCACGCGCACCATCTCGTCGTACTCGGCCTGGGTGTCGAGGAAGTAGACCTTCTTCTTGCCCGGGAACTTCAGCGTCTCGTACTGGCTCGTGGTGGCCGGCTTGGCGACGACCGGGAAGGGGCTCTCCACGGCCGGGGCCTGCCAGTCGGCAGCCGCGGAGCCGGCGAAGTCCAGCACCTGGGTGGCCGGGTGCGGGATGCCCAGCTCGGCGCAGGCGTGGGCAAACTCGACCTTGTCGCTGATCCGGTCCAGCAGGTCCACGCTGGCCATCGGGATCGTGTAGTACTGCGCCAGCTCGTCCTCGCGCTCCATGACCATCCGCACGATCGTGTCCTGGTTGGTGAGGAGCAGCAGGGGCCGGGAGCCGTCGTGCTCGCGGCCCAGGCGCACCAGCTCGTCGAGGGTCTCCTCGGAGGTCTTCTCCTCGCCGATCAGGTGGTGGTTGATGATCGCCGAGTTCATGACCGGTCCGGTCGCCACGCGGGAGACCACGGTCGGCACGATGCCGTAGCGGTCGTTGAAGGCGCGCGCCAGGGCGTACACCCCGATGTCTCCGCCGACCATCACCAGGTCGAACGCGGGGGTGCTGCCGGGCGCCGGCTGGGCGGTGTAGCCGGGCTGCTGCGGGGTGGACTCGGACACGTCGTCTCCTGAGGGTCGGGTGCTGGGCCGATCCTATGCGGCGGAACACCGTGGCCGCTGGGGCAGGCCGTGTCGACCGGGGCGTCGCCCGCTAACCTCGTCCGGTGCTGAGCTCCGGTGCGTCCCCCGTCGCCCCCTGGCCCCGTGTGCGCTGGGGCACCGTGGGGGAGGTGGACCCGCGGGGGGAGTCGCTGCTCGACGCCGCGGAACGAGAGCGTCTCGCTGCCCTGCGGGCACCGGCCCGGCGAGCGCGATCCCTGGGTGCCGCGGTCCTCATGCGCGAGCTGCTGGCCGAGGTGGCCGGGTGCCGGCCGGAGGAGGTCGGGCTGGACCGCACCTGTGGCTGCGGGGAGCCGCACGGGCGCCCGGTGCCCACGGGAGGGGCGGCCGGCTGGTGCGTCTCGGCCTCGCACTCGGGGCCCTTCGTCGTGGTGGCGGTGGATCGGCAGCCGGTGGGGGTGGACGTGGAGCTGGTGCGTGACGAGGCCCCGTCGCGGCAGCTGCTCCAGCGGGTGCTCGCCCCAGGGGAGGAGCCGCCGCTCGGCGCGGCAGGATTCGCGGCCCTGTGGTCGGCCAAGGAGGCCTATCTCAAGGCCCTCGGCACGGGGCTGTCCACCCCCATGGCCTCGGTCCGGGTCTGGGGGGATGGCTCGGTCTCCGCCGGGCGTGGGGCACCCCGGGGGTGGTTGCAGGAATTGGTACCTTCGACACCGCTGCCAGTGGCACGCGCCCACGTGTGCCGCCTGGTGGGAGATGACCTTCGTCCGGCGAGCCGCGTCGGCGAGACTGACGACGATGCCCAGGAGGCATGATGGAGATCCTGATCGAACGTGATGCCGAGGCCGTGGCCAGGAGCGCGGCCGGGGTGGTCATCGACCAGCTCGGGGCCAACCCGCGGACCGTGCTCGGCCTGGCCACCGGTTCCAGCCCGCTCGGGCTCTACCAGGAGCTCGCGGCGGCCGTCCGTGACGGGCGTACCTCGCTGGCGGGCTGCCGGGGCTTCCTGCTCGACGAGTACGTCGGCCTGCCGGCCGGCCACCCGGAGCGCTACCGCACGGTGATCCAGCGCGAGCTGGTGGACCAGGTCGACCTCGACCCCGACCGGGTCCAGGGGCCGGACGGGCTGGCCGACGACCTCGACGAGGCCGCCGCCCGGTACGAGGCGGCGATCCGCGAGGCCGGCGGGGTCGACCTCCAGGTGTTGGGGGTGGGGGCGAACGGTCACATCGCGTTCAACGAGCCCGGTTCCTCCCTGGCCTCCCGGACGCGGCCGGCGGTGCTCACCCAGCGGACCCGCGAGGCGAACGCTCGCTTCTTCGAGGACGAGATCGACGCCGTGCCGCGGCGCTGCCTCACCCAGGGCATCGGCACCATCCTGGAAGCGCGGCACCTGCTCATGGTGGTCGCGGGCGAGCACAAGGCCGAGGCCGTGGCCCAGTTCGTCGAGGGCCCGGTCAGCGCCCGCTGCCCGGCCAGCGCGCTGCAGCTGCACCCGCGGGTGACCGTCTGCCTCGACGAGGCCGCTGCCTCCCGCCTCGAGCTGGGCGACTACTACCGCGAGGTGCGGGCTGCCGGCCCCACGGCTGACTGACGTCCCCTCGCGTCAGCCCCTCGCGCGGCGCAGCGCCCCGGTCACCGCAGGGTGGCCGGGGCGCTGCGTCGTGCAGCGGGCTGCTCAGAGGTTGATCATGTGCCCCTCGATGCCGTGCATGGCCTCCTTGAGGGCCTCGCTGAGCGTCGGGTGGGCGAAGACCACGCGGGACATCTCGGCGGCGGTGAGATCCCAGGTGGCGGCGGTGACCGCGGCCGGGAGCAGCTCGGTGACGTGCGGGCCGATCATGTGCACGCCGAGGATCTCGTCGTGCTCGGCATCGGCCACGACCTTCACGAAGCCGGTCGCAGCGCCCAGGCCCATGGCCTTGCCGTTGGCGGTGAACGGGAACTTCGCCGTCTTCACCTCGTGGCCGGCGTCCTTGGCCTGCGCCTCGGAGAGACCCATCGAGCCGATCTGCGGGTGGCAGTAGGTGGCGCGCGGGATGTTCTGGAAGTCGATGGTCTGGGTCTCGGCGCCGGCGATCGTCTCGGCGGCGACGACGCCCATGGCCTCGGCCACGTGGGCGAGCATCATCTTGCCGGTGACGTCACCGATGGCGTAGACGTGCTCGACATTCGTGCGGCCGTACTCGTCGACGGCGATGGCGCCGCGCTCGGTGGTCTCGACGTCGAGCTCCTCCAGGCCGTAGCCCTCCAGGCGGGGGGCGAAGCCGATGGCCGAGAGGAGGCGGTCGGCCTCGAGCACCTGCTCCTCGCCCTTCTGGGAGACGGTGACCTTCACGCCCTCACCGGTGTCCTCCACGGACTCGACCTTGGTGGAGGTCATGACCTTCACACCGAGCTTCTTGTAGGCCTTGGCGAGCTCCTTGGAGATCTCCTCGTCCTCCGCCGGGACCATGCGGTCGGCGAACTCGACGATGGTGACGTCCACGCCGAAGTTGCTCAGCACGTAGGCAAACTCCACGCCGATGGCGCCCGAGCCGGCGATGATGATCGACTCCGGCAGGTCGGCGTCGAGGATCTGCTCCTCGTAGGTCACGACGTTCTCGCTGACCTCGACACCCGGCAGCATGCGGGTGGTGGCGCCCACGGCGATGATCAGGTCGTCGTAGGTGAGCTCCTGGGTCTCGCCGTCGTTGAGCTCGACCGAGACCTTGCCGGGGGCGGTGATGGTGCCCCAGCCGTCCACCTCGGTGATCTTGTTCTTCTTCATGAGGAAGTGGACGCCCTTGACGATCCCCTCGGAGACCTTGCGGCTGCGCGCGTGGGTCGGGCCGAAGGACATCGTGGCGTCGCCCTCGATGCCGAAGGTCTTCTTCTCGTGGGTCAGGGTGTGGGCCAGCTCCGCGTTGTGCAGGAGGGCCTTGGAGGGGATGCAGCCGACGTTCAGGCAGACACCACCCCAGTACTTCTTCTCCACCACGGCGACCTTCTTGCCGAGCTGGGCTGCGCGGATGGCGGCGACGTAGCCACCGGGGCCCGCGCCAAGGACAACGACGTCAAAGTGATCGGCCATGCGTCCAGTATGGCAACTCTCGGACGGCCCCGTGTCCACGGGAGGGGAGCTGGTGCGAGACTGGTCCCCCAAGTCCCCGGTGGGACACCGCCACTCGTCGCAGGAGTCGTCATGGAGCGTCACGCACTGTCCGTCACCGCCGAGAACCACCCGGGCGTCCTGGTCAAGGTCTGCGGCCAGTTCTCCACCCGGTCCGCCAACATCCAGTACCTGGCGGCCGCCCCCACCGACCAGCGGGGTCTCTCCCACATGACCATCGTGGTCCGCGCCGACCAGGCCATTGACGTGCAGGACCTCGTGGAGCACATGGAGAAGGTCCAGCACGTGACGGCCGTGGAGGTCATCGAGGACGTCGAGGGTGTGATCGCCGAGCTGGAGCCGATCAGCGAGCGCGCCCCGCGCACCGTGGGCTCGCTGACGCAGCGGGCCTACTGAGCCACCTGTGGTCCTCCCCCCTGCGGCGGCCGTGCTCGACGCGCTCCTCGCCGCCGACGAGCCCTTCGCCCTCCTCCGCAGCGGGGAGGACCCGGACGTCGTCCGGGTCCTCTCAGGTGCGGTGCGGGACGTCGAGCGGTTGGCCGACATCCCGCGGCCCGCGGGCACCCCGGTGCTGGCGATGGTCCCCTTCCGGCAGGTGGCCGAGCGGGGCTTCCCCGTCCACGACGACGGTGCCCCGCTCCGGGTGATCGAGGCGTCGCAGGACGAGGCCTGGCCGCTGTCGCAGGTGCTGGCGGCCGTCGACGAGCTCGTCCCGCAGCCCCCCGCCGTGACCGGGGAGCGCCTCAGCATCTCGGACGCCGAGTACGGCGCCACCGTGGAGCGCGTCCTGCGCGAGGAGATCGGCCGGGGGGAGGGTGCCAACTTCGTGATCCGGCGCGACGTCGTCGCCGACGTCGACGCGACCCCGGCCCGCGCTGCGTTGGCCTGGTTCGCCCGGCTGGCGCGCGAGGAGGTCGGTGCCCACTGGACCTTCGTCGTCCACACCCCGGGGCACACGCTGGTGGGGGGGTCCCCGGAGCGGCACGTCGAGGTCGCGGACGGGCGCGTGCGCATGAACCCCATCTCGGGCACCTTCCGGCACGCGGGGCACGACAGTCCGGAGCACCTCGCGGAGGAGTTCACCTCCTTCGTGCACGACACCAAGGAGACCGAGGAGCTCTTCATGGTGGTCGACGAGGAGATGAAGATGATGGCCCACGTCTGCTCCGACGGGGGCCGGATGACGGGCCCCCGGCTCAAGCAGATGGCCCACCTCACGCACACGGAGTACCTGCTCGACGGGTGCACTGACCTGGACGCGCGCGAGGTGCTCCGCGAGACCATGTTCGCCCCCACGGTGACGGGTTCACCGATCGAGAACGCCTGCCGCATCATCCGAGGTCACGAGCCTGACGGGAGGGGGTACTACTCCGGGGTGCTGGCGCTGTTCGAGCGGGACGCCCGGGGCCGGGAGCGCATGGACGCCCCCATCCTCATCCGCACCGCGCAGCTGCCCCACGACGGCACCGTGCGGGTGAGCGCCGGGGCCACCCTGGTGCGGTCCAGCGATCCGGCCTCGGAGGTGGCCGAGACCACGGCCAAGGCCGCCGGGATGCTGGCCGCCCTCGGGCTGCGGCCGGCCCGCCCCGCCGTGGCCGCGCCCCGGCTGGAGGAGTTGCCGGGTGTCGCCGAGGCCCTGGCGGCGCGCAACGACCGGCTCTCCCCGTTCTGGGTGACGCCGCAGGAGCCCCTGGCGGCCCCGGACCTTGCGGGGCGCAGCGTCCTGCTGGTGGATGCCGAGGACGCCTGGACGCAGATGCTCGCCCACCAGCTGCGCCACCTGGGCCTGGTTCCCGACGTCCGACGCTGGGAGGAGGTGCGGCCCGACGACGTGGTGGGCCTGGGGTCGGCGGACCTCGTGCTCTGCGGTCCCGGCCCGGGGGACCCGACGGAGGACTCCTCCCCGCGGATCACCCGGCTGCGGGAGCTGATCGCCGCCCGGTTGGCGGACGGGCGCCCCCTGGTCGCGGTCTGCCTGAGCCACCAGGTGCTGTGCACCTTGGCCGGGTTGGAGATCGTGCGCCTGGAGGATCCGCAGCAGGGCGTGCAGCTGACCGTCGACTGGTTCGGCGAGCTGGCCCGCATCGGCTTCTACAACACCTTCGTCGCCCGGGTCCCCGAGCCGGGAGGCACCACCATCGGGGAGCGCCCCCTCGAGGTGGCCCTCGACGCGGCGAGCGGCGCTGTCCGCGGCCTGCGCGGCCCCGGGGTGGCCTCCATCCAGGGGCACGCCGAGTCGGTGCTCTCGGCCGATGGGCTGCGCGTCCTGGAGGGCATGGTCCGGCACGCCCTGCGGTGACCCCGGGGTGCGGGTCAGCGGTGGGCGCGATCCCGGAGCCGGCTCAGGACGAACCAGAGGAGGGCCAGCAGGAGGCAGACCAGGACGACCTTGCTGATGATCCCGACGACTCCCTCGACGGCGTGCCAGTTGGCGCCCAGGGAGTAGCCGGCGGCCACGAGGACCGCGTTCCACACGGCGGAGCCGACGAGCGTGTACAGGAAGAACGTGCCGAAGGGCATCTCCGAGGTGCCGGCGGGGACCGACACCAGGCTGCGGATCCCGGGGATGCACCGGCCGGTCAGGACGGCGACCTTGCCGTGGCGGTCGAACCAGGCGTGGGCCCTGTCGCCGTCGGTCTCCTCCACCAGGGGGAGCGCCGCCATCCAGCGCACGGTGCGCTCCCGGCCGAATGCGCGGGCCACGGCGTAGAGCAGCACGGCGCCGGCCACCGAGCCGAAGGTCGTCCACCCCAGCGCCTCCACCCAGGTCATCGAGCCCTGCGCGATGGTGAAGCCCGCCATGGGCAGCACGAGCTCGGAGGGGATGGGCGGGAAGACCGTCTCGAGCATCATGAGCATCGCCAGACCGGGCCCGCCGAGCGTCTCCACGATGTGCGTGATCCAGTCGCTGAGGTTCGTCATGCTCCTGAGCGTAGAGCGGCGAACACCCCCGGAAATGCCACAAGCCGCCCGATCCGTGGATCGTGCGGCTTCGCTGTGGCCAGAGGCGGGGTCGAACCGCCGACCTTTCGATTTTCAGTCGAACGCTCTACCAACTGAGCTATCTGGCCGGGGCGGCGGTCGATCGACCTTCGCTCCAGCGACCTCGACGGGACTCGAACCCGCGACCTCCGCCGTGACAGGGCGGCGCGCTAACCAACTGCGCCACGAGGCCTTGCATCATCAGGTGGCCTGACGACTCGGAGAACCATACGGCATCCGATGGTCCACGCCAAATCGGCTCGGACCGAGCATCCCCAACGGGATTCGAACCCGCGTTACCGGCGTGAAAGGCCGGGGTCCTAGGCCGCTAGACGATGGGGACCCGCCCCGCCGCTGGCGGCAGGACGACACACAGTGTACGTGGCGGTGCGGCAGGACCGCCGGTGCTCCGGGTGGGCGCGGGCTCTGCATGATGGCCCCATGAGCGATGCCGCCACGACCCCCCGTCCTCCCCTGCGCCAGGTCTCCGGCCCGGCGCTGGGCGCCGCCCAGCTGCACGCCCTGCTGCGTCTGCGCTGCGACGTGTTCGTCGTGGAGCAGGAGTGCCCCTACGCGGAGGTGGACGGCCGGGACCTGCTGCCCACCACCACCCACCTGTGGGTCGAGGACGAGGTCGGGGGTGTGGCCGCGACCCTCCGTCTCCTCGACGCGGACGGACCGGGCAGCCAGCTCGTGGTCGGCCGGGTCGTCACCGCCCCGGAGGCCCGCGGGAGGGGGTTGGCCGCTCGCCTGGTGGAGCAGGTCGTGGCCGAGCACGGCGGGGAGCGCTCGCTCTTCCTGGAGGCACAGTCCCACCTGGTGGGGTGGTACGCGCGCTTCGGCTTCGTCCGGGACGGAGAGGACTTCGACCTGGACGGCATCCCGCACGCCCCGATGGTGCGCCCGGCGGGCCGCGTGGGTGCCGCGGACTGAGGCATGCCCCACTGGCCACGCAGGGGTGTGCGGGGCAGGATGGGGAGGAACCGTCCAACGAGCAGAGGAGGCCATCATGGCTGACCAGACCGACCACGGGCCCGCCCCGTACGTCGTCGACATCGAGAAGGCGACTCTGGAGAACGAGAACTTCCGCACCACCCTGTGGACCGGCGAGAACCTCCAGATGACCGTCATGACCATCCCGCCGGGCGGTGAGATCGGCCTGGAGATGCACGAGGACCACGACCAGTTCGTGCGCATCGAGCAGGGACGGGCCACGGTCCAGATGGGGCCGGCCGAGGACGACCTGTCCTTCGAGGAGACCATCGAGGACGACTGGGTGGCCCTGGTGCCGGCCGGTCAGTGGCACAACTTCACCAACGTCGGTGACGAGCCGCTCAAGCTGTACTCCCTGTACGGCCCGCCGGACCACGTCAAGGGCACCGTCCACGCCACCAAGCAGGATGCGGACCAGGACCCCAACGAGCAGCACTGAGGGCCGCCCACGCATGACGGCGGGCCACCACCCCTCGGGGTGGTGGCCCGCCGTCATGCGTGGGGTCAGTCGAGGGAGACGGTCACCTCGGCCGGGTCCCAGAAGCCCGGGCCCATCAGGGTGAGCCGGTCGGGGACGGCATCGGCGGGGATGTCGAAGACGATCGTGCCCTCGAGGGTGTTGCCGGGGTTGACGTCCTCCAGGAAGGAGTCGTTCCCGGGCACGTACAGGGCGGCCTCGCTGTCCGCGGAGTGCTGGCGTCCCTCGGCGTCCGTGAGCTTGTGCTCGGAGTCGTTGAACATCTGCGCCTCGTCGCCGGTGTTCGTCACCCGCAGCTCCACCAGGACGAACTGGCCCTGTGGCTTCTGCCCGAAGGTGGCGTCGCCGATCTGCGGCACCCCCGGCTTCACGGACGTGACCGTGTAGCGGAAGTCCCCGGCCGCCGCCTCCTCGCCGATCTTGGGGGCGGAGGACTCGGCGGGCTCCTCGTCGCCAGCGGCTCCGCCCTCGGCCTCCGTGGTCTCCTGCTCCGGGCTGGCGCTGCTGGCGTCGCCCGGTGTCGCGGACGGGGCAGCCGTGTCCGGCACGTCCTGGCCGCCACCGAGCTGGGCGAGGGCCCCGATGCCGAGGAGGGCAAGCACCAGGGTGAGGAGCTTGTGGCGCATGAACCAGCTCCGCCGGCGCGGGCGCTCCGGTGCCGGGTCGGCCGGTGGCCCGGACCAGCTCTGCTCGGGCTGCGGGGGCGGGGACTTCCTGCGCTTCATCGTTCCTCCTGGGTCACGTGATCTGGTGGTCCCATGACACGTGGCGGCCGACCCCCGGGGCTTCCCCCGTCCGGCTGGAAGCGGCTGGCCGATCGAGGGAGGAGATCGTCGGTGGGGCTGTCTACGGTGTCGCCATGACCGTGCGTACGACTGCCGCCCCGCTGAGCGGGTACCGGCAGTGGATCTGGTGGGCGGTGCTGGGCGTGCTGGTCGCCCTGTCGTGCGTGGCGGCCTTCTTCTCGCTGGGGCTGGCCTTCGAACGGGCGGGCGGTGACCTGGGAGCCCGGCAGCTCTGGCTGCTCCTGGGAGTCCCCGCCGCCGTGGCCCAGCCGCTGCTGCTCTGCTGGTCCCGTGCCCGGCCGGTGCTGGTCGGCTACCTGGTGGCCGTGCTCTCGCTGCTCTGGCCGCTCGGGTGGTTCGCACCCCTGGTGGCCTGGTCGACGGCCCTCGTCCACGCCCCGGACCCCGGTGCTGCGGAGCCCGCGGACGGGGAGGAGGCGGACCAGGGGGGAGATCTCTCGATCATCGGGCTGCTCGTGGCGGTCGGGGCCTGGTGGATCGTGTGGCGGGACGGGCGGCAGCCCACCGACGAGGGCTCCCTGCTCAAGCTCGTCCTGCACGCGACCCAGTCAGAGGGTGCGGCGCCGGTCACCAGTGACCCGCTGCCGTGGTGGTTCGCCCTCCTCTTCACGGTCGTCCTGCTCACGGTCGTGGGCTCCGCCGCCATGGGCCTGCGCTCGCACCACGAGCGGGGTCTCGCCCAGGACCGGGCCCTCCGCGCCGAGGGGGAGCGCGACCGCACCCGTTCCGAGCTGGGTCGTCGGGCGGAGCGGGAGCTGGTCGCGCAGGAGGTGCACGACACCCTCGGGCACCATCTGTCGCTGCTCTCGGTGCACGCGGGAGCCCTGGAGCTGCAGGCCGAGGGGCGGGACGAGGAGGTCACTCAGCGGGCTGCGGTCGTCCGGGAGAACGCGCGGCGCGCGATGGACGACCTCCGCTCGCTCGTGGGCGTGCTCCGCGCAGAACCCCCGGCGGGCGGGACGCCTCCGCTGGAGGAGATCACCCGGGTCGTCGACGAGGCCGTCGCCGGCGGGGACCGGCTGGTCGCCACGGTCTACCTCCACGATGCCGGGGAGGCCGACCCCGCCCTGTCCCGGGCAGTCCACCGCATCGTCCAGGAGCTCCTCACCAACGCCCGGAAGCACGCCCCCGGGGAAGTCGTCCGGCTGGAGCTGGTCGGCGGCCCGGGGCGCGGCGTCCGGGTGATGGCGCGCAACCGCGTGGTCGAACCCGCCCGGGAGCAGCCGGGGCTGGGCATCACGGGGATGCGGGAGCGGGCCGAGCTCCTGGGAGGTGCCCTGGAGGTGACGCGGACCGAGGGCGAGTTCGTGGTCGAGATCGGCCTCCCCTGGCCGGAGCGCTCCCCGGGCTGAGCGTGGCGGGGGCGGCGGTCCTTACCCTGTTCGCCATGCCCAGCGCTCCGTCGCACCCTCCGCGGACCCGTGTCCTCGTCGTTGATGACGACCAGCTCCTCTGCGCCGGCCTCGCCGCCATTCTCCGCACCACCGACGACCTGGAGGTGGTCGCGGCCGTGCACGACGGGGACCAGGTGCTGGGCGCGGTGGACGCCCACCGCCCGGAGGTGGTCCTCCTCGACATCCGCATGCCCCGTCTCGACGGGATCTCCGTGGCTCGGCTGCTGGCGACCCGCCCCGGAGCGCCCCGGGTGGTGATGATGACCACCTTCGACAGCGAGGACACCGTGCTGCAGGCGCTGAGCGCCGGTGCGGTGGGCTTCCTCCTGAAGACCGCCGACCCGCGACACATCATCGACGCGGTCCGCTCCGCCGCGGTGGGTGACAGCCCTCTCTCCCCGGCGAGCGCCCGGTCGCTGGTGCGCCTGGTCGGGCCGGGGTCGCGCGCCGAGCTGCTGGCTGAGGCGGGGCGGCGCGCGGAGCTGCTCACGGAGCGTGAGCGAGGGGTGGCGGCGCGTGTGGGCAGGGGGCTGACGAACACCCAGATCGCCCGCGAGATGCACGTGGGCGAGGCCACGGTGAAGTCCCATCTCGCCGAGGTGCAGCGGAAGTGGGGGTGCGCGAACCGCACCCAGGTGGCCGTCCTGGCCGACCGGGCGGGCCTCACCCAGGAAGGGTGAGCTGCCCGGGGCGTCCGTCGCCGGACGGGATCTGGTGGGCCCCGTGGGATTCGAACCCACAACCTACGGATTAAAAGTCCGCAGCTCTGACCGTTGAGCTAGAGGCCCGGGATGCAGGGGCACAAGGGTACGTGCCGCGCGGGTCTGGGCGAGGCGGCCACGGATGGGCCCGTGGGGGGAGACTCCCGGGCCCCGGGGACTCCTAGGGTGGCGCACATGGACGTCTGGGCCACACAGTCGCTGACCAAGCGATTCGGCAGCTTCACCGCGGTGGACGACCTCACCGTGTCCGTCGGGCCGGGTGTCACCGGTGTCGTCGGACACAACGGTGCGGGCAAGTCCACCCTCATCCGGATGCTGCTCGGGCTGGAGCCGCCGACCTCCGGCACCGCCACCGTGTTCGGCATCGACGCGATGGAGAATCCCCTGGAAGCCCGCTCGCGGGTGGGCTTCATGCCCGAGTACGACTGCTTCGCCCCCGACGTCAGCGCGGCCCAGGCGATCATGCACTACGGGCGACTCTCCGGCCTGCCCAAGGACGTCTCCCGCGAGCGGGCCGCCGACGTGCTGCGCCACGTCGGGCTCGACGAGGCCCGCCACCGCCCCGTCGGCAGCTACTCGACCGGCATGAAGCAGCGCGCCAAGCTGGCCCAGGCGCTCGTCCACGACCCCGACCTCGTGCTCCTCGACGAGCCCACCAACGGGCTCGACCCCGCGGGGCGCGACGAGATGCTCTCCCTGGTGAGCCGGATCGGGCACGAGTTCGGCATCTCCGTCCTCGTGACCTCCCACCTGCTCGGTGAGCTCGAGCGCATCTGCGACCACGTGGTCGTCCTCGACGGCGGCCGCCTGACGACCTCCGCCTCCATCCACGACCTCACCCAGGACACCGGGGCCCTCGAGGTGGAGGTCGACGGCCCGCCCGAGGCCCCCGACCAGCTCGTCGAGGGTCTCCGCGCCCTCGGCCTCGAGGCCGTCCGCTCGACCGGGGCCGTGCTCGTGGGTGACTCGTCGCCGGCGAGCCGGGCCGCGGTGGTCGACCTCGTCACCACCCACGGGTGGGGCCTGGTCCGGCTCGACGCGGCGCGCCACCAGCTCACCGAGCTCTTCGTGGGGGAGGAGGTCCGATGACCCAGCGCGACGCGGTGATCCGCGACATCGGCTACCGGGGCTACGAGGGGCCCCGGGCCGGTCGCGCCGGGATCCTCGGCTACCTGGTGCGGCACGGCCTGTCCGCCGCCTTCGGGGGTGGGCGCAGCTGGAAGGGCAAGGTGATGCCCGCGGTCTGCCTGGTGCTCATCTGTGCACCGATGCTCATCGCCAGCGCGATCATGCTGCTCATCCCGGTCGGGGAGATGGAGCCGGTCTTCCACCCGGCCCGGGTGCCCTACGCCTTCTACACGGTGGTCTCGCTCTTCGCGGCCGTCGCCGCCCCGACGCTCTTCTCGACCGACCTGCGCTCCCGGTCGATCGTCCACTACCTCTCCCGACCGCTCTCCCGGGTGGACTACGTCCTGGCCCGGCTGGGAGCCCTCGTCCTGGCCCTGGTGGTGCTGCAGGGATCGGCCATCCTCATCGGTGCGATCGGGTGGCTGCTGGCCTCCGGGAAGCCGCAGACGGTGCTCGGCGCCGCCGGCGTGGGTCTGCTCGGTGCGCTGCTCCTGAGCGCCGTCGTGGGGACGCTCTCCGGTCTGGTGGCCGCGCTCACCCCACGGCGGGGAGTGGCCACGGCCGTCATCCTCGGTCTGCTCCTGGTGCTCGGGGCCGTCTTCTCGGCCGTCACCGAGGCGCTGAAGTCGACCGGTGCCACCGAGGGCCTGCTGGCCCGGTTCTCCCCGATGGTGAGTCCCAGCGGGGCGGTGGAGCGCGTGGTCCGGTGGCTCACCGGCAACCACGAGCTGACGGCTGCGCCGGACGAGCTGGCCGCCGCCACCTATCTCGTGGCCGTCCTCGCCGGGCTCGTCCTGGGTGGGTGGCTGCTCGTCCGCCGATACCGGAGGGTCAGCTGATGGCGACCATGCACGTCGACGGTGTGTCCCGCTGGTACGGGGACCTGGTGGCGGTGAACGACGTCACGCTGCGGGTCCAGCCCGGTGTGACCGGTCTGCTCGGGCCGAACGGGGCTGGCAAGTCCACCCTGCTGGCGATGCTCGCCGGGTTCGAGGCCCCCTCGGCGGGGGAGGTCACGCTCGACGGGGAGCCGGTCCGGGACAACCCGGGCATCTACCGCCGGCTGGCGATGATGCCCGAGACCGAGGCCATGTACGACGAGCTGACCGGACGCGAGTTCGTCACCGCGATGGCGCGCCTCCACCGGCTGCCGGACGTGCGGGTCGCTACCGACCGGGCGCTGACCCTGGTGGACCTCCACGACGCGGCCGACCGCCGGATCGGCAAGTACTCCAAGGGCATGCGCCAACGGATCAAGATGGCCGCCTCCCTGGTGCACGAGCCGGAGGTGCTCCTCCTGGACGAGCCCTTCAACGGCATGGACCCCGGGCAGCGCGTCCGCCTCATGGGCACCCTGCACGAGTACGCCGACCGCGGTGCCAGCGTGGTGGTGAGCAGCCACATCCTCGAGGAGGTCCAGCAGCTGGCCGGCACCATCGAGGTGATGGTCGCCGGACGCCACCTGGCCTCCGGAGACTTCCGCTCGCTGCGGCGCCTCATGACCGACCGGCCGCACCAGTACGAGGTGGTCTCCGGGGACGACCGGCGCCTGGCCGCAGCCCTCGTCGCCGAGGGGGCCACCGAGTCGGTCACCCTCGCCCGGGGGCTCCGCCCGAGTCTGCAGGTGCAGGTGACGGACTTCGAGGGATTCACCCGCACCCTCCCGCGGCTGGCCCGCTCGCTCGGGGTGGAGCTGGTGAGCGTCCGCCCGACGGACGAGTCGCTCGAGAGCGTGTTCAGCTATCTGGTGGAAGGACGGTGACCGGCATGACCGTGGCCCTCATGACCTGGCGGGCCCTGGCCCGCGGCTGGCGCCCGCTGCTCCTGCTGGCCCTGCCGGTGGGTGGGCTGGCGCTCGCCCTGCTGCTCCGCGTCGCCTCCGGGGGCGTGGACGAGGTGATGGCCGACTCGATCCTCCGGGACCTGGCGACCGCGGTGATCGTCCCCCTGACCGCCCTGCTCGTGGCCGTCAACGCGCTGGGCAACGAGGTGGACGACAACTCGATCGTCCACCTGCTCTCCACCCCCACCCCACGCCTGCGGATCATCCTCGAGAAGGTCCTGGTAGTCGCCCTGGTGGCGGGGGTGCTCGGGGCGCTCACCACCCTGGGCATGGGGGTGGCGATGGGGAGCGCGGAGCCGCTGCCCTGGCTGGTGGCCGGTGGGGTGTCCGGCATCGCCTACGGCGTGGTCTTCACCGCCCTGAGCGCGTGGGTGCGGCAGGCGGTGCTCATCGGGGCCCTGTACCTCGTGCTCTGGGAGGGGATGCTCATCGGGCTGGCCCCGCGGGCGCGTTTCCTGAGCATCCACCACGGTGCCCTGGCGGTCGCCGAGGCGATGCGTCCGGACAGCGCCCCGGTGACCCTCACCGGGCTGGGCCTCACCTCCGGGGTGGTCCTGCTGGGCGTCGCCGTGGTCGCCTCGCTGCTGCTCGCCTGGTGGGGACTGCGCCGGCTGCGCCTGTCCAAGGTGACCTGAGTCCGGGCGCTGCGAGCGGCGTGACACAGTTCACCCATGACGCAGAACACCGTCCCCACCGCTGACGGGGCCAGTCGGATGAGCTCACCCCCGGACGGTGCTCCGGGCGGCTCCGGCTCGCTCATCGAGACCACCGGCTTCGAGGTCGTGGCCGAGTCGGCCCGCACCGGGAAGCCCTCCGACCTGTTCTGGCCGTGGTTCGCCGCGAACATCTCGGTCTTCGGCCTGTCCTACGGCACGTGGATCCTCGACTTCGGCATCAGCTTCCGGCAGGCCCTCGTGGTCGGCCTGGTCGGTGTGGTCCTGAGCTTCCTCCTGTGCGGTTTCGTCGCCCTGGCCGGGAAGCGTGGCTCTGCCCCCACGATGGCGCTCTCCCGCGCCCCCTTCGGGGTGGACGGCAACAAGCTGCCGGGTGTCGTGAGCTGGCTGCTGTCGATCGGGTGGGAGACGGTGCTGGCCATCCTCGCCACGCTGGCCACCGCGACCATCGCCGAGCGCCTCGGCTGGGGCGGCGGCACGACGACCAAGATCATCGCCGCGGCGGTCGTGGCCGGCCTCATCGTGGTCCTCGCCGTGCTCGGCTACCAGGTCATCATGCGGATGCAGTCGATCTTCACCTGGCTCACCGCCGCGATCACGGTCGCCTACGTGCTGCTGACCCTGGACGAGGTCGACCTGGCGGCCGTGACCTCCATCCCCGACGGCAGCGCGCAGGCCATGATCGGCGCGCTCATCATGACCATGACCGGCTTCGGCCTGGGCTGGGTCAACATCGCCAGCGACTGGTCGCGCTACCTGCCGCGCTCGGCCTCGGGGGCGCAGGTGGTCCTGTGGAACACCTTGGGCGGCGCCCTGGCCCCGTGCGGGCTGGTCGTCTTCGGTCTGCTCCTCGCCGGCTCCGACGAGGGGCTGCGCGCCGCCATCGCCGCCGACCCGATCGGTGCCCTGGCCGCGGCCCTGCCCACCTGGTTCCTCGTGCCCTTCCTCGTGGCCGCCGTGATCAGCCTGGTCTCGGGCGCCGTGCTGGGGATCTACTCCTCCGGGCTCACGCTGCTCAGCCTGGGGGTCCGCCTCCCGCGCCCGGCGGCTGCCGGCATCGACGGGCTGATCCTCACCCTGGGCACGCTCTACGTGGTCTTCGTGGCCGACAGCTTCTTCGGCCCCTTCCAGGGCTTCCTCATCACCCTCGGCGTCCCGATCGCCGCCTGGGCGGGCATCTTCCTGGCCGACATCGCGCTGCGTCGTCGGGACTACGACGAGGCGGCGCTCTTCGACGCCCGCGGCCGGTACGGCTCGGTGGCCTGGGGGCCGGTCCTGCTCATGCTGCTGGCCTCGGTCATCGGCTGGGGCCTGGTGACCAACGCCTACGCCGGGTGGCTGGAGTGGCAGGGCTACCTGCTCGGTCCGCTGGGTCTCGGCGGCCGGGAGGGGGAGTGGGCGTGGTCCAACCTCGGGGTGCTCGTGGCCCTGGTGCTGGGCTTCGTCGGCTATCTCGTGATCGGCCGCGGCCGGGTGCGCCGGCAGGAGGAGCGCGCATGAGCACGCAGGGGACGCCGGTGGGTCTGCCGGAGGTGGTGGAGCCGGGCGGGGCCGACGAGCACGACCTGCCCTGGCTGGTCATCGTCGACCCGCAGAACATCTTCGCCAGCCCGGACAAGAGCCCGTGGGGCAGCCCGATGTTCGCCGGCACGGTCGAGAACCTGCGGGCCCTGGCCGCGGCCCACCCGGGCCGCACCGTCATCACGCGCTTCGTCGCCGACGACGAGCCCAACGGTTCGTGGGTCCCGTACTACGCCGAGTGGTCCTTCGCCCAGGTGCCGGACGACGACGAGCTCTACGCGATCGTGCCCGAGCTGGCCGACGTCGAGGCGCTGGTCGTCACCGAGCCGACCTTCGGCAAGTGGCACGACATGCTCCAGGTGGTGGTCGGTGAGCAGCCGCGGCTGCGGCTGGCCGGTGTCGCCACGGACTGCTGCGTCATCGCCACCGCCCTGCCCGCGGCGGACGACGGCGCCTGGGTCGAGCTCGTCACCGACGCGTGCGCCGGGTCGAGCCCGGAGAACCAGGAGCTGGCCCTGCGGCAGATGGCGCTCTTCGCCCCGCAGATCACGCAGGTGACGACCGCCGAGATCCTGCACGGCTGACCGGGTGGCGCGGCGGGGCCGGTGCGATGATGGCCGCGATGTCCAGCGACCTGAGTGACCCGAGCCCCGCCCCCCGCCCCCTCGTCGACCGGCTCCCGGCCAGCACCAGCCCGGACGGCGCCGAGGTCCACGAGGCCTTCGCGCAGTGGGCGCAGGACAGCGGGATCACGCTCTATCCCCACCAGGAGGAGGCGGCGCTCGAGCTCGCCGCCGGGAGCAATGTCGTCCTGGCCACGCCGACCGGTTCCGGCAAGAGCCTCGTGGCGGTGGCCGGGCACTTCGCGGCGCTGGCCACCGACCGGGTGTCCTTCTACACGGCCCCCCTGAAGGCCCTCGTCAGCGAGAAATTCTTCGCGCTCGTGGACGCCTTCGGCGCCGAGAACGTCGGCATGATGACCGGCGACGCGGCGGTGAACCCCGACGCCCCGATCATCGCCTGCACCGCCGAGGTCCTCGCGAACATGGCGCTGCGCGAGGGATCCCGGGCGGACGTCGGCCTGGTGGTCATGGACGAGTTCCACTTCTACTCCGAGCCGGACCGCGGGTGGGCCTGGCAGGTGCCGCTGCTGGAGCTCCCGCAGGCCCAGTTCCTCCTCATGAGCGCCACCCTGGGCGACATGTCCTCCTTCGCCGAGGACCTCACCCGGCGCACCGACCGGCCCACGGCCGTGGTCGCCGGCGCCGAGCGGCCGGTGCCGCTCACCTTCGAGTGGCGCACCACCCCGCTGGAGGAGACGCTCACCGAGCTGCTCGAGACGCACCAGTCGCCGGTCTACGTCGTCCACTTCTCGCAGAAGCAGGCCGTCGAGGGAGCGCTCGCGCTGAGCGGCACGGTGAAGATCAGCGCCGAGACGAAGGCCCGCATCGCCGAGCGGCTGGCGGAGGTGCGCTTCGCCGCAGGTTTCGGCAAGACCCTGCGCACGCTGCTGCGGCAGGGCATCGGCGTCCACCACGCGGGCATGCTGCCGCGCTACCGGCGCCTCGTGGAGCAGCTGGCGCAGGCCGGGCTCCTGCAGGTGGTCGCCGGCACGGACACCCTCGGGGTCGGGATCAACGTGCCGATCCGCACGGTCCTGTTCACCGGGCTGGCGAAGTTCGACGGTTCCCGGATGCGGGTGCTGAAGTCCCGCGAGTTCCACCAGATCGCGGGCCGGGCCGGGCGGGCCGGCTTCGACACCTCGGGGCACGTGGTCGTCCAGGCGCCGCCGCACGTCATCGAGAACCTGAAGCTCGAGGAGAAGGCGGGGGACGACCCGAAGAAGCGGAAGAAGCTCGTCCGCAAGCAGCCCCCGGAGGGCTTCGTCGGGTGGACCGAGGAGACCTTCACGAAGCTCGTCGGCTCCGAGCCGGAGCCGCTGGCCAGCCGGATGCGGGTCACCCACGGCACCCTCCTCAACGTCATCCAGCGCCCGGGGGAGCCGGGGGAGGCCTGGCGCACCATGAAGCGTCTGGTCACCGACAACCACGAGACGCCCACGGGGCGGCGACGCCTCGCCCGCCGGGCCGTCGAGCTCTACCGGGGGCTGCGTGACGCCGGTGTGGTCCGGCAGGAGAAGGACCCGGAGACCGGTGTCACCCGGGTGGTCCTCGCCGACGGGGTGGGGGAGGACTTCGCCCTGAACCAGCCGCTCGCGGCCTTCGCCGTGGCGGCCGTCGAGGTGCTCGACCCCGAGTCGCCCACCTACGCCCTGGACCTCGTGAGCGTCATCGAGGCCGTGCTGGACGACCCGCGCCCGGTCCTCGTCGAGCAGCAGTTCAAGGCACGGGGGGAGGCCGTGGCCGAGATGAAGGCCGACGGCATCGAGTACACCGAGCGGATGAACCGGCTGGAGGAGATCACCTGGCCCAAGCCCTTGGAGGAGCTGCTCGAGGCGACGCTGGAGATCTACCGCCAGTCCCACCCCTACGTGGCCTTCGAGACCCTCTCCCCGAAGTCCGTGGTGCGCGACATGTACGAGAAGGGGGCCTCCTTCGGCGAGTACGTCCGCTACTACGGGCTCGCCCGCGCCGAGGGTGTGCTGCTGCGCTATCTCTCGGACGCCTGGCGGACCCTGCGCCACACCCTGCCGGAGCACGCCCACACCGAGGAGGTGGAGGAGATCATCGACTGGCTGGGGGAGGTCGTCCGCCAGACCGACTCCTCGCTCGTCGACGAGTGGACGGCGCTGGCCGGGGGCGAGCTGCCGGAGCGTCCCGACGCCGAGCCGCGCCCTGCACCGGGACCGACCGGGGTCACCGCCAACGAGCGCGCCTTCCGGGTGATGGTCCGGACGGCCATGTTCCGGCGCGTCGAGCTGGTGGCCCACGACCGCTACCAGCAGCTCGGGGAGCTCGAGGAGGCGGTGGCTGCCCTCAGCGAGCCGCCGGCACGGGTGGTGATGGATGCAGCCGCGTGGGACGACGCGCTGGGTGCCTACTACGACGAGCACGAGGACGTGGGCATCGGTCCCTCGGCCCGGGCCCCCCAGTTCTTCCAGGTGAACACCCGCCCCCTGCCGGCGGAGCTGGACGCCCTGCCGGACGGGGTGCTGACCGGCGAGCGCGCCTGGCTGGTGCGGCAGGTCATCGAGGACGCGGCCGGGGACTACGACTGGGGCATCACCGCCGTGGTGGACCTCGACGCGAGCGACCACCTGGGCGAGGCCGTGGTCCGGGCCCTCTCGATGGACGCCGGGGGTGGCTCCACCGGGGGAGGGTCGTGAGCGGGCAGCGTCCCCGCCGCCCGGCGATGCGGACCTCGCTCCAGCTCGACCAGCACGTCGGGGGCGAGGCCCCGGCCGAGACCCTGGAGGTCGCCCACGCCACCGCCCAGGTCATCGTGCACCGGGGGCGGGCCGCCGACGACCCGGAGGTGACGCGGAGGCTCGTGGAGCTCGTGGACGAGCTGGGGCTCGACGCGCTCTCCCAGCTGTGGTCCCAGCGCCCGCCGCGCAGCCTCCCGGGGGCGCTGTGGCGGCTCCACGCCCTGCGCCAGTGGGTGATCGCGCAGCCGGAGGAGGTGGCGCGCTGGTACCGCGCGGGGAGCGCGTGGGCCGAGGTGTCGCACGCGGTGGCCGGGGTGGTGGACCCGCCCGGGCCGCAGGAGGTGCGGGTGCTGGCCGACCACGTGCTGCGCGGCGTGTACGCGGGGGACCTCGCCGTCGCGCTGGAGCGTGCGGCCGCCTTCTGCCGGGTGGTGGCGGCCGGCCGGGGCGTGGAGCCCGAGGCCGACGACCTCCCGGCCGGGGAGGGTGCGCGCCGGGGGATGGCCCTCCTGGGCACGGCCGAGGATCTCGACGCCGCGGCCCGGCTCTGGCGCCGGGACCGGTTGGAGTGAGCCGGGAATAGTCGCGGAGGGTGCCCGGTTGACCCCCGTGCGCACCGGTCCGTCGGTAGCCCCGGGCTCCACCCTTCGCCGCCACGAGCGGCCGCACGCCGAGAGGCGCTCCACGGGCCGGTGCGTCCCTGCCGTCGGGCGGGGAGGGGGCGGGTGCGGGTCATATCACGCGTCGCGGGGATCCCACGGGGCTGTGCACGGGATGGTCGCCAAGTGTTCACTCGCAGTTCATCGTAAGTGGCCTTGGCGTCACCTCGGGCGGCCTACTGTGTGACGTGCGGCTTATGCCGTGGTCTGCGGCAGGACATGCGCTTCGGACCAACACTTGCGTCTCGTGAAAGGTCCCTCTCGTGAAGATCAACCGCATCGGTTCCCTGGTGGCTCTGACCGCCGCCTCCTCCCTGACCCTGGTTGCCTGCGGCGGTGACGCTGAGGAGACCGGGGAGTCGGCCACCTCCGCCGCCGAGTCCCCCGCCGAGGGTGAGGGCGAGGAGTCCCCCGCCGAGGGTGAGGGCGAGGAGTCCCCCGCCGAGGGTGAGGGCGAGGAGTCCCCCGCCGAGGGTGAGGGCGAGGAGTCCCCCGCCGAGGGTGAGGGCGAGGAGTCCCCCGCCGAGGGTGAGGGCGAGGAGTCCCCCGCCGAGGGTGAGGGCGAGGAGGGCGCCGCTGGCGGCTCCTACCCCGAGTACAAGCCGGCCGAGGGCCTCTCCGGCGACCTCAAGGGCGTCGGTTCCTCCGCCCAGGAGGCTGCCGTCAAGGCCTGGATCTCCGGTTACAACGAGCAGCAGTCCGGTGTGACCGTCAACTACTCGCCCGACGGCTCCGGTGCCGGTGTCGAGCAGTTCCTCGGTGGGGCCACCCCGTGGGCCGGCTCCGACGTCGCCCTGGACGACGAGGAGATGGAGAAGGCCAAGAAGGTCTGCGGTGACGAGGGGGCCATGAACCTCCCGGCCTACATCTCGCCGATCGCCATCGCCTACAACCTCGAGGGTGTCGACGAGCTGAAGCTCAAGCCGGAGACCATCGCCAAGATCTTCAACGGCGACATCGAGAAGTGGAACGACGAGGCCATCGCCGCCGACAACGAGGGTGTCGAGCTCCCGGACCAGGAGATCACCGTCGTCCACCGCTCGGACGAGTCCGGTACCACCGCCAACTTCCAGGACTACCTGGTGGACGCCGCCGGTGACGCCTGGCCGCACGAGTCCTCCAAGGAGTGGCCGGCCAGCGGTGAGGGTGCCAAGGGCACCTCCGGTGTGGTGAGCACCGTCCAGGGCACCCCGGGGACCATCGGCTACGCCGACGCCTCCGCGATCGGCCAGCTGAACACCGTCCACGTGGGCGTCGGCGAGGAGTTCGTCGAGTACTCCCCGGAGGCCGCCGCCAAGGTCGTCGACGGCTCCGAGCCGGTCGAGGGCCGCCCGGAGGGTGACCTCGCGCTGGAGCTCAACCGTGAGGCCGAGGGCGCCTACCCGGTCGTCCTGGTGGCCTACGAGGTCGTCTGCAAGCAGTACGACAAGGCCGAGGACGCGGACAATGTCAAGGACTTCCTGACCTACGTCGCCTCCGAGGAGGCCCAGCAGAAGGCCGCCGACGAGGCCGGTTCCGCACCGATCTCCGCGGACACCGCCGCCAAGATCGCCAAGTCGGTCGAGAGCATCTCGGCCAAGGGCTGACGCCCCACCACCTGACCGAGGGGGCCGCGCACGTGGTGCGGTCCCCTCGGTCGTGGTTCCCCCTCTATCCACCCTCCATCAAGGAGAACGAAAGACATGGCTGACGCACAGCCCCCCAGTGCTGACGGGGCGACCGTGCTCTCCGAGGGACCGGGTGAGCCCCGCGGGGCGGCTCCTGCCGCGCCCGTGAAGGGGGCCAGTACGGGACGCCTTGGGGACAAGATCTTCTCCGGACTCTCCGTGGGTTCGGGCATCGCGATCGCGGTGATCCTCGCTCTGGTCGCCCTGTTCCTCATCCGTGAGGCCTGGCCGATCTTCCAGGAGCCGGAGGCGGCCGGTTCCGATGGCTTCTGGCAGCTCGCGCTCCACCTCCTCGGGGGCACGCTGCTCGCTTCGGCCTTCGCGATGCTCATCGCCGTGCCGGTCGCGGTCGGCATCGCCCTGTTCATCTCCCACTACGCCCCGCCGAAGATCGCGAAGTCGCTCGGTTTCGTCATCGACCTGCTGGCCGCCATCCCCTCGGTGATCTTCGGTCTGTGGGGATACATGACCTTCGCCCCGAAGCTCGTGCCGCTCTACGAGTGGCTCGAGGAGAACCTGGGCTTCATTCCGCTCTTCGAGGACGCCTCCACCACCGGGCGTGTGCTGCTGACGGCCTCGATCGTCCTGGCCATCATGATCCTGCCGATCATCACCTCGGTCGCCCGCGACGTCTTCCAGCAGGTTCCCCGGGGCCACGAGGAGGCCTCGCTGGCCCTCGGTGCCACGAAGTGGGAGATGATCAAGCAGGCCGTGCTGCCCTTCGGCTGGCCCGGTGTCATCGGTGGCGCCATGCTCGGGTTGGGGCGTGCTCTCGGTGAGACCATGGCCGTCGCCATGATCCTCGCCCCGCGCGATGAGTTCCAGTGGAACGTCATCGGCTCGGGCAACTTCCCGATCCCCGCCTACATCGCCCTGAACTTCCCGGACGCCACCGGGTTGAAGGTGAGCACTCTCATCGCGCTGGGCCTCGTGCTCTTCGTGCTGACGCTCGTCGTCAACCTGTTCGCGCGCTGGATCGTCGAGCGGAGGAACTGACATGAGCACTTCCGTCAAGGACCGAGAGGTCGTCTCGCAGGGCGACCAGGGGCCCGAGATGCCCCAGCTGGACTACAACCAGATCAAGCCCGCGTCGAAGACGTTGTGGGCCCTGATCCTGCTCGGCAGCGCTGCCGTGGCAGCTGCCCTCATGGCCCTGATCGGTTGGAACGTCGCCCTGTGGGTCGTCGCCACGATGGTGATCTTCCTGGTCGCCGTCTACGTCGGCTACCGCGTCACCTCCGGCCACCGGCAGGGGCTCGACCAGGTGGTCCGAGCCCTCATCTACACGGCCTTCGCGCTGGCGGTCATCCCGCTGGTCTGGCTGCTGTGGACGGTGTTCAGCAACGCGATCCCGCCGTTGCTGGCCAACCCGAACATGCTCACCGAGGACATGTACGCGATCTCCGGTGGGGTCGATGAGACGCGCGTCGAGGAGGGCGGCGGCCTGGTCGGCGGCATGAAGCACGCCCTCATCGGGACGGTGCTCATCACCCTGATCGCCTCGATCATCTCGATCCCGATCGGTGTGATGGCCGCCATCTACCTGGTGGAGTACGGCACCAACGGCTGGTTCAGCAGGACCCTGCGCTTCCTGGTGGACGTCATGACCGGTGTCCCCTCGATCGTCGCCGGTCTGTTCGCCTTCGCGCTGTTCTCGATGCTCTTCGGACCGGGCACCAAGATGGGTATCGCCGGCGCGGTCGCCCTGTGCGTGCTCATGATCCCGATCGTGGTCCGCAACTCCGAGGAGATGCTGCGCGTCGTCTCGCGGGACCTGCGCGAGTCGGCGCTGGCCCTCGGGGTGCCGAAGTGGCGCGTCATCACCAAGATCGTGCTGCCCACCGCGGCCGCCGGTCTGGCCTCGAGCGTCTTCCTCGGTGTCGCCCGAGTGATCGGTGAGACGGCGCCGCTGCTGGTGGCGGCCGGCTACAACGCCGCGACCAACTGGAACCCCTTCGAGGGCCCGATGAACTCGCTCGCGTTCTTCGGATACCAGCTGTTCCAGTACCCGCTGAACCCCGGGTACCCTGACCCCAGTTACGAGCGGTCGTGGATCGCGGTGTTCTTGCTCGTGATGCTGGTGCTGATCCTGAACCTGATCGCCCGAGCGGTGGCAGCGGCCCTGGCTCCCAAGAAGAGCTGACCCCGAGGAGAGACTTTGTCCAAGCGAATCGAACTCAAGGACCTGAACATCTTCTACGGCGACTTCCGTGCCGTGGAGGATGTCAACATGGTCATCGAGCCACGCACGGTGACGGCCTTCATCGGCTCCTCCGGTTGTGGCAAGTCCACCGTGCTGCGGACGCTGAACCGCATGCACGAGGTCATCCCCGGCGCACGCGTCGAGGGCAACGTCTACATGGACGACCAGCCGCTCTACGGCAAGAACATCGACCCGGTCGAGGTCCGCCGTCAGGTCGGCATGGTCTTCCAGAAGCCGAACCCCTTCCCGACCATGTCGATCCGTGAGAACGTGCTGGCCGGCGTCACGCTGAACGCCAAGCGCCTCTCGAAGTCGGACGCCGACAACCTGGTCGAGGCCTCCCTGCGCGGTGCCAACCTCTGGAACGAGGTCAAGGACCGTCTGGACAAGCCGGGCGCCGGCCTCTCCGGTGGTCAGCAGCAGCGTCTGTGCATCGCCCGTGCGGTCGCCGTCCAGCCGGACGTGCTCCTCATGGACGAGCCCTGCTCGGCGCTCGACCCGATCTCGACCCTGGCCGTGGAGGACCTCATCCACGAGCTCAAGGAGCAGTACACGGTCGTCATCGTGACGCACAACATGCAGCAGGCGACGCGCGTCTCCGACCGCACCGCCTTCTTCAACATCGAGGGCACCGGCAAGCCGGGCAAGCTCATCGAGTACGGCGACACGAAGCAGATCTTCGAGAACCCGACGCACCAGGAGACCGAGGACTACGTGTCCGGCCGCTTCGGCTGATCGACACTCCCCCGGGTCCACGAGGAGGCCCCCACCGCATCGCGGTGGGGGCCTCCTCGTGCGTTGGGGCAGGTGCCCCGCAGGATCAGGCCTGCTTGTTCTTCAGAGTGGCCAGACGGGCCTCGACCTCGGTGGACTTGGAGGAGTCCTCGAGCTGCTCGAACTGTCCCTCCAGGGTGGCCGCCTGGGCCTCCTGGCGGCCCTGGGCGAGGGCCTCCTGACGACGGACCTTCTCCTCGAAGCGGCCGAGCTCGGAGGACGGGTCGAGGATGGAGATGGACCCCATGGCGTCGCTGACCTGGGCCTGGGCGTCGGCCGTCTTGGCGCGGGCCACCAGGGTGTCGCGGCGGGACTTCAGGTCGTCCAGCTTGGAGCGCATCTCCACCAGGCCCTGCTTGAGGGTCTCGACGGTCTGGCGCTGCTGGGTGACCATCGGCTCGGCCTGCTGGGCGTCGCTCTCGGCGCCGATCTGCTTCTCCAGGGCGGCCTTGGCGAGGTTGTCGAACTTGTCGGCCTCGGCGGCCTGGCCGGCGGCGCGCAGGCGGTCGGCCTCGGTGGAGGCGGCGGCGGCCTTCTGGCCCCAGTCCTCGGCGACCTTCTTGTCCTGCTCGTAGTCCTCCTCGGCCATGCGCAGGCTGGCGATGGTCTGGGCCACGGCCTCCTCGGCGTCGGCGATGGCGTTGGTGTAGTCGCGCACCATCTGGTCGAGCATCTTCTCCGGGTCCTCGGCGCGGTCGAGGATGGCGTTGATGTTGGCGCGTGCCAGCGTAGTCATGCGGCCGATGATCGTCTGCTTCTGGACCATGGTGTCCTGCCCTTCTGCCGCGGGTGCGGCGGTGGATTCCCTTGCAGTCTGCCGGGGTGACGGGCGTTTCGCCAACCGGGACCGAGCGGCCCCACAGGGGGGGGTCCGGCGCCTGCTCGGCAGGGGGTGCAGCCGGCTCAGAAGCGTCCGCCGCCGCTGAAGCCACCGCCCCCCAGGCCCCCGCCGAAGCCGCCTCCGCCGAAGCCTCCGCCGCCGCCTCCGCCGAAGCCGCCGGAGAGGATGCCGCCGAGGATCAGCGATCCCATGTCGATCCCGCCCACCTGGCGGCCGCCGTAGCCGCCGCCGGGCCCGAAGGGACCCTGGGTCATGTCGTTCTCGGCCTCGCGGCGGGCGGACTCGATGAGCGGCTCAGCCTGGTCGAGCAGGGCTGCGGCACCTGCCGGGTCCTCGCCCAGACGATGCTGGGCCTCGTCGAGGAGGCGGCCGGCCTCGGAGATCTCGGTGCGGGCACGCCCTCCCACCGAGCCGCGACGGGTGCGGATGAACTCGTCGACGCTGGCGTGGGCGGCGCGGAGTCGGGCCAGGCGCTGGCTCACGGTGCCGGTGACCTTCTGCCGGTGCTCGTCGGCGCTGCGGGCCGGCTCCAGGGCGGCGTCGATGGCGGCCTCCGCGGCCTCCAGCTCCGCCAGGGCGGCCAGCGGGTCCCCGCCGTTGCGGCTCGCCTCACCCTGGGCGATGGCCTGCTCGGCGCGGGCCACCAGGGGCTGCAGGGCTCCGTCGGAGGGGGCCAGCCGGTGCGCGTCGGCGATGTCCGCGGAGATCGAGCCGATGGCCCGGGCCAGCTCCTGGGAGGCGTTCTCCAGAGTGGCCCGGGCGTCGTCCACCTGGTCGAGCAGGTCGCTGGCCTGGCCGAGCGCGTCCTCCCCGGTGCGGGCGGCGGTCACGGCGGTGCGCTTGTCCTGCTTCTCCAGCGCAGCCTGGCCGTTGAGGCCGCTCTGCCGTGCCGAGGTGATCAGCCGCTCGGCCTGCTCGATGTTGCCGCTGACCGTGGCCAGGGCGGTCGGGGCGAAGGACACCTCGAGCGCGCGGAGCTGCTCGCGGGCACCGGGGAGGCGGGCCTCCACCTCGCCCGCACGCTGGTCGATCCCGGCGAGCACCTCGGGGGCCCGGGACTCCAGGTCCCGCAGGCGGTCGAACTTCTCGCTCTGCGCGTCGAGGATGTCCAGCGCCTCCTGCGCCAGGGCGTTGATGCGGGTGAGGGAGGCCCGGACGCCCCCCTCGTCGGCCCGGCCGCCGCGCACCGCGTCGTCCAGCTGCTGCTTGAGGGAGAAGGCCTCCGAGGCCCGGCCCCGGGCCTCCTTCACGGCCTGCTCGAACTCGCCCGTGGCCTGGGCGCCGAACTGGGCGCGAGAGTAGCGGACCTCCTCGTCGGAGGAACGCACCGCGTCGTCCACGCGCACGAGCAGCTCGGAGGCCTGGTTCTGCAGGTCGGCGGTGGGGACCGGGGCCCCACCGGGGGCCGGTGCCGGCGAGCCCGTCGCCCGGGCCGGGCGACGGCCCAGCCCGCGCAGCATGGCCAGCGCACCGCCGAGCACGGGCAGACCGAGGAGCCACAGCATCCAGCTGCCGCCGCCCAGACCGCTCGACCCGTTGGACCCGCCCGCCCCCGAGGAGCCCGCGCCCTCCCCGGCGCGCCCCTCGGCGACGTCGGTGATGCCCTCCACGGTGCCGGAGACCGCGCCGTCCCAGTCCTCCTGGGCCAGGGCGGGCTCGATGTACTCGCGACGCAGGGTGGCGCCGTCGGCCTGGGAGAGGGTGCCGGTGCCGCCGTAGGTCGTGTAGGACCGGTCCTCCACGGCGACGGCCAGGAGCACGTCGTCGGAGCCCATCCCGGAGGCGTCGAAGGTGTCGCGGCCCCACTGGTCGGAGGAGCCGTCGAAGCTGTCCACGAAGACCGCGAAGACCTGGACGCCGTGCTCCTGCTGCAGGCGGTCGATCTCCTCCTGGAGGCCCTCGGGGTCCTCCAGGACGCCGGCCTCGTCGGTGATCTCGTCACGCAGGTTCATCGGCTCCGCCGCCGGGAGCGCCCCCAGGGCGCCCGTCGCCCGGGCGGGTGCGGAACCGGTCGGTCCGTGCGCCGCGGTCGACGGGCTCGCACCTCCCAGGAGCGCGGCGCCGCACGCCACGAGGACGGCGGAGGTACGCAGAGGGGTGGAGAGGAGGTGGGGACGGAGCTGCTCGGAAGTGACCACGGGCCGATCCTCACCGGTTCCTCGGACGGACGCAACACAGTGTCCGTGGTGGGTGTCGGCGGCGAGCCCTACCCTTGGCGGGTGCCCCGAGACGCCTCCACCCAGCCCGAGACCACCCCCGCGCCGGCCGAGGAGACCCCGCCGCCGCTGGCGCCCCTGCTCGACACCGTGCTCACCGATCCCCGGATCGCACGGGTGCTGGAGATCCACGAGCGGGGGGACGTGGACGTCGACCTGACCGCCGTGCCCGGCGTGCGGCCGTGGGTCGCGGCCGCCCTGAGCACCCGGACGGCTCCCACCGGCGGGGTGGTCGCGCTGGTGACCGCGACCGGCCGGGAGGCCGACGACTTGGCGGCCAGTCTGCGCTCGGTGCTGCCCCCGGCCTCGGTGGTCTCTTTCCCCAGCTGGGAGACCCTGCCCCACGAGCGGCTCAGCCCCCGCAGCGACACGGTCGGCCAGCGTCTGGCCGTGCTGCGCCGGCTGGCGCACCCCGACCAGACCGACCACGCCGGCCCGGTCCGGGTGCTCATCGCCTCCGTGCGCTCCCTGCTGCAACCGCTGCCCGCCGGGCTGGGGGAGCTCGAACCGGTGACCGTGCAGGCCGGGGACGAGGTCGAGCTGGAGTCGGTGGCCGAGGCCCTGGTGGCCGCTGCCTACACGCGGACCGACCTCGTGGAGAAGCGCGGTCAGTTCGCGGTGCGCGGCGGCATCCTCGACGTCTTCCCGCCCACCGAGGAGCACCCGCTGCGGCTGGAGTTCTGGGGCGACGAGGTGGAGGAGATCCGGTGGTTCCGGGTGGCCGACCAGCGCTCCCTGGAGGTGGCCGAGGGCGGGCTGTGGGCCCCGCCCTGCCGCGAGCTGCTCCTCACCGACGCCGTCCGGGAGCGGGCCGCCGGCCTGGTGGAGGAGCTCCCCGGGGTGGCCGACATGCTCGAGTCCATCGCCGCGGGCGTGGCCGTGGAGGGCATGGAGTCGCTCACCCCGGTGCTCGTGGACCGGATGGTCAGCCTGGTCGACCTCCTGCCGGAGGGCTCCCGCCTCCTGCTCAGCGACCCGGAGCGTCTGCGGACGCGGGCCGCCGACCTCGTGAACACCTCGCAGGAGTTCCTCACCGCCGGCTGGGCCTCGGCGGCCGCCGGGGGCGACGTCCCGGTCGACCTCGCGCAGGCGCTGGGGGAGGGCGCCTACCGGGAGCTCTCCGAGCTGCGCCAGCAGGCGCTGGAGTCCGGGGTCGGCTGGTGGGCCCTCTCGCCCTTCGCCCCCGACCTGGACACCCTCGAGGACGACTCCACCCACCTCGCCCTGGACGCGCGGGAGGTGCCGCCCTACCGCGGGGAGCCGGAGAAGGCCGTGCAGGACGTCCGGGCCGCCCTCGCCGCCGGACAGCGGGTGGTGCTCCTCACCGAGGGGCCGGGCCTGGCCAAGCGCCTCGTGGAGCTGCTGGGGGAGGACGAGGTCCCGGCCCGGCTTGTGCCCGCCACCGGGGCCGAGGCCCCCTCCGCCCCGGTGGCCGAGGTGTGCACCGCCCCCTGGGGGCCGGGCGTGGTCCTCCCCTCGCTGGGGACCGGCCTCACCCTGGTCTCCGAGCAGGACCTCACCGGGCAGGCCGTCAAGGGGTCCACCAAGGACATGCGGCGGATGCCCTCCCGGCGCCGCAAGATGGTCGATCCGCTGCAGCTCAACCCGGGCGACTTCATCGTCCACGAGCAGCACGGGGTGGGGCGCTTCGTGGAGATGGTGCAGCGCACCGTCGGCGGGGCCACCCGGGAGTACCTGGTGGTGGAGTACGCCTCCTCCAAGCGCGGCCAGCCGGGGGACCGGCTCTTCGTGCCGACCGACCAGCTCGACCAGATCACCCGCTACGTCGGGGGCGAGGCGCCCAGCCTGAACCGCCTCGGCGGGGCGGACTGGACGAAGACCAAGAACCGGGCCCGCAAGCACGTCAAGCAGATCGCGAACGAGCTCATCCAGCTCTACTCGGCCCGCATGGCCACCCAGGGGCACGCCTTCGGGGGCGACACCCCCTGGCAGCGGGAGCTCGAGGACGCCTTCGCCCACGTCGAGACCTCCGACCAGCTCTCCAGCATCGACGAGGTGAAGGCCGACATGGAGAAGCCGGTGCCCATGGACCGGCTGATCTGTGGCGACGTGGGCTACGGGAAGACCGAGATCGCGGTGCGGGCCGCCTTCAAGGCCGTCCAGGACGGCAAGCAGGTGGCGGTGCTCGTGCCGACCACCCTGCTGGTCAAGCAGCACACGCAGACCTTCGCCGAGCGCTACCAGCAGTTCCCGGTCACCGTGAAGGACCTGTCCCGGTTCACCAGCGAGGCGGACGCCGAGGAGACCCTCGCCGGGCTGCAGTCCGGCGACGTGGACGTTGTCATCGGCACCCACCGCCTGCTCTCCTCCTCGGTCCGCTTCAAGGACCTCGGCCTGGTGATCATCGACGAGGAGCAGCGCTTCGGGGTGGAGCACAAGGAGCAGCTCAAGACCCTCCGCACCGCCGTGGACGTGCTGGCGATGTCCGCCACCCCGATCCCGCGCACCCTGGAGATGGCGGTGACGGGCATCCGGGAGATGTCCACGCTGGCCACCCCGCCGGAGGAGCGGCACCCGGTCCTGACCTACGTGGGGGCCTACGAGGAGAAGCAGATCGCCGCCGCCATCCGTCGCGAGCTGCTCCGGGACGGGCAGGTCTTCTTCGTCCACAACAAGGTCGCGAGCATCGACAAGCTGGCCTCCCGGCTGCGGGAGCTGGTGCCCGAGGCCCGGGTGGAGGTGGCCCACGGCCAGATGGGCGAGCAGCGCCTGGAGCGGGTCGTCACGGACTTCTGGGAGCGGCAGTTCGACGTGCTCGTCTCCACGACGATCGTGGAGACCGGTCTGGACATCCCCAACGCCAACACCCTCATCGTCGACCGGGCGGACACCTTCGGCCTCTCCCAGCTGCACCAGCTCCGGGGCCGTGTCGGGCGAGGGCGGGAGCGGGCCTACGCCTACTTCCTCTACCCGCCGGAGAAGCCGCTCACCGAGACCGCCCACGACCGGCTGCGCACCATCGCCAGCCACACCGACCTCGGTGCCGGCATGCAGGTGGCTATGAAGGACCTCGAGATCCGGGGCGCCGGCAACCTGCTGGGCGGGGAGCAGTCCGGCCACATCGCGGGGGTCGGTTTCGACCTCTACGTGCGGATGGTCGGGGAGGCCGTGGCCCGCGCGAAGTCCGGCGAGGCCGAGGACACCGGTCCGGCCGAGGTGAAGATCGAGCTGCCGGTCGACGCCCACCTGCCGCACGACTACGTGCCCGGGGAGCGCCTGCGCCTGGAGATCTACAAGAAGCTGGCCGCGGTCAAGGACGACGCCGAGCTGGCCGAGATCATCGCCGAGGTCCGGGACCGCTACGGCAAGGAGCCCGAGCCGGTCGAGGCCCTCTTCGAGGTCGCGCGGCTGCGCACGCTGGCCCGCCGGGCCGAGGTCACCGACATCTCGGCGATGGGCTCCAAGATCCGCTTCGCCGGGGTGGAGCTGCGGGAGTCGCAGGAGCTGCGTCTGCTCCGGATCTACCCGGGGACCGTCGTGAAGCCCGCGCTGGGGGTGATCCTCGTGCCGACCCCGAAGACCGCCAAGGTGGGTGGACAGCCGCTGCGGGGCGCCGAGGTGCTCGCCTGGGCGGCCCAGCTGCTGCGTGCCGTGCTCCTCGACGAGGTGGCGGGGTGACCGCGCCGGGGGCCTCCCTGACCCGCGTCGTAGAGCTCATGGCCCGGCTGCGCGGGCCGGAGGGCTGCCCCTGGCACCGGGAGCAGACGCACGAGTCGCTGGCCCCCTACGCGGTGGAGGAGGCCCACGAGACCCGGGAGGCCATCGCCGAGGGGGATCCGGACCATCTCGCGGAGGAGCTCGGTGACCTGCTCTGGCAGGTGGTCGTCCACGCCCAGCTCGCGTCCGAGGCCGGGCAGTTCGACATCGACGACGTGGTGAGCACCCTGGAGGCGAAGGTCCTGCGCCGCCACCCGCACGTCTTCGACCCCGCCGTCCCGAACGTCGCCACCGCCGCCGAGGTGTACCCCATCTACCGGGCGGCCAAGGCCCGCGAACGGGCGGAGCAGGCCCGGGACACCCAGTAGGCTCACCGTGGCCGGGCACAGCGAGGTGCACGGCACCGGACTGGTCCGGCACGTCCCAGCACCCACAAGGAGCGAACGTTGGCACTCATCGAAGGCATCCACGCCCGCGAGATCCTGGACTCCCGCGGCAACCCCACGGTCGAGGTCGAGATCATCCTGGAGGACGGCTCGGTCTCCCGGGCCGCGGTCCCCTCCGGTGCCTCCACCGGCCAGTTCGAGGCCGTCGAGCGCCGTGACGGCGACAAGGGCCGGTACCTCGGCAAGGGCGTGACCCAGGCGGTCGAGGCGGTCATCGAGGAGATCGCCCCCCGCCTGCTCGGCGAGGAGGCCTCGGACCAGCGCCGCATCGACACCGAGATGTTCGCCCTCGACGGGACCGACAACAAGGCCGAGCTGGGTGCCAACGCGATCTTGGGCGTCTCCCTGGCCGTGGCCGGTGCCGCCGCCGCGAGCGCCGACCTGCCGCTCTTCCGCTACGTCGGTGGCCCCAACGCGCACGTCCTGCCGGTGCCGATGATGAACATCCTCAACGGTGGTTCGCACGCCGACACCAATGTGGACATCCAGGAGTTCATGATCGCCCCGATCGGCGCCCCGACCTTCGGGGAGTCGCTGCGCTGGGGCGCGGAGGTCTACCACGCGCTGAAGGCCGTGCTCAAGGAGAAGGGCCTGTCCACCGGGCTCGGGGACGAGGGTGGCTTCGCCCCCAACCTGGACTCCAACCGTGCCGCCCTGGACCTCATCCTCGAGGCCATCGAGAAGGCCGGCTACACCGCGGGCAAGGACATCGCCCTGGCCCTGGACGTGGCCGCCAGCGAGTTCTGCGAGGGCGGGAAGTACACCTTCGAGGGCGAGGCCAAGGACGCCGCCGCGATGGTCGACTACTACGCCGAGCTCGTGGAGGCCTACCCGCTGGTCTCCATCGAGGACCCGCTGGACGAGGAGGACTGGGAGGGCTGGAAGCTCATCACCGAGCGCCTGGGCGACCGGGTCCAGCTGGTGGGCGACGACCTGTTCGTCACCAACCCGGAGCGCCTGCAGCGCGGCATCGATGAGAAGGCCGGCAACTCGCTGCTGGTCAAGGTCAACCAGATCGGCTCGCTCACCGAGACCCTGGACGCCGTCTCGCTGGCCGCCCGCAACGGCTACACCTCGATGATGTCCCACCGTTCCGGGGAGACCGAGGACGTGACCATCGCGCACCTGGCCGTGGCCACCAACTGCGGTCAGATCAAGACCGGCGCCCCGGCTCGCTCCGAGCGCGTCGCGAAGTACAACGAGCTGCTCCGCATCGAGGAGGAGCTCGACGACGCGGCGGTCTACGCCGGCGCCGGCGCCTTCCCGCGCTTCACGCCGAAGGGCTGACCCGCCCTGATCCGCGGGCCGCGACGCCCGTGCCCCCGGCCCGGCACCCTGCGTGGGTGCCGGGCCGGTGTGCCTCTGCGAGGGGCGGCGAGGACGTGTCGGAGAATGGGGGCATGCCCCAGCGACCCACCCCCGGCCGGGACCCCCGGCGGGGCTCCGCGTCGCCCGCCGGCTCCTCGCTGCTCCAGCAGGCGCCCTGGCGGGCGCTCGGGCTGCTCGCGGCCCTGGCCCTGGCGGCCTGGATCGTCATCCCGCCCTTCGCCGGGTGGTGGACGCAGCGGGCCCAGATCGCGGAGGTCCGGGCGCAGGCCGAGCAGGAGGACCGGGCCGCCGACGAGCTCGTCGAGGAGCGCCGGAGGCTCCAGGACGACGCGCACGTCCGGGAGGTGGCCCGGGCGCGGCTGGACTACGCCGAGCCGGGGGAGCGGCGCTACCACGTGCTGACCAGCGGTGAGATCCGTCCGGACGACGCCGAGGACGTGCCGGACGCGGAGGATCGCGCCTGGTACGACACCGTGTGGGGCAGCATCGAGGACGCTGGCGCCGGGGTGGCCGAGGAGCCCGGGACCTCCGAGGACGAGCCGCCCGGTGAGGCCCCCTCCTCGGGATCCAGCGGTTCCGGCGCCTCCGGGGAGCCCACGGAGGGCCGCGAGGTGGACGAGGAGATCCCCGAGGGCGTGCCCAGCCTCATCACCGACGACGACTTCGACCCCGAGGACATCCCGTCCTCCGACCTGGGGGAGACCGAGACCCCGACCGTGGAAGGTGCGCAGTGATCGACGACCTGAGCTTCGAGGGGCCGCAGCCCCCGACCGACGAGGACCTCGCCGTGGTCGAGGGCCAGCTGGGCCGCCTCCCGCGCGGGGTGGTCTCGGTGGCCCACCGCTGCCCGTGCGGCTGCCCGACCGTGGTGCAGACCGAGCCCCGCCTGCCGGACGGCACGCCCTTCCCGACGACCTTCTACGCCACCTGCCCCAGGCTGACCGGGGCGATCTCCACCCTGGAGACCACCGGGCTCATGGCCGAGATGACCGAGCGGCTGGGGCAGGACCCCGAGCTGGCCGCGGCCTACACCGCCGCCCACGAGCACTACCTGGCGGCACGCCGTGCGCTGGGCGTGGTGGAGGAGATCGACCACGTGAGCGCCGGGGGGATGCCCACGCGCGTGAAGTGCCTCCACGTGCTCGTGGCGCACTCGCTGGCCGCCGGCCCGGGCGTGAACCCGCTCGGGGACGAGGCCCTCGAGGCGCTCGATCCGTGGTGGCACGCCGGGTGCTGCACGGACGCCATCGCGGCCCGGAGCGAGGCGTGAGCGGCGGGGCCGGCCGGTTGCCGGGCGCTCGTCGCGTCGCCGCGGTCGACTGCGGGACGAACTCGATCCGGCTGCTCGTCCTGGAGCTGGCCCCGGGGTCGGACGGCGAGCTCGTGCCCGGGGAGCAGCTGCACCGGGAGAACCGGATCGTGCGCCTCGGCCAGGGGGTCGACGCGACCGGCCGGATCGCCCCGGAGGCGATGGAGCGCACCGTGGCCGCCGCGGCCGACTACGCGGCGATCTGTCGCACCCACGCGGTCGAGGCGGTGCGCTTCGTGGCCACCTCGGCCTCCCGGGACGCGGAGAACTCCGGGGAGTTCACCGAGCGGGTGCGTGAGGCCTTCGCCCCGCACGGCTTCGACGTGCGCCCGGAGGTCATCTCCGGGGACGAGGAGGCCGCCCTGTCCTTCCTCGGCGCCACCGGTCCGCTGCGGGCCAGCGGGGTGGAAGGGCCGCTGCTCGTGGTGGACCTCGGCGGTGGGTCCACCGAGTTCGTCCTCGGCACCGAGACCGTGACCGCAGCCCGCTCGGTGGACATGGGCTCGGTGCGCATCACCGAGCGCTTCCTGGCCTCCGACCCGCCGTGCGAGGACGAGATCGCGGCGGCCGCGGCGGAGATCACCCGGGGCATCGACGAGGCCGCGCAGGCGGTGGACCTCTCGGCCGTCCGCGCCCTGGTCGGCGTGGCCGGGACGATCACGACGACCACCGCCCACGCCCTGGACCTGCCCACCTACGACCGGGCGCGCATCCACGGGGTGCGGCTGCCGGTGGAGCAGGCGGTGGAGGCTGCCGCCGACCTGCTGGCCCGCAGCCGGGCCGAGCGTGGCGAGCTGCCCTACCTGCACCCGGGCCGGATCGACGTCATCGGGGCAGGGGCCCTCGTCTGGCGGATGGTTGTGGAGCGCGTGGCGGCGGAGAGCGGTCTCACCGAGGTGGTCGTCAGCGAGTCGGACATCCTGGACGGCACCGCCCTGGACCTGGCCCGGCGTCTATCCTGAACGGGCCCTCGTGGCCCAACTGGCAGAGGCAGGCCCCTTAAAAGGGCTCCAGGTGCGGGTTCGAGTCCCGTCGAGGGCACGAGGCGCCGCGGGTGCTCAGGGGACGGCGGAGGGCCCTCGTGGGGGAGTCGTGCCGGGCCCGGGGGGAATGGCCGGGCCCGGAGGGTGGTTGACTTCCCCTGACGGGCGGCGCCGTGCCGTTCAGAGGAGGAACCCCATGGCTTTCAACCCCGCCATCAACAAGATCGAGAAGGACAGTCGGCAGTCGGGCTACGCCGGCTTCGACCAGCAGCCCCAGTTCGGCCAGTACGCCCAGCCCCAGCAGGGCCAGGCCCAGCCGCAGTACGGGCAGTACGCGCAGACCGCGTCGGCCGGCTACGCGCAGCAGTCCCAGCAGCAGTACGACCAGCTTCAGCAGGCCCAGTACGCGCCGCAGATGGGCGGCCCGACCGGTGGTGCGGGTCGGCTGACCCTGGACGACGTGCTCGTGAAGAGCGCGGTCCTCTTGGGCCTGGTGCTGGCCGTCGCGGCCGGGACCTGGGTGGCCGTCGGTGCCCTGCCCGGCGTGGCCATGCCGATCTGGCTGCTCGGCATGTTCGGCTCGCTGGCCCTCAGCCTGGCCATCGGCTTCATGAAGACCGTCAACGTGCCGCTCATCCTGCTGCACGCCGTGCTCCAGGGCGCCTTCATCGGCGCGATCTCCGTGACCTTCGAGGCGAGCTACCCCGGCATCGTCATCGCGGCCCTCACGGCGACGATCGGCACCTTCGTCGTCATGCTGGTGACCTGGAAGATGGGTCTGGTCAAGGTCACCAGCCGCTCCATGCGCATCTTCTCGCTCATGGCGCTGGGCTACCTGGCCTTCCTGCTCATCAACCTGGGTCTGGCGTGGTTCGGCGTCTTCAACGCCTACGACAGCCCGTTCGGCTGGATCATCGGACTCTTCGGTGTCGGCATGGCCGCCTACTCGCTGGCCATCGACTTCGAGTCCATCAAGCGCGGTGTCGCCTCCGGCCTGCCCGAGAAGTACTCCTGGCTGATGGGGCACGGCCTCGTCGCCTCGCTGGTGTGGCTGTACATCGAGTTCCTGCGCCTGCTGTCCATCCTCCGCTCGGAGTGACGCGGATCGCCGCCCCGGATCACCCGGTGCGCTGAACGCAGCGAAGGGCCCCACCCGCACGGGTGGGGCCCTTCTGCGTTCCCGCGGGGAGGGTCAGCCGTTGCGGCGACCGGCGACGGTGGTGCCGGCACCCAGGGCGACGAGGGTGCCACCCAGCAGGGCCAGGACCGGCAGGTCGGTCGGGGCGTAACCGGTGTCGATGATCGGGCCGTCCTCGTCCGGCTCACCGATGGTCGGGACCTGCGGGTCCACCGGGGTGTAGGGCGAGCTGGCCTCGAGGTAGGCGCGGAAGGCGTCGATGTCCAGGCCACCGAAGTAGACGTTCTTGCCCTCGGTGAAGGCGGCGAAGTCGTCGCCACCGCCGGCGAGGAAGTTGTTCGTCACGATCCGGTAGGTCTGCGAGTCGTCGTCCGCGATCGTCTCGCCGTCGAGCTCCACCGAGCCGGCCACGAGCTCCGGGTTCTCCATGTCGGTCACCGCGTAGGTGAAGCCCGTGGAGGTCTGGAGGAACTTGTGGTAGGTCGGGTCCTGCCACTGGGCCTCGAGGAGGTCGTGGATCTGGGCACCGGTCAGGTCCATGGAGACCATGTAGTTGTTGAAGGGCTGGGCGGTGAACGCCTCCTCCATGGTGACCTCGCCGTCGCCGTTCTCGTCCAGCTCCGGCACGCGGATGCCGCCGGGGTTCATGAAGGCGATCTCGGGGGTCTTGCCCTGGTGGACCACGGACTCGTCGGCCAGCTGGGCGTCGGCGATCATCCGGCCCAGCGGGGAGACGGCCGAGGCGTAGCGGTCGTGGGAGACCTGCTCGGCGACGGTGCCCAGCACCTCGTCGGCGACCGGGCCGACGACGGCCTCGTACTCGGCGACGAGCTGCTCGACGGTCGCGTCGGGCTGCACGTCGTGGGTCACCTCGACGTTCTCGGCCTGCACGCTGCCGGGGACGACGTCGCCGGTGGCCGGGTCGAGGCGCAGGTCGATGTCGGTGACGTGCTCGCCGTACTCGCCGGCCTGGGAGACGACGCGGCCGCCGGCCTCCACGACGTAGAGCTGGTGGGTGTGGCCGGAGATGACGACGTCGTAGGCCGGGTCGAGCTCGTCCATGATGTCGGCCATGTCGCCGACGAACTCGCCGTCCTCGGTGACCTCGCCGCCCTCGTGCGCGACCATCACCATGGCCTCGACGCCCTGCTCCTGGAGCTCGGGCACCAGGGCGTTGGCGGTCTCCACGCTGCTGTCGAAGGTCAGGCCCTCGATGCCCTGGGCCGTCACGACCGAGGGCGTCTGGTCCAGGCCGATGCCGACGTAGGCCACCTTGACGCCGTCGTACTCCTCGATGACGTAGGGCGGCAGGAGGGTCTCGCCGGTGGCGTCGACGGTCACGTTGGCCGAGAGCATCGGGAAGTCGGCGCCGCCGTAGGTCTTGCCCGGCAGCGGGCAGGAGTTGCGGCCGCCCTCACCGTCGCCGTCGTCCAGGCAGCCACCGTTGACCATGCGCAGCAGCTCGTCCTGGCCGCGGTCGAACTCGTGGTTGCCGACGGCCGCAGCGGTCAGACCGATCTCGTTCATCGCCTCGACGGCCGGCTCGTCGCGGAAGGCGGCGGAGAGGAAGGGCGAGCCGCCGATCATGTCGCCGGCGTGCACGGTGGCGGTGTGCTCCTGGCCGGCTCGGAGGGCCTCGACCTGGCTCTTCAGGTAGGCGGCACCGCCGGGGGCCTCCTCCTCGGTGAGGTGGCCGTGGAAGTCGTTGAGGCCGAGGATCTGCAGCTCGATCTCGTCGGCGGGGGCGGCGGTGGCCGGGGTGCCGGCGGCCAGGGCCACCAGCAGGGCGGCCGGGAGACTGGCGGAGAGGGTGCGGCGGAACATGGTTCTCCTTGGGAGACGATGGGTGTGCACAGGGCACGATCGCCCACGCAGGAGAACGGAAGGTGACGAGCAGGTGGACCGGACGGGAACGGCCCCCCGGGAGGCCGAGGAGCTGGAGGCCGAGCTGGCCCGTGCCCGGCAGCGGGTGGCGCGCGCCGGGCTCGACCCCGCGTGGCCGCAGGAGGCCGGGCGGCTCGCCCAGCGCTGGGCCGACGAGGAGGCCGCCGAGCAGGGCTGGGAGCCGGTCGAGCTCGTGGTGTCCTCCCCGGCCGCCCTGCCCGACGTGCTGGCCGCCGTGGCGCGGCACCGTCTGGCCGGGGCCACCGACGGGCGCGAGGCCGCCCGCACGATGGCGGACGACCTCGCGGACCTGCGCCGCCGGCACGGCGGCTGAGGATCAGCCCAGGCGCTCGATGATCATCGCCATGCCCTGGCCGCCGCCCACGCACATCGACTCCATGGCGAGCTCGGCGTCGTGCTCCTGCATGGCGTGGAGCAGGGTGGTGGTGATGCGGGCTCCGGTCATCCCGAAGGGGTGCCCCAGCGCGATCGCGCCCCCGTGGACGTTGAGCTTCTCGAGGTCCATCCCGAGGTCGTCGGCGCTGGGGAGGACCTGCGCGGCGAAGGCCTCGTTGATCTCGTAGAGGTCCAGGTCGTCGATGGTCACCCCGGCGCGCTGCATCGCCTGCCGGCAGGCGTCCACCGGGCCCAGCCCCATGATCTCCGGGGAGAGGGCGGAGACGCCGGTGGAGACGATCCGGGCCAGCGGGGTGAGCCCCAGCTCCTTCGCCCGGGTGTCGCTCATGATGACCAGGGCGGCGGCCCCGTCGTTCAGCGGGCAGCAGTTGCCGGCGGTGACCGTGCCGTCCTCGCGGAAGACCGGCTGCAGGGCCTGCACCTTCTCCAGCGTGGTGCCGAAGCGGGGACCGTCGTCGGTGGCGTGGGTGGAGCCGTCGGGCAGGGTGACCGGGGTGATCTCCCGGGCCGTGATGCCGGCCCGGGCTGCCGCCTCCGCCCGGTTCTGCGAGATGACCGCCCACTCGTCCTGCCGCTGCCGGGAGACCCCGCGGTGGGTGGCCACGTTCTCGGCGGTCTGCCCCATCGAGAGGTAGACGTCCGGGAGCAGCCCCTCGGCGCGGGGATCGGTCCAGGTGGCGTTCTCGGCGACGGTCCGGGCGGAGCGGGCCTGGGCCTCGGCGAAGCGGGGGTTGTGCCAGTCGGCCTTGCTCAGCCCGGCGGCGGACAGGTCGGGATAGCGGGAGACGCACTCGACGCCGCCGGAGACGAAGACGTCGCCCTCACCGGCCCGGATGGCGTGCATCGCCATCCGGGTGGTCTGCACGGAGGAGGCGCAGAAGCGGTTCACGGTCGCCCCGGGCAGGTGGTCCAGGCCGGCCAGGACGGCCACGATCCGCGCCATGTTGAACCCGTGCTCGGCCCACGGCTCGGCGCACCCCAGGTAGAAGTCGTCGATCTCCGCCGGGTCCAGCTCGGGTACCTTCGCCAGGGCCGCCTGCACCACCTGCGCGGCGAGTTCGTCCGGGCGCACGTCCTGCAGGCTCCCCTTGTGGGCGCGGCCGATGGGGGAACGTGTCGCGGAGACGATGACGGCTTCGGGCATGACAACTCCTGCGTGCTGGTCGGTCCCCGGTGGGGAGGCGTCCGGCCAGTCTAGGTGTTCGAGGTCACATTCCCTCGGGATGGTTGAAGGGCACCGGGCGTGGCGGGGCGGCGGTGTCCGCGTCGTCCCCGGGGTCCTGCCGGCGACGGCGCACCAGCGCTCCCAGTCGCCCCACCCCCTGACGGCGCTGCTCCTGCGCGTCCTCGCCGGCCCCGAGCACCTCGGTGCCCTCCTGGGCAGCGGCCCGGATGGCGGCCCGGGAGAGGGAGAGCCGGTCGGCGGTCTCCACCACGGCCCCCTCCGCCCGCGCCCGGTCGCGCTCGCCCACGGGGAGGTGGAGCGCGTCGAGCAGGGAGGGGACGATCACTCGGGCAGCCCGCTGGTAGCCCTGCGCCGAGGGGTGGAAGCGGTCGGTGTGGAACATCCGGTCGGGGTCGTCGAGGAAGGCGCGGGTGATGAGCGAACCCAGCGAGACGGTGCGTCCGCCGGCCTCCACGACGGCCACGGTCTGGGCGGCGGCGTAACCGCGGGAGCGCTGCTGCATGAGCCAGCGCAGGGGCTGGCCCAGGGAGGCGATCATCCCGAAGTCCGGGCAGGTGGCCACGACCACCTCGGCCCCGGCCCCCACCAGCCGGCGGACGGCCTCGGAGAGGGCCGCCAGACAGGCGTCCCGGTCGGCGAACTGGGCGATGTCGTTGCCGCCGATGGAGAGCAGCACCAGGTCCGGCTGGGGGAAGTGCGCCAGGGCCCGGTCCACCTGCTCGGGGAGGCCCAGCGAGGTCACCGAGTTCACCGCGGTGGAGTGCAGGTGCACGGGCCGCCCGGAGACCTCCGCGATGCGGCGGGCACAGCGGGCGCCGATCGTCTGCCCGGGGCGCTGCGCGCCGATCCCGTTGGCCACCGAGTCACCCATCACCACGAGCTGCCAGGGGGCGGACTCCCCGGGGCCGTAGACCCCCTGGTCGTCCGGCGCGTTCCCGGGGCTGCCGTCGGAGAGCTGGCTGGCCTGCCACAGCTGGAGGCCCACGGTGCCGACCCCCAGCAGCCCGGCCCCGGCCACGGTCACGGCAGCCGGCTGTGCCGCTCCTGCCGCCACGCGGGACGCCACCCTCAGCCCCCGCCCGATGGCGTCCTGCGCCCAGTGGTTCACTGCGCCTCCCGCAGCCGCTCCAGTCCGTCGTCGAGGGAGACGGACGGCCGCCACTGCAGGGCGGTGTGCGTCTCCCGTTGGGTGAACCAGTGGGCGGTGGTGAGTTGTTCCACCAGGAAGTGCGTGAGCGGCGGCTCGGTGATGGGGCGGACGTTCTCCGCCGCGGCGACGGCCAGGTCGACGGCGTGCCCGGCCACCCCGGCCGGGGTCGGGCCGATGGTCAGCCGCGGCATCGGGGCGCCGTGCGCGGCGAGGATCCCGGCAATGAGCTCCCCGACGGGCCGGGGCTCGTCGTTGGTCACCACCAGGGCACGGCCGTGGGCGGAGTCGGCCGCTCGGGGGCGGGCGAGGGCGTCCAGCCCGGCCACCAGGGCGTCGCGGGCGTTGTCGACGTAGGTGGAGTCGACGAGCGCCGCGCCGTCGCCGACCCAGGGGAGCCGGCCGGCCCGGGCGCGTGCCACGAGGCGGCCGATGAGCTGGGTGTCGCCCGGTCCCCAGACCAGGTGCGGGCGCAGGGCGGTGACCGCGAACCCGGGGCCGTCGGCGGCCAGGGCGATGACCTCGGCGGCGGCCTTCGTGCGGGCGTAGCTCCCGCGCGCCCGCACCGGGTCGGCCGGCTCGGCGCCGACGCCCACCAGGGCACTGCCGGCGTGCGCCACCGAGGGGGAGCTGGTGTGCACGAAGCGCGTCACCCCGGCCTCGCGGGCGGCGTCCACGAGGAGCTGGGTCCCGGTGATGTTCGTCCGCTCGTACTCGGCGAGCGGGCCCACCACGTTGACCTTGGCAGCCAGGTGCACCACGGCCTCCTGCCCCTCGACCGCCCGGCGGACCGCTGCCGGGTCGTCGACGCTGCCGAGCACCTCGCGCAGGCCGGAGTCGCTGGGCCGGCGCTGCATGACCGTCACCTCGTCGCCACGCTCGGCCAGGGCACGGGCCACGGCACCGCCGAGCATGCCCGAGGCGCCGGTCACCAGGACGCGCGTCACGGCCGGAACCCCACCCGCGTGACACGGCCCAGCAGCCGCTGACCCAGGCCGGCGACCCCTCGCCCGGAGGTCGCGTCGCCCTGCCCGGCCAGCACCCGCGAGGCCCAGCGGGCCAGGGCGGTGCGGTCGATCTTCGAGGCGTGGCGGATGTCGACCGGGAGCCGGTCGCGCACCAGGACGGCGGCGACGGGTGCCGTTCCCGGGCCGTCGCCGGCCGCCCGGCGCACCGCGGCGGCCAGGTCCGGTGCCGCCACCGGCGAGTCGCCGTGCAGGCGGGCGTCCACTCCCCGCTCGGGGACCAGCACGACCGCCACCCGCTGCCGACCGGCCGGGCCGATCCCGACGACCGCCGCGCTGCGCACGGCCTCGATCCGCTCCACCCGGGACTCGATGCCACCGGGGGTCACTGGTCCGCGCTCGGTGGTGACGGTGTGGATGCCGCGACCCTCGATCCAGAGCCGTCCCTGCGCGTCGAGGTGCCCGATGTCCCCGGTGCGGTGCCAGCCGGTCGGGTGGGCGGTGTGGCGCTGGGTGCCCCAGAGGCGGTCGTAGTGGCTCTTGACGTGCGGGGCGCGGGCCACGACCTCCCCGGAGACGTCCGGTGCGTCGGTGAGGCTGTCGTCCTCGCCCGGGGCCCCGTCGGCGGCGAGCGGTGCGATGCGGAGGGTCACCCCCGGCACGGGGCGGCCGACGCACACACCGGCGTGGGCCGCCAGGTCCTGCGCCGCCACGGTCCGCGGGTCGGTGCTCGTGAGCGGCAGGGCCTCGGTCATCCCGTAGGGGGTGATCGTCGCCGCGTTCGGCACCAGCCGGGCCACGTCCTCCAGCAGGGCCACCGGCACCGGGGCGCCGGCGGACATCACGAGGCGCACTCCGTCGAGCGTGCCGTGGGCCGGGTCGTGGGTGGCCACGATGTTGCGCAGGGCGGCCGGCGAGGCGAAGACGACGTCGGCGTCCACCGCCTCGACCGCCTCGACGAGGGCGGCCGCGGTGAGCGTGTCCGGCTGCGTGACGTCCATGTCCGGCACGGCGGAGGTCATGCCCAGCGCCGGCCCGTAGAGCGCGAAGGGCGCGAAGGCGGCCACGAGGGACTCCCCGCCGCGCAGCTCCAGCGCCTGCTCGATGACGTCGCGCTGGGCGAGCAGCTGCCGGTGCCGGTAGACCACGCCCTTGGGTGGGCCGGTGGCCCCGGAGGTGAAGAGCACGGCGGCCTCGTCGTCCGGGGTGGGGGTCGGCAGCGGCTCGGGGGCCGGGCCGGTGGTCGGGTCCCCGGCCCGCAGGTCGGTCAGCGTGAGCAGGGCGTCGACGGCGCGCCGCTCGGCCCGGGCGGCCCGCCCGGTGCGCTCGCTGACCAGGACCCGGGTGCCCTCCACGCCGAGTGCCCGGACGGCGGCCAGGCCCTTGGCGATGCCGATGACGTACTGCGGGTCGGCGCTGCGCAGGGCCCCGGCCATGGGGGCCACGCCGAGGCCGGCGTCGGCCACGACGACCGAGCCACCGGCGCGCCAGACGGCGTACACGACCGCGGTGAGGTCGATGCCCGGCGGCACGAGGACGGCCACCCGGGTGCCCCGCTGGACGCCGAGGCGGCGCAGGCCGCGGGCGAGCTGCTCGACCTCCTGCTCGAGGGCGCCGAAGGTGATGCTCCGGCGTCGGTCGCCGCCGAGCTCGGTGATGGCCGTCGCGTCCGGGTCGTCCTGGGCACGGGCGGTGAGGCGGGACCAGATCGGGCCGCTCGACGCCGCGGCGTCCACGGCGGGATCCGTGGGCTCCGTGCCGGGGGCGGTCGCCGGAGCGGTGCGCTCGTCGGTCAGCCACTCCCAGGCCAGGTCGACCCCCTCGGGCCGGTCCTCCAGGACCAGGTGGGAGGCGTCGGCCCAGCGGTGCACGTCGGCGCCCGGCAGGCGCTCCAGCAGGTCGCGCAGGTAGCGGTCGGTGAACACCGGGTCCTTCGCGCCCCACAGCACGAGCGCCGGCACCCCGCGCTCGCCGAGCCGGCGGACCCCCTCGGCCACCTCGACGAGCGTGGAGCGGCTCGGGTGGTCGGCCTCGAGCGGGATGTCGGCGACGAACTCACCGACCGCCCGGCGGGAGGCGGCGTCCGGGTAGGGGGAGGCCAGGGCGCGGGCGATCTCCCGGGACGGGCCGGGGCGGCCCACCAGGGAGGCGGCCCGCACGAAGGTCGGGGTGCCCACGGTGGCCAGCTCGTGGAGCCGGGCGGCGCGGGCGGCCCGGATACCCGGGGGCACCCGGTCGTCGGGCTGCCACAGGGCGGTGTTGGTGGCCACCACGGAGGCGATCGGGGCGTCGGTGCGTGCCGCCCAGCCGAGACCGATGGCGCCGCCCCAGTCGTGCACCATCACCGAGACGGCCCGGCCGGCGCTCCCGGGACCGACCACACCCAGCGCGCGGAGCGCCAGGTCGAGGTCCTCGATGCGGTGGGGGAGGTGCCGGAAGGTCTCCGGGCGCTCGCTGTGCCCCATGCCGACGTGGTCGACGGCGACCACGCGCCACCCGGCGGGGGCCTGGGCCAGGACGCGGCGCCAGAGGTAGGACCAGGTGGGGTTGCCGTGCACACAGACCAGGACCCGCTCCACCGCGTCGAGGTCGGCGCCCTCGGCCTGGAGGGCCGGGGAGTGGGTGTCCAGGACGGCCATGGTGGTGGCCGCGTGCCCGTCGTGGGCGGGGATCTCGACGTGGTGCTGCCAGCGCGGGTCGACCTGCGGCAGCTCCTCCAAGGGGGTCCACTGTGCGGCCACCGGGATCACCACTCGATCTCTGCGCAGCAGGCGTTGAGCCCGGAGCCGATGCCCATGAGCAGGACGCGGTCGCCGCGCTCCAGGGTCGGGGCCTCCAGGGCGAGGGTGAAGGGCACGGCGGCCGGCCCCATGTTCCCGAACTGGGGGAAGGTGCGGGGCACCTTGGTGCCGTCGAGGCCGAGGCGGTCGCACACCTGCTCGGTGTGCACCGTGGAGACCTGGTGGATGACGTAGCGGTCGAGATCCTGCCAGTCGAACTCCTCGGAGGCCTCCTCCCAGAGGGCCTCGGAGAGGGCGATGCCTGCCTCCTGGAGGGCGACCGAGTCGGTGGTCATCCGGTCGAAGTCGCCGACGCACAGCTCGTTGTGCTCGGTGGCGGCCCGCGAGACGCCGCCGACGAAGCGGTGGCCCTCGGGGTGCTGGTCGGTGCGGCCGAGCACCATCGCCGCGGCGCCCGAGCCGAGGGTGAGCGTGGCCAGCTGCTGGAGGATGTCCTCGGCGGTGGTCGGCTCCTCGGAGAGCCGGGCCAGGGTGCGCTCGTGGGTGTCCCGGGTGGTCTCGGCGTTGACGATCAGCGCGTAGTCGATCTGCCCGGAGTCGATCATCGCGGCGGCGATCTGCATGCCGTTGACGAACCCGAGGCAGGCGTTGGTCACGTCGAAGTTCATGGCGCTGCGGGGCAGTCCGAGCAGGTCGTGCACCTTCACGGCGGTGGACGGCTCGAGGTGGTCCCGGCTCACGGAGGTGTTGACCATGAGCCCGATCTGCTCGGGGCGGACCCCGGCGTCGTGGAGGGCCCGGCGTCCGGCCTCGGCCGCGGCCTCGGTGAAGTGCACGTCCTCCGGCCACCACCGTCGCTCCTTGATGCCCACGAGGCGTGTGAGCACCCCGGGGACCAGCCGGTTGCGGCGCAGCGAGGTCATGATGCGCTCGTCGAACTCGGCCGAGGTGTGGACCTCCGGAGCCTGCAGGGCGGTCACGGAGAGCACCGAGGTGTTGGTGTGTCGGAAGGTGGCGTTGCCGGGCATGCGCTGTCGGGGGACCTTTCGCGTGGAGGACCGCTGCATCATTCCATGCAGGACGCGGGCGGGCCCCCGGCGGCCTCCGGCCACAGGATGAGTCGGCCGGCCCCGGGGGCGGCCTACCCTCCACGCATGGACCACCACGAGGAGCAGGGCCCACGGCCCCCGAGCACGCACCCGCCGGCCATGGAGTGGAGGGGGCTGAGCAAGACCTTCGACGGGCACCGGGCGGTCGCCGGCGTGGACCTCGTCGTCCCGGCCGGGTCCCTCTTCGGCCTGGTGGGCCCGAACGGTGCGGGCAAGACGACGGCACTCTCGATGGCGACCGGTCTGCTGCGGCCCGACGAGGGCACGGCCAGCGTGCTGGGCCACGACGTGTGGGCCGACCCGGCCCGGGCCAAGGGCCTCATGGGGGTGCTGCCGGACGGGGTGCGCCTCTTCGACCGGCTCAGCGGGCGGGAGCTCGTGACCTATGCCGGGCGGCTGCACGGCCTCCCCCGGGAGCTCGCCGCCGAGCGGGCCGCGGACCTGCTGCGCGTGCTCGGGCTGGAGGCCGCCGGGGAGAAGCTCGTCGTCGACTACTCGGCGGGCATGACCAAGAAGATCGGGCTGGCTTGCGCGCTGGTGCACGCTCCGCGCCTGCTGGTGCTCGATGAGCCCTTCGAGGCGGTCGACCCCGTCTCCGGCCAGGGCATCCGCACGCTGCTGCGCGAGTTCGTGGCCGGCGGGGGGACGGTCGTGCTCAGCTCGCACGTCATGGAGCTGGTGGAGACGCTGTGCACGCACGTGGCCGTGCTCGCCGCGGGGCGGCTCGTGGCCGCCGGGCCGGTGGACGAGGTGCGGGCCGGGTCCAGCCTGCAGGACCGCTTCCTGCACATCGTCGGTGCACCCGAGGGGTCGACGGGAGGTCTGCCGTGGTTGGCGAGCTCGTCGGTCTGAAGATCCGGCTGCTGCGCAGCGGACTGCGCCGCTCGCCGATGCGCGCGGTCGGCTTCGTCCTCGGCGCGGTCCTCCTCGTCGGCGGCGGACTGGCCGGGGGTGGCCTCATGGCCGCCACGGGGCTGACCTGGGCGAGTCGGGCGCAGGACGTCGGCATCGTCACCACCTGTGTCATGGCACTGGTGGCCCTCCAGTGGTACGTCGTCCCCATCCTCGCGACGGGGCTGGACGAGACCCTGGACCCGGCCCGCTTCGCCCTCTTCCCGGTGACCGCCCGCCGCCTCCTGCCCGGTCTGGTGGCCAGTTCCCTGGTCGGGCCCGCGGGGGTGGCCCAGCTGGCGCTCACCCTCGGCTTCGTCCTCGCCTGGGCGCGCACGCCCGCGGCGGCGCTGGCCGCCCTGGTGTTCGGGCTCCTCGGCTCGCTCTCGGCGGTCGTCGGCACCCGGGCCCTCTCGACGGCGGTGGCCGCGGCCGCCGGGGGACGGCGCTGGCGGGACGCGACGAGCATGGTGGCGGTGCTGCTCAGCGCCACCCTCGGGGTGTGGATCAACCTCATCAGCTCCCGCATCACCTCCGTGGAGGCCGCCCGTACCGAGGGCGGCCTGGTGGCCGGGGTGCTCGCCTGGACCCCGCTGGGCGCGCCCTGGGCGGTGCCCGGGGACGTCGCGACGGGCCGGTGGGGCCTGGCCGTGGCGCACGGGGCGATCGCCGTGGTGACCTGTCTGGCCCTGTTGTGGGTCTGGCGCCGGGCGTTGGACGCACGGCTCACCAGCCCGCCGGCCTCCGGGGTGGAGGGCACCGTGGTCCGCGGGGCCGCCTGGTACGACCGCTTCCTCCCGGACACGCGGGCCGGGGCGGTCATGCAGCGCGCCCTGCGCTACTGGACCCGGGACCCGCGCTACCTGATGTCCCTCGGCATGGCCCTCCTCATGCCCGTGCTCATGGTGCTGCCCGGTCTGCTCGCCCCGTCCGCGGAGCCGATGCCGACCGAGGGGAGGGCGCTGCTGCCCTTCGTGGCGCTCGCGACGGCCTGGGCGTGCTCCATCGCCACCATGCAGGACACCTCCTACGACGGGTCGCCCTTCTCGCTGCACGTCCTCTCGGGCATGCGCGGGCGCGACGACCGGTGGGGGCGCGCGCTGCCGGTGCTCCTGTGGGCGGTCCCGCTGACCCTCGTGCTCGTCACCGTGGGGGCGCTCGCGGTGGGTGACTGGCGCTGGTGGCCGCTGGCGACAGGGCTCTCGCTGGCCGTCATCGGGGCCGGGGTCGGGGCGGGGCAGTGGACCTCCGCCATGTGGCAGTTCCCCGCCCCGCCGCCGGGGGCCAACCAGTTCGCCAACCCGCCCGGGTCCACCCTGGCCACCTTCCTCGCCCTGCTCGTGTGCACGGTCACCCAGGTGGCGGTCTGCGTGCCGGTGCTGGTGCTGGGTGTGTGGGGGCACGACAGCCCGGTGGCCCAGGGGGCGGCCCTGCTGCTCGGGGCGGCCCTCGGGGCCGGCGTGCTGGCGCTCGGCGTCCGCCTCGGCGGGCGTCAGCTCGACCGGGCCTGGCCGGAGATCCTCGGCCGCGTCACCGAGCGGGCCGGCTGACCACCCGTCGGTGGAGCGGGCCGGTCGCCAGCACGGCCAGGGCGGCCAGGAGCAGGCCCACCCCGAGGACGAGACCGATGAGGAGCGGGCCCTGGCCGGACTGCTCGAAGCCCGCGGTCTGGGAGGCGCGGGCCAGCGGGAGGGCGATCGCGGCCCCCAGCCCTGCGCCGAGGGCGATGGCCATCACGAGCGGGCCGAGCACCTCCAGCCAGACCACCCGGCGCTGGAAGGGCAGGCCCGTCCCCATCTTTTGCAGGGCCCGCGACTGGTCGGCGCGCTCGAAGACCGAGGAGGCCTGGGTGATGTAGGTGGCCGTCGCCGTCACGACGAGCCCGATCGCGAGGGTGATGAAGGCGCCCTGGGTGATGTCCCAGCCGACGGCGGCCTCGACGGTGGCCTCGGCGTCCGCCGGGCCGGGGGGTTCGGTGGGCAGCGGCATCATCGCCACGTAGGTGCCCATGAAGGTCATGAGGCCGATGCCGGCCACCCGCCCCCAGGTGCTGCGGGGGTCCGCGGCCACCCGGCGGCTGGCGGTCATGAGGCTCGCCCCGGGCAGGTGGGAGGTCACCCGGGCCGCCAGCTGGAGGAGCCACGGCCCGCCGATGTTCATGGCCGTGACGAGCACGAGCAGCGAGGTGCCGACAATGAGGAAGGGGATCAGGCTCTGGCCGTCCGACGGGGTGACCAGCGTGAGCACCCAGGCCAGCCCGAGGAGGCCGACGAAGACGAGCAGGCGCCACCAGCGCAGGGCCGGGCTGCTGGCGCGCCGGGCCACCCCGAGCGGCGAGACGCGCACCCGGCGCATCCCGAGGGCCGCCGAGAGGACGGCGATGAGCAGGGTGGCGGCGGCGATCGCGAGCGTGAGCCACGCCGGGAGGAGCATCTCCGACGCGCGGACCTGCATCGCCTGCATCTCCAGCCGGGTCCAGGCCGGCAGGGTGAGCAGGTAGAGGAGATAGCCGAGGACGACCCCGACGAGGGCCTGCAGGACGGTCTCGACGAGCACCATCCGGGTGACCTGGCCGGAGGAGAGCCCGATGAGGCGCAGCGTCGCCATCCGCTCCTGCCGGCCCCGGGCGCCGAGGACGGCCGCGGACCCGACGAGGGAGACGATCGTGGGCACGAGGAGCATGCAGGCCAGGGCGGCCAGGCCCACGTAGGGCTGGAGCATCATGTCGCGGAGCCCGGCATCGGCCCGGACCATCTCGGCGTGGATCCCGGTGGGCTCCCGCCAGCGCTGCACGAACATCCACGTGCCCCCGCCGACGGTGAACGCCAGCGTGGCGGCCACGGTGAGGGCGAGCACGGCGGCGACGAAGAGGAAGGACTCACCCTCCCGGCTGGCGAAGCGGGCCCGGGTGAGGTGGAGCGTGAAGGAGGTCAGTCCACGGGCCATCAGGCGTCCACCCCCAGCGGCTGCTCGATGAGCGTGTCGCGGTGGATGAGGCCGTCGCGGATCTCCACCAGGCGCGAGCACCAGCGGGCCACCCCGGGGTCGTGGGTGACCAGGACGAGGGCGCTCCCGGTGCGGGCCGTGGTTGCCGTGAGCAGCTGCATCACCTCGTGGCCGGTGGCCTGGTCCAGGGCGCCGGTGGGCTCGTCGGCGAAGACCACGCGCGGCTCACCGGCCATGGCGCGGGCGATCGCCACCCGCTGCGCCTGACCACCGGACATGTCGCCCGGGCGGCGCGTGCGCAGGTGGCCGATGCCGAGTCCCTCCAGGGCGCTGTCGGCCGCGCGCAGGGCCTGCCCCCGCGGGGTGCCGTTGAGGAGCTGCGGCAGGGCGACGTTCTCCCGGGCCGGCAGCTCGGGCAGGAGCTGGTGGTCCTGGAAGACGAAGCCGAACTCCCGCAGCCGGGTGCGGGAGCGCTTCGCGTCCGAGAGGGCGGAGAGGGGCTGGTCCTCGAGGAGGACCTCGCCCCGGGTGGGGGTGACGATCCCCGAGAGGCAGTGCAGCAGGGTGGACTTGCCGGAGCCCGAGGGGCCCATGACGGCGACGGTCTCCCGGGGGTGGATCGTGAGGCTCACCCCGGCCAGGGCCTGGGCGTCGCCGTAGGAGACGGTGATGTCACGGGTCTCCAGGAGCGCGTCCGCCGGGCTGTGGCAGTGGGGCGGTCCGGGGGTCGGTGGGATCGGTGTGCGGTCGTCGGAGTGCATGGTCCCCATTCCACGGGCTGGGCGGGCAGGAGACCATGGTGCAGGCAGTGGTTCCCGGGTGGTGCCAGCACTTCCCGCCAGGCTCCCGGTGATGCTCTCCGGCTCCGGTAGCGTCCCGGGGGTGAGCTTCCTGCGACGTGTCGACCCACGCGCCAACGAGCGCCGTGCCGAGCGCCGCATCGCCGCCCTGACCGCCTCCCGCCGGGAGGTCGTGGACGCGTACGAGGTGGAGCGGCGGCGCATCGAGCGCGACCTGCACGACGGGGCCCAGCAGTACATGGTGGCGGCCGCGATGCTGCTCGGGGAGGCCCGCGAGCTGGCGGCTGCGCAGCGGGACCCGGGGCTCTCCGAGCTCCTGGCGGCGGCCCAGGGGCGGCTGGCCGAGGGGCTGGACTCGCTGCGGGCCACGGTGCGCGGCATCCACCCGGCGAGCCTCGTCGAGCAGGGCCTGGCCGCCGCCCTGGAGGAGGTGGCCGAGCGGCTCCCCGGACCCATCCGCGTGATCTGCCCGCACCCGTTGCCGGTGATTCCCGAGGGGGTGCTCGTCTCGGCCTACTTCTTCGCCTGCGAGGCGATGGCGAACGCCGCGAAGCACGCCCCGGGAGCGGAGGTCACGGTCCTCCTGGCCGCGGACACGGACCTGCGCATCTCGGTGGTGGACACCGGCCCCGGCGGGGCCCGCATCCTGCCGGGGCACGGCCTGTCCGGGCTCGCCGAGCGGTTGGCGGCCTTCGGCGGGGAGGTCACCGTCGCCAGCCCGCCCGGTGGGCCCACCCAGGTGGCGGCCTCGGTGCCGCTGCTGCTGCGCCGGGGCGAGCCGGGGGTGGTCCTGTGAGCGCGCGGCTGGTGGTGGCCGACGACTCGGCGATCCTCCGGGAGGGGCTGGCCGGGCTGCTGGAGCGCCGTGGGTACGAGATCCTCGGGCAGGCTGCCGATGCGACCGGGCTGGTCGACCTGGTGCGCGGCCTGACCGCCTCCCGCCAGCGCCCCGACGCGGTGGTGACCGACGCCCGGATGCCCCCGGAGATGACCGACGACGGCATCCGCGCGGCGGTCGAGCTCAAGCGGGAGCACCCGGAGCTCTCGGTGCTCGTGGTGAGCCAGTACGTGGTGCCGGTGCACGCCCAGCGCCTCTTCGCCCTGCCGCAGCCGCCGCGGGCCGGGGGAGTGGGCTACCTGCTCAAGGACCGGATCAGCGAGGTGACGGACTTCGTCTCCTCCCTCGAGCTCGTCCTGGCCGGGGGAGTGGTCACCGACCCCACGGTGGCCCGGGCGATGATGCGCTCCGGGGCCTCCGGCCTCGGACAGCTCAGCGCCCGCGAGCTGGAGGTGCTGGAGCTCATGGCCCGGGGCCTGTCGAACACCCAGATCGCCGGGGAGCTGTTCGTCTCCGGGGCCGCGGTGGCCAAACACGTCTCGAACATCTTCGCCAAGCTGCGGCTGGCGCCGGACGAGGAGAACCGCCGGGTGCGGGCGATCCTCGCCTATCTCACCGAGCACGGGGGCGGGCCGCCGGCCTGAGACCTGCCCCTCCGGGAGCGGCGGTCAGCCCGCCGTCGGCGGCAGCACATCGGTCTGGGCGGGCAGGTCCACCAGCCCGACCGGGCAGCTCATCCCGTTCGGCCCGTGATTGCAGTAGCCGCCGGGGTTCTTGTGCAGGTACTGCTGGTGGAACTCCTCGGCGAGGTGGAACTCCCCGACGTGCTCCGGCTCCACGATCTCGGTGGTGACCACCCCGTGGCCGGCCGCCAGGAGCTGCTCCTGCATCGCCTCGCGCTGGGCCCGGGCGACCCGCACCTGGTGGCCGGTGGTGCAGAAGACCGCCGAGCGGTACTGCGAGCCGATGTCGTTGCCCTGCCGGTTGCCCTGGGTGGGGTCGTGGTTCTCCCAGAAGACGCGCAGCACCTCGTCGACGGTCACGCGTTCCGGGTCGAAGACCACGCGGACGGTCTCGGCGTGGCCGGTCGTCCCGCTGCACACCGAGCGGTACGTGGGGTGCGGGTCGGAGCCGCCCATGTAGCCCACGGCAGTGGTCACCACCCCGGGCAGCTGCCAGTAGAAGCGCTCCACGCCCCAGAAGCAGCCGGCGGCCACGTGGACGATCTCGCAGCCGCCGGGCCACGAGTCCATGGGCACGTCGAGCACGGCGTGGGGCGTTCCGGGGGCGAGGGGCGTGTTCGGGTCGATCATGCCCCCATCGTCGCACCGGGACCGGAGAACGCCGGAGGCCGGCACCCCACAGGTGGGGGTGTCGGCCTCCGGTCGGTGGGGTCGGTGCTCAGCCCTCGTAGGGCTTGACGCCCACGATGCGGACGTCGATGGTCTTGCCGTTGGGGGCCTCGTAGCCGATGGTCTCGCCCTGCTTGTGGCCGTTGATGGCCTGCCCCAGCGGGGACTTCTCCGAGTAGACCTCCAGGTCGTCGCCGTCGGCGATCTCGCGGTTGCCGAAGAGGAAGGTCTCGGTGTCGCCGAACATCTCGATGGTCACCACCATGCCGGGCTCGACGACACCGTCGTCGGCCGGGGGCTCCTCACCGACCTCGGCGTTCTCGAGCAGCCGGGTGAGCTGCGCGATGCGCGCCTCCATCTTCCCCTGCTCCTCCTTGGCCGCGTGGTACCCGCCGTTCTCCTTGAGGTCCCCCTCGGAGCGGGCCTCCTCGATCCGGTAGGCGATGTCGCGGCGCCCCTCGCCCTTGAGCTGCTCGAGCTCGGAGGTCAGGCGCTCGTGGGCCGCACGGGTCAGGTACGTCGTCTCGGGCGTGGTCTCAGCCATGGTCTTCTCCTTCGCCGCTCCGGTCACGACGGGTGTCGTCACCGGACTGCGGAAAGGTCCGGCCGCCAGCTTCGCGACCGGACCTTGTGTCGTGTGGGTGTCTGTCCCGTGGTCACTCGGCGTCGACTGCGGAGCAGGAAGCGCACGGGCCCACGGGGGATGAGGGGCAAGAGTACTCGGGAAGTCGCCGGACTGCCAGCCCCTCGGTGCGGGGTCAGGCCTCGTCGGTGTACCAGCAGCCCGTCACGTACCCCACCAGCGGGCGGGCGGTGGTGCGCATCGTGCTCCGTTCGCGGGTGGACCCCTCGCCGGAGGGCGGCACCTGCACCTCCGTGGTGCCGACCACGGCGTGCTTCTCGTCCTCGGCCACCAGCCGGCAGGCCACCTCCCGCTCCGGGTCACGGTGCACGTCGTAGATGACGGTGACGGAGCTGTCGGTCACGTCCTCGTAGCCGGCGTCGTACCAGCTGACCTTGCCGGCGGTGAGCGCCAGGCCGAACCACACGACGACGGCCGTGGCCAGGGCGATCCCGACGCCCCCGATGATCCACCAGCGACGGCGACGCGCGGCCTCCGCGGTGCGGGAGGTGGGCTGGGCGGGGGCGGTCATCGGGTCTCCTGCGCGCGATGGGGGACAATGGCGCTCGCCATTGTCCTGCACGACCCTGGAGGAGCCCCCGGTGACCGACCAGCTGCGCCTGCTCGCGGTCCACGCCCACCCGGACGACGAGTCCAGCAAGGGGGCGGCGACCACGTTGCGCTACGTGGCCGAGGGTCGGTCGGTCACGGTCGTCTCCTGCACCGGGGGCGAGCGGGGCGACGTGCTCAACCCGCGTCTGCAGGAGGACCCCCAGGTGCTGCGGAACCTGCCGGAGGTGCGGCGGCGGGAGATGGCCGCCGCCCAGGAGGTCCTCGGTGTGGACCACGTGTGGCTGGGTTTCGTGGACTCGGGGCTGCCGGAGGGCGATCCGCTGCCCCCGCTGCCGGAGGGGTGCTTCGCCCGGGAGTCCCTGGAGGTGACCGCGGAGGCCCTGGTCCGGGTCATCCGCGAGGTGCGCCCCCACGTGGTCACCACCTACGACGAGAACGGCGGGTACCCCCACCCGGACCACATCATGACCCACCGGGTGACGATGGCCGCGGTGGAGGCAGCGGGTGACGCGGCGCGCTTCCCCCACGCCGGGGAGCCCTGGCAGCCGTTGAAGGTCTACTACAACGCCGGGTTCAACCCGCAGCGGATCGAGGCCCTGCACGCGGGCTGCGAGGAGGCGGGGCTGGAGTCCCCGTACGCCGGGTGGCTGGATCGCTGGGAGGGGCGCCCCCGCCGGACGATCACCACGCAGGTGGAGGCGGCGGACTGGTTCGAGGGGCGGGACGACGCCCTGCGGGCCCACGCCACCCAGATCGACCCCGACGGCTTCTTCTTCAGCGTGCCGCTCGAGGTGCAGCGGCGGGCCTACCCGTACGAGGACTACGAGCTGGCGGTCTCGCTGGTGGAGGTGACGCTGCCCGAGGACGACCTGTTCGCCGGGATCCCCGCGGACCCGGGGGAGGCCGACGCCCTGGCCCGCGCCGCTCGCTGGGCCGACATGAGCTACGACGGCCGGACCACGGCGGTCGAGGAGGAGGACGCATGAACACCGCGATGACCACGCTGGGGCTGCTGGCCCAGCAGGAGCCGGACACGAACGTCTCGACCACGGGAGGCCTGGGTGCCTTCCTCGCGATGTTCGTGCTGGCCCTCGCCGTCTGGGCCCTGGGCTGGAGCATGACCCGGCACCTGCGCCGGGTGAGCTATCTCGAGAAGCAGCGTCGCCGCGAGGAGGCCCGGGAGGGTGCCGGCGCCCAGCACGAGGGCGGCCCCGCGGGTGAGTGAGTCGACCGGTGGGCCGGGGCGCCGCGTGCGTGGCCTGGTCTATGGCGCCTACGAGCAGCGGCTGGCCGCGGAGCTCGACCCGGAGCGCCTGCCGCGACACGTCGGGGTGATGCTCGACGGCAACCGGCGCTGGGCGCGCGCCCGGGGGACCGCCACGGCGGCGGGACACCGGGCCGGTGCGGACAACATTGCTCCCTTCCTCGGGTGGTGCGACGAGCTCGGGATCGAGGTCGTCACCCTGTGGATGCTCTCCACGGACAACCTGCAGCGTCCGGCCGAGGAGCTCGAGCCGCTCCTGGCCATCATCGAGGACGTGGTGCGGGGGCTGGCCTCCTGCGGGCGGTGGCGGATCCACATCGTCGGGGCGCTGGGGCTGCTGCCGGCCTCCACCCGTGAGGTGCTCGTGGAGGCCGCGGCGAGGACCGAGGCGGTCCAGGGGTTGGTGGTGAACATCGCGGTCAGCTACGGGGGCCGGCGGGAGATCAGCGACGCCGTCGCCTCCCTGCTGCGGGAGTGGGATGCTGCGGGGCGCAGCCTGGCGGAGGCCGCCGACTCGATGACGCCGGAGGCGATCGGGCGGCACCTGTACACGCGGGGCCAGCCGGACCCGGATCTGGTGATCCGGACCTCGGGGGAGCAGCGGCTCGGGGGTTTCCTCCTCTGGCAGAGCGAGAAGTCGGAGTACTACTTCTGCGAGGCCTACTGGCCCGACTTCCGGCGGGTGGACTTCTTGCGGGCCCTGCGCTCGTACGTCGGACGCGAGCGACGCTTCGGCCGCTGACTGATCCGTCCGCGGCGCGGTGGGGCCCGTGAACCGGCGGTGAACGTTCGGCCAACGATCGATGCCGGGCGACGTGGGGGGAGGCGCCGGCGCGTTCCGGCCCCTACGTTCGGGAGTGTCAGCGAGTCGACCCGCGGGCACCCGCCCGGGGCAGGAGGCGTCATGACCGGTCACCCGGAGTTCCCGTCCGTGCTCGAGGCGCGAGGGGGTGAGGGGGCCGGCCGGGCCGCGGCGGAACCTGCTGTCGCCCCCGGGTCCTCCACGCCCACCACGCGCACGTACGTCCTCGACACCTCGGTGCTGCTCTCCGACCCGCGGGCGATGATGCGCTTCGAGGAGCACGACGTCGTCCTGCCGGTGGTGGTCATCACCGAGCTGGAGGCCAAGCGCCACCACCCCGAGCTGGGCTACTTCGCCCGCTCGGCCCTGCGGATCCTCGACGGCCTCCGGGTGGAGCACGGCCGGTTGGACGCCCCGATCCCCACCGAGGCCGGCGGGTGGTTGCACGTCGAGCTCAACCACACCGACCCCTCGTCCCTGCCCGTGGGCTTCCGCCTGGGGGACAACGACACGCGCATCCTCTCGGTGGCGCGCAACCTGGCCGACGAGGGCAAGGACGTCTGCGTCGTCTCCAAGGACCTGCCGATGCGCGTGAAGGCCTCGGCGGTCGGTCTGGAGGCGCAGGAGTACCGCAACGAGATGGCCGTCGAGTCCGGGTGGACCGGGATGGCCCACCTGGCGGTGTCCACCGAGCAGATGGACGCCCTGTACGACGACGGCCGCACCGAGTCCGCGGAGGCCGAGGAGCTGCCCTGCAACACCGGTGTGGTCCTCACCGCACCCTCCGGGTCCGGTCTGGCCCGGGTGGCTCCGGACGGTGCGCTGCGCATGGTGCGGGGCGACCAGGACGCCTTCGGGCTCCACGGTCGCAGCGCCGAGCAGCGGGTGGCCCTGGACCTGCTGCTGGACCCGGACGTCGGCATCGTCTCGCTGGGTGGCCACGCGGGCACCGGCAAGTCGGCGCTCGCGCTGTGCGCTGGTCTGGAGGCGGTCATGGAGCGTCGCCAGCAGCAGAAGGTGATCGTCTTCCGGCCGCTCTACGCGGTGGGTGGCCAGGACCTCGGGTACCTCCCGGGCAGCGAGAACGAGAAGATGGGGCCCTGGGCGCAGGCGGTCTTCGACACGCTCACGGCGGTGGTCTCCCGCCCGGTGGTCGAGGAGATCGTGGACCGGGAGCTCATCGAGGTGCTGCCCCTGACCCACATCCGGGGGCGCTCCCTGCACGACGCCTTCGTGATCGTCGACGAGGCGCAGAGCCTGGAGCGGAACGTCCTCCTCACGGTGCTCTCGCGCATCGGGCAGAACAGTCGGGTGGTCCTGACCCACGACGTGGCCCAGCGGGACAACCTGCGGGTCGGCAAGCACGACGGTGTCGCGGCGGTCATCGAGGCGCTCAAGGGGAATCCGCTCTTCGCCCACGTGACCCTGACCCGGTCGGAGCGTTCTCCGATTGCGGCGCTTGTCACGGAGCTCCTCCAGGCATGACCCGGGAATTCGTTGCTATCTGGCGGTGTCATGACCAGAAGGTGAACCTGGGGTGAACCCGTCTGTCCACAGGGCGAGGCCTCGGGAGCTTGCATCCGACTGTGCCATGAGCAAGAGTGGACGAACTTGCCAGCTGTGGGTCACCCCTGTTCGGGGTCCCCTGGCGGGCAGGATCAGGGCGCGTCGTCCCCATCGAGCTGACGTGCCACCGAGGGCCGGGTTGTCCTTCCCGGCCGCGACTCGAAGGATTGATCGATGAAGCTGACCCCTCCGAACTCGTCGAACTCCGGCTGGGATGCCGTGCGCCGCCACCCGGTGGCTGGTGCTGCCGCTGCCGTGACGGCCCTGGCCTCCGTGGCCGGTCTCACCGCGACCACCCTGCCCTCGACGGACCCCGAGCCCGAGGACCAGGGCAACAACCTCGAGCACGAGGTGGCCGCCGCCGACCGGGATGAGGCCGCGAGCCGCTCCGGTGGGAAGTCCGACCGTGCTGATGAGAGCAAGGCGCGTGCCAAGGCGCGCGAGGCCGCCCAGAAGCGTGCCGAGCAGGCGCAGCAGGATGCCGCTCAGAAGGCGGTGGCCCGTGCCGCCGAGGAGCGCAAGGCCGCTGAGCAGCAGGCCCAGGAGCGCGCCGAGGCCCGTCGTGCCGCTGAGCTGAAGGCCCAGCGCAAGGCCGCCGAGAAGGCCGCTGCCGCGAAGGCGGCGAAGAAGACCGAGGCGGAGCGTGAGGCCGAGGCCCGTGCCGCGGCCGAGGTGCGGGCTGAGCGCGAGGCGGAGGAGAAGTCCAAGGCTGAGGCTCGTGAGCAGGCTGAGCGTGAGGCTGCCGAGAAGGCCGCTGCCGCGAAGGCGGCGAAGAAGGCCGAGGCGCGTGAGTCGGCGCAGGAGCAGGCCGAGCGTGAGGCTGCGGAGAAGGCTGCCGAGCGTGAGGCGGCTGAGAAGGCCGCACGTGAGCAGGCCGAGCGTGAGGCGGCTGAGAAGGCTGCCCGCCGGGCCGAGGCGCGTGAGTCGGCGCAGGAGCGTGCCGAGCGTCAGGCTGCGGAGAGGGCCGCGCAGGAGCAGGCCGAGCGTCAGGCAGCGGAGAAGGCTGCTGAGCGTGAGGCGGCCGAGAAGGCTGCGGCCAAGGCTGAGGCGCGTGAGCAGGCTGAGCGTGAGGCCGCCGAGAAGGCCGCGCAGGAGCAGGCCGAGCGTCAGGCTGCCGAGAAGGCCGCGCAGGAGCGTGCGCAGCGTGAGGCCGCCGAGAAGGCCGCTGCCGAGAAGGCCGCGCAGGAGCGTGCGCAGCGTGAGGCCGCCGAGAAGGCCGCTGCCGAGAAGGCCGCGCAGGAGCGTGCGCAGGCCGAGCGCGAGGCCGCCGAGCGTGCGCGTCAGGAGCAGCGCGAGCGTGAGTACGCGGAGCACCAGCGCCGCGCCGAGGAGGCCGCACGCCAGGAGCGCGAGGAGCAGGAGCGCCTCGAGCGTCAGGAGCGTGAGCGCGAGGAGCAGGAGCGCCTCGAGCGTGAGAAGCGTGAGCGCGAGGAGCAGGAGCGCCTCGAGCTTGAGAAGCGTGAGCGCGAGGAGCAGGAGCGCCTCGAGCGTGAGAAGCGTGAGCGCGAGGAGCAGGAGCGCCTCGAGCGTGAGAAGCGTGAGCGTGAGGAGCAGGAGCGCCAGAAGCCCGAGCCGGCACCCGTCTCCGGCGGCACCCCGGCCCAGGCCAAGGCGATCGCGCGGGCCCAGATCCAGACCTATGGCTGGGGCGAGTCCGAGTTCCAGTGCCTCGACAAGCTCTGGCACCGCGAGTCGCACTGGCGGTGGAACGCCGAGAACCCCTCCTCGGGTGCCTACGGGATCCCCCAGTCGCTGCCCGGGAACAAGATGGCCTCCGCCGGTCCCGACTGGCGGACCAACCCCGCCACGCAGATCGAGTGGGGTCTGGGGTACATCTCGGGGCGCTACGGCACCCCTTGTGGCGCTTGGGCCCACTCCGAGGCCGTCGGCTGGTACTGATCGATCATCGCTGCTCGGCGGGCCAGGCGCCTGCCCAGCACACGAGGAAGGCCCCCACCGGACGGTGGGGGCCTTCCTCGTGCGCGGAGGGTGCTCAGCGGCCGTGCGGCGTGGCCATCCCGAGCAGGTCGAGGGCCTCGTCCAGCTCGGCCTCGGTGAGGTCACCGTTCTCCACGTGGCCGCGGTCGATGACCACCTGGCGGACGGTCTTCTTCTCCGCGAGCGACTGCTTGGCCACCTTGGAGGCCGCCTCGTAGCCGATCGCCGAGTTGAGAGCGGTCACGATGGCCGTGGACGCACCGGCGAGCTCGGCGAGGTGCTCGGTGTTGGCCTCCAGGCCGGAGACGCAGCGGTCGGCCAGCACGGTCGAGGCGCCGGCGAGCAGGTCGATCGAGTCCAGCATGTCGGTCGCCATCACCGGCAGCATCACGTTGAGCTCGAACGAGCCCGAGGCGCCGCCCATGGCGATCGTGGCGTCGTTGCCGATGACCCGGGCGCACACCATGAGGGTGGCCTCGGGGATCACGGGGTTGACCTTGCCGGGCATGATCGACGAGCCGGGCTGCAGCTCGGGCAGACGGAGCTCACCGAGGCCCGCGCGGGGGCCGGAGCCCATCCAGCGCAGGTCGTTGCAGATCTTCGTCAGCGAGACCGCCAGCAGGCGGGTCGCGGCGGAGAGGTGCACCACGGCGTCCTGGGTGGACTGGGCCTCGAAGTGGTCCTCCGCCTCGCGCATCTCCACACCCACCTGGCGGGAGAGGTCGGCGATCGCCTTGCCCGCGAACTCCGGGTGGGCGTTGAGGCCGGTGCCGGCGGCGGTGCCGCCCAGGGGCAGCTCGCGGACGGCGTCCAGCGCCTGGGCGAGGCGCTCCCGGCCTAGCTGGATCTGGCGGGCGTAGCCACCGAACTCCTGCCCCAGGGTCACCGGCACGGCGTCCATGAGGTGGGTGCGGCCGGCCTTGACGACCTCGGCGAACTCCTGCGCCTTGGCCTCCAGGGCCTGCTGGAGCTTCTCCAGGGCCGGGTCGAGGCGCTCGGAGACGCCCTGCACCATCGCCACGCGCATGGCGGTGGGGAAGGTGTCGTTCGAGGACTGGCCCATGTTCACGTCGTCGTTGGGGTGCACCTCGGTGCCGGCCTGGCGGGCCAGGGTGGCGATGACCTCGTTGGAGTTCATGTTCGTCGAGGTGCCGGAACCCGTCTGGAAGATGTCCACCGGGAAGTGCTCGTCGTGCTCGCCGCGGGCCACGGACTCGGCAGCGGTGACGATGGCGTCCGCCTTGGCCTGGTCCAGGTTGCCCAGCTCGGCGTTCGCGCGGGCGGCAGCGGCCTTCAGCTGGCCGAAGGCGTGGACGACGGCGGCGGGCACGGGGCGCCCGGAGATGGGGAAGTTCTCCACGGCGCGGGCGGTCGAGGCGCCGTACAGCGCATCGGCCGGAACCTGCATCTCGCCCATGGAGTCGTGCTCAGTGCGGTATTCGGTCATGGGGTCATCATGGCAGCCGGCCCGTGGGCCGCAGATCAGACCTTGCGCAGGAGCACCCGGTGCACCGCGTGGTTCTCGTCCTTGGTGAGCACCGCCGTGGCCCGGCCCCGGGTGGGGGCGATGTTCTGCTGCAGGTTGGGACCGTTGATGGCGTCCCAGACCGAGAGGGCGAAGTCCTCGGCCTCCTGGGCGGACATCGAGGCGTAGCGGTGGAAGAAGGACTCGGGGTCGGCGAAGGCGGTCCGGCGCAGCTTCTGGAAGCGGTCGAGATACCAGGACTTGATGTCCTCCACCCGGGCGTCGACGTAGACGGAGAAGTCGAAGAAGTCGCTGACGGCCAGGCCCGCGGAGCCGTCCTTGCGGGCGACCGGTGGCTGGAGGACGTTGAGCCCCTCGACGATGAGCACGTCCGGCTGGTCCACGACGACCTCCTCGTCCGGCACGATGTCGTAGACGAGGTGGGAGTACACAGGGGCCGACACCTGCGGGGAGCCGGCCTTCACCGCGGAGACGAAGCGCAGGAGCTTGCGGCGGTCGTAGCTCTCGGGGAAGCCCTTGCGCTCCATGAGGCCCCGCTTCTCGAGCTCCTCGTTGGGGAAGAGGAAGCCGTCGGTGGTGACCAGCTGCACGCGGGGGGTCTCGGGCCACCGGGCCATGAGGTCGTGCAGCAGGCGGGCGGTGGTCGACTTGCCGACGGCGACCGACCCGGCCACGCCGATGATGAACGGGATCCTCCTCGGGGTCTCGCCGAGAAACTCGGAGGTGGTGGCGCGCAGGCTCTGCGAGTTGCGCACGTGCAGGTTGATCAGGCGGGAGAGGGGGAGGTAGATCTCCTCGACCTCCCGGGCGTCGATGCGGTCACCGATGCCCTCGATCCGGGCGATGTCCTCTGCGGTGAGGCTCATCGGGTGCGACTGCCGCAACCGGGCCCAGTCGTCCCGGCCCAGTTCCACATAGGGGGAGTGCATCGTCTGCGGTGAAGGCATGGGGACATTCTGCCTGTGATCCTCGCAACTCGTGAGAACGCAGGGCGGGGGGGGATCGACCGGATAGTCTGACGATTATGTGTGGAATCGTCGGATATGTGGGCCGGGACAAGGGCCAGCGCGCCCTGGATGTCGTCATGGAGGGCCTCGCGCGCCTCGAGTACCGCGGGTACGACTCGGCCGGAGTCGCCCTCGTGGGCGGCGACCGGGTCGAGACCGCCAAGAAGGCCGGCAAGCTGGTGAACCTGCAGGAGGAGCTGGCCGCCCACCCGATGCCCGAGACCACCACCGGCATCGGTCACACCCGCTGGGCCACCCACGGCGGGCCGACGGACGAGAACGCGCACCCGCACCGCGGTGGCGAGGACGGCAAGCTCGCCCTGATCCACAACGGGATCATCGAGAACTTCCACTCCCTGCGCGGCGAGCTCGAGGCCGACGGTGTGCAGTTCACCTCCGAGACCGACACCGAGGTCGTGGCGCACCTGCTGGCCCGGAACTACGCCGGTGACCTGACCGAGGCCATGCGCACGACCGTGAACTCGCTGGAGGGTGCGTTCACCCTCCTGGCGGTGCACGCCGACTCCCCGGGCACCGTCGTCGGTGCCCGGCGCAACTCCCCCCTGGTCATCGGCCTGGGGGAGGGCGAGAACTTCCTCGGTTCCGACGTCGCCGCCTTCATCAGCCACACCAAGCAGGCGATGGAGATGGGGCAGGACCAGATCGCCACGATCACCGCCGAGGGCGTCGAGGTCCTCAACTTCGACGGCACCCCGGGTGAGGGCACGCCCTTCGAGGTGACCTGGGACGCCGCGGCCGCGGAGAAGGGCGGCTACGACACCTTCATGGAGAAGGAGATCCACGATCAGGGGCAGGCGGTGCGGGACACGCTCCTGGGACGCACCGACGCCGACGGTCGTCTGACGCTCGACGAGCTGAAGACCTCCGAGGAGTCCATGCGGCAGATCAACAAGATCATCATCATCGCCTGCGGCACCTCGGCCTACGCCGGCATGGTCGCCAAGTACGGCATCGAGCACTGGGCCCGTGTCCCCGTCGAGGTGGACCTGGCCCACGAGTTCCGCTACCGCGACCCGGTGCTCGACCCGCGGACGCTCGTCGTGTCCATCTCGCAGTCCGGCGAGACGATGGACACCCTGATGGCCGTGCGCCACGCCCGCGAGCTGGGCGCCAACACGCTGTCGATCTGCAACAGCCACGGCTCGACCATCCCCCGCGAGTCCGATGCCGTGCTGTACACGCACGCCGGTCCGGAGATCGCCGTCGCCTCCACCAAGGCCTTCGTCGCGCAGATCACCGCCTGCTACGTGCTCGGCCTGTACCTGGCCCAGCTCAAGGGCGGGACCTATGCCGACGAGGCGGAGAACGTGCTCGCGGACCTCCACGAGATCCCCGGGAAGATCGACTCGCTCCTGGAGGACACCGCGCGCATCGAGGAGATCGCCGGCTTCATGTCCGACACCCGCTCCGTGCTCTTCCTGGGCCGGAACGTGGGCTTCCCCATCGCCATGGAGGGTGCGCTCAAGCTCAAGGAGCTGGCCTACATCCACGCCGAGGGCTTCGCCGCGGGTGAGCTCAAGCACGGTCCGATCGCCCTGATCGAGCCCGGGCAGCCGGTCTTCATCGTGGTGCCCCCCACCGATGCGCCCCACGGACTGCACGGCAAGGTGGTCTCCAACATCCAGGAGATCCGCGCGCGGGGGGCCCGCACCCTGGTCATCGCCGAGGAGGGTGACGAGCAGGTGGTGCCCTTCGCCGACGAGGTGATCCGGGTCCCGAGGTCGACCACCCTGCTGCAGCCCCTGCTGGCGGTGATCCCGCTGCAGCTCTTCGCGCTGTTCCTGTCCACGGCCAAGGGGCTGGACGTCGACCAGCCGCGCAACCTGGCCAAGTCCGTCACCGTCGAGTGAGGACCCTGCCGCGCGCATGACCGCCCGTCCGGACGCCGCCCTGTCTCCCAGCCGTGGAGCCGGGGCGGCGTCCGCGTGCGGAGCGGGGTCTCCGCAGGGAGCGGGGCGATGATGCGGGCCTGCTCCCCGGCCGAGGTCCGGCAGCTCGAGCGCTCGGCGGGCGCGCCGTACGAGGACGGGACGCTCATGCGTCGGGCTGCCGGTGCCGTCGCGGACCTCGTCCGGCGCGTCCACCCCGGGGGCGGGCAGGTGCTGGCTCTCGTGGGGAGTGGGGGGAACGGTGGGGACGCGCTCTGGGCGGTGGCCGACCTCGCCGGCGGCCGTGACGCCTGGACGGCCCGGGCCCTGCTCCTGGGGGAGGGGGCGGACGGGCAGGCGCTGGCGGCAGCGCGGGCGGCCGGTGTGGAGGTGGTGGAGCACCTGCCCGCTGGGTCCGCGCACGAGCTGGCTGCACAGGTCGACGTGGTGGTCGACGGGATCGTCGGCCTCGGCGCCCGGGGAGGGCTCAGCGGGGCTGCTAGCCGAATGGCCGGGGCCATCGCGGAGCAGCGGGCCAGCGGGGGAGGAGCTCCGCTCGTGGTCGCCGTCGACCTCCCGAGCGGGGTGGACCCCGAGGGGCGGCGCGCCCCGGAGCCGGGTGCCCACGTCCGGGCGGACCACACGGTGACCTTCACCTGCGCGAAGCCGGCGCACCTGCTGCCAGCCACCTGCGAGCACTGCGGCGAGGTCGCGGTCGTGGACATCGGTCTGGACGCGACGGGCCTCGGGACGGTGGTGGCCGGGTGGTCCGAGGCGGACCTCCGGTCGGCCCTCCCGGTGCCCCGGCGGGATGCCCACAAGTACAGCCGGGGAGTCCTCGGGGTCGTCGCCGGGTCGGAGGTGTACCCCGGCGCCGCGGTGCTCACGAGCTCGGCCGCCCTGCACACGGGGGTGGGGATGCTGCGCTACGTCGGCCCGCGCCGGGCAGAGGATCTCGTGCTGGCCGCGTGCCCGGAGGCCGTTCCCGGGGAGGGCAGGGTGCAGGCCTGGGTGCTGGGGCCGGGGACACCGGTCGACGACGCCATGGTGCAGCGACGTCAGGCGCGCCTCGCGCGCAGCGGTGGTCCAGCCCTGCTGGATGCCGGCGCGCTGGGACAGGTGGCGTGCCGCCCGGCGGGTGCCCCACGCTGATCACCCCGCACGCCGGGGAGCTGGCACATCTCCTGGGGAGCTCCCGGGAGGAGGTGGAGGCCGACCCCCTGGGGGCCGGGTGGGCGGCGAGCACGCGCTTCGAGGTCACGACCCTCGTCAAGGGGTGGGTGACCGTGGTGGTCCCCTCTCCCCGGGAGGCGGAGCAGGGAGCCGTTCCCACGGTGGTCGACGAGGGGACACCGTGGCTTGCCAGCGCCGGGGCAGGTGACGTCCTGGCCGGGGTGGCTGGTGCTCTGCTCGCCACGGGGTGCCCACCCCACGCAGCGGCGGTGGTCGCCGCCACCCTTCACGGACGCGCCGCGCGCCGGTTGTCCCGGGGAGGGCCGCTGCGCATCGCGGATCTTCCCCCTGCGGTCTCGGAAGAGGTCCGGACGCTCGCGGCGGGACCAGCCGAGGACCCCGGGCTGGGTGAACGGGATCTGGCCTGAGGGCAACGTTTTCGTGACGACTTGCGCCAGTGTTTGCGTTGGGGCTGGGGTGTGTGTATTGTTCCTCCTCGTTGCCCGGCCGGGTGGCTGCGGGTGAGTGAAGAGCTCAGCGTGGTTGGTGGTTCGG
>NZ_FYEZ01000003.1 GCF_900187395.1 Kytococcus aerolatus
AACTCTCGGGGGTAGGGCTTAGGCACAGTGCACGTCCTTCCAGCAGCACCTCTCGGCACCACAGATCAGATGTCACCTATCCGTGCAGCAGTCCCGGCCGCCGACCTGCTCACTTGCCCGCCCGTGGTCCGCCACGCAGGCTGGGCGCATGGACGACATCAGCAGTACGGCCGGGGCCCGGGTGCGCATCGAGTGCGTGCAGGGCGACATCACGACCCAGGAGGTCGACGCGATCGTCAACGCGGCGAACTCCTCGCTCTTGGGCGGGGGTGGCGTGGACGGGGCGATCCACCGGGCTGCCGGGCCCGCGCTGCTCGCCGAGTGCCGCGAGCTGCGTGCCTCCTCCTTTCCCGGCGGGCTGGCGGTCGGTGAGGCCGTGGCCACCGGTGCGGGTGATCTGCCGGCCCGGTGGGTGGTCCACACCGTCGGCCCGAACCGGGGCGCGGGGCAGACCGACCCGGCCCTGCTGCGGGCGGCGTTCGCCAGCTCCCTGCGCGTGGCCGACGGGCTCGGGGCGACGAGCGTGGCGCTGCCGGCGGTGGGGGCGGGGGTGTACGGCTGGTCCGCCGAGGACGCCGCCCGCGAGGCGATGACAGCTACCCGGGAGTTCGTAGCGGCCGGTCCGGTGTCGGTGCACCTGGTGCGCTTCGTGCTCTTCAGCCCGGAGCTCCTGGCGGCGTTCGAGGCGGCACAGGGCTGACCCCATCCCCCGCCCCACGAGGTGTGCACCGGTCCGCATCTGGCGTGCGCCTCACAGCGAAACGCGCACCGGTCCGCACACCGACTGTCGAGATGCGCACCGGTGCGTACCTGGCGACTGGCAGACACGTGAGACGCGTACCGATGCGCACCTCTGCTGTCAGAGGTTGCCCACCAGATCCGGCAGCGCCTCCCCGGCCGGTGCCGCGATGACGTGGTCCGCCCCGTCGGGCAGCGTGGACCCGGCGGGGTTCACCTCGACCACGGGAGTCCCCAGGTCCCGCGCGATGCCCGGCACGGCTGCCGCCGGGTAGACCATGCCCGAGGTGCCCACCACCACAACGAGCTCGGCCCGCTCGGCGGCCGTCACCGTGGCCTCCAGCTCGGCCTCGGGGAGCATCTCCCCGAACCACACGATGCCCGGGCGCACCCAGCCACCGCAGGCCTCGCAGCGGGGCGGGTCGATCCGCTCGACCGGCTCCGGCACCGGCGGGAACTCCGCAGCGGACGGTGCCTCGCAGTCGGCGCACCACAGGTCGAACAGGTTGCCGTGCACGTGCGCCATCACCTCGGTGCCGGCCCGCTCGTGGAGGTCGTCGATGTTCTGCGTGCTCACCCGCAGGTCCACCCCCGGCCGCTGCTGCCAGGTGGTGATCGCCCGGTGCCCCGGGTTCGGCTCGGCGATACGGATGAGGTGCGCCCGCCAGCCGTACCAGGCCCAGCACATCGCCGGATCGGCCGCCCAGGCCTCCGGGGTGGCCAGCTGCATCGGGTCGAAGCGGGACCACAGGCCGGTCACCGCGTCACGGAAGGTGGGCACCCCGGACTCCGCCGAGGCACCGGCACCGGTGAGCACGAGCACCCGCCGGGCAGATCGGGCGAGGTCCAGGACCTCCTCCGGGACGAGCGCGGGGTCGGCGCTCACAGGGCCCCCTCCCCCGGCTGGACGTCCGCCGGCCGGTCCAGGACGAAGAGCCGCACCGTCTCGTCGTAGTAGTCGCCCGTGAGGCCCTCGTCGCGCAGGCCGAGGCGGGCACACACCCGCTGCGATGCGGTGTTCTCCGGGTCGGTCACGGCGATCACCCGGGGCAGCCCGGAGTCCCACGCGTGCTGCAGGACCCGCTCGGCCGCCTCGGTGACATACCCGCGGCCCTCGTGACCGGGGTGGACCCGCCACCCGATCTCCACGTCGGGCTCTCCCTCGGCGCGTGGGCTGCCGGCGGAGAAGGGGATCTCCTTGAGCATGAGCAGCCCGACCGGGGTCCCGTCGCTCCGGGTGATGCACCACATGCCCTGGACCGGGTGGTCGGCGTAGGACAGGAAGCGCTCGAGCTGGGCACGGGTGCGCTCCGGGGTGGTGGTGGCCTGGTCCGGGAGAAACCGGACGATGCCGGGGTGCCGGTGCAGGTCGGCGACGAACTGCTCGTCCTCCGCGGTGAAGGGGCGCAGCACGAGGCGCTCGGTGGTGAGGACGTCCATGGCCACGAGCCTAGTGAAAGCCGGACAGTCCCACTGCCACAGCACCCAAGGGCGTTGACGCCCCTCTGAGAGCGTTACTTTGGTCACATGAGGAAAAGATGAGGAATGACTCTGGGGGCGGTTTTGACACTCACTCATGCCACACCGGGGTGGGCCGACTACCCCCAACGAACCCGGTGAGCAGAGCGCCATGATCAGCGGTGAGGTCCCCTCCACGCACTGGGTGTGGAGGTCGTACAGCCCCGAAGACCGCCGCGACATCAACCGAGTCTTCTGAGGAGCAGACCATGATCACCAAGAAGTCAATGACAGCGCTCATCGTCACGTCCTGTTGTGCACTCTCTGCCTGCGGCGACTCCTCCGAGAAGGAAGTGGGCTCCCTCCACGATCTCAAGAACCCTCCAGGGGTCTCGGTGGACTACGACCCCACCAACACACCTGAGGCTGTCTCCTCCAGGGCAAAGGGAGCAGCGGTCGTGCGCCTCCTGGATGTCGAGCCTGGCCACGTGCAGGAGACTGATGGAGGCCAGCCTTTTGAATTTGTCTCGATCGCTGCGGAGATCGTCGAACCCCTCCATGGTTCCGGCACGGCGGGCGAGACGATCCACCTGGAGATGATGCTCCCGAATGGCGGCAACCTCGAGGACGTGAAGTCAAGCCTTCCGGAAGGGGACGTCGTGGCGATCTGGGGAGACCATGATGCGGAGGGTCTGGCACTCGCCGAGGGCGCACAGGTCGACGACCCGCCGAAGTTCCTCTTCGTGGACGGCCTGGTCTACGAGGACCCCGAGTCGGGGGACCTGGAGAATCCCATGGTCGCCGCGTCTGAACCGGGCTCCCCGTGGCCGGGCGCCAAGACGGTCGACGAGGTCGCACAGGACATCCGCGACAACGCCTGACCGGCGCTGAGTCCGCCAGCCCCGTCGGCCCCCCCCGAGGTCCGCACCGGTGCTGACTTCGCCTGTCACCCCTCGCCGAGGACCGCACCGGCGCCGATTTCGACAGTCGAGATCCGCACCGGTGCGGTTCTCGCGTGTTCAGGCACCCGCAGACGCTCCGGCCCCGCGCCCACCACGCCCCGTAAACTTGCGCGTTCCCCGTCCCAGCAGGTCCCAGGAGCGCGCGTGAGCGACCCCACCACCCCCAAGAACGCCACCCCCGCCCAGCAGCCCACCGCCGCCGAGCGGGTGGCCGCCGAGCAGCTGGCGATCGAGCAGGCCCATGTCGACCGGGTCCACACCGAGCTGGCCAAGGCCACCGACCGCGCCTCCCTCGTGGAGGCCGAGGGCCTGGCCCGCGGCCGCACGATGAGGACCGGTGACGTCCGGGACGAGGAGATGTCCGGCCTCTTCGAGCGCGACGCCCTGGTCTTCTCCTCCCACAAGCGCCGCGCCTCCCTGGAGATGGAGCACGAGGGCCTCGTCTTCGGACGCCTCGACCTCGACCACTCGATGCCCGACGACGGCCCCGCCGCGGGCGAGGTCCCGCAGGTCGACGAGGTCCGCTACATCGGCCGCCTCGGTGTCCGCGACGACGACTACGAGCCCCTCGTCGTCGACTGGCGCGCCCCGGCCGCCAGCGCCTTCTACCGCGCCACCCCGGTGCAGCCGCACAAGGTGGTCCGCCGCCGGGTGCTGCGCTCCCGCGCCGAGCAGGTCATCGGCATCGAGGACGACCTCATGGTCCCCGAGCCCCCGGAGGACCTGCCCGTGGTCGGTGACGGCGCCCTCATGGCCGCCCTCACCCGCTCCCGCGGGGGCCGGATGCGCGACATCGTCGCCACCATCCAGCAGCACCAGGACGAGGCGATCCGTGCCGAGGCCCGCGGCGTCACCCTCATCACCGGTGGCCCGGGGACCGGCAAGACCGTGGTGGCCCTGCACCGTGCGGCCTACCTGCTGTACACCGACCGCCGCCGCTACGAGCGGGGCGGCGTCCTGGTCATCGGCCCGAGCGCTGCGTACACGGCGTACATCGAGCGCGTGCTGCCCACCCTCGGCGAGGACTCGGTGGCTCTCCGCGCCGCCGGCGACGTGGTGGACGGCCTGACCGGCACCCGCCTGGACTCCCCCGCCGCCGCGCACGTCAAGGGCATGCTGCGGATCCGCAAGGTCCTGGCCCGCGCCGCGAAGGCCCCCGCCCCCGACGCCCCGGAGGAGCTGCGCTGCTTCGTCTCCGGGCACGCCCTGCGCATCGGCACCGCCGAGCTCCAGCGCATCCGCAACACGGTGCTGCGCGGGGTGCGTCGCAACGACGGCGCGAAGGCCGCCCGCGAGGCCCTGGCCCAGGCGGCGTGGACGCAGGCCCGCTCGCAGATGCAGGGCGAGATCCTCCGCGAGGACCGGGAGCGCTTCTTCGACCGCTTCGAGGACTCCCGCGAGGTGGACGCCTTCATGGAGTCCTGGTGGCGCCAGGTCGACCCCCGCGAGGTGGTCCTCTGGCTGGCCGACGCCGAGCGGCTCGCCGCGTGGGCGCGGGGCGTGCTCTCGCTGGAGGAGCAGGAGGCCCTGTCCGCCTCGATGCAGGTGGCCCTGGACACCGGCACCTGGTCGGTGGCCGACGCGGCCCTGGTGGACGAGGTCCTCGCCCGCATCGGGCTGCCGCAGGTGGAGGTGGACACCGAGCGCGGCTTCTACGAGATCGAGGAGCTGGAGGACGCCAGCCAGTACGGGGTCTCGGCGCTCAAGGGCGGGCAGGGGCGCGAGGAGACGGCGTACCACCAGGTCACCCCGACCACCGCCTGGGAGAAGCTGCTCCACGGCTCGATGGAGGCCCCGGAGACCTACGCCCACCTGCTGGTGGACGAGGCGCAGGACCTCTCCCCGATGCAGTGGCGCATGCTCGGGCGCCGCGGCCGGACCGCCTCGTGGACCGTGGTGGGCGACGCCGCGCAGGCCTCCTGGCCGGACGCCGAGGAGGCCCTGGCAGCCCGCGACGAGGCCTTCGGCTCGTTGCCGCGCCGCAGCTTCCACATGGACACGAACTACCGCAACGCCTCGGAGATCTTCGCCTACGCCGCGGAGTACATCCGCCGCCACGAGGCCGAGGCGGACATCCCGCAGGCCGTCCGGGAGACGGGCATCGAGCCCGAGGAGCACACGGTGGCCGTCAGCGGGGCGGAGTCCGGGGCCTGGGCCACGGCCGCCACGGAGTCCGCGACCGAGCTGCTCGACGCGGTCGAGGGCGCCATCGCGGTCATCACCCCCGAGGCGCACCGACTCGACGTGGAGGCCGCCACGCAGGAGCTGCGCGAGCAGAACCCGCGGGTCATCGTCATCGACCCGATGAGCACCAAGGGTCTGGAGTACGACGCGACCGTGGTGGTGGACCCCGAGGAGATCGTGGCCGAGTCCCCCGGCGGCGCGCGCGTGCTCTACGTGGTGTTCACCCGCGCCGCCCACCGGATGGTGGTGCTCACCGAGGGCTGACCCGCCTCAGCGGCCGGTGGGCCCGGCCGGGACGCGCACCCCCGGCACCCCGCCGTCCTCGTCCGGCACGCCGTTGAGGTAGTAGCTGTCCACGTACTGCGAGAGCGGCACGTCGCCCTCGGTCACGAGGGCGACGTGCTCGTCGGACGGCGTCACGTCCTCACCGGGAACGACCAGGTAGGCCTCGCGCCGTGCCTGCGTGACCGTGACGCCCAGGGCCTCCCACGGGTCCGGCAGCTCGTCGATGGCGTCGACGACCGCCTCGACCTGGCCCGCGGGCACCGTGGCCGTGTCGAAGCTCAGCCCGACGGGCTCGTCCCCGCCGACCGCCGAGGCACTCAGCTCACAGCCCACGGTGACGCCTCCCTGGACCGAGCGCAGGGCACGGTCCAGCTGCGCCACCTGCTCCCGGGCGACCTGGTCGATCTCCGCATCGGGTACGAGGAGCGAGACGCGCGACGAGGTCACCATGGCCACCTGGCTCTCGCCGGGCTCGACCGGCTGGGCGTCGGGGGCCGCTGCCTCGAGGGCGGAGACCGTCCGCAGGGTGCGCCGGTCGTCCGCCTCGTCGCTGCTCAGCAGGAAGGTCACGCCGTCCCGCTCACCCACGACGTCCGCGGGCTCCTCTCCAGCAGGCCTGGCCGCGCCCATCCCGTCCGACACGGCCAGGACCTCCCCGTCCGACGTGCCGGGGGCGAAGTGCAGGGTCGTCAGGGCCACCGGCCGGGTGCCCCCGAACAACCGGTCCGGCTTCTCGCGCACCTCCGAGTCGACGGCCTCCACACCGGGCTGGTCGCGAGCCCACGCCTCGAACTCCTCGACCTGGCCCTCGTCCACACCCGAGCCGCAGGCCGTGAGCAGCACGAGCCCCGCCACCGCCAGGAGAACAGACGTGCGCCTCATGTCCTCACCGTAGAGGGCACGAGGCGCACGCGAGTCCCCCTGCGGTCAGACCGCCTCGCGCCCGGGGCCAGCTCGTGGCGCACGATGGACTGTTCACGGCCCGGCCCCACGCCGATCACGCTGATGCGCGTCCCGACGAGCTCCTCCAGGCGCAGCACGTAGTCCTGCGCGGCCTGCGGCAGGTCGGCGAAGTCACGCACCCCGGAGATGTCCTCGACCCAGCCCGGGTGGTCCTCGTAGACCGGCTCGGAGTGGTGGAAGTCGCTCTGCGACATCGGCATCTCGTCGAAGTACACCCACTCGCCCTCGGTGCGGCCGTCGCCCAGCCCGGAGGCCTCGGCCACCGGCACCCGGTAGCCCGTGGCAATGCGGAGGGTCTCGAAACCAGTCAGCGTGTCCAGCTTGGTGAGCACCATGTCCGTCAGGCCGTTCACGCGCGTGGCGTACCGGCCCACCAGGGCGTCGGCCCAGCCGCAGCGACGCGGGCGGCCGGTCGTGGTCCCGAACTCGCCACCGGCCTGGCGCAGCGCCTCACCGGTCTCGTCGAGCAGCTCGGTCGGGAAGGGCCCCTCCCCCACGCGAGTGGTGTACGCCTTGAAGATGCCGACCACGCGGTCCATGCGGGTCGGCGCCATGCCGGACCCGGTCGACGCCCCCGCCGAGACGCACGAGGACGAGGTGACGAAGGGGTAGGTGCCGTGGTCGACGTCGAGCATCGTGGCCTGGCCGGCCTCGAAGAGCACGGTCTGGTCAGCGTCCAGGGCACGCGCGATCTCCAGGCCGGAGTCGACCACCATCGGGCGGAGCCGGTCGACGTACGAGCGCAGCTCGGACACCACCTCGTCGACCTCCACCGCGCGCCGGTTGTAGGTCTTCACGAGCAGCTCGTTCTTCCGCTCCAGCGCCGCCTCGACCTTCTGGCGCAGGATCGACTCGTCGAAGAGGTCCTGCACGCGGATGCCGATGCGGTTCATCTTGTCGGCGTAGGTCGGGCCGATGCCGCGCCCGGTGGTCCCGATCTTCCGCTTGCCGAGGAAGCGCTCGCTGACCTTGTCGAGCGTGGTGTTGTACGGCGCGATGACGTGCGCGTTGGCGCTCACCTTGAGCTTGGAGGTGTCCACACCGCGGGCGTTGAGCGCCTCGATCTCCTCGAAGAGCACGCCGAGGTCCACCACGACGCCGTTGCCGATCACCGGGGTGACCCCCGGGCTGAGGATGCCGCTGGGCAGCAGGTGGAGGGCGTACTTCTCCTCGCCGATGACCACGGTGTGGCCGGCGTTGTTGCCGCCGTTGAACTTCACCACCAGGTCCACGCGGTCGCCGAGCTGGTCGGTGGCCTTGCCCTTGCCCTCGTCGCCCCACTGGGCGCCCACGATCACGATCGCCGGCATGCCGGCTCCCTTCGTCCGCGCTGGTACGGGTGCCCGGCGGCGCTCCCGCCGGACGTACCGGCCGACAGTGCCCCGGTGCCGCCGTGCAGGGCGGTCGGGTGCGGCGCGGGGCCGGTACCGGTCGAGTCTATCGGGGTGTCCAGCGCTCACCGGGGGCAACCGGTTGCTCCCACGACCGTCACAGGGGCAACCGGTTGCCCCCGGTGGGCTCAGGCCGTGGGAACCACGAGCACCGCCCAGGAGAGCACCGGGGCGAGCAGGACGATGGCCCCGCCCCACTGCATGAGGCGCTTGAACACGAGCTCGCGCTGGTCGGCCTCCGCATTGGCCACCACCAGGGCACCGTTCGTGGAGAAGGGGCTGCAGTCCACCACCGAGCTCGAGATGGCCAGGGCCGCCACCAGCCCCACCGCCGACACCTGGTCGGTGAGCAGGAAGGGCACCGCCAGCGGGATGAGCGCCCCGATGATGCCGGTCGTCGAGGCCAGGGCGGAGACCACGGCCCCGATGAGGCAGATGAGGAAGGCGGCCAGCAGCGGCGCACCCACCCCGGCCACGCCCTCGCCCAGCCAGTCCACGACGCCCTGGTTCTGCAGGAGCGACACGTAGGTGACGATGCCGGCAATGAGCAGCACCGTGCCCCAGCTGATCTGCTCCACCGCTCCCTTGGCGGCCTCGGGGAAGACCAGGGTGAGGGCGACGGCGATGGTCAGCGCGGTGAAGCCGACATCCAGGTCGAAGCCCAGCGCCCCGACGAGCAGGACCAGCATGCCGACCAGGGTCAGGACCCGCTGCGGGTTCAGCCGGGTGGCGTCGTCGCCGGCCTCGTCGGCCCGGGTGGAGCGGTGCGCCTCGACCGCGGAGTGAGGCTCGCCGGAGGCACTGCGCCGCCACGGTGTCACCCCATCACCGCCGGGCAGGCCGGTCACCTCGTCGAACTCGCGCCCCCGGGCCACGAGCTGGCGTCCGCCGAAGGCCACGTAGGCGACGGCGGCGATGAGGGTGGAGGCCAGGAAGGTGGTGGCGAACAGGACCCCCTGGTTGCCGGGGATGCCGTTGCTCTCCACCACCCCGTTGGTGATGGAGCCGAAGATGCCGATCGGCGAGAAGCTGCCCGCCGTGGCGCCCTGCACCACCATCATCCCCATCATGAGCGGGTTGATGCGGTAGCGCAGCGCGAAGCCCATGGCCACCGGGGCGACGATCGCCACCGCTGCCGGGCTCACCGCCCCCATGGCGGTGACCGCGGCGCAGACGAGGAACATGGCCCACGGGACCAGCGCCACACGCCCACCGACCGCGCGGACCGCCGAGTGGACGATCCAGTCGACCGTGCCGTTGTTCTTGGCCAGGGCGAACAGGTAGGTGACACCCACCAGGATCACGAAGAGGTCGGCCGGGAAACCGTCCAGGACGTCGTCGACGGTCACGCCGTAGATCGTGAGCCCGACGACGAAGCTCGCCACCAGCGCCAGGGCACCCATGTTCACGCCGCGCAGGGTCGCCACCAGGAACACGACGGCGAGCACGAGCAGGGCGATGATCTCGTGGGACATGCTGCCTCCTTGGATCGCGCGAGCCAGCTGTGACCCACGTCATGGATTCCCGGAGTCTGCCAGTGGACTAGCCACCTGACAACCACTCCACGAAGGCCGCCCCCGGCGCTACCATCCCGACATGGCCAGCGCCCCCGACCGCCCCGCACTCCCGCCCGTCCGGCGGGAGCGTCTCCACGACCGCCTGGCCACCCACATCGCCGACTTCATCGACGCCCAGGGGCTCTCCGCCGGCGACCGCCTCCCCTCCGAGCGACAGCTGGCCGCCGAGCTCGGCGTCAGCCGGGCCACCCTCTCCCGCGCCCTCGCCTCCCTGGAGACCCAGGGGCGCATCGAGGTGCGCCACGGCGTCGGCGCGCTCGTCCGCTCCCCCGAGGAGGGCGGGGCGGCCACCGCGCTGGCCAGCACCCTCGCCCGGAGCACGCAGGAGGAGTCCGCGGCCGCCCGCGAGGCGATCCTCGCCGGCCTGGCCCGCGCCGCCGCCAGCAACCCCCGCGACGCGCTGCGCATCGCGATGCTGGCCCCCGACGGCACCGCCCGGGACTTTGGCGAGACCTGGCGCTGCATCCGTCACCTGGCGGGCTCCGAGCTGCTCGGGGGACTGGACGACCTGCTGGCGGAGAGCGCTCCCGCCCCCACCGACTCGCCGGCCCTCCGCTCCACCCTGGGGGAGCTGGCCGAGGCCGTGGTCCGCGGTGACGCGAGCGCCGCCGCCACCCTGTGCGACGGCCTGCTCAGCGCCGGGCGCGCCCCGGCCGCCCCGCCGACCGCCTCGACCTCACCCGCGGCCGGAGCGGACGCCTAGCCGGGCCACGACCTCCGCGGCCAGGCCCCGGGCCAGCTCCTCCTCGGAGAGGCTCGCCTCGGGGACGACGCCGTGGACCAGCCCGGCCTCGAGCATCGCCCCGGCCCCCACCTGCTGCCGGCGCGCCATCTCTGCGGCGTGCTCGACGTCCCCGTGCACGATGAGGCTGGCCCCCTCGGGCGGGAGCGGCGAGAGCCAGGCGTTCTCCAGCGCGAGGACCTCGTCGGCCGCCATGAGCGCCAGCGCGCCCCCACCGCACCCCTGGCCGAGGACGACCGCCAGCGTGGGCACGCTCAACGTGGCCAGCCGGCCGATGCAGCGCGCGATCTCCCCGGCCATGGCCCGCTCCTCGGCCTCCTGGCTCAGCTCCGCCCCGGGGGTGTCGATGACGGTCACCACCGGAAGCCCCATCTCCTCGGCGAGGTTCATGGCCCGGTGCGCCTGCCGCAGGGCGGCGGGCCCCATGGCCGAGGTGGGCGTCTGCCGCGAGCGGTCCTGACCGATGACGACGCAGGGCATCCCGTCGAGACGCGTGAGGGCTACGAGGATCGAGTCGTCGAGCTCCCCCCGCTTGGTCCCCCGGAGGGTCAGCGTGCCGCTGGCGGCGTGCTCGAGCAGACCCCGCACCCCCATCCGGTCGGCCCGGCGGGTGGCCTGGATGGCCTCCCAGGGGTCCGTCGGCGGCTGGGCCGGGGACTGCGGGCGCTCGAGACGCGGCTCACCCGCGGGGTCGGTGAGCACACCGAGCGCCAGCCCGACGAGGGTGCGCAGGTCCTCGGTGGCCACCACCCGGTCGATGACCCCGTGCCGCGCCAGGTTCTCCGACTGCTGCACCCCCTCGGGGAAGGGCTCGCCGTGCAACCCCTCGTACACGCTCGGCCCGAGGAAGCCCACGAGGGCGCCCGGCTCGGCGACGGTGACGTGACCCAGCGAGCCCCAGGAGGCGAAGACGCCCCCCGTGGTGGGGTGGCGCAGGTGCACCAGGTAGGGCAGGCCGGCCCGGCGGTGCTCCATGATCGCCCGGGAGATGGAGACCATCTCCACGAAGGCGGGGGTGCCCTCCTGCATGCGCGTGCCCCCGGAGGCGGTGCTGGCCAGCAGCGGGAGCCCCTCGGCGGTGGCCCGACGGACCGCGTCGACGAGCCGCTGGGCCGCCACCCGGCCGATGGACCCGCCGAGGAAGGAGAACTCACCCACCATGACGGCCACGGGGCGGCCGTCGACGGCTCCCCGACCGGTGAGGACCGACTCGTCCTCCCCGGAGCGCGCGCGGGCCCGCTGAAGGGAGGCGGCGTACTCGGGGTCGATCTCGCCGGGGTCGGCCGGGCGGTCCCAGCTCGTGAACGAACCGGGGTCCAGCACGAGCTCGATGAGCTCGCGGGCCCCGTACCGGCGTGGGCGGGTGGTCTCGGTGGTCGGGACAGCGTTCATGGCACCTCCGCATCGGGCCCGGGCCCTGTCACGGCGTGGCCAGGTGGACCAGTGGACTGGCCAGTGGGCTGCTGCCACTATGGCACCCCACCTGCACCACGTCCAGACCCCGGACCCCGGAGGAGCCCCATGACCCTCGGCACTGCCCTGCTGGTCGTGCTCACCGGCCTCGTGGCCGGCGGCCTGACGGCGACGGTCGGCGTGGCCTCCCTGGTGAGCTTCCCCGTGCTCGTGGCGCTGGGGATGCCGCCGGTGCTGGCCAACATGACCAACGCGGTGGGGCTGGTGCCCTCCGGCCTGGGCAGCGGCTGGGGCCTGCGCCGGGAGATCCGCCGCCACCCCCGGCTCAACGCCTGGACGCTCGGCCTCACCGGCCTCGGCGGGGCCCTGGGCGCCCTGCTCCTCATGCGGCTGCCGGCGGGCGTCTTCGAGGCGATCGCCCCCTGGCTCATCCTGTTCACCTGCGGCCTGGTGGCCGCCCAGCCCCGGATCTCGGCCTTCCTGCGCCAGCGCCGCGAGGAGCAGGGGCAGACGGGCCACCGGCAGCAGCTCACCCCGTCGAGCATGCTCATCACCCTGGCCATCGGGGTCTACGGCGGGTACTTCGGGGCGGGGGCCGGGGTCATGATGCTGGCCCTGCTGGTGCTGAGCCTGGACGTGGGGCTGCAGGAGCTCAACGCCACCCGGTCGCTGTCGATGCTGGCCTCCAAGCTCACGGCTGCGGCCCTCTTCGTCACCGTGGCCGAGGTGGACTGGGCCGTGGCCGGGCTGCTCGCGGCTGGCTCCCTGGTGGGCGGGTACGCCGGGGCCCGCGTGGCACGCCGCCTGCCGGATGCCGTGCTGCGCGGCGCGGTCATCGCCGGGGGCACCGCCGCGGCACTGGGGCTGCTGCTCTCGTGAGCACCGGGGGGGGGGACGGTGGGGCGGGACGGGGCGGGTGCGGTCAGACTGGGCCGGTGCCCGACCTCCACCCACCCCACGTCCTCTACGAGGCACGCCTGGCCACGTGGAGCCGGGTGCTCGGACTCGTGCTCGTGGGCGCCTCGCTCCTGGGGGCGGCTGCCTGCGTGGCCGCGGCGCTCACCGCGGAGCAGGGCGGGGTCCGGCTGGCCTTCGTGCTCCTGACCCTGGCCTGGCTCGCCGTGGCCGCCGCCGCGGCGAGGGCCACCGGCCAACGGTTCACCGTGACGTCCCAGGGCCTGGAGATGCGCGGCATCCTGCGCACGGTGCGGCTGGCCTGGGCGGAGGTCCACCGCATCGAGGCCGATCGGCGCTTCTGGGCGCACGGCGGGGTGCTCGTCCACGCGACGAACGGCCGTCGCCACCGGCCCGCCATCACCCGGTCCCGGTACGCCGTCCACCGCGGGGAATCGGTGCGGGAGGCCTTCGAGCCCGCCGGGCCGCGGCCGCTGCGAGCCGCCGTCGCCGCGCACCAGCAGTACCTGGCGTGGGCGACGCGGCCTCCCCGGCAGGGCGTCCCACCGCACGGTCGCTGACCCCCTGCGGCGACCAGGCCGGCCGCGGCCGTCTCCCCCGCAGACCCCGGGCACCCGGGACACCCGGGGTCGCTGCACCCTGTGATCGCCCCGCGCGCCCCGGACACCCGAGATGCGCACCGGTGCCGCCCGGGCCCGACGCCCGACGCGAGAACCGCACCGGTACGCACGCCGACTGTCGAGGTGCGTACCGGTGCGGTTCTCGGTCAGGGGTGACACATGGGATGCGCACCGGTGCGCATCTCGCGTGTTGGGGTCGGGGCGGCCCCGCGGATCGTGGGCGGGCCGGCCTCAGAGGCCGAGGGCCTCGTACGCCTCCGCGCTGGAGTCCTTGAGGAACTCGCGGCAGCGGTGCTCCTCCTCGGTCTCGCCGATCTCCCCGGCGGCCCGGCTCAGCGCGGCCACGCAGCGCAGGAAGCCACGGTTCGGCACGTGCGCCCACGGGATCGGCCCCTGCCCGCGCCAGCCCGACCGGCGCAGCGCGTCGAGCCCACGGTGGTAACCGGTCCGGGCGAAGGCGTAGCCCTCCACGGTCAGCCCGTCCTCCAGCGCCGCCTCGGCCAGCTCGGCCCAGGCCGCGGACGAGGTCGGCGCGGCGGAGACCACGGCACGGGCGTCCTGACCACCCTCCAGGGCGGTCACGGCCGGGTCCTCCGGCAGCTCGGTGGCGGGGATGCCCAGCAGGTTCTCGCCGGCCATCAGCGGTGGGTCCCAGCGGAGTTGAGGTCCTCGCAGGCCTCGACGACGCGCTTGGCCATGGCCTCCTCGGCCACCTTGCCCCAGGAGCGCGGGTCGTACTTCTTCTTGTTGCCGACCTCGCCGTCGACCTTCAGCACCTCGGAGTAGTTCTCCATCATGTAGCCGGCGATCGGGCGGGTGAAGGCGTACTGGGTGTCGGTGTCCACGTTCATCTTCACCACGCCGTAGCTCACCGCGTCGGCGATCTCCTGCTCGGTGGAGCCCGAGCCGCCGTGGAAGACCAGGTCCAGCGGCCGGTCGCCAGCGGCGGCACCGAACTCGGCGACGATGGCCTCCTGCGCCTGCTTGAGGATCTCCGGGCGCAGCTTGACGTTGCCCGGCTTGTACACGCCGTGCACGTTCCCGAAGGTCAGGGCGGCCATGTAGCGGCCCTTCTCCCCCAGCCCGAGGGCCTTGACCATGTCGATGGCATCCTGCGGGGAGGTGTACAGCTTGTCGTTGATCTCGTTCGCGACGCCGTCCTCCTCACCGCCGACGATGCCGATCTCGACCTCGAGGATGATGTCCGCCGCCGCGCAGCGCTCCAGGAGCTCGGCGCCGATCTGCAGGTTCTCGTCCAGCGGCACCGCGGAGCCGTCCCACATGTGCGACTGGAAGATCGGCGTGCCGTTCTTCTTGACCTCCTCGGCGGAGGCCTCCAGCAGCGGGCGCACGAAGCCGTCGAGCTTGTCCTTCGGGCAGTGGTCGGTGTGCAGGGCGATGTTCACGTCGTAGTTCTTCGCGACCTCGCGGGCGAAGGCGGCGAAGGCCTTGGCGCCGGTGACCATGTCCTTGATCGTCGGGCCGGAGAAGTACTCCGAGCCACCGGTGGAGACCTGGATGATGCCGTCGGAACCGGCCTCGGCGAAGCCGCGGATGGCAGCGTTCAGGGTCTGGGAGGAGCTGACGTTGATGGCCGGGTAGGCGAACTTCTCCGCCTTGGCCCGGTCCAGCATGTCGCGGTAGACCTCGGGGGTTGCGATGGGCATGTGCGTCTCCTGTCGAGTCCGTCCTGTACCGGTGCACGGCGCGGCTCGCCCCACGGGCGCGGCCGGCACCGTTGCCGTCCGCCAGCCATCTTGTCAGACGCCGTCAGGCGGCCGTGACTCTCAGGCGGGCAGGCCGTGGACGTGCTGGCGCACCCAGGCGTGCATCGCGATGGCGGCCGCCGCCCCGGCGTTGATCGACCGCGTGGAGCCGAACTGCTCGATGTGCAGCACCGCCTCGCAGTGCGCCAGAACCTCGGGGGTGAGCCCCGGCCCCTCCTGCCCGAAGACCATCACACACTCGACGGGCAGCGCGTGTCCCTCGATCCCCACCGAGCCCGGCAGGTTGTCGATGCCGACGAGCGGCAGGCCCACGCCCCCGTCCCGACGGGGCGCGGAGCCGGCCCACCGCGCGAGCGCCGCGGCGTCGGGGTGGTGGTGCTCGTGCTGGTAGCGGTCGGTGACCATCGCCCCCCGCCGGTTCCACCGCCGCCTCCCGACGATGTGGAAGGCCGCCGCGTTGAACGCGTTAGCGGTGCGGATCACCGAGCCGATGTTGAAGTCGTGCCCCCAGTTCTCCACCGCCACGTGCAGGCCGTGACGCCGGGTGTCCAGCTCGGCCACGATCGCCTCGTGCCGCCAGTAGCGGTACTGGTCGAGCACGTTGCGGCGGTCGCCCTCGCGCAGGAGCTGCGGGTCCAGGTGGGCGGGCAGCGCCCCGTCGGCGTCGGTGGGCCAGAGACCCTCCCACGGGCCGACACCGATCTCACGCTCGGGTGGGGTCTGGTCGGTCACCCGGCCATCCTGCCAAGGCCGCACCGCCGCCCGTGCGTCAGGCCGCGGCGGCCACCGGCGCGGGAGCTCCTGCCTGCTCCTCCCGCTGAGCGGCCTCCTGGCGGGCGAGCTCCCGGGAGATGCCCGGCAGCCGCCACCCGGTGGCCGCGAGCAGCACGAGGGCAGCCGTGCCCAGCACGAGGAAGGCCGTGCGCGGCTCCAGCAGGCTCCCCACCACCGCACCGGTGCACAGGGCGCACACCGTGCCCATCTTGGTGACGCCGCTGAACCCGGCGAGGACCGCCCCCCGACGCTCCTCCGGGGCACTGGTGATGGTCACCGTGACCGCGCTGGAGACCACCATCGCCTGCATGACGCCGAGGGCGACCTGCCCGGCGGCGTAGAACCAGAAGCTGGGTGCCATCCCGATCCAGAGCAGGGTGAAGCCGCCCAGCGCCAGGCCAGCCACCAGCACGTGGACCCGCTTGGACGGGCTGACGACCTTCGCCGTCGCCCACGCGCCGGCGACACCACCGATCGCCGCGAAGGCCTCGCTGATGCCGTACTCGGCCTCGCTGGCCCCGATGGGGCCGCGCACCAGGAAGACCTCGACCACGTTCGAGGCCCCCTGCGCGACGATGAAGGCGAAGAGCGTGGTCGCGATGACGGCGGCGGCCGGCACGGTGCGCAGGACCCCCACTCCGCGGGAGACCTGCCCGAAAGGGGTCCGCCGCCAGAAGCGCGCCCAGGGGCCGTGCTCCGCGGCAGCCCGGCGGGCCTCCTCCCGGGACTCGCGCAGCAGCTCGTCGGCCGGGCCGCCGCGACGCGTCCGCAGCAGGAGGGCGGGGACCAGGATGGACGCCGTGAGGGCCGTGGTCATCCCCAGCGCCGCCGCCCCGGAGACCAGACCGAAGACGACCCCGCCGATGCCGGCACCCAGCGGGCCGGAGATGCTGGACGCCCCCTGCTGCCAGGAGAACACGGCCCCCACGCGCTCCTCCCCCACGATGCGGGGCACGAGGGCGTCCCACACGGGCTGGCTGAAGGTGGACCCGGTCTGGAAGAGGAAGGCCATCGCCACCACGAGCGGCACGGCGAGCTCGCGGGGCGCCCAGAGCACGGCGGCCGTCACCGCCAGCGCCCCCACCACCTGGACCGCCGTCCCCAGCACCAGGACACGCCGGGAGTCGTACTGGTCCGCGGTGTCCCCGGCGGTCGCCATGAAGAAGAGCGGCGGCAGGGCGACGCTCACCATGACGGCCGCCATGGCGACGGCGCCGAAGCCGGCCCCCTCGACCCAGAGCATGAGGGCAACCATGAGCATGCGAGACGCCCCGACGGTCAGGGCCCGACCGGTGATGACGCGGCGCACGTCGGGCACGCGGAGGATCCGCTCGGTGGAACCGGGTGCCCACTCCTCGTCCGCCCCCTCGACGGACTCCACCCCGGGCGGGGGCAGGGCAGCGCGCGTCGAGGACATGCGCGCACCGTAGGTCGCGTTCGGTCAAGACCAGGTCGGACGCCGGTCAAGACTTGGTCAGGATGCTGCGAAGGGTTCGGATCCCCTCCAGGACGGGTCAGGCCAGGCCGATGTCGGCCAGCCCCAGCGCGGCCCGGTACTCCAGGCCGGCGTCGGCGATGACCCGGTCGGCCCCCGAGGAGCGATCCACGATGACGGCCACGGCCACCACCTCGGCGCCCTCCTCCCGCAGGGCCTCCACGGCGGTGAGCGGAGAGCCACCGGTGGTGGAGGTGTCCTCGACGACGAGCACCCGGCGCCCCTTCACCTCCGGGCCCTCGATGCGCTTCTGCAGGCCGTGGGCCTTGCCGGCCTTGCGGACCACGAAGGCGTCCAGCTCGCGACCGCGCGCGTGGGCGGCGTGCAGCATCGCGGTGGCCACCGGGTCGGCGCCCATGGTGAGCCCACCCACGGCGTCGAACTCGAGGTCCTCGGTGAGGTCGAGCATGACCTCACCGACCAGCGGGGCGGTCCCGGCGGCGAGGGTGACGCGGCGCAGGTCCACGTAGTAGTCCGCCTCCGCACCGGAGGAGAGCGTCACCTTCCCGTGCACGACGGCGGCGGCGGCCACGCGGCGGGCGAGCTCGCGGGCGGCATCGGTGGTGGCGCGGGGGGCGGGGGCGGGCTGCGAGGTCATGGGCGGCAGGGTATCGCCGTCAGGGCTCCAGCCGCCGCCGACCGGAGGCACCCCGCGCCTCGGCGGCGGCGAAGCCCGCCATCACCAGACGACGGGGCAGGCGTGGGAGGAGGGCCGTCGCCACCCGGTAGAGGCGGCCCGGCACGCAGCGGCCCTCGCCACGCTCCAGGCCGGCGAGGGACTCGGCCACGACCTGCTGCGGGGTGAGCCAGAGAGCCCCGGGCAGCGCATCGATCTCCTGCCCGGAACGCTCGTGGAACTCGGTGCGGGTCAGCCCCGGGAGCGCCGCCTGCACGGTGACCCCGGTGCCCTGCAGCTCGACCTCCAGACCCTCGGAGAAGCGGGCCACCCAGGCCTTGTGCGCGCCGTAGGTGGAGTAGGGCAGGAGGGATGCGACCGAGGAGATGTTGACGATCGCACCGTGCCCGCGCTCGCGCATGGAGCGCGCCGCGGCCTGGCAGAGCACCATCACCGCCCGGACCATGACGGCCAGGCTGTCCTCCTCGGCGGCGAGGTCGGCCTCGAGGAAGGTGGTGCCCAGTCCGTACCCGGCATTGTTCACGAGCAGGTCGACCGGGTTCTCGGCCTGGCACAGGCGCTCGGCCACCCGCTCCACCTGGGCGCGGTCGGAGAGGTCGGCCGGGAGCACCTCGACCGGCACCCCGTGGCGCGAGCCGAGGTGGACGGCGAGCGCCTCGAGCCGCTGCACGTCGCGGGCCACGAGCACCAGGCCGTACCCCCGCGCCGCCAGCTGTCGGGCGTACTCGGCCCCGATGCCGGAGGAGGCCCCGGTGACCAGGGCGGTGGGGCGGGCGGAGTCCGGGGCGTCGGTCATGGGACCACTGTGGCATCGCCACGGGGTCCGTGCGCCGGGTCACACCGCCACCTACAGTGGCCCCGTGCGCATCGCTACCTGGAACGTCAACTCCCTCCGTGCCCGCCTCGACCGGGTGACGGACTTCCTCGAGCGCCACGACGTGGACGTGCTGGCCATCCAGGAGACGAAGGTCAAGGACGAGAAGTTCCCCCGCGAACGCTTCGACGAGCTGGGCTACGAGATCGCCTTCCACGGCCTCAACCAGTGGAACGGCGTCGCGATCGCCTCCCGGGTGGGGCTGGAGGACGTGACCGTGGCCTTCCCCGACCAGCCCGGCTTCGGCGCCGACGAGCCGGTCGTCGAGGCCCGCGCGCTCGGCGCCACGGTGGGCGGGCAGCCGCGCCCGGACGGCAGCCCCACCGCCCCGCTCCGCCTGTGGAGCCTCTACGTGCCCAACGGCCGGGAGATCGACCACCCCCACATGCAGTACAAGCTCGAGTGGCTCGAGAGGCTCGCCGGGCACGCCCGCCAGTGGGCCGCCGAGGAGCTCCCGCTCGCCCTGGTCGGTGACTTCAACGTGGCCCCGCTGGACACCGACGTGTGGGACATGGCCGCCTTCGAGGGCGCCACGCACGTCACCGAGCCCGAGCGTGCCGCCTTCAACGCCTTCCTCGAGGCCGGTCTGGTGGACGTGGTGCGTCCCTTCACCGAGACCGACACGTACACCTACTGGGACTACCAGCAGCTGCGCTTCCCCAAGCGCCAGGGGATGCGCATCGACTTCGTGCTCGCTTCCGCCGGCCTGGCCGGGCAGGTGACCCACGCCTTCGTGGACCGGGAGGAGCGAAAGGGCAAGGGCGCCAGCGACCACGCCCCGGTCGTCGTCGACCTCACCGACCCGACCGGCACCGGGGATCCTGCGGAGCCCGGCGCATGACCGCCCACGCGGTCGCGATCATCGGCGCCGGCTTCCAGGGGTTGACCGTCGCCGACGCCCTGCTGCGCCGCGGCATCCGGGACGTGGTGCTCCTCGACGAGCGCGGTGAGGCGGGGGGATGTTGGCTGGACCGCCGCGACCCGGGAGCCCGCACCCGCGCCTCGGTGAGCGAGTCGACCCTCCCGCACCGGCCCCGGCTGGAGGGCGAGGCCGGCCCCAGCGCCCACGCCATGCGGCAGTACCTCCGCCGGCTCGCGAGCTTCAGCGGGGCCACCGAACGCCTCGTCCCGGCCCGGGTGGTGGCCGCCGACCAGGGGGCCGACCACGTCTGGACCCTCCGGCTCGCCGACGGGGGCACGGTGCGCGCCCGCCAGCTCGTCCTGGCGACCGGCTCCGACGGGGACCCGGTGGTCCCGGACCTGCGGGGGGTCGACTCCTTCGGCGGCGAGCTCGCACACACGCACCTGTGGGACGCCGGGCTGGAGACCGCCGGGCGGCACGTCGTCGTCCTCGGCGAGCCGGGCGCCCGCGGGGGGATCGACCACGTGAACCTGGCCGCTGCCCTGGCCGACGAGGCGGCCTCGGTCACCGTCTTCGCCCCGGACCACCCGTGGATCCTCCCCGAGGTCCCCGCCGGGGAGTCGGTGGACGCCGTGGACGTGCTCGGCGCCAACCGCCGCGTGCAGCGCACCGGGGCGATCGCCCGGACCATGGGCCGGGTCGTGCGCGAGGCCACCCGCCCCGACGACCAGCCCGCCGGGGCGCCGGAGCCCCCGCCAGCCGGTCGGCCTGCGCGCTGGCAGCGGGCGATGGCGGCCTCAGCCCACCTGGCGGCCCGGGACCTTCCCCGCGAGCTGTGGGAGGACCACCTGTCCTCGCTTCCGCTGCACGCCGGGACCGTGCGGAGCGAGGAGTGGTTCCGGGCGGCCGGCGAGGGCCGGGTGCGACTGCTCCGCTGGGGCGTGCACCGGGTGCGGCCCGACGCCGTCGTCGACGTGCACGGCACCCGGCACCGCGCGGACCTCCTCGTGCTGACCACCGGCACCGCACCGCTGCCCCCCGGCGCGGGAATCCAGGGGCTCGACGCCGCCGACGGAGGGCGCCTCGCCGGGTGGGCACCCCACCTGGGCACCCTCGGCCAGGTCCCCAACCTCCATGTGGTCGGCGGCCCCGCCTCCGACCTCCCGGTGGGCGGGGACGCCGTCGTCGCCGCCGCCCGGGCCGGCCTCGTCGCCCAGCTCGTGCAGGCCACCGAGAGCGCGGGCGCCGCCGCCGTGGTGGCCTCCCCGGACGCCTTCGACCGGTGGGAGCACACCGTCCACCGCCTCCAGCGCGCCACCGGGGCGGCCCGGGACGTCCACGCCCCGATGTGGTCGGGGCGACGCCGCGACCTCGTCCGCCTGCTGCGGGGGCGCCCCGGGGACTTCCTCCTGCGCTGAGTCCGGCCCCGGCCCCCGGCAGGCAGGCGTGGGAGCATCACCCACTGTGCGCTCGCTCCTCCGCCTCCTGGGCTCCACCCGCCAGCTGACCCCCTACTACGTGGGGATCCTGCTCAGCTCGGTCCTCATCACGGCCACGGCCCTGTCGGTGCCCTTCATCATCAAGGCCGCCACCGACCGGATCGTCGAGGTCGTGGGCTCCGGCGGGCACACCGGCGCGGACGTGCGCGCCATCCTCTGGCTGGCCGTGGCCCTCCTGGCGGTCGACCTCACGAACACGCTGGTCTCGAACGTCGGCGGCTACTGGGGAGATCTCGCCGCCGCCCGCATGCGACGCATCCTCTCCAGCCGGTACTACGAGAAGCTGCTCGCCCTGCCGCAGCGCTACTTCGACACCGAGCTCACCGGCACCATCATCAACCGGCTCTCGCGCAACATCGCCGAGACCACGCAGTTCCTCAACGCCTTCGCGAACAACTTCCTGCCGACGCTCATGACCACCCTGGCGGTGCTCGTGATCTCGGCCTGGTACTCGTGGCCGCTGGCCCTCCTGCTCATCACGATCTTCCCGCTCTACCTGTGGCTCACGGCCCTGACCTCCACCCGGTGGCAGAAGCTGGAGGGGGAGAAGAACACGCAGTACGACATCGCCGGCGGACGCTTCGCCGAGGTGATCGGGCAGATCAAGGTGGTGAAGTCCTTCGGCCGCGAGGAGAGCGAGCTGCGCGCCTTCGACGAGCGCTATGCCCGCACCATCCGCACCACCCACCACCAGTCCCGCTACTGGCACGGGATGGACGCCCTCCGCCGCGGTGCGCTGAACGTCGTCTTCTTCGGCGTCTACGCGATCATCTTCGTGCAGACCGTGCGGCACGTCTTCAGCGTCGGCGAGATGGTGCTGCTCATCCAGCTGGTGAACCTCGCCCGCCAGCCGGTCACGATGATGAGCTATCTCATCGACTCCGCCCAGCGCGCCATCGCCGGCAGCAAGGACTACTGGACTGTCATGGAGGAGGTCCCCGAGCAGGTGGCCCTCGAGGCGCCGCGCAGCGGCGGGGCCGCGGACGGCTCCCCCATGGCCGCCCCGTCCGGGAGCGCCCCGGTCCCCCCGGACGTCCCGGCGGTGGAGTTCGTCGACGCCCGCTTCGGCTACGTCGAGGACCCGGACGTCCTGCAGGACGTGGACCTCACGATCCGGCAGGGCGAGCGGGTGGCCCTCGTGGGTGAGTCCGGTGGGGGCAAGACGACCCTGATCTCCCTCCTGCTCGGCCTGTACCGCCTCCGCGAGGGCGAGCTGCGGGTCCTCGGGCAGGACACCCAGCGCATGAGCCTGGCCGAGCTGCGCTCCCGCTTCGGCGTGGTCTTCCAGGACGCCTCGCTGTTCAGCGGCACCGTCCGGGAGAACATCGCCTACGGGCACCCGGAGGCCACCGACGCCGAGGTGGAGGCCGTGGCGCGCCGTGCCAACGCGCACGCGTTCATCCAGCGATTCGAGGACGGGTACGAGACCGTGGTCGGCGAGCGGGGGCTCAAGCTCTCCGGCGGGCAGAAGCAGCGCATCGCCATCGCCCGGGCGCTGCTCAAGGACGCCCCGATCCTCGTCCTCGACGAGGCCACCAGCGCCCTGGACACCCGCAGCGAGCGGGCGGTGCAGGCAGGCCTGGCCGAGCTCATGGAGGGGCGGACGTCGATCATCATCGCCCACCGGCTCTCGACGATCAGCACCGTGGACCGCATCATCACGCTGAAGGACGGGCGGATCGACGAGGTGGGCACCCCGGCCGAGCTCTCCCGGACCGGGGGCCTCTACGCCCAGCTCCTGGAGCTGCAGGAGTCCGGGGAGGCCGCCCACCGCAAGCGGCTGCGGGAGCTCGACATCTCCGGCTGACCCCTCGGGCAGCGCCTGCGTGGCGGGGTGGCTGATCTCACCCCTCCTCGGCAGGACAGGCCCCGCCCTTCGTGCCCAGACTGGTGGGGAAGCCCATCCAAGGAGGAGTCATGAGCCACCTGATCGACCCCCGCAGCCGCTACGCGCGGCTCGACGCCCCGGAGCAGGACCAGGACTTCCCCGGCCTGGACGCCGAGCTCCAGCCGAAGGCCGACCTCGGGGAGGAGAGCTATCGCGGGTCCGGGCGCCTGGAGGGTCTGCGGGCGCTGATCACCGGCGGCGACTCGGGCATCGGGGCGGCCACCGCCATCGCCTACGCCCGGGAGGGGGCCGACGTGGCGATCGCCCACCTGCCCGAGGAGCAGCGCGACGCGGACCGCATCGTGGCCCTGGTGGAGGAGGCCGGGCGCAGAGCCGTCTCGCTCCCGGTGGACCTCACCACCCGAGAGGCCTGCGACGAGCTCGTGGAGCAGGCGGTGGCGGAGCTCGGCGGGCTGGACGTGCTGGTGAGCAACGCCGGCAAGCAGGTCTCGGTGCCCGACATCACGGAGATCACCGACGAGCAGTTCGACCTCACGATGCGCACGAACGTCTACGCGATGTTCTGGCTCTGCCGCGCCGCGGTGCCGCACCTGCAGCCGGGGAGCTCGATCATCATCACCACCTCGGTGCAGGCGTACTCCCCCAGCGACCACCTGCTCGACTACGCCACGACCAAGGCCGCCGAGAACGGGTTCGGCAAGGCCCTGGCCAAGCAGCTGGCGCCGAAGGGGATCCGGGTGAACCTCGTGGCGCCGGGCCCGATCTGGACGCCCCTGCAGGTGGTGGAGGGGCAGCCCAAGGAGAAGCTGCCGATGTTCGGCGACAAGCAGCCGCTGGCCCGTGCCGGCCACCCGGCGGAGCTGGCCCCGGCGTACGTTTTCCTCGCGAGCCAGGAGGCGAGCTACGTGGTGGGCGAGACGCTGAACGTCAACGGCGGGGCCGACAGCCCCTGAGCCGGCGGGTGGCGGACGACGGCGGGCACCCGGCGTGGGGCGGACGGCGGGCGGTGGCGGTGGCGGCCAGATGCACACCGGTCCGCATTTCAGCCGCCACCTCCCCGAGAGCGGCACCGGTCCGCATCCCGACAGTCGAGATGCGGACCAGTGCCGCTCTCGCCCTTTCACGACACCCCGTGTGCGCACCGGTGCGCACACGGGGTGTCCACGCGTCGGCACCGACGCGTGAGATGCGGACCGGTGCGCATGTGGACTGCTGCCCGCTCGGGCCACCACACGAGATGCGGACCGGTGCGCATCTCGGGGTCGCGTCGTCCACAACCCTCACCCACGCCCCTCGCCGAACCGCCCCGTCCAGGCCTCCCTGTGGACGAGCTCGACCCCCTCCACCCCCGGGCACGTCACCGTGGCCCTATGACCCAGCCCCCAGCTCCTTGGTACCTGACCGGACGAGGCCGCCTGGTCCCCACACCCCACGGCCCCACGACGCGCGACCGCCTCCGCCGCGAGGGTGCGTGGAGCCCCACGCAGGGCGTGATCGTCGCCCCGCACGCCTCCCCACCGGAGATCGTCCAGGCCGTCCTCGCCGTGCTCCCGGCCCACGCATCTGTGAGCCACCTGACGGCCGCCCGCTTCCACCGCATCCCCCTCCCGCACCCGTGGTCCCGCGAGGAGCCGATCCACGTCTCGGTGCCTCCGGACCGTTCCCTGCCCCGTCGCCGCGGTGTCCTCGCCCACCGGGACGACCAACTCACGACGGTGGAGGTCGGTGGGGTCCGCTGCACGAGCCTCGCCACGACCTGGCGGCAGCTCTGCTCCACGCTCCGGGAGGAAGACCTGGTGGCCGCCACCGATGCGGTGCTCGGCCGGGTGTGCCCGGTGCAGGGTCCACTCGACAAAGAAGCGCTGGCGGCAGCCATCGTCCCGGGCGCTCGCGGGGCGACCCGCGCCAGGTGGGCGCTGGCGCTCGCCGAAGCCGCCGCGGCCTCCCTCCCGGAGACCCGCCTGCGCCTCCTGGTCCGGGAGTGGGGTCTGCCCCAGCCCGCGGTCAACGCGGACGTCCTCAACGAGGAGGGTGAGTGGCTGGCGACCTCGGACCTGGTCTGGAAGACGCAGCGGGTCGTGGCCGAGTACGAGGGGGACCACCACCGCACGGACCCCGCCCAGTGGCACGCGGACATCGAACGGGTGCGACTCATCGAGTCGGCCGGATGGGTGGTGGTCCGGGTGACCCGCCAGGACCTCCGACGGCCGGCCGGCCTTCGCCAGGCCCTGCAGGCTGCCCTTCGACGGGGTGCGGGTCCGAGCTGAGTGCCGCGGATGCGGAGGCGCTGCATCACTGCGCGAGATGCGTACCGGTCCGCGCCTCACCTGCCCGTCCCTCACAGCCAGACACCCCAGATGCGCACCGGTACGCATCTGGGGTGTCTGGCCGTGTCGAGGAAGGCGCCGGTCCGCACCCCGACAGTCGAGATGCGGACCGGTGCGACCGTGGGGGCTGACGGGCCAGATGCGGACCGGTGCGCATCTCGACTGCCCGGGTCGGCCCGCGCCTGCCGGTGGTTCACCGGTCCCGCGGGCCGATCAGGCCAGGCGCAGCCCCGTGACCTCTCCGGTGCCGGAGTCCGACGGCTCGGCCCGGTCGACGTCCACGGTGACCGTCTCCCCGTCGCGGACCTCCCCGGCCAGCAGCGCCCGGGCGAGGGTGTCCCCCACCTCGGTCTGCACCAGCCGGCGCAGCGGACGGGCACCGAAGGCCGGGTCGTACCCAGCCTCGGCCAGCCAGGCCCGCGCGGCGTCGGTGACCTCCAGCGTGATCCGGCGGTCCGCCAGCCGGGCGGCCAGCGCGTCCACCTGCAGGTCCACGATCCGCGTCAGCTCGTCCCGGCTCAGCGGCTCGAAGACCACCATGTCGTCGAGCCGGTTGAGGAACTCCGGCTTGAAGTGCGCCCGCACGGCAGCCATCACCGACTCACGCCGCGCGTCCCCGTCGACCGTCGGGTCCACGAGGAACTGCGAGCCCAGGTTGCTGGTCATGATGAGGATGACGTTGCGGAAGTCCACCGTGCGGCCCTGGCCGTCGGTGAGGCGTCCGTCGTCGAGCACCTGCAGCAGGATGTCGAAGGTCTCCGGGTGGGCCTTCTCCACCTCGTCGAGCAGCACCACCGAGTAGGGGCGGCGCCGCACGGCCTCGGTGAGCTGGCCGCCCTCGTCGTGGCCGACGTAGCCCGGAGGGGCACCCACCAGCCGGGCGACCGAGTGCCGCTCGGAGTACTCCGACATGTCGATGCGGACCATCGCCCGCTCGTCGTCGAAGAGGAAGTCCGCCAGCGACTTGGCGAGCTCGGTCTTGCCCACACCGGTCGGGCCGAGGAAGAGGAAGGACCCGGTCGGCCGGTCCGGGTCGGCCAGGCCGGCCCGGGAGCGCCGCACCGCGTCGGACACCGTGCGCACGGCCTCGGTCTGGCCGATGAGACGCCCGCCGAGGTGCTCCTCCATGCGCAGGAGCTTCTCGGTCTCGCCCTCCAGCAGGCGCCCGGCGGGGATGCCGGTCCAGGAGGCGATGACCTCGGCGATGTCGTCGGCGGTCACGGCCTCGGAGACCATCGGCCCGTCCTCGCCCGCAGATGTGGCACCGCCGGCACCGGCCTCGCTGTCCTCGACGCTCGCGAGCTCGGCCTCCAGGGCGGGGATGTCGCCGTAGAGGAGCTTCGAGGCGCCCTCGTAGTCGCCCTCGCGCTGCATCCGGTCGGCCTGGGTGCGGGCCTCGTCGATGCGGGCCTTGAGCTCACCCACCCGGTTGAGTCCCTGCTTCTCGGCCTCCCACCGCGCGGTGAGGGCGGAGAGCTTCTCCTGCTGGGCGGCCATCTCCTCCCGCAGGGCGGCGAGTCGCTCGGCGGAGGCCTCGTCGGTCTCCGCGGCCAGGTGCATCTCCTCCATCTTCAACCGGTCCACCGAGCGGCGCAGGGTGTCGATCTCCACCGGGGAGGAGTCGATCTCCATGCGCAACCGGCTGGCGGCCTCGTCGATGAGATCGATCGCCTTGTCCGGCAGCTGGCGGTGGGTGATGTACCGGTCGCTCAGGGTGGCGGCCGCCACCAGGGCGGCGTCCTCGATGGTCACCTTGTGGTGCGCCTCGTAGCGCTCCTTGAGACCACGCAGGATGGCGATGCTGTCGACCACCGAGGGCTCCCCGACGAACACCTGCTGGAAGCGGCGCTCCAGGGCGGCGTCCTTCTCGATGTTCTCCCGGTACTCGTCGAGCGTGGTGGCACCCACGAGGCGCAGCTCGCCGCGGGCGAGCATCGGCTTGAGCATGTTGCCGGCGTCCATGGAGCCGTCACCGGTCGCGCCGGCGCCGACCACGGTGTGGATCTCGTCGATGAAGGTGACGATCTCCCCCTCGGAGGCGCGGATCTCCTCCAGGACGCTCTTGAGGCGCTCCTCGAACTCGCCCCGGTACTTGGCCCCGGCGATCATCGCGCCCAGGTCGAGGCTGATGAGGCGCTTGCCGCGGAGGGACTCCGGCACGTCCCCGTCGACGATGCGCTGCGCCAGCCCCTCGACGACGGCGGTCTTGCCGACGCCCGGCTCGCCGATGAGCACCGGGTTGTTCTTGGTGCGCCGCGAGAGCACCTGCACGACCCGGCGGATCTCCGAGTCGCGGCCGATCACCGGGTCCAGGCGCCCCTCGCGGGCAGCCTCGGTGAGGTCGGTGCCGTACTGCTCGAGCGACTCCGAGCCGGCCTGCGGGTTCTCACTGGTGACCTTCTGGCCGCCGCGCAGGGTGTCGAGCTGCTGGGCGACCGCGTCGGCGTCGGCACTGATGGTGCCGGTCTCCACCAGGGCGAGGGTGAGCACGTCGAGCGCGAGGTGGGTGTCGCCGCGGGCGGTCATGATGGTGTGCGCGTGCTGCAGCACCTTGGCCGCGGCTTGCCCGATGCTCGGGGTCTGCCCGGTGGCGCTCGGCTGCTTTGCCAGCGCCTCGCGGCTGGCACGCTCGACGGCCTCGGGGGTGGTCCCACCGGCCTGCAGCAGCGCAGTCACGGCGGAGTCGCCAACGGCCACGAGGGCGGCGGCGAGGTGGGCGGGGGCGATCTCGGGGTGGCCGGCGGACTGCGCCTCGCGCTGGGCGATGGCGAGCACCTCGGCCACGAGGGCGGTGGGCTGAAGATCCATGGGACTCCTTGGCTCGGTCGGGGACCCCACGGCCGGGGTCGCTGGCATCTGTCCTGTTCAACACCTCCAGAGTTGAGCGCATTCCACTCAACCCTGACCCGGGGCGGAGGTCACGGGGTGGTCACGGGGACCCGGTCGTCGGTCACGTTTCGGCACCAATCCCCGGTGGGAGCTGGCCCACCCACCCCCGCCATGTGACTGTGACCCCACTCACTCACCCTGAAGGAGATCCCATGACCGTGCCCTCGCACCTCACCCGAGTGGGCCTGGCCTCCACGATGGCCATCGCCCTCGCCGGGAGCCTGCTGCCGGCCACCGCCACCGGCCCCGCCCCCGACCAGGAGGCGACGGACAGGAGCCAGCGCCAGTCCGCCACCGTTCAGCAGGCCCAGGCCAAGCAGGCCGCGGCCTCCCAGGACTTCACCCACGGCACCTACCTGGTGACCTTCGCCGACCAGCCGGCCATCGCCTACGACGGCCACGTCGAGGGCTACCCCGCCACCCAGCCCGGGCAGGGCGCCAAGCTCAACGCCTCCTCCTCGGCCGTCCAGCGCTACGCCGGACTGCTGCACGCGCGCCAGGACCGCGTGCTGGCCAGCGTCGGCGCAGGCAAGCCCTCGCAGCGCTACACGAACGCCCTCTCCGGTGTCGCCGTCGACCTGACGGCGGACCAGGCCAAGCGCCTCGCGTCCAGCCCGCGCGTCCTGTCGGTGGTCAAGGAGCGCATCGACCAGCTCGACACCCATCTCTCCCCCGACTTCCTGGGCCTCACCGGCCCAGACGGCGTGTGGAACGCCGGCACCGGCTACCAGGGCGAGGGGATGGTCGTCGGCGTCATCGACTCCGGCATCTCCTGGCACAACCCCTCCTTCAGCCCCGAGGGCATGCCGGCCGCCCCGGCCGACTGGGAGGGCGCCTGCGCCCCGGCCACGAACGACTTCCCGGCCGAGGCCTGCAACAACAAGATCGTGGGCGCCCGCCACTTCGTCGACGGGTTCGGCGCCGACCGGATCGCCGAGCACGAGTCCCTCTCCCCGCTCGACGTGGGTGGCCACGGCTCGCACACGGCCAGCACCGCAGCGGGCAACAGGGACGTCCCGGCGATCGCCCAGGACCGCGAGCTCGGTCAGGTCTCCGGAGTGGCCCCGAAGGCCCACGTCGCCGCCTACAAGGTCTGCTGGGACGAGAAGGACGGTGACGGCGGCTGCGCCAACACCGACTCGGTCGCCGCCATCGACCAGGCGGTCGCCGACGGTGTGGACGTGCTCAACTACTCGATCTCCGGCACCCGCGAGAACTACCTCGACCCGGTGGAGATCGCCTTCATGAACGCCTCCGCGAACGGCATCTTCGTGGCGGCGTCCTCGGGCAACAGCGGCCCGGCGGAGTCCACGACGGCGCACCCCTCCCCGTGGCTCACCACGGTGGCCGCCTCGACCCACGCCATCTCCGAGCAGACCCTCGTGACCGGAGACGGCCGGCGCTACATCGGCGCCTCGGTCACTGAGGACCTGCCGGACGGTGCCCCGATGATCCTCGCCGACCAGGCGGTCGCCGCCGGCCGCACCGTCGAGGAGGCGCTGCTGTGCCTGCCGGGCTCACTGGACGCCGCGAAGGTGGCGGGCAAGATCGTGGTCTGCGACCGCGGGGAGAACGCCCGCACCGAGAAGTCCGACACCGTGGCCGAGGCCGGCGGCGTGGGCATGGTGCTCGTGAACACCAGCGAGAGCTCCCTGGACTCCGACCTTCACGTGATCCCGACGGTCCACCTCTCTCACACCCACCGGGACGCGGTCCGCGCCTACGTGGAGGGAGCGGGGCCGGAGGCGACCGGCACGATCCTCGACAGCAACGAGGGCACCACCACCGAGGTCCCTGAGATCGCCGGGTTCTCCTCGCGCGGCCCGTCGCTGGCCGGGTCCGGCGACGTCCTCAAGCCCGACATCTCCGCCCCGGGAGTGGGCGTCCTCGCTGCCAGCGCCAGCCCGGAGCGGGGGGCGGACGTGTTCGAGTACATGTCCGGCACCTCGATGAGCTCCCCGCACATCGCGGGTCTGGCCGCCCTGGTCAAGCAGGCCAACCCCAGCTGGACCCCGATGGCGGTGAAGTCCGCCCTCATGACCAGCGCGCGGGACCACGCCAGCGCGGCGAGCAACGATCCCTTCGCCACCGGTGCCGGGTTCGTGGAGCCGCGCCGCATGCTCAACCCGGGTCTGGTGTACGACGCGAACCAGTCGGACTGGTTCGACTTCCTCGCCGGCCAGGGGGCCACCTACTCCGACGGCTCCCCCGTCTCGGAGAACCCGATCGACGCCTCCGACCTCAACCAGGCCTCCATCGCCATCGGTGAGCTGCTGGGGGACCAGACGGTCACCCGCACCATCACCAACGTGAGCGGGAGGGCCACCACCTGGGAGGCCTCCTTCTCCGGGCTGGAGGGCGTGGAGGCGACCGTCTCCCCGTCGACCGTGGACCTCGGCCCGGGCGAGTCGGCCGAGGTGGAGGTGACCTTCACCGACGTGGGCCTCGCCGACGGCGCCTGGTCCAAGGGGCACCTGATCTGGTCGGCCACCGGCCAGAGCGACGTGCGCTCCCCCATCGCCCTGCGCGCCCGGGACATCTCCGCCCCGGCGATCGTCCACGAGTCGGCCGCCGCCCCCTCGGTGGACATCCCGATCACCAGCTCCGACGACCGCAGCGTGGACATGGAGGTCAAGGGCCTGGTGCCGGGCGAGGACGTCGCGGCCTCGGTGGGCATGCCCGCGGACAACTCGGACCTCATCGTCGACGACCCGAACAACCTGCGGTACGACGTCACGATCACCGAGGGCGAGCAGCTCTGGTCGGAGATCATCCCGGCCGACACCTCGACGGACCTCGACCTGTTCGTCACGCCCAAGGGCAGCGACCAGCTGGTGGGCATGTCGGCCGCGGCCGGAGCCGAGGAGCAGGTGCTGCTGCCGGACCTGGAGCCGGGCGAGTACACCGTGCACGTCCAGGCGTGGAACCTCAACGGCCAGGCGAGCACCGACCTCACCCTGCGCACCTTCGAGGTGCCGGACGAGGACCAGGGCAATCTGACTTTCGACGACCCCGTGCAGCTGCCGCGCAAGACCGAGACGGACGTCACGGGCGCCATCGGCGTCGACGACGTGACGCGGGCCTGGCTGGGTGAGGCCGTCGTCACCGAGAACGGTCAGGAGCTCGACTCGACCTACGTGTACCTGGACCCCGCCGAGGGCGGTCCGGTGGATCCCTCGCTGACCCGCCTGTGGGGCTCGGACCGCTACGGCACGGCGGCTGACGTGGCCTCCGAGTTCGGCGCCTCCGACACCGTCTACATCGCCTCCGGCGAGGGCTTCGCGGACGCGATGTCGGGTTCGGCCGGCGCCGCCGCGGGTGTGCGTTCGACCAAGGGCCTGCCCTCCGTGAACGGCGAGGACCTGCCACTGCTGCTGACCCGCAGCGACCGTGTGCCGGCTGCGACCTCGGAGACCCTGGCCGAGCTGGGGGCGAAGAAGGTCATCCTCATCGGTGGTGAGACCGCGATCAGCCCGGCCGTGGCCGACGAGCTGGCGGCGCAGGGCCTCACCGTCGAGCGCATCGGCGGCGCCACCCGGTACGAGACCAGCGCCAACGTGGCCATGCGCTTCGAGCCCGGCGTCGAGACGGTCTACCTGGCCTCCGGCGAGGGGTACGCGGATGCCGTGACCGGCACCGCTCTGGCCGGTTCGCAGAACACCCCGGTGCTGCTCACCGACCCGGACGAGCTGCGCCCGGAGACCGCGGCGGCCCTCGAGGCCCTGCAGCCGCAGAGGGTCGTGGTGCTCGGCGGGCCGGCGGCGGTGTCCGACGCCGTCCACCAGGCCGCCGGGGCCTCGGAGCGGCTGGCCGGTTCGGACCGCTACGAGACCTCCGTGAAGATCTCCGAGGCCTTCGGTGAGCGGGACCTCTCGTCCTTCGCCAGCGGCCTGGACTTCCCGGACGCCCTGGCCGGTGCGGCCCTCGCTTCGAGGAACGACGGCCCTGTGCTGCTGACCCGCCCGGACCGCGTGCCGGCCCCGGTGGCCGAGCACGTGGCGGCGAACCAGACGTCGGAGAACTACCTCTTCGGTGGGACCACCGCGGTGTCGGAGCAGGTCGAGAACGAGCTGCGCGCACTGCTCGGTCTCTGATTCATCGGCTGGTCCCCCCAGCCGCCCTCCCGAGGGCCCCGGTCGAGAGCGACCGGGGCCCTCGGGCCTTCGCCCGGGAAGCCCCCACGAAGAGCAGGGACGTGTCACCGTTCTCCGGGCCTCCGGGGACCCCCCGGCACGAACCTCCCCGGTGACTTGTCTCACCACCGTTCCCCGGTTAGATTCCGAGGGCAGGCACGGGGGGACGGGCCTCTCGTGTTACCCGGAGGTCCCTACTGCTGGTGGGACCGAGGATCGACTGCTCTCATACGAAGGGGAACACCGTGAAGAACACCGCCACCCGCGCGCTCACTGCCGCTGGGGTCGTCGGCCTGTCGCTGGGCATGATGCCCGGCGCCGTCGCCGCCACCGACACCGTCGCCGCCCAGGCCGAGAAGGCCGAGTACATCGTCATGCTCGAGCAGCCGTCCTCGGTCAAGACCGCCGGCGGGCTCGACAGCGCCCGAGGCAAGGCCTCCGCCCAGGCCTTCACGACCAAGGCCGTGAAGGCCTACGAGGCCCAGGGCATCGAGGTCTCCTCCACCTACAAGACCCTCAGCGGCTTCGCCGCCGAGCTCACCCCGGCCCAGGTCGCCCAGCTCGAGGCCGACCCCTCGGTCTCCTCGATCGCCAAGAACGAGAAGATGCAGGCCGCCGACACCCAGGAGAACCCGCCTTCGTGGGGCATCGACCGCATCGACCAGCAGGACCTCCCGCTGGACGCCTCCTACACCTACCCCACCACCGGCGCCGGTGTGACCGCCTACGTGCTCGACACCGGCATCAACGCCGCCCACCAGGACTTCGGTGGCCGCGTGCAGGCCGGGACCGACACCACGGGTGAGGGCACCGATGGTCGCCTGGACTGCCAGGGTCACGGCAGCCACGTCGGCGGCACCGTGGGCGGCGCCACCGCCGGCGTCGCCAAGGGTGCCTCCATCGTCCCTGTCCGCGTTCTGGACTGCAGCGGCTTCGGCAGCGACGCGAACATCATCGGCGGCATCGACTGGGTGACCGCCAACGCGCAGGGCCCCTCTGTCGCCAACCTCAGCCTCGGCGGCATCTCCCCGGGTGAGAACCCGGCCCAGGACGAGGCCCTCCTCCGCATGGAGGACGCTGGCGTCCTGGCCGTGCTCGCCGCGGGCAACGAAAGCGACGACGCGTGCAACTGGTACCCCGGCAACGGTGAGGCCGGCATCAACGTGGGCGCCACCGCCCCGGACGACGCCCTCGCCGGGTACTCGAACTACGGCTCCTGCGTCGACATCCTCGCTCCGGGCAGCGACATCATGTCCGCCTCCCACGAGAACAACACCGAACTGGTCCCGATGTCGGGCACGTCGATGGCTGCCCCGCACGTGGCTGGCGCCGCGGCCCTGTACCTGGAGCAGAACCCCCAGGCCACCCCGGCCGAGACCAAGCAGGCTCTCCTGGACGCTGCTGCGGTCGACAAGATCAGCAACCCGCTGGGATCCCCGAACCTGCTGCTGAACATCGAGAACCTCATCGAGGAGCCGGAGCCCGAGCCGGAGCCCGAGCCGGAGCCCACCCCGGAGCCCGGGCTGGAGCGTTGGTGGGGTGCTGACCGGTACGGCACCGCCGCCGAGACCGCCGTGAAGTCCGGCCAGGCCGACACCGTCTACATCGCCTCCGGCCAGGGCTTCGCCGACGCCGTCACCGGCGGCACCGCCGCCCAGGCCCGCGTCATGTCCATGCCCGACGGCAGCAACGACGACCCGATCCTGCTCACCAAGCGCGACACCATCCCGGCCGACACCACCGCCGCCCTGCAGCAGCTGGGCACCCAGAAGGTCGTCCTGGTCGGCGGCACCGAGGCCATCTCGACCCAGGTCGAGAACCAGCTCGCCGACATGGGCCTGACCATCGAGCGCATCGACGGCTCCGACCGCTACGAGACCAGCGCCAACGTCACCAAGGAGTTCGGCCAGACCGACACCCTCTACATCGCCTCCGGCGAGGACTCGGCCTACGCCGACGCCCTCTCCGGCTCCGCCCTGGCCGGCGCCCAGGACGTCCCGATCCTGCTCACCCAGCCCGACCAGGTCCTCCCGACCACCCAGGACGCCATCGACGCCGTCAACCCCAAGAACGTCGTGGTCCTCGGTGGCGAGAACGCAATCACCCCGGCCGTGGCCAACCAGCTCGGCGCCACCAAGCGCATCGCCGGCGCCGACCGCTACGCCACCAGCGTGGAGATCGCCAAGGAGTTCGACGGCAACGAGTGGACCTTCTTCGCCACCGGCCTGGACTACCCCGACGCCCTCACCGGCGGCGCCGCCGCCGCGGCCCAGGACAGCCCCCTGCTCCTGACCCGCGACAACAAGCTGCCGTCCGTCGTCAACGAGTACGTCGCGGCCAACCCCACCGAGAAGAACGTCATCATCGGTGGCATCGACGCCATCTCCCAGGGCGTCGAGGACACCCTCAAGGGCACCCTCGGCATCGCCTGAACCACCCCGTGACGCAGACTCCTCAGGGAGTCCGCAACACCACCGAGGCCCCCTCTCCCACCCAGGAGAGGGGGCCTCGGCATTCCCCACGCCCCCACGCCAGCGGTCGGCCCTCCGTGGCGGTGCCCCTTGTGGCGGGCACCAGGGAGAGATACGGTCAAGGGCGAGCAGGGTCCTGGGAAAGCCCCTCAGGACACGGCCGATCTGCGGTGTCGGGACCCTGGACAGGGAGGGATGATCGTGGCCAAGTGGTGGTGGGTGCTGCTGCTCCTGGGCGGGATCGCACTGGCAGTGAGCCTGGCGGGAGGCACGAAGGGCGGCTCGGCGCCCGAGCCGGAGGCGGAGCAGACCAAGTACATCGTGATGCTCAAGGACCCGGAGTCCCTGCCCGCGGACAGTGGACGCACCACCGCCGAGGGCAAGAAGGCGATTCGGGAGAACACCGAGTCCGTCGTCCGCGAGATGGAGGAGCAGGGGATCGAGGTGACCCACACCTACGCCACGATCGGTGGTTTCGCTGCCCTCCTCACCGAGGACCAGAAGAAGACCCTCGAGGACGACCCGCGGGTGTTCACGATCTCCGAGGACATGGAGGTGCGTGCCAGCACGCCGACGGTCTCGGCGTCGCGGCCCTCTGCTTCCTGACACGGCTGCTCGACGCTGCTGGGGACCCACCGTGATGGTGGGTCCCCAGCAGCGTTCTCCGAGCCGGCACATCGCGGGGCGACTTGCCGTGGTCCCCCCCCCCCCGGATGGGGTTGTCTGAGGGCAGCGGGCCCGGGGGATGGGCCCTCGGCACGGGGGCCGGGATCTGAGGCAGATCACGGGAAGCACGCCGTGCGCCGCCCGCACGCACGAAGGGGGACACCATGAAGAAGATCGCCAGCCACACGTTGAGCGCAGCCTGCATCGCCGGGCTGTCGATGGGGATGGCGCCCGGCGCCGTCGCCGCCGGGCAGAGCGTTGCCACCCAGGCCGAGAAGTCCGAGTACATCGTCGTTCTGAAGCAGCCGTTGACCGTGCGGTCCGCCGGGGGGGGCTGGACGCCGCGAAGGGCAAGGCCGCCGCACAGGCCCACACCACCCGGACCGTCTCCGCCTACGAGGCCCAGGGCATCCAGGTGACCAACACCTACAAGACGCTCGGTGGCTTCGCCGCCGAGCTCACCCCGGCCCAGGTGGCCCAGCTGAAGGCCGACCCGACCGTCGCCTCCATCGCCGAGAACGGGGAGATCCGCCCGGCCGACGTGCAGGAGCCCACGCCGTCGTGGGGCATCGACCGGATCGACCAGCAGGACCTCCCGCTGGACGACCGCTACAGCTACGGCGCGACCGGAGCCGGCGTCAACGCCTACCTCCTCGACACGGGCATCTGGGGCAGCCACCAGGAGTTCGGTGGCCGGGTCCTCCCCGGTTTCGACGCCGCGGGCGAGGGGACGGACGGTCTGACGGACTGTGGGGGGCACGGCACCCACGTGGCCGGCACCATCGCCGGCGAGACGGTCGGCGTGGCCAAGGACGTGAACCTCACCTCGGTCAAGGTGTTCAGTTGCGCCGGTGAGGGCACCTGGGAGTGGGCCTGGGCTGGCATGGACTGGGTGGCCGAGAACGCCGAGGGGCCGGCTGTCGCCCACCTGAGCCTGTACAGCACCGGACAGTCCCCCACCACCGACGAGGGGTGGCGCGTCTCGAGCAGGCGGGCATCACGGTCACGAAGGCCGCTGGCAACGACGCAGAGGACGCCTGCGGGTTCATGCCCGGCAACTCCCCGGGCGGGATCACGGTGGGCGCGACCGGCAGCTACGCCGGCGAGGTCGACGTTCAGGCCGACTACTCGAACTTCGGGTCCTGCGTGGACATCATGGCGCCGGGCACCGGGATCAACTCCGCCTCCAACGCCGACGACTCCAGCCTGCTGCTCATGGATGGCACCTCCATGTCCACGCCGCACGTGACCGGAGCCGCCGCCCTGTACCTCGAGCAGCACCCGGACGCAGCTCCGGACGAGGTCTACCAGGCCCTCCTGGACGCCGCCGCGGTGGACAAGCTGAGCGGTCTGAACGGTTCCCCGAACCTGCTGCTGAACATCGAGAACCTCATCGAGGAGCCGGAGCCCGAGCCCACCCCGGAGCCGGGGCTGGAGCGTTGGTGGGGTGCTGACCGGTACGGCACCGCCGCCGAGACCGCCGTGAAGTCCGGCCAGGCCGACACCGTCTACATCGCCTCCGGCCAGGGCTTCGCCGACGCCGTCACCGGCGGCACCGCCGCCCAGGACGTCCCGGTCCTGCTCACCCAGCCCGACCAGGCTTCTTCGCCACCGGCCTGGACTACCCCGACGCCCTCACCGGCGGCGCCGCCGCCGCGGCCCAGGACAGCCCCCTGCTCCTGACCCGCGACAACAAGCTGCCGTCCGTCGTCAACGAGTACGTCACGGCCAACCCCACCGACAAGAACGTCATCATCGGTGGCACCGCCGCCATCTCGGCCGGTGTCGAGGAAACCCTCAAGAACATCCTCGGCATCGCCTGAACCACCCCGCTCGGGATGGGTAGTGCCCTGCCCATCCCGAGCGCTCGGCCACCCGTGATGGCCCCACCCATCCGGGGAGGGGCCATCACCCCTTCCTCGGCAGGGGGTCCGGGTCCGGCCCTACCGGCTCCCCGCATCGTGGACGCGGATCGCCACCTGCACGCGATTCTCCGCCCCGAGCTTGGCCATGACCCGGGAGACATGCGCCTTGACCGTGGGCACCGAAAGGAACAGGCGATGCGCGATCTCGGCGTTCGAGAGACCGTCGGCAACCGCATCGGCCACGTCACGCTCGCGGGGAGTCAGTGCGGCGAGGGCGCTCTGCGCCGCCTGCACCCGGGCGTCGTGGGGTGAGCAGGCCGCCACCTGGCTCACCAGGAGCGCGGTCACCGCCGGGGAGAGGGCGTGCACGCCCGAGGCCACGTCACGCACCGCGGAGACGAGCTGCTCCGGCGGGGTGTCCTTGAGCAGGAAGCCACGCGCCCCCGCCCGGAGCGCCTCCACCACCAGGTCGTCGGCGTCGAAGGTCGTGAGCACCAGGACGACCAGCTCGGGCCACCGGGCCAGGAGGTCACGGGTGGCGGTGATGCCGTCGCGCTGCGGCATCCGGATGTCCATGAGGACCACGTCCGGGTGGTGCCGGTGGACGAGCTCCACGACGTCGAGGCCGTCCGCGCCCTCCCCCACCACCTCGAGGCCGGAGGCACCACCCAGCAGCAGCCGCAGCCCGGTGCGCACCATCGGGTCGTCGTCGACCAGGACCACGCGCAGGGGGCGCTCACCGTCGGTCACCGTTCCTCCTCCTCGTGCCCTGCGGTCGGGCGGCCGTCCGTGCTGGGTCGGTCCTGCTCGTCCGCCTCGACCCTGCCCCACGGCAGCCAGGCGTCCACCACGAAGTCTGCACCGGCGTCGCGCACCGCCAGCCGGCCGCCCGCGAGGTCGACCCGCTCGCCCATCCCCGCCAGCCCGAAGCCCGAGCCGTCACCCCGGGGGGCACCCGGGACCCGCGGGTTGGCGATGCGGAGCGTCAGGCCACGTGCCTCATCCCCGTCCACCACCACGTCGACCACTGCGCCGGGAGCGTGCTTGCGCGCGTTGGTGAGCGCCTCCTGCACCACCCGGTAGGCGTGGCGGCCGGTGCGGGCGGGCAGGCCCACCGCCCGGGGCCAGAAGTCCTCGGGCACGCGGAGGCGGACCGGGGTGCCGGCTCGCTCGGTCTCGGCCACCAGGTCCGGCAGGGCCAGCAGGTCCGGCTGGGGTGCCTCCCGGGGCCCCTCGGTGATGTCCTCCGCGCGCAGCACACCCAACGTGGCCCGGAGCTCCTCCAGGGCGGTGTGGCCGTTGCGGCGGATCGTCTCGGCCGCCTCGCGCACCTCCTGCGGGCTGAGGTCCTCCCGGTAGGACAGGGCCCCGGCGTGCATGGTCATCACCGAGATGCGGTGGGCCAGAACATCGTGCATCTCGCGGGCGATGCGGGTGCGCTCGGCCAGCCGGGCCTGGGCGGTGCGGGCGCCCTGCTCGCGCCGGGCCGTCTCGGCCTGGATCCGCCAGGACTCGGTGAGCTGGCGCCGTCCGCCGAGGTTCCACCCCCACAGGGCCGCCACCGCCAGCATCAGCCCGGACGTCACCACCACGACCAGGAGCCAGATCCCGCGGCTGGCGTCCGGGGAGAGCACCGGTGCCACGAGTGCCTCGTAGAGGGTCACCGTCAGCAGGCTGCTGACGCCCACGCCCAGCACCGGGCGCCACCGGCGGTGCGCGGCCAGGGAGACCAGGCACAGCAGCGCCGCCGGTGAGGCGAACACCGAGAGGCTCGTGAGGGCGGCCGTCAGCAAGGCGATGACGACCGGCCTCCGACGACGCCACCCCGCCAGCACCACGGCCACCTGGCCGAGCAGCAGGTCGACGGCCAGGAGCCCGTCGACGATCCCGAGCGGGGTGTCACCGGCCAGGTGGTCCGGATGGGCGGCAGGGCTCGTGCCGAAGGTGGACAGCCACAGGATCGCGCCGAGCACCCAGACCACGACGAGCCGCCAGGCGTGCCCCAGCCACGGCAGTGGCCAGGGAGCGGGAGTGGCGGCAGGATCGGGGCCGGCGGTGGCGCTCATGCGCCGCAGCGTATGGGGCACGCACCGGCGGCGACAGCGTCGTCGGCAGGGGGTCACCCCCTCCTTTGGTCAGGGTGCACTCCTCCGGCCGCCGACCGACGGACCGCGCGCTCGATGCCTCTGGCCGATGTGTCGACCCCGCAGCCCTCGACACGCTGCGGCCATGATCCAGATCGAGAATCTCACCAAGCGCTACGGGCGCTTCACCGCCGTCGACGGCATCAGCCTCACCGCCGAGCCGGGGCGCATCACGGGCTTTCTCGGCCCCAACGGGGCGGGCAAGTCCACCGCGATGCGGATGCTCGTGGGTCTCACCCCGCCCACCTCCGGCACCGCCACCGTGCTGGGCCGCCGCTACGTGGATCTCACCAACCCGGCAGCCCAGGTGGGCACGATGCTCGACGCCAGCGCCCAGCACGCCGGCCGCACCGGGCGGGAGGTCCTCACGCTGGCCGCGATGATGGCCGGCGTCGGCCGGGCCGAGGTGGACCGCGCCCTGGAGCGGGTCGCGCTGACCCCGGCCGAGGCGGACCGCCGAGTGGGCAGGTACTCGCTGGGCATGCGGCAGCGGCTCGGACTGGCCGGCGCCCTGGTGGGTGACCCGGAGGTCCTCGTCCTCGATGAGCCGGCCAACGGCCTCGACCCCGCGGGCATCCGATGGATGCGCAGCCTGCTCCAGGAGTTCGCCGACGAGGGCGGCACCGTCCTGCTCAGCTCGCACCTCCTCCACGAGGTGGAGCAGGTGGCCGACGACCTCGTGGTGATCGGCCGGGGCCGGATCGTGGCCCGGGGGACGAAGGAGGAGCTCCTGCGCAGCAGCAGCACCTTGGTGGACTCCCCCGAACGGGCCCGCCTCGGCCAAGCCCTCGCCCGCGCCGGGCTCCCCGCGGAGGCCCACCCCACCGGTGGCTTCCTGGTGGAGGCCGGGCCCGAGCCGCTGGCCCGCCTGGCGCTGGCCGAGCAGCTGCCGCTCACCGAGGTGCGCCCCGGCGACCAACGCCTGGAGGAGCTCTTCCTCTCCCTGACGGCCGACGACGCCCGGGAGCACAGCGCATGAACACCCCGTCCGTCCAGACCACCCCGCTGACCACACACGACCCCGCAAAGGAAGCCATGCCCAGCGCCACCGCCCCGTCCACCCCGCAGCCCGTCGCCGCGCCCGCCGACGCAACCACCGCGCCGAAGGACCGCTTCGCGCCCCGGCCCGTCTCCTTCACCCGTCTGGTCCGGGTGGAGCTCCGCAAGGCTCTGGACACCCGGGCCGGCCAGGGACTCCTGGTGGCGATCGCCCTGCTCTCGGCCCTGTCCCTCGGGCTCGTCCTGTGGTTCTCCCGGGAGCAGGGCGCCGGTTTCGGCGCCCTGCTGGGCGCGGTGGCCGTGCCGCAGGGGGTGCTCCTGCCCGTGCTGGGCATCCTCACCGCGTGCAGCGAGTGGAGTCAGCGCACGGCGCTGGTGACCTTCACCCAGGAGCCGCGCCGGCTGCGGGTGATGGCCGCCAAGTCCGTCGCAGCCGTCCTCATCGGTCTCGGCGTGCTGGCGCTCACCATCGCGGTCTCGGCCGGGGCGCACGTCCTCTCGGCGGGCCTGGCCGACACCCCGGTCTCGGTGGACCTGGGCGCGGCCCGACTGGTCAACCTCACCCTCCTGCAGACGGCCAACGTGCTGCTGGGCGTCGCCTTCGGCGCCCTCTTCCTCAACACCCCTGCCGCGGTGGTGGCCTTCTTCCTCATCCCGTCGATCCTGCCGATCGCCCTGACCTTCGTGCCCTTCCTGCGGGAGCACGCCCCGTGGTTCGACATGGACGTCTTCGCCGTCGAGCTGGCCGGAGGAGAGTGGCTGACGCGGCAGGACTGGCTGCACCTGGCCTCGAACCTGGGGATCTGGCTGGTGCTGCCCCTGGTGGTCGGGCTGATCCGGGTGAGCCGCAAGGAGATCGGCTGAGCCCCGCTCAATCGCGGCGGGCGGGGTGGCGGGCAGGGCGCCAGAGGACCAGCTCCCCGGCGGTGACCCGCCGGCTGGGTCGGCGCCCGTGGGCCACCATCTCGGCGGCGCCCTCCCGCCCGGCGGCGAAGACCCGGTCCCGCACGGCGGCCTGCTGGCGGAGCCGCTCGACCTCCTCGGTGAGCTCCTCCAGGCGGTCCTCCAGCCGGGACGTGGCGCGCTGCAGCTCCATGATCCGGCGGATACCGGCCAGCGAGATGCCCTCCTCGTGGGAGAGGCGCTGCACCTCGCGGAGCTGCTCGACATCGGCCTCCGAGTAGCGCCGCCCGCCGCCGCGGGCCCGCGAGGGCGTCACGAGCCCGAGGCGGTCGTACTGGCGGAGCGTCTGCGCGTGCATGCCGGTGAGCTCCGCCGCCACGGAGATCACGTACACCGGCCGCGTGTCGCTCATGACCGGCGGGAGCGCTCGATGAGATCGGCGCGCGGGTCGTCACCGGGCTCGGCGGCCCGCAGGGCCTCGACGGCCTTCCGCTGGGCGTCGGTGAGATCCGTCGGCACGGCCACCTGCACCTCGGCCAGGAGATCGCCGGCGCCCTTCTTCCCGGGCATGCCGCGCCCGCGGATGCGCAGGCGCCGGCCGGAGGGCGTGCCCGGAGCGACCTTGACCCGGACCGTCTCCCCGGTAGGAGTGGGCACCTCGACGGCGGCGCCGAGCACGGCCTCGGTGAAACGGACCGGCAGCTCGACCACGAGATCGTCGCCCTCCCGGGTGAACACCGGATGGGGACGCACGTGCACGGTGATCATGAGGTCACCGGGCTGGCCGCCGTTCGGGCTCGGGTGCCCCTTGCCGCGCAGGCGGATCCTCTGCCCGTCCTTCACCCCCGCCGGGACGCGGATGGTGGTCTCGGCACCGTGGGCGTCCCGCACCGTGGCCCTGCTGCCCTCGAAGGCCTGGTGGAGGTCGACGGTGATGCTCGCTTCGGCGTCCTGCCCCTTCTGCGGGGCGGCGTGACGGGGCCCGCCCCCGAAGGGGCCCTGACCGGTGAACTGCGACCCCCCGGCGAAGCCGGCACCGCCGCCACCGTCGAACATCCGCAGGATGTCCTCGAGGTCCTCGGCGCCCACCTGTTGGCCACCCATCCCGCCGGGCCCGCCCGTGGAGTAGCGCACCCGCTGGCCACTCCCGCCGCCGAACATGGAGCCGAAGACGTCCTCGAAGCCCCCGGCCCCGGCCCCACCGCCGCCACCGGCGGTGAAGCGGGGCCCACCGGCGGCCATCTGCCGGATCGCGTCGTACTGCTGACGGTCCTCGGCGTCGGAGAGCACCTGGTAGGCCTCGCCGATCTCCTTGAACCGCTGCTCGGCGGCCTCGTCACCGGGGTGCTGGTCGGGGTGGTTCTCCCGGGCCAGCTTGCGGTAGGCCTTCTTGATCTCGGCGTCGTCGGCATCCGGCGAGACGCCCAGGGTCTTGTAGAAGTCCTTCTCGAACCAGTCCTGGCTCGCCATGTCGCCTCCTTGCGAGATCTGGGGTCAGGGTCTCGTGGTCGCCCCTCAGCTGGGGTCGGCCACGGCAACGCGTGCGGCGCGCACGATGCGCTTGTTCACGCGGAATCCGGGCTGGAGCACCTGGACCACGGTGGTCTCGGTCGCCCCCTCCGGCAGGTCGCCCTCGGTGTGCAGGAGGGCCTCGTGGTGGTTGGGGTCGAAGGTCTCGCCGACCTCGCCGATGGACTCGACGCCGTAGCGCTCCAGCACGCCCTCGAGCTTGGTGGCGATGGCGGCGAAGGGGCCGCCCTCCAGGTCACCGGCCTGGCGGGCCATGTGGATGTCGTCGAGCACCGGGATGAGCGCCTCGACCACGCCGGCGATGGTGTTGTCCTTGTCCTGGGCGCGCAGCCGCTCCATGCGGTTGCGGTAGTTCACGAGGTCGGCCTGGGCGCGCTGCAGGTCGGCGAGCCGCTCGGCGGCGAGGATCGTGTCCGGGTGCTCGGCACCCTCGGCGGCCGGCTCGCCGGTGGAGTCGTCGGCTTCCTCGGCCGGCTCACCCTCCGGGGCGTCCGGCTGGGCCTCGGCCGCACGGGGCGCGTCCTGGTCCTCCGGTCGGGCCTGCTGTGCCGTCTCGTCGGTCTGCTGGGTCGGGTCCTGCGTCGTCTCGTCGGCCATCGGGCCACCTCCTGGGTTCCGGGTGTGGGCGTGGGGCGGGGCGTGCTGCCCCGCCCCACGCGCTCACGGCATCAACCACGTGCCCCGCGCACGGGGCGTCCGGGTGGCCGCCGGGGAGACCGGCGGCCACCCGGTGGGACTCACTTGGAGTCGTTGGCCTCGTCGTCCTCGACGACCTCGGCGTCGACGACGTCCTCGTCCTGGGCCTGCTCACCGGCGGCGTCGGCACCGGCCTCCGCGCCCTGGGCGGCGTCACCCTGGGCGGCGTACATGGCCGCACCCATCTTCTGGCTGGCCTCGGAGACGGCGTTCGTCTTCTCCTTGAGAGCCTCGACCTCGGCGTCCTCCTTCGCCACGAGCTCCTTGAGCTCGGCCAGCTTGGACTCGACCTCGGTCTTCTCGGCCTCCGGGAGCTTGTCGCCGTTGTCGGCGATGAACTTCTCGGTGGAGTAGACGACCTGCTCGGCCTGGTTGCGGGCCTCGGCGGCCTCACGACGCTTGGCGTCCTCGGCCGCGTGGGCCTCGGCGTCCTTGATCATGCGGTCGATCTCGTCCTTGTCCAGGGCCGAACCACCGGAGATGGTCATCGACTGCTCCTGGCCGGTGCCACGGTCCTTGGCGGAGACGTGGACGATGCCGTTGGCGTCGATGTCGAAGGTGACCTCGATCTGCGGCACGCCACGGGGGGCCGGGGCGATGCCGGTGAGCTCGAAGTTGCCCAGCGGCTTGTTCTGCTGCGCGATCTCGCGCTCACCCTGGAAGACCTGGATGCCGACGGCCGGCTGGTTGTCCTCGGCGGTGGTGAAGACCTCCGAGCGCTTGGTCGGGATGGCCGTGTTGCGCTCGATGAGCTTGGTCATCAGGCCGCCCTTGGTCTCGATGCCGAGGGACAGCGGGGTGACGTCGATGAGCAGGACGTCCTTGCGGTCACCCTTGAGCACGCCGGCCTGGATGGCGGCGCCGACGGCCACGACCTCGTCCGGGTTGACGCCCTTGTTGGGCTCCTTGCCGGTGATCTTCTTGACGGCCTCGGTGACGGCGGGCATGCGGGTGGAGCCACCGACGAGGACGATGTGGTCGATGTCCTCGACCTTCACGCCGGCGTCCTTGATGACGGCCTCGAAGGGCGTCTTGGTGCGCTCCAGCAGGGAGTCGGTCATCTGCTCGAACTGGGTGCGGGTGAGCGACTCGTCGAGGTGGATCGGGCCGTTCTCCCCCATGGAGAGGTACTGCAGGTTGATGGAGGTGCTGGTGGAGCTGGAGAGCTCCTTCTTGGCCTGCTCGGCGGCGTCGCGGAGGCGCTGCATGGCGATCTTGTCGTTGGACAGGTCCATGCCGGTGGAGTTCTTCACGCTGGTGAGGAGGTGCTGGATGATCGCCTCGTCCCAGTCGTCACCGCCCAGCTTGTTGTCACCGGAGGTGGCGCGCACCTGGATGGTGGAGAAGCCGTCCTCGGGGTCCTTGCCGACCTCGAGCAGGGAGACGTCGAAGGTTCCGCCACCGAGGTCGAAGACGAGGATGAGCTCGTCCTCCTTGCCCTTGTCCAGGCCGTAGGCCAAGGCCGCCGCGGTGGGCTCGTTGATGATGCGCAGGACGTTGAGGCCAGCGATCTCGCCGGCCTCCTTGGTGGCCTGGCGCTCGGCGTCGTCAAAGTAGGCCGGCACGGTGATGACGGCGTCGGTGACGTCCTCGCCCAGGTAGGCCTCGGCGTCGCGCTTCAGCTTCATGAGCGTGCGCGCGCTGATCTCCTGCGCGGTGTACTTCTTGCCGTCGATCTCCTCGGTCCAGTCGGTGCCCATGTGGCGCTTGACGGAACGGATGGTGCGGTCGGCGTTGTTCACGGCCTGCCGCTTGGCGACCTCGCCGACGAGGATCTCGCCGTTCTTGGCGAAACCGACGACGGACGGGGTGGTGCGACCGCCCTCGGCGTTGGCGATGATCTCCGGCTCACCACCGTCGAGGATGGCCATGGCGGAGTTGGTGGTACCCAGGTCGATACCGATAGCGCGTCCCATTGAGGAACCTCCTGTGCGTCGTGGTTGATGCGTTCGGGCTCAACCCTGCGAGGCGGCCCGACCCGTTGTCAAAGCGCGGCTCTGCAAAGTTGCGTCTGCTTGGCTCAACCTCGAGCGATGGCGGATCATTCCGCCCGCTTCATGTGACCTGTGCCACAGTCGCCTCCGTGTGACGAACCCCAGACGACGGAGACGCAGCCCATGAACCGACCCACCCATCTCCTGGCCACCGCCACCGTCGGCCTGCTCCTCTCCACCGGGTGCGGCACCGCGACGGACGACACCCCCGAGGGCACGCCGTTCAGCCTCTACACGCACTGCGGCATCCACGAGCTGAAGCACGACGGCACCCGGTACGTCCGCGAGGGAGGCCGCCTGGACGACGGCCAGGGGAATCCGCCCGACGGCTGGGACAACCCCTACCACGAGGGGTACATCACCGTGGAGGACGACACCGCCGTCTTCCGCGACGACGCCGGCCACGAGGAGACCTTCGTCGAGCGCGTGGGCGCCACCGGGCCGCTCGACACCTGCTCCTGAATCAGGCCGTGGCGCCTGGCCTCAGCACCCGGCGCGACGCTCCCGCGCCCGCCGCGGCCACGCGAGGAGGCGCGGACGCCGCGCCCCGGACGCCGCGGGGCCGACCGACGGCTCCCCCACCGTGAACGCCAGGTCCTGGCTGGGGGCGAGGGACTGCGGGTCGAAGTCGTCCAGACCCGTCGGGTTCCGCTCCGGGTCGAGCGCCGCGGCGAGCGCGGAGCGCGCCTTCTTGCGCTCCGGCTCCCCGCCGTGCTGCTCGATCGTCCAGTCCCGCACCCACTGCTCCTCCGCGGGCGACATCACCTCCAGGTGGCGCCGCAGCGCGGCAACGGCCGGCTCCCGCAGTCGGGCGGGCATCGGGTCCACCGCGGGCAGGAACACCTTGGTGAGCGGGGAGGCGTCCACGCCCTTCGTCAGCTCGTGCAGGGCCTGCATGACCCGCGACCGACCGTCGGCCGTCGTGGAGCGGGCATAGGCTCCCGCGGCCCAGGCCAGGGCGAGCTCGACCCGGATCGGGCGACGCCGCAGGTTCCAGGCGATCGCCCGCTGCTGCAGGAAGCGGTCGAGCACAGGCCCCTCGGGCCACTGGTCGGCCAGACCCCAGACCGAGAGCGTCTTGCGGCCGCACTTCCAGCACTCCATGCACGGCTGCCCCGGCCGGCCCCGCTGGCAGGAGGAGGCCACCGCCCCGTACCGGGAGCGCTCGGCGATGAGGTGGGTGCCCATCTCGGAGACCCCGGCGATGACATTGGCCACCGGCATGCCCACGGCCTGGAAGGCCGGACCGAAGCCGGCCACGAAGGCGCTCTCCTCGTAGGGGCGGTAGGCCGTGGCCCCCAGCAGGGTGGCGGAGGTCAGGACGGTCCCCCAGCACACGGCCGAGGTGCCGTCGGCGTCCGCCCACAGCAGGGCCGGCGCGATGTTCACCAGGTCGTGGGGGAAGCCCACCGGCTCCCGGAGGAGCTCCAGGTCCGTCCGGACGGTGCGGGCCTGTACACCCAGCTGCTGGATGTGCTTCACCGCCGCCACGGCGGCCGAGGTGTCGAAGGGCCCTTCGAGGGGCTGGCCGTCGAAGCGGTGCCGCTGCTGGTAGTAGCACCGGGTGCCCTCCCCCAGCACCTCCAGCGCGGCGGTGCAGTCCACGCCGCCGCTGTACGCCAGCGCGACCGGACCACCCTCGGTGCGGGTGCGGGGCTCGACCGCCGGGTCCACCGGCCCCAGCTCGACGCCCTCACCGGCGAGCACCGACGCGGCGAACACCTGGGAGACGGGCCGGTCCATCTCCAGCTGCCCGTCGAGCCACGGCCTGACGCACAGCAGGGCCACCAGGGCGACGACGTCCGGGTGGAGGGGCGACTCCGGCACCGGCTCGAGGACGGTCTCGGACCGGGCCATGCTCGCGCCGGCCTGCCGGGGCTCCTCGCCCTGCGGGGTGAACCGCAGGGTCAACCGGTCGCCCTCGTGGCTGGCCTCGACGCGCATCCCCTGCTCCTCAGCTGTAGGTCCTCGACTGCTTCGCGCCACGGTACGGCAGCCGCCGGGCGCCGGCCCTCCCGCAGCCGCACCACGCCCCGGCCTCTCCCTCCTCGAAGCCGCCCCCTTCCCCGGAACACCTCGAAGGAATACCCTGAGGGGGTATCCCTGTTGACCGGGATGCCACCCGCGAGTGCGGGCGCCACGAGAACGCGACGAACCATCCCGAGGAGTCACCATGACCACCACCGAGTACACCGTCACCGGCATGACCTGCGGCCACTGCGAGATGTCCGTCCGCGAGGAGGTCTCCGAGGTCGACGGCGTCACCGAGGTCGCCGTGAGCCACGAGACCGGCCGCCTGACCGTCACCTCCGAGGGTCCGCTCGACGACGCCGCCGTGCTCGCCGCCGTGGACGAGGCGGGCTACACCGCCTCCCGCGCATGACGGCCGGCACCACGCAGCCCGACACCCCCACCGCTCCCTCGGCCACGCAGGCGGTCCAGCTCGACATCACGGGCATGACCTGCGCCTCGTGCGCGAACCGGATCGAGCGGAAGCTCAACAAGCTCGACGGGGTCACCGCCTCGGTGAACTACGCCACCGAGCAGGCCTCCGTCGAGGCCCCGCCGGAGCTCGACCCCGCCACCCTCCTGGAGACCGTCGAGAAGGCCGGCTACGGCGCGACGCTCCCCACCCCGGAGCCGGAGCCCGGTACCGGGCGGGACGGAGCCGCCACGGCGGAGGACACGGAGCCCGACGCGCTCGACCCCGAGACCGCGGCCCTACGTCAGCGGCTGCTCGTCAGCGCGGTCCTCACCATCCCGGTGATCCTCATGGCGATGGTGCCGCCGCTGCAGTTCACCCACTGGCAGTGGCTCTCCCTCACCCTCGCCGCCCCGGTCGTGGTGTGGGGCGGCTGGCCCTTCCACAAGGCGGCCTGGACGAACCTGCGCCACGGCAGCGCCACGATGGACACGCTGGTCTCGATGGGCACCATCGCGGCCTTCGCGTGGTCGCTCTACGCCCTGTTCTGGGGACACGCCGGCATGCCTGGCATGAAGCACCCCTTCGACCTCTCGATCAGCCGCTCCGACGGCGCCGGGAACATCTACCTCGAGACCGCCGCCGGAGTGACCCTGTTCATCCTCGCCGGCCGGTACTTCGAGAAGCGCGCCAAGCGCCAGGCCGGGGCCGCCCTGCGCGCCCTGCTGGAGATGGGCGCTCGGGAGGTGACCATCCTGCGCGACGGCGCCGAGGTGCAGCTCCCGGTCGGGGAGCTGGCCGTGGGCGACGAGTTCGTCGTGCGCCCCGGGCAGACCATCGCCACCGACGGCCAGGTCGTCTCCGGACGCTCCGCCGTCGACGCCTCGATGCTCACCGGCGAGCCCGTCCCGGTCGACGTCACCCCGGGTGACACGGTGACCGGCGCGACGGTGAACACCTCCGGGCGGCTCGTCGTGCGGGCCACCCGGGTCGGCGCCGACACCCAGCTGGCGCGGATGGCCCGGATGGTCGAGGAGGCGCAGTCCGGCAAGGCCGCCGTGCAGCGGCTCGCCGACCGGATCTCGGGCGTCTTCGTGCCGATCGTGCTGGTCATCGCCGCCGGCACGCTCGTCGCCTGGCTGGCCACCGGGCACTCGGCGAACATGGCCTTCACCGCCGCCGTGGCGGTCCTGGTCATCGCCTGCCCGTGCGCGCTCGGTCTGGCCACCCCGACGGCCCTGCTCGTGGGCACCGGGCGCGGCGCGCAGATGGGCGTGCTCATCAAGGGCCCCGAGGTGCTCGAGTCGACCCGCCAGGCGGACACGATCGTGCTGGACAAGACCGGCACCGTGACCACCGGCACGATGACGCTCACCGGCACCGTGCCGACCCCCGGCACCGACGCCGCCGAGCTCCTCCGCGTCGCCGGCGCCCTGGAGGCCGCCTCGGAGCACCCGATCGCCCGGGCGGTGGCACAGGCCGCCACCGAGGCCGGTCCCCTGCCAGCCGTGGAGGAGTTCACGAACCTCGAGGGCCGCGGTGTGCGCGGGACCGTCGAGGGACGGCAGGTCGTCGTCGGTCGGGAGGCGCTCATCGCCGAGGAGGCCGGCCCGCTGCCGACCGGGCTCGCCACGGCGAAGGCCACCGCCGAGGCCGAGGGCGCGACCGTCGTGTGCGTCGGCTGGGACGGTTCCGCCCGCGGGCTGCTCGTGGTGGCCGACGCGCTGAAGTCCTCCAGCGCCCGGGCCGTCTCCGAGCTGCGGGCCCTGGGCCTGCGCCCGGTGCTCCTCACCGGGGACAACGAGGGCGCGGCCCGCACCATCGCCGCCGAGGTCGGCATCGACGAGGTGATCGCCGAGGTCCTGCCGCAGGACAAGGTGGACGTCGTCCGCCGGCTGCAGGACGAGGGCCGCACGGTCGCGATGGTCGGCGACGGCGTCAACGACGCACCCGCCCTGGCCACCGCCGATCTCGGCCTGGCGATGGGCACCGGCACCGACGCGGCCATCGAGGCCGCCGACCTCACCCTGGTGCGCGGCGACCTGATGGGCGCGGTGGACGCCATCCGCCTCTCCCGCCGGACGCTGAGCACCATCAAGGGCAACCTGTTCTGGGCCTTCGCCTACAACGTGGCCGCGATCCCGCTGGCCGCGCTGGGGCTGCTCAACCCGATGCTGGCCGGCGCCGCGATGGCCTTCTCCAGCGTCTTCGTGGTCGGCAACAGCCTGCGCCTGCGGGGCTTCCGCAGCATCGACCCGGAGGTGACCCGATGAGCGAGCGGACCGGCCGGGCCGTGGACGCCGAGACTCCGGCCGGGAGCCCGAGCGAGGGGTCGGCCGACGCATGCGAGCACGCCCACCACGGTTACATGGGCGACAAGGACGCCTACCTGCGGCGGATGCGGCGGATCGAGGGCCAGGCCCGCGGCATCACCCGGATGATCGACGAGGAGCAGTACTGCATCGACATCCTCACCCAGGTGACCGCCCTGACCCGGGCCCTGCAGACGGTGGCCACCGGACTGGTGGAGGACCACCTGCGGCACTGCGTCATGGACGCCGCCCGATCCGGGAACGACGGGGAGGCCGCGGCCAAGCTCGCCGAGGCCACCGCGGCCATCAACCGCCTCGTGCGCTCCTGACCACCGCCGGCACCCCGGCCCCGACGCACCGCCCGCCCCACCCCGGGGCGGGCGGTGGTGCTTCACCGGCGGCATCCGTTCACCGCTCGAGCTCCTCGCTGGCCGCGTCCCGCTCCTCCCGGGCCGCGTCGCGCCCCGCCCGGCGCTCGATGATTCCGTCCACCTCGGCCCGGTTCACCGCCTGCCGCTCGGCGTCCTCCACGGCATGGCGCATCCGGTCGTGCCGCTGGGCCAGGTCGTTGCGCAGGCCGTCCAGCAGCTCGGCGTCGGTAGCGCTCTCCGCGGCGAGGGCGTCGACCACGGCGAGCGCGCGCTCCTCCTGGGCGTCGACCTCGCGGCGCAGGTCGGTGGCCAGCTCCCGCGCACCGGCGGTGAGGGTCTCCACCTGGCCCTCCACCCCGGCAGCCGCGTCCGCACCGGCCTCCCAACGCAGCTCCTCGAGCAGCTCGCGCTGGTCGGCGAGCAGGTTCGCCAGCTCGTCCCCCGTCCCCACCGAGGTGTACTCACCGCGCCCCGCCTCGGCGACGTCCTCCAGCAGCTGCCAGTCCCCCTCGGCGAGCCCGAAGCCGATGACGTGGACGTCCGGCCCCCCCGGGCCGCGCGAGAGCTCCGTGGCCGCCGCCACCGGGTCGCCCCCGCAGGTCTCCAGGCCGTCGGTGACGACGTAGACGACCGAGCGCCCCGCGGTGGGCAGGTCCTTCCCCGCGGCCTCGAGGCCACGGGCCAGCGGCGTCCACCCGGTGGGCTCCACCCTGGCGAGCTCGCCGGCGAGGTCCAGCTGCCGTGCCCTCCCCTCGGCCACCCGTTGGGTGGACCGGCAGGAGTCGGCCCTGCCGGAGCGCGAGGCGTCGCCGCCCTGCCCGTAGGTGCGGACGCTCAGCGTGGCGTCCCGGGGCAGGCCGGCCGCGAACCCGTCGAGGGCCTGCCGGGCCGCCTCCATCCGGGTCCGACCCCCACCGGCCGACTCCCGCATGGACCCGCTGGCGTCGAGCACCACCGCCACGTGGAGCGGCGGCAGGTCGAGCTCCCCCACCTCGGGGGCCGCAACGCCCTCCCCGGCACCGAGGAGATCGACCATGGGTCCGGAGAGATCCCCCTGCACCTGGGCCATCACCGCGTCCTCCCACTCCCGCGGACCGGGCTCCGCGGCCACCACCGCCGCCGCGGCCCGCTCGGCGTCGAGATCCTTCCCGGAGCGCTCCCCCGAGGCGAGCAGGAAGGTGGACTCCACGAGGTGGTCGGCCTCCAGGCCGGCCGGAGTCTCCACCGGTTGCGGTGCGGCGGGCCCGGGCGCCACCCCGCCGGAGGACGCGGCGGAGGTGCCCGCCCCCGGGCCCGCCGCACCGTCCTGCGACGCCCCGGACCCCGGCGTGCTGCTGACCGGAGCCGACGGAGCGGTGTCCTGCGTGGGCCCGGCCTCGGCCGCGCACCCGGCCAGGGCGAGGGCCAGCGGCACCGCCAGGAGACGGGGGACCCTCCGCCCCCGCTGGCGCGGGCCACCATCACCGGTGGTGGACGGGGCGACGGGCTGGGCAGGGGCGGGCCGGACGAGGGCGGGCTGGGTCTTCACGAGTTCTCCCTGGGCAGTGGTCGGTGGCTGTCCGCCGACCGTAGGGAGATCCGGATCACAGGTGCCCCGAGTTGTCCACAGGCCACGTGGCCGATCCCACAGAACCGCAGGATTCCGCGGAATAACACAGCACACAGTCCTCCTGGAGCACCATCTCGGGGCTTGCCGGCGTGCCGCTCGCCCTCCACCCGGGTAGACAGGGAGGCATGACTGACAGGCCCACGCACGAGTTCCGCGGCGACTGGTCCGAGCAGCTGGTCGCCACCGCCATCCACGGCGGCCACGACCTCCGCCCGCAGGTGGCCGAGGCGATGGTGCTCGCCGAGGACGTCCGGCGCCGTGAGGAGGACCCGTACACCGACGTGATCGGCGCCGGCACCCCCACCCAGGTGCTGGTGCACCGTTCCCGCTTCGAGATGGACCTCAACCGGCCCCGCGAGTCGGCGATCTACCGCCGCCCCGAGGATGCCTGGGACCTGGAGATCTGGCGCGACACCGAGCTGGCCCCCGAGCTCGTCGAGGAGAGCCTGGCGCAGTACGACGCCTTCTACGCCGAGCTCGGCGAGCAGCTGGACCGGCTCGCCGCCCGCGGTCCCTTCGTGGTCTACGACGTGCACTCCTACAACCACCGCCGCGAGGGCGCCGACGCCGAGCCGGCCCCTGCCGACGAGAACCCCGAGGTGAACCTCGGCACCGGCACCGTCGACGCCCGCTGGCGCAGCGTGGTGGACGCCTTCACCCGCTCCCTGGCGGCCCAGGAGGTGGGTGGGCACCAGCTCGACGTGCGCGAGAACGTGAAGTTCGAGGGGCGCGCGCTCTCCTGGTTCGTCCACGAGCGCTACCCCGAGACCGGCGTCTGCCTCGCCCTGGAGTTCAAGAAGACCTTCATGGACGAGTGGACCGACACCCCGGACCACGCGCACCTCGAGCAGCTGCAGCGCGCGCTGACCGCCACCCACGAGCCGGTGCTGGCGGCCCTGCAGGAGGTGACCCACCGGTGAGCACCGAACCCACCGCCCAGGAGGCCGCCCAGACGCTGGCCCCTGCGGACCTCGCGGTCGACCACACCCTCTCCCTGCTGTCCGGGACGCTGCGCTTCCTGCTCGGCATCACCCCGGTGAACGCCGACGAGGAGCGCGAGCGCTTCCTGGCCGGGGACACCGACGAGCCGGCCTTCGTCTACCGCGACCTGGAGACCGACCCGGCCGTCCTGGCCGCGCAGATCGACCAGATCCCGGTGGACGACCTGCAGGACGAGACCCTGCACCACCTGCTGGGGGCCAAGCACCGCGAGCTGGCCCTGCAGGTGCAGATGCTGGCCAGCCGGGGCGGCACCGAGTTCCGGGAGCTGTCGGCCGAGCTCTACGGCGCCGTCGACCCCGAGCTGCGCTCCGCCGCCGACGGGCTCGTGGCCCGGCTGGACGCCCGCTCGAGCAGGTCCGGCCGGGTCGACGCCGCGACCTTCCTGGCCGCCGCGCAGGAGGAGATCGACCGCTACCGCGAGATCGACGCCGACGTGAGCATCCACGCCGAGGTCCGCGACGACGTCTCCGGCGTGCTCGTCGAGGGCGACACCCTGCTCATCAGCGACCGGGCCAGCATCCCGGAGAACCGTGTGCGGCCGCTGATCATGCACGAGGTCGGCACCCACCTGGTCACCCAGGTGAACGGCGTCGGCCAGCCGCTGAAGACCCTCGGCACGGGTCTGGCCGGCTACGACGAGACCCAGGAGGGGCTGGCCGTGCTCGGCGAGATCGCCGTCGGCGGACTGACCCCCTTCCGGCTGCGCCAGCTCGCGCTGCGCGTGCTCACCGTGGACCGGATGCTCTCCGGCGCCAGCTTCCGCGAGTCCTTCGACGCGATGCGGGAGATCGGCGTGCCCGAGCGCCCGGCCTTCACCACGACGATGCGCGTCTACCGCGCCGGGGGCCACACCAAGGACGCCATGTACCTGCGGGGACTGCTCGACATCCTCGCCCACCTGCGCGAGGGCGGCCGGCTGGACCGGCTCTTCCTCGGCAAGTTCGCCCTGCACGACCTGCCGCACGTCCGGGAGCTCGACGAACGCGGCCTGCTGCGGCCACCCCGCCTGACCTCCCACTGGCTGCTCGACCCCGGCGCGACCGAGCGCATCGAGCACGCCGCCCGCACCAACGACCTGACCACCCTCACCCAGGAGTCCGCATGAAGATCGCCTTCGTCGTCAACGACATCGCCACCGAGCGGGCCGTCTACACGACCGTCCGTCTGGCCATGCAGGCCACCAACATGGGCCACGAGGCCCACCTGCTCGGCATGGGGGACTTCGGCTACGAGCCGGACGGCACCCTGACGGCCACCGCCAGCAGCGGCAAGGACAAGGGCTACCGCTCGCTGGAGCGCTATCTCGCCGACGTCCAGAAGCCGGAGAGCCGCGAGCACATCGCCGTCAGCGAGTTCGACGTCGTCATGCTCCGTGCCGACCCGGCCGACGAGGGCGAGACCGGGGCCTGGGCGAACAACGCCGGCATCGCCTTCGGTGAGCTCATCGCCATGCAGGGCGTGCTCGTGGTGAACGACCCGCGCTCGCTGAGCCGTGCCCTGTCCAAGGCCTACTTCCAGCACTTCCCGGAGGCCGTGCGCCCCAAGACACTCATCTCCCGCGACGGGGAGCGCATCGAGGAGTTCGTCGAGGAGCTCGGCGGCAAGGCCGTGCTCAAGCCCCTCCAGGGCTCCGGCGGCTCCGGCGTCTTCCTCGTCAACGAGGAGGAGTCGCCGAACCTCAGCCAGATCATCGAGGCCGTCTCCCGCGACGGCTACGTGGTGGCCCAGGAGTTCCTGCCGGAGGCCAAGGACGGTGACGTCCGCATGTTCGTCGTGAACGGCCAGCCGCTCACCGTCGACGGCCGGGTGGCCGCCTTCCGCCGCCGCAGCGGGGGCAGCGACATCCGCTCCAACATGTCCGCCGGCGGCAAGGCCGAGAAGGTCGAGATCACCGACACGATGCGGGAGATGGTGGACGCCGTCCGCCCCAAGCTCATCGCCGACGGGATGTTCATGGTGGGTCTGGACATCGTGGGCGACAAGCTCATGGAGGTGAACGTGTTCAGCCCCGGCGGCCTGGGCACCGCCGAGTCCCTGTACGGCGTCGACTTCGCCCCGGCCGTCATCGAGAACCTCGAGCACAAGGTCTCGATGCGCCGCCACTACGGCCGCCAGCTGCCGAACACGGCGGTGGCCACGCTCTGAGCGGGCGCACGGTGCGGGCGGCCCAGCACCTCCCCGGGTGCCTGGCCGCCCGCGTACCGTCGCTCACTAGGCTAGGGCCATGACCTGCGAGAACGCCGCCTCCTGCCACCCCTCCCGCCGCCAGGTCGTGACCGGCGCGGGGGCCGCTGCCGCCTTCGCCGTCCCGGGCCTCTCCGCCTGCGGGGCGGGCGACGACGGCGCCGCGGCCCCGAGCGGCCCGCCGATCACCGTCCAGGCCGCCGACGTGCCGGTCGGCGGTGGCCTCATCGAGGGCGAGTACGTGGTGACCCAGCCGGAGGAGGGCACCTACAAGGCGTTCAGCTCGACCTGCACCCACCAGGGCTGCAAGGTCACCCGGGTGGAGTCCGAGCAGATCGTCTGCGACTGCCACGGCAGCTACTTCTCCATGACCGACGGGTCGGTGCAGACCGGCCCGGCCCGCGACGCGCTGCCCGAGGTGGGCGTGAAGGACGCCGACGGGGAGCTCACCGTCGGCGGCTGACGGGAGGCCTCCGGCCCCGCTCAGGCGCTGTGCGGACCCCCGTCGCTCCCCTCGTCGCCCAGGCCCGACCGGCGCTCCCAGTCCCGGGCGACCTCCTTGCTGCCGCACGTGTGCCCCGTGCGCAGGGCGGCACGACCGATCATCTGGGCGGCCACCGGCACGGTGACCATGTGGAAGAGCGCCACCAGCGCCAGCCCGCCCCAGACCGCAGGCTCCCGGACCCGCAGGGCGATCCCGAGGACCACGAGGACGACGCCCAGCACCTGCGGCTTGCTGCTGGCGTGCATGCGGGTGAAGAGGTCCGGGAAGCGGACCAGCCCCACCGCCGCCGACAGGCACAGCACCGCCCCGGCCAGCAGCAGGGCCAGGCCCAGCAGGTCCGCCAGCTGCCCGCCGGTCATCGCCGCACCTCGATCGTCGTGGTCGTCGTGTCCTCCACCCGGGTGAAGCGGGCCACGGTCACCGCGCCCACGAAGCCCACCAGGGAGAGCGAGAGCAGCACCGGCACGCCCGTGGTCTGCCGCGCGACCGCTGCCTGCACGCCGATCGCGCAGATCACGATCCCCACGAGCACCTCGAGGGCCACCACCCGGTCGAGCACCGAGGGGCCGGTCACGATGCAGTAGACCACCACCCCGGCCGACAGGGCCAGGAGGGCACCGACCAGCCACACCACCACGGTCACCACGCTCATCGCGTCTCCTCCTTCACGGTGTCGAGGGGGGTGCTCCCCACGGCCTCGGACTGCAGCATGCTGTCGTCGTCCAGCGGACCCCCCGGCCCGGAGGCCAGGGTGCGCTCGGCGTCCCGGTCGAAGGCCCGCAGGATGCGCTCCTCCTGACGCAGCACCTTCTGCCGGAAGTCCGCCTGCTCCTCGGCGGTGTAGACGTCCAGCGCATGGAGCAGGAGCACGCTGCGGGTCCGGTCGATGTCGACCACCACGCTGCCCGGCACCAGCGTGGTGAACCCTGCCGTGGTCGTCACGAAGAGCTCCTCGGTGCTGCGCAGCGGGACCTCGAAGAGGCTCCCCCCGTGGCGCTCGCGGGAGAACAGGGCCATCCACAGCACCTGGGCGCTGGCGACCACGAGATCCCGCAGGAAGAGCAGCAGCAGGCGGAGCAGGGCGGTCGGCCGGAGGGTGACCGCGACCTGCAGGCGCGGCATCGGGAAGACCAGGACGAGCACCAGCGCCAGGAGGAGCCCGGCGGCCAGGTCCACCCACCCGAAGGACCCCCACAGGAGCATCCACACGAGGGTCAACCAGACGACGGACCACGCGCTCACGCGGCTCCGGACGGTGTCCCAGGGGCTCGGTCGGCTCATCGCGGCACCCCCTCGGGGAAGACCGCGTCCACGTAGGTCTCCTGGCCGATGAGATCCGCGGCGGCCCGGTCGGTGTAGGCGAAGAGCGGCCCGGCCACCACCGTGATCAGCAGCCCGACGACCACCATGAGCACGGTCGGCACGACCACGCCCGGGGTCATCGCCTCGGCGGCGTACTCGTCCGAGGGGCCCTCCTCCTCGCGCTCGGTGCCCCCCTCGTCGAAGGGGCCGCGCCAGAAGGCCCGCGCCCACACCCGGGTGAGGGCGTAGAGGGTGAGCAGCGAGGTGACCGCCGACCCGGCGACCAGGAGCAGCGAGAGCCAGTCACCGGCCGCGACACCGGCCCGCATGAGGCCGATCTTGCCGATGAAGCCCGAGAAGGGAGGCACGCCCGCCAGGTTGAGGGCGGGCACGAAGAACAGGGCCGCGAGGAGCGGCGAACCCGCCGCGAGACGGTTCAGACGCATCGAGGAGGTCGTGCCGCCCCGGCGCTCGATGAGGCCCGCCACGAGGAAGAGCGCGGACTGGATGAGGATGTGGTGGACCACGTAGAAGATCGCCGCGCTGAGCCCCAGCACCCCACCGACGGCGATGCCGAAGATCATGTAGCCGATGTGGCTCACGAGCGTGAAGGACAGGAGCCGCTTGATGTCGTCCTGCACCAGCGCGCCCAGGATGCCGGTGACCATCGTGAGCAGGGCCGCCCCGAGCAGCATCGGGCTGACGCGGTCGTCCGGGAAGAGCAGCACCTCGGTGCGGATGATCGCGTAGACACCGACCTTCGTGAGCAGACCCGCGAAGACGGCCGTCACCGATGCCGGGGCGGTCGGGTAGGACTCCGGCAGCCAGCCGGCCATCGGGAAGATCGCGGCCTTCACCCCGAAGCCGAGCAGCAGCACCAGCTCGATCGTCAGCCGCGTGCCGGGGTCGATCTCCTGCATCCGGGCCCCCAGATGGGCGAGGTTCACGGTGCCCGCCGCGGCGTAGACCAGGGCGATGCCGGTGAGGAAGACCAGCGAGGAGAGCAGGCTGACCGCCACGTAGGTGACACCGGCGCGCACCCGGGGCCGGGTGCCCCCGAGGGTGAGCAGCACGAACGAGGCGGCCAGCAGCATCTCGAAGCCGACGTAGAGGTGGAAGAGGTCACCGGAGAGGAAGGTCGTGGACACCCCGGCCGAGAGCACCAGGAGGGTGGGGTGGAAGACCGGCAGCGGGGACTGGCCGTCGCTCTCGTCGTCGAAGGAGGAGCGGCCCTCCCCGATCGAGTAGAGCACCACCCCGAGGGTGACGATCGCGCTCACCAGGAGCATGAGCGCACCGAGCCGGTCGGCCACGAGCACGATGCCCTCGTGCGGCATCCACCCACCGACGTTGACGACCTGGGGGCCGTGGCGGTCGCTCACCCCGACGAGCAGGGCGGCCACGACGACGGTCGTGGCCAGGGCGCTCACGGTGAACACGCGCTGCAGGGTGGTCCGGCGGGAGGCCACCAGCGTCGCCCCGGCCGCGATGAGCGGGACCACCACCGGCAGCGGCACGAGGTGGGCGGCGGTAAAGCTCATCGGCCCTCCTCCTCGGGGTGCGCGGTGTCGGTGGAGGCCTCGCTGAAGACCTCGTCGGGATAGTCGTTGTCCACGGAACGGCGCGAGATGCGGAGGTTCTCCGGGTCGGCCTCCACGAGGTCGCTGCGGGAGATCTGCCACGAGCGGTGCGCCAGGGCCAGCACGAAGGCGCTCATGGCCAGACTGATGACGATCGCGGTGAGCACCATCGCCTGCGGGAGCGGATCGGCCATGGTCGAGGGGTCGTTCTCCCCGCTGATCGGGGGACGCCCCGCCGGCCCGCCGGCGACGAGGAACAGGATGTTCACACCGTTGCCGAAGAGCAGCATGCCGAAGAGCACGCGGACCAGGCTCCGGGAGAGGAAGAGGTAGACGCCGCAGGCCGACAGCACGCCGGCCACCAGGCAGAGGGTCAGGTTCGGGATCATGCGCGGGCCTCCCGCTCCACGTCGATCTCCCGGTCCAGGGAGGCCCCCAGCGAGGTGAGGATGTCCAGCAGCAGACCGACCACCACCAGGTAGACGCCGACGTCGAAGACGACCGAGGTGACCACGTGCACCTCACCGAGGGGTCCCAGCGGCAGGTCGTGGACCCAGGTCTGCAGGACCTCGCCCCCGACCAGCATGGAGAACAGCCCGGTGCCGGCCGAGAGGAACAGGCCCAGTCCGAGGAGCACACCGGGGACCACCGGCAGGGCGGCCTGCATCTCCTCGCGGCCCCCGGCCAGGTAGCGGACGAAGATCGCCAGGCCGGCCACCAGGCCGGCGGCGAAGCCACCGCCGGGCGCGTTGTGCCCGGCGAGGAGCAGGTAGACCGACCAGACCATGATCGTGTGGAAGAGCAGGCGGGTCACCACCTCGAGCATCAGCGAGCGGCGACGCTGCGGCATGGCGGTCGGGGCGGGGATCCAGCGGGACCAGTCCTCGGCGGCCAGCGCGTGCCGACGCCGCTGCCCCAGCACCCTCCGGATGTGCTGGACGTTGCTGCTGGTGCGCTCGGCGTGCAGGAAGACCAGGCTGGCCACACCGGTGGCAGCCACGAGCACCACGGAGAGCTCACCCATCGTGTCCCAGGCGCGGATGTCCACGAGGATCACGTTGACGACGTTGTGCCCACCCCCGAACTCGTAGGCGCTCTCCGCCATGCCGACGGACGCCGGAGGGGCCACGCGCGCCCCGGAGGCGACGATGCCCAGACCGGTGACGGTGGCGCCGACCAGCACCCCCAGCGCAGCCCGCAGGCGACGGTCGTGCCGGGTGGACTCGTCCACGAACCGGGTCGGCAGGCGGCGCAGGACGAGCACGAACACCGCGATGGAGACCGTCTCCACCAGGATCTGGGTGAGGGCCAGGTCGGGTGCGCCGTGCAGCAGGAAGAGCAGGGCCACGCCGTACCCGGTGACACCCAGCAGGAAGACACCGCGCAGACGACGCCGCGACCGGGCGGCCGCCACGGCGGCCACGGCCACGGCCACGGCGACCGGGAACTGGGCGGGGACGTCCCACGGCCGGACCTGCTCCGGCCAGGCCGCGTGGACCAGCAGGGAGCCACCGGGCAGCAGCACGAGCATGCCGAAGACGAGGGCGAGGTTGAGCTCCAGCGAACCACGCTGCAGGAAGCCGGTGACCTCCGTGGCCCCCCTTTCGATCTGGCGGATCATCCGCCGGTAGACATCCTGGGCGGTGGGCAGGTCCGGCGCCGCCACCTGCACGGCGGTCACCGTTCGCCGCCCCAGGACGAGCAGGGCACCGAGCGTGATGGTCAGGACGGTGAGGAGGAGCGGCATCGTCAGGCCGTGCCACAGCCCCAGGTGGACCGGGTGCCGGCTGGCCGGCCAGGTGCCTCCGGCGGCCGCCAGGGCCGGCTCGAGGCGTCCGGCGAGGGGTGCGGCCACCAGCCCGGCGAGGGCCAGCGCACCGGGCACGGCCACGAGCAGCGGCGGGACCTGCTTGACCGGCGTGCGCTGGCCGACCTCCACCTCGGGGTCCCGGGAGCCCAGGCCGACCACGAGGAAGCGGCCGCTGTAGGCCAGGGTCAGGGCCGAGCCGAGCACCGCGACGGCCAGCACGGCCCACTGCAGGGGGTCGCCCCCGTGGGGTCCGCCGTGCCAGAGCGCCCCGTAGACCGCCTCCTTGGCCACGAAGCCGAGGAAGGGCGGGATCCCGGCCATGGAGGCCAGCGCCAGCAGGCAGGTCCACCAGGTGACGGGCAGGGAGTGGCGCAGGCCGCGCAGGAGGCGCACGTCGCGGGTGCCGGTGGCCTGGTCGATGACGCCGACCGCCATGAAGAGCGCGGACTTGAACAGGGCGTGGGAGAGCAGCAGCGTCAGCCCGGCCAGGGCAGCGTCCGCCGTCCCCAGACCGAGCACGAGCACGAGGAAGCCGAGCTGGCTCACCGTCCCGTAGGCCAGGAGGAGCTTGAGATCGTACTGGCGCAGGGCCCGCCACGCGCCGAGCAGCATCGTGGTGCCACCGAGGACCAGGACGGTCCAGCGCCAGACGGGGAGCTCGGCGAAGGTCGGCGCCAGGCGGGCGACGAGGTAGACACCGGCCTTCACCATGGCGGCGGAGTGCAGGAAGGCGCTCACCGGGGTGGGGGCCGCCATCGCGCCGGGCAGCCAGAAGTGGAAGGGGACGATCGCCGACTTGCTCAGTGCCCCGACGAGGACGAGGAGCACCCCGCCGGTGGTCACCGGACCGCTCGGCGACGCGGCGAGGATGTCCGAGAGGCGCGTCGAGCCCACCTCGTGCGCCAGCAGCAGCAGGCCCACGAGCATGGCCAGACCGCCGAAGGTCGTGACGATCAGCGCCTGGCTGGCCGCCACCCGGCTGGCCTTGGCGCGATAGGTGTGCGCCACGAGCAGGTAGGACAGGACGGTGGTGATCTCCCAGAAGATGTAGAGCATCAGCACGTCGTCGCTGAGGACCAGCCCGACCATCGCCCCGGCGAAGACCGTGAGCGAGGCCGCGAAGGCACCCAGCCCCGGGTGCCCGCGGCGGAAGTAGGCCGAGCAGTAGAGCAGCACCAGGGTGCCCACCACGCCGACGACGACCGTCATCAACCAGCCGAGCGCGTCCAGCCGGAAGGACAGGTCCATCTGCAGGGTGGGGACCCAGCGGACGTCCTCGGTGGGTGGGGTGGCGGACAGCGCGGCGCGGGTCCGGGTCAGCGCCCAGCCGGCCGTGGCGGCCGGGGCCAGGGCGAGAGGCCAGAAGGCCCGGGGGCCCAGGAGACGGACCAGGAGGGGCGCGATCGCTCCGGCCACGAGATGCAGCGTGACCAGCGCGATCATCGGGCTCCCTCGGGTCGTCGAACAGGCGGCGGCCCGCAACTCGGCCGAGCCGGCGCTCGAGGCCCGGTGGTGCGGGATCACAGGATAGGGGGCCCCGTGGCCGGCCGCACCCGCCGGGGCCGGCCGGGGGGCTGGTCAGCCGATCAGGGCGAGGCCCAGGCCGAGGAAGGCCAGCGCCGCCGCGCCGTCGATCCAGCGGGCCGCCCGCCGGTAGAGGCGCACCATCGCCGGGCGACTGGCCGCCCAGGCCAGGAAGAGGAACCACGCGGTGCCGATGACGAGCATCTCGGCCAGCACGACACCGTGGCCGGCCCACCCCGTCGAGGCCGGGATGAGCGAGCCGAAGAGGGCACCGAAGAAGACCAGTGCCTTGGGGTTGGCCACGTTCGTGAGGAGCCCCAGCCGGAAGGCACGGACCGCGGGGAGCTCGGCCGGGACGGGCGCTGCGCCGCCCGCGGCCTCCTCCCCGGCGGGCTCGGCGGGCTCGGCGGCGGAGCCCGGGCGCAGGACGCCCCACAGGCCGGTGACGCCCAGGGCGATGAGCACCAGCGCCCCGGCCACCCGCAGGGCCGTGCCGAGCAGGGGGTTGGCCTGGACGAGGGCGGTGAGGCCCAGCAGCGCCAGGACGATCCACACGGTGATGCCGGCCATGACCCCCACCGCCACCCAGGAGGCCGCCACCCGGCCGTGCCGCAGCCCGGTGCGCAGGATGGCCACGAAGTCCGGGCCGGGGGACATCACCCCGAGCAGCCAGACGGCGGCCAGCGAGAGGTAGACGTCCATGCACGGAGCGTAGGCACCTCCCCGCTCCCGGACCAGCCCCCGCGGTGGGGGATGCTGGCCGCCATGAGCACCCAGCACGACACCACGCACGCTCCCCGCTGGACCGCCTCGAGCGCCGTGGCCCTGGCAGAGCTGGCCGCCCTGGCCGTGGTCCTGGGCGCTCTGGCCTCGGTGCCGGCCCGGCACAAGGATCTCGCCCTCGGGGCCGGTGCCGGCGCGGTGGCGGTGTGGGCGGCGCTCATGCTCTGGCGCGCCCTGCGTCGCGAGGCCAGCCTGGCCTGGACGGTCGGGCTGGCCCTGGGGGTCATGGGATCCCTCGTGGCCGGGCTGGGCCTGGCCACCTCCGTGCTGCCCGACGGCGCCTGGCCCGTGGGGGTACGGCTGCTCGGCCTGTGCCTGGTGCTGCTCACGGTCGCCGAGGTGCGCTGGCGGCACCGCGACCAGGGGGTCACCGGGCCGGGCCTCAACGAGATGGCCTTCGCCGCGCTGGCCACCACCTGCCTGCTGACCCCGGGCATCGGCCTGCACGCCGTGCTCTTCAGCGGGATCTCCCTGCTGGGGCTGCACACGGTCATCGACGCCGCCGAGCGGGCCGGCCTGACCGACCTCTCCCCCGAGCAGGGCACCGAGAACCCGCCGGGTCGGCTCGAGCGCTGGCTGCGGATGAACGGGGCCTCCGGGGCGGACCGGGAGGAGGTCGTCGGCGCGCTCTACCTGGAGGGCCCGGACGCCCGCAGCCGCACCGCCCAGTTCCTCGTCCAGATGGCCCTGGCCACCGCGATCGCCACGCTCGGGGTGGTCACCGACTCCACCGCGGTGGTCATCGGCGCGATGGTCGTGGCGCCCCTCATGATCCCGATCATGGGGGTGGGCCTCAGCCTGGGCATGGGGTGGCCGCGACGCCTCGGCAACTCCCTCGCGGTCGCCGGCCTGGGGATCGCCGTGGCCCTCGCCTGCGCCTTCCTCATCGTCCGCGCCCTGGACCCGGGGCTGTCGGTGGTGGCGAACACGCAGATCGCCTCGCGGACCGCGCCGTCGGTGCCGGACCTGCTCATCGCCGTGGCCTCCGGGGCGGCGGGGGCGTTCGCCCTCTCCCGCAGGGGGCTCTCCACCTCCCTGCCCGGGGTGGCGATCGCCATCGCGCTCGTGCCGCCGCTGGCCGTGGTGGCCACCTGCCTGGAGCAGGCCGCCTGGGCCGAGGCCGGCGGTGCCGCGCTGCTCTTCGTCACCAACGTGGTGTGCATGGCGGCGGCCAGCGGGCTGACCTTCGTCCTCTCCGGCGTGGTCCCCGTCTGGTCGCTGGATCTCAACCGCAGGCGCATCGGGTCCTGGGGCGTGGGGGTCGGCGTCTCGGTCGGGCTCGTGCTCAGCGTGCTGGGCCTCGGCGGGATCCCCGGCGTGTGATCCAGCCCCAGCCCCGCTCCCGGCGGGCGGCGCGCTCGGCGGCCCGCTGCCGCCGGGCCTCCTCCTCGCGCCGGCCCTCCTCGGCCGCAGCGGCCGCCCGGGCCCGGGCGGTGCGGGCGGCCTGCTGCCGCCAGACCACGAGGTACTCCTCGATGTCGACCAGACTCACCACCGGTGGTGAGGCGGGGCCGGCCACGGGCTGGCGCCGGTCGTGGAGCACCCGGGCGTTGAAGTCCTCCAGGTGCGCCCGTGCCCGCTCCTCGGTGGGCAGGGTGAGCACCTTCCCCAGGAGTCCCTCCTTCTCGCGCCGCAACCGCAGGACCACGGGCAGCGCCTGGGAGAGGTCGGCCTGCTCGCGGCGCAGCTTGTCGCGCGCCCACCAGTCCGGGTCCGACGGGCTGTCCAGGCCCACCAGGGGCTTCCCCGCCCCCGGCAGGTGGTCGAAGGCCCCGGCCCGCTGCGCCTGGCGGATGGACTGCTCGGCCACGGTGGCCGCCCGCTCCACGGTGAGCTCGGGACGCGGGTCGTCGGGCTCGCCGGAGGGAGCTGGCTGCTCGGGGTCCCGGGGCGGTTCAGCCATGCCCCGAGCCTAGGGAGGCGGTGCCCGGCGGGTCACGGGGGACGGAATTCTCGTACCCGAAACGTTTCCCCGCCGTACACCGCGCGGTCACCCCGACGCGGATCCGTCGTCATCGGACATCCCTAGCGTGCTACGGCACGACTTCCCCGACCCCCAGGAGGCCTTCATGTCCACCTCCCTCAACCGCCGCGCGATCCTCACCGGCGCCGGTGTCACCGCGGCCGGCGCCGCAGCCTCCGCCGCTGCGGCCACCCCCGCCGCCGCCACCCCGGTGCGCGGTGGTATCGAGCGCACCGGCCTGCGCTTCCGCCCGAACGGTGAGTTCACCGTCGTGCAGTTCAACGACACCCAGGACACGCACACCACCGACGTGCGCACGCTCGCCCTGCAGGAAGCGGTCCTGGACGACGTGCGCCCGGACCTGGCCCTCATCAACGGTGACGTCATCAACGGCGACATGAGCACCACCGAGCAGGTGCGCCAGGCGTTGAACAACGTCGTGCTGCCCATGGAGGAGCGCGGCATCCCGTGGGCGATCACCATGGGCAACCACGACGAGGACTCCGCCGGGAGCAGCGGGATGACCGAGCGGCGGATCCTCGAGTTCGTCCGCCGCTACCGTCACAACGTCAACGGTGCCGGCGCCCGCGGCATCACCGGCACCGGCAACATGGTGCTGCCCGTCCGGGGCTCCCGCGGGGGCCGGGCGAAGGCCGCCATCTGGCTCCTGGACTCCGGCCGCTACGCCCCGGACGAGATCGCCGGCCAGGACTTCGAGGGCTACCCCGACTGGGACTGGCTGCGCTTCGACCAGGTGGACTGGTACCACCACACCTCCCAGCAGCTGGAGCGCAGGAACGGCGCCCCCGTCCCGGGCCTGGTCTTCCAGCACATCGCCCTGTGGGAGCACCGCTTCATGTGGTGGGACAGCGTCGACTCGCGGACCCCGGCCGACCACACCCGTGCCCTCGAGAAGCACACCATCGTCGGTGAGCGCAACGAGGACGAGTGCCCCGGCCCGTTCAACTCCGGCCTGTTCAACGCGATGCTGCACCGGGGTGACGTGCGTGGCCTGTTCGTCGGCCACGACCACGTCAACACCTACGTGGGCAACTACTTCGGCATCCGGCTGGGGTACGGCCCCGGGACCGGGTTCGGCGCCTACGGCCTGGGCGGCGCGCAGAACCACCGCCTGCGGGGCGCCCGTCTGTTCCGCCTGACCGAGGACAGCGACGACCTGTTCACCACCGAGCTCCGCTTCGCCCGCGACTACGGGATCGACCTGAGCGACGGGTACCAGCCCAGCGAGCCGCGCCCGCTGCCGCCGTACGTGCGCTGACGACGGGTCGCCTGCTTCCCCCGTGGGGACTCGCAGGGGGTCGGGCCGGAGGGTCCGGCCCCCTGCGACCATGCAGCATGGGCACCCTGCTGTACGACCCCGACTGCGGCTTCTGCACTCGCTCGGCGCAACTCCTGGCACGCTGGCCGGTGACCTGCCGGATCGAGCCAATGACCCCCGCCCGGCTGGCCGAGCTGGCTGTCGACCCGGCACGGGCCGCGGCCGAGATCCCGTTCGTGCACGCCACCGGAGAGGTGGCGTACGGCGCCGCCGGGATCGCCGCGGCGCTGCGGACCTCCCGCGCAGACCGCTCCGCTCCGACCGGCCGGCTCCGTGCCGTCGCGGCCGCCCTGCTGCGGCTGGCCGGGCGGATCCTCGCGTCCCCCGGCATCGCCCCCGTGGCGGCGCGGGTCTACCGGTGGGTGGCCGAGCACCGGCACGAGCTGCCCGGCGGCACGGCGGCCTGCGCGCTCGCCCCGGCCCCCCGCGTCAGCCCCGGCGGCCCGCCGGGTGCACCATCGCGATGACCTCGGGCGCCCAGTCCGCCAGCCAGTCGGGGCGCAGGCGCCCCACCTCCACCCAGCCGAGGTGCCGGTAGAGGGCGACCGCCCGGTCATGGGTGGGCAGGACGTCCAGGCAGGGCACCCTCCCGGCGTCCAGGACGTGCTCGGTCGCCCGCCGCAGCAGCGCCACCCCGGCCCCCAGCCCCGTCGCGTGCAGGCCGACGAAGAGCGCCCCGACGACCCGCAGCTCCTCCGGGGCACAGCCGGCCCCCTCGCACCAGGCGAGGGTCTCCTCCTCGCCCTCCGCCCCGCGCGCGATGCGGGTGACCGCCACGTGGCCGAGCAGCTCCTCGACCCCGCCCCGGCGGTGAACGGCCACCCAGGCGGCCTCCTCGGTCGAGCGGGCGAGGAAGGCTGCCACCGCCTCCAGCTTCGGTCGGACGTGCGGGTAGTCCGAGACGGGCTGCTGCTCCAGGAGCAGCTCGCCCAGCCCAGGCAGGTCCTCCGGACGGCGCGGCCGCAGCTCGACCCCGCTCATCCGGCATCCCCCGGCGCGCTGCCCGACTCCGGGCCGGCCGGCTCGACCACGTGGGCGATGTGCCCCAGCGACCGCCAGATCACGACCAGGGTCAGCCCCGACCCGACGAAGCCCACCCAGAACGGGGCCGTGATGCCGAAGGCGTCGGCCAGCAGGCCGCCGATGGGCATCCCGACGACCATGCCGCCGGTGAGGCCGACGAGGTTGATCGAGCTCATGCGGCCCATCATGTGGTCCGGGGTCGCCCGCTGCCGGACGGCCGACGAGGTGGAGCCCCACACGAACGTGTAGAGACCGAACCCGAAGAGCGCCGCGTAGCCGACCCAGGCCCAGGTGGCCGTGGCCATGACCAGGTGCCAGAGGACCTCCAGGGTGAGGCAGACCCGCATCAGCGTGGACAGGGCGTAGCGGGCGGCCAGCCGGTCGAAGGCCAGGACGGCGATGATGCCGCCGACCGCCGAGGCTGTGGTGAGCAGGCCGAAGCCCACGGCCCCCAGACCGAGCCGCTGCTGGGCCCACAGGACGAGGACGCCCCAGCCCATCGCCCAGGTGATGTTGAAGGTGAGGATCGTGAGGACCAGGGTGCGCACGGCCGGGTTGTGACGCAGCCAGACGAGGCCCTCCACGACGTCGGCGTGGACGCTCCGCCGGGCGGGGGTCCCGTCCCGGTCGTCGTCGACCTCCGTGGCCGGGTGGGACGGCAGGACGATCCGGGTGACGCAGGCCGCGGCCAGGGCGATGAGCAGCATCCCGGTGGAGAAGGCCCACACGCTGCCCAGGGCGAAGAGGCCCGCCCCCAGCGCCGGCCCGACGAGCTGGTTACCCACCAGCGCGGTACCCATCATCCGCGAGTTGCCCAGGACCAGCTCCTGCCGGCCGACCAGCGAGGGGAGCAGGGTCATCCCCGCCGAATCGGTGACCACCTCGGCGACGCCCAGGAGCAGCATGACCGCCAGCACCAGCCCGATCGTCGCGTGCCCGCTGAGCAGGGTGGCCACCAGCAGGGCCAGGACCACCACCCGGGAGAGGTCGCCGGCGATGGTCATGCGGCGGCGGTCCCAGCGGTCGGCGAGCGCCCCGACCCCCAAGCCCAGGACGAGCCACGGGAGCCGGTTCATCATCGGTGCGGCGGCCACGAGGAGGGCGCTGTCGGTGAGCGAGGCGACGAGCAGGGGGCCGGCGGCCAGCACGATCCCGTCGGCGAGGTTCGCCGCGTAGGCACCACCGAGCAGCCAGCGGAAGCTCGGGCCGAGGCGAGCAGGGGCGAACCACTCCAAGGCACGGCCCGGGAGGGCGGTCGGTGCGGGGTCAGTGGGCACACCGGAAGGCTGCCACAGGCGGTGCCCGGACGAGCCACGCCAACCCCACCGTCCTCGTCCAGGCCCACCGCTCTGCCTCAGGGCCACGGTCCGCTCACCGTGGGTCTGGACGAGGAGGGTGGGCCTGCGGTGAGGACGGTGGGGCTGGGCGGTGGGCCTGGGGGCGCGGTCAGTCAGCGACCTCGGCGGCCAGCCGCTGGGTGAGCTCCTCGGCCCGGCGGGCGGTGGCCCGGAGCCGCTCCATGGTCGGCACGGCCCGCTCGTGCGCCGCGGCCACCACCTCGCGCGCCGCGGCCACCACCTCGCGCGCCGCGGCCTGCTCCTCGACCGAGGTGCCGACCGCTGCCTGCGCGTCAGCCGCCGCACCAGCCGACGCACCGGTTCCCGCACCGTCGGGCACCTTTGTCGCCGCCAAGGTGTCCAGGGCGTCGAGCAGCTCGCGGATCTCGTCGATCGAGAACCCCAGCGGCTTCATCGGGGTGATCAGCTGGAGGCGCTCCACGTCGGCCTCGGAGTACAGCCGGAACCCGCCCTCGGTCCGCGCGGAGGGCACGACGAGCCCCATCTCCTCGTAGTAGCGGATCGTGCGGTGGGAGAGGCCGGTGCGCTCGGCCACCTCGCCGATGTGGGCGAGCGGGACGTCCTCGATGGTCATGGGAAAACCTTACGCTGCGATAGAGTTGGGGCAGTGCTGGCCGCTGGCCCAGCGTCCCACGCCCCCTGAACCCCTTCCCGGACCCGCCCGACGGAGCCGTGCGCGGCGCACCCCAGACCCCCGAGGCGCCGAGGCACCCACCGGCCGGCCCGTCCGGCACCGGCCGCCCCCTGACGATCCCCCAGGAGACCCATGAGCAGCACCGTGCCCGACGCGGCGCCCCACGACCTCCCGACCGACGAGTACCCACTGGTCCCGGAGGCCGGCGAGCGCGAGACCTCCACGCTCGCCGCGCTGCGCAACCCCCGCCGACTGAAGACCGAGGTCCTGGCCGGCCTCGTGGTGGCCCTGGCCCTCGTCCCGGAGGCGATCTCCTTCTCCATCATCGCTGGGGTGGACCCGCGGATGGGGCTCTTCGCCTCGTTCACGATGGCCGTGACCATCGCGATCGTCGGCGGACGCCCGGCGATGATCTCGGCCGCCACCGGCGCCATCGCGCTGGTCATCGCCCCGGTGGCCAGGGAGCACGGGATCGACTACTTCCTGGCCACGGTGATCCTGGCCGGCCTCCTGCAGGTGGTGCTGGCGGCCCTGGGCGTCGCCCGCCTGATGCGCTTCATCCCACGAATGGTGATGGTCGGCTTCGTCAACGCGCTGGCCATCCTCATCTTCATGGCCCAGCTGCCACAGCTCGTCGACGTGCCGGTGCTCGTCTACCCGCTGGTGGCGGTGAGCCTGGCGATCATCTTCCTGCTGCCGCGCCTGAGCTCCGCGGTGCCGGCCCCACTGGTGGCGATCGTCCTCGTGACGGTCGCCGCGGCGCTCTTCGGGTGGCAGGTCCCGACGGTCGGCGACATGGGCGACCTGCCCGACTCCCTGCCGGCGCTGCTGCTGCCGGACGTCCCGCTGACCCTGGAGACGCTGCAGATCATCGGCCCCTTCGCGCTGGCGATGGCGCTGGTCGGGCTGCTCGAGTCGCTCATGACCGCCAAGCTCGTGGACGACATCACCGACACCCACTCGGACAAGACCCGCGAGAGCTGGGGCCAGGGCGTGGCGAACGTGGTGACCGGCTTCTTCGGCGGCATGGGTGGCTGCGCGATGATCGGCCAGACGATGATCAACGTGAAGGCCTCCGGGGCCCGCACCCGCATCTCGACCTTCCTGGCCGGCGTGTTCCTCCTGATCCTCGTGGTGGCGCTCGGCGACCTCGTGGGACGCATCCCGATGGCAGCGCTCGTGGCGGTGATGATCTTCGTCTCCTGGGCGACCTTCGACTGGCACTCCATCGCGCCGGGCACGCTGCGCCGCCTGCCGCTGGCCGAGACCCTCGTGATGCTCGTGACCGTGGCCGTCACCGTGGCCACCGGGAACCTGGCCTACGGCGTGATCCTCGGCGTCCTCACCGCATTCGTGGTCTTCGCCCGCCGGGTGGCCCACTTCACCAGCGTGGAGCGGGTGGAGAGCATCGACGTGGACGGCGACGGCACGATCGACGCGGTGACCTACCGGGTGACCGGTGCCCTCTTCTTCGCGAGCAGCAACGATCTGGTGTACCAGTTCGACTACGCCGGGGACCCGCAGCGCGTGGTCATCGACCTGTCCGACAGCCACGTCTGGGACGCCTCCACCGTGGCGGCGCTGGACAGCATCGAGGCCAAGTACACCGCCAAGGGCAAGCGGGTGACCATCGTCGGCCTCAACGAGGCCTCGGCGGACCGGCACGGGCAGCTCTCCGGGCACCTCGGCGACGGGCACTGAGCGACCGACAGGAGCACCCCTGCCGGGCACCGAGGGGCAGGTGGCGAGCGGCGGGGCGGGCACCAGCCCCCCCCGCCACCCGCCGCAGACCCACCGTCCTCGCCCAGAACCACCGTCCACCCACGGTGGGTCTGGACGAGGACGGTGATCCTGCGCGTGGGGCACCCCAGCGGGCCGGGCCCACTGCCATCACCCCCGTACACTCCGTGACATGACCCGTATCGGCATCCTCGTGACCTCCACCCGTTCCGGACGCATCGGCCCCACCGTGGCCCGATGGGTCGCCGACCAGGCCCCCGAGGGGGTGCAGGCCGAGATCGTCGACCTCGCCGAGGTGGAGCTCCCCCTCTTCGACGAACCGCAGTCCCCCAAGGCCAGCCCCGGCCAGTCCCCAGCGACCCGGGCCTGGGCGGAGACCATCGAGTCGTACGACGCCCTGGTCATCACCACCCCGGAGTACAACGGCTCCTACACGGCCGTGCTCAAGAACGCCATCGACCACCTCTACGCCGAGTGGGTGGGCAAGCCGGTCGGGGTCATCGGCTACGGCTGGAACGCCGGCGCGGACGCGATGGAGGTGCTGGCCCGTGTGGCCGACCGCATCGGCATGGCCCGCACCGACGGTCCGGGCCTTCGCCTGGGCGAGCACCTCGAGGTGGACGGCACCCCCACCGACGCCGCCCCGGCCGACGAGATGAGCGCCCTGTTCACCGCGCTCGTCGAGCGGGTGGACGCCCAGGGCTGAGCCGGGTCCAGCCCCCCCCCCGACGACCATCACCTGACGCGCACCACCATCAGCGATCGAGGTGACGTTCGTGCACGTCAGGTGATGGTCGTCTGCTGCGTGGCGAGACGCGGGACCCCTCGCCACCGGCGCACGGCTGCGAGACTGGCCCGATGACGTCCGCAGCACCTCCGGTCCCCTCCCCCGAGACCCACCTGACGGTCACCGGCGCCCACCTGCACAACCTGCAGGGCGTGAGCGTCAGCATCCCCCGCAACCGGCTGGTCGCGGTGACAGGAGTCTCCGGGTCGGGCAAGTCCTCGCTGGCCTTCGGCACGATCCACGCCGAGGCGCAGCGGCGCTACCTGGAGACCGTCGCCCCCTTCGCCCGCCGCCTGCTCCACGGGGCGCTGGACCCGCAGGTCGGGGCCGTCCACGGGCTGCCCCCGGCGGTCGCGCTGGGGCAGCAGGCCACGACCTCCGGGGTCTCCTCCCGCTCCACGGTGGCCACCGTCAGCCAGACCGGCAGCATCCTGCGGATGCTCCTCTCCCGCTGCGGCGAGTACCCCGCCGGGACCGAGCACCTGGACTCCGACGCCTTCAGCACCAACACCGCTGTCGGCGCCTGCCCGGACTGCTCGGGGCTGGGCGTGGTCCACGAGCCCACCGAGGCGTCGATGGTGCCCGACCCGAGCCTCTCCATCGCCGAGGGCGCCATCGCCGCCTGGCCCGGTGCCTGGCAGGGCAAGAACTACCGGGACATCACCGCCACCCTCGGCTACGACGTCCACGCCCCCTGGGAGAGCCTGCCGCAGGCCGACCGGGACTGGATCCTGCTCACCGACGAGCAGCCCACCGTGGAGGTGGTGCCCGAGCGCGAGGCCGGGCGGATCCAGCGCCCCTACCAGGGCCAGTTCTCCTCCGCCCGCCGCTACCTGCTGCGGACCCTCGCCGAGACCCGCTCGGCCACCCAGCGGGCCCGGGCGCTGCGCTTCGTGGAGGCCCACCCCTGCGGCACCTGCGGCGGGGCCGGCCTGCGCCCCGACGCCCAGGCGGTCCGCTGGCAGGGGCAGGGCATCACCGACCTGCTGGACCTGCCGATCGACGAGCTGCTCGAGCTCACCACCCGCCGCACCGGTGAGCTGGCCGAGGCCACCCGCCGCACGCGATCCGGCGCACCGGGCGAGGGGACGTCCGGCGAGCCCATCGCCGGAGCGGCCACGGAGCCGACCGCCCGGGAGGCCGCCGAGCTCAACCTGCTCACCGATCTCACCGCCCGCCTCGAGGTCCTCGTGGAGCTGGGCCTGGGCCACCTGGCGCTCGGTCGCGGCAGCACGACCGTCTCCCCCGGCGAGCTCCAGCGCATCCGCCTGGCCACCCTCCTGCACGCCGGCCTGTTCGGGGTGCTGTACGTGCTCGACGAGCCGTCCGCCGGCCTCCACCCGCGCGACACCGAGGCCCTCGTGCGGGTGCTGCGTCGGCTCGTGGAGGCCGGCAACACCGTCCTCGTGGTGGAGCACGACATGGGTGTGGTGGCCGCGTGCGACTGGGTGGTCGACGTGGGTCCGTGGGCCGGTCAGGACGGCGGTCGCGTGCTCTTCAGCGGACCGGTGGATGGGCTCGCCGGGGTGGAGGACTCGGTGACCGGGCGCTATGTCGAGCGCCCCGTGCACCCCGAGGAGGTGTTCCCCGACGGTCCCCCCGCCGTGCGCCCCACCCCCGGGGCCAGCGGCCTGCTGCAGGTCCGCGGCATCCACCGCCACAACGTGCAGGGCGCCGACGTGGACTTCCCCCTGGCCGCCGTGACGGTGGTGACGGGGGTCTCCGGGTCCGGCAAGTCCTCGCTGCTCGACGGCATCGCCGCGGCGGTCCGCGCCCACGCCCAGGAGGTCACCACCGAGGCGGAGGGGACGGGCGACGAGGAGGGCGAGGAGCTTCCCGGTCGTCTCGACCCGCCGGACGGGGGCACGCCGGCGACCGTCACCGTCGCCGGCGGCAGCCCGGGCGGCGCCGTGCCGGGACGGCTGGTGCGCATCACGCAGAAGCCGATCGGCCGCTCGCCCCGGTCGACCCTGGCCACCTACACCGGCGCCTTCGACCGCATCCGCAGCCTGTTCGCCGCCACCGAGCAGGCCAAGACGCGCGGCTTCGGGGCGGGCCGGTTCAGCTTCAACACCACCCCCGGCCGCTGCCCCACCTGCGAAGGGCAGGGCTCGGTGTCGGTGGAGCTGCTCTTCATGCCCGGCACCTACTCGCTCTGCCCCACCTGCCACGGCACGCGCTACGACGAGGAGACCCTCGAGGTTCGCTGGCAGGGGCTGACCATCGCCGAGGTGCTGGCCCTCACGGTGGACGAGGCACGGGAGGTCTTCACCGAGGAGCCGACCGTCCGCCGCACGGTGCAGGCGCTGGCCGACCTGGGGCTCGGATACCTCCGACTGGGCCACCCGGCCACCGAGCTCTCCGGCGGGGAGGCGCAGCGCATCAAGCTGGCCACCGAGCTGCGGGTGCGGCGACGGGAGCCCACCCTCTACCTCTTCGACGAGCCGACCACCGGCCTGCACCCCGCCGACACCCACCGACTGGTGCGCCAGCTCCACGCCCTGGCCGCCGCGGGCCACACGGTGGTGCTCGCCGAGCACGACCCGGTCGCCGCGGAGACGGCCCACCGGGTCCTCGAGATGGGGCCGGGCGCGGGCCCCTCCGGAGGACGGGTGATCCGTACGGGCGCACCGACTACCCTTCGGTGATCCCTCCCCGGCACGGCCGCCCCGGACCAGGGCTCCGCGCCGCCCGCCCCTCCCTCTCAGGAGCACCATGCCCTCTCGCCAGAAGGCCACCCGTCGGAAGGCCACCCACCTGGCCGGCCTGGACCGCCGCCTCTGGGCCGTCCTGGGGGCTGCGCTCCTCACCGTGCTGCTGTACGTCGCCTACACCCTGAGCCCCACCACCGAGCGGGCCGGGAACATCCCCGACCCCGCCCGGGAGGCCTACCAGAACGCCGCGGCGGGCGCCGAGGAGTTCGACCACCCCTGCCACGGGCTGCAGTGGGAGGTCATCGCCGGCATCGGACGGGTGGAGAGCAAGCACGCGGAGCGGGGGAAGCTGGACGACGCCGGCCGGGCCGACCCGCCGATCTACGGGGCCCGGCTGGACGGCAGCGGGGCCGGCGGGAATGTCACCGGCATCAGCGACACCGACGGCGGCGAGATCGACGGGGACACCGAGTACGACCGCGCCGTGGGCCCGATGCAGTTCATCCCCACCACCTGGGAGATCCACGGCCAGGACGGCAACGGGGACGGCGAGAAGGACCCGCAGAACATCCACGACGCGGCCCTGGCCACGGCCAGCCTGCTCTGCGGCAACCAGGAGATCGACCTGTCGGAGGAGGAGACCCTCCGCTCGGCGATCAAGCGGTACAACAACTCCGAGGAGTACGTGGACGACGTGCTCACCTGGGCGGAGCGCTACCGCCGCTGAGGCTCAGGCCTCCTCACCCGGCCCCTCCTCGAGTCGATCGTCGGCGGTGAACTCCACGACTGCGTCGGCGAAGGCCTCGGGGGCCTCGAGGTGGGGGCGACGGCCGCCACCGGGCACGACACCGAGCTCCGCCCCCGGGACCAGCGCGGCCACCTGCTGTGCCGCGGCCCGGGCCGTGCGGTCCTCCCCGCTGAGCACGAGCACCGGCAGGTCCAGGGCGCGGAGGGTCTCGGTGGCGTCCAGCCCGGCGAGGACGTCGAGCACCTCCAGGGTGCGCTGCCGGTCGATCCCCTGTGCGACGAGGTTGTTGCGCGACTGCGCCTGCAGGGCGAGTTTCTGCATGCGCACGGCCATCTTCGGCATCTGCGGGAAGACCGCCGAGAGCACCAGCCGGCGCACCTTCTGCGGGTGGTTCACGGCGAGGGTGGCGCAGACCAGGCCGCCGACGTCGACCCCCACGGCGTCGAAGCGGCGCCAGGTCATGACGTCCGGGGTGTTGAGCACACCCTCGGCGCAGCGCGGGAGGTCCAGGCCGACGGCCTCGGTGGGCTTCAGGCCCGAGACCCATGGGGCGGCCATCGGGCGGGTGGCGCCGATGCGGCTCACCACGTCCTGCCAGTCGATGGGTGTGGAACCGATGCCGTGCACCAGCGCCAGCGGGGTGGGGCCCTGCGGCTCCTCCCCCAGGCCCTCCAGGGCAGAGAGGTCGTCGGGGATGGTCAGGTCCAGGTCGTCCGGCAGCTCGTCGTTCACGCAGATGAGGCTATCCCGGGTCACTCCAGCGGCAGGTCGGCGGCGGAGCGCTCGGGGTCGAAGAAGCAGAGCATCCCCCAGACGAGCAGGACCACCATGCCGATGACCAACCCGCCCATCGCGGCGACCATGACCGCCGCCGGGAGCTCGCCCCAGCCCAGGTCCGCCCAGAGGCTCGGCAGGGCGAAGGGCAGTGCGCACAGCACCGTGGTGACCAGTGTCAAGAGCGCCAGGAACTCCCACATCAAGCGCTCACCGCGGGCCAGCCGGGCCGGCGTGCGCACCCAGAAGTCCTTGTGGGGCATGTTCACCATCGGCGCCCACTGGGGGCTCAGGAGCAGTCGACTCATCCAGGGCATCGGCAGGAGCAGGAGCGCCAGCCCGACAAGGATCAAGGCCTCCCACCCGCTGAGCTGCTGCACCTGTCCGTCCGAGACGACGGTGAGACCGCCCGGCCGGACGAGGGTCCACCCGGCCAGCCCCGCCCACACCAGGACGGACAGCCACCACGCGCCCCGGACCCACCCGCTCCGGGGCTCGAGCCGGCCCCTGGCCACGGTGGCGACGGACTGCACGTGGCCGCGCATCTCCGCGATCTCCTCGGCCGGGGTCGGGTAACGCCTGCTCATCGCCCCTCCTCGCTCGTCTCACGCGTCGTCGTGCCACCCGTCGTCCTGTCCGAGACCCGACGGCACACGGCGCGGGCCAGCGCCACACCGCGGTCGGCCGCCTGCTCGAGGAAGGCTGGGAAGTCGGCCACCGCGTCGCCGTCGGCGTTGTCGCTGATGCTGCGCACCACCGCCCAGGGCACCCCCATCCGGGCGCACGCCTGGGCCATGGCCGCGCCCTCCATCTCGGCCGCGAGGGCACCGAACTGCTCGACGATGCGGACGCGCTGCGTCACGGAGGCGATGAACTGGTCCCCCGAGGCGATACGGCCGGTGTGCACCCCGGCCCCGCCGGACACCTCCCGCGCCGCGTGCTCGCACGCCGCCCGCAGCCGGTCATCGGACCGCCAGACAGCCGGCTCGCCGAGCAGCTCCCCCGGGGCACGACCCAGCGCGGTGACGTCGACGTCGTGCTGCACCACGTCATGGGCCACCACGAGGTCACCCACGCCCACCTCGGGCGCCAGCCCCCCAGCAACCCCGGTGAACACGATGCGGTCGGCCCCCACCGTGCGCAGCGCAACCGCCCCCAGGGCGGCGTTCACCTTGCCCACGCCGCTGCGCAGGACGGCCACGTCCACCCCCTCGAGCTGCCCCGTGGTGACCTCCTGGCCCAGCACGGTCTCGGGGCGGGGATCGGCCAGCGCCGCCCGGAGCGAGACCACCTCGGCCTCGATGGCCCCCATCAGGCCCAGAACTCCCCGGGGCCCGCGGCGCCCATCCACTCCCGGTGCGTGCGACATGCCCGGCAGCATCGCACAGGGCCCGCAGCGTGCGCCGGGAGCATCCCTGCGGCAGGCCCGCTGTGGCCCTGCCGCCCCCTCCTGCAGCCGCTCCCGGCGCCCTCGCGAAGGAGTTGGGCAACCACTGAGCACACTGCCGCACCGGTCTCTCACGTCACTCACAGCGGACTCACGACCGGCGCACAGGCTGGGGGCGGGCCTCACACGCGCCTCACAGGGACGGCGTCGCGGGCGGCCGGACCGGGCTAGCCGGGCTGCTGGGCCGGACCGGCTGGCTGGCGCGGAGCCAGGCCAGCCGGTCCGAGCACTCAGGCGCGCTGGGCGCCCGCCACCAACGACTCGAGCTTCGCCCAAGCGATGTCGGGGTGGACGCGACCGCCGAAACCGCAGTCGCTCGAGGCGATCACGCGGTCGCTGCCGACGGCCTCGGCGAAGCGTCCGATGCGCTGGGCCACCAGGTCCGGGTGCTCCACCACGTTCGTCGCGTGCGAGACCACCCCGGGCAGCAGCGTGAGCCCCGCGGGCACCTCGACATCGCGCCAGACGGTCCACTCGTGCTCGTGGCGCACGTTGCCGGCCTCGAGCGACAGACCACCCACGTTCGCCTGCAGGACCTCCCCGAGGATGTCCGCCAGCGGGACGTCCGTCGTGTGCGGGCCGTGCCACGAGCCCCAGCACAGGTGCAGCCGCACCCGGGAGGTGTCCAGACCCTCCAGCGCCAGGTTGAGGGCCTCGATGCGGCGGGCCACGAACCGCTGGTAGTCGGCCACCGACGGCTCGGGGTTCACCTGGTCCCAGCTCTCGGCCAAGGAGGGGTCGTCGATCTGCAGCTCGAGCCCCGCATCGAGGATGGCGGAATACTCCTGGCGCAGCACCCCGGCCCAGGCGTGGAGCCACTCGGTCTCGCTGGTGTAGTGCGCGTTGCCGATGCGGGCCGCGGACCCGGGCGAGAGGGCGCACAGGTACCCGCGCCCACCGCCGGTGGCGGCCAGCGCCGCGGTGAGGGCGCGCGTGTCCCGGGCGACCGCATCCTGCCCGGCGTACCCGATGGCGCCGGTCGCCGTGGGCAGGGGCAGCGGGCGGCGGGCATCGATGCCGGTGCCGCTCGTCGGGTCGCCGTACACGTCACGGAAGCGCAGCCAGTCGCGGCGGCGGCCGAAGGTCGTCAGGCGCACACCGTCGGCCGGGTCGGCCGGGGTGTTGCCGAGCCGCTCCTCCTGCGCCTCGAGCTCCTCCGGCGACTGCGTGGGCTCCACGAGTTCCAGGCCGCTGGTGCGGTCCAACGAGTAGGTCCACCAGGCGCCGAAGTCCTGGGAGGCGGTCATGGCGTGGCCGTACTCGCCGTCGTTCACGACGTCGAGGCCGAGGTCGCGCTGGCGGGCGACGACCTGCTGCACGGCAGTGCCCAGCTGCTCGTCGAACGCTGCGGCGTCGATCTCGCCGGCGGCACGGCGGGCGTTGGCCTCCCGCAGGGAGTCCGGGCGGGGCAGGGAACCGGCGTGGCTGGTGAGGACGGGGGTCATGGGGAGCTCCTGGGGTGTGGTGAGGGGGTCAGGCGAGGACCGAGCGCAGCACCGTGGCGGTCTGCTCGGTCTCGATGAGGAAGCCGTCGTGGCCGTGGACGGACTCGATGACGGCGTACCGGCCGCCGGTCCCGCGGGCCAGGGAGCGCACCTCGTCGGGGGTGGTGAAGCGGTCCGAGGAGACCGCCACCGCGGTGACACGGGCGGGCAGGTGCCGCAGCGCACGCTGCACACCGCCCCGCCCGCGGCCGAGGTCGTGCGTGGCCATCGCCCCGATGAGGCGCAGGTAGGACACCGCGTCGAAGCGCTCGACGAAGGAGCGGCCGTGGTGCTCGAGCCACGCTGTGAGGCGCCCCGCATCGGGCCCGAAGCGCTGCTCCAGACCGTCCGCGCTGCGGTAGGTGAGCACGGCCAGCTGGCGGGCCAGCGCCAGGCCGGCAGTAGGGCCGGACTGGGGGGCGTAGTACCCGCCCTGCCAGGCCGGGTCGGCGGTGACGGCCGCGCGCTGGACCGCCAGACCGGCCCGCAGGTCGGCCGAGGAGGCGGCCGGTGCGGCCACGACGACGGCGTGGTCCACCGGCACGGCGGTCTGCGCCGCCCACTCCAAGGCCCGCATCCCACCGGCCGAGGCACCGATGACGTGCGCCACCCGACGGATGCCCAGGGCCTGCACGGCGCGCACCTCCGCGGCGACCTGGTCGCGCACCGTCACCTCGGGGAAGTCGGCGCCGCCCAGCGCGTTCGGCACCGACGCACCCGCCGGGCCGCTGGTGCCGCTGCACCCACCGAGGACGTCGGGGGCGATGACGTGGAAGCGCTCGGTGTCCACCGGCGCCCCCACCCCGAGGACGCCCGGCCACCAGCCCGTGGGACTGTGCGCCGGGCCGCCCGGCCCGGCCACGTGGGAGTCACCGGTCAGGGCGTGGAGCAGCAGCACCACGTTCGAGCCGTCGGCGCGCGGCGGGGCTCCCCAGCGGCGGACGCTGACCTGCAGGTCGGGGACCACTCCCCCGCCCTCGCAGACCAACCGACCCAGCCGCAACAGGTCGTGCCGCGGTGCCGGGCAACCCCCGACACCGACCAGCGGGGCCGGTCCCGCGGTGCGCGCGGAGCCGGGACGCGCCGGACTGAGCACCGCGGTCACCGGGCCACCGCCCCGAGGCCGCGCTCGAGGTCGGCCAGCAGGTCGGCACTGTCCTCGATGCCAACGCTCAGGCGGACCAGCCCGGGGGTCACCCCGGCGGCGAGGCGCTCCGCATCGGACAGCTGGGCGTGGGTGGTGCTGGCCGGGTGGATCACCAGCGAGCGCACGTCGCCGATGTTCGCCACGTGGCTGAAGAGCTGCAGCGCCGAGACGAAGGCGCGCCCTGCATCGGCCCCGCCCGCGAGCTCGAAGGAGAGGACCGACCCCGGGCCGTCCGGCAGGTAGCGCTGGGCGACCTCGTGGCTGGGGTGACCAGGCAGGCCGGCCCACTGCACGCGGGTCACCTCGGGCCGGGCGTCGAGCCAGCGGGCCACCTCGTGCGCGTTGGCCACGTGCTTCTGCAGCCGCAGGGTGAGCGTCTCCAGGCCCTGCGCGATCAGCCAGGCGTTGAACGGGGCCGGCGCGGAGCCGAGGTCCCGCAGCAGGCACACCCGGGCCCGCAGGACGTAGGAGAGGTTCACCCCGAAGGCACCGTCGGCCCCGAGGTCGCGGGCGAACACCAGGCCGTTGTAGGAGGGGTCGGGCTCGGTGAAGTTGGGGAACCGCTCCGGCTGCGCGCCGTAGTCGAAGGTGCCGCCGTCCACGATCGCCCCGGCGATGGCGGTGCCGTGCCCGCCGAGGAACTTGGTGGCCGAGTAGACCACCACGTCCGCGCCGTGCTCGAGCGGCCGCAGCAGGGCCGGGGTGGCCACGGTGTTGTCCACGATCAGCGGCACGCCCGCCTCGTGGGCGGCGTCGGCGACGGGCCGGATGTCCAGCACCAGGCCCGACGGGTTGGCAATGGTCTCGGCGAACCAGGCCTTGGTGTTCCCCCGCGTGGCCTCCCGCCAAGCGGCGGGGTCGTTGGGCTCGTCCACGAAGGTGGTGTGGATGCCGAGCTTCTCCAGCGTGACCGCCAGCAGGTTCTGCGTGCCCCCGTAGAGGTGGGCGGACGCCACCACGTGGTCGCCGGCACGGCAGAGGTTGAGCAGCGAGAACGTGGTGGCCGACTGGCCGGACGACAGCAACAGGGCGCCGACTCCCCCGTCGAGGGCGGCGAGGCGGTTCTCCACGGCCTCGGTGGTGGGGTTGTTCAGGCGCGTGTAGATGGGGCCGAGCTCGGCGAGCGCGAACCGGTTGGCGGCCTGGTCTGCGTCCGCGAAGACGTAGCTGGTGGTCTGGTGGATGGGCAGGGCGCGCGAGCCCGAGTCCGAGTCCGGCACCTGGCCGGCGTGGATCGACCGCGTCGCCAGGCCCCACGCGGAGGGGTCGGGGGCGGCCGAGGGGGTGCTCACCGCATCAGCGGTGGTGGCGGTGGTGGTGTCGGCGTCGGTGGTGGGGGTGGGCTCGGTGGGGTGCGTCATGGTCTTCTCCTGGGTCTGGGGTGCGCCGCGGTGCCCCTCGCACCCGCATCGACGATGCGGGGAGGGTGCGGCACGCCGGCCGGCCCCACGACGGGGCGGCAGGCAGCAAAAAGGGGTCGTCGGGCCTCAGCGGGCTCGGCGCAGGGGGCGGCTCAGGCGGCGCCCTGCGCCCAGCGCATTCGCTGCACCGAGACCAGGGAGAGGACCACCGGGCGGAACCCCGGCAGCGGCGTCACGGGGCCCAGCGGCAGCGTGACGCAGAGGGTGTGATCGGTGCGGATGTCGTGCATCTGCGGATCTCCTTCGCATCGATCGTGGCGTTGGCACCCGTGCTCGGACCCGGGGGTCCGCAGGGTTGCCGCGACGTCAGGGAGCCACGTCTCTCGGTCGCTCTGGATGAGGTGCGGTCAATCTAGGCCACGGTGGCGGCCGCGCGCAAGGTGGCACCGCCCAGGTCGGGAGCGGAGCTGCCGGCGGGGTCGTGAGCGACCTACCGGACGGCTCCCCCATCGTGCGCTACCACTCGCTGGCCGTCGCCGAGCCGTCGCCGGCCTCAGCGGGTGGCCGAACGGGACCCTGGCGAGCATCTCCTCGTACTCCGCGCCGCTGTCCCGAAGGCGCCACCTCAAGCGTTCAGCCCCCGGGCTGCCACCGGCCACGACTCCACGAGACGGCCGTCAACCTCCACCCACAGCTCGTCGGTGAGGTTCACCGCATTGCAGGCGTGGTTGGGCACCACCCGCACCTCCGTCCCAAGGGGCGGCAGCTCGGTGCCCTCGGACATCACGGCCACCGCGTGGTGCTCGGAGAGCAGCTCGATGCGGGCCTCCGGGTGGTCCAGGAGCCGTCCGAAACCGGTGGCCCACCCGGCGCGGTCAGCACCCAGGGCCTTGCTCCCCGCATCGAGGACGAGGCGGCCGCCGGCGTGGCTGACCACGGTGGCGTGCACCGTGAGCGCGATGTCCGCCGGCGAGCAGGTGCCCAGTTCCCACTGCTGGGCGTCACCCATGACGTAGACGCCCGGGCGCACCTCGTCGAACCCGTGGCCCTCGTGCTCCACGGTGGGCGTGGAGCCACCACTCACCCAGGGTTCGAGGATCCCCGCCCCGCGCAGGGAGTCCGCGGCGACGGCGAGGTCTCGTGCCTCCTGCTCGGCGACCTCCTCGCGCCCGGTCGGTGTGTAGCTGTGTCCCGGGAACGCGAACACCCCACGGACCACGAATCCGGCCTCCACCCCGGCGCGCGCGACCGCCCCGGCGTCCTGCGGGGCGCATCCGCTGCGGTGGTGCCCGCAGTCCACCTCCACCACCAGCTCCGGCAGGGTCGGGGGCGAGATCGGTGCAGCCAGGGGGCGGCCCGGTGCGGTGCCCAGCAGCGAGGCGAGGTGCTGCACGGCCTCCACCGAGTCCACCCCGACGGCGAGCCGCACCCGGGCTGCCAGCTGCGCTACGCGTCCGGCGCGGTCGGCGTCCCACCACACGGGGTAGGCGATCAGCAGGTCGGTGCACCCCGCATCGGCGAAGACCTCGGCCTCCCCCAGGGTGGCCACGGTGAGCCCGCTGGCCCCCGCCTCCAGCTGCAGGGCAGCGATCTGCGGGCACTTGTGGGTCTTCGCGTGCGGGCGGAGTGCTTGGCCGCGGTCGGCCGCGAGGCGGGCCACCCGGTCGATGTTGGCCTGCAGCCGGTCGCGGTCCACCACGGCGAACGGGGTGGACGGCCGGGAGGTGGGCAGCGTCGACACGGCTCAGCGCCCCAGTAGGGCGACGAGCTGGTCCATGGGGTGGTCGGACCGGGGCCGGGTGGGCGGCGCGAAGATGCCCGCGGCCCGGTGGTCGGCGACGCGCGGCTTCTCGTAGGCGAAGGCGACGCCCACCGCATCGGTGATGACCGGCACCGCGACGCCACCGCCCTGGGCCACGTCCCAGGCGTGGACGACCAGGTCCACGAGCATCTGGTGGGCATACTCCCCCGCGGGGTGCTCGCCCCCGGAGAACGCGACCAGCTGCTCCGCGTCGTCGACCTGCGCCCAGGCCTGGAGGGAGCCCAGCATCGCCATCTGCCACGCACGGCGGGCCTGCGCCGGGGAGTCACCCAGGACGTTGCCGTCGTACCGGTCGCCGACCTCCTGCAGGGACTCCCCGCGCAGCAGGTGCGGCACCCACAGGTGCTCGGCCACCACGTGGTTCACGACGTCCCGGACCGACCACTCGGCGCACGGCGTCGGGCGACCCCACACCCCGTCGTCCAGCCGCTCCAGGACCACCCCGAAGGCACGGGCGGACTCCGGCAGCAGGTCGATGGCCTGGCGGGACGTGGCGGGAGCAGGTGCAGTCATGCCTCGCACGGTAGTCGTCCGGGCTGACACCGGCCCGGTGGCGGGGCGCCGGGTGTGGACGAGCACCCGCGGACGGCAGCCGGCGCCCCGGCGTTGTGGACGGGCACAGGGGGTGACGCGAGGGCCGCAGCCGCATACGGTGGCCCCATGGATCTGCAGCGACCGCAAGCACCGGAGCCCTACAGCCTCCTCCCAGAGGTCCCGTCCCTCGAGGTCACGAGCTCCGACTTCGCTGACGGCCAGCCGCTCGACGCCCGCCACGCCGCCGACCGCGAGGAGCTCTCCCCGCAGCTCTCGTGGAGCGGCGCCCCGGAGGGCACCCGCTCCTACGCGGTGAGCTGCTTCGACCCCGACGCCCCCACCCCGGCCGGCTTCTGGCACTGGACGGTGCTCAACATCCCGGCCGACTGCACCTCGCTGGGCACCGATGCCGGCGCCGAGGGCGGCGGCAACCTGCCCGAGGGTGCCTTCATGCTCAGCGCGGACACCGGCGCCAAGGCCTGGGCCGGCATGGCCCCGCCCGCCGGCGACCGCCCGCACCGCTACGTCTTCGCCGTGCACGCCCTGGACACCGAGGACCTCGGGCTGGACAACAGCGCCACCCCCACCGTCGCCGCGTTCACGATGCTCTTCCAGACCGTGGCCCGCGGGACGATCACCGGCACCTACCAGATCACCGAGGACTGAGACGATGCGCACCGCTCTCCGCCGCGCCCTGCCGGCGCTCGTCCTCGGCTGGGCCGGGACCAGCTCCGCCCTGCCGGACTTCGTCCGCACCCGTCGCCGCCGGTGGCCGCTGCAGGTGGCCCTGGCCGGCGTCGCGGGCGCCCTCGTGGCCGCGGCCGTGAGCGGGCCGCCGGAGGACGGCACCGAGGAGGACCCCCAGCCCGACCCCGCCCTCGAGGCGGCTACCCCGGGCGGGAGCGGCACGGAGGCGGCCTCCCGGGTGGACTTCGTGGAGCAGGAGCTCCCGGCCACCGCGCAGGGCATGGACCAGCCGGAGGGCCTCGACACCCGCATGCTCCTGCTGGCCGGGGCGGCCGTCCTCGGGCTCCACGTCGCCGGGAACCTGCTGTGGTTCAAGACCGCCCGGTGGCTCCGCGGCAAGGGGGTCACCCACCCGCACACGGCGCTGACCGCCGCCGTGCTGCCGGTGGCCGCGGTCGAGCTCTGGTCGGATCTCAACACCCCCGCCCACTGAGGCCCCGCACCACCGACGACCGCCGGCACCCCGGGGAGGGCTCCGCCGGTGCCCCGCCGAGCCCGTCTCCACGACCGCCGTCCCGGGGACCGACACGGCGCACTAGGCTCGCGGTCATGGAAGAGGACCGCATCGCACTGCTCCTGGACTACGAGAACCTCGCCCTCGGAGCCCGGGACCACCTCGGAGGCATGAGCTTCGAGCTCAAGCCCATCGCCGACGCGCTCGCCGAGCGCGGCCGGGTGGTGGTGCGCAAGGCCTACGCCGACTGGTCGTACTTCGACGAGGACCGGCGGATGCTGACCCGCAGCCACGTCGAGCTCATCGAGATGCCGCAGCGCATGGGGGCCTCCCGCAAGAACGCCGCCGACATCAAAATGGTGGTCGACGCCATCGAGATGGCGTTCGAGCGCGAATACATCACCACCTTCGCGATCTGCACCGGCGACTCGGACTTCACCCCGCTGGTCCACAAGCTGCGCGAGCTCAACAAGAACGTCATCGGCGTGGGGATCCGCAACTCCACCTCCGCGATGCTGCCGCCGGCCTGCGACGAGTTCCTCTTCTACGAGTCCCTCGACGGGGTGGACCCGCACGCCACGCAGCCCGGCACCACGCCGAAGAAGGCCGGCCGGGGCACGGTCGGTGCGGTCCAGGGCGGTCCAGACCCGAAGGAGGCGAAGGACGCGAAGCCGACCAAGAACGCCACCAAGGGCTCCGCGGCCGCCGACCAGACCCCCTCCGAGGCCCCCGAGAGCAGCACCAAGAAGTCGGACAAGGGCCGTGGCAAGGGCCAGGGCACCTCGCAGCCGCGCACCACCCCCGACGGCGAGGAGCTGGCCACCGCCAACCAGAGCACCGGGGAGCTGACCACCCTGGTGGCGCAGACCGTGGCCGGGCTGCAGCGCACGACCAACGGCCCGGTGACCGCCTCCGCCCTGAAGCGCACCCTGCTGCGCAAGGATGCCACCTTCTCCGAGACGGACTTCGGCTTCCGCGCCTTCGGCGAGCTCCTCAAGCACCTGGACGATCGCGGGGTCATCACCCTCTCCGAGGGACCCTCCTCCGGGGACCCGGTGGTCGAGCTGCCGGGCGAGGCCGACCGGGAGGTCGTCTTCGAGCTGCTCCGCTCCGTCCTGGACTCCGACGACCCGGAGGGCGACGGCGTCCCCCTCTCCGGCCTCAAGGACCGCCTGCGCCACGAGGACCCGGACTTCTCCGAGAAGAAGCTCGGCTACTCGAGCTTCCTGCAGTTCTGCCGCGCGGCCGACACCGAGGACGTCGCCGAGCTGTGGTGGGACGAGGACGCGGACGGGTACCTGGTCGCCGCCCTCTGACCCGCCGACCCCGTCGGCAGGTCAGACCTGGCTGACGCCCTGCTTCCAGTAGCCCATGAAGGCGATCTGTCGCCTGTCCCACCCGCGCTCCCCCACGAGGTGGCGTCGCAGGGCCTTGACGGCGCCGGACTCCGCGGCCATCCAGGCGTAGGCGAGGTCGTCGTCCTCGACCGAGGCGACCTCCCACGGCACGGCCTCCGGGTCGTCGACGACGTCCGGGGCCCCTCCTCCGGTGGGGTCCTCCACGGGACGCCCACCGGGGTGGACGGCCAGGCTGCCGGCCACCGCCTCGAGCAGCCGCTCGCCGTGCGCGCTGCCCACGCCCCGGGGCAGCCAGACCAGGTCCACGCCCGGCGGGTGGGCGACCTCACGCACGTCCTCCTCGACGGGCACCTCGAGGAAGGCCTGCCCGGTGGCGTGCGGCGGGAGGGCCGAGAGGATGTTGACCAGGGCGGGCACAGCGGTCTCGTCCCCGGCCAGCAGGAAGCGTCGGGCCGAGCCGGGGGTCCACTCCACGCCCGCGAGCTCGTGGCCGGGCACGGTGGCGTCCGGCCCCACCACCATCACCGGCTCCCCCGCCGCGACCGACAGCGCCCACCGGGAGCCGGGGCCCGTGTCGCCGTGCACGACCAGGTCCACGGCGAGCCGCCCCGCCGCGCGGTCCACCCCGGCGGGCGTGTAGGTCCGGAAGACGTTGCGCTCCTCCACGGGGAGCCGACGCCACTCCAGGTACCACTCGTCACCCTCCGGGAGTCCGCCGAAGGGGTCCTCGGGCGTTCCCTGCCGGGGCAGGACCAGCTTGATGCGCTGATCGAGGCAGGTATCCCCGAAGGAGCGCAGGTCCTCGCCGCCCAGGTGCACGCGGACGAAGGAGGGGCTGAGGCGTTCGACCTGCTCGACGGTGGCCAGGAAGGACCGGTGGAGGGAGGCGCTCATGGGCAGGACCCTACGGCAGTGAGGTGAGCCTCACCAACCTCGTGGGGGGGAGGAGGGGTCGGGAATCCCGGCGTGCGAGAGTGTGCCCGTGCTGACCGACGCCCAGCTCTCCGCCGTCGCCGACCTGGTGACGGAGGTGGCCTCCACCGAGATCATGAGCCGCTTCCGCCGCCTGGAGGCCGGGGACGTCCGTGCCAAGACCTCGGCGAGCGACCTGGTCACCGTGGCCGACACCCGGGCCGAGGCCGCCCTGGCCCGGGGGCTCGCCGCGATCCTGCCCGGCTCGACCGTCGTGGGCGAGGAGGCCGTGGCCGCCGACCCGCGCATCCTCGACCGGCTCGCCGGGGAGGCCCCGGTGTGGGTCGTCGACCCGATCGACGGTACGAGCAACTTCGTGGACGGCCTGGCGCGCTTCGCCGTGCTCATCGCCCTCGTGGACGGTGGCCGGGTGGTCGCCTCCTGGACCCATGCCCCCGCGATGGGGCTGTGGGCCACCGCCCGGCGCGGCCACGGCGTGCTGCTCGACGGGCACTCCCCCGCCCCCGTCGACCTCGCCGCCCCGCCGGTCGAGGTGCCCGACCTGCGCACCTCCCACCTGCGCCGCTGGCCCGACGGGCACCACGACCTGCTGGCCCGGCTCACCAGCCACTTCCCCGCGATGGCGCACTTCTCCCCCAGCGGGCTGCTCTGGGTGGACCTGGTCCGGGGCAGCGCGGACGCGGCCGTGCTCCCCTGGGACAAGCCCTGGGACCACGCGGCCGGACTGCTCATGCTCGAGGAGATCGGGGGCGTGACCAGCGACCGCCACGGCCGTCCGTTCAGCCTGACCGGCGACCACGAGCTGCCGATCGTCGCCGCCCGCGACCCGCGCGTGGCCACCCGGATCCTGGAGGTCGCCCACCCCCGGAGGGCTGAGAGAATCCCCCGGTGCTGAGCCGAACCCTCCAGTCCGCGCCGCAGGTGGCGACCATCTTCGTGGTGAACGGCTTCCTCATCGGGCTGTGGGGCGGGCTGCTGGCCAGCGTCCGGGATCGGGCCGGGCTCGCGGCCGGGGACATCTCGGTCCTCCTCGTGGTCACCGGTTGCTGCGCGGCGGTCTCCATGCAGGTCGCCGGCCGCCTGGCCGACCGGATCGGGGCACGTCGACCCACCCTGCTGGGTGCCTGCGGGATGATGCTCGCCCTCACCGTGCTGGCCGGGGCCACCAGCTGGCCGCTCGTGCTCCTGGCCGCTGCTCTGGTGGGGCTGGGCAACGGGGCCATGGACGTCTCCATGAACTCCCTGGCGGTGGACGCCGAGCGGGCCAGCAGCCGCCGCATCATGAGCACCCTCCACGCCTTCTTCTCGGTGGGCTCCCTGCTGGGTGCCTCCGCGGTGCTGGTGGCCCAGGCCCTCACCGCCGGGGTGAGCGGCACCGTGGTGGTGGCCACCCTCGGCGGGGTGCTGGTCACCGGGGCGGTGGTGGCCGCCGTGGCGCCGAGCACCCCGGAGAGCGCCCCCGCCCCCGAGCACCACCGCACCGGCACCCGTGCCCCGCTGCCGCCGATCACCTGGCTGCTGGCGGTCATGGCGATCCTCTTCGGCCTCACCGAGGGCACCGGGTGGGACTGGTCGAGCATCCACGTCACGGACGTCACCGGGGTCTCCCCCGGCGTGGGCGCCACGGGGCTGGCCCTCTTCTCCGCGGCGATGATCGCCGTCCGCCTCGCGGGCGACGCCATCGTCGAGGTCGTGGGTGCCCGCTGGGCCCTCGCCGGCGGGGGCTGGCTGGCCGCGGTCGGCTACCTCGTGGGGGCGACGCAGTCGGGCTTCGTCCCGGTGCTGGCCGGCTGGCTCCTCGTCGGGGCCGGCGTGGCCGTGCTGGCCCCGCTGATCTACGGGATGGCCGGCCACCTCGGTGGCGGCCGCATGCTCGCGGTGGTGGCCGGGGCCGGGTACGTGACCGTCCTGGCCGGACCGGCGCTCATCGGGTGGGCCGGACACCACTGGGGCATGGCCACGGCGATGTTCGTGCCGCTGTGCACCGCCCTGCTCGTGGGGGCCCTGGCGCTCACCCTCCCCCGGGAGGCGGCCGAGGCGGCGATCCGCTCCTGACGTGCGTGACCGCCGGGGCAGCTGCCCCGGCGGTCACGGCTCACACCCTTTTGCTCCAGGTCGGCCGGCGGGGAATCACCGGTCGACCTGATCCCATGAGCCGGTCCGCCCCTCCCGGGACGGGCCGACGACCCCTGAGGAGGCCGTGCACCCGACTGTGGCAGGGCAGTCTGGACGCAGACTCCACCGAGTCTGGGACTCAACTGTGAACGGAGTCCCCCACCACGGCCCGGGCGGTCTCGCGGCGGCCCGCCCAGACGAGGACCGCGACGGCCATGACGGCCCCCGTCATCGCGAAGGCCGCACCGTAGCCGAAGCGCTCGGCCACCATGCCCACGACGACGGGGCCGAGGATCGCCCCGACGTCCTGCGACATCTGGAACCCGGCCAGGACCGTGCCGGCGGTGCGCTCGTTGCCCACCACGTCGGCCACCGCGGCCTGCTGGGCGGGGTTGAGCATGCCGGCGCCGACGCCGGCCACGGCCATGACGAACAGGTAGAGCCAGATGTCGGTGACGAACCCGGAGAAGGCCGTGAACACCCCGCAGACCACCAGGCCGCTGAGGATCAGCGGACGCCGACCGATCCGGTCGCTCAGGCTCCCGGCGTGGTTGAGCACGAGCACGTTGCCGACCGCGAAGGCCGCCAGGGCGAAGCCGGCCAGCTGCGGCCCGGCCCGGAGGACCTCCGAGACGAAGAGCGGCACCAGGGCGATGCGGACGCCGAAGTTCGCCCATCCGTTGGCGAAGCCGGAGGTGAGGCAGGCCCGGTAGACCGGGTCGACCAGGGCCTCCCGCACGGTCATGCGCGGAGCCACCGGTGCGTCGACCGGGGCCCGGATGGCCCCGGGACGGATCCCGACCGCCACCACGACGAAGGCCACGAGCAGGGAGCCACCGTAGATGAGGAAGGGTGCCCGGAGGCCGAGGGGAGCGAGCAGGCCGCCGAGGACAGGCCCGAACACGTTGCCCAGCAGGAAGGACGAGCCGTAGGCGGCCGAGACCCGACCGCGCTGGGTGGGCGGTGCCAGGCGCACCAGGAGGGCGATGGCGGCCACGGTGAACATCGTGGAGCCGATGCCTCCCAGGGAGCGGAAGACGAGGAGCAGCCAGTAGTTGGGCGCGAAGGCGGCCGCACCGGTGGACAGGGCCACGATGAGCAGCCCCGCCAGGTAGACCGGCCGCTCCCCGAAGGCTTCCGACAGCCGGCCGCCGACCGGCGCGAAGACCAGCCGGAAGGCGGCGAAGGCCGAGATGATCGCCGCTGCGGCCGTGGCCCCGACCCCGAAGCTGCGGGCGAACTGCGGGATGGCCGGGGCGACGATCCCGAAGCCGACGGCGACGACGAAGCCGGCGCCGATGAGCATCCAGATCTCTCGCGAGAAACCGGGAGTGGGCGCGGGGTCGGCCACGGCGTGAGGGGTCATCGCGTGCAGGATAGGCCGCCACCCCTGCCCCCGGAAGGGCAGGGGTGGCGGCGGTGGAGGGGTTCGGTGCCGGCCGTCAGGCGACCTCGCCGTGGCCCTCCGGGTCCACCCCGTGAGCCCGCTGGAGACGGGCGCCCTCGACGTCGAGGTCCGGCAGGATCCGGTCCAGCCAGCGGGGGATCCACCAGGCCCTCTCCCCCAGCAGGTGGAGGACGGCCGGCGTGAGCGTCATCCGGACGACGAACGCGTCGACGAGCACCCCCAGCGCCAGGGCCAGACCGACCGGCCGGATCATCGTCAGCTCGGCGTGCACGAAGCCCGCGAACACCGACACCATGATCAGCGCGGCAGCCGTCACCACCGCGGCACCGGCCCGGAAGCCCTCGTGCACCGCACGGCGCGCCGAGGAACCGTGCGCCCAGGCCTCGCGCATGCCGCTCACGAGGAACATCTGGTAGTCCATCGCCAGGCCGAAGAGCACACCGATGACGAGCGTCGGCAGGAAGCTGAGGATCGCACCCGGCTCGTTGACCGCGAAGAGGCTGCCCAGCCACCCCCACTGGTAGACCGCGACGACCGCACCGAAGGCGGCGCCGACGCTCAGGAGGAAGCCGACGGTGGCGACGAGCGGCACCGGGATGCTGCGGAACACCAGCACCAGGAGCACGAGCGAGAGGCCGACCACGACCCCCAGGTACAGCGGCAGGGAGCTGCCGAGCGCCTCGGAGATGTCGATGTTCGCCACCGTGTGGCCGGTGTAGCCGACCTCCACGTCGTGCTCGGACTCGAGGGCCGGGGCCACGTCGTCCCGGAGGCGGTGCACCAGGTCGATGGTCTCCTCGTCCCCCGGGGCGGTGGAGGGGGTGAGCTGGAAGGCCAGCATCGACCGGTCCTCGCTCGTGCCGATGGGGACGACGTACTCCACCTGCTCGTCGGCCCGGAACTCCTGGCCGACGGCGATCTGCAGGTCCGTCGCCTCGGCCTCGGTCATGCCCGCAGGCGCCTCGACCATCGCCACGAGCGGACCGTTGGCACCGGCTCCGAACTCGGAGCGGATCGTGTCGTAGGTCTGGTAGCCCTGCGAGTCGGCCGGGGCCGTCGCACCGTCGGGCATGCCCAGGCGCAGGTCCGTGATCGGCCAGGCCATCGTGCCCAGACCGAGCACCACGAGCAGCACCGTCAACCACGGCAGGCGGGTGACCAGGCGGGTCCACCAGCTGGCGTCCGCCGGGTGGTGCTCCCGGGCAGCCTCCGCCTCCCAGTCGAAGCGGGTGGCACCGGCGTGGCGGCGCGGGGCCAGGGCGGCCGCGCGCTGGGCCCGCTGGCCGCGGCTCAGGACCCGCTCGCCGAGCAGCGACATGAGCGCCGGCGCGAGGGTCCACGCCACGAGCACGGCGACGAGCACGGTGGCGGCGGCCACCAGGCCCATCACGCCCAGGAACGGGATGCCGGTGAGGGTCAGGGCGGCCAGGGCGATGATCACGGTGACCCCGGCGACGCCGACGGCGTTGCCGGCCGTGCCGGTCGCCAGACCGATCGACTCGTGCTGGTCCATGCCCTGCACCATCTGCTGGCGGTGCCGGTGGACGATGAACAGGGTGTAGTCGATGCCGACCGCCAGGCCGAGCATGACGGCGAGCGCCGGGGTGATGTCCTGCATCGTCACGAAGTGCGTCATGGCGGCGGCCCCGGCGATGCCCACGGCCACGCCGACCACCGCGTTGAGCAGGGGCAGGCCGGCGGCGAGCACGCTGCGCAGCATCACGAGCAGGACGATCCCGGCGACGACCAGGCCGATGATCTCGCCCGGGCCCAAGATCGACGAGGTGTCCTGGCTCATCTCGTTCGAAAAGGTCACCTCGACCCCCTCGTCGGCCAGGCCGTCGGCCTTCTCCATGACGGCGGCGCGGGTCTCCATCGGGACGCTCTGGAGCTCGTCCTCGAAGCGGATGGACGTGTACGCCGTGTCGCCCTCCTCGCTGACCAGGCGCATCCCGTCGGTGAGGGCCAGGCGGGCCTCGGCCTCGTCGAGCTGGGCCGGCGCCGCGGCGAGCTTCTTCTCGTTCTCCGCCAGCTTCTTCTCGTTCTGGACGAGCTCCTTCTTGCCCTTCTCCAGCTCGGCGGACCTCTGTGCCAGCTCCTTCTTGCCGGCCTCGAGCTCGGCGGACTTCTCCGCGAGCTCCTGCTTGCCCGCCTCGAGCTCGGCGGACCTCTGTGCCAGCTCCTTCTTGCCGGCCTCGAGCTCGGCGGACTTCTCGGCCAGCTGCTCCTTGCCCTTCTCCAGCTCGGCGGACTTCTCGGCCAGCTCCTTCTCCCCGGCCTCGACCTCGGCCTCGGCCGACCGCAGCTGCTCCTCGGCGGCCTCGAGGCGGTCCTGCCCGGCGGCGAGCTGGGCACGGCCCTCCCGGACCTGCGGAGCGTCGGCCCCCAGGCGCTCCTCGAGGGCGTCGACCTGCGAGGTCTTCTCCGCCAGGGCGGCCTTCTGCGCGGCGAGCTCCTCCCGCCCCTGGGCGGCCTGCGCCTGCCCGGCCTCGAGCTCACGCTCCCCCGCGGCGAGCTGCTCCTCGCCCTCGGCGAGCCTCTTCTCACCGGCCTTCACCTGCTTCTCACCGTCGGCGAGCTTCTTCTCGCCGGCCGCGAGCTGCTCCTCACCCTCGGCCAGCTTCTTCTCGCCGGCCTTCACCTGCTTCTCACCGTCGGCGAGCTTCTTCTCACCGGCCGCGAGCTGCTCCTCGCCCTCGGCCAGCTTCTTCTCACCGGCCGCGAGCTGCTTCTTCCCCTCGGCCAGCTTCTCCTCACCGTCGGCGACCTCGGCCCGGCGCTCCGCGATCTGACGCGGGCCCGCGTCGAGCCGACGCTGGGCGGCGAAGGGGTCCTGGGAGTCCGTGACCCCCTCGGAGGCGGCGAAGTCCTCGATGGTGGAGGCGATCTCCTTCTTCTGCGCCGTGGTGAACGGCTTCCCGCTCTCGGTCCTGAAGACCACCACGCCGGAGCCCCCAGCGGCCTTGGGGATCTCCCCCTTGAGCTGGTCGGTGACCTGCTGGAACTCGGTGCCGGGCAGGGTGAACTCGCTGCTGAACGGCTTCGAGAACGCCGCCGCGGCGCCGCCCACCCCGGCCAGGACGAGGACCCAGGCCAGGATGACCGGCCAGACGTGCCGGGAGGCCCAGTGCCCCAGGGAGTACAACTTCTCTGCCATCAGTTCTCGTCCTCGATTCGGTGTGGTGCGTCGGTGCAGGTGGTGGTGCAGGTGGTGCGGACTGGCGGGTTCCCCGCGCTCATGCCGTGCCCGCGGGCGGTGTGCCGAAGCCGCTGCGGAGGTGCTCCAGGGCGGTCTCGACGAGCTCGAGGTAGCGAGCCCGGGAGGTCGCCCCGCCGAGACCGCCGGTCTCCTCGAACCAGATCGCCCCGGCGGTCTCCATGACGCCCAGGCCGCTGTGGGCCAGGCCGAACACGAAGAGCCGGTCCGGGGCCCCACCGGCCTCGCGGCGGTGCTCCAGGAAGAGCTCGACGGCCCGGTCCCGGCAGCGGAGCATCGAGCCCGTCTTCACGCGACGCAGCCCGGAGTGCTCCCGGGCGCACCGGGTGAGCAGGGCGATGCGCTCGAAGTCCTCCCGCGTGACCACGGCCGGCAGGTGCTCCCGGAGGAGCTCGAGCGGGGAGGTGTCGGGGTTGCTCTCGCGGAGCCGGTCCAGGAAGCGCTCGAGCATCAGGGTGTCCGGGTGGACGAGCACCTCCTCGACGCTGCCGAAGTAGTTGAACAGCGTGCGGCGCGAGACCCCGGCCCGGTCGGCCACCGCATCGGCGGTGAGGGCGTCGAAGCCGTGCTCCTCGAGCAGCTCGAAGGCGGCAGCCACGAGAGCCGCCCGAGTCCGCTCCTTGTGGGCCTGGCGCAGTGACATGAGCCGCAGCGTACGCCCAACCGTGCACACCGTGCAACTATGCACGGTGTGCAGATCAGATCCGTCCGGGTGACGTGGCAGGAATCGGACGGATCACCTGTCAGACTTCCGCCATGACGACGGACACCCCCCGCGACCGGGAGCACGCCACCCTCGGCGTCCCCCAGCTGACGGCCCTCGTGATGGGCTCCATGATCGGCGCCGGCATCTTCTCGCTCCCCCAGAACATGGCGGCCACAGCGGCCCCCGGCCCCCTCCTGGTGGGCTGGGGCATCACCGGAGTGGGCATGCTCGCCCTGGCCGGGGCCTTCATGCTCCTGGCCCGTATGGCCCCCACCCCCGACGGCGGCGTCTACGGCTACGCCCGCGACGGCTTCGGCCGCTTCCTCGGCTTCCTCTCCGCCTGGGGCTACTGGGTCAGCGCCTGGCTGGGGAACCTCTCCTACCTGGTGGTGATCTTCTCCACCCTGGGCCTGTTCTTCCCCGTCTTCGGCGAGGGCACCACCCCCCTCTCCATCGCCGGCGCCTCGGTCCTGCTGTGGCTCTACACCTGGCTGCTGCTGCGCGGCGTCCGCGAGGCGGCGAGCCTGAACACCCTGGTGACGATCGCGAAGATCGTCCCGCTCATCGCCTTCATCGTCCTGGCCGCCCTGGCCTGGAAGGTCGACGTGTTCACCGCCGACTTCTGGGGCGAGGCCTCGGGCATGTCCCTCACCGAGCAGGTCCGCGGGATGATGCTCGTGACCGTCTGGGTCTTCCTGGGCATCGAGGGCGCGACCGTCTACAGCCAGCGGGCGAAGAGCCGCCAGGCCATCGCCCGGGCCACGGTCGTCGGCTTCCTCGCTGTGCTCGCCCTCCTCGTGGCGGTCAACGTGCTGTCCGCCGGCGTGCTCTCGCAGGCCGAGACGGCCGAGCTGCAGAACCCCTCGATGGCCGGGGTGCTCGAGCACTCCGTCGGCCGCTGGGGCGCCTGGCTCGTCGGGATCGGCATGATCGTCTCGGTGATGGGCGCCCTCCTGGCCTGGATGCTCCTGTGCGCCGAGATCCTCTCCGTCGCCGCCCGCGACGAGGCCATGCCCCGCGCCCTGGCCACCCTGAACGCCCAGGACACCCCCCGCTGGGCGGTGCTGCTCACGACCGTGGTGCTGCAGCTCGCGCTCTTCTACGCCATGTGGGCCGGGGCCGGGTACTACGACATCATCCTCATGGCCGGGTCGATGATCCTGGTGCCCTACCTGCTGAGCGCGGGTTACGCACTGATGCTCACCGCCCGCGGGGAGCAGGGCGCCCGACTCCGCCACGTCCTCGTCTCCGCGGTGGCGGTCATCTACGCGATCTGGCTCATCTACGCCGGCGGCATCGGCTACCTGCTGGCCACCAGCCTCTTCTACTCCCTCGGCATCCCCGTGTACCTGTGGGCCCGGAAGGAGGCCGGCGCCCCGCTGCTCCGCGGCGCCGAGTGGTTCGTGGCCGCCGCGCTGCTGGCCATCGGTGTGGTCGCGGTGCTCGGCCTGCGCGCCGGCTGGCTGCTGGAGATCTGACCCGCCCCGCCCCGGGTCAGCGGGGGACGGCGTCCTCGACGCGGGCGTCGGCCCCCGCCGCGCTCTCCACGACGGAGCGCGCCAGCTCCACGAGGCGCGTGTTCGTGTCCCGGGAGCGCTGCCGGAGCAGCTCGAAGGCCGCCTCGTCGTCGATCCCCAGCCGGGCGATGAGGATGCCCTTGGCCCGGCCGATCAGGTCGCGGCTGGCCAGCGCCTCCCGCAGCTGGGTCACCCGCTGCCGACCCCGCAGGGCGAGCGTGATGTGCACCCCGAGGAGCTGGGCGATCTCCTCGGCCTCCGCGGAGAAGGCACGGGGCACCGAGGCGTAGAGGTTCAGGGCGCCGACCCCCCGCGTGGACGGGTCGGCCTGCACCTTCTCGTCCTCCTCGAGCTCCAGCAGGCTCAGCTGGATGGCCATCATCGAGCCGACCCCCCGCGCCCGCGCCCAGCGACTGAACTCCGGCCACTCCGGGTCGGTGTCGGTGTCCTGCAGATGCGTCACCGGGTCCTCCCGCGCCGCCTCTGCGCAGGGGCCGTCGCCGGTCTCCTCCTGGTAGGCGTCGATGGCGAAGCACCGGTCGTCGGTGGCCGCGACGGTGGCGATGCACCCCTGCCGCAGGAGCAGGCTCAGGGAGGCCTCCTCCGCCCCGGGCACGAGGCGCTGGGCTGCCCGGCAGGCAGCCTGGGCCATGGCCGTCACGTCCTCCTGGGAGCCGAACTCCGCGGCGGCACGGGCCAGCTCGGAGGCGAGCTCACCGGGGAGCTCGACCGGGACGGGGACATGATCTGCATCAGACATGCGCACTTCCTCCGTCCGCGGTGGGTGTCTCGCCACCGCTCACGCCCCGAGCACCTCCGCCGGGCTCCCGGTGGCCACGATCCGGCCGGCCTCCATGAGCACCACGGAGTCGGCCAGGCGGGCCTCGTCGTGGTCGTGGGTGACCAGGAGGCCGGTCGTCCCGGCGGCGTGGACGAGGGCTCGCAGGTCGGCGCCGAGCTGGGTGCGCAGGTCCCGGTCCAGGGCGGAGAGCGGCTCGTCGAGCAGGAGCATGGCGGGGTCCGCCGCCAGCCCGCGGGCCAGGGCGACGCGCTGGCGCTGGCCGCCGGAGAGGGTGCGCGGGTCGCGCTCGGCGGTGCCCGGCAGGCCCACCAGCTCCAGCAGCTCGGCCACCCGCTCCTCCCGCCGTCGCCGGGAGACGCCGCGGATGCGCAGCGCGTAGGCGACGTTCTGGCCGACGGTGAGGTGGTCGAAGAGCTGGCCGTCCTGGAAGACCAGCGAGAAGCCCCGCCGATGGGGTGGCACCCCGGTCACCTCCCGGCCGTCGAACCACACCTCCCCGGCGGCGAGGCGCTCGAACCCGGCCACCACCCGCAGCAGGGTGCTCTTGCCGCATCCGGAGGGGCCGAGCACGGCCACGAGATCACGGCGGGCCACCGTGAGGTCGACCGCGTCGAGGGCCGTCACGCTGCCGCCCCCACGCGTCGGGTAGCGCACCGTCGCGCCCCGCACCTGCAGGCCATCCCCCCGCCCGGGGGGCGCGTGCTCAGGGGTGACCTGCTCAGGGGCCCTCTGCCCGGGGGTCACGTGTCGTTCGGTCACCAGCTGCCTCCCACGTCCGGGGCGAGTCGCTCGACCACACCCATCACCACCACGGTCACGGCGGCCAGGAGCACGCTCGCCGCCAGGGCCATGCCGAAGCCGTCGGCCCCCGGTCGCCCCACGAGCTGGGCGATGACCACCGGCACGGTCGGCTGCTCGGGGCGGGCCAGGAAGCTCGTGGCCCCGAACTCCCCCAACGAGACCGCCAGGGCGAACCCGGCCGCCGCGGCCACCGGACGGGCCGCCAGCCGGGCGTCCACGGTGAGGAGCTGTCGCCACGGAGGGGCCCCGAGGGAGGCCGCGGCCTGCCGCTGCCGGTCGTCGATGCCGCCGAGCACGGGCACGAGGGTGCGCACGACGAGCGGCACCGCCACCAGCGCCTGGGCGACGGGGATGAGCAGCGGGTGGCTGCGCAGGTCCAGCGGAGGCTCGTCGAGGGCGATGAGGAAGCCGAAGCCGACGGTGACCGCCGAGACGCCCAGCGGCAGCATGAAGAGCAGGTCCAGCCCCCGGACCACCCGCGCGGCGGCCGGGGTGCGGCGGGGACGGGTCAGGGCGATCGCCACCAGCAGGCCCAGCAGGAGCGAGAGCACGGTGGCGTCGACGGCGATCCGCCAGGAGGACTCCAGCGCCTCCACCACGGTGGTCTGCAGGGCGGCCGCCCGGGCTGCCTCCGGGTCGCCCAGGGCGCGGTAGTTCTGCAGGCTCCAGCGGGTGCCCTCGGTGGTGGGCACCTGCAGGGAGCGCACCACGAGCGCCACCACCGGCGCGGTCACGAAGGCCAGCACGGCCAGGGTGGCCGCCACGGCGGGCAGGTCCGCCCGACGCACCGGCCGGGGGCGGGCACCGGCCGAGGTGGCCGCACCGGCGGGCCCCGTCCCCCGCATCCGGGAAGAGACCCAGACGAGCAGCGCGACCACCACCACCTGCAGGACCGAGAGCACGGCCGCGGCCCGCAGGTCGAGGTACTGGGTGGTGAGCAGGTAGATCTCGGTCTCGATGGTGCGGTGCTGCAGGCCACCGAGGGTGAGCACGACGCCGAAGGCGGTGGCGCAGAAGAGGAAGACCACGACCGCCGAGCCGAGGACCGCCGGGGCCAGGCGGGGCAGGGTGATGTCAAGGAGCACCCGCCACGGGCTGGCGCCCAGCGAGGCGGCGGCCTCGGCGGGCCGCGGGTCGAGACGAGCCCAGGCACCACCGACGGTGCGGACCACGACGGCGAGGTTGAAGAAGACGAAGGCCGCCCCGATCGCCATCGGGGTGCCGTCCCAGCCGAGGAAGCCGAGCGGGCCGTTCACCGAGAGCAGGCTGCGGAACATCACGCCCACCACGACGGTGGGCATGACGAAGGGCATGACCACCCAGGCCCGGGCCAGACCACGACCGGGGAAGGCGAGCCGGTGCAGGACGAAGGCGGCCGGCAGGCCAAGGGCCACGGTGAGGGCGGTCCCGACCGCGGCCATGCCCACGGTGAAGCCCAGCACCCGCTGGGTGCGCCCCCGGCCCAGGACGTCAGTGAGGGCACCCAGGTCGAGCTGGCCGTCGGGCAGGAGGCCGCGGGCCACCATCGTGCCCACCGGGAGGGCGAAGAAGACCGCGAAGAAGACCAGCGGCAGCGCGGCCCACGCCAGGGGAGCCCCGGCGCGGGCTGCGTCCGCCAGCCGCGGGTGGTGCGTCACTGACCGGTGGCCTCGCTCCAGCGGGTCAGCCAGTCGGCGCGCTTGTCATTGATCGTGGCGGCGTCCAGCTCGATGGGCTCCTTCGCGGGCGGGGCCCAGTCGGCCCACGCCTCGGGGAGCTCCACGTCGTCGCGGACGGGGTAGACGTACATCGAGTCCGGCAGGCCCGCCTGGAACTCCTCCCCGACGAGGAACTCCACGAGCTCCCGGGCACCCTCGGGGTTGTCGGTGCCCTCGAGCACCCCGGCGTACTCCACCTGGCGGAAACAGGTGTCCAGGAGAGCGGAGGTGGGGGGCTCCTCGCCCCCCTCGGGCACGGTGATGGGCGGGGACGAGGCATAGCTCAGGACGATCGGGCGGTCGCCCCCGCCGCCCCCGGCGGTGAAGTCGACGCTGTAGGCGTCCTCCCAGCCGGCGGTGACCTTGGCCCCGTTGCCCATGAGCTCCTGCCAGTACTGCTCCCAGCCGTCCTCGCCCTGGGCGCCGACGGTGGCCAGGAGGAAGGCCATCCCGGGCGAGGAGGTGGCTGCGCCCGGGGTCACGAAGAGGTCCTCGTACTCGGGTTTCGTGAGGTCGTCGAGGGTCTTCGGCGGGTTGATGCCCTTCTTGTCGAACCAGGTGTCGTCAATGTTCACGCAGACGTCGCCGTAGTCGACGGGGACCAGGTGCTCGCCGGCGTCGTCGCCCAGCGCGTGCTGCTCGACGCCGGAGGGCAGCTCCACGTCCGCCGCGGCGAGGACGCCCTCGTCCAGGGCGCGGCCGCCGAAGGTGTTGTCGATGCCGAAGACCACGTCCCCGATCGGATCGCCCTTCGTGAGGACGAGCTTGTTGGTGAGCGTGCCGGCGTCCCCGGAGGCGACGACCTCGACCTTGGTGCCGGTCTCCTTCGTGAAGGCCTCCAGGACCCCCTCCGGCGGGTTGAACGAGTCGTGGGTGACGAGCGTGACCGTGCCGGAGCCCTTGCCGGCGGAGGATCCCTCCGTGCCGGCGCTGCCGGTGGACGACGAGCCGCTCGACCCCCCGGTGTCGCCGGGGGCGTCCGAGGCGCTGGCCTCCGGGGCGTCGGCGGAGGATGTCGCCTCCGTCGCGTCACCGGATCCGGCGCCCTCCTCGCCCCCGCCGAGCGAGCACCCGGCCAGGGTGGCGGTGGCGGTGGTCAGGCAGATGGCGGCCGCCCAGGGCCGCAGGGTGTGCGTGAGGGCACGCATGGTTCTCCTCGAGATCGACTTCCTCCGCCGGTGGCCCCGGCCAGGTGCCAAGGGTCTGCGGTTCTCCGCACTCTCAACGCCCTCCGGCGCTCCCCTGTCGTGCGGCCGAGGGTACTCCTCGCCCCCCGACGATTGCGAGGCAGGTCACAGCCTCCGGGGGTGGCCTGCCGATTCCGCGGCGGCGTGCCAGACTCGGGAGCAGCACTCGACGCCGGAACCCGCCGGCACCGAAGGAGGCATCATGAACATCTTCTACAAGATCGCCAGCATCGCCCTGCCGATGATCGCCGGCACGGTGGCCAAGAAGGTCAGCGACGGCACCTGGAAGCTCACCACCGGCCGCACCGCCAACGACCCGGTGGACCCCGAGGTGGGCATCAAGGAGGCCGCCCTGTTCGCGCTGGTCTCGGGTGCGGCCATGGGCATCGCCCGCATGGTGGCCGACCGCCAGACCTCGCAGATGTACATGAAGTCCGAGGGCAAGCTGCCCCCGGAGCTCGACAAGAAGCTGGGCCTCACCGAGGAGCAGTCCCGCGCCAAGGCTCTCTCCCTGCTGGAGATGAAGCAGGCGAAGAAGGCCGCCAAGAAGGCCTGACGTCCGCCCACCACGCCGCGTGGCGTCGAGGCCCTGCCCCTTTCGGGGCGGGGCCTCAGTGCGTGGAGCTGGGCCGAGCACACGTGTCACCCCGCGGCGGGCGACGGCGGCCGCGTCAGCGCAGTGGATGCGCCCGTCGCCCGGCGCCGAGGGCCGTGGCGGCGAGACCGAGGGCGGCCAGCGCGAACACCACCCCGAAGACGACTCGCAGCGGGCCGGGCAGGTAGTACTGCGGCAGCACGAGTGCAACCATCACGGCCAGTGGCCATGCCGCCCAGCGTCGGGGCCCGGCCAGGGAACGGTGCCAGGCCGCCCCGACGAGCACCCCGGCCACCGCGAGCAGGACGAGCCCGGCCCCGAAGAGCGACATCGCGACGGGCTCCGAGCGGATCTGCTCGGCCAGCACCACCACCTCCTCCGGGGAGAGGGCGCCGGCAGCAGCCTGGCGGCCGATCACGTGGAGGGAGAAGGTCTCGGCCCCGTAGTACGGCATCACGAGGACCGCCCCAGCGAGCCCGGACCAGCGACCGGCCCGTGCGAGGGCACCGGGGAGGAGGTCGGCCGTCCGCAGGGCGAGGCGCCCCACGGAGGCCAGGGCAGCCATCCCCCCGAGGTGGGATCCGACCCAGGCCACGGAGGCAAAGGCCTCGGCCACCTGGACGGGATCGTCGGACTGGTCCCCGTACGGCCGCAGCCCGAGGTACAGAGCCATGGACAGGCCCGCACCCACAGCCGGGGCGACCAGGCGGCGCAGATCCGAGCGGGGCATCACAGCGGACTCCACCGAGACGGGAGGGGGCGGCTGGACAAGGCATGAGCGGACATGGCTCCTCCATTCAGAGATCAGTGCTCTCCAAAATGTAGAGCACTGCTCTCTGAATGGCAAGGATCACCGCAGGGCACGGAACGACATGCCCGTCGTGCCACGATGCGGCCATGGGAAGACGGGACGAAGCCCGCGAGCAGACCAGGGCGCGGATCCTCGAGGCCGCCCGGTGCCAGGTGGCCGAGCAGGGAGCGAGCGCACTCTCGACGCGGGCCGTCGCCCGGGAGGTCGGGGTGGTCTCCTCGGCGATCTTCCGACACTTCCCCACCCGCGACGCCCTGCTGACCGCCCTGATCATGCGCGGATACCGGGACCTGGCCGAGACCCTGGCCGAGACCAGCGGCACATGGGAGGACCTCGCTCACGCGCTGCGCCACTGGACCCTGACCAACCCCCACGACTTCCAACTCCTCTACGGCACCCCCGTCGCGGACTACGCAGCGCCACCGGAGACGGTGCCCGCAGCGCTCGACGTCGCCCGCCCCTTCCTCCGGGCAGGTGGTGCGACCGCGGTCCCGGGCTTCAGCGGCACCCTCGAGGACCAGCTGGCCCCACTCGCGCAGGACGAGGGGCTGGACCCGAGCGGCGCGGCAGCCGTGCTCTCCGAGCTCGCCACCCTGATCGGCCTTCTCACCGTGGAGCTGGCGGGCCACCTTCGAGGCACCGCGGACCCCGCCGGCCCCCTCTTCGCCGCAACCGTCGCCCGCCAGCTGCAGACCCTGGGACTCCCCGACGAGTGAGCCCTCAGCGGGCGCGGAGGAAGTCAGCCACCTCCGCGATGTAGCCGGGGCGGTCCGCGAAGTAGGCCCCGCAGTGCTCCACGCCCTCGACGACCCGCAGCTCGCTGCCCTCCCCGGCTGCGGCCGCCAGCCGGTGGGCGTGCTCCAGCGGGATCACCGCGTCCTCCGTGCCGTGGAGGAGCAGCAGCGGCCGCGGAGCGATCTCCCCCACCACCTCCACCGGCTGCACCTCGGCAAAGCGGTAGCCGTAGCGCAGCCGGGTCGCGTGGTCGACGAGCTGGACCAACGGCACCGGCGGCAGGCGCATGCCACGGGCCGCCGCGGCGATGACGCCGTGCATGTCGGCGAAGGAGGAGTCGGCCACCACGCGCCGCACCCGGTCGTCCCGGGCGGCCACCTGCAGGGCCACGGCAGCCCCCATGGAGAAGCCGACGAGGTCGACCTCGGCCTCCGGGCGCCGAGCCGCGACCAGGTCGAGGGCAGCCTCCAGGTCCCGCTGCTCATAGTGGGCCAGGGACTGAGGACCGTCCTCCGAGTCGCCGTTGCCGCGGAAGTCGAAGAGCAGCACCGACCAGCCCTCCCGCCACAGGCCCGGACCGATGCCGAGCATGTCGGCCTTCGAGCCCCGGTGACCGTGGCAGACGATCGCCACCCGGTCGGAACCGGGCCAGTCGGAGCCGGGCCGGTCGAGCCACCAGCCGGAGAGCCGGACCCCGTCGACGGCGGTGAAGGTCAGGTCCTCGGCCGGAACCCCCACCTCGAAGGGGCTGAAGCCGAAGGGGATCGCCGGCCGTTGGGCACCGCTGATCTGATGGGCGCCCCACAGGGCACCGACCCCGAGGCCCAGGACCCCGGCTCCGGCGGTGAGGGCGGGCAGGGTCAGCGGGTTCCGGCGCGGCATGACCTCAGCCTAGGAGGACTCCTCCGGCAGCCTCCCCTCCGGTGGGTCGCCTTCCCTGTGCCACACCCAGCGCCCAGCGACGCGCGTTGCCGTGAGGTCGTCGCGGTGCACGACAGTGTGGTGCCGGTGGCAGAGCAGGGCCAGGTTGTCCAGATCGGTGGGGCCGCCGTCGGCCCAGTGCCGGATGTGGTGCGCATGGCACCAGCCCGGCGGCCTGTCGCAGCCACCGAAGGTGCAGCCGCCGTCACGTCTCACCACGGCCGCCCGCTGGTGGCCGGTGGCGAACCGTTCGGCCTCCCCCACGTCGAGCGGTACCGAGTCGGTCCCCAGGAGCATCGGGATGATCTGCGCATCGCAGGCCGCCTGCCGCACCTGCGCGGGGGTGAGGATCTCGCCGTCGACGGTGGTCGCGAAGCTCGCGGGGCCGGCATCCTCGAGCGGAGCCTCCAGACCACGCCCCCAGCCCACCCGCCTCGCCCCTCGCGGCCGACGAGCGAGCTCCCGGGCGAGGGTCGCGTGGTCCATGGTGACGACGAGGGTGGTGGCACCGGACAGGCCGCACCCACCGGCCGTGCTGTCCTGGTCGGCGGCCTGCGCCCGGGCCACGAGCTCCAGCAGCGCATCCGCCCGGCGGCGCGCCGGGGCACGAGCGTCCCGGACCGGTTGCCCTGCCTCGTCCACGCCCGGACGGGGTGCCGCGAGCCCGTCCACCGCGGCCCGCACACGGGCGGCGTCCGGCTGGTTCACCTCCAGAGTGAAACGCACCAGCCCGGTCGGCAGCGTCCGCTCGGTGAGGGTGGAGCACTCCGTGGCCCGTTCGTCCTGCTCGTCGAGGGCGCCTTCGCCGTAGCGGGCGATGATCTCGCGGGTCAGCTGGCGCAGGGTGCGGTCGCTGGCCGCGTGCCCCATCGAGGCCAGGCGTTCCGCATGCGCCAGGTAGTAACCCAGCACGTCGGCACGGTCGGCCCCCGGCAGCAACGGACGGACCTTCTCCGCCTCCTTCACCATCGTGTGGGCTGCCCCCACGGAGACCCCACCACCCCACACCGCCGCGGCCAGCGGCTCGGCCCCGGGCTCGGTGGTGGTCTCGGCCACCTGTGCGATCGCGTGCGCCCGCCCGGCCTCGGTGATGCCCGCCTGCTCGCGCACCCAGGCCGTCGTGCCGGCGCTGCGCGATGCCGCGACCACCCCACGGGTCGAGGCCTCGGCCGTCACCCCGGTCATGGCCGCCTCCGCGGCGCGCACCAGGTCACCCAGCACGCCGACCACCCCCGCCAGGTCGGCGGACCCGAGCCGCCACAGCTGGGACCGGACCGACTGCAGCCCCTCCGCCAGCCCGGCCGCCCGGCCGAACAGGGCCGCCGGGTCCACCTCGGACACGGGGTGCACGGGCTCCACCGATTCCGCAGGAGCCGCTGATCCCACCATGGCCGTGGTGGCCGCCGGGCCCACCGCCCACAACGGAGGCGCCATGGCACCACGCTCGGCCCACGCGTCCTGTCGATCCACCTCACTCACCCCCTGGCCCCCGTCGCCCCGGGCCACGCCCCCTCGGCACGGCCTGCGTCGAACCCGACAACTCCATAGTACACACGGACAGGCCACTATGCAACACACGTTCCACATCTATCCCCGCCCCCCTCCCGCCGCCCGCTCCACCCCGATCCATGGGACATACTTCTGAGTGGCCCACGTCACACTCGATCGGAGGACCCATGTCCACCCCCCAGGACCTCCTGCCCAGCCCCGAGCCGGTGCAGCTCATCGGCCCCGGCGGCGAACCCACCGTGCAGGAGCACCCGCGCGGTTACGCCCTACCCCCGACCGAGCGCCTGCTCGCCCTCCACCGCGCGATGGTGCTGGGCCGGCGCTTCGACACCCAGGCCACCGCCCTCACCAAGCAGGGGCGCCTCGCGGTGTACCCCAGCAGCATCGGCCAGGACGCCTGCCAGGTCGCCACCGTCAGCGCGCTGGAGGAGGGCGACTGGTTCTTCCCCACCTATCGCGACTCGATGGCGCTCTTCACCCGCGGCATCGACCCGGTCCAGGTCCTCACCCTGCTCAAGGGCGACTGGCACGCCGGCTACGACGTGGCCGCCACCCGCACCGCCCCGCAGTGCACCCCGCTGGCCACCCAGCTCATCCACGCCGCCGGGGCCGGTGCCGGCATGGCCCGCCGCCGCGAGGGCGGCGCCGTGCTCGCCTTCATCGGGGACGGAGCGACCTCCGAGGGCGACTTCCACGAGGGCCTCAACTTCGCCGCCGTCTACAAGGCCCCGGTGGTGTTCGTGGTGCAGAACAACGCCTACGCCATCTCGGTGCCGCTCTCGAAGCAGACCAAGGCCCCCTCGCTGGCCTACAAGGGCATCGGTTACGGCATCCCGTCGGAGCAGGTGGATGGCAACGACGCCGCCGCCGTGGCCGCGGTCATGGACACCGCCCTGGAGCGCGCCCGCAGCGGTGGCGGACCGACCCTCGTGGAGCTGCACACCTACCGCATGGACGCGCACACCAACGCCGACGACGCCACCCGCTACCGGGAGAGCGCCGAGGTCGACGCGTGGCGCGAGAAGGACCCGATCGTCCGCCTGGAGAAGCACCTCCTGGACACCGGCGCCCTCACCGAGGAGCGCCTCGAGGAGATCCGCGCCGAGGCCGAGGAGATGGCCGCGACGCTCCGCGAGCGCATGAACACCGACGCCGAGCACGACCCGCTCAGCCTCTTCGAGCACGTCTACGCCGAGCCCACCCCGCAGCTCCTCGAGCAGCGGGCGATGGTGGCCGCCGAGCTCGCCGCCGCCACCGCCGACTCCCAGGAGGCCACCCGATGACCGTGACCATGGCCCAGGCCCTCAACCAGGCCCTGCGCGACGCGATGACCGAGGACGAGAACGTCCTGGTCTTCGGCGAGGACGTCGGCACCCTCGGGGGTGTCTTCCGCATCACCGACGGCCTGACCCGCGACTTCGGCGAGGAGCGCTGCTTCGACACCCCGCTGGCCGAGGCCGGCATCATGGGCTTCGCGATCGGCATGGCCATGGAGGGTTTCCGCCCCGTCGTGGAGATGCAGTTCGACGCCTTCGGCTACCCGGCCTTCGAGCAGGTCGTCAGCCACGTGGCCAAGATGCGCAACCGCACCCGCGGCTCGGTGACCCTCCCGATGGTGATCCGTGTGCCCTTCGCCGGCGGCATCGGCGGCGTGGAGCACCACTGCGACTCCTCCGAGGGCTACTACGCCCACACCCCGGGGCTGAAGGTCGTCACCCCGTCCACCCCGGCCGACGCCTACTCGCTGCTGCGCGAGGCGATCGCCAGCGACGACCCGGTCGTCTTCATGGAGCCGAAGGTCTCCTACTGGGCCAAGGAGGGGGTGGAGCTGCCCGTCGAGCGCGAGCCCTTCGGGAAGGCCGCTGTCCGCCGGGAGGGCTCCGACGTCACGCTCGTGACCTACGGTCCGCAGCTGCGGACCTGCCTGGAGGCCGCCGAGGCCGCCGCCGAGCTGGGCTACGAGTGCGAGGTGGTCGACCTGCGCACGATCGTGCCCTTCGACGACGAGACGGTCGCGGAGTCGGTCCGGAAGACCGGTCGCTGCGTGGTCGTCAGCGAGGCGCAGGGCTTCGCCGGCGTGGCCGCCGAGGTGGCCGCCCGCGTGCAGGAGCGCTGCTTCCACTCGCTGGCCGCCCCGGTGCTCCGCGTGAGCGGTCTGGACATCCCCTACCCGGCCCCGGCGCTGGAGCACACCCACCTGCCGAACGTGGACCGCGTGCTGGATGCCGTCGAGCGCCTGCAGTGGGACGACGAGCCGGACCTGACGCACGCCGCGCCGGGTGCCGCCGACACGAACGCCGGAGGTGCCCGATGAGCGCGCAGGTGTTCCGCCTCCCCGACCTGGGCGAGGGCCTCACCGAGGCGGAGATCGTCGAGTGGCTCGTGGCCGTGGGTGACGAGGTGACCATCGACCAGAACGTCGTGACGGTCGAGACCGCCAAGGCGACCGTGGAGGTGCCGGTGCCCTTCGCCGGCACCGTGTCGGCCCTGCACGGCGAGATCGGCCAGCTGCTCGAGGTGGGCGCCCCGCTCATCACGGTGGGTGGCGCGGCCGCGGAGGGACAGGCCACCGGCTCCGACCCGCGGGCCGGTCACGAGCAGTACCGCACCGAGGAGCGCGCCGGCGCCGCCCCGCCGGAGGGCTCGGACACCACGGAGGACGAGGGCTCCGGCGCCGTCCTCATCGGCTTCGGCACCGGCCACGGGAAGACCGGCCGCCGCGCCCGCCGCCCCCGCGGAGCCGCCGCACCGGCGACCGCCACCGCACCGGTCGCCCCGGTCACCGAGCAGTCGCCCGCGCCGGCCGCACCGACGGCTGGACAGCCCGCCACCGCCGTGACCGGTGGGCAGGCGCCGAAGGTCATCTCCCCGCTGGTGCGTCGCGAGGCCGCCGAGCGCGGGATCGACCTGGCCACGCTCACCCCCTCGCAGCCGGACGGGATCATCCGCCGCGCCGACCTGGAGCAGGCGTCCGGTGAGCCGACCGCAGAGCAGGCCCCGGCGCAGACCGCGGCCGCGGCCACCGGCAGCACGGCCCCGGCCACGGGCACCCGCACCACCGGCCTGCGCGACGAGCGCGAGCCGCTCACCGGCGTCATGCGGATCATGACCGAGCGCCTCACCACCTCCCGCCGGGAGATCCCGGAGGCGACCACCTGGGTGGACGCCGACGCGACGGAGCTCATGCGCGCCAAGGACGCACTCAAGACGGCCCGCCCCGAGGCGGGCATCGGCATCCTGCCGCTCGTGGCCCGCTTCGTGGTCGCCGGCCTGCACCGCTTCCCGGCGCTCAACGCCTCGGTGGAGATGGAGGACGGCCGGGCCGTGGCCGTGCAGCGGCACGCCCGGGTGAACCTCGGCTTCGCCGCGCAGTCGCCGCGCGGGCTGGTCGTCCCGGTCGTCCACGACGCCCAGGACATGACCACCAGCGAGCTGGCCGCGGCCCTGCGCGAGCTCACCGGGCTGGCCCGCGAGGGGCGCCTCTCCCCCGCCCAGCTCACCGGCGGCACGTTCACGCTCAACAACTACGGCGTGTTCGGGGTGGACGGCTCCACGCCGATCATCAACCACCCGGAGGCGGCGATGCTCGGGGTGGGGCGGATCGTGGACCGCCCGTGGGCCGTGGACGGCGAGGTGCGGGTCCGGAAGGTGACCCAGCTGGGCTTCACCTTCGACCACCGGGTGTGCGACGGCGGGACCGCCGGCGGCTTCCTGCGCTTCGTGGCCGATGCGGTGGAGAACCCCACCGTGCTCCTGGCCGAGCTCTGAGCGGGTGCCGCCCGGGCCGGGCGGCACCCCACCCCACAGCAGAAGGGCCCTCCGCACTCCCCCTCACTGGAGTGCGGAGGGCCCTTCTGGCCCCTCACTGGTTCCGATCCTAGAGCGCGCCCGGTGCGCACCCGGTCATGCCGGAGCATGGAGAGCGGGAGTTCCCGCAGCCGTGGAATCCACCCTGAGGGGGAGGACGGCCCCGACGAGGGGCCTACTCCTCAGTCGCTGAGGGCGGAGCGCACCGCCCGCTGCACGGGGATGAGGATGATGATCCCGACGACGAGGGAGACCCAGCGGGCGGTGCCGGACCCCATGCCGAGGAGCTCGATGAACGCGTAGCGGAGGCCGGCGAAGACGAGCACGGCCAGGACGATGGACAGGATGAAGCTCAGGACGTTCTGCATGGCCCCACCCTGTCACGCCCTGCCCTGCCCCGGCCCCTCACGGAGCGGGCGTCGCGCCCGTCAGGCGGCGGGGCCGGCCTGCCCAGCCACGCCGGCCTCGTAGGCGGTGATGACGAGCTGGACGCGGTCCCGGCAGCCGAGCTTGAAAAGCAGGCGGCCGATGTGGGTCTTCACGGTGGCCTCGGCCACGAAGAGCTCCTGGGCGATCTCGGTGTTGCTCAGGCCGCGGGCGACGGCCACGAAGACCTCGTGCTCCCGCTCGGTGAGGACCTCGCGGAGATAGGCCTGCTGCTCGGCGGGGCTCGCCACCTCGCTCTCCTCGGTGTCGGCGGCGAGGGTGGGCACGAAGCGCTCCAGGAGGCGCTTGGTGGTGGAGGGGGCCACGACGGCGTCACCGGAGGCCACCGCGCGGATGGCGGCGAGCAGCTCCTCGGGGCCGGCGTCCTTGAGCAGGAAGCCCGACGCGCCGGCCTCGAGGGCGGCGTACACGTACTCGTCCATGTCGAAGGTGGTCAGCACGACGACCTTCGGCTCACCCCCGCCGGGGTGGCTCTCGCGGCCGAGGAGCTCCCGGGTGGCCTCGATGCCGTCGAGGCGGGGCATGCGGATGTCCATGAGCACCACGTCGGCGGCGATGGCACGGAGCTGGTCCACGGCGGACTGGCCGTCGGGGGCCTCCCCGACGACCTCCATGTCGGGCTGCGCGTCGAGCACCATCCGGAAACCGGCACGCACGAGGGACTGGTCGTCGACGAGGAAGACGCGGGTGGTCATGGGAGCTCCCAGGGGGTCGGAGGGATCGGGTCGGTGGAGGAGAGGACGGGGCCGGGGACGGACTGCCGGGCGGGGCGCGGGATGGAGCCGGACGTCGGGTCGGGCACCGAGTGCGTCCCGCTCGGACCGGAGGACACCACGTGGGCTCCCACCTGGCGGCTCATCCGGCGGCGGGTGGGCGAGGGCGGGGTGAGCGGGAACTCGGCCCGGACGAGGAAACCACCGCCGGAGCGCATCCCGGTCGTGAGCTCGCCGCCGAGGGCGATGACCCGCTCGTGCATGCCGAGGATGCCGTGCCCGTCGCCGGAGCCGCGGCCGGTGGGGCCGGCGCCGTCGTCGGCGACGGTCAGCACGAGCCTGTCCCCCTTGACCTTGACCCGGACCCGGACGGTGCTCACGGCACCGGCGTGCTTGATGACATTCGTGGTGGCCTCCTGGACGACCCGGAAGGCCGCGCTGGAGACGGTGCGCGGGAGGGTGACCTGCTCGACCTCGGGCTGCTCGGGCAGGCCCATCTCGGCGGCCAGGGCCGGATCGAGCAGGGACTGCACGGGCAGGCTGGACTCCTGCATGCGGTCCAGGAGGCCCGGCAGGTCCGCCAGGGTCTGCCCGGGGGTGTACTCGGCTCCGCCCTCGGGGTCACGGAGCACGCCGACGAGGCGGCGGGTCTCGGCGAGGGCCTCGCGGGCGGAGTCGGAGATCTGCTCCAGGGCGCCCAGAGCACCGCGGAGGGCGGCCTCCCGGGCGGCGTCCTGCTCCTCGTGGTCCAGCTCGCGGTCGGCGGCGGCGATCCCGGCGTTCGCGGCGTACCGGCCACCGTCGGCCTGGACGATGACCACGGACAGCGAGTGGGCGATGATGTCGTGCATCTCGCGGGCGATGGTGCTGCGCTCGGCGCGGATGGCGAGCAGGGCCCGCTGCTCGCGGTCGCGGGCGAGCGCCTCGTACTGCGCCATCTCCCGCTCCATCACGGTCCGGCGGTGGCGGACGAGATCGCCCAGCAACCAGGCCACGAGGAGCGTGGCCGCGAGGATGACGGCGATGACGGCGAAGGAGGAGACCTCGGTGGCGGCCTCGCCGGCCATGAGGACGGAGCCCAGCACGATGAGCCCCAGGGAGGCCCTGCGCACCCCGCAGCTGCCGCTGGAGGCGGCCCGGTAGACGGCCAGGGGGACGAGCACGTTGCCGGCCGGGAGCAGGTCGGTCGCGAGGACCTGGGCCACTCCGGTCACCGCCATCACGCCGAGCATCGCCGGCAGGGAGATCGAGCGGAGGCAGTAGGCCAGGAGCCAGGGGAGGGACCACAGCAGACCGACCCACCCCTGGGGTGCGCCGAGCACGAAGAAGACGCCCACGACGGCCAGCCCGACCAGGGCGTCGCCGGTCAGGGGACGGCGACGCGCGAAGTCGTGGAAGGCGTAGAACCCGTGGAGGAGCCGGTGGCCCTCGGTGCGGGTGCGGGGGGTGTTCTCAGGCATCACGCAGAGCCTAGATCGGGCCCACGGACCGGGCCTCCGCCCGTGGTCCCCCTTTCGGAGGATGCGTGGGTGTCACATCACCCTCTGGGGGTAGAGGTGCCCCGGTTGGGGACGAGCGGGCCATCTGCCCTAGACTGCAGGTGGTGGGGCATCACGACGATCGAGCGAGCCACGCAGGACGCTCGACCGCATCGGGCACCCACGGCCATGCACCACGCACCGAACGCCCTGGGGAGGCACCTGTGTCCACGATCGACCGTCGCACCATGCTGTTCACCGGAGGGGTCGGGGTGATCGGCACGAGCGTGCTCGGCACCTCCCCCGCCCAGGCCTGGGACATCGCCCGGCTGGGGTCGGCCACGCTCCGCCCCGGGGACCGCGGGTGGTACGTCCGCATGCTGCAGTGGGCCCTGAACAAGGTCGGCAACGTGCCCACCCACGTCACCCTGGACAGCGTCTACGGCACCACGACCACCCGGGCGGTCCGGGAGTTCCAGTCCCGGCAGGGCCTGCTCGTCGACGGGATCGCGGGCCCGAGCACCAAGCGCCGCCTCGACGCCCTGCTCGACGCCCACTACGGCGACGGTGACGGTGGGGGCGGGAGCGGGACCCGCTACCGCTCCCGCGGCGTCAACCTCCGCTCGGGGCCCGGCATGAGCCACGGCGTGGTGGGCTGGCTGGCCGCCGGCGAGGTGGTCACCGGCACCCGACTGAGCAGCGGCTGGGTGAAGATCGGCTCCCGCGGCTACGCGTGGCACACCTACCTGGTGCCCGTCGGCGACGGCGCCCCCGACCCGACGCCCGGCTACCTGCCGCCGGTGACCTGGATCCCCTCCCCCGGCAGCGGTCTGCCCATCAAGCAGGGGTGGACGGGGACCCGGGTGAAGCTCGTCCTGCGCCAGCTCGGCATCGACCAGGGCCCGCTGATGCACCGGATGACCACGAGCGCCGTGCAGGCGGTGCAGCGCTTCCAGCGCTCCCGCGGCCTGGCGGCCGACGGCATCGTCGGGCTGAAGACCTGGACGGCCCTGGGGCTGTCCCGCTCGACCTACTCCCTCGACGGGTGGCGGACCCAGCCCGCGCTGGGCCTCTCGGCCACGCGCTCGCAGCGGGTGGAGCAGATGATCGCCTTCGCCCGCTCCCAGCAGGGCGCGGACTACACCTGGGGCGGCGCGGGCCCCTACCGCTACGGGTACGACTGCTCCGGCCTGGTGCTGCAGTCGATGTACTCGGCCGGCGCGAACCCGACCCCGATCACCGTGCGTCGGCACGCCTCCCCCGGGCACCGCACCTCGCGAGCCCTGTACGACCACCCGCAGCTGCCGCGCTTCGCGCTCTCGCAGCGCCGCCGCGGGGACCTGGTCTGGTACACGAACGCCTCGGGCTGGATCCAGCACGTGGCGATCTACCTGGGCAACGGGTACGTCGTGGACTCGATGTACTCGGTGAAGGTGCGCCGGGACTCGTCCCGCCTGCACGGCTTCTACCGCAAGGGCACCGTCAGCCGGGTCTTCGGCTGACGGTGCCCGCGGGGCCCCGCCGTCGCCTCAGCCGTCGGAGAGGACCTGCGCCCCGGCGAGGTAGCCGGAGACCATGACGCGGGCCACGGTGCCCACCAGCTCCGCCGGGGGCAGGAAGCGGGCGTCGTGGAGGCCGACGACCCCGTCCTCGCCCTCCCGGCGTGTGCCGACGAAGGCCATGACCGCCGGCAGCCGGTCGGAGTAGAACGAGAAGTCGTCGGCCCCCATCGAGCGCATCGGGGCGGCGACGGGGACGCCGAGCTCCTCGAGCCAGGGGGTCATGTGCCCCACGAGGGCCTCGTCGTTGGCCAGCACGGGCATGGCCGGCGTCTGCTCCACCTCGGCGACGACGCCGTGGGCCTCGGCGGTGCGGGTGGCCAGCGTCTCGATGGCCTCCTGGACGGCCGCGCGGTCGTCGGCGTCGACGGTGCGCAGGGTGCCGAGGATCCGCCCGGTCTCGGGCAGGACGTTGTCGGCCTCGGGGCCGGCCGAGAGGTGACCCACGGTCAGGACACAGGGGCGCATCGGGTCGACGGTGCGGCGCACCACCTCCTGGAGGCCCAGCGCGGTGGTGGCCACGGCGGCCATGACGTCCTGCCCCAGGTGGGGGTAGGCCCCGTGGCCACCGGTGCCACGGAACCGGACGACGAAGGAGTCGGCGGCGGCGTTCACCACGCCCGCGCCGATCGCGACCTCGCCGAGCGGGACCCCGGCATGCACGTGAGCGCCGACGGCGACCCCGACCCGGTGCTCCTCGAGCCGGCCGCTGGCGGTGACGTCCACGGCGCCGAAGGGGTAGGACTCCTCACGGGGCTGCAGGAGGGGCACCAGACCGACCGGCAGGTCCGCCTCGAGGGTGCGGGCAGCACGGACCACGGCCACCAGCGCAGCCATGTGCACGTCGTGCCCGCAGGCGTGCATGGCCCCGGTGGTGGCGGCGAAGGGGGCACCGGTCTGCTCGGTCAGGGGCAGGGCGTCCATCTCGGCGCGGAGCATCACCGCGGGACCGTCGGGGCCGAGGCGGCCGATGCGCCCGGTCCCGGCGATCCGCTCCAGGTCCAGCTCCATCGCCTCGGCCAGGAGGGTGGCGGTGGGCTCCTCGTCGCCGGAGAGGTGGGGGTCGGCATGGACGCGCTCGCGCACCTGCTGGGCCGCGGGCAGCCCCTCCTCCAGCGCGGCCACCCATGCCTCGCGGAGGGCGGTGAGGGCGGTCGGGTCGGTCTGCGGGGAGGGGGCCATGCCCCGGGAGCCTACGGGGGGAGGGGAGCTCGGGGGTCCGTCGGGAGGGTCGGCCGTCGGGAGGGGTCAGTCCTCGCCGAGGAGGGCGTTCATCTCCTTCACCTCGGCGGTCTGGACGTCGAGCATGTGCTGGCCCAGGTCGGCCACGGACTCGGCGCCGGCGTTCTCCACGGCGTCCCTGGTCATGGCCATGGCGCCCTCGTGGTGCTCCCGCATGAGGCGCAGGAAGGTCTCCTCGGCCTGCTCGCCGTCGAGCCCTCCCAGCCGGTCGAGCTGCTCCGGGGGGAGCATGCCGTTGGCCACGTGGGTGGAGTGGAAGCGCATGGCCTCCTGCTCGCCGAGCGCCTCGGCCCACTGGCGCATCACGTCGATCTCCTCGGCCTGGCCGGCCCGGATGCGCCGGGCCAGGTCCCGGGTCTCCGCGGAGACGCCCTCGGCGGCCAGGAGGTCGTCGGACATGGTCACGGCCTGCTCGTGGTGCGGGGTCATCATGCCCAGGAAGTGCACGTCGGAGGCGTTCGCGTCCTGGCGGGAGGGGGTGGCCAGGGCGGAGGGGTCCAACTCGGCGCTCTCGCTGGAGCTGCTGCGGGGCTCCCCGCCCGTGCCGCACGAGGCCGTGGCGAGCGCCAGCATCGTGGCGAGGGCTGCGGTCCAGGGCGCGCGGGAGATCATGGCGGGAGGGTAGTGCCGGACGCTGGAAGGACGCTGGACGGCCGGACCGCCGGGACGACCGCGCAGCCGTCAGCGGGTGACTAGCGTGCTGGGCATGGATGCCCTGGACGCCCTGCTGCAGCCTCTGGACGAGCTCACCGGCTGGCAGGAGGAGCTCTACCGCGACCTGCACGCCCACCCGGAGCTCTCCATGCAGGAGGAGCGGACGGCCGGCATCGTGGCGCAGACGCTCGAGGAGAACGGGTTCACGGTGCACCGCCTCGGCGGGGGCGTGGTGGGCGTGCTGGAGAACGGTGCCGGGCCGCGGGTGCTGGTGCGGGCGGACATGGACGGCCTGCCGGTGCGGGAGGAGACCGGGTTGGAGTACGCCTCGACGGCCACTCAGGTGGACCGGGAGGGGGTCGAGCAGCCGGTGATGCACGCCTGCGGGCACGACGTGCACGTGGCGGCCGGGCTGGCCGCGGCCCGGCTCGTGGCCCGCGGGCGGGAGCACTGGTCCGGCACCTACGTGGCCCTCTTCCAGCCGGGCGAGGAGACCGCCGAGGGGGCGCGGGCGATGCTGGAGGACGGTCTGGCCGAGGTGGTGGGGCCGGTGGACGTGGCCCTGGCGCAGCACGTGCTCACCGACCCGGTGGCCGGGGAGGTGATGGTCTCGGCGGGGCCGGTGCTCTCGACGGCGCAGTCGGTGGAGATCACGGTGCACGGGAAGGGTTCGCACGGGTCGATGCCGCACCTGGGGGTGGACCCGGTGGTGCTGGCCAGCAGCATCGTGCTGCGGCTGCAGACGCTGGTGGCGCGGGAGATCGCGCCGGGCGACTTCGGGGTGGTGACGGTGGGGAGCGTGCAGGCCGGCGGGTCGGCGAACGTCATCCCCGACTCGGCGCGGCTGCTGGTGAACGTGCGCGCCTACTCCGAGGGGGTGCGGGAGCAGCTGGTGGAGGGCATCGAGCGGATCGTGCGGGCCGAGTGCGCGGCCTCCGGCAGCCCGCGCGAGCCGGAGCTCGTGCACAGCGCCCGGTACCCGCTCACGGAGAACGACCCGGCGGCGACCGCGCGGGTGCGGGAGGCCTTCGTGGGGCGCTTCGGGGAGGCGGCGGTGCACGACATGCCGCCGCAGACGGCCTCGGAGGACTTCTCCCTGGTGCCGCGGGAGCTGGGGGTGCCGTCGGTCTACTGGGGATTCGGCGGGTTCACCGCCGGGCGGGAGCCGGTGGCCAACCACAACCCGGGCTTCGCGCCGGACGTGCAGCCGACCCTGCGCACCGGGGCCGAGGCGCTGGTGGCTGCCGCCGGGGCGTGGCTGGTGGGGTGAGGGGGCTCGGAGCTCGCGCCGTTCAGGAACTCCTGTCCCTTCTGGACCGGGTCATCCCCGCATGCGCGGGGAGCACACCTCGAACAAGGGCGCCACCGGCCCGTGGCAGGGGTCATCCTCGCATGCGCGGGGAGCACTCGGAGGCGCGGAAGGCCAAGGAGCGGGACTACGGGTCATCCCCGCATGCGCGGGGAGCACCTGCTCGGCCCAGTTGGTGTGGTCGGGGTGCTGGGGGTCATCCCCGCATGCGCGGGGAGCACATCGACAGGCACGGCTTTGCGTGGCAGCGCAACGGGTCATCCCCGCATGCGCGGGGAGCACACCGACAGGCACGGCTTTGCGTGGCAGCGCAACGGGTCATCCCCGCATGCGCGGGGAGCACCGGGTCGCGCGGGCCAGCTCGCGGTTGTCGACCGGGTCATCCCCGCATGCGCGGGGAGCACATCCTCGGCGTCGACCCGACCAACGGCGACAACGGGTCATCCCCGCATGCGCGGGGAGCACCCCCAGAGACGGAGGTGCTCTCGCCCGGACTCCGGGTCATCCCCGCATGCGCGGGGAGCACAGCCAGACGATCCAGAGGTTGCAGTAGGGGCCCGGGTCATCCCCGCATGCGCGGGGAGCACGCCCCCACTGGCACCACGGGCGCCCTGACCGGAGGGTCATCCCCGCATGCGCGGGGAGCACTTCACCGCCGACCAACCCAGCCGCGCAGCACCCGGGTCATCCCCGCATGCGCGGGGAGCACCACCCGATGATCTGTCAATGGTCCGGTCGCTCAGGGTCATCCCCGCATGCGCGGGGAGCACTGAGCGGGCGCAGATCGACCACTTGTGGGATCGGGGTCATCCCCGCATGCGCGGGGAGCACCATGGCGTGGGTGGTCGTCGTGATCTGTAGTGGGGGTCATCCCCGCATGCGCGGGGAGCACCAGCCTTGGACTCGCCCGAGATACCCCGGCGCAGGGTCATCCCCGCATGCGCGGGGAGCACGCCCTGCGCTCGCGCTCCGCAGCCTTACGGGCCGGGTCATCCCCGCATGCGCGGGGAGCACGCGCGCGTGGTTGCTGGCGCGGTCATGTCCGCGGGGTCATCCCCGCATGCGCGGGGAGCACGCACCACTAATCCGCATCCACGACGCCGGCGACGGGTCATCCCCGCATGCGCGGGGAGCACCCCCAACGGAGGCACCTACCGGTGGACCGACCCGGGTCATCCCCGCATGCGCGGGGAGCACACGGTGACGGACAGACCGGGCTCCCCATACCACGGGTCATCCCCGCATGCGCGGGGAGCACGAGGCCGGCGTCTTGGATGCCGTCTAGGCAGGCGGGTCATCCCCGCATGCGCGGGGAGCACACTAGAAATTCGGCCTACTACCGCGGGGCCGTTCTCCGGTGGAGATGATTTTAGATGAACTTGGTCCGCCGGCGACGCTTCCGCGGGCGGCTTGGCCCCGGAGTAACGGATCCTTCGTGATGCGGCCGGGCCCCGCCCCCTTCCTCGGTGATCACTGGGCGCCGCATGAGGGTCAGCCCTTCGAAGTCGACGGGGTCCCAGTCGTGGCCCAGCGTCTCGAAGCGAAGGCCCTGCTCCGTGTCAGCGGCGTAGACCAGCAGGGCCCGCCCCACCTCCATGTACTCCCCCACGCGTTCCCACATCAGCTCCCGCACACGAGTGCTGACCTGGCCCACAAAGACCCCGGGGCTGATCTCTAGGAGCCAGCGCGTCAGGTGTCCTCGCAACCCCGGCGGCACTGCCGTCAGCACAAGGACTACCACGGCACCACGTCCTGCAGGCGGCCTCCGGCGACTGGCTCCTGGTTCTCATCCCACAGGTAGATGACCTGCCCACCGAGCACAGGGTCGTCCAGCTCCTCTCCCGGCATGAGGAGATCCTTGAGATCTCGAGCACACCGACTCAAGAGGTTCCCGTCCTTCTGCAGATCCCGGAAGCGTCTGCGGACCAGGCCCTCGACCTCGTCGTCCGGATCGGCATCGGCGGCCACGTCGAAGGCCAGCGGGATCGTGAACTCAGCCTTGTAGAGATCCGCCAGGTCGTGGACGAAGGACTGGGTGTGGCCCGTGTGCACCACCCCCAGGTGCGGCGAGCAGCCCATCGCCACCACGGCAGCGTGCACCACTCCGTAGAGCGCGTGGTTGGCCGCCGAGAGGGAACGATTGACCGGGTCTCCACCGGCGAAGTCATTCGGGTCATAGCTCCGCCCCGTCCACGGCACACCAGTGCGTGCAGCCTCCTCCCGGTACAGCCGCCGCACCCTGGCACCCTCACGTCCTCTCAGCTGTTGCATGGATGCCCGGGTGACGTCCTCCCCTGGGAACCTCCGGCCGTACATGCGGCGGGCAAGATCCAGGCGCCGCCGCTGATGGCTGACGACGGCTGCCTGCCGCTCCAAGAGGGCGGTCCGGGTGGACAGCCCCTGCCCGTGGGCGTAGTAGCGCACTCCTGCCTCACCCACCCACACCATCGTGCTGGCACTGTCGGCCATGAGTGCCATAGCGGCATGGGTGACGGAGGCCCCGGGCCCCACGAGGACACATGACACCGCAGCCATCGGGATATGGACTACACCTTCCACAGTCGTCGCCGTGAGGGCGTTTCCTGCCCGGTTGATCACACACCGTTCCAGGTAGAGGAACGAGATCCGATCCTCCAAACGCACCAGCTCAGGGACCCGGGCATTCCTCCGCCCGACAGTGCTCACGTTCGCCGGCGGGCCAGAGTCATCAGCCCGCACCCGTAGGCCTTGCCCCGGCCCATTCCCGACAGAAGGTGGGTGCGCAGGGCGTCCACATCCGTGACCTGAAGAACCCCCGCATAGGTCACCTGAGCCAACGTGACAGAGGATCCCTTGCGTCCGAACTGGCGCGTTCGCCGCCCGATCACCGTATGGGTGAGGTCACCATCCTCGGCGGTCTCTCCTCCGTCAGCCTCAAGAACGGTGAAGCCCCACCCGGACGACTTGGTCGCCAACCAGCGTGCCTGCTGGGCCACGGAAACATGCGCTGTGGGCTTGGTGTCCTTCTGGTCGGGCCGGGTTCGCACGGAGTGAACCGGATTGGCCGTCAACCGAAACTGCCAGTGCTGCCCGGCGGTCAAGCCCTCCAGGAAGCGGTCGTAGGACGCTGTGGTCCACGGGGTCGTGGACGGCCAGCCAGCTTCCTCCACCACGTGGGTGAGGTCCGGCGGAGTAGCACTCGTCAGGTACAGGGTGACGCTGTCCCCTTCCTCGTCGACCCTCCAGAGGTTCCGGTGAGCCGCTTCGTCACCTGGAGGGAAGCTCGACTCGACGGCAGCGTGCATTCGCTGGGGGCTGGCCAGCAGGTGCCGCGCCCCGCGACGCCGGGGGTTGAGGTGCAAACGGGTCAGGTAGCTCACAGCAGCTCCGCGATGGGGTCATGGGGCGAGGCTGTGCGAGCCTCGGTCCCCGCAGGGTTGGTGACGTCGACGAAGGTCCGGATGACCGACCGCCAGCCGAACTCCCGACGACGAGGGTCGAACGACACCGGGACATCCGGCTCGCGCGAGGTGCTCTTCTCCCCGGGGCGGGCATCTCGGACGACCTGGCAGCTGACCGTTCGAGCCCGCCGTCGCGCAAGCCGTTCCGGCCCGAGCCAGGGATGCGCCTCCAGAACCTCTTCCAGCGCCCCCGGCGCAACGGGCAGCCCGACCGGCCGGTCCGGCGGACACGAGCGACGCCCCAGGAACAGGGGGAACCGCGGAGACCTCACCGCCCGACTCAGTTCGTCCACCAGGCCCTCTGGCCCCTCGACGACCGCCAGATACACAGCATCCGCCACGTAGAAGCGCTCCGAGAGCGGCATCCTCACATCGCTCCCTCGTCCCTGCGCCGGGCGCACAGCCGTTTGGAAGTCACGGATGAGGCGACCCGGATGATCCACCCTCACCCCGAAGGCCAGCCCGGCGAGATCGCTGATCTCCTCCGTGCGCCGCCGCCCCTGTGCAGCGGCAAGCAGCCCCAGGACCCCGGACTTGGAGGGCTCCATGGCCGTGTCGCGCCGTGGGAAACGACTCGTGGTCCCCCACGCGTGCATCGGGCCGGACAGGACCAGCGGGAGACAAGCCGTCACGCCGACTCCTCGGCGACGGACGCCACGGCCAGCTTCCCAGCCCTCCCCGCGACCTCGGTCAGGGTGCTCGGGGAGACCCACTCGGAGAGACTCGTGACGCCCCCGTCGTGGATGGCCAGCACCTCGACGGGCTGCTCGTCATACATTGCCTCGACCTGCTGCGCCTTGCGCACCAGACGCTCCGCAGCCACGGCCGACGGACTGGTGCCCGGCTCGGCCACCACCGGCTGCTCGAAGGCCTGCACGAGACTCACCGGCTGGGTGTCCCGCACCATCACCAGCACGACCTCCGGCAGGGTGCGGTTGGCGAACGTGTTCTGCTTGCCCGAGGGCATGGACCGGACGAAGCTGGTCACGAACGCGTTGACCGCCCGCTCGGTCGCCTCTGCGTCTCCGAGATTCTCGAAGAGACTCGCGACGTTCACCGTGGCATAGCGATACAGGGTGGCCGAGGTGAACTCGATGGTGCCGATCATGCCGGCCCCGGTCTCGGCATCGGTGTTCAGGTCATCGACCGCGGTGTAGTAGTCGAACTCGTTGTCCCCCGCCTGTACACCGATGGCGTGCGCGACCTGGACAGCCGCGTCGACGTTCAGGTCAGGCGACTCCGCCACCATGCGACCGAAGAGCGCGAGGTCGATCGACTGCGACTCGACCGCCGCCCGCTTCGCCCGGGCCTTGAACTCCTTGTCGTCCAGCCCTCCCGCCCGGCGGGCCAACGCGACATCCGCCAGCTCCCGGATCTGGTGGGCCCCCAGAAAGACCAGCGCCCGGGACTCGGGCTTCGCCCCCTCATCCTTCGCCTTGCGCTTGGGCACCTCCACCTTGATGCCCGCCTGCTCCAGGACACCCGTCGCCGCCTCCAGCGCCTCGGCCTCCTCCAGGTCACGCTGCATGAGCTCTCGAGCAACGAGCTCGACGATGCGCTTCGTCCGGGAGCCGAGATCCTCGGGAGCCAGCAGGCTGGGGAAGTCCTGCCGCACCGCTCGCTTCCAGGCCTGCGAGGAGACACGGGTCCGCCGAACGCCGCCGTACACCGCGGACTTCGGGCTGCCCGTGTCGTCGCGGTTGAGATTGGCCGGAGGGACGGTCTGCAGAACGTGGATGTCGATGTAGCGGCTCATGGGTCAGCCTTCCTGGTTCTCGGCCGAGGCGTCGGCCTGGTCAGTGTGGGGAGAGGTCGTGGAGTCAGGGGTCCGGAGAGAACGCACCCAGCGCAGGCGGACGCCGGGAGCGGTCCGAGGGTCCTGCAGCAGGACGAGGTCCACGCCGAGCCGGGCGTGGTCGATCGGGATCTGGTCGGCGCGGAGCTGCGTCACCAGCCCCCGGAGGTGGTGTGCCGCCTCTGTCAGGTCGGTGGCGGTCAGCACAGCTCCGAGACGGCGGTGGACACCGGCCTCACTGACCAGCTGGGTGGCCACCAGAGAGCGGAGCCCCCGGCCCAGGTCCACCCCCGAGGCATGCATCGGAGCGGTTCTTCCCTGCTGGTGGAGCGCGTAGAACTGGAGTGCCAGGGAAACGGCCGTCTCGACCGGGTTCGGCTCGTCATCACGCCCCTGGAGCCCCGGGGGCACCACCTCGGCCACGAGCCCCCAACTCTCCACGTCACGCCCCCCGCGGCGCACGGCTGCGAGCTGGCCCTTGGCAGCGGGCGAGTCGGCCAGATAGCCATTCTGGAGGGAGTGGATTCGGTGAGCCAGCGCGTCATGGAGGTCACGTCTCTGGTCAGCGGTCAGCACGGGCGGCCTCCTCGGCAGCGGTGGTGGGCTCATCGGGCAGGGAAAAAGCGGTGTGCAGGGCACGCTGGAAATAGTGATCGGCACGCGGGACGTCCATGGCGTCACTCTCACGAGGAACCCAGGCCGCTGGAGGAGCAGTCCGGACCATCTCCGCCCCCAGGTCGCGCAGGATGCCCCGAGCCTCGGCGAACCACGCTCGGCGGCAGCTGTCGAGCTCTGCCGGGTCCACACTGGCGATCCATGCTCGAACGGGGGCGTCCAGGGCGGCGAAACCCTGCTGCCGCGCGGCTCGGGAGGCGGATTCCCCCGCGTCCCGCGAGAGGTCGTCCCGGTCACCGGCTGCGCGCGCCAGGTTGGCCGCGAGCCGACCCAGAGCCCGCACTCCTTGCTCTGCCGCCTCGACCCCTTCCACAAGCAACCCGGACACGGCGGGTTGGCCTGCTGAGAGGGCAGCCACGGGAAGAGCGAGGGAATCGTCCACCAGGTCACTGACGACGGCCGACTGCGTGCCGTACTCGACTCCGGACGCCCGAAACCGTCGTGGCGCGACATCAATCTTTCCCATCACGGCCAGCTCCCCGATCCAGTTGACCACGGCCGGAGCTGGTGGCGCGGGGTACTTCGAGGGCCCGCCGGGCACCGCTCCGAGCAGCCTGGACACTCCCCGCCAGATCTGCACCGCAGGGTCCACCATCAACGGCATGAACACCGTGCGCCCGGCCTTCTTCGTCTGCGGATCGCTGTACCGCCAGATCGAGAACGGCTCCACCTGGTGCGCGTTCTGCTCGGAAAAGGCGTCACCGTTGGCGATGATCACACCAACCATCCGGCCCCCCTCACGGACGAGTCGGATCCGTCGGCTCTGCCAGGTCAGCAGATCCACCGGCCCATCCGGCAGGCGCTCCTGGCGCTCTGCCGTGGGGACCGGGCGCTCCCAGGCGGGGCGGTCCTCCTCGGAGTCTGCCCCAGCGAGCGGCTCAGTCTCCCGCGGCATGAGATTCAACATCAGGGTCTCGGCCAGCGTCTCCCCGAGCGCCACGACCAGGTGGAAGCGGCCCGCTGCGGCCGTCCCCATGGGGTAGCCCTTGCCCCCCTTGGCGTGAACATCACCCACGGCACCCGTCTTGATCCCCGAAGGATCGAAGGCCATGACCGTCACCAGCCAGAGCGCCGCCTCCCGCGCGGAGATGCTCTCGTAGGACGACCGTTGCCGACCGATGAACATCTGCTCGCCGGCCGGGACGTCCAGGATGAGCTTCTCCAGACCGCTGTGCGTCCCCTTCGCCGTTCGGAGGCTCGGTGTCTGGAAGAACGGAGCCTCCTCGTCGAACAGGTCCCACCGACCCTCAGGGGCGTCCAGGTAATCCAGCACCTGCTCCGACCAGTCACCGGATTCCACCAGGTCTGCCCAGTCGTCCGGGCCCTCCACCCGCACGGCAGACCAGAGGATCGCCAGCGCCAGACGGAGCACCGCATCACGCTGGCAGGTGAGCTCCGGGGCCAAGTCGCTGAACTCCTCCGCTCGTGCGAAGAGCTCCCGGAGCCCGACGAGCTCCCGCCCTCCGTCCAGACGGAGGACGGGGATCCACCCCATCTCCCGCAGATCACTGGTCATGCGACACCCGCTCCATGGTCAAACCCTCCTGCGGGGTGTAGGTGATGTTGATGGCTCGATCGTGACACACGCCCATCATCCTGACAAGGTAGTAATGTGGGGATTCCTCGAGCGCGAGGACCGGCACCCCGCTGAGGCCGAGGGCGAACTCCCACGCCTCCGGCGTCTCGTCCCAGAGCGCCTGTTCAACCTCCGCGTTGTTCCACGCGCTGCCCGGGGGGAGGCGCACCGTGCAGTCATTGAGGAGGGCGGTCGTCGACTCGTCGGGAACGACCTCCCTGGGAACTGTCACCGGCTCCTCCGTCAGCCACGGGAGAATCCGCCACTCCCCGTTCACCACGGCCACGAGCATGACCTCGAGCGTCTCCTCGATGTCCCGCACCGCCGCCCGCGCTGTGTCGCTCTGCTCCGGGTCCCCCACCTCACCGGCAGCCCATCCCTGGATGGGCCCCCGCCCCGGCTTCTTCAGGGCAAAGGCCTGAGCCCCCTTCTGCTGACGACGACGTTCGGCTGCGTCACGCTGCTCGGCCTCCTGCCAGAGCTCCTGCCACCCGATCGGAACCTGTGGCGCGGTGGAGTAGGTCGAGGCCACCAGTCCGGGGATGTCTCCGGGTAGCTCGATGCCGGAATCTCCTCGGCTCTGCAACTCGCCCAAGGTGGCCAGCAGCAGTGACTCCGCGTACACGTAACTGCTCGCCCCGAAGTCCGGCACCCCCTCCGCGACCGCATGCCCCCCGACCCACAGGGTGGGGACCCGGCGCGCCGCAGGGCGCGAGCGATCGTGCCGATGCATCCTGCCGGCCCGCTGGAGCAGGAGGTCCATCGGCGCCAGATCCGAGATCATCGCGTCGAAATCGACATCGAGGGACTGCTCGACCACCTGCGTACCGACCACCACGTGGCGCGCCGGACGCTCCACACCATCCCGGGGTGGCCCGAAACGCTCCACCAGCTCCACGTCTCGACGGGCACGGTCAGCCGCCACGAACCGGGAATGGGTGAGAGTCACCTCCTGCTCCCCCAGAGTCGCCGCGACTTCGCGGAACAGTCTCTGGGCACGCCCGACGGTGTTCACCACCACGAGGACGCACCCGCCCTCGTCGTACAACTCCCGCGCACGGGCAGCCATGACCTGCAGATCCCCAGGCAGCATCTCCACAGCCATCCAGTGACCGCGCCCACTGGGCGGCACCTCCGTCACCGAAGCCGACTCACCGGACACCCATGTCACCACCGGGTAGGCAGTGGTCTCCTCAACGGAGTCACTCTCGGGCGCGTAGGCGCTGATCAGCTCCTGCCGCCGAGCAGGCGGAAGGGTGGCTGAGAGCAGGATGGTCGGAACCCCGGCTGCACCCAGCCAGGAGAGGACCCGTGTCAGGTAGACATTCATCCACGCGTCATAGGCGTGCACCTCGTCGATCACGACGACCTTGCCGTAGAGGCCGAGCATCCGGAGGGCCAGGTGCTTGGAGCGCAACGCTGCAAAAAGCACCTGATCGACCGTCCCCACGACGACATTCGCCAAGGTGCCCTTCTTCCGCCCCGACAACCACTCGTGCACCACGACCCGATCCACCCTGGTCCCGCCCTCTCGGGACGACTCGGTGTCCACCTCACCGGGATGTGGGCGCAGACCTTGGTAGAGGCGGTTCATCCGCGCCTTGCCGTGCGCGAGGGTGATGCTCGCCCCCACCTTCATCTCCTCGCCGGGAAGGTGCTCCACCCAGGACACCACCCGCGAGAACATCGCGTCGGTGGTCGCCTGCGTGGGCAGGGCGACGAACACCCCACCGAGGCCGTGGCGGGCTGCCAGCACCTCGGCAGCCGCGAGCGCAGCCTCCGTCTTGCCCTCCCCCATCGGCGCCTCGATCACCATCAGACCGGGGGCACGACTCTCGCGGGCGACCCCGACGGCTGCCTCCTGGACAGGGCGAACAGTCGCTCCGGGCGGCAGGTCGAACCGGGACGCAACCAGGGACTGGGCGTCCCGGTCGAGCACCTCGGCAGGCTTCCAGGGCGAGGGCAGCCCCAGCTCCGTCAAACCGTCCTCCACACGAGTCGACAGAGGCGCGGCGTAGGGGAAGAGGGCCTCGTTGCTGGCGATCCAGTCCGCCACGATCACCAGTCCGGTCAACGCAGCCTGTGCAGTTTGCGGCAGGGCCGGCAACGAGCCCAGTCGCGCCATGCCCGCACGGCTCCACGCCCTTTCGAGCAGCTCGCTCCGCGACACGTCCCACTGCCCGTGTCCATACAGACTGGGATGGGCCGTGGGCTCCACGTCGATGAGTTCACTCGACGTGGGCGGGGCCCCGTGATGACCGCCGACGACGGCGGCGTACGTGAGGGCCGTTGCCCTCGTGACACCACACTCAGACTCGAGCCACTGGGTCAGGATCCACGCCCCCGTCCTGGTGTGGTGCGCGCGCCGCCGCAGGCCGCGGCTGAACCCACCTCCACCCACCAGCCCCTGAGCCTGCATGAGGGAGTAGAGATGATCGTGCATCGAGGCGAAGGCTGGGGTCGCCTTCCCGATGTCATGGACTCCCGCAAGGAACACCGCGACCCGCCGCAGGTCCTCCACGGGCAGGCCGACCGCTGTGGCCACGCGCTGGGCGACCCCAGCCGGGAGCCACGAGTCCCAGAGCCATCCCGCGACCTCCGCGGCGTCCTCCAGGTGACGGTGCAGGGGGAGGAACTCGTGAGCCTCGTTGGGAGACTTCGCCCAGAGGGACTCTGTGGCCGGCGTCACGTCGCTCATGTCGACGAACCTAGCCGGCGCCTCCGACAACATCCGCGGGCCCGGCACCAGGGACAGCCCACCCCCGCATGCGCGGGGAGCACGTGCAACCCTGACTGACGGGCCACATCACTCCAGGGTCATCCCCTGCTGCGAGGGGCGCCCGAGAACGCTACCGCCCCGACGGCGGCGCCCCCATCCACTCACCCCGCCAGCACCCTCCCCAGCGCCCGCCCGGCCACGACAAACGGCCAGAGCACCACTACCAGCAGCCACTCGGCCACCCAGAAGGGGGTCAGCAGCAGGAGCGGCAGCACCAGCAGGAAGGCCAGGCACCCGGAGAGGGGGTCGTCACCCAGCGGGGCGGCCCCCGCCAGGCTGAGCATGTTCTTCATCCACTCGTGCGTCCACGGCCGCCACGGCAGCCGCCACACCGAGCTCTCCCGGCCCGCCACGCTCACACCTCCAGCGCGCGCACCACCGGAACGCCCATCCGGTACGGGATGTGCAGCCAGCTCGGCCCGTCAATCCGCGCCAGGTCGGCCCGCATCCCCACCCGCACGGCCCCCACGTCCTCCCGGCGCAGCGAGAGCGCCCCGCCCAGGGTGGCGGCCTGCAGCGCCTCGGCCGGGGTCATGCCCATCTCCCGCACCGCCGTGGCGATCATGAAAGGCATCGAGGACGAGTAGCAGGTGCCCGGGTTGCAGTCGCTGGCCAGCGCCACCCGCGCCCCGGCGTCCAGCAGCCGCCGCGCGTCGATGTACGGGTGCTTCGTGCTGAACTCCACACCCGGCAGCAGCCCCGCCACCGTGCCGGCCGCCCCGTCGGCCCACGATCCGGCGAGCGCCTCCACGTCCGCCTCGCTCAGATAGGTGCAGTGGTCCACCGCGGCCGCCCCCAGCTCCACGGCCAGCTGTGCGCCGGGCCCCTCGCCCAGCTGGTTGCCGTGGACCCGCAGCCCCAGCCCGGCCGCCTTCCCGGCCTCCAGCACGCGGCGCGACTCCTCCCCGGTGAACGCGTACGGGCTGTTCGGCTCGCAGAACACGTCCACCCAGCGCACGTGCGGCGCCACGGCCTCGAGCATCTCCCCGCAGACCAGGTCGACATAGTCCTCGCGCGTGCCGGCCTCGCCGTCGCGGTACTCCGGCGGCACCACGTGCGCCCCCAGGAAGGTCACCTCGTCGGTCACCTCCCGCAGCCGCCGGGCGGCCTCCGCCTCGGTGGCCACGTCCAGCCCGTAGCCCGTCTTGATCTCGACGGTCGTGGTGCCCTGGGCCCGCATCTCGGCCACCCGGCCCCGCACCAGGTCGACCAGGTCCACCGGGCGGGCCGCCCGCGTCGCCTCGATGGTGGTGGCGATCCCCCCGCCGTCATAGGCCTGCCCGGCCATCCGCGCCGCGAACTCGGCCGACCGGTCCCCGCCGAACCACAGGTGCGAGTGGGAGTCCACGAAGCCCGGGATCACCGCCGCCCCGCCCACCGAGACCGCCCAGTCGGCCGCCGGGGCGTCCGCCGCCCGCCCCACCCACTGGATGCGGGAGGCCTCCCCCTCGGTCTCACTGCCCACGACGATCGCCGCGTCCCGGATCACACCCAGCCCAGCGTGGAGCGCGTCCTCCCCGGTCGCGGTGCCGCCGGCGTCCAGGCCGTCGGGGTGCTGGGGGTCGTTGGTGACGAGTTCGCCGATGTCCGTGATGAGCATTGCCATGCGGGCCATGCTCTCAGGCCACGACGCTCGGCTTCCGCTCTGCCGCACCTTCGCCGTCGTCCTCGCGCTCGTCCTCGTCCGGGTCCGGCATGCCGGCCCGCTCCCGCTGGGCGTGGGTCATGAGCCGCAGGTCCGCGTCGTCGTCGAAGCTCACGCCCAGGCCACCGGCGACGACCCCCATCGCCGAGCTGAACCAGGCCACCCGCAGGTAGTTGTTGGGCTCGGCGGAGTGGCCGATGACCTCGGTCATGAACGCCGGCGGGATGACTGCGCTGGTGCCGATGAGCATGAGCACGAAGAGCAGCACCCACAGGGCGCTGACCGCCATCGCCATTGTGAGCACGGTGGACATGTTGTACAGCGCCACCAGGCGCACGGGCATCGCACTGTCGCCCTTCTCCCAGAGCCGGTTGCCCACGATGAGCCAGCCGGTCATGAAGAGCACCGAGAGCAGCGCCACGATCACCAGGCGGTACTCGCTCATCACGTCGGCCATCTTCCAGATGGAGTTGTAGAACATTCCGAAGGAGGCCGTGGCCGCCGCGGCCGCGAAGGCACCCGTCAGCTTGGGTGCCGCCGCCCACGGCTCGTTCGAGACCACCATCCCGGCCACCAGCCGGGAGCGGCCCGTGACGCGCCCCGTGCGCAGCGCCCAGGAGCCGTCCTCCCGCTGCGACCAGCGCGCCCGCCGCACCGCCTCCGAACGGTCCAGGCCCTCCGCCCGCTCCCCCAGCGCCACGAGCGCCACCTCCCCCAGGAGACCCGCGATCACCCGCTCCCCGAGGAGCACGCCCAGGGTCGGCAGCGAGACCAGCCCCACCCCCTCACCCGGGAAGGCCACCGCCATGAGCGGACGGTCGTCCACGAAGCGCGGCAGCTCGGTGAGGAGGAGCACCACGTCCGCGTCCCGGTCGGCCAGGTTCAGCTGCTTGGCCCCGCTCAGGGTGATGCGGTGGTCCTGCTCCACCCGGACGCGACGGCTCGAGACCTGGACGCGGACCCGCCGCCCCAGGGTGGAGCTCAGGGACACCTGCAGCCGGTCCCGGGCGGCCTCCGCCCGACGGGTGGGCAGCCCCGGGTCGGCCACCAGCCGGACCCGGAGCGCCTGCTGCTCGTGATCAGTCACCCGACCATTGTGCTCGAGACCGGGCCGCACCTCGCCTCAGGCTGCCAGCTCCTGCGGCAGGGCACCCTCCCGGACGGCCACCACCTGCGGGGTCCGGCCGTACAGGTCGGCCTCGGTGAGCACGGTCAGCGCCCGGGCCTGGATGGAGCGCATCACGTACCGGTCCATGGCCGCCTGGTCGAGGCGGGCGAAGAGCTCCGGCTCCCGCCACTCCACGGCGTCGCAGAGCACGGCCCCGGAGTTGGCGACGAAGTCCGGCAGGTAGCGGATGCCCCGCTCCTCGACGATCCGCTGGGCGGCCTCGGTGGCGAAGGGCGAGTTGGCGCTGGCGACGATCCAGCGCGCCTGCATCCGCTCAGCCAGCTCCTCGGTGACGATCCCCGACAGAGAGCACAGGACGACCACGTCGTACCCCCCGGTGAAGAGCTCCTCGTGGCCCACCGGCTGCACCCCCAGCCGCGCGGCGGCGTCCGGGCGGATGTCGTGCCCGGCCACGGTGAACCCGGCCTGCCGGGCCAACCGGGCGACCTGCCCACCGACCTTGCCCAGCCCGTGCACCGCCACCCGGGGGCGCTCCCCCAGCTCCAGGGTGGTCATCAACGCCGCGAAGACCCCGCTGCCGGTGGAGACCGAGGTGTCGATGTCGGGATTCCCCAGGGAGTCGAGCACCGCCGGGTAGCGCTCCGCCACCGCCCGCATGTCCGCGCTGGTGGTGTTCAGGTCGCAGCCGGTGTAGAGCGCACCGTCGTGCTGCTCCAGCACGCGGGCCAGGGCCTCGTGCACCACGCTCCGGTCGGGCAGGTCCAGCGGCCCGTCGAGGACGAGCTTGGTGCCCCGAAAGCCGGTGTCGTAGAGCGCGTGCTTGCGGGTCATGCACTGGGCCAGCACGAGCGCCTCGGCCCGCGCCTCCTCGAGCGAGTCGTACTGCAGCCAACGGGTCCCCCCGTTGCCGGGACGCTCGCGACCGACCCCGGTCTCGTGGGCCACCGTGAGCGTGTGCTCCGGGGTGACCCGGTACGTGGTGACCGTGTAGCCGGCCACCTCCTCGGTGAGCAGTGGACGATTCATGGCGGCACCCTCTTTGCCTGGAGATCTTCCGGAAGAGCGGGCGGTTCACCACGCATCTTCCGGTGTTGTGCACATCACCGTGACATGGGTCACACGGGCTGTCAACGGTTCCCGGCGAAGATCTCCTCCAGGGCGCGCAGGACCGTCTGGACGCTCGCCCGCCGCCCCTGTGCCCGCGTGGTCAGCGCCACGATGGTGCGACTGCCTGCCCGCGGGGCCGGCTCCACCTCCAGCTCCCGCGGGTGCACCCGGAGCATGAGCGGGTTCACCAGGGCCCGGCCGACGCCCGCCTCGACCAGCGCCACCATGAGCGCGGTGTCGGTCACGACGTGCGCCGACTCCTGCCCCCGCCCGGCCAGGTGCAGCGCCCGCTGGACGGCCAGCCCGAAGGTCTCGGCCACCGGCGGGACGATCCAGGTCGAGGCGCCGCCCGGCTCCCGGGAGCGGGCCTGCACGAAGGGCTCGGTGAGCAGCCGGACCGACACCACCTCCGGCGGGAGCTGCACCGGCACCAGCTCGTAGTGCACCGAGAGGGCGACGTCCACCACCCCGGAGCGCACCGCCCCGGCCGCCTGCTCGACGTCGACCTCCTCGAAGACGAGGTCCACCGGCGGATCGGCAGCCGCCGCCCGGCGCAGGAGCGGTCGGCAGCAGACCGCGCCGGCGGTCTCGAAGATGCCCACCCGCACCGTCGCCCGCCCGGCGTGCAGCTCCCCCAGCGCCCGCTGCGCCGCCCGGTCCTCCCGGGTGACCCGACGGGCGTAGGGCAGGAAGGCCTGCCCCAGGTCGGAGAGCACCACCCCCCGGCCGTCCCGCAGGAAGAGCTCCCCGCCGACACCCCGGGAGAGGGCGGCCATCTGCTGCGAGACCGCCCCCGGCGTGTACCCGCACTCGGTAGCGGCCGCCTGCATGCTCCCGCGGTCGGCCACCACGCAGAAGGTCTGCAGCTGGGTCAGGGTCCAGGACACGTGACACCTCAGTTCTGCTGATGATTTCTCTGAAGAACTTGTCGCTTGCCCTAATGATATGACCCAGATCACGCTGGAGCCGGGTCGTCCCCACGACCCCGACCCGTCCATCACTCCAGGAGGTCTTCCCGTGACCGTGGCCCAGCACGAGCTCCGCGCCGCCTTCGCCGCGCACATGTCCCGGATGTACGGGCAGGAGGTCCCCGCCTACACCACGCTGGTCGAGGTCTCCGAGGGCGTGAACCGCGACCACCTCGCCCAGCTCGGCGAGGCCGCCGAGCGACTCGGCTCCATCGAGCGGGTGACCGCCGAGCGCCACGGCGCGATCCGGGTCGGCACCCCGCAGGAGCTCGGGCACGTGGCCCGCGTCTTCGCCGCCTTCGGCATGCACCCCGTCGGCTTCTACGACCTGCGCGACTCCGCCTCGGCCGTCCCGGTGGTCTCCACCGCCTTCCGCCCGATCGACCGCCAGGAGCTGGCCCGCAACCCCTTCCGGGTCTTCACCTCGATGCTGGTGGCCGAGGACCCGCGCTTCTTCGACGCCGACCTGCGCCGCGAGCTGGCCGACTTCCTCGGCGCCCGCCGCCTCTTCGACGACGAGCTGCTCGCCCTGGCCGACCGCGCCGCCGCCGAGGGCGGCCTGCCCGAGCCGGAGGCCACCGAGCTGGTGGACCGGGCCACCGCCGTCTTCGAGCTCTCCGACGAGCCGATCGACGAGCAGTGGTACCGCCGCCTGGAGGAGATCTCCTCGGTGGCCGCCGACATCGGCGGCGTGCCCACCACCCACATCAACCACCTCACCCCCCGCGTCCTGGACATCGAGGAGCTCTACCGGCGGATGGAGGAGCGCGGCATCGAGATGATCGACGAGATCCAGGGCCCGCCCTCCTGGGAGGGCCCGGACGTCCTGCTGCGCCAGACCTCCTTCCGCGCCCTGGACGAGGTGCGCGCCTTCCGCAAGCCCGACGGCAGCATCGGCGAGGGCACCCTGCGCGTGCGCTTCGGCGAGGTGGAGCAGCGCGGCATCGCCCTCACCCAGCAGGGCCGCGACCTCTACGACCGGATGCTCGGCGAGGTCGACGAGCGGCTGGCCGCCGAGGGCGGCCAGCGCGCCGAGCACGCCCGCCGGGTCTGGGCCCAGCACCTGCCCACCACCGAGCAGGGCCTGGCCGAGCAGGAGCTGGCCTACTTCACCTACGAGCTCGCCGAGGGCGTCACCGAGCTGCCTGCGGACCACCGCGCCCACGAGCTCGTCGCCTCCGGGCACCTGGTGGCCACCCCGGTGGTCTACGAGGACTTCCTGCCCCGCTCGGCGGCCGGGATCTTCCAGTCCAACCTCACGACCGCCGGCAGCAAGGACGAGGAACAGGCCGGCACCGCCTACGACCTGGCCCGGCTCTCGGAGATCTGCGGGGTGGAGATCCACGACCCCTACGCCCTCTACGCCGCCGAGCAGCAGGCCTCCCTGGACGCCATCGCCCGGACCACCGGGGTGACCGTCCGCCCCTGACCCGGCGGCCCCGCACTCCCCCTGACCTGATCCCTGACCAGCACCGACCCCACCCCCGACCACCGAACGATTCAGGAGGACCCCATGACCCACCCCATCCACGACCAGGTCCGCGCCGCCCTCGAGGCCTGCGGCGCCACCGCCCCCGAGGGCACCGACCTGCACGCCCGCACCCCGATCACCGGTGAGCAGCTGATGGGCCTGCGCGCCACCACCGCCGAGGAGCTCGAGGGCGTCCTGGTCAGCGCCGAGCAGGCGTTCACCGCCTGGCGCGACACCCCCGCCCCGGTCCGCGGCGCCCTCGTGAAGCGCTGGGGCGAGCTGCTCGCCGAGCACAAGGACGACCTCGCCGTGCTGGTGACCGCCGAGGCCGGGAAGATCCCCTCCGAGGCCGCCGGCGAGGTGCAGGAGATGATCGACATCTGCGAGCTGGCCGTCGGCCTCTCGCGCCAGCTCTTCGGCCGCACCATGCCCTCCGAGCGCCCCGGCCACCGGATGATGGAGACCTGGCACCCGCTGGGCGTGGTCGGCGTCATCACCGCCTTCAACTTCCCGGTCGCCCCCTACGCCTGGAACACCGCCGTGGCGCTGGTCTGCGGCAACAGCATCGTGTGGAAGCCCTCCGAGGCCACCCTGCTGTGCGCCCTGGCCACCGACGCCCTGCTGGCCCGCGCCGCCCGCGACGTCGGCGCCCCGGAGGGCCTGCACCACGTGCTGGTCGCCGACCGCACCCTCGGCGAGAAGCTCGTCGACGACACCCGCGTGGCCCTGGTCTCGGCCACCGGCTCCACCCGCATGGGCGCCGAGGTCGGCCCCCGCGTGGCCGCCCGCTTCGGCCGCAGCCTGCTCGAGCTCGGCGGCAACAACGCCGCCATCGTGGCCCCCTCGGCCGACCTCGACCTGGCCCTGCGCGGCGTCGCCTTCGCCGCCGTCGGCACCGCCGGCCAGCGCTGCACCACGATGCGCCGCCTGATCATCCACGAGGACGTGGCCGAGGAGTTCGTCGAGCGCCTGGTCCAGGCCTACGGCACCCTCACCATCGGCGACCCGAGCACCGGCGAGAGCCTGGTCGGCCCGCTGGTCCACGAGGGCGCCCACACCGCCTACGCCGAGGCCCTCGAGGCGGCCCGGGCCCAGGGCGGCGAGCTGCTCTGCGGCGGTGAGCGCGTCCTGGCCGACGAGTTCCCCGACGCCTACTACGTGCAGCCCGCGATCGTCCGCATGCCGGAGCAGACCGAGATCGTCCGCACCGAGACCTTCGCGCCGATCCTCTACGTGATGACCTACCGCGAGCTCGACGAGGCCATCGCCCTGCACAACGACGTCCCGCAGGGGCTCTCCTCGGCGATCTTCACCACCGACGTCCGGGAGGCCGAGCGCTTCGTCTCCGACGCCGGCTCCGACTGCGGCATCGCCAACGTGAACATCGGCACCTCCGGCGCCGAGATCGGCGGCGCCTTCGGCGGCGAGAAGCACACCGGCGGCGGCCGCGAGTCCGGCTCCGACGCCTGGCGCGCGTACATGCGCCGGGCCACGAACACCGTCAACTACTCCGACGAGCTCCCCCTCGCGCAGGGCGTCGAGTTCCTCTGAGGCGATGACGATGTTCGAGCTCATGGACGAGTGGGGGCCGGAGAAGGTCGTCACCGTCAACCACCAGCGCAGCGGGATGCAGGGCGTCCTGGTCATCGACAACACCGCCCGCGGACCGGGCAAGGGCGGCACGCGCATGCGGGCCGACCTCACGGTCCAGGAGGTGGCCCGGCTGGCCCGGGTGATGACCTGGAAGTGGGCCGCCGTGGACCTGTACCAGGGAGGGGCGAAGGCGGGCATCCGCTTCGACCCCGCCTCGCCCCGCAAGGAGGAGGCCCTCCGCGCCTTCGCCCGCATGCTGCGCAACGAAGTGCCCAGCGAGTACGTGTTCGGCCTGGACATGGGCCTGGCCGAGCAGGACGCGGCGATCCTCTGCGACGAGCTCGGCGACCGGGGTGCCGCCACCGGCACCCCGGCCGCCCTCGGCGGCGTGGCCTACGACGCCCTGGGCGTCACCGGCCACGGCGTCGCCGAGGCCGTCGACGCCGCCACCACCCACTGCGAGCTGGACGACCGACGCGTCGTCATCCAGGGCTTCGGCGCCGTGGGGCACGCCACCGCCCGCCGGCTGGACGAGCTCGGCTACCGGGTCGTCGCGGTCTCCACCGCCGCCGGGGCCGTCCACGCCCCCGACGGGCTCGACGTCGCCGAGCTGCTCGCCCTCCGCGAGGAGCACGGTGACGCCCTGGTGGACCACGCCTCCGGCACCCGGCTGGAGGCCGGCCAGGAGCTCATGCTGGAGACCGGGGTCCTCGTGCCCGCCGCCCAGCAGGGCGTCCTGCACGCCGGCAACGCCGACGACGTGCGGGCCCGGCTCGTCGTGGAGGGGGCCAACCTGCCCACCGACGAGGCCGCCCGCCAGCAGCTCGCTGCACGTGGGGTGACCGTCGTGCCGGACTTCATCGCCAACGCCGGCGGCATCATCGCCGCCGCCTTCGGGATGCGCGACCGCTACTCACCCTTCGGGGTGGAGGTCGAGCAGATCATCCCCACCGTCACCGAGCGGATGCGGGCCAACACCCGCACCGTGCTGGAAACCGCCGAGCGGAGCGACACCCTGCCGCACGCGGCCGCCGGTGCCCTCGCCCGGGAGCGGGTCCGCGAGGCGATGCGCCTGCGCGGCCAGCTCCCACCCACCTGACAGGAGAACCGATGATGCTCACCGAGGCCGAGAAGTCCGGCGTTGACGCCACCATGGAGAGGGTCTTCGGGCCCTTCGTCGAATGGCTCTCCGGGATCGTCTTCGCCACCTTCCCCCTGGGCGGCACGGAAATGCCCTACCTCATCGTCTGGCTGCTGCTGAGCGGCACGGTGCTGAGCCTGCTCATCGGACCACAGATCCTCTACGGCCTGCGCCAGGTCCCAGGCATCATCCGCGGCCTGTACAACCGGAAGGACGACCCCGGTGAGATCACCAGCTACCAGGCCCTGGCCACCGAGCTCTCCGGCACCGTCGGCCTGGGCAACGTGGCCGGTGTGGCCGTGGCCATCACCGTCGGTGGCCCCGGGGCGACCCTGTGGATGATCCTGGCCGGCCTGCTCGGCATGTCCATCAAGGCCGCCGAGGCCACGCTGGGCGCCAAGTACCGCCTCATCAACGAGGACGGCTCCGTCTCCGGCGGCCCGATGTACTACCTCAAGCACGGCCTGGCCGAGCGCGGCATGGGCACCCTCGGCCTCGTCCTGGCCGGGCTCTACGCCGTCTCCATGACGATCGGCGCCCTGGGCGCCGGCAACGTCTTCCAGGCCAACCAGGTGGCCGTGCAGCTCACCAACCTCACCGGTGGCCAGGACAGCTTCCTCGCCGGCCGGGCCTGGATCGTCGGGGTGGTCCTGGCCGCGCTGGCCGCGATCGTCATCTTCGGCGGCATCCGCTCCATCGCCCAGTGGACCTCCCGCCTCACCCCGATCATGGCGATCCTCTACGTGGCCTGCGTGCTGGTCATCCTGGCCGCCAACGCCGGGGCCCTGCCGGGGGCCCTGTCGGACATCTGGACCGGCGCCTTCACCGGTGAGGGCGTGGAGGGCGGCGTGATCGGCGTGGCCATCGTCGGCGTCCAGCGCGCCCTGTTCTCCAACGCCGCCGGCGTCGGCTCGGCCGGTGTGGCGCACTCCCCGGTGCGCACCCGCCGCCCCGCACAGGAGGGCCTGGTGGCCTCGCTGGAGCCGTTCATCGACTCGGTGGTCATCTGCACGTTGACCGCCCTGGCGATCATCGTCACCGGCCAGCACGCCGTGGAGGGCGCCGAGGACGGCGTCGCGCTCACCTCGGCCGCCTTCGGCACCGTGCACGCGGTCTTCCCCTGGCTGCTCACGCTCATCGTGCTGCTGCTCGGCTTCTCGACCGTGCTCAGCTACTCGTACTACGGCAAGAAGGCCGCCGGCTACCTCTTCGGCAACAGCAGGGCCGTGGAGCTGATCTACGACGTCTTCTGGATCGTGATGATCGTCGTCGGCGCCGCCGTCTCCCTGGACACCGTCGTCGGGTTCTCCGACTCGATGTTCTTCCTCCTGACGCTGCCGAACCTCCTCGGCCTCTACCTGCTCTCCGGCGTCCTGCGCCGCGAGCTCTCCGACCACACCCGGGCGTACGCCCGCGGCGAGATGGAGGTGGTCCCCCAGGCCGAGCGAAGCATCCCCTCCCGCGTCACCCAGACCCTCTGACCACCCACCCCGCAGGAGACACCCATGTCGGACAAGACCTTCCCCACCCGTGCCCAGGTCGTCGTCGTCGGCGGCGGCGTGATGGGGCTCAGCACCGCCTACCACCTGGCGAAGGGCGGCACCAGCGACGTCGTGCTGCTGGAGCGCGACGAGCTGGGATGCGGCTCGACCAGCAAGGCCGCCGGTGGCGTGCGCGCCCAGTTCTCCGACGCCGTGAACGTCGAGCTGGGCATGCGCAGCCTCGAGGTGTTCCGGAGCTTCCCCGAGCTCTTCGAGCAGGAGATCGACTATCACGAGTCGGGCTACCTGTTCCTGCTCGAGAAGGACGAGGACGTCCGCGCCTTCGAGCGCAACGTCGAGCTGCAGCGCTCGATGGGGCTGCAGAGCCGCATGATCGACGTGGAGGAGGTCCGCCGCCTCTCCCCGCTCGCCGGCACCGAGGGCGTGGTGGCCGGCGTCTGGTCCCCCGAGGCCGGCCACTGCACGCCGGAGTCGGTGGTGCAGGGATACGCCCGGGCGGCCCGGGCGCTGGGCGTGCGCATCATCCGCCAGTGCGAGGTGACCGACGTGGTGCGCGACGCCGACGCCATCACCGGCGTGCGGACCTCGCTGGGCGACATCGCCACCGAGACGGTGATCTGCTGCACCGGTGCGTGGTCGCGCTCGCTCGGGGAGATGGTGGGCGTGGACCTGCCCGTGGACCCGGTGCGGCGGGAGCTGCTGGTCACCGAGCCGATCCCGGACCTGCCCGCCGAGATCCCCTTCACCATCGACTTCTCCACCTCGCTGTACTTCCACCGCGAGGGACCGGGGCTCCTGGTGGGCCTGTCCAACCGGGATGAGGAGCCCGGTTGGTCCCTGGAGCCCACCGACGAGTGGCTGGAGCAGGTCATCGAGGCCGCCGAGCGCCGCATCCCGCTGCTGGAGGAGGTGGGCATGGCCTCCCGCTGGGCGGGGTTCTACGAGGTGACCCCGGACCACAACGCGCTCATCGGCGAGGCCCAGGGCGTCTCGCGCTTCCTGTACGCCACCGGGTTCTCCGGGCACGGCTTCCTGCAGGGGCCGGCGGTGGGCCAGGTGATGGCCGAGCTGTACCGCGGCGAGACCCCGTCGGTGGACGTCTCGGCGATGGACGCCAGCCGCTTCGCCGGGGCCGGGCTGCGGCCGGAGATGAACATCGTCTGAGGGGCCCGACAGGCCAGGTGCACACCGGTCCGCATCTCACCTGTCAGGGCATCGCGACACCGGCACCGGTACGCACCTCGACCGTCGGAATGCGCACCGGTGCGCATCTCTCCGAACCGGGCAGCGGGGATGCGTACCGGTGCGCACCTCGCGTGTCGGTGTGAGCGGGAGGCGTCGGCGTCAGAGGGTGACGGTCGTGCCGACCTGCTGCTCCCGGGCGCGCCGCAGGACCTCCTCGGCGATGGTGGCGTCCTGCACCGCAATGCCCACCGAGTTGTAGAAGACCACGTCGTCCCGGCCCGCCCGGCCCGCCCGGCCCGGGTGGTCCCCGGTGGCCACGCTGCCCAGCGGCACGAGATCGGCCTCGGTCACCACCCCTGCCGCTACCGCGTCGATGATGCAGCCCGCCTGCGCGCTGGCGGTCGCCACGTCGTCGACGACCACGAGCGCGGCCCGCTCGAGAAGGTCCGGGCCGACCTCGCTGCGGTCCGGGGCGAAGGAGCCGACGCTGATGACCAGCGCGCCCGGCGCCACCTCCCCCGCCTCGAGCAGCGGGTCATGACTGGTGGTGCACAGGGCGACGACCTCGCTTTCGCCGGCCACAGCGCCCAGGTCGGTGCCCGGGGTGATCGGCACCCCGACCTCCGCCGCCAGCTCCTTGGCGAGCGCCTCGGCGGCCTCGGCCCGCCGACCCACGAGGTGGACCTGCTCGAAGGCACGCACCCGGGCCAGCGCCCGCACGTGGGCCCGCGCCTGCACCCCGGTGCCCACCACCGTGAGGGTGCGTGCGTCGGGGCGGGCCAGCAGGTCGGTGGCCACCGCGCTCCCGGCGGCGGTGCGCGGGGTGGTGAGGGCCGGGCCGTCCAACAGCGCCACGGGCTGGCCGGTGTCGGGGTCCATCACCAGCACCACACCCTGCACCGGGTCGAGCCCCCGGGCGGGGTTCTGCGGCTGGAAGCCGACCACCTTCACCACACCGGGTGCCTCGGTGGTGCTGCGGGCGGTGTAGGTGAGCAGGCTGGCCCCCTCCCGCCCCGGCACGGACACCTTCGGGGCCAGCTCAGCCCGCCCGGAGCCCACGCCCTCGAAGGCCCGGACCTGGGAGGCGTGGACGGACTCGAGGTCCAGCAGCCCCTCGATCTCGGCGGCGGTCAGGATCAGCAGGTCGTGGCTCATGGCTCCTCCTGAGGGGTGGGGGTGGGATCAGCAGCGGGAGTGTCCAGTTGGGCAGCCAGCAGCTCGGCCAGGTGGCGGCCCTCGGCGCCCCCGAGGTCGGAGGCCTGGAGGCGGCAGGAGAAGCCGTCGGTGAGCACCACGTCGTGCTCCCCCCGCCGCAGGGCGGGCAGCAGGTACTGCTCGGCCACCGCGACGGACACCTCGTAGTGCCCCTGCTCCACCCCGAAGTTGCCGGCCAGGCCGCAGCACCCGGCCAGGGCCTCCACCCGGGCGCCGGCACGCTCCAGGAGCCGCTTGTCGGCCTCCCAGCCCATCACCGCGTGGTGGTGGCAGTGCGGCTGGGCGAGCACCCGCACGCCCTCCAGCGAGGGCGGCGTCCACTCGGCCCGGTGCAGCAGCTCGGCCAGGGTGAACGTCTGGGCCGCCACCGTCCGCGCCGCCGGGGTGCCCAGGAGCTCGGGGGCGTCCTTGCGCAGCACGCCGGTGCAGGAGGGCTCGATGCCGACGATCGGCACCCCCTGCTCGGCCAGCGGGCGCAGCTGCTCGACGGTCTGCTCCAGCAGGCGCCGGGCGGTGTCGAGCTGGCCGGTGGTGATCCAGGTCAGCCCGCAGCAGGTCTGCCGCGGCAGGAGGTCCACCTCGAACCCGGCGGCCTGCAGCACCTGGACCGTGGCGCCGGCGGCCTGCGGGGTGAAGGCTTCGCTGAAGGTGTCGACGAAGAGCACCACCCGCTGCCGGGTCCGCGCCGCGACGGACTCCGACCGGACAGGCGCAGCCACCGCCCCGCCGGCCCCCGGAACGGCCCGGGGCAGGCTGCGCGCCACCGCGCCACCGCGGAAGGTGCGCGGGGCGAAGGAGGGCAGGCCCCGTCGGGGGTCGATGCCGGCGGCCCGCAGCAGCACCGGGACCCGGCGAGCGAGCCGCATCATCGCGTTGGCCAGCCCCGGGGTCCGCGCGGCGAGGGCCACCCAGCGGGGCAGCCAGCCCAGCGAGTAGTGCGTGATCGGGCGCAGCCGCCCCCGGTAGCGCTGGTGCAGGACCTCGGACTTCAGGGTCGCCATGTCCACCCCGGTCGGGCAGTCCGAGGCACAGCCCTTGCAGGAGAGGCACAGGTCGAGGCTGTCGTGCACGGCCGGGGAGTGCACGTCCAGCGGGCTCTCCCCGCTCAGGACCTCCTGCAGCACCCGGGCGCGGCCACGGGTGGAGTGCTGCTCCTCGCGGGTGGCCAGGAAGGACGGGCACATGACGGTCTGGCTCCGGTCGAGCACCCCGTCGGCGATGCACTTGCCCACCCCGGTGCACCGGTGGACGGCCCGGCTCAGCAGGCCGCCGTCCTCGGGATAGGTGAAGGCCGGGTCCGGCAGGTCGGTGCGGAGGGCCGGCAGCCGGAGGTGCGCGTCCAGCGGCTCGGGGTCCACGAGCACGCCCGGGTTGAGCAGGCCCGCGGGGTCGAAGAGGTGCTTCACCCCGGCGAAGAGACGCAGCGCCTCGGGGGAGTACATGTACGGCAGCAGCTCGCTGCGGGCCCGGCCGTCACCGTGCTCGCCGGACATCGAGCCACCGAAATCCGCCACGAGCCGGGCGGCGTCCTCCAGGAAGGCCCGGCTGCGCGCGACCCCGTCCGACGCCTCCAGCGGGAGGTCGAGGCGCACGTGCATGCAGCCCTCGCCGAAGTGCCCGTACGGCGCGGCGGAGAGCCCGTGCTCCTCCAGCAGCTCGTCGAAGCGACGGAGGTAGTCGCCGAGCTGGTCCGGCGGCACGGCGGCGTCCTCCCAACCGGCGTGGGCGGGCTCGTTCTCGGCCGACCGTCCGGCCAGACCGGCTCCGTCGGAGCGGATCCGCCACAGCGCTCGGGCCTCGGCAGGGTCGGGCACGTCGCGGGCGTCCAGGGCCTGCAGCTCCGGACCGGCGACGGCCACGAGGCGCTGCGCGGCCTCCTCGACCTCCTGCGTGGTGTCCCCGGCCAGCTCCACGAAGAGCCAGGCGGCGCCCCGCGGAAGCTCCGGCACGGCCTGCGGGCCACGACGGTCGCGCAGCACGTCGACGAGCCGGGCGTCCAGGCCCTCGCAGGCGGTGGGCCGGTGCTCCAGGAGGGCGGGCACGGCGTCGGCGGCGTCGTACTGGGTGGCGAAGCCCAGCACCACCAGCCGGCTCGAGGCGGGGCGCTCCACCAGCCGCACGGTGGCCTCGGTGAGCACCGCCAGGGTGCCCTCGGAGCCCACGAGCAGACCGGGCAGGTGGGTGCCGTTCTCCGGCAGGAGGTGCTCCAGCGCGTAGCCGGAGGCCTGTCGGCCGAAGCGTGCGAACTGGGTGCGGACGGTCGCCAGGTCGGTGCTCACCAGGGCTCGGAGCTCGCGCTGCAGCTCCGTCTCGGCGGCGCTCAGGAGACGCCCGTCGGCCAGCACGCCCTCGACGGCCAGCGTGTTGTCCGAGGTGCGCCCGTAGGCCAGGCTCTTGGTGCCGCAGGCGTTGTTGCCGATCATCCCGCCGATGGTGCAGCGCGTGGAGGTGGACGGGTCCGGGCCGAAGAACAGGCCGTGGGGGCGAGCGGCGTCCTGCAGACGGGCCTGCACCACGCCGGGCTGGACGCGGGCCGTGCGGGCCTCGGCGTCGAGCTCCAGCACCCGGTTCATGTGGCGCGAGAAGTCCAGCACGATCCCCGGGCCGATGGCGTTGCCCGCGATCGAGGTGCCCGCGCCCCGCGCCGTGATCGGCACCCCCTCCTGCCGGGCCAGCTCCACGGTGAGCGCCACCTCCTCGGCGTCGTGGGGCAGGACCACCACCTGCGGCGAGATGCGGTAGAGGGAGGCGTCGCTGGAGCGGGTGGCCAGGGTGGCGGCGTCGGCCCGCACGTCGTTCAGCCCGGCGCCCCTCAGGTGCTCGGCCAGCGGGGTGGTGCTCGTGACGGCCATGGAACCTCCCTGGAGAGCCCGGCCCGGGCCCTCTCGACGCAATGATGTGACACAGAACACCATCATCACCCGAAAACCGCGCCCTGTCACGGGGCGCACCAAATCCCCCCTCGCCGACCCAGCCGCCGACCCAGCGCGGGCCGCCCGGGAGAGGTCTCCGGGCGGCCCGCGCCGCTGCCGGCCGGGGCTCAGCCCTCGGCCACCTCGTCGGTGGAGCCCGCGGCCTTGCGGCGGGCCGCGTCCATCATCGGCACCCGCACGCCGCGCTCGTCGGCCACGTCCACGGCCCGCTGGTAGCCGGCGTCGACGTGGCGGAACACGCCCATCGCCGGGTCGTTCGTGAGCAGCGCCTCGAGCTTGCGCTCAGCCAGCTCCGTGCCGTCGGCCAGACCCACCTGCCCGGCGTGGATCGACCGGCCGATGCCGACGCCACCACCGTGGTGGATGGAGGTCCACGCCGCCCCGGAGCTCGCCGAGGTGAGCGCGTTGAGCAGCGGCCAGTCGGCCACCGCGTCAGTGCCGTCCTTCATCGCCTCGGTCTCGCGGTAGGGGCTGGCCACCGAGCCCGAGTCGAGGTGATCGCGCCCGATGACGATCGGCGCCGACACCTTCCCCTCACGCACCAGCCGGTTGAAGAGCATCCCGGCCCGGTGCCGCTCGCCGTAGCCCAGCCAGCAGATGCGGGCCGGCAGACCCTCGAACTCCACGAACTCGTCCGCGGCGTCCAGCCAGCGATGCAGGTGCTCGTTCTCCGGGAAGAGCTCCTTGAGCGCCTGGTCGGTGACACGGATGTCCTCCGGGTCGCCGGAGAGGGCCACCCAGCGGAACGGACCGAGCCCCTCGCAGAAGAGCGGGCGGATGTAGGCCGGGACGAAGCCCGGGAACTCGAAGGCCCGGTCGTACCCGCCCTTGCGAGCCTCGTCACGGATGGAGTTGCCGTAGTCGAACACCTCGGCGCCGGCGTCCTGCAGCTCCACCATCGCCTTGACGTGCGCGGCCATCGACTTCTGGGCCCTCCGCGTGAAGCCCTCCGGGTCGCGCTCGACCTCGGCCTGCCAGTCCTCCACGGAGATGCCCAGCGGCAGGTAGCTCAGCGGGTCGTGGGCGCTGGTCTGGTCGGTGACCACGTCGATCGTCAGGTCGCCGGCCGTGTGCCGCTCCAGCAGGGCCGGGAAGACCTCGGCGGCGTTGCCCACGATGCCGATGGACAGACCGCGCTCCTCCTCCTTGGCCGCGTTGGCGCGCGCGATGGCGTCGTCCAGGTCGTCGGCGATCTCGTGCAGGTAGCGCTTGCCCACGCGGCGCTCCAGGCGGGTGCGGTCCACGTCGACCACCAGGCACACGCCGTCGTTGAGGGTGACGGCCAGCGGCTGCGCACCCCCCATGCCGCCGCACCCGCCGGTGAGGGTGATGGTGCCGGCCAGCGTGCCCCCGAAGCGCTTCCTGCCCACGGCGGCGAAGGTCTCGTAGGTGCCCTGGAGGATCCCCTGGGTGGCGATGTAGATCCACGATCCGGCCGTCATCTGGCCATACATCATGAGCCCCTCGGCCTCGAGCTCACGGAAGTGCTCCCAGGTGGCCCAGTCCCCCACCAGGTTGGAGTTGGCGATGAGCACGCGCGGCGCCCACTCGTTCGTCCGCAGGACGCCGACGGGCTTGCCGGACTGGACCAGGAGGGTCTCGTCCTCCTCCAGCTCCTTGAGGGACTCGACGATGGCGTCGAAGGCCTCCCAGGAGCGGGCGGCGCGGCCGGTGCCGCCGTAGACCACCAGGTCGTCGGGGCGCTCGGCCACCTCCGGGTCGAGGTTGTTCATGAGCATCCGCAGCGGGGCCTCGGTGGCCCAGGACTTGCAGGTGAGCTCGGTGCCGCGCGGGGCACGGACGGGGCGGGCGCCTTCCATGGGGAACTCCTTCGACTCGGGTGGTGCGGGCCGGCCGGTGCCGGGTGCTCCCATTGCAGCAGCGGAGGGCGCCTGCATCTGCGGGGCGCGCGATGCGAGTGTCCCAGATGTGGGACGGGCGGCCTCAGGAGCTTCACAGCGCGGCGTGGGCTTCGAGGGCGAAGCCGCGCGCCCGATGTGCCTCCAGCGCCTCCTCGGCCAGCTCGGTGGAGCCCACGACCTGCGCCAGGATCCGGAGCGCCTCGCCCCGGGTGACCGGGCCGGGCTCGCCCGCCTGCCGCAGCGGGTCGGCGAACTCGGACAAGTCCTCGAGGGCGTGAGCAGAGAGGGGATGCGGGTCCTGACCGAGAGCCCGGGCCAGCACTGCATCGAGGGTGAGGTGCAAGGCACTCCGGCGCCGCCCCGCGATCCCGTGGCGGGTCAGGAATGCCTCGAAGGGCTCGGCCTCCCCGTACTGGACGCTCAGGCTCAGCGACCTGACCAAGTCCTGCAGCTCGGAGACCTCCTCCTGGAGCCGCCTCATCGCCCGGTCTGCCGGCCTCCCTTCACCATCGCTGCTCACAGCCTCGGAGGATAGGCGAGCGCCCCGGCACCAGCGGGCCTCCCGCCCGTAGGCTCGGCGCATGACCGAGGAACTCGCCGCCCGCCAGCAGGCCGCTGCCGACGCCGCCACCCGCCACCTCACCGGGGGCCGCCCCTCCCCGGCATCCGAGCTGCGCAGCCTCGCCGACCACCTCGACGCCCTCGTCGAGCGCGGCAACCTCGCCCCGGGCACCGCCGGCTGGGACCACTACGGCGACGACGGCACGGTCGCGCTCGTCGAGCGGCGGGTCGCCGGGCTGCTCGGCAAGCCCGACGCCGTGTTCATGCCCAGCGGGATCATGGCCCAGGAGATCGCCCTGCGCGTCCACTGCGACGCCGCCGGCACCCGCCGGGTGGCGATGCCGGACCTCTCCCACCTGCTCGTCCACGAGGAGGACGGCCCCCGCCGCCTCCACGGGTTCGAGGTCGAGCACCTCACCACCGGGCCACAGGTGGCCACCGCCGAGCACCTCGCCCGCATCCCGGGCCGTCTCGGCGCGGCGCTGGCCGAGCTGCCGCTGCGCGACGGCGGCTACCTCCTGCCCACCTGGGAGGAGCTCACCGGGCTCTCCGAGGCCTGCCGCGAGCGCGGGGTCGCCCTGCACCTCGACGGCGCGCGCCTCTGGGAGAGCCAGCCGTGGTTCGACCGGCCGCTCGCCGAGATCGCCGGCCTCGCCGACTCGGTCTACGTCTCGTTCTACAAGGGCCTGGCCGGGATGGCCGGGGCCGCGCTGGCCGGCAGCGAGGGGCTCTGCGCCGAGGCCCGCGTCTGGCGCCGCAGGCAGGGCGGCACGCTCTTCACCCTCATGCCCTTCGCGGTGGGGGCGCTGCGCGGGCTCGAGGAGCACCTCCCGCAGATGGCCGCCCGCCACGCCTACGCCCGCGACTGGGCCGCGGCACTCGCCGAGCGCGGCGTCCGCACCGTGCCGGCCGAGCCGCACGCGGTCGCCTTCCGCGCCTACCTCCCCGGGTCGGCCGATGCGGTGAGCGAGCGCGCGCTGGCCGCCGTGGAACGGGACAAGGTGATGCTGCCGATGCAGTGGCGCGCCGCCGACGTGCCCGGCTGGGTCTGGACCGAACTGACCGTCGGGGCGACCACGCTGGCCTTCGACGTGGCCGAGGCCGCGGACCGCATCGCGGCGCTGGCCGAGGACTGAGCCGGCCAAGGGCCGAGCCCTGCCGCCGGCCAGCCCACGTTCAGCGCACCACCTCGCGGCGCTGGCCGTCGACCCGCCGGGTCCACCCGCGACCGTCCAGGTGCTCCAGCAGCGGAACCGCCACCCGACGCGTGGTGCCCAGGGCCTGCCGGGCCTCGCTGAGCGTGAAGGGCTGGGGCAGACCGGCGAGCACCCGCATGGCGCGGGCGGGACCGTCGGGCAGCAGCACCACCTCACCGGGCAGACGGAGGATCCGCCCCACCCGGGCTGCAGCGGCCAGCTCCCGCGCCCCCAGGGCCAGGTCCGCGAGCTCGTGCGCCTCGGGAGCGTTGAACGGCTCCTGGCGCAGCCACTGCTCCACCTGGACGATGCCCGCCTCGGCCGCCCCCAGCCCGCCAGCACCCGGCTTCCGGACCAGGCCGTCGGTGAGCTCCAGCCCGGCCACCGGGGCCAGCGCCGTGACGAGATCGGACCACTCGCTCGCACTGAGCCGCCCCGGCAACCCCAGCGCCCTCGCGGCACCGGCCACGAGAACTCCCGGGCTCAACGGGTCGGCCTCGTGGTGGGCCGCGACGGCCCGGGCGAGCTCCTCGCCCCAGGCCGACCAGGCGGCGCCGTCCACGACGAGCTCCCCGACCCGGACCTCGGCGGGCACCTCATCGGCCGTCGCTCCGGATGCCTCGGCCCCGGCCCCGCTGTCCAGCCCGAGGCGTTCCAGCAGGCCCGCCGGCTGCACCTGCCACTCGGTGAGCCGCAGCGCCCGCAGGGCCGCCCGACGGTCCGGGCGGGCAGGCTCCCCGCCCTGCCCCTCGGCCTCGGCACCGCAGGCCGCGGCCAGGTCCTCCGCCCGGGCCGCGGCGGCACCCCGTCGGCGCAGCGGCCGGGGCGCGAGATCGAGCACCTCAGCGGCCCACAGCTCGCGGGTGCCCGGGTCGCGGAGGATCACCCGGTCCCCCACCCGCCAGGGCAGGGCGTGCGGAAGGGTCACCCGGACCACCGCACCAGCCCCCAGCGGACGCACCCGCACCTCGAGGTCGGCGGTACCGACGTGCAGCATCGCATGGACCGGCGGCACCTCCGCCCCGGTGACCGGGCGCACGGCAAGGTCGACGACGTCCGCCCGCTCCCACGCACCCGGCGTCGTGAGGACGGCCCCGCGCCCCACCGCCTCGCGCTCCACCCGCCGCAGGTTGACCGCCGCCCGGGTCACCGGACCCAGCGCCTCGGCGGCCCGGCCCTGGCTGTGCAGGCCACGGACCTCCACGGTGGCCACCTCGCCCTCGTCGTCGAGGAGCTCCAGGGCATCGCCCGGGCGCAGGGTGCCCGCCCCCAGGGTGCCGGTGACCACGGTGCCGCTGCCGGGGACGGTGAAGGAGCGGTCCGCCCAGAGCCGGACCGGGGCCGCCGGGTCGGGCTCGGGCAGGGCGGCCACGAGGCGGTCGAACGCGGCGGTGAGCTCGACCATGCCCTCACCGCTCACGGCGGAGACGGCCACCAGCGGCACCTCGCCCGGCGCCACCGCGGCGCCGGTGCGTCCCAGCACCGCCGCCACCTCCGACCGGGCACGGTCGGCGACGGGGCCGGGGTCGGCCAGATCCGCCCGGGTGACGGCCACCAGGACGTGCCGGACCCCGAGCGCCTCCACCGCCGCCAGGTGCTCCGTGGTCTGCTCCTGCCAGCCCTGGTCGGCCGCCACCACGAGGAGCACCGCGGGGACCGGACCCAGCCCGCTGAGCATGGTCCCGATGAAGCGCCGGTGCCCCGGCACGTCGACGAAGGCGACCTCCGCCCCGGAGGGCAGCGCGGTCCAGACGAAGCCGAGCTCGATGGTCAGGCCGCGCTGCTTCTCCTCGGTGAGGCGGTCCGGGTCCCGGCCGGTCAGGGCCCGGACGAGCGTGGACTTGCCGTGATCCACGTGGCCGGCGGTGGCGACGACCTGGCGGCGCGGACTCACGGGCGCCCCAGGGCACGACGGAGGGCGGCCTCGAGGGCCGGCTCGTCGGCGGGGTCGATACAGCGCAGGTCCACCAGGCCCCGGCCGTCCTCGATGCGCGCGAGCACCGCCGGGACCGGGGGTGTGGCGCCGTCCACCACCGCGGCGTCCGGGGTGCGGAGCCGCTCCACCACCTCGGGCGGGACGACCACCGCCCAGCCCGGCAGCGGCACCCCCGGCGCTCCCCCACCCCCGACGCGACCGTCGACGGCGGTGACCGCCAGGCCGAGGGCGTCGGCGAGGCGGCGGGCACGCTGCTCGAGCTCGGCGGGGGTGCGGCGCAGGGCGGTGGTGACCGGGACGTCGGCGGCCCGGAGAGTGGCCTCCAGCGCGGCGAGCGTCAGCTTGTCCACCCGCATCGCCCGCTGGAGGGGGTGACGGCGGAGGCGCTCCACGAGCTCGGCGCGGCCCAGGACGATGCCGGCCTGCGGGCCACCGAGGAGCTTGTCGCCGCTGGCGGTCACCAGGTCGGCGCCCTCGGCCAGCGCGGTGCGGGCGTCGGGCTCGCCGGGCAGGAGCGGCTCGGGGGCGAGCAGGCCCGAGCCGATGTCGTGGACCACCGGGACGCCCAGGCCGGCCAGCTCGCGGACCGGGACCCCGGCGGTGAAGCCCTCGACGCGGAAGTTGCTCGGGTGGACCACGAGGATGCAGCCGGTCTGCGGGCCGACGACCTCGGCGTAGTCGCGCAGGTGGGTGCGGTTGGTGGTGCCGACCTCGCGGATGCGGGCGCCGGTGGACTCGATGAGCTCGTGGAGGCGGAAGCCGTCGCCGATCTCCACCACCTGGCCGCGGGAGACGACGACCTCCTTGCCGGTGGCGAGGGTGGCGGCGGCCAGGGCCAGGGCGGCGGCGCCGTTGTTCACCACGAGGGCGGACTCGGCGCCGGGGACCGCGTCGCGCAGGGCGGTGGTGGCGGCGACACCGCGGCGGCTGCGGCGGCCGGTGGCGAGGTCCAGCTCGACGTCAACGGCACCGGCCGCATCGAGGAGCGCCTCGCGGGCCAGGGTGCTCAGGGGCGCGCGGCCGAGGTTGGTGTGGACGACGACACCGGTGGCGTTGAGGACCGGGGTGAGGCTGCTGGCCCGGGGCGGGAGGGCGGCGAGGGCGGCGTCGGGCACCTCGACCGGGGGGATCTCGCCGGTGCGGGCCTGCCCCTGGGCGGCGGACACGGCGGCCCGGACGGTGGACCGGTCGAAGCGGGCCAGGGCCGCGGCGAGGCGTGGGTCGGACAGCACGGCATCGGTGCGCGGGACGTGGCGCCGCGGGTCCGTGGGGGCTGCGGGGTCACCGGTCATGGCCAAAGGCTACGACGAGGGTGGGCGGGCCCCTGCGGGGGCGAGATGCCACGCCCAGGGGTATCCGCAGCCGGCAAGGCGGCACGTCTGGCGGAGGCGGACGGGAATCGAACCCGCCAGGACGAGATGCTCGCCCTCACCGGTTTTGAAGACCGGGGGGCCCACCAGGAACCCAGACGCCTCCGTGGCCGAGGGTACGCCGGCGCATCCCGACACCCGGCACCCGCCCGCGCCCCGACAGCGGCCGTCCCACCCCGCCCCAGTAGATTGCGGCCATGGAGACCCCGAAGCGCCTGACCCAGTACGCCCACGGCGGAGGGTGCGCCTGCAAGATCCCGCCGGGTGAGCTCGAGCAGGCCGTCGCCGGACTCCGGAACCAGTTCGCCACCGGCACCAGCGCCGCCGCCACCCCGGACACGCCCGGCACCCCCACCGGCCCCGCCGCGGAGGTGCTCGTCGGCCTCGACGACGGCGACGATGCCGCCGTGGTGCTCCTCTCCCCCGACAAAGCCGTCGTCTCCACCGCCGACTTCTTCACCCCCGTCGTCGACGACCCGGTGGACTGGGGACGCATCGCCGCCGCCAACGCCCTCTCCGACATCTACGCGATGGGCGGCACCCCGGTCATGGCCATCAACCTCGTCGGCTGGCCCCGGGAGGTCCTCCCGCCGGAGCTGCTCACCGAGGTGCTCCGCGGCGGCCTGGAGGTCGCCACCCGAGCCGCCTGCCCGGTCATCGGCGGGCACAGCATCGACAACCCGGAGCCGATCTACGGCATGGCCGCCACCGGCACCGTCCACCCCGACCGCCTCCTGCGCAACGACGCCGCCGCGGCCGGCCTGCCGATCAGCCTCACCAAGCCGCTCGGCCTGGGCGTGCTGAACAACCACCACAAGTCCACCGGCACCCTCCACCCCGAGGCCGTGGCCGTCATGACCACGCTCAACGACGTGGCCTCCCGCGCCGCGGTCGACGCCGGCGCCCGCGCCGCCACCGACGTCACCGGGTTCGGCCTGCTGGGGCACCTGTTCAAGATGTGCCGGGCCTCCGGGGTCGCCGCTCGGATCGATGCCGCGGCCGTCCCGTACGTGCCGGGCGCCCGGGAGGCCCTGGCGGCCGGGCACGTCCCCGGGGGTTCCCGCCGCAATCTCGACTGGGTGGCGCCGCACCTGGCCGCAGAGGGCATCGCCGAGGAGGAGTTGATCCTGCTCGCCGACGCGCAGACCTCCGGTGGCCTGCTCGTGGTCGGCGAGGTGCCGGGTGCGCCGATCGTCGGCGAGACCGTCGCCGCCGGGTCGCTGCCCGAGGGTGCCCTGGTTCAGGTGGTCTGAGGAGACCGGGCCGGTCAGGTGGTGATGGAGTCGCCCACCGGGCCGCCGGCCCGACGCTCCTCGAGCCGGCGGCGCTGGGGCTCCACGGTCCACCGCGGGTCGCGCGCGGACTCCTGACCGCCCTCGACGACCGCGAACCGGGTCAGCGCCGAGGCCGCGGCCAACGCCACCCCGCCCAGCACCCCGGCCGTCCGGGAGCGTCGGGCAAGCAGCGCCCCGACCCCACCGGCGACGACGAGGGCCTTCGCCGCCCGCATCATCCGCCCGGGGTTCCCGCTGTGCAGCGGGCCGAGGACGCCCTCGGCCTCCAGGTGCTCCTCGAGGCGGTGCACGGCCACCAGGTCGCCGACGACGCCGAGCAGGGCCAGCCGACGGGCGGGGGCCGCGGCCCCGACCGGGACCAGCGCCATCTGCACGCCACCGGAGGCCAGGGCCGCCGAGGACACGAAGACGAAGGGCAGGTGCCGGCGCGACTCGAACCACAGCGGGGTGGCGGTGTCGCTGAGCAGCACCGCCGTGTACGCGGCGAGCGGGGCGGCAGAGACGGCGAGGCCAGCCGCGGCCACCGCGTCGACGGGGCGCAGCACCGGGCGCAGGTCGTCCAGGACGGCCTCGAGCTCCGCGGCCGCGGGGGCACCGAGCAACGCGGACAGGTCCCGTTCCTCGAGGACCCGCACCAGCTCGCACGCCGTGGACAGCCCGGCGAAGGCCGAGAATCCGCTGAAGATCCAGGTGCCCATCGACATCGGCGAGGTGACCTTGAAGGTCCGCATCATGTTCAGGAAGCGCTCCGGGCGCCCCAGGTCGGCGATGAGCGCGACGCCGCTGAGCCCCGCCCCCACCATGGCCGTGAACCGGGCGCTGCGCCGCAGCGGGTCGTTGCCCGTGGCGAGCGCGCCGGCCGCGAGCAGGCCGGAACCGGCCGCCACGCCGCCGAGGAACAGGTAGGCCGGGATCTCGTGCTTCCACGGCACCGGCTTGACGACCCCGTGGCCGTAGTAGCTCGTGAACTCGGGCTCCGGCACCACCGGCTGCTCGCCGCGGCCCCGCCCCCGGCCGGTCAGCCAGTCGGTGCGCCGCGCGGCGGCCCGCTCCCCGGCACCGTCACGGCTGAGGTCACGCCCACCGCGACGCTTCTTGCGGGGCCCGGTGAACTCCGGCGGGACATAGCTGTCGAACTCGCTGGTGCTCATGCCCCACCTCCCAGGAAGGAGGCCGCGGCCGCGCCCAGCAGGCCCAGCCCGGCCACGACGGCGGTCCGGTACATCTGCGGCAGGTGCTTGGTGGGCACCACCGGGTCCGGCGGCAGCCCGTAGACCTCCGGCTCGTCGAGCAGCAGGAAGACCGAGCCGGTGCCACCCACGCCGTCGTCCTCGTTGGCGCCGTAGAGCCGCGCCTCAGGGAAGCCGCTCGTGCGCAGCACGTCCACCCGCTCGTGGGCGCGTCGCACCATCTCCTCGTGGTCGCCGAACTGGATCGACGTGGTGGGGCAGGTCTGCGCGCAGGCCGGGGTCTGGTCGTGGCCGATGCGGTCGTAGCAGAGGGTGCACTTCTGGGCGATGCCGATCCGCGGCACGTCGCCGCCGTCCGGGTGACCGTGGCCCCCGGACTCGTCGGTCCGCCGCTCGATGACACCGAACGGGCAGGCGCCGACACAGTACCCGCAGCCATTGCAGACGTCGGCCTGCACCACGACGGTGCCGAACTCGCTCCGGAACAGGGCACCGGTGGGGCAGACGTCCAAGCAGCCGGCGTGGGTGCAGTGCTTGCACACGTCGGAGGACATCAGCCAGCGGAAGTCCGGCACCGGGGCGCCGGTACCGGTCACCCCGGACGCCACCGGGGCGTCCGTCGCCGGCAGCGAGGGCATCTGCCCGATGGGGCCGATCGGGCCGGTCTCGAACGGGCCGGGGGCGTCCGTGGCCGGCGACGGGGCCCGGCCTGCCCCCTCCGGGGCACCCACGGTGGGCATGCCGAGGTCGACCAGCCGGCGGCCCGACTCGCGGGCCTGCTCGATCCGGTCGGCGTCCTGCTCGATGAACGCCACGTGGCGCCAGGTGCTCGCGCCCAGGTCGTTCGAGTTGTCGTAGGAGTTGCCGGTGAGCCCCAGGTCGTCCATCGGCAGGGCGTTCCACTCCTTGCACGCCACCTCGCAGGCCTTGCAGCCGATGCAGATCGAGGTGTCGGTGAAGAAGCCCTTGCGCGGCGTGGGCTCCCACCCGGCGTCGCGGCCCGGGTCGGTGGGCCCGAAGAACTGGTCGGCCAGGGACGTCACTGCGGGTCCTCCTCGGTCGTGCGTCCGGCGGTGCGCTCCCCGGTGGCCGGGGTCACCCCGGCCCGCTCGTGGTACTCGCTCACCAGGGCCATGAGCCCCTCGCCCCGCGGGCGGCGGCCCGGTCGGATGTCGCAGGAGCCCACCTTGCTCTCCTGGATCTGGACGTTCGGGTCCATCGCTACGCCCAGCAGGTCGTTGACCGAGTCACCGGCCACGACCGCCTCGTCGCCCATCGCCCAGTGGTAGGGCAGCCCGATGGTGTGGACCACCTGGTCCCCGAGCCGCGCCGGGCGCACCCGGCTGGTCACCAGGACCCGGGCCTCGATGGCGGCACGCGGGCTGATGATCGTCGCCCAGCCCCCGTGCTCCAGCCCCCGCTCCTCGGCGAGCTCCGGGGAGATCTCGCAGAACATCTCCGGCTGGAGCTCCGAGAGGTAGGGCAGGAAGCGGCTCATGCCACCGGCCGTGTGGTGCTCCGTGAGGCGGTAGGTGGTGAACACGTAGGGGTACACCTCCGAGCCGACCTGGCCGCCACTGGGGGCGAAGAGGTTGTCCTCCCCCGGCATGAGCAGCCGGGCCGGGTTCCGCTGCTGCGAGTACAGCGGGTTGGCCACAGGGGACTCCTGCGCCTCGTAGTGCGCCGGCAGGGGGCCGTCGACCATGCCCTTCGGCGCGAACAGCCAGCCCTTGCCGTCGGACTGCATGACGAACGGATCGTCACCGGCGATGCCGGCCGGGCCGCCCACCCCGGGCTCGGGGCGGTGGTCCGGGGCCGTGGTGACCGGGAAGTCCGGCACGTCCGGCCCGGTCCAGCGGCCGGTCTCCTCGTCCCACCAGATGAACTTCTTGCGCTCGCTCCACGGACGCCCCTCGGGGTCGGCCGAGGCACGGTTGTAGAGGATGCGGCGGTTCGCCGGCCAGGCCCACGCCCAGTTGGTCGCCAGCTCGTCCTGCTCGGCCGCCGGCGGGCGGGAGGCCGCGCGGTTCTCGCCACCGGCCATGATGCCGGTGTAGATCCAGCAACCCCCGTCGGTGGACCCGTCGGCCCGCATCTGCGTGAACGAGTCGAGCGGCTCCCCGGCCCGGTCGCCAGTGAGGAAGCGGCCGTTGATCTCGGCCAGGACGGCCTCCGGCAGGACCTCGCCGTGCTCGTCCTTCGGGTAGTCCCAGGTGAGCTCGAGCAGCGCCCGGTCGCGCGGGTCGTCCGAGTCCACCAGCCGCTCGCGGAGACGCTCGCCGAGCTGGTGGAAGAAGTCCAGCTCGCTCTGGGCCTGACCCGGCGGGTTGACCGCCTTGTGGCGCCACTGCACCAGACGCTGGGTCTGCGTGAAGGTTCCGGCCTTCTCGGTGTGGTTGGCCGCGGGCAGGAAGAAGACCTCGGTGTCGATGTCCTCCGGTGCCCACTCGCCCTCGACGACCTCCGGGCCGTCCTTCCAGAAGGTGGCCGTCTCGATGAGCTGGAAGTCGCGGACCACCAGCCACTTGAGGTTCTTCAGGCCCTCGCGCTGCATCCGCCCGTTGGCCGAGCCGACGGCCGGGTTCTGGCCGAGGACGAAGTAGCCCTCCACCTCACCGGCGATCTGCCCCTTCACCGTCGCGTAGGTGCCGTGGTTCCCGCTGAGCCGGGGCAGGTGGTCGTACGCCCAGTCGTTCTCCGCGGTCGCGGCGTCACCCCACCAGGCCTTGAGCAGGCTGACGGTGTAGGCGTCGGCCTCGGCCCAGAAGCCCTTCTGCTGCTTGCTGGCGATCGAGTCGAGATAGTCGGTGAGGGTGTCGTGCTTGCCGACGCTGGGCATCGGCAGGTAGCCGGGCAGCAGGTTGAACAGGGTCGGGATGTCCGTGGAACCCTGGATGCTCGCGTGGCCGCGCAGCGCCATGATGCCGCTGCCGGGGCGACCCACGTTGCCCAGCAGGAGCTGCAGGATCGCCGCGGTGCGGATGAACTGGGCGCCCAGGCTGTGCTGGGTCCAGCCCACCGCGTACGCGAAGCAGGTGGTCCGGTCGCGGCCGGAGTTCGAGGTGATGGCGTCGGCCAGGTCCGCGAACTGCTCGGGGGTGATGCCGCAGACCTGCTCGACCATCTCCGGGGTGTATCGCTGGTAGTGCCGCTTGAGGATCTGGAGCACACAGCGCGGGTGCTGCATGGTCTCGTCGCGCAGCACCTCTGAGTGCTCCAGGGCCGGGCCGCTGGCACCGTGGGAGTCCCCCTCGGCACGGGCCGCCTTCGCCGCACCGTGGCCGTGGCCCTGGTCGGGCTCCTCGACCTCGCCGTCGGAGTCACCGCGGTCACCCGCGTCGTAGGCCCAGGAGCTCATGTCATAGGCGCCGGTCTCCGGGTCGTAGCCGGAGAAGAGCCCGTCGAGCTCCTCGGTGTCCCGGAAGTCCTCGTCGATCAGGGTCGCCGCGTTCGTGTAGGCGCGGACGTACTCCTCGAAGTAGAGCTCGTTCTCCAGCACGTGCCGGACCAGGGCACCGAGCAGCACGACATCGCTGCCCACCCGGATCGGCACGTGCGTGTCCGCCACCGCCGAGGTACGCGTGAAGCGCGGGTCGACGTGGATGACCCGGGCACCCCGGGCCTTGGCCTCAGCAACCCACTGGAAGCCCACCGGGTGGCACTCGGCCATGTTCGAACCCTGGATGACGATGCAGTCGGCGTTGGCCATGTCCTGCAGCGACTGCGTGGCACCGCCACGCCCGAACGAGGACCCCAGACTGGGGACCGTGGCGGAGTGTCAAATACGGGCCTGGTTCTCGATCTGCACCGCGCCGGCCGCGGTGAAGAGCTTCTTGATGAGGTAGTTCTCCTCGTTGTCGAGGGTGGCCCCGCCGAGGGCCGCGATCCCCATCGTCCGCCCGAGCCGGCGGCCCTTCTCGTCCTGCTCCTGCCAGGTGCGGCGGCGCGTGTCGAGGAAGCGGTCGACGATCATCTCGAGCGCGGTCTCGCGGTCGAGCTTCTCCCACTCGGTACCTCCGGGACGCCGGTAGAGCACCTCGGTCACCCGGGTGGGGCTGTTCACGAGCTGCTCGCTGGCAGAACCCTTCGGGCACAGCCGGCCCCGACTGTGCGGGCTGTCCGGGTCGCCCTCGATCTGCACGACCTTGTCGTCCTTGACGAAGATCTTCTGCCCGCAGCCCACGGCGCAGTACGGGCACACGCTCTGGACCACGCGGTCGGCCTCGCTGGTGCGCGGCGTCCAGGAGCGCGTCGTCTCGCTGGTCACGGCACGGCCGCGTCCCAGAGCGTCGCCGTCACGCAGCTGGCGCAGGACCGGCCAGTTCAGGGGAGTGGGAAGGCCCACAGGCGTCACCTCGTCTCGTCAGGGGACCATTATCCCCCATCGGGGTCGCCCACGCGAGGGCAGCTCCCTCAGACCAGCGGACCGACGGCCCCCTCCGCGGCAGCGAGGGCCCGCCCCTCGGCGACGAAGGCGACGGTGGCCTCGATCTCCGGGGAGAGGTAGCGGTCCACCCCCGGGCCCGCGACCGTCTCCCGCAGCGCCGCGATGACGGCCGCGGCCGCCGGCGAGGGCTCCACCGCCACCCCGGTCGCCTCCGCCCGCTCCACCTGCCGGAGCTCGATGCCCCGGGTGGCCGTGTAGAGCTCGATGGCGAGCACCCGACGCAGGGCGTCCACGGCGCGGCGCAGCATCCGGGCGGCCGACCAGCCCATCGAGACGTGGTCCTCCTGCATGGCCGAGGAGGGGATCGAGTCGACGCTGGCCGGGACCGCGAGGCGCTTCAGCTCGCTCACCAGGGCGGCCTGCGTGTACTGGGCGATCATCAGGCCCGAGTCGGTGCCGGGGTCCTCGGCGAGGAAGGGCGGCAGGCCGTTGCTGCGGGCCGGGTCGAGGAAGCGGTCGGTGCGGCGCTCGGCCATGCTCGCCAGGTCGGCCGCCGGGATGGCCAGGAAGTCCAGCACGTGGGCCAGCGGGGCGCCATGGAAGTTGCCGTTGGACTCCACCCGCCCGTCGGGCAGGACGGCGGGGTTGTCCACGGCGCTGGCCAGCTCGGCGGCGGCCACGGTGGCGGCGTGGCGGAGCGTGTCCCGCAGCCCGGAGGCCACCTGCGGGGCGCAGCGCAGCGAGTAGGCATCCTGCACCAGCGAGCAGTCCTCCCGGTGCGAGGCGACGATGCCGGAGCCAGCCAGCAGGGTGCGCAGGTTGGCGGCCGACTCGGCCTGCCCGGTCTGCGGACGCAGGGCCTGCAGGTCCTCGGCGAACACCGCGTCGGTGCCCAGCAGGCCCTCGATCGACAGGGCGGCGGTGAGGTCGGCGACCTTCGTCAGGTGGCCCAGGTCGGCGATCGCCATGAGCAGCTGGCCGAGCATGCCGTCGGTGCCGTTGATGAGGGCCAGGCCCTCCTTCTCCCGGAGCACGACGGGGGTGATGCCGGCCTCGGCCATCGCGTCGGCGGCGGTCACGACCGGGCCGGTGGACACCCCGGCGGCGTCGACCTCGGCAGAGCTGCCGACGCGGACCTCGCCCTCCCCCATCGCGGCCAGGGCGCAGTGGGCCAGCGGGGCGAGGTCACCGGAGCAGCCGAGGGAGCCGAACTCCCGGACCACCGGGGTGATGCCCGCGTCGAGCAGCGCGGCGTAGGTCCGGGCAGTCTCCACCTGGGCACCGGTCCGGCCGGTGGCCAGCGTGTGCAGGCGCAGCAACATCGTGGCGCGGACGACCTCCCGCTCGACCTCGGCCCCGGAGGAGGCGGCGTGGCTGCGGACCAGGCCGACCTGCAGGCGGGCCCGCTTCTCCGGGGGGATCGAGGTGTTCGCCAGGGCGCCGAACCCGGTGGAGATGCCGTAGTGCGGGGTGCTGTCCCCGGCCAGCGCGTCCACCCGCTCCCGGGCGGCGGCCAGCGCCTCGAGGGCCTCGGGGCCGAGCTCGACGGGGACGTCGTGCCGGGCCACGGCCAGCACCTCCTCGGGGGTGAGGGGGGCGGGGCTCAGGACGACGCGGTTGGGCAGGCTGGTCTCGGTCATGGCCCCATGACACCTCCTCAGTCCCGGACGGGCGACGCCGGAGCCAGAGGTCGGGTCCCAGATGTGGGACAGTCGGCCGATGCCGCACCCCACCCTCCTCGTCCTGCAGGCCCTCTCCCGTCACCCCGGCCCGGTGGCCGCCGGACGCCTCCAGCGGGAGACCGGCATCCCCCGCACCTCGCTCTACCGCGCCCTGGCCGACCTGCGGGAGACGGGCTTCGTCACCCATCTGGAGGACGAGCACCGCTGGGCGCTGGGGATGGCCGCCTTCGAGCTGGGCTTCGCCACCTCCCGACAGCAGACCGTGCAGCGCATCGGCCGCCCGGTGGTGCGCCGGCTCGTCGACACCCTGGGGCACAACGGGCACCTCGCCGTGCTCCACGGCACCGACGTCCTCTACCTCGTGGAGGAGCGCGCCACCCGACGGCCCTCGCTGGTCTCCGACGTCGGCGTGCGCATCCCCGCCCCGTGGACGGCCAGCGGACTCGCGCTCCTGGCGGCGCTGCCCCGGGAGCAGGTCCGCGCCCTCTTCCCCGATGCCGCCTCCTTCGTCCCGGCCCGCTCCGGGGAGCCCCCGCAGGACCCGACCTCGCTGCGACGCGCCCTGCAGGCGGTGCGGGCCGAGGGCGTCGCCCGGGAGGAGGGGAGCGTCACCCCCGGCCTCTCCTCGGTGGCGGCCGCCGTCACCGGCCCGACGGACCTCCCGGTCGCGGCCGTCGCCGTCACCTGGGACGCAGGACGCACCCCCGCGGCCGAGGCGGAGGGGGTGCGTCAGGAGGTCGTGCGCGCCGCGGACGAGCTGGGCTCGCTGCTGCGCTGAGCCTCAGATCCGGCGGGAGGCCAGCGCGACGGCCTCGTCGAACTCGGCCTCCACCCGGTCCGAGGGACGCGTGAGGAGCGAGACCACGACGGCGACCACCAGACCGCAGAGGAAGCCCGGCACGATCTCGTAGAGCTCGAGGAGGCCGGTGCCCTCGGTCCGGCCCCAGACGAAGGCCACCACGGCACCGGTGATCATGCCGGCGAGGGTGCCAGCCGTGGTGAGGCGGCGCCAGTAGAGCGAGAGCAGCGTGATCGGGCCGAAGGCGGCACCGAAGCCGGCCCAGGCGAAGGCCACGAGCTCCAGGATGGTGTCACTCGGCTCGACCGAGATGAGGGCGGCGGCCACCGAGACCACCAGCACGGCCACCCGGCCCAGGTTGACCCCGACCGGACCGGAGACCTCACGGCCGGTGATCCCCAGGTAGATGTCCTCCACCAGCGCCGAGGAGCTCACGATGAGCTGGCTGGAGATCGTGGACATGATCGCCGCGAGGATGGCGGCCAGCATGAACCCGGCCACGAAGGGGTGGAAGAGGAGCATGCCGAGGTCGAGGAAGACGGTCTCGGGGTTGGCCAGCTCGGCCTCGTTGCGCTGGTAGACGCCCACGCCGATCAGCGCGGTGGCGGCCGCCCCCAGGCAGGCCAGGGCCATCCAGCCGATGCCGATGCGGCGGGCCTGGGCGGCCTGCTGCGAGCTCCGCAGGGCCATGAAGCGGGTGATGATGTGGGGCTGCCCGAAGTAGCCCAGCCCCCAGGCCAGGGACGAGACGAGACCCATCGTCGTCAGCGCCCCACCGGTGAGCTGGAGGGCGTCCGGGTCAACCGCACGGATCGCGTCCACCGTCGCCCCGGGCCCACCCAGGTGCAGGATGCCGGCGATCGGGACGAGCACCAGCGCGACCAGCATGGTGAGGCCCTGGACCACGTCGGTGTAGGAGACCGCGAGGAAGCCACCGATCAGGGTGTAGAGCATGACCACGCCGAAGACGATGAGCATGCCGGTGAGATAGCTGGTGCCGAAGGAGGCCTCGAAGAAGTGACCGCCGGCGACCATGCCGGAGGACACGTAGAAGGTGAAGAAGACCAGGATGATGATCCCCGCGACGATGCGGACCAGGCCGCGGGAGTCGTGCGTCCGGTTCGAATAGAAGCTCGGCACGGTGATCGCGTCACCGGCGACCTCCGTGTAGGTCCGCAGGCGGGGCGCCACGAACTTCCAGTTGAGCCAGGCGCCGGCCGTCAGGCCGATGGCGATCCACAGCTCCACCAGGCCGGCGGCATACAGGGCGCCGGGCAGCCCCATGAGCAGCCAGCCGGACATGTCCGAGGCCCCGGCGGAGAGGGCCGAGGCGACCGGGCCCAAGCCTCGTCCGCCCAGCATGTAGTCACCCTTGTTCTTGGTGCGGCCCATGGACCACACCCCGATGGCGATCATCGCCACGAAGTAGATGACGATGGCCACGAGCTGCCAAGTGTGTGCGCTCACAGTGTCTCCGGATCAGAGGGGTCACGGGCAGGAGGCCGAGGGCCCCGACGGGCCGTCGGCGGTCTTGGCGCGCCACCGTAGCGCGGCAGCGCCCTGAAACGCCGGCGGCCCTCCCCGGGACGGTGCCCTCAGGCCTCCAGCAGGTGGGAGCCGAGATAGGCACCGGAGTCGTCCACCGGCACGCCCGGGAGCACGTGGAAGACCGCCGACCCCTCGTGCACGAGCCACTCGTTGAGCAGGTCGGAGGAGCCGATCCGCTCCAGGATCGGCACGAACTGCTCGTCCACGTCCTGGCAGAAGGCCACGAAGACCTGCCCGACGTCGCCAGCACCGTCGTCGTAGTTGTACGGGCGGCGCAGGAAGCGATGGCGGGGGTTGCCGTCACGGGCCAGCCGGACGTGGGCGTTCTGGTGGATGACGGGCTTGCCGTCCTCGCCCTTGGCCCCCAGGTCGAGCGGGTCGGACTCCTTCTCGCCGGTGAGCGGTGCCCCGGTGCGGAGGGTGCGGCCGATGGACTGCTCCCGGATCTCCTGCGGGGCGGCCTCCCAGGTGCCCATGAGGAAGCGGACGCGACGGACCACCATGGCCGCCGAGCCGTCCTCCCGGTGCACCAGGTCGGCCAGCTCCTCGGCCTGCGGGTTGCCGGTGCCGTCCACCTGGCCGAACAGGTTCCGCATCGGCGCCCCCGGGCGGGAGACGCCCGCCGAGTGGCGGTAGCCGGACATCTGCCAGCGCAGCAGGGTGAGATCCCGGGCGTCCTCGACGAGCTGGCGCATGGCGTGCCGGACGGTGAGGAGGTCGTCGGCGCAGACCTGGAGGACGAGCTCCCCGTCGGTGTAGTCCGGGTTCATCTCGTCGAAGTCCATCGGCGGCAGCGGGGCCAGCCAAGTCGGCGCGTGGTCGTCCAGCCCGGCGGCCAGGTAGGCACCCAGCCCCCAGCCCACGGTCACGGTGAGGGAGGCCGGCAGCTGGGCCAGCTCGGGCTCGGTGTCGGTGAGCGTCCCGCGGCCGGCGGTGAGCCGGTCGATGGAGTCGGTCCAGATGCGCATCACCCGGCGGAGGGTCTCCCGGTCGCCGGTGGCCAGGTCGAAGGCCACCCAGGCGGCGTGGGCCGGCGGGGAGGTGAGCACCCCGGCCTGGGTGCGCCCGCGGGCGTCGACGACCGTGCGCCCCAGCTCGCTGGCACCGGCCTCCGGGGAGGCGGCGTCCCCGGGGAGGTCGAGGAGCCGGCGCCGGCCGGGCTCGACGAGCTCGTCGAGATCCAGCCGGGCTCGCGGGCCGGCGTCCCCGGCAGCACCCGCCGAACCGGCTCCGTCCTCGGCAGCGGTGGCCCGCCCCCCGACGAAGCCGGCGAGCGCCCCGCCGGTGGCGCTCAGGGCACCACCGAGAAGCGCCCGCCGACCGGGGTCGGCAGGGTGCCTCGTCGTGTCCTTCTCCGGGGTCATCAGTGCTGGTGCCCGTGCCCGTCGCCGTAGTCCTCGTCGCCCCCGTCGAAGCTGCGGGCCTGGGCGGACCACTCGTACTCACCGCCCCGATCGTCGACGAGCTGCACGGTGATCTCGTCACCGGCCTTGATCTCCTCGTCGATCTTCATGAGCATGATGTGCAGGCCGCCGGGCTTGAGCTCGAGCTTCTCGCCGGCGGGGACGGTCATGCCGCCCTGCATGGCCTGCATCTGCTTCTTGCCGTCGGCGTCGACGACCTCGTGCAGCTCGACCGTGCCGACGGCGTCGGAGGAGCCCTCCACGAGGGTGAGGTCCTGGTCGGTGGTGTTCTCGATGGTGCCGAACATGCCGGTCATCTTCTCGTCGGTGGCCTTCACCCAGCCGTCGGTGTAGGTGAGGGCCGCGTCCTGCTCCTGCGCAGCACCCTCCCCCGCCTCGGCGGCCGCCGCATCCTGCTCGGTGACCTCCTCCTCGTCCGACCCCCCACAGGCGGTCAGCCCCAGCCCCAGGGCGACGGTCAGACCGACGACGGACACAGTGCGCTTCATGATCTCCTCATTGGACGTGAGCAGCCCCTCCCTCGGGGGCCGGCGATGAGCGGGAAGATACCAGTTTCTACGACACGGTGTAGTGGATGCGTCAGGCAGTCACCACCGCCCACGAACTAGGGTCGAGGGCACCCGACCGAGGAGGACGCATGCGTGCCATCCAGATCGACGACTCCGGCGACCGCCCCGCGCTCGTGCTGGGCGAGGCCCCGGACCCGCAGCCCGGCCCCGGCGAGGTGCTCGTGGAGGTGGTGGCCGCCGGGGTGAACCGCGCCGACCTGGTGCAGGCCGCGGGCAAGTACCCGCCGCCGCCCGGGGAGAGCGAGATCATCGGCCTGGAGGTCAGCGGCCGCATCACCGCCCTGGGCCCGCAGGACACCGGCGACTGGCAGGTCGGCGACGTGGTGTGCGCCCTGCTCGCCGGCGGCGGCTATGCCGAGCAGGTGGTCGTCCCGGTCGGGCAGCTCCTTCCCGCCCCCAAGGGCATCGACCTGGTGACTGCCGCCGCCCTGCCCGAGGTGGCCTGCACCGTCTGGTCCAATCTCGTCGACGCCGGTCGCCTCACCGCCGGCGAGACGGTGCTGCTGCACGGTGGCTCCTCCGGCATCGGCACGATGGGCATCCAGGTGGCCCGCACCCTCGGCGCCCGCGTGGCCGTCACCGCCGGCTCCGCCGAGAAGCTCGACGCCTGCCAGGATCTCGGCGCCGAGATCCTCGTGAACTACAAGGAACAGGACTTCGTCGAGGCCGTCCGCGGGGTCACCGAGGACGGCGTCGACGTCATCCTCGACCTCGTCGGCGGGGACTACCTGGAGCGCAACCTCCAGGCCCTCGCGAAGGACGGGCGGCTCGTCATCATCGGCCTCATGGGTGGGCGCTCCGCCGAGATCGACCTGGGCCTCATGCTGCGACGCCGCCTCTCGGTGCAGGCCACCTCGCTGCGCGGCCGGACCCGGGAGGACAAGGCCCGCATCGTGAGCGCGGTGCGCGAGAACCTCTGGCCGAAGGTGGCCACCGGGGAGATCCGCCCGGTGGTGCAGGAGACCTTCCCGCTGGCCGAGGCCGCCGCGGCCCACCGGGTCCTCAAGGACTCGGGCCACGTCGGCAAGGTGGTGCTGCGGGTGGAGCAGGCGTGAGCGGCAGCCTCACCGACGTCCCCGGCCTGCGCGTCGGGCACGCCCAGCGCACCGACGACGGCTGGTGCACCGGCACCACCGTGGTGCTCCCGCCACCGGGCACCGTCGGCGCGGTGGACGTGCGCGGCGGCGGCCCGGCCACCCGGGAGACCGACGCCCTGCACGCCGCGTCCCTGGTGCCCACCGTCGACGCGGTGGTGCTCACCGGCGGCTCCGCGTTCGGCCTGGCGGCCGCCGACGGGGTGATGGCCTGGTGCGAGGAGACCGGCCGCGGCTTCCCCACCCCCGGCGGCATCGTCCCGATCGTGCCCGCTGCCGCGCTCTACGACCTCGCCCGCGGCGGCGCGCGACGCGACGCGCAGGGCACCCCGACCCACCCCGACGCCGCGATGGGGCGGGCCGCCGCCCAGGATGCCGCCGCCCGGGATGCAGGGCACGAGATCCCGCGCGGCCGGGTGGGGGCCGGCACCGGCGCCCGGGTCATGGGAGCGACCCGACCCGGCGGGCTGGGGACGGCCTCGGTCGGGCTGCCCGCCCGCGAGGGCGCGGCCGACGGGGACGGCGCCGTCGTGGGCGCCCTGGTGGCGGTCAACGCCCACGGCACACCCGTCACCGTCGACCCCGCGGACCTCTGCGAGCCGGCCTCGACCACCGGCGTGCTGGGCGACGCCCCGAGCACCCCCGGAGCCCCCGCACCGGGCACGAACACCACGCTGGCCGTCATCGCCACGGACCTGGCACTCACCGTCGCCCAGGCCGAGGCGATCTGCCGCGCCGCCCACGCCGGCATGGCCCGCGCCCTGGACCCGGTGCACAGCTTGGTGGACGGCGACCTGGTGTTCGGCCTGGCCACCGGGGACCGCCCGCTGCCGACGGACCCGATGGCCGCCGCCACGGTGCTCCTGCAGGCCCAGCAGGCGGCCGCCACCGCCCTGACCCACGCCATCGAGGACGGGGTCTCCCGCCACCACGGCTGAGGGGCCCCGCACCTCCCCCAGCACCGAGGGAGACCACTCAGTCGCGGACCAGCACCACCACCAGCGTGCGGGGCCCGTGGACACCCTCGACCCGCTCCAGCTCGATGTCGCTCGTGGCGCTCGGCCCGCTGATCCAGGTCAGCGGCCGGGCGTCCTGAGGGTCTGGCCGCAGCCGCGCCACCGCCTGCGGCACCCCGGACACCACCTGGTCGGCCCGCACCACGCAGACGTGCACGTCGGGCACCAGGCTCAGCTCGCGACGCCCCTGGTCGGCCCGGTGGTCCAGCACAATGGTGCCGGTCTCGGCCACCCCTACTGCGGCGGCGGTCACCACGCCATCGACCGCATCCAGCGAGCTGGTGGTGGCCTGGTCCTCGGCGTGCACCTCCAGGCCCGCCGCCCGCATGGCCTCCTGCCAAGCAGGGTCGAGCCCGGCGGGCAGCACCACCGAGGTGCACTGCGCCTCACGGAGCTGCTCGACCACGGTCTGGGCCACCTGTTCGGACGCCGCCGTCACCACGGTGGCCCGGTAGTCCTCGACCACCTCGATGAAGCGCTCCAGGACTGCCGCCTCAGCGGCCCCAACCTCCCCGCCAGCACCCACACCCACGGCAGGCTCGCTCGCTGGCATGGTGGCGTGCCCGATGCCGGGCTGCGGCTCTCCGGTGACGTCGGTCAGGGCGCCTCGCAGCCGCCCCAGGATCTCCTCGCGGGCACTCATACCTGGTTCCCTTCGGACTCGTCCCCAGCAGGGCGCTGATGCTCGTTCTCCCACCACTGGCGGAAGGTCTGGCGCGGCGGGGCGGGCAGGTCACGCGCACTCGTCCAGGCACCCAGGCCCGGCACCGAGCGGAACGGGCGCCCACCGCGCAGCGCCCCCACCGTGGAGGACGCCCGCTGGGCAGCCTCCAGCCGGCGGTGGTCGGACATCACCCAGGTGGCGCTGGTCATCATCGCCGCCTCAGCCCGGTGCCCACCGGCCTGGACGGCCCGCTCGCGGCCCTCCACCAGCAGGCTGGGGATGTCGATACGGACCGGGCAGGCGTCGAAGCACGCACCGCACAGGCTAGAGGCGTAGGGCAGCGACTGGTCCACCTCGGACTCCACGCCGCGCAGCAGCGGGTTGAGCACCGCTCCGATGGGGCCGGGATAGACCGAGCCGTAGGCGTGCCCGCCGGTGCGCTCGTACACCGGGCAGACGTTGAGGCAGGCCGAGCAGCGGATGCAGCGCAACGCCTGGCGCCCGTGGGTGTCAGCCAGAGCATGGCTCCGCCCGTTGTCCAGCAGCACCACGTGGACCTCCCGCGGCCCGTCACCCTCGTGGACACCACTCCACACGGTCGTGTACGGGTTCATCCGCTCACCGGTGCTGGAGCGCGGTAGGAGCTGCAGCATCGACTCCAGGTCGTCCCAACGGGGCAGCACCTTCTCGATGCCGACCACCGAGACCAGCGTCTCCGGCAGGGTGAGGCACATCCGGCCGTTGCCCTCGGACTCCACGACAACGAGACTGCCGGTCTCGGCGACCGCGAAGTTGGCGCCCGAGACTGCTACACGAGCCCGCAGGAACTTCTCCCGAAGATGCAAACGGGCGGCCTCGGCGAGGCGGGCCGGGTCCGCAGGCAGGTCATCCGGAGCGGGACGCCCCACCTGACCCATCTCGCGGACGAAGATGTCCCGGATCTCGCTACGGTTGCGGTGGATCGCCGGCACGAGGATGTGACTCGGCAGGTCGCCGCCCAGCTGCACGATGAGCTCGGCGAGATCAGTCTCCCAGGCGTGGATCCCAGCCTCTTCGAGAGCCTCGTTGAGCTCGATCTCCTGGGTGGCCATCGATTTGACCTTGACCACCTCGTCGGTGCCCTTGGCCCGGGCGATGTCCACGACGATGCGGTTGGCCTCCGCGGCATCACGTGCCCAGTGGACGGTCGCACCCTGCTCGGTGAGGCGCTCCTCGAGCTGCTCCAGGTAGTACGGCAGGTGCTTCAGCGCCTCGCTCTTGCAGGCCTCGCCGGCCAGGCGCAGCTGCTCCCACTGGTCCACCTCGCCCACCACGGCCGCCCGCTTGGCGCGGATGGTGTGGGTGGCGTGGTGCAGATTGCGCCGCTGGGTGGTGCGGCCGAGCGCCTCACGGGCCGCCTCGGGGAAGGGTGGCATCCCCAGGAAGGTCGGGGAGGTCTGCTGGGCGGGTCCAGGCGTGGTGGCGGTCATGCCGGCTCCTCCTGCGTCGAGGCGAGCACTTCGGCCAGGTGCAGGGTGCGCACCCCGGAGCGCTGCCGCCCCAGGACACCGCCGATCTGGGCCAGGCACGAGTTGTCCCCGGCCACGACGTACTCCGCAGCGGTGGTGGTGACCTGGCGGGCCTTCTCGACCCCCATCGCCACCGACACGTCGGGGTTCTTCACCGCGAAGGTGCCACCGAAGCCGCAGCACTCCTCTGCCCCCGGCAGCTCCACCAGGTCGATGCCACCGACCGCGCGGAGCAGCTGGAGCGGGCGGCCCCCCACGCGCAGCATCCGCAACGAGTGGCAGGTCGGGTGGTAGGTCACCCGATGCGGGAACCAGGCCCCCACATCGGTGACGCCCAGGACGTCCACGAGGAACTCCGAAAGCTCCAGCACACGAGGGGCCAATTGACCGACCTCGCGCTCCAAACCGGCATCCCCCACAGCACGGGCGATGCCGGCGTGCTGGTGGCGCACCGAGCCCACGCAGGAGCCGGAGGGTGCCACCACGGCGTCGTAGTCGGCGAAGGTATCCACGAACCCGCGGACCACCCCGGCGGCCTGAGGGCCGTACCCGGTGTTCGTGAACATCTGCCCGCAGCAAGTCTGCTCGCGAGGGAACTCCACCTCCACCCCGAGCCGCTCCAGCAGCCGGACGGTGGCGCGGGGAGCCTCGGGCCACATGGTGTCGTTGAAGCAGGTAGCGAAGAGAGCCACCCTGGTCGGTCGACTCGCAGTGGGGATCATGGCATCACACCTTCCAGGACAGTGGCCTGCAGGCCAACGATAAGGCAGACCACGAGCAGCAGTCCGATGCTCCAGGGGAGCACCTTGCGGAGGATCTCGGACTCGCGCCCCGCCAAGCCCACGGCGAGGGCAGCGATGGTGAGGTTCTGCGGACTGATCATCTTGCCGACCACGCCACCGGTGGTGTTGGACGCCACGAGCAGAGCAGGGTCGACATCGATCTCCTGAGCCGCTGTCTGCTGAAGGGTCGCGAACAGGGCGTTGGCGCTGGTGTCCGAACCGGTGACGGCCGTTCCGATCCAGCCCAGAACCGGCGAAAGGAAGGCGAACGCCACACCGGATCCCGCAATCCAGGTGCCGATCGTGAGCGTCTGCCCGGAGAAGTTCATGACGTAGGCCAAGGCGAGCACGGAAGCCACCGTGAGGAAGGCGAAGCGCATCTTCAGCATGGTCTCACCCATGACCTTGCCCAACCCACCGAGCCCGATCCCGTCGACGAAGGCAATGACGACGGCCACCAGCAGCAGCAAGGTCCCCGGCGAGGAGAGCCACGCGAAGCTGTAGACCGTGGCTTCCGAGACGTCACCGCCCACGGTGAGGATCTTGCCGTCCAGCCCGGGCCACCCGAAGGACCGGGTCGTCGAGGCCAGCCAGCGCTTCACCGGGGCCACCAGCTGCGCCACGGCGAACACGGCGATGACCAGCAGGTAGGGGAGCAGGGCCAAGGTGATGCGGCTCGAGGTCAGCGAGCGGGCTCGCTCCTCCAGCTCGGCGACATCGGAGGTGACGGGCGCACCCTCGGCACCGACCTCAGCCACGGAGTCGGTGACACCCCCACGAGCCAGGGCGTCCTTCTCGCGCTCCTGCTCGAGCGAGACCAGAGCCTCCTCGGTCCCCCGGGGCCTCCAGACGCGCAGCAGCAGAACAGCCGCGGCCAGACCAGCCAGCGAGGCGACGATGTCGGTGAGCTCCACGGAGACGAAGGTGGCAGTGGCCCACTGGGCGAGGGCAAAGGTCGCACCGATGACCAGCGCCATCGGCCAGACCTGCCGCACACCGCGGCGACCGTCGGCGATGAAGACCAGCAGCAACGGCACAAAGACTGCCACGAAGGGAGCCTGCAGGCCCACCAAAGCACCGATCTCCTCGTACGGGATGCCAGTGAGCTTGCCTGCGGTGATGATCGGGATGGCGATGGCACCGAAAGCCACCGGGGCGGTGTTGGCCAGCAGCACGATGATCGCGGCGCGCAGCGGCGGGTACCCGAGAGCCACCATCATCACGCCGGTGATCGCCACCGGTGCCCCGAAGCCGGCCAGGGCTTCCAGCAGGCCGCCGAAGCAGAAGGCCACGATCACGGCCTGGATTCGTGGATCGCCGGAGATCAGGTGGAAGGTGGCACGTAGGTCGAGAAAGCGCCCGGAGGCAACGGTCACCTCGTACAGGACGATCGCGGTGAACACGATCCAGGAGATGGGGAACAGACCGAAGGCGGCTCCCTGCGTGGCCGAGAGGGCGGCCAGGTTCAGCGGCATCCCGAAAGCCAGCCAGGCCACGAGGAGGGCGACTCCCACACCAGCCAGACCGGACCAGTGGGCCTTCCAACGCAGAACGGCGAGCGTGACGAAGACGGTCAGCAGAGGGAGCGTCGCCACCAGCGCCGAAGCCGTGAGGCTGTCAGCAACAGGCGCCAGCTCCGGGCGGTGGCTCGCACTGAGCGCCACAACAGGGGCTTGGGTGGGGGACACGGGGGATTCCTTCGGACGGGGCCAGGGCAAGATGGTCCGGACCTCAATGGTCAGACCATGTGACGTGCGTCGCACCGTAGAAACCGGCACCCAGCAGCGTCAAGCGGTCTGACCATTCCGTGACCCACGCGTGACCTCCCACCCCCGGGCCCCCACCCCAGCCAGCGGGGCTCGCCGCACCCTCCCCGCCACCACACCCTGTCGACGGCGACCTGACGGATGATGCGAAGATCCAAGGGTGTCGATCACTCCCCCCACGCCGGACGAGATGGGCCACAGGCGCGGCGCTCCCCCCGCCCGACAGCCCCCCCTCCGAGCCTATGAGGAGGTGCTGGAGTGGATCGAGGGACAGATCCTCGGCGGCGACTTGCCCACCGGCGCCCGCCTTCCAGCAGAACGCGACCTGGCGAGTCAGATCGGCGTGAGCCGCGCCGCCGTCCGAGAAGCCATCCGCACCCTGCAAGCCCAGGGGATCGTGCGGTCTGCGGTCGGCGCCGGAGACACCGGCGGCACGACCATCACTGCGGTCGACGGAGGCGCCTTGAGCCGGATGCTGCGCCTCCACGTGGCCCTGGGGCACTTCCCTTTGCCCCACGTCATCGAGGTCCGCATCACTCTGGAGCAGCTCTCGGCACGTCTGGCCTGCGAGCGCCGTGAAGACTCCCACCTCGAGGAGTTGAACGCCCTCGTCAGGGCGATGGAGAGCTCCCAGGACGACCGGGAGCGGTTCAACGACCTAGACACCCGCTTTCATGTGGCCCTCGCTGCCGCAGCAGGGAACCGACTGGCGACCGGCACCACCGCGGCCCTCCGGGAGTCGATGCGCCTGCCGATCCTGGAACGCTTCCGCCGGACCGACACCTGGCCAGCACTCGTCCCGCAGCTCGTGGAGGACCATCGCGCGATCCTTCAGGCCGTCCGCACCCAAGATGCCGAACGCGCCGCGTCACTGGTGGCCGAGCACATCCGGTCTGCCTGGCGGGTGCTCGACGGCTGAAGCAGACCCCCGCCCCTGCACGGTGGCGCCCGAAGCGGGCACCAGGCGGCCCTCACACATCGAGACGACCCGGTCCAGGAGACCCAGGGAGCGCTCGTCGTGCGTCACCACGAGGGTCGCCATCCGGTGCTCGTGGGCCACCCGCACCAACAGCTCGAACATCGCCCCAGCCCGCGCCGGGTCGAGGGCCGAGGTCGGCTCGTCGACGAGGAGGACCTGCGGGTCGGCCATGAGCGCCCGGGCCACCGCGACACGCTGCTGCTGACCACCGGAGAGCTGGTGGGGGCGCTTCCCGGCCTCCGCGGTGAGGTCCAGCTCAGCGAGCAGCCCGTCGGCCCGCCGCCGGGACCGGGCCAGACCGGATCCCCGCTCACCGCGGAGCCGGGCCACGAGCTCCAGCTGCTCGCGCGTCGTCAGCGCGGCCAGCAGGCGAGCCTGCTGGAAGACCAGCCCCACGCTGCGCGCCCGCAGGGCGTCCCGCGCCGGATCGGACAGGTCGGTGGCCTCCTGCCCCGCGATGCGGACGCGCCCGCCATCGGGGCGGCGCAGGAGCCCGGCCACGGCCAGCACGGTCGACTTGCCCGAGCCGCTCGGCCCGGTGAGGGCGACGGCCTCCCCGGGAGCGACGGCGAGATCCAGCCCGTCGAGCACGCGGCGGCGCTCGGCCCCGTCGGGGAAGGTCACGGTCAGGTCGGAGAGGAGCAGGCTCATCGGGAGGCCTCCAGAGCAGTGGCGGGGTCGAGGGTCAGGACGCGGCGGACGCTCAGGGCCCCGCCCAGGAGGCCAGCCGCCACGAGGAGCAGCCAGGGCACGAGGGTGGTGCCCCAGCCCAGGGCCCAGGGCACGGCGCCGGTGCGCACCACCCACACGCCGAGCCCGGTGGCGGCCAGCGCCCCCAAGCCACCGCCGAGCACGAGGAGGAGCAGCCCCTGGCTGAGGACGTCCGCCACGAGGGTGCGGGGCCGCGCCCCCAGGGCACGCAGCACGGCGAGCTCCCCGGTGCGCTGGACGGTCCAGACGGTGAGGAAGGCGGCGGTCACCACCGCGGAGACCGCGAGGAGCAGCCCCTGCATGAGCCGCAGCGAGCCCTGCTCAGAGGCGTAGGAACCCACCGCCTCGAGCGACTCGTCACGGTTCAGCGCGACGGTGCCGGGTGGCGCCGCGCCGGCCGGATCGGGAAGCACCAGGGCGGTGGCCGCGGCCCCGCCGGCCGCGGGCAGCTCCTGCCACACCTCCAGCGGCACCCACACGGCCGGCAGGTGGTTGAGGTGCAGGTGGGCGTCCTGCCCCGTCACGCCGCGCAGCACGCCGCGCGGCCCCACCTCGGCCGAGCGGGCCAGCGCCGGCGGGGCGAGCGGACCCTCGGGATCGACGCCGAGGACGGCCACCGTCGTCTCGCTGCCACCGGGCGTGGCAGCCACCCGAGCGGTGGCCACCCCGAGCGCCTCCCGCTCGTGCCCGGCCACCTGCTCGGCCCCCAGCTGCGAGCGCCCGAGCTCCGGGGCCTCCTCCGGCGCAGGGGCGGCGAGCACCACCCGCTCGCCCGGCAGGGCGCGCAGGGCGGAGACGCTCTGGTCCCCCAGCCCGCCGGTGAGCCCGGAGAGCGCCACCACCAGCAGGGCCAGGAGTGCCACCACCAGCCCCATCACCGCGAACCGACCCCGCGCGAACCACGCGTCACGCACTCCCACGTACACCTACCGACCTCCTCGTGCCGTCCTCTCGGCCACCGTCCGGCGGCCGCTGCCCCCAGTCCACCGCCGCACCACGCACGGCCACATCGACCGACCGGTCGGCCCCGCCTCCACCGAACGATGGAGGGCAACGCGTCCCCTCACCACGGTCCGCGACCTACCGTGGTGGCGTGGAGAGACTCGCGCGCGCCCTGCCGCACCTGCTGCTCCCGACCCTCCTGGGGCTCGGGGCGTGGCTGGCGCACGCGGCCGGCGAGCTCTCGCCCGCGGCCGTGGCTCTGCTCGCGGCCACGGTGCTGCTGCACCTCGCCGGCCTCGCCCGCCCCCGGTGGCGCGCTGCCACCCCGCTGGACCCCACCCCCGCGGCAGCGGTCTGGCTGGGCGCCGTCTCCCTGGCGTGGTCGGGGCTGGTGCTGCTCACCCCGGCGTTCGTGTGGGCAGCCTTCCCGCTGTTCGTGCTGTGGTGCGTGCACTGCCCGATGCCGGTGGCGGGGCCGGCGCTGGCCCTCACGACCCTGGTGGCGGTCGCCCGCGACCTGCTCGCCCCCGGCGGCGGCTGGGGCGGGGTGCTCGGCCCGGTGCTGGTGGCCGCGGCCTGCGGGGTGGCTGCTTGGACCATGACGCGGGCGCGGCAGGAGTCCGAGGCCAGGGCCCGCCTGGTGGAGGAGCTGGTGGCCACCCGGGAGGAGCTCGCCGCCGCGCACGCCGCCGCCGGGGCGCTCGGGGAGCGGCAGCGCATCGCCCGCGACCTGCACGACACGGTGGTGCAGTCGTTCACCTCGGTGCTGCTGCTGGCCCGCTCGACGCAGGAGGGCGGGGGGCCGAGCGCCGCGCAGGGGGCGCTGCCGCGCATTGAGGAGGTGGCCGCCGCCGGCCTGGCCGACTCCCGGCGGGTGGTGGAGGCCCTGCGTCGCGAGGCGGAGCGGACCCTACCGGTGGCCCTGGCGAGGGTGGCGGCGGCCGTGGCCAGCCCACCCACGGCCTTCACGGTGCGCGGCACCGAACGCGAGCTGCCCACCGCCGTGGAGGTGGCCCTGCTGCGCATCGCACAGGGGGCCCTGGGGAACGTCACCGAGCACGCGCGGGCCACCCGGGCCGAGCTGGTGCTGGAGTTCCTCGCCGACCGGGTGCGCCTGGAGGTGCGCGACGACGGGGTCGGGGGCGCCCGTGCCCTGCCCGCGACCACCGGCAGCGGACGGGGCACCGGTCTGGTGGGTGCCCGGGAGCGGGCCGAGGAGCTGGGTGGGTGGTGCACGCTCGACTCCCCTCCCGGCCGCGGGACCCGGCTGACCGTGGAGCTGCCCGCATGAGCCCGGCGGCCGCCACCGCAGAGGGTGCCGGCGCCGGCACCACCCCGCTGCGCGTCGTGCTCGTGGACGACCACCCGGTGGTGCGGGCGGGGCTGAGCGCGGTGCTCTCGAGCACCGGGGAGATCGCGGTGGTGGCCGAGGCCGGCTCGCACGCCGAGGCACTGGCCCTGCTCACCGGTTCGGGCGGCCCGCTGGCCGGGGCGGCCCCGGACCTGCTCGTGGTGGACCTCCATCTCGGCGAGGGGCCCGACGGAGCCGCCCTGCTGCGGGATCTCGGCGAGCGCGGCGTGACCGTGCCCGTGCTCGTGCTCACCGCCCACGACACCGGGGACGATGTCCTGCGCGCCGTGGAGGCCGGGGCGGTGGGCTACCTGCTCAAGGACGCTCCCCCGGCGGCCCTGCGTGACGGGGTCCGTCAGGCGGCAGCCGGCGAGACGGTGCTGGCCCCCCGCGCCGCGGCGGCCCTGGTGCAGGGGCGGCGCGGCCGCACCCCGGCCCCGGCGCCCCCGCCCCTCACCGGGCGCGAGGTGGACGTGCTGCGGGCCGTCGGTCGCGGGCTCACCAACCGACAGGTGGCCCGGGAGCTCGGCATCCGGGAGGCCACGGTGAAGACGCACCTGGTGCACGCGTACTCCTCGCTGGGCGCGGTGAACCGCACCGACGCCGTGCGCCGGGCCCGGGAGCACGGGCTGCTCGACTGACGCCGGTCGGGACCACAGCGGGCCCAACGCATCGCCGGGCGGCGCAACCCATCACCCGGGCGTGGTATCCCTTGCAATCCGGCGTCAGGTTGTTACGGTCAACACACTCACCCGCCGACTACCCTGAGGCATTCCCATGTTGCAGTCACTGCACGACAAGATGGGCCTGCGGACCTCCCCGACGATCTTCTTCGGGTCGATCCTCTTCGCAGCCGTCTTCATCGCCCTGACCCTGGCCTTCCCCACCACGATGTCCACGACCTTCTCGAAGGGCTCGGGGTGGATCATCGCCAACCTGGGATGGTTCTACATCCTCGGCGTCACGGTCTTCCTCATCTACCTGGTCGTCACCGCCCTGAGCCGCTTCGGGCGTATCCGCCTGTCTCCCCACGACGAACCGCCGGAGCACTCCTTCCTCACCTGGTTCGCCATGCTCTTCGCCGCGGGCATCGGCACCATCCTCATGTTCTGGGGCGTGGCCGAGCCGGTGAACCACTTCGCCAACCCCCCGATGGCCGACGTGGAGGGCAGCAGCGTCGAGGCCGCCCGCGAGGCCATGAGCTTCACGCTCTACCACTTCGGGCTGCACACCTGGACGATCTTCGCGCTGCCCTCGCTGGCCTTCGCGTACTTCATCTACCAGCGCAACCTGCCCCCGCGGGTCTCGTCGCTCTTCCACCCGCTGCTGGGCGACGAGGGCATCCACGGCCCGGTCGGCAAGGCGATCGACATCATCGCCATCGTCGGCACCCTCTTCGGTGTGGCCGTCTCGATCGCCCTGGGCACCCTGCAGATCAACGCGGGCCTGTCGGCCGTCCTGGGCATCGACCAGACCACCTGGAGCATCATCGCGATCCTCGGCGTGGTCACCCTCCTGGCCCTCGGGTCGGTCATCGCCGGGCTGGAGAAGGGCATCAAGGTCCTCTCGAACGCCAACATCCTGGCGGCCGTCGTCCTGATGCTCTTCGTGCTCGTCTCCGGCCCGACCCTGCACCTCCTGCGGGGCACCATCGAGGGGGCGGGACTGTACGCGCAGAACCTGCCCTACCTCGCCTTCTGGAACGACGCCTTCGACGACAACCCCGGCTGGCAGGACGGCTGGACCATCTTCTACTGGGCGTGGACCATCACCTGGTCGCCCTTCGTGGGCATCTTCATCGCCCGCATCTCGCAGGGCCGCACGATCCGCGAGTTCGTCTTCGGTGTGCTCGCCGCCCCGGTGAGCTTCTCGATCATCTGGTACGGGATCTTCGGCTTCGCCTCGTTCGACATCATCCGCAACGGGGAGAACGGCGGGGAGCTCGTGGAGGCCGTCGCCGGGGAGAACGGCGACGCCGCCACGGCCCTGTTCGAGTTCCTCGCGCACTTCCCGCTGACCACCTTCATGTCGGTCTTCTCCATCGTCATCGTGGCGATCTTCTTCGTCACCTCGATGGACTCGGCCTCGCTGGTCATGGACTCGATGGCCCGCGGCCACGACGAGGACGAGCGGGTGCCGGTCTACCAGCGTGCCGTGTGGGCGCTGCTCGTCGGCATCATCGCCGCGGTGCTGCTCACCGCGAGCCCCGACGCCGGCATCACGGCCCTGTCGGAGTTCATCACCATCGTCGGCCTGCCCTTCTTCGTCATGGGCTATCTCATGATGTGGGCCCTCAACCGCGCGATGCGCGAGGACGCCGGCGAGCTGCTGCCGCTGGCCACCAAGCAGTGGCGCAAGGTGCTCCCCCCGGAGGAGGTCGAGCGCCGCCGCGACGAGGGTGACGAGGCGTGGGCGACCACCGAGGTCGAGTACGACCCGCACTACTCCACCTCGGACGGCCAGGTCATCGCCGCCCCGGAGACGGCCGCCTACGAGCGCCACGACCTCATCGAGCCCGACGAGCCGCACCCGGCCGACCAGGTGGTCGGCTCCAGTCGCCTCAACGGTTCGACGGACGGGAAGGACATCTGAGCAGCCCCTCAGATATCGTGGTGGGGTGAACACCCCCACCACGGACCCGCTCCGCCGCTCCCTCCTCAGCACCCCCCTGCTCCTGGCCGGCACCGCCTTGGCCGGGTGCGGGGGGTTGCGCGCTCCCGGGGGCGGTGGAAGCCCTGCGGACGGGGCCGGGTCCGGCGGCACCGGGGGCGGGCCCCCGGGCCTCGTCGTGGCCTCCGCCGAGGAGCTCGGCACCTTCAACCCGGTCGCCGGGTACGGCGACCAGGGAGGCACCCCGATCTACGAGGGCCTCCTGCGCCTCCACAGCACCGACCCGGAGAAGCTGCCCGAGCTGCGCCCCGCCCTGGCCGCCGCCGAACCCACCCCCAACGACGACCTCACCGAGTGGCGGGTCCCGGTCCGCGAAGGGGTGACCTTCCACGACGGCAGCCCCTGCGGCGCCGAGGACGTGGTGGCCACCTACCGGGCCGTCCTGGACCCCGACTCGGCCAGCCCCGTCATCGGCAACTACGAGATGATCGAGTCCGTCGAGGCCGAGGGGGACGAGGTCGTCTTCCGCCTCAGGCACCCCTACGTGGACCTGCCCACCCGCCTCCTCCTGGGCATCGCCCCGAAGAAGCGGCTCACCGGGGGACCGGCCACCGAGTCCAGCCTCAACCGGGAGCCGATCGGCACCGGCCCGATGCGCCTGGCCGAGCTCACCGCCTCGCAGGCCACCCTCGAGCGCCACGAGGAGCACTGGGCGCGGGAGACCGGCACCGTCCCCCGCCTCGTGCTCACCCAGGTGACCGACGAGGCCGCTCGCGCCCAACAGGTCCGCGCCGGGGAGGTCGACGGCACCGTCCTGCCGCCGAAGCTGGCCGTGAAGACCGCCGAGCAGGCCGACGGCGCCGAGCTGGTCCGCGCCCGGACCGCCGACTGGCGCGGCGTGAGCCTCCCACGCGCCTCCGCCCTCGCGCAGGACACCGCCGGCCGGATGGCCCTGAACCTCGCCGTGGACCGGCAGGCCATGGTCGACGCCGTCCTCGGCGGCCAGGGCGTCCCCGCCGCCACCCCCGTCTCCAGCGTCTACGGCGAGGCGCACGAGGAGATCACTTTCGACCATGACCCCGCGGAGGCCCGCCGCCTGCTCGAGGACGCCGGGTGGACCCCGGGCCCCGACGGCGTGCGCACCAAGGACGGCGAGCGCGCGAGCCTCACCGTGGCCCACGACCCGGCCGACACCGTGCGCCGCGACCTGGCCACCGCCTTCGCCGACGACCTGCAGGAGATCGGCGTCGAGGTCACGGTGCGGGCCCTCACCTGGGACGAGATCGAGAAGCAGGTCGACGACCTGGCGATCCTCCTGGGCGGCGGGGACAGCCCGTACAGCATCGACACCCAGCTGCACCCCACCCTGCACAGCCCGGTCGAGGGCGCCGCCTTCTACTACAACCCCGGCGGGTACGGCAGCGCGGAGATGGACCAGCTGCTCGACGACGCCCGGGCCGAGCCCGACGAGGGGCGGCGCGCTGCCCTCTACCGCAAGGTCCAGCAGCTCTACGCCGACGACCCGACCTACGTGGTGCTGGCCTTCGTCGACCACACCTACGTCTCCCGCTCCCACGGCTACGAGACCGGTGAGCTCGTGGTGGAGCCGCACGCCCACGGCGTCGGCTGGGGGCCCTGGTGGAACGTGGGCGCCTGGACGTGAGCCGCGTCCTGCACATGACGCTGCGGCGGGCGGCCTGGGCCGTGCCGCTGGCCCTGCTCGTCTCCCTGCTCGTCTTCGCCCTGGCCGCTGCCAGCCCGCTCGACCCGCTGGCGGCTGTCCTCGGCGACCGCTACCAGCGCCTCACCCCCGAGCAGCGTGCCAGCATCGGCGAGGCCTCCGGTCTGGACGCCCCCTGGTGGCAGGCCTGGTGGTGGTGGATCAGCGCAGCGGTCACCGGGGACCTCGGCTACTCGCGGATGCTGCACCAGCCGGTCACCGAGGTGGTGGCCGAGCGGGTGGGCTGGACCCTGCTGCTCACCGTGCCGGCGATGGTGCTGGCCGTGGCCGTGGGCCTCCTCGGCGGGGTGGCGGCCGGGTTGCGGCCCGGGTCGTGGTGGGGCCGGGCGACCGCCGGGCTGGCGACGATCGTGCAGTCCCTCCCCCCGTACGTCCTGGCGATGGTGGCCATCAGCCTCGTGGCCGTCTCCTGGGGGCTGCTACCCACCGGGGGGCTGGCCCGCCCCGGCGAGGCGGTGAGCACCACGGGGCTGCTGCGGCACGGTCTCCTGCCGACGGTCGTGCTCGCCGCCTCGCAGGCGCCCTGGCTGCTGCTGGCGGCCCGGGAGTCGGTGCTGGAGACCGCGGGCTCCGACGCGGTGCGCGGCGCCCGGGCGCGGGGCCTGAGCCCCCGCACCGTCCGGCGCGGTCACGTCCTGCCCGCCGCCCTCGTGCCGGTGGCGACGCTCGCCGGGATGCGCCTGCCGGAGCTCGTGGTGGGCGCGGTCGTCGTGGAGGAGGTCTTCGCCTGGCCGGGGGTGGGCAAGGCCCTGGTGGACTCCGCCCTGCAGCTCGACTTCCCGCTGCTGGCCGCCCTGACCACCCTGACCACCGTGCTGGTCCTGCTCGGCTCGTGGGCGGCCGATGCGGTGCACCTGGCCCTCGACCCGCGGGTGGAGATCGATGCCTGAGGACACCCAGCCCGTGACGCCCCGCCCGGTCCGGGACCACCGGATGGGCCGGGCGGGCACGCTGCCCACCGGGACCCGCGCACCGCTGGCCGTGCTGGCCGGTCTCGTGCTGCTGGCAGCCCTCCTGCCCCTGCTGCGTCCGGCGGGGGTGGACCTCGGGCAGGCCCTGTCGGCGCCCTCGGCCACGCACTGGCTGGGCACCGACCACACCGGGCGCGACCTGCTCTCCCGCACCGCCGAGGCGCTGCGCGTCTCCCTGACCATCGCCGCGGTCTCCGCGCTGGCCAGCGTCGTGATCGGCGTCCTGGTGGGCACGGCCGCGGCCTCGCTCGGACGGTGGCCCGACGCGCTGCTCATGCGCTCCGGAGACGCCGTGGCCGCCCTGCCCCATCTCGTGCTCGGGCTGGTCGTCGTGGCCCTCTTCCCCGGCTCGATGCTGGCGATCATCGCCTCGATCGCCCTCACCCACTGGCCCACGGTGGCCCGGCTCGTGCGGGCCGAGGCACTGGCCGTACGGCGTTCGGAGTACGTCGACGCCGCCCGCCTCGCCGGCGCCTCCCGGTGGGAGGTCGTCCGGCACCACCTGCTGCCGGCGGCCCTGCCACAGGCCCTGCTGGCGGTGGTCCTGTTCATCCCGCACGCCGTGTTCCACGAGAGCACGCTGAGCTTCCTCGGCGTGGGGCTGCAGCCCTCGAAGGCCTCGCTGGGCACGCTGCTGGCACAGGCCCGCTCCGACCTGCTGCTGGGGGCCTGGTGGACCCTGGCCGCGCCGGCCCTGGCGCTGACGGTCACGACCCTGGCGGTGGGTGCGCTCGGGCGGTCGCTCACCGACCGGATGCGGGCCACCACCGGGGCCGAGGCGGGCGCATGACCCGGCCCGGGGGTGGCACCGGCCCGCAGGTCCCCCGATCCGCCCCGGACCCGGCGGCCGAGGTCCGGGGGCTGGGCGTCCGCATCCCGCTCGGGGGCGGTTCCTTCGTCCACGCCGCCCACGAGGTCTCGCTCGCCCTGCGGCCGGGGCGGGTGCATGCCCTCGTCGGGGAGTCCGGCTGCGGCAAGTCAGTGCTGGCCAGCGCTCTGGTCGGCCTGCTCCCGGCCGGGTCCCGGGTCTCGGGGGCCCTCCACGTGGCCGGCCACGCGCTGACCCCCGACGACGAGGACGCCTGGTTGCACCTGCGCGGCCACCACGTCGGACTGGTGGCCCAGTCGGCCGGCACGCAGCTCACTCCCACCCGGCGGGTGGGGCCGCAGGTGGCCGAGACGCTGCGGGCGGTCTGCCCCGGCGCGCACGGGCTGCGGGGGCGGCGGCTGAAGGAGCTCGTCGCCCACCGGCTCGAGGGGGTCGGGCTGGACGCTGCCGTGACCCGGTCGTACCCGCACGAGCTCTCCGGGGGCATGGCCGCCCGGGTGGGCTACGTGCTGGCCACCGCCGGAGAGCCGGCGGTGCTGCTGGCCGACGAGCCCACCGCCAGCCTGGACGCCGAGAGCCGCGAGGCCGTCCTCGACCTGCTGCGTCGGGCCGCCGACGACGGTGCCGCGGTTCTGCTCATCACGCACGACCTGGCCTCGCTCACCGCCCGGCCGGGGCGGGTGGACGAGCTGTCGGTGATGTACGCCGGGCAGGTGGTCGACCACGGCCCGGCCGAGCAGCTGCTCGCCCCGCCGGAGGACACCGGCGCAGGGCGGCACCCGTACACCCGCGCGCTGGTCGCGGCCCTGCCCCGCCACGGCCTGCACCCGATCCCCGGGGCGCCGCCCTCCCTCGTCGACGCGCTCGAGCCCCCCTCGGTGGAGGAGCGTCTCGCCGGGGACGGCGCCTCCCCCCACCGCGCCCCGTCACCCCACCGCGCCAGACACACTCCACCCGGCTGCAGCGCGGTGGAGCGCACCTCGCGCGACGGGGGGCCGGCCGCCGCCAAGGCCTCCTCGCCCGACGTCTCCCCGGCCGGCACCCCGGCCCTGGAGCTGCGGGGAGTCACGGCAGCCCCCTCCCCGCGCGCGCCGGAGGTCCTGCGCGAGGTGGACCTCACCCTGGCCCCGGGCACCACCACGGCGGTGATCGGGCCGAACGGTGCCGGCAAGTCGACGCTCTGCCGGGTGGCGGCCGGGCTCGTCACGCCCCGGCACGGTGAGCTGCACGTGGCCGGACGACCGGTCCCGCCCGGCGCGACGGCCTCCGGCGTGGCCATGCTCTTCCAGTCACCCCGCCGGTCGGTGAGCCCGCGGATGACCCTGGCCCAGGCCGTCGCCGAGCCGCTGCGCACCGCCGGCCTGCGGGGGGAGGAGCTGCGGCGGGCCGTGCTCGAGGCGGCCGCCGAGGTGGGTCTCACCCCGGACCTGCTGCGCCGTCGACCCGCCGCCGTCTCGGACGGTCAGCTGCAGCGCGCTGCCCTGGCCCGAGCACTCGTGCAGGAGCCGCAGGTGCTCATCGCCGACGAGGCCACCGCCATGCTCGACCCGGCGACGACCGCCTCGGTGGTGGGGATCCTCCGGGAGCGGGCCGCCCGAGGGGCCGCTGTCCTCGTCATCAGCCACGACGCGGAGCTGCTCACGGCCTGGTGCGACGGGCCCGGCGACCGGGTGCTCCCCCTGGCCGACCTCTGAGGTGCCGCCGGCCCACCGTCCCCACCGCAGGCCCACGGTCCTGCAGAGGAATCACGGTTCACGCATGGTGGGACTGGACGGAAACGGTGATCCTGCGGGGGGGGAACGGGGACCCCAGCCGCCGGACCCACCCCGCTCAGGACCTCCCGCTCAGGCGCCCGGCACCCCGTGGGCCACCCGCTCCGCCCGGACCCGGGCCTCGGCGCGCGCCATGACCATCGCCGCCGGGACGGCCACCAGCCCGAGCGTGGCCAGCACCCCGAACCCGCCCGCGATGCCGATGGCCCCGGCCAGCCCGCCGACCACGAGGGAGCCGCTGCCCGTCCCGGCGTCGTAGCCCACGTTCCACACCGTCGAGGCCAGACCGACCCGCCCCGGCCCGATGCGGTCGATCATGAGCACCAGGGTGTCGTTCTGCAGCGCCCCGAAGCCCATGCCCAGCAGCGCGGCACCCAGCACGGCCATCCCGTCCTCCACCAGGAGCGCCGGCAGGCCGAGCGGTGCCTGCCCGGGGTCGGCCATCGCCAGCGCCATGCACGCCATGCCGATCGCGGCCGCCGCCGACATCGGGGCCAGCAGCTGCCCCACACCCCGCCGGTCGGACACGGTCCCGGCCCAGGCCCGGCCCACGACCTGCCCGCCGGAGACCCCCAGCAGGGCCAGCAGGACCACCCGGGCCGAGTCCAGCCCCAGCGAGAGGAAGGTGCCCACCGCACCGAACGCGAGCGAGGACGAGAGGAGCAGGACCGCCGGGGTCACCCAAGGCCGGTCCCGTCCGGCCGCCGCCTCCTCCTCCAGACCGGTCGCCCCCAGACGGACCGGCTCCTCCTGCCGCTCCCGGACCAGGACCGCGGCCGGCAGCACGACGAGCGCCGCCAGCCCGGCGATCCAGAAGACCGCCGGCCAGCCGATCGCCCCGGCCAGGGGCACCCCGGCGGGCAGGGACGGGATCTGCGCGAGCGCGATGGACACCCCGTAGGTCCCCACCGCCCGCCCCCGCAGGTGCCGCGGCGCCAGCGTGGCCGCCAGGGCCGATCCGGAGACCACGAGCAGACCGAAACCCACCCCGCGAACGGCCTGCACGGAGTAGATCGAGGCCACCTCCTGCGCCCACGGCAGAGCCAGGACCGGCGCCCCCATGAGCACCAGGCCGGCCACGAAGGGTCGTACGAAGCCGAACCGGTCCAGCAGCCAGGGCATGACCAGCTGGGAGACTACGCAGGCCCCCATCATGACGCTCGTGGTGCCCCCGACAGCCACCTGCGACAGCCCGGAGCGCTCCGCCCAGGCGGGGACGAGCGGCATGAGCACCGCGAAGTTCACGAAGGCCCCCACCACCGAGACCAGCATGAGCACGAAGGAACGGGTGAAGAGGGCGCCGCGAGACGTCCCGCGCGCGGGGTCCTGAACGGTGGTGGGCATCGAGCGCACTCTACGACCTGTGCGAATCTTGTGTCATGGCCGATGACCGTCACACCGTGTGGGCCCGCCGCTTCGACCTGCTCGGCGACGTCACCCGGCTCCGCCTGCTCGACCGGATGCACCACCACCCGGGGTCCACCGTGGCCGAGCTGGCCGCGGCGGCGGACATCACCCCGGCGACGGCCTCCCAGGCCCTGCGGACGCTGCGCGCCCAGGGCTGGGTGGAGGCCGAGCGCGACGGCCGCCTCATGCGCTACCGCCTCGTCGACGCCACCGCCCACCAGCTCCTGCACGTCATGGGGGCCGACCATCCGGCCGGCCCCCGCCCCGCCTGACCCCGGGCCCCACCGACCCCCGCCGGGGCGGCCCGGGAGACGGGCCGGGCCGCGCTCAGCGCCCGCCGGTGAGCGCGACGGCGTCGACGCCCCAGCCCTCGGGGCCGGCGGACCCAGCGGGGTACTCCTCCATCGGCACCTCGCCGGCGGACCAGACCTCCATGACCTGCTCGATGATCCGCCAGGACTGCACCGCCGTGTCCCCGCGCACCGTGAGCAACGGGTTGCCGTCGAGGATCCCGCCGAGCACCTCTCCATAGGGGAGCATCGCCGGGTCGCCCACCGTGGTCTCCAGGACCTTCGTCTCGATGCGGGTGGGGTCGGTCGCGTTCATCGTCAGGTGCAGCTCCACCGGGCCGGGCTTGAGCGCCACCACGAGCACGTCGGGCCCCTGCTCCCCCTCCAGGCCGACCGGCAGGTGCCGCACGTCCCGGAAGAAGATGCGGACCTCCTTGGCCTTCTCCCCCAGGCCCTTGCCGCTGCGGAGCACCCACGGCACGCCGGACCAGCGGTCGGTGCGCACCTCGAGGGTGAGCTGGGCGAGGGTCTCGGTGTTCCGCGCGGGGTCCACCCCCTCCTCGGCGGTGTAGTCCGGGATCTCCCGCTCCCCGAGGGTGCCGGCGGTGTAGCGGGCACGCCGTGAGGAGGCCGCCGGGTCGTCACCCCACAGGTAGGTGGAGTTGAGGACGTGGGCCTTGAGGTCGCGCAGCTCGTCGGCGTCCACCCGGGCCGGCGGCTCCATGGCCACGATCGCCAGCACCTGCAGCAGGTGGCTCTGCAGCATGTCCTTCAGCGCCCCGGCCTTGTCGTAGTACCCGGCCCGACCCTCCAGGGCGAGGTCCTCGTCGTAGGTGATCTCGACCTTCTCGATGTCCTCGGCGTTCCAGACCTTCTCCAGGATGCGGTTGGAGAAGCGCATGCCGATGAAGTTCAGCAGCATCGCGGCGCCGAGGAAGTGGTCCACCCGGTAGATCTGGTTCTCCGGCACCAGCGAGAGCAGCAGCCGGTTGAGCTCCTCGGCACTCTCCACGCCGTCGCCGAAGGGCTTCTCCAGCGCGAGGCGGGTGCCCTTCGGCAGCTCCACGCCCCGCAGCCGTTCGATGGCGGCCTGAGTGACCGCCGGGGGCAGGGCGAAGTAGAGCACCGCCGACTCGGGCAGCCCGGCCACGAAGTCGGCCAGCTGGGTGCCCTCCAGGAGGTCGACCTGCTCGAAGCGGGCGGCGGCCACCACCCGTTCGGTGGTCTCGGCCGGCACCTCCTCGGCCTCGAAGCGGGAGCGCACCAGCTCGGCCCACTCCTGCCCCATGTCCTCCCGGTCGACACCGATGAGGTCCACCTGCCGGAAGGGCTCCACCTCCAGCAGGGTCGCGACGCCCGGGAGCAGCAGGCGCTGGGTGAGATCACCCGAGGCGCCGAAGATCACCAGGGTGACCGGCTCGGCCGGCTGCATGTCCTCGAGGCTTCCGTCGGAGTGGGTGTGGGGCACGCGCGGCAAACGGCTCATGCCGCCACTGTGCCACGCCTCCTGCGGTCGACCGCCACCCCGAGCGGCTCGGCCCAGCGGGCCGGCACCGGGCCGATCACGGTGGGCAGGACGAGCAGGCGGGGTCACCACGGCGGAGCACCCCTCAGGGCGCGGGCACTCAGCGTCCAGCGTCGCGCCCCGCGTGCTCGGCGGCGGCCCGGACCCGCTCCCGCAGCTCCTTCCGGGTGACCGGACCGATGATCGAGTCCAGCACCACGCCCTCACCGAAGAGCAGGGTGGTGGGCACGGTGCGCACCGCGTAGGCGGCGGAGAGGGTCGGCAGCCGCAGCGTGTCAGCGGTGACGAAGACCGGGCTGGGGGTCGGCACGTCCGAGCCACCCTCCACCCCCGCGGCGCCCCCGGCCCACTCCCGGGCCACGTCGGCCAGCACCGGCTCGAGGGCCGTGCAGCTGCCGCACCAGGAGCCGGTGAAGGTGAGCACCACCAGCCGGCCCGGCGTCATGAGGGCCGCGAGCTCGTCCGGCTCCCGGAGCTCCCGCACGACAGCCGTGCCGGGGGACGCGCGGTCAGGGTCCGCAGGAGTCATGGCGGCAGGCTACCGCCGCTCTCCTCCATGACGGGTCACCGATCCCGGGACCAGCCCCGTCACCAACCCCGTGCGGCCCACTCCCCCAGCTGCGGACGCTCCGCCCCCAGCGTGGTTGGCTCGCCGTGCCCGGGGTGGACGTGCGCGGCGTCGTCGAAGCGGTCGAAGAGGCGCTCGGTGACGTCGGCGAGGAGCTGCTGGAAGTCCTCGGGGGTCTGCGTCTTCCCCACCCCACCGGGGAAGAGCGAGTCCCCGGTGAAGAGGTGCGTCTCCCCGCCGTCCTCCAGGACGAGCGCCACCGAGCCCGGGGTGTGCCCGCGCAGGGCCACGACCTCCAGGGTGATCCCGCCGAGCTCGACCTCCTGCCCGTGCTCCAGCCCCTCTACGGACCCCTCCGGCAGCCCGGCCTGCTCCGCGACGGCCACGGCGTCCCGTGCACCGGCCAGGAGACGGCCCCCGGCGGGCAGCTCGCCGGCCAGCTCGGCCAGGGCGCGGACGTGGTCCCAGTGCCGGTGGGTCGTGATGATCCCCGCCGGCGTCGGCTCGGCGGGACCCGCCGCCTCTCGGAGCAGCACGCGGAGCGCCGGGGCGTCGTCCGCGGCGTCGACGAGCACCTGCCCACCGGTCTCCCGGTGGGTGATGACATAGCAACGGTTGTCCATCTCCGAGACGCTCGCGCGATGGACGGTCACGGTCGGCAGGTCGGCGATCAGCATGCCCCCAGTGTGCCCGGAGCAGACCCGCCTGCGAGAGGCTGGAGCCATGACCAAGATCCTGATCATCGGTGGACACGGCAAGATCGCGCTGCAGGCGGCCCGTCTGCTCGCCGAGCGCGAGGACGAGGTGACCAGCGTCATCCGCAACCCCGAGCACCGGGCCGACGTGGAGGCCACGGGCGCCCGGGCGCTGGTGCTCGACATCGAGCACGCCCAGCACGCCGACCTCGTCCGGGCGATGCGCGGGAAGGACGCCGTCGTGTGGTCCGCCGGCGCGGGAGGCGGCGATCTCGCCCGCACCTACGCCGTGGACCAGGCCGCGGCCATCGCCTCCATGAAGGCCGCCCGCGACGCCGGGGTGCCACGCTACGTGATGGTGAGCTTCCTGGGCGCCGCCCTCGACCACCCGCTGCCCTACGACGAGGGCTTCTTCCACTACGCCCAGGCCAAGGCGGTGGCCGATGCGCACCTGCGCGGCAGCTCGCTGGCCTGGACGATCCTCATGCCCGGCCTCCTCACCGAGGACCCCGGGACGGGCCGGGTGAGCACCACCCCGGATCCCGCGGAGGAGACCGCCCACATCCCCCGGGCGGACGTCGCCGCGGTCATCACGCACGTCCTCGGGGAGGGCATGCGTGCCTCGCTGCGGCGGATGATCCCCCTCACCACCGGCCCGACACCGATCAGCGAGGCGATCGGCTGAGTGGAGCCCCCGACAGGGATCGAACCCGCGACCTGCTGTTTACAAGACAGCTGCTCTACCAACTGAGCTACGGAGGCAATGCCGCCACAGTGTAGAGGCGGCCTCGCCCCTCCCGGTCACGGGCAACGGACAGGGCCCCGACACCAGACGGTGTCGGGGCCCTGTGCGTTCAGGCAGTCGCTCAGGCGGCGGTGCCGAAGGTGTGCCAGAAGTAGCCGCGGTCGGTCTTGACCCAGCCGGACAGGAGCTTCACACCGGTGACGGTGGAACCGGTCTGGTACATGCCGATCACGGAGTGATCCATGCCCGCACCGGAACGGACGTTCACGCCACGGTCGATGGTCCAGGTGGTCTCCTCGGGCTCCGGCAGCTCCTCGGTGGTGCCGAAGGTGTGCCAGAAGTAGGTGCCGTCGGTGGTCTTCACCCAGCCGGACGGGAGCTTGACGCCCTCGACCTCGGTACCGGCCGCGTGCTGGCCGAGGACCTCGTGGCTCATGCCGGCACCCGCACGGATGTTCACGCCCTGGGTGATGGTCCAGGTCTCGGTCTCCGGGGCGGGCTCGGGCTTCGGCTCCGGCTTGGGGGCCGGGGCCGGCTCGGGCTTGGGGGCCGGGGCCGGCTCGGGCTTCGGCTCGGGCTTGGGGGCCGGGGCCGGCTCGGGCTTCGGCTCGGGCTTGGGGGCCGGGGCCGGCTCGGGCTTCGGCTCCGGCTTGGGGGCCGGGGCGGGCTCAGGCTTCGGCTCGGGCTTGGGGGCCGGGGCCGGCTTCGGGGCCGGAGCGGCGTCACCCGGCATGGCGTTGCGGTCGGCACCGCCGTTGTCCATGGTCAGACCGGCCTTGAGGGAGCACACGGGCCAGGCGCCCGGGCCCTGCATCGCCAGGAGGCGGCGAGCAGCGGCGATCTGCTCCTCCTTGGTCGCGAGGTCGGCACGCGGGGCGAAGGCGAGGCCACCCACACCGGCCCACGAGACCTGGTGGAACTGGACACCACCGTAGTAGCCGTTACCGGTGTTGATGCTCCAGTTGCCGTTGGACTCGCACTGGGCCACGCGGTCCCACACGGTGGGGTCGTAGGCGGCATTGGCGGGGGCCGCAGCGGCGAGGACGGCACCCGTGGCGCCGAAGGCGGCAGGGATGCGCAGAGCGGTGTTCTTGGACATGAGGGGGTTTCCTTCCTGACGGTTCCGCCGGTGGGGTGAGCTGTCGGGTTCGGAGCGTCAGGTGCCCCGGCCGCTGGAGGCGGCTTCACCCCGAGCCGTTCCGAGGAACGGCAGAAGTGGTTTCCCCACGGTCACCAGTGCCCGGATTCTCCGGCGAGGCGCTCCCGAGGTGACCTTGGGCGGCAGGTGCGCGCAACTGATGTGCTGAGCACGGACCGTGACCCTGCGGGCCACCGTCTCGTGCGTTCGCGATCTTCGATTGTGTGGAGGGACTGCTGTGGCGGATGACCGCCGACGGTTGCGCGGAGCAACCAGTGCGTCACTGTAGCCACGATGGGGGACGCGACACAAAAGAACCTGTGGACGGCGATCCCCGCCCCGAGAGCTCAGGCCAGGGGCCAGAGGACGTCCGGGAAATCGCGCTGCAGCTGGGAGAAGAGCAGTGCCGCGGCCACGGCCAGGTTGAGGAGGACGAGCACCGGACCGGCCCACGATGTGCGCAAGGACACAGACAGGGAGAGGTGCGTCCCCCGGCGCAGCCCCGCACAGTCGATGCCGATCCACAGCGCGACCAGGAGGACCAGGGCCCCCGCACCGAGGGCCAGGGCGCTGTCCACGCCCCCTCCGTCGCCGCGCGCCTGCAGCAGGAGGTCCTGCCCCAGCACGAGGTTCACCCCCACGACCGTGGCCGCACCGAGGACGACCGGCGCGATCCACCCCAGGACGGCACGCAGCACGGCGGTGAGCAGGTGCCACGGGGAGAGCAGCCCGATCCGCCACCCGTCCCCGCGGCGCCGCCCCCAGGACTGCAGCCGGCGCAGGTGGGCGAGCGCCGCATGGTCCACCCAGCGAGCCAGGATGCTCCACCCCGCAGCCACGAGGAGCACCCCCAGCGGAGCCCAGGTGGCCGCCACCACGAGGAGCAGCACGCCCGAGGCCACCACCCAGGGGTGGCGGCGCAGCCGGGTCCGCGGGTCGTAGGGGTGCAGCCGCAGGGAGGCCGCGTGCTCCCGCGCCGCCCGGCGGGCAGCCCGCTCGTCCCGCGCCGAGGGTGGCGGCGGGCCGACGTGCTGCCGGGGCACGGGGCCGTGCGGTCCGGTCGGTGCCGACGGCCGCGGGGGGCCCGGGGGCTGGGCGGGGACCGCCGGGCGGTACTCCCGACGCTCCGGGGGGATGTCTCGCGTCGACGGTTCCTCCGGGGGGCGCAGGGTGCCGGCCGGGTTCTCCCGGTGCTGCGGGGGCGGGGTGAGCAGCCCCGCCTCCACCGGCGGGGCCTCCCCCTGGGAGAGGGCCCGGCGGGAGATCCGGCGCGTGCTGTCCCGGCGGACGGGCTGGGTCGCCTCCGCCACCGGCACCGTCGCGTCACCGGGGGCGGAGCCCCGCACGGGCAGCGGGCGCGTGGCCTCCGGGAGCGCGGCCGTCCGGCGACGCTCCGGCTCCGGGAGGTCCCCGCCGCCCTGCGCCGCGACCTCCCGGACCACGGCCGCAGCCGGCCGGGCGGAGGGCTCCACGGCGAGGCAGGCCTCCACCAGCGGCTGCCAGCGCTCCGGCACGGCGCGCAGGTCGTGCTGCCCCTGGCGGATGCGCATGAGCACCACCTCGCTGGCCCCGCCCCCGTAGGGGTTGCGCCCCGTCGCCGCGTAGGCCGTGACGGCCCCCAGCCCCCACCAGTCGGTGGCCCGGGTCGGCTGACCGCCCTCGATGAGCTCCGGCGCGAGATAGCCCGGGGTCCCCATCACCAAGCCGGTGGCCGTGAGTCGCGACTCGTCCCCGATGTGGGCGATGCCGAAGTCGATGATCACCGGCCCGAGCTCCGGGTCGACCATGACATTCCCCGGCTTGAGGTCACGGTGGACCACCCCGGTGGCGTGGATCGCCTCCAGCGCCTCCCCGGCCCCGGCCACGAAGCGGTCGAGCTCCTCGCCCCGCAGCGGGCCGTGGGTGGCCACGTGGTCGTCCAGCGGCATCCCGGGCACGAACTCGGTGACGATGTACGGGTGCGGGCCCTCGATGTCGGCATCGAGGAAGCTCGCGACGTGCGGGTGACGCACCCGACCCAGGGTGTCGACCTCGCGCTCCAGCCGCTCCCGGGAGCTCCGGTCCAGGGCGATGTGGGGGTGCAGCACCTTGACCGCCACGACCCGCCCCGACTCGTCCTGCGCCCGGTAGACCGCCCCCATGCCGCCGTGGCCCAGCCGTTGCCCCAACCGGTACGGGCCCACCTGCGTCAACTCCATGCCGCAGAGCCTAGGCGGCCGGGGCCCGGGCCCCGGTCCGACCCGCGGCGAAGACGGCCCGCCGGAGAGGCAGCGGGGCCTCGATTGCCCGCCCGTCCCACCTGTGGTGTGCTGCCCTCAGGGAGAGTCGCCACGGGAGGAGCACCATGAGCAGTCCGGAGCAGTTCGAGTTCGTCGTGGTGGCCAACCGCCTCCCGGTCGACCGGGTGGTGGACCCCGACGGCACCACCCAGTGGCGCACCTCGCCCGGCGGCCTCGTCACGGCGATGGAGGCCGTCATGCGGGTCTCCGACGGCGCCTGGGTGGGCTGGGCGGGGCAGCCCGGTGACGCCCCCGCCCCCTTCGACGAGGACGAGATCCACCTCGTGCCGGTGCCCCTCTCGGCCGAGGAGGTCCGCGACTACTACGAGGGCTTCTGCAACGACACGATCTGGCCGATCTACCACGACGTCATCGTCTCGGCCACCTTCCGCCGCACCTGGTGGAGCACCTACGAGCGGGTGAACCGGCGCTTCGCCGAGGCCACCGCGGCGGTCGCCGCACCGGGGGCGACCATCTGGGTGCAGGACTACCAGCTGCAGCTGGTGCCGGCGATGCTCCGCGAGCTCCGCCCGGACCTGCGCATCGGCTGGTTCAACCACATCCCCTTCCCCGCCGTGGAGCTGTTCGCCCAGCTGCCCTGGCGCGGACACATCCTGCGCGGCCTGCTGGGCGCTGACTTCCTGGGCTTCCAGCGCGCCGACGACGCCGCCAACTTCCGCCGCAGCGCCGCCCGCCTGGCCGGCGTGGAGGTCGAGGGGGAGGTGCTCAGCCTGGGCGAGCCGGACGGCCGCCGGGTGCGCGCGGCCGCCGTCCCGATCAGCGTGGACTCGCGCCAGCTGGACCAGATGGCGCGCAGCGAGTCCGTGCAGCGCCGCGCCGCGGAGATCCGCCACTCGCTGGGCGACCCGGAATGCCTCATCCTCGGCGTGGACCGGCTGGACTACACCAAGGGCATCCGTCACCGGCTCAAGGCCTACGGGGAGCTGCTGGCCGGCGGGGAGGTCGCCCCGCCCCGCACCACCTTCGTGCAGATCGCCACCCCCAGCCGGGAGCGCGTGGAGGCCTACCGGAACCTCCGGGAGCAGGTCGAGGGGAAGGTCGGCCGGCTCAACGGCGACCACTCCCCCATCGGCACCACGGCGATCCACTACATCCACCGCTCGCACCCGAGGCAGGACATGGCCGCCCTCTTCCTGGCCGCCGACGTCATGCTCGTGACCCCGCTGCGCGACGGCATGAACCTCGTGGCCAAGGAGTACGTGGCCTGCCAGGTGGACGAGGGAGGCGCCCTGGTGCTCAGCGAGTTCACCGGTGCAGCCGAGGAGCTCGGGGACGCCTACCTGTGCAATCCCCACGACATCGAGGGGCTCAAGCAGACGATCCTGCAGGCCATCACCGACGACCCGGAGGAGAAGCGCCGCCGGATGCGGGCCCTGCGCGAGGCCGTCGTGGAGAACGACGTACACACCTGGAGCCGCACCTTCCTGCAGGCCCTGGAGCACGCCCCCGAGCCGCCGCCGGCCGGGGACGAGGACCCCGAGCTGCTCTCCGAGGACGACCGGTGACGGCCACCCAGCCCCTCCCGCGACCGGACCAGTCCCGGCTCGCGACGGCCCCCCGCCTGGTGGTGGCCACCGACTTCGACGGCACCCTGGCCCCCTTCCGGGACGACCCGCTGGCCGTCGTCCCCGACGCCGCGGCGATCGACGCCCTGCGCCGCCTGGCCGCGCTGCCCGACACCCACGTGGCCCTGGCCAGCGGCCGGGACGTGGAGACCCTGGCCCGCCTGAGCGGCCTCTCCCCCCGGGGGGGCGTCTCCCTCCTCGGGTCCCACGGCGGCCAACGGTGGTGGGCCGGTCACGCCCAGCCGGCCGGCCTGGACCCGGACGAGGCCGCCCTGCGAGAGGCCATGGTGCGCGGTGGCGAGGCGCTCGTGGCGGAGCACCCGGGGACCCACCTGGAGGTGAAGTTCGCCGGCGTCGTGCTGCACAGCCGCACCGTCACCGAGGAGATCGAGGAGTCCGTCCGGCAGGCCGGACGTCGGCTGGCCGAACGGCTCGGGGTGGAGCCGATGCTCGGCAAGAACGTGCTCGAGCTGAGCGTCCGCCGCTCCTCGAAGGGGGAGGCGCTGCGGGAGCTCGTGGACTCCCTCGGGGAGGACCCCCTCCACCGCCCGGACCACGCCGAGCGCAGTCCCGGCTGGAACCTGTGGTTCGCCGGGGACGACGTCACCGACGAGACGGTCTTCACCGAGTTCGCCGACGCCCCGGACTCGGTCCTCGTGAAGGTCGGCGCGGGGGCCACCGCGGCCACCTCCCGCGTCACCGGCATCCCGGAGGTCTCCGCCCTCCTCGTCGAGCTGGCCGACGCCCGCGAGGACGCGCTCGGCCCGGCCTGAGGGGCCGGGCCGAGGAGCCTCCCCACGGGAAGCGATCAGGCGTCGGCGATCACTTCACCGAGCCGGAGGTCAGACCGCTGACCAGCTGACGCTGGAAGGTGAGGTACAGGACCACGACCGGGAGCGAGGCGAGCAGGGCGCCCGCCGCGAACTCCCCGAAGTTGGCGTTCTTCTCGTTGCCCTGCTGCATCTGCCAGAGGCCGACGCCGAGCGTCTGGCTGTCGACGTCCTTGAGGAAGATGCTGGCCAGCATGAACTCGCCCCAGAACTGCACGAAGGCGAGCATCGCGACGGTCACCAGGATCGGGGCGACGAGGCGCAGGGTCATCGTGAAGAAGATGCGCACGTGGGAGGCGCCGTCGATCCGGGCGGCCTCGTCGAGCTCCCGCGGCACCGTGTCGAAGTACCCCTTGAGCAGCCAGATGTTCGCCCCCATCGCGCCGCCCAGGTACACGAGGATCAAGCCGGTGGTGGTGTTCAGGCCGACCTCCGGCAGGACCTCCCCGACCTCGACCATCGTGAAGTAGAGCGCCACGAAGGTGAGCAGGGCGGGGAACATCTGGACCAGCAGCAGCGCCATGAGCCCCGGACGCCGGCCGGCGAAGCGCAGCCGGCTGAAGGCGTACGCCGCGCAGGCCCCGATGAAGACCGCCCCCGCCGTGGCCACCAGCGAGATCACCAGCGCGTTGCGGTACCAGGTCCAGTACGGGCGCGAGGCGAACAGCTCGCTCCAGTTGCTCGTGGAGAAGGCCCGCGGCAGCAGCCCCGAGGTGGAGAGCGTGCCGGCCGGGTTCAGCGCCGCCGAGAGGATGAACAGGATCGGGAAGAGCGCCCAGGCGATGGCCAGCCAGACGAGCAGGTGGCGCCACCAGGTGCCGGTGGACCGCCGCCGACCGACCACCCGGGTCGTGGGGACCTCCGGGTCGACCGCGGCAGCAGGACGCACGGTGTCCTCGGGAAGACGGGTCGCCATGTCAGTTGACCTCCTCGAGGGCCTTGGTGCGCGAGAAGCCCAGCGCGCCGAAGGCCGCGACGATGAAGAAGATGTACACCGCCACCGCCGAGGCGAGGCCGAAGTTCGGCGTCGCCCCCTCGAAGGCGAGGCGGTACGCGTACGTGATGAGCAGGTCGGTCGACCCGATGTCGGTGCTGCCGCGGACGAAGGGGCCGCCCTCGGTGAGCAGGTAGATCAGACCGAAGTTGTTGAAGTTGAACGCGAACGAGGCGATGAGCAGCGGTCCCACGGCCACGAGGATCAGTGGCATCGTGATCGACCACACCGTCCGCCACCAGCCGGCGCCGTCCACCGCCGCCGCCTCCTTGACGTCCGCGGGGACCGCCTGTAGGGCGCCGGTGCAGATGATGAACATGTACGGGAAGCCCAGCCACAGGTTCGTGATGAGGATCGCCGCCCGGGCCGCCCAGGGGTTGCCCAGCCAGTCCACGCTCAGACCGGTGAGGTCGTTGACGAGGCCGAAGTCCTGGTTGAACATGCTCGCCCACACCAGCGCCGACACGTAGACCGGGATGGCGTACGGGAGGATCAGGAGCGACCGGTAGAGGGACTTGCCGCGGAGCCGCTCGTCGTTGAACAGGAGCGCCAGGAGCAGGCCCAGGACGAAGGTCGTGAGCACGCTGAGCAGGGCGAAGGCCACGTTCCAGGCGAAGATCGAGAGGAAGCCGCCCCGGAGGGTGTCGTCCTTGAGCACCGCCAGGTAGTTGTCCAGCCCCACGTTCTGCTTCCACCCCTGCGGCAGGGGCTTGCCCTCGCCGTCCCGGGGCACCCACCGAGCGTCCTCGCTGGGCACGTAGACCGTGCCGGTCCGCTGGTCGGTCAGCGTGTCGGCGGCCTCGTCGTAGGTGATCTGCGAGCTGCCCAGGAAGGCCTGGCTCAGGCCCAGCGCCTTGATGCCGCCACCCTCGACGGGGACGGCGAAGTCCGAGAGCTCCTTCGAGCGCTTGTTGACCTCCTTGGGGTCGAGCAGCTCGTACCCGGGGGCGGCGGTGATCTTCCCGGCCCCGGTGGCCTCGACACCCTCCTCGAGCTCGGTGAGCCCCTCCTGGGTGCCCGCGAAGTGGGCCCCCTCGGGGTCGGTGAGCAGGTACACGAGGTCACCGGTGGTGGCGTCCACCCCCTCCGGGACGGCCACCGAGAGGGCGTAGCGCTCCGAGCCCTCGACCTGCTGCACGGAGCTGGCCTGGATGACCTCGATGGTCTCGTCCTTGGTCAGCTGGTGACCGGCGCCGGTGTTCGTGAAGGAGAGCGCGACGGTGTAGACCAGCGGCCAGATCTGCAGACCCAGGAGGAGGACCAGCCCGGGCCACAGGTACTTCATCGGGACGAAGCGGCGGGTCGAGTACACCGCCAGGGTGACCGTGGCCAGGAAGGCCGCGAGGACGACCGCCCACCACGCCCCGGCGTCCAGCGCCCGCTGGACCACCACCACGGCCACGGCGACCACGGCCGCCAGGAGCAGCCAGCGCACCAGGGTCCAGCCCCAGCCTCCGCGCCGTCCTCGCCCGTGCTCCGCGAGCCCCTCGCCACGCACCGGCTGACCGGCACTCACCTCTTCAGACATGCCTTCCTGCTTCCTCCCGGTCCGGGCCGGCGCCGGGGGTCAGGGGACCCCCGGCGCCGGACGACCACGACGGCGGGCGGGCCTCGGCCCCTCCGCCGGCCGTGATCAGAGCGCCTTGCGGATCTCCTCGGCGGCGGACTTCATGCGCGCTTCGGCGTCCTTGCCCCCCACGATGTCGGCGGTCGCCTGGCCCAGCGGCGCCCACACGGCGTTCATGGCCGGGATGTTCGGCATCGGGTCACCCCCCTCGGAGGCGTCCTTCCAGGCCTGGAGGGTCTTGTCCTTCTTCGCGGCCTTCTCGTAGGCCGAGGTGGCGGCCGGCGGGCGCTGGCCGGCCTCGAACATGGCCAGCTGGACCTCGTCCGTGGCCGCGAAGTTCGACACGAACTCCTGGGCCAGGATGCCGTTCTCGGACTGGGCGGAGACGTAGAACATCTGCACGCCGAGCAGCGGGGACGGCTTGCCCCCGTCCTCGAACTCCGGGATCGGGGAGACCTCGAGCGGGATGCCGGCCTTCTCCGCCTGCTCCAGGGCCCACGGGCCGGAGACGAGGTAGGGGGTCTTGCCCTCGGCGAAGAGCGAGGGGGCGTTGGTGGAGTCGATGTTGGTGTTGACGGCCTTCTCCTGGGCCATCCACGCCCACTTCTCGGCACCCTTGAGCATCTCGTCGCTGTCGACGGTGAGCTTGTCGCTGTACCCGCCGCCGGAGCTCTTCTCGAAGAGCGAGCCGCCGTAGGCCGCCAGGAAGGGGTAGGCGTGGTAGGCGTCGCCCTGCTTGCCGACCTGCAGGGCCATGACGTTCTTGGCCGTCCCGTCCTTGACCAGGGACGTGCCGGTCTCGACGAGCTCCTCCATGGTCTTCGGCGCGTCGGGTGCCATCTCGGTGTTGCGGATGAGCGCGACGTTCTCCACGGCGTAGGGGGTGCCGTAGGTCTGGCCGTCGTACTTGGTGGCCTCGGCCGCCTCCGGGGAGAAGCTCTTGAGGGTCTCGGCCGAGAGCTGGACCGGGGCGATCACGCCGTCCTGCACGAACTCGCCGGCCCAGTCGTGCGGCGCCACCACCACGTCGGGGCCCTCACCGGCCTGGGTGGCGTCCTTGTACTGCTGGCGGAGCTGCTCGTTGGCGACGGTCTGCACCTGGAGGGTGACGCCCTGCTCCTCCTCGAAGGACTTGGTGACCTTCTTGAGGGGCCCGGTCTTCAGCTCGTCGGCCCAGATCACCAGGTCGGCGTCCTCGTCACGCTTCGGGGCCTCCGTGGCCGCGGCCCCGCCGCCGGCGGCGGACTTCTCGCCCTCGGCGGACTCCTCGCCCGACTCCTTGCCGGAGTCGGCGCCCGACTCCTCGGCCGCCTCGCCGGACGGGGCGGTCTTCGCGGACCCGCCCTCGGAGTCCCCTCCGCCGCAGGCAGTCAGGGTGAGGGCCGCGACGCCGACGGAGGCGGCGATCGAGAGGGTGGTGCGCTTCATGGGATCTCCTTCGTGATGAGCGACCCGCGCCACGCGGAGTCCCGCGCGGGGAGCCGGCCCGCAGATCCTTGCATTCTGCCCCACCGGGAGCCCCCCGGTCAGCAGCTCTCGCAGCGAGTCCCCCACCCGCGGGATGATGGTCGACATGGCCCTCGACATCACCGCCGCCCGGTTGAACCCCGGCCTGTTCGCACTCCCCTGGTCCACCCCGCTGGAGGAGTGGCCGCTGGAGGTCGTCGCCGCCCTGCCCCGCGGCATCTCCCGCCACGTGGTGCGCTTCGTGGAGCTGGAGGGCGAGATCCTCGCGGTCAAGGAGATCCACGAGGACCTGGCCCGCAAGGAGTACCGCCTCCTGCACGCCCTGGACCGGATGGGCGAGCCGGCCGTCGACCCGGTGGCCGTCGTGGCGGGCCGCACCGACGCCGCCGGCCGGCCGCTGGACGCCTGCCTGGTCACCAAGCACCTGCCCTACTCGCTGCCCTACCGCTCCCTCTTCAGCCAGAGCCTGCGCCGGGCGACCGCCCTGAAGCTCATCGACGCGATGGCCGTCCTGCTCACCCGGGTGCACATGGCCGGCCTCTTCTGGGGGGACGTGTCCCTCTCGAACACCCTCTTCCGCCGTGACGCCGGGGACTTCGCCGCGTACGTCGTCGACGTGGAGACCTCCGAGCTGTACGACCGCCTCTCGGACGGGCAGCGCGCCCACGACCTCCACATCGCCCACGGCAACGTGGCCGGGGAGCTCATGGACCTCATCGGCGGCGGGCTGCTCCCGCCCGAGGCCGACCCGGTGGCCATCGCCGACCAGCTCGTGGAGCGCTACGAGGGCCTCTGGACGAACCTCACCGAGACCGAGACGATCTCGATGGACCAGCACTGGCGGATCGCCGAGCGGATCGAGTCGCTCAACCGGCTGGGCTTCGACGTCGGGGAGATCGAGGTGACCACCGACATCGACGGGGCGCACCTGCGCATCCAGCCGAAGATCGTGGACGCCGGCCACCACTCCCGTCGCCTCATGCGACTCACCGGGCTCGACGTGGAGGAGAACCAGGCCCGCCGCCTGCTCAACGACCTCGATGCCTTCGCCGCCTCGCAGGGCCGGCAGAACGACGACGAGAGCCTCCTGGCCCACGACTGGCTCTCCCGCATCTACGAGCCGATCACCCGGACCGTCCCGGCCGAGCTGCGGGGACGGCTGGAACCGGCCGAGCTCTTCCACGAGGTGCTGGAGCACCGGTGGTACCTCTCCGAGCGGGCCGACCGGGAATACACCATTGAGGAGACGATCGGCGAGTACCTCCGGGACGTGCTGCCCTCGAAGCGCACCGAGGAGGTGCTCCTGGCCCCCAAGGACGGAGCCGGTCAGCCGGACTGACGGGCGCGCTCCCGGGCGATCTCGTAGAGGGTCACCGCGGCGGCGGTGCCGGCGTTGAGCGACTCGGTGAGCCCCGACATCGGGATGCTCACGATCAGGTCGCACTTCTCCCGGGTGAGTCGTGAGATCCCCTTGCCCTCGGAGCCGACGACGACCACGAGCGGGTCCGGGGCGAGCGCCAGGCCCGGCAGCTCGACGTCCCCGTCCGCGTCCAGCCCGATCGCGAAGACGCCGTGCGCCCGCAGGTCCTGCAGCGCCCGGTTGAGATTCGTCACCCGGGCCACGGGCAGCCGGGCGGCGGCACCGGCCGAGGTGCGCCAGGCCGAGGAGGTCAGCCCCGCGGCACGACGCTCGGGGATGATCACGCCGTCGGCCCCGAAGGCGGCGGCCGAGCGGATGATCGCCCCGAGATTGCGCGGGTCGGTGATCCCGTCCAGGGCAACGAAGAGCGGCGCGCCGTCCTTCTCCTCGACGGCGTCGAGGAGATCCTCCAGCTCGGGGTACTCGTAGGGCGGCACCTGCAGGACGAGGCCCTGGTGCACCTCGCCGTCGGAGAGCCGGTCCAGCTCGGGGCGGCCGGTCTCCAGCAGCGGGATCCCCCGCTCCCCGGCCAGCCGCAGGGCCTCCTTGACGCGGTCGTCGGAGTCGATCGTGCTGGCCACGTGGAGGGCGGTGGCCGGCACCTGGGTCCGGAGCGCCTCCAGCACCGCGTTGCGGCCGATCACCCGCTCGGCGGAGTCCTTCCCGCTGCGGGCCTTCGAACGGTGCGGGCGTCCCCCGGTGGCCGACTTGGCCGCCCGCGCGGCCCGCTTGGCCGCCGGGTGGTGCTCCCGCTCCTCCGCCTTCGGGGTCGGGCCACGGCCCTGCAGGCCCTTGCGACGGTGCCCGCCGCTGCCGACCTGCATACCCTTCTTGCCGCCCTTGCGGATCGCTCCGCGGCGGGACGAGTTCCCTCGCACGTCAGGCCTCCTCGGCCGGGTTGGTGGGACGCGGCGCGGGGCCGAGCTCCCAGGTGGCGCCCTGCGGGCCGTCCTGGACGGTGACGCCCAGGGCCGCGAGCTGGTCACGGATGCTGTCAGCGGTGGCGAAGTCCTTCTCGGCCTTCGCGCAGGCCCGGGCCTGGAGCCGCTCGTCGAGCAGCGCCGCGAGCACCTCCTCGGCCCGGCTGCCACCGGGCTCCCCGGTCTCCCCGGCCCAGTGCGGGTCCAACGGGTCGATGCCGAGCACGTCGAGCATGCCGCTGGTGGTGCGGGCCAGCTCGAGCGCCATCCCGGCCTCCCCCCGGGCCAGGGCGGTGTTCCCGCGGCGGACGTGGTCGAAGACCACGGCCAGGCCGGCCGGGACGTTCACGTCATCGTCGAGGGCGGCGACGAAATCGGCGGGCAGCTCGCCGGTGAGCCCGGCCTGTCGCAGGCTGGCCGGCTCCTCGCCGGCGGCCTCGGCAGCCCGGTGCAGGAAGCCCTCCACGCGCTCCACCTGGGCGGTGGCCTCGGCGAGCGAGCCGGGCGTGTACTCCAGCGCCGAGCGGTAGTGGACGGCGGTGAGCAGCCAGCGGACCGCGAGCGGACGGTAGTCCTTGGTGAGCTCGGTGATGGTCAGCGTGTTGCCGATCGACTTGCTCATCTTCTCGCCACCGGTGGTGAGCATGCCGTTGTGCATCCAGTAGCGGGCGAAGCCGAAGCCGGCGGCCCGGGACTGCGCCTGCTCGTTCTCGTGGTGCGGGAAGCGCAGGTCGTTGCCGCCGCCGTGGATGTCGAACTCCTCGCCCAGCCAGCGCCAGGACATCGCGGAGCACTCCAGGTGCCAGCCCGGGCGCCCACGCCCCCACGGGGTGGGCCAGGTGGCGCTGTGCGGCTCGTCGGCCTTGGCACCCTTCCACAGGGCGAAGTCGCGGGGGTCACGCTTGCCGCGCGGGTCGGCGTCGGCCGCCGGGGCCATGTCCTCGATCCGCTGCCGGGTCAGCTCGCCGTAGGCCGGCCAGGAGCGCACGTCGAAGTAGACGTCGCCCGAGCCGTCGGCCGCCGGGTAGGCGTGGCCCCGCTCGACGAGGCGCTCCATGAGCTCGATCATGTCCGGGACGTGCCCGGTGGCCCGCGGCTCGTAGGAGGGCGGGCGCACCCCGAGGACCTCCAGGGCAGCGGTGGTCTCGCGCTCGAAGCGCTGCGACCACTCGTTCCAGGCCACCCCGTGCTCGGCGGACTTGGTGAGGATCTTGTCGTCGATGTCCGTGACATTGCGGACGAGGGTCACCTCGAGCCCGTGCCCCCGCTCCATCCAGCGCCGCAGCACGTCGAAGGCCACGGTGAAGCGCAGGTGACCGATGTGCGGGCTGGCCTGGGTCGTGAGACCGCAGATGTAGATGCTCGCCCGTCCCGGCACACGGGGGACGAAGTCCCGGATCTCTCGGGTGGCGGAGTCGTGCAGTCGGAGCGTCACCCGGCCCAGTCTACGGACTGTGAGCGGACGGTGAGGCGTGTGTTGACGCGCTGTGAACGGCTGTGGTCAGCATGGAGAGCGAGCGGGCCGGGAACCGACCGGCCCGGGGCCCCGGGACCGGGGCACGACGAGACAGGGGGAGACCATGCGACAGCACGCACGCACCACGATGACGACCCTCTCGGCGGCAGCCGCCCTGGCCCTGGCCGGCTGCGGGTTCGGGACCGAGGAGGCTGCCGAGGGCGAGGGGGGCACCGCCGAGGCACCGGCCAGCGCGGCGTCCTCCCCGGCCGCCGGAGAGTCCGGGGAGGACGGGGAGGAGACTCCCGAGAAGACCACGGGCACCGAGCAGGCCGAGCCCTCCACGGTCACGGTGACCGAGACCGCGACGGCCGAGAGTGCCCCCGACCCCGAGGCAGCACCGACCGCGGAGTCCAGCTCGCACGCCACGGCAGCGCCGGCAGAGCCCGCCCCCGAGCAGACCGCGGAGTCCCCTGCCCCGGCCACGGACGAACCCTCTCCCGCCGAGCAGGCCACGGCGCCGAGCACCCCGCCGGAGAGCAACACCCCGGAGGAGGGCTCCTCGACGCCGGCGGCGGAGACCACCTCCAGCGCAGCCACGGAGGAGACCGCGGACCAGCCCTCCCCCGCCGAGCAGGCCCCGGACGGGCAGGAGGTCGACCTCGAGGCGGCGAAGGCCGAGCTCGCGGAGATCGGTGGCCCCTACGTGGAGGTCGCGCTCCTCCCGGGCGACCCCGAGAGCGGCGGCAGCGGGCTCTTCGGGCTGACCGCCGACGACGAGGAGAACGTCGTCTTCTGGAAGAAGGACGTGACCGGGTGGCGTCAGATCGACGACTCGAAGCACCCGGGGACGCTCACCGACGGCATCACCGCACGCATCCTGTCCGTCCCCTCCCACGATCTGCCGCTCTTCCTCGTGGAGGGCCAGTTCCGGCAGAACGGCGAGGCCGGCACCCTGCTCTACGGGTTCGCCGACGGCCGGGGCATGGTGCCCCTCCAGCTCCGGGGCGACCGGCTCCAGCCGGCCGAGGACGACTCGATGACCGACCCGACCCTCTTCTCCTCGGCGACGGTCGACGACGGGGCGAAGACCCTGGTGACCACCCGGCTCGACCTCGACGCCGGCGTCCCGATGGTCGAGCTGGGGAAGTACCCGCCGGTCGAGGAGACCTGGGCCGGGGCCGGGGATCACCTCCGGCTCCAGGAGCGCACCGGAGGCGTCCCCGAGGGAGAGCGCCGGGGCTGATGCCGGGCGGGCGCCCCCGTCCGGGGGCGCCCGGCCCCTCAGTGGCCGCGGTCGATCCACTCCTGGCGGTGCGGCTTCTCCGCACCGATGGTCGTGGGGTCACCGTGCCCGGTGAGGACCTTGGTGTCCTCCGGCAGGGTGAGCAGCTGCTCGGTGATCGACTCGATGATCAGGTCGAAGTCGGAGTAGGAGCGGCCCGTCGCCCCCGGACCACCCTGGAAGAGGGTGTCCCCGGTGAAGACGATGCCGAGGGCCGGCACGTAGAAGCAGACCGCTCCCGGGCTGTGCCCGGGGGTGTGCAGGACCTCCATCTCGACCCCGGCGACGGTGATGCGCTGCCCGTGCTCGAGGTCGTGGTCCGGGGCCACCGGGTAGACGGCGTCCCAGAGCATGCGGTCGGCCGGGTGCAGGTGGGTGGGCGTCCACTTGTCGCCGGTCACCTCACCGGTGGCGTTGATGTGGTCGTTGTGACCGTGCGTGTGCAGGGCGGCCCGGAGCGTGCGCTTGCCGATCGCCTCCAGGATCGGCGCGCCGTCGTGCGAGCAGTCGATGACCACGCACTCCTCGTCGTTGCCCAGGAGCCAGACGTTGTTGTCCACCTCCCAGGAGCCACCGTCCAGCTCGAAGGTGCCGGAGGTGACGACCCGCTCGACGCGGACGCCCTCCTTCTGGATCGGGGTGGGGATGCGCTCGGCGGTCATGCGTTCTCCTCAGGGGTGTTCTCGGCTGCGCCCGCTGCGGCCCCCTGCCGCGCGGCGTCGAACTCCACCACGGAGCGCAGCACGTCGCCGCGCCCCATGCTGTCGAAGGCCTCCTCGACCTGGTCGATGCGGATCCGCTCGGAGACGAAGGCATCGAGGTCGAGCCGGCCCTGCTGGTACAGGTCCACCAGCATCGGGAAGTCCCGGCTGGGCAGGCAGTCGCCGTACCAACTGGACTTCAGCGCCCCACCCCGGCCGAAGACCTCCAGCAGCGGCAGGGTGATCTCCATGTCGGGGGTCGGCACACCGACCAGGACCACCGTACCGGCGAGGTCACGGGCGTAGAACGCCTGCTCGTAGGTCTCCGGGCGGCCCACGGCCTCGATGACCACGTCCGCCCCGTGGCCGCCGGTGAGCGTCCGGATGGCCTCGACCGGGTCGCCGTCCGCAGAGTTCACGGCGTGGGTGGCGCCCATCTCCGTGGCCTTCTCGAGCTTGCGCGGATCGGTGTCCACGGCGATGACGGTGGTGGCACCGGCCACGAGGGCTCCGGCGAGGGCGGCCATGCCCACCCCGCCGCAGCCGATGACGGCCACCGAGTCGCCACGCTTCACGCCACCGGTGTTCACGGCGGCGCCGAACCCGGCCATGACCCCGCAGCCGAGCAGACCGGTGGCGGCGGCGTCGGCCTCCGGGTCCACCTTGGTGCACTGGCCGGCGTGGACGAGGGTCTTCTCCGCGAAGGCCCCGATGCCCAGCGCCGGCTCCAGCTCGGTGCCGTCGGCGAGGGTCATCTTCTGGGCGGCGTTGTGGGTGTCGAAGCAGTACCAGGGCTCGCCACGCAGGCAGGCGCGGCAGGTGCCGCACACCGCGCGCCAGTTGAGCACCACGGTGTCACCGGGCTGCAGGTCGGTCACCCCCTCGCCGACGGACTCCACCACACCGTTGGCCTCGTGGCCCAGGAGGAAGGGGTAGTCGTCGCTGATCCCGCCCTGGCGGTAGTGCAGGTCGGTGTGGCAGACCCCGCAGGCGCGGATGGCGACGACGGCCTCGCCGGGGCCCGGGTCCGGCACCACGACGTCCACCACCTCGACCGGGGCGTTCTTGCTGCGGGCGATGACACCCTTGACGGTGCTGGGCACAGGTCCTCCTGCGGTCGGGGGGTGATGAGATGCCAGCCTATCGGCCCCCGCTGACAGCGGGTCCTTCCGGCTGCGGCAGCACACCCCGTCGCGTGACGTCATGGCCCCACCCGGTGCTCCCGTGCGGCGCTCTGGCTGCCCCGGTGCGGAGCCACGACACCCGGCACCGGCTGCTGCCACCGACGGGTCAGGGCATGGCGGATCGCCGAGCGGCTGAAACCCGCTGCGCTCAACTGGGACACCGTGGCGAGACCACGCTGGTGCGGGTGGTCCGGGAACTCCAGGAGACGCTTCGTGGTGGGCACCCGCCCACCGTGGGACATCTCGGCCGCTCCCCGCTCCGGCCGTCCACAGGCGCCTGCTCCCGTGTCAACGACCAGGACGCCACACGCGCGCCGCCCCCAACGGCCGGGCCGGACTCAGCCTCGCGGCGCCACGAGCGCGGTGGCCAGACCCACCAGCCCCTCCGAGCGCCCGACGAAGCCGAGCCCGTCCGTGGTGGCCGCCCCCACCGAGACCGGCACCCCACCCAGGGCGGCCGACATCGCGGCCTCCATCTCCGCCCGCCGCGGGCCGATCTTCGGCCGCCGGGCCACCAGCTGCACCGCCACGTTCCCGATGACGAGACCGGCCTCGTCGAGCATCCCGGCCACGTGGCGCAGCATGTCCGCACCGCTGGCCCCGGCCATCTCTGGCCGGTCGGTCCCGAAGACGCTGCCGAGATCCCCCAGCCCGGCGGCGGAGAGCAGGGCGTTGCACGCCGCGTGGGCCGCCACGTCACCGTCGCTGTGGCCGGCCACGCCGCGCTCCCCGGGGAACTCCACGCACCCCAGCCACAGCGGGCGGTCCTCCCCCTCGGCCGCCCAGGCGTGGATGTCGGTGCCGATGCCGGTGCGGGGCAGGGTGCTCATGCCCTCACCCTTCCACGACCCTCCGGGTCCATCCGGCGCAGGGCGGCGGCCACCTGTCGCACACCGTCGACCGGGTCGTCGACGGCCATGTCGAGGGCGATGTGCGCGGCGACCCCGAGGCGCTCCCGCTCCTCCGCGCCGAGCGAGGGGACCGCCCGCTCCTGCCCCTCGGACCAGTCCGGCTGGGGCTGCCCCGAGGGGAAGTCCCCCGCGGCGGTGCGCGCCTCGAGCCGGGCCCGGTGCAGCCCCGGGTCCGTGCAGGTCATCTCCACGACGGTCAGGGGGGCGCCAGCCTCGCGCGCCACCTCCGCCCACGCCTCACGTGCCTCCGGCGCGCCGTCCACCATGTCCGCGACCACCGACCGGCCGGCCGCCAGGTGCTCGGCGGCCAGCGCGAGCGCCACGGCGTAGCCCGCGACGGCCAGCCCCGGCACCTCCCCGCTGCGATGCAGCGCCGCCTCGATGGTGTCCACCCGCACCCGGACCATGCCCAGCGAGGCCTCGAGGGCCCCGGCCAGGGTCGTCCTGCCGACGGCCGGGGGCCCGGTGAGGACCACGAGCACCGGCCCGCCGGAACCGTTTCCCGCGTCGCGGAGGTCCTCCGGCACGGTGATCTTCCGGGCGGCGCTGGACCCCTGCACCAGCACGATCGGCGCGCCGAGCCGCTCGAGGAGGACGGCGTCGTCCGTGGCCGTGGAGGCGTCCGGGGTGCCGTGCGCCCGGGCCAGGACCGTCCGGTCGAAGGCCTGCGGCGTCTGGACGGCACGCAGGCCCGACCGGTCAGGCGTGCCGACCACCCGCTCGCCGACCCCGCCGGCTCCCGGCCCCGCCACCTCCTTGACCGTGTCCACGACGGCCAGCCCCGGGACGGCACCCGCCGCACCGGCCGCCACGGCCTCGACCACCCGGCCGAAGACCTCGGGAGGGGTGAAGCACCGGGCTGCGTCGTGCACCAGCACGCACCCCACCTCCGCGGGGAGGGCCTCGAGGCCGGCCGCCACGGAGTCGGCACGCTCGGCGCCCCCGGGCACGACGACAGCGTCGAGACCGTCGACCGCCGCACCCATCGCGGCCAGGACCCCGCCCACCTCGTCCAGGTGCCCGGGCGGGCCGACGACCACCACGGGCAGCCGCTCCCCCCGCCGGCTGGCCCAGTCCGCGATGCCGTGGAGCGCGTGCTCGAGGATGGTCGCACCGGCGATCTCGACGAGCGCCTTGGGGCGCCCCATGCCCAGCCGCGTGCCCATGCCGGCCGCGACGACGACGACGCCGACGACCGGGTGGTCGTCGGCGTCGTGCGGGTTCGGGTGCTGGTCCGGCACGGACTCAGCTCGCGAGGACCTCGTCGAGGGTGGCCTCGGCCTTCTCCTCGTCGGTCTCCTCGGCGAGCGCCAGCTCGGAGACCAGGATCTGGCGGGCCTTCGCCAGCATCCGCTTCTCGCCGGCGGACAGACCCCGGTCGCGCTCCCGGCGCCACAGGTCGCGCACGACCTCGGCCACGCGGATCACGTCACCGGAGGCGAGCTTCTCGAGATTCGCCTTGTAGCGGCGGGACCAGTTGGTCGGCTCCTCGACGTGCTCCGCGCGCAGGACCCCGAAGACCTTGTCCAGGCCCTCCTTGTCCACCACGTCGCGGACGCCCACGAGGTCGCAGTTCTCCGCAGGAACCTCGATGGTGAGATCACCCTGAGCCACCTTGAGCTTCAGATAGGTCATCTCCTTGCCCTTGACCTTGCGCTGCTTGACCTCCTCGATCAACGCTGCACCGTGGTGCGGGTAGACGACGGTTTCACCGACTTCGAACGCCATGTAGTGCCCCTTTCGCCGGCAAATTCTAACACTGGCTGGATACTCCTCCCCCGGGCCGAGCGCCGGGCCTCCCCCCAGAGCCGCAGGGCTATTGGGTACGATGCCGCCGTGACCACCACCGCCCGTTCCCGTTCCCTCGCCGGACGCCGTCTCGCCGCCCTCGCCGTGGCCGGGATGATCGGCCTCACCGGCTGCCAGGCCCTCTCCCCGCTGGAGACGACCCGCGACTACGCGCCCGCTGACGGCGAGCTCCTGCGCTTCGAGCAGGCCGACGTGCTCGACCTCCTGGTGCTGGGCACCGAGCCCGACGCCGAGGGTCGCGTCATCGGCACCCTCGTGAACTCCGGCAAGGAGCCGGTGGACGTCACGATCGCGGCCGACGACGCCGAGGTGGGCACCGTCACCGTCGAGCCGATGACCACGGTGAAGCTCGCCGACGAGGAGCTCACCGTGCCGAAGACCGCCGCTCCCGGTGGCTTCCAGGAGCTGACCGTCTCCGTCGGCGAGACCGAGCGCAAGCGCACCGTCCCCGTGCTCCTCCCCATCAACCAGTACGAGGAGTACGCGCCCGAGGGCTGGGAGGCCCCGGAGCGCCCGACGCGATCGGAGCCCGCCGAGGGCCACTGACCCGTACGGTCACCGCACGAAGGGGCCGGGTCCGAGCAGCTGCTCGGACCCGGCCCCTTCGTGCTGCCGGCGCTCAGGCCTCGAACTTGTAGCCCAGCCCGCGGATCGTGGTGATCAGGCGGGGACGGGAGGGGTCCTCCTCCACTTTGCCGCGGACCCGCTTGATGTGGACGTCCAGGGTCTTGGTGTCCCCCACGTAGTCACTCCCCCAGACACGGTCGATGAGCTGGGAGCGGGTGAGCACCCGGCCGCTGTTGCGCATGAGGAACTCCAGGAGCTCGAACTCCTTGAGCGGCATCGCGATCTGCTCCCCCCGGACGACGACCACGTGGGAGTCGGCGTCGAGCTCGACCCCACCCGCCGCGACGGTCTGGTCGTCAGCGATCTCCGCCTCCCCCCGCCGGCGCAGCACGGCCTTGATCCGTGCCAGCAGCTCCCGGGAGCTGTAGGGCTTGGTGACGTAGTCGTCCGCACCGATCTCGAGGCCGACGACCTTGTCCACCTCGGAGTCCTTCGCGGTGAGCATGATGACCGGCACCGACGAGGTGCGCCGCAGCTCCCGGCAGACGTCGACGCCGGACATGCCCGGGAGCATGACGTCCAGGAGCACAAGATCCGCCGCGCGACGCTGGAAGCTCTCCATCGCCTCTGCGCCGTCCTCGACCACGGCGACGTCGAACCCCTCCCGCCCGAGCAGGTACGAGAGCGGCTCGCTGAACGACGGCTCGTCCTCGACGATCAGGATGCGGGACACGGGGTTCTCCTCCGGGGCGTGGGGTGGTGAGGGCAGCGTAACGAGTGGTGATCAGGGCCCGACGGGCGATGCGGGAGGGTCGGCTGCGGGGTCCTCCTCGAGGTCGCCCTCGTCCCCGCCCGCGGTCTCCGTCTCGTCGATGACGGGCAGGGCCACGGTGAAGGTGGAGCCGACCCCGGGGCGGGACCAGACGGTGACCACACCACCGTGGGTGGCCACCACGTGGCGGACGATCGCCAGCCCCAGACCGCTCCCCCCGGTGTTGCGCGAACGGGCACCGTCCACCCGGTAGAAGCGCTCGAAGATGCGCTCCAGGTCGGCCGGGGGGATGCCCATGCCCTGGTCGGTGACGAGCACCCGCACCAGGCCGTCCGCCTCGTCCTCGCGCGCCGAGACGACGACCTTCGTCCCCGGGTCGGAGTAGGTCACCGCGTTGACGAGCAGGTTGCGCAGGGCGGTCATCAGCATGTCGGGGTCGCCGTACACGGTGCTCGGCAGCCCGTGGGCCAGCCCGGCCAGGCGGACCGCCACCCCCTTGTCATCGGCCATCACCCGCACCTGGTCGATCGCCGTGCCCACGACCTCCAGGACGTTCACCGGCACCGGCTGGCTGGCCCACTCCCCGGCCTGCACCCGGGAGAACTCCACGATCTCCTGCACGAGCGAGGAGAGCCGCTCGGCCTCCACCTGCATCCGGGAGGCGAAGTGCCGGACCGCCTCGGGGTCGTCGTGGGCGTCGTGGACGGCCTCGGCCAGCAGCCCCAGCCCCCCGACCGGGGTCTTCAGCTCGTGGCTCACGTTGGCCACGAAGTCGCGACGAACCTCCTCCACCCGCTGCGCCCGGGAGCGGTCGTCCAGCAGGACGACGAAGTGGTCAGGATCCAGGGGCAGCACGCGGACACCGAGCGCGACCCGCCCTCCCTCGAGCATGCTCCGGGTGACGGTGACCTCCTCGTCGGCCACCTCCCCGGTGCGGTGGGCGGTCTCGACGACCTCCCGGATCTCGGCCTGACGGATCAGACCGTCTCGGACGAAGCCCTGCTGCCGGGCGTCCTGGGTGGAGTAGACCACCGCCCCGGCGCCCCGGACCACGATCGCGGTGGCGGCCAGCCCCTCCAGGAGCTGCCGCACCCCCGGGGAGAGCGGCCCCACCACGGCGCGGGCCTGCTGGCGCACTGGCCGGCGACGCATCCCGGACCGCACCCCGAGGAAGCCGGCCACGAGCACCATCACCGCGGCCAGGAGGAAGGTCACCAGCTCCGGCACGGCGCACTCCTAGCAGACGGGCCCCCGAGAGCGGCGGGCACGAGTCCGAGGGTCATGGGTGCACTGTAGGGCGCACCTCCCGCGACCGGCCCCCGGGGAGGAGCGTCGCCCGGGGACCCACGCCCCGGACACCTCCCGTTCACCCCACCGGTGGCCAGCATTCACGCGACGGTGAAAGACTCACTCTCCGGCCACCAGAGGAGCTCCCCCATGCGCACCCACTTCCAGCAGTCCCTCACCGAGGTGTCGGCCCTGCTGGTCGAGATGAGCCACCTGGTCGCCCAGGCCGTCGCGGAGGCGAGCGAAGCGCTCCGCACCGCGGACGGGCACCGCGCCGAGCAGGTGATCTCCGGCGACTCCCGGATCGACGCCTTCCAGGCCGAGGTGGAGGAGCGGGCGATCGAGCTGCTCGCCCGGGAGAGCCCGGTGGCACGGGACCTGCGGATGGTCGTCTCGGCCCTGCAGCTGGCCGCCTCCCTGGAGCGTGCCGGGGACCTCGCCCGCCACGTGGCCGAGCTGGCCCGCCGCCGCTACCCCGAGCTGGCCGTCCCCGCCCCGGCGCGGGCCACGGTGACCGAGATGGGACAGCTGGCCCACACCCTCGTCTCGCAGGCCGGGCAGGCGCTCGCCGACCAGGACATCGAGGCCGCCGCCCGGCTGGCGGTGCTCGACGACAGCCTCGACGCGCTCCACGTGAAGGTGTTCACGATCGCCCGGGAGGAGCTCACCGACCCGGGGCAGGCGGTGGACCTCACCCTCCTGAGCCGCTACTTCGAGCGGATCGGGGACCACGCCGTCTCCATCGGCCGCCGGGTGGAGTACCTCGTGAGCGGCACCCTCCACAAGCAGGGCGCCGTGGAGGAGAGCCACGAGGTGACGGTCGGGGGCGGGCAGCCCTGAGGCCCCTCGCCCCCGGGGGCGGTCACCGGCGGGGACGACCCGACCGGCACCCTGTCAGCCCTGCGTCAGGGCCTCGTCAGTGCTTGGCGCCCTGGTTGGCCACCTCGGCGATGGCGCCGGCGGCGGCCTCCGGGTCCAGGTAGCGGCCACCGGGGGTAAGCGGGCGCAGGTCGGCGTCCAGCTCGTAGACCAGGGGGATGCCGGTGGGGATGTTCACCCCGGCGATGTCCTCGTCGCTGATGCCGTCGAGCGTCTTGACCAGGGCCCGGAGGCTGTTCCCGTGGGCGGTGACCAGCACGGTCCTACCGGCCCGCAGGTCCGCGGCGATGGCCTCGTCCCAGTAGGGCACCAGGCGCTCCACGACGTCCTTGAGGCACTCCGTGGCGGGCACCTCCGAGCCGAGCTCGGCGTAGCGCGGGTCCTGCGCCTGGGACCACTCGGAGTCGGCCTCGAGGGCCGGCGGCGGGGTGTCGTAGCCACGGCGCCAGGCCATGAACTGCTCCTCGCCGTACTCGTCACGGATCTGCGCCTTGTCCTTGCCCTGGAGGGCGCCGTAGTGGCGCTCGTTGAGGCGCCAGTCGCGCTTCACGTCGATCCAGTGGCGGTCGGCGGCGTCGAGCGCCAGGTGGGCGGTGGTGATGGCGCGGCGCAGGCGGGAGGTGTGCAGCACGTCGGGCAGCAGGCCCTCCTCGCGCAGCATCTCGCCGCTGCGACGGGCCTCCTCGCGGCCCTTCTCGGTGAGGTCGACATCGACCCAGCCGGTGAACAGGTTCTTCTCGTTCCACTGGCTCTGGCCGTGGCGGAGCAGGATCAGGGTGTGGGCAGCATCGCTCATGCCCCTGAGCCTATCGGTGCTGCCCGCAGCAGATCAGACCTCGTCCTGCAGCGGAGGAAGGGAGGTCAGCTCCTCGGGGAGCGAGTTCTCGAAGTCCGAGAACTTCCCTCCCTGCCTGGGCAGGGAGTCCAGCTGCACGCGGTAGCCGTCCTCCTCCCCGTCGTCGTAGTGCAGGCTCATCTGCCCGACCAAGGACCGCTTCTCCCCACCACAGTCGGCGATCACGCCAAAGTCCTTCAGCGCCGCCGACGTTCCGTTCTCAGCCAGCTCGATGCTGTCCTCGTCCAAGGTGCACCGCTGGGAGAGTTCCTTCAGGGTCTCGGCCTGCTCGCGACCGAGCGGTTCCACGTAGATGCTCTGGTCCTTGTCCGGCTCGCCGGCGTTGAAGTGCTCCACGAACGCCGCCGCCTGCGCCTCCCCGGTGGCGCCGTCACAGCCCGTGAGGCCAAACACTGCAGCGGCACCCAGAAGCACAGGAAGGGCTCGCTTAATATCCATCAGAACTCCCCATAGTTGATGTGATAGTAGTCAAACCCAACAGAATTATTACTATCATCCGCCTTTGCCTTCGCCATCCACCACGAGGCATCGACGTTTTTTCGATCGCTCGTGTGCCCTGAAACACGGAGCCCATCCTTCGGACTATTCCCCGTGAAGATCATAACGTGATCCCGGCGGCCATCCTCTTCCCAGTCGGCATACAGCAGGTCCCCGATGGCAACGCCCCAATATTTGCTCACCACCCGACCGCGCTCTGTAGCCTGATGAAATCTGTAGTTGTCATGAGCAACAGACCAGGGATGAGACCATGAATCTAGCGCATTGACCGGCCCATGCTTGTACCACCAAGCCCACTTTGAACCCTCGTCAACAGAGGTTCCCCGCATTTTCATTCCGCCATTCAGTAGAGCCTGCGAAATAAAGTTGGTACAGTCGTTGTCGAATGAACGGTATGCAGGATGGCGCCCCTCAGCCCAGCGCAGCGCATATGCGGCAGCGTTCTTGCGAGAGACAGTCACGGCAGGCTCTACGGTCGAGGCAACTCGCACACCCACCCCCTCACCAGCCCCCGCACCACACGCTTTTCCACACCCGCCCAGATACCTTCCCCTCGACTAGCCTCGGTCTCGCGCGCCCCCTGAACAAGTGGCCAATTTCCCTCCGGAACCTCGTTCTTCATAATTTTCCACGTACCGCCCAAATTCTCCACACGAACCCTTCGAAGATATGACTCCACCATGGGCTCACCCCCCCCACTTCATCTATATATTCATAAACGTCCGTCTCCCTTGCGGTCACCTCGACCACTCCAGGCCCCATAATCCGGTGGCCCACCAATTCTACTGAGACCCGACCTGGAAGGACATTAAGACGTTCATCACCAACAACCAGTACATCCTCGCTCCGCAGAAGGTCCCGCAGATCATCCTCCTCGCTCGCCGCTGACCCACTGACTTGAACCCTCCCGTCCATGTAGCGAGAAGCGGAGGCACCCACATTCGGCAGGGCATGGCGATTCCCACCAATGGTGGAGGCCCTCTCCTGGGAAAGGGCCTCCACTTGGGCCACAATTTCACCAACTGGCGGATCACTGGCCGACGCAGTCTCTACCACGCCAACGCTTGAGAGAACCCCACCGACTGCCACTAGAACAACACGTGCCCGCAACATTTCCCCTCCTCGTCACCCAACTCTCTTGCGCTACAGCGCATCACCTTTGACCCTCCAGGAGGTGGCGGAAAGCCTCCAGGTTGCGGGTGCTCTCCCCTCGGGAGAGGCGCCAGTCCCACTCCGCCTGCATGGCCGAGCGGAAGCCCAGCGCGAGGACCTCGTTGAAGATGCCGTCGCTGGCCTGGAGAATCGCCCCGAGGGTCTCGTCGAGCCAGGTCTCGGTGGCGCCGGCCAGCGGGGCACGCCCCACCAGGTAGACGTCCCCGGAGTCGTCGACGGCGTAGGCGATACCGGGCAGGCCCAGGTTGCGACGCAGCAGCAGCCGGTGGACCGCCTCGTGGTTCTCGTCGGCGTTCCGGACCACGAAGGCGATGACCCCCACCGAGCGCTCCCCCACCCGCACCTGCACGACCGTGCGCAGCTTGCGCTCCCCCGGCAGGGTGATGGCCCAGACCGGGATGTCCCGGCCGGCGTCGTCGACGATCCGCTCGGCCGCCACGCCCTCCACGTGCTCCGGGGAGGACGGGTCGGCGTAGGCAGCCACCCAGGCCTCGACCACGGCCACGGCGGCGGCACGGGTGGCGGAGCGGCTCACGGGGGCGGCACCCTCGGTGCGGTCAGGCGTCATCACGGCCTCCTGCGAGCTCGCCGTAGGCGGTCAGGTGCGCGGCCGCGGCGTCCCGCCACGAGAGCCGCTCCCCCCGGCGGGCCGCGCGCACCGCCAGCTCATCACGGAGGGCGGCGTCACCCAGCACCGCCCTCAGGGCATCCGCCCACGGGGCAGGCTCGTGCCCCTCCACGAGGAGACCCGCCCCGTCGAGAGCCCGAGGCAGACCCCCTACGTGGGCGGCCACGACCGGCGCCCCGACGGCGAGCGCCTCGGCGGCCACGAGGCCGAAGGACTCGGTGCGGCTCGGGACGGCCACCACGTCCGCGGCGGCGAGGATCTCCGCGAGCTCGGCGGGCGGCACGGCACCGCGGGTGTGCAGCCGGTCGCGCGCCGGGGAGGTCACGATGCGCGCGGGCAGCCAGTCGGAACCGGAGGCCCCGCTCGGACCGCCCACGAAGAGCACGTGGACCGGCGCGGCGGCGCGCGCGGCCAGCGCCTCGGCGGCCGCCACGAGGACGTCCTGCCCCTTCACCTCCTGCCAGCGGCCGGCCTGCACCACGAGCAGCGCGTCCGGCCCCAGCCCGAGGGATCCCCGCACCTCCTCGCGCACGGCCTCCCGGCGGGTCGGCTCGAGGGGGCGGAAGGTGTCGGTGTCCACACCCGGCGGGATGACGGTGACGCGTTCGCGCGCGGCACCCTGCTCGAGGAGCTCCTCGGCCTCCTCGGGGGTGCTCGCCACGGCCAGGTCGACCGTGCGCAGCAGCTGGGTCTCGGCCTCGAGCCGTCCGGCGGGCTCCGGCAGCCAGTCCCCCACCCCGGTGAGCTCGGCATTCTTCGTGGCACCCAGCGTGTGCATCGTGTGGGCGTGCAGCGGCAGCCGCCCCACCGGGAGGCCGGCGCACGCCTCGCAGGTCAGCCGCTCGGCGGCGAGCCCGGAGAGCCAGTAGTGCGAGTGCACGACGTCCGCGGTCAGACCCGCGGCCACGAGATCGGCCAGGACGGCGTCCCCGAAGTCCCCGGTGGTGCCCGGGAGGTCCTCCTTGGTCGCGCCCGGCGGGCCGACGGGCAGCCCCACGACGGTGACGTCCCGGTCGTCCACCTCCCAGCGCTCCCCGGTCTCCGAGCGCGTGTAGACCCGCACCCGGGCCCCCAGCGCCGCCTGGGCGCGGGAGAGCTGCCGCACGTAGGTGTTCATGCCCCCGGCGTCGCCCGTGCCGGGATCCTCCAGGGGTGAGGTGTGCAGGCTGAGCACCACGACGGTGGGCTGCGGGGCGGGCGAGGTGGTCACCTCCCAGAGTCTGCCACCGGCTTCTCCAGCAGGCCCCGCCCAGTACGCTCGGCCACCATGCGGCCGGTCGGGGACATCACGCGTGGGACGACCGCCCCCAACCGGCTGCGCCGCGTGGACCGGTGGATGGTGCGCCGGCTGGGGTCGGTGCTGCGGGCCACGCCCGAGCCCCTCGTGGTGGACCTCGGTTTCGGCGCGCTGCCCCTGACGACCGCCGAGACCTTCGACCGGGTGCGCGCCGTCGCCCCGGGCGCCCGGGTGCTCGGCCTGGAGATCGACCCCGAGCGGGTCGCCGCCGCCCAGTCGTGGGCCCGCCCCGGGCTCTCCTTCGCCCGGGGCGGTTTCGAACTGGCCGGCCTCACCGGGCGGATCACCGCCCTGCGGGCCTTCAACGTGCTGCGTCAGTACCCCGAGGAGGCCGTCCCGGAGGCCTGGGCCCAGCTCCGGGCCGGGCTCACCGCGGACGGGCTCCTCCTGGAGGGCACCTCCAACGAGATCGGCCAGCGGGCGGTCTGGGTGACCCTCGACCGGAACGGTCCGCTGACCCTCACCCTTTCCTGGGCGATGGCCCAGGTGGACCCGCCCTCGGCCATCGCCGAGCGGCTGCCCAAGGTGCTCATCCATCACAACGTGCCCGGGCAGCCCGTCCACGCCCTGCTGCAGGAGCTCGACATGGCCTGGCACACCCACGCCCACCTGGCCACCTGGGGGCGGCGGCAACGCTTTGCCGCCGCGGGCCGCACCCTGGCCGCCCGCTGGCCAGTCGTCGACGCCCGGCACGGCCCCCGCCGCGGGGAGCTCACCGTCCCCTGGGAGACGGTCGCCCCGGTGTGAACCACCCCCACCGCGGGGAGCGGTTCAGGCGTTGAGAAAGCCGGTGACGAGCTCCCGGACCCGCTTCCGGTGGGCCCACACCAGGCCGCCGGGCGGCAGGATCTCCACCGTCGCCTCGCCCAGCGCCTCCCCGAGCTGGCGCGCCACCACCGCCGGGTGGGCGTCGTCCTCCTCCTGCCCGATGACGAGCACCGGCACCCGGACATCCGCCAGCACCGCCCGGTCCTCGATCGGGTGGGCGCCGGGCAGGGCGCGCAGCGCGGCCCCGGCCCCGGCCCCCACGAGGGCCCGGGCCTGCTGCTCGCAGAAGGCCTGCACCGCCGGGGTGTCGCGGACGGCCGCGGGCTGGTCCTCGCGCAGCCAGGCGACGAGCCCGTCGAGATCCCCTGCGTCGACGAGGCCCGCCATTCGCTCCATGCGGCGCAGCGCGGCGTCCTCCCGCTCGTGGTCGATGACCGCCGGGATGATCAGCACGACCCGCTCGAAGCGGTCCGGCGTCTCGGCGAGGACCCGGGTCAACGCACCGGCCCCCATGCTCAGCCCCACCGCCCGGCTGGCCCCGTGCCGGTCGGCCACCGAGCGCAGGTCCGCGGCCAGCTCGCCGTAGTCCCAGCCCTCGGCCGGCGCGAGGGAACGGCCGTGGCCACGCTGGTGGAGGAAGACCGACGAGCCCTCCACCCCGGTCGCGAAGGGACGGGTGGAGGTGATGGACCCGGCCAGCCCGTGCGCGTAGACGGTCACCGGCTCCCCCTGCCCGGTGGCGAAGACCTCCAGCGGCCCGTCCGGTCCCTCCTCCAGGTGGGTCTGCGGCCCGGGGAGAGCGCTCACCACATCCGGCCCGGGGACTGCGCGTTGGCCAGGACGCCCTCGATCCGCGGCTTGGTGCTGGCCAGGTAGACGGTGGCCACGATGACCGCGACGAGCCCCAGCAGGGTCATGCCCACGAAGGGTGCCCAGAGGCCCCGGAGCGCCGCGAAGGCGTAGCCGTAGACGAACCAGGCACCGACGGCGGCGCACAGGGCCAGGACCACCACCCAGAACACCTTGGTGCGGGCGTCGGCGGCGGGGAAGGCGTCCACGCGCGTGGTGAGGGCGTGGACCAGGGCCCGGACCTCCACGACGAGGGAGGTGACCGCGAGGGCGAGCATGATCCAGGTCTCGGTCACGAGGATCCAGCGGACGAGCTCCATCACGCACCGCCCTCCGCGCGCAGGCCGGCACGGACCGTGTCGGTCACCAGGACCTGCCCGACCTGACGCCCGTGACCCATGATCGGCACCTCGGCCAACCGGTCCAGGGAGGCGTGGGTGGTGCCCAGGGCACGGAGGGCCTCGACCATCACCGCGTGGCAGGCCCGCCCCTGACCGTCGGTGATCTTCACGGCGAGCCCGCGCCCGTCCGGGAGGCCGAGGGCCAGCACCGCCTCGGCACCGTCCTTGGCGATGGAGCCCGGGAGGGCGCGCATCAGGGCGGTCACCTCCCGGCGGGTGCCCCCGACGTACTGCGGGTGCTCCCGCATGGCCCGCGCGACGGTGGCCTCCGGGCCGTCCTCCGCGCTGGCGATCCGCCCGAAGGAGCGGGCCAGACCGGCCAGGGAGAGGGACATCACCGGGGCGCCGCAGCCGTCGACCGCGACCTGCTCCACCGCGTCGCCGGAGAGCTCCTCCATGGCACGACGGATCTCCTGCTGCAGCGGGTGCTCCAGCTCGCGGTAGGTCTGCGTGCCCCACCCTGCCGCCACGCAGGCGGCCAGCATGCCGGCGTGCTTCCCGGAGCAGTTCTGCGCCAGCGAGGACGCCCTCCCGCCCGCGGCCAGGTAGGCGGCGCGGGCCTCGTCGTCGATCGGCCAGGAGGGGGTGTTCTGCAGGTAGGACTCGTCCAGCCCGACCGCGGCCAGCCCCTGCCGCACGGCCTCCAGGTGGAAGGCCTCCCCGGAGTGGCTGGCGCACGCCAGGGCCAGGTGGGGCCCGTCCAGCTCGGCACCGGCCCGCAGCATCCCGACCGCCTGCATGGGCTTGTTCGAGGAGCGCGGGAACATCGGCGCGTCCACCTCACCCACGGCCAGCTCGATCTCGCCGGACAGGGAGGTCACGACGACCAGCCCGTGGTGGACCGACTCGACGAGCTCCCCACGGACCACGTGGGCGACGACGGGTGCCTCGGCGAGGGGCGAGGCGTGGGCGGCGGGGGTGTGGGCAGTCACCCTGCGGAGGGTAGCCGTTCGCGGGCCCGGGCACGGCGAGGCCCCGCCCCCGGAAGGGGCGGGGCCTCGCGCTCACCGGCGTCCGGGACGCCCGGTGCGGTGTCTCAGATGCGGTCGGTGCGCCCCTCGTCCAGGCCCTCGATGTCGATCTTCTCGCGACGCAGGGACTCGGTGATCTCGCGGTTCTCGGTGACGACCTTCTTGTTGAGGCCGATCTCCTCGACGGCGTAGACCTCCTTGGAGACCACCGGGTGCTCCTCGACCAGGGTGATCTCGAACTCGTCGTCGAGGAAGTCGAAGGCACCCAGGGCCTGGCCGTCGGTGATCTCGCGACGCTCGATCTCGATGGACTCGCGCTCGAGCGGCACGGAGACGGTCTCCTGCTCCTCGACCACGTACTTCTTCAGGCGGACGGCACCGGTCTCGCGGCGCTCCTTGCCCACGTTGAGGCGCTCCTCGTGGCGGGTCACGGACTTGCGCTCGCCGTCGACGGCGCCGAGGCCGGCACGGTCCGCGGTGCGGTCCGCGGCCAGGTCGGTGCGCTCACGGTCGGCGTAGCCGGCGGTGGGGACGGCCGTGGTGGCGTCCTCGTCGCGCAGACCGTCACGGTTGCCGAGGAAGCCGGCGGGCTGACCCTCGACCGGCTCGTTCTCCAGGGCACCGGTGCGGCCGCGGTCCAGGTCGGCGTCGTAGCCGGTGGCCAGGCCCTCGCGGCGCTCGTCGCCCTCGGTGGCGGCGAGACCGGCGGTGGTACCGGCAGCGAGACCGGCCGGGGCCACGGCCTGACCGCCGTCCCAGCGCCCGAACTGCTCGTCGCGGTTGGCGTCCAGCTCGCCCTCGCGCACCTCGCCGTCGGTGTCGACGAGGCCCTCGCGGCGGGTCTCCACACCGTCCCGGTCGCCGGTGAGGCCGACCTGGTCGTCGCCCTCGAAGGCCACGCCGTAGTAGCGGTAGAGCTCGACCTCGTGCTCGGCGTCGAGGTGCTGGCCGGCCTCGATGCGCGGGGAGTCCTTGACCTTGTCCTTGGTGTAGGGAACGGCCAGGCCGCCGTCGGCGACGGTGGCGTCGTCCAGCGGGACGAAGCTGTCACCACCGAACATGCCCGTGTTGACCGTGGCCCAGGCCGGCTGACCGGTCTGGTCGTCCAGGTAGATGTCGCTGATGGACCCGATCTTCTCGTTGTCGGGACCGAAGAGGTCACCGCCACGCAGGTCCTGCAGCTGCTCCTTGCTGATCATGTCTACTCCTTCAGGCCCGATGGCGAGCCGTGTCGGTCACTGGTCTCCCGCCGGAAGTCCGGGGGGTTCTCACCCACCGTATTGGGGAATCCTCCCCACGCCAACAGGGAGCCCGTGGGAATCGTCACGTCAGAGGCGGGGACGACGCGGCCGACCTCCCACCGCCACGACGACCTCCTGGGCTGCCGAGACGCTCCCGATGCTCAGTTCCTCCTCGGCCGGGGTGGATCGCTTCACCACGGCCAGACCGATCGGTCCCAGCTCGTGGTGCCGGGCCACGCTCGTGAGCCGCCCCACCACCTTGCCCGATCCCGGCTCGGTGGGACTGGCTCCGACCCGGACCTCGGAGCCCGCCGCCGGCAGCTCGTGACCGGAGCCGTCCAGGTGCAGGAAGACCAGGCGGCGGGGCGGCTGCCCCAGGTTCTGCACGCGGGCCACCGTCTCCTGCCCCCGGTAGCAGCCCTTCTCCAGGTGCACGGCGGTCCGGAGCCAGTCGAGCTCGTGCGGGATGCTCCGGTCGTCCACCTCCGCCCAGCCGGGCCGCCAGGCCTCCACGCGCAGCGCCTCCAGCGCCCACCACCCGGCCAGGGGGCGGTCCCCCGCCCAGGACTCGACCTCGTCGCGCGGCACGATCACCTCGCGCCAGGCCCAGGCCGCACCCGGGTGCTCCCCCAGGTCCTCGGGGGTGCGCACGGCCGTCCGGCCGACGGGACCGGGCCAGGGGTCCACCCAGGTGGGCGGCTCCCCCGCCGCGCCGGGGCGCCCCACCGGCTCCCCCAGGACCGCGTGGCGATCCGTGACCTCCGCGACCTCCACGCGCAGCATGAAGCGCATCGAGTCCAACCAGGTGGCCAGCGCTCCCGCCCGGCCCGGCTCGGTGGTGATCCAGGTGGTCTCCCCGTCGTCCACCAGGTGCAACAGGTGCTCGATGCGTCCCTGGGGGGTGAGCACGAAGGCCTCGGCCGACTCGCGCGGGGCCAGCGAGGCGAGGTCCTGGGTGGTGAGGCTGTGCAACCACGTGAGGCGGCCCGGCCCGGTCACCGTGAGCACACCCCGGTCCGAGAGGTCCACCACCGCCAGCCCCTCCCGCAGGAGCCGCTGCTCCCGCAACGGGTCACCGTGGTGGACGGCGGTACGACGGTCCATCCGGACGGATCCGGGACGGTCCGAGAGGGGCGAGGCGGCGTCGGTGGCAGTCACCTCCGGGGAACAGATCGAGACCGCGGGGGATTCCACGCCCGTGGTCTGAGCCCCGTCCCCAGCCACCCCACCTACCCTGTCGGCATGAGCGAACTGCACGACGACGTCTCGCGCGCGTCCGGCGCCATGCCCACGGGCCGGGAAGGGAGGCCCCGGCGGAACCCGTGGCGCATCGGGTGCGGCCTGTTGGTCCTCCTGGCGCTTCTGACCGGCATCGGTGGCGCCGTGTGGGTGTGGAACCTGAATCGGACGGTGGAGAACAACATCGTCCACGAGGCGCTCCTGCCCGACGAGGTGGAGGACGGCCACCCGCCGGGCGTGAGGGTCGACGTGGACAGCGACGGCGACGGCAAGGCGGACACGAACCTCGACACCGACGGCGACGGCAGGCCCGACAAGAATCTCGACTCGGACCACGACGGCAAGGCCGACTACCGCACCGACGGCAGTGCGGACTGGGACGGCGGCTACCTCGAGGACGAGGGCGGGGAGCCTGCCCCCCAGCCCTCCGGCACCAGCGGAGCGCCCGCCCCCCAGCCCTCCGGCACCAGCGGAGCGCCCGCCCCCCAGCCCTCCGGCACCAGCGGAGCGCCCGCCCCCCGGAAGTCGGTCGCACCGCAGGCCCCCAAGGACGCGGAGGAGAAGGCCACGAATCCGGACGTCGACGCCGAGGGTGCCCGCAACGTCCTCATCGTCGGCGAGGACGCAGGAGGCGGAGCTCAGCGATCCGATGTCATGATCCTGGCCCACCTGAACGCCGCCGGCGACAAGGCCACGCTGATCCACTTTCCCCGTGACCTCTATGTCCCGATCCCGGGCTACGGCCACAACAAGTTGAACGCTGCGTACGCTCTCGGGGGGGCCCCTCTGCTGACCCAGACCTTCCAGGGAGCGCTGAACGTCCCGGTCGACGATGTGGTCATCACCGACTTCGACCACTTCGCGGCCACCGTTGACGAGGTCGGGGGCGTGACGGTCGACAACCCTCACGCCTCTCCCAAGTTCGGCGCCGGCCAGGTGACCTTGGGCAGTGGCAGCGAGGCACTCCGTTTCGTCCGTGAGCGCAAGACCCTCTCCCAGGGGGATATGGGGCGTGGCCAGCGCCAGATGGCCGTCCTGCAGGCGACAGCTCGAGAAGCCATGAGCACTCGCAACCCGAACCGGGTGAACAGCGTCCTCGACGCTGCCACGAGGAACGTCCGCGTGAGCGGCGGTCTCACCACGCAGGAGATCCGAAGCATGGGCTTCGACTTCCTCACTGGCCGCGGAGACATCGAGTACCGCACCGCACCCTACGCCGGGCTCGGATGGTCCCCCGACGGTCGCCAGAGCATCGTGATCGCGGACTGGCCGGGGTTGCGATCTCTCGGCGACCAGATCCGCAACGACACGCTGTGAGACCCGGACGCACCGTGACGCGGTGAGTCCGCACGAGGAGGGCCCCGAGGAGATCGTTCCCCGGGGCCCTCCTCGTGCGTGGACGGTGGCGCTCAGCCCTCGACGCGCTTGAGCTGGGCGGACATGTGGCTGGTCATCGGGTGGCCCTTGTAGGCCATGTCCAGGACCCACATGAGATCGCCCTCCACGAGCCCGTAGAGACGCTTGGCGGCGGTGTACTCCTCGGCGTCGAGGGTACGCAGGATGCCGTCGGTCGCCAGCTCGATGCTGGGACGCTCCGGGTGCCGCTGGCCGAAGTACTGCTCGACGTACCCGGTCGGGTGGGCGAGCAGGAGCGAGAACTCACCGTCCTCCCCCTGCGGCCGCCAGTAGCCACTCTCCACCGCGGCCGGCTCGGCGGGCTGACCGTCGGCGTCGAGCAGCCAGGTGCGGCTCGTCCACTCGATGAAGTCACGCCCGTCGTGGGCGGCCACGAGCTCCTGCCCGAAGTGGGCGGACTCCCGGTCGGGATAGCCGATGACGCCGGCTCCCTCCCAGCGGCCGAGCATCCAGGCCAGGGGGGCCAGACGCGGGGACATGGTGGGGTCGATCTGGAAGACCACGGGGACTCCTCCTGCGGGGGGGGTGCGGGACGCGGACCGTCGGTGCGGTCGGGTCAGGTGAGCGGGGTGCTGCCGAGCAGCGTGAAGAGGCCGGCCACGATACCGGCGAGCAGGGTGCTCACCAGTCCGGTGACCAGGCCGCCGCGGGCTCCGGAGCGCACCGCCGGCAGGCGCAGGAGCACGAGCCGGCAGGCCTGGGAGACCGCGGGGGCCAGCACCGCGAGCGCGGCGAGCAGCAGGGTGTCGGGCACGTCGAGCTCGTGCCGGCCGACGGACCAGCCCAGGGCGGTGGCCGCGCCGACGAGGGAGCCGACGGCCCACGACTCGGCTCGCCGGTGGACGAAGAGCGCGTCCCCGACGGCCGTGACCGCCAGCCCCGCGGCCGTGGTGACCGCCACGAGCGGGGTGGCCCAGCTCCACAGCAGCCCGGCCCCCAGCACGAGGGTCGCGAAGATCTCTGCCGAGAGCACGTCCACCACCCGGGGGCGCCCGTCGCGGCGCCACACCTGGTGGGCCAGCGCGCCGAGCACGCCACCGGCCAGGGGCAGCGCCCACCAGACGGACCCCACCTCGGGCGCCTCCCCGCGGTGGGCAGCCCAGGCGGCGACGCCCCCCAGCAGGACGACCAGGCCCAGGACCCCCGTGACGCCACGGTGGGAGGGCAGGTCCAGCACCCGCCCCCAGCCCCCGGCGACGACCGCCCCGAGGAGGGAGGCGACGAGGACCCCGCCGACGGTCCCGCCGAGCAGCTGACCGGTCAGGAGGAGCAGGGCGGAGAGCGCCGCGGCGAGACCGGCGGCCCGGCCGCCGCGCTCCATCGGCAGTCGCTCCCGGGGGTCCCCTCCGGGGCGCGTGGCACGGTCCTGCGTCACCCGGCCCTCCCGGTGTCTCGACGTCCTCACGATCGCCCCCACACTACGGCGCCGGGCCCCCGTGGGGTGAGGCGAGGCGGACCGGTCCCCCGTGGACCTCCGCGCCGTGGTGAAATGGACGGATGGTGCCGGAGATCGTCAGTCGCCCCCCGTCCGAGCTCACGGACGAGGACCGCCGCGCGCTGCGCACCCTCGTGGAGCGAGCCACCCGGGCGGACGGTGTGGAGCCCCTCAACGAGGAGTCGCGCCTGGCCGCGCGGCACGGCACCCCGGACCGCACCCACCTCCTGGCCCCGGACGAGGACGGGGGCCTGCGCGGCTACGCGACCCTGGCCAACGGGGCCGCGGAGGTCGTCATCGACCCGGCCCACCGCGGCCACGGGATCGGCGGGGAGCTGCTCGACCGGCTCCGCGCCGAGGACCCGGACCTGCTCCTGTGGTCCCACGGCGACCTCGACGGCGGGCGGCGCCTGGCCGCCTCGCGGGGCCTGGCCCCCCGCCGCTCGCTGTGGCGCATGGAGCGACCGGTGAGCGGTGAGTTCTCCGAGCTCCCCCCGGTCCGGCTGCCCGAGGGCGTCTCCGTGCGCCCCTTCCGGCCGGGGGAGGACGACGAGACCTGGCTGGAGCTCAACGCCCGGGCCTTTGCCGACCACCCCGAGCAGGGTCGGATGACGCTCCAGGACCTCCACGAGCGCCAGCAGGAGAGCTGGTTCGACCCGACGGGCTTCCTCCTGCTCGTCCGCGAGGAGGACGATGCCGTGGTGGCCTTCCACTGGACGAAGATCGACGAGCACGGCACCGGCGAGGTCTACGTCGTCGGGGTCGACCCGGAGCAGCAGGGCCACGGGCTCGGGCGCGCCGCCACCCTGGTCGGCCTCCACCACCTCGCCGAGCGGGGCGTGGGGACGGTCGAGCTCTACGTCGACGGGGACAACGACCCGGCGGTCCGCACCTACGGCGGGCTCGGCTTCGAGCGGGCCGCGGTCGACCGGCAGTACGGCCCGCCGCTCGGCTGAGCGGCTCGACGCCAGCGCGGACCTCTCCGGCCCGCCAGTAGGGTTTGGGACATGCCCCCCACCCATCCGATCGTCCGCCCCCCGCTGCCCCGACGCCCGCGGGGGGCGGCGTCGGCCGGCGAGACGCTCTCCGGCAGCGATGAGGAGATGCCCCCGGACCGCTTCCTCGAGCGCGAGACGAGCTGGCTGCAGTTCAACGAGCGGGTGCTCGAGCTGGCGACGGACGAGCGCCTGCCCCTCCTGGAGCGCACCCGCTACCTGGCGATCTTCGCAAGCAATCTCGACGAGTTCTTCATGGTGCGCGTGGCCGGACTCAAGCGTCGCTTGGCCACCGGGCTGGCCCTGCGCACCCCCTCCGGCCGGGAGCCGCAGGAGATCCTCGGCTCGGTGCTGCGGGGAGCCCGCGAGCTCATGGCCGAGCACGCCCGGCTCCACTGCGAGGTCATCGCCCCCGCCCTCGACGAGGAGGGGATCCGCCTCGTGCACTGGGGGGATCTTACCCGGGCCGAGCAGGACCACGTGTCGGACTTCTTCGCCCGGGACGTGTACCCGGTCCTCACCCCCTTCGCGGTCGACCCGGCCCACCCCTTCCCGTACATCTCGGGGCTCTCGCTGAACCTCGCGATCACCCTGCGGGACCCGCGGACCGGCAGCGAGCACTTCGCCCGGGTCAAGGTGCCCCCGGCCCTCCCCCGCCTGCTGCAGATCTCCCACCTGGTGGGCGCAGGGCTCCGCGACGACGAGGTGGTGGAGACCGAGGTGGGCGCGCGCTTCCTGCCCATCGAGGAGGTCATCGCCGAGCATCTGGACATGCTCTTCCCGGGCATGGAGGTGGTGGAGAACTACACCTTCCGCGTCACCCGCAACGAGGACCTCGAGGTGGAGGAGGACGAGACCGAGAACCTCCTCACCGCCCTGGAGCGGGAGCTCTCCCGGCGCCGCTTCGGCCCCGCGGTCCGACTGGAGGTCGCCGAGGACATGTCCCCGGCAATCCGGGCCAAGCTCGAGCACGAGCTCGACGTCTCCCCCCGCGAGGTGTTCGTCCTGCCCGCACCGCTGGACCTGCGGGCCCTCCACCGAATCGCGAACCTGGAGCTGCCCCACCTGCGCTGGCAGCCCCTGCACGCCCACACCCACGTGGACCTGTCCCCGCGGGAGCAGTCCGGTGACGCCGACGTCCTGGGGGCCGTCCGTCGCCGCGAGGTGCTCCTCCACCACCCCTACGACTCTTTCGCCACCTCCGTCCAGCGCCTCGTGGAGCAGGCCGCCGCCGACCCGCAGGTGCTGGCCATCAAGCAGACGCTCTACCGGACCAGCGGCGACTCCCCGATCATCGACGCGCTCATCGAGGCCGCGCAGTCCGGCAAGCAGGTGCTGGCCGTGGTGGAGATCAAGGCCCGCTTCGACGAGTCGAACAACATCACCTGGGCCCGGAAGCTCGAGGAGGCCGGCGCCCACGTCGTCTACGGCCAGCTCGGGCTGAAGACCCACGCCAAGATCTGCCTGGTGGTCCGGCAGGAGGCGCGTGGGCTGCGCCGGTACGTGCACATCGGCACCGGCAACTACAACCCCCGTACCGCGCGCCAGTACGAGGACCTCGGCCTGCTCACCTCCGACCCGGTGGTCGGCGAGGACATCACCCGGTTGTTCAACCTGCTCTCCGGGATGGCCCCCGAGGCGACCTTCCGGCGCCTCCTCGTGGCCCCGAACACCATGCGCGAGCAGGTCGTCGCCCGGATCGACGCCCAGGCCGAGCACGCCCGGGCAGGTCGCCCCGCGCACGTCCGGATCAAGGTGAACAGCCTCGTCGACGAGACCGTCATCGACGCCTGCTACCGGGCCTCCCGGGCCGGGGTGCGGGTGGACGTGTGGGTCCGGGGGATCTGCGCCCTGCGCCCGGGCGTGCCCGGCCTCAGCGAGAACATCCGCGTCCGCTCGATCCTGGGCCGGCTGCTGGAGCACAGCCGCGCGCTCGTCCTCGGCGTCCCGGGGAACCCGGAGAACCCGGTCGAGACCTGGATCGGGTCGGCCGATCTCATGCACCGCAATCTCGACCGGCGCGTGGAGGCCCTGGTCCGGCTCCAGGAGCCCGCGCACCGGGCCCAGGTGATGGGTCTCTTCGACCGCGCCTTCTCCCCAGACACCGCCCGCTGGGAGCTGCAGGCCGACGGCACCTGGACCCGGTGCTCGACGAGCGACGACGGCCGACCGCTCACCGACCTCCAGTTCGCCCTCGAACAGGAACACACCTCCCGACGCCGAAAGGGACGACGCCGATGACCGATCAGATCGTGCAGGCCGCCGGGGCGCTCCCCTGGCGCCGCCGCAAGGGCAAGCTCGAGGTGGCCATGGTCCACCGCCCCCACTACGACGACTGGAGCTGGCCCAAGGGGAAGCTCGACCCGGACGAGCTCCTCCCGGAGACCGCCGCCCGCGAGGTCCAGGAGGAGGCCGCGCTGCGGGTCCACCTCGGGCGCCCGCTGCCCACCTCCGAGTACACGATGCCGAAGGGTGGGCGGAAGCGCGTCCACTACTGGGCCGCCCGGGTGGAGAAGGAGCTCGGCGGGCTGGAGCACGAGGTGGACGAGATCGTCTGGGCCACCCCGGAGAAGGCCGCCCAGCGGCTGACCTACGCCCACGACGCCGAGCAGCTGGAGGCCCTCATCGCCCACGAGGCGAGGGGTCACCTGGACACCTGGTCGCTGGTCATCCTGCGCCACTCCCTGGCCCTCCCCCGCAGGGGGTGGCACGGCCCGGACCCCGAACGCCCCCTGGTGCCCGAGGGCTTCGACCGGTCCACCGTGCTGGCCGGTTCGCTGGCGGCCTTCGGGGTGGACCGGATCGTCTCCTCCCCCTCGGCCCGCTGCGCCGACACCGTGGCGCCCTTCGCCGCCGAGCAGGGGTTGCGCCCCCGGTTCAAGGCGGGCCTCTCCGAGGAGGGTTTCGCGGAGAAGCCGAAGAAGGCCGCCAAGCACGTCCTGAAGGCCGCGGCCCGGGGCCGGGGCACAGTGCTCTGCTCGCACGGCCCGGTGCTCGGCAGCATGCTGCGGACCCTGGCCGATCGCGCCGCGAGTGACGCCGCCGCCGAGGCCGAGCTGCTGCACCTGGCCGAGAACGGCATGGACAAGGGCGGCTTCGTGGTGGCCCACATGATCGGCCGGGGGGAGACCGCCCAGGTGGTGACCGCCGAGATCTGGTGACGCCGCCTCCCCGCCCGCGGTGCTGCAGGCGGGGAGAGGACGCTCAGCGCGGCGAGTGGTGGTGCTGCTGCGCCGCCTCCAGGCCCGAGTGCAGGAGCCGCTCCACGGCGTCGGCACCGTCTCCCAGCAGGAAGGGGAGCTCCTGGCGCTCGGTGCTCGTGAAGTCGCGCAGCACGAAGTCGGCGACGTCCATCCGCCCCGGCGGACGGCCGATCCCCAGCCGCACCCGGTGGTAGTCCTTGGTCCCCAGCGACTTCGTGATCGACCGCAGGCCGTTGTGGCCGCCCTCGCCGCCGCCGAGCTTGAGCCGCACCGCCCCGAAGTCGATGTCCAGCTCGTCGTGGAGCACCACGAGGCGCTCCGGCTCGATCCGGTGGTACTTCATCAGCCCGCTGACCGGTCCCCCGCTGAGGTTCATGAAGTCCAACGGGGTGGCCAGGACCACCCGCGGACCCGGCCGACCACCGGGGAGCACCCCGAGTCGCGTCTCGGCCGCGACCGCCCGCGCCGGCTTCGCCGCCGAGAGCCGCACGCCGGCTGCGGCCGCCATCTCCGCGACGACCATCGCGCCCACGTTGTGGCGGTTGCCGGCGTAGCGGGGGCCCGGGTTACCCAGGCCCACCACCAGCCAGGGGCTGTCTTCGCTCGTCATGTGCTCCTCCTCGGGGCGTGCAGGGTCGGGGGCGTGCAGGAGTCCGGACACGGGGGCGGGGCCCCACCATCGTGGCAGGGCCCCGCTTCGCCGTGGTGCGGGTTCCCGGTCACCCGGAACCCGCCCGGGCTCACTCGGAGGCGGACTCGCCCTCGGCGGCGTCGTCGCCACCCTCGGACTTGCCACCCTCCTCGACGTCCTCCGGCTCGTCCTGCTCGATGCCGGCCTCGGCCTCGGCCTCGGCGAGCTCGGCCTCCAGGGCCTCGGCGGACATGGCCTCGGAGATGTTGACCATCGCCTCCTCGGGGTCGGTGACGAGCTCGACACCGGCCGGGAGCTGGAGGTCGGCGGCGTGGATGATCGTGCCGGCCTCGGCACCCTCCACGTCGACGGTGATGAACTCGGGGATGTCCAGCACCGGGGCCTTGACCAGCACGGTGGCGGTCGGGACGGAGACGAGGGTCTCCGGGGCGGCCTCGCCCTCGACCTGCACGGCGACCTCGACGTCGACCTTCTCGTCACGGTTCACGATGACGAAGTCGACGTGCTCGATGACCGGCTTGAGCGGGTTGCGCTGGATGTCCTTGGCCAGGACAAGGCGGTCCATGTCACCCCAGGTGAGGGTCATGAGCGCGTTGGTGGTGCGCAGCGCGATGAAGGCCTCGTGGCCGGGGAGCAGCACGTGAAAGGGGCCCTCGCCGTGGCCGTAGATGACGGCGGGGATCTTGCCGTCGCGGCGGGCCTGGCGGGCGGAGCCCTTGCCGAAGGTGGTGCGCTCCTCGCAGGCGAGGGTGACGGTCTGGTTGGCCATGGTGATCTCCTCGGATCGTGGGGGCGAGTACCGCCGCGACGATCCGCCCCCGGAGATCAGGCTCCCGGGCCGTTCCGTACGCCGCGTCGATCACGGGCATCCCCCTGGTGGGGAGCCCCTCGCCGAAGCTCAGGTCAGACGATTCTACCCGATGCCGAGAGCCCTCCCGGACCGCTCTGGTCCGGGAGGGCTCTCGGGGCAGCTCTCGAGGAGGTCTCCTCAGGCGCGGCCGTCGAACATGCTCGTCACCGAGCCGTCGGCGAAGACCTCGTGGATCGCCCGGCTGAGCAGCGGAGCGATCGGGAGGATCGTCAGGCCGTCGAAGCGGCACTCCTCGGCGATGGGGAGGGTGTCGGTGAGGATCACCTCGCGGGCGGCGGAGTCCCGCAGGCGCTCCACCGCCTTGCCGGAGAGGATGCCGTGCGTGGCGGCGATGATGACGCTCTTGGCACCCTGGGCCATGAGCGCGTCCGCGGCCTTGCAGATGGTGCCGCCGGAGTCGATCATGTCGTCGACCAGCACGCAGACCCGCCCCTCGACCTCACCGATGACCCGGTTGGCCATCGACTCGTTCGGGCGGGTGATGTCACGCGTCTTGTGGATGAAGGCCAGCGGCCGGTTGCCCAGCTTCTGCGCCCACTGCTCGGCGACCTTGATCCGACCGGCGTCCGGGGAGACCACGACGATGTCCTCGTCGCCGTACTTGGCGTTCACGTGGTCGGTGAGGATCGGCATCGCCATGAGGTGGTCGACCGGGCCGTCGAAGAAACCCTGGATCTGCGAGGTGTGCAGGTCCACCGCCATGAGCCGGTCGGCCCCCGCGGTCTTGAACAGGTCCGCCACGAGGCGGGCCGAGATCGGCTCGCGCCCCCGGTGCTTCTTGTCCTGCCGGGCATACCCGTAGAAGGGCATGACCACCGTGATCCGCTTGGCCGAGGCGCGCTTCAGCGCGTCGACCATGATCAGGTGCTCCATGATCCAGGTGTTGATCGGGGCGGTGTGGGCCTGGATGACGAAGGCGTCGCACCCGCGGACCGACTCGTTGTAGCGCACGTAGAGCTCGCCGTTGGCGAACTCGTAGGCCTCGGTGGGCACCACCTGCGTGCCCAGCTCACGGGCGATCGAGTGGGCCAGCTCCTCGTGCGCGCGCCCCGAGAACACCATGAGGTTCTTCTCGGTGGTCCGCTGGATGGCCATCGGGATCTCGCTGTCGAGATGGCTCAACGGGGGGACCTGCTCGCCTGCGTCACTCATCGTGCCTCCTGCCTCGGGATACGGTGCAGTGTCTCAGGCCTCGGAGGAGCGCTCGCGCGCCACCTCGTCAGCAGCCTGCGCGGCCTCGGCCGAGGCCGTGCCCGCACGCTTGTCCCGCACCCAGCCCTCGATGTTCTTCTGCGGGGCCACGGTGATCGCCAGGGCACCGGCCGGGACGTCCTTGCGGACCACGGTCCCGGCACCGGTGTAGGCGCCGTCGCCGACGGTCACCGGGGCGATGAACATCGTGTCCGACCCGGTGCGGCAGTGGTTCCCGATGTGGGTGCGCGACTTCGTGACGCCGTCGTAGTTCACGAAGACGCTCGAGGCGCCGATGTTCGAGTGGTCGCCGATCTCCGCATCACCCACGTAGGTGAGGTGCGGGACCTTCGTCCCCACGCCGATCTCGGAGTTCTTGGTCTCCACGAAGGTGCCGATCTTGGCGTCGCGCCCCAGGACGGTGTTCGGGCGGAGGTAGGCGAAGGGGCCGACCGTGGCGCCCTCCCCGACGGTGGAGAGCTCGCCGTGGGTCCGGACCACGGAGGCACCGGCCCCGACCTCGACGTCGGTGAGGGTGGTGTCCGGGCCGAGCACGACGTCGTCGCCGATGGTGCAGGCGCCCAGGAGCTGGGTGTTCGGGCGGATGACCACGTCCCGGCCGAGGGTGACGTCCACGTCGATCCAGGTGCTGGCCGGGTCGACGACGGTGACCCCCTCCAGCTGCCAGTGGCGCACGATCCGGCGATTCATCTCCGCCCCGAGCTCGGAGAGCTGGGCACGGTTGTTCACGCCGGAGATCTGCTCGGCGTCGTCGATGCGGTGGGCGGCCACCGTGCCGCCGGCCTCGCGGGCCAGCTGGAGGACGTCGGTGAGGTACTTCTCGCCCTGGCTGTTGTCGGTGCCGAGGTTCGGCAGGTGCTCGCGGAGCACGGCCGCGTCGAAGGCCCAGATGCCGGAGTTGATCTCCCGGAGGTCGAGCACGTCGGCGTCCTCGCCGCCGGCCTCGCGGGCCGCCAGGGCGTCCTTGTGCTCCATCACCTTGCGCACCGAGCCGTCGGCGTCGCGAACGATGCGGCCGTAGCCGGTGGGGTCCTCGAGCTCGGCGGTGATCACGGTGACCGCGGCTCCCGCGGACTCGTGGGCGGCGGTGAGATCCGTCAGCGTCTGCCCGGCCAGCAGCGGGACGTCACCCATGGTGACGATCACGGTGCCGGTCAGGTCGCCCGGGAGGACCTCCAGGCCGCACTCGGCGGCGCGGCCAGTGCCCTTGATCTCGTCCTGGTCGGCGACGAGGGCGGCGGGGTCGACCTCGGCCACGTGGGCGGCGACGCGCTCCCGCTCGTGGCGCACCACGACCGAGAGGTGCTGCGGCGCGGCCTCGCGCGCGGCGTGCAGAGCGTGCCCCAGGAGGGTGCGCCCGCCGACCGGGTGGAGCACCTTCGGGAGGGCCGACTTCATCCGGGTTCCCTCACCGGCGGCGAGGACGATGACGGCAGCGGGCTGTGCAGTACTCAACAGGACTCCAGCGATCGACGACAGGGGCCGCTGGCAGCGCGACCCGGTTTCGCACCGACTGTACTGCGTCCGCGCCGGGTCACCGCTCGGCTCCCCGGGTAGGAATCGAACCTACGTCCCTTGTCCTGATTCAAAGTCAGGCGGCCCCTACCAGCAGAGCAACCGGGGAACGCCCCCGCAGGGGCCGACCCAGCCTACGTGGCCGGTGGATCAGACGGCAGGGACGCCGAAGAAGGTGGTGCGCCGCGTGAAACGCGCCACATCATCGAGCTCGTAGAAGTCGGCGAAGCGCACCGCCGTCGCGCTGCCGTCCTTCAGGGTGCCCTCGAAGCGACCGTGGCAGGCCACCTGGCTGGTGGCCGGGTCGGCCACCACGCTCTCGAGGACGTGCTCGCCGGAGGCGATCACCCGGTCCCCCGCGTAGAAGGCCCGCAGCGCCTCGTGCCCCTCGAAGGGCTCGTACCCGGGACGCTCGTAGACCGCGTCGGGGGTGAAGAGGGCCAGCAGGGCCTCGAGATCGTCGGCGTCGACGGCGCGGTAGTAGGCACGGACGGCGGCCTCGAGGGCCGCGGCCCGCTCGGCGGGGGACTGGGTGGGGCGCTCGGTGGGGTTCATGCACCCACACTAGGAGCTTTCCCGGCGCACGGGAAGGCTCGGCGGACCGGAAGGGGCCACCCTGATCAGATGTCTCGATGTCGAGATTCTTGGTCGGCGTAGGCTGGACACATGGCCCCCACCCCGCACCCTGACCTCCCGGCCAACCAGCCCGCCGCCGACGAGGTCGACGCCGTCCTGGCGGCCTGGGAGCGGGAGCGGCCCGATCTCGACGTCAGCCCGCTGGGTGTCTTCTCCCGCGTCTCCCGCCTCGCCCGGCTCCTGGACATCGCCCGCCGGGAGGCCTTCGGGGCGGGCGGCCTGGAGGCCTGGGAGTTCGACGTGCTCTCCGCGCTGCGACGCGCCGGCACCCCCTACGAGCTCTCCCCCGGCGCCCTGGTGGCCCAGACGCTCGTCACCAGCGGCACCATGACCAACCGCATCGACCGGCTCACGGCACGGGGCCACGTGGAGCGCGAGCCCTCCCCGACCGACCGGCGCGGCGTCATCGTGCGACTCACCCCCCGGGGGCAGGAGGCCGTCGACGCGGCGATGGAGCTCCTGCTCGCCCACGAGCAGGAGCTCCTCGCTGCCCTCACCCCGGACGACCGTGAGCACCTGGCCGCCACGCTGCGGCAGGTGCTCACGGGACTGGAGGGCTGAGGCCTCCGGGAGTGGCCCGGGTCAGCGGACCTGGGGGAAGCGGCCCGGGTCGTTGGCGGTCTCGCCGTCGTCCACGGCCTCCTTGGCCGGGAGGACGATGTTCGGGTCGGGGGTCCCCACGACGGACTCGTCCTTCATCGGGTAGTCGATCTTCGACAGGACGGCGCGCATGGCCTCCAGGCGGGCGCGCTTCTTGTCGTTGCTGCGGATGACGGTCCACGGGGCGTCACCGGTGTCGGTGTAGAAGAACATCGCCTCCTTGGCCTCGGTGTACGCGTCCCACTTGTCCAGGGAGGCCACGTCGGTGGGGCTGAGCTTCCAGTGGCGCACCGGGTCGGTGTGGCGCTTGGTGAAGCGGAAGGCCTGCTCGGAGCGGCCCACGGAGAACCAGAACTTGAACAGGTGGACGCCGGAGTTCACGAGCATGCGCTCGAACTCGGGGGCGGAGCGCATGAACTCCTGGTACTGCGACGGGGTGCAGTAGCCCATGACGCGCTCGACGCCGGCCCGGTTGTACCAGGAGCGGTCGAAGAAGACGATCTCACCGCCGCTGGGCAGGTGCGGGACGTAGCGCTGGAAGTACCACTGGGACTCCTCGCGCTCGGTCGGCTTCTCGAGGGCGACCACACGGGCACCACGCGGGTTGAGGTGCTCGGTGAAGCGCTTGATGGAACCACCCTTGCCGGCGGCGTCGCGACCCTCGAAGAGGATGGCGATCTTGTCACCGTTGCGCTTGATGTGGTGCTGCATCTTGAGCAGCTCGATCTGCAGGTCGTGCTTGATCTGCTCGTACTCCGCCCGCTTCATCTTCTTGTCGTACGGGTACCCGAAGCGCCACGAGCTGGGCCCCACCGGGGTGCCCTGCGCCTTGAGCGAGGCCTTCAGGTCCTCGAGCCGCTCGGCGATCTCCGGGTCCGGGTTCGAGGGGTCCACGAGGATCGGCACCTGGGCCGGGTCGGCGACGGCCGCCTCGAGGGCCGTCTTGTCGGCGTCCTTGACCTTGCTCCCCGCATCCTTGCTCTGGGACTTCTTGCCGCTCTGGCTGGTGGACTTGCTCGTGGCCATGTGGCCTCCCCGGGTCGATGGGTGCGGACCCCCCATCCTAGGCGGCACCCACCCCGGCCAACGGGAAGCCCCACCGGAGGGCGCCTGCACTCATCGCAAGAGAAGACCACCAGCGCATTTCACGAACCACTGAATTTTCACCACGACCGCCACCCCGGCAGTGGCCGCCTCCGAGCCCGAGCCCCCGCTGGGTCTCACCAGCCTCACCACCTTCCAGGTGGCCACCACCTCCCAGTGCGGAGGCCGCCGGCAGTACAGCATCAGCGGTCAGGACTACAACTCGCACTTCACGATCCAGAACACCAAGCCGGGCGAGCCGATCACGAACATCGCCATGACCTTCTGGCTGCCGACGGACGCCGGGACCGTCTGGTACCCGGCTGGCGGCTCCTCGTCCTGCTGGTCCCGTCCCACCGCCACGGGCAACACGCAGGTACGAAACGGGCTGCTCTACCGCGCCTACACCAGCTCCTTCAGCTGCAGTGCCACCGCGACCGGCACGACCTTCCGCATCCCGAGCTCGCAGATGTTCAACTGGGTCTCCTCCTGCCAGAGCTCCTACACCGCTCCCTCGGGGATCGCCTACAACTACAACCAGACGGCGAACATCCGAGACGAGACGCTCGTGAAGGACAACGGCTGGAACAACACCATGGAGCCCTGGTGACCACCACCGACTGAAGCCAACACCGCAGGGGGCCAACTCCACCAGGGGTTGGCCCCCTGCTGTGCCGCTGCGGTCGTGCCCCTCAAGCGCCCGGGGCCCCCCCGCGGCCGGCGGCGAGCATGTCCTCGCGACTCACGACCTTGATGCGCTCGCGGCCAGCTGCCTCGCCGAGCGCCCGCTCATGGGCGTCCAGCGCGTTCCAGTTCTCCAGCAGCGTGAGCTCCACGCCCTCCGCGCGGAGGGCGTCGAGCAGGTCGTCCGGCTCCGCCGGGGCCGGCGGCAGCGTGTCCACGTCCGCCAGCAGCGACTCGATGGTCTCCTTCGCGTCGGACTTCGTGTGCCCGATGAGGCCCACCGGTCCGCGCTTGATCCACCCGGTCACGTAGGCACCCTGCTTGGGCGCGCCACCCTCCAGGACGCGGCCGGCCTCGTGCGGGATGGTCCCGGTGGTGTGGTCAAAGGGCAGGCCGGGCAGCTCGCTGCTCAGGTAGCCGACGGCGCGGTAGACCGCCTGCACGTCCCAATCGCGGAACTCGCCGGTGCCGGAGACGGTGCCGTCGCCGTTGTACTGCATCACCTCGGTGCGCAGGCCGGTCACCGAGTCGTCCCCCAGCACCTCGACGGGGGCCTGCATGAGGTGCAGGTGGATGCGGTGCGGCGCCCCGGTGGGCTCCTTCTCCAGGTACTTCAGCAGGGTGTCCACCACGAGCTTGGTCGACTTCGCCTTCTGGATGGCCTCCTGGCCGGCGTCGTCGATCTCGAAGCCCTCCTCGGTCATGACCACGTCGACGCTCGGCGAGTGCGAGAGCTCGCGGAACTCCATCGGGGAGAACTTCAGGTGCGCCGGGCCGCGGCGGGCGAAGACGTGGATGTCCTTCGCCCGGTTGGCCCTCAGCCCCTCGTAGACGTTCTGCGGGATCTCGGTGGTGAGCTGCTCGTCGGCCGGCTTGGCCAGCATGCGTGCCACGTCCAGGGCCACGTTGCCGGCGCCGATGACAGCCACCGACTCGGCCTCCAGCGGCCACTCGCGGGGCACGTCGGGGTGGCCGTCGTACCAGCTCACGAACTCGGCCGCGCCGTGCGAGCCCTGCTTGTCGATGCCCGGGATGTCCAGCGGGCGGTCGGCCATCGCGCCGGTGGCGACGATCACCGCGTCGTAGTGGCGCCGGAGCTGCTCGAAGGTCACGTCGGTCCCGAAGTCCACGTTGCCCACGAAGCGGATCCGCTCGGCGTCGAGCACCCGCCGCAGGGCCTTGATGATCTCCTTGATGCGCGGGTGGTCCGGGGCGACGCCGTAGCGCACCAGGCCGTAGGGGGTGGGCAGGCGGTCGAAGACGTCGACGGTCGCCTGCTCGTGCTCCTTGGTGAGGATGTCCGCGGCGTAGATGCCGGCGGGGCCGGCTCCGATGACGGCAACCTTCACAGGGCGCATGGGGACCTCTCGCTCGAGTGCACGGGCTCGACGGGAGGACCCCGGAGCCCGAATGGGCAAGGTCAACCTTACCAACGCGGGAGGGTCGCGCCCGGCACGGGCCACCCTCCCCGGGGACCCGGCTCAGCCGAGCTGCTCGGCCGCCTCCAGCCACTCGGCCTCGGCGGCGTCGTGCTGCTCCCGCAGCTGCGCCTCGCGGGTGCCCAGGGTGGCCAGGCGCTCGGGGTCGGTGGCGGCCTCGGCCATCTCGGCGTGCACCCTCTCCAGCTCCGCGGTGGCCTTCTCCATCTGCTTCTCGGCGCGGGACATGGCCTTGGTGAGCTGGCGCTCCTCGGCCGCGGAGAGCCCCGAGGCACCCGTGGAGCCACCGGCCGGGGCAGCGCTGGCGGGCTCGTCCGCGGCCAGGTCCCGCCCGCCGCGCCCCGTGCCCCGCCCCGCGTCGCGCAGCTCGCGGCGCAGCTCGAGGTACTGCTCGACCCCGCCGGGCAGGTCGCGGATCCGCCCGTCGCCCAGGAGCGCCACCTGCCGGTTGGCCATCCGCTCCAGCAGGTAGCGGTCGTGGCTCACCACCAGCAGCGTGCCGGCCCACCCGTCGAGCACGTCCTCCATCGAGGTGAGGGTCTCGATGTCGAGGTCGTTGGTGGGCTCGTCGAGCATGAGCACGTTCGGCTCGTCGAGCAGCAGCCGCACGAACTGCAGCCGGCGCCGCTCGCCGCCGGAGAGCTCGCTGACCAGGGACTGCTGCCGCTGCCCGGAGAAGCCCAGCCGCTTGGCCAGCGAGCTGGCGGAGACCTCCTTACCATCGAGCACCGTGTAGGAGCGCACCGTCGTCAGCGCGTCGATGACGGTCATCCCCTCCACCTCGTCGAGCTCCCGGAGGTCCTGGCTGAGGATCGCCGGCTGCACGGTCCGCCCCACCTTGAGCTTGCCACCGGCCAGCGGCACCTGCTCCAGGAGGACCCGCAGCAGGGTGGACTTCCCGGCCCCGTTCACCCCGACGATGCCGAACCGGTCCCCCGGCCCGAGGCGCCAGGTCACACCGGCCAGCAGGGTGGTCTGCTCGTCCTCCGGCGCCCCCGGGGGCACACGGACGGTGGCGTTGACCAGGTCGTAGACGTCCTTGCCCAGCCGGGTGGTCGCGAAGCGCGCGAGCGCCACCTCGTCCCGCGGCTCGGGCTCGCCCGCGATGAGCGCGTCGGCGGCCTCGATGCGGAACTTCGGCTTGCTCGTGCGGGCCGGCGCCCCACGCCGCAGCCAGGCGAGCTCCTTGCGCAGGATGTTCTGCCGCTTCTCCTCGGTGGCCTGCTCCACCCGGGCGCGCTCGGCGCGGGCCTGGACGAAGGCCGCGTACCCGCCCTCGTACTGGTGCACCTGCCCCTCGACGACCTCCCAGGTCTGGTCGACGACCGCGTCGAGGAACCAGCGGTCGTGGGTGACCACCACGAGGGCCTGCCCGGAGCGGCGGTTCTGGCGGAGGTGCTCGGCGAGCCAGGCCACGCCCTCCACGTCGAGGTGGTTGGTGGGCTCGTCGAGGAGGACGACGTCCGGGTCCTCCACGAGCAGGGCCGCCAGCGCCATCCGCCGCCGCTCACCACCAGACATGCCGGCCACGGGCGTGTCCAGCCCCCCGAGGCCCTCCGCGTCGAGGCCACCCAGCAACCCGGTAAGGACGCCGCGGACGCGCGCGTCGGCCGCCCACTCGTGCTCGGCCAGTCCGGGCAGCACGACGTCGCGGACGGTCGCGTCGGGGGCGAGGTCGTCGCGCTGGCGCAGCATGCCGACCGTCGCCCCCCGGGAGCGCACCACCCGCCCGGAGTCCGGCTCGGCCAGTCCCGCGAGCACCTTGAGCAGGGTCGACTTGCCCCCACCGTTGCGGCCCACCACGCCGATGCGGTCGCCGTCGTTGAGACCGAGGGTGACCTGGTCGAGCAGGGTGCGGGTGCCGTACACGAGGTGCAGCGCCTCGGCGTTCAGGAGGTTGGCGGGGGGATTCACGGGCGCCACCCTACGGCGCGCACGCCGGACCGCCCGGCGCGCGGGGCCCTCGACCGGCGGGTCGCTCAGTGCCGGGTGTCGACCACCCGCGCGCCGGGGGCCGGTCCGGTCGCGGTGAACACTTGGATCTCCGGGCGCAGCGCCGCCATGCCGACCGAGACGTCGATGGCGTGCTCGCGGCTCTCGCAGAGCAGGGCGACGGTGGGGCCGGACCCGGAGACGAGGCCGGTGACCGCCCCGACCTCCCGGCCGGCGTCCAGCGTCGCCTGCAGCCCGGGCTGGAGGGCGAGCGCCGGCGCCTGCAGGTCGTTCTCCAGGTGGCGGGCGATCTCGTGCGGGTCCCCGGTGCGCAGGGCCTGGAGGAGCTCCTGCGGCGGCTCCGGAGCCGCCGTCCGGGCGGCCGAGGTCTCCGGGGTGGGCGGCCCGTCCCAGCCCAGCTGCCGGTCGAGCTCGCGGTACACGTCCGGGGTGCGCAGGCCCGCGGTGGCCACGCAGAACACCCAGTGGAGCTCCCCCTGAGAGAGGACGGTGGAGAGCTCGTCGCCACGCCCCAGGCCCAGGGCGTTGCCACCCATCAGGCCGAAGGGCACGTCCGCCCCGAGCTCCGCGGCGACGTCCTGCAGGTCCAGCGGCGTGAGCTCCTCGCCCCACAGCTCGTTGGCCGCCAGGAGCACCCCGGCGGCGTCGGCCGACCCCCCGGCCATGCCCCCGGCGACGGGGATGTTCTTCTCCAGGGTGATCGCCACCGGCGACGGGCGCCGCACCCCGCAGGTCCGGGCGTAGTTCTCCCGCAGGAGCTCGGCGGCCCGCCAGGCGAGATTCGTGGGGTCGGCCGGGACACCCTCCCGGAAGGGGCCCGTCACCTGGAGGGAGGTGCTGCGCGCGCGGCGCACGGTCACCTCGTCGCAGAGGTCCACGGCGTGGAAGACGGTGGCCAGCGGGTGGTATCCCGAGTCCGGGTCCGGGGGCCCCACCCGCAGCGCGAGGTTCACCTTGGCGGGCACGCGCACGGTGGCGGCGCGGGGGGCGTCGGTCCGACTCATGGTCCTCACCCTAGGCCGCTCGCGCCGGGCGTGGGGTCTCAGGCGGAGCGGCGGGCAGCCGCCAACCGGATGAAGCCGTCGACGTCGAGGGCCTCCCCCCGGGTGCGCGGGTCGATCCCGGCCGCCACGAGCGCCTCCTCGGCGGCCGGCGCGGAACCCGCCCACCCGGCGAGCGCGGCCCGGAGCGTCTTGCGGCGCTGGGCGAAGGCAGCGTCCACGGCGGCGAAGACCTCCTCGCGGCGGGCACCCAGCGCGGCCTCGTCGCGGGGCTCCACGTCGATCCGGACCAGCCCGGAGTCCACGTTGGGCGCCGGCCAGAAGACGTTCCGCCCGATGCGCCCGGCCAACCGGGTGGGCCCGTACCAGGCACACTTCACGCTGGGCACCCCGTAGACCTTCGAGCCGGGCGGGGCGGACATCCGCTCGGCGACCTCCAGCTGCACCATGACGAGCACGGTGCGCAGGCTGGGGAAGCGCTCGAGCAGCGTGAGCACCACCGGCACGGCCACGTTGTAGGGCAGGTTGGCCACCAGGGCGGTCGGCGCCGGACCGGGCAGCTCGGTGACCTGCAGCGCGTCGGAGTGCACGACCTCGAGCCGCGTCGCGTGCTGGGGCGCCATCGCCTCCACCGTGCCGGGCAGTGCCTCGGCCAGGCGGGGGTCGATCTCCACGACCGTCAGGTGGTCGACGACCGGGAGCAGGGCCAGGGTCAGCGAGCCGAGCCCCGGCCCGACCTCCACCACCGCGTCCCCCGCACCGACTCCGGAGGCCCGCACGATGCGGCGCACCGTGCCCTTGTCGATGACGAAGTTCTGCCCCCACTGCTTCGTGGGGCTCACGCCGAGCCGGTCGGCGAGCTCTCGGATCTGGACCGGGCCGAGCAGGCCCCCGTCCGGGGCCTCGGGGGGTGCAGGGGTGGTCTCGGGCATGGGCTCATTCTGCCCCGCCCCGGGCACCACGGGCCCGCCCCACGCACGAGCCCCCGCCCGGCGCAGCACACCGGACGGGGGCTCGTGGGGCTCTCCCGAGGGGTCAGGGCTCAGCGCACCCCCCGCATCAGCGAGAGGACCGGCTTGGCCACGAGCAGCAGCAGCGCACCGATGCCGAGGGCGACCGCACCCAGGACGCCGAAGTACATGCGCTCGCCCTCCGCGCTGTAGAACTGCGCCAGCAGGCCGGACATCGCCGTGCCCAGGGCGACGGACAGGAAGTACAGCGCCACCATCTGGGTCTGGAAGGCCTCCGGCGCCAGCTTGGTGGTCACCGAGGAGCCGACCGGGCTGAGCATCAGCTCGCCCATGGTCATCACGAACAGGATGCCGACGATCGCCACCACCGGCACCGAGTTCGCCCCCGAGCCGGCCAGCGGGATGAACAGCAGGAAGGCGATGCCGCAGAGGATGACGCCGAGGGCGAACTTCACGGGCGTCGGCGGCTGCCGGCGGGCCAGCTTGGTCCACAGGGCGGCGAACAGCGGCGCGAACAGGATGATGAAGACCGGGTTGATCGAGTTGACCCACTCGATGGGGACCTCCCAGCCGAACAGGTCACGGTTCAGCCGCTTGTCACTGTAGACGGCCAGGACGGTGAACTGCTGCTGGAAGAGCGACCAGAAGGCCGCCGAGGCGAGGAAGAGGGGCACGAAGGCCCAGACCCGCGAGCGCTCGACCTCGGTGACCTGCTTGCTGGTGATCATGACGGCGAAGTAGACGACCGAGGCGATGACGACGAAGACCGTGAGCGTGGTGTCCACGTTCTCCAGGGTGACGACCCTGAAGCCGATGAGCGCCGCGATCAGGGCCAGGGCGGCCAGGGCGGCGAGCACCCAGCGACCGCGCTGGCTCGCAGGAAGGGGGTTGGGCACGTGGTGGACCGACTCCGGGAGGCGCCCCCGACCCCTCCAGTACTGGAGGAGGCCGATGAGCATGCCGACCGCCGCCAGGCCGAAGGCGAGGTGGAAGCCCCACTCCTGGCGGGCCCAACCGGTGAGCAGGGGGCCCAGGAGGCCGCCGATGTTCACCCCCATGTAGAAGATGGAGAAGCCCGCGTCGCGGCGGTCGTCCTCCTTGCTGTAGAGCTCGCCGACGAGGGTGGTGGCGTTGGCCTTCAGACCACCGGACCCGATCGCGACCAGCACCAGACCGATCCCCACACCCAGCAGGCCGGGCAGGAGGGCCAGGGCGAGGTGGCCGCACATGATGAGGATCGCGGAGAAGAACAGGGTCCGCTCCGGGCCGATCAGACGGTCGGCGACCAGCCCGCCGATGATCGTGAACAGGTACACGCTCGCGCCGTAGGCACCGATGATGCCGGCCGCCGTCCCCTCTCCGAGGCCGAGGCCGCCCTCGGAGGTCTCGAAGTACAGGTAGAGCATGAGCACGACCTGCATGCCGTAGAAGCTGAAGCGCTCCCACAGCTCGACGTTGAAGAGATTGGCCAAGACGCCGGGCTGCCCCATGAAGGTGCGTTCGTCCGGGTGCCCGGGGGATGCCTCCCGATCGGGAGGTGCGGCGGTGATGTTCGACATGACGCACAGATTTCCACTCGGAGCGGCACTCACCAAGAAGAACGCTGGCGTGTTTCTCAGCTGCCGGAAGTGATCCGGGGCCTCACCAGGGGCCGTAGGCCCGCTCGGAGTTCTCGGACAGCGCCGTGCAGAGCTCGGGCACCGAGACGTTCAGCGTGCTCGCCATGACCCGCACCGTCAGCGGGATGAGATAGGGCGCGTTCGGCGCCCCGCGGTGCGGGTGGGGGGTGAGATAGGGCGCGTCGGTCTCCACGAGCAGGTTCTCCAGGGGCACCACCGCCAGGGCGTCCCGCAGGGCATGGGCGTTCTTGAAGGTGACCGTGCCGGAGAAGCTCAGCAGGTAGCCGCGCTCGACGCACTCGCGCGCCATCGTGATGTCCCCGCTGAAGCAGTGCATCACCGTCCTCTCCGGGGCACCCTCCTCGGCGAGGACGCGCAGCACGTCGTCGTGGGCGTCCCGGTCGTGGATCTGCAGGGCCTTGCCGAGCTCCTTCGCCTTGGCGATGTGCCAGCGGAAGCTGTCCTCCTGCACGCCCCGCCCCGACTCGTCGGTGCGGAAGTGGTCGAGCCCGGTCTCCCCCACCACCCGGATGCGCTCGCCGCGCAGCAGGCCGTCGATCTCGGCCAGCGCCTCCTCGAGCTCCCCGCGCTCGGCGAGCACGGGCACTTCGTTGGGGTGCAGGGCCACGCCCCCGAGGACCTCCGGGTGGCGGGTGACGACCTCGGCGGTCACCCGGGCGGACTCGCGATCGCACCCGATCTGCACGAGCCGGTCGACCCCGACCGTCCGAGCGGCCTCGATGACACCCTGCACCCCGGCGCCGTCCCCCATCACCACCCCGTCGCGCTCGATGTCGACGTGCGTGTGGTTGTCGACCACCGGCAGCGGCAGCGGGTCGGGCAGCGGGGGCGGGTCGGTGCGCCGCGGGGTCGAGGGCTGGGCGGGCCGGTCGCCGGTCGTGGGGAGCTCGCTCACTCGGTGTCACCCCCGGCGGTCGTGAGGGAGCGCTCCCGGGCGATCGCCTCGTCGTCGAGCTTGCGGAAGATCGGGGTCGGCTTCGCCACCGGGGCACCGACCACCACCTCGCGCGGCGCCCAGCTGACGTCGGCGGCGTAGTCCCCGGTGATGACCGGGTACGGCCGGCCGTCGTCGAGGTCGGTGACCTCCTCCACCCGCGGCATCGGGGCGACGAGAAGCTCCCCGCCCAGCGCCCGCTCCACGTCGTTGGCGGCATTGGGCAGGAAGGGCGAGAGCAGGGTGTTCAGGTCGGTGACCGCCTGCGCGCAGGTCCACAGCACGGTGGCCAGGCGCTCGCGCTGGTCCTCCCCCTTGAGCTTGAAGGGCTCGGTGGTGGAGATGTAGGCGTTGGCCTCGCCCACCAGGCGCATCGCCTCGGCGAGGGCCTGCCGGTTGCGGAAGCGCTCCAGCAGCCCGCCGACGGTCTCGAAGCCGCCGCGGACCTGCTCCAGCAGGGCGGTGTCCACCTCCTGCAGCTCCCCGGGGGCGGGCACCTCGCCGAAGCTCTTCGCGATCATCGAGGCGGTGCGGTTGACCAGGTTGCCCCAGCCGGCCACCAGCTCGCCGTTGGTGCGGCGGGCGAACTCCTCCCACGAGAAGTCGGCGTCGGAGGTCTCCGGGGCGACGGCCGAGAGGTAGTAGCGGATCGCGTCGGCCTGCTGGCGCTCCAGGACCTCGCGCACGAGGATCACGTGGCCGCGGGAGGTGGAGAACTGCCGGCCCTCCAGGGTCATGAACTCCGAGCTCACCACGGTGGTCGGCAGGACGAGCTCCCCGTACGGGCCCACCTCGCCGCCCTTGCTGCCCTGCCCGTTGTGGGCCAGGAGCTCGGCCGGCCAGATCTGCGAGTGGAAGACGATGTTGTCCTTGCCCATGAAGTACGAGCTGATCGTCTCCGGGTCGTTCCACCAGCGGCGCCAGGCCTCCGGGTCGCCCGAGCGGCGGGCCCACTCGATGGAAGCCGACAGGTAGCCGATCACCGCGTCGAACCAGACGTAGAGGCGCTTCGGGGCGTCCTCCCAGTCCGGCAGCGGCACCTTGATGCCCCAGTCGATGTCGCGGGTCATCGCCCGCGGCCGGATCTCGGAGAGGATGTTCCGCGAGAAGGCGATGACATTCGGGCGCCAGGCCCCGGAGGCCTCCCGGCCGTCGAGCCACTCGGAGAGCGCCTCGGCCAGGGCCGGCAGGTCGAGCAGGAAGTGGTTGGTCTCGACGAACTCGGGGGTCTCCCCGTTGATCTTGCTCCGGGGGTCGACCAGGTCGGCCGGGTCGAGCTGGTTGCCGCAGCTGTCGCACTGGTCGCCGCGGGCGTCGGTGGCGCCGCACAACGGGCAGGTGCCCTCGATGTAGCGGTCGGGCAGGGTGCGCCCCGTCGACGGGCTGATGGCCCCCAGCTGGGTCTGCTCCACGAAGTAGCCGTTCGCGTGGACCGCGGTGAACATCTGCCGCACCACCTCGTGGTGGTTGGCGGTGGTGGTGCGGGTGAAGAGGTCGTAGGAGAGCCCCAGCGCGGCGAGGTCCTCGCAGATGCCCCGGTGCTGGACGTCGACGAACTCCTGCGCGCTCATCCCGGCGGCATCGGCCTGCACGAGGATCGGCGTGCCGTGCTCGTCGCTGCCCGAGACCATGAGCACCTCGTGGCCCCGCAGGCGCATGTAGCGGCAGTACACGTCGGAGGGGACACCGAAGCCCGCGACGTGACCCAGGTGGCGGGGGCCGTTGGCGTACGGCCAGGCGACGGCGGCAAGGACTCGGCTCATGCACGGGATTCTACGAGGCGCACCCTCGCCCCGGCCCCGCACGGGCTCAGAGCACCCGGCGGGTGACCAGCCGTTCGTCCCGGGCGGGCACGGCGAGATCCTCCCGGCGGTCCCGCATGCGGCGGTAGCGCCGCCAGGCCCACCAGGCCACCCACAGCAGCACCAGCAGGGCCACGAGCACGAAGAGCGGCGCCATCACGGCCACCAGGCTCAGCGAGATCGCCGCCACGTCCTCGGCCGCCGACACCACCGGCGTCCCGGTCCCCAGGGTGGCGGTGTTCACCATCGGCCGGGCAGAGGCCTTCCCCGAGTGCACCAGGCCGGCCACGATGATGCCGGCGATGACCCCCACCCAGGGGTGCTCGGCCATCCACGCCGAGTTGTCGATGCTCTCCGCCGCCGAGGTGGCCGCGAAGATCAGCCCCCCGGTCATCGGGCGGACGAAGGTGCCGACGGCGTCGTTGAGGTGGTCGACGACGGCCACCTTGTCCACCGTCACCTCGAGGATCAGGAGCAGCCCCGCCCCACCGATGGCCCACCAGGACTCGATCCACGCGAAATCCGCCGGCAGGCGCACCAGATCGGTGTACCGGGCGAAGAGCGCGACGATGAGGAAGGGGACGTAGGCGTTGAGGCCGGCTGCGGCCGAGAGACCGAGGCCAGTCAGGGCAGCGAGCACGGGCACTCCTGGAACGAGGGGGACGGGTTCACGCCCCATGGAACCTCCTCACCCTCGCATCCGATGCCTCCAGACGCCCACCGACGGCGCTTCGTTGTCGAGATGTGACCTGGGACGCACCACGGGGCCACGGGTGCCCCGTCCCACCCCCGACCCCCAGCCGCCCGGGATGATGGGGCCATGACTTCCGGAACCCTGGTCCTGGCCGCCACCCCCATCGGCGACCCGGCCGACGCCGCCCCCCGGCTGGCCACCGAGCTGTCGACCGCCGAGCTCGTCGCCGCCGAGGACACCCGCCGCACGCTGCGCCTGGCGGCCGCGCTGGGGGTGACGATCACCGGGGAGCTCGTGAGCTATCACGAGCACAACGAGGCCTCCCGGACCGGGGAGCTGGTCGAGCGCATCGCCGCCGGCACCCGGGTCCTGCTGGTGACCGACGCGGGCATGCCCTCGGTGAGCGACCCCGGGTACCGCCTCGTCCAGGCCTGCGCCGAGCAGGACCTCCCGGTGACCTGCGTGCCCGGGCCCAGCGCCGCCCTCATGGCGCTGGCGGTCTCCGGCCTGCCGGTGGACCGCTTCTGCTTCGAGGGCTTCCCACCCCGCAAGGCCGGGCCGCGCCGGGCGCTGCTCACCGGGCTGGCCGCCGAGCGTCGGACGATGATCTTCTTCGAGGCCCCGCACCGGCTGGCCGACACCCTGCGGGCCATGGCCGAGGTCTTCGGCGACGAGCGCCGGGCCGCGGTCTGCCGGGAGCTCACCAAGACCTACGAGGAGGTGCGCCGGGGGCCGCTGGCCGAGCTCGCCGAGTGGGCCGTGGAGGGCGCCCGCGGGGAGATCACCGTGGTCGTGGAAGGGGCCCCCGTGCAGCAGGCGGACCCGCAGCAGGCCCTCGCCCGCGTGCAGGATCTCGTAGCCGGTGGGGAGCGGCTGCGGGCCGCCTGCAAGACGGTGGCCGCCGAGACCGGGCTGGCCTCCCGGGATCTCTACGAGGCGGCGCTGGCGGCCGGCTGACAGCTCCCCCGGGGACGGCGAAGGGGGACCCACCCTGCGGTGGGTCCCCCTTCGCCGCCCTGCGGTCAGCGCGATGCCGGCCGGTCAGCGCTTGCGACGGTCCCAGTGGCGGAACCCGGCGGCGCGGGCCGACTCCTCGTCGGCGAACCACACCTCGGCCTGGGTGTCGGCGTACCCCGGGCTCTCGATGGTGTGGAAGAGGCCGGAGTCGGCATTGCCCTTGATGATCCAGCCCTCGGGGCCGGAGCCGTCCGCGGCCGCACGGGCCGAGCCGGGGCCGTAGGGCTCGTCACCGTCGAGCTCGTCGAGCTCGAGGGACTCCTCGGGGTCGACGAGCTCGTCGCCCACGGGCTCCCGGTTCTCCGCGCTGCCCGCGTCCTCCTCGTCGCCCAGCGGGTACGCACCGGCGTCGACGGTCGGGATGGCCTGGGTGCTGTCCGAGGCGAGCTGCGTGGCCCGCTCGTCGTCACCCTCCAGCTGCGAGCCCGCGGCGGCGACACCCCCGGCGGCGCCGGCCGCGGCCACACCGGTGCCGGTGCTCACGACCTGGGTGTCCCCGTCGTCGAGCGCGGCGGCGTCGAAGACGGCCTCCTCCTCGCGGAGGGCCTCCTCCTGACGACGCGCCTCCGCCTCCCGTCGGGCCTCGGCCCGACGGTCACGCTTCTTGCGCTTGCTCCGCTTGGACTCCTTGACCGGGGCGTCCTCGTCGTCCCCGGCCCCGAGCGCCGCGGCACCCGCGACACCGGCAGCACCGGTCGCTGCGGCGCTGCGCTCGCTGTAGCGCACCGCGTCGTCGTCACCACCGGTCGCCGCGGACCCGTCGGCGGGCTCCGCGTCGTCGTCCGCGTAGCGCACGTCGTCACGGTCGTCCTCGACCTCGACGCGGTCGTCGTCCACGTCGGCGATCGCGTCGAGGTGCCGGTCGTACTCGGACGCCGGGATCACCCGGGTCACGGAACGCACGGACCACAGCCAGGTGACCAGCGCACCCAGCAGGAAGGACAGCAGGATCAACCACCAGTTGCCGTTCACGCGTCGTCTCCGATCTCACGGGCGCCGGGCAGGTCGCTGAACGCGTCCTCCTCCGACTCGGCGGGCACGGCCATGCCGATGATGACGTACATCACCAGGGCGCCCAGCACGAAGGCCACCAGCAGCCACAGCCACTGCATCAGGAACTCAGCCATGTTGCCTCTCCTCTCAGTTCACCTGGAGGCTGACGCGGCGATTCTTCGCGCGTCCGTCCTCCGAGTCGTTGGACGCGACGGGCTGGGAAGAACCCGCGCTCTTCTTGGTGATGTCCCCGAAGTCGACACCCGCGACCACGAGGGCCTGCGCCACCTTCTCGGCACGCATCTCGCTGACCCGCTCGTTGAGCTGGTCGTCCGAGCGGTTGTCGGTGTGCCCGACGACGGTCACGGTGACGTCGCAGTCGGCCAGCACGCTGCCGATCCGGTAGACGTTCACGGCCGAGTCCCCGTAGAGCGCGTCGCTGCCGCTCGGGAAGGTGACCGGGTTGGCCGCGAGGATCCGGTCCATCGAGGCCGAGGCGTTCTCGCAGGTGAGGTCCTCCACCTTGCCGACCGCGGCCACGGCGGGCTCGCTGGCCTCGGTCGAGGACGGGCTCGGCGAGGAGTCGGACCCCTTGCCCTGCCCGGACTCGGAGGCACCGTCGGTGGAGCCGGACCCCTCGCCACCGCCACCGGTCGAGGAGGACCCGCCGGAGCCCTTCTCCTCGGTCCCGGACCCGGAGGACCCGCTCCCGCCGGAGGTGGGCTCGGCAGAACCCTCGGAGCCCTTGCCGCTCTCGTCGGACTCGTCACCCTTGCCCGACGTGGACCCGGACTCCTCCGCCGAGCTCGTCGGCGAGGCCTTCGAGGAGGCGCCGTCGCCCTTGGCCTCCTCGTCACCCTTCGAGCCCTCGCCACCCCGGCCACCGGCCGCGATCTTCAGCGCGTCGTCGACGATCTTCGCGTCGGGATAGGCCTTGCCCAGACCCGCGAGGACCTTCTTCCGGGCGGCCTCGTCGGCGATCTCACCGGTGAGGGTCAGCTCGGAGGCGTCACCGTCGATCCGGAGTCCCTCACCACCGGCCTGCAGCGCGGAGGTCAGGCCCCCCAGGGCGGCACCCTCCAGCAGCGGCGCGGACTCGTCGACCTTCACCTCGGCGTTCACGGCGCGCCCCACGTTCGCGTCCTTCACCGCACCGACCAGGGCCTCACGATCGGCCTCGCTGGGGGCGGAGGCGGCGAAGTCCACCTCGTCGGCGCCGCCCCGGTAAGAGACGGCGTCCGCGGCGGCGGCCGCGTCCGAGGACGACCCGGAGGACTCCCCGGAACCGCTCGCGCTGCTCTTCGAGGACTCGTCCCCGGTGGGCTCGTCGTCCTTGCCGCCGAACAGGAAGGAGCCGATGAGCGCCAGCAGCAGCGGGATCAGCGCCAGTGCTGCCCACCACCAGCCCCCGAGGCCCCGGCGGTACCGGCGCGAGACCTCGTACCAGTCCTCGTGCTCGTCGAAGCCGTCACGGTCGTCGAGGCGGTCGTCCCCACCCCACTGATCACTCATCTGCACTCCTCATTCCGCCGGGGACCCGGTCCCATGGCCTTCACGCCTCCCCCGGCGGGTGGGGGGAGGTCGTCTGGGGCGAAGCCTACCCAGCGACCCGCGGCCCACCCCGTGAGGCGTGTGTGATCTTCCTGCCTCACACTGGGAGCCTGTTCGACATCTCCCAGGGGAAGGGGGGAGCGATGGATCGCCCCCGTGGACTGCTCGCGTCCCTCGCCGTCGTGGCGCTCGCCACGGGGTGCTCCAGCGCCGACGAGGAGGCGACGGTGCACTCGTCGGACACCCGGGCCCCGGCGTCCCCCGCGGGTGGGTCGGCCCCGGCCGGCGAGTCGGCCTCCACGGCATCTGGGTCCGACGGCGAGGACGAGCCGAAGATGCTCGACTGCCTCGGGGAGGGCTCCCTCGTCCGTCCGGAGACGCTCAACCTGGACTGCCAGAACACGAACGCCACCCTGAGCCACCTGGAGTGGAACGCCTGGGCCGTCCACGGGGCCCGGGGGCGGGGAGAGCTCAGCGTGAACCCCTGCCGGCCCACCTGCGCCGAGGGTCGGGTGGAGAACTACGCGGTGACGGTCGCGGCACCCCACGCGGAGACCTCGGAGTCCGGGGCCCTGTTCACCGAGGTGGAGGTGCGCTTCACGAGCAAGCGCCCGGTCGGCTCCACGAGCCGCGAGGTCTACGAGCTCCCGCAATGATCCCCCGCCGCCACGCGGCCGGGGACGGGGACTGAGGGCCGGTCAGAGCGCCTCCTGCAGGCGCAGGACGGTCCGGGCACCCCCGGAGCGCGAGCTGGAGAACTCGACGGTCGCCCCCATCGTCTCGGCCTGCTTGGTGATGATCGTCAGCCCCAGCCCGGTGCCCTTGTGCTCCCCGGTCCCGTGGAAGCGCTGCGGACCGCGGTCCACGATCTCCGGCGGGTAGCCCGGCCCGTCGTCGTCCACCACCACGGCGCGCCGGACGACGGTCACGACGCACTCGCCCCCACCGTGCCGCTGCACGTTGACCAGCAGGTTGGCCATGATCCGCTCGAAGCGGCGCGGGTCCACGAGCACCCGGGCCGGGGAGTCACCCCGCAGCTCCACCCGGTCGCAGGGCGCGGAGACCGCGAGGAAGCGGACGGTGCGGTCCACCAGGTCGCCCAGTTCGTGCTCCTCGAGCTGCGCCACCTCGGAGCCGCTCTCCAACCGGGAGACCTCCAGGAGGTCCTCCACGAGCCGTCGCAGCCGCCCGATCTGGTTGCGCACCAGGGTGGTGGCCCGCCCGTCGGGGAGCAGCTCGGCGGCACTCACCAGACCGGTCACCGGGGTGCGCAGCTCGTGCGCCACGTCCGCGGTGAAGGCGCGCTCGGTCTCCAGTCGGCGCTGCAGGGTCGTCGCCATCGAGTCCACCGCCCGGGTGAGGGCGGCCACCTCGTCCTGCCCGCCCTGGTGGGTCCGGGCGCTCGGGTCCCCCTCGGCCATCGCAGTCGCGGCCGTGGCAGCGCGGCGCAGCCGGCGGGAGAGGGCGTTGCCCATCCACCACGAGAGGGCCAGCGAGCCGAGGGCGGCCCCGAGGAAGCCCAGCACGAGGGTGCGGAAGCGCCGGGCGTCCTGCTCGCGGAGCCCGGATCCGTCGACCTCCACCGAGAGCATCACATCCCGGCCGAGGCGCTCCGTGGCCCACATGGTCTCGCCGTCGTAGTAGCTGCGCCGCTCCCCGACCTCCATCCCGGTCACGAGCTCCTGCGGGGGCGCCTGCGGGTCGGTGGTGGCCCCCAGACGCACCCGGCCGTCCAACCGGTAGGAGTCGGCGACCGTCTCGAGCTTGGTGACCGCCTGCTGCCGCAGGTTCTCCCGCGACTGACGGGCCGCCTGCTCCGAGAGGGAGGCCCCCAGCAGGGTGCTGGTGAGCATCGAGACCAGGAGGATCGCCCCCATGATGCGGGTGCGGATGGAGTGCCGCCAGCCCGTGGGCCCGGGACGGTACGCCAGGTGCCCGACGACCCGCATCGGGACGGTGTCGTCCAGCACCCCCTCCCCGGTGCGGGCCGCCACCGACCGGCGGGCTCGCCCACCCGCGTCGGTCGCCGTCACTCGTCCACCAGTTTGTACCCCGCCCCGCGGACGGTGACGATGCGCTCCGCCCCGATCTTGCGCCGCAGACGCTGGACGGTGACCTCCACGACGTGGGTGTCACCCCAGGCGCCGATGTCCCACACGAGCTCGAGCAGCTGCGGGCGGGAGAGGACGCGCCCCCGGTGGTCCAGGAGGACCTCCAGGAGGCGGAACTCGGTGGCGCTCAGGGCGACCTCCTCGCCACCCCGGGTGACGACCATGCCCTCCGGGTCCACCGCCAGGTCCGCCACCCGGATCGTCGTGGTGTCCGGCTGCTGCGGCCCGGTCTCGGTCCGTCGCAGCAAGGCCCGAAGCCGGGCGGCCAGGACCTCGCCGTCGAAGGGCTTGGTCACGTAGTCGTCCGCCCCCGCGTGGAAGCCGGCGAGCTGGTCGTGCGGCAGGTCGCGGGCGGTGAGCAGGATGATCGGCAGGTCGGAGTCCTCCCGCACGCGCCGCGCGAAGGTGATGCCGTCCATGCGGGGCATCATGACGTCGACCACGGCCACGTCGAACTCCCCCCGGCCGAGCACCTCCAGCCCCTCGACCCCGTCCCCGGCGGTGGACACGGCGAAGCCCTGGCGCTCCAGCACCAGGGCGGTGGTCTCCCGCAGCATCTCGTCGTCCTCGACCAGGAGGACGTTCCCCTCAGGCGTGTTCCGACTCACAGGCCCCAGCGTAAGGGGGTGCCCCGCCGGGCCGCGTCCCGCCCCGGGCCCGGTCCGACCACCCTCACGGATTCTGTGAGGAAACTGTGAGGAAGGCGTGCGGACCGTGAGAGATCGGGGGCCCATAGTGGAGTCATCGCAGCGAGGGACACGCTGCGATGACATGACCCGGACGAGCCGTGGAGGGATCGACCGGAACACATGAGCCGCACCGCGGCACCTGGAGAGACAGGGAGTCACCGTACTGAGGGGTCCGGTGGCTCCCTTCTTTTCTGTCCCGTCCCGGCCCGCCGTATGGTCGACCCCGTGAACTTCGAGAAGGTCGTCTTCGGTTTCTTCGTCCTCCTGGCCGCCACCATGAACTTCGGCTACGTCCTGGGGGACATCGGCGACCCGGCCATGCACAACTCCTACGAGCTCTACGTGGCGGTGCTGGTCAACGTGGTGGCGGCCGTCCTGAAGCTCGGGGACCGCACGCACGTGGGCGCCGTCCACCTCGCGGCCAGCCTCGTGGCCTGTCTGCAGCTCGGCGCCGCCTCGGTGATGTGGGTGCTCATCGAGCAGACCGGTGACGCCGCCCCGTCCACGCACGAGATGGCCTCCGTGGTGTCCGTGGCCGCCGGTGCCCTGTTGGCCAATCTCGTCTCCCTGGTGATCCTGGTGGTCGAGACCGTCAACTACCGCGGGCGCTGAGCCGGGGCCCACGTGGTCAACCCGCTCACCCGACTCGCCGCCCACCACCGGGCCTACCGCATCGACTCCCAGCGGCGCCGCAAGGTGCCCGTGCCGGTCGACGACAGCTCGCTCGACGTCCTCCAGCTGGCCCTGCGCCGCATGCGCGGGCCGATCCTGCTGGTGATCGCCGTCTTCGCCATCTCCGTGGTCGGCCTCTCGCTCATGCCCGGGCTGGACGAGGACGGCCAGCCGTACCGGATGACGATCTTCGACTCGCTGTACTTCATGTCGTACACGGCCACGACGATCGGCTTCGGCGAGACCCCGTACACCTTCACCATCCCCCAGCGGCTCTGGGTCACCGGCTCGATCTTCGCCTCGGTGGCCGCCTGGAGCTACGCCCTGACCGCCCTCATCAGCCAGATCACCGCCCCCGGTTTCCGGAAGGCCATGAGCGTGCTGCGCGTGAAGCGGAAGCTCCACCGCACCCGGGAGCCCTTCTACATCGTGGTAGGAAACGGGCAGACCGGGAACGCCGTGGTCGACGGGCTGGTGGCGATCCACCGGGACGCCGTGGTGGTCGACCGCGACGTCGAGCGCCTGGAGCGCCTCACCATGGGGTCGGCCAGCGGTTCCGTGCTCGGTCTCCACGCCGACGCCCGACGCGCCGCCTCCCTGGGGACGGCCGGGTTGGGGAGCCCGCACTGCCACGGCGTCCTGGCCATGACGAACGACGACGAGACGAACCTGTCGATCGTCATGACCGTGAACCTCCTGCGTCCGGACGTCCCGGTCATCGCCCGGGCGCAGAGCATGGCCATGGCCGAGCGGATGCAGGACTTCTACCCCGAGCACGTGGTCAACCCGATGGACGAGTTCGGGAGCTACCTGGCGCTGCGGCTGGAGCAGCCGGTCACGCACCGTCTCACCGAGTGGCTCATGAGCCCTCCGGGCACGGAGCTGGAGGAGGCGGTGTCCGGGCTGGCCGGCGGCCGCTGGGTGGTGGTGAGCGACGGGGAGTTCGGCGAGGAGGTGGCCCGCGACCTGCGCCGGATCGGCCTGGAGGCCGAGCTCGCCCCGCCCACCGGGGCGACGGTGGACGTCTCCGAGGCGACCGGGGTGGTCGTCGGGGCCGAGAGCGACACCGTGAACATGTCGGTCGCCGCCCGGGTGCGGGCGGCGAACCCGGACTGCTTCCTGGTGCTGCGGCAGAAGTCCCTGACCGCGGCCGCCACGGTGCGGGCCTTCGCCCCGGACCTCGTCTTCCACCCGGCCGAGCTGGTGGCCCACGAGGCGATGACCTATCTCGTGAGCCCGAACTACTGGCACTTCGTCCGCAAGGTCATGGAGCGGGACGACGACTGGGCCGCCGAGGAGACGGAGCGGATCGTGGAGCGCGTGGGGACGGGCACCCCGGAGGCGGCACGCCTGAGCGTGACGGAGGAGCGGGCCCCGGCCCTCACCCGCTGGCTGGCCGCCGGCACGGTGACCCTGGGGCAGCTGCTGACCCACCCCGAGAGCGGCGAGTGCCGACAGGTCTACGCCGCCGTCCACGCCCGCGGGAGCCAGCGCACGGTCTCCCCCGGTGACGACCTGCAGCTCCGGGTCGGGGACACGCTCATGGTGCTCGGGACCCCCGCCGGGCTCGACGGGCTCACCGCCACGCTCTACGACGACTCGGCGGTGGAGCACCTCGCCACCGGTGTGCACGTCCCCCGGACCTGGGTCTTCCGGCTGTTCAGCCACCGGGCCGTGCGGCGGGCGCACCGGCGACGGCGGGCGGCACGGGCCGGGCGCGCGGCCCGCTGACGCACCCCGAGGAGCGCAGTGCCGCGCGGGATCAGACTGGCCGCACCATGGCGATCTCCCACACCCCGGTGTCCCCGACGGTGCGGTGCACGAGCTCCTTGCGCCGGGAGGTCTCCTCGAACCCGAGACGGCGGTAGAACGCGATCGCCCGGTCGTTGCCCTCGAGCACCCAGAGGGAGGCCGGGCCGGGCGGGAGCACCGCCTCCACGAGCCGCTCGGCCAGACCGGTCCCCCGCCACGGGGCGGCCACGTTGAGCGCGTGGAGCTCGAGCTCGGTGGGCAGGTCGTCCCGCCGGAGGCCAGCGGTGCACATGCCGGCGACGGTCCCGTCGGCGCAGCGGGCGATCACCGTGTCGGGCAGGTCCGGGCCGGGGCCCTCGGCATCCAGCCGGTCGGCGATCTCCCGCCGAGCTGGGACCGAGCCCTCCGCGTCGAGCCCCTCGAGCAACGCGGCCGGGAGGAGGTCTGCGTAGGCCTCGCGCCAGATGGCCACGTGCGCGTGTGCCCAGGGCAGCGCGTCCTCCGGAGCGGGGCGGGTGATCTCCACGGCGGGTGGTGCGTCCATGACGGGACGCTACCGCCCGTGCCCTCCGCACGTCTTCGCTGTCACCCGCCCGCCCACTGCCGGACGACCATCACCTCTCGCGCACGAGCGTCACCGATTCCGGTGATGGCCGTGCGTGAGAGGTGATGGTCGTCGTGGAAAGGGTTGCGAGGAGGGCGGCAGCGGGCCCTTCAGACGGCGGGGGTGGCCAGCTGCTCCGGCACCCGGCGCAGCAGGTCCGCCAGCTCCGGCATGAGATCGCCCTGCACGGAGGAGGCCCGCCAGGCCAGCACGATGTCGCGGTGCGGCGCGGGGGCGGCGAACTCCACGATCTCGATGCCACCCGGCCCGCCGGGGCGCTCCACGGCCATCCGCGGCATGAGGGTCACTCCGATGCCGGCGGCCACCATGTGCCGCAGCGTCTCCAGCGAGGTGGCCCGGAAGCCGTCCATCTCCACCGCCCCGCTGGAGCGGCACACGTCGAGCGCCTGGTCGCGCAGGCAGTGACCGTCCTCCAGCAGCAGGACCGACTCCCGCCCGAGGACCTCCGCCCCCACCGGACCCTGCCCGGCCAGCGGGTGGCCCGGCGGGACGGCCAGCACGAAGTCCTCCCGGAAGAGCGGCTCCACGCGGAGCCCGGGCTCGGTGAGCGGACCGGCCAGCACGACCGCGTCGAGGCTGCCGCCCCGCAGGCCGGCCAGCAGCTCCGGGGTGCGCTCCTCCACGAGCAGCAGGTCCAGCTCGGGCAGGTCCTGCCGCAGCTGCGGCACCACGTGGGGCAGCAGGTAGGGCGCCAGGGTCGGGAAGATCCCCAGCCGCAGCGACCCGGAGCGCGGGTCCCGGGCCTGCTCGGCGATCCGGCGGATCGCCTCCCCGTGCCCCAGCATGCGCCGAGCCCGGCCGGCGATCTGCTCGCCGGCCGGGGTCAGCATCGTCTGGCGGCCGGAGCGCTCCACGAGGGCACACCCCAGGGCCGCCTCCAGCTTCTTGACCTGGGTGCTCAGCGTCGGCTGGGAGACACCGCAGGCCGCGGCAGCGCGACCGTAGTTCCCGTGGTCGCCGAGCGCCACCAGGTACTCCAGGTCGCGGAGGTTCACTTGCTGGTCACCGTGTCCGCGACGTCGGTGGGCTCGTCCTCGGCGTCGACGACCTTGGTGCCCGCCGCCGTGTCCGCGGCCGACTGGTCGGCCGGGGCGGAGGTGCGGATCAGGTGGTCGAAGGCGCTCAGCGAGGCCGTCGAGCCCGAACCGAAGGCGACCACGATCTGCTTGTACGGCGTGGTGGAGACGTCGCCGGCGGCGAAGATGCCCGGGACGTTCGTCGCACCGCGCTCGTCGATGACGACCTCGCCGCGCGGGGTGAGCTCGACGCCCGACTCCTGGAGGAAGGCCGAGTTCGGCACCAGACCGATCTGGACGAAGATGCCCTCGAGCTCCAGCTCGTGGACCTCCTCGGTGGCGCGGTCCTGGTACGTCAGGCCGGTCACGCGGGAGCCGTCGCCGAGGACCTCCTGGGTGGCGGCGCCGAGGACGATGTCGACATTCGGCAGCGAGCGCAGCTTGTCCTGCAGCACCTGGTCGGCGCGCATCGAGTCCATGAACTCCAGCACGGTCACGTGGCCGACGATGCCGGCCAGGTCGATCGCGGCCTCGACACCCGAGTTGCCACCACCGATCACGGCGACGCGCTTGCCCTTGAAGAGCGGGCCGTCGCAGTGCGGGCAGAAGGTGACGCCCTTGTTCCGGTACTCCTCCTCGCCGGGGACGCCCATGGTGCGCCAGGAGGCACCGGTGGCGACGACCAGCGAGCGGGTGCGCAGCGTGGCCCCGGAGGCGAGCTCGACCGAGTGGTAGCCGCCCTCCTGCTCGGCGGTGGTGACGCCGACGGCCTGCTGGGACTTCACGAGGTCGACCTCGTAGTCGTTGACGTGGCGCTCCATCTCGGCGGCCAGCTTCGGCCCCTCGGTGTGGGAGGTGCCGGTGACGTTCTCGATGGACATCGTGTCGTTGACCTGCCCCCCCATCCGCTCGGCGACCAGACCGGTGCGGATGCCCTTGCGGGCGGCGTAGATGGCGGCGGTCGAGCCGGCGGGGCCACCGCCGAGCACGAGGACCTCGTAGGGGTCGGCCTCGGCCAGCCGCGCGGCGGCCTTCTCGGCGGCCCCGGTGTCGACGCGCTCGATGATCTCCTCGAGGGTCATCCGGCCGGAGCCGAAGTCCTCCCCGTTGTGGAAGACGGTCGGCACGGCCATGACGCCGCGCTCGTCGGCCTCGTCCGGGAAGGCCGAGCCGTCGATGGCCACGTGGGTGATGTTCGGGTTGAGCGTGGCCATGAGGTCCAGCGCCTGCACCACGTCGGGGCAGTTCTGGCAGGACTGGCTGAAGAAGGTCTCGAAGCGGTGCTCGCCCTCGATGTCCTTGATCTGCTCCAGGGTGTCCACGGCGGCCTTGCTCGGGTGACCGCCGATGTTCAGCAGGGCCAGCACGAGCGAGGTGAACTCGTGGCCCATCGGCAGACCGGCGAAGGTCACGGCCGAGGCGTGGTCCTCGGCGGCGCGGATGGTGAAGGAGGGGCTGCGCTCGGCGCGCTCGTCGCCCTCGGCCTCCCGGGCGGTGACGAGATCGGACATCTCGGCGATCTCGGCGCACAGGGCCAGGGTGTCCTGGCTGACCTTGTCGGTGGCACCGGGCTCGACGGTCGTGAGGAGCTCGACGGGGCGCTGGAGATTGCCCAAGAGCTGGCGGAGCTGGTTGGCGAGGTTCTGGTCGAGCACGGGGGCCTCCTGTGACGTGACGGCTCGGGCGGACGGGGTTCAGGTGTGGAAGAGGTGCTGGGGACCGGCACGGGGCGCACGTGGGTGACGTGCGCCCCGCGCTGCGGTCAGGGGATCTCCGCCGGCGGACCGGGACGTGGCCCGCCGGTCAGGCGTTCCTCACGGGGCAGGGTTCCCCGAGGGGTGGGATCAGATCTTGCCGACGAGGTCCAGGGACGGCTCGAGGGTCTCGCCGCCCTCCTCCCACTTGGCCGGGCAGACCTGGCCGGGGTTGTTGCGCACGTACTGGGCGGCCTTGACCTTGCGGACGAGCTCGGCGGCGTTGCGGCCGATGCCCTCGGAGGTCACCTCGGTGAACTGGATGACGCCGTCCGGGTCCACCAGGAAGGTGCCGCGGTTGGCGACGCCCTCGTCCTGGCGCAGGATCTCGAAGTTGTTGGAGATCTGGTGGGTCGGGTCGCCGAGCATCGGGTAGTTCACCTTGCCGACGGTCTCGGAGGAGGTGTGCCAGGCCTTGTGGGTGAAGTGGGTGTCGGTGGAGACACCGAAGACCTCGACGCCCAGGCCCTTGAGCTCCTCGTAGTGGTCGGCGAGGTCGCCCAGCTCGGTGGGGCAGACGAAGGTGAAGTCGGCGGGGTAGAAGAAGAAGATCGCCCACTTGCCCTGGATGTCGGCGTCCGAGTAGTCCTTGAACTCGCCGTTGACGTAGGCGGTGGCCTGGAAGGGCTTGATGGTGGTGTTGATGAGCGACATGCGTACTCCCTCGTGGGTTGCGTGCAGTGAAGTGCTCCCGGCTGCCCCGGTTGCTATAGCCACTGTATATGACTTCGCCCGGAATTCATAGTTGACATCTATGAACAGTGGGTGAACGCTCACTCCCCCGGCAGGGCGTGCACGATGTCGGTGACCAGCCGAGCCGCCACCTTCGCGGTCCGGGAGTCGAGGTCGAGCTGCGGGTTGTACTCGGCCACGTCCACCAGCCGGAGCTTCCCGGAGGCCGCCAGCCGGCGCACGACGGCGCTGCACACCGGCAGCGGCACCCCGAGGGCGGCCGGGGCGCTGACCCCCGGCGCGAGATCCGCCGGCAGCACGTCGAGGTCGATCTCCAGGTGCACGTGGTCCGCCCGGGCGAGCAGCTCGTCCACCAGCGCCAGGGCCCGCTCGGCGGTGGACTCGACATCGGTCAGCCAACGCACCCCCAGCGCGCGGGCGGTGTCGAAGAGGATCGCGGTGTTGCTCGGATCGGCCAGGCCGATGACCGTGTAGTCCAGCGCGCGCCCGGCGGCCTGCTCCGCCCGGGCCATCTGCAGGAAGGGGGTGCCGCTGCTGGGCTCGGGGGCCTCCCGCAGGTCGAAGTGCGCGTCGAGGTTCACCACCACGGTGCGCCCCATCGCCTCGCCCCCGCCGAGGCGCTGCGAGCGGGACCGCCCCAGGTAGCAACCCCATGCGGTCTCGTGGCCGCCACCGAGCACGATCGTCAGGTCGTCGGCGTCGAGGGAGGCGGCGATGGCATCGCCCACCGCGTCGTGCCCCACCTCCAGGTCGGTGCCCTCGTACCCCGTGTCGCCGTGGTCCAGGAGCGTGAACTCGCGGTGGACCGCCAGCCCCGCCAGGGCCTGGCGCAGCAGCGGGGGCGCCTCGGCCGCCCCCGGGCGCCCCTTGTTGCGCCGCACCCCCTCGTCGGAGGCGAAACCGACCACCCCCACCCAGGGACCCTCGCCACTCCCCGCCCGGGTCGCGAGGTGGTGCCACCGGCGGTGCTCGGGGCCGGGTCCGTCGTCCCGGCCGGTCCACGGGGAGTGCTGCTCCGTCTGCGGGAAGTTCGCGCTCATGCCGCCATTGTGGCGTGCGCGGCTCACCTGGGAAGGTCGACTCCCTCGTGCGCCAGGAGCCATCGCTTGACCTCCACCCCGCCGGCGTAGCCGTGGAGGCGCCCGGCGGAGCTCACGACCCGGTGGCAGGGGATGACGATGCTGAACCGGTTGCACCCGTTGGCGGCCCCCACCGCGCGCACCGCCCGGGGGCGCCCCAGCTCCTCGGCGATCTGCCCGTAGGTGCGCACCTCCCCATGGGGGATGCGTCGCAGCGCCGCCCAGACCTCCTGCTGGAAGGCGGTGCCCGTCAGCTCCAGCTCCAGGTCGAACTCCGTGCGCTCACCGGCGAACCACCCCGTGAGCTGGGCAGCGGCGGCGGTGAGGCTCCCCTCGTCGGGCTCCCCGAAGGCGCTGCGGTCCGGCGGCGGGGAGTGCTCGGGCCAGTAGACGCCCTGGAGCACCTCCCCGCGCCCCACGAGGGTGAGCTCCCCCACCGGCGTGCGCAGGACACGGTGGGTGCGAGGGGGCTGCTGCATGGTCGGCTCCCGCCGTCGAAGGGTGATGGGGTCACCGTACCCGTCGTGGGGCATCACCGGCCCTCCCGTGGGGACGAGCCGCTCCCCAGCCCCAGCTCTCCCAGCACCTCGCGCGCCACCGGCGGCGTCTCGATGCGGGCCGCCAGGGCGTGCCGGGCCGCCGCCCGCTCCAGGGCCAGGTGCACCTCGGCGAGCGCCGCCCGGTCCTCGGCTCCGTCCCCCGGGGCCGCGCGCAGGGCCTCCCGGTGCCGGGCGAGACGGGCGGCGTCCCAGGTGCTCACCGGCCCGGAGGGCGAGGTCCCGGCGGGCGCCTCCCCGCTCCCCAGGGCCGCCTCCAGCGAGGCCCGCAGCAGCGGCCCGGCCACCGCGTCCGGCTCGGCCAGCCCGGCCCGGGAGAGCGCCCGGCGCACCGTGGTGACCAGCGCGGCCACCCCCTCGGTGGCCACCGTGACCGCGGCGTCGTGCCGCGGCAGGTCCACCGCCTCGAGGCGCAGCGGCGTGGCCCCCAGCTCGGCGACCAGCGACTGGGCCACCGGGTCCACCTCCACCGGGCACAGGTGGCAGACCACGGCGTCGCGCAGGCGCTGCACGTCCTCGGCCTGCCCGGAGAAGACCATCGCCGGCTGCAGGGAGACGCCCAGCACCGGCAGGCCCGCGGCGAGCGCCGGCGCGAAGAGCTCCACCCCCACCCCGGGCACCGTGTGCACCAGGAGCTGCCCGGGCCGGAGCGCCCCGGCCGTCACCAGACCGTTGACCAGCCCCGCGGCGTCGCGGGCGGGCACCGCGAGGAGCACCAGCTCGGCCTCGCCCGGGACCTCCTCCGGGGCCCGCCGGATGCTGTGCGGCAGCAACCCGTGCGCCCGCTCGGCCCCGGCGTCCCCCACGGAGTGCGCGACCACCCGGTGACCGGCGGCCTCCCAGGCGGCGCCGAGGACCGCCCCGACCCGTCCGGCGCCGATGATGCCGATGCGTAGGCGGGGTGCGCCCGCGGTCTCCTCGGAGTGCATGGCGGTCACCCTACGCAGCCCGGGAGCCGATTTCTGCCCGACCCGGGAGGGTGTGACAGGCTCCCCACCATGCGCACCTGGGAGTGGGAGACCACCGAGCCGGGCGTCCACCGGACCCGGCTCACCGAGCCCGTCGACCCCGTCGCGCTGATCGAGGCGGTGGACGCCCGGCTGGCGGCCGGCGCCCACCGCGTGGAGCTGCTCCTGGACCCCGGCCGACGCGACCTGCGGGCCGTCGCCGTCCGTGCCGGGATGCGCCGCGAGGGGGTGCTCCGCGGGCTGCTCGGCCCGGGGCCGGAGGGGGACGCCCTGGTGGTCTCCCGGCTGGCCGACGACCCGCCCCGCAGCTCCCGCGAGAACCGGCTCGGGGTGCTGGACTCCGCGATGCCGCGCAAGCGCGTCATCGGTCAGGGCGTGATCCGCGACGACCGGGGGCGGGTCCTGCTCTGCGAGCTCACCTACAAGGCCGAGTGGGATCTGCCCGGGGGCATCGTCGACCCCGACGAGGGGCCGGCCACCACCGTGGTCCGGGAGATCGGGGAGGAGCTCGGGGTCGAGCTGCCGCTCGGCCCGCTGGTGTCCCTCAACTGGCTGCCCGCCTACCGCGGCTGGTCGGACGCCCTGCTCTGCCTCTTCGACCTCGGCGTCCACCCGGACCTCACCGAGCGGATGACCCTGGACCCCGGCGAGATCCGCGCCGTCCACTGGTGCACCCCCGAGGACGTGGCGCAGCACGCCGCCCCCTACGTGGCCCGCCACCTCTCCCAGGTCTGGGACGGGCAGGAGCTGCGCACCGGGGCGGCCCTCCTCACGGACGGACGGCCCGTCCCGGCGGGCCCGACGGACTGAGCCCGCCCCCGGGGACCCCGACGACCGCTGCGCTCAGGCGGCCGTGTCGTCGCGGTAGCGCCCCATGGCCGGCGTGGACGGGCTGGTGACCCGCTGGCCCCGACCACCGTCGTGGTCGTCCTCCCCCTCCGGCGGCACCCGGCACAGCCACTGGCTCACCTGACCGACCACCGCCAGCACCACCGAGGTACCCACCTGCAGGCCGGTGCGCAGCACGTCGCCCCGCACGCTCGGCACGTCGGCGTTCGGCAGGGCGGCCACGAGGAGACCGGTGAACAGCCCGGCCAGCGAGGCCCCGGCCCAGGCGGCCGCGATGGCCAGGACCACGACGAGGCGGGCCGTCGTCGGGGCCGGGGAGCGCTCCCGCCAGCGCTGGTCGGCGGCGGCGTCGGCGGTGGTCCGGCTCGAGCGCCACACCCACAGGGCTGCGGCCAGCAGCGCGCCGGCGAAGAGCAGGTCGAGGACCAGGCCCGCTCCTGCCCGGACGGGCACGGGGTTGCCGCGCCCCAGCCACCAGGTGGACAGGCCCCAGCCCACGAGCGAGGCGCCCAGCCAGGTGAGCACGAGCTGCCACGGGCGGGTGCCGGGACCCTGCGGCCCGTCGGTGGGGGTCTGGTGTCGCGGGTCACGGGTCATCGGGCGCCTCCCCAGCGCAGGGCGGGCCAGGGCGGGCCGGGCCGGACCCCTGCGGCGTCGGCGGCCCGGGTCGCCAGGGTGGCGACGGACTCCCCACCCAGCATCGCAGCCGGGTCGACCTGCGACCACGGCACCAGCACGAAGGCCCGCTCGGCGGCCCGCGGGTGGGGCAGCTCCAGCGTGCCCGTGCACCGCAGCTCGGTGCCGGTGCGCGGATCGCCCTGCTGGACGAGGTCGAGGTCGAGCGTCCTGGCCCCCCACCGGAGCTCCCGGGTCCGGCCGTGCTCGGCCTCGATGGCGTGCAGCGCGGCGAGCAGGCGCTCGGCCGGCAGCACGGTCTCCAGCAGGGCCACCGCGTTGAGGTACACCGGCTGCTCCACGCCACCCACCGGGTCGGTCTCCACGAGCGGGGAGAGGCCGGTCAGGCGGGTCCCCGGCAGGTCGCCGAGCCGGGCCACCGCGGCCGCGAGGGTCGCGGCGGCGTCCCCGAGGTTCGCCCCCAGGGCGACGACCGCCGGGCGGGTGCGCTCCCGGGTGGCCGAGACGGTCACGTCCGCGAACGGCACGGTGATCGGCGCCTGCGGCTTGTGGACGGTCACCGTGAGCCGGCGGCAGGCCTCCGCCCCCGGGAGGGCCTCGACCGCGTCGAGGAGCCGCTCGACGAGGGTCTCCAGGAGATCCACCGGCTCCCCGGCCAGCACGGCGTGCAGGGCCTCGGCGGCCTGGCCGTAGTGGAGCGTGGCGCCGATGTCGTCGCCCGCCCCGGCGCCGGGCACCAGCTCGGCCTCCAGGTCCGCGACGAAGTGCTGCCCCTCCTGCCGCTCGTGCTCCAGCACGCCGTGGTGGCCCCGGGCCTCGACCCCGCCGAGCCGGATGACCGGCCCCGCCCCGGGCGTCCGTCCGACCGGGGTGCTCACCCCTCCTGCCAGGGCCGCATCCGGGCGTGCACGCCGAGGGCGTCGACGGTGGGCGTCACCGCGTGGACCCGCACCGCCCAGGCGCCGGCCTGCGCCGAGAGCAGCGAGGTGGCCGCCGTGGCTGCGTCCCGCTCCGGGGCCGGAGCGGGCTCATCCGCCCCTCCGACGGGCACGAGTCCCGCGCGCACCTGGCCGAGGAAGCCCTTGCGGGAGGTGCCGACGAGGGTGCGGCAGCCCAGCAGGTCGGCCCCGCGGACGAAGCGCTCCAGGCCGGCCAGCAGCTCCCAGCTGTGCTCGGGTCGCTTGGCGAACCCGAAGCCCGGGTCCAGCACGATCCGCTCGCGCGGGATGCCGGCCTCCTCAGCGGCCGTCACCCGCTCGGTGAGCTCGGCGAGCACCTCGGCGGTGACGTCCTCGTAGCGCGCCTCGGCGTACATGTCCTCCGAGTGGCCGCGCCAGTGCATGAGCACCAGGTCGGCCTCGGTCCGGGCCACGACGGGCAGCATCTCCGGGTCGGCCAGGCCGCCGGAGACGTCGTTGACGATGCCCGCCCCCGCGGCGACCGTCTCGGCGGCCACGGCGGCGCGCGTGGTGTCGACCGAGATGGTGACCCCCTCGGCGACGAGGGCCTCCACGACCGGCAGCACGCGGCGCAGCTCCTCGGCCTCGTCCACCCGGGCGGAGCCGGGGCGGGTCGACTCGCCCCCGACGTCGACGATCCGCGCGCCCTGCGCCACGAGGCGGCGGGCCTGCTCCACGGCAGCGGCCGGGTCGGCCCAGCGTCCCCCGTCGCTGAAGGAGTCCGGGGTGACGTTGACGATGCCCATCACGAGCGGGGCGGGGCGGGGGGTCGGTGCGTGCATGGTCGCCTCCTCAGCGGTGGCTGGCGATGAGGCTCATCGCCTCGGCCCGGGTGGCCTGGTCGGTGAAGTGGCCGCGCACGGCGGAGGTCACCGTCCGCGCGCCGGCCTTGCGCACCCCGCGCATGGTCATGCAGAGGTGCTCGGCCTCCACGACGACGATCACGCCGCCGGGGTCCAGGTGGTCCACCAGCGCGTTGGCCACCTGGGTGGTGAGCCGCTCCTGCACCTGCGGTCGGCGGGCGTAGAGCTCCACCAGGCGGGCGAGCTTGGAGAGGCCGACCACCGTGCCGCCGCGCGGCGTGTAGCCCACGTGGGCCACCCCGTGGAAGGGCAGCAGGTGGTGCTCGCAGAGCGAGTGCATCTCGATGTCGCGGACCAGGACCATCTCGTCGTGGTCGATCGCGAAGCGGGTCCCCAGGACCTCCGCGGGGTCCCCCTCCAGCCCGGAGGTCAGCTCGGCGAAGGACCGGGCGACCCGGGCGGGCGTCTCCAGCAGCCCGTCCCGGTCCGGGTCCTCGCCGATCGCCAGGAGCAGCTCCCGGACCGCGGCCTCGGCGCGTGCGTGGTCCACGTCAGCCCTGACCGGGGCCCCAGCCGACGGGGCTCGCGCCACCCCCGGCGTGCGGCGGCTGGCTCGGGCCGTCACCGGGACCACCGGTGGCGCCGGGCTCCCCGGCCCCGTGACCGGGGGAGACCGGGCGCTCGTCGACCGGCAGCTCGTGCAGCGGGGTCGTCATGTCCCCGCGGTCGATGGCGGCACGCTCCTCGGGGGTCAGCACCGGCGGCTGTTCGGAGACCGGCCGGTCGTCGCTGGAGAGCCAGGTGGCGCGCACCGGTCGCTTCCGGACCGGCTCGAAGATCTCGGCCAGGCGCGGGGCGTTGATGGTCTCCTTGTCGAGGAGCTCCAGCACCAGGGCGTCGAGGATGTCCCGGTTGTCGTTGAGCGCGTGCCAGGCCTCGTCGTGCGCGGCCTCGATGAGCTCGCGGACCTCGGTGTCGACCACCGCGGCCATCCGCTCGGAGTAGTCGCGGCCGCCCCCCATGTCGCGCCCCATGAAGGGCTCGCCTGCGGACTCGCCGAGCTTCACGGCACCGACCTTGTCGCTCATGCCGTACTGGGTGACCATCTTCCGCGCGATGTCGGTCGCCTTCTCGATGTCGTTCGAGGCACCGGTCGAGGGGTCGTGGTAGATGAGCTCCTCGGCCACCCGACCGCCCAACGCGTAGGCCAGCTGGTCGAGCAGCTCGTTGCGGGTGGTGGAGTACTTGTCGTCCAGCGGCATCACCATCGTGTAGCCCAACGCCCGGCCGCGCGGGAGGATGGTGATCTTGCTGACCGGGGCGGTGTGGTTCATCGCCGCGGCCACCAGGGCGTGACCGCCCTCGTGGTAGGCGGTGACCTTCCGCTCCTTCTCGTTCATGAGGCGGGTGCGCTTCTGGGGGCCGGCCATGACGCGGTCGATCGCCTCGTCCAGGGCCCGGTCGTCGATGATCTGCGCGCCGGAGCGGGCCGTGAGCAGCGCGGCCTCGTTGAGCACGTTCGCGAGATCCGCGCCACTCATGCCGGGGGTGCGGCGGGCGACGGCCAGCAGGTCCACCGAGCCGGCCATCGGCTTGCCCTGGGAGTGCACCTTGAGGATGTCGTGGCGGCCCTTGAGGTCGGGGGCCTCCACCGGGATCTGGCGGTCGAAGCGGCCCGGGCGCAGCAGGGCCGGGTCGAGCACGTCGGGACGGTTCGTCGCGGCGATGAGGATGACGTTGTGCGTGCCGTCGAAGCCGTCCATCTCCACCAGGAGCTGGTTGAGCGTCTGCTCGCGCTCGTCGTGACCGCCGCCCATGCCGGCGCCGCGGTGGCGACCGACGGCGTCGATCTCGTCCATGAAGATGATCGCCGGGGCGTTGGCCTTGGCCTGCTCGAAGAGGTCACGGACGCGGGAGGCACCCACACCGACGAACATCTCGACGAAGTCCGAGCCGGAGATCGAGTAGAAGGGCACCCCGGCCTCGCCGGCCACGGCACGGGCCAGCAGGGTCTTGCCGGTGCCGGGCGGGCCGTAGAGCAGCACACCCTTGGGCACCTTGGCACCGACCTCCTGGAACTTGGCCGGCTCGGTGAGGAACTCCTTGATCTCGTGGAGCTCGTCGACGACCTCGTCGGCCCCTGCGACGTCGTCGAAGGTCACCTGCGGCATGTCCTTGTTGGCCAGCTTGGCCTTGGACTTGCCGAACTGCATGATCCGCGAGCCCCCACCCATCTGCGGGAGGATCAGCAGGAAGAGCCCGATGATGAGCAGGAAGGGCAGCAGCGTCATGAGCATGCTCATGAGGAAGCTGGGGGTCTCCGGGTCGTCGGTGAAGCCCTTCGACGGCGGGTTCTCGTTGAGCGCCTCCACCACGTCCGGCCCACGCGACTCCACGTAGAAGGACTGGATCTCCCGGGCGTTCTGCACGTCCTCGCCGGAGTACTCGCTGCCCGGCTTGAGGGTGAGGTCGACCCGGTCCGGGGTCACCTTCGCCGACTCGACCGTCCCGGCCTCGATCTGCTCCAGCGCCACGGAGGTGTCCACGCGTTCGAACGACTTGTCGCCGCTCAGGCCGAACCAGATCAGGGACGCACCGATGATCAGGAAGATCCAGATCATGGGCGAACGCCACATCTTCTTCATCGTCATCCTCGTGTGGGGGGTGGGCCCGCCGCTGCTCGCGGTGCTCTGGGAACGGGTCGTCGCGGGTCAACGCCCGGGGGCGCCCCAGTGTTCCACAGCACAGTCGTCCCTCCCCGGCCGGCGGTCCGCGCTGTGGAGCGGTGGTCGGTCAGCTGTACATGTGCGGGGCGAGCGTGCCCACGCAGCGCAGGTTGCGGAAGCGCTCGTCGAAGTCCAGGCCGTAGCCCACGACGAAGTCGTTCGGGATGTCGAAGCCCACGTACTTCGCGTCGATCTCGACCTTCTGGGCCTCCGGCTTGCGCAGCAGGGTCGCCACCTCCACGGAGGCTGCCCCGCGCAGCTCGAGATTCTCCAGGATCCAGCTGAGGGTCAGGCCGGAGTCGATGACGTCCTCCACCACCAGCACGTGGCGGTCGGTGATGTCGGTGTCGAGGTCCTTGAGGATCCGCACCACGCCGCTGGATCTCGTGCCCGACCCGTAGGAGCTGATGGCCATCCAGTCCATCGGCACGCTGTACGGCATGGCGCGCATGAGGTCGGAGACGACCATGACGGCGCCCTTGAGGACACCGACCATGAGCACGTCCTTGCCCTCGTAGTCGGCCGCGATCTCCCGGGCCATCCGGTCCAGGCCGGCGAGGATCTCCTCCTCGGTCAGCAGGACCCTCTCGAGGGCATCCCCCATGTGCTCAGCGTCCACCGGTCTCTCCATCCTCGGGCGTACAGGGCTGGGGTTCATTGTGTCCGACCGGGAGGGCCCCACGACCGCGACCCCGTCCCTGCGCCACCGGGCCCACCGGTGGCCGCCGGGCAGGTGCACCGGGCCCTGCCCGGTCCAGCCGGTGAGCAGCCGGTCCAGGCCGGCCAGGTGGGTGTGCGTCGGCACGGGGCCGGCGCCGTGCGTCCGCTGCACCAGCCGGCGCCACACGCGGGGCCGCAGGGCGGCCTCGACCCCCGCCAGCTCCTCCACCGGCCAGGCCGGGCCGGGGTGCTCGGTGAGGGCGGCCGCCCGGCCGGCCGCGAGCGCGTCGAGGAGGTCGGCGTCCGCCCGGAGGTGGTCGGCGCTGCGGGCCAGGGCGGGGACGAGGTCCTCCCCGGCCGCGTCGCCGAGGACGGCCAACGCCTGCCGGATGCGCACCCGCGCGAACCGCGGGTCGTCGTTGTGGGGGTCCTGGTGCGGGGCGAGCCCCTGGTCGGCGCAGGCCTCCCGGGTGGTGGCCCGTCGCAGGCCGAGGAGGGGGCGCTCGTAGGGGCCGCGGCGGGCCGGCATGCCCGCCAGGGAGCGGGTCCCGGCCCCGCGCAGGAGCCCCAGGAGCACCTGCTCGGCCTGGTCGTCCGCGGTGTGGGCCAGCCAGACCCGCACCGACCGGTCAGGGGCCCCCAGCCCGTCGAGCACCTCCGCGAAGGCGTCGTAGCGCGCCTCCCGGGCAGCGGCCTCCGGGCCGTCCCCCCGGCCCACCTCGACGCGGCGCACCAGCACCGGGTCGAGGCCGAGCGCCCGACAGGTGGCGGCGGCCCGGGCGGCCACCTCGGCGCTCCCGGCCTGCAGTGCGTGGTCCACCACCACCGCGCCGCTCAGGACGCGTCCGCCCCGACGGCGCAGCCGGTCGGCCTCGAAGGCCAGCCCGGCGGCCAGCGCCAGCGAGTCGGCCCCTCCGGAGCAGGCCACGAGCACGCCCGCCCCCTCCTCGGCGGCAGCACGCAGCGGGCCCCGCACGGCGTGGCGCACCGCGGCGACGGCAGCCGGCGGTCCGGGCACCTCAGGCGGTCCGTCGCGTCAGGCGCCGGTGTTGCACTCGCAGCCCTGGAGGGCGGCGATGATCTCGTCGTGGGCCTTGCGGGCGACCATCGGCTGGGTGCTGCGTTCGAAGTCGTCGCTGCTCACCACGAAGGTCAGGAGGCGACCGTCCTGGGTCACGGTGCTGCCGGCCATGCCCGAGGCCATCGGGAGGGTGCCGGTCTTGCCGCGCACGAAGCCGCGGGCCTCCTCGCGACCGTCGCCGTAGAAGCGCGGGTCGAGGGTGCCGTAGAGGCCGGCCATGGAGAGGTTGGCCATGATCCGGCCGTACTCCGGGTCCTCCCCCGAGGCGCCCTGGGCGAGGAGCTCGCCGAGCACCTGGACGGGGATCTCGTTCTTGCTCGTGAGGCCGGCGCTGTCGTGCTGCTGGTGGCCGGTGTTGTCGATCCCCCGCTCCTTGGTCATGCGCACCACCCACTGGCCGACGTCGGAGGGGTCGGACTTCTCCACCTTCAGCCCGCCGGTGGCCAGGGCGGCCTGTCGGGTGAGCGTCTCGATGCGGGCGTTGTCGCTGACCTGCATGGCGTGGACGAGCTGGTCGCGGACGGGCGCCGACTTCACGACGGCCAGCGTCTCGCCCTCGGCCTTCTTCTTCGTCCGCGGGATGCCCTTCTCCACCTTGACGCCCTCCTCGTGGAGGCGCCCGGCGAAGGTGCCGGCCACGTTCATCACCGGGTCCGGCGGGCTGGGGTGCAGGTGGCGGGCCCGGTCGTCGAAGAGCTGGGCCATGGTCACGCGACCCGACCACCCCTCGTTGAGGGCCACCTCGGACCAGTCCTCCGACCAGGTCGCCCCGGCCTGCGAGTCGTCGAGGGCCACGGTGAAAGTCTCCGGCAGGTCTTCCCCCGCCTTGCGCTTCTTCTTGATCGCGGCCGCGGTCTGCTTGGCGAGGTCCTGCAGGCCGGCCCGGTTGGCGGTCGCCAGCGGGTTGCCCATGCCGCGGGAGAGCATCGTGTCCCCCCCGGCGACGATGACGATGTTGTTCCCCTCGTCGAGCAGCACCTTGGTCTCCAGGCGCTGGTCGAGATCCCACCCGGACTGGACGATCGCCCCGACCGAGACGAGCTTCGTCATCGACGCCAGGTGGTTGGGTCGGTCGGCGTTCTGCTGGAGGAGCACCTTGCCGGTCCGGGCGTCCCGGATGTCCAGGGAGAGGAAGCCGAGAGTCTCGTCGTCGAGGGTCTTCCCCAGCGCCTTCTTGACGGTCTCCGGGCTGGGCGCCTGGTCGGAGTTCTCCAGGTGGGCGAGCACCTCCGGGGAGTCCCCGGCCTCGGCGGTCACCTTCTCCGCCTCGGCCTTCTCCTGCGGGCCGTCGCTGACCCGCGCGGCCTCGCCGGGGGCCATCTCGTGGCTGATGACGCCCTCCTTCGGGGCGGCCGGTCGCTTGACGGCCGTGGACTCCTCGTCGTCCCCTCCCTGCTCCTGCTCGGCGGGGGCTGCGGTCTCGGGGGCGTTGGTCAGGACGCCCGGCACCTTGTCGTAGACGTCGGCCGTGACGTAACCGGCTGCCAGGGCCACCACGGCCGTGCTGGCGATGAGGGCGTTGCGGGCGGAGGACTTCACCGGGGACCTTTCGGAGGCGGGCGAGGGATGCGACAGACTGGGCCACAGCCTAAACGCCGAGACGAGGAGGTCCCATGGAGTTCGACATGACCGTCGAGATCCCTTCCGGGAACAAGAACAAGTACGAGATCGACCACGAGACGGGCCGGATCCGCCTGGACCGTCTGCTCTTCACCGCCATGCGCTACCCGGCCGACTACGGGTACATCGAGGACACCCTCGGTGAGGACGGCGACCCGCTGGACGCCCTCGTGCTGCTCGACGAGCCGACCTTCCCCGGCTGCGTGGTGCGCGTGCGCCCGGTGGCCGTCTTCAAGATGGTCGACGACGCCGGCGGCGACGACAAGATCCTGTGCGTGGCCTCCGGCGACCCCCGCCGCGACCACATCCAGGACTCCTCGGACGTCTCGGAGTTCACGCTCGACGAGATCCGCCACTTCTTCGAGGTCTACAAGGCCCTGGAGCCGGGCAAGTACGTCGAGGAGGGCTCGAGCTGGGGCGACCGCTCCGAGGCCGAGAAGATCATCACCGAGGCCCTGGAGCGCGCCAAGGAGCAGGGCGTCACCACCGCCCGCTGGCCGCTGCCCGGCCACCAGTCCGACGACACCGAGCGCTCGATCGACCGCGCCGAGGGTGCCGGCGGCCAGGAGAGCCAGGCAGACAAGCCGGAGGCCTGAGTCACCCGCTGACGCCTCTCCGGCACGCACGATGGAGCCGGCACCCCCGCCGTGGGGTGCCGGCTCCTTCGTGTGTGGCTCAGGATGGTGGTCCCCGGGAGGCCCCGCCGACGCCACCGGGGGACGACGGTCACCTGACGCACACGGAGGTCACCGGTTCCGGTGACCCTCGCGTGCATCAGGTGATTGCCGTGGGGAGCTGGGGCACGTGCCCCAGACTCACTCCCAGGGGGAGTAGACGGACTTCTCGCAGGGCGGGAACTCCGCGAGCTCGACGGGGCTCTCGGCCACGTACTCCCGACCATCCACCACGACCAGGTAGGTGACCGTCATGGCGACGTTGGCGGAGTCGGCGGATCGGATGTAGAAGGCCACACGATCACCGCCGGGCTCGATGGTGAAGATGGGCGCTTCGTCCGGAGCCCAGGCGATGGCGCCACCCCTGGCGGTCACTTCCATGATCTCGACGGTGCCCACGGAGCCGGAGATGTTGGTCATGTCGATCTCGACGCGGTAGGCCTTCTGACCGCGGCTCTCACCCGGGAGCTTGCAGCTGCCGCCGCCGGGACCGGCGGCCACGATGGGCTTGTCCGGGCTCGGCTCGGGACTGCCGGGCGAGGCAGCCAGCGAGGGGGCCTGTGCGGCCACGAGCACCGACGGCGCCGACCAGGCCGCGCCCTTGGCCACGGCACGACGGGAAATGTTCGTCATGAATCTGTCCTTTTCACGGTGATCTGCGAGAGGGCGCATTTCGCCTCCCCCGGCGACGGGCACAATCTACCGCCCCCGGTACCGCCGGGTACAGCACCCGGAGCACCTCGCAAAACTAGGACGGAATGGCGGATCTAGCCACAATGACCGACCCACCAAAAATCTTGCGTGAGCACATACCTCCCCATCTTCCGAAATTCCTCCTCGCCAGAATTCCAGCCGAAGGGATCAAAGTGCATCGATGTCGATGTCCCGACCTTCGGAGGGGGTATCGGACCAAGGAAGGCAGGGCACAGCGGCCGTCCCCCCAGCCCCCCCAGACCTGCTTGGGCACACGTCCCCCGACGTCGCGGCGTCGACATACCTCGCCGAGTCCTCGGGCGTCGATCTCGGGTGGAGGAACGACCAGTGGCGGATGCCGGCCCCCCGAGGCGGCAGCGCCGGGGGGCTCTCCCGACCTCCTCGCAGATGAGGTCGGAGCGATCCTCACGGCGATCAACGACTTCTACGGCTGGCCCACGCCCCCGCTGCCCACCGCATTCCATGCCTACCGAGGGCACTGGCAGAACGCCGAGGAGCACGTCTCATTCCACTTCCCACAGTCGGGCCCGATCGTCTCGGGGCCTCTGCTTGGTGGAGCTGCCTGTCGAGATCGAACCGCGACCTGTTCATCTCGCGAGAACTCGGAGACGCTTAGGCGTTGACCCTGCAGTGAAGATCTCCGGGGCGTGCGACCCGCTGGGGTCAGGCGTCGTGGTCGGTGGGGTCGGGTCCTGGGCCTCTTCGTCGACGATGTTGACGTGGCCGGGGGTGGTATTGCGCTTGAAGGGGTGCTTGGGTTCAGGTGTCGTCGTCACGGTCGGCTCCGGGGGGTGGCTTGGGTTGACACGTGAGTGGGTGGGTCGTTGAGTGGGTCCTATTGCTCCCCGTCGTCCCTTCTGGGATTGGCGGGTCTTTTTCGTCGTGGGTGGTGGTCAGTCAAGCCAGCAGAGGGTGCGGTCGGCCGTGTCGCCGAGGAGCTCGACGAGCTGTTCGTGGGTGAGCAGGCCCTCGCCGAGGCAGTGCTCGGCCCAGCGGGAGCGGTGCTCGTCGTCCCTGGGCCAGCTGCCCAGGTCGATGGTGGTCTGCTCGATGGTGGTGATCGGCAGGCCCTCCCGGATCGTGATCTGCGAGGGCTCGAGGCGGGCGGTGTGGGTGGTGATGCCCTTGAGTCGGCGCCTCCTCGGGACCGTGATGTGGATGCCCCACGGCAGGTCGACCGCACCCCACAGATGGGCTGCTGACTGGTGGGAGAGAACGCCCCCGTCGCGGTGCAGGGGGTCGAATTGGAGCTGGAACTGGTCGCGTGAGGTGTCCAGTCGCTGCAGGGCGGTGCGGTAGTCCCCGTAGTCCAGGTCCATGATCGCGGCCACGAGGTAGACGCCCTGCCACTCCCGTGCTCGCAGAGCGACACGGCCACGGTGACAAGTACAGAGAGCATGGTGGAGACGAGCCGAGGATTTGGCTCCAGAATGCGAGATCCCCAGGCCGTGTGACCTGGGGATCTGCATGGAGCCGCCTGCCGGAATCGAACCGGCGACCTGTTCATTACGAGTGAACCGCTCTGGCCGACTGAGCTAAGGCGGCGGACCGACCGCACGCTGCCGTGCGATGCGAGCGCCTACTATACGGCCTGCCGCAAGTCCGGGCGAAATCCGCCACACCGCTCCCACCCCGGCCACACGGTGCGCCCACCCTCCGGCAGGCGCACCTCAGCAGGAGGCGTCCTCCCCCTCGGGCACCGTGCCGGAGAGCAGGTAGGCGTCCACGGCCCCGTCCACGCACGCGTTCCCGCGCCGGTAGGCCGTGTGACCGTCCCCGTCGAAGCGCAGCAGCCGCCCGTTCTCCAGCTCGCCGGCCACCTCCTCGGCCCACTCGTAGGGCGTCGCCGGGTCACGAGTGGTCCCCACCACGAGGATCGGAGCGCTCCCCTTCGCCCGTGCGGTCAAGGGCTCGTCAGGCGTGACCGGCCAGTCCTCGCAGACCGAGCCCTCCCCCCGCATCAGCTCGCCCCACAGCGGAGCAGCCTCGTCGTAGGCGGCCTCCACCTCGGCCCGGCTGCGCCCGCCGCTCCCGGCCGGACGGTCGTTGCAGGTGTAGACGGTGAACGCCTCCATGAGATTCGAGGCGTAGCCGCCGTCCGGGTGGCGGTCGGCGTACTGCCCGGCCAGCCCCATGAGCCCGGACCCGTCCCCGTCCCGCGCCTGCCGCAGGGCGGCGCGCAGGGCCGGCCAGCTGGTCTCGCTGTACATGCCGGAGGCCACCCCGTAGGTCGCCCACCCGACGGTCAGCTCCGTCACCGCCCCGTGGCCCCGGACGGGCAGCGGGTCGGTCTCGGCCTCCTCGAGGAGCTCCTTCAGCCCGTCCACGGCGGCCTCCCGGTCACCACCGAGCGGGCAGTCCCCCTCCTCGACGCACCAGTCGAGGAAGGCGTTGGTGGCCCGCTCGAAGCCCTCGGCCTGACCCACCCCCATCTCCACGGCGTCCAGATCGGTGGGCAGCACCCCGTCGAGCACCATCGCCCCCACCCGCTCGGGGAAGAGCTCGGCGTAGGTGGCGCCCAGGGTGGTGCCGTAGGACTTGCCGAGGTAGTGCAGCTGGCTGTCCCCGAGCACGGCCCGCAGGATCTCCAGGTCCCGTGCGGCGGTCTCGGTGGTGACCTCGCCCAGCCCCTTCCCGAGATCCTGCTCGCAGCCCTCGACGAAGGCCGCCACCTGCCGCTGCCCACGCTTCCGGCCCGCCGCGGAGTCCGGGTCCTCCACGCCTCCGATGAAGACGTCCATCCCCGCGTCGTCGAGGCAGTCCACCGGCTCGGAGGAGCCCACGCCCCGCGGGTCGAGGCCGACCACGTCGTAGCCCTCCCGCACAGCCGGGCCCACGACCTGGTCCGCCGCCCGGGCGTACTCCACCGCGCTGGAGCCCGGCCCACCCGGGTTCACCAGCAGCGAGCCGATGCGGCGGTCGGCGTCCTTCGCCGGGGCGCGGAAGACCGCCAGCGAGACCGTCTCCCCCGCCGGGCGGTCGTGGTCCAGCGGCACGTCCAGGGTGGCGCACTGGCCCCCCTCGCAGTCCTCCCACTCCAGCTCCTGGCCGGTGAAGCGCTCCAGGGCCGGGTCCACCGGCGGCAGGGACTCCTCGGGCGCCGCGGTGCGCAGGTCCTCCGGCAGGGCCCCCTCCTGCCCAGGCAGCGTGCACCCGGCCAGGAGCATCGCGCCACCGGTCAGCAGGGCGAGCGCGTCCCGCCTCACCGGCGCCCTCCGGCCACGGCCAGGTCGCCCTGCAGGCGGTGGACGGCCACGAGCATCGCTTCCAGCGCCAGCAGGGGCGCCACGTTCTCGGTGATGCGGGTGCGGGCCCGGTCGATCTCCTCCAGGCAAAGCAGCAGGTGCTCCGCCGAGGTCGTCCCGGCCAGGCGCTGCAGGTCCGGTGCGGCCTGGACGTTCACCAGCTGCACCGGCCCCTCGCCGTCACCGCTGGCCGCCCCGCAGGCGATGAGCAGGGCGTCCCGGTAGACCGAGGCGAGGTCGACGAGCGTGCGGTCGATGACGTCGCGCCGCCGCCGGGTGGTGCGGGCCTTCTGCTCCTTGGCCAGCTGGTTGAGCTGGGAGCGGATCGCCGGCGGCTGGGTGCGGGCCGTGGGGTCGGCCCCGTTGAGGCGCAGCAGCTCCTCCTTCTCCGCGGCGTCCCGCTCCTCGGCCACGGCCTGCGCCTCGGCGGTGGCCAGATCGTGCAGGGCGGCGGCCTGCCGCAGGGCGTCGCCCAGCCCGGAGAGCTCGGCCGGGATGCGGGTCACCCGGTGGCGGCGGGTGCGGGCCTCCTCGTCGCGGGCCAGCCACCCGGCCACCCCGATGTGGGACTGCGCCGCCCGGGCCGCCCAGGCCGCCATCGCCCGGTCCACCCCCCGGGCCACGAGCAGCTCGGTCACGGCCTCCACCGGCGGGGTCCGCAGCGCCAGCTGCCGGCAGCGCGAGCGGATGGTCACGATGACGTCCTGCGGGGAGGGGGCGCAGAGCATCCAGATGGTGCGCGGGCTGGGCTCCTCCAGCCCCTTGAGCAGGGCGTCGGCGGCCTGCTCGGTGAGCCGGTCGGCGTCCTCCACGAGCAGCACCCGCCACGCGCCGACCGTCGGGTGGTGGGCCGCCAGCAGGGCCAGCTCGCGGGCGTCTCCCACCCCGATGGAGAGCCCCGCGGTGTTCACGACCTCCACGTCGCTGTGCGACCCGTTCGCCACGGTGCGGCAGGACCGGCACTCCCCGCACCCGCCCTCCGGGCACTGCAGGGCGGCGGCGAAGGCCCGGGCGGCGTTGGAGCGCCCCGAGCCGGGCGGTCCGGTGAACAGGTAGGCGTGGGTGAGGCGCCCCGGCTCGGCCACGGCGGCGGCCAGGGTGGCGGCCAGCTCCTCCTGGCCGACGAGCTGGTCCCAGACGGGGGGCAGGGCGGTCATCGCCCGCTCCCCTCCACGCCGTCGACGGCACCGGCGAGCAGGGCGTCCACGGCCCGGCTCACCTCGGCGGCGATCTCCGCGGCCGGGCGGGCGGCGTCCACCACCAGGTAGCGCTCCGGCTCCCGCGCGGCGAGGGCGAGGAAGTGCTCCCGGACGCGGGTGTGGAAGACAGTCGACTCGGACTCCATCCGGTCGGCCTCGCCACCGCGGCGCCCGGCGGCCAGGGCCGGGTCGAGGTCCAGCAGCACGGTGAGATCGGGAAGCAGGCCCTCGGTGGCCCAGCGCGAGAGGCGGTCCACCTCGTCGGCCGCCAGCGAGCGCCCGGCCCCCTGGTACGCGATCGAGGAGTCCATGAAGCGGTCGGTGAGCACGACCGCACCCCGTTCCAGGGCGGGGCGGACCAGCGTGGCCACGTGGTGGGCGCGGTCGGCGGCGAAGAGGAGGGCCTCGGCGCGGGGGGCCACCTCGCCCCCGTGGAGGAGCAGCTGCCGGATCTCTACCCCCAGCGGCGTCCCACCGGGCTCCCGGGTGAGCAGCACCTCCCGGCCCGGCGCCACCCGCTCCAGGTGCTCCCGGAGCAGACGCAGCTGGGTGGACTTGCCGGCCCCGTCCCCGCCCTCCAGGGCGATGAACACACCGCGCATCAGGCGCCCCGGCGCGTCGCAGCCCCCGGGGCGAGCACCTCGTCGTCGGGGCGCAGACGGTCCATGAGCCGGCCGGTGAAGGAGTCCAGGGCCGCGAACTCCTCGTCGGTCATGCCGTCGAAGAAGACGCGGCGCACGTCCCGGACATGCAGGGGGGCGATCCCCACGATCGTGTCCAGGCCCTGCTCGGTGAGGTGCACGACCGCCCCGCGCGCGTCCTCCACGGCGGCCACGCGACGCACCAGGCCGCGCTTCTCCATCCGCCCGACGTGGTGGCTCAGCCGGCTGCGCTCCCACCCGATGCACCGCGCCAGCTCGGAGACCCGCAGGCAGCGGTCCTCGGTCTCGGAGAGCACCACGAGCACCTCGTAGTCGGAGATGGACACCTGCCCCCGCTCCTGCAGCGAACGGTTCAGGGCCGCGTTGATCTCGGTGGTCAGAGCCACCCACCGGCGCCAGACGATCTGCTGGGCAGGGTCCAGCCAGGGTGTGGCCTCGGAATCGCTGGACACATCACTCGTCATGGTGGTCGAGAGTATCGGGAAGATTTCCGACATCGCATAGCACCACGGGCGGGCCCGGCAGATCCCGGCGGCGGCGGCGTCCCCCCACGGGTGGGGGTGCCCAGCACACCCCGTGCCCCTACCGTGACAGGGCACACAGCCCCCTCCCGGCAGGGGGACCACCAGAGGAGGAACGCATGGCCCTGCACGGCAAGCTCTTCAACGACCACTCGGAGATCTCCAGCACCGACCAGTTCGCGCTGCAGAACAAGAAGCTGCTCAAGATCCAGATGCAGTTCGGTCCGGTCTGGGCCCGCTCCGGTTCGATGGTGGCCTACCAGGGCGACATCTCCTTCAAGAACAAGGGCTCCGGTGGGCTGGGCAAGATGTTCAAGCAGGCCGTGACCGGCGAGGGCGTCGACATGATGGAGGCCCAGGGCACCGGTGAGCTCTTCGTGGCCGACAGTGCCTCGGAGATCCAGGTCATCTACATGGAGAACGACGAGCTGAGCATCAACGGTCAGAACGTGCTGGCCTTCTCCGCCTCGATCGACTGGGACATCCACCGCATCCAGGCCCGCGGCGCCGCCATGACCGGCGGCCTCTACAACGTCGTGCTGCGCGGCACCGGCTACGTGGCCGTCACCACCAAGGGCGACCCGGTGGCCCTGGACGTCTCCGGCGGCAACACCTTCGTGGACCCGCACGCCGCCGTGCTGTGGACCGCCGGTACCCGCATGGACGTCAAGGTGGACACCGGCGGCCTGAAGTCGATGGTCCGCGGCGGCACCGGCGAGACCTTCCAGATGGCCTTCGCCGGCCAGGGCTATGTCGTGGTCCAGCCGGCCGAGAACGTGCCGCACGCCTCCGGAGGCGGGAGCAGCACCGGCAGCGGGATCGGCGACCTTTTCAACTGATCCAGCAGCTCCGGGCACCGGGCCCGTGCGCCACGGTGTGACGCAGACCACATGCGCGCTACGGTGGGGTGGACATCTCGCCCACCCCACCGTCGTCTCTGGGAGGCCCACGTGACCACGCCCGACCCGCACACCCTCGCCGTCCACGCCGGACGTCACGACCTCACCGCCCTCGGCGTGCACGCCGCCCCGATCGACCTCTCGAGCACCTCGCCCCTGCCCGACGTGGAGGCCGGCGGTGACGCCTACGAGCAGCTGGCCGGCGGTGGCCGCCCGGGTGAGGGCCAGTCGCACGTCTACCAGCGCCTGTGGAACCCGACCGTCGCCCGCTTCGAGGACGCCCTCGCCGAGCTGGAGCACACCGACGAGGCCGTCGCGTTCGCGTCCGGCATGGCGGCGGTGAGCGCCACCCTGCTGGCCTGCGTGGCCGCCGGCAAGCCCCACGTGGTGGCCGTGCGCCCGCTGTACGGCGGCACCGACCACCTGCTGGGCACCGGGATGCTGGGCACCGAGGTCACCTGGGCCACGCCCGAGGAGGTGGCCGGGGCGATCACCGACCGGACCGGCCTGGTGGTCTGCGAGAGCCCCGGCAACCCCACCCTGGACCTGGTGGACCTGGCTGCCGTCGTGGAGGCCGCCGGGGAGGCGCCGGTGCTGGTGGACAACACCTTCGCCACCCCGATCCTGCAGAACCCGGCCGACCTGGGCGTCGACCTGGTGCTGCACTCCCTGACCAAGGCCATCGGCGGGCACGGCGACCTGCTCGGCGGCGCCGTGGCCTGCAGCAGCGAGTGGGCCACGCGACTGCGCCAGGTGCGCGCCGTGACCGGTGGCCTGCTCGCCCCGCAGGTGGCCTACCTGGCCCACCGGGGCCTGCAGACCCTCGCGGTCCGGGTGGAGACGGCCACCCGCACCGCCCAGGAGGTCGCCGCGTGGCTCGACGGCCACGAGGCAGTGGCCGAGGTCCTCTACCCCGGGCTGGCCACGGGCGAGGACGCCGAGATCGTGGCCCGCCAGATGCGTGGCCCCGGGTCGATGCTGGCCTTCCGCCTCCAGGGCGGGTACGAGGCCGCCTCCCGCACCGCCTCGGCCACGCAGATGATCGTGCACGCCGTGAGCCTGGGTGGCGTCGACACGCTCGTCCAGCACCCGGCCGCACTCACCCACCGCCCGGTGCCGGCGGACGCCCGCCCGGCCGCGGACGTGCTGCGCCTCTCGGTGGGCCTCGAGTCGGCGTCGGACATCATCGCCGACCTGGAGCAGTCGCTGGCGCAGACCGCCTGACACGGACCGGCCCAGTCGCCCGCAGCAGGGGTCGCCCACCCGGTGGTGGACGACCCCTGCGGTCGTGGTGGCTCACCCGCGGCGCAGCGGGAGCGGGCAGGCCTCGGCCAGGTCGGCCACCACGAGCGGGTCGCTCGGCAGCGAGGGCTCCTCCCCGGCCTCGACCTGGTCCCCGGTGAGGGCCGGGTGCGCGCTCAGGGCCTCCAGCTCTGTCGGCTCGAAGACCCGCGACCGGGTGAGCAGCCGCTCCCCCTCCGGGGCGTCGAGGCTGAAGCCGGACCCCCGCCCCGGGACCGCGTCGAGGACCAGCTGGGTGTGCTGCCAGACCGCGAACTGCGAGCCGGAGATCCACACCGGCACGGCGTCGTCGCCCTCGGGCAGCGCACCCGGGGCGTCGCCCACCTCGGCGCCCAGGTCCAGCAGGCCGAGCAGCACGTCCCGGCGCCCCACCCGGAACTGCCCGGCGCGGTAGCACATCGGGGCCGAGCCGTCGCAGCAGCCGCCGGACTGGTGGAGCATCAACGCCCCGTGCCGGTCCCGCAGACGACGCAGCAGGTCCCGACCGGCCGGGAGCGCGACCACCCGCGGCGGCACCGATCCGGCACCGCCCCGGGTGGTGAGCTCAGCGGACACTCAGAACAGCCCCGCCGGGTCGTCGGAGTAGCTCACCAGCAGGTTCTTCGTTTGCTGGTAGTGGTCCAGCATCATGAGGTGGTTCTCCCGCCCGATGCCGGACTGCTTGTAGCCGCCGAAGGCCGCGTGCGCCGGGTAGGTGTGGTAGCAGTTCGTCCACACGCGACCGGCCTGGATGGCCCGCCCCGCCCGGTAGGCGGCGCTGCCATCACGGCTCCACACGCCGGCGCCCAGGCCGTAGAGCGTGTCGTTGGCGATCCGCATCGCGTCGTCGAAGTCCGTGAAGGTGGTCACCGCCAGGACCGGCCCGAAGATCTCCTCCTGGAAGATCCGCATCGAGTTGTCGCCGCGGAAGACGGTGGGCTCGATGTAGAAACCGTCCTCGAGGCCCTCGATCGTGGCCGGGGAGCCGCCGGTGAGGAGCTCGGCGCCCTCCTGGCGGCCGATGTCGAGATAGCTGGAGATCTTCTCGAACTGGTCGTTGGAGGCCTGCGCCCCGATCATCGTGTCGGTGTCCAGCGGGTTGCCGCGCTGGATCTTCTTCACCCGCTCGATGGCCAGCTCGAGGAACTCGTCGGCGATGTCCTCCTGCAGCAGGGCCCGCGAGGGGCAGGTGCACACCTCGCCCTGGTTGAGCGCGAACATCGTGAAGCCCTCGAGGGCCTTCTGCCGGTAGGCGTCGTCCTCGGCCAGGACGTCGCTGAAGAACACGTTGGGGCTCTTGCCGCCCAGCTCGAGGGTGACCGGGATGAGGTTCTCGCTGGCGTACTGCATGATCAGCCGGCCGGTGGTGGTCTCACCGGTGAAGGCGATCTTGCGGATGCGCGGGTTGGTGGCCAGGGCCTGCCCAGCCTCCGCACCGAAGCCGTTGACGACGTTGACCACCCCGTCGGGGACGAGGTCGCCGATGAGGCTCATCAGGTACATGATCGAGGCCGGGGTCTGCTCGGCCGGCTTGAGGACCACGCAGTTGCCGGCGGCCAGGGCCGGGGCGAGCTTCCAGGTGGCCATGAGGAGCGGGAAGTTCCACGGGATGATCTGGCCGACGACGCCCAGCGGCTCGTGGAAGTGGTAAGCCACCGTGTCCTCGTCGATCTGGGACAGGCGCCCCTCCTGGGCCCGGATGGCCCCCGCGAAGTAGCGGAAGTGGTCGATCGCCAGCGGGATGTCGGCGGCCAGGGTCTCGCGGACCGGCTTGCCGTTGTCCCAGGTCTCGGCCACCGCGATCTTCTCGAGGTTCTCCTCCATCCGGTCGGCGATGGCGTTGAGGACCTTCGCACGCTCGGCCGGGCTGGTGCGGTTCCACGTCTCGGCGGCCTTCCACGCCGCGTCGAGGGCCTTCTCGACGTCCTGCTCCCCGGAGCGAGCGGCGCGGGTGAATACCTTCCCGTCAACCGGGCTGGGGTTGTCGAAGTACTCGCCCTCCGCGGGCGGGACCCACTGCCCACCGATGTAGTTGTCGTAGGTGTCCTCGTAGGACATGACCGATCCGTCGGCACCGGGCTGGGCGTAGAGCGTCATCGTGACCTCCTGGATGTGATGGGGTCACTTCACGGTACTCCGGGACGGGGGATCTGACCAGAGGTCGGAGGAGGCGAGCGCCTGGCCCCACGTACGGTGCGGCCATGAGGGGAACCCGACGCACGATGACCGTGACCACGCTCCTGGCCGTTGCCGGGGCCCTGCCCGCTGCAGCGCTGGACGTCCCGGAGCCGCCGGAGTCGGGGAACGTGGCCGATCTGGCCGACGTGCTCACCGACGAGGAGGAGCAGCAGGTCGCCGAGCGCATCGACGCCGGCAACGAGTCGACGGAGAACGCGCGCGTGGCGGTGCTCACCGTCCCCTCGCTGGAGGGTGAGGAGCTCGAGGACTACTCGCGGCGCGTGGCCACCGAGTGGGGCGTCGGCGAGTCCGGGAAGGACAACGGCGTGCTCGTGCTCCAGGCCGCCGAGGAGCGGGAGGTCCGCATCGAGGTGGCCGACGGGGCCCGGGAGCACGTCTCGGACGACGAGGCCGAGCAGGTCGTGGACGTCATGACCGGGCGCTTCGGCGACGAGGACGTGGCCGGCGGCTACACCGAGGGCGTCGACGATCTCTACGCCCTGGCCCGGGACGAGAACCCCTACGCGATGAGCACCGGGGAGAAGGTGGCCGCCTGGGTGGGCGGGGCGCTGGCCTCCCTCGCGCTGGGGTTGCTGGCCTTCTTCGGGGTGCGTAGCGCCCGCCGGGCCGCGGCGAACGAGGCGAAGGAGAAGGAGCTGACGCAGCAGCTCATCGCCGAGGCACGGGCCCAGGACCCGGAGCTGCCCGAGCCCGACGAGGAGGAGCTCGAGGCCTTCCACCGGTACCGCAAGGAGCACCAGGGCCAGCCGCTCCCGGGCGGGGTGCCACTCACCTACGCCGCGTGGCTGCCGCTCTACGCCGCCGCCCCCACCCAGTACGGCGCGGTGGACCCGGCCTCCACGACCACCAGCACCACCTCGTTCGGTGGTGGCGGTGGCTTCACCGGCGGCGGGGCCAGCGGCAGCTACTGAGGCGCGGCCGGCCGGCAGACAGGGGCCTGCTGTGCCCGGTCCGCCGGTCCGCCCGGCGCGGGCGGACCGGGCAGCGCGGGCTCAGCGGGCTGAGGCATCCGTCGCAGAGGGGTCATCTATCAGGTGATGGGTCGACCGTTCCGCTGGCACGTGCCTGCGGAACGGTCGACCTATCAGGCGATATCTGACTCCTGCAGAACCTCTGTGTGCGGGGCGGCAGGAGAACCGGCCCAGGTCCCTCAGGTGTGTGCTGGGCCGGCAGGGGAACCCGCCCGGGCGCCTCAGGCCCCCTGGCGGTCGGCGTTGGCCGCGTGGGCGTCGCAGGCGTACTGTGCGAGCCCCGGCGCGACCTCCTCGTAGGTGCGGCGGAACCGCTCGTCGGTGACGTACAGCTCGCCCAGGCCACGATGGATGGCCGGCGTGCAGTCGTAGAACCAGCGGATCACGTGCTGGCGGTGGGCCTCGGCGGCGTCCATCGCCCGCTCCGAGGTGGCGGGCTCACCGGCCTGCATCGCGGCGGCCAGGTCGGCGAGCAGCTGGTCGGACTCGGCCTTGACCTGCTCCCACTGCGCCTTGTCGTACTGCGCGGTCCGCTGCCGGGACTGCTCCCAGACGGGGCTGTCGCCCCAGCGCTGCTGGGCCTCGGCCTCGTAGTCGTCGAGGTCGGCGGCGAAGGAGTCGCCGAAGATCTCGCGCTGCTCGGCGCGGCTGATGCGGTACGGGTTGGTGTTCTCGGTGGGGTCGTGCTGCGTGGTCATCTCGGCCTCCAGTGCCGTGTCGATGGCGTCGAGCAGCCCGGTGAGCTCCTCGACCTGGTGCATGACCGCCTCACGACGCTCCCGCAGCCGGGTCACCGCGTCACCCTCCTGCTCCACCTGCGCGATCTCCTCCAGGGAGAGGCCCAGGCGTCGCAGGAAGACCACGCGCTCCAGACGGGCGAGGTCCTCCGGGGTGTAGAGCCGGTAGCCGGCCCACGAGCGGTGCGAGGCTCCGGCCACGCCCACCGCCTCGTAGTGGTGCAGCGTGCGCACCGTCGCCCCGAGGATCTCGGCCACCTGGCCGACGGTCAGGTCGTCCTGTTCGGTCATGGCACCACTGCACCGCCTCACGTCGCGTCAGGGTCAAGCATGCACCCGACGGGCAGGTCGCCAGCCCGCACATGATCCTCAAGATTCATCTGGCAGAAACCCCTTTGACACCTTCCTGACATCACAACGCGATGTTATGCCTCAACACACCACCAGTTCACCGAGGAAGGGACCGTGATGCACCACGTGGGGTCCACCACCGCCAGGACCGTCTCGCGCCGCACGCTGCTGACGCTGGCCGGCCTGTCCGGAACCACCATCGCCCTAGGGATCTCGTCACCGGAGCCCGCCGGAGCGACCCCGCCGCCCCGCGAGGACCTCTTCGGCCTCGGAGTCGCCTCCGGAGCACCCTCGAGCGACGGCATGGTGCTGTGGACCCGGCTGGCCCCGGAACCGCTGGCGGAGGACGGCCACGGGGGCATGCCCTCGCAGCCCGTCTCCGTCCGCTGGGAGGTGGCCCGCGACGAGGGTTTCCGCGACGTCGTGCAGCGCGGAAACGCCCTTGCGCAGCCCGAGCTCGCCCACTCCGTGCACCCCCAGGTGAAGGGCCTCGAGCCAGCGACCCGGTACTTCTACCGCTTCCGCGCGGGCCGCTCTATGAGCACCGTCGGCACCTTCCGGACCCTGCCCGCCCCCGGTGCCGCGGTCGACTCCTTCGCCATGGGCGTGGCCTCCTGCCAGGCCTGGTATCACGGCCACTTCACCGCCTGGAAGCACCTGGCCGCCGAGCCGGAGCTCGACCTCACGGTCTTCACCGGGGACTACATCTACGAATACGGCATCCGTTCCGGCGACAACCTGCTGCGCCAGGGGGTGGAGCTCGGACCGGAGCACGCCCGCCCCGTGGAGACCCTGGCCCAGTACCGCCTGCGCTACTCCCTGTTCAAGACCGACCCGCACCTGCAGGCCGCTCACGCTCGTGCACCGATGGTGTTCACCTGGGACGACCACGAGGTGGAGAACAACTACGCCAACTCCCAGTCCCAGTACGGGGTCTCGCCGGAGGACTTTCTCCATCGCCGTGCCGTGGCCTACCGCGCGTATTACGAGAACCTGCCCCTGGGCGCAGAGGCCCTGCCGCGCGGGCCGCACAGCCATATCCACCACAGCTTCGACATCGGGGCCCTGGCGCGGCTCTCGGTGCTCGACAGCCGTCAGTACCGCGACCCGGTGCCGCAGGACCTCTCCGAGGCGGACGACCCGGGTCGCACGCTGCTGGGACGCCCCCAGGAGGACTGGCTCGCTGAGCGGCTCTCCAGCTCGGCTGCACAGTGGAACGTCCTGGCCAACGGCGTGGCCGTGGTGCCGGTGACCGACGATCGCGTGGACCAGTGGGACGGTTTCCCCGCTGCCCGCCGTCGGCTCCTGGACCAGCTCGCCCGCACCTCCGACCCGGTGGTTCTCACCGGCGACATCCACCACCACGCCGCGGCCGAGCTGTGGGCCGACGCCTCGGCACCCCCGGGCGAGAGCGATCCGGTGGCGGTGGAGCTCATCTGCACCTCCATCGGCTCGGACGGCGACGGTCACGCCGGTGGGCACCCGGACTGGACACAGCACCCGTACGTCAAGGCAATGGACGCCCGCCGTGGCTACGTCCACGTGACGCTGACCCCGAGCGAGGCGACCTCGACCTTCGTGGTGGTGCCGTGGGTCGAGGCGGACGACACCGCTCCACGCGAGGTCGCGTTCCGGTTCCGCACTCCCGCCGGTTCCCGCCGCCTGCTGCCGGCTTGAGCCGGCCCACCCCGACATCCTGCTCCGCCCGACCGAGAGGACCCTCGTGCTCCGTCGCCCCGCCCCTGTCACCGACCTGCGCGCCACCGGCAGCCTGATGCGCATCGAGCTGCACTGGACCCCGCAAGACTGGTCCACCCCGGTGGACCACCACCGCGTGCACGCCTTGCCCACCGACCAGGTCACCCACCGGTTCCTCCGCCATCCCGGCGAGGACACGCTCGTCGCGCGCACCATCTACCCCCGCTTCACCCACGACCGTCTGAACCCTGCGGGTCAGGCGTGGACCTACGTGGTGGTCACCGTGGACGCCGCCGGCCAGCGCTCCCGCCCCTCGGCACCGGCCCGGGCCACCTCGACGCGCTCGGTGACCACCGGCCGTCCGGTGGCCACACTCGGGTCGTTCGACCGGAAGAGCCTCGAGCTGCGCTTCGCACCGGCCGGGTACAAGAAGATCCCCACCGCCCACCCCGACGGCGTCATCACCCTCGGGCCGCAGGACGGCACGGCCCAGCTGCCCTACCTGCTGCCGGGCCCGGGGGACCGGTGGGCCGGCTCCCGCGCCTACTCCCTGCGCTGGACCCCGGCCGTCGAGAGCGCACCGGCGCGTCCGGCACTCGCCCTGTGGGGCATCGACACCACGCGCCTGGGCGGCCGCCTCGAGGCTCAGATCGGCGACTGGAGCCACGCATTCGATCTGCCGAAGGGCGCCACCAAGGGGTCCCGCACAGGCGACGCGACGGTCGAGGACAGCCCGCTGCACCCCGTCGAGCTGGAACTCGAGCTGCCTGCGACCGCGCTATCCGCCGCCGCACCGACCCTGGAACTCACCCTGGCCGAGGGCGGATGGGTCGCCTGGGACGCCATCGGGCTGTTCGAACTGGGCTGAGCCTCGGGCGGTCCGGTGTCCTACGGGCGCCGGGCCGCGTCAGGACCTCTTGCGGGTCCCGGCCTTCACGGTGCGCTTCGTGGTGGACGCCGGCTTCTTCGGCGCCGCCTTGCGGACCGGCTTCTTCTTCGGCCCCTCGGCGCGCTTCTGGGCCAGCAGCTCGAAGGCCTGCAGCTCCGAGACGTCCTCCGGCCGCATGGCCCGCGGCACGGTCACGTTCGTCTCGCCGTCGGTGATGTACGGGCCGAAGCGCCCGTCCTTGATGACGACCTTCTTGCCGGAGACCGGGTCCTCGGCGAACTCCGCGATGGGCGGGTTGGCCGCGCTGCGCCCGCGCCGCTTCGGCTCGGAGTAGATCTTCAGCGCCTCCTCGAGGGTGATCTCGAAGATCTGGTCCTCGCTGGCCAGCGAGCGCGAGTCCGTGCCCTTCTTGAGGTACGGCCCGTAGCGCCCGTTCTGGGCGGTGATCTCGGTGCCGGTCTCCGGGTCCTTCCCCACCACGCGCGGCAGGGAGAGGATCTTCAGCGCGTCCTCCAGCGTCACCGAGCGCACGTCCATGCCGCTGAGCAGCGAGCCGGTCCGCGGCTTCACCACGTCCTTGCCGCGCCCGCTGACCTTCTTGCCCTCGGCCTCGAAGCGCGCGACGTCCTCGTCGGTGAACACCTCCGAGACGTACGGGCCGTAGCGCCCGGTCTTGGCCACGATGTCGCGACCAGTCTCCGGGTCCTGCCCCAGCACCCGCCCGTCCGACGCCGCCTCGGCGAGGAACTCCCGCGCCATCGCCGGGGTCAGCTCGTCGGGGGCGATGTCGTCGCTGATGCTGGCCCGCAGCGGCTTCGGCTCCTCGCCCGGCGCGGTGCCTTCGGTGGTGAGCGGCTCGGCGCCCGCGGGGACCTCCCCGGTCGCCGGGTCGGTCCCGGCCGGGGCGACCTCCTCCACGTACGGCCCGTAGCGGCCCACCCGCACGACGATCCCGTCGCCGATGTCGATGGTGGAGACGCCCTTGGCGTCGATCTCGCCGAGGTCCTCCACGAGATCGCGCAGGCCGGCGGTGCTCGTGGCCTCGTCCCCGAAGTAGAAGCGCTGCAGCCAGGCCACGCGCTCCTCCTCCCCGGCGGCGATGGCGTCGAGCCCCTCCTCCATCTGCGCGGTGAAGTCGTAGTCCACCAGCGTCGGGAAGTGCTTCTCGAGCAGGTTGGTCACCGCGAAGGCGAGCCAGGTGGGCACCAGCGCGTTGCCCTGGGTGCGCACGTAACCGCGGTCCTGGATGGTGCCGACCGTCGCCGCATAGGTGGACGGACGACCGATCCCCTTCTCCTCCAGCGCCTTGACCAGCGTGGCCTCGGTGTAGCGCGGCGGCGGGGAGGTCTCGTGCCCGCGGGCCTCGACCGGGTCGGCGTCGAGCACCTGCCCGGCGTGCACCTTGGGCAGGCGGGTCTCCTTGGAGCCCTTGCCCTTGGCCGCCCCCGCGGAGGCCTCTTCGGCGTAGCGCTCGGCGTCGCGGCCCTCCTCGTAGGCCGCCAGGAAGCCGCGGAAGGTGATGACCGTGCCCGAGGCCGTGTACTCGGCCTTGCGGGCCGGCTTCCCGCCCACCTCGGCACCCTCGAGCTCGGCGTCGATGCGGACTGTCGCCGTGGAGCCCTTCGCGTCGGCCATCTGCGAGGCCACGGTGCGCTTCCAGATGAGCTCGTAGAGCGCGTACTCGCTGCCCCGCAGCTCGCCGGCCAGCTGGGCCGGGGTGCGGAAGGTCTCACCGGCCGGGCGGATCGCCTCGTGGGCCTCCTGCGCCCCCTTGGCCTTCGTGCCGTAGTGGCGCGGGGAGTCCGGCACGTACTCGGCGCCGTACAGGTCGCGGGCCTGCTGGCGGGCCGCGGTGATGGCCGACTGCGAGAGTGTCGTCGAGTCGGTACGCATGTAGGTGATGTAGCCGTTCTCGTACAGCCGCTGCGCCACCCGCATCGCGTCCTTCGAGCCCAGGCGCAGCTTGCGGCTGGCCTCCTGCTGGAGCGTGGAGGTGATGAAGGGGGCGGCCGGGCGGCGCGTGTACGGCTTCTCCGACACGTCGGCGACGGCGACCTCGGCGCGGGCGGTCGCGGTGGCGACGGACTCGGCGTCGGCCTGGCGCAGGTGCACCACCTCGGCGGCCTTCTTGAGCTCGCCAGCGTCGGTGAAGTCGCGGCCGGTGGCCACGCGCATCCCGTCGACGCTGTGCAGGCGGGCCACGAAGGACTGCCCGGCGTCGGTGGCGCCGGCCTGCGGGGCGAGGGTGGCCTCGACGTCCCAGTAGGAGGCCACGCGGAAGGCCATGCGGGCGCGCTCGCGCTCCACCACCAGGCGGGTGGCCACGGACTGCACGCGGCCGGCGGAGAGGCCCTGCTTCACCTTGCGCCAGAGCACCGGGGAGACCTCGTAGCCGTAGAGGCGGTCGAGGATGCGGCGCGACTCCTGGGCGTCGACCATGCGGTCGTCGAGGTCGCGGGTGGTGTTCACCGCGTGCTGGATGGCGTCCTTGGTGATCTCGTGGAAGACCATGCGCTTGACCGGCACTTTGGGCTTGAGCGCCTGCAGCAGGTGCCAGGCGATCGCCTCGCCCTCGCGGTCCTCGTCGGTGGCCAGGTAGAGCTCGTCGGCCTCCTTGAGCGCGCGGCGCAGCTCGGTGACCTTCTTCTTCTTGTCGGCGTCCACCACGTAGTAGGGGTCGAAGCCGTTCTCCACGTCCACGGCGAACTTGCCGTAGGGGCCCTTCTTCATGTCCGTCGGGAGCTCGGACGGGGTCGGCAGGTCGCGGATGTGGCCAACCGAGGCCTCGACGCGGTACTCGTCACCGAGGTACTGGCCGATGGACTTCACCTTGGTGGGCGACTCGACGATGACGAGCTTGCTGCCCTTGGCTGCCTGGGACATGGCACTCCTTCTGCCGACCGGACGTGCGCTGGAATCGTCAGCGCTCTGCGGCGCCCGGGCCGACGGGCGTCACCGTAGCCCACGACCGGCGGTAGTAGCCGCGAGGGGGCCGTGCTGGGGCGGCGCCCTTGGCCCTGTGGCAATTTGGGCACGTAACGCCCCAGGATTGCCGTGCCACCCGGCGTGTCGCGGCCATTTGGGCACGTGATGCCCCGGAGTTGCGGGGGCGTGAGGGGCCCGGGTCGGATAGTGACCACTTTGGGGTGAAACTGGTAACCATCGGCGCAGGACGCCTTGCGAGGCGGGCGGATCCTGCGGCACTACGCTGCTGACCATGACCCGCGGGAGGGAGCGTCGCGCGCCCAGTGTCAAGAACCTGGTGCTCTCATGGTTCAGGAGGGACGCCACCCCACAGGTCTTCCTGGTGTACGCCGACGAAGTCCACGGCGAGAGGGAGTTCGTCTGGGAGCCACCCCATCGCAGGACACCGCCGTGGAGATGGTGAGCCGCCCGCCGCCCTTTCCCGGCACCGAGTCCTGGTTCACGGACGCCCCCTGGATCAGGGACGCCGACCCCCAGGACCACCAAGTGTTCGTCGTGATGTCTGGCGAACCCGCGACCTGCTGGGGCAGGGTGGCCTACTCCAGCCGCCAGAGCGCGGAGGACCACGTGGCTCGCGCGGGGGACGGCACCCTGTTCGTCCTGCCTCTGGAGCTCACGGCTTGACCCGGTGTGCGGGACGGAGGCCCGGGGCGGGGACGGCTAGTCGGCCAGAGTGCGCACCTCGTCGGCGAGGTACTCGCGCACAGAGATCTCGTCCGGTTCCGGCGGTGCAGTGCGCCCCTCGGGAAACGGCCGGGCCCGAAACGCCTCCAAGGCCGCCCGGTCGTCCCAGATCTCCAGCAGACAGACCCGGGAGTCGTCCACCGGGTCAGCCGAGACCACGAAATCTATGCAGGCAGGTTCCTGCCGCGCCAACTCCATGACGTAGCGGTGCCCCTCGACCAGATCCCCCCGGCGGGCGGGGTCCACCCGCATCCACCCGGCCACGACGATCGCGCTCATGCTTCCTCCTGGATGATCGCGAGTCCCCCTTCGAGGACCACATGTGAACATCGTGCGCGTGCACCTCAAGGGTAGTAACTGCCAGGGGTGGACATGGCAAGGTGACGCCAATCAGCCAGCACCACGCCTGGTTGTCGGTGGATCCCGGCAGGGTGGGCCCATGGCCACCATCTACTGCACCGCCACCAGCCTGGACGGGTTCATCGCCGACGACGCCGAGAGCCTCTCGTGGCTGTTCAACACCCCCGGGCACGCCGACGACCCGGGCGGCCGCCACGGTGACGGCGACTCGCTCGGCTTCGATCGCTTCTTCGAGGGCGTGGGCGCCATCGTGCTGGGCGCCTCCACCTACGCCTGGCTTGAGCGCGAACTCACCCAGGACGGCGCTGAGTTCACCTGGCCGTACTCCCACCCCACCTGGCTGATGACCCACCGCGACATCACCCCCATCGATGGGGTGACGCGCGCCAGCGGCGACGTCACCGAGCTGCACCCCCAGCTGGTGGAGGCGGCCGGCGACAAGGGCGTGTGGGTGATGGGCGGCGGTGACCTCGCGGGGCAGTTCGCCGATGCGGGGCTGCTCGACACCGTGTGGGTGCACCAGGTGCCCGTCACACTCGGCGCCGGCAAACCACTGCTTCCACGGCGCCTGCGGCTGCGGCGCGAGGCCCTGGAGCGCGACGGCCAGTTCACGGCCATGCGCTTCGCCGTGGTCGGACCCGAACCTCGGGGCTGACCCTCAGCGCACCAGCAGCCCGTCGGCCACCAGGTCCCGCAGCACCGGCAGCACCTGTCGGGCCAGGTCGCTCTGGTCGGCCTCGGTCAACACCGCGATGCCGGCCAGCCCCTGGCGCGCCGTCAGGTCGCCGTCGCACACGCCCACCAGCCCCGCGGTGACCGTGTCCACCTGGAACGCCCGCCGCAGCCCACCGCCCTGCCGGATCAGCACCACCTGCGGGTCCGGATCGCCCGGGTGGGCGTAGTAGCGCTCCTGCGTCACGTCATCGGCGTACTGCCACGCGATGTCCAACAGCTCGTCGTCGGAGTGCTCCGCCAGCCAGGTCCGCGCCCGCACGCCGGCCAGAACGTGCGGCCCCATCGCGGCGTCCACCTGCCCGCGCGCCTCGTCCAGCGCGATCCACGGCTCCCGCTCGACCTCGGGCCGATGCAGGGTGATCACCCCGAACCCGATCGATGCCGTGCCGCGCGCCGCGAAGTCGTCCAACCACGCGCCGTACATGGCCTCGTACTGGCCGTCCCCCGGGGTGTGGCCGCCGTCGCGGGCCCAGGTCTCGGCGTACTCGGCGGGGTCCTGCACCTCGCGCAGCACCACCCACGCGTCCACGCCGAGCCCCGCCAGCCACGGCCGCACCCGGTCGCGCCAGTCCTCATCGGGCCCGATCTCCCAGTTGCCCAGCATCTGCGCCATGCCCCCGGGAGCCAGCAGCGCGGCCACCTGCCCGATCAGCCCGGACGTGATGCCGTCGGCCTCCACCCCACCGTCGCGGTACTCGTACACCGGCACCCCCTTGGTGCGCGGGGTGATGACGAACGGCGGGTTGCTCACGATGAGGTCGAACTCCTCGCCCGCGACCGGCTCGGTGAGCGACCCGTGCCGCAGGTCCAGCTCCACCCCGTTCAGCGCGCACGTGAAGCGCGCGAACTCCAGCGCCCGCTCGGAGATGTCTGTGGCCACCACGCGCTGGGCGTGGTGCGTCAGGTGCAACGCCTGCACCCCGCATCCGGTGCCGATGTCCAACGCGCGCGCCACCTCGGGCCGGGGGGTCCACGCCGCCAGGGTGACGCTCGCCCCGCCGATGCCGAGCACGTGGTCCTCGGGCAGGGGCCCACCGCCGGCCTGCAGCTCCGGCAGGTCGGAGACCACCCACCAGGAGTCGTGTTCCGTGGCGTGGGGGCGCAGGTCGACGGCAGCGCGGTAGGTGTCGCCCTCGACGCGCACGATGCCGAGCGCCAGCGCGCCCTCGGCCCCGAGCGTGGGCAGGGCCGTGGCGAGCTCCTCGACGGTCAGCGGCAGGCCGAGCCCGAGCAGGCGGGTGAGGAGCGCGACCGGCTCGCGGCGACCCCGGGTGGCCAGGTCCGCCGGCAGGGACTGCTCGCGCTCCAGGGCGTCGGAGGCCACCTCGCCGAGGCACGCGCGGATGCCGTCGATCGTGTAGCCGGCCGCGGTCAGGTCGGCGCGCAGGGCCGCGACCTGCGGGGCCAGGTCGGTGCCGTCGGCGGCCACCAGGCGGGGCGGCGGCACGCTGGTGGTGGACGGGGCGGGCTGGCCGGGCTGCGTCGAGGAGCTCACGGGGCCAGTCTCCCAGCCCGGGTCGGTTCCCCGCCGTCACTCCCACCAGGGAGCGCTCACCATGCCCGGCGCGCGGCCCGGCTCGGCGTAGTGCTCGTGCCCGAGCCAGGCGCCGAACGCCTCCTCGGGGAGGGCCAGCATCATCCCCACGTCGCTGACCTGGCTGGCGTGGCACTCCAGGGCGCGGCGCTTCACGTCGAGGACCGGGCGCACGTCGACGTGCCAGTGCAGCTCGGCCTCCGGGGTGCCCAGCGGGTTGCCGTCGTCCATCGGGGCGTCGGGGTCCATGCCAGGCATGCCGGCGGCCCGGGCCTCCTCGAAGGCACGGCGCACGGCGTCGCGGTTCATGCTGGCCTCCAGCAGGCGCGGACGACGGGCGGCGAGCTCGACCGCGGCGTGGGCGACCCGGTGGGCCTTGATGTGGTCGGGGTGGCCGTAGCCGCCGTGCCAGTCGTAGGTGACCAGCACGTCGGCCCCCTCGGCGTCGAGGACCCCCGCCAGGGCGCGGGCGGCCTCGAGGGTGTCGGCGCCGTGGAAGGAGGTCTCCGCACCGTTCTGCTCCCAGCCGGTCATGCCGGAGTCGGCGTAGCCCAGCCAGTGCACGGCCTGCGTGCCAGTCACCCGGGCGGAGGCCTCGGCCTCGGAGCGGCGGCGGTCGACGAGCGTCTCCCCCGGCGCGAGGTCGTCCGGGCAGAAGCCGTGGTCGCCGTTGGTGGCGTACACGACGACCACCCGGTGACCGGCGTCGGCGAGCATCCGCATGGTGCCGGCGGTCTGCGAGGCCTCGTCGTCCGGGTGGGCGTGCAGGAAGACGACGGTCAGCGGCGCGGAGGTGGGTGTCACGTCCCGCATTGTCTCACTGCCGGGGTGCCTGGCGCCCCACCTCCTTGGCAATTTGCGCACCTGACACCCCCCGTCTTGACGCGACACGCCGAGGAAACCGGCGAACCGCAGTGCTCAGGTGCCCAAATTGGCGGAGGGCGCGGGGCGGGAGGGCGCGGGTGGGCAGTCACTGCGGCGCGGTCGGGCGCACCTCCACGCACTGGTCGGCCGCCCGCATGAGGCTCTCGTCGTGGGTGGCCACGACGACGGCCGCGCCGTCGGCTGCCCGCTCCTGCAGCAGGCCCGTCACAACCTCCCGGTTCCCCGCGTCCAGCGACGCCGTCGGCTCGTCCGCGAAGATGACATCCGCCCGCGCGTAGATGGCCCGGGCCAGGGCCAAGCGCTGCTTCTCCCCACCACTGAGGTGCGCGGCAGGTTCCTTCTCCCGCCCTTCGAGCCCCGTCGCGCTCAGCGCCGCGCGCATCCGGGAGAGGTCACCCGCGACCCGCCGCCCCCACCAGGACATCGCCACGGTCACGTTGAAGCCCACCGTCTCCTCATCCATCACCCCGCTGTCCTGCAGGATGAAGGCCGCCCGCTCCGCCCAGAAGCGCCGACGCTGGCGGGGGCTCCAGCTGCTCGTGTCCTGACCGTCGACGAGGACGACACCCGAGGCAGGGGTGAGCAGCAGCCCCATGGCGTGCAGGGCCGTCGTCTTGCCCGAGCCGCTGGGGCCCACCAGCGCCGTCACCTCACCCGGCCGGGCCAGGGCGTCCAACGGCTCGAAGGGGCGACGCCCCGAGACGTCCACCGTCAGCTGTCGCGCTTCGATCATCAACTCACCTCGTTCAGACGGCGCGCTGCAGGGAGCGCGAGAAGACCCAGGCCACGGCCCGGTGGTGCACCAGGGGCAGGAGGGCGGCACAGACTGCGCCGGCGATGACGGGGACCAGCCAGGCCTCACGATTGAGGAGGACGGCCACGCCGATCACGCCGGCTGTCACCACCCACCCGGGCAGCGAGCGCGCCAGAGCGATCGCCCACGGGGAGCGGCCGCGCACCTGGAGCACATGATCACGGCGGGCCGCCAGCAGGGCCGCGATCACCGCGGACAGCGCGCTGGAGATCAGCAGCGCCGCGCCCAGTGCCGCCACCGCGGCCAGGTTCAGGACCACCAGGTAGCGGCTCATCTCCGCCCGCAGGATGCCGTCCTCGGCCACTCGGATGACCTGGACCCCGGCGGGGAGCCCAGCATCCCTCAGCCGCTGGCCGGTGGTGTCGACATCGTGGAAGAGGAGGTTGCCGCTGGAGGCCACGGAGATGAGGAAGTTCGCGTTGTAGGTCTCGCTGACCGGGCCGGCTTCGAGGCTGACCACCCGGTCGGGGTGCTCGAGGTCACCGCTCCCGGCCTCGAGGACGGGCACACCGCCGGAGGGGGAGGTCACCGCGAATCGACCAGTCGCCTCCCCCGGCGGGACCGCCCCGTCGGTCCAGAGGTCGAGATCGGGCTCGAGACGTCGCTCGACGGACGCCGGGATCCCCGCCTCCTCGGACCACGCCGCGGACGGGTCGTTCGCCCGGACGAGATCACGCCAGCGGTCGTTCGCGAGCTCCACACGGCTGTGCTCGTCCAGGCCGTACTCCTCACCCGGCAGGGCGTACGACATGGCCGCCTCTCCGTCGGCTTCCGCGTCAGCCACCACCCGCCCGAAGGCAGGCATGGCGTCCTGGAAGTCCCCCTCGCCCCCGACCGCGAAACGGACCCGCACCTCGTCCTCCAGTTGGTACCAGAAGGCCTGCTGATCGGCAGCGGACTCCGCGTGGCGCAGGGTGGTGACCGCGCCGGGCAGGGTCAGCATCACGAGCACGAGCGAGGACGCCATGAGGAGGGTGGCCGGACGGCGCAGCAGGGCCAGCGGGTGCTCTCGGCGCGCGATGCGGCCGGGGTCCGGGCGAGTGAGGCCTGCGGTCAGCGCGGCCGCCACCGCCATCGCCACCATCACCACACCCCAGAAGACGCAGGCCATCCCCACCGCGTAGGGGGCGAACTGGGCTCCCTTCGTCACGGCGACGACCACACCCAGCAGCACGATCGCCAGGGCTCCGGGCAGGACGCTCCACAGGGCCAGGCGTGCGAGGTCCTCCCGGTTCACACGAGCGGTGGAGGCCCCTGCCAGCACTCGCAGCCCACGCCCCCGGGAGCGCACCGCGAACCACAGGAGCACCACGGCCGCGGCCAGCAGGGAGAGAGCCACGCAGACCGTGAGGAAGGTGGGCTGGCGCCACAGGTACTGGAGGTTCTGAGCCACGGTGTCGTCGGACCAGACCACGTGGATTCCCCGGGACTGCGCCCAGGCAAGCACCTCGGCCCGGGCGTCGCCGTTCTGCACGAGGTACTCACCGCCGGACGGGCTGTTGGCCAGGTGGTTCGGGCCAGCGACCCGGCCGTCGGGCTGGCTCCCGAAGGTCGGGACGGCGTCGAGCGGGAGGTCGCCGTTCAGCGGGACGAACACCTGCGCCCCACGCTCGCCCTCGGGGTCCGGGAGGACGCGGACGAGCCCCCAGCCCCCTGCCGCATCCGCCTCGGTCACCTGGCGAACTTGGTCCTTCTCGGCGATCTGAGACTGGGCGAAGTCCAGTCGCACCCGGTCGGAGGCACCCACGGCCACCGGGAAGGTGCGGTCGTGCAGATCGGTCACCATCCAGGCCATCAGGCAGGCCAAGATCGCGACGAGAACCCCCGCCACCGCCGTCACCACTCGGTACATGAATCCCTGCCCCCTCTCTCCCCACCCCAACGCCACCTTGGCTCGCCACAGGATGCCCCAACCGGGCAGGCAGCCGTCCCCGCCACACCGATGCACCAGCACCCTCTCCGCAGTCCTCCCCGGGCACCGCCCGGCGCATCTGTGCGGCGCAGATGTTTGTCGCCGGGCCCGTCCTGCAACCATCTGCGCCGCATGGATGCCACCCCCACGGGAAGCAGCCGCGCCCCCGCCCGCGCACCCCTACCGTCCGGGCCGGCGGGGTGCGACCATGCCCCGGTGACCTCCGCCTCGCCCGACGCCGCCCCGATCATCGCCGCCCGGGGCCTGACCAAAACCTACGGCGACTTCACCGCCGTCGACAGCATCGACTTCGAGGTCGCCCCCGGCGAGTCCTTCGGCCTGCTGGGCCCCAACGGCGCGGGCAAGTCCACCACCATGCGGATGATCGGCGGCACCCTCAACCGCACCGCCGGCTCGATGCTGGTCACCGGCCTGGACCCCGACACCCACGGCCCGGAGGTGCGCGCCTCGCTCGGCGTCGTGCCGCAGCAGGACAATCTCGACACCGAGCTCTCGGTGCGCGACAACCTGATGGTCTACGGCCGCTACTTCGGCCTGCCGCGCCCCTACCTGCGCGAGAAGGCCGACGAGCTCATCGAGTTCGCCCAGCTCACCGAGAAGGCCCGGAGCAAGGTCAACGACCTCTCCGGCGGCATGAAGCGGCGCCTCACCATCGCCCGGTCGCTCGTCAACGAGCCGAGGGTGCTGCTCCTCGACGAGCCCACCACCGGCCTGGACCCGCAGGCCCGCCACGTCCTGTGGGACCGGCTCTTCCGCCTCAAGGAGGTCGGCGTGACCCTCGTGGTCACGACGCACTTCATGGACGAGGCCGAGCAGCTCTGCGACCGCCTCATCGTGGTGGACCACGGCTCCATCCGCGCCGAGGGCTCCCCGCGCGAGCTGATCCGCACCTACTCCACCCGCGAGGTGCTCGAGCTGCGCTTCGGGGCCGACCGCAACGCGGCGGCCGTGCCGCGCCTGGAGGGCATCGGCGAGCGCACCGAGGTGCTCCCCGACCGGGTGCTCCTCTACGCCGACGACGCCGAGGCCGCCCTGGAGGCCGTGACCTCCCGCGGGCTGGAGCCGATCACCTCGCTGGTGCGCAGGTCCTCGCTGGAGGACGTCTTCCTCCACCTCACGGGACGGTCGCTCATTGACTGACGCCGCCCACCACACCGCCATCGGCAGCACCACCGACCCGACGCCCGGCACCAACGACCTGACCCACCTGCGCCGCCTGGCCTCCTCCGGCCGCGTGCCGCCGCCGGAGGAGATGGCGCGCCGGGCCCGCCGCTGGGGCTGGTGGTACTACGTCGAGTACTGGACGGTCACCGCCAAGGCGTGGGTGGCCTCGATCCTCGTCTACGCCATCGCCGAGCCGCTGCTCTACCTCGTGGCGATGGGGGTGGGCCTGGGTGCACTGGTCGACTCCGGCAGCGGCGGTGCCGACGGGGTTCCCTACCTGGTCTTCGTGGCCCCCGCCCTGCTGGTCTCCACGGTGGTGATGTCCTCGGCCGGGGAGTTCACCTACCCGGTGATGGCCGGCTTCGAGTGGGACCGGCTCTACCACGGCCCGGCGGCCACCCCGACCTCCCCGGCCCAGCTGGCGGCGGGGCAGTTCCTCGGCGTCATGCTGCGCTTCGTGGTGCAGGCCGGCATCTTCCTGGCGATCATGGCCGTCTTCGGGGCGCTGCGCTCGCCCTGGGCGTGGCTCTGCGTGCCGATCGCCGTGCTGGCCGCCGGGGCCTTCGGCGCCCCGCTGCAGGCCTACGCCGCCTCGCTGGACTCCGAGGGGCAGGAGTTCACCTTCGTGCAGCGCTTCGTCGTCATGCCGATGTTCCTCTTCGCCGGCACCTTCTTCCCGCTCACCGAGATGCCCGTGCTCCTGCGACCGATCGGATGGGTCTCCCCCATCTGGCACGGCACCGAGCTGGCCCGCTGGGCGGCCTACGGGGCGGACCTGCCGGTCTGGCGGGCGGTCCTGCACGTCGGCTTCCTCACCGCGCTCACCCTCGGCGGGCTGCTGGCGGCCCGCCACCTCTACACCCGGAGGCTCGGCTCATGAGCGCCCGGACCCGCCCGCTGGCCGGCCTGTACGGCGGCAACGTGCGCGCAGTGCTGGAGCGCGGGCTGAAGGTGATGGCCCGGCAGAACTGGCTGGTGCTCGTCTCCGGCTTCCTCGAGCCGGTGCTCTACCTGCTGGCCATGGGGTGGGGCCTGGGCGGACTGGTCGGCCAGGTGGAGGGCCCCGGCGGTCGTGCGGTGGAGTACGCCGCCTTCATCGCTCCGGCCCTGCTGGCCACCTCGGCGATGAACGGCGCGATCTACGACACCACCTGGAACGTCTTCTTCAAGCTGCGCTTCGCCCGGCTCTACCAGGGGATGCTGCAGACCTCGCTGGGGCCGCTCGACGTGGCCGCCGGGGAGATCCTGCTGGCGCTCGTCCGCGGTCTGCTCTACGCGCTGGGCTTCATGGCCGTCATGGCGCTCATGGGGCTGCTCACCTCCTGGTGGGCGCTGGCGATGGTGCCGGTGGCCCTCCTCATCGCGCTCGGTTTCGCGGCCCTGGGGATGGCGGTGACCAGCTACCTGCACTCCTTCCAACAGATGGACCTGATCCAGCTGGTGCTGCTGCCGATGTTCCTCTTCAGCGCCACGCTCTTCCCGGTGGAGGTCTTCCCCACCGGGGTCCAGTGGCTGGTCAAGGCGCTGCCGCTGTGGCACGGCGTGGAGCTCATGCGGCACCTGGCCGTCGGGCACCTCACCTGGGCCTCGGCCGGGCACGCGGCCTACTTCGTGGTGATGTCGGTGGTCGGCATCACCTGGGCGGCGCTGCGGCTGCGCAGGCTCTTCCTGCGCTGAGCCGCGTCCCGCGCGCCCCTGCCTCCCCGCTGTGGACACCCGTGGGCCATCTATGCGGCGCACATGGTCGTCAGGCGGGCGGAGCAGCAGCCCTCTGCGCCGCATCGCTGAGGCACCCTCCGATGCGGGCACACCAGCACGTCTGCCCCCGCCCGGGGGGACAATGGCCCGATGCAGCCCGGCCCCGACACCGCACCCCGCCACGGGTCCGGCGCCGTGCCCACGCCCGCCGACTGGCTCACGCTGCTCACCGCCGGTGGGCAGGCCGACCGGCTCGTCCACCACCGCACCACCCCCGCCCGCGCGGCCGTCACTGCGCCCCTCCCGGAGTGGCTCAACCCGCAGGTGGCCGCCGCCCTGACCGGTGCCGGCATCGACCAGCTGTGGTCCCACCAGGCGGAGCTCGCCGAGCACGCCCACGCCGGGCGGCACGCCGTGATCGCCAGCGGCACCGCCTCGGGCAAGTCGCTGGCCTACCTGCTGCCGGTGCTCTCGGCGCTGGCCGACGGGTCGCACCACGTCACCGGCCGCGGCGCGACCGCGCTGTACCTCTCGCCCACCAAGGCCCTGGCGCAGGACCAGCTGACCGCCGTCGAGCGCTGGGCCGTCCCCGGGGTGCGCCCCACGGTCGTCGACGGCGACACCCCGCCCGAGGAGCGCCGCTGGGCCCGGCAGCACGCCACCTACGTGCTCACCAACCCCGACCTGGTGCACCACTCCCTCCTGCCCGGCCATGAGCACTGGCGAGCCTTCCTCCGCCGGTTGCGCTACGTGGTGGTCGACGAGTGCCACACCCACCGCGGCGTGCCCGGCGCCCACGTGGCCCTCGTGCTCCGACGGCTGCTGCGCATCGCCGCCCGCTACGGCGCCGAGCCCACCGTGCTCCTCGCCTCGGCCACCGTCGCCGACCCGGCCGACCACGCCCGCCGCCTCCTCGATGCCCCGGTCGAGGCCGTGACGCAGGACGGCTCGCCCCGCGCCCAGGTGACCTACGCCCTGTGGGACCCCCAGCCCGAGGCCACGACGGGTGGCGACGCGGACCCCGGTGGCGCGGGCCGGGGTGCCCCGGCCCGCCCCTCCACCCTCACCGAGGCCGCCCGCCTCAGTGCCCGCCTCATCGGCCGCGGCCACCAGGTGCTCACCTTCACCACCTCCCGGGTGGGCGCCGAGGTGGCCGCCCGCGCCGTGACCGACCAGCTCGAGGCCACCGGCTCCGCCCCCAGCGCGCTGCCGGTCGCGGCCTACCGCGGCGGCTACCTGCCCGAGGAGCGCCGCGATCTCGAGCGGCGGCTGCGCTCCGGGGAGCTGCGCGGGGTGGCGGCGACCACGGCCCTGGAGCTCGGCATCGACCTCTCGGGCCTCGACGCGGTGGTGATGGCCGGCTGGCCCGGGCGGCGGGCGAGCTTCTGGCAGCGCGCCGGGCGGGCGGGTCGCTCCGGCCGGCCCGCCCTGGCAGTGCTGGTGGCCGGGGACAACCCACTCGACCAGTACCTCGTGGCGCACCCGGAGGCGATCTTCGACGCCGGGGTCGAGGCCACCATCGTGGACCCCACCAACCCCCGCGTGTTGGCCGAGCACCTGGCCTGCGCGGCGGCCGAGCTGCCCCTCACCGAGGCCGACGTGCTGTGGTTCGGCCCCACCACGCCCACCGTGCGCGACAGCCTGGTGCGCGCCGGACTGCTCCGGCAGCGGCCGACGGGCTGGTACTGGGCCAGCAGCGACCGCGCCCACGACCTGGTGGACCTGCGCGGCATGGGCGAGACCCTGCAGCTCGTCGAAGGACGCACCGGACGGGTGCTGGGCACCATCGACGCCTCCCGGGCCGACGCGACCGTCCACACCGGCGCGGTCTACCTGCACGCCGGGATCACCCACGTGGTCACCGAGCTCGACCTGGACGACGGCGTGGCCACCCTCGCGGTGGGTGACCCGGGCTGGATCACCCGGGCGGTCACCGAGGAGGCCTTCGACGTGCGCCGCGTCCACGACAGCGCCCCCGGGGGCGGCGCGGGGGCGGACTGGTTCGTCGGCGACGTCCTGGTGCGCACCCGGGTGGCGGCCTTCCGGCGGATGCTGCCCTCCGGGGAGGTGCTCGGCCAGCACCCGCTCGACCTGCCGGAGCGCTCGATGCCGACCCGCTCGGTGTGGTTCACCCTCACCCCGGAGGCACTCGCGGCAGCCGGGGTGGACGAGCTCGACCTGCCCGGGGCGCTGCACGCCGCGGAGCACGCCCTCATCGGGATGCTCGGCCTGGTGGCCACCTGCGACCGGTGGGACGTCGGCGGCGTGTCCACCCCGCTCCACCCGGACACGGGGCTGCCCACGGTGATGGTGCACGACGGCCACCCGGGTGGGGCCGGTTTCGCCGAGCGGGGCTTCGCCGCCCGCGCCACCTGGGTGCAGGCCACCCTGGAGGCGGTGGCCGCCTGCCCGTGCGCCGACGGCTGCCCGGGGTGCGTGCAGTCCCCCAAGTGCGGCAACGGCAACGAACCGCTCTCGAAGTGTGGCGCGCTCCACGTGCTGCGGATCCTCGTGGGGCAGGGGTCCGCACAGTAGCCTGAGGCCTGCTTGCACGTCCCCCAACAGAAGGCACCCCATGCTCATCCTCGGCCTCATCATCCTGCTCCTGGCCGCCCTGTTCATCGCCTACGTCGTCCTCGGGGCCGACTCCACCGTCGCCCTGGAGGCCCTGAACATCCGCTGGGAGATGCCGGCCCTGCAGCTCTTCCTCGCCGGCATGGCCACCCTGGCCGCGATCGGCCTGGGCCTGTGGCTCATCGCCCGCGGCACGAAGGCCAGCGCCCGCAAGCGCAAGAAGCAGCGCGAGCTCGAGCGCCAGGCGCAGGAGTCCCGCGCCGCCCGTCCGGTCGCCGAGCCCGCCGCCGCCCCGCGCGAGGAGCGCGCTTCCGAGGTCCGCGAGTCCGAGGTGGACTACTCGCTCGGCACCGACGAGCGCCCTGCCGAGCGCGGCGCCGTGCGCACCGACGAGGCCTACCCGCAGCGCACCGACGAGGTCTACGCCGACCGTCGTCCCGGGGACCGCCTCTGAGGCAGCCCCACGGCGCGCCGCACCTGGCGCCCCGCAGCAGCGACGGAGGCCGGAACCACCTCGTGGTTCCGGCCTCCGTCGCGTACGAGTGCCTCCGACCGGGTCAACGACCCGGTGCCGGTGCGACCCGCGGTGGCGGCGTCCTGCGTGGCGGGCTCCCCGGTGGGGAGCCCGGACGGGGGCCGGCCGTGGACCGGGCCCGGGCCTCCCCGAAGGGGGTCCCGGAGTCCACGGACACCTCGACGGTGACGTCGAAGCCGTCCACCCGGCAGGATCGGAGGCTCGCCCCGTTGTCCCGGGCGACCTGCCGTGCGGTGAGGCACGGCTGCCCGCTCAGGACGGTGGGTTCGGTGTCCCCCGAGGCGGCCAGCGACGAGAGGTCCGCCGCCGTCCGCGCCGTGGAGGCCGCCAGCCAGCACTGCCCGGCCACGATCCCGCTGGCGAGCAGGGACAGGAGCACGGTGCAGACGAGCATCGCCGCCATCGTCCCGCTGCCCCGCTCCGCACGATGCAGCCAGCGCTCGGTGGCCCGCCGGAACCATCGATGACGTCGGCCCATCAGCGCACCCCCGGCTCCTTGCGGGCCCGGGCGGTGGACTCGGGGTCGAGCCCCGGGAACCACGCGGCCGGCCCCCGGGCGGAGGACTCGACGGTCACCGAGACCATCCGTCCCCGCCCCTGGATGTGGACGTCCGCCCCGTCGGGGGCCAGGCGCCGGGCCTGACGTTCGACCTCGAGGCGGGACTCGCCGCGGGACGCGGCCCGGGCACCGACCCGGGCCGCGTCCGTCACCTGCAGCAGGTCCACCACCAGCACCATCGCGGTCAGCGCCATGCCCAGGACCAGCACGATGACCGGCATGATCATGGCCAGCTCCACCGAGGCGAAGCCTCCCTCGCCACGCAGCGACCGGGCAGGCACCGGACCGCGGCGTGGACCTCGATGGTGCCGGGGCATCACTTGCCCCCGAAGTTCCCGAAGGCAGCGCGGATGACCGTCTCCATGAGGTCCGGGACGACCTTGTCGAGCATGGCCATGCCGGTCACGAGCACCGCCGCGATGACGAAGATGCCGATGGCGTACTCGGCGACGGCCATGCCCTCCTCGCCCTCGCGGAAGCGCTGGATCTCGGGCTGGACGAAACGGGTGATCTTGTTCTGCATGGGAACTGCCTTTCTGTGTTGTTGAGTCGTGGAACCCACCCGGGTGGTGGGCCCCCCTTCCACCGGGTCAGGTCTGACCCAGGGTCTGTGTCGCCATCACCACCACCAGCGGCACCACCGCGATGAGGACGAAGGCAGGCATGAACACCGTTCCCAGTGGGATCACCAGGAGGACGGGAAGTCTCTGGGCGGCGTGCTCGAGGGCGGCCGACCGGTCGCGCCGCAGGTCCACCGCGGCGCGGCGGAGGGTCTCCGCGGGAGGGGCGCCGGCCCGCTGGGCGAGCTCCAGCGCCTGGGCGGCGGGCTGCCAGGCCTCCGGCAGGCCCTTCCACACCGTGCTCCCGCCCATGCCCCACCGGCGGGCCGCGACCACCTGCCGCAGGTGCCCGGCGAGCGGCTCGCGCACCTCGTCCGCGACGGCGGCGAGCGCCTCGGTGACGCCGATCCCGGAGTCGAGGGTGAGCGCCAGCAGGTCGAGGGTGGCGGCCAGATCCTCCACGTCGGCCTCCGGCGGGGACTGGCGTCCTGCTCGCCACCGCCGCCACCGGGCCCACGGACCGGAGCGCTCCCTCGCGCCGTCGGTCGCGGCACCAGCGGCCTCACCCTCCTCGGGCACGGTCCCGGCGGGCCAGAGCCACCAGATCGTCAGGCCCGCCAGGAGGCCGATGAACAGCGCGTTCACCGGATCACCCGCCCGCGCAGGGCCCGTGCCACGAGGCGCCGGGAGACGACCCACCCGCCCGCCAGGAGCACCAGCCCCACGGCCGCGCTCAGTCCCCCGAGGGGCGAGGAGAGGTAGAGCTCCTGCGGGGAGTAACCCAGACTGGCCGCCCCGGCCACGCCGACCACGGGCAGGACGCTGAGCATCCCCATCGAGGCCATCGCCCCCGAGGCTGCGGAACGGGCCTGCTGCCGCGCCTCCCGGCCGCGCCGGACCACTTCGGCCGCCGTGGCGACCGCCGGGGCCAGGGGCGCACCGGCCCGCTCGCTGAGCGACCACGCACTGGCGACGTGGTGCAGGGCCATGTTCCGCCCCTCGCGGGCCACGCCGGCCCACACCGCACCCAGGTGCTCGCCGCGCCCGGCGGCCTCCACCAGGGGGTCGACCCACGGCACCGGGGTGCCGCTGGCCGAGACCATGACCAGCGCCTCGTGGGGCGGCAGTCCCGCCCGCAGCGCGGAGGCCAGCCCGTCGAGCACCCGCAGGAGCGACTCGTCGGAGACCGACCGGCCGCGCCACTGCTGCCAGCGTTCCCGCAGCGGGGCCAGGACGGGGGCGAGCAGGTCGCCGGGCTCGGCACGGGAAAGCTCCCGCACCGTGCCGACCGCCTCCGCGCGCACCCGCTCCTCCCGGCGCCGCACCGCGGCCCCGGCGAGGTCCACGGCCACCGCGTCCCCCGAGCGCCCGGGCCAGGCGCACCACGCCCCCACCAGCAGCAGGGCCACCACCAGACCGATCACCGGGACCACCCCAGTCGTTCCTGGAGGTCGTCCCAGGCCTCGGCCGGGCGGAGCGCGTCCTCGCGCCACTCCAGGGCCGGACGGCACACCACGCGCCCGCCGGCACCGGCCTGCAGCACCCCCACCTGGGAGAGCACCCGCCGACCCGGCAACCGCTTGACGTGCAGCACGCAGTCCAGCGCGCTGGCCAGCTGGGCGTGGACCGCCGCGGGCGTCATGTCCGCCAGCGCCCCGAGGGCCTCGAAGCGGGCCACCACGTCCTCGATGGCGTTGGCGTGCACCGTCCCGCAGCCGCCCTCGTGGCCGGTGTTCAGGGCCGCCAGCAGCTCCCGCAGCTCGGGGCCCCGGACCTCGCCCACGACGACGCGGTCGGGCCGCATCCGCAGCGACTGCTTGACCAGGTGGGTCATGTCGATCGCCCCGCGTCCCTCGACGTTCGCCGACCGGGACTGCATCCGCACCACGTGGGGGTGGACCACCGCCAGCTCCCGGACGTCCTCCACCACGAGGATCCGGTCCTCGGGGTCGACCATCCCCAGGAGCGTGGCCAGCAGGGTCGTCTTGCCCGACCCGGTGCCCCCGGAGACCACGAAGGCCAGGCGGCGGGCCACGAGCTGCCGGAGCACCCGGGCGCCCAGCTCGTCGACGGTGCCCAGCCGCAGCATCTCCTCCATGCTCGGCACCACCGCGCGGGGGACGCGCAGGGACAGGTGGGCAGCTCCCTCGACGAGCGGGGGGAGCACGGCGTGGAGCCGGATGCCACCGGGCAGCAAGCCGTCCACGCAGGGGGAGGTGTCGTCGAGCCGCCGTCCGGAGAGACCCGCGAGCCGCACGGCCAGCTGCCGCACCTCCTCCGGGCTCCCGAGGTCCACGGACTCCCGACGGAGCCCCTGCCCCCGGTCCACCCACACGCCGCCGACGCCGTTGACCAGCACGTCGGTCACCCCCGGCTCGGTGAGCACCGCCTCCAGCGGACCGGCTCCCAGGACGGCCCGCCCGAGATCCCGCTGCCGGGTACGCACCCCCCGCCCACCCAGGCGGAGCCGGTCGGCGTCGGTGAGCTGTTCGATGCTCTGCGTCGTCGGGCTGACCCCGCGCGCGATCTGGTCCCGCACGCTCACGCCGCCACCTCCACGGCGCCGGTGAGCAGCTGCTGGGCCAGGTCCCGCACCGGCCCGGGCCGGGAACCCACGGGCTCTCCCCGCTCCTCGCACCGGGAGACCGCCGGGTCGTCGGGCAGCACCGCGGACACCGGGTGCCCGCTGGCAGCCTCGACGGCCTCGACCACGCGCGCCCCCACCTGCCGCCCCCGGACGACGACCCCGGTGCGCCCGAGGACGCTCCGCAGCCCCTCGCCGAGGGCAGGGGCCACGGCCACCGGGCCCAGACCGCCCCCGACCAGGACGTGCACCTCGTGGCAGGCGCTGGCCCAGCCCAGGAAGTCCCCCGAGCCCAGCGGGGGCAGGTCCACCACCACCAGCTCGGCCTCCTGCGCCAGGGCCCGCCGGGCGTGGTGCTCCACCGAGCGAGGCACCCGCGCCCAGGCGGCAGCGCCGGCCGGCTCCCGGCAGAGCAGACCCACCTGCCCCACCCGCGGCAGCGCGGCCAGGAGCTCGGCGCCGGGGAGGTCACCGTCGGTGGCGAGCAGGTCCTCCCAGCGCAGACCGGGCTGCCCCTCCATCGCCAGACCGACCGCCAGGCCGACCCCCCAGCGCGAGCTGTCGACGGCCACGGTGTGCAGACCCGAGGCGCCCCCGAGGTGGGCGGTCGCCGCGGCGAGGGTGGAGACCCCGAGCCCTCCGGTCGCACCGGTCAGGCCGATCACGTGTGCTGTCATGGCCCCCACGATGGCCGGGCCACGCGCCCCCTCGCGGCGCCCCGGCCCCACCCCTGTGGAGGGGCCGATTCAGCCCCGCCCCGCCTGTGGACGACCCGGCCCACGGGATCCCCCTCAGCCCCGGGGAGCCCCTCAGAAGTACACGGCGAGCGGCCCGTCCGGCCCCTCGATGCACCGCACCGGCGTCTCGAAGACCCCGGAGAGCAGCTCGTCCCGCAGGATCTGCGCCGGCGGGCCGGTCTCCACCACCCGGCCGTCCTTCATGACCACGATCGTGTCGGCGTACCGGGCCGCGAAGTTGATGTCGTGCACCACGAGCACGATCGTCCGCTCCAGCTCGTCGGCGGCCCGCCGCAGGTGCTGCATCATCGAGACCGCGTGCCGCATGTCCAGGTTGTTCAGCGGCTCGTCGAGCAGCACGTGCGGGGTCTCCTGGGCCAGCACCATCGCCACGTAGGCCCGCTGCCGCTGCCCGCCGGAGAGCTCGTCGAGGAAGCGCCCCTGGAGCGGCTCCAGCCCGAAGAAGTGCAGCGCGTCGTCCACCACCCGGTGGTCCTCGGCGGTGAGTCGCCCCCCGCAGTGGGGGAAGCGCCCCAGCCCGACGAGCTGCCGCACGGTCAGGCGGGTCACGAAGTGGTTCTCCTGCCGCAGCACGGAGACCACCTTCGCGAGCGTCTTGCCGGGGGTGCGGGTCACGTCGTAGCCACCCACCGTGGTCGTGCCCGCATCGGCACCGAGGAGCCGCCCCATGATCGTCAGCAGGGTCGACTTGCCCGCCCCGTTGGGACCCACCAGGGCGGTGATGCCCGGTCCGGGGATCTCGAGGTCGACCGGCCCGATGGTGACCTCGTCGGAGTAGGCCTTGTGCACACCGCTGGTGATGATCACAGCGTTCCCTTCCGCAGGACGACGGCCAGGAAGACCAGGCCCCCGACCAGCTCGATGATGATGGCGACCGCGCCCTCGGCGTAGAAGACGTGCTTGAGCAGGAAGTAGGCACCGCCCAGGATCACGAAGCCCAGCAGGGCCGCGAAGGGGAAGAGGTACCGGTGGTCCCAGGTGCCCGCCAGCTGGTAGGTCAGCAGGGCCACGAGGAAGCCGAGGAAGGTCAGCGGTCCGACCAGGGAGGTGGAGGTGGCCATGAGCACGGCGACCCAGAAGAGGGTGATCATCACCTCGCGGCGGTGGTCCACCCCCAGGTTCTGGGCCACGTCCGGCCCCATCCCCATGACGTTGATGCGCCGCGAGCGCAGCCAGAGCGCCAGGGTGGCCACGAGGCAGAGCGGCACGGCCACCGGGAGATAGCTGGGGTCGGCGTTGGCGACGGAGCCGAAGAGCCGGGCGGTGAGCACGTCGAACTCGCTCGGGGTGAGCAGGCGCTGCATGAAGGCGCTCATCGAGCCCAGCCCGCCGCCGATGACGATGCCGACGAGCAGCATGGCGTGGATGGAACGGCGCCGGGAGGTGAGCAGGCTGCCGAAGAGCAGGACCGCCAGGACGACCATGAGGGCCACGCTCAGGACGTACTGCGGCAGCCCCTGCAGGCGGCCGAGGCCGGCGGCGCCGAAGAAGTAGACCGCGGCGGTGCTGATCGCCACGTAGAGCGCCTCGAAGCCCATGATCGACGGGGTGACGATCCGGTTGGCGGCCGCGCACTGGAAGGCGACCGTGGCCACCGCCTGGCCGGTGACGACCACGGCGAGGACGACGAGGCTGGTGGCCCGCATCTCGGCGATGATCCAGAAGCCCTCGCTGCCGACGGGCAGAGGGTTGTCCCAGGCGAGCAGGCCGAAGGCGACGAGCCCGGCGAGCACCGTCAGGGCACCGAGGGTCAGGGCGTAGCGGCGGCGGGCCGAGGGGGTGGCGAAGGGCCCGGTCAGGGCGCGGTCAGCCACGGCGATCACCCCACAGGATCAGCGAGACGAAGACGAGGGCGCCGACGATGCCCAGGACGAGCGAGACGGGGATCTCGAAGGGGGCGATGATCACCCGGCCGATGAGATCGCACACCGTCACCAGGGCGATGCCCAGCAGGCACACCCACGGCAGGTTGGAGCGCAGGTCGTCGCCGCGCCACAGGGAGACGACATTCGGCACGATGAGGCCGAGGAAGGGCAGGTTGCCGATGACCACCGTGACCACCCCGGTGGCGATGGCGATGAGCCCGGTGCCCAGCAGCATCACCACCCGGTAGTTGAGCCCCACGGTGGTGGCCACCTCCTCGCCCAGCCCGGCGACGGTGAACCGGTCGGCCACGAGGAAGACGGCCACGACCACCAGGGCCACCACCCAGAGCACCTCGTACTGGCCGCGCAGCACCGAGGTGAAGGACCCGGCGAACCAGACGCCGAGGCTCTGCAGGGAGTCCGTGGCCAGGGCGATCCAGCTCGTGAGGGCCCCGACGACGGCACCGAGCATGATCCCGACGATCGGCACGATGAGCGAGGAGGTGAGCCGCACCTGCCGCAGAAAGAGGAAGAAGACCATGGTGCCGAGGAAGGCCATGGTCACGGCCCCGGCCATCTTGGCCAGCAGGCCGGCGGTCGGGAAGAAGATGAGCATGAGGAGCAGGCCCAGCCCGGCCCACTCGGTGGTGCCCACGGTGGTGGGCTCCACGAAGCGGTTCTGGGTGAGCATCTGCATCACGAGCCCGCACATGGCCATCGCCGCACCGGCGAGCACGAGCGCCACGGTGCGGGGGATGCGGGTGATGTAGAGCATCTCCCGGTTCACCGGGTCGTCGCTGGTGATGTCCAGGACACCGGTGAACAGGGAGACGACGAGCAGGACGGCCACACCGAGGGTTCCCCAGAGGAGTCCGGGGTCGACCAAGCGGTCGGCCCGGTGCTGCCGGGCCGACCGCTCGGGTGCGGTGTGGGTCGAGCTCACTTGCCCTCGAGCCCGTCAGCCACCTGGCCGATGAACTCGGTGTAGGTCTCGATGCCACCGTTGGTGTAGGCGTCGTTCGGCATGTAGAACACCTTGCCCTCCTTGACCGCGGGCACCTTCTGCAGGGCCTCGGAGCTCTCGATGATCTCCTTCGCCGGCTGGTAGCCCTCCTCGTCGGCGGCCACGGCGGCGTCACGGTCCATGACGAGGATGATGTCCGGGTTGGACTTCGCGATCGCCTCGACGGAGATGTCGTCACCCTGGTGATCCTCGGAGGCACCCTCCACCTCGAGGGCCGGCTCCAGGCCGAGCACGTCGTAGAGCGGACCCATGGTGCGGCCGAAGGTCGGTGCCACGTAGCCGATCTCGCCGCCGGAGACGATCACGCTCATGACCGTCTGCTCCGGGTCATAGGTCTTCTCGAAGCGCTTGACCTCGGCGTCCAGCGCCTCGTTGAGCTTCTTCGCCTCGGACTGCTTGCCGAAGATCTCGCCCAGCGCGGTGGTCTGGCGCTTCAGCTCGTCGTCCAGCGGCTCCCCGTCACGGGGGGTGAGCTCCACGAGGGCCGCCTCGGGCACGAGCTTCTCGATGTCCTTGCGGAAGTCGGCGAAGCGCCCACCGTTGAGCACCAGGTCGGGCTGCGCGGCCACGAGGGTCTCCAGGTTCGGCTCGCGGTGGCTGCCGAGGTCCTTCACCTCGTCCTCCTCCGGGTAGGAGATGCCCTCGGGGATGATCGGCTTCGGAGCGGCGACGAGCTCGACGCCCCACGAGTCCAGCGTCTCGAACATGCCGTTGTCGGTGGCCACGACGGCCTTCGGCGGGCGCTGGACCTCGACGGTGCCGAAGTTGTCCTCGATCTCCACCGGGCCCTCGGCCGCGCCCTCCTCGGAGGACCCGCCCTCGGTCGGGGAGGACTCGCCCTCGCCGGAGGAGGCCGGGGTGGTCTGCGAGCTCTCCGCGGCCTTCTCGTCGTCACCGCCACCAGCGGTGCTGCCGCAGGCCGTGAGCACCAGTGCGGCGACCGGGAGGAGGGCCAGGCCCTGCAGGCGTCGGGGGTGCAGCATGTTGGTTCCCTTCGATGTGACGTGGGCCTCTGCCCTTGGCGGAGGTGAGGCTACCCTACATTTCGGGATCTTGTGAGGTGACCCTTACCCCGATACCCGGGGGCGGGCCGCACCCTCCTGCGGGGGCGCCGACAGCCCGCGCCGCCGCGGGATGGAGCGACGAAGGCGCTGGGAAACAGGGGGGAAATAGGTGAAGGCCCCAGCCGGGGGGGCAGCTGGGGCCTTCTACGCGCCATGCCCTGGGGGGGAAGGGCAGGTGCGTGTCGCGCTCAACCCGAAGGGAGCGCGATACGTCAATCATGCACGCCGTGGCAGCACCACGCAAGTCCACGGCCGCGATGGTCGCGAGGATCACACCGCGGCAAGGGCCTCACCCCGCCTGGGGGACCCGCCCGGAGCGGACCGCGTCGGCCACCCGCTCCCCGGCCCGGACGGCGCCCTCGAGCGACTCCGCGGCGTGCCGCAACCACAGAGCCACGCCCTCCGGCGTCCCGCCCGCATAGGCCGCGAGCGCACCGTGGTACTCCACGCCGCCCCCCGGACGGTGCCCCGCCTCCACGACCGCCACACCCAGCGGGTCGAGCCCCCGCGAGCGCACCACCGCCCGCTCGAGGGCCCGCGCCACCAGCCCGTTGCCCCGCACGAAGGGACGCACCACGGCCACCTCCGCGTGGGCGACGGCCGCCACCAGCACCGCGGGCACCTCCGGCGGGGCCGTGAGCACCTGGGTGAGCCCCGTCAGGCGGGGCGCCACCGCCTCGGCCGGCGGCGGGTCCCCCAGCTCGGTGAGCTCCCGCACCGGCTCGCCCGCGTGGCGGGGCCGCCCGGCGTCCACGTCGGCCACCACCCCCCGGACAGCGGCCAGGTGGAGCCGCGCCAGCACCTGCGAGGGCGCCGAGGCGGTGAGCGACTCCAGGTGCGCCGCCTCCTCGGTGGCCCGCACCGCACCGCGGACGACCGGCTCCACCGGGTCAGGGTCCTCGGACCACGGGCGCACCCCGGCCATCGCCTCGCGCACCCAGTCGACCGGCCACTCGGCCCCCTCCAGCGCCGCGGAGGCGTGCGCCCCCTGCACCCGCGACTCCACCGCGCACTCGTCAGCCCGGCGACGCATCGCCTCGTGCCACCGGAGCCGGGTGCAGGCCTCGCGTGCGGCATCCACACCCTCGGCCACGCCGGGCAGCTCCAGGAGCCTCATCAGGGGGTGCGGGGCGGCGGGGAGGGGCGTCGACATGCGCACAGCGTAGGCGGCGCCACCCACCGCCGGGTGAGCGAACTCACCCACCCCACGAGGCGGAGGAGTGGCCGAATCCGCCCAGCACCCCGCACAATCGAGGACGGACCCCTACCATGGGGTGAAGAGAACGGGCTGAAGAACTCGACGACGGGAGCAGTCATGGCCACTCCGGCCTCGAAGACCTACGAGAAGACCCAGGGCACCAAGCGGAGCTTCGCCACCCGCGACGGCGAGCGCAGCCTCGGCGAGATCGTCTCCGGCGCTGCCGCCAACGCCCAGTCGCTGGTGCGTGACGAGATCGCGCTGGCCAAGGCGGAGATCAACCAGGACGTCAAGAAGGGCGCCAAGACCGGGGCCGGCTTCGGTGTGGCCGCCTTCTTCTTCCTGTACGGCTTCGGCCTGCTGCTCATGGCCGCCGCCTTCGGCATCGCCACGGTGCTGCCGACCTGGGCGGGCTTCCTCATCGTGGCCTGCGTGCTGCTGCTCATCGCGGCCGTCGCCGCCGCCTTCGCGGCCGGTCAGATGAAGAAGATCCAGGGCAAGCCGCAGCGCGCCATCAAGGCCGCCGACCGCACGAAGGTCACCCTGAAGGCCGCCGCGGACCCGAACACCGAGACGCCGCGCGTCTGAGCCGGCGCCGCCGGACCCGCCCGAGGCGGCGGTCACCCCACGGGGTGGCCGCCGCCTCGTCGCGTCAGCGGTAGCCCTCGGGGACCTCCCGGACGACCTGCGGGTCCCAGGGGCGGTCCACCCCGCCGAGGCGCAGCACGGTGGAGAGCAGCCAGCCCGTGTAGCCCCAGACGAAGATGCCGTCCGCCTCGAAGCCCGGGGTCCGGAAGGTGCTGCCCGGCAGCCGGGCGGAGAACCGCGCCGCCGGGGCGACCAGGTCCTCCAGGGGCACCACGTGGACGCTCGCCACCTCCTGCTCGCTCACCACCCCCACCCGGTGCGGCTCCCGCCACCAGGCCACCACCGGCGTGACCGGCCGGAAGCTGGGCGCCACCGGCAGCTCCGGCAGCGTGGCCACCACCTCCGCCGAGGGCGGCTCGAGACCCACCTCCTCCCAGGCCTCCCGCAACGCCGCCTCCTGCGGGCTCTCCCCGGCGTCGATCCCCCCACCGGGGAAGGAGACCTGCCCGGCGTGGCTCGACATCCGGGAGGCCCGCCGCGTGAGGACGACGCCCTCCGGACCCACGAGCACCAGGACGGCCGCCCGGCGCATCCGCGACTCGTCCACCTCCAGCGGAGGGCGCCGCAGCGGGGCGGCGAGGCGCTCCACCGGGTGGGCGTCCGCCTCCGCCTGGAGGTCGCTCAGCCAGGCCGGCACCGGCTGAGCGGTCACAGCTCGACCCTGCCGTCCACCGGCTCGAGACCGCGTGCCCGGGGCGGGAGCAGCGCTTCGTCCGGCGGCAGGAAACCCACCGGCACGGAGCCCTTCACGAGCTTCCACGCCTCCTTCTCCCCGGTCACACCGGTCTCGGCCGAGGGGCACCAGCGGGCCACCGGGCAGGCGCCGCAGGCCGGGCGGCGCGAGTGGCACACCCGGCGACCGTGGAAGATCAGCGTGTGGGAGAGGTCGGTGTGGACCTTCCGGGGGAAGAGCCCGGCCACCTCGTGCTCGGCCTTCACCGGGTCCGTCTGGTCCGTCCACCCCATCCGTCGCGCCAGCCGCCCGAAGTGCGTGTCGACGGTGATCCCCGGGACGTCGAAGGCGTTGCCCAGCACCACGTTGGCGGTCTTGCGCCCGACCCCGGGCAGCTTCACGAGGTCGGTCAGGCGTCCCGGGACCTCCCCGCCGTGGTCGGCCACCAGGGCCTGTGCCAGGGCGATGATGGAGCGCGTCTTGGCCCGGTAGAAGCCCGTGCGGCGGATGATCTCCTCCACCACCTCGTGCTCGGCGGCGGCCAGCGACTCGGCGTCGGGGTAGGCGGCGAAGAGGGCGGGGGTGACGGCGTTGACCGCCACGTCCGTGGTCTGGGCCGACATGACCGTGGCCACGAGGAGCTCGAAGGGGTCGCGGAAGTCCAGCTCGCACTCCGCGTCGGGGTGGCGCTCGGTCAGGACGCGGTACATGCGCCGGGCGCGGCGGGTGCGTGCCAGCGGGGTCTCGTCGGGCAGCGGGGCCGGTGGCGTGCTCATCGGGGCCACGATAGGCCGCTGGCACCGAGGGCGACGGTGGTGCCCGGGTGGGGATCCCGGCGCCACGCCGGGGTGTCACATGGCACACTCTGGGGCGTGGACCTCGACATCGTGACCCGTTCCCCCCTGTTCGCCGGCCTGGACGAGTCCTCCGCCGCGGCCCTCATGGCGCGCACCGAGCGCATCGCCCTGAAGCGCGGCGAGGAGATCTTCACCGAGGGCGACCCGGGCGACAAGCTCTACGTCATCGCCTCCGGCAAGCTCAAGCTCTCCCGCACGAGCCACGACGGTCGGGAGAACCTGCTGGCCGTGCTCGGCCCGGGCGAGATCATCGGTGAGATCAGCTTCTTCGACCCCGGCCCCCGCACGGCCTCGGCGATCACGGTGAGCGACTCCGAGCTGCTGAGCCTGGCCCACGAGCACCTCCAGGGCTTCCTCGAGGCCAACCCGAACGCCTCGGTGGCCCTGCTCGGCGCCCTGGCCCACCGCCTGCGCCGGACGAACGACAACGTCGCCGACCTGGTCTTCACCGACGTGCCCGGCCGCGTGGCCAAGGCCCTGCTGGACCTCGCCCAGCGCTTCGGCGTCGACGACGGGACCGGCCTGCTGGTGCGCCACGAGCTCACCCAGGAGGAGCTGGCCCAGCTGGTCGGCGCGAGCCGCGAGACGGTCAACAAGGCCCTCGCCGACTTCGTGGCCCGCGGCTGGATCCGCCTCGAGGCCCGCGCGGTGCGCCTGCTCGAGGTGGAGCGCCTCCGCAAGCGCGCCCGCTGACCCCGGGCCGGCCGGCAGCCTGACCGCCGACCGGGGTCGCCCATCCGCCGCGGCGGGGCCACCGCTTCCCTCACGAGATGCGCACCGGTCCGCAGGTGCCTCCAGATGCGCACCGGTCCGCATCTGGACAGTCGAGGTGCGGACCGGTACGCACCTCGCCGAGGGCTGACAACCGAGAAGCGGACCGGTACGCACCTCGGTCGGGGACCGACACCTGCCGACATGTGAGATGCGGACCAGTGCGCTTCTCGGGCGGACGCGGGCACCTGAGAAGCGGACCGGTGCGCATCTCGGCCGGCGGCGGGGCGGTCACCCGTGGGTGCGCAGGTACTCCAGCTGGGCGAGCACCGTGAGCCGGGCGGCTGGCCACACCTCCCGCGGCACGTCGGCGTAGACCGTCCGCACCACCGCGTCCGCGAGGTCCTCCCCCACCCCGGGGGTCACCGCCGCCGCAGCCACCGCCACCTGCTCGAGCCGCTGGGCCCGGTGCTCCCGGTACCAGGCCACCACGCCGGCGGCGTCGGCCACGAAGGGGCCGTGCCCGGGCAGCAGCGAGGTCACCTCGCCCGAGGCCGTGAGGCGCTCGATCCGCTCCAGCGAGCCCAGGTAGGCCTCCAGGTCGCCGTCGGGGTGGGCCACCACCGTCGACCCGCGACCCAGCACCGTGTCCCCGGTGAGCAGCCGGTTCTCGGCCGGCAGCACGAAGGAGAGCGAGTCGCTGGTGTGCCCCGGCGTCTCCACCACGAGCAGCTCCAGCCCCCCGGCCCGCACCACATCCCCGGCCCCGAGGTCGTCGTCGCCGCCCGCCCTCCGGGCCCGCCGCACGGGCGCCCCGGTGAGCCGGTGGAACTCGTCCGCCCCGGCCGCGTGGTCCTCGTGGCCGTGGGTGAGCAGGGTCAGCCCCACGCGGGCCCCCCACGACTCCACCGTGGAGACGATGGCCCGCAGGTGCGCGTGGTCCAGCGGGCCGGGATCCACGACGACGACCTCGTCCGAGGCAGGCTCCCGGAGCAGCCAGGTGTTGGTGCCGTCCAGCGTCATCGGCGAGGGATTCGGGCAGAGCAGGCAGTACGCCCGCTCGGAGATGCGGCTGGTCGCCCACTCGCCCCCGTCGGGGAGGTGGCTGCGGGTGGAGCGCATCAGCGCTCCCAGGGGGTCCGCATGGACAACCCGTCGGGGAACTCCTCGCTCACCGGGACCTCGGCCGGCCAGGGCATCACCTCGGGGACCACGCCCCGGTCGGTGAGCGCCTCGTCCACGCTCCCCACCGCGGACAGCTCCTCCAGGTTGGCCAGGGTGGGCGGCAGCATGAGCCCCGGCGTCGCGAGCGCACGCTGGACCAGATCCGCCGGGCGCTCCCAGCCGGCGTGCACGGCCTCGGAGGTGTCGGCGTCGGCCTCCTGCCCGGACGGGATGCGGGCGGCGAAGAACCACGTGTCGTAGCGCTTCGGCTCGCACTCGGGCGTCGTCCAGTGGTCCCGAACGCTCAGGCAGGCCGTGTCCACCCGGAGGTCGTGCTCGGCGAGGAGATCCGTGAAGGAGCGCTCCCGGGCCTCGACGGCGGCCCTCCCGGCCACCAGGGCCGGGGCGTCGACCTCGGCCTCGGCCACCGGAGTGCCGTCGGCGTGGACGGCGAGCAGGACCCCGGTCTCCTCGAAGACCTCCCGGGCGGCGGCGAGCACGAACAGCTCCACCAGCTCCTCGTCGGTGCCGGGCATCCGGGCCACCCACTCACGCGGGCTGGGACCGGCCCACACCTCGGCCGCGCCCGTGTCCCGCGGGTCCACGGCACCCCCGGGGAAGACCATCATGTCCGGGGCGAAGGCCATCGTGGAGGCGCGCGTCTGGAGGAACACCTCCACCCCGCCCGCCGGCGCGTCCCGCAGCACCATGACCGTCGACGCACGGCGCGGCGGTGGCGGCTCGGGGCGCGCGGCCGGGTCGGTGTGCAGCCAGGCCCGGGAGGGCTCCACCAGGCGTGGCGGCATCGGGAAGTCCCGGACGGTGACCTCCCGGCCCGGGTGGTCGGGGTGCGGAACGGTGGGCACGGTCAGTCCCGCACGGCCAGGACGAGCTCGACCTCCACCGGGGCCCCGAGCGGCAGGGCGGCCACACCCACGGCGGAGCGGGCGTGCTGCCCGGCCTCGTCGCCGAAGGCCACACCCATGAGCTCGCTGGCCCCGTTGACCACCTGCGGCTGCCCGGTGAAGCCCGGCTCGCTGGCGACGAAGCCGACGATCTTCACGACCCGCTCGACCCGGTCGAGATCACCGAGCACCGACCGGGCGGCGGCCAGGGCGTTGATCGCGCAGGTGCGTGCGAGCTCCTGGGCGGCCGCGGCGTCCACGGTCCCCTCCCCGGAGCCGACCACACCGGTCGCGGCGAGCTCGCCGGCCACCATCGGCAGCTGACCGGAGGTGTGCACCAGCCCCCCGTGGAGGACGGCCGGGACGTAGGCGGCCACGGGCGTGGGCACCTCGGGCAGCTCGATGCCCGCCGCGGCGAGGCGCTCCTCGACGGCCCCCATCACGCAGCCTTCTCGCGCTTCAGGTAGGCGACCGGGTTCGAGCCGTCAGGGCCGGGGATGACCGTGACGAGCTCCCAGCCGTCCTCCCCCCACTGGTCGAGGATCTGCTTCGTGGCGTGGACGATCAACGGAACGGTGGCGTACTCCCATGTGCGCATGCACCGAGCCTAGCGCCGCCGTTGCGTACCCTTCTCCCATGTCCTCGCGTGCTCATCGCCGCCTCCACCCGTTGGCGGCGCTCCTCGCCCTGCTGGTGAGCAGCCTCCTGGCCGGCATGCTGGCAGCCCTCCTCTTCCTGCCGGCGGTCATCGGGATCGGCCGCGGCACGGAGGCGGGGGTGTCCTACTTCGACAACCTCCCCTCGGACTTCGAGACCGGGGAGGTGACCCAGCAGACCCGGATCGTCACCAGCGACGGGAAGACGATCGCCACCCCCTTCGGCGAGAACCGCGTGGTCGTCGAGCCCGACGAGATCTCGCAGCACATGAAGGACGCGCAGGTCGCCATCGAGGACGAGCGCTTCTACGAGCACAACGGCGCCGACCCCAAGGGCATCGCCCGCGCCCTGTTCAACAACGCCGGCGGCGGCGGGACCCAGGGCGGCTCCACGCTCACCCAGCAGTACGTGAAGGTCTCCCTGCAGGACCAGGCGCTCCGGGACGGGGACCTTGAGGCCGCCCGCCGCGCCGCCACCCAGGACGGTCTGGCCGGGTACGCCCGCAAGCTGCGGGAGATCAAGTACGCGCTCTCGCTGGAGAAGACCCACTCCAAGGACGAGATCCTCACCAACTACCTCAACCTCGTCTACTACGGCGACCGTGCCTACGGCGTCGAGGCCGCCGCCCAGCACTACTTCTCCACCAGCGCCAAGGAGCTCACCCCCGCCCAGGCGGCCACCCTGGCCGGCATCGTGCGCGCTCCCGGCTCGACCGACCCGGTGCGCAATCCCGAGGCGGCCATCGAGCGGCGCAACGTCGTGCTCATGAAGATGCACGAGCTCGGCCAGATCACGCAGGCCGAGTACACCGAGGCACGCCGCTCCCCGCTCGGGCTCGACCTCTCCTACCCGCAGCGCTCGTGCGCCTCCAGCGACTACCCCTTCGTGTGCACCTACGTGGTCGAGTGGCTGCTGGACCGCCCGGAGCTGGGCGAGACCGAGGGAGAGCGCGAGACCCTCCTGGACCGTGGTGGCCTGACGATCACCACGACCTTCGACAGCAGCCTGCTGGACAAGGCCGGGCAGGAGCTGCGCGAGGCGGTGCCGCCGGACAACGACAACGCCGTGGCCGCCGCCACCGCCGTCGTCGAGCCCGGGACCGGTGCCGTGAAAGCGATCGCCCAGAACCGCCCGTACGGCGAGGACCGGGGCAAGGGCGAGACGAACGTCGGGTACTCGGTGGACCGGCCGTACACCACCAGCGGCGGCTTCGCCATCGGCTCGACGGCCAAGATCTACACCGCCACCCAGGCCATCCGTGACGGCTTCCCCGTGCAGGGCATGATCGGTCTGCGCCGCACCACCGACCTGACCGCCGTGAACTCGCGCGGCGAGGAGCGCACCGTCCCCAAGGGCGTCTTCCACCCGGCGGAGTTCGAGGAGTGCGCCGGGGTGAAGGAGGGCGAGCTGTGGGCCGTCCAGAACGACCACGGCTCCTTCGACGACGCCATCCCGTTCAAGATCGCCACCGAGGAGTCGGTGAACACCGCCTACTCGGAGCTGACGACCGCCCTCTCCCCCTGCCGCGTGCGCGACACGATGACGGACATGGGCCTGCACCGGGCCTTCCTGGAGGAGGACGGCAGCTACCGCCCGTTCAGCACCAAGCCGGGCTCGGTCGCCCTCGGCGCCGACGAGGCCAGCCCGCTCACGGTGGCGAACTCCTTCGCCACCCTGGCCTCCGGCGGCGTGCGCTGCGACCCCTACCCGGTCGAGGGGATCGAGGACGTCGACGGGAAGACCATCGAGCTCGACACCCGCACCTGCGAGCGCGTCCTCAGCGAGGACGAGGCGTCCGCGGTGACCGAGGTGTACCGCTCCGTGCCGGAGACCACCAGCGGTGGGGCCTCCCGCGCGAGGCTCTCCGGGGGGCGCGTCTCGGCCGGCAAGACCGGGACCGCCGACGGCTCCGACGAGACCTGGTACACCGGGTACACCCCCCAGCTGGCCACCTCGGTGTGGGTGGGGACGCCGGACAGCCTCGGCCAGCTGCGCGACATCACCCTCGGTGACAAGACCTACCCCGGCTGGCTGTACGGCTCGACGCTGGCCGCCCCGACCTACCGCGAGATCATGGACTTCGCCCACCAGGGCCTGCCGAACGAGTCCTTCCCCCAGTCCTCCGTGGACCTGCGTCAGGGCGAGGTCGTGGAGGTGCCGGATCTCACCGGGCTCACCGTGCTGGAGGCCCGCCAGGTGCTGCGCGAGGCCGGGCTGCTGGCCCTCAACACGAAGCCCTGGGCGCCGGCCGACGCGCTGGTCAAGCGGGTGGTGACCACCGAGAACGGGCGGCAGGACTCCGCCCGCTTCGTGGAGATCACGCCGCACACCGGCGAGGAGGAGCCGACGCCCGAGAAGATCCGGCAGATGCTGGAGGAGCAGGGCAAGCTCGTGGAGGGCACGGTCGCCGACGGGGCGACCGGCGAGAACTGAGGCTCAGCCCAGCTTGCTGCGCACCAGCGTGGAGACGCGGCCGCCGTCGGCCCGCCCGGCGACCTTGGCCTGGGCGGCCTTCATCGTCGGCCCCATGCCGGAGAGATCCGTCGCACCGGTCTCGGCGATGGCCTCGTCGACGAGCTGCTCGAGCTCGGCGTCGGTGAGCTGCTTCGGCAGGTAGTCCTCCAGAACGGCCAGCTCGGCCTGCTCCCCCTCGACGAGCTCGGGGCGGTTCGCCTTCTCGTACTCGGCGATCGCGTCGCGGCGCTTCTTGGCCTCCTTGGTGATGACGGCCAGCACTCCCTCGTCGTCGAGCTCGATGGCGGTGTCCCCGGCCACCTGCGCGTTCTGGACGGCGGTGAGCACCTGCCGGAGCGTGGAGGAACGGACCTTGTCACGGGCCTTCATCGCGGTGGTCAGGTCGGCGGAGATCTGCTGCTTGAGCTGGCTGGTCATGCGGTCATCATCCCACCGCCGCGCCCGGTGGCAGGATGGACCGCGTGATCGCACTGCCGGGCCCCGCTCGCCCTTCCGCGGACTCCACCGCCCTCGCCCGCCGCGCCGCCACCGGCCTGGGCCTCGCCGGCCTGGCCGGGGTGGCCTGCTTCGGCTGGGGGACGCTCGTGGAGCGGCACCTGTACACCCTGCGCCGGGTGGAGCTGCCGGTGCTGCCGGCCGGGGCGCTGCCGCTGCGGGTGCTGCACGTGAGCGACCTGCACATCGTCCCGGGCCAGGAGCGACGCCGCCGGTGGGTGCACGACCTAGCCGCCCTGGAACCGGACCTGGTGGTGAACACCGGGGACAACATGTCCCACCCGGACGCGCTGCCCTGGGTGCTGGAGACCTTCGCGGCGCTCATGGAGCTCCCCGGGGTGTTCGTGCGGGGGTCGAACGACTACTACTCCCCGCGCTTCCGGAACCCGCTCGGCTACGTCATCGACGGGCGCAGCCAATACAAGGGCGAGCGGACCGTCCGGGACCTGCCGTGGCAGGAGATGACCGACGCCTTCACCGAGGCCGGGTGGCGGGACCTGACGCACGTCCGGGAGCGGATGGTGATCGAGGGCGTGGACCTGGAGCTCGTCGGCACGGACGACGCCCACCTGGACCTCGACGAGTACGAGCTCGTGGCCGGCCCTGCCGCCCCCGACGCGGACCTGACGATCGGCGTGACCCACGCCCCGTACCAGCGACTCCTGGACTCCTTCGTCGGGGATGGTGCGGGGCTGGTGCTGGCCGGGCACACCCACGGTGGCCAGGTGACCGTGCCCGGGTACGGCGCGCTCACGACGAACTGCGACCTGGACCGGCGGCGGGTGAAGGGTGCCTCCCGCTGGTGGGTGGGTGCCGGGGAGCAGCTGGGCTCCCCCGCGCCGGACGACGCGGCGTGGTTGCACGTCTCGGCGGGCCTGGGCCATTCCCGCATGGCGCCCTACCGCTTCGCCTGCCGCCCGGAGGCGACCCTGCTGACCCTGGTGCCGGAGGCCTGAGGAGCCCGCTCGCGGCGGCGGCTCGTCGACGCACCCCAGCCCAGGCCCGCACCCCACTCGCCCCGCATCCCCGCACGAAGGTCACGTGGTGCACACACCGCTCACCGGTTTCCGTGACCTCGGTGTGCACCACGTGACCTTCGTCGTGGGGCGGCACCTGCGTCCCACGTGACCTGCGTGGTGGGCCGGCACCTGCGTCCACAGGCCCGGGACCCGGTGACCTGCTCCTCCACAGCCCTCCGGACGCAGCCCGGCCGACCACTCCACGCCCCGGACAGGCTGTGGCCATGGACTCCTCCACGGGCGGTGAACCCCTCCCACTACCCCCACTGGTCACGGCAGCCCGTGGAGGGGTCCTCACCACCCGCTGGCTGCTGGAGAACGGCAGCATCCGTCGTGAGGTCGAGCGCCTGGTGCGCTCCGGCACCCTCGTCCGGGTCGGCGAGGGGGCGCTGGTCGTGGGCACGGCCCTGGCCGGGGCGGCTCCTGAGCAGCGCCATCTGCTCACGGCCCGGGCCCTGCAGCTCACCTGGCCGCGGCCGGTGGCCCTGAGCCACGGCACAGCCGCCATCGCCCACGGCCGTGCCCCGGGGCGACAGCCGCGTCATCGGCCTCCCGTGGGCGGTGCTGGGCGTGGCCGAGGAGGGGCTCGAGGCCGCCGTCGTCGCCGGGGATGCCGCACTGCACCGCCAGCTGGTGACCCGCGGGCAGCTCCTCGAGGTGGCCGCGGTGCAGCCGCGACGCCGGGGAAGCGGGACGCTCGGGCGTGCCGTGGCCCGCATGGACCCGGCGTGCGAGTCACCCGGGGAGTCGCTCAGCCGGTTGCTGCTGGGGCGCCTGGGGTTCCGGGTCCGCTCCCAGGTGCAGCTGGTCGATCGGTACGGCGCCTTCTTGGCCCGGGTGGACTTCCTCGTGGAGGGCAGCCGGGTGGTCGTGGAGTTCGACGGTCTGGGGAAGTACGCGACGCCGGACGACCTGCGCCGGGAGAAGCTGCGCCAGGAGCGGCTGGAGCGAGAGGGCTACGTGGTGGTCCGGCTGGTCTGGGGCGACCTGCAGCACCCCGCCGAGGTGGACGCCCGCATCCGCCGGGCCCTGGCCCGCGCCGGATCGGCGCGACGACCATCACCAGCTGCACGCGCGGGTCACCGGAAGCGGTGACGGTGGTGCGTCGGGGGTGATGGTCGTCGGCGTGAGAGCGGGTGGAGCGGCCTGCGGGGGCGGCGAACCGGCCCGACCCCTGCTCAGTCGAGGGTGGTGCGCAGGGTGTCCTCGCGGACGAGGAGGAGCAGCCCCGCCGCCACGAGCCCCAGCGGCACGAGCCACAGGTACACGGGCGTGAGGGCGTCGGTGTAGCTGGAGACGACGATCTCCCGCAGCGGCGCCGGCATCTGCTGCAGCGCGTCCGGGGTCAGCGAGGCCCCGGCCCCACCGGCACCCGCCCGGGCCTGTGCCTCGGCCGGCAGACGCTCGACCAGCAGGTCGTGCAGCCGTGTGGTGAAGAGTGACCCGACGAGGGCCGAGCCGAGCGTGGCACCGATCTGGCGGAAGTAGTTGTTCGCCGCCGTGGCCATCCCCACCTCGCGCAGCGGCACGGAGTTCTGCACCACCAGCACGAGGATCTGCATGGAGAGCCCGATCCCGACACCCAGCACGGCCAGGGAGGTGAGCACCTGCCAGAGCGGGCTGGCGGCCTCCAGGAGCGAGAGCAGGTACAGCCCGACGGCGATGATCAGCGAGCCCACGACCGGCAGCATCTTGTACCGGCCGGTCCGCGAGACGGCGGCACCGGCACCGATGGAGGTCACCAGCAGCGCACCCATCATGGGGATCATGAGCAGCCCGGCCTCGGTGGCCGACTTGCCGTAGGCCATCTGCAGGTAGGTGGGCATGTACCCCAGGGCGCCGAACATCGCGACGCCGATCGCCAGCCCCGCCACCGTGGTGAGCACGATGTTGCGGTGCACGAAGAGCCGCAGCGGGATGACCGGGTCCACCGCGGAACGCTCCACCAGCAGGAACACGCCGGCCGAGAGCACCATCACGGCCAGAAGGGCGAGGATCTGCCAGGAGCCCCAGGCGTAGGTGTGGCCACCCCAGGTGACGGCGAGGATGAGGCAGGTGGCTGCCACGGCCAGCAGCACCATGCCCTTCCAGTCCACGGCCGCGCGCTGCCGGGTGTGCGGTAGCCGCAGGAGGAACACGGCACCGTAGAGGGCGATCGCGCCGAGCGGGATGGACATCCAGAAGGCCCAGCGCCATCCGATGCCCTCGGTGAACCAGCCGCCCAGGAGCGGCCCGGCCACCGAGGAGACGGCGAAGACGCCACCCATCAGACCCATGTACTTGCCGCGCTCCCGGGCCGGGACGACGTCGGCGATGATCGTCTGGCTGAGGATCATCAGGCCACCGCCACCGATGCCCTGGACGACGCGGGCACCGATGAGGAAGTGGATGTCCTGGGCCAGGCCACCCAGCACGGACCCGACGACGAAGGTGATGATCGCGCCGACGAGGAGCGGCTTGCGGCCGATCTGGTCACCGAGCTTGCCGTAGACGGGCATCATCACGGTGCTCGCCAGGATGTAGGCGGTGATGACCCACTGCATCTGGTTCACGCCGTCGAGCTCACCGACGATCGTCGGCAGCGCGGTGGACAGGACCGTCTGGTTCAGCGAGGCGAGCAGCATCGAGAGCATGAGGCCGGCGAAGATCCAGGCGAGATGACCGCGGGACTCCGTGACCTCGACCGGCGCGGCGTCCCGGGGGACGGCAGCGGTCGGGGCGGTCTCCGCAGGAGTCCGCAGACTCATGGACGTGCTGCTCACAGGGTGTTCCTCCAGAGGTGGTGGGTGAATTCGAGGGCGTGGTCGACGTCCGCCTCGGTGAGGAGGGCGCCGGCGGTGCGGCTGCCGGCGACGGGGTGCCGGTGGGCGTGCTGCAGGACGGCCGCGGCGGCGGTGACCAGCAGGGAGACCAGCTCCTCGGCGGGGGCGTCGGCTGCCGCGACGAGCTGGTGGTCGGCGAGCCGCTCGGTGAGGGCCTCGGCCAGCAGTCGACGGGCCTCCTCGACGGCGTGCATGCGCAGCGACTGCAGCTCCGGGTGGGCCGCGGTGAGCTGCCGCCGCCGGGCGACGTCCTCGTGCGGCGTGGCGGTGCGCAGGACGGCCAGCAGCAGGTGCGTGGTCTGGGTGACGAGATCGCCCGCGGGGTCGAAATCGTCGAGGAGGCAGTCCGGCAGGTGGGGGTCCCGCACGCCGAGCACGGCGGCCTGCTTGCTGGGGAAGTAGTTGAAGAAGGTGCGCGGGGAGACACCGGCGGCCTCCGTGATGCGGTCGATCGAGACGGCGCCCATGCCGTGCTCGAGGACGAGCTCGGCCGCGGCGTCGTGGAGGGCGTTCCACGTCTCGGTGCGACGCCGCTCGCGCAGGGTGGGGGTTTCAGTCACCAGACAATTATTGCACTCCTGCAAAGAGTGCAGTGACGCGTTGGGTGTGATGTCACGTACAGGCCGTCCCGGATGCGCCGCCACCCACCCGTTGCGACGATGGGCGCATGGACATCACCGAGGTCATCGCCCACCAGCACGCCGAGCAGCGCCGCCTCTTCGGGATCCTCGAGGAGTGGGATCGCGAGGACACCGAGGGCCTGGCCGCCCTCTGGAAGCGCCTCTCCGCCTTCCTCGAGGTCCACGCCGCGGCCGAGGAGCGCTACTTCTACCCCGAGCTCCTGCGCCTGGGCACCGGCGGCGCGGACGCCCCCGACGCGCAGCACGAGGTCGAGGACGCGGTCCAGGACCACAACGACCTGCGGGAGGCCATCAAGCGGGCGGACGCCGCGCGGACCGGCAGCGACGAGTGGTGGAAGGCCGTGATCGACGCGAACGTCGCGAACAGCACGCACATGGCGGAGGAGGAGCGGCAGGACCTGGCCGACTTCCGCCAGCAGGCCAGCCTGGAGCTGCGCCACCGCATCGCCGTGGAGTTCTACCGCTACGAGGCGCTCCGCCCGGGCGGCGTGGCCCCGCGCGCCACCGACGTCAAGGGGTACCTCGAGCGGAAGGACACCGGCGAGCCCACCGAGATGGCCGAGCAGGCGGCAGCGGACGCCCGGCGCGCCAGCGACCCGGAGAAGCCCCTCTCCGACGAGGACTCGCTCCAGGCCTCCCCGGAGACGATGGACGAGTGAGGCCGGCCCGTCGACGGGCCGTCTCACCTCACCCCTTGCACCGCCCGGGCGGTGGTGGCACCGTGACGGGGATCACTGACCGGCACCCGCCGGCACCCGAGGAGAGGTGAGCCCATGAGTGCCCAGCCCAGCCCCACCGTCCCGGCGACGATGCGCGCAGCGGTCTGGGAGGGGGGCTCGCCCTCGCTCCGCGTCGAGGAGATCCCCGTCCCGGAGCCGAAGGAGGGCGAGGCGCTGGTCCGCGTCGCCGCCTGCGGGGTCTGCCACACCGATCTGCATGTGCTCAAGGGGGAGGTCGCGTTCCCCGGGCCGGCCGTCGTCGGCCACGAGATCAGCGGCACCATCGCTGCCACCGGGCCCGGCGTGGAGGGCCTGGCCGTGGGCGATCGGGTCGTGGGGGCGTTCATCATGCCGTGCGGGCGCTGCCGCCACTGCGAGCGCGATCGCGACGACATGTGCGAGACCTTCTTCGCCGAGAACCGGTTGAAGGGCAATCTCCTCGACGGCACGACCCGCCTGGCCCGCCCGGACGGGTCGCGCCTGTCCATGTACTCGATGGGCGGCATGGCCGAGTACGCCGTCGTGCCCGTCACCGCGCTCACCGGGCTGCCGGAGGGGCTGCCGCTGGACCGCTCGTGCGTGCTCGGCTGCGCGGGGTTCACCGCCTACGGGGCGCTCGCGGCCTCGGGACTGGTCGCGGGTGAGTCGATGGCGGTGGTGGCCGTGGGCGGCGTCGGGTCCAGCCTCGTGCAGCTCGGCCGCCACCTCGGCGCGGACCCGGTGGTGGCGGTGGACGTCTCCGACGAGAAGCTCGAGGGTGCCCGGGGGCTGGGCGCCACGGCCACCGTGAACTCGACGACGCAGGACGCGGTGGCCGCCGTCCGCGAGGCGGTGCCCGGCGGCGTCGACGTGGTCTTCGAAGCCCTCGGCCGGCCCGAGACCTTCGAGCTCTCGCAGGCCCTGCTGACCGACGGCGGGCGCATGGTGGCCGTCGGCATCGCGGCCGGGGACGCCACGGCACGGGTGCCGATCACGCAGCTGGTGCGCCGCGGTCACACGATCCGCGGGTCCTTCGGCGCCCGCACCCGGCAGGACCTGCCCCGCGTGGTGGAGCTCGCCGCCGAGGGCGGCTTCGACGTGCAGGGCGCCGTCACCCGGACCTACGCGCTGGAGGAGGCCGACGCGGCCTACCGGGACCTGGCGGCCGGCCGCATCACCGGCCGCGCGATCGTGGTCATGCCCGGGGCGGACTGAACCGGCCCTCCACGGGCAGATCCACCGTGCTCGTTCAGGATCACCATGAGTGGACGGTGATTCTGGACGAGCACCGTGGATCTGGGGCGGAACCCGTCGGCCTGCGGTGGCGGGCCCCAGCCCCAGAAGTACCTTCCCCTCGACGAGGCACCCCCCGTTATATTCCCCCCATGGCCAACCCAGCCAGAGAACTGGCGCAACTCCTTGAGTCATGGCGTGCAGAGCGAACAACGACCCCACTCGCCATACGACGGAAGCGAGCACAGGAGGAAGGCACCAGCCTCGCGGCGCAACATGACCGCGCGATCGCGCTCTACTCCGAGACGCTTGCCTGGATTGAGCGGCTCGCGAACGGCGGCATCGAAGTCGATCATTTTCGAGAGGCCACCCCAGAGTGGCAAGCCGCCCTTTTTTCCTTCAACTTTGCCTGGTCGAGCAACCCCCACTCCCCTGCCGGGATTGACGGCTCTTCCCAGATGAGGGTGTAGGCGACGCAGCAGCCGTGGTGGGAGGGCGCGGCGCGTCGGTGCCCGGATAGTGGTCGAGGCCTTCCGAGGATGGAAGTTCTCACACTGCCCATCCAGGAAGACCTCGACGTGCCTGACGCTACCTTCGCGACCCCTGATGTGACGACTTTCTGCCGCCTCGACGAGCTCGGTCTCGTGGTCGTGGGCCAGCAGGTGGAGCCGGACCGCGCGGTGCTCCTGTGCCGCGTCGAAGAGGACGATGCGGCGCGCTGGTGCCGGCGCTGCGGCTGCGAGGGGAGGGCGCGGGACACCGTCACCAGGGAGCTGGCCCACGAACCGCTGGGGTGGCGGCCGACCACGCTGTTGCTCACGGTCCGCCGCTACAAGTGCACCGGCTGCGGGCACGTCTGGCGGCAAGACACCACCCGTGCCGCCGAGCCCCGAGCGAAGCTGTCCCGGACCGCGCTGCGGTGGGCGCTGGTCGGACTCGTCTGCCAACACCTCACCGTTGCTCGCCTCGCCGAAACTCTCGCCGTCTCCTGGGACACAGCCAACGCCGCTGTGCTGGCCGAAGGCCAGCGGCTCCTGCTGGACGACCCGACCCGATTCGATGACGTGAAGGTGATCGGCGTCGACGAACACGTCTGGCGTCACACCCACCGCGGCGACAAGTTCGTCACCGTCGTCATCGACCTCACCCCGGTCCGCGACAAGACCGGGCCATCGCGGCTGCTGGCCATGGTGGAGGGCCGCTCCAAGGAAGTGTTCAAGACATGGCTCGCTGCCCGGCCCAAGGCCTGGCGCGACGGCCTCGAAGTCGTCGCCATGGACGGGTTCACCGGCTTCAAGACCGCCACCACCGAAGAGCTCCCGCAGGCCGTCGCCGTCATGGATCCCTTCCACGTCGTCCGCCTCGCCGGCGACGCCCTCGACCGCTGCCGGCGCCGGGTCCAGCAAGAACTGCACGGGCACCGCGGCCGCAAGGACGACCCGCTCTACTCGGCGCGCCGGACCCTGCACACCGGCGCCGACCTGCTCACCGACCGTCAACACGAGCGCCTCGGCAAGCTGTTCACCGGGGACCGGCACGTCCAGGTCGAGTGCACCTGGGGCATCTACCAGCGCATGATCTCCGCCTACCGAGACCCCAACCGGGTCACCGGCCGCGTCGAGATGAGCTCGGTGATCGATGCCCTCGCCGACGGGGTGCCCCGACCGCTGGTCGAGCTGCGCAAGCTCGGCCGCACCCTGGCCAGACGCGTCTGCGATGTCCTGGCCTACTTCGAGCGACCCCGCACCAGCAACGGACCTACCGAGGCCGTGAATGGACGACTTGAGCATCTTCGCGGGCTGGCCCTCGGGTTCCGCAACCTCACCCACTACATCGCCCGAGCACTCCTCGAAGCTGGCGGATTCAGGCCCCGACTACACCCTCGTTTGTGAAGAGCCTATTTGATTTGGCGCTATTTGGCGGACGGGGGATTCTGCACGACTTTCCGTTCTCGTCGCTTGGGAGAGCCGAGAGGATTTTCCGTGAGCTACAGGTACCGGCAGACCTGGTCCGCGCTGCACGAGTCGGGGTCGGGCTGCGCGGCGTCGTGCCTGAGCTCGGCGATGGTGTCTCGGAGCGCTGTGAGCTGGGCGATCTGCTGCTCGATCTCGGCGAGGCGCGCGTCGAGGAGATCGCGCACGTGCTCGCAGGGAGCAGCGCCGCCGTCGCGGATGTCGAGGATCTGGCGGATCTGGGCGAGGGTGAGGCCCGCGGCCTGGCCGCGGTGGACGAAGTCGATCCGGGCGGCCGTCTCGGGCGCGTAGTCGCGGTATCCGGACGGCGTGCGCTCGGCCGGGGGCAGCAGGCCCTGCTCCTCGTAGAACCGCAGCGTCTTCGCCGTCGTTCCCGCCCGCTCGGCGAGTTCCCCGATGCGCATCGCAGGCCCCCTTTTCTTTCGGCAGAAGCCTTCTTGACCTTCCCCTGCACTGGAAGGTCCAGTATGGCCGAGAAAGAAGAGAAACCCAAGTGACGGGAGCTGCGATGCCCACGAAGTACGACCTCGCCATCATCGGATCGGGCGGTGGTGCGTTCGCCGCCGCGATCCGCGCGACCACGCTCGGCAAGTCGGTGGTGATGATCGAGCGCGGGACGCTCGGTGGCACCTGCGTGAACACCGGCTGCGTGCCGTCGAAGGCCCTGATCGCCGCGGCCGACGCACGGCACTCCGCGGCCGACGCTGCCGACCGGTTCCCGGGGATCGCGACGACGGCGGGGCCAGTGGACATGCCCGCCCTGATCGCCGGGAAGCAGGCGCTGGTCGAGTCGCTGCGGGGCGAGAAGTACGCCGACGTCGCCGACTCCTACGGTTGGGCCGTCCGCCGCCGCGACGCCGCGTTCGCCGGCACCCCCGACGCACCGGTCCTCCAGGTCGCCGGGGACGACGGGAGCACCGAGACGATCGAGGCCGGGCACTACCTGGTCGCGACCGGCTCTCGGCCGTGGGCCCCGCCGATCGACGGCCTGGACCAGACCGGGTACCTGACCTCGACCACGGCGATGGAGCTGACCGAACTCCCTGAGTCCCTGCTCGTGCTCGGCGGCGGCTACGTCGCCCTGGAGCAGGCGCAGCTGTTCGCCCGGCTCGGCTCCCAGGTCACCGTGCTGGTCCGGTCCCGGCTCGCGTCGAAGGAGGAGCCGGAGGTGTCCAGGACGCTGCAGGAGGTGTTCGCCGACGAGGGCATCCGGGTGGTCCGCCGCGCGCTGCCGACGCGGGTGTCCCGCGACGCCGCGACCGGGCAGGCCGTCGTCACCGCGGACGTCGCCGGCGGCCGGGAGGAGTTCCGCGCCGACCAGGTGCTCGTCGCCCTCGGACGACGACCGGCCACCGATGGGCTCGGCCTCGACAGGGTCGGGGTCAAGACCGGGGACCTCGGCGAGGTGGTCGTCTCCGACCGGATGCAGTCCTCCCACCCGCGGATCTGGGCCGCGGGCGACGTGACCGGCCACCCCGAGTTCGTCTACGTCGCCGCCCACCACGGCACCCTCGTCGCCGAGAACGCGTTCGCCGACGCCGATCGGGCCGTGGACTACGCCCGACTGCCGAGGGTGACGTTCACCGGCCCGGCGATCGGCGCGGTCGGGATGACCGAGAAGGACGTCGTCGCCGCCGGGATCCGCTGCGACTGCCGCGTCCTGCCCCTGCACCACGTGCCCCGCGCACTGGTCAACCGCGACACCCGCGGCTTCGTCAAGATCGTCGTGGACGCCGACACCGGGAAGATCCTCGGCATCACCGCCGTCGCCAAGGACGCCGGCGAGCTCGCCGCCGCCGGGGTCCACGTGCTCGGCAAGACGGTCGCCGAGGTCGCCGACGCCTGGGCCCCCTACCTGACCATGGCCGAGGGCATCCGGATCGCCGCCAAGGCCTTCACCACCGACCCGTCGCTCCTGTCGTGCTGCGCGTGAACGAACTGGAGGAACCCACGATGTCTGACCTCAGCATGCAACTGCCCGAGCGGCTCAGCCGACTGGGAGAGACCGGCCTGCTCATCCCGCTGCTGCGGCTGCTCGCCGACGGTGACCCCGTCACCGTCCAACAGCTGTCCGTGGCTGCGGGCCGCACGATCGACGAGGTACGGCTCGGACTGGCCGCGATGCAGGACACCGAGTACGACGACCAGGGCCGAATCGTCGGCCAGGGCCTCACGCTGCGCCCTACACCGCACCGGTTCACCGTCGACGGTGAGGAGCTCTACACCTGGTGCGCCCTGGACACCCTCATCTTCCCGGCCCTCCTCGATCGCCCAGCGCGCGTGGAGTCCGTCTCCCCGGCCAGCGGAGAGACGATCCGCGTCACCATCGATCCGGTTGCCGGTGTCACCGGCGTCACACCCCCGAGCGCCGTGGTGTCGCTGGTGAACCTGGAGCAGATCACCTCGATCCGCTCGGCCTTCTGCAACCAGGTGCACTATTTCGCCTCCGTCGACGACGCCACCGGGTGGCTCTCTGAGCATCCCGGTGCCGAGGTGGTGTCGGTGGCCGAGGCCTACCGGATCGGCAACGAGCTCACAACGAGCCTGCTCGACCTGCTTCAGGACGACACCCCGGTGGCCGACGACTGTCCCCGCTGCTGTTGACCCGCGACACAGAAGGATTCGAGGCTCTTCATAGATGAGGGTGTAGGGCATGTCGCGCGGTCGGGTGGCGCGTCGGTGTGGGGGTAGGGGTCGAGGTCCTCCGAGGATGGAGGTTCCTACACGCCCATCTCGAAAGACCTCGACATGTACGAGGGACTGCTGCACGGATAGGTGACATCTGATCTGTGGTGCCGAGAGGTGCTGCTGGAAGGACGTGCACTGTGCCTAAGCCCTACCCCCGAGAGTT
>NZ_FYEZ01000002.1 GCF_900187395.1 Kytococcus aerolatus
TGGGAGAGTAGGACACTGCCGAACACATTTTTTGGAAGAGGGTCTCCTGCCTGGTGGTGGGGGGCCCTCTTTCGCATGCCCACACCCGTCCCCCCCGTGTCCGGGTGGGTGGGGTTGTGTGGGCGTGTGTTTGGGGGTGTGGCTTGTTGTGGGGGTGGTGGTTTGTGTGGGGGTGGGGGTGTGGGGTGTGGTCGTAGAGTGGGGGTATGAGTGATGCGTCTGTGAACCACACCCCCCACGAGCCGGCGTCGTCCGGCGGGAGCGAGGGCCGGGCTGCCCGAGACTCCTCGACCTGGGGCCGTCGCTCCCAGCAGCCGGACGGCCGGGGGGAGGGTCCACGTCAGGGGACTGGGGCCCGTGGTGGTGCAGGGCGTCGTGAAGGAGGCCCTCGACGCGAGGGCGATCGCGGTGCTTTCGGGGGTCGTGGTGACCGTGACCGGGGCGACCGACCTGCGCGAGGAGGCGCCAAGGACCGCGGCCCCCGGGGAGGGCGCGAGCGTGAGGAGCGTCCGGAGTTCGGGACGGGAGCCCGCGCGTTGGCCCCCAAGACCGGCCGCCTCCCGGACCCTGCGATCCCGGAGGGAGTCACGGGGCAGAGCCTCTCGCAGGAGGTGTGGGACGAGCTGAAGACCTTGTCCAAGGACAACATGAAGGCGGTGGCCGGGCACATCGAGTCGGCCTACCTGTTCCTCGACGAGGACCTGGAGGCAGCGGTCGCTCACGCCGAGACCGCAGTGCGTCGCGCCGGGCGGGTCGCTTCGGCGCGCGAGTGCCTCGGGATCGTCCGGTACAGCCAGGGCGAGTGGCACGAGGCCCTCCGTGAGCTCCGGACGGCCACCCGCCTCTCTGGGCAGGCGCACCTCCTGCCGATGATGGCGGACTGCGAGCGTGGCCTGGGTCGCCCCGAGAAGGCCCTCGAGCTGGCCGACTCCCGAGAGGCCGCCCGTCTCCAGGGGGAGGCGCTCGTGGAGATGGCCATCGTGCTCTCCGGTGCGCACCGCGACCTCGGCAACCCGACGCGAGCCGTCGAGATCCTGGCCACCCCGGCGGCACGCATCAAGAAGGGGAACCCGGAAGCCGGTCGGCTGTGGTTCGCCCATGCCGAGGCGCTGGCGGACGCCGGCTCCCCCGAGGCGCCCGAGTGGTACGCCAAGGCGGCCTCGGTGGGGGAGACCGGCCAGCCGAAGGACCGTGGCCCCCAGGACGGCGTGTTCATGGACCTCGAGGACGGCGCACCGGATCTCCCTCCAGAGCCGGAGGCGCCCACTCCGGCCGAGAGCGCCTCGCACGACCCGCTCCCGGAGGAGCCCACGGAGGAGCCCGCGCCGTGAGCTCCGTGCGGGGCGTGATCTGCGACGTCGACGGGGTGGTCCACGCCGGGTCGGCGGTCTTCACCGAGGCCGTCGAGGCCCTCAACGCCTGGCAGGCCGCGGGCATCGCCGCGGTCTTCCTCACGAACAACGCCTCGCGCTTCCCGTCGGAGCTCGCCGCACGGCTTCGTGCCGATGGCGTGGAGTGCACCGCGGACCAGGTGGTCACCGGGGCGGTGGTCGGGGCGCAGACCCTCGCCGAGGAGGTCCCGCCGGGCACCGCCGTCCTGGTGGCCGGTTCCCCGGCCCTCCGTGAGGCCGCCCAGCAGGCCGGCCTCACGGTCACCGGGGACCCCACGGCTGCGGGGGCCGTCCTGCAGGGCTACTTCCCGGGGCTCACCGCGGGCGAGCTGCACGACGCCGCCCGGGCGATCACCGGCGGAGCCAGGTGGGTCGCCACGAACGGCGACCTCACCCTTCCCACCGAGTGGGGGGCGGCGCCGGGGAACGGCGCCTACGTCCAGGCCGTCGCCCGTGCCACCGGGGTCGCCCCGCGGATCACCGGCAAGCCGGAGACCCCGGCTTATCGCACCGCGTGGAAGGCGCTGGCCGCACGGGTTCGGGAGTCCCTCCCCGCGGGCACCTCCAGCACCGGCCTCCTGCCGCACCAGGTGCTGGCGATCGGAGACCGGCTCGAGACCGACATCGCCGGGGGCAACGCGGCAGGTCTGCGCACGGTGCTGGTCACGACCGGGGTGCACGGCCGGCAGGACGTGGAGGCGGCACGCGCCGCGGGCGATGTCGAGCGCGTGCCGGAGCAGGTCGTCGACGGGTTCGGGCAGATCGACCTGACCGCTCGCGGGCAGGCCTGACGGAGGGGACCCCGGCCGGGGACGCAGGGCCGCCGCCAGGGCGGCACGACGGATGGCGGCCCGGGGTCAGCCGTGGACCACGTCGAGCGGCTCCTCGTCGATGAGGGAGGCGTGGTCCTCCTCGTCACCGTGCTCCTCCTGGCTGTCCCGGACGATGAGGACGAGGACGGCGATGTACGCCAGCCCCAGCACGAGCTGCCCCGAGCGGGTGGCGGTGTCGAACAGCGTGTACCCCACGATCCCCGTCGTGAGCCAGACGATCGTCTTCTCGATCTCCGGGCGCATGCCGGCCAGCGGGAGGATGGGCAGCCCCCACAGGATGTACCAGGGGTGCAGGGTCTGGTTGAAGACCGCCAGCGCCAGCAGCGTCCACGCCGTGAAGGCCAGCCCGCCGATCCGCAGCACCCGCAGCGAGGCGATGAGCACGCACGACAGCGTGAGCAGGGTGCCGACGGCCTTGAAGAAGCCCTGGACGAAGGGCGCCACCGGCTCGAAGCCCAGGCCCGTGAGGACCGCGGCCAGGAAGTTGCCGACGGTGCTCAAGGGGGAGAGGCCCGCGACCATCCCCGGGACCTTGAGCGCCGGGATCCACCCGTAGCCCAGCCCCGTGGCCGCGGTGATGCCGGCGAAGACCGCCGTGAAGACCGCGGCCGCCACGAGCCCCGGCAGGAGCAACCGCCGGAGGTCCGGGATCGCCTGGGACAGCCACGGCTCACCCTCGGTGGGCAGCAGGCTGGCTCGCTCCTGGGGCAGGTGGGGATGCATCCGGGCGGTGCACAGGGCCGTCGTCCCCAGCAGGGCCACGGCCCCCGGCTGCTTGACCGCCGCCGCGGCCGCGATGAGGGCGGCGCTGACGACCAGGCTGCGCCAGGGAGCGCCCCGGGTGGAGACCCACAGCGCGAGGCAGACCAGCCCGACCATGAGCGCGTCGTTGTGGGCACCCCCGACGAAGTGCATGATCACCAACGGGTTGAGCACCCCCCACCAGAGCGCCACCTCGCCCCGCACGCCCACCCAGGCCGCCAGTCGCGGCAGGGCCCACAGCATGAGGGCGACACCGGCCAGGGACATCAGGCGCATTCCGAGGGCCGCCTCGTACGGGCGGTCGCCGTGGAGCAGCACGATCCAGCGCTGGATCTCCACCGCCAGGGGGCCGTACGGGGTCGGGGTGAAGAGCCACAGCTGGTCCACCTGCTGGCTGAAGTGACCCGAGACCGAGCCCGGCCCCATGTCGTAGGGATTCAGCCCCCGGTCGAGCATCCAGCCCACCGCGGCGTAGGAGTACGCGTCGTGGCTGTACAGCGGGGGCGCCAGCAGCAGCGGCACGGACCACAGCGCCAGCGTCGCGCGCATCGGAGGTGTGGGGCGCTTCTCGCGGGGGCGGATGCGCAGCCAGGCCAGGACCAGCCCGACCGTTCCCGCCAGCAGCACCACCGTGCCCAGGACCGTGCCCTCGGGTGTGAGGATCCACCGCACCACCGGGATGTCGCGCAGCGGGTTGCGGGTCGGCAGGAAGAGTGCGGTCTGCGCGCCGAGCGTCATGAGACAGCTGGCCAGGAATCCCCACCGGACCCAGGCGTCGCCCCAGGCGCGGCCCAGCGAGCCCCGCACGTGCGTCAGCGACAACGTCAGAATCCTCCCAGTGGACGGTGGGCACATCGTAGGGCAGCCCCCGGGTTCCTCTGGGCCTGTCGCACCGGGTGGGATCATGGCCCGATGGACCAGACGCGCTCCCTGTCCCCGATCCGTGCCGAGGTGGACACCACGGCGATCACGGCGAACATCCGCCGCTGCGGGGAGCTGGCCGGGGGAGCCGCCGTCATGGGGGTGGTCAAGGCCGGTGGGTACGGGCACGGGGCGCTGACCGCCGCCCGGGCCGCACTCGAGGGCGGGGCCGCCCTGCTCGGCCTGGCCCAGCCCGTCGAGGCGATCGCCCTGAAGCGCGAGCTGCCCCACGCCGAGGTGCTCGCCTGGCTGCTGACGCCCGACACCGACCTGGACGCCGCGGTCGCCGCCGAGCTCACCCTCGGAGTGGCCGCCCCCTGGGCGCTGGACGCGGTGGAGGCCGCCGCCGAGCGGTCCGGGCGGACCGTGCGGGTGCACCTGGAGGTCGACACCGGGATGTGTCGGGCCGGGGTCGCCCCGGAGGAGTGGCCCGCCGTCGTGGCGCGGGCCCGGCGGGCCGAGGAGGCCGGCACCCTGCGCGTCGAGGGGATCTTCTCCCACCTGGCCTGCGCCGACGAGCCGGGCCACCCCGCCACCGACGCCCAGCGCGAGCGCTTCGAGGCGGCGCTCGCCGACGCCACCGAGGCCGGCCTGCGGCCCCGCTGGCGGCACCTGGCGAACTCCGCGGCCGTGGCGACCCGCCCCGACCTGGCCTACGACCTGGTGCGCCCCGGCCTCATGACCTATGGCATCTCCCCGGTGCCCGACCAGCACGACGCCGCCGCGCTGGGCCTCCGTCCCGCCCTGCGCTGGGAGGCCCAGCTCTCCACCGTCCGCCGGGTGCCGGCCGGGTCGGGCGTGAGCTACGGGCACACCCACGTGGTGCCCACCGACCGCTGGCTCGGGGTGGTGCCGCTGGGCTACGGGGACGGGGTGCCGCGTTCCGCCTCCGACCGGGCGCAGGTCGCGGTGCACACGAGCACCGGCACGCTGCTGGCCCACGTGGCCGGACGGGTGTGCATGGACCAGTTCGTCGTCGACCTCGGGCCGGCCGCCCAGGGCACCGCCCCCGCGGCCGCCGGGGACCGGGTCACCCTCGTCGGGGACCCGGTCCGGGGGGAGCCGGGGGTGGAGGACTGGGCCGCCTGGACCGACACGATCAGCTACGAGGTCGTCACCCGCATCGGGCCCCGTGTTCCCCGCACCGGGCCCGGGGGAGCACCCCTCGACGGGCGGGGGACCCGCCGGGCCGCCGGATGAGCCGCCGTCGGATCCAGCACGCCGGGCGCACCCTCCACCTCGTGGAGCAGGACCCGCCGGCCGGCGAGGCCCGGGCCACCGTCTTCCTCGTGCACGGGTACGTGCTCTCGCAGTCCGTCTTCGGGAAGGTGGCGGGACGCCTCGTCGCCGCCGGGATGCGCGTGGTGCGCACCGACCTGGCCGGGCACGGGTGGGACCGGGAACCGCTCGAGGAGACCGACCTGCACCGACTGGGGGACGACCTCGCCGCCGTCCTGCACCAGCTGCGCGCCGAGGACCCCCGGGGCACGCTCGTGGCCCTCGGGCACTCCATGGGCGGGATGGCCCTCATGACCGCCCTGGACGACCACCCGACCCTCGCGGGGGAGCTCGACGGGGTGGTGTGGCTCGCCACCTCCCCGGGCCGGATGCGGACCAGCTCCTTCGGCCTGCCGGCGGGCACCGCGCCCCTCGTGGGTCCGCTCGTAAGCACCCTCGCACCAGCCGTCATGACGAGGCTGGGAGCCGACCCGGCGGCCCGCCCGCGTCCCCGGCCGCTCGCCCTCGTCGTGGAGGCCGCCCACCTGCGGCGCAGCAACTTCGTCACCCGGCCCGCCCGGGCGGTGGGGGCCCACGTGCTCGCCCTGCACCACCGCGTGCCCTACGCCGTCATGGCCTCCCTGCTGCGGTCGATCCTGGTCCACGACGCCGAGGACCTGCTGCGTCGCCTCGACCTGCCCGGGTTGGTGCTCGTGGGGGACCATGACCGCATGACCCCGCTGTCCCACTCCCGGCGCATCGCCGAGCTCCACCGCGGTGCCCGGCTGGAGGTCGTGCCGCGGGCCGGGCACCTGCTCATGCTCGAGCAGCCCGCCGCCGTCGCTGCAGCGATCACGACCTTCGTGGACCGCCTCAGCCCCTCGACCCCGGAGGACGCATGACGACCGTGACCACCCGCACCCCCGAGCAGACGATGGAGCTCGGCCGCCGGATCGGGCAGTGGGTCCGGGCTGGTGACGTCCTGGTGCTCACCGGCGACCTCGGCGCGGGCAAGACGACCTTCACCCGGGGACTGGGGGAGGGCCTGGGCGTGGAGGGCGCGGTCACCTCCCCGACCTTCGTCCTCTCGCGCGTGCACCCCTCGGCCACGGGCGGGCCCGGGCTGGTGCACGTGGACGCCTACCGCCTGGAGTCCCGCGGCGAGGTCGACGACATCGACCTCGAGACCGATCTGGCCCGGGCCGTTCTCGTGGCCGAGTGGGGGGCCGGGCTCGTGGAGCAGCTCACCGACCGCTGGATCGAGCTCGAGCTGCGGCGCAGCAGCACCGTCGACGAGGCCCCCGACGAGTCCGGGCCCCGGGAGATCCAGCTGGCCGCCGTCGGGGAGTGGGAGGCGGACCGCGAGCGGCTGGGCGCGCTCCGTGAGCTCCTGCGCGGCGAACTACCCTGAGCCCATGCTCCTCGCCCTGGACAGCTCGACCGCCGCGGTGACCGCCGCCGTCCACTCCGGCAGTGCCGGGGAACCCGGTTCCGGTGAGCTCCTGGCCGCCGAGACCGTGCTCGACGCCCGGGCCGCCGGTGAGCAGCTGGCCCCGGTGGTGGAGCGGGTGCTCGCCGCCGCCGGCGTGGCGCCCGCGGAGCTCACCGACGTCGTGACCGGCACCGGCCCCGGACCGTTCACCGGGCTGCGCGTCGGCATCGTCACCGCCCGGGTGCTGGCCCTCACCGTCGGCGCCCGCCTGCACGGGGTCTGCAGCCTCGACGCCCTGGCCGCCGCCGCCCGCGGCGACGGGGCGGTCGACGAGGCCTCGCCGTTGCTGGTGGCCACCGACGCCCGGCGCAGGGAGGTCTACTGGGCGGTCTACTCCCACGGGGTCGAGCGTGACGGCCCGCCGCAGGTGGCCGCCGCCGCGGACCTGCCCGCGCCGGTGCGCGGGCTGACCGTGGTGGGTGCCGGCGCCCGTCTCTACCCGGAGGCCCTCACCGGGGAGCACCTGTCGGTGCCCGAGGACGTCGACGCCGCCCACCTGGCCCGCCTGGCCGTGGAGCACCCCGGGTGCCTCACGGACACCGAGCCGCTCTACCTGCGCCGTCCGGACTCGCAGGTGCCCAGCGCGCGCAAGCGGGTGCTCCTGTGACCGTGGGCACCCGCTCCGCCCACTGGCGTGACCTGCCCCGGCTCGCCGCGCTGGAGCGGCAGGCTCACCCGCTGGACGCGTGGTCCGACACCGCCTGGTGGGCCGAGCTGGCCTCCCCCCGCCGCGAGTACCGGGTGGCCGTCCCCGACGCCGGAGCCCCGCCGGGAGGGGACCTGCTGGGCTACGCCGGTCTCGACCACGGCGGCAGCACCGCCGACGTCATGACCATCACCGTGGCCCCCGAGGCCCGGGGGCAGGGTCTGGGACGCCGGCTGCTCCAGGAGCTCGTTGCGGCCGCCCGGGCCGGGGGTGCCGAGGCGCTGCTGCTGGAGGTACGCGCAGACAACGCGCCGGCCCTGGCCCTCTACGACCGGGTCGGGTTCGACCACCTGAGCACCCGGCGCGACTACTACCGCGGGGAGGACGGCCCGGTGGACGCGCACATCCTGCGCCTCCTGCTGCCCGCCGGCCCCGCCCCGACCCCCGACGAGAAGGCTGCGGAGGTGGCCCGATGACCCGACCCGACGAGCCCCTGGTGCTCGGCATCGAGACGAGCTGCGACGAGACCGGCATCGGCATCGTCCGGGGGAGCACGCTCCTGGCCGACGCCGTCGCCTCCAGCATGGACGCCCACGCGGCCTTCGGGGGGGTGGTCCCCGAGGTCGCCAGCCGTGCCCACCTGGAGGCGATGGTCCCCACCATCGAGCAGGCCTGCTCGGACGCCGGGGTGCGGCTGGCCGACGTGGACGCGATCTCGGTGACCGCCGGGCCCGGCCTGGCCGGGGCACTGCTGGTGGGGGCCGCCAGCGCCAAGGCGCTCGCGCTCGGCCTGGGCAAGCCCCTCTACGGGGTCAACCACCTCGCCGCGCACGTGGCCGTGGACGTGGTGGAGCACGGCCCGCTGCCGGAGCCGATGATGAGCCTGCTGGTGAGCGGTGGCCACTCCTCGCTGCTGCTCGTGCCGGACATCACCCACGACGTGCGCCCGCTCGGCCAGACCATCGACGACGCTGCCGGGGAGGCCTTCGACAAGGTCGCCCGGGTGCTCGGCCTGCCCTTCCCGGGCGGTCCGCACATCGACCGGGCCGCGCGCGAGGGCGACCGGGTCGCCATCGACTTCCCCCGCGGCCTGAGCTCCCGCCGCGACCTGGAGCGCCACGAGTTCGACTTCTCCTTCTCCGGCCTGAAGACTGCCGTGGCCCGCTGGGTGGAGACCCGGGAACGCGACGGCCAGCCGGTGCCGGTGGCCGACGTCGCCGCCAGCTTCCAGGAGGCCGTGGTGGACGTGCTCACCCGCAAGGCCGTGGCCGCCTGCGCGAAGGAGGGCGTGGAGGACCTCATGCTCGGCGGTGGGGTGGCCGCCAACTCGCGGCTGCGCGCCCTGGCCGAGGAGCGCTGCGAGGCCGCGGGCATCCGGTTGCGCGTGCCGCGCCCCGGTCTGTGCACGGACAACGGGGCGATGGTGGCCGCCCTCGGGGCGCAGATGGTGATGCGGGGGCGGGAGCCCTCCCGGCTGGACCTCCCCTCGAGCTCCGCGCAGCCCGTCACCGAGGTACAGGTCTGATGGGCGCTCGCACCGCACGGGCCCTGGCCGTCGGGGCGGGGGTGGCTCTGCTCGCCGGGTGCGGTGGGAGCGGAGGGGGCCCCGGGGAGGCCGTGGGCACCGACGGGGCCTCCCGGACCAGCCGGCCCTCCTCCGCGTCGTCCGCGGACGCAGCGCCGCCCTCGACGTCGGCCTCGGCGCGCTCGTCCCGCCCGGCGGACGCCGGCTCCTCTGCGGGCCCGGCGAGCGCCCCGTCCCGCACCGCGACCGACCGGGCCGTGGAGGGGATGGGCGTCGAGGAGCTCGCCGGCCAGGTGATCGTCGCCGGGTACGAGGGAACCTCGCCCCGGGCTGCCGCCGAGCTGGTCGAGGACGGGTTCGGGGGCGTCATCGTCTTCGCGGCGAACGTGCCGGAGGAGGTCACCGCGCTGCGGGAGACCACGCGAGCCGTGCAGGCCGCCCAGGAACGCAGCGGACGGGACTGGCCGGCCGTCGTCGGGGTGGACCAGGAGGGCGGCCCCGTCCAGCGGCTGGGAGAGCCGGTCACGCAGCTCCCGGCCGGCATGGCCCACGGCGCCGCGGCCGACCCCGCCCTCAGCCGGGAGCTGGCCGCCCACTCCGGTGCCCAGCTGCGGGCGCTCGGGGTGACCATGGTCTTGGCCCCGGACGCCGACGTCACTGCCGGCCCGCAGGACCCCACCATCGGCATCCGCTCCCCGGGCAGCGACCCCGCGGCGGTGGCCGAGACGGCCGGGGCGCTCGCCGCCGGCTACCGGGAGGCCGGGATCGTCCCGGTGGCCAAGCACCTGCCCGGCCACGGCGGTGTCACCACCGACTCCCACGAGGGCCTGCCCGTCAGCGACGCCGGCGTGGCGGCGCTGCGGGAGCGGGACCTGCTGCCCTTCACCGAGCTGGCCGGGCAGGACGTGCCGGTGATGGTGGGACACATCGCGCTCACCGCGCTCGACGACGCCCCGGCCACGGTGAGCGCCGAGACCCTGGGGGCGCTGCGGGAGGAGCTGCCCGCCGACACCCTCGTGGTGAGCGACGCCCTGAACATGGGGGCGCTCGACGCCGTCGAGGAGGAGTCCGGGACGGACCGTTCCGTGGCGGCCCTCGCGGCGGGGGTGGACCTGCTCCTCATGCCCCCGGACGCGTCGGCCGCCCGGGCTGCGATCGTCGAGGCGGTCGAGGCCGGGGAGCTCCCCGAGGAGCGGCTGCGTGAGGCCGCGGCCCGGGTCGTGGCCACCCAGCAGGAGGTGTCGGAGCCGCCCTCGGAGGCGGTGCTCCGCGAGGGCGAGGGCCTGGCCGGACGCCTGGCCGCGGCCTCCCTGACGAGCCTCGGCCCCACCTGCTCGCCCGATGTGCTCGACCCGGGCGACGCGGTGCGCGTGGTCGGGGGGACCCGCGCCCAGCGGCAGGGACTCGGTGAGGCCCTCGCCGGACAAGGGCTCGAGGTGGGCTCCGGCGGCGGCTCGACCGTGGAGATCGTGGCCGGGGGCGAGTACGCCGCCGGCCGGGTCGAGGACGGCCGGATGCCCGGGGAGGAGGCCTCCGGGCAGGAGCCGAGCCCGGCACCGAGCCACACCGCGGACGTCGCGGTGGCCCTCGACGTGCCCTACGGCCTGGCCGGCAGCGACGCGCCGGTCCGACTCGCCACCTTCGGGGACACCCCGGCCACCCTCGACCACCTGGCCGCGGCCCTCGTCGACGGCGTGGAGCCCCTCGGTCGCCTCCCGGTGGAGGTCGACGGCGCCACCGACTGCTCCTCGCGGTGAGCCCCGAGCGCCCCGCCCGGCGGGGCGCTCGGAGCCGTCAGGCGGTCGGCTGTCCCCAGGCACTGATGCTCGTGGCACCCCGCCCGGCCGCCGGGGCCGAGGTCACGGCCCCGGCAGGCTCCGGCTCCCCGCGGGAGAAGCGCTGCGCGAGCCGCTCCACGAGGACGTAGAGCGCCGGCACGAGGACGAGGGTGAGCAGGGTGCTGCTCACCAGGCCGCCGATGACCACGATCGCCAGCGGCTGGCTGATGAAGGCGCCACCACCGGTCAGCTTCATGGCCATCGGCAGCAGGGCGCAGATGGTGGCCAGCGCCGTCATGAGGATGGGACGCAGGCGGTGGCGGCCCCCCTCGAGGACGGCCTCGTCGATCCCCAGCCCGCGCTCGCGGTACTGGTTCACGAGGTCGATGAGGACGATCGCGTTGGTCACCACGATGCCCACGAGCATCAGCCCACCGATCATGCCGGCCACCCCGAGCGGGATCTGCGTGAGCACGAGCAGCGCGATCGCGCCGGTGGCGGCGAAGGGGATCGAGACGAGCAGGATGAGCGGCTGCACCAGGGAGCGGAAGGTGCCGACCATGATCAGGTAGACGATGCCGACGGCCGCGAGCATGGCCAGCCCCAGCTGGGAGAAGGCCTCCTCCTGGTCGCTGCTCGCGCCGCCCAGCGAGGCCTCGACCCCGTCCGGGAGCTCCGTCCCGTCCACGGCCTGCGCGAGCTCGGCGCTGAAGGTCCCGAGGTCGTCGGTGCCGTTGGAGACCTCGATGGTGGCCGAGCGCTCCCCGTCGGTGCGGGTGATGCTCACCGGCGACTCGACCTCCTCGACGGTGGAGACATCGCCGAGCGTCACCGGCCCCTGCGGGTCGGCACCCACCGGGAGGCGGCGCAGCGCCGCCACCGACTTCGGGGCGGTCCCCTGCTGGAGCACCACCTCGTGCTGCTCGCTGGCGAGAGTCACCTGGCCGACCGGGGAGCCCGAGAGGGCCCCGGCCACCAGCTGGCCCAGCGCGGCCTCGGGCAGCCCGGCGGCCAGGGCGGCCTCCCGGTCGACCGTGACGCGCACCGAGGGGACGGTGTCGCTGACGTTGTTCGTGACGTCCTCGGCGCCCTCCACCTCGCGCACCGCCTTCTCCAGGGCCCGGGCGCCCTCGCCGAGGGCCTCGTCGTCGGCGGCGCGGACGACGATGCTCGTCCGGTCGGCCGAGGGGTCCTCGGAGGCGCCGGAGACGGTGACCTGACCGGAGGCCTCCGTCGCGGCCTCCTCCACCTGGGCGCGGACGGCCTCGGCGTCCGTGTCGTCCGCCACGCTCACGAAGAGCTGTGAGGAGGTCGCCCCGCCGCCCATGAAGGCGGTGGAGCCGTCGCCGGGGTCCCCAACGGTGGTGGTGACGGTCTCGACGCCGTCCAGCGCGGAGATCTCCTTCTCCAGGGCCCGGGCGGCGTCGTCGGTGGCCTTCAGGGTGGTGCCGGCGGGCAGCTCCTGGGCCACGATGAGCTGGTCGTCCCCGGCCGCCCCCAGGAAGTCGGTCTTCACCAGGCTGGTGCTGGCGATGGTGGCCGCGAAGACGAGCAGCCCCCCGAGGCAGGTGAGAAGCGGCCGGCGGATCACGCCACGCAGCACCGGCAGGTAGGCGCGCTGCAGGACGTCGGGGGCATCGTGCTCCGCGGCGTCGGCGGCCCCGGCGGCGCGGTCGCCCTGCGGGCGGCCCAGCAGCCAGTACCCGAGCACGGGGATGATCGTCAGCGCCACGAGGAGCGAGGCGAGCATGGCGAGCACGACGGTCAGGGCGAAGGGGCGGAAGAGCTCACCCACCTGTCCGCCGACGAGGCCGAGCGGCAGGAAGACCGCGGCGGTGGCGAGGGTGGAGGAGGTCACCGCCCCGGCCACCTCGCCGACGGCCCGGGGGATCGCCCGGCCCTTGGGCTCGCCGCCGTCGACGTGGCGCTTGATGTTCTCGATGACGACGATCGAGTCGTCCACCACCCGGCCGATCGCGATGGTCAGCGCGCCGAGCGTGAGGATGTTCAGGGAGTAGCCCGCCAGGTGCAGGCCGATCATCGCCATGAGCAGGGACAGCGGGATGGACACGGCGGTGACGAGGGTGAGCCGCACCGAGAGCAGGAAGACGAGCACCACGAGGATCGCGAAGCCCAGGCCGAGCAGGCCCTCGGTGGTGAGGTCGTGGATGGACTGCTCGATGAAGGGGGCCTGGTCGAAGACCACCGTGAGCTCACCGCCCTCGCCGATCTGCTCGTCCAGCTCGTCGAGCTTCTCCTCCACGGCGTTGCTGATCGCCACGGTGTTCCCGTCGGGCGTCTTGACGATACCGAGGGTCAGGGCGTCGCGTCCGTCGGTGCGGGTGTGGCCGGTGGCCGGCGGGGTCTCGAGGGTGACCTCAGCGACCTCCTCCAGGGTGGGCGCCTCCGCCGGGGTCTCCTGCGGGGCGGGGGACTGCTGCGCAGCTGCCGCACCCTCCGCCGCGGTCGGGTCCTGGCCGCCGGTTCCGCCGGTGGCCGGGGTGGCGGCCAGCGGGAGGGAGCGCAGCTCGTCGAGGCTCTTGAGGCCGGAACCCACCTGCACCTGCAGGGCGGTGTCACCGTCGGTCAGCGAGCCGGCCGGGACCACCACGCCGTTGGACTGCAGGGCGGTGGTGATCGTCTGCGGGGTGATCCCGGCCTGCGCGGCCTTCTCCTGGTCGAGCTGGATCTCCACCCGCTCGGTGGGGGCGCCGGAGAGCTGCACCTCGCGGACGCCCCGGATCTTCTCCAGCTCGGGCACCACCTTCTCCTCCAGCGCAGTGGCCAGCTGGCGGGCGTCCGTGTCGCCGGTGGCGGAGACCTGCATGATCGGGAAGGCGTCGAAGGCCCCGACGATGACCTGCGGGTCGGAACCCTCGGGCAGGTCCAGCCCCGCCAGCTCGGAGCTCAGCGCCGCCTTCGCGTCGTCCAGCGAGGTGCCGTACTCCAGCTCCACCTGCACCATCGACATGCCGGCGCTGGAGGTGGACTCGATGGTCTTCACGCCGTCCAGCCGGTCGGCGGCCTGCTCCACCGGGACGGTCACCCGGGACTCGACCACCTCGGAGTCGGCGCCGGGCACGGGCGTGGCGGCCACGACGAGCGGGAACTCCAGCGAGGGGAGCAGCTCCTGCTTCAGGGAGGTCGTGGAGAACAGACCCGTGATGATCGTGAGGATCGCGGCCAGTGCCACGAGTGCTCGGTTGCGGAGGGACAGGCGCGAGAGGGCGGTCACGCGCTCAGGATAGGGGGTGCGATCTCCAGCGCCAGCTGCCGGTCACCCACCCGGGTCAGCAGGAGGATGGCACGGCGGGTCCCGGTGGTGCGGACCCCCTTCCGGACGGTCGCCGGGTCGACCGTCGACCCGTGCTTGCGGACCACCAGGTCACCGACCTCGGTGCGCCGTGCCCACTGGCGGATCGCCTTCGGCCGCGGGGCGAGCAGCTCGACGATCCGGTGCGTGCGGGTCCAGGCCGAGCCGGCCGGGGAGTCGCTGGTGCCCCAGCCCACCCCGGGGCCCAGCTCGGCGTCCCCGGGTCCCAGGGCCACGCCCAGCAGCCCGGCCTGGGAGAGCGCGGGGTCGGGCTCGACGAGAAAGGTGCCCGGCTCGTCCTGCGAGCCCAGCACCCGGTGCCCTTCCGCGGGCAGCTGGGAGGAGTCGGCGTGGGCCAGCACGCTGCCGTCGGTGCCCAGCCGGGTGGCGCTGCGGGTGCCGGCCCGGGGCACGGTGGGGGAGACCGGGGCAGGGTCGTCTTGGGGGCGCAGGGCCGGCCCCATCCACAGGACGGCCTCCACCAGGTCGCCGGCGTGGCTCACCCACTGGGCGTGGGCGCCGGGCGGGATGTCGGCGTGTCGCCAGCCGGGCCCCACCTTGCAGCCGGTGAGGGCGGCCCGCTGCGCCAGGGTGGTCACGAGATCCAGCGAGGGGCGCAGGTCCTGGGGACTGCTGACCCGGCGGGCGCGACCGGTGGCGTCCGCCACCCCGGTGCGCCGGGCCGGGTCGAACCACAGCCCCCAGCGGGCCGGGTCCACGCCCTCCGGCCGGGCCAGGGTCGCGTCGGCCTCGTCGTGCACCACCCGGCCGAGTCCGGCCAGGTTGTGCGCGGCGGCGGCCGCGGTCTGCTCGTCGGCCTCGATGCCGGTGACGTTCAGACCCGCGGCGGCCAGCGCGTGGGTGTCGGCGCCCAGCCCGCACCCCACGTCCGTGACCTGCTCGACACCGGCTGCCCGGAGGACGGCGGCGTGGAGGGCGGCCACCTGCCAGCGGGTGGCCTGCTCCACCCCGGCGCGGGTGAGCAGCATCGCGTCCACGCGGTCGCCGAGCTTGATCCGGGCCCGCTCCCGGAGCTCGGCCTGGCTCAGGGCGGCCGCGGCCCGTTCGGGGGCGATGCCGGCTGCCCGGAGGGCGGCTCCGGCGGCCAGCGGGTCCGTGGCCCTCCCGCTGGTCTCCAGCTCGGCCAGCGCGGCGTCCAGCACGGCGTCGTGGCCGGGGGCCACGGAGCGGAGGAGCGCGGCCCCCTCCAGGGGCTCCCCGGGCTGCGGGGCGGGAGGGACGGGGCAGGGGCGGGCGTCATCCATGGCGGGCCCAGTCTCCCACCCGGCCGCGGTGGGGGGAGAAGTCTGGAAGGATCGGGGCAGGTCGTCGGAGCCGGAGCGATCCCGCACCGCCAGCCCGTCCCGCCGCAGCCGAAGGAGACGTCGTGCCACACCGCCGCATCGGACACTGGGTGGCCGGTGCCGCCGCGCTCCAGCTCGTCGCCCGGGGGGCCACCGTCTCCGGTCTGGTCCTCAGCAACCGACGTCGGAAGCGGCGCGAGCCCTCACCCTCCGGCTTCCCGGTGCTGGAGCCGGCGCAGGAGACCATCGGCGACTCGGTGATCACCACGTACACCTACGGCGAGGACGTCTTCGCCGACATGCTCGAGGCCATCCACGGGGCGCAGCACGAGATCCTCTTCGAGACCTTCATCCTCAAGGGGGATGCGGTCGGGCAGACCTTCAAGCAGGCGCTGGTCGACGCCGCGGACCGCGGGGTCCGGGTGCACGTGGTCTTCGACGACTTCGGCTCCTTCACCGTGCCGCGGGAGTTCAAGCGCTGGCCGGAGAACGTGCACCTCATGCGCTACCCGCTCGTCACGCCGCGGGTGCTCCTCGGTCCGCGCCACTGGGGGCGGGACCACCGCAAGATCCTCGTGGTGGACCGGCACACCGGGTTCGTCGGCGGGTACAACATCGGGGACCTCTACGCCACGCGCTGGCGGGACACGCACGTCCGGGTCGAGGGACCGGCGGCGCACGAGCTGGAGAACTGCTTCGTGGACTTCTGGAACCACAATCGCACGGAGGACCAGCCCGAGCTGAGCGACGACCGGGAGCGCGGCTGGGACCCGCGGATCCGGGGCCACCGCAACGCCCCCTCGCGGCTGCTCTTCCCGGTGCGGGGGATATACCTCGAGGCGATCGACCGCTCCCGGCGCTCGGTGTGGATCACGCAGGGCTACTTCATCCCGGACGCCGAGATCCTCGAGGAGCTCCTCCTGGCCCGGAAGCGAGGGGTGGACGTCAAGGTGATCCTGCCGGAGCGCTCCAACCACGTGGTGGCCGACTGGGTGGCGCGCTACCACTTCCAGCGGCTGCTGGAGGGCGGGGTGGAGCTGTGGCTGTACCAAGGGGCGATGGTGCACGCCAAGACTGCGGTGATCGACGGTTTCTGGGCCACGGTCGGGACGGCGAACATCGACCGTCTCTCGATGACCGGGAACTACGAGATCAACCTGGAGATCCTGGACGAGGCGCAGGCGGCGCAGATGGAGCGCGTGTTCGAGCGGGATCTCACGAACTGCCGGCGGCTCACCCTGGCCGAGTGGCGGCGGCGCCCCTGGTGGGCCCGCGGGGTGGAGCGCATCCTGCAGCCCCTGCAGCCCCTGCTCTGAGCCCCCGCGACAGGTGCTGGCACTCGGCTTGACCGAGTGCCAATGGCGCGCCTAGATTTGCTGCTGGCACTCAGCACCCGCGGGTGCCAGCCCCCGGGGCCACCGCGACGGACCCGGTCGGCTGCAGGCGCGGGTGCCGACATCGAAGGAACCGTCGCGCCACGGCACTCGCCGGGCGCCTTGCGCAGAAGAGAGGAAGGTCCATGGCCACCATCAAGCCGCTCGAGGACCGGATCGTCGTCAAGGCCGTCGAGGCCCAGCAGACCACCGCCTCCGGCCTGGTCATCCCGGACACCGCCCAGGAGAAGCCGCAGGAGGGCGAGGTCATCGCCGTCGGCCCGGGTCGCTTCAACGAGGACGGCGACGAGCGCGTCCCGATGGACATCTCCGTCGGCGACCGGGTCATCTACTCCAAGTACGGCGGCACCGAGGTGAAGTACGACGGCGAGGAGCTGCTCATCCTGGGCGCTCGCGACGTGCTCGCCATCATCGAGCGCTGACCGTCCAGATCCACCGGATCCCTCGTCACCCCGGGTCCACGGACCCCTGGTGACCCCGCGAGCCGCGCCCGGAGCCCTCAGGGCCGGCGCGGCTCGCGTCGTGCGGCAGGCACCCGAGGTGCCCCGCCCCCACCCATCGCAGCGCCAGCAAGGAGAACACCCATGGCCAAGATGCTCGAGTTCAACGACAACGCCCGCAAGAAGCTGGAGGCCGGCGTCAACCAGCTGGCCGACACCGTGAAGGTGACCCTCGGCCCGAAGGGTCGCAATGTGGTCGTCCAGCGCGCCTACGGTCAGCCGATCATCACCAACGACGGCGTCACCATCGCCCGGGAGATCGAGCTGGAGGACCCCTACGAGAACCTCGGCGCCCAGCTGGTCAAGGAGGTCGCCTCCAAGACCAACGACGTCGCCGGTGACGGCACCACCACCGCCACCGTCCTGGCCCAGGCCATGGTCCGCGAGGGCCTGCGCAACGTGGCCGCCGGCGCCAGCCCGTCCGGCGTGAAGCGCGGCATCGAGAAGGCCGTCGAGGCCGTGGACGCCCGCCTGGAGAAGATCGCCCGCCCGGTCGAGGGCAAGGACGAGATCGCGAAGGTCGCCGCCCTCTCCGCCCAGAACCCCGAGGTCGGTGAGCTCCTCTCCGAGGCCTTCGACAAGGTCGGCAAGGACGGCGTCATCACCGTCGAGGAGTCCTCCACCACCGAGCTCACCCTCGACTACACCGAGGGCATGCAGTTCGACAAGGGCTACCTCTCGCCCTACTTCGTGACCGACGCCGAGCGCATGGAGGCCGTCCTGGAGGACGCCCTGGTGCTCGTGCACGCCGGCAAGATCTCGGCCATCGCCGAGCTGATGCCGGTGCTGGAGAAGGTGGCCGGCACCTCCAAGCCGCTGCTGATCATCGCCGAGGACGTCGAGGGCGAGGCCCTGTCCACCCTCGTGGTGAACACCGTGCGCGGCAGCCTGAAGGTCGCCGCGGTGAAGGCCCCGGGCTTCGGGGACCGCCGCAAGGCCATGCTGCAGGACATCGCCATCCTCACCGGTGGCGAGGTGATCTCCGAGGAGATCGGCCTGAAGCTCGCCAACGCCGAGCTGGACTCCCTGGGCTCGGCCCGCCGCGTCCAGGTCACCAAGGACAACACCACGATCATCGACGGCGGCGGTGAGAAGTCCGCGGTCGACGAGCGCGTCGAGCAGATCCGCGCCGAGATCGAGAACACCGACTCGGACTGGGACCGCGAGAAGCTCCAGGAGCGCCTGGCCAAGCTGGCCGGCGGCGTGTGCGTCATCAAGGTCGGTGCTCACACCGAGACCGAGCTCACGGAGAAGCAGCACCGCATCGAGGACGCCGTGGCGGCCACCCGTGCGGCCATCGACGAGGGCATCGTCGCCGGCGGTGGCACCGCCCTCGCCCAGTCCGCCGCGGCCGTGGCGGAGCTGGAGGGCACGCTGGAGGGTGACGAGGCCGTCGGTGCCCGCATCATCCGCGCCTCGCTCAACCAGCCGCTGCGCTGGATCGCGGAGAACGCCGGCCTGGAGGGCCACGTGGCCGCCGCCAAGGTCGCCGAGCTGGAGGACGGTCAGGGCCTCGACGCCGCCACCGGCGAGTACATCGACCTGGTCGCCGCCGGCATCATCGACCCGGTGAAGGTGACCCGTTCCGCCCTGCGCAACGCGGCCTCCATCGCGGCGATGGTGCTCACCACCGACACCCTGGTGGTCGACAAGCCGGCCGAGGACAAGGACGAGGACGGCCACGGCCACGGCCACGCGCACTGACCCGGCCTGAGGGTCCCTGACCGGGGCCGTCGCGGTCGACCGGCCCCCGCCCGGGGCGCTCCACCACGCTGCGGTGCGGTGGAGCCCCGGCGCGGGGGCCTTCTGCGTCTGCCGGTGCCCCTGCTGCCCCCTCGTCCGGCCCCTCCGGCCCGCCCCCGTGTCGCGGGGGAGTGCATCCGGCGCGGGTGGAGAGGCCGGTGCGCTGGTGGGTGTGGTGGACTGGGGGACGTGACCAGCCACGACGCAGCCCCGCAGCCCGCCGACGCCCTCGAGGTGTCGATCACGGACGAGTTCATCACCCTCGGCCAGCTGCTCAAGCTGGCCAATGTCGTCGACGACGGGGCGATCGCCCGCGAGGTCATCCAGGCCGGCGACGTGGAGCTCGACGGCGAGGTCTGCACGCAGCGTGGCCGGAAGGTCCGCCCGGGCCAGGTGGTGGGGACGCCGGTGGGGCGGATAGTGGTCCGCGCCGGCTGAGGCTCAGGCGGTGAGGCTGCCGCCCTCCAGCGTGACCTTCGACTGGTGGGCGACCCGCTCCTCCTCGCTCATGCCGCCCCAGACCCCGTAGGGCTCCTTGACCGTCAGGGCGTGCTCGCGGCACTGCTCGATCACCGGGCAGCGGTTGCACACCGCCTTGGCCCGCTCCTCGCGCTTTCGGCGCGGGGCGCCCCGCTCGCCCTCGGGGTGGAAGAAGTGCTCGGGGTCCGTTGTGCGGCACACGCCCTCGAACTGCCACTCCCAGTGGTCGGCGACCGGGCCGATCTCGCTGATTGCTCGGTCCATGTCGTGCTCCTCGGCATCGGGTCTCGAAGGGGATGGTCGTCTGTCCACCCCCGGTGTGTCCACTCCCGGTGTGTCCCCCCCCCCGGTGTCGTCCGGGCAGGTACCCACCTCGGGGGTGAATCATGCCTGCTCGTTCAGTGATCTATGTCATATGCGCGGCGCCGGTAGGATTCCGCCATGGACTCCTCGGACGACTTCGCACCCACCGGCCTGACGTACGACGACGTTCTGCTCCTCCCGCACGAGAGCGACGTGATCCCCAGCGAGGTCGACACCGGTTCCCGGGTCACGCGCAACATCCGGGTGAACGTCCCGCTTCTCTCGGCGGCGATGGACACGGTCACCGAGGCCCGGATGGCGATCGCCATGGCGCGGCAGGGGGGCATCGGCATCCTCCACCGCAACCTGTCCATCGAGGACCAGGCGGCGCACGTGGACCGGGTGAAGCGCTCCGAGAACGGCATGATCACCGACCCGGTGACCACCACCGTCGACGCCACCCTGGCCGAGGTCGACGAGACCTGTGGCCGCTTCCGCGTCTCCGGCCTGCCCGTGGTCGACGCGGACGGCGTGCTGGTGGGCATCATCACCAACCGTGACCTGCGCTTCGAGACCGACATGCAGCGCCCGGTCGGCGAGGTCATGACGCGCATGCCGCTGGTGACCGCCCCGGTCGGGGTGGACAAGCACGAGGCCCTGGGCCTGCTGGCCGAGCACAAGATCGAGAAGCTCCCGCTGGTGGACGAGGCGGGGCGCCTCCGGGGGCTCTTCACCGTGAAGGACTTCACGAAGACCGAGCAGTACCCGCTGGCCACGAAGGACGACGCCGGCCGGCTGCGCGTGGGCGCCGCCGTGGGCTTCTGGGGGGACAGCTGGGAGCGCGCGATGGCGCTCGTGGAGTCGGGCGTGGACCTGCTCGTGGTCGACACCGCGCACGGCCACTCGCGCGGTGTCTGTGACATGGTGGCCCGCCTGAAGGTCGAGACCTCCGCCCGGGGGGTGGACGTCATGGCCGGCAACGTGGCTACCCGCGCCGGGGCGCAGGCCCTGGTGGACGCCGGGGCGGACGGCATCAAGGTGGGCGTGGGGCCGGGCTCCATCTGCACCACGCGCGTCGTGGCCGGGGTGGGTGTGCCGCAGGTGTCGGCCATCCACGAGGCCGCGAAGGCGGCGGGTCCGGCGGGCGTCCCGGTGATCGGGGACGGTGGCCTGCATTACTCCGGGGACATCGCCAAGGCCCTCGTGGCGGGGGCCGACGCGGTGATGGTCGGCTCGCTCCTGGCCGGCTGCGAGGAGTCGCCCGGCGAGATGATCTTCATCAACGGCAAGCAGTACAAGAGCTATCGCGGCATGGGCTCGTTGGGGGCCATGCAGTCGCGCGGCCGGGGCGTCTCCTACTCCAAGGACCGCTACTTCCAGGGCGACGTCTCGGACGACGACAAGGTGATCCCCGAGGGCATCGAGGGCAAGGTGGCCTATCGCGGTCCGCTGGCCGCGGTGGTGTACCAGCTGACCGGTGGCCTGCGGCAGTCGATGTTCTACGTGGGCGCTCGCACCATCCCGGAGGTGAAGACGAACGGCCGGTTCGTGCGGATCACCTCGGCCGGGCTGGCCGAGTCGCACCCGCACGACGTGCAGATGGTCATGGAGGCGCCGAACTACTCCAGGGGCTGACGACTAGGCTGGGCGCGTGAACGAGATCGAGATCGGCCGGGGCAAGCGGGCGCGGCGCGCCTATTCCTTCGAGGACGTGGCGGTGCTGCCGAACCGGCGCACGCGCGACCCCGAGGAGGTGTCGACCGCCTGGCAGATCGACGCGTACCACTTCGACCTGCCGGTCATGGCGGCGCCGATGGACTCGGTGATGTCCCCGCAGACCGCGATCGAGGTGGGCCGCCTCGGTGGCCTGCCGGTGCTCGACCTGGAGGGCCTGTGGACCCGCCACGAGGACCCCACGGGCCTCCTGGAGGGCATCGCGGCCGCCGCTCCCGAGGACGCCCGGGCGGTGCTCCGCGAGGCCTACGCCGCGCCGATCCAGCCGGATCTCATCCGGGCGCGGATCGCCGAGCTCCGGGCCGCGGGGATCACCGTGGCCGGTGCCCTCACGCCGCAGAACACCAAGCAGTTCTGGCGGGACGTCGTCGAGGCCGGGGTGGACCTGTTCGTCATCCGCGGCACCACGGTGTCGGCCGAGCACGTCTCGAGCCAGTCCGAGCCGCTGAACCTCAAGCGCTTCATCTACGAGCTGGACGTCCCGGTGATCGTCGGCGGTGCGGGCACGTACACCGCGGCCCTGCACCTCATGCGCACCGGTGCGGCCGGCGTCCTCGTCGGCTTCGGCGGCGGGGCGGCGCACACCACCCGCCTCACGCTGGGCATCCAGGCGCCGATGGCGACGGCCGTGGCCGACGTGGCCGCCGCCCGCCGCGACTACATGGACGAGTCCGGCGGCCGGTACGTCCACGTCATCGCCGACGGGTCGATGGGGCGCTCCGGTGACGTCGTCAAGGCGGTCGCCTGCGGCGCCGACGCGGTGATGCTGGGGGCAGCCCTGGCCCGGGCCGAGGAGGCCCCGGGGCGTGGCTTCCACTGGGGCGCCGAGGCGCACCACGTGGCCCTGCCCCGCGGCGAGCGCGTCGCGGTCGGCACGGTGGGCTCGATGGAGGAGATCCTCCTGGGGCCGGGGAACCACGCCGACGGCACCACGAACATGATCGGCGCCCTGCGCCGTGCCATGGCCACGACCGGGTACTCCGACCTCAAGGAGTTCCAGCGGGTCGAGGTCGTCCTGTCCGACTACAAGGGGTCCTGAACCGTGCAGAACTCGTCCGCCCTGGCGCGCCGGGGGCGCGCCGTCCGTTCCGTCGCCCTGCTGGCCGCCCTCGGCCTGGGGCTGAGCGCCTGCAGCGGTGGGGAGGAGTCCGCCGAGGGTGGCTCGAGCGCCCCGGAGGGGTCCGCCAGCGCCACCGGCAGCCCGTCGGAGGGCAGCTCCTCGCAGGGTTCCGGACAGGAGCCCGGGAGCAGCCAGGGGACAGGATCCTCCTCCGGAGCGAACGAGTCCGGCGGGGAGGGCTCCCCCTCGTCGGGCGGGGGTGCCGCCGCCACCGCTGGTCCGAGCAAGCCGGAGAAGCCGGCCAACGAGACCTTCCTGCGTGAGGTCGACGTCGTCAAGGGCGACATCCGCCCCAAGTCCGTCGTGGCCAACGACCACGGCAAGGTCATCGCGAACAACATGATGTACCAGCACACGATGACGGTCTACGACGCCACCTCGCACGAGCTGCTGCACACCATCAGCGACTCGGTCGACGCCGAGGAGATGGGCGTCGAGGGGTCCTCCGGCACCGTGGAGGGCGCCCCGGTGGAGGCCGCCTTCACCGAGGACGGTGCCACCGCCTACGTGACGAACTACCAGATGTACGGCGACGGGTTCACCCCCCACGGCGGGGACCTGTGCGAGAAGGGCGAGGTCACCGACCACGGGTACATCTACGAGGTCGACGTCGAGAAGGGGGCCGTGAAGCGGGCCTTCGAGGCCGGCGCGGTGCCCAAGTACGCGGCGCTCAGCCCGGACGAGAAGACCCTGCTGGTCTCCAACTGGTGCGACTTCGACCTGTCGGTCATCGACACCGAGTCCGGCCAGGAGACCGGGCGGATCCCGCTGGGCCGCTGGGCCCGCGGCATCGACTACGCCCCGGACGGCACAGCCTTCGCCACGGCCATGGGCACCCCGAACGTGTACCGGATCGACCCCGAGGCCGGGACCTCCGAGGTCTTCGCCACCCCGGGCGACCGGATCCGTCACGTGTCGGTCTCCCCGGACGGCAAGTACCTGTACGTCGTGGCCTCCGGTGCCTACAAGCAGTTCGAGACCAGCCGCATCAGCAAGCTCGACGCGAAGACCGGCAAGGTCCTGGGACAGGTGCACACCGGCAACGAGCCGCGCTCCATGGACGTCTCCGGGGACGGCACGGCGCTGTACGTCGTGAACTACTACAGCGACACCATGAGCAAGATCGACGCCGAGACCATGGAGGTCGTCCAGGAGGAGCCGACCGGGCACCACCCGATCGGCATCACCTACGACGACTCCACGCACAAGGTGTGGGTGGCCAGCTATGTCGGGTCGATCCAGGTCTTCGACGACACCGCGGACAGCGCACAGGGCGCATCCGCCGGGAAGTGAGCGCCCCGCAGGCGGGGGTCTGGGGCTACTGGCTGCGCACCCCCCGGTGGTGGGCGCTCACCCTGCTGGTCGTCCTCCTGGCCGTGGGCTTCTATCGGCTGGGGCTGTGGCAGCTGCACAACGCCACCTCGAACGCGCAGCAGGAGGTGGCCGAGGCGGCGCGTGCCCGCCCCGTCGTCCCGGTCGACGAGGTGGTGCCGGCGGGGGAGTCCTTCCCGGCGGCCGAGCGGGGCCGGACGGTCACCCTGGAGGGCGAGTTCACCGGTGAGCAGTTCATGGTGCCGGAGCGACGGCTCGACGAGCGGACCGGCACCTGGGTGCTGGCCCGGGTGGAGTCCGAGGGAGGCGTGGACACCGCGGTCCTCCGCGGCTTCGTGCCCGGCCCCACCCCGGAGGAGGTCCCCCCGCTGCCGGACGGGTTGCAGGACGCCCCGGTGACCGTGCGCGGCCAGCTCGAGGCCAGCGAGGAGCCGCTGGCCACCACCGGGCAGCCGGAGGGGGTGCTGGGGAGCGTCGACCTGGCCTGGCTGGCCAACCAGTGGGACGGGCCGGTGCGCTCGGCCTGGCTGTTCGGGCTGGAGGCCACTGGTGAGGAGGGCCAGGAGATCCCGCTGCGTGCGGGGAGCATGGAGGTCGTGCCGGCCCCGCCGCCGGAGGCGGCCGGGCTGGACTGGCAGAACGCCGGCTACGCGATCCAGTGGTGGCTCTTCGCGCTCTTCGGGATCTGGGTGGCCTGGCGCATGCTCCAGGACGATGCCTCCCGCGCGGCCGCGACCGGGTCCCCCGAGCACCCCGGTGGGGCCCCCTCCGAGGGGGCCGGGGATAGGGTGCAGCCGTGACTGCTCCGATCATGCGACCCACCAGCGCCGACGACCCGACGATCCGCACCAAGCTCAAGGTGTGGCAGGTCCTGGCGGTCATCGAGTCGCTCGCCCTGATCATCCTCATCGGTGTGATGGTCGCCAAGTACGGCTTCGAGATGGAGCGCCTCTCGGCGATCTGGTCGCCCATCCACGGCTTCATCTTCATGGCCTACGCGCTGGCCACGGCGATCCTGTGCTTCGGGCTGAACTGGGGCATCGGGCGGATGCTGTGGATCATGCTCTCGGGCTGCATCCCCTTCTGGTCCTTCGTCATGGAGCGCAAGGTCACCCAGGACGCGCGGCTGCAGATCGACGGTGCCCTGCTGGCGGGGACCGACGCGCGCACCGCCGCGCCGCGCACCTCGCGCTGAGACGGCTCCCGGACTTCAGTACCCTTGGCGCCCGTGAGCGCCCTTCAGGAGAACCCCGTCCTCGTCGTCGACTTCGGAGCCCAGTACGCGCAGCTCATCGCGCGACGGGTCCGGGAGGCCGACGTCTACTCCGAGGTCGTGCCGCACGACATGCCGGCCGCCGAGGTGCTGGCCAAGCGGCCGGCCGCCCTGATCCTCTCCGGCGGCCCGTCGTCGGTCTATGTCGAGGGCGCCCCGCGCCTGGCCGAGGGTCTGCTCGAGGCCGGTGTCCCGGTCCTGGGCATCTGCTACGGCTTCCAGGCCATGACCCAGGCCCTCGGGGGTGAGGTGGCGAAGACCGGTCAGCGGGAGTACGGACACACCGCCGCGCGGGTCGTGACCGACTCGGTGCTCTTCGCCGAGCAGCCCGCCGACCAGTCGGTGTGGATGTCCCACGGCGACTCCGTGACCCGGGCCCCGGAGGGCACCACCGTCACCGCCTCCACCGAGGGCACTCCCGTGGCGGCCTTCGAGGACCACGAGCGTCGCGTCTACGGCGTGCAGTGGCACCCGGAGGTGCTGCACTCCGCCCAAGGTCAGCAGGTGCTGGAGCGCTTCCTGCGCCAGGGGGCCGGTATCGAGGGCCGCTGGACGCCGGGCCATGTCATCGACGAGCTGGTGGAGGGAATCCGCGCCCAGGTGGGGGAGGGCCGGGTCATCTGCGCGCTCTCCGGGGGCGTGGACTCCTCGGTGGCCGCGGCCCTGGTGCAGAAGGCCGTCGGGGACCAGCTGACCTGCGTCTTCGTCGACCACGGCCTGCTGCGCGCCGGCGAGCGCGAGCAGGTGGAGACCGACTTCGTGGCCGCGACCGGGGTGGACCTGGTGACCGTGGACGCGGTCGACCAGTTCCTCGACGCCCTGGCGGGGCAGACGGACCCGGAGACCAAGCGCAAGATCATCGGCCGCGAGTTCATCCGTACCTTCGAGCAGGCGGCGCGGGACATCGTGGCCGGCCGGGCCGGGGAGAACGCCGACGACGAGCACCCCGTGAAGTGGCTCGTGCAGGGCACGCTCTACCCGGACGTCGTGGAGTCCGGTGGGGGCGCGGGGACGGCCACCATCAAGTCGCACCACAACGTCGGCGGCCTGCCCGACGACCTGCAGTTCGGTCTGGTGGAGCCGCTGCGCATGCTCTTCAAGGACGAGGTGCGCGCGATCGGTCGCGAGCTCGGGGTGCCGGAGGCCATCGTGGCCCGGCAGCCCTTCCCGGGCCCGGGCCTGGGCATCCGCATCATCGGCGAGGTGACCGCCGACCGGCTGGAGACCCTCCGGGCCGCGGATGCCATCGCCCGCGAGGAGCTGACCGCCGCCGGTCTGGACGACACCATCTGGCAGTGCCCGGTGGTCCTGCTCGCCGACGTCCGGTCGGTGGGTGTGCAGGGTGACGGCCGCACCTACGGCCACCCGATCGTGCTGCGCCCGGTGAGCTCCGAGGACGCGATGACCGCCGACTGGACCCGTCTGCCCTACGAGGTGCTGGAGCGCATCTCCACCCGCATCACCAACGAGGTCGACGAGGTGAACCGCGTGGTGCTGGACGTCACGAGCAAGCCGCCGGGCACCATCGAGTGGGAGTGAGGGGTCGGCCGCGGTGACGGCTGACGACGGTGGGGCCCGGGATCCATGGATCCCGGGCCCCACCGTCGTTCCCGGCCCCCTGAGGCGACATGTGTAGAGTTAGCGTATGGGAAAGCCACTGCGTCGAACGCCGGCCATGCGTGCCGTGCTGGCCTGTCTGGCTGGTGCGTCGGGGCCGGTCTGGGGCCTGCTCGTCGTTCGCGAGACCGGGCGGCCGACCGGCACCGTCTACCCCCTGCTGGATCGCCTGGAGCGCGCCGGGATGCTGGAGTCCCACTGGGACGAGTCCCCGCGGCCGGGGGCTCGCCGCCGCCTGTACCGCCTCACGCCCGAGGGCCGGCAGGTGGCGCGCCAGGTGCAGCGCGACGCCGCGGAGCAGGCCGTGGGCGAGCGGGATGCCGCGAAGGGGCTGGGGCGACCGGGACCGGGGTTGAGCGGGGCCGGGGCGTGAGGACCTGGGCCCGCGCCTGGGTGCACGTGATGGTGCCTCGGGTGGATCGTGGACGCTTCCTCGAGGAGTGGCAGGCGAACGTGCAGGGTGCTGAGGAGCTGGGCCTGGCCACGGCGGAGGTCGAGGGGGCCGCTGTGCGGCAGGCCCTGCGGCAGCGGGAGCGCTGGGTGGTGGAGTCGCTGGCCCTGGAGCACGGGGTGGGCGCTGCAGTGCTCTGGTGGCTCGTCGCCGTCTTCCTCGTCGTCGGCACCGGCGTGAACGGTGCGTTCGCGCTCGTCCTGCTCGGGTTGCTCCAGGGGTGGGTGGTCACCCGGAGCGAGCACCGGACCGGGCTCCTCGCGGTCCTGCTCGTCGGAGAGCTGCTGGGCACGGTGGTCGGCGGCCGGCTCTTCGGGATGGGCATCACCGCGGCGGACGACCCGGCGCCCGACCCCTGGTACCTCAGCCTCTGGTGGCCCCTGTTGGGCCTGGGTGCGCTGTGCTTCCTGGTGTTCTGGGCGGTCGTCGCACTGGAAGTGCGCCGTCAGGCCCTCACCGAGGCCGCGCGGGCGTAGGACTCAGCCGTCCGTCGGCGCGCGGCCGGCCCGGCCGGCGGTGAGGATCCAGGCGGCACCGGCCACGAGCCCGGCCGGCACGTGGAGCACGTTGGTGAACAGGCTGAAGAGCAGCACCGCGGCCGAGGCGGCCGCCGGCTGGGCCCCTCCGGCCAGCAGGACGGCCAGGGCTCCGGTCTCGGTGACGCCCATCGACCCGGGGGTGATCGGGAAGGCGGTGAGGAGGCGTCCGACGGCGTAGGCGGCGAAGGCCTGCACAGGGGTGACCTCCACGCCCATGTATCGCAGGCAGAGCCAGAAGACGACGGCGAAGATGCCGAGGAACCCGGCCATGCCGGCGGTCATGGTCCACCCGCCGTTGCGCACCGTGGCGGCCAGGTGCTCGCGGAGCTCCAGGGCGGTGCCCCGGACGTCCTGCCGGGTGACTCCGGTGCGGGAGGCGAAGGGGGCGGCGAAGAACCCGATGAACGAGCCGATGCCGCCGGCCACCCGGCGGGAGGCCACGGCGAGCACGAAGCCGAGCAGGAGGACCCCGCCGGCCCCGCCGCCGATGCCGATGGAGAGCACCACCTGCTGCGGCAGCTGACCCACGGCCTCGTACATCATCCACACCGCGGCGATGAGTGGCAGCGCCGCCCGGCCGAGGATGTTCCACACCCCGATGACGGTGAGGGCGGAGGAGACCTCCTTGTTGTTGAACCCCCAGGAGCGGAACATCGCGTAGGTCGCCCCCACGCCGACCGCGCCGCCGAGGGGGAAGGTCGTGGAGATCATCGTGCCCACGAGGTTCGAGATCACCGCGTGGTGGGTGCGCAGGCCGCGGATGGAACCGGTCATCACGAGGGTGTAGGCCAGCACGCCCAGGGTGGTCAGGCCGGTCAGCCAGGCGATGTCCGTCCAGGTGAGCCGCGCGAGCTGGTGCCCGATCTGGGCCCAGGTGGTGTCGGCGATCCAGGGCAGTCCCCACACGATGATGATGCCGGCGATGCCGAGTCCCAGGAAGGCCGAGATGATGCGCGCGGGGGAGAGCGTGGCGCCCTGCGGGGCGAGGTCCTCGTCCGAGAGGTGGGCTCCGGTGGGATGCGCGGCAGGTGTGTTCATCGCCGCACATCATGACGTACCGCGTCCGGGGATCCCGTGCACCCGTGGTGGGATGGGTGCATGGACCCCTCCGACCTGCACCGCCCGGACCCGACCGGGCCGATCCCGCTGTACGTGCGCGTGGGGGAGGTGGTGCTGGCCGTGGGGCACGGTGTCGACCCCACCTGGCTGGCCCGGGAGCTGGGGGCGCCGGCCGTGGAGGGTGCCTCGCCGCAGGTGCTGGCGGCGGACCTCGTCGAGGCTCCGGGGCCGGAGGGGGCGCAGCTGGAGCGCCCGCTGGTGCTGGACTACTCGGAGGGCTTCGACCCGCAGGACCTGCCCGCCCCCTCGTCACCGGGGATGGTGGTGGAGCTGGAGGAGCCGGTGCGGCGCCAGCGGGTGGCCACCCACGCCGTCGTGCTCTCCGACGACGGGCAGCGGCTGCTGCTCACCGGCTTCTTCGACACGTACACGGAGACGGACTTCTGGACCTGGCCGGGCGGCGGCATCGACCCGGGGGAGACGGTTCCGGAGGCGCTGGAGCGGGAGCTCTGGGAGGAGACCGGGCACGAGATCACCGGGGCGGTGCCGGTGACGGTCCTCTCCTGGGGTGCCCGGGGGACGACCGGGGACGGCCAGGCCGAGGACTACCACGGGCTGAGCGTGTTCTGGGCGGCCCGCGTGCCGGAGGAGCGGGAGCCGGTGGTGCACGACGTGGGTGGTTCGACCAGCAGCGCCGAGTGGGTGGGGCTGGACGACCCGCGGGTCACCGAGCGGCACGCGGACAACGCGGTGCTCGTGGAGCGGGCGCGGCGCGCGCTGGGACTGGGCTGACGGTGCTCCCGCCGGGCCGTGCCGCGGCCGGTGGTTCAGGCGGGGCGTGGCCGCGTCAGAAGATGTTCCAGAGGGAGGCCACGAGTACGTCGAGCACGGCCAGGCCTCCGGCGGCGTTGCGCATGGACTGCGCCTCGTCGCCGCGCCGCTCCTTGGAGGCGGCCACCTCGGCCAGCCCGGCCACGATGAGGGCGATGACGAGCTTGATCCCGATCTTCAGGTGGTCCACAGCGTAGAGATCGGCCATCTCGGCCAGCCCGACGAGCGCCAGACCGGAGAGCAGCTGGATCCGCGCCCCCCACACCATCACCGTGTTGATGACGTCGGTGCGCAGGCTGACGAGCCATCCGCCGACGAGGGCCGCCATGCCGAGCAGGTGCAGGGGGACGACGAGCTCGTACAGGGTCTCCATGCGGTCAGTCTAGGAAGGCCTCCGGTGACCGGCCGGCGGGGTCGGTGGGGCGTCGGTGGGCGCACCTACGATGGCCCCACCATGAGCAACCCCTTCGCGCAGCTGGACCTCTTCGACCCCTCCGACGACGAGCAGGAGGACGGCGGGGGCGCTGCCGGCGCGTCCTCGGGGGTGGGCGCCGACGGGGTCCCGGACTGGGCACGCTCCGGGGAGGCCCCGCCCACGCTGGGGGCCGCCCGCCCCCGCCCGGCGCGCGACGGGGCACCGGAGACCGACGAGGAGACCCTGCTGGGTGGGCTGAACCCGCAGCAGCGGGAGGCGGTGCTGCACTCCGGGGGGCCCTTGCTCATCATCGCCGGGGCGGGGTCCGGCAAGACGCGCGTGCTGACCCACCGCATCGCGCACCTGCTGCGGCACCGGGGCGTGCACCCGGGGCAGGTACTGGCCATCACCTTCACGAACAAGGCCGCGGCCGAGATGCGGGAGCGGGTGGAGGAGCTCGTGGGCCCCGCTGCACGAGCGATGTGGGTGTCGACCTTCCACTCGGCCTGCGTGCGGATCCTGCGGCGGGAGGCGAAGACGATCGGGCTGCGCTCCACCTTCTCCATCTACGACGCCGCCGACAGCCAGCGGCTCATCAGCCTGGTGCTGCGCGAGCTGGACCTGGACCCGAAGCGCTTCCCGCCGCGGGCCGTGGGGGGCCGGATCTCGAACGCGAAGAACGAGCTGGTGGACGCCGAGGAGTTCGCCGCCACCGTGAGCGAGAACAACCCCTACGACCGGGCGATCGCGGACGTCTACACGCGCTACACGCAGCGGCTCCGGGAGGCCGGGGCGCTGGACTTCGACGACCTCATCATGATGACGGTCAACGTGCTGCAGGCCTTCCCGGAGATCGCCCAGCACTACCGGCGGCGCTTCCGCCACATCATGGTCGACGAGTACCAGGACACGAACCACGCGCAGTACGTCCTCGTCCGCGAGCTCACCGGTGGGGCCGGGGCCACCGGGGTGCCCGAGCCCGGGAGCCCCGCCGCGCAGGAGGCGCACGTGCTGCCGCCGGCCGAGCTGTGCGTGGTGGGTGACGCCGACCAGTCGATCTACGCCTTCCGCGGGGCGACGATGCGCAACATCATCGAGTTCGAGACGGACTACCCCGAGGCCCGCACGATCCTGCTGGAGCAGAACTACCGCTCCACGCAGAACATCCTCAGCGCGGCCAACCAGCTCATCGAGCGCAACCAGGGGCGGCGGGCGAAGAGCCTGTGGTCCGAGGCCGGTGCCGGGGAGAAGATCGTCGGCTACGTGGCCGACGACGAGCACGACGAGGCGACCTTCGTGGCCGAGCGGATCGACGCGCTGGTGGACGCCGGGGACGCGGTCTACGGCGACGTCGCGGTCTTCTACCGGACGAACGCCCAGTCGCGGGCGCTGGAGGAGGTCTTCGTCCGGGTGGGGCTGCCCTACCGCGTGGTCGGGGGCACCCGCTTCTACGAGCGGCGCGAGATCAAGGACGCCCTGGCCTATCTGCGGGTGCTGGCCAACCCGACGGACACGGTCAACCTGCGGCGGATCCTCAACGTGCCCAAGCGGGGCATCGGGGACCGCGCCGAGGGGGCCCTGCTGGCCCTGGCGGAGCGGGAGCGGATCCCCTTCGTGGCAGCGCTCGGCCGGGCGGAGGACGCCCCGGGGCTGGCGACGCGCTCGCTGCGGGCGATCGAGTCCTTCGTCTCCCTGCTCGAGGCGCTGCGCACCGTGGCCGACGGCGGCGGGGGCGTGGCCGACGTGCTGGAGGCGGTGCTGGAGCAGACCGGGTACGCCCAGCAGCTGCGCGAGTCGGACGACCCGCAGGACGAGAGCCGGCTGGAGAACCTCGCCGAGCTGGTGAGCGTGGCCCGGGAGTTCGACGAGGCCGCGGCCGACCCGGACCAGCCGACCGTCCCGGCCGGGGAGGGGACCGAGCAGCTGGCGGCCTTCCTGGAGCAGGTCTCCCTGGTGGCCGACACCGACGCTGCCGACGAGAACGCCGAGCAGGGCGTGGTGACGCTCATGACCCTGCACAGCGCGAAGGGCCTGGAGTTCCCGGTGGTCTTCCTCACCGGCCTGGAGGACGGGACCTTCCCCCACGTGCGCTCGCTGGAGGACCCCGAGCAGCTGGAGGAGGAGCGGCGGCTGGCCTACGTGGGCATCACCCGGGCCCGGCAGCGGCTCCACCTCTCGCGGGCCTCGGTGCGCTCGGCCTTCGGGTCCCCGCAGTACAACCCGCCCTCCCGCTTCCTGGGCGAGCTGCCCGAGGAGCTGCTGCACTGGGAGCGCGAAGGTTCCACCACGGCGCACCGGGCGGTGAGCCAGCCGGCGGTGGCGCGTCTGGCGGGGCGGATCGCTCCGGAGCGGGCGAAGAAGGTCGTCGCGCTGGAGGCCGGGGACCGGGTCACCCACGACTCCTTCGGTCTGGGCACCGTCGTCCGGGTGGACGGTGCGGGCGAGAAGGCGATGGCGCACGTCGACTTCGGTGGCGAGCTGGGGACCAAGCGCCTGCTGCTGCGCTACGCCCCCGTCGAGAAGCTCTGAGCCGCTGGCCTCCCCGCACCCCGCGACTCCCCACCGTGGTGTGGCGCGGGGGAGCGCTTCTCGCGCGGGGAGGGGCCGGGGCGTGACGCGGGGAAGGGCTCGGGCTCGGTGCGGGAGGGGGCTGGGGTGCGGTGGGGGTTCGAACGTGCCCGCGGGGGCGGGCCAGGTGACGCTCGGCACCGAAAAACCATTAGAGTCGTCGGTGGACGGCTCGCGCCCGCGGGCCACCAGAAATCAGTCGAAATCGTGAGGACGGTGTCAACTCGTGGATCTCTTCGAGTACCAGGCCCGTGACATGTTCGAGAAGCACGGGGTGCCGGTGCTGGCCGGTGAGGTCGCCACCACCCCCGAAGAGGCTCGAGCTGCCGCGGAGCGCATTGGTGAGAAGTCCGGTGGAGTCGTGGTCGTCAAGGCCCAGGTGAAGACCGGTGGGCGTGGCAAGGCCGGCGGCGTGAAGCTGGCCAAGTCGCCGGAGGAGGCCGAGGAGAACGCCCGCCAGATCCTCGGCATGGACATCAAGGGCCACACGGTCCACCGGGTGATGATCGCCCAGGGGGCCAAGATCGCCGAGGAGTACTACTTCTCGATCCTGCTCGACCGCGCCAACCGCTCCTACCTGGCCATGTGTTCCAAGGAGGGCGGCGTCGAGATCGAGCAGCTCGCCGTCGAGCGTCCCGAGGCCCTGGCCAAGATCGAGATCGACCCGGCCGAGGGCATGACCGACGCCAAGGCGATGGAGATCGTGGAGGCCGCCGGCTTCACCGACTCGAAGGACGAGCTCGCCAAGACCTTCCAGACCCTCTACGGCGTCTACACGAACGAGGACGCCACCCTGGTCGAGGTCAACCCGCTGGTGAAGACCGAGGACGGCGAGATCATCGCCCTCGACGGCAAGGTCACCCTCGACGGGAACTCCGACTTCCGCCAGGAACACCACGCCGCGCTGGAGGACGAGAAGTCCGCCGACCCGCTGGAGGCCAAGGCCAAGGCCAAGGAGCTCAACTACGTGAAGCTCGACGGCAACGTCGGCATCATCGGCAACGGCGCCGGCCTCGTGATGTCCACCCTGGACGTCGTGGCCTACGCCGGCGAGGAGCACACCGGCGGCCGGGCCAAGCCGGCCAACTTCCTCGACATCGGTGGTGGCGCCTCGGCCGAGGTCATGGCCGACGGTCTGGACGTCATCCTCAACGACGAGCAGGTCAAGAGCGTGTTCGTCAACGTCTTCGGTGGCATCACCGCCTGCGACGCCGTGGCCAACGGCATCGTCAAGGCGCTGGAGATGCTGGGCGACGACGCCACCAAGCCGCTGGTCGTCCGCCTCGATGGCAACAACGTCGAGGAGGGCCGCAAGATCCTGGCCGACGCGAACCACCCGCTGGTGAGCATCGCCGACACCATGGACGGCGGCGCCCAGAAGGCTGCCGAGCTCGCTGCGAAGGAGAACTGACAATGGCGATCTTCCTGAACAACGACTCCAAGGTCATCGTCCAGGGCATGACCGGCTCCGAGGGCATGAAGCACACCCAGCGCATGCTCGCGTCGGGCACCACCGTCGTCGGCGGCGTGAACCCGCGCAAGGCCGGCACCGAGGTGGAGTTCGAGGGTGGCCACACGGTCCCCGTCTTCGGCACCGTCAAGGAGGCCATGGAGGCCACCGGCGCGAACGTGTCGGTCCTCTTCGTGCCGCCGAAGTTCTCCAAGGACGCCGTGATGGAGGCCGTCGAGGCCGAGATCGAGCTGGCCGTCGTGATCACCGAGGGCATCCCGGTGCAGGACACCGCCGAGTTCTGGGCCGAGGCCAAGAAGGCCGGCAAGACCCGCATCATCGGCCCGAACTGCCCGGGCATCATCAGCCCCGGCCAGTCGAACGCCGGCATCATCCCGGCGGACATCGCCGGTGCGGGCCGCATCGGCCTGGTGTCCAAGTCGGGCACGCTGACCTACCAGATGATGTACGAGCTGCGTGACTTCGGCTTCTCCACCGCCATCGGCATCGGTGGTGACCCGATCGTGGGCACCACCCACATCGACGCCCTGGAGGCCTTCCAGGCCGACCCGGAGACCGACGCCATCGTGATGATCGGTGAGATCGGCGGTGACGCCGAGGAGCGTGCCGCGGACTACATCAAGGCGAACGTCACCAAGCCGGTCGTCGGCTACGTGGCGGGCTTCACCGCTCCGGAGGGCAAGACGATGGGCCACGCCGGCGCCATCGTGTCCGGCTCCTCCGGCACGGCCGAGGCCAAGAAGGAGGCCCTCGAGGCCGCTGGCGTGAAGGTTGGCAAGACGCCGTCCGAGACCGCTGAGCTCATGCGTGAGATCATGCAGGGCCTGCAGGGCTGACCCAGCTCCTCCGGCACGAGCGCGGGGCGATGGCCCGCTGCGAAGGGGGTGCTCTTCCCGAGGAACTCCTCGGGAAGAGCACCCCCCTTCCTGTCGCTGGCGGGGTTCAGGCTGGAGCGCAGGTCTGCTCGGCGGTCTGGAGGCCCGAGCCGTCCTCACTCACCGGGGTGCCGTCGGCGACGGTGAAGTGCGCCCGATAGCCGCCGATGAAACGCGCGAAGGTGGAGTCGCACCCCACGGCACACTCGGAGTACCCGCCGCCACCGGTGAGGACGTCGTTGCTGAGGGCCACGTCGGCTTCGAGGGCGTAACCGGGCCAAGCGCTGGCCTCACTGCCCAGCAGGGACTCCGGCTGAGTGGTGGTCATGCGGTCCGGGCCCACGTAGGTGAACTCGTACCCCTGGTACTCGACACCGCCCACGTAGCGCGGGGCCACGCGGATGACCTGCCAGTTCCCCTCACCCTGGATGACAGTGAACGGGTTGGCGATGCGGGCCGGGGCGTTCATGTCGGTGGGCAGGCCGAAGGTGCTGGTGAGGGAGTTGCGGGTCACGTTCTGGTGCGGCGAGGTGGTGCTGTCCGAACGCTCGCCCTCGGTGATGCGCCACCCCGGTCCCACGACCATGCCGTTGCTGTCGGAGGGGAGGTCGTTCGTGATGCGGAAGTAACCGTCCCCCGCGTAGCACTGGGAGTAGGAGCCGAGCGAGGCGTCGAAGCAGTAGACGTTGGCCGCCGAGGCGGCGACGGCGCGGGCGGAGGCGGCGACGGCCACGGCCGGCGCCGACCGGGTGAGTCCCTTGGCCACGGTGCGGCGTGAGGTCACGTTCGGGTTCATGCTGGGTCCTTAAGGGGGGAGGCGACATGGAAGTGGGCACGGATTCCGTGCCCACGGAATTCGAAGGTGCGGGAACCCTTCTGGGCGAAGCGACTTCAGGCGGTAAGTGCCGATGTGAGATGAGCCATTCACGGTGCCCCGGGAGCGCCTGGGCGTCGGGGCAGAAGAGTGGTCCGCGCCCTGCCGGATGAGTGGGCGGCACGGTCAACACGCGGGGAGGAGGGTGGGTTCCGGGGAGGCTCGGTGGGAGAGGATGGCCGGGATGTCCGTCACAGACCCCGATCGCTGCTCCCGCCGGTTGCCCGCCCAGCTGGGGCACGTCGTCCTCACCGGTGGCCTGTGGGGTGCCCTGATCAGCCTGCTCGCGCACGGGACGGCCGTGGCGACGGCCTTCCTCGCCTGGGTCAGTGACCCCGCCGGCGGGCACGAGGCGACCGACTCCCTCTCCATCGGGGCGCGAGTGGCTGCTCTGGCGGCAGGAGGAACCATCCCCTTCGGGGCGCCGCTGGAGGCCGAGGGAGAGATCCTGCGCTGGACCCTGACCGGGGGCCCGCTGCTGCTGACACTCCTCTCCGCGGTGATGCTGGCGCGGATCGTCCGTCGGGTCGTCCGCCGCGCCGGGCTGGCCTCGCGGGAGGCCTGCGGCGTCGCGGCGGGGGCTGCCCTGGCGCACTGGGTCACCGGCGCCCTCCTGCTGGTCGGGCTGGCCGGGCAGGAGGCCCTCTCGGGGCGCTGGGTGGCGCTCTCGCTGCTCGCCTCCGTGCTCCCCGCCGCCTGGGGGCTGCTGCGGGGCGTCCCCCCGCAGCTGGTGGACGTCTGGTTCGGGAGCTGGCCGGGTGACCTGGGGGAGGTGCTGCAGGACGCGGCCCGGCCAGCCCGGGCGGCTGCCCGCCGGCTGCTCCTCGCGGGTGCCCTGGTGCCGGCCCTGCTCCTCGTCACGCGCTTCCCCGAGGTCCAGCGCGCCCACGATGCCCTCGGCCTCGACGTCTCCGGGGGCGTGCTGCTGACGCTGGCCCAGCTCGGATGGGCCCCGAACGCCGCGACCTGGGGGCTGGCCTGGCTGTCGGGCCCGGGGGTCGAGCTCGGAGGGGCCACGTTCACCCCGGGTGGGGCCGGGGCGGGATCGCTGCCCGCGATCCCGGCTCTGGCAGCGCTCCCGGTGGCCGGGGGGCTCCACCCCCTGTGGTGGTCCGTGACCCTGGTGCCGGTGGCCGTCGGGTGGATGGTGCCGCCGCAGGTGCGCCGCGAGCTGGCGGAGTTCGTGGAGGAGGGAGGGCTGGTCGACATCGCCCTACGGTGCGTGGCCGTGTGCCTCCTACTGGGTCTGGGGGCCGCGCTGCTCGGGGTCTGGGCCGGAGTCGCCATGACCCCGGGGGAGTGGGCCGGCAGTGGCGTGCGCGACGGCTGGTGGGCCGCCCTGGCCGGGTGGGTCGGCCTGGGGGCGCTCGTCCGGCTCGGGGCGGACCTGGCGCGGGAGCGCCTGCTCAGCGACCCTGCGTGAAGCGCGACAGGTCCGTCGTCCAGTCCGTCGTGCAGTCGGCCTCGGCCTGCTGCGTGTTGGCGCCCTGCAGGCAGTCCTGGATCGCCATCGACTGGTCGTAGAAGAGGTAGGGCAGCCCCACGCCGACGACGAGGACGGACACGAGCAGCAAGCCCAGGGCGGTCCACAGGACCACGGGGAGGCGGGCTCGGCCCACCTGCTCCCGGAGCGCCTGCAGGAAGAACCAAGCCGCGGGGAGCAGCGCGACCAAGGCCACAATGTTCCGCGGCATCGACAGCATCCCGAGGAGGGCGCCGGCCAGCAGGAGCAGTCCGGCCCGCTGCGACGCCCGGGATCCCAAGCCCTCCGGGGGAGTCGGTGAGGGGGCTGAACTTCCCTGTGCTGGCACGATTTTCCTGACCTCGGGGGAGTGGGTGGTCGCAGTGGCAGGGAGGGCCCCGGCCATCTCCGGCGGCGGTCCGTGACCCCCGCGGTGCCCGCGAGTGTAGTGGTGCCCGGCACCGAGTCCACCGTGTGAACAGTGTCACGAGCTCTGAGGTTGCGGACGCTGGGCAGCCGGGGTTGATTGGATACAACTCCTCCCACTGAGGGTGGAACCGACGAGGGCCTCACAAGGGCCCAAGAAGGAGAACACCATGCTGAACAAGGACCAGCTCCGCGACCTGCGCAACGGCAACCTGTACGCCGCCAACGGCGACAAGATCGGCTCGATCGGCGAGATCTACCTCGACGACCAGACCAATGAGGCCGAGTGGGTCACCGTGAACACCGGCCTGTTCGGGAACTCCGAGTCCTTCGTGCCGCTGCAGGGTGCCACCGCCTACGAGGACGGCATCCAGGTGCAGTACGACAAGGACAAGGTGAAGGACGCCCCGCGCGTCGAGAACGCCGACCAGCACCTCGACGCCGACCAGGAGGTCGAGCTCTACCGCTACTACGGCCTCGAGACCCCGAGCGCCGGCTACGCCGACACCGCTGCGGCGGGCACCGCCGCCGGCACCGCTGCGACCACCACGACCACCACCCGCACCGAGACCGCGGACATCGACCGCGACCGCGCCGACCTGGACCGCACCCGTGCGGCCGAGATCGACCGCGACCGTGCGGACGTTGACGACGACGCCTCCGTGACCCGCCACGAGGAGCGCCTCAACGTGGGCACCGAGCGCACCCAGACCGGTGGCGCCCGTCTCCGCAAGTTCACCGTCGAGGACGAGCAGACCGTCTCCGTGCCGGTCGAGTCCGAGACCGCCCACGTGACCCGTCGTCCGGTGGACGGCCAGGCCGCCGACGGTGACGCCTTCCGGGACGAGACCATCGAGGTCGACACCTACGCCGAGCGCCCGGTCGTCGAGAAGGAGACCGTCGCCGTCGAGGAGGTCGGTCTGGAGACCGAGAAGCGCACCGAGAACGTCCAGGTCTCCGAGACCCTCCGCAAGGAGCAGGTCGAGATCGACGGTGAGATCGACCAGGACATCGACCGCGACCGTCGATGACCCCACGCCACGGCGTCGCCTGACGCCGACGTGACCAGCGGGCCCACCCCTCGGGGTGGGCCCGCTCGCGTGTGCGGGCCGGGAGCGTCCCCGCCGCTGCGGGTCAGGCCGAGCCCGGCAGCCAGAGCACCCACACCAGCCACGCGCCGGCGGTCATGGCCGGTCCGAAGGCCAGGTGCGTCGACCGGGTGGCGCGGCGCCGGAGCATGAGGACCGTCGCCGCGAGCGCCCCCAGCCCGAAGGCGATCCAGGTGCCCAGCAGGACGGGTGCCCATCCCAGGAGCCCCAGCACGGTGCCCACCGGGAGGGCGAGCTTCACGTCCCCCAGCCCGATCCCGCCGCGCGTCAGCACCGAGAGCAGCAGGTAGGCGGCCGCCAGGCCCGTGCCGGCCACCAGTGCCCGGCCGAGGCCCGCGAGGTCCCCCGAGGGCAGCGTCAGCAGTGCCGTGCCACCGGCAGCCACCAGCGCCATCGGGCGGGTGAGGTCGTTCGGAAGACGGTGGACGTCCAGGTCCACTGCGCAGGCCGTCACGGCCAGCGCGAGCAGCGTCCCCGCCAGGAGGGCGGACACCGTGAGGTGCAGCGGGTGCTCGCCCGCGGTGCGGGCCGACTCCCCGAGGACCCCCGCCGGCACCCCGGCCCCCACACCGAGGGCGACCTGCACCCCGCCGAAGCGGGGGAGGGGACGGGGCTCGTCCGTGGGGCGCCGGTGACCGCCGGACGCGAGCCAGCGCCGCAGCGGTCCGCCGAGCAGCGCGGCGAGCGTGGCGGCGAGGCACCCGAGGAAGGCGGTGGTCATCACACGCGCCAACCTAGGCCAGTCGATCGCCACCGGGCCGGGAGCCGTCCACACCCGCCGGTATCCTTCCCCCGTGACCGATCACCTGGCCCTGGGCCCTGCAGCCGGCCGCCTGCGCGTGGTCGTCCTCCTCTCCGGCGCCGGCTCCACCGCCCAGGCGGTGTTCGACGCCGCGGCCGCACCCGACTGCCCCTTCGAGGTGGTCGCCGTCCTGGCCGACCGGCGGGCCGAGGGGCTGGAGCGCGCCGCTGCCGCCGGCATCGCCACCGAGGTGGTGGCCCCGGCCGAGCACCCCGACCGTGACGCGTGGAATGCCGCCCTGGCCGCCCGGGTGTCCGCCCACCGGCCCGAGCTCGTGCTCTCCGCCGGGTTCATGCGCATCCTCGGGTCCGCCTACCTGGCCGCCCACGGGGGGCGCACGATCAACGCCCACCCGGCCCTCCTGCCCGCCTTCCCCGGGGCCCACGGCGTGCGTGACGCCCTCGCCCACGGGGTGGCCGTGACCGGCTGCACCCTCCACGTGGTGGACGCGGGCACCGACACCGGCCCGATCCTCGACCAGCGCGCCGTCCGGGTGGAGGCGGGCGACGACGAGGCCACCCTCCACGAGCGCATCAAGACCGCCGAGCGGGAGCTGCTCGTGACCACCCTGAACCGCATCGCCACCGGCGGTGTGCAGATCCGCGACCGAAAGGCCCTCTGGACATGACCGAGACCACCCAGCCGATCCGCCGTGCGCTGCTGAGCGTCTTCGACAAGACCGGACTCGACGAGCTCGCCCGCGGACTGGCCGAGGCGGGCGTCGAGCTCGTGTCCTCCGGCGGCACCGCCGCCCACCTGGAGGGCCTCGGCCTGCCGGTCACGAAGGTGGAGGAGGTCACCGGCTTCCCCGAGTGCCTCGATGGCCGGGTGAAGACCCTGCACCCGCACATCCACGCCGGGATCCTCGCCGACCGCACCCGCGAGGACCACCGCCAGCAGCTCGCCGAGCTCGGCGTCGCCGCCTTCGACCTCGTGGTGGTGAACCTCTACCCCTTCCAGGAGACCGTCGCCTCGGGGGCCGGGTACCAGGACGTCGTGGAGAAGATCGACATCGGCGGCCCCTCGATGGTGCGTGGCGCGGCGAAGAACCACGCCTCCGTGGCCATCGTCGTGGACCCCGCCGAGTACCCCGCCACCCTGGAGGCCGTCCGGGCCGGTGGCCTCGACCTGGCCGCCCGCCGCCGGCTGGCCGCCGCGGCCTTCGCCCACACCGCCGAGTACGACGCCGCCGTGGCCCGCTGGACCGCCGAGCAGGTGGCCGCCGGGGCCGGGCCGACCGGCCAGGTCGTGCCGGACGCTGCGGCGTCCTCCGCGGGCGAGGCGTTCCCGGCCCGGATCACCCCGACCTGGAGCCTGGGCGAGACCCTGCGCTACGGCGAGAACCCGCACCAGGCCGCCGCCCTCTACACCGACGGGGAGGGTGGGGGCGTGGCCGGCGCCCGCCAGCTGCACGGCAAGGCGATGAGCTACAACAACTACGTGGACGCCGACGCCGCCTGGCGGGCCGCCCACGACCACGGCGACCAGCCCTGCGTGGCCGTCATCAAGCACGCCAACCCGTGCGGGATCGCCGTGGGGCGCGACATCGCCGAGGCCCACGCCCGCGCCCACGCCTGCGACCCCGTGAGCGCCTTCGGCGGCATCATCGCCGCGAACCGCGAGGTCACCGCGGAGATGGCCCGGACGGTGAAGGACATCTTCACCGAGGTCGTCATCGCGCCCTCCTTCGCCGACGAGGCGGTGGAGATCCTCACCGCCAAGAAGAACATCCGCCTGCTCACCGCCGCGGCGCCGGTGCGGGAGGGGTTGGAGCTGCGCCCCGTCTCCGGGGGCGTGCTCGTCCAGGAGCGCGACACCGTGCAGGCCCGTCTCGAGGGCGAGGAGGGCACGCCGGGCGGTGACGACGCCGCCACCTGGCAGCTCGTGGCCGGCGAGGCCGCGGACGAGGCCACCCTGGCCGACCTGCAGTTCGCCTGGCGGGCCGTGCGCGCCGTGAAGTCCAACGCCATCCTCCTGGCCCGCGACGGCGCCAGCGTCGGCATCGGCATGGGGCAGGTCAACCGGGTGGACTCCTGCCACCTCGCCGTCCAGCGCGCCGGTGAGGACCGGGCGCGGGGCGCCGTGGCCGCCAGCGACGCCTTCTTCCCCTTCGCCGACGGGCTCCAGGTGCTCGTCGACGCCGGGATCCGGGCCGTCGTCCAGCCCGGTGGCTCGATGCGTGACGCCGAGGTCGTCGAGGCCGCGCAGGCCGCGGGCCTCACGATGTACCTCACCGGCGCCCGCCACTTCGCCCACTGAGACGGGCGGGTCCCGAGCCCCGCTCTCGCGGACCCGAACCCGCTCCACGGCCCCGGTGGTGACCCGCCGGGGCCGTGGGACGATACGGGCATGACCGCACGCATCCTCGACGGCAGGGCCACGCTGAAGGCCATCAAGGGCGAGCTCGCGGGGCGGCTCAGCGCCCTGCTGGACGCCGGACACACGCCGGGCCTGGCCACGATCCTCGTGGGGGAGGACCCCGGCAGCCAGTGGTACGTCGGTGCCAAGCACAAGGACTGCGCCGAGATCGGCCTGCCCAGCTTCCGGCACGACCTGCCCGCCGACACCCCGCAGGCCGAGGTGGAGGCGCTCATCGACGAGCTCAACGCCGACGACCGGGTGACCTCCTTCCTCGTGCAGCAGCCCACCGGGCTCGACGAGTTCGCCCTGCTCTCCCGGGTGGCCCCCTCCAAGGACGTCGACGGTCTGCACCCCTGGAACCTCGGGGCCCTCGCCCACGGCGTGGAGGCCCCGGTGGCCTGCACCCCGGCCGGGATCGTCGAGATCCTGCGCCGCCACGAGGTGCCGCTGGCCGGCGCCCACGTGGTCGTCGTCGGTCGCGGGCTGACCGTCGGCCGTCCCCTCTCGCTCCTGCTGGCCACCCGCGAGGTCAACGCCACCGTCACCGTGGTGCACACCGGGACCCGCGACATGGCCGCCCACCTGCGCAGCGCCGATGTCATCGTGGCCGCCTCCGGCGTGCCCGGCATGATCACCCCCGAGCTCGTGAAGCCCGGCGCGGCCGTTCTCGACGTGGGCGTCTCCCGGGTGGACGGGAAGATCGTCGGGGACGTGGCCCCCGAGGTGGCCGAGGTGGCCGGCTGGCTCACCCCCAACCCCGGTGGGGTGGGCCCGATGACCCGCGCCATGCTGCTCAGCAACGTGGTGGCCGCCGCGGAGCGTGACGCCGCCCGTGACTGACCCGCAGCCGCTGGAGCACCCACCCGGGGTGCGCCGCACCGGGCGCGGCCTGCCGGGAGCGCTGCGGGACCAGCAGGGGCCCCCGGTCCGCCCGGACGAGCGAGCCCGTGACCTGGGGGCCTGGTGGGCCACCGCCGCGCTCGTGCTCGTCGGGCTGGGCATCGTCCTGGCCGGCCACCTGCGCGCCGGGGGGATGGTCGTGACCGCGGGCCTCGGCCTCGGGGCCGTCCTGCGCGCGCTCCTGCCCCCGGAGCTGGCCGGCGGCCTCGTGGTGCGCTCCCTGCCCTTCGACCTCGTCGCCTGGACGCTGGCCGCGGCCGGCGTGCTCGCCGGGGTCCTCCTGGTGCGCGTCTGAGCGGTCGACCCGCACGCGGAGCGGCCCGGGAACCCTCGTGGGGTTCCCGGGCCGCTCCGACGGTCCCGCGGGGCTCAGCCCTGGATGAGGCCCTTCTCGGTGACGGTGTCGCGCTCCTCGGTGAGCTCGGCCACCGAGGCGTCGATCCGGCCGCGCGAGAACTCGTCGATCTCCAGGCCCTGGACGATCTCCCAGTCACCGTCCTTCGTGGTGACGGGGAAGGACGAGATCAGGCCCTCCGGCACGCCGTAGGAGCCGTCGGAGCGCACGGCCATCGAGGTCCAGTCACCCTCCGGGGTGCCCTGCAGCCACAGGCGGGTGTGCTCGATGGTGGCGTTCGCGGCCGAGGCGGCTGAGGAGGAGCCACGGGCCTCGATGATCGCCGCGCCGCGCTGGGCCACGGTCGGGATGAAGTCGTTCTCGATCCAGGCCTGGTCGCCGATGACCTCGGCGGCGTTCCGCCCGCCGATCTCGGCGTGGAAGAGGTCCGGGTACTGGGTGGCGGAGTGGTTGCCCCAGATGGTCATCTTCGTGACCTCGGGGGTGCTCACGCTGGCCTTCTGCGCGGCCTGGGTCAGGGCACGGTTGTGGTCCAGCCGGGTCAGGGCGCTGAAGCGCTCGGTCGGGATGTCCGGCGCGTTGTGCATCGCGATGAGCGCGTTCGTGTTCGCCGGGTTGCCGGTCACGGTGATGCGCACGTCGTCGGCCGCGTGGTCGTTGAGGGCCTTGCCCTGACCGGTGAAGATCTGGCCGTTGGCCTCGAGCAGGTCGGAGCGCTCCATGCCCTTGCCGCGCGGGCGGGCGCCCACCAGCATGGCGACGTTCACGCCGTCGAACACGGTGTTCGCGTCGTCACTGATCTCCACGGAGTCCAGCAGCGGGAAGGCGCAGTCGTCGAGCTCCATGACGACGCCCTCCAGCGCCTTGAGCGCCGGGGTGATCTCGAGCAGGCGGAGCTGGACCTTCGTGTCCGGGCCGAGCAGCTGTCCGGAGGCGATGCGGAAGAGCAGCGAGTAGCAGATCTGGCCTGCGGCGCCGGTGACGGCGACCTTCACGGGGGTGGTCACGAAGAGCCTCCTGGAGGGGCGATGACGGGTACGTCTGTCAACCCCACGGTACTGCCTGCCAGAATGGCGCCATGACTGTCCCCTCCCCGACCCCCTCCTCGGTCCGCGTCTTCTCCGGGATGCAGCCGACCAGCGACTCGCTGCACCTGGGCAACTACCTCGGTGCGCTCGCCCAGTGGGGGCCGCTCCAGGACGACCACGAGGCCGTCTTCAGCGTGGTGGACCTCCACGCCGTCACCCTGCCCATGGATCCGGCCGTACTGCGCGAGCGCACCCGTCGCACCGCGGCGCAGTACATCGCCGGCGGTGTCGACCCCGAGCGGTCCACGCTGTTCGTGCAGTCCCACGTGCCCGAGCACTCGGAGCTGGCCTGGCTCCTGAACTGCCTGACCGGCTTCGGCGAGGCGAGCCGGATGACGCAGTTCAAGGACAAGACCGCCAAGCAGGAGGCCGGCGCCGCCTCGGTGGGTCTGTTCACCTACCCGATGCTCATGGCCGCCGACATCCTGCTCTACGACACCGCCCTGGTGCCGGTCGGCGACGACCAGGTGCAGCACGTCGAGCTCACCCGGGACCTCGCCCAGCGCTTCAACCACCGCTTCGGCGACACCCTCGTGGTGCCGGAGTACCGCGTCAACAGCTCGACCGCGCGGATCATGGACCTGCAGGACCCCACGAGCAAGATGAGCAAGTCGGCCGCGACCGACAAGGGCGTCATCTGGCTGCTGGAGGACGCCAAGCGATCCGCCAAGAAGATCCGCTCGGCGGTCACGGACAACGACGGTGTCATCGCCCACGACCGCGAGGCCAAGCCCGGTGTCACCAACCTGCTCGACATCCACTCCGCGGCCACCGGGGAGAGCATCGACCAGCTCCTCGAGCGCTTCGAGGGGCAGGGGTACGGCGCGCTGAAGGTGTCCACCGCCGAGGCCGTCGACGCCCTGCTCGCCCCGGCCCGGGAGAAGGCCGACGAGCTGCTCGCCGACCCGGCCGAGCTCGATCGCGTCCTGGCCCGGGGCGCCGAGCGCGCCCGGGAGATGGCGGCCCCGACGCTCGCGCGCGTGCGGGAGGCCATGGGCTTCCTCCCGCCGCAGGCATGAGGAGGTAGGCGCCATGACCATGGACGTCGGCATCTCGCTGGCCGTCCCGGCCCCCTGGGGGGACGAGATCCGTGCCATCCGTCGCGATCTCGGGGACGTGCTGGCCCACCAGGTGCCCACCCACATCACGGTGCTCCCGCCGCTCACGGTCTTCCGGGCCGACCGGCAGACCATCGGGGAGCACCTCTCCGAGGCCGCCCGGACCGTCGAGCCCTTCACCGTCGAGCTCCGGGGCACCGACACCTTCCGCCCCGTCTCCCCGGTGGTCTTCCTGCCGCTGGTGCAGGGGGCGGACGAGTGCCGGACCCTCGCCGAGGCGGTCAACCGGGGCCCGCTCGGGGTGCCCCTGAAGTTCCCCTACCACCCGCACGTGACCGTGGTGCAGAACGTGCCGGAGGAGGTCCTGGACGCCGCCGCGGAGCAGATGCAGGACTACCACGCCGTCTTCCAGGTGGAGCAGCTCACGCGCTACGTGGCCGGCCCGGACGGGGCGTGGCGCCCGCTGGACTCCTGGTACCTCGGCAGCGGCGAGGCCGTGAGCCTCTGAGGGCTCAGACCACTCGCCGGCTGTCGCGGTGCAGCGGGACCACCTGCTCGTAGTACTCGAGGAGGCGGTCCACCATCGCGCTCCAGCTGCGCCCCTCCACCTTCGCGCGCCCGGCCACGGCCATCCGCTCCCGCTCGTCCGCGGCGTCCGGGGGCAGGACGAGCTTCTCGACCTCCTCGCGGAGCGAGCCGGGCCGGTCGGGGTCGAACAGGTAACCGGTGCCGCCGTGGTCCACCAGGTCGATCGGGCCGCCCCGCCGCGGCGCGATGACCGGCAGCCCGGAGGCCGCGGCCTCCTGCAGGGTCTGGCCGAAGGTCTCCCGGGTGCCGGCGTGGAGGAAGAGGTCGAAGGCGGCGTAGGCGTCCGCCAGCTCGTCGCCCTCCCGGCGTCCGAGGAAGACGCCGTCGGGGAACTGATGGGCCAGCAGCTCCCGGCTCGGCCCGTCCCCGACGAAGACCATGCGGGTGCCCGGCAGGTCCGCCAGCTCCAGGAAGCGGTGCAGCTCCTTCTCCGGGGCCAGCCGGCCCACGTAGCCCAGCAGCACCTCGCCGTTCGGGGCGAGCTCGGAGCGCATCCGCCGGACCGCGTCGGTGGCCTTCCGGTCGGGGTGGAAGAGCTTGGCGTCCACCCCGCGCCCCCAGAGGTCGGTGCGGGGGATGTCGTGCTCCCGCAGCTCATCGAGCGCCGACTGGGAGGGGGCCAGGGTGAGATCCGCCTGGGCGTGGATCCGGCGGATCCAGCGCCAGGCCGCGTTGGCCGCGATGTACCCGGCCGGCCCGGCGTGCTGGCGGATGTAGCTGGGCATGTCGGTCTGGTAGATCGCCACCGTGGGGATCCGCAGCTGGCGGGCCACCGAGAGCCCCCGCACACCGAGGACGAAGGGGGAGGCGATGTGGGCGACGTCCGGCTTGAAGCCGCGGAAGACCGCCTCGGTGTCGTAGCCCGGCATGCCGACCCGGTGCCCGCGCACCGGCACCGAGGCCACCGGGTGCACGGGGAAGCCCGCGTAGGTGGTGGGCACCTGGTCCTCCGGGGAGAGCGTGGAGGAGCGGGGGCACACGACGGCTGCCTCGTGACCCTTGTCGGCCAGGCACTCCAGCACCTTGCAGACGCTGGTGGTGACCCCGTTGAGGGCGGGAAGGAAGGATTCGGTGACGATCGCGACGCGCACCACGTCACGGTGCCCCGCCGTGGGTCCGCTTGTCCACCGTGGCGCGCCGGTAAGGTCATGCCCATGACGAGTGCGGCGCAGGAGACCCCCGTCGGGGGACAGGGGATGGACGACTTCTGGGGGGTCGTGCCGGCAGGGGGCTCGGGGACGCGGCTGTGGCCCGTCTCACGCTCCTCGGCACCGAAGTTCCTGCAGGACATGACCGGCGGGGGGCGCTCAATGCTGCAGGCCACCCTCGACCGGCTCCGCCCGCTGACCGGGGACCGGCTCACGGTCGTGACCGGGGCGGCCCACGCCGACCGGGTCCGTGAGCAGCTCGCCGGAGAGGCCCTCGGTGGCTCCCTGCCCGGGCTCGGGGCCGACGGGCTCGTCGTGGAACCCTCCCCGCGGGAGTCGATGCCGGCGATCGGCTTGGCCGCGGCGATCATCGCCCGCCACCACCCGGACGCCGTGATCGGCTCCTTCGCCGCCGACCACGTGGTCGGCGACCTGGACACCTTCCACGCCTGCGTCACCGAGGCCGTCGCCGTGGCACGCACCGGCAAGCTCGTGACCATCGGCATCGAGCCGACCCGGCCGGCCACCGGTTTCGGGTACATCCGGCTCGGCGAGCCGCTGGCCGTGGAGGGCGCCCCCTCCGCCCGCGAGGTGGCCTCCTTCCGGGAGAAGCCGGAGCGGGAGCTCGCCGAGCAGTTCCTCGCCGACGGCGGGTACCGGTGGAACGCGGGCATGTTCGTGGTCCGGGCGCAGGTGCTGCTGGACCTGCTGGCCCGGGAGCACCCGGACATGGTCGAGGCCCTCACCGCCATCGCCGCCGCCGACGACCTGGCCCCGATGGACGAGCTCTGGCCCGACATCACGAAGATCGCCATCGACCACGCCGTCGCCGAGCCCGCGGCCGCCGCCGGGGACGTGGCCTGCGTGCCCGGTGATTTCCCCTGGGACGACGTCGGTGACTTCGGGTCGCTCGGCGCCGTGCTCGGGCGGGTCGGCGCCGGCCGCATCGTGGACGGCCTGGTGACCACGGGGGCCGGCGAGGTGATCGGCCAGGAGTCCAGCGGGTTCGTCATGACCACCACCGGCCGCACCGTCGTGGCCCTGGGCCTGGAGGACGTCGTCGTGGTGGACACCCCCGACGCCGTGCTCGTGACCACCCGGGACCGCGCCCAGGAGGTCAAGCAGGTCGTGGCCCGCCTCGAGGAGCTCCAGCGGAAGGACCTCACGTGACCATGCAGGAGAAGCTGCTGCTGGAGGGCTACGAGCGGGTCGTCCGCCCGCTGCTCTTCCGCGCCGGCGACGGCGACGCCGAGACCGCCCACCACACCGCCCTGCGCCTCGGGGCCGCGGCGGCCCGGGTGCCCGGTGCGCTCGCGGCCCTGCGGGGACTGACCCGGGTGCCGGGCAGCCCGCGCACCGTCGCCGGGATCACCTTCCCCAACGCCGTGGGGCTGGCCGCGGGGGTGGACAAGGACGCCCACGCGCTGCCCCTCTGGGAGGCCCTCGGCTTCGGGCACGTCGAGCTGGGGACGGTCACCCCGCGCCCCCAGCCGGGCAACCCGACCCCGCGCGTGCACCGGCTCGTGGAGAGCCGCGCCGTGCTCAACGCCATGGGCTTCCCCAACGACGGCGTCGACCTGGTCGTGGCCCGGCTGCGCGTCGCCCGCGCGGAGGGGCTGACCATCCCGGTCGGCCTGTCGATCGGCAAGAACAAGGACACCCCGCTGGAGGCCGCGGCCGACGACTACGTCGCCTGCGTCCGCGCCGCCGCCGGCCTGCCGGACTACCTGGCGGTCAACGTCTCCTCCCCGAACACCCCGGGGCTGCGGGGGCTGCAGGACGCCGCGCCGCTGCGGGCCCTGCTCACCGCCACCACCCGGGCCGAGACGGAGCGGGCCGCGGCCGCCGGCCAGGAGCCCACCCCGGTGTTCGTCAAGCTCTCCCCGGACATGGACAACGCCGCCCTCATGGAGGTGGCCGTCATCGCCCAGGAGGCCGGGTGCGCGGCGCTCGTCGCGACGAACACCACCCTGGACCGCACCACCCTCGACCCCGGCACCGCCCGGCGCATCGGCACGGCGGGGGAGGAGGGCTCCCTGCCCGGCGGTCTCTCGGGGGCTCCGCTGACCTCCCGTGCCCACGAGGTGATCAGCCTGCTGGCGGCCTCCTGCGACCTGCCCCTGGTGGGCGTGGGCGGGATCATGACCCCCGCCGACGCCCACGCCCTGCGGGAGGCCGGCGCCGAGCTCGTGCAGGTGTACACCGGGTTCATCTACGGCGGGCCGGCCCTGGTCGCCGGGATCGCCCGCCGCTGCTGAGCGGGGATCTCGCTGCGGGGCGACACGCCGGTGCCGGAGATCTGCCCGCCGTGGCCCGTGTCCGGGGGCAGATCTCCGGCACCGGCCCGGCGGGCCGCCAAAGGCTCCCTCGTCGACCGTCGGATGCGGGACACCGCCCGAACGCGCCGGTCGGCGCCCCCGCCGCGGCCTAGGGTTCCTGCTCGTGAACCCTCTTCCCGCCGTCGCGTCGTCCTCCTCGTGGCTCACCACCAACCCCTGGCTGAGCGTCATCCCGCCGCTCATCGCCGTGCTCCTCGTGGTGCTCACCAAGCGCGTGGGGGTCTCCCTGGGCCTGGGCATCGTCACGGCCGCCCTGGTCATCTCCGACGGCAACCCGGTGGAGGCGGCCCGTTCCGTCGGCACCGCCCTGGTGGAGATCTTCTGGGTGGTCACCGGTGACCCGGCCGAGCGGGGGTTCAACGACTACAACGCGCTGATCCTGCTCTTCCTCCTGCTGCTGGGCGTCATCACCGCGTTCATCACCATGAGCGGTGGTGCGCGGGCCTTCGCCGACTGGGCCTCCGGGCACATCCACACGCGTCGCGGTGCCCAGGGCCTCCCGGCGATCCTCGGCTGCGTGATCTTCATCGACGACTACTTCAACGCCCTGGCCGTCGGGCAGATCTCCAAGCCGGTCACCGACGCCCACCGCGTCTCGCGGGCCAAGCTCTCGTACCTCATCGACTCCACGGCCGCGCCGGTCTGCGTGATCGCGCCCTTCTCCAGCTGGGGCGCTGGGATCATCCTCATCATCGCGCCGATCGTCGCGGCGGCCGGCCTGGACCACTCGCCGCTCGCCGCCTTCCTGGCCACCATGCCGATGAACTACTACGCATGGGCCGCGCTCGCGCTCGTCGCGCTCGTCGTGGTGCTCGGGGTCGACGCCGGGCCGATGCTGCGCGAGGAGGAGCGCACCCTGCGCACCGGTGACTCGCTGGACCCCGAGCTCGACGCCCCCGGCGAGATGTCGGCCGACCTGCCGGTCAAGCAGCCCGGGCGGGTCTGGGGCCTCCTGGCCCCCTTCGTGGCCCTGACCCTCGGTGTGGTGGCCGCGCTCTTCGTCACCGGGCACCGCACCGCGGTCGAGGCCGGGGTGGCCTCGCCCTCGGTGATGGAGATGTTCGAGAACACCCAGGTCACGCACTCCTTGGTGTGGGGCGGGCTCATCGGTCTGGCCGTGGCCCTCGCCGTCTACCTCGTGGAGACCGTCCGGGACCGCCGCTTCGGCTGGACCGAGTTCGGGCGGGGCTGGGTGGACGGCGCCCGCTCGATGCTGCCGGCCATCATCGTGCTCGTGCTGGCCTGGATCACCGCCGCGCTGATCTCCCAGATGGGGACCGGTGAGTACGTCGCCGGCCTCGTGGAGCGCTCCGGCCTGGACGCGGTCTGGCTGCCCGCCCTGCTCTTCCTCGTGGCCGGCGGGATCGCCTTCGCCACCGGCACCTCGTGGGGCAGCTTCGGGATCCTGCTGCCCATCGCCGGCGACCTCGTGACGCACCTGCAGGCCACCGAGATGGTCATCCCCGTGCTGGGTGCCGTCCTGGCCGGCGCCGTCCTCGGTGACCACTGCTCGCCGATCTCCGACACCACCATCCTCTCGGCCACCGGGGCCGGTGCCCCGCTGACGGTGCACGTGAACACCCAGCTGCCCTACGCCCTGCTCGGCGGTCTGGCGTCCACCATCGGCTACCTGGTGCTCGGGGCGACCGGCAACGGGTGGGTCGGCCTGGCCGTCACCCTCGGCGTCCTCGTGCTCGCCGTGCTGGGCCTCCGGGCGACGGGTGTGGCCCGCGCAGCCACCGCCTGAGGGGCGGGGCGGGGCGTAGGATGCGGCCCGTGTCACACGAGGTGGCACCCCCTCTCAGCAGTAGGAGTGACCCATGCGCGTTTCGATGAAGGTGGCTACCGTCCTGGCCGCTGGTGCCCTGACCCTGGCCGGCTGCGGCGAGGCCCCGGAGGAGGGCGGCTCCTCCTCGAAGGGCGGGTCGCAGAGCGGCTCCGGCTCCGAGGAGGCCGTGGACACCGAGGGTGTCGACGCCGACTACAAGGCCTGCATGGTCTCCGACTCCGGTGGTTTCAACGACCAGTCCTTCAACCAGACCTCCTGGGCCGGCATGGAGCGGGCCGGGGAGGAGCTCGGCATCGACGTGGCCAAGGTCGAGTCCCAGAGCGACGCCGACTTCGCCCCGAACGTCGACTCCCTGATCAACCAGCAGGGCTGCGACCTCGTCGTGGGTGTGGGCTTCCTCCTCGAGGACGCCATCCAGGAGGCCGCCGAGCAGAACCCCGAGACCGACTTCGCGCTCGTGGACGCCGCCCTGGCCGACGCGAAGGGCAACCCGACCGAGGCCGACAACGTGCGTCCCCTGCTCTTCAACACCGCCGAGGCCTCCTTCCTCGCCGGCTACCTGAGCGCCGGCATGTCCGAGTCGGGCAAGGTGGCCACCTTCGGCGGCATGGAGATCCCCTCGGTGACCGTCTTCATGGACGGCTTCGCCGACGGCGTCGACAAGTACAACGAGGACAAGGACGAGAAGGTCAAGCTCCTCGGCTGGAACAAGAAGTCCCAGAAGGGCTCCTTCTCCGGCGACTTCGAGAACGTCTCCCAGGGCAAGACCCTCACCGAGCAGTTCCTCGCCCAGGGCGTGGACGTGGTCATGCCGGTCGCCGGCCCGGTCGGCTCCGGTGCCGCCCAGGCCGTCGAGGGCAAGGAGGGCACCAAGCTCGTCTGGGTCGACACCGACGGGTACGAGTCCACCGAGTACGGCAAGGTCATCCTCACGTCCGTCATGAAGGAGATGGACGAGGCCGTGTTCACGGCCATCCTGGAGGGCGCGAAGGGCGAGTTCACCAACGAGCCCTACGTCGGCACGCTGGAGAACGAGGGCGTCAGCATCGCCCCCTTCCACGACTTCGAAGCCGCCGTCCCGGCCGAGCTCGTCGAGGAGGTCGACGCCCTGGAGGAGCAGATCGCCTCCGGCGAGCTGAAGGTCGAGTCCGAGAACACCCCGAAGTGACCGCCCGCACTGTCCAGGCGGCGAGGAGGTCGCGATGAAGCTGGAGCTCCAGGGCATCACCAAGGCCTTCGGGCCGGTGGTCGCCAACCGTGACATCGACCTCGTCGTCGAGCCCGGCGAGATCCACGCCCTGCTCGGGGAGAACGGGGCGGGCAAGAGCACGCTCATGAACGTGCTCTACGGCCTCTACCAGCCCGACCACGGGCAGATCCTCCTGGACGGTGCACCGGTCCGCTTCGACGGGCCCGGTGACGCGGTGCGCGCCGGCATCGGCATGGTGCACCAGCACTTCATGCTCGTGCCGGTGTTCACCGTGGCCGAGTCCCTGGCCCTGGGCCACGAGGGCCCGGGGCCCCTGCTGGACCTCGACGCCGCCCGGCGCACCGTGCGCGAGCTCTCCGACCGCTTCGGCTTCGACATCGACCCCGACGCGGTCGTCGAGGACCTCCCGGTCGGCGCCCAGCAGCGCGTGGAGATCATCAAGGCCCTCAGCCGGGACGCCTCGGTGCTCATCCTCGACGAGCCGACCGCCGTGCTCACGCCGCAGGAGACCGACGAGCTCATCGGCATCATGCGCGAGCTCGCGGCCTCCGGGACCTCGATCGTCTTCATCACCCACAAGCTCCGCGAGGTGCGGGCCGTCGCCGACCGGATCACCGTGATCCGCCGTGGCGAGGTCGTGGGCCAGGCCGATCCGGCCAGCAGCGAGTCCGAGCTGGCGGCGCTCATGGTCGGCCGCTCGGTGACCATGCAGGTCGAGAAGGCCCCGGCCGAGCCCGGGGAAGTGGCCCTCGACATCCGGGGCCTGACCGTCGTCACCGATGCCGGGACGGTCATGGTCGACGAGGTCGACCTGCAGGTGCGCGCCGGGGAGGTCCTTGGCATCGCCGGCGTGCAGGGCAACGGCCAGACCGAGCTCTCCGAGGTGTTGCTCGGGATCGAGTCGGCCGATGCGGGGGAGATCTCCCTGTACGGCCGGGACCTCCTCTCGCAGTCCGTGCACCAGCGCCTCCGGGGCGGGATGGGCTACGTGCCCGAGGACCGCTCCACCGACGGGGTGGTGAGCTCCTTCAGCATCGCCGAGAACCTCGTGCTCGACCGCTACGACGACCCGGCGATCGCCCGGGCCGGCACCATTTCCCCGCGCCGCCTCGCGGAGAACGCCGAGGAGCAGGTCGCGGAGTACGACATCCGCATCGGCTCGGTCCACGACCCGATCAGCACCCTCTCGGGAGGGAACGCCCAGAAGGTGGTCATCGCCCGCGAGATGGGGCGCCCGCTCAAGCTGCTCGTGGCCAACCAGCCCACCCGCGGTGTGGACGTGGGGTCGATCGAGTTCATCCACCAGCAGATGGTCGCCGAGCGCGACGCCGGCACCCCGGTCGTCGTCATCTCCACCGAGCTGGACGAGGTGCTCGCCCTGTCCGACCGCATCGCCGTGATGTACCGCGGCAAGGTCGTGGACGTCGTGCCGGGGGACACCCCGCGTGACGTGCTCGGCCTCATGATGGCCGGTGTCCCCGCCCCCGAGGCCCGGGCCCAGGCCGCCACCCACGAGACCGCACTGGCTGCGGCCGACGAGGGTCGCAGCATCGCCGCCGAGCGCCAGGAGCGCCTCGCGGCCCGCGACGGTGCGACGCCCGCGAACCCGAGGGAGACCCGATGAGCACCCCCCTGGCCGAGCCGACGAGCGAGCGCTCGCCCGGCCTGCTGCAGCGCCTCGCCGGCGGCAGCCTCCTCATCTCGCTGCTGTCGGTCGTCCTGGCGATGCTGCTGGGCGCCGTCCTCATCGCCTTCGCCGACGAGACCGTCCGCGAGACCGCCAGCTACCTGTTCGCCCGCCCCACCGACTTCCTCGGTGCGGTGTGGACCGCCGTGAGCGAGGCCTACACGGCGCTCTTCAAGGGGGCGGTCTTCAACCCGGACGCCAACGGTCTCAGCCGGCAGATCCGGCCGCTCACCGAGTCGCTCGTGTTCAGCGTGCCGCTCATCCTGGCCGGTCTCGGCGTGGCCGTGGCCTTCCGGGCCGGGCTGTTCAACATCGGTGCCCAGGGGCAGATCATCCTCGGCGCGATCATCGGTGGCTATCTCGGCTTCGCGTTCGACCTGCCGCCGGTGGTGCACCTGCTCGTGGCCGCCCTCGGTGGTGCCCTGGGCGGCGCCCTGTGGGGCTTCGTCCCCGGTCTGCTGAAGTCTCGGACCGGGGCCAACGAGGTGATCGTCACGATCATGCTCAACTACACGGCCGTCTACCTGCTGTCCTTCCTGCTCACCCAGTCGGCCTTCCAGAACCCGGGCTCCAACCAGCCGAAGTCGCCGCGGGTGGGGGACGACGCCCTCTTCCCCGGCCTGCTCGGCGAGGGCTTCCGCCTCAACGCGGCCTTCCTGCTGGCGATCGCCGCCACCGTTCTGGTGTGGTGGCTGCTGGAGCGGTCCACGCTCGGCTTCCGGATGCGGGCGGTCGGCGTCAACCCCGCTGCCGCGCGGACGGCCGGCATGAACGTCGGCGCCGTCACCGTGGCGGCGATGACGGTCGCCGGTCTGCTGGCGGGGCTGGCGGGCACCTCGCAGGTGCAGGGGACCGAGCAGTACCTCACCGCGGGCATCGCCGGGTCGCTCGGTTTCGACGCGATCACCGTGGCCCTGCTGGGGCGCTCGCGGGCCGGGGGCGTGTTCCTCGCGGGGCTGCTCTTCGGGGCGCTGAAGGCCGGTGGCTTCGTCATGCAGTCGGCCACCCAGACGCCCATCGACATCATCCTGGTGCTCCAGTCGGTCATCGTCCTGCTCATCGCCGCCCCGGCCCTGGTGCGCACGGTCTTCCGGCTGCCGGATCCCGATCGGCGGCGCTCGGCCCCGCCCGCGCTGACCAGCACCCCCACCGCCACCCAGGAGGCCTCGGCGTGAGCACCTCGATGAGCACGACGCCCGACACCCCGGTGACCCCGTCGGTGGAGCCCGCCGTCGCGACCCGGCCGACGGCCAAGCCCCGCTGGGGGATCGTCGCGGTCTACGCGCTGGGGCTCGCGCTGGCTCTGCTGTGCCTGTTCAGCACCGCCGGTGGTGCCGAGACGGGCTTCCGCCTGGACTCGGCGAACACCTGGCTGAAGCTGCCCGACGTGACCGTGCCGGCACGGACCACCGTCGTCGGGCTGACCGTCGTCCTGGCCGTGGTGGCCGCCTGGGTGGCGAGCCGTCGCGGTCACGCCCCGGCCTGGCTGCACGCGCTGGGGGGTCTGGCCTTCATCCTGGCGATGCTCGTCTGGGCCGCCGCCGACACCGACTCGGTGGTGCCCGTGGTCTCCCTGCTGGCCGGTGCCCTGGCCTTGTCGGTCCCGCTGATCTTCGGGGCGATGTCCGGCATCCTCTGCGAGCGCTCGGGGGTCATCAACATCGCCATCGAGGGGCAGCTGCTCTTCGGCGCCTTCGCCGCCGCGGTGGTGGCCTCGCTGGCGGCCAACGCCTGGCTGGGGCTCCTGGCCGCGCCGGTGGCCGGTGCCCTGGTGGGTGCGCTGCTGGTGCTCTTCGCGGTGGTCTTCCGGGTCGATCAGATCATCGTCGGCGTGGTGCTCAACACCCTCGTCCTGGGCCTGACCGGCTTCCTCTTCTCCACGATCCTCTCGCAGGAGAAGGAGACCTGGAACAGCCGCCAGGAGCTGCCCGAGCTGCCGATCCCGGTCCTCTCGCAGATCCCCGTGATCGGCCCGGTGCTCTTCAACCAGACGATCCTCGTCTACCTCATGTACGTGCTCGTGGCCCTGCTGCACGTGATGCTCTTCCGGTCCACCTGGGGTCTGCGCACCCGGGCCGTCGGGGAGCACCCGAAGGCCGCCGACACCGTGGGCGTGGACGTCAACCGGCTCCGCGTCCAGAACGTGCTGCTCGGTGGCGCGGTCGCTGGTCTGGGGGGTGCCTTCTTCACCATCGGCGCGGGGCTGGCCTTCGGCCGGGACATGTCCGCCGGCAACGGCTTCATCGCCCTGGCGGCGATGATCCTCGGCCGGTGGAGCCCGAAGGGGGCGGTGGTGGCTGCGCTGCTCTTCGGGTTCACGAAGAACCTGGGCAACGTGCTCTCGTCGATCGGCTCCCCGATGCCGACCGACCTGCTGCTCATGCTGCCCTACCTGGTGACGATCGTGGCCGTCGCGGGCCTGGTGGGCCGGGTGCGCCCGCCGGCGGCGGAGGGCAAGGCCTACGTGAAGGGGCGTGGATGAGCACCGTCGTGGAGATCGACTGGGAGGAGCTGGGCCGGGCCGCCCGGGAGATCGTGCAGCGTGCCTACGCCCCCTACTCGAGCTACCCGGTGGGGGCGGCCGGGCTGGTGGACGACGGCCGGGTGGTCGTGGGCTGCAACGTGGAGAACGCCGGATACGGCGTGACCCTGTGCGCCGAGTGCGGCATGGTCAGCCAGCTCGTCGCGACCGGTGGCGGACGCCTGGTGGCGGTGCAGTGCGTGCGCGGCGACGGCGAGGTGGTCATGCCCTGCGGGCGCTGCCGCCAGCTGCTCGTCGAGCACGGTGGGCCCGAGTGCCTCGTCGCCTGCCCCGACGGGACGCCCCGGTCGGTCGCGGAGATCGTTCCCTGGGCCTTCGGGGCCGAGGACCTGGAGCAGGTCACGAAGCCGTGACCCGGGGGTCTCGGCATGTCACGGAATGGTGACGTTCTGCCGCCACCCCTGTTCTGATCCCCGGGGGCGCTGCACCATCAGGGACATCCTTGTCCCCTGACCCAGAGGTCTCCCATGTCAGCGCATCCCGGCGGAGCCACCGCCGTACCCATCGAGACCGCCTCCGGCGGTTCCGGTGATCGTCAGGCCTTCTCCTCGCGCAGCGTGTTCATCCTCGCGGCGATCGGGTCGGCCGTCGGTCTGGGCAACATCTGGCGTTACCCCTATGTCGCGTACGAGAGCGGAGGCGGGGCCTTTCTCGTGCCGTACCTGGTGGCGCTCCTGACCGCCGCGATCCCGCTGCTCTTCCTCGACTACGCCCTGGGCCACAAGTTCCGGGGTTCGTCGCCGCTGTCCTACAGCCGGCTGCGCCGCTGGCTCGAGCCGCTGGGCTGGGTGCAGGTCCTCCTGTGCTTCGCCATCTCCGCCTACTACGCGGTGGTGCTGGCCTGGGCGCTGCGCTACTTCCTGCTCTCCTTCACCCTGGGCTGGGGCAAGGACTCCGAGGCCTTCTTCTTCGGGGACTTCCTCTCCCTGGACGAGACCCCGAAGGCCATCGGCACCTATGACCCGGGCACCTTCGCGGCGCTGGCCCTCATCTGGGTGGTGTGCATCGGGGTCGTCCTGTTCGGCATCGACCGCGGCATCGGCGGCGTGAACAAGGTCCTGCTGCCCACCCTGTTCGCGGCCTTCGTGGCGCTGGTGGTGCGGGCCCTCTTCCTGGAGGGCGCCATGGCGGGGCTCGACGCCTTCTTCAGCCCGAACTGGGGGGCGCTCAAGGACCCGGCGGTCTGGGTGGCCGCCTACGGTCAGGTGTTCTTCAGCACCTCGGTGGCCATCGGCGCGATGCTCACCTACGCCTCGTACCTCAAGCTCCGCACCAATCTCACCGGCTCCGGCCTGGTGGTGGCCTTCTCCAACGCCTCGTTCGAGGTGCTGGCCGGCATCGGCGTCTTCGCCTGCATCGGCTTCCTCGCCGGGCAGCAGGGGGTGGGCGTCGACGAGGCCGTGGCCGGTGGCCCGGGCCTGGCCTTCGTGGTCTTCCCGGCCCTCATCAGCGAGATGCCCTTCGGTCAGTTCTTCGGCGTGCTCTTCTTCGGCTGCCTCGTCGTGGCCGGTGTCACCTCGCTGGTGAGCCTCATCCAGGTGGTCGGCGCGGGCGTCGGCGAGAAGTTCGGGATGGGGCACCGGGCCGGCACGCTGGTCGCCGGTGGCGCCACCGCCGCGATCTCGCTCGTCTTCTTCCCGACCTCCAGCGGCCTGATGGTCCTGGACGTGGTGGACAACTGGGTGAACAACGTGATGCTCGTCGGCTTCGCGGCCATCAGCTGTCTGCTCGTGGCCTGGGGCGCCCGCGCCCTGCCCCGCCTGGCGCACCACCTCAACGCCGTGGGCTCCTTCCCGGTGGGCTGGTTCTGGATGCTCTGCGTGGGTGTGCTCACGCCGGCCGTGCTCGTCTACACCGTCTACCGGGGCATCGTCACCCTGCAGGCCGAGAACTACGAGGGCTACCCCTCGCAGTTCCTCAACATCTTCGGCTGGGGGATGTCCGGCGCCATCATCGTGCTGGCGATCCTGCTCTCGTTCGTGCCCTGGGTGCGCGAGGAGAAGCTGGCCCCGGCCTACGACGTGGACGACGACGACCCGAGCTACGGCCGGACCGACATCGAGCGCACCGACCTGGAAGGGAGCCGCGCATGAGCACCGAGGCGATCATCATGATGGTCTGCTACCTCGCCGTGGTGTGGGGCGGACTGGGCCTGACGCTCAGCCACCTCATGGCCAACCCCGACGAGGACTGACCCCGCGCCGCTCGGCGCACCCGGCACGGCCCCGCATCGTGGATGCGGGGCCGTGCCATGCTGGGGGCCATGAGCAGCTCGCAGCACGACGCCGTGGACATCATCCGGACCAAGCGCGACGGGGGGTGTCTGACGGACGACCAGATCGACTGGGTGATCGACGCCTACACCCGGGGTGACGTGGCCGACGAGCAGATGTCGGCGCTGGCCATGGCGATCCTTCTCCAGGGCATGGAGCCGCGGGAGATCGAGCGCTGGACCGCGGCGATGATCGCCTCGGGGGAGCGGATGGATTTCTCCACCCTGAGCCGCCCGACGGCCGACAAGCACTCCACCGGTGGGGTGGGGGACAAGATCACGCTCCCGCTGGCCCCGCTCGTGGCGGCCTGCGGGGTGGCCGTCCCCCAGCTGTCCGGGCGCGGCCTGGGCCACACCGGGGGCACGCTGGACAAGATGGAGGCGATCCCCGGCTGGCGGGCGGAGCTCTCCAACGACGAGATGCTCGTCCAGCTCGAGGAGGTCGGCGCCGTGGTCTGCGCGGCCGGGGCGGGCTTGGCGCCGGCCGACAAGAAGCTCTACGCCCTGCGCGACGTCACCGGCACGGTCGAGGCGATCCCGCTCATCGCCAGCTCGATCATGTCGAAGAAGATCGCCGAGGGCACCGGGGCGCTGGTGCTCGACGTGAAGGTCGGGTCCGGCGCGTTCATGAAGACCGAGGCGGACGCCCGCGAGCTGGCCGAGCGGATGGTCGCCCTCGGGGAGGCCGCCGGGGTGCGCACCGTGGCGCTGCTCACCGACATGTCCGCGCCGCTGGGTCGCACCGCCGGCAACGGCATGGAGGTCACCGAGTCCGTGGAGGTGCTGCGGGGTGGGGGCCCCGCCGACGTCCGGGAGCTCACGCTGGCGCTGGCGCAGGAGATGGTGCTGGCCTCCGGCGTCGAGGGGGCGGCCGAGATCGACGTGGAGCAGGTGCTCGACTCCGGGGCGGCCCTGGAGCTGTGGGAGCGCATGATCGCGGCGCAGGGTGGCGACCCGGCGGCCGAGATCCCGCGGGGGGAGCACGTCGCCGAGGTGACAGCCGAGGAGTCGGGGGTCCTCACCGCCATGGACGCCTACCAGGTCGGGCTGGCCGCGTGGCGGCTCGGCGCCGGCCGGGCCCGCAAGGAGGACCCGGTGCAGGCCGGGGCCGGGGTGCGCTGGCACGCGACCGTGGGGGAGCGCGTCGAGGCCGGCCAGGTGCTCTTCACCTGCCACACCGAGACCGCCGAGCGGCTGGATCGCGGCGTGGAGACCCTCGCCGGAGCGGTGACGCTCGACCCGCAGGCCGAGCCCTTCACCCGCAGCCTGATCATCGACCGGATCGGCCGCTGAGACCCCCGGGCCCCTTCCCGCGCGGGAAGGGGCCCGGGGGCGCCCGGTCTGTGTCCGCGGTCCGGGCGGGGGCTCAGTAGCTGCTGGACCCCTCAGCGTCGGCGGTGGAGAGCTCACGCGGCTCGGGCACCACGAGGCCGTCCTGCCCGGCGCGCTCGCGGGCCTCGGCCAGCAGGGCCGGTGTCGAGCTCGTCCCGATGCGGGTGACCCCCTCGGCCAGCATCGCCAGCAGGGTGTCCAGGTCGCGCACGCCGCCGGAGGCCTTGACCTGCACGGACTCCGAGACGGTCCGCCGCATGAGGCGCACGTCGGGCAGGGTGGCGCCCCCACCGGCGAACCCGGTGGAGGTCTTCACGAAGTCCGCCCCGGCCGCCTCGGCGGCGCGGCAGCCGGCTGCCTTCTGCGCGTCGTCGAGGAGAGCGGTCTCCAGGATCACCTTCACCGGCACCTCCTGGGCGTGCCCCTCGGCCACCACGGCGGTGATGTCGGCCTGCACGGCCTCGACCTCCCCGCCGCGCAGCCGGCCGATGTTCAGCACCATGTCCAGCTCGACCGCCCCGTCGTCCATCGCCTGCCGGGCCTCGGCGACCTTCGCGGCGGTCGTGGTCGTCCCGTGCGGGAAGCCGATCACCGTGCACACACGCGTGCGGGAGGGCTCGCCGTCGCCCTCCGGGGCGCCCTGGGCCGTGGTCCCGGCGATGGTCCGGGCGGCCAGCGCCACGTCGGAGGGGCGGACGCACACGCTCCACGCGTTGAGCCGCGCGATCTCGGTGACCCCGGCCTCCACCTCGGCGGGCGTCAGCTCGGGCTTGAGCAGGGCGTGGTCGAAGAGGTCGGCGACCTGCTGCAGGGTCAGGGTGGTCCCGGGGGCGTAGGGCGTCGTCATGCCCCCAGCGTACGGGCGCGGCGCTCGCCCTCGGCGGGGGAGATCACCCGGGCCCCGAGCACCCGCTGGTGGGCCACGAAGACCGGCTCGGTGCGGCGCAGCCGGTGCCCCCGCTCCCAGAGCACGTGGGGAGGCTTGCGGCGCTCGGCCAGGTCGCGGACGAGCCGGCGGCCGAAGGTGGTCCACGGTCCGGCGGTGACGCACCACAGGTCGGCCAGCTGTCCCGCGGCGCGCAGCTCCGCGGCGAGGTGGGCGGCGAAGATCCCCTCGGCGAGCACCACGGGCGCCCCGCCCCGCTCGACCACCCGCTCGGAGACCCGGGTCGAGGTGGAGATGTCGTAGGTGGGGACCAGTGTCCGCCCGGTGGTGAGCAGCTCGCGCAGCCCGCTCAGGGCGTCGTCGGCCCGCCAGGCGCCCACGTGGTCCCAGTCCACGAGGCCGTCCGGGCGGCGGGGCAGGTCGGGGGCGTCGTGGTCGCGGTAGTAGTCGTCCAGCGGGACCACCGGCCACCCGTGCTCGGCGGAGAGCCGCTTGGCCAGCCGACTCTTGCCCGCCCCGCTCGGGCCGGTCAGCAGCAGCACCCGCCGGGGTGCCGGCGTCAGCTCGGGGGTCTGGGCGTGCCCGTCGGGTGGTGCGGTCGACATGGGGGATGATCCTACGTGCGAGAGCACCCCGGCCCCCGACCGATCGAGAGCGATGACCACGACGCCGCAGACCCCCAGCACCCCGCCCGCCGACCCCCGGGAGGGAGAGCGCCAGGTGGTGCACCCCCGCCGCGCCCGGATCCTCGCGGTCGTCTCGTGGTTGCTGGCCGCGGTCTTCCTCGGCCTGGCCCTCACCACCGACCCGATCAGCGGGGTGACCATCGCGCTCGCGCTGGCCGGGGCCGCGCTGGCCTGGGTGCTCATCTGGCGGCCGAAGGTGGTCCTGGACCCCGACGCCCTGACGGTGGTCAACCCGGTGCGCACGGTGCGGGTTCCCTGGCAGCGGGTGCGGCGGGTGGGTTCGCGCTGGTCGCTGGAGGTGGAGACCGAGCGCGGCCGGCACCGGGCGTGGGCCATCGGGTCCTCGTACCGGGACCCCTCCGGGGTGGACTACTCGGCCGACGTCAACGGGCTCGGCCTGCTCCGCCGGATCCAGGCGAAGCGGCTGGGGGTGAGCTACGAGGAGCTGGCCGCCCGGCCGGCCTACGAGGTCGCCGAGGACCTGCAGAACGTGGCCGGGACGGTGCGCGGCGTCCGGGACGCCCACGCCGACGCGCTGGCCGACGGGGTCGTCGAGGCCGACCAGACGCCCACCGTCGTGCGGGTGGACCCGTTGGCGGCGGCGGCCCTGGTGACGGGGCTGCTCGTCCCCCTCGGCCTGTGGCTGCAGGCCCTGCTCGACTGACGCGTCCCGTCTCGCACGACACCGCAGGGGAGGGCGAGCACACGGCTCGCCCTCCCCTGCGGTGCCCTGCTGCTCAGGCGGTGAGGCGCTCCATGTCGGCACGCACCGCGGCCAGCCGGCTCGAGGCCTCGCCCTTCGCGGCGATGAGGTCCGTGCCCTGCACTGGCACCACGACCTCCAGGTACACCTTCACCTTCGGCTCGGTGCCCGAGGGGCGGACGATGACGCGGGTGTCGTCGGCGAGCAGCCAGCGCAGCCCGTCGGTCGGGGGCAGCTCGCCCCAGCCCTCGGCGAGGTCCACCGACTCGGTGACCTCCTGCCCGCCCAACGAGCTCGGCGGCTCGGCGCGCAGCGCACCCATGATCTGCCCGATGCGCTCCAGGTCGTCCACGCGGATGCTGAAGGAGTCCGTCGCGTGCACCCCGTGCTCGAGGTAGAGGTCGTCGAGTACGTCGAGCACGGTCCGGGTGCGGGAGCCCTGGCGGAGGCGGGCCACGGCGTCGGCCACGGCCAGGGCAGCGGTGATGCCGTCCTTGTCCTTCACGCTCCGGGGGTCCACGCAGTAGCCGAGAGCCTCCTCGTAGCCGAAGAAGAGCCCGGGCACGCGACCGATCCACTTGAAACCGGTGAGCGTCTCGAGGTGGCCGACGCCCGCAGCGGCCGCGATCCGGCCCAGCAGGCGCGAGGAGACGATCGAGGTGGCCATCACCGCGTCCTGCGGCAGCCCCCCGGCCTCTTGGGCGCGGCGGATGAGGTGGTGGCCCAGCAGGGCGCCGACCTCGTCACCGCGCAGCATCCGCCAGCCGGCCGGGTCGTCCGGGGTCACGGCGGTGGGGTCGGGGACGGCCACCGCGCACCGGTCCGCGTCCGGGTCGTTGGCCAGCACCACGTCCGGCTGCACCCGGGCGGCCAGGGCCAGGGCCTCGTCGATCGCGCCCTCCTCCTCCGGGTTCGGGAAGGCCACCGTGGGGAAGTCCGGGTCCGGGGCGGCCTGGGAGACGACCGCCTTGGGGGTGGGGAAGCCCGCCGCCTCGAAGGCCTCCACGAGCACGTCCCCACCCACCCCGTGCAGGGCGGTGTGCACCACCGAGACCTGCTTCGGGCCGGCCGGGTCCACCACCTGGGCGGCGGTCTCGACGTAGGCCTCGCGGACGTCGTCGGCGGCGGTGATCCACCCCTCCTCGGCCCGCGGCACCGAGGCCACGGACTCCACGGCGGCGATGTGCGAGGCGATCTCGGCGTCCACCGGAGGCACGATCTGGGAGCCGTCTCCGAGGTAGACCTTGTACCCGTTGTCCTGCGGCGGGTTGTGCGAGGCGGTCACCATGACGCCCGCGTCCGCGCCCGTGTGGCGGATGGCATAGGCCAGCACCGGGGTGGGCAGCGGCTCCGGCAGGACGATGGCCTGCCCGCCGGCGCCGACCACCACGGCAGCGGTGTCCAGGGCGAACTGGTGCGAGCCGTGCCGGGCGTCGTAGCCGACGACCACGGTGGGGGAAGGGACCGGGGTGCCACCCTCCCCGCCGCGCTCCTGCAACCAGGCGGTGAGTCCGGCCGCGGCACGGATGACGACCGCGCGGTTCATCCGCGTCTCTCCGGCGCCGATCCGGCCGCGCAGCCCGGCGGTGCCGAACTCCAGCGGTCCCCGGAAGCGGTCGGCGAGCTCCGTCGCGGCGGCCTCGTCACCGGCCTCGACCGCGGCGGCCAGCTCCGCGAGTTCCCGGCGGGTGGTCTCGTCCGGGTCGTCGTCGGCCCAGGCGCGGGCGCGGGCGACCAGGTCCAGCAGGTCGGGGGTGAGGGTGTCCACGGGGTCTCCGATCGTGAGGTGAGGCAGGCGGTGGGGCGGAGCAGGTGGGCTGACGGGGGGAGGACGGAAGGGGTCAGAGGCGCGGGATGATGCCGGCGAGCAGCTCCCCGCACCGGGCGGAGGCGGCGCGGCCGGCCTCGATGACCTCGGCGTGGGAGAGGGGCTCGGGGGAGATGCCGGCGGCGGCGTTGGTGACCAGCGAGAGGCCCAGCACCTCGAGCCCGGCCTGTCGGGCGGCGATCGCCTCCAGGGTGGTGGACATGCCGACCAGGTCGCCACCCAGGGTGCGGGCCATCCGGACCTCGGCGGGGGTCTCGTAGTGCGGGCCGCGGAACTGGACGTAGACGCCCTCCTCCAGCCCGGGGTCGACCTCGCGGGCCAGCTCGCGCAGCCGGGGGGAGTACAGGTCGGTGAGGTCCACGAAGTTCGCACCCTCCACCGGCGAGGTGCCGGTGAGGTTGATGTGGTCGCTGATGAGCACCGGCGTGCCGGGGGCCCACTCGGGGCGGAGTCCGCCGCAGCCGTTGGTGAGCACCAGGGTGCGGCACCCGGCGGCCGCGGCGGTGCGCGGGGCGTGCACCACGGGGCGCACGCCGTGGCCCTCGTAGTAGTGGGTGCGGCTGCCGAAGGCCAGCACCCGGCGGGTCGCGCCGTCCGGCCCGGCGACGGCGAAGGAGCGCAGGACGCTGGAGTGGCCGGCCACCGCGGCGGGCGGGAAGCCGGGCAGCTCGGACTGGTCCAGCGAGGCGACCGGCTCGCCGAGCAGGTCGGCCGCGCCGCCCCAGCCGGAGCCCAGGACGAGGGCGACGTCGTGCTGCTCCACCCCCGTGCGGGCGGCGATCTCCTCGGCGGCACGTCGGGCCAGGTCGAAGGGCGCCTGCGGGTCGGTGGACGGGTCGGTCTGCGTCTGGGGAGTTACCACGAGGGCAGCCTAGCGACCCGGGTCACCCGGAGCCGTGGCGCAGCACGGGTTTGGTTGACTGTGCCCATGGACTCCAGCGCACCCTCGGTCATCATCATCGGCGGCGGACCCGGCGGCTACGAGGCCGCCCTCACGGCAGCGGCGGCGGGGGCCCGGGTGACCCTCGTCGAGGAGATCGGCCTGGGGGGTGCCTCGGTGCTCACCGACTGCGTGCCCTCCAAGGCCCTCATCACCACCGCCGAGTTCAAGGCGCGCTTCGAGTTCGCCGAGAAGATGGGGGTGGAGTTCTCCGAGGACGACGGGGACCCGGCCACCCACGAGCCGCTGCTGGAGGGCGTGGAGGCGCACATCGACCTCGCGGGGGCGAACCGTCGGGTGATGGACCTGGCCGCCGCCCAGTCGCGGGACATCCGCGCCGCCCTCGAGGAGGAGGGGGTGCGCGTGCTCGACGGCCGCGGCCGCCTTCTCGCCAAGGACACCGTCGAGGTGACCGCCGCCGACGGGTCCACCCAGACCGTGCAGGCGCAGACCGTGCTGCTCTCCACCGGGGCCTCCCCGCGGGTCCTGCCGAGCGCCCAGCCGGACGGCGAGCGCATCCTCACCTGGCAGCAGATCTGGGGTCTCACCGAGCTGCCGGAGAAGATGATCGTCGTCGGCTCGGGCGTGACCGGTACCGAGTTCGCCCACGCCTACCTGGGGCTGGGCTGCGAGGTCGTGCTCGTCTCCTCGCGCGACCGCGTGCTGCCGGGCGAGGACGCCGACGCCGCCGAGTGCCTCGAGGAGGTCTTCCGCGACCGGGGCATGCAGGTCATGAACGGCTCGCGGGCCGAGTCGGTGGAGCGCCGGGGCGACGAGGTCGTGGTGACGCTCACCGACGGGCGCACGGTGACCGGTTCGCACTGCATCATGGCGGTCGGCTCGGTGCCGAACACCGACGACCTCGGTCTGGAGGAGGTCGGCGTCGCGACCTCCGACTCCGGCCACATCCTGGCGGACAAGGTGTCGCGGACCTCCGTGCGCGGCATCTACGCGGCCGGTGACTGCACCGCGGTGATGCCGCTGGCCTCGGTGGCGGCCATGCAGGGCCGGATCGCGATGAGCCACGCCCTCGGCGAGGCCGTGCAGCCGCTGCGACTGGGGGCCGTGAGCTCGAACATCTTCACCGACCCGGAGGTGGCGACGGTCGGGGTCGGCCAGAAGGAGCTGCGCGAGGGGGCGCAGGGGATCAACGAGATCATGCTGCCGCTGGCGCCGAACCCGCGGGCCAAGATGCGCAACGTGCACCACGGCTTCGTCAAGCTCTTCGCCACCCAGGGCGCCGACGTGGTGGTCGGTGGCGTGGTGGTGGCCCCGTCGGCCTCCGAGCTCATCTACTCCATCGCGCTGGCCGTCCAGCACCGCCTCACGGTGGACCAGGTGGCGCAGACCTTCACCGTCTACCCGTCGATGTCGGGCTCGATCGCCGAGGCCGCCCGCCGCCTCCACACCCGCGAGGACTGACACGCACCCCGGCGCCGGGGACCTGGACTTGACGCCCCCCGCCGTCATCGTGGGTGTCTGGTGATGGCTGTGAGGGTGGCCGTGAGGTCCCAGGAGGGGGACTCGTAGCAGCCATCTGCGCCGCATCGATGGGCGGCACGCAGGAGGAGGGGCCCACGCGAGTCAGGTCACACACGGAGGAGGGCCCCACCACCCGGTGGGGCCCTCCTCCGTGTGTGAGCGGCTCAGCTCACTCGGCGGCTGCGTCCTTGATCTCGCAGATCACGCCACCGTTGTTGACGGTCTCGCCGACGGCAGCCTTGAACCCGGTGACCACACCGGCCTTGTGCGCCTTGATCGGCTGCTCCATCTTCATCGCCTCGAGCACCACGACCTGGTCGCCCTCGGCCACCGTGGCGCCCTCCTCGACGGCCACCTTGACGATGGTGCCCTGCATCGGGGCGGTCACGGCGTCACCGGAGGCGGCCGCGGCACCGCCACCACCGCGCTTGCGCTTCGGGGCCTTCTTGCGGGCGCCACCACCGGCAGCGCCGCCGCCCAGGGCGAGGTCGCCCGGCAGGCTCACGGCCATCCGGCGGCCGTTCACCTCGACGACGAGCTCCTGGCGCTCCGCCTTCTCCGGGGCGTCGGCCACCGGGCCGGAGTAGGGCTCGATCTGGTTGTCGAACTCGGTCTCGATCCAGCGGGTGTGCACGCTGAAGGGCTGCTCCGGGTCGGCCGGGGCGAAGGCCTCGTCACGCACCACGGCGCGGTGGAAGGGCAGCACGGTGGGCATGCCCTCGATCTCGAACTCGTCCAGCGCACGACGGGAGCGCTCGATCGCCTCGGTGCGGGTGCGGCCGGTGACGATGAGCTTGGCGAGCATGGAGTCGAACGCACCGGCGACGGTGTCGCCCTCGACCATGCCCGAGTCCACGCGGACACCCGGGCCGGCCGGCGGGCGCAGCACCGAGGCAGTGCCGGGGGAGGGCATGAAGTTCAGGCCGGCGTCCTCGGAGTTGATGCGGTACTCGATCGAGTGGCCGCGGACCTCCGGGTCGTCGTAGCCCAGCTCCTCGCCGGCGGCGATGCGGAACTGCTCGCGGACCAGGTCGATGCCGGTGACCTCCTCGGTCACCGGGTGCTCGACCTGGAGGCGGGTGTTCACCTCGAGGAAGGAGATGGTGCCGTCGGTGCCCACGAGGAACTCGCAGGTGCCGGCGCCGACGTAGCCGGCGGCCTTGAGGATGTCCTTCGAGGCACGGCGCAGCTCGGCCTCCTGCTCGTCGGTGAGGAAGGGCGCGGGGGCCTCCTCGACGAGCTTCTGGTTGCGGCGCTGCAGCGAGCAGTCGCGGGTGGAGACCACCACGACGTTGCCGTGCTCGTCGGCCAGGCACTGGGTCTCGACGTGGCGCGGCTGGTCGAGGAAGCGCTCCACGAAGCACTCCCCGCGGCCGAAGGCGGCGACGGCCTCGCGCACGGCGGACTCGTAGAGCTCGGGGATCTCCTCGCGGGTGCGGGCGACCTTCAGGCCGCGGCCACCACCGCCGTAGGCGGCCTTGATGGCCACCGGCAGGCCGTGCTCGTCGGCGAAGGCGAGCACCTCGTCGGCGCTCTCCACCGGGTCCTTGGTGCCGGGCACCAGGGGGGCGTTCGCGGCGTCGGCGATGTGGCGGGCCTTCACCTTGTCGCCCAGCTGGTCGATGGCGGCCGGGGACGGGCCGATCCAGGTCAGCCCGGCGTCGAGGACGGCCTGGGCGAAGTCGGCGTTCTCGGCGAGGAAGCCGTAGCCCGGGTGCACCGCGTCGGCGCCGGCCTCGCGGGCCACGTCGAGCAGCTTCTCGACCACCAGGTAGGACTCGGCCGGGGTGTCGCCCCCGATCGAGTACGCCTCGTCGGCCACCTGGGTGTGGAGGGCGTCCCGGTCGGGGTCGGCGTAGACCGCGACGGACTTGATGCCTGCGTCGGCACAGGCGCGGGCAATGCGGACGGCGATCTCGCCACGGTTGGCGATGAGCACGGAGGTCACTGGAGCCATGCGCGCAACTGTAACGTGACGCGGGCCACGATCGCTGCGCAGTGGCAGGGTTGCCCCATGAGCACCCAGCCCGTCGGGGGCGTGAGCGCCCCGTCTCCGCGTCTCGTCCACACCGCCCAGGCGCTGGTCGACGAGATCTTCCACGTGCCCGCCCTGCCCGCTGCCGGGGGCAATGTCATGGCGGCCCGCAGCAGCCAGCACGCCGGGGGAGCGGTGACCATCCTCGTGGCCGCCCGCCGGCAGGGGGCCGAGGCCGTGCACGCCGGCTCGATCGGCACGGGGTGGCGGGGGGACCTCGTGCGCTCCGCGCTCGCCGGGGCCGGGGTGGGGGCGAGCGCACCGACCGTCGAGGACATGGACACCGGGACCTGCGTGGTGCTCGTGGACGCCACCGCCGAGCGCACCTTCATCACCACCCGGGGGGCCGAGCGCCGCATCACCGCCGACACGCTGGCCACCGCCGCCCCGGTCGCCGGGGACGTCCTGTGCGTCTCGGGGTACACGCTGCTGGACCCGACGGGACCGGCCCTGCTGGAGCACCTCGCCGGGCTGCCGGAGGGGGTGGGCGTCTGCCTCGACCCCGGGGCGGTGTTCGCCGAGCTGCCCGCGGACGTGCAGCGGGCCGCCCTGGCCGCCACGACCATCTGGACCTCCAACCTCGCCGAGGCCGACGCGCTCGTGGGGCGGCCGACGGGCTCGATGGTGGCGGCCGCCGACGCCGTGGCCGAGCGGCTCGGGGGTGTCGCCGTGGTGCGCGACGGGCCGGCCGGCTGCGCCGTGGCCGAGCCGGGTCGCGCCGCGGTGGAGGTGCCCGGCTTCCCGCAGGACCCGGTGGACACCAACGGGGCCGGGGACACCCACTGCGGGGTGATGCTGGCCGCCCACCTGCAGGGTCTCGACTGGGCGGAGGCCTGCCGGCGCGGCAACGCGGCGGCGGCCATCACCGTCACCCGCCCCGGCCCGGACACCGCGCCGGACTCCGCCGAGGTGGACGCCTTCCTCGTGGCCCACGGGTGACACCGGGGCGGGTGCGGGGAGGGGTGGATTCCCTTCGGCTCGGAATGCCGCAGGACAGCACCTATGCTCTGACGTGGTGTGACCCGGGCCACTAGGTCTGCGAGGCAAGAGCTCGCACCGGGCGGGTCCCGACGAACCGATTCGATGAAAGGCGCTCACATGTTCGAGCTGTCCAAGGACCACGAGGACTTCCGCCAGGTCGTCCGTCAGTTCGCCGAGGCGGAGATCGCCCCCCACGTGGAGAAGTGGGACGCCGAGTCGCACTTCCCGACCGAGCTGATCCCGAAGATGGGTGAGATGGGGCTGTTCGGGCTCGTCGTGCCCGAGGAGTTCGGTGGTGCCGGCCTGGACGACGAGGGCCCGTTCACCTACCTCTGTCTGGCCATCGAGGAGCTCGGCCGCGTCGACCAGTCGATGGGCATCACGCTCTCGGCCGGGGTGGGGCTGGGCATCAACCCGATCCTCACCTACGGCTCGCAGGAGCAGAAGGAGAAGTGGCTCCCCGACCTCGTGGCCGGTCGCGCCCTGGCCGGCTTCGGCCTCACCGAGCCCGACGCCGGCTCGGACGCCTCCGGCACCCGCACCAAGGCCGAGGTCGTGGACGGCGAGTGGGTCGTCAACGGCTCCAAGGCGTTCATCACGAACTCCGGCACCGACATCACCTCCTGCGTGACCGTCACCGCCCGCACCGGCACCCGCGAGAACGGCAAGCCGGAGATCAGCGCGATCATCGTGCCGGCCGGCACCCCCGGCTTCACCGTGGAGCCCGCCTACCGCAAGCTCGGCTGGCACATCTCCGACACGCACGGCCTGACCTTCGAGAACTGCCGCGTGCCGGAGGCCAACCTGCTCGGCGAGCGCGGCGAGGGCTACAAGCAGTTCCTCAAGACCCTCGACGACGGCCGCATCGCCATCTCGGCGCTCGCGGTCGGTCTGGCCCAGGCCTGCCTCGAGCAGTCCGTGGAGTACGCCAAGCAGCGCACCGCTTTCGGCAAGCCGATCGGCGCCTACCAGGGCGTCTCCTTCCAGGTGGCGGACCTGCAGGTCAAGGTCGAGGCCGCCCGCCTGCTCACCTACAAGGCCGCCTGGCTGAAGGACGAGTTCGAGGCCGGTCGTCGCTCGATGCAGGAGGTCAAGAAGGCCGCCTCCATCGCCAAGCTGTACTCCACCGAGGCGGCCGTCGAGGCCACCCGCATCGCCACCCAGGTGTTCGGTGGCAACGGCTTCATGGAGGAGTACCCGGTGGCCCGCTTCTACCGCGACGCCAAGATCCTGGAGATCGGTGAGGGCACCTCCGAGGTGCAGCGCATGCTCATCGCCCGCGGCCTGGGGCTGGAGGGCTGATCCCGTCATGACGACCACCACCAACGCAGCCGAGACCCCGGGCGTGCAGCCCTTCGCCGACGCGACCCCCGGCGGGGACGAGAAGGTCGCCGACGTCCGGCGCCGCCTCAACGAGGCCCACGCCGCCTCCGGGGCGCCCACCGAGAAGGGCGCCGCGAAGCTCGAGAAGCAGAACAAGCTCTACGTGCGCGATCGCATCGCGATGCTCTTCGACGAGGGCTCCTTCGTCGAGGACGCCCGGTACGCCAACGCCACCGCCGAGGGCCTGCCGGCCGACGGTGTGGTCACCGGGCGCGGCACCGTCGACGGCCGCCCGGCCATCGTCATCGCCAACGACCCGACCGTGAAGGCGGGCTCCTGGGGTGCGCGCACCGTGGAGAAGATCGTCCGCGCCACCGAGATGGCGCTCCGTGAGGAGCTGCCGGTGTTCTGGTTCGTCGACTCCGCCGGTGCCCGCATCACCGACCAGGTCGAGCTCTTCCCGGGCCGTCGCGGCGCCGGGCGGATCTTCCACAACCAGGTGGCGCTCTCGGGCAAGGTCCCGCAGATCTGCTGCCTGTTCGGCCCGTCCGCGGCCGGTGGCGCGTACATCCCCTCGTTCACCGACGTGGTGATCATGGTGGAGGGCAACGCCTCGATGTACCTGGGCAGCCCCCGCATGGCCGAGATGGTCGTCGGCGAGAAGGTCACCCTCGACGAGATGGGCGGTGCGCGCATGCACTGCACCGTCTCCGGCGTGGGCGACATCCTCGTGCAGGACGACACCGAGGCCATCGAGACCGCCCGGATGTACTTCTCGTACGTGCCGCAGAACTGGCGCACGGAGCTGGAGCCCTACGAGGCCGAGGAGCCGGCGTACCCGCTGGAGCGCACCACGGTGCCCGAGAGCGAGTCGGTGCCCTTCGACATGCACGAGGTCATCGACGGTCTGGTGGACGACGACAGCTTCTTCGAGATCAAGGAGCTCTTCGCCCCCGAGCTGGTCATCGGCTTCGCCCGGATGGACGGCCGGACGGTCGGCATCGTGGCGAACAACTCGGCGGTCAAGGGCGGTGTGCTCTTCACCGACTCCGCCGACAAGGCCTCGCGTTTCATCTGGCTCTGCGACGCCTACTCGATCCCGCTCATCTACCTGGTCGACGTGCCGGGCTTCATGATCGGCTCCGAGGTGGAGCGCACCGGCATCATCCGCCACGGCGCGAAGATGGTCTCGGCGGTCTCCTCGGCCACCGTGCCGCAGTTCTGCATCGTGGTCCGCAAGGCCTACGGCGCCGGCCTGTACGCGATGGGTGGGCCGGGCTTCGCGCCGGACGCCACCCTGGCGCTGCCCACCGGGCGGATCGCCGTGATGGGCCCGGAGGCGGCCGTCAACGCGGTCTACGCCAACAAGATCGCCGAGGTCGAGGCCGAGCAGGGCGCCGAGGCGCGGGAGGCCTTCGTCCACGAGAAGCGCGAGGAGTACGTCGAGGACGTGGACCTCGAGCGGCTGGCCGCCGACCTGGTGATCGACGGCATCATCGAGGCCGACGCGCTGCGCGAGGAGCTGCTCAAGCGGCTGGAGTTCGCCCGCGGTCGCGAGCGTCACTTCTCCACCCGCCGCCGGGACGTCCCGCCGGTTTGATCGGGCAGTCCGCCGGTCGTCCTAAGCCCCCGTCGCCCCTCCGGGCGGCGGGGGCTTAGGCTTGCCTCACTTCCGAGGAGGCACCATGACCCGTCCCGCTGCCGCGCCTGCCCCGCAGGCAGGGCGACCCGCCCGCCCGACCCGTCATGCGGTGGTGGAGTCCACCGAGTGGCTCACCGACGAGATGGTGCGCGTCTGGCTCACCGGGGAGGGGGTCGACGCCCTGCCCCCGCTGGAGCACACCGACCACTACGTCAAGCTGCTCTTCCCGCCCACCGGGGGCGCCTACCCCGAGCACGTCGACGCCGCGGGGCTCAAGGAGGCGCTCCCGCGCGAGGAGTGGCCGGTGACGCGCACGTACACGATCCGCAGCCTCGAGGCCGGCCGGATGGCGGTGGACTTCGTGCACCACGGCGAGGACGGGCTGGCCGGTCCGTGGGCGGCTGCGGCGCGGCCCGGTGACCCGATCTCCTTCCACGGCCCCGGTGGCGCCTGGTCGCCGACGCCGGGTGCCCACCACCTGCTGGCCGGGGACGAGTCGGCCCTCCCCGCCCTCGCGGCGGCCATGGAGCGTCTGCTCGAGGTCGGGGGGACCGCGCAGGTCCTCTGCGAGGTCGGGGCGCCCGACCTGCTGCCCGAGCTGCCGACCGGGCCGGGCCTGGAGGTGGTGCCGGTGCTGCGCGGTGCGCACGGCCACGGTCAGGCGCTCGCGCACGCCGTCGTGGAGCAGGGGGAGCTGCCCGAGGGAGTGCAGGTCTTCGTCCACGGGGTGGCCGAGATGGTCAAGGACGTGCGGCGCTTCCTCTTCGTCGAGCGCGGGTTGCCCCGGGAGCAGGTCTCCATCAGCGGCTACTGGCGCACCGGTTGCACCGAGGACGAGTGGCAGGCCGGGAAGCGGGACTTCGTGGCCGCGATGGAGGCCGCGGAGCGGGCGGGCTGATTCCCCGTATTTCCTCTGGGTGGGAACAGGAATCACTTCTCTGGTGTTGTCAGGAATGAAGGGCGTGCCCGTGGGCACGCCCTTCCACGTCCCCGACACGCCGAGGACGGCCTGAAGGCGACCGAGGGGCTGGTGGAGGAGGCCGCCCCCGAGGCGGAGCTGCAGCTGGTGACCGCCGACGTCACCGACGAGGCGCAGGTCCAGGCCTACGTGGACCGTCACCGGGAGGCCTACGGCTCGATCGACGGGTTCTTCAACAACGCCGGTATCGAGGGCAGGCAGAATCTCACCGAGGACTTCACGAACGCCGAGTTCCAGAAGGTGCTGGCGGTGAACCTCACCGGCGTGTTCCTGGGCATGGAGAAGGTGCTCGCCGTGATGGCCGAGCAGGGTTCGGGGTCCATCGTGAACTGCGCGTCGGTCGGCGGCATCCGCGGTGTGGGCAACCAGTCCGGTTATGCGGCCGCCAAGCACGGCGTGGTCGGCCTGACGCGCAACTCGGCAGTGGAGTACGGCACGAAGGGTGTGGTCATCAACGCCATCGCGCCGGGCGCGATCATGACCGCGATGGTCGAGGGCTCGCTGCGGCAGATGGGTGGCGACGACTGGGAGAAGGTCGGGGAGGAGTTCGTGAAGCCGAACCCGATGCAGCGCTTTGGCAAGCCTGAGGAGGTGGCGGCCCTGGTGTGCTTCCTCCTGGGCAACGAGGCGGGCTTCGTCGACGGCACGGTCATCCCCATCGACGGTGGGCAGCACATCAAGTACTGACGGAGCGAGCCGCGGGCGGGGGCCGTGCGCAGCACCCCGCAGGCCTTGCTAAGGTGAGCCTCGCCTTATTCACCCATGGAAGGTCCTGTCTCATGCTGCGTTCGGCCCACCGTCGTGCCACGCCCACCCGTTCTCTGGCCCTGACTGCTGTCCTGGCCCTCACGCTCGCCGGCTGCAGCGGCGAGGAGGAAGGCGGTGACACCACCTCGAATGGCGAGAAGTCCAGCGAAAAGCCTGAGTCCGGCAACGAGTCCGAGTCCGGCAAGGCGGGCAAGGGCGGGGAGGAGGGGGCTGGCGGCCAGGTCGTCGAGCACGCCTTCGGCGAGACCCCGGTGCCCGACAAGATCGAGCGCGTGGCCACCGTCGACTGGGCCAACCAGGAGACCCCGCTGGCCCTCGGCATCGTGCCGGTGGGCATGAGCAAGATGACCTGGGGTGACGACGACGGCGACGGCGTCCAGCCGTGGGTCGAGAGCGCCCTGGAAGAGCTGGGCGGCGAGGAGCCGGTGCTCTTCGACGAGACCGACGGCTACGACTTCGAGGCGATCGCCAAGACCGAGCCGGACGTCATCCTCGCCGGGTACTCGGGCCTCTCCAAGGAGGACTACAACACGCTCAGCGACATCGCCCCCACCATCGCCTACCCGGATGACGTCTGGGCCACCGAGTGGGACGACGCCACGATGCAGAACGCCCGCGGTCTGGGCAAGGAGGAAGAGGGGGAGAAGCTTGTCGAGGACGCCCGCAGGGAGATCGAGAAGGCGGTCGAGAAGCACCCCGAGATCAAGGGCAAGAGCGTCATGCTCATGACCCACGTCGACCTCACCGACCTCTCGGAGATCAACTTCTACTCCGCCGAGGACGCCCGGGCGAAGTTCTTCGAGGACCTCGGCATGAAGACCCCCGAGAGCATCAAGCGCCACACCGAAGAGGGCAAGTACGCAGGCACCATCAGCACCGAGAACGCCGACGAACTCAAGGACGTCGACGTCATCGTGACCTACGGCGGCACCGAGCTCTACGAGGCGCTGGCCGCCGACCCGGTGCTCTCCCAGCTGCCGGCCGTGAAGAACAAGGCCGTCGTGGCCCTGGACGGCGAGAAGGCTGAGGGCGCTGCAGCGAACCCGACCATCCTCTCCATCCCCGAGACCACCGAGCTCTACGTGGAGAAGATCGCCGAGGCGCTCGAGGGCAAGGGCAGCGGTGTCTCGGAGGGCAAGGGTTCCTCCTCCGAGAAGAAGTGAGCCGTTCCGAGTGAGCTCAGGTGCCACGATGTCGCGGGAGGGGACGCTGGTCCCCTCCCGCGAGGGTGAGAGTTCCGCGACGCCGCAGGGGCGGCGTCGCTCGCGCGTCCTGCGGACGCTGGTCCTGGGCGGCCTGGTGGCTACCCTCCTGGTGACCTGCTGGCTGTCGATCACCATCGGCTCGCGGGCGGTGACGCTCGATGCGGTGTGGGCAGCCCTGAACGGCCGCGCCGAGGGCTTCGACGAGGCGGCGGTCGCCAAGCGCATCCCACGGACCGGGCTGGCGGTCATCGCCGGAGCGTCCCTCGCGGTCTCCGGGCTCGCGATGCAGGCGGTGACGCGCAACCCGCTGGCCGACCCTGGGATCCTCGGCGTCAACGCGGGTGCCTCCCTGGCCGTGACCACCGGCATCGCCTGGTTCGGCCTGGCCCTGCCCACGAGCTTCATCTGGGTGGCCATCGCCGGAGCCGGGCTCACCGCGGTGATCGTCTACCTGGTCGGATCGCTGGGCGCGGGTGGGCCCACGCCGCTCAAGCTGACCCTGGCGGGGGCGGCGTTCACCATCGCGCTGAGCGCCTTCGTCTCGGCAGTGGTGCTGCCACGTCAAGACATCGGCATGAACGTGATCTCCTGGCAGATCGGCGGCGTGGGCGGTGCCACGCAGGCGGTGCTGGTGCGGGTGCTGCCCTTCCTGCTGGTGGGGCTGGTGCTGGCCTGGCTCATGGCGCGCGGCATGAACACCCTCGGGCTGGGCGACGAGATGGCGGCCTCCCTGGGGGAGCGGGTCTGGACGACCCGCCTGCTGGCCAGTGCCGCTGCCGTCGTGCTGTGCGGCGCCACCACCGCGGTGGCCGGCCCGATCGGCTTCGTGGGGCTGGTGGTGCCGCACACCTGCCGGATGCTGGCCGGGGTGGACCACCGCTGGCTGGTGCCCTACAGCGCCGTGGGCGGGGCGATCCTGCTCACCGGTGCTGACGTGCTGGGTCGTGTGGTGCACCCGCCCGCGGAGATGGACGTCGGCATCATCACTGCGCTGGTGGGAGCCCCGGTGTTCATCGCCATCGTGCGTCGTCGGACGGTGAGGGAGCTGTGAGCGCCGAGGTCTCGACCCTGAGCCGTGTGCGCACGGCCCGCATCGGCCGGCTGCGCCGGTGGTGGGCGCAGGTGGTGCTGCTGGCCGCGATCCTGGTGGGCCTGGTCGTCCTGACCCTCACCCGCGGTGACACGAACTACTCCCTGGCCGAGGTGTGGAGGGTCATCCGCGGCGTGGACGCCGGAGGCGCGGACTTCATCGTCGGCACCCTGCGCCTGCCCCGCGTGGTGCTGGCGGTCGTAGCCGGTGCGGCCTTCGGCCTGGCCGGCACCACCTTCCAGACCCTGCTGCGCAACCCGCTGGCGAGCCCCGACGTGGTGGGCATCACCGCCGGTGCGAGCGCGGCGGCATCGGTCGGCATCGTGAGCCTGGGCTGGAGCGACACGCAGGTCTCCCTGCTGGCTGTCACCGCCGGGATGGCCGTGGCGCTCGGCGTCTACCTGCTGGCCTGGCGCGGCGGTCTGCACGGGACACGCCTGGTGCTCATCGGCATCGGGGTGGCGGCCATGCTGCAGAGCGTCGTGGCCATCCAGCTCGAGGAGGCCGGGCGAGGGCAGCTCGCCGAAGCCCTGCGGTGGCTCACCGGCAGCCTGAACGGCGCCACCTGGCAGGTCACCACCCCACCGACGATCGCCGTGGTGGTGCTCGGCGCCGTGCTGCTGAGCCGGACCCGCGAGATCGGTGTCGGGCAGCTCGGTGACGACGCCGCGAACGCCCTGGGGGTGCGGGTGGACCGCAGCCGCCTGGTGACGATCATGGTGGCCGTCACGCTGATCTGCATCGCCACGGCGGCCACCGGGCCCATCGCGTTCGTGGCCTTCCTGGCTGGGCCCATCACGGCCCGCCTCATGGGCAACAGCGGCTCGCTGCTGCTGCCGGCTGCGCTCACCGGCGCGGTCCTCGTGGTGGGGGCCGACTGGGTCGGCCAGAACCTGCTGCCACACCGCTACCCGGTGGGCGTCGTGACCGGCGTGCTCGGTGCGCCCTACCTGCTGTACCTCATCGTCCGCGTGAACCGCACTGGAGGCCATCTGTGAACCCTGCTGAGACGACGACCTCGGCCGAGGAGGCCACCGGCGCGCGCGCCGCATCGGAGTCTGTGGCACCGGACACCGAGACCGAGGCGGGCCAGGTGCCGGGCGCGCTGGAGGCCCGCGGGCTGAGCGTGGGCTACCAGGACCGCGTGGTGGTCGAGGAGCTGGACCTGGTCATCCCCCGGGGTCAGGTGACCGTGGTGGTGGGGCCGAACGCCTGCGGCAAGTCCACGCTGCTGCGCTCGATGTCGCGGCTGCTGCGCCCCCGGACGGGGCAGGTGCTGCTGGAGGGGGAGGCGATCCATCGGATGCCCGCCCGCCAGGTGGCCCGCCAGCTGGGGCTGCTGCCGCAGACGCCGGTGGCGCCCGAGGGCATCTCTGTGAGCGACCTGGTGGGCCGTGGCCGGCACCCGCACCTGGGGATGTTCGGCCGCTGGAGCGCCGAGGACGATGAAGCCGTGGCCGCCGCTCTGGACGCCACGAACACCGGGGCGCTGGCCGATCGGTCGGTGGACGAACTCTCCGGTGGTCAGCGCCAGCGTGTGTGGATCGCGCTGGCGCTCGCGCAGCGCACCGGGGTACTGCTCCTGGACGAGCCGACGACCTACCTGGACGTGAGCCACCAGGTGGAGGTGCTGGACCTGCTGCTAGACCTCAACCAGCGCGAGGGCACCACGGTGGTCATGGTCCTGCACGATCTCAACCTGGCTGCCCGCTACGCCGACCACCTGGTAGCGATGGCGGACGGGCAGGTGGTGGCCGAGGGCTCGCCGCAGGCCGTCATGACGCCGCAGACGGTGCGGCGGCTGTTCGGCATCGACAGCCAGGTGATGGTCGACCCGGTGTCCGGCACTCCGCTCATGGTGCCGATCGGGCGGCACCACCGCCCGGCGGGCGAGGCCGCCTGACGGAGGGGGGGAGACCATCCGGGATCGCGTCCTGGGCGGCTCCCTCAGCCCCAGAGCTCGTGGATGCCGAGTCCGGCGGCGTCGAGCAGCTCGCGCAGGACCGGCAGGGAGAGGCCCTGCACGCCGCTCGGCTCGCCCTCGACGCGGGTGATGAAGGCCCCGGCCCGGCCCTCGAGGGTGAACGCCCCGGCCACGTGGAGCGGCTCGCCGGTGGCCACGTAGGCGTCGATCTCCTCGTCGGTCACGTCCGCGAAGTGCAGGGTCGTGGAGGACACCGCGCCGAGGGTCGCGCCGGACCCGGCCTCGCCCTCGGGATCGGTGTCGCGCAGGTCCACCAGCCAGTGCCCGGAGTGGAGCACACCGGCGCGACCCCGCATCGCCCGCCAGCGCTCGGTCGCCACCTCGGGGGTGCCGGGCTTGCCGAAAGACTCGCCGTCGATCTCCAGCACCGAGTCGCAGCCGATGACGACCCATGCGTCGGCGTCCTCGGCCAGCTCGTCGGCCACCGCCTCGCACTTGGCGCGCGCCAGGGTCAGGGCCACCTCGTCAGGGGCCAGCTGCTCTCCGAGCGCCTCCTCGGCCGCCGCGAGGGCCGCCTCCTCGTCCACCCCAGAGGCGTGGACCCGCGGCTCGATGCCGGCCGCCTGCAGCAAGGCTCGCCGGGACTCCGACTGGCTGGCCAGCACCAGGTGCTGACCCGGTGGGAGCTCGGTGACCACATCGGTCGGTGCGGGCTCGTGTGGTGCGGACTGGAGGGGTGCGGAGGCGATGCTGTCCTGCGGCGGCTGCGTCATGCGCCCGAGGGTAGTGCGCCTCACCGGTAACCCGAGGCCTGGAGGGCGTAGAGCTCGGCATAGCGCCCGCCGGCGGCCAGGAGCTCGTCGTGCGTGCCCATCTCGGCCACCTGGCCCTCGTGGAGGACCACCACCAGGTCCGCGGCCGAGACGGTGGAGAACCGGTGCGTGATGAGCAGGGTGATGCCGCCCTCGGCCCGACTGCGCCGACCGGCCTCGGCGAACCCGTCGAAGAGCGCGTGCTCGGTGGCCGGGTCGAGCGCGCTGGTGGGCTCGTCGAGGACCTGCAGCAGGGGAGCGGTCCGCATCATGCCGCGGGCGATGGCCAGCCGCTGCCACTGCCCGCCGGAGAGCCCCACGCCGCCGTGCTCCGGCCCCAGCGGCGTGTCCAGCCCGTCCGGCAGAGCGCGCAGCACGTCGGTCGCGGCGGCCCGTTCGAGAGCCGCGTGCACGATGGCGTCGTCCTCCGGCGCCTCCAGCGCCCCCACCCGGATGGCCTCGCGGGCGGTGGTGTGGAGCGCCACGTGGTCCTGGAAGGCCCCCGAGCAGCGGGCGCGCCAGGCCTCCAGGTCCAGCTCGGTCAACGGCACTCCATCTACTAGCACCTGCCCGGCATCGAGGGAGTACATACCGGTCAGCAGGTTGACCAGGGTGGACTTGCCCGCACCGTTCTCCCCGACCACGGCCACGGTGGCCCCGGCCGGCAGGTGCAGGTCGAGCCCGGTGAAGGTCGGCCGTTGCGCACCGGGGTAGGTGAAGGTGACGCCCTCGAGGCGGATGCCGTCGACCAAGCCGGGCGGGGGCGGCAGCTCCCCGGGGTGGGTGCTGGCCTCCGCGTAGCGCTCCAGCCACAGGGCCCGTCGCCCGATGCGGGTCGACCGGGCGGCCTGGAAGCTCACCCCGAGCAGCTGGGTGGCCTGCTGGGGCAGCTCGGAGACGACGACGATCGCCGCCGCCACCGTCCCCGGGCCGAGGCGACCGGCCAGGACGTCCTGCAGCATCCACCACAGCACCGTCCCGCCGGCGGCCAGGTAGAGCGTGGAGACCGTCGCGTTGAGCAGCGCGCCGCGGCGCTCGGCCCGCAGGACGGGGCGGCGCCAGGAGCGGGTGGCCTCCTCCGAGAGCCGTGCCAGGTGGTCCCGGGCCCCCATGACCCGCAGCTCCGCGGCCGAGGCGGGGGTGCTCCGGGCCTCCAGCAGGTGGCCGGAGAGGCGCCCCTGCGGCGCCGAGCGCTCCTCACCCTCGGCATCCCAGGTGGTGACCTTCCGGGCCGCCCACAGCGCCGGCACCAGCCCGATGCCGAGCAGCAGCAGGCGGGGGTCGACGAGGAAGGCCACCACCAGGCTCGCGGCGACCGAGCCGACGTTGTTGAGCAGGTTGACCAGGCTCTGGAAGGCCAGCCCCATCGCGCCGCGGCGCTCGGTGAGCACCTGCAGCGTGTCCCGGTGCGCCGGGTCCACCAGGTGGTCCAGCGTGGGGGTGGTCCCGGACTGGCGGCCGCTGCGCTGGTCGAACTCGAAGCCCAGCCGGTCGTTGACGTGCATCCGCTGGGTGAGGCCGGTGAGGACCAGCGTCGAGAGCAGCCCCATCGAGCCGACCAGACCGACGGTGCCCAGCGTCAGCCGGGTGGCGTCGTGCTCGATGGCGCCGGCCACGACCATCCCGATGAACAGCGGGCTCATCGCCCCCAGCACGTTGGCCAGCGGTTCGAGCAGGCTCAGGCAGAAGGCCAGCGGCCCGTTGCGCCAGGCGGCGCGGGTGACGAACCAGGCGGAGGTCAGGGCGGCGGGCTGGGGGACGTCAGTGCGCATCGGGGGTCTCCTCGGAGGCAGGGGCCCCGCCGGCGAACCGGCTGGCCTGCAGGGTGAACATCCGGGCGTACTCGCCGCCGGCCGCGAGGAGCTCGTCGTGGCTGCCGTCCTCGACGATCCCCTCGGGCCCCAGCACGACGATCCGCTCGGCCCGGCGCACGCTGGAGAGCCGGTGGCTGACGAGGATCGTGGTGAGGTGCCCGGCGGCGCGCAGCAGTTGCTCGAAGAGCTCGGCCTCCACGCGGACGTCGAGGGCGGCGGTCGGCTCGTCGAGCACCAGCACCCCGGCCCCCTCCTCGACGGCGGCCAGCGCCCGGGCCAGGGCGACCCGCTGCCACTGCCCGCCGGAGAGGTCCGTGCCGCCCTCGTACCCCGGGTCGAGCGGGGTGTCCGGGGAGCCGATGCGGTCCAGCAGCGCCGTGGAGGCGGCGGCCTCCAGGGCGCGGCCCACCGCGGCGTCGGCCTGCTCGCCCCCGGCCTCCCGGGCGGTGGGCGCCCCGAGCAGGACGTTCTCCCGCAGGCTCAGGTGGTAACGGGCGAAGTCCTGGAAGATCACGGCCACGCGCTGCCGGGCCGCGTCGTCGGTGCCCGGGTCGGTCTCGTCGATGCGGACGGTCCCGGCATCGGGGCGGTGCAGGCCGGTGAGGAGCTTGAGCAGGGTCGACTTGCCCACGCCGTTGACGCCCACGATGGCCAGGGACTGCCCGGCCGGGATCTCCAGCGAGAGCTCGCGCAGGGTGGGGGCGCTGGCCCCCGGGTAGGTGAAGGAGACCCGGTCCAGGTGCACCGCGGCGGCGCCGGCCGCGGGTCGGCGAGCGGCCCGCGGGGCGGCCTCACCGGCCGTGGTCTCGAGCTCCTCCAGCCGGCCGGCGTAGAGCCGGGCCCGGGCGCTGGCGGCCGAGAGGTCGCCCAGCGGGCCCAGCGAGACGATGCCGACCAGGGCCATGATGATCGCCATCACGGTCTGCGCGTCCGCCGCGCCGACCCACGCCTGGCGGGCGACCCAGGCCACGGTGCCGCCGATCGTGGCCAGGGTGACCAGGCTGCCGAGGAGGGCCGGCCACATCGCCGCGTTGCGACGGCTCTCCACCCCCTGCTGGGCGTCCCGCCAGATCCGGGCGTGACCGGCCAGCAGGTGGTCGGTGAGGCCGAAGAGGCGGACCTCCTTGCCGGCCGAGCGGTCCAGCAGCAACCCGTGGAGGTACCCGGCGTGGCGGCGCTCGGTGGACTCGGCCTCGATCAGATCGGCCTGCACGATCTGGACGTACCGGGTGAAGAGCTGGCCGAGGAGGAGCTGCCCGGCCAGCAGCGCCAGAGCCGCCCACGGGGACCACTGGACGAGGACGGCCAGCGCCGCGATGCCCTGCGCGCGGATGCCCAGCGAGATCCAGGACATCTGGGTGGCCGTCAGCCCGAACTGGCTGCGCAGGTCCGCGGTGAGGGCGCCGGCGCGCTCGGAGTCCTCCAGGTGGGCGATGCCGTGCGGTGCGTCGGCCAGGGCGCCGAGCCGGTGCAGCTGGTCGGTCGTCATCGCGGCCTGGTGGGAGGCGCCGGCCCACTGCAGGAGGGCCGAGAGCACCGGGGTCAGCGCGAAGGCGAGGACGGCGAGGAGCAGCCAGCGGTGCAGCTCGGCCGCGGGGGCGCCACGCTCCAGGGCACCGACCAGGCGGGCGGTGGCGTGGATGGAGGCGAAGGTCGACGCGGCGATCCCCAGGACCAGGGTCCAGGCGACCACCAGCCGACCGGGGGCCGCGCGCCAGGCGTGCTTCCAGTAGAGCGCCTCCCGGCGCAGGATCTCAGGCATGGCGAGAGTCTGCGGGGAGGGCTACTTCGACCACAACGGATTATCCTGAGTAGATGGTGGAGGAGCTGGAGGTCAGCGACCCGGTGGCCGTGCGTGCCCTGTCGGCCGGGCGTGGGGTGCACTACCTGGCGCCCTACTTCGCCGGGCCCCGCGCCGTCGCCGAGGCCGCGGAGCACCTGGAGGAGCCGATCGCCCGCGTGCACTACTGGACCCGGCGCTGGTGCGAGCTGGGACTGCTCGAGGTGGTGGAGGAACGGGCCCGCGCCGGGCGGCCGATCCGGCTCTACCGGACCGTGGCCCAGCGCTTCGTGGTGCGGCCCGAGCACCTGCCCGAGGGACACTTCGAGCGGATGATGGACCGGCACCACCGCCACCTGGGCGAGGCCCTGCGGCAGGCCGTGCTCGCGGAGAACCCGATGTCCTTGCTGGTGCACCAGACGGTGGGGCAGGCCGGGGTGTCGGTCTCGAACACCCCGACCCCGGAGCTGCCGGAGCGGCGCTCGCGTCGCGACAGCATCCACAGCAGCGTCGGCCTGTACCTCGACGACGCCGAGGCCCACGAGCTGGCCGAGGAGCTGGGTGCGGTCCTGCGGCGGTGGTCCGAGCGCTGCGGGGGCCGGAGGCCGGGGCCGGGGCGTTCGACCTACCTGGCCCTGGTGGCCATGACGCCCGACGAGCGGGGCTAGGCCCCGGCCCGCCTCAGGCGCCTCGCAGCACCGCCTCGCGCAGGGTGTCCAGCCCCATGCCGCCGAGGTCCAGTGCGCGACGGTGGAAGGCCTTGAGGTCGAACTCCTCGCCCCGGGCCTCGGCACGGGCCCGGCACTCGTCGCGCAGCTCCAGCCACAGGCGCTCGCCGATCTTGTAGCTCGGGGCCTGCCCCGGCCAGCCCAGGTAGCGGTCGAGCTCGAAGCGGAGGAAGCCCTCCTCGGTGTTCACGTGGTTGGTGAGGAAGGTCCACGCCTTGTCGTAGTCCCACGCACCGCCGCCGACCTCGGCCGGGGCCTCGAAGCCGCAGTGGAAGCCGATGTCCAGCACCACGCGGGCGGCCCGCAGCACCTGCCCGTCGAGCAGGCCCATCCGGTTGCCTGGGTCGTTCATCCAGCCCAGGTCGGCCATGAGCCACTCGGAGTACAGCGCCCAGCCCTCGCCGTGGCCGGAGGTCCAGGCGGCCAGGCGGCGCCAGTCGTTGAGCAGCTCCTTGCGGTACACCGTCTGCGCCACCTGGAGGTGGTGGCCCGGCACGCCCTCGTGGTAGACGGTCGTCAGCTCGCGCCAGGCGGAGAACTGCGTGACGCCCTTGGGCACCGACCACCACATGCGCCCCGGGCGGGAGAAGTCGTCGCTCGGGCCGGTGTAGTAGATCCCGCCAGTCTCGGTGGGGGCGATCATGCACTCGATGGTGCGCACCGGCTCGGGGACGTCGAAGTGCGTGCCGCCCAGCTTCTCGATGACCTCGTCGGCCTTGCCCTGCATCCACTCGCGCAGGGCGTCCTTGCCGTGCAGCTGGTAGGCCGGGTCGGCGTCGAGGACCTCCACGGCCTCCTTGACCGTGGAGCCGGGCTTGATCTGCTGGGCGGTCTCGAGCATCAGCCCGTCGATGCGGGCGAGTTCCTCCTGGCCCCAGCGGTAGGTCTCCTCGAGGTCGATCTCCGCCCCCAGGAAGTAGCGCGAGTGCAGGCGGTAGTCCTCGATGCCGCAGGCGTCCTCCGCGCGGGCGGTGGGCAGCACCTCCTCGGTCAGGCGCTTCCCGGCCGCCGCGTAGGCGGCCTTGGCCGCGGCGGCGTTCGTGGTGAGCAGCTCCTGGACCTCGGTGGGCAGCTCGCCGCCGTCGGCCAGGCGGGCCCCGGCGGCGAAGGTGTCGAAGAAGCCGCCGTCGGCGGAGTTGTCCTCGCACTGGCCGATGCACGCGCGGACCTGGCGGGCCGCCGGCACCCGGCCCCGCTCGGTGGCGTACGCCAACGAGGCGAACCAGCCGTCCAGCGCGCCCTCGACGGCCCCGAGACGCTGGGCGATGGTCTGCCACTGCTCGGCGGTGTCGGTGGCCATCAGGTCGAACACGTCGCGGAAGGACTGCAGCGGCGAGGCGATGTTGTTCAGCGAGGCGTGGGGGATGAGCGCCTCGTGCATCTCCAGCTCCAGTCCGAGCCGCTCCTGCATGGCCTCCAGCGTCACGCGGTCCACGTCGTCGACCGGCTCGGCCTCGGCCAGCTTGGCGAGCGTGCCGCGCACCAGCGAGGCCTGCTCCTCGAGGCCCTCGGGGGAGACGTCGTCGAGCTGCGTCTCGTCGCCGGGCAGCCCGATGAAGGTGGCGGTCAGGGGGGAGAGGACCACCTCGGTGGCGAGGTGCTCGTCGGCGATCCGGTCGATGGCGGTCTTCTCGCGCGTGGTCTGCGTCACGTCGGTCATGGGGCGAGCCTATGCCCCGGCCCGTCACGAGGGTGCGGGCATGGACTCGCCCCGTCACTAGGGTGCGGGTATGGAACCCCGCGTGCGATCGGTCAACCTCGCCCACCCGCAGCCCGACCCCGGGGGCGCGGAGCGCGTGAGCGGCATCGACAAGCGACCGGTGGAGGCGCTGGAGCTCTTCGCGCCCGGGCCGTCGTACGGGGACGGGCCCGGCGTCGTGGGGGACACGGTGGGGGACGTCGAGCACCACGGGGGAGCCCAGAAGGCGGTGTACGCGGCGGCACGGGAGGAGCTCGACCACTGGGCGGACGAGCTGGGTCGGGAGATGCCGGACGGGGTGTTCGGGGAGAACCTCACCACCGGGGGGATCGACCTGCGGGAGCTCGTCATCAACCAGCGCGTGGAGGTGGGGTCGGTGGTGCTGGAGGTGTCGATCCCGCGGCAGCCCTGCCGGACCTTCGGGGCGTGGATGGGGGAGCCCGGGTGGGTCCGACGTTGGACGGCCCGGGGCTGCTGCGGGGCCTACTTCCGGGTGCTGCGGCCCGGGCGGGTGGCCGCTGGGGACGTGCTGCGGCTGGGGCCGGCCCCGGATCACGGGGTGACCATGGCGGTGGCCTTCGCCGGCGCGATGGGGGACCTGGACGCCTCGCGGGCGCTGGTGGAGGCGGCCTGCCTGCCGGAGATGTACCACCAGCGCCACGTGGAGGCCCTCGCCCGCCGCGGCTGACACCTCGAGGGGCAACCGGTCGACCCCGGTCCTGTCACACCCCCAACCGGGAGCAACCAATCGACCCCACAACTGTCACAGGAGCAACCGGTTGCTCCCGGTTGGGGCCGGCCCGACCCTGTGGACGGCGGCCACCTCCGGATCGCCACCGCGGCCACCATCTGGGCATGCCCAGATCACAGTTCACGGCCTACCGCACGGGGCGCGGTCACCGAGTGCCCACCCCGGACGGGTGCACCACCACGCGTGAGGCCCTCCGCGAGGCCGGGGCATGGAGCCCCACGCAGGGCCTTCTTGTGAGGGCAGCGGAGGGGCACGCGGACGTGGCTCGCGCGGTCTTGGGGGTCCTGCCCGCCCACTGCGTCCTCAGCCACCACTCGGCTGCACGCATCCACGGACTCCCGCTGCCCCGGCCGTGGACACCCCACGAGCCCGTCCACGTGAGTGTCGAACCACCTCGGGTGCCGCCGCGACGACGAGGGGTCAAGGGGCACAAGGCGCGGGGTCTCGAGGTGGTGACGGTCGCCGGTCTGCGGTGCACCGCGCTGGCCCAGACCTGGGCGCACCTCGCAGGCAGCTTGGGCGATGCGGACCTCGTGGCCCTGACCGATGCCGTGCTCGGCCTTCATTGCCCGGTGGACGGCCTCCTCTCGCAGGAGGTCCTCGCAGGTCGTCTCCGCCCGGGCGTCGCAGGCAACCCGCGAGCGCTGAGGGCTCTCGCCGTGGCTGACGGGGGCGCGGCCTCCGCGCCGGAGAGCCGCCTGCGGCTGCTGGTGCTGTCCTGGGGAGTGCCGGCCCCGGCGGTCAACGCCCACATCCTCGACGAGGACGGCCAGTGGCTGGCGACCGGGGACCTCGTCTGGTTCGAGCAGAAGGTGGTCGTGGAGTACGAGGGGGATCACCACCGCACGGACCGGCGGCAGTGGCAGCACGACATCGCGCGGGTTCGCTTCCTCGAGGCAGCCGGCTGGACGGTCATCCGTGCCACGGCCCAGGACCTGCGGCGGCCAGCTCAGCTGCGTGAGGCGCTCCTGGCCCGGCTGTCCGCGGCGTGAGTGGGACGCCCCTGGGCGCAACCGGTCGACCCCCCGAGTGCGCAGTTCCCCACCGGGAGCAACCGGTCAACCCTCCGACAGTCCGGGGGTTGACCGGTTGCTCCCGGTGGGAGCCGAACAGTCTCGAGGTTGACCGGTTTCCCCCGGTGGCCTCAGCGGGGCAGGCCGGAGGCGCGCCAGGCGCCCGGGCCGGCCTGCGGGGTGCGACGGGCGGAGGCCGCAGGATCGCCCCAGCGGCCGGCCGGGGCAACCGCCGGCGCCGACCCGCCGCCGCCACCGACCGCGGTGAACACCGCCGTCAGCGCGGCCAGCTCCTCGGCCGAGGCTGCGCCGCGCACCGACACGAGCGCCTCGCCGGCCGGGTCCTCCGGGGTGGTGGCCCCACCGGCCAGCTCCTCGGGAGCCTCGCCCTGCTCGGAACCGGTGGCCGGGTCCTGCTGCTCGCCGCTCACAGCGGGATGTTCCCGTGCTTCTTGGCCGGCAGCGACTCGCGCTTGGTGCGCAGGGCCCGCAGGGCCTTGGCCACCTCGGCGCGGGTGTCGGCCGGGCGGATGACCGCATCCACGTACCCGCGCTCGGCAGCGATCCACGGGTTCGCGAGGGTCTCCTCGTACTCCGCGATCCGCTTGGCACGCTCGGCCTCCACGGCCTCGGCGCCGCCCTCGGCCTCGGCGGCCGCCAGCTGCTTGCGGTAGAGGATGTTCGCGGCACCCTGGGCGCCCATCACGGCGATCTGGGCGGTCGGCCACGCGAAGTTGATGTCCGCCCCGAGGTGCTTGGAGCCCATGACGTCGTACGCGCCGCCGTAGGCCTTGCGGGTGATGACGGTGACCAGCGGCACGGTGGCCTCGGCGTAGGCGTAGAGCAGCTTGGCGCCGCGGCGGATGATGCCGCCCCACTCCTGGTCGGTGCCGGGCAGGAAGCCGGGCACGTCCACGAAGGTGAGGATCGGGATGTTGAAGGCGTCGCACATGCGCACGAAGCGGGCGGCCTTCTCCGAGGCGTTGATGTCGAGCGTCCCGGCGAACTGCATCGGCTGGTTGGCCACCACGCCGACCGAGCGGCCCTCGACCCGGCCGAAGCCGCAGACGATGTTCGGCGCGAAGAGCTCCTGGACCTGGAGGAACTCGCCGTCGTCCACCACGGACTCGATGACGGTGACCATGTCGTAGGGCATGTTCGCCGAGTCCGGGACGAGGGTGTCGAGCGCCTCGTCGACGTCCTGGGTGGCGTCCTCGGCCTCGAAGACCGGGGCCTCGTCGAGATTGTTCTGCGGGAAGAAGCTCATGAGCTCGCGCACGTAGTCCAGGGCGTCGGCCTCGTCCGCGGCCAGGTAGTGGGCCACGCCGGAGGTCGCGTTGTGGGTGCGGCCACCGCCGAGGTCCTCGAAGGTGACGTCCTCGCCGGTGACGGTCTTGATGACGTCCGGGCCGGTGATGAACATGTGGCTGGTCTGGTCGACCATCACGACGATGTCCGTGATCGCCGGGGAGTACACGGCACCACCGGCGCAGGGGCCCATGATGAGCGAGATCTGCGGGATGACGCCGGAGGCGTGCACGTTGCGGCGGAAGATCTCGGCGTAGAGGCCCAGGGCCACCACGCCCTCCTGGATGCGGGCGCCGCCGGAGTCGTTGATGCCGACGACCGGGCACCCGATCTTGAGGGCCAGGTCCATGACCTTGACGATCTTCTCGCCGAAGACCTCGCCCAGCGAGCCGCCGAAGACGGTGAAGTCCTGGGAGAACACGCAGACGGTCCGGCCGTCGACGGTGCCGTAGCCGGTGACCACACCGTCGCCGAAGGGGCGGTTGGCGTCCTGGCCGAAGTTGGTGGAGCGGTGGCGCGCGAACTCGTCCAGTTCCACGAAGGAGCCCTCGTCGAGGAAGGCCTCGATGCGCTCGCGGGCGGTCTGCTTGCCCTTGGCGTGCTGCTTCTCCACAGCGCGCTCGGAACCGGCGTGGAGGGCCTCGTCGCGTCGACGCTCGAGCTCCGCCAGGCGGCCGGCGGTCGTGGTCAGGTCGATCTCCGAGCCTTCGCCCGGTGCGTGCTCAGTCATGGGGGAAGCCTAACCTTGGCCTGTGACTCACATCTCTCACCCGGGGGCTCCCGGCCCCGGCCGGGGCTCGGGGCAGGGCCGGCCGCTCGACGCGGGGGCGGTGCGGGACGGCCTGCACGCCCGGGCGGAGCGCGCCGCGCACCCGCTGGTCGCGGGTGCGTTGTGGGCGATGGCCGAGGGGCTCCAGCACCACGCCGAGCTGCCCAGCACGCAGCCCGTCGCCCTGGCGGACCCGCGCCCGTGGCGGGTCGTGAGCGCCGACCACCAGACGCACGGCCGGGGGCGGCGGGACCGCTCCTGGCTGAACACCGCCGCCACGGGCCTGGCCGTCTCGGTGACCCTGCCGCTGGCGGCCGGGGGCGGGCCGGTGCCCGAGGCGATCGCTGCCTCGCGGGTGCACCGGGTGGGGCTGGTGCCCCTGTGCGTGGGTGCCGCGGTCCGGGACGCGCTGGCGGCCGCGGGGGTGGAGACGGGTGTGAAGTGGCCCAACGACGTCCTGACCACCACCGGGCAGCACAAGCTGGCCGGGGTGCTCTGCCAGGTGGCCGAGGGCATGCGCTCGGTGGTGGCGGGCGTCGGCGTGAACGTGTGGCCGGTCGGGTCCGACGAGGGACACCACTCGGTGGCCGAGGAGCTCGTGGCAGCGGACCGCCCCGCCCCGGAGGACCTCCGCGAGCAGGTGCTGCTGGACCTGCTCGACCGGGTGGCCGTCTGGCACACGACCTGGTCGCAGGTGACCGCGAGCACCGACCCGGCCTCCGAGGAGGAGCTGCTGGGTGCCCTCGGCGCGATGAGCCTCACCCTGGGGCAGGAGGTGGACCTGCACCGTCCGGGCGGGCAGGTGGTGCGGGCCCGGGCCGAGGCCCTGGACGCCAGCGGCGCCCTGGTGGTGCAGGAGCGGTCCGCGGCGACGGGCGAGCTCGGGCCGCGCTCCACCCACGCGGCCGGGGACGTCGTCCACCTGCGCCGGGCTCGTGATGCATGTCACGATGGCCCTGTGTCCGCCGAGCCCGCGGACCCGCGGGCTCGGGTCGCGTCGAGACCGAGTGACCCCCAGGAGGTGAGTGGCCGTGGAGCGCCTGCGTGACGTCCGTCCTGCCCATGGTGAGCAGCCGCTCCTGAACCACTCCCTGCCCTCCGAGGTGCCTCCGGCGCCACCGGGGGACCAGGTGCGTCGTCCGGCCCGGATCATGGACGACATCGCCGAGCGCCTCTTCGGGCGTCGGCGCACCATGCGGCGCGACGAGGTCGCCCGGCTGGCGCACATCGAGCTGCCCCTGGCCCAGCGGCTCTGGCGGGCGCTGGGCTTCCAGAACGTCCGCGCGGACGACACGGCCTTCAGCGAGACTGACCTGGAGGCCCTGCGCCACGCCTCGGGACTCCTGGGCCACCACCAGATGGACGAGGAGACCCTCGTGGCCCTGGCCCGGGGGATCGGCGTGACGACCGAGCGGATGGCCACCTGGCAGGCGGAGATCTTCATCGCCTCCATCCAGGAGGCACGACGTCAGGGGCACAGTCCCCAGCAGTCCGACCTGCTCGGCCACGGACAGGGGGCGGAGACGGTGAGCGACCGGCTCACCCCGGGGGCGGTGGCGGCCTCCGGTGCGGCCATCGCCGACCTGGCTGACGACCTGGAGGCGGTCATCGGCTACGCCTGGCGCCGGCACCTGGCCGCCGCCCTGGCCACGCTCTTCGCCGACGCCACCTCGGAGGAGATCACCGAGGGCGTGACGCGCTCGGTGGGCTTCGCGGACATGGTGAGCTTCACCGAGCGCGTCGCCCACGCCAGCGACCGGGACGTCGCCCGTCTCGTGACGCGCTTCGAGGAGCTGGCCGCCGATGTCATCGCCCGGCACGGCGGGCGCGTGGTCAAGACGATCGGCGACGAGGTGCTCTACCAGGCGAACGACCCCCGCTCGGCGCTGCTCATCGCCCACGACCTCGTCCACGGTGCCGCCGGCGACCGGCTGCTGCCCCCGCTGCGTGCCGGGGTGGCCACCGGGAGGGTGCTGCTGCGCCTGGGGGACGTCTACGGCGCCACCGTCAACCGTGCCTCCCGACTCACCGACCGCGCACCGGCCGGTCAGATCCTCTGCGATGCCGCGACGGCCGAGCCGCTCCGCGAGAACCAGGCCTGGCGATTCGTCGAAGGCGCGGATGCGGTTCTCCGAGGAGTCGGTACCGTGACGCCGTTCCACCTCGTGTCCGTTCCCCCCGGCGCCTCGACCCGAGCGCCCCGACCCGCCTGGAGTGACCAATGAGCGCACCGACCCCGTCCCCCGAGAGCTGGGTCCGCATCGAGTGGCACGGCCAGGAGCACGAGGTCGCCGAGCTCGTGCTCGCCCGTACCGAGGCGATGAACGCGATCTCCACCGAGATGGCCCGCCAGATCGCGGCCGCCACCACGGAGCTGGCGGCCTCGCCCGCCCGCTGCGTCGTGGTGACCAGCGCCCACGAGAAGGCCTTCTGCGTGGGGGCCGACCTCAAGGAGCGCAACTCCTTCACCGACGCCGACCTCATGGAGCAGCGCCCCGTCACCCAGGGCGCCTACGGCGGCGTGCTCGACCTCCCGATGCCCACGATCGCAGCCGTCGACGGGTTCGCCCTCGGCGGTGGCCTCGAGATCGCCCTCTCCTGCGACGTCATCGTGGCCGGCCGGGGGGCCCTGCTGGGACTGCCCGAGGTGTCGGTCGGCGTCATCCCCGGCGGTGGTGGGACGCAGCTGCTGACCCGTCGGATCGGCTGGAGCCGCGCGGCCCGCGCCATCTTCACCGCCAGCAAGTACGAGGCCCCCGAGGCGCACGAGCTCGGGATCGTCGACGAGCTCGTCGACGCCGGCTCCGCACGGGAGGCCGCGCTGGAGATGGCCGGGCTCGTCGGGCGGCACTCGCCGGTGGGGCTGCGGAACGCCAAGCGCGCCATGCGCCTGGGCTCGGACGTCGACCTGCGCACCGGTCTCCAGGTGGAGGACGCCTGCTGGCGGGCCACCGCCTTCTCCGGCGACCGGGCCGAGGGTGTGGCCGCCTTCGCCGAGAAGCGCGCTCCGAAGTGGCCGGGCAAGTGAGCCCCCACACCGCCCGCCACCCCCTGGACCCGCTGGCCGGGGAGGACCTCGCGCCGCCGCTCGTCGCCCTCATCGCGGAGGACGACGAGGACATCTCCGAGCCGCTGGCCGGCGCGATGCGTCGCGAGGGCTTCGAGGTGACCTGCGTGGCCGACGGCCCCTCCGCGCTGGAGACCGCCCGCCGCGGCTGCGACCTGCTGATCCTCGACATCGGGCTGCCGGGCATGGACGGTCTGGAGGTCTGCCGCCGGCTCCGTGCCGAGGGCTCCAAGGTGCCGGTGGTCATGCTCACGGCCCGGGCCGGGGAGATCGACACCGTCGTGGGGCTGGACGCCGGCGCCGACGACTACGTCACCAAGCCCTTCCGCCTGGCCGAGTTCCACGCCCGGGTGCGTGCCGTGCTGCGGCGCCGCAGCGAGGCCGAGGAGGGCCCGGGGGAGGGCGACCAGGGCGGCCTGCGGGTCGACGTCGCGGCCCGCCGGGTCTGGGTGGACGACGAGGAGGTCGTCCTCACCGCGAAGGAGTTCGACCTGCTGGCCATCCTGCACCGCGAGGCGGGCCGGGTCGTGGAGCGCGAGCAGCTCATGCGCGAGGCCTGGCAGACGGACTGGGTCGGCTCCACCAAGACCTTGGACATGCACGTCTCGGGGCTGCGCAAGAAGCTCGGCGACTGCCACTCGGACCCGCGCTTCATCGCCACCGTCCGCGGTGTCGGCTTCCGGTTGCTGACGGACGGGTGAGTGGGTAGCTCGACCCTGCGCCGCCTGTGGCGCAGAGTGGCGCGGGAGCTGGTGCTCCGCAGCCAGCTCGGCATGCTGCTGCCCCTCGTGGTGGCGACCTTCATCGGCCTCTGGGCGACCCTCGACCTGCCCGGCCCGCCCCTCTGGGCCTGGTTGGCCGTGCCGCTGGCGGTGTGGGGCGGCTTCCGGCTGGGCCACCTGCTCACCGAGGGCATCGCCGACGAGGCCGTGGAGCCGGTGGACCACACCGTGCGCGCCCTGGCCCGGCGCATCCCGGGGATGGGGACGGGCGAGAGCGTCACGGACCGCCCCGAGCCCTCGGGGATCGTCGAGCTCGACGAGCTGGCCGACGCGGTGCAGCGGCGGGCCGCCAAGCTGACCGCCCTGGCCACGGCCAACCGGCGCTTCGCCGCTGACGCCGCCCACCAGCTGCGCTCGCCGCTCAGTGCACTGAGCCTGCGCCTGGAGGAGATCGCGCTGGCCGAGGACCTCGACACGGTGGCGCAGGAGCTGGAGCGCGCCCACCGACAGGTCGACCGCCTCACCGGTGTGGTCGAGGAGATGGTGGAGCACGCGGGGGGCGGGGTGTTCGAGGACGTCGACGTCGTGAGCCTCGACGAGGTCATCGGCTCGCAGCAGCGTGAGTGGCAGCCGATGTTCGCCCAGGCGCGGCGGGGGCTGCGAGTCACGGGGGACCACGGCCTCCAGGTGGCCTGCCCGCGGGGGGTCCTGGCCCAGGTCTTCTCGACCCTCATCGAGAACTCGCTGCGCTACGGCGAGGGGATCATGAGTCTGGAGATCGACGGCACGGGCCCCTCGATCCAGATGGTCTTCAGCGACGAGGGACCGGGCATCGACCCGGCCGTTTCCGACTCGCTCTTCGAGCGGGACGTCACCCTCGGGGAGGGGACCGGTCGTGGGCTGGCCCTGGCCCGGGAGGTGATCACCGCCGCCGGGGGTCGGCTGGAGCTCCTGGACGTCCGGAACGCCACCTTCGGGATCTTCGTCTCCGAGCCCTCGGCCCGCACGACGACCACCCGTTGAGCGGGCTCGTTCAGGGGGCGGTCGAGGGGGAGGGCTCCAGCTCGTCGCCCAGCTCCTGGGTGAACACGAAGGTCCGGTAGGCCCAGAAGCGGAAGAGGGTGCCCAGCACCAGGCCGATGCCGTTTCCGGAGATGTTGTCGGCCAGCTGGGAGCGGAAGCCGAGCAGGTAGTGGCTCACCCACAGGCAGGCCAGGGCGATGAGCAGCCCGATGATGTTGAACACGACGAAGAGGACCGCCTCGCGGGTCACGTCGCGGCGCCGGGCGTGGCGGAAGGTCCAGTAGCGGTTCCCCAGCCAGGCGAAGGCGGTGGCGACCCCGGTGGCGGCGACCTTCGCGGTGAGGGGGTGACCACCGAGGACGCCGGCCGCGTCGGAGCCGGCGGTGAGCGAGGGCCCGTACACGAGCAGGTTGTACAGCCCGGTGTCGATCACGAAGGCCAGCAGGCCGATCACACCGAACTTGCTCACCTCGCGGGCGAGGACGCCGAAGAGTCGCCCGACGCCGCCGGGGTGCTGGTCTGTGCTCATCGGGAGAACCGTACGTGGGGAGCGCGCCGGGACGGGTGCACCCCGCGGTGGATATCCTGCGCCCGTGACCGAGCCCACCCCGCAGCCGCTGTCCCGACCGCTCGCCCCCACGGGAACCCCCGTGGTCGGCATCATCGGAGGGGGGCAGCTGGCACGCATGTGCGCCGGACCGGCGGCCGAGCTGGGCATCTCGGTGGTGGTGCTCGCCGAGGCCGACGACGCCGCCGCGGCGCAGGTCTTCCGCCACGCCCCGGTGGGTCGCTGCGACGACCGCGAGGCCGTGCGGGCGCTGGCGGCCGCCTGCGACGTGGTGACCTTCGACCACGAGCACGTCCCGGACCCGGTGCTGTCCGCGCTGGAGTCCGAGGGGGTGTCCCTGCACCCAGCACCGGCGGCCCTGCTCCACGCCCAGGACAAGATCGCGATGCGGCAGAGGCTGGGGGCGGCCGGGCTGCCGGTGCCCGCCTGGTCCATGGTGCACGATCGTGCCGGGCTGCGGGCCTTCGCCGACCAGCACGAGTGGCCGGTGGTGCTCAAGACCCCGCGGGGCGGGTACGACGGCAAGGGCGTCATGGTGCTCACCGGGCCGGAGGACCTGGACCGGGCCGAGGAGTGGTTCGCCCGGGCCGACGCGTCCGGGCTGCTGGCCGAGGAGGCCGTCCCCTTCACCCGTGAGCTGGCGGTGATGGTGGCGCGCACCCCCTCCGGCGAGATGGCCACCTGGCCGGTCGTCCACACCGTCCAGGAGGAGGGGATCTGCACCCGTGTGGAGGCCCCGGCCGGCGACCTGGACCCGGCCGTCGCGCAGGACGTGCGAGCCGCCGCGCAGAAGGTGGCTGAGCTGCTGGGCGTCACCGGGGTGATGGCGATGGAGGTCTTCGAGACCGGCCGGTCCGGGGAGGGGGAGCGGGGCTGGGTGGTCAACGAGCTGGCGATGCGCCCGCACAACTCCGGGCACTGGACCCAGGACGGTGCCGTCACGAGCCAGTTCGAGCAGCACCTGCGGGCCGTGCTGGACCTGCCGCTGGGGGACACCTCCCCCCGGGCCCCGCACACCGTCATGGGCAACGTCCTGGGCGGTCCGGCGGAGGATCTGCACGCCGCCTCGCGGCTGGTCATGGAGGCCGACCCGGGGGCGCGCGTGCATGTCTACGGCAAGGAGGTCCGCCCCGGCCGGAAGGTCGGGCACGTGACGGTCTACGGTGAGGACGTCGAGGACCTGCGCCGCCGTGCCGACGCGGCCCGTCACACCCTGCAGGGCACCACCCCCGAGGGCCAGGAGGACGCCCGATGAGCGACACCACCCACCACCTGCGTGCCAAGGCACCCGCCGACGTCTCGATCGTCATGGGCTCCGACAGCGACTGGCCCGTCATGGGCGCGGCCGCCGAGGTCCTCGAGGAGCTGGGGGTCAGCCACACCGTCGAGGTCGTCTCGGCGCACCGCATGCCCGACGAGATGCTCGCCCACGGCCAGGAGGCCGCCGCGCGCGGCCACCGCGTGATCATCGCCGGGGCCGGTGGGGCGGCCCACCTGCCGGGGATGCTGGCCAGCGTCACCGACCTGCCCGTGATCGGGGTGCCGGTCCCGCTCAAGCAGCTCGACGGCATGGACTCCCTGCTCTCGATCGTCCAGATGCCGGCCGGCGTGCCTGTCGCGACGGTCTCCATCGGCGGTGCCCGCAACGCCGGCCTCCTGGCCGCGCGGATCCTGGCTGCCGGGACCAATGAAGAGGCCACCGCCCTGCGCGGTCGCCTGGCCGACTTCCGGGCCTCCCTCCGCGACGCCGCCCACGCCAAGGGGCGAGCGCTCGCGGAGTCCCTCCACCCCACGAACGGAGCCGAGTGATGAGCGGCGAGCGCACCACCTACCTGCTGGTCGACGGCGAGAACATCGACGCGACCCTCGGCAACTGCCTGGGCCGGCGCCCGCAGCCCGACGAGCGCCCCCGCTGGGAGCGGCTGCTGACCCACGCCGCCGAGGCTTGGGGGCAGCCCGTGCAGGGCCTGTTCTTCCTGGCGGCGCAGACCGAGCAGCTGCCGATGACCTTCGTCCAGGCGCTCGTCGCCATCGGCTACCGGCCGGTCCCGCTGTCCGGCGGGTCCGACGAGAAGGTCGTCGACATCGCCATCCAGCGCACGATGGAGGCCCTGGCGGACCGGGGCGACGACGTCATCCTCGTGAGCCACGACGGTGACTTCCTGCCCCAGATGGAGGCCCTCCTCGAGGACGAGGACCGCCGCCTGGGGCTGATGGCCTTCCGCGAGTACCGCAACGCCGGCTTCACCGAGCTGGAGCAGCAGGGCATGGAGACCTTCGACCTGGAGTACGACGTCCAGGCCTTCAATGCCCGTCTCCCGCGTCTCCGGATCATCCCGATCGACGAGTTCGACCCGCTCGAGTTCCTCTGAGGGGCGCGGCGCCTCCCTCCGGGGTGGCGCCCGCCACACCCAGCGCGGACCGGGTGGGCGCCGGGTCGTACCATGGCGCTGTGAGCGACTTCGACCTCTACACGCCCAGCGAGTTCCACGAGACCGTCCGCGAGGCCATCATCCCGCTGGTGCGGGACAAGATCGCCCCGGCGGCGGCGGAGGTGGACGCCACGGGGGAGTTCCCGCAGGCCGCCTACGACGCGCTGCGCGAGACCATGTTCCACGCCCCGCACATCCCCGAGGAGTACGAGGGGCTGGGGGCCGACGCCCTGGCGACCTGCATCGTCATCGAGGAGGTCGCCCGCGGGTGTGCCTCGAGCTCGCTCATCCCGGCCGTCAACAAGCTGGGCACGATGCCGGTGATCCTGGCTGGCAGCGAGGAGATCAAGCAGAAGTACCTGCCGCCGGTGGCCGCGGGCGAGGCGATGTTCTCCTACGGGCTCTCGGAGTCCGGTGCCGGCTCGGACACCGCGGGCATGCGCTGCCGCGCCACCGAGCAGGCCGACGGCAGCTTCGTCCTCAACGGCCAGAAGTCCTGGATCACCAACGCCGGGGTCTCGGAGTACTACACGGTCATGGCCGTCACCGAGCCCGACGGCCCCCGCGGCCGCAACGTCACCGCCTTCGTCGTGGAGAAGGACGACGAGGGCTTCTCCTTCGGAGAGAAGGAGGACAAGCTCGGCATCAAGGGCTCGCCCACCCGTGAGCTGATCTTCGAGAACTGCGTCATCCCCGCCGACCGCATGGTGGGGGAGCGCGGTCAGGGCCTGAAGATCGCGCTGCAGACGCTCGACCACACGCGCGTCACCATCGGTGCGCAGGCCGTCGGCATCGCCCAGGGCGCGCTCGACGCGGCGCTGGAGTACGTGCAGCAGCGCGAGCAGTTCGGCCAGCGCATCGCGGACTTCCAGGGCGTGCAGTTCATGCTCGCGGACATGGGCATGAAGCTCGAGGCCGCCCGCCAGCTCGTCTACAACGCCGCCGCGAAGTCCGAGCGCAACGACCCCGCCCTCACCTACTTCGGTGCGGCCGCGAAGTGCTTCGCCTCCGACGTCGCGATGGAGATCACCACCGATGCGGTGCAGCTCTTCGGCGGCTACGGCTACACGCAGGACTTCCCGGTCGAGCGCATGATGCGCGACGCGAAGATCACCCAGATCTACGAGGGCACCAACCAGATCCAGCGGGTCGTCATGGCGCGCAAGCTCCTGGAGGGCATCACCTCCTGAGGGTCCGCCCGACGATCGACCAGGACCCCTACGGTGCGCAGGCGCCGTGGGGGTCCTGTCGTGCGGGTACCACTCGTGCGGGGGCGGCCGGACGGCGCGGGTCAGCCCCAGCCGAGGAGTCGCACGAGCGCCGTCGCCGCCGCGCCCAGCACCACGACCAGCAGGAAGGGTGCACGCAGCCGCAGGGCCACCACCGCCACCACCAGCGCCGCCACCCGGGCGTCGAGCCGCAGCTCCTGACCGCTGGCCACCGTGTTGAGGGCCAGCAGGGAGGTGAGCAGGCCGATCGTGACCATCCCCGCGAGGTAGAGGGGGAGCGGGCGCTGGAGCGCGGAGGCGGGCAGGAGGTACCCGGCCAGCTTGAGCGCCAGCCCCAGAGCACAGGCCACGAGCAGCCAGGCCCAGCTCATCGTGTCCCCCGCACGGAGGCCGGCCGGGTGAGAAGGGCGCTGACCGCAGCCACCAGCGCCGCGCCGAGCACGGGGATGCCGGGTGGCACGAGCGGCACCAGGGCCAGCGTGGTGACGGCGGCCAGAATGGCGATCGCCACTTCGTCCCGCCCTGCGAGCCGGGGCCACAGCAGCCCGGCGAAGGCCGCGACCGCCGCCCCGTCCAGACCCCAGGCGCTGAGATCCCCCACGGTGTCCCCCAGCAGGGCGCCGGCCAGGGTGAAGAGGTTCCACAGGACGAAGGTGGCCAGACCGGCGGCCCAGAAACCGCGCTGCTGCTCGCCCGGCTCCTCCTGCGAGACCGCGGTGGCCGTGGACTCGTCGATGGTCAGGTGGGCCATCGCCAGTCGCCGGGCAGTGCCCCGAGGCGCCAGCAGGGCGTTGAGCTGCAGCCCGTAGACGGCGTTGCGGACCCCCAGGAGGGTGGCCGCCCCGGTGGCCGCGGCCCCGGTCCCGCCACCGGCCAGGACCCCCACGTAGGCGAACTGGGAGCCGCCGGTGAACATGAGCGCCGAGAGGGCGCAGGTCTGCAGCACCGAGAGCCCGGCGGCCACGGACAGGGCCCCGAAGGAGATGCCGTACAGGCCGGTGGCCAGCCCGATCGAGAGGCCGGTCCGCTGGGCCGGGGTCACAGGCCCTGGGGGAGGTCGTCCCCCTCCCGGAGAGCCTGCCACAGGGCACCGGCCCGTTCCTCGTCCCAGCTCACGGCCCAGCCGTGCGGGGTGCTCAGGGTGCTGTCGGCCACCGGCACGGTCACCTGGCGGTCACCGCCGCTGGCCCGGCGGACGCCGTTGAGGGCGGAGGCCACCTCCAGCATCGAGTCGTGCTCGTCGACGGTCAGGGCGGGGGTCACCGCGGAGCCGACGCCGTGAACCTCCCACGGCAGGAGCACGGTGCCCGGGGTGAGCACCTGCTCGCTGAGGGCGGAGAGGAACTCTCGCTGGCGCTCCACCCGGCCGAGGTCGCCACGGGGGTCGAAGTAGCGGGCGCGGACGTAGGACAGGGCGGTGACCCCGTCCATCTCCTGGCACCCGGCCTTCAGGTCGAGGTGGGCCTTGCCGTCCTGGATGTCCTGGTCCGGGCAGAGCTCCACCCCACCCAGCTCGTCGACCACGTGGGTGAAGCCGCCGAAGCCGATCTCCACGTAGCCGTCGATGCGCAGCCCGGTGTTCTGCTCCACGGTGTCCACCAGGAGGGGGGCCCCGCCCACGTTGTACGAGGCGTTGATCTTGTTCTCACCCATGCCCCGGATCGGCACGTACGAGTCGCGCGGGATCGAGACCAGGGTCGGCTCACCGAAGGTCGGCACGTGCACGAGCATGATCGTGTCCGTCCGCCGCCCCTCGGTGTTCCCGGTCCCCAGCCGGCGTCTCTCCTCCGGGCTCAGGGTGTCCCGGGCGTCCGACCCGACCAGGAGGTAGTTGCGACCCGAGGTGTCCTCGGGGCGGCCCTCCCAGATGGGCATCGCCTCGGTGCGCCCGACCTGGCGCCAGGAGTCCCAGACGGCGAAGCCTGTGGCCACCAGCCAGACGGCCAGCAGGAGGGCGAGGACCCCCAGCGCCTGACGCACGGGGTGACGGCGGCGGGTGGGCACGAGCTGCCGGGGCGCGCGGGTCGCCGGGGCGGGCTCGACCGGCTCGGGGTCCCGGGCGCTCCGCGGGTCGACCACCGGGCGACCGCCGCGGGGGCCGCGGCGCAGCAGGTCGCCCTCGTCGGTGGGGCGTCCCAGGCGGGACTCGCGGGATCGACGGGGAGCTTCCTCGCCGCGCGGGAGCGAACCCTGCGAGGTCACCCGCCGGCGTCCCCGGTCGTCCCGGTCGCGGTGCATCCCGGGGCGCTGGCGCGGCTCGTGGTGGTCGTCAGACGTGGGCGTCACCTGCCAGAGCGTATTCCACCCGGCTACGGGCCGGTCGCCCTCGCCGACTCGGCGTGTTCACGCCACCCCGCCCCGCCCGCCCGGTGAGAATGGCCCCATGACAGCCATCAGCGTGATCATGCCGGTCCTCGACGAGGAGGCGGAGATCGAGGCCTCGGTGCGGGCCGTCCTCGCCCAGGAGGTCCCCGGCGAGCTGGAGGTCGTCCTCGCCGTCGGCCCGTCCACGGACGACACGCTGGCCATCGCCCACCGCATCGCCGCCCGGGACGATCGCGTGCAGGTCATCGACAACCCGTCGGGGCGCACCCCGGACGGCCTGAACGCCGCGCTGGCGGTGGCCCGGCACCCGGTCGTGGTGCGGGTGGACGCCCACGGCGAGCTCTCCCCGGGCTATCTGCGCACGGCCGTGGAGGTCCTGGAGCGCACCGGGGCGGCCAACGTGGGCGGCATCATGCACGCGGTCGGCCGCACCGCCTTCGAGCGCGCGGTCGCGGTGGCCATGGGCTCCCCCCTCGGGGTGGGCGGTGCCCGCTTCCACACCGGGGGCGGGGAAGGGCCCTCGGACACGGTCTACCTGGGCTGCTTCCGGCGGGAGTGGCTGGACCGGGTCGGGGGCTACGACGCCCACTTCGACCGGGCGCAGGACTGGGAGATGAACTGGCGGATCCGGCAGGCCGGCGGGGTCGTCTGGTTCACCCCCGACCTCCGCGTGACCTACCGGCCCCGGGGCAGCCTTCGGGCCCTGGCCCGCCAGTACCGGGACTACGGCCGCTGGCGCCGGGTCGTGGCCGCCGTCCACGAGGGCTCGATCAACCTGCGCTACCTGGCGCCGCCCACCGCGCTGGTCGGCGTCGTGGCGGGCACGGTGCTGGGCGCCGCGTGGCGTCCGGCCCTCCTCGCGCCCGGTGGGTACCTGACCGGGGTGGTCCTCGGGGGGCTGTGGGAGGCCCGCCACGAGGAGCCGGCCGTCGCGGCCCGGGTCCCGCTGGTCATCGGCACCATGCACATGTCCTGGGGGTGGGGCTTCCTCACGAGCCCGCGGCGGCTGCGTGACGTGCAGCGGCCGGGGCGCCCCGTGGGGGACACCCCGGCCGTCACGGCCTGAGCACCGGGCGCGCCCGGCCGTCGGGTCACGCCTGGTCGGAGACCTCGTCCTCGATGGAGCCGGCGGTCAGGTCGGTGGTGAACGGAGCGCCGGTCCTCTCGCGCACCTCGTCCTCGGTGACGCCCGCCGCGAGCTCGCGCAGCACCAGCCCGTCCTCGGTGACGTCCATGACGCACAGGTCGGTGATGATGCGCTGCACGACGCCCTTGCCGGTCAGCGGCAGGGAGCACTCCTCGACGATCTTGTGGGAGCCGTCCTTGGCCACGTGCTCCATGAGCACCACGACCTTCTTGGCGCCGTGGACCAGGTCCATCGCGCCGCCCATGCCCTTGACCATCTTGCCGGGGATCATCCAGTTCGCGATGTCGCCGGCTGCCGAGACCTGCATGGCGCCGAGGATGGCCGCGTCGATCTTGCCGCCGCGGATCATGCCGAAGCTGGTGGCCGAGTCGAAGAAGCTCGCGCCCGGGCGGACGGTGACGGTCTCCTTGCCGGCGTTGATGAGGTCCGGGTCCACCGCGTCCTCGGTGGGGTAGCGGCCCACGCCGAGGATGCCGTTCTCGGACTGCAGCACCAGCTCCACGTCGTCGTCGACGTAGTTGGGCACCAGCGTCGGCAGCCCGATGCCGAGGTTCACGTAGTCGCCGTCGGCCAGCTCCCGGGCGGCCCGGGCGGCCATCTGCTCACGGGTCAGTGCCATGTCAGGCCTCCTTGCTCTCGGTGACCGTGCGCTTCTCGATGCGCTTCTCGGCCGCCTGCTCCTCGGTGAGGACCAGCAGGCGCTGCACGTACACGCCGGGCAGGTCGACCTCGTCGGGGTCGATCTCGCCGGGCTCCACGAGCTGCTCCACCTCGGCCACGCAGACCCGGCCGGCCATCGCGGCCACCGGGTTGAAGTTCTGGGCGGACTTGTTGAACACGAGGTTCCCGTGGCGGTCGGCGACCGCGGCGCGCACCAGGGCGAAGTCGCAGGGGAGCGACTCCTCCAGCACGTACTCGTGGGTCTCGTCGAGCATCGTGAACTCGCGGGTCTCCTTCGCCGGGGACTCCACGGTCACGTTGCCCTCGGCGTCGTGGCGCCAGGGCATGCCGCCCTCGGCGATCAGCGTGCCGACGCCGGTGCGGGTCCAGAACCCGGCCAGCCCGGCACCGGCGGCCCGCAGCTTCTCGGCCAGGGTGCCCTGCGGGGTGAGCTCGACCTCCAGCTCCCCCTGGAGGTACTGGCGGGCGAACTCCTTGTTCTCCCCCACGTAGGAGGCGATCACGCGACGCAGGCGTCCGGCGTCGAGCAGGACGCCGAGTCCCCAGCCGTCCACCCCGCAGTTGTTGGAGACGACCTCGAGGTCCTCCACGCCGGCGGCGTGGACCTCGTCGATGAGCACCTGCGGGATGCCGCAGAGGCCGAAGCCACCGACGGCGACGCGCATTCCGTTCTCGAGGCCCGCGATGGCCTCACGGGCAGAGGCGACAACTTTGTCCATGGCTCCACCCTAGCCGGGATGTGAGACCGGTCACTGCCCGGGCGGGGTCTCCACGACGCGGGTGACGCCCTCCTGGACGAGGCGTGCGGGCAGGGGGTCCGGCGTCAGCCCCGTCGGCAGGGTGCCCTCGGGGGTGATCACGGTGACGGCCGAGCCGCCGGCCGCCCAGAGCCCGACCAGGGTGCGCAGGTGCTCGGCGGGGTCGGCCACGGCCAGCAGCACCCGCCCCGGCTCCACGGTCGGCACGGCCTCGGCCATCGTCCAGCGGTCGCCGGCCCGGACCAGGGCGGGGTCCTCGGCCGAGCTATCGTACCAGGGGGAGAAGTCGTCCCCGAAGCCGGAGATCTCCGCGGCCTCGTCGAGCACCCCGGTGGGCAGGTCCTCGCCCTGCCAGGTGCGGGCGAGGGCCGGCAGGGTCACGGCCACGACCTCGTCGGAGTCGTCGGCCGCGTCGGAGGTCGGGGCGGTGGTCACCAGCACGTCGGCGCCCTCGTGGACGTCCAGCGAGAGGGTGGCGCCCACGGCCCAGACGGCCACGGCCCAGTAGGCGGTGCGCCAGTGGCCGGTGGGGAGGTCGAGGGCCACGACGCTGCCGGGCTCGACGTCGAACTCCTCCTGCAGGGCGTTGGCCGCCTTGGCGGCCCAGTTGGCCAGGACGGCCCCGGAGAGCTCGATCCGCTCCCCGCGGGCGTCGTCGTAGCAGGTGAGGCGGGGTTGGTGGGGGTTGTCGGTGGTCAGGACATCCAGCACCGTTGCCGGTGTGGTCATGTGAGGGGGCCTTCCCGCGCCGAGCGCGATGTCGTCGAGTGGGCGCCGTGCGCCGAGCTGGTGCTGCGGGGCCGTGGACGGGGCCCCGCGCCTGTCGCAGGGGACAGGCCCGTGCATCGTACGACCTGCCCACCCGGCGCTGTCGTGGGCCGGCCCCGGACGTCCGGGACGCGTCGCGGAGGGGGTCGCGCCGCCGGGCCCCGTCACCCGCCGGGCCCCGGTCGAGGGGGTGCGGGCCATACACCATCGCTCGGCCGTGGGTCGTTTGACACGCGGGAGTTGCGCCGGTGTAATTTCGGTGTGGCCCGCACTCTGCGGGCAGCCTCGGAGCGCGGAATCGCCCTCGCCCGAGCGCTCATGAGCTCACCACGTGCTGACGGGCCCCAGGGTCGAGGAGGAAACCGTGCACGAACTGCAGATCGTCGGCTTGGCCGACGGGACCGTGCCCTCGTGGCAGGGGCGCGCCCTGTGCGCCCAGACCGACCCGGAGGCCTTCTTCCCGGAGAAGGGGGGCTCGACCCGGGAGGCAAAGCGTGTGTGCACCGGGTGCGAGGTGCGCACCGAGTGCCTCGAGTTCGCGCTCGAGAACGACGAGCGCTTCTGTATCTGGGGCGGTCTGTCCGAGCGCGAGCGCCGTCGCCTGAAGCGCCGCGCCGTCATCTCCGCCTGATCTCCGCCAGACTGGACGAGGGCCGGTCCGGCGGGCTCGCTCAGCCGGGGTCGAGGAGGTCCTGGGCGTCCCACCCGCTCACCGAGGCGACGAGGACGGCCAGCCCCTCCTCCAGGGCCGCCTCGAAGCCGGCCGGGTGACCTTCCCAGACCCGGGATCCCCGGTGCAGCGTGAGCACCCATCGACCGTCCTCTTGCCGGACGGCCCCGTGGCGCTCCGAGGAGGCGACGGGGCCGTCCGGGGCGACCGTCACCACCAGCTCCCACCCCCCGTCGGGCCACCCGGCGCGCTCCGTGACCCGCGTGGCCACCTCGTGCGCCAACAGCTCGAAGGCCCGCCCGCGACCGACCCGGGCCGGGACCGGTGCCGCGGCCAGCGGACCCCGCAGCTCCCGACCACGGCGCAGGGTGCGTCGGCGGGATCCACCGGGGCGGGGGCGTTCGCGCGACATGCCGGCAGCGTAGTCTGCGCGCTGTGTCGCTCCCCTCGTCCCGCCCCCGCCTGTGCAGCAAGATCGGATGCAGCCGTGGGGCGGCCTCCACGCTGACCTACGTGTACTCCGAGCAGGCCGTGGTGGTGGGGCCGCTGGCCCGGGAGGCCGACCCCCACGGGTACGACCTGTGCGCCGAGCACACGGACCGCCTCACCCCGCCCCGCGGGTGGGCCCTGCTGCGGCTCGACATCGACCTCACCGACCCCACCGGCTCGGTGCGCGACATCGGTGCCCTGGCCGAGGTCGTGCGGGACCGGCGGGCCACCGTGGAGGCTGCTCCGGGCTCGGAGTCCGCCGGGGAACCTGCCGCTGACGGTGCCCAGGGATCCGCCCACGGCCACCTCCGCCTCGTCCACGACCGGGACGACGCACCCCGGGAGGAGCGGAGCTCCGGCCACTAACCTGTGGCCATGACCCCGCAGCAGCCGCCCCTGTCAGAGTTCGTCAAGGCCTACGACGTCCGGGGGCTGGTTCCCGACCAGCTGAACCCGCGCGTGGCCCGCGCGCTCGGTGAGGCGTTCGCCCAGACCGTGGTCCTGCCCGAGAAGCTGCCCGGCGTGGCCATCGGTCACGACATGCGCTCCAGCAGCCCCGAGCTCGCCGAGGCCTTCGCCGCCGGGCTGACCCTGCACGGCGTGTCGGTGACGATGATCGGCCTGTGCTCCACCGACGGCCTCTACTTCGCCTCCGGCCGGCTCGACCTCGCCGGGGCCATGCTCACCGCCTCCCACAATCCCGCGCAGTACAACGGCATCAAGCTCTGCCGGACCGGGGCGCGGCCGGTCGGCCAGGACAGCGGGCTGGCCGAGGTGCGTGACCTGGCCCAGTGGATCCTCGACCGCGGGGACGTCCACGACCGCCCGGCCTCCGAGCACCCCGGCTCGCTGGAGCACCGCGAGGTGACCGCCGACTACGCCGCCCACCTGCGCTCCCTGGTGGACCTGGACGGTGCCCGACCGCTGCGCGTGGTCGTCGACGCCGGCAACGGGATGGCCGGGCACACCGTGCCGGTCGTGCTCGGCGACGGTGAGCGGCGCCCGGTCGACTCGCTCGAGGTGCAGCCCCTCTACTTCGAGCTCGACGGCACCTTCCCCCACCACGAGGCGAACCCGCTGGAGCCGGAGAACCTCCGTGACCTGCAGGCGGCCGTGCGGGAGTCCGGGGCGGATCTCGGGCTGGCCTTCGACGGCGATGCCGACCGCTGCTTCGTCGTGGACGAGCGCGGCGAGGCCGTGACCCCCAGCGCCGTCACCGCCCTGGTGGCGCAGCGGGAGATCCGCCGGGCCGTGGCGGCGGGTGCCTCGCCGCAGGAGGTGGCCGTGGTGCACAACGCCATCACCTCCCGGGTGGTGCCCGAGGTCATCGAGGCCGAGGGCGCACGGGCCGTGCGCACCCGGGTCGGCCACTCCTTCATCAAGGCCGAGATGGCCGAGCACGAGGCGGTCTTCGGGGGAGAGCACTCGGCCCACTACTACTTCCGGGACTTCTGGTACGCGGACACCGGCATGCTCGCCGCCCTCCACGTCCTGGCCGCCCTGGGAGAGCACGAGGGAACCCTCTCGGAGCTCATGGCCCCCTTCGAGAGGTACCCCGCCAGCGGGGAGATCAACTCCACCGTGGTCGATGCCGGCGCCGCCCTGGAGCGGGTGCGGGCCTGGGCCGCCGAGCAGGGGGCCCGGACCGACGAGCTGGACGGGCTGACGGTGACCGGCACCGCCCTGGACGGCGAGGAGCTCGGGTACTGGCGCGCCAACGTCCGGGCCTCGAACACCGAGCCGCTGCTGCGGCTCAATGCCGAGTCCACCGCGCAGGCGGTCACGGACCGGGTCAGCGAGGCTGTGCTCGGCCTCATCCGCCAGGACGGCTGAGGAGGCACCGTGCCCTATATCGACGACGCGCTGCTGGACGACCCGGACCACCTCGCGCGCTGCGACCGCCGCGGTGTGCTCCGCTCCCTGGCGACCGCCGGGGCCCAGGTGAGGCAGGCGGTCACCCTCGCCGACGAGGCCGGCATCGAGCGGATCGCCTCGGCCCACCGGCCCCGGGCGGTGGTCGTGGTGGCCTCCGGCGGCTCGGCCGTCGTCGGTGACGTGGTCTCCCTCCTCGTGGAGCAGGGCTCGCCGACGCCGGTGCACGCGCTGCAGGGAGGCCCGCTGCCGGCCTGGGTGGGGCCGCTCGACCTGGTCGTCGCCCTCTCCCTCTCCGGGGCGGAGGCCGGCGCGGTGACCATCGCCCACGAGGCCGCGCGCCGGGGTGCGGCGGTCCTCACCGTCGGGGCCGCGGACAGCCCGCTGGCAGACGCCGCCCAGCGCGCCCGGGGCGTGCACGTGCCGGTCGGCCACGGCCCGGTCAGCTCCCGCACCGCGCTGTGGGGGCTGGTGTCCCCGGTGGCCGTCGCCCTGGGGCACGTCGGGCTCGTGCAGCCCGGAACGATCGCCTGGGAGGAGGTCGCCCGGGCCCTGGACCGGGTCGCCGAGGAGTGTCGCCCGGACTCGCCGGCCTTCGTGAACCCGGCCAAGGTGCACGCCCTGGCACTGGCCGAGACACTGCCCATGGTCCTCGCCGACGGGCCGGTCGCCGGGGTGGCCGCCCGCCGAGCCGGATCGATGCTGGCGCGCACGGCGCGGGTCCCCGCCACGGTGGGGGAGCTGCCCCACGCGGCCAGCGAGGTGGTCGCCTGCTTCGACGGGCCCCACGCCACCGGGGCGGGGTGGGAGGCCACCCGCGCCCCGGTGCCCGACGGTGGGCGGGACATCTTCGCCGACCCCTTCCTGGACGCCCCCGCCCAGATCCCACTGGGCCTGTGGGTCCTGGGGGCCGGTGGGCTGAGCCCGATGGCGCAGCGGGTCAGCACGGTCGCCCAGCGGGCCGGGGTGCGGCTCGTGGACACACTCGTGGAGGAGGCGGCCCCTCTGGAGGAGCTGGCGCGTCTCGTCGCGCGGGTGGACTTCACCGCGACCTGGCTGGCGATCGGCCTGGGGCTCGACCCCGGCGTCTCGCCCCACCTGGCCGAGCTGCGGGAGAGCGACTGACCCCGGGGCCGGGCCGTCCCGCCTAGGGTGGGCCCATGCGCACTGAGCACTACGACGTCGTCGTCATCGGGTCCGGATCCGGCAACTCCCTCCCCGGGGAGGAGTTCGCGGACCTGCGGGTGGCCGTGGTGGAGGCCGGTGTCTTCGGGGGAACGTGCCTGAACAACGGCTGCATCCCCACCAAGATGTTCGTCTGGACCGCCGAGACGGCGAACCGGGTGCGGGAGGTGGAGCAGTTCGGCCTCTCCGCCGAGCTCACCGACGTGCGCTGGACGGAGATCCGGGACCGGGTCTTCCACCGCATCGATCCGATCAGCGAGGGGGGCGCTCGCTACCGGCGCGAGGCCGAGGGGACGGATCTCTACGAGGGCTGGGCCCGCTTCACCGGGGAGCGGCAGCTGGACGTGGCGCTCCACGAGGGCGGGACGGTGCGCCTCACCGCCGACCAGGTCGTCATCGCCACCGGCTCGGCGCCCACCGTGCCCGACGCCCTCGCGCCCCTGATGGGCACGGTCGGTCACACGAACCGCACCATCATGCGCCTGGAGAAGCTCCCGGCGCGGATGACGATCGTCGGCGGGGGCGTCGTGGCGGTGGAGTTCGCCCACGTCTTCAGCGGTCTGGGTGTCGAGGTGACCCTCGTGGTCCGCGGCGAGCGCCTCCTGCGCGACCTCGACGAGGAGCTCTCCCTGGCCTTCACCGCCCTAGCCCGCAAGCGCTGGGACGTGCGCACCGGCACCGAGGTGACCGGTGCCGAGGTCGTCGGTGCAGGGACCGGGGCCCACCTCACCCTCGACGACGGGGAGACCCTGGAGACCGAGGTGGTCCTGGTGGCCACCGGGCGGCGCCCCGCCACCGACGGTCTCGACGCCGATGCCGCCGGGGTGCGGGTGGACGAGCAGGGCTTCGTGGAGTGCGACGAGCACGGGCGGACCTCGGCCGAGGGGGTCTGGACCCTCGGCGACGTCTGCGACCCGACGATGCTCAAGCACGTGGCCAACGCGCAGGCCCGAGTGGTCTTCCACAACCTGGTGCACCCCGAGGAGCTGCAGTCCTTCCCGACCGTCCCGGTCGTGGCCGGGGTGTTCAGCACCCCGGAGATCGGCACCGTGGGGCTCACCGAGGCGCAGGCCCGGGAGGCCGGCCACGAGGTGGTCACCCACACCCAGGAGTACGCGGCGGTGGCCTACGGGTGGGCGATGGAGGACCACACCGGGCGCTGCCGAGTCATCGCCGACGCCGACACCGGGCAGGTGCTGGGCGGCTGGGTGATGGGCCACCAGGCCGCCATCCTCGTGAACCTCCTCGGGGAGGCCGTGATCTCCCAGGAGCCGGCGCACGAGTGGGCCCGCGGGCGCTACTGGCCGCACCCGGCCCTGTCCGAGGTGGTGGAGAACGCCCTGCTCGGCCTGCCGGCGCCCCGTGGCACCGCCGCCGGACGCTGATCCCGCGCGGTTACCATGTGAGGCATGTCTCCCACCCGTCCCGAGGCGCCCACGAACGGGCACGTCCTGGTCGTCGACGACGACACCGCGCTGGCCGAGATGCTCGGCATCGTGCTCGCGCAGGAGGGGTGGAAGGTCACCACCTGCGCGCACGGTGACGAGGCGCTCTCCGTCTTCCGCCAGTCCCAGCCCGACGTCGTCCTGCTGGACGTCATGCTGCCCGGACGCAACGGCATGGTGGTGTGCCGCGAGATCCGGCAGGAGGCCGGCGCCCCGATCATCATGCTCACGGCGCGGACCGACACTCAGGACGTCGTGACCGGCCTCGAGGCGGGCGCGGACGACTACGTGCAGAAGCCCTTCCGGCCGCAGGAGCTCATCGCTCGGGTCCGGGCCGCCATGCGGCGCGCGACGAGCCCGCAGCAGTCAGCCCTCCGGGTGGGGGACCTGGTCATCGACGTCGCGAGTCACACCGTCGCCCGGGGGGACCAGCAGATCTCCCTGACCCCGTTGGAGTTCGACCTCCTGGTGGCGCTGGCCCGCCGGCCGATGCAGGTCTTCACCCGGGAGCGCCTCCTGGAGGAGGTCTGGGGCTACCAGCACGCGGGCGACACCCGCCTGGTCAACGTCCACGTGCAGCGGCTGCGCGCCAAGATCGAGCCCGACCCCGAGGACCCCGTCATCGTGCAGACCGTGCGCGGCGTGGGATACCGGGCCGGCGCGCCCGACGCGTGATCCGCGGCGCCTGAGGTGGCCTTCAGCGGCCTGCAGCGGGGACTGACCGCCCCGGTCCGGGGGTGGCGGCGCTCGCTACGCTTCCGCACGGTGGTGATGAGCATCCTGCTCACCACCCTGCTCTCGGTGGTGCTGGGCGTGACCCTGTACCAGAACATCGGCGAACGTCTTCTGCGGCAGCGGGTCGACCTGGCGGTCGCCGAGTCCTCGCTGGCGGTGGGCCGCGGTCAGGCGCAGTTCGACGCGCTGGAGCGCTCGGACGCGAGCACGCTCTACGCCACCGCCACCGACGTGGTCCGGGAGTCCTCCTCGCCGGGAGAGGACCTCAGCCGGCGGGTGGCGCTGGTCCGCTCGCTGGAGAACACCGAGGGCCTGGCCCCGGTGGAGCGGCCCTACGCGGACGTCAACCAGGCCCCGCACGCCCTGCGCGCAGCGCTGCAGGAGGACCCGGAGCACCTCCAGTCGATGGTGACCACCGCCCACGACCCCGACGGGGGGATGAGCCCCGTCGTGCTCGTCGGGGCACGGGTGGAGATCCCCGGGGTGGGGCCGCACGACATGCTCTTCTTCCACTCCCTGGGGGCCGAGCAGCGGACCCTCGACATCGTGCGCTCGTCCTTCGCCCTCGGTGGTCTGGGACTCACCCTCATCGCCGGTCTGGTGACCATGGTGATCACCCACGCCGTGCTCGACCCGCTCAGCCGGGTCTCGACGACGGCCCGGGAGATCGCGGCGGGCCAGCTGGGGCGGCGGACCGGGATGAGGGGGCACGACGAGCTGGCCCGGCTGGGGCGGGCGGTGGACACGATGGCCGACGTCACCGAGCGACAGATCGTGGAGCTGCAGGACCTCTCCCAGCTGCAGCAGCGCTTCGTGAGCGACGTGAGCCACGAGCTGCGCACCCCGCTCACCACCATCCGGATGGCCGCCGAGGTGCTCCACATGCAGCGGGACGACTTCTCCTCGGCGAGCGCCCGGTCGGCGGAGCTGCTGCACGGGGAGGTCGAGCGCTTCGAGCAGCTGCTGGGGGACCTGCTGGAGATCTCCCGGCAGGACGCCGGCCAGGTCGAGCTCCACCGGGAACCGGTGGACCTGGCCGACCTGGCGACCCGGGTGGTGGACGGCTGCCGACCGCTGGCCGGGCAGAACGGGGTGGAGCTGCGGATGGACCTGCCCACCGACCCGGCGGAGTCCACGGCCGAGGTGGAGGGGCGCCGGGTGGAGCGCATCCTGCGCAACCTGGTGACGAATGCCATCGACCACGCCGAGGGGCAGCCGGTGGTCATCCGGGTGGTGGGGGACGCCGACGGCGTGGCGGTGGCCGTGGCGGACTCCGGCATCGGCCTGACCCCGGAGCAGCGGGAGCGCGTCTTCGACCGCTTCTGGCGCGCGGACCCGGCCCGCACCCGCAGTGCCGGGGGCACCGGGCTGGGGTTGAGCATCTGCGAGGCCGACGCCCGGGAGCACGGCGGCTGGTTGCAGGTGCAGTCCGAACCCGGGGAGGGGGCCGTCTTCCGGCTCTCCCTGCCGCGGCGGGCGGGGGAGCGGCTCATCGCCTCGGCGCTGCCGCTGCCGGCCCCCCACCCCGGTGACGACGAGGCCGCCCGACGAGTCGAGGAGAAACGATGAGGATGCGCAACCGTGCCGGGACCGCCCTGCTGGTGGTCTCGATGGGCCTGGCTGGGTGCGGCGCCTTCCCCGAGGAGTCGGCTGTCGAGCAGGGGCCCGCCCTGGACGACTCGCCGCGGCAGGACGTCAGCGTGGAGGTCGACCCACCCCAGCCCGATGCCTCGGCCGAGGAGGTCGTGGCCGGTTTCCTCCGGGCGGGACTGAGCAACGAGGGCGGCTACCAGGTCGCCCGGAAGTACCTCACCGGTCAGGCCGCGGCGCAGTGGGACCCCACCGACGGGGTCGTCGTGCACGCGGGCGGCGACGGCCTGGGGGTGGTGGAGGTCTCCGGGGGATCGGTCCGGATCGACACGCAGACCCTGGGCCGGGTCGACCCCTCCGGGAGGCTCGATCCGGCCCGGGCGGAGGACAACGACTCGTTCACCCTCGAGGTGGAGCGGGTGGACGGGCAGTGGCGCATCGCGCGGATCCCCGAGGGACTCGGCGTGGTGGTCTCGCAGGCCGACTTCCAGCGGCTCTACCGGGACGTCGACGTCCACTGGGGGACCGTGGGGCGGCGGCAGCTGGTGCCGGACAAGCGCTGGGTGCGGGACGGTGAGGGCCTGGCGAGCGCCCTGGCCCGGTTGCAGACGGCACAGGTTCCCGAGGAGCTCGACGGTGTCCTGCAGACGGGGGTCCACCCGTCCACCTGGTTGGAGACGGCCACCGTCCCCGTCGTGGACGGGGTGGCCACGGTGCGCCTGAGCCGGGCGATGACGGAGCAGGACGCCGCCCGGCGCGACCTGGCCGCGGCCCAGTTCATGGCCACCCTGCGTCAGGCGCCGGGGGTCGACGCGGTCTCGCTGGAGGCCGACGGCCGGCCACTGGAGACGAGCGCGACCGGGGCCGAGCACGTCACCTCTCCCCGGGCCGTGGACTACTCGCTGGCGGACGCCGAGGTACCGCACCTGCTGCTGCACCAGCGGCAGTCGTTGGTCGCGGTGGACCCCCGCTCCACCGAGCTGGAGGAGGCCCCGACCTCGGCCACCTCGGACCTGCCGCCCATCCCGGCGAGCTGGGAGCGGCTCGCCGCCAGCCGGTCGCTGGACGTCGTGGCCGGGGTGGACCAGCGCCAGCTGGCGATCTGGAACCGGGGCGTCATCACCACCCGGACCCTCGACGGTGCGCTGGCGACGCCGTCGACGGATCCCTTCGGGTTCGTGTGGACCGTCCGCGCCTACCAAGGGGGAGGGGAGGTGCTGCTGCTGGACACCGCGGACCCCATGGCCGAGCCGCAGGTCGTCGAGCACGACTGGGACACCGCGGCGGAGGTGGCGGAGGTGCGGCTGAGCCCGGAGGGAGCCCGTGCGCTGGTGGTGCTGCGCGAGGGGGACACCGAACGGATCGCCCTGGCGGGGGTCGAGCGCTCGGCGGACGGCACCCCCCGTCGCCTGGGCTCCCTCCGGGCGCTCCTGCCGGACGTGCAGGCCGTGGAGGATCTCGCCTGGGCCGACGCCGACAGCCTGGTGGTCCTCGGGGCGCCGCGGCAGGACGGCACGCAGCAGGTCTGGTCCACGGACATCGGGGGCTGGCCGCAGGATGAGGGAACGGTCGATCACGCCGCGGCGATCGCCGCCTACCCGGAAGAGCGGGGGGACGGGATCCTCGTGCGCACCCGCGGTGGGCGGGTGCTCAGCAAGGCGGGGGCGAGCTGGTTCGTGGCGAACGTGGCCAGCGACGTCGTCGTGCCCGGTCGCTGAGCTCGGTGACCCGCTCGTCCCCAGGCCCCGGCCGGCCGGGGCGCGGAGGGCCCCGGAGGTGGGCTTCGCTGGCCCCGTGGGTGATGGAGCGGGAGTGCGCGGGTGGCGGGCCCTGGCGGACCTGGCCCTGCCCCTGACCTGCGCCGGGTGCGGCGGGCCGGGCAGCCGGTGGTGCCCGGGGTGCGCCGACCTGCTGGCCCGGGAGCTGCTGCCAGGCGTCGTGACCGGGCGGCTCGAGGGAGTGCCGGTGCTCGCGGCGGGGGACCACACCGGAGCCCTGCGACGGCTGGTCACCGCGTACAAGGACGGCGAACGACGCGACCTGCGCCCGCTCGTGGCCCGGGTCCTGGTCCGGCCGCTCACGGTGGCCGTCGGGCCGCGGGAGGGGGTGCCCCTCGTCGTCGCCCCCTCCCGCGGCGCCACCCGCCGGCAGCGGGGCGACTCCCCGGTGGCTGATGCGGTGCGGGCCGCCACCCGGCTGCTCCCCGGGACGCGCTCGTCGGTGGCCGACGTGCTGCGGGTCTCCGGCGCGGTCCGGGACCAGACCGGGCTCGGACGTGCCGCCCGTGCCGCCAACCTGGCCGGGCGGGTGCGGGTCCGTCCGGGGTGGGAGCCACCGGCGGGCCCGGTGTGGCTCGTGGACGACGTGGTGACCACGGGGGCGACGGCCACTGCCTCGGTGGAGGCCCTGCGGGCGGTGGGCTGCACGGTGGCCGGTGTGGTGAGCGCGACGCGCGTCCTCTGAGGTTGCCCCGGGCCCGATCGGAAGGGGAGCCGACCCTTGTGGGGCGGGGTGTTCGGGCGTATCGTCGGGTCATGGAGCCCCGAGTTCGAGGGGGTGGTCCTCTGGAGCGGCGCTGAGCCCCGCAGACCACCCGTACCGGGCCGCCCGAGTGGAGCGGCCCCGACTCCTTGGGGAGGAAACCATGCAGGTCACCGTCACCGGACGCAAGACCGAGATCACCGACCGATTCCGCGACAAGCTCGACGAGAAGCTGGAGCGGGTCGCCGCCATCGCACCCTCCGTCGACCGCTGCGAGATCGTGTGGAGCCACGAGCCCAACCCGCGGCGGGCCGAGGGCAGCGAGCGGCTGGAGATCACCTGCTTCGACCGCCGGACCGTCGTGCGGGCCGAGGCGACCGCGGACCGGGAGTACGAGGCGCTCGACGCCGTGGTGGACAAGCTCAGCGAGCGGCTGCGTCGCCTGCACGACCGGCGCAAGGTCCACAAGGGGCGCCCGAAGGCCTCCGTGGCCGAGGCGACCGCGCCCCTGGAGCCCGTGGAGCCGGGCGGGTCGCTCGTCGAGGAGGCCCAGCGCCGGCAGCGCGAGGCCGAGCTGGTGGAGCAGGGCGTGGACCTGGAGATGCTCGCCTCCGACCCGGTGATCGCCGGGATGGGAGGCGACGCGAACTGCCCGATCAGCGTCCGCACGAAGGTCCACGAGGCCCAGCCGATGGCGCTCGACGAGGCGCTGGCCCGGATGGAGCTCGTGGGTCACGACTTCTTCCTCTTCGTGGACTCCGGGACCGGCCAGCCGTCGGTGGTCTACCGGCGCCGGGGGTGGAGCTACGGCGTGATCCGGCTCGACATGCAGACGGACGTGAGCCCGGAGGTCGAGGGAGCGGCGGAGCCCGCGGCCCGGGCGGCCGGCTGAGCGGGTCGACGACCCCGCCGTGGGCGTGACCCGGCGGGACCACCTGTCCGGTGAGGGGCACCCGGTCTACCGTGACCGGGTGCCCCTCACCCCTGGTCCCGCTCGTCTGACCCTCCGGCAGGCCCGCCGCATCGCCCTGCTCGCCCAGGGCTTCGGCCGGCGCCGCCCGGTGACGGTGACCCAGCAGCACCTGCTCGCGACCGCGCGGCGGACGGGGATCACGCAGATCGACTCGGTGAACGTGCTCTCCCGCAGCCACTACCTGCCCTCCTTCGCGCGGCTCGGCCCCTACGACCGGGCCCTGCTGGACGGGCTGCGCGACGGGCGCGGTCCGAGCGGGCGGCGCACCCGACACCGGCTGGTCGAGTACTGGGCGCACGAGGCCTCCCTGGTGCCGGTGGAGGACTGGGCGCTCTACGGCTTCCGGATGCGCCGGGCGCGCGACGAGGCCTGGGGCGGGATGCGCGCCGTGGCCCGCGAGCACCCCGGCCTGGTGGAGGCGGTGCAGGAGACCGTGCGGGCCCAGGGGCCCATGACCGCCGTGGAGGTGGAGGCGGCGCTGGAGCACGCTGAGGAGGTGGGCTCCGAGCAGTGGGGGTGGAACTGGTCGCTGGTGAAGGCCGCCTGCGAGCACCTCTTCTGGGCCGGGGAGCTGACGAGCGCGGGCCGGAACGCGCAGTTCGCGCGGCTGTACGCGGTGCCGGAGACGGTGCTGCCGGCCGAGGTGCTGGCCCGGGGGCCGGTGGGGGAGCGCCCGCTGCCGGACGAGGAGGCCTTCGTGGCGCTGGTGGAGGCCGGGGCGCGGGCGCACGGCATCGGGACGCTGCGCTGCTTCCGAGACCACGCGCGGCTGAAGGTGCGACAGGCTCGTCCGGCGCTGGAGCGGCTGGTGGCTGACGGCGTGCTGCGGGAGGTCGAGGTGCCCGGGTGGTCGCGGCCCGGGACGCCGGTCTACCTGCACCGGGACGCCCCGCGGCCCCGGCCGGTGGGGGTCCGGACGCTGCTCAGCCCCTTCGACCCGGTGGTCTGGCAGCGGGAGCGGGCGGAGGCGCTGTTCGGGTTCGCCTACCGGATCGGGATCTACACCCCGGCCGAGCAGCGGGTGCACGGGTACTACGTGCTGCCCTTCCTGCTGGGGGACGAGCTCGTGGCGCGGGTGGACCTCAAGGCCGACCGGCAGGCCGGGGTGCTGCGGGCGCCGACGGTGCACACCGAGCCGGGCGCTCCGGCCGAGACCGAGGCCGAGCTGCACGCGGCCCTGGCCGAGATGGCCGGCTGGCTGGGGCTGGACGCCGTGGACGCGGCCCCGGCCCGCCCCAACCCCGAGGCCTGAGCCGGCCGGGCCCGGGGCCTCGCGTCATCCCCGGCCCCGAGGCACCCCGGTCCGGTCCGCAACACCCGAGGTGCGCACCGGTACGCATCTCACCCGTCAGCCTTCACCCAAATGCGCACGGGTTCGCACGTGGACCGTTGAGATGCGGACCGGTGCCGTTCTGGGGGACCAGGCGATACCCACGACACCCGAGGTGCGGACCGGTACGCATCTCAGGTGTGTGTGAGCGGGGCCGCGACCGGGGCCTTCAGCAGGCCGGGAGGTCCTCGGGCAGCAGGTCGTAGAGCACGTCGTCCGCAAAGGTGCCGTCCCCGAGGTTCCCGGCCCGCCGGGCCAGGCCGATCCGCTGGAAGCCCGCGCCCTCGATGGCCCGCCGCGACCCGGCGTTGTCCGCCGCGTGCCGGATCGTCAGCCGTCGCAGCCCCATGCCGCCGGACCCAGCCGGGGTCAGCGCGTGCCGCACCAGCAGCTGCAGCGCCGCCGAGACCACGCCCCGTCCGCGGGCCTCGGGGTGCACCCAGTACCCGATCTCGCTGCGCTCCCCGGGCTCCTGGACGTCGATCATCCCCAGGAGCAGCCCGTCGGCATCGCGGATGGCCCAGCCGGCCCACGTCCCGTGCAGGCACCCCCGGGAGAGCGCCGCCACGAACGACCGTGCGTCCGCCTCGGTATACCCCGCGTGGATGCGCCCCGGCCCGCCCAGCCAGCGCACCGACTCCGGGTCCCGGCAGGCCTCCACGATGCGGGCCACATCGGCCGTCGAGTCCGTCACCGCGGCGAGGACCAGCCGCTCACCCTGGCGCGTGGAGCCCTGCAGCGTGGCCGGCAGCCGCCGCCGGGCCACCGTGGCCGCACCGACCTCCACCCGGTCCTCACCCACGGTCCACGCCCACCGGGTGATCGCGTGCCGCGCTCCGGTGGGCTCGGCGTCGTCCACGGGGTGGGCGGCCGGCTCGGTGCCCCACAGCGTGAACCCGGCCCGTTGCAGCACCGCCTGCGAGGCGAGATTGTCCTCGTGCGTCGTGGCCACCACCCGCGCCCGTCCCAGCCCGCCCTCGGCCACCGGGCGCGTCACGAAGTCCAGGACGGTGTCCAGCGCCCGCTGCAGCACGCCGCCGCCCCGGTGCGCCGGGTTCACCCAGTAGCCGACCTCGGCGGTGTCCGGGAAGTGCCGGTCGGCCAGCCCCAACAGGTTCATCGCGCCCAGCAGCTCGCCGGCCAGCTCCGTGCCCTCGGCCCCGACCACGGCATAGGTCAGGTCCGTCCCGGCCAGCCGACGCTGCTCGCGCTGCGCCACGTACTCGCGGGCCTCGGCCACGTTGCCCGGGGCGCCCATGAAGCGCCAGTGCTCCGTCTCGCTCGGCATCGCGGCCAGCGCCGGGACGTCGTCCGCCGTGAAGGCCCGCAGCACGATGCCGTCGCCCTCCAGCACCGGCTGGGGCAGCCCCGCCTCGGCCCGAGCCCGCGGAGCCACAGCCGGCCGCGCCGCCGGGGGAGTGCCGCGGGGCGTGCCCTCGGGCAGCCGCGCCTCGTGGAGCAGCTCGAAGGCCCAGGAGTCCTCCAGCTCCTCCCCGGCACCGGCGCTCGCCAGCGTCTGCCCGACCACCCGGAAGCCCGCCCGCAGGTGCGCCCCGATCGACGCCGTGTTGCTCGCCCGCGCCTCCGAGCCGATGCGGACGAGCCCCAGCCCGCCCTCGTCCTCGGGGGCGAAGGCGTGGTCCACCACCTGCAGCAGCCCGGCGTGGAGCAGCCCCCTGCCGCGCCCGGCCGGGTGCATCCAGAAGGAAAGCTGTGCGCTGGTGGGCTGGTAGGGGTTCCCGAGCCGGAACAGGCTGATGCCGCCCAGCGCCTCGTCGGTGGCCGGGTCGCACACCGCCCAGTGGATGCCGGTCCCGGTGGCCATCTGCTCCCGCAACCCGGTCAGCCAGGCGGTGAACTCCGCCTCCCCGGCCGGAGGCACGGAGGTGTGCATGTAGCGCAGTCCCTCGGCGTCAGGACCCTCGGCGGGCCGGTCGCCCTCGGTGAAGGCCCGCAGCCGCACCCCCGGGAGCTCGCGCCCGCGCCCGTCCACACCCGCCGCCCCCTCCAGGGTGACGGCCGCGCGCCAGGGGTGCACCGGTTCCATCGGCTCCCCGGCCCGCCAGGTACCCACCCAGCCGTCGAAGGTCTCCCGCTCCTGCGGCATGAGCCCACGCACCGCCGAGGAAAACCGGAAGCCCAGCCGCCACCCCGCCCGGCGCGAGGCCCAGTTGCCCACCGCCGTGCGCCAGTGGAGCGTCTCCAGCCCGCCGTGCTCGGTGGCCCACGCCATCGCCAGCCGGCAGGCCGCCGTCATGACCCCCTGCCCGCGCGCTTCCGGGTGCAGCACCAGGCCCAGCTCGCCCACCCCGCCGCCGATGGGGCGGATCTCCACCTGGCCGGCGAAGCGCCAGCCGCCCTCGTCGGTCGCCGAACGGTCATCCCTCGCCGCGCCCTCGTGCAGGTCGATCGCCCAGCCCATGACCGCGCGCTCGTCCCCGGTGGCCCGGGCCTCCCACCCCTCGCGCATGTGGCCGACCCACCACTGCGCCTCACCGGTGCCGTAGGGGGAGGGGACCGTCGTCCACCGCACCGCCTCGGGGTCGGTCGAGGTCTCCACGACGGCGGGGACGTCCCTCGCGTCGTGCAGTCGCAGGCGGACCCGGCCGTCGGTGAGCACGGGGCAGGCGGTCGAGGCGGGGGGCCCGGCAGGTGTCGCGTCGGTCATCGGCCCATCCAACACCAGCCGCGCCCCAGCGCTCCACCGCGTTCCGGCGCGGCCCCCGGAGCGCTCCGCCGGCGTCAACTAGGCTGTCCCAGCCGCCGGGCGGATCGTGCAGACCGCACCGGACACCGAGGACCACGAGGGAGACCACAGTCGTGCCGAAGATCTTGGATCGCGTGCTGCGTGCTGGCGAGGGACGCATGGTGCGTCGCCTCGAGGGCGTCGCCACGGCCGTGAACGCCCGCGAGGCCGAGATGCAGGCGCTCTCGGACACCGAGCTGTGCGAGCAGACCGACCGCCTCAAGGCCCGCCTGGCCGACGGCGAGTCGCTGGACGCGCTCATGCCCGAGGCCTTCGCGACCGTGCGCGAGGCGGCTGTCCGCACTCTGGGCAAGCGCCACTTCGACGTGCAGATCATGGGCGGGGCGGCGTTGCACCAGGGCGCCGTGGCCGAGATGAAGACGGGTGAGGGCAAGACCCTCGTGGCTACCCTCCCGAGCTATCTCAACGCGCTCACCGGCAAGGGCGTCCACGTCGTCACGGTCAACGACTACCTCGCCGAGTACCAGGCCGAGCTCATGGGGCGCGTGCACCGCTTCCTCGGCCTGGAGACCGGGGTGATCCTCTCCTCGCTGAACTCCACCCAGCGCCGCGAGCAGTACGCCAAGGACATCACCTACGGCACGAACAACGAGTTCGGCTTCGACTACCTGCGCGACAACATGGCCTGGTCGGTGGACGACCTCGTGCAGCGCGAGCACCACTTCGCGATCGTCGACGAGGTCGACTCGATCCTCATCGACGAGGCCCGCACGCCGCTCATCATCTCCGGGCCGGGCGACCAGGCCACCTCCTGGTACGGCACCTTCGCGGAGATCGCCCGGAAGCTCGAGAAGGGCGAGCCGGGGGACAAGCTGCGCGGCATCGAGCCGACCGGTGACTACGAGGTCGACATCAAGAAGCGCACCGTCGGCGTGCTGGAGTCCGGCATCGAGAAGGTCGAGGACCACCTCGGCATCACCAACCTCTACGAGGCCCGCAACACTCCGCTGATCGGCTACCTGAACAACGCCATCAAGGCCAAGGAGCTGTTCACCAAGGACAAGGACTACGTCGTCATGGACGGCGAGGTCCACATCGTCGACGAGCACACCGGCCGCCTCCTGAAGGGCCGCCGCTACAACGACGGGGTCCACCAGGCCATCGAGGCCAAGGAGGGCGTGGAGGTCAAGCAGGAGAACCAGACCCTGGCCACGGTCACCCTGCAGAACTACTTCCGCATGTACGACAAGCTCGCCGGCATGACCGGTACCGCCCAGACCGAGGCGGCCGAGCTCCACTCGATCTACAAGCTGGACGTCATCCCGATCCCGACGAACCGGCCGCTGGCCCGCGTGGACCAGCGCGACCTGGTCTTCGCCGACGCCAAGCACAAGTTCGACGCCGTGGTGGAGGACATCGTCGGGCGGCACACCAAGGGCCAGCCGGTCCTGGTCGGCACCACGAGCGTGGCCAAGTCCGAGTATCTCTCGGAGCAGCTCACGCAGCGCGGCGTGAAGCACGAGGTGCTCAACGCGAAGTACCACGAGCAGGAGGCCGCGATCGTGGCCGAGGCCGGCCGCAAGGGCGCGGTCACCGTGGCGACGAACATGGCCGGTCGAGGCACCGACATCATGCTCGGCGGCAACCCCGAGTTCATGGCCGTGGCCTCGTTGAAGAAGCGCGGGCTGGACCCGGACGAGAACCCGGAGGAGTACGAGGCCGCCTGGGACGACGCGCTGGCCCGGGCCGAGCGCGCGGTGGAGGCGGAGCACGAGGAGGTGCTCGAGCTCGGCGGCCTGTACGTGCTGGGCACCGAGCGCCACGACTCGCGCCGCATCGACAACCAGCTGCGCGGCCGGTCGGGCCGCCAGGGTGACCCGGGGGAGAGCCGGTTCTACCTCTCCCTCGAGGACGACCTCATGGTTCGCTTCAACTCCGGCCTCATGCAGCGGGCGATGGCCAGCGGCGACCCGTCCGAGCCCTTGGAGGCCGGCATGCTCACGAAGATGATCGAGCGTGCCCAGACCCAGGTGGAGAGCCAGAACTTCGAGTCGCGCAAGAACGTCCTGAAGTACGACGACGTGCTCAACCGGCAGCGCGAGGTGATCTACGCCGAGCGCAAGCGGGTGCTGGAGGGGGCCGACCTGGAGCAGCAGGTGCGGCACTTCATCAACGACGTGATCATCGACTACGTGAACGGTGCGACCGCCCACGGATATGCCGAGGACTGGGATCTCGACGAGCTGTGGGGCGCCCTGGAGGAGCTGTACCCGATCTCGCTGACGGTCGACGACATCGTCGAGGCCGCCGGGGGGATCGGCGGCGTGGACGCCGAGCTGCTCGTGGACGAGCTGACCTCCGACGCGCAGTACGCCTACGACGCCCGCGAGCGGGCCATGGGCGAGGAGGTCATGCGCCAGCTGGAGCGTCGCGTGCTCCTGGGCGTGATGGACCGCAAGTGGCGCGAGCACCTCTACGAGATGGACTACCTCAAGGAGGGCATCGGCCTGCGGTCGATGGCGCAGCGCGACCCGCTGGTGGAGTACCAGCGCGAGGGCTACCAGATGTTCGGTGTCATGGCCGACTCGATCAAGGAGGAGGCCGTCATGGGGCTCTTCCAGGTCGAGCCGAGCGCGCAGGGTGTGCAGGCGGTGGCCTCCGGCGAGGCCCGCCGCAAGCACGGTGGTGCGGTGGACGCGAACGAGGACCAGCAGCGCTGGCAGTACACCGCCCCGACCGCCGAGGGCACGGTGGAGCAGCGCACTGCCCGGGGGGCGCAGGGCAACCGTGCCCAGCGCCGGGCGGAGAAGCGCCGCCGCTGAGCGGAGAGCACACGCCACGACGGGGGCGGGTGGGCATCACGCCCGCCCGCCCCCGTCGCGCTCCCGGTGGGTTCAGCCGATCTCCAGGGCGGTGAGCATCCACCGCCCGTCGAGGCCCTCCAGCCGCAGGGCGATGGCACGCACCTGCCCGCGGACGACCACGACCGCCGAGGCCTCCACGATCCCGTCGCGGACGTGACAGGTCCGGACGCTGCGCACCCGGGTGCTGCCGGTCGCCGTCCCGTGGCGGCGGGCCAGGGTGCTGCGCCGGGCGAGCCGGTGGAGGATGTCCAGGGTCACCCAGCGGGTGAGCTGCTGCGCGGAACGCGAGCCGTCCATGACCTCCACGAGGGTCCGGCAGAGGTGGGCGGTCCACGGGGTGGCCGGGGGCAGGTCCGCGGTCGGGGTGGGCTGGCGGTCGAAGGTGACCTCGCTGCCGCGGGGGAGGGCCGTCGGCTGCGCGCTCATCGGACGTCCTCCGTCCCCGGCACACGCAGCTCGGTCCCGGGCTGCAGGAGATCGGGGTCCTCGCCGACGAGCTCGCGGTTCTCGGCGTACCAGCGGGGCCACTCGTGGGCGATCCGGGCCGGGCTCGCGTCCTCCCCCAGGTGACGGGCGGCCAGCTCCCACAGCGTGTCACCGGTGCGGACGGTGACCGTCTTCGGTGCCGGGCCCGCGCTCTCCGCGGTGCGCTCCTCGGTCTCTGTCAGGAGGGGGCGCAGGTCGAGCGGGTCGGCGGTCAACGAGCCGGCCACGCTGCTGCTCGTGCTCCCCGCCCTCGGTGCGGCGGCCTCACCGGGTCCGGCGTGGGCCGTGCCGGAGCTGGTGGCGAGTCCCACGACCAGCGAGAGCAGGGCACCACCGGCCCACGGCCCCAGGGCCCGCCGCGCCGAGCGGAAGGGGGCTCCGGCCATCCCCGGCACCCGGGCGAGGCCCTCGAGGGCGAGCACCCCGGCCAGCCAGGCGAGGACGACCGTCAGGCAGAGCTGGACACCCCAGGTGAGGGCAGCGGCGGGGTGCGTGGGGTCGAGGACGGCCTCGGCCCGGCGCGTGAGGCCGCGACCGAGCTCCACGGTCAGGGCGCTGAGGGCCAGGCCCACCGCCCCGGCGAGCAGGGCCGCCCACACGGGCACGCGACCTGGCGAGGAGTGCTTCTCCTCGCGGTGCAGGGCCCGGTGGGCCAGGGAGGGGACGGGGGCGTGCATGTGATCACCTGCTCGGTCGGTGTGTTGTCGATCACGAATATAGCCACATCATGTCGTTTGGTGTCGTTTGATGTCGAATCCTGTGGATGCGTGCGGATCCATGTCGAAGTGGTGGGGTGGGCTCGGCCGGCGACCGGGGTGGTCAGGGTGCTGCGACCTCCGGCCGGGGTCGGGCGGGGCTGGTTACGGTGACCGCATGACGGATCGCTGGGACGCGCTGTTCGCCGACGTCGCGGGGCGGCTGGCCGCGGAGCGCCGGGCCGAGCTGGAGGACGAGGTCGCCGAGCGGGTGCGCATCGAGCGTGCTCGGATCTCGCTGATGGACCGGCTCGACGCCCACCGGGGGCGAACCCTCGCCCTCGAGACGGTGGGCGGCGGGGTGGTGCAGGGGGAGGTGCGGGAGGTCGGTGAGGACTGGCTCCGTCTGAGCACCCGGGGCGGTGACCGGCTCGTGGGCCGGTGGGCCGTGGCCGGGGTCGCGGGCCTCACGGCCAGGGCCCGGCCCGCGGGGGAGTCGGTGGCCCGACGGGTCACCTGGGTCAGCGTGCTGCGGGAGCTCTCCCGGGACCGGTCATCGGTGCGGGTGGCCGGCTCGCAGGGCGGGCTCGTGGAGGGACGGGTCGACCGGGTGCTGGCCGATCACCTGGACCTGGCCGTGGGGCCCACCGCCCGCGAGGCCCGGTCCGTCCGGGTCATCCCCTTCGAGGCAGTCGCCTGGGTGGGTGGGCCCGGGGCCTGACCCGGGTTCAGGGCCGGTCGGCCTCGACGAGGGCCCGGGTGGCCTCGTACTGCCGGGCGATGTAGTTCTCCAGCTCGGAGATCTCCACCCGCCACTGACCGCGGCCACCGACCTTGATGGCGGGGAGGTCCCCGGAGCGCACGAGGGCGTAGGCCTGGGCGGCCGAGATGTCCAGCGTCTCGGCCACGTCGCTGAGAGCCATGAAGCGGCGGGGCACGTCTCCTCCTGGTCGCGCTCGTTCGACGTCCTCCGCGGCGCCTGGTGCCGCGGGGCGGGGCCGATCCAGACCGAATCCTGACCTGTTGGCCACCTGGTGTTCATCCTATGTCGGCACGCTCCTGCCCACCCGGTTCGTCCACAGGCCAGAGGAGACACGATGTTCGGGCGCAGCAGTCGGCAGGGCGGCGCGGAGCTGGAACGGCCGGAGAGCCCACCGGCGCACCGCCTCCGTCGCCCCCGGTGGACCGACGCGCGGCTGCTCGTCGGCGCGGCCCTGGTGCTGGGCTCCACGCTCACCGGCGCGGCGGTGGCCGGGGGTGATGCCGGGCCGCAGCACTGGGAGGCCGCCCGCGACCTCCCCACCGGGCACGTGCTCACGCGGGCGGACCTGAAGCCGGTCTCGGCCGGAGACCGCCCGGCCCACCTCTCGGGGACCGACCCGCTGGGCGCTGCCGGCGGGAAGGGTGCCGTCCTCGTGCAACCGCTCCGCAGCGGGGAGCTCGTGCCGCGCAGCGCCCTCGGCTCGCCGGGAGAGCTGGACCTGCGACGGGTGTCGGTGCCCGTCTCGGCCGGCAGCGCCTCGATGCTGGCCCCCGGTTCCGTGGTCGACCTGTGGACCGTCCCGGAGGGGGCGGCCGGTCAGGACGAGCGCCCGCGCCCCGAGCGGGTCCTGGAGTCCGTCGAGGTGGCCCGGGTGCAGTCCGTCGCCCAGTCCGCGGCCGCCGGGCGCCCGGTGGACGTCGACCTCCTCGTGCCGGAGAAGGGCGTGGCCGAGGTCCTCGCCGGGCTCGGCGACGGGGAGGCCCTGGCCGCGGTGCCAGTGGCCGGATCGCTCGTGGCCGGCGAGGGCGAGCAGTGACCCGCGATGTCCTCCTGGCCGTCGAACCCTCCTGGGACGCCCCGCTGGCGGCCACCCTCTCCCGGGTGCCGGGCCTGCGCGTGGTGCGACGCTGCGTCGACCTGCCCGATCTGCTCGGGGCGGCGGAGGCGGGGCTGGGGGAGCTCGCCGTCGTGTCGGCCGGGTTGCGGGACCTGGACCGGGAGTGCGTCGTGGGCCTGCAGGAGGCCGGGCTCCAGGTCGTCGGGGTCCATTCACCGGCTGACGAGGGGGCCGAGCGGCGCCTCGCCCAGTGGGGCGTCAGCGCGACCTGCTCCGTGGAGGACCCCCTGCCCCGCTGGGAGGAGGTCGTGGCGGGGCTGGGGGCAGCCCCCGGGCCCACCCCCGAGGAGGGTGCCGCGGTCGACGGACCGGCAGGTGGGAGGCTGGACCCGCTGCCCGAGCCCACCGGGCGGGTGGTCGCCGTCTGGGGCCCGCCGGGTGCGCCGGGACGCACGACCGTGGCCGTCGAGCTGGCCGCCCTCCTGGCCCGCCGTTCCGAGACGATGCTCGTCGACGCGGACACCCACGCCCCGGGGCTGGGGCAGCACCTGGCGCTGCTGGAGGAGGCGTCGGGGCTCATCGCCGCGGTGCGGGCCAGCGAGGAGGGTCGCCTCGACGCCCCGGCCCTGGCCGGCTGCGCCCGCCGGGTGGGGGAGCGGCTGCGGGTGCTCACCGGGATCGGCCGGGCCGACCGGTGGCCGGAGGTGCGGGCCGGCGCGCTGGAGGACGTCCTGGGGATGGCCCGGAGGCTCGTCGACCTCGTCGTGGTTGATCTCGCCAGCCCGGTGGAGGACGACGAGGTCCTCGCCTACGACACCCGTGCACCCCGCCGCAACGCCGCTGCCCTGACGGTGCTGGGCGCGGCCGACCTGGTGGTCGTGGTCGGGGGCGCCGACGCGGTGGCCCTGCAGCGCCTCATCCGCAGCACCGACGTGCTGGACCCGGTGCTCGCCGGGACGCCGCAGGTGCTCGTCCTCAACCGGACCCGACGCACCGCGGCCCGCGAGCCGGAGCTCCAGGAGACCGCCGAGCGGCACCTCGGGCGGCGGGCGGACCTCCTGCTCCCGGAGGACCGGGCCGTCGTCGACCGGGCGCTCCTGGCCGGGCGCCCGGTGGTGGAGGAGGCGCCACGCTCGGCGCTCGCCCGTCGGCTGGGTGATCTCGTCGGGCTGGTCGACACCCGTGCCACGATGGGTGCATGACCCACGACCTCCGTGCCTTCGCCGCCCTCTCGCTCGAGGAGCTCACCGCCCTCGTGGGGGGTGAGGAGGTGGCCCCGGTCCGCCCGTGGCGGGTGGTGGCGGTCCCGGCCGACCCCACCGCCGAGCCGTCGGAGGAGGAGGCCGAGGAGGCGATGGAGGCCGCCGCCGACGACGCCCTGGCCGCCGGGCTGCCGGTGGTGGTCCTGGCCGCCGACCTCCCGGCCGGCGTGCTGCGTGGCGACGCGGCACCGGTCACCCTGCGGCAGGCGGCTTCCTTCCACCTCGGGGACGACGTCGCCCTGGGCGAGCCGGAGGCCGTCGGTGCCCCCTGGGAGCTCTCCTGGTACGCGACGACCGAGGCCGCGGTCGTGCAGGACCTGCTGCGGGCGGCGCCGGAGCCGCACCCGGAGGGGTGACGGGAGCTCCCACCGGTGGTGGTCGCCGCCGTGCGTCCGTGACAGCATGGGGCAGAGGTCTGCCCGCCGCGCCGCTGGCGCGAGGTGGCCCGTTGAATCCCGCACCCCACGAAGGAGCACCTCCATGGATGCTGTGACGACCCCCCCGTACCCGGTGAACGAGCCGGTCAAGGACTACGCCCCCGGCAGCCCCGAGGCCGAGGAGCTGCAGGCCGCGCTCCGTGAGATCGCCGACAACCCGATTGACCTGCCGCACTGCATCGGTGGCGAGTGGGTCCAGGGTTCCGGCGCGGAGATCAAGGTCGTCCAGCCCCACGCCCACGCCAAGGTGCTGGGCACCGCTCGTGAGGGCACCGCCGAGGACGCCCGCGCTGCGATCGACGCCGCGAAGGCCGCCGCCCCGGCCTGGCAGGCCCTCTCCTTCGACGACCGCGCCGCCATCTTCCTGCGCGCCGCCGAGCTGCTCACCGGTCCGTGGCGCGCCCGCATGAACGCCGCCACCATGCTCGGCCAGAGCAAGTCGCCGCTGCAGGCCGAGATCGAGGCCGCCTGCGAGCTCGCCGACTTCTGGCGCTTCAACGTGCACTACGCCCGCGAGCTGCTCGCCGGCCAGCCGACCGTGAGCCCCAAGGGCAGCTGGAACCGGCAGGACCACCGCCCGCTGGACGGCTTCGTGTACGCGGTCTGCCCGTTCAACTTCACCGCCATCGCGGCCAACCTGCCCACCGCCCCGGCGCTCATGGGCAACACCGTGGTGTGGAAGCCGTCGACCACCCAGGCCCGCGCCGCCCACATGACCATGGAGCTCCTCAAGGAGGCCGGCCTCCCGGACGGCGTCATCAACCTGGTGCACGGCGTGGGCCAGGACATCTCTGACGTGGTGCTGGCCGACCGTGACTTCGCCGGCCTGCACTTCACCGGCTCCACCGCCACCTTCAAGATGCTGTGGAAGCAGATCGGGGAGAATCTCGACAGCTACCGCTCCTACCCGCGCATCGTGGGTGAGACCGGCGGCAAGGACTTCGTCGTGGCCCACCCGTCGGCCGACACCGCCGTCCTGAAGACCGCGCTGATCCGTGGTGCCTTCGAGTACCAGGGCCAGAAGTGCTCCGCCGCCTCCCGTGCGTACATCCCGGAGTCGGTCTGGGCCGAGATCAAGGACGACCTGGTCGAGCGCACCGAGGCGCTGACCATGGGTGACGTCACCGACTTCTCGAACTTCATGGGTGCCGTCATCGACGACCGCGCCTTCGCCCGCCACAAGGCCGCGATCGACGCGGCCCACGCGGACGACTCCGTGGAGATCATCGCCGGCGGCACCTACGACGACTCCGAGGGCTACTTCGTGCGTCCGACCATCGCCGTGGTCTCCGACCCGACCCACGAGATGGTCACCACCGAGTACTTCGGCCCGATCCTCGCGGTCTACGTGTACCCGGACGACCAGTTCGAGGAGACCCTCGAGCAGATGAAGGACGTCACCGACTACGCCCTGACCGGTGCGGTGATCTCCCGCGACCGGCAGGCCCTGGCGCACGCCACCGAGGTGCTGCGCTTCTCGGCCGGCAACTTCTACCTCAACGACAAGCCGACCGGTGCGGTCGTCGGCCAGCAGCCCTTCGGCGGCTCCGGCGCCTCGGGCACCAACGACAAGGCCGGCTCGATGGCGAACCTGCTGCGCTGGACCAGCACCCGCTCCATCAAGGAGACCTTCGTGGCCCCGACCACGGACGGCTACCCGCACATGGGCTGAGTGATCACCCCCTGAGCGAAGCGCTCACGCCGAAGGGCCCCACCGTGCGAGGTGGGGCCCTTCGGCGTGCTGCCCGTGCGGACGGCGCCCGGCGGCGGGGTCAGTGGGTGGCGAGCCACTCCCGGGACGCCTTCTCCTCCACGCCCAGCACCTTGCCCACGTAGGGCTCGGCCTGCTTCTCCAGCTGCTTGCCCAGGAAGGGCACCTTCACCGTGAAGTCGCCGGTGGTGCGGAAGACGGTCTCCTCCCCGCGCGGCTCGATCCGCAGGTCCGCCTCCAGACGGGCGGGCGCGTTGCCGGCGGTGACGGTGAGCTTCCCGGAGCGGGAGCCGTCGGCCTCGGGGGCGCCCCACTCCTGGTGCTCCTGGAGGGTCACGGTGTCGCCCACGACCTTCCGGGCCATGTCCGGCAGTCGGCCGGTGGGCATCTTCCGGGTGCTGCGCACCACCGGGCCGGGGCCGTCGGTGGTGACCTCCAGGGTGTGCTCCGTGGCCCCGGTGCGGCGGATCTTGTCCTCCACGTAGGCCGGGTCGCCGAGCATGGTGACCACCTCGTCGAGGGGCGCGGGCAGGGTGAACTCGTGATCGATCCTCATGGCTCCACGCTAGTCGGGATCGACGTGCTCACGTGCGCCTGCGCTGCCCGGCACCCGGCGACGAGCTGCTTGGCGGCCCGGATCTGTCCCAGTCGGGTGACTCCTCGGGCCGGTGCGCGGGGGATCTCCAGGAGCGCGTCGCCGTACTCCTGGAGGGCGGCCCGGAGCTCCCGGGCCGCGGCCGCCGGGCCGCTGGCGCCGGCCTCGTCGAGCTGCCGGGCGGCCCGGCCGAGGGCTGCCGCCGTCGCGGCGATGGCCCCGCGATCGGCCCTCCCGTCGGGGGCGATCAGCGCGGTGGGCAGGGGTTCGGCCTCCAGCGGCGGCCCGAGGGTGGCCTCGACGATCGCCAGGAGGGCTTCGTCGACCGCGTCCTGGGCGCCCGCGTGACCGACCCAGACGGGCAGGTCGAGGAGCGGGAGCACCGCGGCGGCGATGCGCTGTTCGGGAGTCGGTCCACCAGCCATGCGTGCACCCTAGGTCGACCTCCTCGGAGCGTGTCGGGTGCTGTGCACAGGGAGTGTGACGGGGGCTACAGTCGTCCCGGGCACGGAGTTGTGCCCGCCCTGCTCAGGAAGAGGATGATTCGCAGATGACGACCCAGTCCGGCATCGTGCCGAACGAGGACCGCTCGGCCGCCGAGGAGCACGCGGAGGAGGTGGCCGCGCAGCGCAAGCAGCTGATCGCCGCCGCGGGGGAGCGTGTCGGGAGCGGCGGGGGACTGCTGACCCCCGAGCTGGTGGACCACTACTGGAGCGCGGTGCACGACGCCGACGTGGTGGACCGCACCGTCGAGGAGATCATCGAGATCCCGACCCAGCACCTCGAGACCGGTGCCCGTCGTGACACGGCCACCGCGGTCGTGCGCGTGCTCGAGGGGGAGCACGGCTCCGGGGTCCAGGTCGTCACCGACGACATGCCCTTCCTGGTGGACTCGGTGACCTACGAGCTGCACCGGCTCGGCTGGGACGTCCACTCGGTGGTCCACCCGCAGGTCGTCGTCACCCGGGGGACGGACGGCGAGCTGCAGTCGCTGCGCCCCTGGGCCGCCGACGAGCAGCCGGCCGACGGCGAGCTCGTGGAGAGCTGGATCCACGTCGACGTGCGCCAGGCGGGTGTCGAGGCCGACGTCCAGGAGGTCTGCCCCGAGCTGGAGCGTGTCCTGGAGGACGTGCGCGTGGCGGTGGAGGACTGGGAGCCGATGCGCGAGCAGGCCGCGGAGCTCACCCGCTCCCTGCGCCAGGCACCCCCGCCGACCGTCGACGCCGAGGAGGCCGCCCAGGGGGCCGACCTCCTCGAGTGGCTCGTGGACGACCACTTCACCTTCCTCGGCATCCGTGAGTACGCGCTGGACACCGTGGACGGCGAGCTCGTCCTGCGGGCCGAGCAGGGCACCGGTCTGGGCATCCTGCGCGGCGACCGCCAGCGCTCCCACGACGTCTCCCGCCTGCGCCGCGAGGCCCGGGAGAAGGCGCACGAGCCGCGGCCGGTGACCCTGACCAAGGCCAACAGCCGCGCGACCGTGCACCGCAACGTCCACCTCGACTACGTGGGCGTGCGCACCTTCGACGAGCAGGGCGAGGTCACCGGTGAGATCCGCATCCTCGGTCTGCTGACCTCCACCGTCTACAACGCCTCGGTGCGCGAGATCCCGGTGGTGCGCGAGAAGGTCCAGGCCGTCCTCGACGCCTCCGGCTTCGGCTCCACCAGCCACTCCGGCAAGGACCTGCTGGCCACCCTCGAGGCGATGCCGCGGGACGACCTCTTCCAGACCGGGCCGGCCGAGCTGGAGGCCATCGCCCACGACATCCTGTGGATCCAGTCGCGCCGTCGCCCGTCGGTGCTGGTGCGCCGGGACGAGTTCGGCCGCTATGCCACCGTCACCGCCTTCCTGCCGCGCGACCGGTACAACACGGACGTCCGCACCACGATGACCCGGGAGCTGGCCGAGTACTTCGACACCGAGCTCATCGACTTCACCGCCCGCGTCACCGACCAGACCATGGCGCAGCTGCGCTTCGTGGTCCGGCTGCCGGACGGCCGCGACTTCGGCGAGATCGACCTGCCCGAGCTGGAGCGCCGCCTCATCGAGGCCACCCGGACCTGGGACGAGAAGGTCACGCACATCAGCGAGACCAACGGCATCGACGACGCCTACCTGCTCCCGCGCCTGGCGGCCCTGCCGCAGGTGTACCGCGACGACTTCGCGCCCGAGGAAGCCCTGGAGGACCTCGGCCGCCTGGACGGCCTGGACGGCGAGGACGACGTCGACGTGCGTCTCTACGCGGACGACGACGAGGAGACCGCGGCGACCGACCGTCGCCTCAAGGTCTACCGCCGGGGCCCGGCCACCCTGTCGGACATCCTCCCGGTGTTCTCGGACTTCGGGCTGGAGGTCGTCGACGAGCGCCCCTACGAGGTGCGCGACGAGAGCGACGCGACGCGGATCTACGACTTCGGCCTGCGCGCCGCCCGCCCCGAGCTGTGGGAGTCCGATGACTCCGAGGCGACCGCTCGCCGCTTCGAGGAGACCTTCAAGGCCGCCTGGAGCGGTCAGGCCGAGAGCGACTCGCTCAACGCGCTGAGCCTCACCGCCGGCCTGGACTGGCGCCAGATCGTCATCCTGCGTGCCTACGCCCGCTACCTGCGCCAGACCGGTTCGGCCTTCTCGCTGAACTACATCGAGGAGGCGCTCACGGCCAACCCGCGCCTGGCGGGCCTGTTCGTCGAGGCCTTCGAGATCCTCTTCGACCCGAGCCGCGAGGGCGAGCCCGAGGCCCGCCGGGCCGAGGCCGAGCCCGTGCTCCGGGAGTACGACACCCTGCTGGAGGAGGTGTCCAGCCTCGACCAGGACCGCATCCTGCGCGGTCTGCGCGAGGTGCTGGGCGGCACCCTGCGCACCAGCTTCTACGTGGAGGACCTCGACGGCTCGCCGAAGCCGTACGTGGCCCTCAAGCTCAGCCCGGTGGACATCGAGCTGCTCCCGGAGCCGCGACCGATGTTCGAGATCTTCGTCTACGGCCCGTCCGTGGAGGGCGTCCACCTGCGCTACGGCTCGGTCGCCCGCGGTGGCCTGCGCTGGTCGGACCGTCGGGAGGACTTCCGCACCGAGGTGCTCGGCCTGGTCAAGGCACAGATGGTGAAGAACGCCGTCATCGTGCCGACCGGCTCGAAGGGCGGCTTCTACGCCAAGCAGCTGCCGGACCCGTCGGTGGACCGTGGCGCCTGGATGGAGGAGGGCAAGCGCGCCTACACGCGCTTCATCTCCGGCATGCTCGACGTCACCGACAACCTGGTCGACGGCGAGGTCGTGCCGGCCCGTGACGTGGTCCGCCACGACGGCGACGACACCTACCTCGTGGTGGCGGCCGACAAGGGCACGGCGAAGTTCTCCGACCTGGCCAACTCCATCTCCGAGTCCTACGGCTTCTGGCTGGGCGACGCCTTCGCCTCCGGTGGCTCGGCCGGTTACGACCACAAGGCCATGGGCATCACCGCCCGCGGTGCGTGGGAGTCGGTGAAGCGCCACTTCCGTGAGCTGGGGCACGACACCCAGACCGAGGACTTCACCGTCGTCGGCATCGGTGACATGGGCGGTGACGTCTTCGGCAACGGCATGCTGCTCTCGGAGCACATCCGCCTGGTGGGTGCCTTCAACCACCTGCACGTCTTCGTCGACCCGAACCCGGACGCGGCGGCCACCCACCCGGAGCGCAAGCGTCTCTTCGAGACCCCCGGGACCACCTGGGCCGACTTCGACAGCTCGCTGATCAGCGAGGGCGGTGGCGTGTTCGAGCGCTCCGCCAAGAGCGTCCCGGTCTCCCCGCAGATGCGCGAGGCCCTCGGGCTCGAGGACGAGGTCGAGACGATGACGCCCAACGAGCTCATCCACGCCCTGCTCCAGGCCCCGGTCGACCTGGTGTGGAACGGCGGCATCGGCACCTACATCAAGGGTTCGGACGAGTCCGACGCCAGCGTGGGCGACCGCGCGAACGACGCCATCCGCATCACCGGGCAGCAGGTCCGGGCCGCGGTGGTGGGCGAGGGCGGCAACCTCGGCGCCACCCAGCTGGGTCGTATCGAGGCCGCCCGCAACGGGGTGCGCATCAACACCGACGCGATCGACAACTCGGCCGGTGTGGCCTCCTCCGACCAGGAGGTGAACATCAAGATCCCGCTGAACACGATGGTGCAGTCCGGTCAGCTGGACCTGGAGGAGCGCAACGAGTTCCTCGCCGCGATGACCGACGACGTCGCCCGGATCGTGCTGCGGGACAACTACGAGCAGAACGTGCTCCTGGGCAACGCCCGGGCCCGCTCGGCACAGATGGCCCCGGTGCACCAGCGCCTCATGCGCTTCCTGGAGCGCGAGGCCGGGCTGGACCGCGCGCTGGAGTTCCTGCCCTCGGCGGCCGAGCTGAACCGGCGGATCGAGAACGGCGAGGGCCTGAGCTCGCCGGAGTTCGCCGTCCTGGTCGCCTACGCCAAGCTGCAGCTCAAGGACGCCCTGCTGGAGAGCGACCTGCCGGACGACGAGTGGTTCACCTCCGCGCTGCTCGACTACCTGCCCCCGCAGATGGGCGAGAAGCACGCGGACCAGATCCTGGAGCACCCGCTGCGTCGCGAGATCATCGTGAACTCCGTGGTCAACTCGATGGTGAACCGTGGTGGCATCACCTTCGCCTTCCGGGCGCTGGAGGAGACCGGTGCCCAGGCGGCCCAGGTGGCCCGTGCCTACGTCGTCGCCCGCGAGGTCTTCGACCTGAAGGGCTTCGTCGAGCAGGTCGAGGCGCTGGACAACGCGGTGCCCACCGAGGCGCAGACGACCATGTACCTCGAGTTCCGTCGCCTGCTGGACCGCGCCGTGCGCTGGTTCGTGGGCAACCGCCCCGCGAAGCTCGACATCGGTGCCGAGATCGAGCGCTTCCGGGCGGCGGTCGCCGAGGTCGGGCCGAAGGTCCCGGAGATGCTGCGGCTCGAGGAGCTGGAGCGCTTCGAGGAGTTCCGCGACGGCCTGCTGGCCCAGGACGTGCCGGAGGAGCTGGCGGTCCGCTCGGCGGCCCTGCTGGACGTCTACTCGCTGCTCGACGTCGTCACCCTGGCCGGCGAGGTCGACCAGGACGTCGAGGAGCTGACGCGCCTGTACTTCGCGGCCTCGGAGGAGTTCGGCTTCGACGCCCTGCTCAACGAGGTGGCGCGCCTGCCGCAGTCCGACCGCTGGGGCTCGCTGGCCCGCGGCGCGCTGCGCGACGACCTGTACGCGGTGCACCTGGACCTCCTCCGCGCCATCGTCGCCTCCGGGCACGAGGGCACCCCGGAGGAGCGGGTCCAGGCCTGGGCCGAGGCCAACGGCGAGGCCTTCGCCCGCACCGAGGCGACCCTCCGCGACATCCAGGCGCTCGAGGAGCCGGGTGTGGCCCCGCTCAGCGTGGCCCTGCGCACGCTCCGCTCGGTGGTGCGGCTGGGAGCCAGCTCCTGACCCTGCACCCCGACGTCCTGCTGGCGGATCTCAGCGATGTCGATCTCGACTGGCTGCGGCTGCTGGTGGGGGACTGGCAGGTCCTGGCGGACCTGTCGCTGGCGGACCTGATCCTCTGGGTGCGCCGTCCCGGCCGGGACGGCGCACCCGAGGAGTGGTCGGCCGTGGCCCACGCGCGTCCCACGACGGCACCCCTGGTGTTCGTCGAGGATGTCGTGGGCCGTCGTCGTCCCGGTGACGAGCAGATGGACTGGGCGGCCGCCCGCGGGGGTCGGGTCCACGTGGGGGCCCGCGAGGTGCGCCCGGGCACGCTCGTGGACGAGGACGTCGTGGGGATCCGGACCTCGCGGCACGCGCGGCGCTGCGTGGCGGTCCTGACCCGCCACACGCCGGCGGCGGTGCTGCGCTCGCCGCACCGGCTGGAGCAGCAGTACCGGGTCATGGCCGACGACCTGCTGACGATGGTCTCCGAGGGGGAGTTCCCCACCGTGGCCGCTGCGACCGGCCGGCGTCGCGGGGCGCCGCGGGTGGGGGACGGGGTGATCCACCTCGACGCCGAGGGCACGATCACCTCGGCGAGCCCGAACGCGGTGTCGGCGCTGCACCGGACCGGTGTGGGGGAGGGGATCGTCGGGCAGCGGCTGCTGGACCTCGTCTCCGACCTGCCCCGCACGGCCTCGAGCTCCCTGAGCCCGGTGGACGAGGGCCTGCCGGTGGTCCTGGCCGGGCGGGCCGCCTGGTGGGCAGAGATCGACACGGGGGTGGTGCAGGTGGCGGTCCGGGCGATCCCGGTGGTCATCGGGGGGCGCCGGACCGGTGCGGTGGTGCTGCTGCGGGATGTCACGAGCCTGCGCCGGGGTGAGGAGGCGCTGCTCTCCCACGAGGCGTCCGTCCGGGAGGTCCACCACCGGGTGAAGAACAGCCTGCAGACGGTGACCGCCCTCCTGCGCCTGCAGGTCCGGCGGGTGGAGGACCCGGCGGCCCGGGAGGCGCTGGAGACCGCGATGCACCGGCTCGGGGCGATCAGCGTGGTCCACGAGAGCCTCGCCCAGACGGCGGAGGAGGAGGTGGACCTCGACCCGGTGGTGGACCGGGTCGTGCGTTCGGTCACCGAGCTGGCCCGTGAGGTGGGGGAGGGCGGCGGGATGGGCTACCAGCGGCGCGGCTCGCTGGGGCGGATGCCCTCGGAGCGGGCCTCGGCGGTGGCGATGGTGGTCAGCGAGCTGGCGCAGAACGTCGTGACGCACGCCGCGGCCTCGCAGGTGGTCGTCGAGGCGCGCCGGGCGCGGGTCGGGGAGCACCGGGTGCTGGAGGTGTCCGTCGAGGACGACGGGGCCGGCATGACCGGGGACCGCGCGGCCTCGGGCACCGGGTTGGGGCGGCAGATCGTGGAGGCGCTCGTGGCTGACCTCGGGGGCACCATCCGGTGGGAATCGGCCCGCCCGCAGGGAACGCGGGCGGTCTTCACCGTGGCGCTCTGACGTGCGGCGAGGGGAGGGGTCGGGTGGGGGCGGGGGATCAGCTGGCGCGGCGGGCGCGGGCGTTGCGGCGCTTGAGGGCGCGACGCTCGTCCTCGGAGAGTCCGCCCCAGACACCGGCGTCCTGTCCGCTCTCGATGGCCCACTGCAGACAGGTGTCCACGACCTCGCAGCGTGCACAGACCTTCTTGGCCTGCTCGATCTGCTCCAGGGCGGGACCGGTGTTGCCGATGGGGAAGAAGAGCTCGGGGTCTTCCTCGAGGCAGGCTGCCTTGCTCCGCCAGTCCATGTTCACACCTTTCACGGGCGCCGGGGCGCCGGATCTACGTCGTGCCGTCGGTGGCCGGAGCTCGGGTCGTCCGGCCCCTCGTCTGCAGTCCACGCTGCGCCGGCCTCGTGCCATCCTCACAGCGGTCACCCTGCTTGGCAAGAGTCTGCGTGCTGTGCGAGGCCAACTGTGGCGGTCATCACGCGGAACCCTGCGTGACAGGGTGTGGTCCGTACACACCGGAGAGCCCCGGCCGTGGCCGGGGCTCTCCGTCGAAGTGCGCCAACAGGGACTCGAACCCCGAACCCGCTGATTAAGAGTCAGCTGCTCTGCCAATTGAGCTATTGGCGCAACGAGGGAGTACATTACAGCCGCTCTGGAGATCGTGCAAACCGGGCCTGGCTGACCTCGCGTGGCCCCGGTCGGACGTGCACGATGGGGCTGGACACGTGACCTCCGCCAGGGCTCCAGCGGGCTCGGGCGGTCTGACCGGACGACGAGATGACGAGGAACGATGACCCCCACTGAAGACGATTTCTGGACCACCCGGGAGACCGCGGACGAGGCCCGGCAGCGCGTGGCCGCCGAGCGTGCCGACCGCCGTCGACGCCAGGTGGCCGACTGGGAGACGGGGGACCCTGCGGGTCGTGCCCCGGGCGAGGGTGCGACCGACGGGTCCCGGGGCCGGCGGACAGCTGGCCCCAGCGAGGCGGTGGCCCGTGCAGCGGACGACGGCCCCGCGGACACGCGCGGTCACGGCGACGCGGCGGGTCGCCGCCACGGTCGTGAGCTGGACGCCCCGTTGGCTGCGCGTGACCCCGAGACGAAGCTGAAGGAGCTCGGGGGAGCGGGCTGGAAGCTGGTGGCCAAGCGCACCCTGCACTCGTTCACCGAGGACAAGTGCACCGACCTCGCCGCCGGCCTGACCTACTACGCCGTGCTCTCGATCTTCCCGGCCCTCATCGCGCTGGTCTCGCTGCTCGGCGTGTTCGGGCAGGGGCAGGCCACCACCGACCAGTTCATCGGCATCGCCCAGGACCTCGGTGCGCCCGAGGAGGCCCTCACCTTCGTCGAGGACTTCCTCGCGAAGCAGCAGCAGAGCGCCGGCGCCGGGCTCGGTCTGGCCATCGGTGTGCTCGGTGCCCTGTGGTCGGCGTCCAACTACACCAACGCCTTCAGCCGCACCATGAACAGCATCTACGAGGTGAAGGAGGGGCGGCCGATCTGGGTGGCGCGACCGCTCATGGTGCTCATCACCGCCATCATGCTCGTGGCCGTCGTGGCGCTCGCGCTGTCCTTCGTCCTCAGCGGCCCGGTCGCCGACGCCGTGCTCGGCCGCGTCGGGCTGGGTGACACCGCCATCACCGTGTGGGGCTGGGCCAAGTGGCCCGTTGCCGCGCTCGTGGTGATCCTCCTGATCCGGCTGCTCTACTGGGCCACCCCCAACGTCAAGCTGCCGCGCCGCGTCCTGACCCCCGGGGCGGTCGTCGCCTTCGTGGTGACGGTGCTGGCCTCCGTCGGGCTGGTGCTCTACCTGGGCCCCGGGGGCGGCCTCGAGAGCTACGGCGCCACCTACGGCTCCATGGCCGTGGTCATCGCCTTCCTGCTCTGGCTCTGGCTGACCAACACGGTCGTCCTGCTGGGTGCCGAGCTGGACGCCGCGGTGCTGCGCGTGCGCAATCTCGGTGACGGGGCCCACGTGGAGGACGAGTTCGACCTCCCGGTGCGCTCGGAGAAGAACATCGCCAAGGCGCAGGAGAAGTACGACGCGCTGCTGGAGGACTCGCGGGCCTACCGGACCGGCCAGCGAGCCTGACGCACGCGCAGAAAGGCCCCGGACTCCGAGGAGTCCGGGGCCTTTCACATGGGGTGAGCGACGGGATTTGAACCCGCGACAACCGCGACCACAACGCGGTGCTCTACCAACTGAGCTACGCCCACCATCGCCGCCGGCAGCCTGCTGGCTGGACAGCGGAGAGCATCTTAACCCATGTGCGGGGTGAAGCGTGCATCGAGGGTGTCAGGCCTCGCGCGAGACCTCCGCGGCCACGGCTCGAGCCTCGTCGGTGCTGGGCCCCGGGGCGTCCACGAAGACGGCCCGGCGGTAGTAGTCCATCTCGCGGATCGACTCCCGGATGTCGGCCAGGGCGCGGTGGCCGCCGTCCTTGTCCGGGGAGTTGAAGTAGGCCCGCGGGTACCAGCGCTTGGACAGCTCCTTCACCGAGGAGACGTCGATCATCCGGTAGTGGAGGAAGCCGTCCAGCTCGGGCATCTCGGCGGCCAGGAAGCGGCGGTCGGTGGCGATCGAGTTCCCCGCCAGCGGGGCGGTGCCGGGGGCCGAGACGTGCTGACGCAGGTACTCGAGCACCTTCTGCTCGGCCTCCGCGGCGGTCACGCCCTCCGGGATCTCCTCCAGCAGCCCGCTGGTCGTGTGCATCTTCCGCACCACCGGGTTGAGGCTCTCCAGCACGCTCAGGTCGTCGGGGCGGATCACCAGGTCCACCCCCTCGCCGAGGACGTTGAGTTCGAAGTCGGTCACCAGCGCCGCGATCTCCACGAGGACGTCGTCGGACTCCAGCCCGGTCATCTCGCAGTCGATCCACACGATGCGGTCGCTCAGCGCGCGCGGGTTCCCGCTCGGGTTGGGGAGGGGGCCCGCAGGGGGAGTCGCATCCGGCGTGGGGTGGGGGGTGTTTCCGGGAGAAGTCACCCGAACAGCGTAGCCACGGGGGGTTCGGGCCCACCTATCGTGGTCGCGTGACCAGTCACCCCGCCCCGCAGCCGCCCCCGCACCTGCCGCCCCGGCCCGGCCCGGTCGTGGCGCCGAAGCCACCCCGGAACTGGGTCCTCATCGCGGTGGCGGGGGTGGCGCTGGCCGTGCTCTTCGGGATCGGCGCGCTGCTGCTCGTGCTCGTGCTCGGGAGCTCCTTCCCGCTGCTGGCGATCCTGCTCTTCGGCCTGCTGGCGCTCGTGCCGGTCTGCATCGTGCTCCCGGTCTTCCTGTGGCTGGACTCCTTCGAGCGGGAGCCCGGCTGGCTGCTCGCCGCCGCCTTCGCCTGGGGGCCGTGGTGGCCACCGGGTTCGCCATGCTGGGCAACGAGATCGGGTACGCCCTGGCCGCGGCGCTGGCGATGGACCCCGAGTTCGTCACCCCGGTCTTCGTCGCGCCCTTCGTGGAGGAGTCCCTCAAGGGCATCCTCCTCCTGGGGCTGTGGTGGTTGCGCCCCCGCACGATCGACGGGGTGGTCGATGGCATCGTCTACGCGGGGGTCACGGCGGCCGGGTTCGCCTTCGTGGAGAACATCCTGTACTTCGGGATGGCCGGTGCGGAGGCCGGTGCCGGGGGTGTGACCGCCACCTTCGTCCTGCGTGGCCTGTTCAGCCCGTTCGCGCACCCCCTCTTCACGGTGTGCATCGGCATCGGGGTGGGGCGCGCGGTCCGGTCCGGAGCGGCGGGCTCCTGGGCGCTGCCCTTCCTGGGCTGGGTCGGGGCCGTGTCGCTGCACGCCATCTGGAACTTCTCGACCACCCTCGGGGCGGTGGGGCTGGCGGTCTACTTCCTCTTCGAGGTGCCGGTCTTCGTCGGCTTCCTGTGGCTCATCTGGTGGGTGCGGGGGCGGGAGCTGCGGCAGGTGAGCCACCACCTTGCGCCGTACGTGCGCTCCGGGCGCATCTCCCCGGCGGAGGCGCGGATGCTCGGTGACCGTGCCGAGCGCCGGCGGGCCAAGGAGTGGGCCCGTCACGCGCGGGGAGCGTCCGGGGAGCGGGCCATGCGGGACTTCCAGTCCTCGGCCACGCGGCTGGCCCACCTGCGGGCGCGGCTCGACCACCGACACCGCGCCAAGGGGGCGGTGGGGACGCGCGCGACCCCGCACTGGGAGACCTACGACGTGCTCCGGCAGGAGGAGTTCCTCGGCCACCTGGACCAGCTGCGGCAGGGATTCGGGCCGGTCGCCCCGACCGTCCGCACCATCCCTCCGGGGGCACCCGGACCGTAAGCTCCCCGCTGAGCGACCGGGGCCCGGTGGTCGGGCGAGCACCTACACTGTGCGCCGCCGGCCCCCGTAGCTCAACGGATAGAGCACCGGCCTTCTAATCCGTAGGTTGCAGGTTCGAGTCCTGCCGGGGGCGCTCTCAAAAGTCCCGCCATTCCAACGAATCTGTTGGGATCGGCGGGACTTTCTCGCTTCCCGTGCAACATGCGTGCGGTAGGCGCGCGCATAGAACGGCCCCGCAGGTGTTGGAGCACCCCGGGGCCCGACGACTGGATAGGAGGTCCAGCCGTGGACCGAATGCTACCCGTTTTGGAAGCCGTGGCCGCGTGGATCGCCGCTGCGGCGGAGGACGCTCCCGACGCCTGACGGCCCCACAGCGGGGCTGGAAAGCGCCTCCCCCGCGCCCGAGACAGGGCACACAAGATGCGCGCCCGGTGATCGCTTCCGAGGTCTCTGAACCGGCAGGGACCGCCCCTCACATGTCGTGCACAGCATGTCTGGGGTCCGACGATGAAGCCCGTTGCCCCCGAAGGCAGCGGGCCAAGAGTCGTGCCCGGGCGGACAGGGTGAAGCGGTTTCTTTGGGGAGGGTTCGCCAGCAGTCTCTCTGCCTTCAGGCAGTCCGCGCCTTCCCCGACCCCGCACCCGCAGCAGCGCCCCCACCCGGCCAGTCCAGGTGGGGGCGCTCTTGTGTTCGCGCACCTCGCCGGTGGAGCGATCCACGGCGGGGGTTGGGGTGGGAGCAGGTGGGACAAATGTCCCACCTCATCGCGGAGGTCTGAGTCGCAGGGCGCTCACGTCCGTCTGCCGAAGTTCGACTGGTAAAACTTTCCAGTTGCCCCTTGGACTCCAGTGAGGATCGAGCCTGCGCCACTGTCGGATGCGTGGTCCCGGTCCGCTCGGCGTGCTGGCGGTCCGACAGGTGCGGAAAGTTCCGCACCTCATCGCGGAGGTCTGAGTCGCAGGGCCGACTCGACCATCGGAAGAGGCTCGGGTGGCCGACTGGGGAAATTCCCCAGTCGCTCACCTCGACGGGGCAGGTGACCCAAATGGGTCACCTGTTCATTTCTGAACACCTGCCGGTCCGCATGCACCTGCCGGGCTCTGGGCTCCGATCGGATGATCGGAAACCACGGCGTCGGCCACGACGTCGTTGGTGGAGGTGGGAGTGGAGGCTTCCTGCTCAAATGAGCAGGAAGCCTCCCGGCCCGCCGCCTCGCCGCTGCCTACGGCGTCACTGACGACGGCGGAAGTTCGGTTGCGCCCGGATAAGGTTGCGGCACCTGCCGCACCCTTATCGCTCGACCATCGCTCCGAGTTCGTGACGGTTGCGCCCGGAGGCTTCTGCGGCATGTGACGCAGAAGCCTCGCACGGTCGGTTCTGCGGCATGTGACGCAGAACCGACGCCTGCGAGTTCATTGGTGGTGGGGGTGGACTGGTTGGGCTCCGTGGAGCCAGACCATTCACCGGCCCGTGCCCTGGGACTTCTGCGGCATGTGCCGCAGAAGTCTCCAGCCGCCTACGACATCACTGACGACGGCGGACGGTGGGCCTACGGGGCCGCGAAATCTTCAGATCTGAAGATTCTCGACAGCCACCGCTCCTACCTCGGCATCATCGCTGACCACGCCCCCGCCATCACAGCACGACGGCGCGGCGCCCGGACTCGCCCGGCTTCCTCACCGTGGGCCGCTTCACCGAGTCAGCCTGCACGCCCCACAAGGCCAGCGACGCCGCGATCAACGCAGACGAACCGGGCGCTTTCCGATCCCATGCGAAGGCCTGCCCGCCCCGCATGGGTCGGGTCCTGGCATCCAGCACGCCACGAGACAACTCCACCTGGCCGCGATGACGCAGCTTGCGGTCATGCACCGCGTCCCACATGCCACCGGCGGCCTCAGACACATCCCGCGAACCGGCCAGAGTGAGACGCACCCCAGCGGCCCTCCAGTCGAGTTCCGCCAACGGGGACCGCTCATCGATCACGACAGCACGGACACCACGGACCATCCGCACGGCGACCCATTCCGGAAGCCACGAGATGCCCTCCTCGGTGGTGTACCACTCAACATGGTTCAGCCCGTCCTCACGGATCGCAGCGAGGCACACCGTGGCTTTATCCCGGGACGGGGGCGCGTCCAACCCAACCACGATCCGCTGGTGGGGCTCGGACTGCCGGTCTTCCAGGTCGGCCCAGACACTGTGGTCAAACACGGCATGGTCGCTGATCTGGTGCGGCGCCCACATCGACAAGCGCTCGGCCTTAAACTGGTCCACCGGCAGGACCGACCGGTCGTTGCGGACGGCCTCCAGCGGGACACGCCCCGAGGCAACAGCCGGATTCACCGCCCGCCACAACTCCTCGTCGTCCACGTCGGCGCCCCACTCCGCGCACCACTCAAACCATGCCAATCGAGGGTTGGTCCCGTCATGGGCCGACTGCCGCATCGTGCGGAAACTCTCGGCGTCGTGCATCGGTCCCGGCGCCGTCCCAAAATAGAGCGACTGGGCGTGCGGGCGGGAAAACACGGTCGGGGCCAGTGCGCCCACCTCGGCCGCAGGCAGGTCTTCGGCCTCGTCCACCACCAATCGGTCGACGGACAGGCCGCGTCCAGCCGACGCACTCCGAGTCGTGAAGGCGATGCGGCCACCACTCGACAAGGCAATGTACTCCGCGCCGATCATTTGAGAATGGCGCTCCACGAGGCGGGACAGGTCATCGTGAGCCTGAATCACCGACCAAAGCCGGCGGAATGCGTCGGAGGACGTCTTTACGGCGTGCGCGGTGTGCAGAATGTTCTCACCCAGGACACACAGCCCATACAACTCCAATGCGGCCAGGATTTGTCCCTTCCCGTTTTGGCGACCGACCACGAGGCCAGCCACGGATGCAGACCAAGTGCCCCCGGACTCGCGGAGGATGCCGCGCACCACCTCGGCCTGCCAATCATCCAGACCGATCCCGTACGCGCGGGCCAGGGCCGCGCACTCGTTGCCGGTCGTCTCATCACCCTCCGGGACACGGGAGAACGTCGGCTCGGTCATCATGCGCCCTTCCGCTTCCGACGGGCAGCTGCAATCTCATCCAAGGGCGACGACTTGCCAGCAGCAGGGGCAGTCTCCGCCAATTTCGTGACGAGGATGCGGTACTCACGCGCCACCGTCGCAAGGTCGCGAGGGGTGGTCTCAGGGTCGCTCAGAACAGCCTCAAGGCGGCCCCTCAAGGCCTCCAGGCGGGCTACATCGTCAGGGGGAAGGTGCTGGGTCATTCAGGGCCTCCAGATCTATTCCTACGCCAAGAGCGGCGGGGCGAGGGGGGAGGGGCGGTGGAGTTCCCCTCCCCCTCTCGATTGTTGGTCAGCCGAGCGCGCCGCTGTTGGTTCCGACTGTGCCGTCGGGTCCGTCGCTGCGTGTTCGGTTGCAGCTCGCGTGCGCGGGGCGCAGCGACGTGTAGTCATCGCTGCCGCCGCGTGCAGTCGGGATGATGTGGTCAACCACGAACGAGCGCGGATCCGGGTATCGCAATCCCAGGTCGATGGGCTCGCCGCACAGCCCGCATGGCTCACCGGCTCGGACTCGGGCTGCGATGCGCTTCCGCGCGCGGTCCCGGATCGCTGACGTCTGAAAGGGCATGTCAGCCGTGAAGCCCAATCACGAACGTGCCCTTCTTGGGGCGCGGCTGGCCGAAGTTGTCCGTGTTGGCGGCGTGCTCGGCGGCGGCCTTCTCGCGCTCGTCGCGCAGCTTCTGCAGGCGCTGCGCGTATCCGGTGAGCGTCACGAAGTCGACGTCGTGGCCGTCGAAGATCGGCTCCCACAGTGCGGTGCTTCCGTGATACTCCGTCACCTGCGTGTGGTCGAGATCGTAGAACGGGAGCAGGTGTCCGAGCCTGCCGCCGAGGGTCGGCAGCCCGTCCACCTGGCCGAGGGACCGCACTCCGGTCAGGGCGTGGCGCATCACTGTCACGGCGTCGCGGGCGTCTGCCCAGGTGCGGACGTGCTGTGCCGGGATGCGTCCCCCGTGGCCGGCGTCGGCCGGGTCGAAGGGGCCGAGGGCGTCTCGGGCCTTGGCGATGGTGGCCCCTGCCGCGTTGACCACGGGTACCCATGCCTTGACGATGGCCTGGTGGTGCTCTCGGAGGAGGGCCCCGTCGAGTTGCGCGGCGTGGGCGCGCATGTTGCCGGTCACCCCCTCGTTGTCCAGGACGCGGAGGGTGGCGAGGCGCTGCACGTCGGGGTCGGTGGCGGGGTCTCGGTCGGCCAGGAGGGCCTCGGCGACGGCGGCGGCCAGGTCTTCGCGGGAGACGGTGAGGGCGCGGGCCTTGTCGATGGATGCGTGGGCATCCTTGCGGGCCTTCGCGTACTTCGTGGGCAGGCTCACGCCGAGGTTGTCTGCGGCGCGCCGAACGTTGTTCGCGGCGGTGGTGTACAGAGAATAAGTGACCATTTGGGTTCTCCTCATGTTCGGTGGGATTGAAGGGGGGGTGGGTGTTTGTAGGGGGTGGGGGGTGTTTTTCGGGGGGCCGCGTGCCGGGGGCATGGGGTCACTCCTTCCGACGGGCGGCTCGTCGGGCTGCGGCGGCGGCTTCACGGTCCACTCCCGCCCAGACGTTCCAGGTCTCGTGCTGGCCGACGGCGTCGCACTCCACGAGGGCGGGGCAGCCGGTGCAGAGCTCTGCGGCCAGGGCGCGATCCTCGGCGGAGTCCGACACCCAGAGCAGGCCGTCACGGCCACGACACGGGACGTGCTCACCACGGGCCGCAGCACGAGCCAGGGCGACGGCCAGGGCGGCGTGAGCCTCAGCAGGTGACATCACAGGGCGGCCCCCCATTCGGCCACGGCGGCTCGGCAGGCTGTCGCTGCCGCCGTCCCGCCGACGGTCGCGACGTAGTCGAGCACCGTCACGGGGTGGTCATCGGCGGGGCCTACCGGGTCGGCGGTCAGGTCACGGGCGATGTCGCCCACGGGGTCGTCCCGGTAGGTCTGCGACCGCAGCCAGTCGGTGAACTTCGCGCGGTTCATCGCACCCCCTCGGCCCGAGCGTTCGCCGCCGCGATCCGCTGGCAATGCGTGCACCGCCCAGCGTCGAGCTCTCGCTGTCCGGCGAGGTGGCGGTCCCCGCAGGGGCACATCGGCCGGTCGTCCGTACCAGAAATGTAGGTACCTGGGCGTGAGGTCTCGTTGCTGACGCTCTTCTTCCCTCCTCCTTCAAGGGGGTTGGGGGTGGGTACTGACATTTCTGGTACACGGAGGGGGCGCAGGGCATCGGGGTCGATGCCCTCGGCCAATCGGTAGGACCACCGGGTGCCGGGCTTGCCTGCCACGTGGGTCTCCTCCTCGTCGCAGTCCAGAACCCCCAGCATGTGCAGGGCCTGCAGTTGACGGTCCACCGTGGCTCGGGGCTTGCCGATCCGCTTGCGCACCTCGGTCGTGGTGGAGTCCGGGTGGGCGGCCAGATCGTCAATGATCGCCAACCGCATCGGCGGCAGGGAGTCCCGTGCCGACCGCACCGCCAACCGCATCGCCTCGGCACGGTCCACGCCGATGGCGACCGCACCCCGCACCACCTGGGCGAGTTGCTTGGCGAACCGGGTGGGCATCTCCGGTGCGTGGGCGTCGATGACGTCGCCCCGGTAGTCGAACTCGACACCGGTGCGGGCGAGCGTCACGAGGTCGGCGGCGGCTAGCAGCCGGTCGGACTCCTCGTCGGTGACGTTCACGCCGTCGGTGGGCTTCACCCTGGCCAGGACTCCGGCGACCGCCTCGGAGAGCTCGGCGCGCATCTGCACCTCGCTGCCGGTGTTGCCGATGGCGCGGCGCCCTGCAGCCTGCCGTCCGGTGGTGGAGTCCATGCGGATGAGCACGAACCGGTCGCCCATCGAGGCGATCACCGCATGCGCCTTGTCCCACGCGGTGGTGACGGCGCCGACCACGACGACCCGCCCGGCCCAGGACAGGGATTGTCCACCGTCGGTGCCGACGTGCCGGGTCCACGACCCGTCGTAGACCTCACGGAGGGCTCCGAGCACTTCGGCTCGGGCGTCGCGCTGCATGGACAGAATCGAGGTCACGTCCTTGATGACCAGCACGCCCCGGTCGCCGATCTCCCGCAGCAGGCCACCAGTAGCGGCCTTGGACCGCTCCCGCTTCGACGTGGCCGACAACAGGGCACCCTCGGAGCGGATGGTGCTCGTCAGGAGTGCCCCGGCCCCGGCGAGGGCCTGCACGGTCTCAGTCTTGGCGTTGCCCGAACCGGAGATGACCAGCAGCCAGAGCGGGTCACCGTCGAGCCGCTCCACCGCAGCAGCGGCCAGCGTCACGTCGAGCGCGTCCAGGTCGTAGTCGGCCCCGAGCCACCGGGTGAACACGGAGTGGCACTCCGCCAGGGTGACCGGCTCGACCGGGGGCTTGGTCGGGTCGGTCGGGTCATCCACAGGGATGAGCTCGTCCAGGGTGTGACCGGCCATGAGGTGATCGGTCACGTCCGCGCCCTCGTGGTCCACGGCGGGGCGGGTGAGGTCCACGGTCGCCCCGACGGCGGCCAGGCCTTCGGTGAGGGTCTGGGCCCACTTCTGCCCGGTCGGGTCGTTGTCCATCACGGCGATGACGTGCGCCCCGGCCAGCGGAGTCAGGTCGGCGCCGCCGACGCTCCCGCCGCCTTGCCGTGCGGTGGTGGCCGTGGCCCCGTGGTGGGCCAGCGCGTGCACGTCTGACTCGCCCTCCACGAAGTAGACGGGCTCACCGTTGGCGACGGCCTGGGCGACGGCGGTGAGGTTGTAGAGCACCGTGGAGGACTTCACCTTGACGTTTTGCTTGAAGCCCTTGGCCTTCTTGCCGGGCTTGGCGTCCGGCTTGTAGTGCCGGGACACCAGGGCTTCGACCTCGCCTGTGCTGGCCCGGTACTCGTAGCGGGACTCGCGCCGGTTGTCGAACAGGTCGGCCACGCCCAGGCCGATGGCCTCGAGCATGTCTTCGTCGTGGCACCCGTGCGAGAAGCACTTGAGCCGGGCGCGCTCGTGGTCGGGGTAGAGCGAGGCGTTGCGGTCGCCGCCGTCGTGGGCGGGACAGCGGAACCTGTACCCGACACCGCGCTTCACCGGGCCCCAGCCGCCCGCCTCTAGGGCGTCGTGGATGCGCTGCATGGCGGTGTCGGTCATCGGCCATCACCGCCGGACTCGAACTCGGCGTTCTGCAGGCGCTCCAGGGCCTCGGTGTGGCCGTGGGTGACCTTGAGCTCGCAGGTGAGCATGACCGCTTCGAGGCCGTTGCGCCGGGCCTTGAGATACCGGTTCCTCGCCCCGGTCAGGGACAGGAACGGCTCGCGGCGCCACCGTCCGGCACGGTTCCGAACAGCCACGAGCACGAGGACGTCCGAGCGCCAGGCGTAGTCGGCCAGGGCTAGCAGATCGGCCTCGGAGGCGGTATCATCGTGGTGGGTGAGCGGGCCGGACGCGGCGCCAAGAATGTTCTCCTCCACAGCCCCTCGGTTTTCTCCGTTTCCGGGGGGCGCACCCATGTCAGCAGTCATTGGCACCACCGCCTCGGCGGTCGGCGCGACGGGCAGCAGTCTCCCCGGTGGGGTCCGCGTAGGTCAGTCGGTAGTAGAGGGCATCGAAGCGGCGGGCCTCGTGAGCCTGCATGGCGATGCTGTTTGCCAGGAAGTCGCCGAAAGACGGTCCACGGCCAGCGACCCGGTTCACGTAGGTGCGGCACAGCTTGTGCAGCTTCGCGGGTCGCACGGGCATCCCGGCGTTCTGCAACAGGGCGGCGGCCTCACGAATCAGCGACTCGACGCCGGGCACGCTCCGGCCCTGGTCTCCCGTCTCGTGCTTCCCGGGGGTGTTCTGGGTGAGGGTGGGAGCACTCATCGGGCACCGCCCCCAACCGTGGGGATAGGGCGAAGGGCAGCGTCGAGGTCGGCGACGTCGAAGCGGATGAGACGCGGGCCCAGTCGGTAGGCGGGGATGCGCCCCTCGGAGACCATGCGGCGCAGGGTGCGGGGTGAGACGTTCAGGTGCTCGGCGGCGGCATCGGGGGCCAGCCAGTCGCGGCTAGGGGTGGGGATCTGGGTAGACAAAACTCCGGCTCCATCTCGGTTGAGATGAACTCCGGAGTTAGAGTTCGTTCGTGTGCGTTTCCCGGCGCCCCGTTATCCTCCGTTGGCCTTTCGGCCCTTGGCTTCTCAGCCATCCTGTGGCGGTTCATGCGCCCTGAGGTCTGAGCGCGGCCACAGTGTGCCCTCGGTTTGAATCGTAGCACGTCTGGTCATGTCTGGCCATGAGGTTCTATTTGGATGGGTTTGCAAGGCGGCTCAACGCCTCGGCAATCTCAGCGTCTCGGCCCTGGGCGGCGTGTTGGTAACGGAGGGCAGCGGCGGGAGTGCTGTGCCCGATGCGGGTCATCAGTTCGGGCACCGTGGCGCCGGCAATCGCCGCCAGCGTCGCGCCGGTGTGGCGCAGGTCGTGCCAGCGGGTGCCCGGTGCCCCTGCAGCCTCAGCGGCGCGTGCCCACTGGGGGGCGAGCGTGGACTGCGACAGGTGCGCCTCGGGGTCACGCGCGGCGGGCCACAGCAGGGCCTCGGCATCCGGGCCGGTGTGCTCGGCCAGGTGGTGCGTCAGCGTGTCGGTGACGTGCGGTGGCACGGCCACGTCACGCAGGCCGGCGTCCGTCTTGGGTAGGCCCACCCGCAGGTCGCCCCGCACGCGCCCCACGGCCCGCCGCACGTGGATGACGTAGGTGCCGCCGGGCAGGCGCTCAACGTCCTTGCGTCGCAGCTCCAGTGCCTCGCCTTGCCGAAGGCCGCACCACGCCGTGACGAGCACGAGCGCGCGGAAACGTGGCTGTATCGCCTGCGCAGCGGCATCCACTTGTTCTGGGGTGAGGACGTGTGCCTTGCGAGCCGACTTGGCGGTGCCGGCGCCGCGAATGCGGGTCGGGACGCGCTCTATGAGTTCGTCGTCCATGGCAGAGCGCAGGATCGTCCGCAGCAGGCTGTAGGCGTGGGCCTTTGCGGTGGGGCCGGTGTTCACGCGGTTGTGCCAGTGGCGCACGCGGGCGGGAGAGATTGCGGTCAGGGGGAGGTCTCCGAGTGAGGGGAGTAGGTGGCGGTCCAGCAGTCCCTCGTAGAGAACGCGGGTCCGAGGGCGCAGGTCGCGGTGTTGCATCCACGAGGCCGCGTACTCCGCGAACGTCGGCACGCGCACGGTGTTCCGGGAGTGGGGTGCCGTCCATGACTCGGTTTCGATGAGGCGTCGCTCGGCGTTGAGCCAGGCTTCGGCGTCTCCCTTTGCGGTGAAGGTGTGGGGCGCGTTGTGTCGCACGCCGTCCGGCCCCGTGTAGGACGCTTGCCATCGCCTCGAGGGCAGCTTCCGTAGGGCACCGAAGGCCCGTCGCTGTCGCTTGGGTGCCACGCCGTGCCCCTCTCCTTGTGCGCCTACCGTGCAACAGTTAGAGTGTACCTGTTGCCGCTCGTGGCCACCTATGACCACGAGCCGAAGGCAGAATCGCTGGGAAGTGGGGGAAATTTGGCCCCACGGCTGGGCTGCGAGAGTGCAGACGTTGCAGGTTCGAGTCCTGCCGGGGGCGCCACACGGTCGGGTGCGACGAGGGTCGCCTCCTCGCCCGCCGCACACGGTGCGGTCCACCGCCTAGGGTGGCACCGTGACCGATCGCCTCGACCCTGCCCTCATCGATGCCGTGAGCGAGCTCCGCGGCGCCGTCGCCGACGCGCGCTTCCCGCTGGAGACGCCTGACGCGCAGGAGGTCCGCGACCAGCGCGGGCAGCTGCTGCGCCAGCTCGACGACTACGCCCTCCCGCGCCTCCGTGATCTCGACGCGCCGCTGCTCTGCGTGGTCGGGGGGTCGACCGGTGCGGGCAAGTCGACGCTCGTGAACTCCCTGCTGGGGGACGTGCTGACCACCTCCGGCGTGCTGCGCCCGACCACGCGCGCCTCGGTGCTGATCCACCACCCGGCCGACGCGGGCTGGTTCACCACCGACCGGGTCCTGCCCGAGCTGGCCCGCCTCACCGGCGGGCCGGCCGGCCTGGGGGACGCCTCCGCCGTCCGGCTCGTGGAGTCCCGCGCCCTGCGCCCGGGGCTGGCGCTGCTCGACGCCCCGGACATCGACTCCGTCGTCGAGGCCAACCGTGACCTGGCGCGCCAGCTGCTGGGCGCCGCCGACCTCTGGATCTTCGTGACCACCGCCGCCCGCTACGCCGACGCCGTGCCCTGGCAGATGCTGCTGCAGGCCGCCGAGCGGGGCACCTCCGTGGCCCTCGTGCTCGACCGGGTGCCGGCCGGGGCGATGGACGAGGTGCTCACCGACTTCTCGGCGATGCTGCGCGAGCAGGGCCTGGGAGACGCGCCGGTCTTCGCGGTGCCGGAGTCCCAGCTCACCGAGGACGGGCTGCTCCCGCCGGAGGAGGTCGGCGACGTGCGCGGGTGGCTGCACAACCTGGCCGACGACGCCGACGCCCGGCAGGTCGTCATCCGGCGCACCCTGGCCGGCACGCTGGCCTCCCTGGACCGTCGCTCCCACGCGGTGGCGCAGGGGGTGGACTCGCAGGTGGCGGTGCTCGACGCGCTCCGCGAGGACGCCCGGCTCGGCCACGCCGACGCCCGGGAGCGGGTGGAGGAGTCCATGAGCGACGGCACGCTGCTGCGCGGCGAGGTGCTGGCCCGCTGGCAGGAGCTCGTGGGGACCGGCGAGATCTTCAAGCAGCTCGACGCCGGCGTGGGGCGTCTGCGGGACCGCGTGGCGGGCTTCTTCACCGGCCGCCGCCCGACCGCCGCCACCGAGGACCTCGGGGAGGCCCTGGAGGAGGGGGTGGCGCAGCTCCTGGAGTCGCAGCTGGAGGCGGCCGCAGCCGTGACCGCCCGGGCCTGGCGGGCCGACCCGGCCGGCGCCGCCCTCCTGGAGCGCCACCCCGAGCTCAGCCGCCCGGGCGCCGGCGTGCGGGAGCGCACCCAGGCGCTGGTGCACGACTGGCAGTCCGACCTGCTGGAGATGGTTCGCCGGCAGGCCGGGAGCAAGCGCACCACGGCCCGCTACCTGGCCATCGGGGTGAACGGCCTGGGCGTACTGCTCATGCTGCTCGCCTTCGCCTCGACCGGTGGCGCCCTGCTGGGCAGCGAGGTCGCCATCGCCGGCGGCTCGGCCGTGGTGGCCCAGCGCATCCTGGAGGCGATCTTCGGCGACCAGGCGGTCCGCTCGCTGGCCGCTGCCGCCCGCGTCCGCCTCATGGAGCGGGTGGAGGACCTGCTCGCGCAGGAGCGCGGGCGCTTCGACGCCGTGCTCGACGAGGTGGGGGTCTCCGCCCAGGTGGCCCAGCGCCTCCGGGAGGCCGCTGCCCGCGTGGAGGCCCACCGATGAGCCGCCGCCTGGCCGACGAGATGGACGGCCGCGGGCGCCTGCGGGAGAGCGCCCAGGAGCTGCGACAGGCCGTCCTGAGCGGTGGTCGCGAGCTGGAGCCGGTGGCCGCGGGGCGGGCCGAGGACATCTCCGCGAAGGTGGACGAGCGCACCGCCCTGGCCGGTGACCACACCATCGTGGCGCTGGCCGGTGCGACCGGCTCGGGCAAGAGCTCGCTGACCAACGCCCTGGCCGGGGCGCACGTCACCGAGCCGGGGATCCGTCGCCCGACGACCTCGACCACCTCGGCCGTGGTGTGGGGGCCCGACCCGGCCACGGAGGTGCTCGACTGGATCGGGGTGCACCGCCGCCACCACGCGGACTCCGAGGTGGAGCGCGGGGCCGGCCTGGACGGGCTGGTGCTGCTGGACCTCCCGGACTTCGACTCCCGGGAGACCGCCCATCACGCCGAGGCCGACCGGGTGCTGGAGATGGCCGACCTCTTCCTCTGGGTGACCGACCCGCAGAAGTACGCCGACGCGCGCATGCACGACGACTACATCCGGGCGCGGCGCCACCACGGCACGGTGATGGTGGTGGTGCTCAACCAGGCCGACCTGCTCTCGCCGGCCGACCGGGAGGCCGTCGTCAGCGACCTGCGCGGGCTGCTGGAGCGCGACGGAGTCGGTGACGTGGAGGTCCTGCCGATCTCGGCGAAGACCGGGCTGGGGCTGGAGTCCCTGCGCTCGCTGCTGGCCCGGATCGTGGCTGAGAAGGAGGCCGTCCGGGCCCGCCTGCTGGGCGACGTGCGCACCTCGGCCGAGGCCCTGCTGGACTCCGTGGCCGAGCACGACCCGGACCCGGCGGGGATCCTCGACTCCCGGCTGGTGCCGGCGCTGAGCCGTGCCGCCGGGGTGCCGACCGTGCTCAAGGCCGTGGAGGCCGACCACCTGCGCCGCGCGAACGCCGCCACCGGCTGGCCGGTCACGCGGTGGGTGCGGCACCTGACCCCGGACCCGCTGAAGCGCCTTCACCTGGACGGTGGGCGGGATGGCTCCGGCGGTCTGGGGCCGAGCTCGATCCCGCAGGCCACCCCGGCCGCCCGGTCCGCGGTGGACCTCGCCTGCCGAGAGGTGGGCGACGCCGCCGGTGAGGGCCTGCCCCGCCGCTGGGCCGAGGCCGTGATGGAAGCCGCCGTGCCCCCCGCCGAGCAGCTCTCGGCCGAGCTGGACGGCTCCGTGCGCCGGACCGGGGTCCAGCAGCGGTCGAGCTGGTGGTGGCCGGTGGTTGGCATCCTCCAGTGGCTGCTCCTCGCCTGCGCGGTGGCCGGGCTGCTCTGGCTGGTGGCCACCTTCGTCCTGGAGAGCTTCCTGGCCTTCCCGCTGGCCGACGTGCCCACCTGGTACGGGGTGCCCTGGCCGGTGATCCTCCTGGCCGGTGGCGTGGCCGGTGGCCTGCTCGTGGCGATGATCAGTCGCTTCCTCGCCGGGTTCAGCGCCCGGCGGCGACGCCGGCAGGTCGCCCGGGAGATGGAGCAGGCGATCTCCGGCGTGGCGCAGGAGAGCATCGTCCAGCCGGTGCGCGAGGTGCTCGACCGGCACCGCAGCACCCGGGAGCACCTGCAGCGCGCGCTGGCCTGAGCCGCGGCGCTGTGAGGACCTCTCCGAGGGCCTCGGCCCACCCACAGGGTGGCCGGGGCCCTCGCTCGTCCCCGGGGGTCGCCGGGCCACGGTGTGGGGGAGCCGACCACCGGGGTCGGCCGAGGGGAGAGAGATGAGTGAGACCTACGTGACCGTCACCGGGAACGTCGCCACCCAGCCCGTGCTGCGGGTGGGGCGGACCGGGACGCCCTTCCTGACCTTCCGGCTGGCGCAGAACGTCAACCGGCTGGACCGGACGACGGGCGTCGTGGAGACCATCGCCACCAACTGGATGACCGTGTGCGCCTTCCGCGCCCACGCGGTGAACCTGTACCGCTCGTTGGCCAAGGGGCAGCCGGTCATCGTCCACGGGCGCCTGCGCGTCCAGGACTGGGCCACCGACGAGCGCAGCGGCACCACCGTGGAGCTGGAGGCCACCGCGGTGGGGCACGACCTGGCCCGGGGGCAGGCGTGCTTCGTGAAGGTGGCCCAGCCGCCGCTGCCGCAGTCCACCGACACCGCGGCCGACCGGCGGCAGCTGCGGGAGCTGGCGGCCAGCGCGGCCCGGGAGGCGGCTCCGGAGGTGCTGCCGGTGTTCATCCCGCCGGAGCCGGGCTCGGAGGAGCAGGCGGAGCACAGCGAGCAGTCCGTGTCCGCCGTGGGTTCCGAGCCCGGCCGGGCCCCGGTCTGAGTGTGGCCCGGCGGGGTCTGCGGGGAGGGCAGGGACCAGCCCCTGCTCTCCCCGCGTGGGATGCGAGGCCCGTAGCACAAGTGCTACGTTGAGGAGGTGGAGCTGATCGGGTTGAGAGAGTTGCGTCAGGACGCCTCTGCGCTGGTGCGGCGCGTGGAGGCGGGGGAGTCGATCGTCATCACGGTGGCCGGCCGCCCCAGCGCCCGGCTGGTTCCTGTGGTCCCGAGGCGGTGGGCGCGGTGGAGCGCTGTGCAGGACGCCCTGCACGGTCCCGCCGACCCCCACTGGACCGAGGACCGTGACCTGGTCGACCAGTCCCTCGTGGACCCCTGGGAGGGACGGTGACCCCACCCCGCGGCGCGGAGGAGCGGGGAGTTCTCGACACCAGTGTGGTGATCGCCGGTGACCTGTCACCGCTCCCGGGTCTGCTGGCCATCAGTGCCGCGACCATCGCCGAGCTCCATTTCGGCGTCCTGGTGGCCCGGACTCCTGCGGTCAGGGCGGACCGTCTCCGTCGGTTGACTCTCCTGCAGGCCCGCTTCGACCCGCTGCCCGTGGATGACGCAGTGGCTGCGAGCTATGGGCAGCTGGCGTCCACCGTCCACGCGGCGGGGCGGCAGCCCCGGGCGCGGGTCATGGACCTGCTCATCGCGGCTACGGCCCACGCCCACGGTGCTGTGCTCTACACCCGGAACGCCCGGGACCTCGCCGGGTTGGAGGAGCTCCTCGAGGTGAGGGCGGTCTGAGGGGGCGCACCGCCTAGACTCCGGCCCATGGCGGAGTTCATTTACACCATGTCCAAGGCCCGCAAGGCCGTCGGTGACAAGGTCATCCTCGATGACGTCACGATGGCCTTCTACCCCGGCGCCAAGATCGGTGTCGTCGGCCCGAACGGTGCCGGTAAGTCGACCATCCTGAAGATCATGGCCGGCCTCGACCAGCCGTCCAACGGTGAGGCCCGGCTGACCCCCGGCTACTCCGTCGGCATCCTGCTGCAGGAGCCCCCGCTCAACGAGGAGAAGACGGTTCGCGAGAACGTCGAGGAGGGGATGGGCCAGATCAAGGCGGATCTGGACCGGTACAACGAGATCTCGGCGCAGATGGCCGACCCGGACGCGGACTTCGACGCGCTCATGGAGGAGATGGGCAAGCTCCAGGAGAAGATCGACAACGCCGACGCGTGGGATCTCGACTCCCAGCTGGAGCAGGCCATGGACGCCCTGCGCTGCCCCCCGGCCGACGAGCCGGTCACCCACCTCTCCGGTGGTGAGCGCCGACGCGTGGCCCTGTGCAAGCTGCTGCTCAGCAAGCCCGACCTGCTGCTCCTCGACGAGCCCACCAACCACCTCGACGCCGAGAGCGTGCTCTGGCTCGAGCAGCACCTGGCCGAGTACCACGGCGCCGTCCTGGCCGTGACCCACGATCGCTACTTCCTCGACAACGTCGCCCAGTGGATCTGCGAGGTCGACCGCGGCCGTCTGTACCCCTACGAGGGCAACTACTCCACCTACCTGGAGAAGAAGCAGGAGCGCCTGGCCGTCCAGGGCAAGAAGGACGCCAAGCTGAAGAAGCGCCTCGCCGAGGAGCTCGAGTGGGTGCGCTCGAACGCCAAGGGCCGGCAGACCAAGTCGAAGTCGCGACTGGCCCGCTACGAGGAGATGGCGGCCGAGGCCGAGAAGATGCGCAAGCTCGACTTCGAGGAGATCACCATTCCGCCGGGCCCGCGCCTCGGCTCCACCGTGATCGAGGTCGAGAACCTCACCAAGGGTTTCGGCGACCGCACCCTCATCAAGGACCTGTCCTTCTCCCTGCCGCGCAACGGCATCGTCGGTGTCATCGGCCCGAACGGTGTCGGCAAGTCGACCCTGTTCAAGACCATCGTCGGCTTCGAGGAGCCGGACTCCGGCACCGTGAAGATCGGTGAGACGGTCAAGATCAGCTATGTCGACCAGGGCCGCGAGAACATCGACCCGGAGAAGACTCTCTGGGAGGTCGTCTCCGACGGACTGGACTACATCAAGGTCGGCCAGGTGGAGATCCCGAGCCGTGCCTACGTCTCGCAGTTCGGCTTCAAGGGCCCGGACCAGCAGAAGAAGGCCGGTGTGCTCTCCGGTGGTGAGCGCAACCGCCTGAACCTGGCCCTCACCCTGAAGGCCGGCGGCAACCTGCTGCTCCTCGACGAGCCCACCAACGACCTCGACGTCGAGACCCTCGGTTCGCTGGAGAACGCCCTGCTGGAGTTCCCGGGCTGCGCCGTGGTCATCAGCCACGACCGCTGGTTCCTGGACCGCGTGGCCACGCACATCCTCGCCTACGAGGGCACCGAGGAGGAGCCGGCCAACTGGTACTGGTTCGAGGGCAACTTCGACGCCTACGAGGAGAACAAGGTCGAGCGCCTCGGGGAGGACGCGGCGCGTCCGCACCGTGTCACCCACCGTCGCCTGACCCGCGACTGACGCTCCGCACCTGACCGGCTGCCTCCGCTGAGCCGTTCCCGCCGCCGACGCCCGTCCCCTCTGCCTCCGCGGGAGGGGATGGGCGTCGCGCGTGTGCGCATCCCGCCGGGCGGCCCGTGGGCGACCGTCGCCGAGGCGCTCGCGGAGGTGACCGGGCAGCCGGAGCTCGTGGCGGCCGGCGTCGCGGCGGGCGAGGTGGTCGTCGACGACGGGGTGCCCGGCTCGCGGGGGCTGGTGGTGGATGCGGCCACGGAGTACCTGCCGACCGGGCCGCGGCGGCGGGTGGCCTGGCTCTACCGGCCGTACCCGACCGAGCCCGAGGTGCCTGGCGGGCTGCCGGTTCTCCAGGCTGACGAGCACTGCGTGGTGGTGGACAAGCCGCCCTTCCTGGCGACGATCCCGCGTGGGGTGCACGTGCAGCAGACGGTGGTCGCACGCGTGCGCGAGGACTTCCCCGAGGCCGTGCCGGTGCACCGGCTGGACCGACTCACCTCCGGGGTGCTGCTGTGCGCCCGCACCCCCGACGCGCGGCGGCCCCTGCAGCAGCTCTTCGAGCAGCGCCGGGTGACCAAGGCCTACGAGGCCGTGGTGTCGCTCCCCGCCCAGGACACGTCCGGTGCCTTCCGGGTGTCACCGGGAGTGGCAGGCCTGGGGCTCGGGGAGCGCGTCGAGCGGGCGGTCGGCGAGCAGGAGCACCAGCTGGTGAAGAAGCGGGGGAACCAGCAGGTGGCCGTGGTGCCCGGTCCGCCCAACGCGCTCACCCGCATCGAGGCCGTGGAGGTGGACGAGGCGGCCGGCCGGGCCCGGCTGCGGCTCCACCCGCATACCGGGCGCACCCACCAGCTGCGGGTGCAGCTGGCGCACCTGGGGCTGCCGATCGTCGGCGACCCGCTCTACCCGGTGCAGACCGAGCAGGTCACCGGGGACTTCTCGAAGCCGCTGCAGCTGCTGGCCACCCGGCTGGAGTGGACCGACCCGTGGACGGGGGAGGCCCGGCGGGCGGAGTCGCGCTCTCCTCTGCTTGGCTGACCCGCATGCGCATCGAACGAGTTGTGCCGATCCTGACGGTGGCGGACCTGCAAGCCACGACCGCGCATCATGAAGAGGTCCTCGGGATGCAGCGGGTCATGGATCACGGATGGATCGTCACTCTGGCGGACGGCGCGGGGCACCAGCTGAGCCTGATGACGAAGGACGCGACCGCACCGGTCAACCCGGTGCTCTCGGTCTTCGTGGACGACGTCCAGGAGGCCCACGATCGGGCTGTCGAGGCCGGCCTCGAGATCGTGCATCCGCTGACCGACGAGCCGTGGGGCGTGACCCGTTTCTTCTACCGGGGCCCAGATGGGCAGGTGGTCAACGTGGGAAGTCACACTCCCTGACGGCAGGAAGGCGTCACCGTGCCGTTGGTCACAGGGGCCTCCGCAGGCGTGGGGGCGGATCGGCGTGCAGCCACCCGCGCGTGCTGCTGGGGAGTCGCGCCCGCCGTGCGCAGCCAGTGCTCGGAGCGGTCAACCGTGACGACCCACCCTGGCCGCCCCCAGGCCCTCCACGCCGATGCGGCGGTTCCACTCGGCGAGGTCCATGAGCGCGATCCCTGTCACGCTGCCGTGCCGCCCGGAAACGGCAGCCGCACCAGGCGCCTCAGGCCGATCCGGCATCGCGGATCGTTGTCATCGCAGCCCGGCAGCCAGCCGCCCAGCGTTGGTAGGAGGGGCGCATGCGGAGCGCGAAGTCGTTGTCGGCACAGGCCGCCTTGACCTCGTAGGACATCCCGACAGCCGCGAAGAGGCTGAGGACGGCGCGGGCGGGGAGGCCGGACCTGGCGAAGAAGGCGGCGAGGTCGAGATCTGCGCCGTTCGTGGCGGCATCCAGGAAGAGGAGTGCGCGATCGATCCACGGAGCTCCCATCTTCGCCTGTCCCCAGTCCACCACCAGGACCCGATCCGCGGTGCACACCAAGTTGTCGGAACGGATGTCCCAGTGGCAGAGATCCGCTCCCTGAACCTGGGCAACCGCGTCGGCGGCCAGCCCGCTCACCCACTCCTGCAACCACCAAGGATCCACACTGCCCTCGAGCGAGGGAAGGTGCTGCCAGGTGCTTCTGATGCTGTTGGAGGACTCAGCGACCGTCGGGACACTTGGCGGCCGGACGCCCTGGAGCGATTGCGACAGGCTGCCGAGGGTGTGGAAGCAGGTCCGGAAGACCCTCTCGTCCCACGGGGCGGCCGGCTGCGTTCCGGGGACGAACTCACGCAGCAGGTACCGGTACCCCTGATGCACACCACCACCGAGGAACGCGGGCACGGCGTCGACAGCGGGCAGGGCGCGGCTCACCTGTGTCTCGTGGAGGAGGAGATCGGCGCTGCCGTACGGGGCGTCCAGAGGGCACACCTTCCCGAGGACCGGGCGCCCGGCCGCGTCCTCGGCCACGAACACCGGCCCCGGGGATGCACCTCCTGCCAAGTCCGTGGCGCCCGCCAGATCCAGCCCGAACCTCGCTTCCAACCGCGCACGAAAGCCCTCTGGAAGGTCCTGGGCCTTCATCCGGCCCTGCTGCGTCGTGCTGCTCATGTGCTGACATCCTTCCGTGGTGCATCGCTCGCTGCCAGCGTAGTCCCGAATGTCTCGATCGCGGTGACAAGAGCCTCCACGCCCTCGTCCGGCACCGCGTTGAACAGGCACGCCCGTAGATGGCCACAAAGGCGGTATCCCGCGAGCCCATGAAGGCCGAGAGTGCGCGCGTGCTCTGTGAAGGCCTGTTCCTGCGCCTCGTTCTCCAGCCGAAACGTGATGCTGACCCGCGAACGAGAGTCGGGGCGGGCCAGACCTGCGAAGGTCGCGGCATGGGTATCCAGTGCCGTGTACACACGATCCGCCCTGATCCGGCTGCGCTCTTCCAGGGCGGCCAAACCGCCCATGCTCAGGCACCACTGCAACATCAGGCGAAGCACGTGAACCGCTCCGGTGACCGGTGTGTTGAGCATGGATTCCGCCTCACGCCAAGCGTCGAGGCTGGCAAAGGAAGGAAGATGCCTGGCGCAGGGTCGCAAGTCACGCCTCATCACTACGACGCACACGCCGGCCGTGCCCAGGTTCTTGTGAGACGTGGCGTAGAGGAGCGACACCTTGTCCCACTCCACTGCCCGGGTGAGGAAGTCGCTCGAGGCGTCGACGAACAACGGGACACCCGATCGCATTTGGGGCAGCGTGGAGAACTGCGTCCCTCTGTCCGTGTTGCTGGAGGTGATGTGGACGTAGTCCATGCCCTTGTCCGTAAGCCTCTCGCCAGACCGGCACGCTGAACGGGGGAGCGGACTCGCCGCCGTACTCGACGATCCTGCCGAACACCCGTGCTTCAGCCGCCGCGAAGGACGAGAAGGAACCTGTCATGCAGTACCGGGCTGTTCCACCGGGAGGGAGGAAGTTCGCAGGCAAGACGCGAACATCCGTCGGGCACCCCCGGGGAGCAGAAGCACGTCGAACTCGTCCGGGATGGACATGACATCCCGCAGCAAGGCCACCGTGAGAGCGAACTCCTCGCGGAAGGCTGGCGTGCGGTGCCCCACCTCCAGGATCCCCAGAGAGCTCCCCCGACAGTCGCAGTCACGCCGCGTGTGCGCGCGTGGTTCGTGATCAGCTCGTACTCGATCGGGGTCAACCGGCCCGCTCGGTCCCGTCGGCGGCGGTGTTACGTCCTCTCGATCCAGGTAATGATCCTGGCCCGCAGCCCCTCTCGGAGGGCCCAGCCTGGCCGGGCCGGGACGTTCTTCTGCAGCAACGCGAAGGAGGACTCCATCGCTGCGTTGTCCCCAGCGGCCCCCATCTGGCGCATCGATCCGATCAGTCCGTGGCGAGTGAGCGCTCCTGGACCAGCCGCTCGGAATGCTGGCCGGTCAGCGTCTGCGTCGTGGTGATGCGCAGAGCGCCGCCCACCACTTCCTGCTGCCAGGTGCGCAACATCGTGGAGCGTCCGCTGCGGTGGGTGGTGCGCTTGGTCTCGGCCGTCACGTCCTTGGTGCGTGGCCCCAGGTGGGTGTCCACCCGCCTGGACCCGCCTCCACTGAGCTGTTCGACCTGCCAGCGGACGAACGCCTCCTGCTGTGGAGTCGGGATCTGACACACCACGTGGCGCGAGATGGCGAGGTCGAACCAGCCCTTCAGACCTTCGGCCGCCGGCAGCTCCGTGGCCGCCTGGGAGCAGGCGCCCCGGGGAAGGACTGTGACACTGCCGCTCACCCCCGCATCGACCAGACGTCACGCCAGTACTGCGCGTGCGGTGGGGTCAGGTTCCAGGTCGATGATCTCGGCCCCCCGGGGTAGGTCCGGGCCAGGAGCAGTGTCCCCTGTCCGATGCCGGGGCCGCACTCCAGAATCGTCGAGACCGTCTCCGCAGGGGTGCGTTCAGCGAGGTCGGCGGGGTGGATGACGTGGTTGGGGGCAGGGCCCACGTAGGCGTAGAACTCTTGGCTCGCGGACGGCTCGCCGTGGACCTGCTCGTGCAGGACTGCCATGCGCGGTCAGCCTTCCTTGAGCCGGACCATCCCCTCCTGCGCCACCGAGGCCATGAGCGTGCCGTCCTCGTGGAACAGGCGGCCGACGCCGAGACCGCGGCCGGACTGCGCCGAGGGGGAGGACTGGGTGTAGAGCATCCACTCGCCGACCCGCGGCACGCGGTGGAACCACATGGCGTGGTCGAGGCTCGCCGGGCGCAGGCGCGGGTCGGACCAGGAGATGCCGTGACGGCGCAGCACCGGCTCCAGCAGCGTGTAGTCGGACATGTAGGCGGTCGCGGCGGCGTTGAGCAGCGGGTCCGTGGGCATCTCGCCGGTGAAGCGCACCCACACGCTCTGCCGGTCGTTGCGCGCGAACTCCTTGCCGTACAGCGGCGAGTCCACCCAGCGCATGTCGACCGGGCGGCCGCGCACCAGGAAGGCCACGCGCGGGTCGTCGACGTCCTTGAGCAGCTCGGCGATGGAGGGCAGCTCCTCCGGGCGCGGCACGTTCGGCATCTGCTCCTGGTGGTCCAACCCGCCAGCCGGCTCCTGGAAGGAGGTGATCATCGACAGCAGCACCCGGTCGTCCTGGTAGGCGTGCACCCGGCGGGCGGAGAAGGAGCGGCCGTCACGCATGCGCTCCACCTCGAAGCGGATCTCGCGGCTGGAGTCCGCCGGGCGCAGGAAGTAGCCGTGCAGGGAGTGGATGTGGCGTTCGCCCTCGCCGTGGATCTCGTCGACCGTGCGGCCGGCGGCCATGATGCACTGGGCGAGCACCTGCCCCCCGAAGGCGCGACCGTTCGGCTGCGGTTGGCTCTGCCCCATGAAGGTGTTGGCCCCCAGCGCCCGGATGTCGAGCACCTCGAGCAGCTGGCCGAAGGGATCCTCCGGCAGCTGGTACCCGGAGCGGTGCCCCAGATCCGAGGTGATGCCGGAGCTCTCCTCGCGGGGAGCGGCGTTCTGGTCGGGCTTCTGCTGCGCGTTGTCCGTCACGAGGCCACACTCAATCACGACCACCACGGCCGTGCCCACCCCTGTCCGCTCGGGAATCGCCTGAGACGATGGCACGCATGGTCGACAACCCCACCCCGCAGCCCGACCGCCGTGGTCCGGGCCAGCTCACCACCCACCACTCCACCACGCAGGGGCCCCGCCCGTACCGGCTCAACGTGCCGCTGCGCTGGTCGGACATGGACGCCTACGGGCACGTGAACAACGTGGTCTTCCTGCAGCTCCTGGAGGACGCCCGGGTGCAGGGGATGCGCGAGTGGTTCACCGGGTCCAGCCCGTTGGACACCGGTCTGCTCGTGGCCTCCCACAAGGTGGAGTACCTCCGCCCGGTGGAGTTCCGCTACGCCCCGGTCGTCGTCGACATGTGGATCGGCACCGTCTCGGGGGGCAGCTTCAGCGTGGAGTACGAGCTCTGCGAGCACCCCCTGGCCCACGCCGCGGAACCGGCCGCGCTCGACGCCCCGGTGCCCACCGAGGACGGCCTGCCGGTCGCGCTTCGGGCCAGCACCGTGATCGTCACCTACGACTTCGCCACCGCCCGCCCGCGCCGCCTCACCGCCGACGAGCGCGCCGTGCTCACCTGGTACCAGGACGACCCGGTGGAGTTCCGCCGGTGAGCCGTGTGGGTGGCGCGCAGCCGGTCATCGAGCTCCCCGCCGCGGAGCACCTGCAGGACCTCGCCACCTTCGTCGGCCGGGCCAAGCGGATCGACCCCGAGGGGGCGATCCGCCTCGTGGCCGAGGGCGGGCGCCTCACCACCTGGGTGTGCGCCGTGCCGGGCGCGGGCCTCACTGGGCAGGGGACCGTGCTCGGGATGCGCGCTGTGGAGGCCGAGGTGAGCGAGCCGGTCGACCTCGTCGTGCCGCTGGCCGCGCTCACCGACCGCTTCGCCGCCCACGAGCCGGGCGCCCGCACCCTCTCGGTGCCGCCCTCGGAGGTGCGGGCCGCCTGGGCGAGCGTCACCCCGCCCCGCACCGGCTGGGAGCCGGTGGCCCGGGTGGACGTCGCCGATCTGGAGGAGCTCGCCCGGCAGGGCGCCGCCGAGGTGGCCGCCGGCGCTCCGGAGGGTTCCGGCGCCGCCGCCGTGGCCGACCTGCGCCGCCGCGTGTGGTCGCGCCCCGTGGGCAGCGGGTGGCCGCAGGGGCTGGCCTTCGCTGCCAGCACCCTCGGGCTGCTCGCCGACGCCACCGAGACGGTCGTGCTCCGCAGCGGCCCGTGGTGGCGTTGCTCCGCGCCGCACGGCCACGCTCTGGCACGCTGAGGGCGACGACGGGCACGAGCTGAGCCCGGACCACGAGGAGGAGTCCATGTCGTTGCTGTGGAGTGTCGGCGGAATGTTGGCCCTGGTGCTGATCGCCTGGTTGTTCTCGGTGGACCGGTCAGCCGTCCGCTGGCGCACCGTGGCAGCGGCGCTCGCCCTGCAGGTGGGCTTCGGGGTGATCACCCTCTTCTGGGGCCCCGGTCAGCGCGCGCTGGAGGCGGTCTCCCGCGGCGTCTCGGCGGTGATCGGCTCGGCCAACGCGGGTATCGAGTTCGTCTTCGGGCCGGTGCTCCCCGAGGAGGGGTCGGTCTTCGCCTTCCAGGTGCTCCCGGTCATCATCTTCTTCGCCTCGCTGACCGCCGTGCTCTTCCACCTGGGGATCATGCAGAAGGTGGTCAACCTCCTCGGCAACGGGCTCGGGTTCCTGCTGGGCACCGGGCGGTACGAGTCGGTGAACGCCGCCGCCAACATCCTCGTCGGCCAGACCGAGGCTCCGCTGGTCATCAAGCCCTACCTGCGCCGACTGGACGAGTCCGCGCTCTTCGCGGTGATGGTCGGGGGCCTGGCCACGGTGGCCGGCTCGGTGCTGGCCGGCTACGCCCTGCTGGGGGCGAAGATGGAGTACCTCATCGCCGCCTCCTTCATGGCGGCCCCCGGTGCCCTGCTCATGGCCAAGATCATGGTGCCCGAGGGGGTCTCCGCCCCGGTCCGGGCCGGGGTCGGATCCGCCGCCGCGGTGGCGCCCGGTGCGGGCTCCACCCGTGCCGAGGATCGGCTCGAGGCCCCGGAGGAGGTCGACCCCGCCGAGGAGCCGGCCGTCGAGGACGAGCGGGCCGACAATGTCATCGAGGCCGCCGCCCAAGGAGCGCAGGACGGTCTGAAGCTCGCGCTGACCGTGGGCGCCATGCTGCTGGCCTTCATCTCCCTCATCGAGCTCATGAACCTCCTGCTCGGCACCGTCGGCGGTTGGTTCGGGCAGCCCGAGCTCTCCTTCGAGCAGCTGCTCGGCTGGGTCTTCGCCCCGGTGATGCTCCTGGTCGGCGTGCCCTGGGCCGAGGCGGGCTCCTCCGGGTCCTTCCTGGGGCAGAAGATCGTGCTCAACGAGTTCGTCGCCTTCGCCAACTTCACCTCGACCACCGAGGGGATGAGCGAGCGGACGCAGGCCATCACCACCTTCGCCCTCACCGGCTTCGCCAACCTCGGCTCGCTGGGCATCCTCCTGGGCGGGCTCGGCGGACTGGTCCCCGAGCGCCGCGGGGACATCGCCCGGCTCGGGCTGCGCGCGATCCTGGCCGCCACCCTGGCCAATCTCATGAGCGCCGCCATCGCCGGCCTGCTCATCGGCTGACGGAGGGCGACCCGGGGCCCCGAGCGGGGGAGGTGCTGGCACCATGAGGAGCATGCGCATCGGACTGCTCACCGCTGGCGGGGACTGCCCCGGACTCAACGCCGTCATCCGGGGCGTCGTGCTCAAGGGCACGCGCCTGCACGACCACGAGTTCATGGGGGTGCGCGGTGGGTGGCGCGGCCTCGTGGAGGATGACATCGAGCTCCTCACCCGCCACCAGATCCGGGGCCTGAGCAAGCAGGGGGGCACCATCCTCGGCACCTCCCGCGTCGGCCCCTACGGGGAGGGCAACGGGGGAGCGGCCCGGGTCAAGGAGACGATGGCCAGGCACGGCCTCGACGCCCTCGTGGCCATCGGGGGCGACGGCACGCTGACCGTCGCCCGGATGCTCCACGAGGAGGGCGTCCCGGTCGTCGGCGTGCCCAAGACCATCGACAACGACCTGGCCGCCACCGACGTGACCTTCGGCTTCGACACCGCGGTGCAGATCGCCACCGAGGCCATCGACCGCCTCCGCACCACCGGCGACAGCCACCAGCGGTGCATGGTCGTGGAGGTCATGGGGCGCCACGCCGGGTGGATCGCCCTGCACGCCGGGATCGCCGGGGGTGCGCACGCGATCCTCGTGCCGGAGGTGCCGCTGCGCTGGGAGCAGGTGGCCGACTGGGCGCAGCAGACCGCCGACCGTGGCCGTGCCCCGCTGGTCGTGGTGGCCGAGGGTTTCACCCCCGAGGGCGGCGAGGAGGTGACCACCGGTGGGGTGGACGGCTTCGGCCGCCCGCTGCTCGGCGGGATCGGGGTGCAGGCCGCCGCGAATCTCCAGGAGCTCACCGGCATCGAGACCCGCTGCACGACGCTCGGTCACCTCCAGCGTGGTGGCTCGCCGTCGGCCTACGACCGGGTGCTCGCCACCCGCTTCGGCACCGCGGCGCTCGACGCCGTCCACGAGCACGACTACGGGCAGATGGTGGCCCTGCGCGGAACCGAGGTGGTCCGCGTCCCGCTGGCCGAGGCCACCATGCAGACCAAGGCTGTCCCGCGCGAGCAGTGGGAGGAGGCGGCCATCCTCTTCGGCTGATTCGGAAGGGTGGCCGACCAGAGAGCAGCTGACTGCGGCGGTATTGCTTGCAGAGTGCTAGCATCGGTGCATGAAGACCCTCTACGTCCGGGACGTCCCCGACGACGTGGCTGAGCGCCTCAAGGAGCGGGCCGCTGCCGCGGGTCAGTCCCTGTCCGCCTATGTGGCCGGCCAGCTCACGACACTCGCCTCGCGCCCCACGAACGCCGAGGTGGCGCAGCGGCTGCACGCGCGCCAGCGCGACGAGGGACTCTCGCGCGAGGAGGTCGTGGAGCGGGTGGCGGCGAGCCGTCGATGATCGTCGTCGATGCGTCGGCGGTGGTGGAGGCGCTCGTGGGGCAGCGACCCGCCCCGGGGCTCCTGGAGCTGCTCGCCGGGGAGCTCCACGCCCCGCACCTGCTCGACGTGGAGGTCTCCTCCGTCCTCCGCGGACTGTCGCTGGGCCGCCGGCTCACCGACGGTGTGCTCGAGGAGGCCCGGAGCGACTACGCAGCGCTCACGATCACCCGGTACGAGCACCAGGCCCTGGCCGACCGCTGCTGGGATCTGCAGCACCAGTTCACGACCTACGACGCGAGCTATCTCGCCCTGGCCGAGGCACTCGGTGCCCCGCTCGTCACCTGCGACGCGAAGCTGGCCGCCCCTGGGCACCGGGCCGCGGTGCACGTGCTGCCCCTCATGGGCTGAGTGCGCACACGTAGCGGGCCCCGCACCTGGAGGTGCGGGGCCCGCTGCGCGGGGGAGGTCGCTCAGGCGGTCAGGGAGCCGCGCAGCCAGACGGTGTGGTCCCGCTCCACGCGCGTGGCCTGCGAGGGGCCGCCGGTGAGGCTGTCCAGGAGCACCTCGGCGCCCTCGGGGAGCTCGACGCCCTCGCCGGCGGTCACCGTCACGACGGTCACCGGGGCGTCGGCCGGACCGGCCTGGAAGGCCAGGACGTCCTCACCGAAGCCGTCCACGAAGGACAACCCGCCGGTGGCGGTGCCCAGCTCGTGGCGCAGCGTGAGCATCCGCCGGTAGAGCTCCAGCGTGGAACCCTCGGCGCCGGTCTGCTGGTCCACCGCGAGGCGGCCGTAGGACTCCGGCTGGGGCAGCCAGGTCTCCCCGGTCGGCCCGAAGCCGTGGCCGGGCGCCTCGGCCTCCCACGGCATCGGCACGCGGCAGCCGTCGCGGCCCACCTGCTCCTCGGCCGTGCCGCGGGTGCGGTGCCAGGCCGGGTCCTGCCGGGCGTCGGGGTCCATCGTCGTGTGCTCCGGCAGACCCAGCTCCTCGCCGTAGTACAGGTAGGACGAGCCGGGCAGGGCCAGCATCATCGCGGTGGCCGCCCGGGCCCGGCGCAGACCCAGCTCGGCGTCCGGCTGCGGGTCGTCGGCGCCGATGCCCTGCGGGCGCGGGGTACCCACCGGCAGGGCCAGCCGGGTGGCGTGGCGGATGACGTCGTGGTTGCTCAGCACCCAGGTGGTCGGGGCACCGACCCCGTCGTTCGTCTGGAGCGAGCGCTCGATGCAGGCGCGCAGGTCCGCCGCCCGCCACGGGGTCTCCAGGAAGTCGAAGTTGAACGCCTGGTGCATCTCGTCGGGGCGCACGTAGCGGGCCAGGCGGGAGGTCTCCGGCACCCAGGCCTCGGCGCACAGCACCCGGTCGCCCTCGTACTCGGCGAGCACCTCGTGCCAGCGGCGGTAGATCTCGTGCACCTCGTCCTGGTCCCACATCGGTCCCTGGTTCGACGCGGTGTTCGCCCCGGCCATCGTGGCCACGGCGGAGAAGTCCGGCAGACCCTCGGCCTTCACCAGGCTGTGCGCCACGTCCACCCGGAAGCCGTCGACGCCACGGTCGAGCCAGAAGCGCAGCACGCCCTCGAAGTACTCCCGGACCTCCGGGTTGCGCCAGTTGAAGTCCGGCTGCGAGGAGTCGAACAGGTGCAGGTACCACTGGCCGTCCTCCACCCGGGTCCAGGCGGCGCCGCCGAAGACCGAGCCCCAGTCGTTCGGCGGCTCCTCGCCGTTCTCACCCTTCCCGTCGCGGAACATGTAGCGCTCGCGCTCCGGGGAGCCGGGGCCGGCGGCCAGGGCAGCCCGGAACCACTCGTGCTGGTCCGAGGAGTGGTTCGGCACCAGGTCCACGATGACGCGCAGGTCCAGCTCGTGGGCGCGCGCGATGAAGGCGTCGGCATCGGCCAGGGTGCCGAAGATCGGGTCGATGTCGCAGTAGTCGGTGACGTCGTAGCCCGCGTCCTTCATGGGGGAGACGTAGAAGGGGCTCACCCAGACGGCGTCGACACCGAGGGCGGCCAGGTGGTCCAGGCGGGCGGTCGTGCCCGGCAGGTCGCCCAGGCCGTCGCCGTCCGAGTCGGCCCAAGAGCGCGGATAGATCTGGTAGATCACCGCGCTGCGCCACCACTCGGAGGCGGTGGCGGGGGCGTGGACGAGGGGACCGGTGGTCAGGAGGTTCTCAGTCACACGTCCCATTGTGGGCCAGTCGTCCCGCGGAGGGGCCACCTGGCCTCGGGTGTGACCAGTTCCTCACGGATCCCGCGCCGGGGCTCAGTCCTCGAGGCGGCGGACGCTCAGCCGGGGACGCGGCACCTCGGTGCTCGAGCGCACCGGCGGGGACTCCGGGGTGGCCTCCGGGTCCTCCAGGGTGTTCACCATCGCCTGGGCCGAGCGCAGGAAGTAGCTGCGCATCATCCCCGCAGCCGGCTCCGGCAGGTCGAGCTGCTCCATCGCACCGAGCATGTGCCGCAGCCAGCGGTCCCGCTGGGTGGGAGTCACCGCGAAGTCGACGTGCCGCATGCGCAGGCGCGGGTGGCCCCGCAGCTGCGAGTAGGTGGTGGGCCCGCCGAAGAACTGCTCGAGGAACATGCGCAGCCGCTCCTCGGCCGGGCCGAGGTCCTCCTCGGGGTACATGTCGCGCAGCGGCGGGTCGGCGGCGACGCCCTCGTAGAACAGGCGGGTGAGTCGCACGAAGGTCTCGTGCCCGCCGACCATCTCGTAGACGGTCTGCGGGGCCTCCTGGCCACCGGGGGCGGTCGTGTCGGCGGGGGTGCTCCCGACCGAGGGAGTGGGGTCGTCAGCGGGGCGGCTCATGGCCCCAGTCTCGCACCGGCGGTCCGGGCACCCCCGCGGCGTCCAGGGCCGCCTTCGCCGCCTGCCGGATCTCCCGGGCCGCCGCGTACTGCTGGCCCGGCACGCAGTCGGCCAGCACCCGGACGGTGAACATGCCGTCTCGCACGTCCTGCAGGCCAGCCACCGTCGGCCCGTCCCGGAAGGTGCCGGCGGAGCGTTCGCGCAGCCCGACCATCGCCTCGGTGAGCAGGTCGATGACGCGGCCCGGGTCGGCGCTGTAGGCCACCGGCACGTCCACGGTCACCACCGGGGCGCCCTGGCTGGTGTTGCCCACCCGCAGGATCTCGCCGTTGCGGATGTACCAGACCACCCCGTCGGCGGCCCGCAGCCGGGTGACGCGGAGGGTGACCTCCTCCACCTCGCCGGCGGCCTCGCCGAGGTCCACCCAGTCGCCCACGCCGTACTGGTCCTCCACCATGAGCATCACGCCGCTGATGACGTCCTTCACGAGCGACTGCGCGCCGAAGCCGATCGCCAGGCCGCCGATGCCGGCGCTGGCCAGCAGCGGGGCCAGCGGGAGGCCCACCTGGTCGGCCAGCATGAGGATGGCCACGGTGGCGATGGTCACCGAGGCCACGCTGCGCAGCAGGCTGGAGAGGGCCAGTGCCCGCTGGCGTCGACGCTCACGCCCGAGCGGCCCGCCCGCGCCGTGCTCGTCGACCATCCACCGGGTGAGCCGGGCGATGAGCCGCCGCGCCAGGGCACGCAGCACGAGGGCCCCGACGACGATGAGGACGATCGCCAGCCCGTGGCCGAGCAGCCAGGAACCGACCCGGTCGCCGACCGCCTGCACCCGGGGGTCCAGGGCGGGCAGGAGGCCGACGGCGGGTCCGGTCAGCGGGTTCATCGAGCTCAGCGGGGGCAGCGCCTCAGCAGGACGCGTCGAAGCGCTGGGCGGCCAGCGCGCGGATCGTGCCGTCGCGGTTCTCCGCGATGACGCGGCGCAGCGCACCGGAGGCACCCGGCTGGCTGTCGAGCCAGCTGTTGGCCGCGTCCACCAGCTCCTGGGTCACCAGGGCGTGCGGGTAGAAGCCGCCGGCGATCGCCTCGGCGATTGCGTGGGTGCGCTCGTCCCACATCGCCCCCACCTGCTCGAAGTAGGGGGCCACGAAGGGCTCCAGGTCGGCCGGGTCGGCCACCCGCTGCCAGCCGGCCCCGGTGGCTACGACCTCGGCGTTGGGCAGCGAGGGGGAACCCCAGACGGCATCCCACGCGGCCCGCTTGCTCGCGGCGTCCGGCCGGGCGGCACGGGCCCGGGCCAGGCGCTCGGCGCCCGACGCGGTCCGGTCCCGCTCGCCCTCCAGGAGGAGGGCGTCCTCGGTGAGCGCCCCGTTCTTCGCCAGACCGGTGACCAGGGCCCAGCGCATGTCGGTGTCGATCGGCAGGCCCGGCAGCTCCTCGGTGCCGTCCACGAGGGCCTGCAGGAAGCGCACGTCCTCCTCGCCGACGGCCGCGGCGGCCCAGGCGGTCGCCAGCTGCAGCTGCAGGTCGGATCCCGGGGCGGCCTCGCGGACCATCCGGCGCAGCTCGGCGGCCAGGTGGTGGGCGGCCTCCTGCCGGTGCTCGGGGGCCACGTAGCGGGAGGCGGCGGCCTCCATCTGCGAGAGCAGGATCCGCACCAGGGTGGAGTCGGTCTCCCCGGGCAGAGCGCGCAGGGCCAGCGCGAGGAAGTCGCGGGCGGACATCTGGGCGTCGCGGGTCATGTCCCAGGCGGCGCCCAGCACCACGGCGCGCGGCAGCGAGCTCGTGAAGGCGTCGACGTGGGCGGTCGCGGTGGCCAGGCTCACCTCGTCCAGGCGCACCTTGGCGTAGCCCAGGTCGTCGTCGTTGAGCAGCAGCAGGCCGGGGCGCTTCCGGCCCACCAGCTGCGGCAGCTCGGTGCGCTCGCCCTCGACGTCGAGCTCCCAGCGGTCGGTGCGGACCAGCTCGTCGTCCTGCAGGTCGTAGGCGCCGACCGCGATCCGGTGCGGGCGCAGCGTGGGCAGCACCGCGGTGGCGGTCTGCAGGATCGTGGCGGCGGTGACGGTCCCGTCGGTGTCGGCCTCGACGACCGGGGTGAGGGTGTTGACCCCGGCGGTCTCCAGCCAGGCCGCCACCCAGGGGGCCAGGTCGCGCCCGGAGGTGGCCTCCAGGTGGCGCATGAGGTCCACCAGGGTGGTGTTGCCCCACTGGTGCTCGCGGAAGTAGCTGCGCAGCCCCTCGCGGAACTCGTCCTCACCCACGTAGGCGACGAGCTGCTTGAGCACGCTGGCACCCTTGGCGTAGGTGATGCCGTCGAAGTTCACCTCGACGTCGGCCAGGTCGCGGATCTCCGCGACGATCGGGTGCGTGGAGGAGAGCTGGTCCTGGTGGTAGGCCCAGGTCTTCTCGCTGATCGCGAAGGTGGTCCAGGCGGTCTCCCACTGGGTGGCCTCGGTCTGGCAGGTGGTGGACGCCCACTCGGCGAAGGACTCGTTGAGCCACAGGTCGTTCCACCACTTCATGGTCACCAGGTTGCCGAACCACATGTGGGCCAGCTCGTGCAGCACGGTGAGGGCGCGGCGCTCCACCAGGGAGTCCGGCACGGCCGAGCGGAAGACGTAGATCTCGGCGAAGGTCACGCAGCCGGCGTTCTCCATCGCTCCCATGTTGTACTCGGGCGTGAAGATCTGGTCGTACTTCGTGAAGGGGTAGGGCTGGTCGAAGTACTCCTCGTAGAAGCCGAAGCCGGCCTTGGTGATGGCGAAGATGTTCTCCGCGTCGAGGTGCTCCTGCAGGCTCCGGCGGGCAAGGACGCCCAGCTCCACGATGCCCCGGCGGGTCTCCACCCGGTCCCCGCGGCGGATGTACGGGCCGGCCACCAGGGCCGTGATGTAGCAGGACATCCGGGGGGTGGGGGCGAAGGTCCAGGTGGCGCACTCCACCGGGGTGTCCCCGGTGAGGGTGCCCATGCCGGCCGGCTCGGGGGCCGGGGTCGGCTCGTTGGAGACGACCTCCCAGTGCGCCGGGGCGGTCACGGTGAACTGGAAGGTCGCCTTGAGGTCCGGCTGGTCGAAGACCGGGAACATGCGGCGGCAGTCGGCCACCTCGAACTGGGTGTAGAGGTACACCTCGCCGTCGGCGGGGTCCACGAAGCGGTGGAGGCCCTCCCCGGTGTTCATGTAGCGCCCCACGCCCTCGATCTCGAGCTCGTGCTCGCCCGGGGTCAGGCCCGTCACCGGGAGGCGCGCGCCGTCGAAGGTGCTCGTGTCCAGCGCGATCCCGTCGAGCGCGGCGGAGGTCACCGAGTCGCCGATGAAGTCCACGAAGGTCGCGCCGGCCTCGTGGCAGGTGAGCACGATCCGTGACCGGGTCGCGAACGTGGTGGGGCCGGTGGTGACGTCCACCTCCACCTCGTAGGAGGTGACCTCCAGGAGCGAGGAGCGCTGCATCGCCTCGTCGCGGGTCAGGTTCTTGCCGGGCACGGGGACCTCCGGGGTGGTGGTGGCGGGACGGCCAGAGTGTTTCACGGATGTGTCGATCATCACGTCCCCGGCCGAGCGGGCGGGGCCGGCTGGCAGGATGGGGTCCATGACTGCTGAGGCCACGACCCGCACGCCCGTCGAGATGTTCTTCGACCCGACCTGCCCATGGGCCTGGATGACCAGCCGGTGGCTCCAGGAGGCCGCCGAGCTGCGCGACCTGGACGTCACCTGGTCGCTCATGTCGCTCGCCGCGCTCAACGAGGGGCGCGACCTGCCGGAGGACTACGCCACAGCCATGGACCACGCCTGGGGGCCGGCGCGCGTGATCTCGGCGGCCGTCGCCGCCCACGGCCAGGAGGTCTCCAAGCCCCTGTACGACGCGATGGGGGAGCGCTTCCACCCCGGCGGTCGGGGGAACGTGGAGGAGGGGCCGGCCGTCATCGCCGAGTCGCTCGCCGAGGTGGGGCTCCCGGCAGAGCTGGCCGAGGTGGCCTTCCCAGAGGGCGTCGGCACGGTGCCGGAGGACGAGATCACCGCCGACCTGCGGACCCGCCAGCAGCGCGTCGTCGACCTGGTCGGCGGCGAGGTGGGCACGCCCGTCATCGCCCTGGAGGGCACCGCCTTCTTCGGCCCCGTCGTGACCCCCGCCCCCACGGGCGCGGAGGCGGCCCGCCTCTGGGACGGCTGCGTGCTCGTGGCCTCGACCCCCGGCTTCTACGAGCTGAAGCGCACCCGCGACGCCGGTCCGCAGTTCTGAGCCTTCCGGGGGGCGTCCGCCCGCCAGGGGCCCGTCCCCTGATCCGCTGATCCCCGCACGAACCGCCGAACTGACGAGGAGCACGTCGTGCCCGAGCCCACCCCTGCCCGCACCGTCCACATCGGGGGCGACCACGCCGCCTACGAGCTGCAGCGCGAGCTGGTCCGCTGGCTGGTCGAGGAGGGCCACCAGGTCGTCGACCACGGCCCGCTGGAGTACGACGCGGCCGACGACTACCCGGTCTTCGTGCTGCCGGCCGCCCGCGCCGTCGCCGCCGACCCGGAGGCGCGCGGCATCGTGCTGGGCGGCTCCGGGAACGGGGAGCAGATCGCGGCCAACAAGGTGGCCGGGGTGCGGGCCGCGCTGGCCTCCTCGCCGGAGCTGGCCGCCCTGGCCCGCCAGCACAACGATGCCCGGATCGTGAGCATCGGGGCCCGCTTCACGGACGTGGCCACCGCCCAGGAGATCGTGCGGGCCTTCCTGACCACGGAGTTCGAGGACGAGGAGCGCCACGCCCGCCGGGTGGCCATGCTCGAGGCCTACGAGGCCGACGGCACCCTCCCGGCCTGAGCCCGGGAGCCCGGGGGGAGGCCCCCTCCGGGCACGGTTGCGCGGGTCCGGACCGTCCTGGCCCTCCTGGCTGGTGGGGCCGTCGGGGAGAGGCCCTCGAGGATCTCGCCGACCTTGTCCTTCATGCCGCCGGAGTCGTTCGTGGCCATGGGGCCTACTGGTGCTGTGGGGTGTGCGCGCCGAGCGGCGCGATCCGCGTCAGCCTCACACGCGGCCCGGCGGGGCAAGGCGATCTCCGGGGCAGGTGGGCTGCGGCGCTGCTGGAGCGGGAACGACCGAGCCCCCGGAAGGGTTCCGGGGGCTCGGTGCGGGGTGGTGCAGGGGGTCAGGCGTTCTGGTCGCCGGAGAAGCCGTCGAGGGTCTCACCGACCTTGTCCGCGCCCTGGTCGATCTTGTCGCCGTGCTTGCCGCCGGTCTTCTGGTCGGCCATGTCAGCGGCCTTGTCCAGGCCCGCGTCGGCCTTCTCCTTGTTGTCGTCGTAGGCCTGGCCGGCCTTGTCCTTCATGCCGTCGAGGTTCATGCCCATGGTGTGCCTCCTGTGTTGCATCCGTCGGTCGGGCCCGTGGCCCGCGGTTCCTCACCACCCTCGCACAGGGGGCCGGAGGACACAAGGATGGGTGAGGGAGGCCACGTCGAGGGTTCGCCCTGGCCGTCGCCGCGCCACTGGGAGCAACCGGTCAACCCCGGGACTGTCGTGGGGTCAACCGGTTGCCTCCGGTCAGCCGCGGGGAGCAACTAGTTGACCCTGAGCGTGTCGAGCAGGGCCCGGGGAAGGAGCAGGTGGTGACCGGGCAGTCGAGAAGGTAACCGGTGCGCATCTCGTGCGTCATCGCGTGGCCGGATGCGGACCGGTACGCATGTGGACTGTCGGGCTGCGGACCGGTGCGCAGGTCGTCGAGCGGGGCGGCCGAGAGGGGCACGGGTGCGCGCGTGGTCCGGAGGGAGGGAAGCGTCCGCTGCGGCTGGGGCAAGACGTGGAGCGGGCGACGGGAATCGAACCCGCACAACCAGTTTGGAAGACTGGGGCTCTACCATTGAGCTACGCCCGCAGGACATCCGCCGGATCCTTTCCCGAGCCGCTAGGCGGACGGGTTGGTGGCGAACGACCGGCAGCGTACCCTACGCCGGTCCCCATTCCGGGTGACGGGGTATGGCGCAGTTTGGTAGCGCGTCCGCTTTGGGAGCGGAAGGCCGCCGGTTCGAATCCGGCTACCCCGACCACCTAGCATGACCAGCCAACGCAGGGTCGACGACCGCCCCTGCCCCCCACGCAACGGAGACGAGAGACGTGAAGAGTGCCGTCGAGAACGTGAACCCCACCCGCGCGAAGGTCTCGGTGGAGGTTCCGCACGAGGAGCTGAAGCCGGCCATGGACGAGGCCTACAAGGTCATCGCCGGCCAGGTGCAGATCCCCGGCTTCCGCAAGGGCAAGGTGCCGGCGCGCATCATCGACCAGCGCTTCGGTCGTGGCACCGTGGTCCAGGAGGCCGTGAACTCGGCGATGCCGGACCTGTACGCCCAGGCGATGGTGGAGAACGAGCTCTCGCCGATCGGTGAGCCGGAGGTCGAGATCACCGACGTCCCGGTCGCCGACGGCGACCCGCTGAAGTTCACCGTCGAGGTGGACGTGCGCCCGACGATCGAGCTGCCCGACACCGACGGCCTCGAGGTCGAGGTCGACGCCGTCGAGGTGTCCGACGAGGACGTCGAGAAGCGCATGGAGGACCTGCGGGAGCGCTTCGGCACGCTCAAGGGGGTCGACCGGGCCGCGCAGGCCGACGACCACGTCTCCATCGACCTCAAGGCCGAGATCGACGGCGAGGAGATCGACACGGTCGAGGGCGTGAGCTACCAGATCGGCCAGGGCACCATGATCGAGGGGCTGGACGAGGCCCTGACCGGCATGGAGGCCGGCCAGACCAAGACCTTCACCGCCCCGCTGGCCGGTGGCGAGCGTCAGGGCGAGGACTCCGAGGTCACCGTGACCGTCCAGTCCGTCAAGGAGCGCGAGCTGCCGGAGGTGGACGACGAGTTCGCCCAGCTGGCCTCCTCCTTCGACACCGTCGACGAGCTGCGGGAGGACCTGCGCAAGCAGGCCGAGCGCAACGCCGCCTTTGGTCAGGGCGTGGCCGCCCGCGACAAGATCCTCGAGAAGCTCCTGGCGGAGATCGACATCCCGGTGCCGGAGAAGATCGTCGAGGCCGAGGTCGTGGCGCACCTGGAGGGCGAGAACCGCCTCGACGACGACGCCCACCGTGAGGAGGTGCGCACCAGCACCGAGGAGGCGCTGCGGGCCCAGTTCCTCCTCGATGCCCTGGTGGAGCGCGACGAGGTCGAGATCGAGCAGAACGAGCTCCTCGAGTACCTCATGATGTCCGCCCAGCAGTCCGGCATGGACCCGAACCAGTTCATCGGCATGCTCGACCAGCAGGGCCAGATCGGGCAGGTCGTCGAGGAGGTCCGCCGTCGCAAGGCGCTGGCCAACGTCCTGGAGACCGCCAAGATCGTCGACACCAACGGCCAGCCGGTCGAGCTCGACGCGCTGGACGAGGACGAGGACGAGGCCGCCGACGCGGCCGAGTGACCTGACTCCCGCCCCCTTCCGCTGGGGGCGAACAGCCGCACCCCCGGGACGAAACCCGGGGGTGCGCGCGTTAGCGTCCAACGAAGAGACGCCCGACGTCCGACGAAGGAGAAGACGCACGTGAGCGAGCACAACGCACCGATCCCTGCCCAGGCCTCGGAGGGGGCCCGGCTGGCGGGGCTGGACGACCAGATCTACAACCGGCTGTTGAAGGAGCGCATCGTCTTCCTCGGCTCCGACGTGCGTGACGACAACGCCAACGCCATCTGCGCGCAGCTGCTGCTGCTCTCGGCGGAGGACCCGAATGCCGACATCTGGCTGTACATCAACTCCCCGGGCGGCTCGGTGACGGCCGGCATGGCGATCTTCGACACCATGAACTGGATCCCCAACGACGTCGCGACCGTGGCCATGGGCCTGGCCGCCTCGATGGGCCAGTTCCTCCTCTCGGCGGGCACTCCGGGCAAGCGGTACGCGACCCCGCACTCGCGGGTGATGATGCACCAGCCCTCCGGCGGCGTCGGTGGCACGGCCTCGGACATCAAGATCCAGGCCGAGCAGCTCCTGCACATCAAGCGCCAGATGGCCGAGCTCATCGCCCAGCACACCGGGCAGACCGTCGAGCAGATCACCCAGGACTCCGACCGAGACCGCTGGTTCACCGCGGCCGAGGCCAAGGAGTACGGCTTCGTCGACCACGTCTTCCAGACCTCGACCGACACGCGGGACGTGCAGAAGAGCGAGGTCGCCGGCGAGGAGCACGCCCACGGAGCCCCCGACCAGGGCGAGGGCGACCCGGCCTCGCCGTCCGGGGAGGGGGAGAAGTGAGCCTGCCCCTCGACCCCACCGCGTACCGCACGCCCCAGATGTCCGGAGGGACCATGAACCACGCCGAACACGGCCGCCTGGCCGTCCCTGGCCCCAGCTCCCGCTACGTGCTCCCGCAGTTCGAGGAGCGCACCGCCTACGGCACGAAGCGCCAGGACCCCTACACCAAGCTCTTCGAGGACCGCATCATCTTCTGCGGCGTCCAGATCGACGACGCCTCGGCGGACGACATCATCGCCCAGCTGCTGGTGCTGGAGTCGCAGGACCCGGACCGTGACGTGCTCATGTACATCAACTCCCCGGGCGGCTCGTTCACCGCGATGACGGCCATCTACGACACGATGCAGTTCATCCGCCCCGACGTGCAGACCTTCGTGCTCGGCCAGGCCGCCTCGGCCGGTGCCGTGCTGCTGGCGGCCGGTGCGCCGGGCAAGCGCTTCGCGCTGCCGAACTCGCGCATCCTCATTCACCAGCCCGCGATGGAGGGCATGGGCGGCATGGCCTCCGACCTGGAGATCACCGCCAACGAGGTGCTGCGCATGCGCACCTGGCTGGAGGAGACCTGGGCCAAGCACTCCGGGCAGACCGCGGAGAAGGTCCGCCAGGACATCGAGCGCGACAAGATCCTCTCCGCCGAGGAGGCCAAGGAGTACGGCCTGGTGGACGCCGTGCTGCCGAGCCGCAAGGCCGCGCTGGAGGGCTGATCCCCCCGGCACCCGCGCACCGCACGACGAGGCCGTCACCGGAGGGTGGCGGCCTCGCTGTCGGTGGGCGGAGGTAGCGTGAGGGCAACGCCCGACGGGGCGCCCGCAGGGGGCGTTCCCCGGTGCACGGACGTGCGGCGGGCAGCACGGGAGGAGTGGCCATGACGCGTTCCGGCACGGGTGCCGACTACCTGACCTGCTCCTTCTGCGGCAAGAGTCAGAAGCAGGTCCGCAAGCTCATCGCCGGACCGAGCGTGTACATCTGCGACGAGTGCATCGAGCTGTGCAACGAGATCATCGAGGAGGAGTTCCCCACCGCGACCGTGGAGAGCCTCGAGAAGATCCCGACGCCGCGGGAGATCCACGCCTTCCTGGGGGACTACGTGGTCGGGCAGGAGGCCGCCAAGCGGTCGCTGGCCGTCGCGGTCTACAACCACTACAAGCGGGTCGAGGCCAGCGGGTCCCGCCCGGAGGACGACGAGGCGCCGGAGGTGGCCAAGTCGAACATCCTCCTCATCGGGCCGACGGGGACGGGCAAGACCTACCTGGCCCAGACCCTGGCCCGGATGCTGCAGGTGCCCTTCGCCATCGCCGACGCCACCGCGCTCACCGAGGCGGGCTACGTCGGCGAGGACGTCGAGAACATCCTGCTCAAGCTCATCCAGGCCGCCGACGGGGACATCGCCCGCGCGCAGACCGGGATCATCTACATCGACGAGATCGACAAGATCACGCGCAAGAGCGAGAACCCGTCGATCACGCGCGACGTGTCGGGGGAGGGCGTCCAGCAGGCGCTGCTGAAGATCCTGGAGGGCACCACCGCCTCGGTGCCGCCGCAGGGTGGGCGCAAGCACCCCAACCAGGAGTTCGTGCAGATCGAGACGCACGATATCCTCTTCATCGTCGGGGGTGCCTTCGCCGGGCTGGAGGACATCGTCCGGGAGCGGGAGGGCTCCGGGGGGCTGGGCTTCGGGGCCTCGCTGCAGGTGCGGCAGGCCGAGGGGGAGCTGCTGCGCAAGGTGCGCCCGGAGGATCTGGTGCGCTTCGGGCTCATCCCAGAGTTCATCGGCCGCCTGCCGGTGCTCACCACCGTCGACGCGCTGGACACCGAGGCCCTGGTCGACATCCTCACCACCCCCCGCAACGCCCTGGTGAAGCAGTACCAGCACATGTTCTCCCTCGACGGGGTCGAGCTGGAGTTCACCGAGGGGGCCACCCGGGCGGTGGCCGAGCGCGCCATGGAGCGCGGCACCGGTGCGCGGGGGCTCCGTTCGATCATGGAGGACATCCTCCAGCCGGTGATGTTCGACATCCCCAGCGACGACGAGATCGAGCGGGTGGTGATCTCCGAGGAGGTCGTCGCCCACAGCGCCGAGCCGCTGGTGGTGCGCCGCGGCGAGGGCTCCAAGCGTTCCCGGCGCAAGAGCGCCTGAGAGGGGAGCCGGGCGTGCGGACCACCCTGGAGGCCGGGCAGCAGCTCCCGCGACAGTCCACCGGCGTGACCTGCGGGGCGGCCAGCCTCGTGGTGGCCGAACGGCTCCTGGAGGGGATGCCCCTGCCGGCCCCGGACGACACGGTGGAGGCCGAGGACTTCCGGGGAGCCGAGCTCACGCGCTTCGGCCGCACCAACAACCCGTGGGAGGCACGGGCTCTGCGCGCGCCCTGGCCGATGGCGCTGGGCACCCCGCCGTGGGGCGCGCTGGCCGAGCTGCGGGGCGTCGTGCGTCGGGAGCGGGGCGGTTGCCCGCGCTACGTGCTGCGCCAGGTGTGGCGCGGGGGAGCGGAGGCCCTCGCCGGGGCGCTGGAGGGGATCGCGGCGGACCTGCCCGCCCTGCTCTACGTCGGGCAGCGGACCATGCCCCGCCACGTCTGCGTGGTGGCGGCCGACTCCTCCGGCCGGTGGGTGCTCTACGACCCGGCGGCCGGCACCGTCGTGCCCGCCGACGTGGACGCCCTGGCGGCCGGGGAGCAGCGGGTCGCGGGCTGGCGCCAGCCCTGGCTCGTCATCGCACCCCGCTGACGAGCCAGGGGCGGGGTCAGGACCCCCGCAGCTCCGGTTGGTGCTTACCGATCCGCCACGGCAGCAGCCACGCCACCAGAGGGACGGCGGCCAGCGCCCAGAGGGCTGGCCACGGCAGGTCGGTCGCCCGCCATGCGGCCAGGGCGGCGAGGGCGGTGAGGACCGGCGGAACGATCGCCACGAACCGGTCGGCACCGCGCGGTTCCCCCTTCGTGCGGCCGCTGACGAAAGCCAGACCGGCCAGGAGGGACACCACGAGGCAGACGGCACCAACCACCAGGAGCCCCTGGCCCCCCAGCGACACGGCGGCCGACCCGAACAGAGCAGCAAGGAGCCATGGGATGTTCATGCGTGTCATCGGCTCGCCCCTCTCATGTTCGGGTGTTAGCGCGACCACGGAGTGGCGCACCACGCACCGCCGGCCGCGAGGGAGGCCGCGAGCCCCACAGCGCCGCCCTTGACGGCCTGGCGGCCCAGGAACTTGACCATCGCCTCAGCGGCGTCCTTCCACGCGTGCCGGTTGATGTAGCCAAGGATCGTACCTTCGGCTGAGCCGAAGATGAGACCGAAGCCGGTGTAGTTCAGGACACACTCGCCATAACTCGTTCCGGCTGTGTGTACCAGGCCATCCCGCTGGCTGGAGGAAGCATCGGTGCGCGCCACCTTCGTGAACTCATGAATGATGGCCCCGCCCTCGACGGGGCCAAAGCGCTCAATGATGCCAGCGCGGTCGATCACGAACGTACCGTCGGGGCGCTGCTGCATGCCATCGGTGAAGAGAGCCTCGAGGTCAGAGGCCAGCTGGTCGACCTCCTCCGGACTGACGGCATCGGAGGAGGTCACGCCCATGTCGTCTGTGGGTGTGGTTGGGGAGGCCGCCGCTGTGGAGACAGAGGTTAGACCGAGTGCCACTGCGGCAAGACCTGCGGGGACGGTTCGAGAGAACATGAAGTCTTTCTCAGGTTGCGAGGTTCTTGCCCGTGCACCCTGACAGGCGCCCGGGGGGGGGATGTCAAACTCCGGGTCCCCGCACAGCGCCCGGTGGTTGGGGCGGTTCAGGCTGTCTCGGTCGGCCTCTCAGTCCTTCTTCGGCTTCTCGACCTTGACCAGCTCGGTGTCGCGGACCTCGAGGGTGTCGGCCTCCACCTCGGTGACCTCGCAGACCACGTGCCCGGAGGCGACGACGTCCTCCCAGGCGCGGTGGGCGGCCTCCCGCTGGGCGGCCGGACCGGCCAGGGTCATGGCGGTCACCTGGGCGCGCATCCCCAGCTTCGCCTCGGACTTCGCCTTGCGGATACCGGCCAGCACGGCGGCGGCGGCCGCCTTCACCCCGGCGGCCTCGGTGGCGCCCTCGGGGGTCACCTCGGCGGCGGTGGGCCAGGCGGCGCGGTGCACGGAGCCGCTGTGCCACCAGCTCCAGACCTCCTCGGTCGCGAACGGGATGAAGGGGGCCAGCAGGCGCAGCTGCACGTCCAGGGCCACCCGCAGGGCAGCGCGCGCGCTCGTGGTCGCGGCGGAGGCCTCGGCCTCGTCGCCCCCGTAGGCGCGGGCCTTGACCAGTTCCAGGTAGTCGTCGCAGAACGACCAGAAGAACGCCTCGGTCACCTCGAGGGCCTTGGTGTAGTCCCAGGCCTCGAAGCCCGCGGTGGCCTGCTCGACCACCCGCGCCAGCTCCAGCAGCAGCGACTGGTCCACCGGCTCGGTCACCTGCGCGAGCAGCTGCTCCGGGTGCTCGGCACCGTCCACCTCGCCGAAGCCGAGGGCGAACTTCGAGGCGTTCAGGAGCTTGATGGCCAACCGGCGGCCGACCTTCATCTGCTGGGCGTCGAAGGCGGTGTCCACGCCCTGGCGGGCCGAGGCCGCCCAGTAGCGCACCGCATCGGACCCGTGCTCCTCGAGCAGGTCCACGGGGGTGACCACGTTGCCCTTGGACTTGGACATCTTCTTGCGGTCCGGGTCCAGGATCCAGCCGTTCAGGGTGGCGTTCCACCACGGCACGGTGCCGTGCTCGTGGTGGGCGCGCACGATGGTGGAGAACAGCCAGGTGCGGATGATGTCGTGCCCCTGCGGCCGCATGTCCATCGGGAAGACCATCTCGAACAGCTCGGGGTCGTTGCGCCACCCGCCGATGATCTGCGGGCTCAGCGAGCTGGTGGCCCAGGTGTCGAGCACGTCCGGGTCCGCGGCGAACCCGCCCGGCTGGTCGCGCTGGGACTCCTCGTAGCCCGGTGCGGTGTCGGTCTGCGGGTCGACGGGCAGGTCGGCATCGGCGGGCGTGATGGGGTTCTCGTGGTCCGGCTCGCCGTCGGCGTCCAGCGGGTACCAGATGGGGAAGGGCACCCCGAAGAAGCGCTGGCGGCTCACCAGCCAGTCGCCGTTGAGGCCCTCGATCCAGTTGGCGTGGCGGCGCTCCATGTAGGCCGGGTGGAAGTCCACCTCGGCCCCGCGTTCGATGAGGGCGCGGTTCAGCTCCGCATCGCGCCCACCGTTGCGGATGTACCACTGGCGGGAGGTCACGATCTCCAGCGGCTTGTCACCCTTCTCGAAGAAGTTGGCCTTGCGCTGGGTCTTCTCCGGCTCGCCCACCAGCTCGCCGGACTCGCGCAGCGCGGTGACCGTGTTCTCCCGCGCGGTGTGCACGGTCTTGGTCGCGAGCTGCTCGGCGTAGAGCTCCGCACCGGGGCCGTCGGCCAGCCACGCGGGGGTCTCGCCGGTGAGGCGACCGTTGCGGGTGATGACCGAGCGCGTCGGCAGCTGCAGCTCGCGCCACCAGGTCACGTCGGTGAGGTCACCGAAGGTGCAGCACATGGCGATGCCGGCGCCCTTGTCCATCTCGGCGGCCGCGTGGGCGATGACGGGCACCTCCACGCCGAACAGCGGCGTGCGCACCGTGGATCCGAACAGGTTCTGGTAGCGCTCGTCGTCGGGGTGGGCGATGAGGGCGACGCACGCCGGGAGCAGCTCGGGACGGGTGGTCTCGACCTCCACGTCACCCTGCGGCCCGTGGAACGCGATGCGGTGGTATGCGCCCGGGTAGTCGCGGGCCTCGAGCTCGGCCTGGGCCACGGCCGTCTGGAAGGTGACGTCCCACAGCCCCGGCGCCTCGGCGGAGTAGGCCTCGCCGCGCTGGAGGTTGCGCAGGAAGGCCTGCTGGCTGGTGGCCCGGGCGTTGTCGTCAATGGTGCGGTACTGGTAGTTCCAGTCCAGCGAGAGGCCCAGCCGGCGGAAGAGCTCCTCGAAGGCCTTCTCGTCCTTGACCGTCAGCTCGTGGCACAGCTCGATGAAGTTGGGGCGGCTGACCGGCTGCTGGTTGGCGGCCTTGGTGGACTTGCCGTCGCCCCCCCGCTGCGGCGGCTCGTAGCCCTCCACGTAGGGCTGGGTGATGTCACCGCGCACGCCGTAGTAGTTCTGCACCCGGCGCTCGGTGGGCAGACCGTTGTCGTCCCAGCCGATGGGGTAGAACACCTCCGCGCCGGTCATGCGCTTGTAGCGCGCCATGCAGTCTGCCTGCGTGTAGCCGAACACGTGCCCCACGTGGAGCGACCCGGAGGCCGTCGGGGGAGGGGTGTCGATGGTGAACAGCTGCTCGCGGGGGAGCGACGCGGCGCGGGCGCGGTCGAAGGCATAGGTGTCCTGCTCCTCCCATACGCCCGTCCACCGGTCCTCGAGGCCGTCGAGGGACGGCTTCTCGGGCAGGTGGGCGGGGCGGGTTCCGGCGGTGGAGTCAGTCATGGGGCCATCTTCGCACTTCCCGGCGCCCCGTCGGCAGCCCCTCGGAGAGGCGGTGCAGCGCAGGTTCGTGCCGGTGCCCCCCGGGGGCTGCTGGTCGGCGGAGGTCACCCTGAGGTGTCGGGTCGATAACGTTTTGTGCACGATGCGTCTCGTTTGCTAGTGGCCCGGGGCGGGTGTTGGTTCGGTGGCGAACATGAACTCACTCAGCCCCGTACCAGTCCGGGCGGACTGGAAGACATCCCTTGAACAGAACATCAACGATTTCTTCGATCCGATCCAGGAGAAGTTCGCGGAGATCATCTTCTACCCGATCACCTTCGGCGACGTCGAGGTCCCCTTCGTCGTGATCTGGCTGGTGCTCGCCGGCATCATCGTCACGCTGTACACCGTGTTCATCCAGTTCCGGGGCCTGCCGACGGCCCTGGACGTGGTCCGCGGCAAGTACTCCACGGAGTCCGACCCGGGCGAGATCACGCACTTCCAGGCACTGTCCTCGGCCCTCTCGGGCACCGTCGGCCTCGGTAACATCGCCGGTGTCGGTGTTGCCGTGGCCGTCGGTGGACCGGGTGCCACCTTCTGGATGATCCTCTGTGGCCTGCTCGGCATGGCCACCAAGTTCGCGGAGTGCACCCTGGGTGTGAAGTACCGCGAGGTCCGCGAGGACGGCACCGTCGATGGTGGTCCGTTCAAGTACCTGCCCGTGGCCTACGGCAAGATCCACCCCGTCGTGGGCACGCTCATGACCGGCCTGTTCGCCATCTCGATCCTGTTCTTCGGCGCGGCCGGCGGCAACATGTTCCAGTCCAACCAGACCTACGCGCAGATGAAGAGCGTCACCGGTGGTGACGACGGCTTCCTCGGCGGCGCCGGCGCCTCGCTGTTCTTCGGCCTGGCCCTCGCCGTGATCGTCGGTCTGGTGATCATGGGTGGCATCAAGTCCATCGGCAAGGTCACCGAGAAGCTGGTCCCGGCCATGGGTCTGCTGTACCTGGTGGCCTGTCTCGTGGTCATCGTGGTCAACATCGACCACGTGCCGGACGCCGCGACCCGCATCGTGACCGACGCGTTCAACCCCGAGGGCGTCGCCGGTGGTGTCATCGGCACGCTGATCGTCGGCTTCCAGCGCGCGGCCTTCTCGAACGAGGCCGGTCTGGGTTCGGCCCCGATCGCCCACTCCGCGGTGAAGACCCGTCGTCCGGTCTCCGAGGGCTTCGTGGCCCTGCTGGAGCCCCTGGCCGACACCGTCATCATCTGCACCATGACGGCCCTGACGATCATCATCGCCGACACCCCGGAGTACAACCAGTCCATCGCCAACGCGACGGACGACGACCCGGCCACCCAGGCCCTGGACGGCGTGCTGGTGACTTCCAACGCGTTCGAGACCGTGATCCCCTGGTTCCCGTACGTGCTGGCCGTGGCGGTGGCCCTGTTCGCCATCTCCACCCAGATCACCTGGGCCTACTACGCGATGCGTGCCTGGGCCTACCTGTTCGGTGACTCCCGCGGTTCGATGTTCGCCATCAAGGCCATCTACCTGTTCTTCACGGTCATGGGTGCGGTGCTGACCCTGACGGCGGTCATGAACTTCGCCGACAGCTGGTTGTTCCTCTGCGCCTTCGTGAACCTGCTCGGTGTGTACCTGCTGCTGCCGGTCATCAAGCAGGAGATGAAGGAGTACCTGGCCGACCGCAAGGCGGGCCGCCTGGACATCCTCGGCGAGGACGACCGCGAGGGTGCGACCCGCATGACGGTGGGCAGCTGACCCCACCGACTCCGGCCCCGGCCGGACAGATCCCCGGCGGCCCCGACTCACCACGAGTCGGGGCCGCCGGCCCGTACCCGGTAGCATCTGCACCACAGGCACTGATCCGGCCATCACCGGGGAGCCTCCGGAAGAACGGTGCAGGACCCCGCGGGGCCGGCGCTCAGTAGAACCGGGCGGGTAGGCCCGTCACAGCCGTCAGGAAGTGGTCGCACAAGGCCGATCGAGAGGTCGACCGGCGCGGCAAGCGAGGTGGTACCGCGGGACCGTCCCCACCGACGGGCTCGTCCTCGAGCAGAGTGCAGCAGCACCGCCCGAGGAGAGGACCCGCGATGAGCACCGCAGAACAGCCCCAGAGCACCCCCGCCGGGGACGACGCAGCCACCGCGCGCGGCGTGTACCCCCTGGCCCGCACCGGCACCCCCGGGGAGCCGGGCACCGGCGTGGCCGCCCCCTCCTTCCCGGAGATCGAGGCCGGGGTGCTGCGCCACTGGGAGGCCGGCGACGTCTTCCGTCGCAGCGTGGAGAACCGGGACGCCGGGGAGGACGGCAGCAACGAGTACGTCTTCTTCGACGGCCCGCCCTTCGCCAACGGCCTGCCCCACTACGGCCACCTGCTCACCGGGTACGTCAAGGACGTGGTGCCGCGCTACCGCACGATGCGCGGTCAGCGCGTGGAGCGCCGCTTCGGCTGGGACACGCACGGTCTGCCCGCCGAGCTGGAGGCGATGCGCCAGCTGGGGATCACCACCAAGGACGAGATCCTCGACCTGGGCATCGACCGCTTCAACGCCGCCTGCCGGGAGTCCGTCCTGCGCTACACCGACGAGTGGCAGGACTACGTCCACCGCATGGGCCGCTGGGTGGACTTCGAGAACGACTACAAGACGCTCAACCCCGGGTACATGGAGAGCGTCATCTGGGCCTTCAAGCAGCTCTACGACCGGGGCCTGGCCTACCAGGACTTCCGGGTGCTGCCGTACTGCTGGAAGGACCAGACCCCGCTGTCCAACCACGAGCTGCGGATGGACGACGACGTCTACCAGATGCGCCAGGACCCGGCGGTGACCGTCGGCCTGCGCCTGGAGACCGGGGAGATCGCCCTGGTGTGGACGACCACGCCGTGGACCCTGCCGAGCAACCTGGCGATCATGGTCGGCCCGGAGATCGACTACGTCGTCGTGGAGTCCGACCCGGCCACCGACCCCACCGGCTCCTCGCAGCGCTACCTGCTGGCCGAGGCGCGGCTGGAGGCCTACGCCCGGGAGCTGGGGGAGGACCCGGCCTCGCGGATCGTCGAGCGCCTCAAGGGCTCCGAGGTGGCGGGTCGCTCCTACACCCCGCCCTTCTCGTACTACGCCGGGGCCGAGAACGCCCACCGCGTGGTCGAGGCCGAGTTCGTCACCACCACCGACGGCACGGGGCTCGTCCACACCGCCGGCGCCTTCGGTGAGGAGGACAAGGTCGTCACCGACCGGGAGAACATCGAGCCGGTCATGCCGGTCGGCCCCGACGGTGCCTTCACCACGCCGGTGGACGAGTACGCCGGGATGCAGGTCTTCGAGGCCAACGCCCCGATCGTCGCCGACCTCAAGGCCGCCACCCGGGGGGAGACCGCCGGCAGCGTGTCCCCAGGCACCGTCCTGCTGCGCCACGAGACCTACGACCACTCCTACCCGCACTGCTGGCGCTGCCGCACCCCGCTCATCTACAAGGGCGTGGAGTCCTGGTTCGTCAAGGTCACGGAGATCAAGGACCGGATGCTCGCGAACAACGAGCAGATCACCTGGGTGCCGGAGAACGTCAAGCACGGCCAGTTCGGCAAGTGGCTGGAGGGCGCCCGCGACTGGTCGATCACCCGCAACCGCTTCTGGGGCAGCCCGGTGCCGGTCTGGGTGTCCGACGACCCCGCTCACCCTCGAGTCGACGTCTACGGCTCGCTCGCCGAGCTCGAGGCCGACTTCGGGGAGCTGCCGCGCAACGACTCCGGCGAGGTGGACCTCCACCGCCCGTGGATCGACCGGCTCACCCGGCCGAACCCGGACGACCCGACGGGCCGCTCGACGATGCGGCGTGTGGAGGACGTCCTCGACGTCTGGTTCGACTCCGGCTCCATGAGCTACGCCCAGAACCACGTGCCCTTCGAGAACGCCGAGTGGTTCGAGCACCACTTCCCGGCCGACTTCATCGTGGAGTACATCGGCCAGACCCGCGGCTGGTTCTACACGATGCACGTGCTGGCCACCGCCCTGTTCGACCGGCCGGCCTTCAGCAATGTCATCTGCCACGGCATCGTGCTGGGCAGCGACGGCCAGAAGATGAGCAAGTCGCTGCGCAACTACCCCGACGTCTCGGAGGTCTTCGACCGCGACGGCGCCGACGCGATGCGCTGGTTCCTCATGAGCTCCTCGATCCTGCGCGGCGGCAACCTCGTGGTCACCGAGCAGGGCATCCGCGAGGGCGTGCGGCAGGTGATGATCCCGCTGTGGAACGCGTGGTCCTTCTTCGCCATGTACGCCAACGCCGCCGCCGAGGGCGGCCACCGGGCCCGGTGGTCCACCGCCTCGGCCGACCCGATGGACCGCTACGTCCTGGGCGCCACGGGCGACCTGGTGCGGGCGATGACCGAGGCGATGGACGAGAACGACATCGCCCGGGCCTGCGAGGAGCTGCGCGACTTCCTCGACACCCTGACCAACTGGTACGTGCGCCGCTCGCGCGACCGCTTCTGGGAGGGCACGGACACCGCCGCCTTCGACACCCTGTTCACGGTCCTGGAGACGGTCGCCCGCCTGGCGGCCCCGCTGCTGCCCTTCGCCGCCGAGGAGATCTGGCGCGGCCTGACCGGCGGGGAGTCTGTGCACCTGGCCGACTGGCCGACCGCCGAGGACTTCCCGAGCGACGCGTCCCTGGCGGCGTCGATGGAGGCCGCCCGCCGGGTGACCTCCGCCGGCTCGGCCCTGCGCAAGGGCGCCGGCCTGCGCAACCGCCTGCCGCTGCAGAGCCTGACGGTGGTGCTGGAGGACCCGACCGTCCTGCGGGACACCGGGGCGCTCGTGGCCGACGAGCTCAACGTGCGCGAGGTGCGTCTGCTGGCCCTGGAATCCGACGAGGCCCGTGAGTACGGGGTCGAGCAGCGCCTGGTGGTCAACGCCCGTGCCGCCGGGCCGCGACTGGGCAAGGACGTCCAGACCGTCATCAAGGGGTCCAAGTCCGGGGACTGGTCGGTGGCCGAGGACGGCACCGTCACCGCCGGTGGCATCGAGCTCGTCGAGGGGGAGTACACCCTGGAGACGGTGACCGGTGACACCGCCGAGGGCACCGCCACCGGCATCCTGCCCGGCGGGGGCTTCGTGGTGCTGGACACCACGGTCACCGACGAGCTGGCCGTCGAGGGCACCGCCCGTGACATCGTCCGTGCCGTGCAGGGCGAGCGTCGGGCCGCGGGGCTGGAGGTCTCCGACCGGATCAGCCTCACCCTGCTGGGGGACGAGCAGGTGTGGGGCGCCGCGGTGACCCACCAGCAGCTCATCATGGACGAGGTCCTGGCCGTGCAGTTCGGTGCCGGCCCCCGGGACACCCCGGTGCCCGAGGGGGCCTTCGAGCACGTCGCCGAGGTCGACCTCGGCGAGGGCCGCAGCGTCCTCGTGCACCTCTCCCGGCAGGAGGGCGGCCGATGAGCCCCACCGGTTCGCAGGACGCCGCCAGGGCGGCCGCCGAGGAGCTGGAGACCCGGCGCCGGGTCCGCGAGGTGACCGACGCGCTCATGGCGCGCCTGCCCGAGTCCGACGCCGTGCCCACCCTGGACCGGGTGGCCCGGGCGATGGAGCTCCTCGGGGACCCGCAGCGCACCTACCGGGTCATCCACCTCACCGGGACCAACGGCAAGACCTCCACCACTCGCATGGTGGAGCGGATCCTCCGGGAGACCGGTCTGCGCACGGGGCGCTTCACCTCCCCCCACCTGCACAGCCCGCTGGAGCGGATCACCATCGACGGGGAGCCCATCTCCGGCGAGCACTTCCTCGCCGTGTGGGACGACGTGGCCCCCTTCCTGGCCATCGTCGACGCCGAGGCCGAGGCGGCCGGCAACCCGCCGCTGAGCTACTTCGAGTGCATCACCGTGCTCGGCCTGGCCGCCTTCGCCGACGCCCCGGTGGACGTGGCCGTCGTCGAGGTCGGGCTCGGAGGGCGATGGGACGCCACGAACGTGGCCGACGGCGACGTCGCGGTGCTCACGCCCATCGGCATCGACCACGAGCGCTTCCTCGGCAGCGAGCTCACGGACATCGCGGCCGAGAAGTCCGGGATCATCAAGCCCGGCGCCCGCGTGGTGAGCGCCGAGCAGGAGGAGGACGTCCGGGCGGTCATCGCCGAGGCCGCCCACGCGGCCGGTGCCCGGGTGGCGATCGCCGGGGTCGACTTCGGGGTCGACTCCCACGACGTCGCCGTCGGCGGACAGCTCGTGGGGCTGCGCGGGCTGGCGGGCTCCTACGAGGACCTGCTCCTGCCCCTCCACGGCCGTCACCAGGCGGAGAACCTGGCGCTCGCCGTGGCCGCCGTGGAGAGCTTCCTCGGGGACGGCGGTCAGGCGCTGGGCCCCGAGCTGCTGCGCGACGCCGTGGGCGACATGAGCACCCCGGGCCGGCTCGAGGTCGTGCGCCGCTCGCCCACCGTGGTGGTGGACTCGGCCCACAACCCGCACGGCATGCTCGCCCTCGCCCGGGCGATGGAGGAGTCCTTCACCTTCGCTCGGTTGATCGGTCTGGTGGCGATCTTCGAGGACAAGGACGTCGAGGGGCTGCTCTCGGCGCTGGGGCCGGCCGTGGACCACCTCGTGGTCTCGCGCAACACCAGCCCGCGCTCGATGGAGCCCGAGGCGCTGGGGAGGGTGGCCCGCGAGCTGCTCGGCGAGGACATGGTCACCGTGGTCCCGAACCTGCCCGACGCGCTGGACCTCGCCGCCGAGCTGGCGGACGAGGGCGGTGTCTCCGGGGGCGTCCTGGCGACGGGCTCGATCACGACGGCTGCCGACGTCCGCACCCTGCTGGGCATGGGAGACTCCACCCCGTGAGTTCCATCCCCCTCGTCGGTCCCCTCGGGAAGATGTCCCGTCGTTTCGCGGCGGTGACGCTCTTCTTCCAGTCGTTCGCCCTGTTCTTCGGGGCCCTGGCGGTGCGTGGTCTGGCCCATGCCCGTGGTGACGACTTCTCCACCTGGTACCTCGTGGGCGGCTGCGTGCTGGCGGTGCTCTGCCTGGTGACGATGGTGCTGCTCAAGAGCCGCCCCGGCGTCACCGTCGGGTGGCTGCTGCAGCTGCTCACCCTCGCCTGCGCCCTCGTCGAGCCGGCGATGCTGGCCGTCGGTGTGATCTTCCTGGTCATCTGGGTGCTCGCCCTGTGGCAGGGGGACAAGATGGACGCCCTGAGCCGACAGTTCGAGACCGGCACGCACCACGTGGCCGGGGAGGAGGGACGCTGATGGGTTGGCTCGAGGCCGTCGTCCTGGGGCTCGTGCAGGGGCTCACCGAGTTCCTGCCGATCTCCTCCAGCGCGCACCTGTCCATCGTCGGCCGCTGGTTCGGCGGGGACGACCCGGGTGCGGCGTTCACCGCCATCACCCAGCTCGGCACCGAGGCGGCCGTGCTCATCTACTTCCGGAAGGACATCTTCCGGATCATCAGCCGCTGGTGCCAGGCGCTGGTCGGCCGGATCCCGCACTCGGACCCGGACGTGCGCATGGGCTGGCTGGTCATCGTCGGATCCCTCCCGATCGGTCTCCTGGGTCTGCTCTTCCAGGACGTCATCGAGGGCCCGCTGCGCAACCTGTGGCTCACCGCCTCGATGCTGCTCTTCTTCGGTCTGGTCATCGGGTTCGCCGACCACCTGGTCGCCCGGCGCCCGGCGGAGCGGACCAAGGAGCTGGAGCACCTCTCCTGGGGCGACGGCCTGAAGTTCGGCCTCTGGCAGGCCCTGGCTCTCATCCCGGGCGTCTCGCGCTCGGGCGGCACGATCGCCGGTGGTCTCTTCATGGGCTACTCGCGCGTCGCTGCGGCCCGCTACTCCTTCCTGCTGGCCATCCCGGCGGTGCTCGCCTCCGGCGGGATGCAGCTGCTGAAGATCGCCGACGACCCGGTCGAGCCCGCCTGGGGCCCGATCGCGGTGGCGACCCTCATCAGCTTCGTGGTCGGCTACGCGGTGATCGCCTGGCTGCTGCGCTACATCTCGACGCACGACTTCAAGCCCTTCGTGATCTACCGGGTCGTGCTCGCGCTGGTGCTCTTCGGCCTGCTGGGCACGGGCGTCCTGCCCGCCACGGCCTGAGCGGGGTCGGGACGCCGCTAGGGTGGGGGCGTGACTGAGAACACCGCCGCCCCCGCCCAGAACGACGACCAGGTCGAGCGCTCGCTCGTCCTGGTGAAGCCCGACGGCTACCGCCGTGGCCTGACCGGTGAGGTCCTGTCCCGCATCGAGGCCAAGGGCTACCGCCTGGCCGCCCTCTCGGTGGTCGAGGCAACCCCCGAGCAGCTGGCCGCCCACTACGCCGAGCACGAGGGCAAGCCCTTCTACGAGCCGCTGGTGGAGTTCATGTCCTCCGGCCCGCTGGTGGCCGCGGTCATCGAGGGCCACGGCTGCATCACGGGCTTCCGCACGATCGCCGGGACCACCGACCCGACCACCGCCGCCCCCGGCTCCATCCGCGGCGACCTGGCCCGTGACTGGGGCCTCACGGTGCAGCAGAACATCGTGCACGGCTCGGACTCCCCGGAGTCGGCCGCCCGCGAGATCGCCATCTGGTTCCCGAACGGCCTGTGACCGGTGTCCCGACCGTGCCGCGTGTCACGTCGGCATGGTCGGGGCGCTCCCGCGGGGGTGGGGCGGGGGACATACGATGCCCCTCATGAGTTCTCCGTGGCAGCGGCTCCGAGGTGGAGACCTGGCGATCGATCTGGGTACCACCAGCACCCTGATCTGGCGCAAGAAGAAGGGGGTCGTCCTCGACGAGCCGTCCGTCCTCGCGGTCGAGGGGGGAACCGGGAAGGTGCTGGCCGCGGGGGAGCGGGCCCGGGGGCTGATCGGCCGCACGCCGGCCCACGTGCACATCATGCGTCCGGTGCGCGACGGGGTGATCGTCGATGCGGACGTCGCGGAGTCGATGCTCCGGACCTTCATCGACCAGGTCCACGCCGGCTTCCTCAACCGACCGCGCGTCGTCGTGAGCGCCCCCTCCCAGATCACCGCCGTCGAGCGGCGCGCGCTGGAGGAGACCGTGCTGCGCTCGGGGGCGCGCGAGGTCTTCGTCGTGGAGGAGGCGATGGCCGCGGCGATCGGGGCCGGCCTGCCGGTCAACGACGAGCGCGCCTCGATGGTCCTCGACATCGGTGGGGGGACCACCGACGGCGCCATCACGGCGCTGGGCGGCATCGTCCGCTCCGGCTCCGCCCGGGTGGGCGGTGACGACCTGGAGACCGCCGCCCGCGACCACCTGCGGGAGCAGCACGGCCTGCTGCTCGGGGAGCGCACCGCCGCCGAGGTCGTGACCGAGCTGGGCACCGCCGTGCCGCTGCAGGAGGAGATCGTGGGTACCGTCCACGGCCGCAGCCTGCAGACGGGTCTGCCGGAGTCGGTGCGTCTCTCCAGCGCGGAGCTCCGCGAGGCCCTGGCCGAGCCGCTCTCCGCCATGAGCGCCTTCGCCCGCGGACTGGTCGACCAGTGCCCGCCGGATCTGGCCGGGGACGTCCGGGAGCAGGGCGTCGTCCTCACCGGCGGGGTGGCCGCCCTGCGGGGGATCGACCACCGTATCTCGCGGGAGATCGGGGTGCCCGTGCACGTCGCGAAGGACCCGCGCCGTGCCGTGATCCGCGGCGCCGGCCGGTGCATCGACGACCTGGCCCGCCTCCGCCGCATCGTCGTCGGGGAGCAGCGCTACTGATGAAGGACCGCATCCGACCCGTGAGTGCCGAGCAGCTCCGCGGACGCCGGCGCGGGGACTCCCAGCGCCGCGTCCCGGTGGGGGTGGTCCGCCGCGAGGGCCTGACCGGGCGCCGTCTCGGCATGCAGCGGCGGGACCGCTCCGCCGAGCGGAAGGCGTGGATCGGCCCGATCGCCGCCCTGGGCCTGACCGGGGCGGCCGTCGTCGCCGACCTCCTCGCACCGGCGCTGCTCGACCCGGTGCGGGACGGCGCGGAGGTGGCGATGGCCCCGGTGCAGCGTGCGGTCATCGTGCCGCCCACCCAGGAGCTCGTGGCCGCCGAGGCCGAGCGCGACCGGCTGGCCGACGAGGTGGCCGCCCTGCGCGAGGAGCAGCACCAGGACACCGCCACCGAGGAGCTCTTCCAGTCCGACCTCGTGGCGGGTCGTGAGCTCGTCCCGGCCCGCGTCATCGGCTTCAGCTCCTCGACGACCACCTCGCCGGACCGGCGGATCACCCTGGACGTGGGGTCGCGGGACGGGATCGAGGCCGACCTGACCGTCGTGAGCCACGAGGGCCTGGTGGGACGGGTCATCTCGGTGACCCCGTGGACCAGCGAGGTCATGGTGCTCGGCGACCCGAAGCTCTCGGTGGGCGTCCGCTCCCAGGACTCGGCGATCGGGGTGCTCTCGGCGACCGCCCCGCCCGGGGTGCCGGCCCGCAAGACGGGCCAGCTCACGCTCCAGGCCTTCCAGCTGGGCAGCTTCGAGAAGAAGGACCAGCTCGTCACCATCGGCGGATCGACCTCCCCGTTCGTGGCCGGCATCCCCGTGGGACGGGTCGTCTCGGTCGACCCGGACAAGGGACAGCTGCAGGAGACCGCCGTGGTGCGTCCTGCCGTGGACGGCACCTCGCTGGACGTGGTGGGGGTGCTCACCACGAAGGAGCGCGACGAGTCCCGGCGCACGGCGACCATCCCGGAGGCGAAGCCCCCGAAGAGCTCGGACGGGTCCGGTGGCGGCGACTGGTCGGGCAAGAGCTCCTCGGCCAGCCCCACCTCGGGAGAGAAGGCCGCCGACTCGGCCGACGGGCCGCTGGACGGCAACACGCAGGACGACGAGGAGGTCCTGGTGAGCCCGACCGGTGACGCCTCGGTGGCCTCCGACGCCCCCGCCGACGCCGCCGAGCCGACCTCCGGTGGTTCCGCCCCAGCGCCCACCCAGGCGCCCACCGACGATCTCGTCCCCCAGCCCAGCGCCACCCAGGAGGCCGACTGATGCGCCTGCTCGTCGTCGTCATCCGCTTCGTGACGCTGGTCCTGCTGGCCGTCGTCACGGCCGGCCTGCTGCCGCGGCTGGCCTTCCCCGCCCCGGACCTGCTCCTGCTCGTCGTCCTGGGGGTCGCCCTGCTCCGGGGGGCGCGCTCCGGGCTCGTGTGGGGCCTGGTGGCCGGCTGGCTGGTCGATCTCGTGCCGCCCGGCGCCGGGGTGCTGGGGTCCACCGCGCTCACCTACGGTGCCGTGGGCTGGCTGGCCGGTGGGGTGGCCGCGACCGTCCGTCGCTCGTGGATCCTCACCTCGCTGACCGTCGCGGTGAGCGCGCTGCTCGTGCAGGGCGTGCGCTGGGTCATGGCGCTGGCCCTGGGGCACCAGACCGGTGACACCGTCGACCCCTGGGCCTGGCTCCTGACCACCCTCCTCGGCTGCGTGGTCGTGCCCGTCCTCATGCACCTGGAGAACGCCGCCCTCACGAGGAACGCCACATGATGCGCCAGCTCGCCACCGCCCGTCGCCGCACCGTGGTCATGGTCGTTCTGGTGCTGGTGGCCTGCCTCGTCCTGGTCGGTCGCATGGCGCAGATGACGGTGCTCGACCACGACCGCTACCAGAACGCGGCCGAGACGACGAACACCCGTGAGATCACCACCTCGGCCACCCGGGGCCGCATCCTGGCCGCCGACGGCACCCCCTTCGTCCGCAACGTCGCGCACGCCACGGTGACCGTGGACCCGCAGGTGCTGCGGGAGGAGGAGGACGAGGGCAGGGGCATCGTGGAGGCCGTGGCCCGCGAGGTCGGCGGGGACGAGAAGGAGATGTGGGCCCGCACCCGCACCTGCGGCGCGGACGACGCGCCCCGACCCCCGAAGTGCAACAGCGGGGCGGCCTACCAGCCGATCGTCATCGCCGAGAATGTCGACCCCGGCCGGCTGCTGCCGATCCTGGAGCGGCCCGAGGACTATCCCGGGGTGGCGGTGACCAACGAGTCCGAGCGGGGCTGGCCCAAGCCGGAGGGTGCGCTCGCCGCCCAGGTGCTGGGCTATCTCACCCGGGTCTCCCGGGAGGACATGGAGCAGCGGGACGAACTGCTGCCCACCGAGCTGGTCGGGCGGGACGGTCTGGAGGCCGAGTACGACGAGGTCCTCCGTGGCCGGTACGGCAAGACCACCGTGGCGGTGACGCCCAGCGGGAAGTTCCTGCGCGAGGTGAAGCACACCGAGCCGGTGGCTGGCAAGGACGTCCGGACGCACATCGACCCGACCGTCCAGAAGACGGCCGAGGACGCCCTCGCGCAGGCCAGCGAGATCGCCCGCGAGAACAACGAGGTGGACGACCCGAGCGACCCCGAGGTCAAGGGGGCCGCCCGCACCGGCGCGGCGGTGGTGATGAACGCCGAGACCGGGGCGGTGGTGGCCGCGGCCAGCAACCCCGGGTACAACCCCGAGGTGTGGTCCGGCGGGGTGAGCGCGAAGCAGCTCGAGACGCTCACCGACGAGGGTCAGGGCGTGCCGCTCACGAACAAGCTCATCCAGTCGGTCTGGCCACCGGCCTCCACCTTCAAGGCCATCTCCATGCCGGTGGCCTTCACCCAGGGGCTCGACCCGGACGTGAAGTACTCCTGCCCGGCCCGGGTGAAGGTCGGTGACCGCTACTTCCGGAACTTCGAGTCCAAGGCGCACGGCGACCTCACCCTGCAGCAGATCATGGAGATCTCCTGCGACACCGCCTTCTACCGGTGGTCCTTCCGCACCTGGCGCGCGCTGGGCGGTCTGGAGGCCAAGGACGTGCAGGATCCCTACGCGGACATCGCCCGCGGCTTCGGGCTGGGCTCGAAGACCGGCGTGGACCTGCCCAACGAGTCCGCGGGGCGGATCCCGGACCGGGACTGGAAGCTGAACTACTGGCAGTCCACCAAGGACGCCGCCTGCGAGCGGGCCGAGAAGAACGAGTACCCGGAGGCCAAGAGCGCGAAGCGGAAGAAGGAGCTCCGCGGGTACGACGAGGAGCACTGCCTGCGTGGCTACCAGTACCGCGGTGGTGACGCGGTGAACTTCTCCATCGGCCAGGGTGACGTCTCCACGACGCCCCTGCAGATGGCGGTGGTCTACGCCGCCATCGCCAACGGGGGGAACACCATCGAGCCGCGGATCGCGGCCGAGGCGTTGAACCAGGACGGCTCGGTGGCCGAGCGCTACTCCACGAAGGTCCGCAACCGGGTCGAGCTGGAGCCGGACGACCTGAAGATCGTCCGCGAGGGGTTGGAGAGCGTGGTCTCCCGGGGCACCGCCGCGTGGGCCTTCCGCGACTGGGACAACGACCGCTACCCGCTGGCCGGGAAGACCGGGACGGCGGAGGTCGACGGCGAGTCCTCCACCTCCTGGTTCGTGAGCTATGACGCGGGCAAGGACTCGAAGTACGTCGTCCTCGTGGTGATGGGGGACTCGGGCACCGGGTCGGAGTACGCCGCCCCGGTGAGCGCCTCGATCTGGCAGGCCCTCAAGCGGGAGGGCAAGCTCACCCCGCACCGGCCGGGCGACCCGCTCAGCTCGCAGGACTCCGAGCGGGACGTGAAGGCTGCCACCCAGCGGGCCAAGAAGGCCGGCGCCAAGGTGGTCACCGTCGAGGACGTCACGAAGGAGTCGCTGGTCGGCGAGGTCGACCCGGAGTACTCGTCGCCGGACACGCAGGGCAAGAAGGACTCCGGCAGGGGGTCGGGCCGCTCCTCCGGTGGCTGATAGACTGCTCTCTTGCCGTTCGATCGGCCACGGATGACGCAGAGCCCCGGAGAACAGGCCCGGGAGCGCCGTGCAACGACCCAGAGGAGTCACATGACCACGCTTGACCCTGCCAAGAAGAAGCAGATCATCGAGGAGTTCGCGACCAGCGAGGGTGACACCGGGTCGCCCGAGGTCCAGGTCGCCCTGCTCACGCAGCGCATCAAGGACCTCACCGAGCACTCCCGCCAGCACAAGCACGACCACCACACCCGTCGTGGCCTGCTGCTGCTGGTCGGCCGCCGCAAGCGCCTCCTGCGCTACCTGGAGGCCACGGACATCGAGCGCTACCGAGCGCTGATCCAGAAGCTCGGCCTGCGTCGCTGAGACTCCATGCCGCGGAGCGGCCCCCACCGGGGGCCGCTCCTTTGGTATGAACAGACAGTCGGCTCCGACCCGGGCCGACGACGGACCCCCGACCGTGGGGTCCGGTGGAACACCGGGCCACTGACACACGGCACAACGACGATGCCCGTGTGGTCACGACAGAGAGGAGGACCCCATGGAGGGTCCTGAGATCACCGCCACCGAGGCAACCATCGACAATGGTTCCTTCGGCACCCGCACCATCCGTTTCGAGACGGGCCGTCTGGCCCAGCAGGCCGCCGGTTCGGTGGCCGCTTACCTCATCGACGAGGACATCGACGACAGCACGATGGTGCTCTCGGCCACCACGGCCGGCAAGGAGCCGAAGGACCACTTCGACTTCTTCCCGCTCACCGTGGACGTCGAGGAGCGCATGTACGCCGCGGGACGCATCCCCGGCTCCTTCTTCCGCCGCGAGGGCCGCCCCGGCACCGACGCGATCCTGACCTGCCGGCTCATCGACCGCCCGCTGCGCCCGACCTTCACCAAGGGTCTGCGCAACGAGGTGCAGGTCGTCGTCACCGTGCTGGCCCACCACCCGGACCACCAGTACGACGTCCTGGCCATCAACGCCGCCAGCGCCTCCACCCAGATCTCCGGCCTACCCTTCTCCGGCCCGATCGGTGGCGTGCGTCTGTCCCTCATCGAGGGCCAGTGGGTGGCCTTCCCGAACTTCTCCGACGCCGCCCGGTCGACCTTCGACATGGTCGTCGCCGGCCGCATCACCGAGGATGACGACGTCGCGATCATGATGGTCGAGGCTGAGTCCACCGAGTCCACCTGGACGCTCGTCAACGACCAGGGTGCGACCGCCCCCACCGAGGAGGTCGTCTCCCAGGGGCTGGAGGCCTCGAAGGTCTTCATCCGCGCCCTGTGCGAGGCCCAGAAGCAGCTCCACGCCGCCGCCGGCAAGGAGGTCAAGGAGTTCCCGCTCTTCCTGGACTACCAGGCCGACGCCTACGAGGCCGTCGAGAAGGCCGCCTCCGAGCAGACCGCCGAGGCGCTGACCATCGCCGGCAAGCAGGAGCGCGAGAACCGTCTCGACGAGATCAAGGCCGAGCTGAAGGCCGAGTTCGTCGGCACCGAGGAGGACGCCGAGGGCAAGCCCTTCGCCGAGCGCGGCAAGGAGATCTCCGGGGCGTTCAAGGCGCTGCAGAAGAAGCTCATCCGCGAGCGCATCCTGCGCGACCAGGTGCGCATCGACGGCCGCGGCCCGCGGGACATCCGGGCGCTCTCGGCCGAGGTGCAGGCCCTGCCGCGCGTCCACGGCTCGGCGATCTTCGAGCGCGGGGAGACCCAGATCATGGGTGTCACCACGCTGAACATGCTGCGCATGGAGCAGCAGATCGACAGCCTGGGCCCGGTGTCGCGCAAGCGCTACATGCACAACTACAACTTCCCGCCCTACTCCACCGGTGAGACCGGTCGCGTCGGCTCCCCGAAGCGCCGCGAGATCGGCCACGGTGCGCTGGCCGAGCGGGCCCTGGTGCCGGTGCTGCCGAGCCGCGAGGAGTTCCCCTACGCGATCCGTCAGGTCTCCGAGGCGCTGGGCTCCAACGGCTCCACCTCGATGGGCTCGGTCTGCGCCTCCACCCTCTCGATGCTCAACGCCGGTGTGCCGCTGAAGGCCCCGGTGGCGGGCATCGCGATGGGTCTGGTCTCCGCCGAGATCGACGGCGGCACCCAGTACCTGGCGCTCACCGACATCCTCGGTGCCGAGGACGCCTTCGGCGACATGGACTTCAAGGTCGCCGGCACCTCGGAGTTCATCACCGCCATCCAGCTCGACACCAAGCTCGACGGGATCCCCGCCGAGGAGCTGGGCAAGGCGCTGACCCAGGCCCGTGAGGCCCGCCTGCACATCCTGGACGTGATGAACCAGGCGATCGACGCCCCGGACGAGATGAGCCCGAACGCCCCGCGCGTCATCGCGGTGAAGGTCCCGGTCGACAAGATCGGTGAGGTCATCGGCCCGAAGGGCAAGATGATCAACCAGATCCAGGAGGACACCGGCGCCGACATCTCCATCGAGGACGACGGCACCGTGTACATCGGCGCGACCGACGGCCCCTCGGCCGAGGCCGCCCGCTCGGCGATCAACGCGATCGCCAACCCGCAGATGCCGGAGGTCGGCGAGCGCTTCCTGGGGACGGTCGTCAAGACCACCACCTTCGGCGCCTTCGTCTCCCTGCTCCCGGGCAAGGACGGCCTGCTGCACATCTCCGAGATCCGCAAGCTCGTCGGTGGTCAGCGCATCGACGCCGTCGAGGACGTGCTGAACGTCGGCGACAAGGTCCAGGTGGAGCTCAAGGAGATCGACCAGCGCGGCAAGCTCTCGCTCGGCGCCGTCGTGGCCGAGGAGGAGGGCGAGGCCGAGGAGGCCCCGCAGGCCTCCGGTCGCATCGGTGGCGGTCGCCCGGCGGCGGACGCCCCGGCCACCGACGCCGGCGCCCAGCGCTCCGAGGCCGAGGTGAAGGAGGCCCCGGCGACTGCGGACGAGCCGGCACCGGCCGCGCAGGACGCCGAGGCGTCCGAGGCCGACGACTCCGACGAGGAGGAGGGCGGCCGTCGTCGCCCCCGCCGCCGTCGTGGTGGTCGTGGCCGTGGTCGCGGCGAGGGCGCCGAGGGTGGCGCCGCCTCCACCCCGGAGGACGCCAACTGATCCGGCTCACCTAGCCGAGGACGGCCGGAGGCCCCCACCACGTCCGCGTGGTGGGGGCCTCCGGCGTCCCTGCGCGCCGCCGACGGGGGTGTTGGGGCCACCGCACTGTCCCCGAGGTGCGCCGGGGAGCGGGTCTGCCGGAGACTGGGGCCATGGACCACTGCGACAGCCCGTCGACCCGGACCCGTGAGGACGACGCCAGCCCCCGGGCCGCGACCACCCTGCGTCTCCTGGCCGCCCCCACCGATGCGGGGCACTCCGGCCGGGTGAGCGCGGGCCGGGTGCTGGAGTGGATCGACAAGGCGGGGTTCGCGGCGGCCGCCGGCTGGAGTGGCGGCTACTGCGTGACTGCCTACGTGGGCAACGTCCGCTTCTCCCGGCCGGTCGCCATCGGGGATCTCGTGGAGGCGCGTGCCCGGGTGGCCCTGACGGGCACCACGAGCATGCACGTCATCGTCGAGGTGAGCTCCGGGGCGCCGGGTGGGCCGCTGGAGCCGGCCACCACCTGCCTGATGATCTTCGTCGCGGTAGACGACGAGGGCAGCCCGCGTCCCGTGCCGACCCTCGAGCCGCGGACCACGGAGGGACGGCTCCTGGCCCGGTGGACCGAGCGCCGCAAGGAGCTGCGGGAGCTCGTCCAGCGGGCCATGGAGGAGGTGGAGTACACCGGGGCCGGGACCGCTCCCCGGGTCCAGCTGCGCTTCCTCGCCGCCCCGACCGATGTCAACTGGGGTGGGAAGGTCCACGGCGGGATCGTCATGCGGTGGATCGACGAGGCGGCGCACGTGCTGGTGACCCAGTGGACCGGGGACGACGACAACGTCGCGATCTTCACCGGGGGAGTGCGCTTCTACCGGCCGCTGCACATCGGGCAGGTGGTCGAGGTGGAGGCCCGGCTGCTGCACACCGGGGACCACTCGCTGCACGTCGGCGTGCACGTGCGCTCCGGGGACCCCGCCGCCGGGCCGGGGGCGATGGAGCTCACGACCTACTGCCGGACCATCTTCGTGAGCCTCGACGAGGAGCGCCGCGCACGGCGGACGCGACAGTGGGCCCCGGTCAGCGAGGAGGACCGGGAGCTCGACGCGCACGCGGTGGAGCTGGTGGAGATCCGGGAGCGATTCGGGGACTGAACGCCCGTCCCGCCGTGGTGACCGCCGTCAGCGGGTGCCGCGGTGGACGACCGAGCGGCTGATCCGGGAGATGAGCGACTCCAGCGGCCCCCTCCGGTCGGTGAGGCGCACCAGCAGGGCCAGGAGGAACAGGACGGTCAGGTGCAGGGCGATGGCGACCGGACCGGTGTGCGCGATCTCCCCGCCGACGGTGCGCAGCACCAGGTGCACCGAGTAGGCCGTGAGGCTGATCGTGCCGATGGCCCCCAGGGCCGCCCACAGGCCGGCCGGGCGGGGGACGAGGTGGACCAGGAGCAGCATCGCCCCGAGGACGGCCAACGAGGTGCCCGTCGTGTGGAGGACGTCCAGCATGGTCGAGGCGTGGGGATAGGCGGTGAGCTGCCAGGCGGGGTCGGGGGGCGCGGCACCGTGGAGGCCGGGGCGGGCCAGGAGGTCCACCTCGCGGGGGCTCAGGGGGGCGTCGGCCGGCCAGCTGTCCACCAGGCGTTCACGCAGCGGGGCCCGGCTGGTCAGCACGCGGCTCGCACCCCACGCGGCGGTGGCCAGCACGGTGCCACCGGCGAGCAGTCCCGCCTGCACCCGGGGTCGGGCCAGCGGGAGCCGCCCCACGGCCATCCCGGCCAGCACGTAGCCGAACCACACGATCACCGGGTAGTACCCGTCGAGCAGCAGGCGCTGCGTGTTCGTCAGCCAGTTGCCGTGGTCGGGGAGGGAGTGGAGGGCCGACAGGGGGCCCTGCATGAGATGGCGCAGCAGGAGGGCGGCCCAGGGGGCGAGCAGCAACCAGCCGACCGCCCACCGGGTCAGGGTGCGGGTCCCCATCCCCAGGAAGGGCACGGCGAGCAGGAACATCGCGCCGTAGGCCGGGAGGATCACCGCGATCCCGGAGTCGAGCGAGTCGAGCAGGAGACCGATCACGTAGATGGCCAGCGCCCGCACCGCCAGGCTCATGCGGTGGGCCCGCAGGCGGGCGCCCCGGGCGGGCCGCGTGCGACCCGCGACGAGAGAGACCGACACCCCGGCCAGGACCGCGAAGAGGGCGGAGGAGCGCCCGGCAACGAGCCATCCCGGGGTGCTCCAGGGTTCCAGCACGGGAGTGACCGTCAAGTGGGCCACGACCATCCCGAGGACGGCGAGGGTGCGGGCCAGGTCGAGGCCGACCAGCCTGGCTCGGGGGGCGTTCGCCGGGGCCGCCCCGGAGGGCCCGGGGGCGGCCACGGCGGTGCGACGGGCCCCCACGGCGACAGACATGCGGGCCAGTCTCCCAGAACCCCGTGGGATCGCCCGGAGGCCGCACGACGCGCTGAGTGTTGGGTGGATCACATGTGCATGGAATACTCGCGGCATGTACGGGAACGATTTCGTGGACCCTGATGAGGCCCTCAACGCCGCCGAGACGGGCGACTACGAGGCGGCCCTGTCGCAGCACGCCGAGGGCGGACTCGACCGTGGGGAGGGCGACGACGCGTCCTTCGACGCGCTGATCGCCCGTGACCTCCGGATCGAGCCGCGTGACGCCATGCCGGAGGAGTACCGGGAGACGCTCATCCGGCAGATCGCCCAGCACGCGCACTCCGAGATCATCGGGATGCAGCCGGAGGGCAACTGGATCACCCGCGCCCCCAGCCTGCGGCGCAAGGCGATCCTCATGGCCAAGGTGCAGGACGAGGCCGGGCACGGCCTGTACCTGTACTCGGCCGCCGAGACCCTGGGCGTGGACCGGGCCGAGCTGCTCGACCGCCTCCACTCGGGGAAGCAGAAGTACTCCTCGATCTTCAACTACCCGGCGCTCACCTGGGCCGATGCTGGTGCGATCGGCTGGCTCGTGGACGGTGCGGCGATCATGAACCAGGTGCCGCTCTGCCGCTGCTCGTACGGCCCCTACGGCCGCGCGATGATCCGCGTGTGCAAGGAGGAGTCCTTCCACCAGCGGCAGGGCTTCGAGATCCTGTGGTCGCTCATGCAGGGCACCGAGGAGCAGCGGGCGATGGCCCAGGACGCGGTGAACCGCACCTGGTGGCCGGCGCTCATGATGTTCGGCCCGCCCGACACCGGCGAGGCGGCCACGACCGGCGGTCACACCGAGCAGTCGATGGCCTGGGGCATCAAGCGCTTCAGCAACGACGACCTGCGCCAGAAGTTCGTGGACATGACCGTCCCGCAGGCGCAGAAGCTGGGGCTGACCCTGCCCGACCCCGACCTGCGGTGGAACGCCGAGACCGGCCACTGGGACTTCGGTGCCGTGGACTGGGGCGAGTTCTGGCAGGTCGTGAAGGGCAACGGGCCGATGAACGCACAGCGGCTCGCACACCGGGTGCGGGCCCACGAGGAGGGCGCCTGGGTGCGCGAAGCGGCCACCGTGCACGCCGCGAAGCGCGCCCGCGGTGCCCGACAGGAGGTGGCTGCATGAGCGAGACGACCTGGCCCCTGTGGGAGGTCTTCGTCCGCGCCAAGCGAGGGCTGAACCACACGCACGTGGGCTCCCTGCACGCGCCGGACGCCGAGATGGCCCTGCGCAACGGGCGTGACCTCTACACCCGTCGGGGTGAGGGCGTGTCGGTGTGGGTCGTGCGGGCGGAGGACATCACCGCCAGCAGCCCCGACGAGCGCGACAGCTTCTTCGACCCCTCGGCCGACAAGGTGTACCGCCACCCCACCTTCTACAACGTGCCCGAGGACGTGGAGTACCTGTGAGCGACCAGCACAACCCCCCGGAGACGGCCAAGGCCGAGCCGCAGCGCTTCGAGGCGGAGGAGGGGGCGCCGACCCCCACCACGCCGGAGACCGTCGGTCGGGCCGCCGAGCCCTGGGAGCGGGCCGGTGACCCCGCCGAGCTGGGCGCCGACCAGCTGAGCGCCCGCTACCTGGTGGCGCTGGCCGACGACGCCCTGGTCTACGCCCAGCGGCTGGGTGAGTGGATCAGCCGTGCCCCGCAGATCGAGGAGGACATGGCCCTGGGCAACGTGGCCCTGGATCTCGTCGGTCAGGCCCGCGCCCTGTACGCGCGGGCCGGTGAGCTGGACGCCGGGATGCTCCCGGGCGTGCAGGAGCTGGCCGAGGACGACCTGGCCTACTTCCGCACCGACCGCGAGTTCCGCAACGTCTGGCTCGTGGAGCAGCCACGCGGTGACTTCGGGTACGAGATGGTGCGGATGCTCTGGTTCTCCGCCTACCAGCACGCGCTGTACTCGGCGATCGTCCGCACCGAGGGGGCCGACGCCGAGCTGGTCGCCATCGCCCGCAAGGCGGTCAAGGAGGTCGAGTACCACCGCGACCACGCCGCCCAGTGGGTGATCCGGCTGGGGGACGGCACCGACGAGTCGACCCGCCGCACGATGGCCGGGCTGCAGGCGGTCGAGCCCTTCGTCCCGGAGCTCTTCGCGGACGACGCCGTGGCCGTGGCCGCGGCCGACCGGGGCCTGGCGGCGCTGCCGAGCACGCTCCGCGAGCCGGCCGAGCAGTTCGTCACCGCGGTCCTGCAGCAGGCCGGGCTCGAGCGCCCGCAGGCCGGTCGCTGGACCGCCGCCGGCGGCCGCGTCGGTGAGCACTCCGAGCAGCTCGGCTACCTGCTGGCCGAGATGCAGTCCGTGGCCCGGGCGCACCCTGGCGCCTCGTGGTGACGAGCGCTCCCGAGCGCGCCCCGCTGGCCGAGGTGCTCCGCGCGCTCGGGGAGATCCCGGACCCGGAGATCCCCGTCATCACGCTGGAGGATCTCGGCGTGCTGCGCTCCGTGACGCCCGACGAGGAGCACGGTCGCATCCACGTGGAGATCACCCCGACCTACTCCGGCTGCCCGGCCATGGAGGTCATGGAGGGCCAGGTGGCCCGCGTCATCGCCCTGCGTGGCTGGGAGCCGGTGGTCGAGCGGCGGTTGGACCCGCCGTGGACCACCGACTGGATGTCCGAGGCCGGCAAGGAGAAGCTGCGGGCCTTCGGCATCGCGCCGCCCGGACCGGCTGCCCCCGGGCAGCACGACGGCACGGTGGGGCTGAGCCTCTCGGTGCGACAGGTCGACTGCCCCTCGTGCGGCTCGTCCGACACCGAGGAGCTGGCCCGCTTCGGGTCCACGGCCTGCAAGGCCCTGCGCCGGTGCCGCGCCTGCCTGGAGCCCTTCGACGAGTTCAAGCCTCTCTGAGACCACCTGGGGCGGGCGACCGCCCCGTCACCCCGCCCCTGACCACCTGTTGACACTGGAGCCCGAGATGAACGCCCTGAGCATCCCGACCCGCCGCCGTGCCTCCTTCCACCCGTTGCGGGTGTCGGAGGTCGAGCAGCTGACCGACACCGCGGTGGCGCTCACCTTCGACGTGCCGGACGAGCTGGCCGAGGAGTTCGTCTTCGAGCCGGGCCAGCACCTCACCCTGCGCGCCGAGATCGACGGGCAGGACGTGCGACGCTCCTACTCGATCTGCCTGCCGCGCTCGCGGGCGCTGCGGGAGAAGAAGGTGCGGGTGGCGGTCTCCCGGGTGCCGCAGGGCGTCATGAGCAACTGGATCGCCGACCACGTGCAGGTGGGCGACGAGATGCAGGTGATGACGCCGATGGGTTCCTTCGTGAACCCGGTGGATCCGACGGCCGCGCGGCACCACGTGGCCATCGCGGCGGGTTCGGGGATCACGCCGGTCATGTCCCTGCTGGGCACCCTGCTGGAGGAGGAGCCGGGGTCGCGGGCGACGCTCGTCTTCGGCAACCGCCGGACGGACTCGATCATGTTCCTCGAGGAGCTGGCGGACCTGAAGAACGCCCACCCGGAGCGCTTCCGGATGATCAACGTGCTCTCCCGCGAGCCGGGTGACGTGGAGCTCTTCCACGGCCGGATCGACGCCGAGCGGCTGGAGCGGATGTTCGACGGCCTCATCGACCCGGACGAGGTGGACCACTGGTACCTGTGCGGTCCCTTCGGGATGGTGGAGTCGGCCCGGGAGGTGCTGGGGAGCCGCGGCATCGCCGAGGACGTGGTGCACCACGAGGTCTTCCACGTGGACGACAACCCGCCGCCGCAGTCGGCCGAGCCGATCGACACCGACGCCGAGCCGGAGGCCGTGGTGACCGTCTCGCTGGACGGTCGTCGGACCGAGGTGGGCATGCCGAGCAAGGACGGGGAGACCATCCTGGCCGCCACGCTCCGCGAGCGTCCGGACGCGCCCTTCTCCTGCACCGGTGGTGTGTGCGGCACCTGTCGCGCCAAGGTGGTGGACGGCGAGGTGCGGATGGATCGCAACTACGCCCTGGAGCCCGACGAGGTGGAGGCCGGCTTCGTGCTGGCCTGCCAGTCGCACCCGGTCACCGAGCGCGCGGAGATCGACTTCGACGTCTGACCGGGCGCCGGAGCAGTCCCGGGGTCAACCGGTCGACCCCACGCCTGTCGCAGCCCCCACCGGGAGCAACCGGTTGACCCCGCGACTGTCTCGGGGTCAACCGGTTGCTCCCGGGTGGGGGCCGAGCACTCTGGGGGTCGACCGGTTGCTCCCGAGAGAGCACGCGGACGGGAGGCTCCCGGGCTCAGCGACGTCGGTACTCGACGATGTCGTAGCCCTCGGCCGGGGTGCGCTCGGCCTCGGCCCACCCGGCGTCGAGCTCGGGGAAGAAGGTGTCGCAGCCCGCGGGGGACTGGTGCACCTCGGTGAGCACGAGGCGGGTGGCGTGGGGGAGCGCCTCGGCGAAGACGCCCGCGCCCCCGACGACGAACACCTCGGTGTCCCCGGCCATGAGCAGCGCCTCGGCCCAGGAGCGGGCCACGAGCACCTCGGGGAAGCGCGGGCCGGCGTCGCGATCGCAGGGGTTGATCTGGCCGCCGGGCAGCCAGTCCCGGTCGCCGGTCATGACGATGCTCGTGCGCCCCGGCAGCGGGCGACCGATGGACTCGAAGGTGCGCCGCCCCATCACCATCACGCCGCCGTCGGTGGTGCGCTTGAAGTGCGCGAGGTCGCCGGGCAGGTGCCAGGGCAGGTCGCCGTCGCGGCCGATGGCGCGGTTCTCGGCCACGGCCACCACGAGGGTCAGGGACTGCTGGAAGCCCCGCGTCATCACCGGCGGGACGGGCTGCCCGGTGCGCTCGGACTCTGCGACGGCCTCCAGCACCTGCCGCTCGTGCGGCACCACCCGTTCGGGCAGCGCGTCGAGCGGGAACCAGCGCAGGTCGGCGGCCTTGTCCGCCTCCTGGAGGGTGGGCTCGCCGGACCAGTCCCGGGCGGTAAAGAAGGTGCAGTAGCGCTCCTCGAGCGGCCCGCTGACGGCGATGCGGCGGTGCAGGGTGGTGCGGGGCTCGAGGGCCTCGGCCGGCAGGTCGAGCCCGAGCTCCTCGCGGGCCTCGCGCTGCATGGCCTGCAGGACGGACTCGCCGGCCTCCACGTGACCCGCGGCCCCGGCGGACCACCAGCCGTCCATGTAGCCCGTGCCGCGGCGCAGCTGGAGCAGGACCTCGAGCCCGCGTGCGCCCTCGCGCAGCAGGAACAGGTAGGCGGACGGGACGACCTGGAAGCGCGGGGAGGGCATGGGCGGCAGTCTCCCAGAGTGGCGGGGTGTGCGGATCCCGACGCCCGAGAGGTGCACCGGTGCCGCTCTCGGGCGTCCGGCTCTCGTGAGATGCGCACCGATACGACGCTCGACGGTCGAGGTGCGTACCGGTGCGCCGGTGGGCTTGGGGTGACGGGTGAGATGCGGACCGGTGCGCATCTCGGGTGGCACCGGTCTCGGCCGCGCCGCCCTCAGACCGCAATGGGGGCCTTGATCGCCGGGTGGGGGTCGTACCCGTGGAAGACCACGTCGTCCAGGTCGAAGGCGTCGATCTCCCGGACCTCCGGGTTGAGCTCCAGCGTCGGCAGCGGACGGGGCTCCCGGGCGAGCTGCTCGCGGGCCTGCTCGAGGTGGTTGGAGTACAGGTGCAGGTCCCCGAAGGTGTGGACGAAGTCGCCCACCTCCAGCCCCGTCACGTGGGCCACCATGTGGGTCAGCAGCGCGTAGGACGCGATGTTGAACGGCACGCCCAGGAACAGGTCGGCGCTGCGCTGGTACAGCTGGCAGCTCAGGCGGCCCTCGGCCACGTGGAACTGGAAGAGGGTGTGGCAGGGAGGCAGGGCCATCTCGTCGACCTCCGCGGGGTTCCACGCCGAGACGATGTGGCGCCGGCTCGCCGGGTTGTTGCGGATGGACCTGATGACCTTCGCGATCTGGTCGATGGTCCCACCGTCGGGGTCGGGCCAGGAGCGCCACTGGGCGCCGTAGACCGGCCCGAGGTCACCCTCCTCGTCGGCCCACTCGTCCCAGATGTGGATGTCCCGCTCCTGCAGCCAGCGCACGTTCGTGTCCCCGCGCAGGAACCACAGCAGCTCCCCGACCAGTCCCTTGCGGTAGACCCGCTTGGTGGTCACCAGCGGGAAGCCCTCGCGCAGGTCGTAGCGGGTCTGGCGCCCGAAGACCGCCAGCGTGCCGGTGCCGGTGCGATCCTCGGTGGGCAGGCCGTGGTCGAGGACGTCCTGCAGGAGAGCCTGGTAGTGGCGCATGGGAGCCAGTCTCCCAAGCGGCTCCGGCGCCGTCCAGAGCGGGTCGCCCGCCGTTGCTTCCCGACCGTCCTGGCGGAGACCACGGCGCGCTCCGTAGGCTCGGGCCATGAGAGACACCGCTGCGCTGCAGGACTTCCTGGCCACCTGTTCCATCGCTCCGCAGGTGCTCGAGCTGCGCCCCGACTACCGGGTCCTGCTCCTCGCGGTCGACGGCATCGAGCCCGGCCCGACCGACGCCGCCACGGAGGCCTTCCTGGCCCGCGCGGACGCCCACGCCGCCGAGCTGCTGACCGAGACCCCGGTGGAGGAGCTGCCCCACGTCGCCGCCTGGCGCGAGGCCTACCGGGCCTTCGGGGCCAAGCCGCAGCGCACCCGGAACAGCCTCGAGGCCCTGCTCCGCCGGGCCGCCGCCGACGGCCTGCCCCGTGTCAACCGCCTCACGGACCTGTACAACGCGATCTCCGTGCTCCACGGGATCCCGCTGGGCGGGGAGGGCCTCGACCGCTACGAGGGGCCGGCCCAGCTGGTGCGCGCCAGCGGTGAGGAGGAGTTCACGGTCATGTCGTCCGGGGAGGAGAAGGTCGAGAACCCCCGCCCGGGCGAGGTGGTGTGGCGCGACGACGCCGGGGTCACCTGCCGGCGGTGGAACTGGCGCCAGGGGCCGCGCACCGCCCTGCGGGAGGAGACCACCTCGGCGCTGTTCATCCTCGACGCGCTGGGCCCGGTGGACGACGCCGCGCTCACCGCCGCGGGGGAGGAGCTGCGCGACCTGCTGACCGGCTGCGGGGCCGACGTCCGGACGGCCACCCGCGTCGTCCCCGCCGCGTGATGTACCTGGCCCGGGAGTACGACCCGCGCGACGAGGCCGAGTGGCGGGAGTGGCTTGCCGGCCCCGAGCTCTTCGGCCAGCTCGTGGTGAACAACAGCGACCCCGCCGGTCCGCCGTGGGTCACCCCGCTCCACGCCACCCTGCGGCAGGACGAGCTGGTCCTGCACCTGGCCGTCGTCAACCCCTGCCTGGCGGACCTGGAGGTGGCGAGCCGGGTGCGCTTCGTGGTGACCGGGGACTCCGCCTACGTGCACAACCAGTGGCGTGCCAGGCCGGGCGTGCCGCCGGAGCACGGCGTGCCCACCAGCTACTACACCTCGGTGCAGGTCGTCGGCACGCCACAGGTGGTGGACGACCCGGCCGAGATCGCCGAGATCCTCGAGCTGCAGTTCGAGGACCTGCAGCCCGACGGCGGCTGGGCCGAGCTGTCCGCAACCGACGGCCCGTACGCGGCGATGCTCCCGGCGATCCGGGGGCTGCGGATCCCGCTGGAGCGGGTCGAGGCCACCTTCAAGTACGACGACGAGAAGCCCGCCGCGCACCGGGAGCGGGTCGTCGAGGAGCTGCGCCGGCGGGGTCGACCGGGCGATGCGGAGGCCGCCGACGCCGCCCGCCGACGACTCGACGGGTCGGCCGAGTACCGTTGACCCTGTGCGTCCGACCCCGTGGCCGAACCCGGTGCAGCAGCTGCCGCCCCGCCACCAGACCTCCGCGTCGGCGCACTCCCATGACTTCACCGCCCACATCACGGCACCGATGACCTGTGACGGGCACCCCACCATCCCCTGACGTGAGGAATCACATGACCCCCCGCACCATGCTCCCCGAGCCTCCCGCGCTGCCGAAGAACGGCGTCCGCATCGTCGCCCTCGGCGGCCTGGGCGAGGTCGGCCGCAACATGACCGTCGTCGAGTACGGCGGCAAGCTGCTCATCGTCGACTGCGGCGTGCTCTTCCCCGACGAGACCCAGCCGGGCGTCGACCTCATCCTCCCGGACTTCGAGTACCTCGACGGCCGCTGGGACGACATCAACGCCCTGGTGCTCACCCACGGCCACGAGGACCACATCGGCGCCGTGCCCTACCTGCTCAAGAGCCGCCCGGACATCCCCGTGGTCGGCTCCAAGCTGACCCTCGCCCTGGTCGAGGCCAAGTGCAAGGAGCACCGGATCACCCCGCGCCTCATCACCGTGCGCGAGGACGACATCGAGAACTTCGGCAAGTTCGAGTGCGAGTTTGTGGCCGTGAACCACTCGATCCCGGACGCCCTGGCCGTGTTTGTGCACACCCCCGGCGGCACGATGCTGTTCACCGGTGACTTCAAGATGGACCAGCTGCCGCTGGACGGCCGCATCACCGACCTGCGCGCCTTCGCCCGCCTCGGCGAGGAGGGCGTGGACCTCTTCCTCACCGACTCCACGAACGCCGACGTCCCGGGCTTCACGACGCCGGAGCGCAACATCGCACCGGCCATCGAGCGGGTCTTCGCCAAGGCCGAGCGCCGCATCATCGCGGCCTGCTTCTCCAGCCACGTCCACCGGGTGCAGCAGATCCTCGACGCCGCCGCGGCGACCAATCGCAAGGTGGCCTTCGTGGGCCGCTCGATGATCCGCAACATGGGGCTGGCCGCCGAGATGGGCTACCTGAACGTCCCGGACCGGGTGCTGGTGGACGTCAAGAAGCTGGCCAAGCTCCCGCCGAACCAGATCGTGCTCATCTGCACCGGCTCGCAGGGTGAGCCGATGGCCGCGCTGAGCCGCATGGCCAACCAGAACCACCAGATCGAGGTGGGGGAGGGTGACACCGTCCTGCTGGCCTCCTCGCTCATCCCGGGCAACGAGAAGTCCGTCTACAAGGTGATGAACGGGCTCATGAAGCTCGGCGCCAACGTGGTCCACAAGGGCAACGCGATGGTCCACGTCTCGGGCCACGCCAGCGCCGGCGAGCTCCTCTACGCGTACAACATCGTCAAGCCGAAGAACGTCATGCCGGTGCACGGCGAGTGGCGCCACATGCTGGCCAACGCCGAGCTGGCCCGACAGACCGGCGTGCCGGCCGAGAACGTGGTCGTCGCCGAGGACGGCGTGATCGTCGACCTCGTGGACGGCCAGGCCAAGATCGTCGGTCAGGTGCCGGCAGCGCACATCTACGTCGACGGCGGCAACGTGGGCACCTCCGACGAGGAGCTGCTCAAGGACCGCCGCATCCTCCGCGACGAGGGCTTCATCTCGATCGTGGCCGTCCGCGACGCCGAGACCGGGGACATCATCTCCGGCCCGGACATCCACGCCCGGGGCGTCTCCGAGGGTGAGAAGATCCTGCAGCGCGCCGTCCCGCGGATCGAGAAGGCCCTGGCCGAGGCCCGCAACGAGGGCATCACCGACGTGCACCAGCTGCAGCAGGCCATGCGGCGGTCGATGGGTGGCTACATCGGCGGCAAGCTCAAGCGCCGTCCGATGATCATCCCGGTGGTCATCAACGCCTGACCGGGCCGACGACGAAGGGGGCTCCCGACCTGAGTGGTCGGGAGCCCCCTTCGTCGTCCCGCGCTCAGCGCTTCTCCTGGCGGGGGACCAGGACCTCCTCGTAGAGGAGCAACAGGCCGGCGGCCGTGGGGATGGCCAGCAGGGCGCCGAGGATCCCGAGCAGCGTGCCGCCGATGAGGGCCGCCACCACGGTGACCGCTCCGGGCACGGACACCGTGCGCTTCATGATGTTCGGCACGATGACGTAGTTCTCGATCTGCTGGTAGATCCCGTAGTAGACGAGCACGATGATCGCCGTCTTCACCGACACGCTCAGCGCGATGAGCCCGACGACCACGGCGCCGATCGTGGCACCGACCAGCGGGATGAGTCCCAGGAAGCCCACGAGGACGGCGAGCACGGCCGCGTAGGGGATCCCGAGGACGGTCATCATGACCCAGCTGCAGGCGGCGTTGATGGTGGCCACCAGGAACTGCCCGGCGGCGTACCCGCCCACGCGGGCCATGATCCGCTCCGAGAGGTCCTGCACGCGCGTCCGGCGGGAGGCCGGGACCAGGGCGTACCCGGCACGCTTCACCTGCGGCAGCGTGGCGAGCAGGTAGAGCGTGAGCACCAGCACGGTGAAGGCACCGAAGGCCCCGGTGGCCACGACCCGGCCGGCCCCGAGGACCCCACCGGTGACCTGGCTGGCGAGCTCGCCGGAGGCCACCCGCTTCTGCAGCTCGTTCTGGAAGCGGTCGGTCAGCTGGAAGTCGCGGTCGGCCTGCTGGATCCACTCGTGCTCCAGCAGCTGCTGGGTGTAGGTGGGCGCGTCGTACATGAGCGCCGTCGACTCGTCCACGATGGGGGGGATGACCAGCGCACCGATCCCGGTGATGGCCACGAGCAGCCACAGGAAGACCACGCTTACGGCACCGCTGCGGCGCAGCCCGCGCCGCATGAGCATCTCGACCAGCGGGTTGAGCGTGAGGGCCAGGAAGATCGCGACGATGAGCAGCGTCACGACGTAGTCGAGGCGTCGCACGGCCAGGGCCAGGGCGATGGCGGTCAGCACCCCCAGGGCCCCGAGGAAGCCCAGGGTGAACGCGCCGTGCCCCCCGAGGAGGCGCTGGGATGCGCCCTCGGAGGGGGACGGCGTGACGTCCGTCGCGCTCGGCGGGGTCGGGGGAGTGCTCAGTGGGACCCCTCGGCGGGCTGCACGAGCTCCACCAGCGCGCCCCCGGCGTCCTTCGGGTGGATGAAGTTGATCCGGCTGTTGGCGGTGCCGCGGCGGGGCTCCTCGTAGAGCAGGCGCAGGCCACGCTCGCGGAGGGTGGCGCACACGGCCTCGATGTCCTCGACGCGGTAGGCGACCTGCTGGATGCCGGGGCCCTTCTTCTCGAGGAAGGTCGCGATGGTGGACTCCGGGGTGAGCGGGGCCAGCAGCTGGATGCACGAGTCGCCGATGACCATCATCGCCTCCCGGACCCCCTGCTCGGGGTTCTCCTCGGTGTGGGCCAGCTCCATGCCGAGGACGTCGCGGTGGAAGGCGATCGCCTCGTCGAGATCGGTGACGGCCAGACCGACGTGGTCGATGGCGGTGAACAGCGGGGCGGAGGAGTCGTGTGCCATGGGCGCAGCCTAGTCCGCCCGGTGGTGCCGGCGGTGGGCTCCTCCGCGGGGCCGGCCCCGTCCCCGGGCCTAGCGTGGGGCCATGGGTGAGCTGGTGGTCAGGCAGGTGCATGTCGTCCCGCTCGACGCGGCGCCGAGCGCTCCGGGGACGGAGCCCGTCGACCTCCTCCTGCGCGACGGTCGCCTCACCGCCGTGGGGCCGGGCCTGCCCCGCCCGGCGGGGGCCGAGGTCCTCGAGGCCGACGGGCGCTGGGTGGTCCCCGGTCTGTGGGACCACCACGTGCACGCCGGCCAGCTCGGTGCCACCCGCGGCCGGCTCGACCTCTCGGCCGCCCGGTCGCCCCAGGAGGCGGCGCAGCGGGTGCGGGAGCGGCTCGCCGCGGCACGGCCCCTGCCCGCCACCGGGGTGCTCACGGGGTGGGGGCACCGCGCCGACCGGTGGGCGCAGGCCCCGACCCGGGCGCTGCTCGATGAGGCCTCGCCCCGGGTGCCGGTCGTGCTCATCAGCGCTGACGGGCACCACGGGTGGCTCAACAGCACGGCGCTGACCCTCCTCGGCGGGCCGTACGACCGGAGCGGGCTGGTGCGGGAGGCGGAGTGGTTCGCCCTCTACGACCGGCTCAACCACCTGCCCGGGGCGCAGGAGACCACCGAGCAGGGGGTGCGGGAGGTCGTGGCGGAGGCGCACCGGCTCGGCATCGTGGGGATCACCGACCTGGAGCTCGGTCGCCCATGGGTGGACTGGCCGCGCCGGCTGGCCGAGGGGGTGGGGCCGCTGCGGGTGCGCACGGGCGTGTACGTGCCGGGGCTCGAGGAGGTGGAGGCCGCCGGACTGCGCACCGGCGACGCCCTGCCCGGCACCGAGGGCCTGGTGCGGATGGGGCCGCTCAAGCTCTTCGGCGACGGCTCCCTGGGCACGCGGACGGCTTGGTGCCGGGCCCCGTACGCGGACGCCCCCGGTCGGGACGCGGAAGGGCGGGGCGAGGGCAGCGCCGGTGGGTCGTCGGTCGCCGGCGCCCCGCAGCTGACCTCCGCCGAGCTCCACGACCTGCTGGGCCGGGCCCGCACCCACGGTCTGGAGGTGGCCGTCCACGCCATCGGGGACGCGGCGGTGGGGCAGGCGCTCGCGGCCCTCGCCGCCACCGGGGTGGTCGGAAGCGTCGAGCACGCCCAGCTGGTGGGAGAGGAGGAGCTCGCCCGGTGGCGTGGCCTGCCGGTGCGGGCCGGGGTCCAGCCGGCCCACCTGCTCGACGACCGGTCCGCCGCCGAGCGGGCCTGGCCGGACCGCACCGGGCAGGTGCTGCCGCTGCGCCGCCTGGTCGACGCGGGCGTCGAGCTCGCAATGGGCTCCGACGCGCCCTTCGGCACCCCCGACCCCTGGCTGGCGGTGGCCGCCGCCGTGCACCGTGCCCGGCCGGGGGAGGACCCCTGGCACCCCGAGCTCGCCCTGACGCCGCGGGAGGCGCTGGCCGCCTCGGTGGACGGTCAGCGGGTCCGGGCCGGGGCACGGGGCGACCTGGTGCTCCTGGACGCCGACCCCCTCGGCGCGGACCTGGCCGCCCCGACCAGCAGCGATCTCGCCGCCCGGCTGGAGAGGGTGGGCGTGGCCGCGACGGTGGTGGCCGGCCGGGTGGTCCACCAGCGGGAGGGCTGACCGGCCCGCCTCCGCACAGCGTGGCCGGGGTCACATCGGGGTAGTGTGCGGGGCGCACCACACGTCACCCCGTACCCGGAGGTACCCATGAGCCAGTCCGACCCCACCGTCATCGTTTCCGGCGCCCGCACGCCGATGGGCCGCATGCAGGGAGCCCTGGGCAGCCTGTCCGGCGCCGAGCTGGGTGGTGTGGCGATCAAGGCTGCCCTGGAGCGTGGCACGGTCGACGCCGCCGAGGTCGACTACGTGATCATGGGCCAGGTCCTCACCGCCGGCGCCGGCCAGATCCCCGCCCGCCAGGCCGCGGTCGCCGGTGGCATCTCCATGGACGTCCCGGCCCTCACCATCAACAAGGTCTGCCTCTCCGGCCTGAACGCCATCGCGCTGGCCGACCAGACCATCCGCGCCGGCGAGTTCGAGTGCGTCGTGGCCGGTGGTCAGGAGTCCATGACCAACGCCCCGCACCTGCTGCCCAAGTCCCGCGGCGGGTTCAAGTACGGCGACGTGACCCTCAAGGACCACATGGACCTCGACGGCCTGTGGGACGTGTTCACCGACCAGGCGATGGGTGGCCTCACCGAGTCCGCCAACCGGGAGGACCGCGGCGGTGTGCTGACCCGCGCCGAGCAGGACGAGTTCGCCGCCCGTTCCCACCAGCTGGCCTCCGAGGCGGTGGAGAAGGGCGTGTTCGCCGAGGAGATCGCCCCGGTGAGCGTCCCGCAGCGCAAGGGTGACCCGATCGAGGTCACCACCGACGAGGGCATCCGCCCCGACACGACCGTCGACTCGCTGGCCAAGCTGCGCCCCGCCTTCAGCAAGGAGGGCACCATCACCGCCGGCTCGGCCTCGCAGATCTCCGACGGTGCCTGCGCCGTGGTGACCATGAAGAAGTCGAAGGCCGAGGAGCTGGGGCTGGAGTGGATCGCCGAGATCGGCGCCCACGGCGTGGTCTCCGGCCCGGACTCCAGCCTGCAGCTGCAGCCGGCCAACGCCATTCGCGCCGCCCTGGCCAAGGAGGGCGTGGCCGTGGAGGACGTCGACCTCTTCGAGATCAACGAGGCCTTCGCCGCCGTCGGCATCGCCAGCGCCCGCGACCTGGGCGTCAGCGAGGACAAGGTGAACGTCAACGGTGGCGCGATCGCCCTGGGTCACCCCATCGGTGCCTCCGGTGCCCGCCTGGTGCTCACCCTCGCCCTGGAGCTCAAGCGCCGCGGCGGCGGCATTGGTGTGGCCGCCCTGTGCGGTGGTGGCGGTCAGGGTGACGCCCTGGTCCTGCGCGTGCCGAAGGCCTGACCGGCGTGCTCGTCGCCTTCAGCATCGCGCCCTCCGCGGAGGACCCCGAGGGTGGGGTGAGTGAGGCCGTGGCCCGGGCGGTGGGCATCGTCCGGGCCTCCGGCCTGCCGAACCGCACCGACGCGATGTTCACCACTCTCGAGGGGGAGTGGGACGAGTGCATGGCGGTGATCAAGGAGTGCGTGGACACCCTGGCGGCCGAGTCGCCGCGGGTGTCGCTGGTGCTCAAGGCCGACATCCGTCCCGGGTGGACCGGGCAGCTCCAGGCCAAGGTGGAGCGCGTGGAGCGGCACCTGGCCGAGGGCTGAGGCCCACGACCAGGAGCACGCCGAGACCCACCACGAGGGCCGGGCCGGGACGGGGAACCGTTCCGGCCCGGCCCTCGGCGCTGGGTGGGGGCGCCGCCACTGCGTATCGTGGGGCCCAGCCGAGTCCGTGTGGACTCATGACCGTTCCGGCCCCTGGGCCGACCCCGACGACCCGTCGGCCGCCCGGCCGACCAGGAGGAAACATGTCTTCCCAGCCCTTCTCCCGCGCCAGCCTCGCCGGGGCGGTGGACCTCACCGGTCTGAAGCAGCAGCAGGTCCAGCAGCAGGTGGCGGACGCCCGCCAGGGCGGCGCTCCGACCGGGGCCGCGCAGCCCGCTGGCGGTCCGTCCCAGCCCGGAGCGGCCCAGGCCGCACCGGCGGGTGCCCCGGGGCAGCCCGACCCCCGGGCCACTGTGGTGGCCGTCGACCTCGACAGCTTCGGTCAGGTCCTGCAGGACTCGGCGGTGGTCCCGGCGCTGCTCGTGCTGTGGAGCCCGGAGATCCCCGGGGCGCTGGAGTTCGTGCAGACCATGGAGAAGGTGGCCCTGGAGCACGAGGGGCGCTACCGACTGGCCACCGCGAACGTGGCTGCCCACCCGGAGATGATGCAGGCCTTCCAGATCCCGGAGCTGCCGGAGGCGATGACGATCGCCGTGCTCCAGGGCCAGCCGATGCCGCTCTTCGGCGGGGCGCAGCCGGAGGAGGTCGTCCGCCAGGCGATGGCCGAGTTCCTCAACGCCGCGGCGCAGTACGGGGTCACCGGGCGGGCGAACCCGGGCGTCTCCGGGTCGGTCTCGGACCCGGAGGGGCAGTCCACCGCGCCGCTCGGCGAGGGGGAGGCCGCCGCGGCGGAGGAGTCGCTCTCGCCGCACCTGGAGGCCGCCTACACGGCCATCGACGCGGGGGACTTCGATGCGGCGCTGGCGGCCTTCGACGCCCAGCTCGCCGAGCAGCCGGAGGACGAGGAGGCCCGGCTGGGCCGCCAGCAGGTGGTGCTCCTGCAGCGCGCCGGCTCGCTGGACGCCACCGCCGTGCGGGAGGCTGCGGCGGCGAACGCGCAGGACGTCCAGGCCCAGATGCAGGCCGCGGACCTGGACCTGCTCGGCGGCCACGTCGAGGATGCCTTCGACCGCCTCATCGACACCGTGAAGGTCACCGCCGACGAGGACCGCGACGCCGTGCGGGCCCGTCTGCTGGAGCTCTTCGAGATGGTCGGCTCGGTCGACCCGCGCGTGCGCAGCGCGCGTAGCCGCCTCATGAGCGCCCTGTTCTGAGGGCGCCGGCCGGTTGGAGTGCCGCCGCCCCGCCCGCTCAGCCTTCCTGCGCCGGGGTGAACCAGACGGCGCCCAGCGGGGGCACCCGCACGACGGCCGAGGCGGGCAGCCCGTCCCAGGGCACCTCCTCGGCCACCACCGAGCCCAGGTTGCCCACCCCGGAGCCGCCGTACTCGGTGGCGTCGGTGTTGAGCACCTCGTCCCAGCGGCCGGCGTGCGGGAGACCCACCCGGAACTCCTCGTGCGGGCCGCCGGAGAAGTTCACGACCACCGCCACCGTGCCGCCGGCGGAGTGGGGTGCCTCGGCGAAGCGCAGGAAGCTGATGACGTTCCCCGCCGCGTTGTCCGCGTCGATCCACCGGAAGCCGTTCGGCTGGTGGTCCACCTGCCACAGGGCCGGCAGCTCGGTGTAGCGGGCGTTGAGATCGCGCACCACCTGCTGCACGCCGTGGCGCAGCGGGTCGCCGGAGATGTCGAAGTCCAGCCCCGAGCCGTCCGACCACTCCCGCGGCACACCCAGCTCGTTGCCCATGAAGAGCAGCTGCTTGCCGGGGTGGGACCACATGAACGCCAGGTAGGCGCGCACCCCGGCGTACTTCTGCCAGGTGTCACCGGGCATCTTCGCCACCAGCGAGCCCTTGCCGTGCACGACCTCGTCGTGGCTGATCGGCAGCACGTAGCGCTCCGAGTAGGCGTAGACCATGGAGAAGGTCAGCTCGTGGTGGTGGTGCTGCCGGTGGACCGGGTCCTTCTGCACGTACTGCAGCGAGTCGTGCATCCACCCCATGTTCCACTTCATGGAGAAGCCCAGACCGCCCTCGTGGGTGGGGGCGGTGACGCCCGGCCAGGCGGTGGACTCCTCGGCGATCGTCACGATGCCGGGGTGCAGCCGGTGCGCGGTGGCGTTGGTCTCCTGGAGCAGCTGGACGGCCTCCAGGTTCTCCCGGCCGCCGTACTGGTTCGGCGCCCACTGGCCCTCCTCGCGGGAGTAGTCCAGGTAGAGCATCGAGGCCACGGCGTCCACGCGCAGGCCGTCGAGGTGGAACTCCTCCAGCCAGTACAGGGCGTTGGCCACGAGGAAGTTGCGCACCTCGTGCCGGCCGAAGTCGAAGACGTGGGTGCCCCAGTCGGGCTGGTCGCCGCGACGCGGGTCCGGGTGCTCGTAGAGCGGCTGCCCGTCGAAGCGGGCCAGCGCCCACTCGTCCTTCGGGAAGTGCCCGGGCACCCAGTCCACGATCACGCCGATCCCCGCGGCGTGCAAGCGGTCCACCAGGTGACGGAACTCGTCCGGCGTGCCGAAGCGGGAGCTCGGCGCGTAGTAGCCGGTCACCTGGTAGCCCCAGCTGGGGCCGTAGGGGTGCTCGGCCACGGGCATGAGCTCCACGTGGGTGAAGCCCATCTCCTGCACGTAGTCCACGAGCTCGTCGGCCAGCTCCCGGTAGTCCAACCCCTGCCGCCAGGAGCCGAGGTGCACCTCGTAGGTCGACATCGGCCGGGTCTGCGGGTCGGTCTCCGCCCGGTCGCGCATCCAGCGATCGTCGGTCCACGCGAAGGCGGCCGCGCTGGAGTCGTCCACGATCGAGGCGGTCGCCGGCGGCACCTCGGTGCGGCGCGCCATCGGGTCGGCCTTGGTGAGCACCTGCCCCTCGGCGGTGGTGATGCGGAACTTGTACCGCTCCCCGGCGCCGATGCCGGGCACGAACAGCTCCCAGACCCCGGAGGACCCCAGGGAGCGCATGGCGTGCGCCCTGCCGTCCCAGTGGTTGAAGTCACCCACCACCTGCACCCCGCGGGCGTTCGGGGCCCACACGGTGAAGGCCACTCCGGTGGAGTCGCCCATCGGTCCGGGGGCGGTGCGCACGTGGGCGCCGAGGAAGGTCCACAGCTGCTCGTGGCGGCCTTCGGCGAAGAGATGCAGGTCCATCTCGCCGACGGTCGGCAGGTGGCGGTAGGGGTCGTCCTGGGTGATCGGCTCGCCGAGCGAGCCGTCGGCGGTGGGCCAGGAGACCTCGAGCCGGTAGTCGCACGGGTCCACGCCGCGCAGGTGCGCGCCGAAGACGCCCTCGGCGCGGTGCGGCAGCTCGTGGCGGCTGCCGTCGGACAGCACGGCCACGACGCGGCGGGCGTCGGGGCGCAGGGCCCGGACCACGACACCGTCGGAGACCGGGTGCATGCCGAGCGTGGCGTGCGGGTCGTGGGCCCGTCCGCGGCTGAGGCGGTGGGCCTCCTCGCGGGTGATGTGCGCGGGGTCGGAGTGCGTCAGGGCCAGGTGCATGCGGGTGGCTCCGCCCTGCGCCTCCCCACCGGGGGCGGGGGTCTCCTCGGGATCCAGCGGGATGTCCAGGAGGCGCTCCAGCCCGGCCACCGGGATGCCCACCCACTCGGTACGGTTCTGGGACTCGTAGGCCACCTCGTAGCAGGCCTTGTCCACCTCCAGGGCGTCCAGCAGTGCCTGCGGGGCCAGGGAGTCCTCCCCGGCCACGGCCGTGTACCCCTCGAGGAAGGCCGCCCGGACCCGCCGGGCCCAGGTGGTCACTCGCTCGGCCTCGGCGGGGTCCGCGGCGGCCACGGTGCCGGCCACGTAGTCGAAGGACCGGAGCATGCCGGCCAGGTCGCGCAGCGGCAGGTCGTACGCGCGCCGCTCCTGGACGGGGCGGAGCGGCTCGCCCTCGAAGTCGATGACCACCCAGCCGCGGTTCGGGACGTCCATCACCTGTCCGAGGTGGAGGTCGCCGTGGATGCGCTGCAGCGCCGGCCAGGGCAGGTCGGCCAGGGCGTCGATGCGTGCCCGCGCCTCCGCCTGGAGCGGGGCCAGGCGGGGAGCCTGGGCGACCGCCCGGTCGAGCCGGTCGTGGAGGCGACGCAGCAGCTCGGCGCGGTGCTCCTCGTCGGGCTCCACGGTGCCCAGGGCAGCCGCGAGGTCCTGGTGGACGCTGGCGGTCACCTCGCCGAGGCGGCGGGCCCGCTTGCGGAAGCCCCGTCCCTCCCGGCAGGCGGCGAGGGCCACGCGCCAGGCGTCGTCCACGTCGCCGAGGTACTCGTTGGCGAAGGCGAGCTGACCGGTGACCTGCCCCTCGCCCTCGGTGTCGGGCCAGGTGCCGTCGATCGCCCCGATGGGCGTGGGGATGTAGTCCGAGCCGTGCTGGGCCAGCTGCATCTGCAGCTCGATGTCCGGGTTCTTGCCCGGCTGGAGCACGCGGAAGATCTTCACCGTGGCGCTCTCGCGGCGCTGCCGCTTGAGCCCACCGCCCATGGTGGTCACGGCGATCGTGGTGTTGGACTGCTCGCCGGTGAGCACGCGGGCCCCGGTCACCACGTAGGGCGGCTTGTAGGCACGGCGGCGCTTGAGCGGGGTGCCGGTCATGGTGCACACGCCCTGTCCGTAGCTCGTCTCCCGGTCCGACATCGCCATGATCGAGGCGGCGTAGGCCGGGTCGTGCGCACCGTCGTAGACCAGGCCGGTGGCCTCCGGGTCCTCCGAGAGGCCCAGGGCCGCCAGGCGGATCTCGCCGAGCAGGGCCTTCTTCGCCCCCTTGAGCTTGGCGGTGCGGATGGTCAGCGGCACCTGGTAGATGGTTGCCGGGGAGCTCGCACGGTCGGCCACGAAGAGGGTGGAGAGCGCCACGCTGGTGCCCTCGGGGTCCACCACGTCGCCCATCCGGACGGTGCCGATGCGCTGCAGCCGCGGCTCGTGGGTCCGGCCGACGAACCACCGCTGCCGCGGCATCCACTCGGTGAGGAGGTGCTTCAGGGTGCTCGGGCTCATGCGTCGCCTTCCGGGCTGCTGTCAGGGGTGGGGGCGGGGGCGGTCCGGTGCAGGCCGAACCAGAAGAACTGGCGCGAGCCGAGGGTCAGGTGGACCGACCCCTGCTCGTCGAGGGAGGGGAACCCGCGGCCACCGAAGAGGTCGACCAGCTCGGTGCCGGCGTGGCCCGCGCCCAGCTGGAGGTGCACGCCCTGCGGGCGGCCGGAGAGGTTCATGACGCAGAGGATCTCGTTCTCGCCCACCACGTGGACGTCCTCGTCCAGGGTGGCCGGGTCGATCCAGCGGGTGAAGCCCAGCACGGCGGGGTTGTCCCCCTCCACCACGGTGAAGTCCCCGAGCCCGAAGACGCTGTGCTGCTTGCGCAGGGCGAGCATGCCGCGGGTCCAGTGGAGCAGCGAGTGGCCCTGAGCCATCTGCGACTCGACGTTCACCGCCGTGTGGTTGTAGGCCAGCGACTGGACCACCGGGAGGTAGAGCTTGCCCGGGTCGGCGTCGGAGAAGCCGGCGTTGCGGTCCGGGGTCCACTGCATCGGGGTGCGCACGGCGTCGCGATCGTCCAGCCAGATGTTGTCGCCCATGCCGATCTCGTCGCCGTAGTACAGGCAGGGGGAGCCGGGGAGGGCCAGCAGCAGCGCGTTGATGAGCTCGATCTCGGCGCGGGAGTTGTCCAGCAGCGGGGCCAGCCGGCGGCGGATGCCGACATTGGCCCGCATCCGCGGGTCCGGGGCGTACCAGCCGTACATGGCCGCCCGCTCCTCGGAGGAGACCATCTCCAGGGTGAGCTCGTCGTGGTTGCGCAGGAAGGTGCCCCACTGGCCGCCGCTCACGGGGATCTGCGGGGTCTCGGCGAGCACGTCGACGATCGGGGCGGCCTTCTCCTCCCGCAGCGCGTAGTAGAGGCGCGGCATGACGGGGAAGTGGAAGCACATCTGGCACTCGGGGCGCTCCGGGGTGCCGAAGTAGTCGACCACCTCGTCGGGCATCTGGTTGGCCTCGGCCAGCAGGATGCGCCCGGGGTACTCGCGGTCCACCATCTCCCGCAGGTCGGCGAGGATCTCGTGGGTCGCGGGGTCGTTCTCGCAGCTCGTGCCCTCGGTCTCGATGAGATAGGGCACGGCGTCGAGGCGGAAGCCGTCGATGCCCAGGTCGAGCCAGAAGCGCACGACGTCGAACATCGCCTCGCGGACGGCCGGGTTCTCCCAGTTGAGGTCCGGCTGGTGGGAGAAGAAGCGGTGCCAGTAGAACTGGCGGCGGACCGGGTCGAAGGTCCAGTTCGACTCCTCGGTGTCCACGAAGATGATGCGCGCCTCGGCGTACTTCGTGTCGTCGTCGGACCACACGTAGAAGTCGCCATAGGGGCCGTCGGGGTCCGAGCGGCTGGCCTGGAACCACGGGTGGGCGTCGCTGGTGTGGTTCATCACCAGGTCGGTGATGATCCGGATGCCGCGCTCGTGCGCCTGGGAGACCAGCTCGGTGAACTCCGGCAGGGTGCCGAACTCCGGGAGCACCGCGGTGTAGTCGGCGATGTCGTAGCCGCCGTCGCGCAGCGGGGAGGCGTAGAAGGGCGGGAGCCAGAGGCAGTCCACGCCGAGCCACTGCAGGTAGTCCAGCCGCCGGGTGAGCCCGGAGAAGTCCCCGGAGCCCGACGCGGTGGAGTCGTCGTAGGCGCGGGTGAGGGCCTCGTAGAAGACGGCCGTGCGGTACCAGGTCGGGTCGTGGCGCAGACCGGGCTGGTGCAGCTCCATCGGGTTCATCGGAGGACCTGCGCGAGGTGGATCGGGGTGCTGTCGATGCCGACCCGCACGTACTGGTGGGCGCCCCACTCCCAGGTCTCCCCGGTGACGGCGTCGTGGACGGTGAAGGTGCTGTCGGGCTCCAGGCCGAGGGCGGGCAGGTCGAGGTGCACCGTCGCCTCGACGGTGGTGTGCGGGTTGAGATTGGCCACCACGAGGACGACGTCCTCGGTGCGGACCCCGCGCTCGTCGGTGAGGGTGCGGCGCTTGGAGTAGGCGATGACGTCGCGGTGGTCGGTCTCGTGGAAGTGGAGGTTCCGCAGCCGGGCCAGGGCCGGGTGGGCGCGGCGGAAGTCGTTCACCATCCGCAGCCAGCCCGACAGGTCCGGTCGGTCACCGGCTTCCGGCGTGCCGTCGATCTCCCACCGCCGGTCGACGTACTGGTACTTCTCGTTGTCGAGGTGCTCCTCGGCCCCGGGCCGGGCGACGGACTCGCAGTGCTCGTAGCCGGCGTAGATGCCGTAGGTGGGCACGAGCGTGGCGGCCAGTGCCGAGCGCAGCCGGTGCGCGGTCTCGCCGCCGTGCTGCATGAAGGGGGTGAGGATGTCGTGCGTGGTCGGCCAGAAGCTGGGCCGCATGTAGGCGGCCGCCGGCCCGGCGAGCTCCCGGCAGTACTCGGTGAGCTCCTCCTTGTCGTGCCGCCACGCGTAGTAGGTGTACGACTGCTGGAAGCCGACCTTGGCCAGCGTGTGCATCATCGCCGGACGGGTGAAGGCCTCGGCCAGCCAGATGGTCTCCGGGTGGGTGCGGCGCACGTCGCCGATCAGCCACTGCCAGAGCTCGACCGGCTTGGTGTGCGGGTTGTCCACCCGGAAGATGCGGATGCCGTGGTCGAGCCAGACGCCGATGACGCGGCGGATCTCGGCGGCCAGGCCGGTGGGGTCGGTGTCGAAGTGCAGGGGGTAGATGTCCTGGTACTTCTTCGGCGGGTTCTCGGCGTAGGCGATGGACCCGTCGGCCCGGGTGACGAACCACTCGGGGTGCTCGCTCACCCAGGGGTGGTCGGGGGAGCACTGCAGGGCGAGGTCCAGCGCCACCTCCAGGCCGAGCTCGGTGGCGCGGGCCACGAAGGCGTCGAAGTCCGCCCAGTCCCCGAGGTCCGGGTGGAGGGCGTCGTGACCACCCTCGGCGGAGCCGATCGCGTAGGGCGAGCCGGGGTCCTCCGGGCCGGCCTCGAGGGTGTTGTTCGGACCCTTCCGGTGCGTGCTGCCGATGGGGTGGATCGGCGTGAGGTAGACGACGTCGAAGCCCATGTCGGCGATCGCCGGCAGGCGTTCGGCGGCCGTGGCGAAGGTGCCGGAGGTCCACTCACCGGTCTCCGGGTCCTGCCGGGCACCCTCGGAGCGGGGGAAGAACTCGTACCAGGCGCCGGCCAGGGCCAGCTCCCGTTCCACCCAGAGGGGAGTGCGGGGGGAGCTCGTGACGAGCTCGCGCAGCGGGTAGCGGGCCAGGGCGGTGCGGACCGCGGGGGAGGTGGCGGCGGCCAGGCGCTCGCCGGCCGGGGTCCCGGTGTCCTGCAGGGCGGTCAGCGCGGCGCGCACCGTCTCGAGGGCCTCGGGGCGGGTGGGGGCCGGGCTCCCCGGAGCGGCGGCCGAGGGGGCGGTCGGCTCGGTCGTCGGGTGGCCGGGGGCCGCCACGAAGGGGGCGCCGTCGGCCACGGCCTCGAGGGCCCGGGTCAGGACGATCCCACCCTCGGCGAGCATCAGCTCCACGTCGATCCCGGCCTCCACCTTGACGGTGGCGTGGTGCGCCCACGTGGCGTACGGGTCCGACCAGCCCTCGACGCACAGGGACCAGGTGCCCGGCTCACCGGCAGCCACCTCGGCCGCCCAGGCGTCGAGCCCCCGGTTGGTGCACTCCAGGGCGGTCCGGTGCTCGCTGCCGTCGGGGGCCACGAGCAGGGCGGTGGCGTTCACCGCGTCGTGCCCCTCGCGGAAGACGGTGGCGGTGACGGGGAACTCCTCGCCGACCACCGCCTTGGCGGGGCGCGCCCCACCATCGACCACGGGGTGGACGTCGAGGACGGGGATGCGACCCAGCGGGGTCTGGCCGTCGTGGGCGAAGGGGCGCGCGATGGTGCTCACGCTGCTGACCCTAGGGGAAGAAGGGGCCCCGGAACACCGCTGGGCGCGAGTTGTGGTCGGGGTCTCGCACCCGGGAGACCTACACTGCGCGGCGTGATCCCCGCTCTGACCACCGCGCTCTTCGCGGTCCTCGTCCTGCTGACCCTGGTCGCCCTGGTCTACGTCGTCGTCGGACGCCCGGTCGACAACCTCGTCCTGGGGGTCACCGGCCTCACCGGCCTGGTGCTCCTCGTGCAGACCGTGGTGGGTCTGGTGATGGGGGTGCGCACCGAGCACGACATCCCGTTCTGGGAGTTCGCCGCCTATCTGGTGGGCATGCTCGTCATGGTGCCGATCGCCTTCCTGTGGGCCGTCGCCGAGCGGGACAGCCGGTGGGGGATGGGCGTGCTGGCTATCGCCGGCATCAGCCTGCTGGTCATGGCCGAGCGGCTCGTGGCCATCTGGTACCAGTTCCCGACGGTGACCGGCTGATGGCGCCGCGCGCGCAGGACGGTGCGACCACCGCGGCCCCAACCCCTCCAGACACCGCTCCCGGCGCCCGGCCCCAGGGCCGGCTCGCCGCGGGCTTCGGGCGGGTGCTCGTCGCGGCCTACGCGGTGCTGGCCCTGGCGGCCACCGGGCGGTCGATCATGCAGCTGGTGGCCTACTTCGAGCGGGCCCCGCTGGCCTACCTGCTCTCCACCGTGGCCGCGCTGGTCTACCTGGTGGCCACGGTGGCGATGGTCGTCGGTGGCCCGCGGGGGCGCGCAGTGGCCCGGGCAGCGGTGACCTTCGAGCTCGTGGGGGTGCTGGCCGTCGGCGCGGTGAGCCTGCTGCACCCGGAGTTCTTCCCCGACGAGACCGTCTGGTCGGACTTCGGCGCCCAGTACGGCTACGTGCCGCTCGTGCTGCCGGTGCTGGGGCTGTGGTGGATCACCCGCGGCGCAGACTCCACACGATGACGCTGGGGCCGCTCACCGGCAGCGCCTGACCGGGCTGCGGGTCCGCGTCGCTGTCGGGGTGGTCGGGGTGCTCCCAGGCGGCGGACCACTCCAGGGTCGCCCGGGTCAGGTCGCCCAGCTGCGGGAGGACGACCTCCCCGGCGCCACCGGCGTGCAGGGCGATGACGACGGCGGCCTCGTCGCCGTCCTCGACCTCGTCGGCCGGGGGGACCAGGGCCACGGTCACGCTCCGCCGGGCCGGGTCGGCCCACTGCTCACCGGTCATGGGCTGGCCGTCCTGGGCGAACCAGGCCGCCTGCACCTGGGCGACGCCCCCGGGACGGCCGAACTGCTCGTCGAGCGGCTCGGAGAGCTGCTCCGCGAGCTGCTCCGCGTCGCCCTCCGGGGTGGGGCTCCACGGGGCGTAGAAGCGCTGGTGGCCGATCGCGGCGAAGCGGCGGCGCAGCTCCAGCAGGCGGCGCGTGGTCTCCAACAGGTCGGTCTGCCAGGTCTCCCAGCCCCAGTCGAGGGCTGCGTCCTCCCGGTTCTCCGGGGTGAGGGCGTAGAGGTTGTTGTTGCCGCCCTGGGTGCGGCCGAACTCGTCACCGGCGGTGAGCATCGGCGTGCCCGTGGCGAGGATCGTGGTGGCGAGCAGGTTGCGCATCGAACGGCGGCGGGCAGCCGCGACGACGCGGCCCTGCTCGGTGTCCGGGACCGGGCCCTCGACACCGTGGTTGGCCGAGCGGTTCTGGTCCGAGCCGTCCCGGTTCTCCTCGCCGTTGGCCTCGTTGTGCTTGTGGTCGTAGGCGGTGAGGTCGTGGAGCGTGAAGCCGTCGTGGGCGGTCACGAAGTTCACCGAGCTGGTGGGCAGCCGTCCGTGGTGGTCGAAGAGGTCCGAGGAGCCGGAGAAGCGGGTCGCCAGCTCGCTGATGGTGGCCGCCCCGGTGAGCCAGAAGTCCCGGGTGGCGTCGCGGAAGCGGTCGTTCCACTCGGCGAAGGGAGGCGGGTAGGAACCGGTCTGCCAGCCGCCGGGGGAGACGTCCCAGGGCTCGGCGACGAGCTTCACCCCGCTGAGCACGGGGTCGGTCCGCAGCGCCACGAGCAGCGGGTGGTCACGGCGCCAGGCGCCCCGCTCGTCACGGGCGACGGCCGAGAGCAGGTCGAAGCGGAAGCCGTCCACGTGGTACTCGGTGACCCAGTGCCGCAGCGAGTCCAGGACCATCCGCAGCGTGTCGGGGTCGTTGGTGTCCACGGTGTTGCGGCAACCCGTGTGGTCGACGTCCCGGGCCACGTCGTCCAGCCGGTAGACGCCCCGGGCGTCCAGGCCGCGCCACGAGTAGGTCGGACCGGCGGCCATCGACTGCTCGCAGGTGTGGTTGTAGACCACGTCGAGGATCACCTCGAGACCGGCGGAGTGCAGGGCGCGGACCATCCCCCGGAACTCGTCGACCACCGCCAGCGGGTCGTCGGTGGCCGCGTACCCGGGGTGCGGGGCGAACCAGCTCAGCGAGTTGTACCCCCAGTAGTTCTCGTGGCCGCGGGCCATCAGCTCGGTCTCCGAGGCCTTCGCGTGCACCGGCAGCAGCTCGATCGCCGTGGCGCCCAGGTTCCGGTAGTGCTGCAGGACCGCCGGGTGGGCGAGGCCCGCGTAGGTGCCGCGCAGCTCCTCGGGGAGGTCGGGGTGGCGGGCGGTGAGGCCCTGCACGTGGCCCTCGACGACCACCGTGTCCCGCCACGGGGTCCGCAGCGGCTCGTCCCCCTGCCAGTCGAAGGCCGGGCCGTCGGCGGGCACCACGTTCCACGGCACGGCGTCGCCGGAGTCCACCTCGCTGCGCTGGGCGCCCCCGTCGACCGGCTCCAGGGAGTCGTCGACCGCGTGGGCGAAGATCTCCGGGCCGAGCCGGGGCTCACCGGTGACGACCGTCCCGTAGGGGTCGAGGAGGCGCTTGGCCGGGTTGAACCGGTGGCCGGCGGTCGGGTCCCACGGGCCGTCGGCGCGGAAGCAGTAGCGGGTGCCGGCGGGGACGTCCTGGACGTGGTCGAACCAGGCTCCGTGGACCCGGTGCCGCAGCGGCTCGCGGCGCTCGGAGCCGTCGGGCTGCTGCAGGCACAGCCAGACCGCGGTCGCGTCGGGGGCGACCACGCAGACCTCCACGGGGTCGACGGCGGCACCGGCCGCGGGTCCGCTGAGGCGACGCAGGCCGGGGGCCGGGGCGATGTCGGGGGAGGGGCCGGGGAGGGGAGCCATGGGAGAAGCGTAGGAAGTGCAGCGCCCTGCTTCCGCAGGCCCGTCCAGTGGCGCTGGTCACAGCAGGTAGTTTGGTGGCCATGACTGATCCGACGAACCTCCCGAACTTCCCGATGGGCGACGACGCCGCGGGTGGTCAGACCCCCCAGCTGATCGACCAGGTGAAGGAGCGCCTGGAGGCCGACGGCATGAAGCCGCAGGTCGACAAGGACGGTGACATCGGCTTCGACGTCCAGGGGCAGACGATGTTCGTCCGCGTCACCGAGGGTGATGTCGACATCATGCGCGTCTTCGGCCAGTGGCAGATCGGCAGCGACGTCCCGCAGGACGTGGGGCGCTGGCTGCAGAACACCAATGACATCACCCTGGGCGCCAATGTCATCAAGATGGGCATCGTCGGCAGCACCCTCGTCGTCTCCGGTGAGCACCTGATGCTCAAGGGCGACAGCCCCTCGCCGCGTCTCCAGCTGACCGTCAACATGATCATGCAGGCGGTGCAGATCTGGCACGAGAACGTCATGAAGGACGACGTCCAGCACGCCACCGCCGCCCCCATCGGCAACCCCGGCCCGGCCTCTCCGGGCGCCGCCGCCCAGCAGCAGGGTCAGGCCCCCGGCGGCCTGCAGGGCGTCGAGCCCGGCGCCCGCGGCGGCTCCTCCTCTTTCAGTCTCAACCTGGGTGACGACGCCCAGGGCAACGAAGGGAACAACGCATGATCGATCAGATCACCGAGCTCGTCCGCCTCGAGGTCGCCGACGGCATCGGCACCATCCGCCTCGACCGCCCCAAGATGAACGCCCTGAGCGTGCAGCTGCAGGACGAGATCGCCATCGTCGCCCAGCAGGCTGCCGAGGACCCCGAGGTGCACGCCGTCGTGGTCTACGGCGGCGAGCGCGTCTTCGCCGCCGGTGCGGACATCAAGGAGATGCAGCAGATGTCCTACGCGGACATGATCGCCCGCGCCTCCAAGCTGCAGTCCTGCCTGACCGCCATCGCGCAGATCCCCAAGCCGACCGTGGCCGCCATCACCGGCTACGCCCTCGGTGGTGGCTGCGAGCTGGCCCTGGCCTGCGACTTCCGCGTCGTGGCCGACAACGCCAAGCTCGGCCAGCCGGAGATCCTGCTCGGCGTCATCCCGGGTGCCGGCGGCACCCAGCGCCTGCCGCGCCTCATCGGCACCGCCAAGGCCAAGGACCTCATCTTCTCCGGCCGCCACGTGGACGCCGCCGAGGCCCTGGAGATCGGTCTGGCCGACGAGGTCGTGCCGGCCGAGGAGGTCTACACCAAGGCCGTGGAGCGCATGACGCAGTACGTGGGTGGCCCGGCCATCGCCCTGCGCGCCGCCAAGGAGTCCATCGACCGCGGTGTCGAGGTGGACCTCACCACCGGCCTGGAGATCGAGCGCATCGCCTTCGCCGGTCTGTTCGCCACCGAGGACCGCCAGCTGGGCATGGACTCCTTCGTGGAGAACGGCCCCGGCAAGGCCAAGTTCGTCGGTCGCTGAGTCGACGCGGCCCGATCGGGGCGAATCCGTGCTGATCTGAGCCGAACCGCACGCCATCCCGCGGAAAGCGCGGAGTGACGTGCGACACTGGGAGGGTGTCCCGCTGGTCGGGGCACCCTCCCAGCAACCACCGGGCGCCGCGCCGCGAGCAGCCCGACAGAAGCCATGAGAGAGGCGATCGATGAACATCGTCGTGTGCGTGAAGCACGTCCCGGACGCCCAGGGTGACCGGGCCTTCGGTGAGGACCACCTGACCGACCGGAGTGGCGACGGGCTGCTCTCGGAGCTCGACGAGTACGCCGTGGAGGAGGCCCTGAAGCTCACCGAGGGGCAGGACGACGCCCGCGTCACCGTGCTCACCATGGGCCCGGCCGACGCCGAGGAGGCCGTGAAGAAGGCCCTCCAGATGGGCGCCACCGAGGGCGTGCACGTCACCGACGAGGCCCTCGCCGGCTCCGACGCGCTGTCCACCGCGCTCGTCCTGGCCGAGGCCGTCAAGAAGGTCGACGAGGTCGACCTCGTGCTCTTCGGCATGTCCTCCACCGACGGCACCATGGGTGTCGTCCCCGCCATGGTCGCCGAGCTGCTCGGCGTGCCCGCGGTGACCCTGGCCAACAGCCTCGAGTGCTCCGGGGAAACCGGTGGCACCATCACCATGAAGCGTGACACCGCCGAGGCCACCCTCACCGTGGAGGCCACCCTGCCGGCCGTCGTCTCGGTCACCGACCAGATCAACGAGCCGCGCTACCCGAGCTTCAAGGGCATCATGGCCGCCAAGAAGAAGACCATCGAGTCCTGGGGCCTGGCCGAGCTCGGCCTCGACCCGGCGCTGGTGGGCTCCGCCAACGCGTGGGCCGTGGCCGACGGCGCGGACAAGAAGCCGCCGCGCGAGGCCGGCGAGATCATCACCGACGAGGGCGACGGCGGCGCGAAGCTGGCCGAGTTCCTCAAGCAGCGCAAGTTCATCTGACCCCAGCGACCACAGGAGACCGAGACATGAGTGAAGTTCTGGTTCTGGTCGACCACTCCGCCGGAGAGGTCCGCAAGACGACGGGGGAGATGCTCACCGCCGCCCGCCGCATCGGGGAGGCCTCCGCGGTCTTCGTCGGTGAGGGTGCCGAGGCCGCCCAGCCCGCGCTGGCCGGCATGGGCGCGGCGAAGGTGTACGCGCTGAACGCCCCCGAGCTCGACGAGTATCTGGTGGCCCCGACCGCCGAGGCGCTGGCCCAGCTGGTGCAGCGCACCGGGGCGGCCGCCGTGGTGCTGCCCTCCACCCCGGAGGGCAAGGAGATCGCCGGTCGGCTGGCCGTCATGACCGCCTCCGGCGTGATCACCGACGCGATCGACCTGCAGGCCGGTGAGGGCGGGGTCCAGGTGACCAAGTCCGTGTTCGCCGGTGGGTGGACCACCACCTCCCACGTGGCCAAGGGCGTGGCGATCGTGACCCTCAAGCCGAACTCGGTGACCCCCGAGCCGGCCGAGGGCGCTGCCGCCGTGGAGTCCGTGGAGGTGGAGTTCTCGAACGTGGCCCGCGGGGCGCGCATCGTGTCCTCCGAGGAGAAGCAGGCCTCCGGTCGCCCGGCGCTCACCGAGGCCGCGATCGTGGTCTCCGGTGGTCGTGGCACCAGCGGTGACTTCGGCCCGGTCGAGGCCTTCGCCGACTCGCTCGGTGCCGCCGTGGGTGCCTCGCGCGCCGCGGTGGACTCCGGCTGGTACCCGCACTCCACGCAGGTGGGGCAGACCGGTGTCACCGTCTCGCCGCAGCTCTACGTGGCGGCCGGCATCTCCGGTGCGATCCAGCACCGCGCCGGCATGCAGACCTCCAAGACGATCGTCGCGGTGAACAAGGACGAGGAGGCGCCGATCTTCTCGATGGTGGACCTCGGCATCGTGGGCGACCTGTTCGAGGTGCTCCCGCAGGCCACCGAGAAGGTCAACGAGGCCAAGTGACCCCGGGGGTGGCCGCTGGTCGCCCGGGCCGCGGAGGCCGCTGAGCCCCCGGCCCGCCGCCCCAGCACCCCCAGAACGGCACCGGTCCGCATCTCAACAGTCGAGATGCGGACCGGTGCCGTTCTGGCAACCGGCCGACACCCGAGATGCGCACCGGTGTCCTCCTCGGCACAGCGGACCCCTTCTCCTCGGCCCAGCCCAGCCCTCAGATGCGGACCGGTGCCGCTCTCGTGGCCTGCGGGGCGGGAGGTGCGTACCGGTGCCGCGGTCGACGGTCGAGGTGCGGACCGGTGTCCCTCTCGGGGGAGGGTGACGGTCGAGATGCGGACCGGTGCGCACCTGGGCCCGCGGCGTGGGGATGCTCACAGCCCCCGGCGTTCCGATTGCGAGGCCTCGGGGGATGGGCGAACAATGAAGGCATGACCGAGAACGCGAACGCCAAGACCGTGTACTTCCTGACCTCCGCCGAGGGCATCGAGGCCTCGGAGCTCACCGAGCCGTGGAAGGCCGTCACCGAGGCCGGTCACAGCGCGAAGCTCGTCTCGCCGGAGGGTGGCGAGGTGGAGCTCGTCCACCATGGTGACCCGGCGGGCACCCGCACCGCGGACCTGACCCTGGCCGAGGTGGACGCCGTGGACATCGACGCGCTCGTCCTGCCCGGCGGCGTGTTCAACCCCGACACGCTCCGTCAGGACAAGACTGCCGTCGCCCTGGTCAAGCAGGTCCACGAGGCCGGCAAGCCGGTGGCCGCCATCTGTCACGCCCCGTGGGTCCTCGTCGAGGCCGACCTGCTGAGGGGCCGCCGCGCCACCGGTTACACCTCCATCGAGACCGACGTGCGCAACGCCGGTGCCGAGTGGGTGGGCGACCAGGAGGTCGTCGTCGACGGGAACCTCATCACCAGCCGCAATCCCGACGACCTGCCCGCCTTCAACGGGGCGGTCCTCGAGGCGCTCGAGCACGGCGGTGCCGCGCCGCAGGGCTGAGCCACGGGGGCACGTCCTCCTGATCCACGAGGGGCCGACCGGGCACATCGGTCGGCCCCTCGTGCGCGGCGCCTAGAATCCGGGCATGGCTCAGATCACCACGCCCCGCCCCGCCCAGGGAACGCTCGAGCTGCTGCCCCGGGAGCAGATCGCGTTCAACCGCATGGCCGACGTGATCCGCCGCCACTTCGAGGCCGGGGGCTTCCTGCCCATCGAGACCCCCGCCTTCGAGCGCACCGACGTGCTGCTCACCAAGTCCGGTGGCGAGACCGAGAAGCAGGTCTACTTCGTCCAGTCCACCGGTGGTCTGGCCAACGATCGCGAGGCCGTGGCGTCCGGTGAGGAGGCCGGCCTGCCCGATCTGGCCCTGCGCTTCGACCTGACCGTCCCGCTGGCCCGCTATGTCGCCCAGCACGAGGGCCGGCTGACCTTCCCCTTCCGCCGTTTCCAGATGCAGCGCGTCTACCGCGGGGAGCGCCCGCAGCGGGGCCGCTTCCGGGAGTTCGTGCAGTGCGACGTCGACATCATCGGCAAGGACACCCTCTCGGTCCGCCACGACGCCGAGCCGCCGGCCACCATGCACGCGATCTTCCGTGAGCTGGACTTCGGCCCGTTCACGATCCACCTCAACAACCGCCGCCTCCTGCGCGGCTTCTTCCACAGCCAGGGCGTCACCGACGAGGCCCAGCCGCTGGTGCTGCGCGAGGTGGACAAGATCGACAAGCGCGGCACCGAGTGGCTGCGCGAGGAGCTCACCGGTGAGCGCTTCGGCCTGGCCGGCGAAGTGGTCGACGCGATCGTCGAGTTCGTGGGAACCCGCACCAGCACCCACGCCGAGGCGCTGGAGGTGCTCGCCGGGCTGGAGGGCCGCGACGAGGAGCTCGACGCCGGCGTGGCCGAGCTGCGCGAGGTCCTCGAGCTGCTGCGCCACATGGGGCTGCCGGAGAGCGACTACTGCCTGAACCTGGCGATCGCCCGCGGCCTGGACTACTACACCGGGACGGTCTACGAGACCTTCCTCGACGAGCACCCGGAGCTCGGATCCATCTGCTCCGGTGGCCGCTACGAGAACCTCGCCGGCGCCTACACGAAGTCCTCCCTGCCCGGCGTGGGCATGTCGATCGGCCTCTCGCGCCTCTTCTGGCAGCTCATGGACAACGGGATGGTCTCCGACGAGCCGTCCACGGTGGAGGTCCTCGTCCCGCTCGTGGCCGACGAGCTGCTGCCCGAGGCGCTGGGCCTGGCCACCGAGCTGCGGGCGGCCGGTCTGCGGGTGGAGTCGGTGCTGGAGCCGGCGAAGATGGCCAAGCAGTTCAAGCACGCCGACCGGTCCGGTATCCGCTTCGTCGCGGTGCTCGGCCAGCGGGAGCTGGAGGCCGGGGCGGTGACGGTCAAGGACATGGTCCGTGGCGACCAGTACGAGGTGCCGCGGGCCGAGCTCGCGCAGTCGCTCCGCGTCGAGCTCGCCCAGCCGGTGGTCACCGCGGCGGAGTGATCCTCCGTCCGGCGGGTCGACCCGCCGGACGGCCCCCGCACGACGAGGCCCGCCCCGGGGAGGGGGCGGGCCTCGTCGTCGCGGCCGGACCGCCACCGGCCTGCGGGGTCCTGCTCAGCGGGAGCCGTCGGCGTCGGTCGCTCCCTGCTGCGCGTGGGCCTTCGCGTCGTCCGCCTCGCCCCCGGGGTTGTCCGCCGCCTGCCCGGCCCGCACGGCGGCCTCGATGCGGGCGCCGATCTCGGCGTCCACGGCCTTCCAGTAGTCGAAGGCGCGCTCGAGCACCTCACCGTGCACGCCGCCCAGCAGGTGGCCGGCCACGGTGTCCACGAAGCGCTCGCGTTGGGCGTCGTCGAAGACCTCCCGCACGAGGATGCCGGGCTGGGTGAAGTTGTCGTCCTCCGCGCTGCGCACGGTCTGTGCGCGGCGCACCAGGTCGCCGGAGACCGGGAAGGAGTCCTCGGCCGGGCCGGTGCCGTCGGAGTAGGGGGTGCCCTGGGTGTTGGCCGCGTAGGTCGCCGCGTCCCCGGAGTGGTCGTAGGCCATCGGGCCGTCGTAGGTGTACGTGTGGCCCGCGGTGCGCGGCCGGTTGACCGGCAGCTGCAGGTAGTTCGGGCCGATGCGGTGGCGGTGGGTGTCGGCATAGGAGAACACCCGCCCGAGCAGCATCGTGTCGGGGGAGAGGCCGATGCCCGGGACGGTCGCCGAGGGGTCGAAGGCCGCCTGCTCGATCTGCGCGAAGAAGTTCTCCGGGTTGCGGTCCAGGGTCATGACGCCGACCTCGTGCAGCGGGTAGTCGGCGTGGGAGACGGTCTTGGTGACGTCGAAGATGTTGGTGCCGTAGGTGAAGCCCTCCTCGAAGGGGATCACCTGCACCGAGAGCGTCCAGCGGGGGAAGTCGCCGCGCTCGATGGCCTCGAAGAGGTCCCGGCGGTGGACGTCGGCGTCCTCGCCGGCGACCTGCGTGGCCTGGTCGCCGGTCATCCCCTCGACGCCCTGCTGGGAGTGGAAGTGGTACTTCACCCAGAACTTCTCGCCGGCCTCGTTGATCCACATGTAGGTGTGGGAGCCGTAGCCGTTCATGTGGCGGTAGGTGCGCGGGATGCCCCGGTCGCCCATGAGGTAGGTGACCTGGTGGGCGGACTCGGGGTTCATGGTCCAGAAGTCCCACTGCATCTGGTTGTCGCGCAGGCCGCTGGCGCCGCGTCGCTTCTGCGAGCGGATGAAGTGGGGGAACTTCATGGCGTCGCGGATGAAGAAGATCGGCGTGTTGTTGCCGACGAGGTCGTAGTTGCCCTCGGAGGTGTAGAACTTCAGCGCGAAGCCGCGCGGGTCGCGCCAGGTGTCGGGGGAACCCATCTCACCGGCCACGGTGGAGAAGCGGGCGAGCATCTCGGTGGTGGTGCCGGGCTGGAAGACCGCCGCCCTGGTCCACCGGCTCACGTCACCGGTGACCTGGAAGGTGCCGAACGCGCCGGAACCCTTGGCGTGCACGACGCGCTCGGGCACGCGTTCCCGGTCGAAGTGCGCCATCTGGTTCACGAAGTGCGCGTCGTGCAGGACGATCGGGCCGTCCTGGCCGGCGCGGAGGGACTGGCGGTCGGAGGGGGCGGGGGCGCCCCAGTCCGTGATCGACCCGGAGGCGTCGGCCGAGGCCGGACGCGGGTCCTGGGCGTCGGCCGGGTCGCCGGGGGCGGGGGAGTTCTCGTAGGTGGTCATGCACCCATCGTGGCAGCCGGTGGGCTCGGCAGCATCCGCTGGGGCGGGGGCTGGTGAGGCATCTCACCGACCACTGGTTCGGCGCGACTGTCACAGCGTGCTAGCGTGCTACTACATTGATACATGGAGCGGCGACGCCGACACGGCCCCGATCCCGCATCCGGACCCACTCACCACGACACCCAGGAGGCACGGCGTGAAGCGACGCCAGGGAGGGCGCAGCACCGAGGAGGTGCTCCGCGAGCTCACCGATGTCCTCACGGCCATGGCCGACCCGGTCGAGACGGCCGCCTTCCTGGAGGACCTCTGCACGCCGGCCGAGCTCGAGGCCCTCGCCGACCGGTGGGCCGTCGTCCCGCTCCTGCAGCAGGGCATGAGCTATCGCGCCATCCACGAGGCCACCGGGGTGTCGGTGACCACGGTCGGTCGGGTGGCCCGCTGCCTCGAGGGCGGCGCGGGTGGGTACGTCGCGGCCCTGCGACATCGCGACACCGCCCCCGCCACCTGAGCCCCTTGTTCTCGCGCGTCCCGCGCCTCGCCGTCCTTCCCCCACCGCCCGCACCCGCGGGCCCAGGAGACCCCCGTGCCCCCCATCGCTGCCCGTGAACCCCGCGACCGCCTGCGCGTCGCCATCCAGAAGTCCGGCCGCCTCGGCGACCCGGCTCGTGACCTCCTGAGCGCCGTCGGCCTCACCTGGCGGGAGAGCCGCGACCGGCTCTTCTGCTTCGGGGAGGGACTGCCGATCGACCTCCTGCTCGTCCGCGACGACGACATCCCCGGGCTGCTCACCGAGGGGGTGGCCGACTTCGGCATCCTCGGTCGGAACGTACTGGCCGAGACCGGCCTGGACGGCACCGCCCCCGGCCTGGAGGAGGTGCGCCAGCTCGGGTTCGGCCCCTGCCGCCTGGCCATCGGGGTGCCCGAGGGCTGGGACTACGAGGGGCCCGCCCAGCTGGAGGGTCTGCGCATCGCCACCAGCTACCCGGCGATCACCCAGGACTGGCTGCGCCGCCACGGGGTGGACGCCCGGACCGTGACCCTCAGCGGCTCGGTGGAGATCGCCCCCAGCCTCGGCCAGGCCGACGTGGTCTGCGATCTCGTCTCCTCCGGGGGCACCCTGCGTGCCAACAGCCTCAAGCCGGTGGAGACCCTGCTGGAGAGCGAGGCCGTGCTGGCCGCGCCCCCCGGCCGCCCCGAGGGCGTGCGCGGGGAGCTGGCCGACCTGCTCCTGCGCCGCCTCGACGGCGTGCGCCGCGTGGCCGACTCCAAGGTGCTCACCGCCCGGGTGCCCCGCGGGCGGGTGGCCGAGCTGGTGGGGCTCCTGCCCGACGCCGAGGCGCCGATCCTCACCCCCGCCCTGGAGCTGGGTCCCGATGGACCGACCGACTCCGGCATGTTCGCCGTCCAGGCCCTCTGCCACGGCGAGGTGTCCTGGGCCGTGCTCGAACGGCTGAAGGCCGCCGGGGCCGAGGGCCTCACGGTCCTCCCGGTCGAGGGGATGCTCGTCTGATGCGCGTGCTGCGATGGAACGAGCTGGACGCGACCGCCCGGACCGAGGCGCTGCGCCGCCCCGCCCAGGTGGTGGGCCAGGAGGTGCGGGCCACCGTGGCCGACATCCTCGAGGCGGTGGAGCGCGAGGGTCTGGCGGCCGTCGTGGACGCCACCGAGCGCCTCGACGGCATCCGGCGGGAGGACCCGCTGCTCACCGAGGGCGAGATCGACGCGGCCGTGGCCCGGGTCCCGGCCGAGGTGCGCGCCGCCATCACCGCGGCGGCGGACAACCTGCGGGCCTTCCACGCCCCGGGCGGGTACACGCCCTATCTCCGCGAGGTGGTCCCCGGCCTGGTCTGCGAGCGCGCGGTCCGCCCGGTGCGCACCGTGGGTCTCTACGTGCCGGCCGGCAGCGCCCCGCTGCCCAGCACCGCGCTCATGCTGGGGGTCCCGGCCGTGCTGGCCGGCTGCCCCGAGATCGTGGTCTGCACCCCGCCGACCGCCGACGGGGGTGCCGACCCCACCGTGGTGGCCTCCTGCGTGGAGCTCGGTCTGCGGCGGATCGCCGTCGTCGGGGGTGCCCAGGCGGTCGGGGCGATGGCCTTCGGGGCCCCGACCGGCCAGGAGGGGCAGTCCGGCGGCATCCCGCGCTGCGACAAGATCTTCGGGCCGGGCAACACCTTCGTCACCGAGGCCAAGCGCCAGGTGGCCGGTCTGCAGGGCGGCCCCGGCATCGACCTGCCGGCGGGCCCCAGCGAGCAGCTGGTCATCGCCGACTCGGGCGCCGACCCGGTCTGGGTGGCCGCCGACCTGCTCAGCCAGGCCGAGCACGGCCCGGACTCCCAGGTGCTCTGCGTGAGCGACGACGGGAAGCTCCTCGACGCCGTGGCGGCCGAGCTGGACCGGCAGGCCGCCGAGCTGCCCCGGGAGGAGACGGTCCGCGCCGCCCTGGAGGCCTCCCGGCTGGTCCTCACCCGCGATCTGCAGGAGGCGGTGGCGGTCTCCAACGAGTACGCCCCCGAGCACCTCATCCTCGCCGTCCGCGCGCCGCGCGCCCTGCTGGACGACGTGGAGGTGGCCGGGTCGGTCTTCCTCGGTGACCACACCCCGGAGTCGCTGGGCGACTACTGCTCGGGCACCAACCACGTGCTGCCCACCAGCGGCGCGGCCCGGTACACCGGCGGGGTCACGCTGGCCAGCTTCCAGCTCTCGATGACGGTCCAGTCCGCCACCCCCGCGGCGCTGGGGGAGATGGGCCCCACCGCGGTGACCCTGGCCCGGGCGGAGGGCCTGGAGGCCCACGCCCGTGCGGTGACCCGCCGCCTGGAGGGGGACGCCCGATGAGCGCGAACCAGCCCTCGGACCAGCCCGCGGGCCAGCCCGCCGCGGCCCCCGCGGCCAGCCAGTCCTTCCCCGCCGCCTACCTGCGCGCCGACCTGCTCGGCTTCACCGGTTACGCCAGTGCCCGCCGGGTGCGGGCGACCGAGCACCAGACGGACGCGCCACCGGCGTCGGGACCGGAGCGGGTGCCCCCCGTCGAGCGCATCTGGCTCAACGCCAACGAGGCCGCCGAGCCGAACGCCGCCGACCCGCAGGCCACCACCCGCCGCTACCCGGACGGTCAGCCGGTGCTGCTCCGCGAGCGGCTCGCCACGCTCTGGGGAACCGCGGCGGACGAGCTGCTCGTGACCCGCGGGAGCGACGAGGCGATCGACCTCCTCGTGCGCACCGCCTGCGAGCCCGGACGGGGCGCGATCGTCACCACCACCCCGACCTTCGGCATGTACGCGGTGGCGGCCCGGCTGCACGGGTGCTCCGTGGTGGACGTGCCGCAGACCCTCGAGCCCGACCCGTCCGAGCCCGCCCACCAGTGGGCCCGCCTCGACCTCGCGGGCGTGCTCGACGCCGTGGAGGAGTCCGGGGCCGGGCTGGTCTTCGTGGCCACGCCGGGCAATCCCACCGGCCAGTCGCTGCCCACGATGGCGCTGACCCGGCTGGCGACCGCCCTGGAGGGCCGGGCGCTGCTGGTGGTCGACGAGGCCTATGCCGACTTCGCCGGGACCCCCTCGGCAGCGGGGCTGCTGCGGGAGCACGAGAACGTCGTGCTCCTGCGCACCCTGAGCAAGGCCCACGGGCTGGCCGGGGCCCGCATCGGTGCAGTCCTGGCCCGGCCGGAGCTCATCGAGCTGCTGGGCACGGTCATCCCGCCCTATCCGCTCGCGGCGCCCGCCACCGCGCTGGCCGAGGCGGCCACCGAGCCGGACGCGCTGCGGGACACCACGGAGCGCGTGGAGCGGATCGTCGCCGAGCGGGAGCGGATGACCGGCGCCCTCACCGGGATCGTCCGGGAGGGCGCCGGTGAGAGGGGGCAGGCCGTCGAGCAGGAGGCCCTCGACGAGGCGCCCCGCCCCGGCTCGCTGCGACTCACCGCGCTGCTGCCCTCGGCCGCCAACTTCCTCACGGTCCGCTGTGAGGACCCCGAGGCCGTCTTGATGGTCCTCGACGAGGCCGGGGTGGTGGTGCGCTCGCTCGCCTCCCACCCGGGCCTGGCCGACGGGGTGCGCATCACCCTCGGCACCCCCGACCAGAACGACCTCGTCCTGAGCCAGCTCAGCAAGGAGACCCCATGACCACGCCCCTGCTCCTCGTCGACCGCGACGGCACGATCATCGCCGAGCCGGCGGACCACCAGGTCGACGCGCTGTCGAAGGTGCGCTTCTTGGAGGGCGTCGTCCCGGCCCTGCGCCGCATCAGCGAGGCCGGGTGGGACCTGGTGATGGTCTCCAACCAGGACGGCCTGGGCACGGACGCCTTCCCGCAGGAGGACTTCGACGCCCCGCACGCCCTGGTGATGCAGGTGCTCGAGAGCCAGGGGGTGCGCTTCCGGGAGGTCCTCATCGACCCGACCCGGCCGGAGGACAACGCCCCGACCCGCAAGCCGGGTGTCGGGATGCTGGTGCACCTGCTCAAGGACCACGGCATCGACTGGACCCGCACGGCCGTGGTCGGCGACCGGGACACCGACGTGCAGCTTGCCGAGAACCTCGGGGTGACCGCCTACCAGCTGGCCACCGAGGAGGAGCTCGGCGGCACCTGGACCTGGGAGGGCATCGCCCACGACCTGCTCGACGCCCCGCGCCGCGCCCACGTGGAGCGGGTGACGAAGGAGACCCGCATCGTCGTGGACGTGGACCTCGACGACCCGCACCCGGCGCGCGTCTCCACCGGGCTCGGCTTCTTCGACCACATGCTCGACCAGCTCGGCAAGCACGGCGGGTTCGGCCTGGCGGTGAGCTGCGAGGGCGACCTGCACATCGACGAGCACCACACCGTGGAGGACACGGGGCTCGCCATCGGCCAGGCGATCCGCGAGGCGCTGGGGACCAAGCGCGGCATCGGGCGCTACGGCTTCACCCTGCCGATGGACGAGTCGCTCGCCCAGGCCGCGGTGGACGTCTCCGGGCGCCCCTTCCTCGTCTTCGACTGCGAGTTCACGCGCCCGATGGTGGGGGATCTGCCGACCGAGATGGTGGAGCACTTCTGGCGCTCCTTCTGCGAGGCGGCCGGCATCACCCTCAACCTGAGGGTCGAGGCGGAGAACGACCACCACCGCGTCGAGGTCGGCTTCAAGGCCGTCGCCCGGGCGCTGCGCCAGGCCCTCGCCCGCACCGGTGGGAACGACCTTCCGAGCACCAAGGGCATGCTGTGAGCCCGGGCTCCCCGAATGTCGTCCTGGTGGACGCCGGTGGGGCGAACATCGCCTCGGTGCGCTTCGCCCTGCAGCGTCTCGGCCTGGACGCACCACTCACCGCCGACCCCGCCCGGATCCGGGCGGCCGACCGGGTGATCCTGCCCGGGGTCGGGGCCGCCGGGGCCGCGATGCGACGGCTGCGCGAGCTCGGTCTGGTGGAGCTGCTGCGCTCGCTGGAGCAGCCGGTGGCCGGTGTCTGCCTGGGCCTGCAGCTGCTCTTCGAGTCCTCCACGGAGGGCGAGGACGGGCGGTCGGCCGGATCCCCGACCGAGTGCCTCGGGCTGGTCCCGGGGGAGGTGCGGGCGATGACCCCGGCCCCCGGTGTGCGGGTGCCGCACATGGGATGGAACGTGCTCGCCGCCGGCCCGGCGCTGGACGGACCGGCCGGTCAGGACGAGGCCGGCCGGCGCGTGGCGGCCCTGCTGCGCGGGGCCGGTGCGGGCGCCCCGGCCGGTGCGGGGGGCGCGGAGCCGCGGGCGTACTTCGTTCACTCCTACGCCGCGGAGGTGTCCGAGCACACCCTCGCGGTGACCACGCACGGTGCACCCTTCGCCGCGATGGTGCGGCGCGGCGACGTGTGGGGCATGCAGTTCCACCCGGAGCGCTCCGGCTCCCTGGGCGCCGGCCTGCTGGCCGCTTTCTGCGGCGTGCCGGGCCCGACGCCCGGGTCTGGCGGGGCGAGATGACCTGTGACGAGACAAGGCGTGACCGGACGACGAGGACGACATGACCACTGACGAGGACCCCATGACCTTCACCCCCTACCCGGCGCTCGACCTCCGCGACGGGGCGGTGGTCCGCCTGCAGCAGGGGGACTACGACCGCCAGACGAGCTATCCGGTGGACCCGGTGGCCCGGGCGGCCCGGTACGCCGCCGAGGGGTCCGCCTGGCTGCACCTGGTGGATCTCGACGCCGCCCGCACCGGCGGCTGGGGGCAGGGCGAGCTGGTGCGCCGGATCGTCGCCGAGACCGGGCTGCGGGTGCAGACCGGCGGCGGGGTGCGGAGCCGGGAGGACGTCGACACCGTGCTGGCGAGCGGCGCCGAACGGGTCGTCATCGGCTCGCTTGCGGTGCGCGAGGCGGAGACGGTGGCCGGCTGGGTCGCCGAGCTCGGTGCCGAGCGGGTGACCGTGGCCCTCGACGCGCGCCCGGTGACCGACGACCCGAACGCCGACGCCGGGGAGGGCAGCACCCGCTGGGAGCTCCCGACGGCCGGGTGGACGCAGGACTCCGGGGTGGACCTCACCGGGCTGCTGCGCCGCTACACCGAGGCCGGGCTGCGGCACGTGCTGTGCACGGACATCAGCCGCGACGGGATGATGAGCGGTCCGGGGCTGGCGCTCTACGAGCACCTGCGGTATCTCGCGCCCGGGCTGGCCGTGCAGGCCAGCGGCGGGGTCCGTGACCTCGCGGACGTGCGGGCGACCCGCGCGGCCGGTTGCGCTGGTGTGGTGCTCGGGCGCTCGCTGCTCGAGGGCGCGCTCACCGTGCGCGAGGTCGTGGCCGACGGGCTGGCCGGCCTGGCCGACGGGGAGGGGGCCCGATGACCCATTCCACGACACCCGGCTCCCGCCTGGCCCGCCGCATCGTGCCCTGCCTCGACGTCCGCGACGGGCGGGTGGTCAAGGGCGTGCGCTTCACCGACCACCGTGACGTGGGCGGCATCGAGGAGCTGGCGCTCCGCTACCGCGAGGAGGGCGCCGACGAGCTGGTCTTCTACGACATCTCCGCCAGCCCGCAGGGGCGCACGGTGGACCGGGAGTGGGTCGGGCGCGTGGCGCGGATCCTCGACATCCCCTTCTCCGTGGCCGGCGGGATCCGGAGCGTCGAGGAGGCCCGCGCCGTCCTGCACGCCGGGGCGGACAAGGTCTCCGTGAACACCCCCGCCCTGGAGCGACCCGAGCTCGTGGGTGAGCTGGCGGCCGAGTTCGGGGTGCAGTGCGTCGTGGTCGGCATCGACTCGCTGCGGGACGCGGACGGCACCTGGCGGGTGCGCTCGCACACCGGGGACCCGGACGCGATGCGGGAGGCCGGCCGCTCCACCCTGGACTGGGTGCGCGAGGTGGTCGACCGGGGCGCCGGCGAGGTGGTGCTCAACTGCATGGGCTCCGACGGGGTGCGCACCGGGTACGACCTCGAACAGCTCGCGGCGGTGCGGGAGGTCTGCCCGGTGCCGCTGGTCGCCTCCGGCGGTGCGGGCAGCGTGGAGGACTTCGTGCGGGTGTTTCGCGACGCGGATGTCGACGCGGCCCTGGCGGCGAGCGTCTTCCACTCCGGGGCGCTGGCGATCGGACAGGTCAAGGACGAGCTGGCAGCGGCCGGTGTGGAGGTGCGGCGATGAGCGTGGACGTGCAGGCGATCGACTTCTCGAAGGCGCAGGACGCCGGCCGTGGGTTGGTGCCGGCGGTGGTGCAGGACGCGGACACCCTCCAGGTGCTCATGCTCGGATGGATGGATGCCGAGGCCGTGGACGCCTCCCGGGAGACCGGGCGGGTCACCTTCTGGTCGCGCTCCCGGCACGAGCGCTGGGTGAAGGGTGAGACGAGCGGCAACACCCTGCAGCTCGTGGACCTCCGGCTCGACTGCGATGCCGACACCGTGCTGGTGCTGGCGCGCCCGACCGGCCCGACCTGCCACACCGGGACCGACAGCTGCTTCGAGGGGGCACCGTCCTCGGAGGTGCACCGCCTCGACGCTCTCGTGGCCCGGCGGGAGGCCGAGCGGCCAGAGGGCTCCTACACCACCTCGCTCTTCGAGGGTGGGACCCGGCGCATCGCCCAGAAGGTCGGCGAGGAGGGCGTCGAGACGGCGCTCGCGGCCGTGGACGAGGGGGACGAGGAGCTCGTCGGAGAGGCCGGTGACCTGGTCTTCCACCTGCTCGTGCTGCTGCGCGACCGGGGGCTGGGGCTGGCCGAGGTGGAGGAGCTGCTGCGGAGCCGCCGCGGCCGGTGAGCCGTCGCCCGTGCCACCATCGGCGGCACCCCTCCCGGCCCGCGGGAGGGACCGAGGAGGCGACCGTGACCGCATCGACCCTGCACGCATCCACCCTCACCTATCTGGACCACGCGGCGAGCTCCCCGCAGCGGCCGGAGGTGACGGCGGTGATGGCCGAGCTGGCCGGCCTACCGGGCAATCCCTCGGCCACGCACGCGGCGGGACGGCGGGTGCGGGCCCGGGTCGAGGAGGCCCGGGAGGAGCTGGCGGCGGCCATCGGCGCCCACCCGACGGAGATCGTGTTCACCTCCGGGGGCACCGAGGCGGACAATCTCGCGGTGCTCGGCGCCCACGCGGAGTGCGTGGCGCAGGGGGCACCGGTGGTCACCACCCCGGTGGAGCACGCCGCCGTGGCGCGGGCCGTGGCGCACCTGGCAGGGCGGGGCATCCCGGTGCACGAGGCCGCGCTCGACGAGGGCGGGCAGGTGGACCGTGCGGCCTGGGAGGAGGCGCTGTGCGGGGCCGGCCCGGCGACGCTCCGGGGTGCCGGGCCGGCCGCGGCTTCCGCGCTGGCCACCGTGGCCTGGGTGCAGAACGAGACGGGCGTGGCGCAGGGCGTCCCGGCGCTCGCCGAGGTGGCCCGGCGCCACGGGGCGGTGGTGCACAGCGACGCGGTGCAGGCGATCGGCCACGTGCCGGTGGACTTCGCGGCCTCCGGGCTGGACCTGCTCTCCCTGGCCGGGCACAAGGTGGGCGGCCCGCAGGGAGTCGGCGCGCTCGTCGTCCGGCGCGGGGTGCGGCTGGCCCCCATCGGGTTCGGGGGTGGTCAGGAGGCCCGCGTGCGCTCGGGGACGGTTCCGGTGGCGCTGGTGGCGGGGCTGGCGGCGGCGGTGCGGGTGGCGGTCGAGGAGCTGGCCGACGAGGGCGAGCGGGTGCGCGGGCTGCGGGACGAGATGGAGGCGCGCGTGCTGGCGCTCGACCCGGGCATCCGGGTGACCGGGGCCGGTGCCCCTCGGGCGAGCCACATCGCCCACCTGACGATCGAGGGCTGTCGCAGCGAGGACCTGCTCTTCCTCCTCGACGCGCAGGGGGTGTGCGTGTCCGGGGGCTCGGCCTGCTCGGCGGGGGTGACGCGGCCCAGCCCGGTGCTGCTGGCGATGGGTCACGGTGAGGCCGAGGCGGAGTCGGTGCTCCGGGTGTCCCTGGGGTGGAGCTCGACGCCGGAGGACGTGGAGCGTCTCGTCGCCGTGCTGCCGGAGGTGGTCGAGCGGGCGCGGGCGGCGGCGCGCGTGTGAGGTTCCCCAGGCCGGATGCGGCCCCTGCACAGGTCATAGAACATGTGTTGTGCAGAAAGTGGGCCACCTGTACTGTGAAGGTGTCGTCAGGGGCACCCGTCGGAGGGTGACGGTGGGGTCCCGGGGGTTCTGACGAGCGCACCGAGGGGGTGGGGCCGTGACGACCGTGGTGGAGATGCGGGAGCAGGGTGCGCCCGCGGACGTCTGGGGGCTGCTCGAACGGGCCCGCGAGCTGGCGCCCGCGCTGGAGACCGTGCGGCCCCACCTGTGGCGACTGGGGGAGGGCGATCTCGCGGGGGCCGTCGAGGCGCTGGGAGATCTCGTGCGGGCCGCGGAGGCCGCCATGACCGGATTGACGGCGGAGGCCGTGGGCCGGGGGACGGTGCAGGCCTCCCGGGCCGCCTCGCCGGCCGACTGGGTGCGACGACAGGGCGGTGTCGTCGAGCCCGGCCGCGCCCGCAGCGTAGCCGTGGTCGCCGAGGCCTCGCTGGAACCGGGCACGGCCTCCCTGCAGCAGGCCGTCTGGGGCGGGGGAGTGAGCGTCGACCACGCCGCCGTGGCGCTGGAGGAGTCCGCGAAGGTGCTTCCCCTCCTGCCGGGTGCCGATCGTTCCGAGGTGCTGGGCCACTACCTGGTGCGGGCCTCCGCCGCCGACGCCTCGCGGCGCGAGCTGCGCCGCCTCACCCGGGAGATCATGGCCCGGTACGGCGACGACCGACTCGACGACCTGGACGCCCGCGCGAAGGAGTGCAGCGGCCTCACCGAGCGAGCGCTCCCGACGGGCCTCGTGCGCTTCCAGCTGGACCTCAACCAGCCGGACGCTGCCCGCGTCCGGGCCGCGGTCGACGGCCTCTCGGGCCCTCGCTCGGAGCGGGGGTCGGACGGTGAGCCGGTGCGGGATCCGCGGAGCCCGGCGCGTCGTCGAGCGGATGCCCTGCTGGAGCTCGTCGAACGGGCCCAGGCGGCCGACGACGACCCCACGGCGGGTGGGTGTGGCCTGTCCGGCTCGACGACGCTCGTGGTGACCATGACAGCCGAGGGGTTGGCGGAACGGCTCCGAGAGGTCGGGGCGCGGCGGACCGGATGGGCGCGCGGCGTGGAGGAGCTCACGGACGACGGGGCGGTCACCTTCGGGGTCACCTCCCTCGGGGACGTCCTCACTGCTGCCCAGCTGCGACAGGCCGCCTGTGACGCGGGGATCGTGCCGATGGTGCTCGGTGCGGACGGCACACCGCTGGAGACCGGACGTGCGAAACGCCTGGCCACCGACGCCCAGCGGGCCACCCTGCTGGTCCGCGACGGTGGGTGCACCTTCCCCGGCTGCACGAGGCCACCGGGCTGGTGCCACGCCCACCATGTGCGGCACTGGGCCGACGGCGGACCCACCGACGTGGACAACCTGGCGCTGCTCTGCGAACGGCACCACACGGTGGTCCACCGGGACGGGCTCACGGCCCGGAGGGTCGACGGACGCTGGGAGTGGGAGGAGCCGCCGTAGCGGGTGGGTGCAGGGCGCGAGATGCGTGAGCCGAGCCGGTGGGGGCGCTCCGTAGACTGGGTGACCCATGAGCGCGCCCGTCCTGTCCTCCCTCGAGACCGCCCCCGAGGGTGCCCCGGCACCCTCCGGGCGACGTCTGCGCGTGGTCGCGGCCATGAGCGGTGGTGTGGACTCGGCGGTCGCGGCGGCGCGCATGCTCGACGCCGGGCACGAGGTCACCGGAGTGCACCTGGCGCTCAGCCAGTCGGCCGAGACCCTGCGAACCTCCGCCCGGGGCTGCTGCACCCTGGAGGACGCCGCGGACGCGCGACGGGTGGCCGATCGGCTCGGCATCCCCTTCTACGTGTGGGACATGGCCGAGCGCTTCCAGCACGACGTGGTCGAGGACTTCGTGCGGGAGTACGAGGCAGGGCGCACGCCCAACCCCTGCCTGCGCTGCAACGAGTCGATCAAGTTCGCGGCCCTGCTCGACAAGGCGGTGGCCCTCGGCTTCGACGCGGTGGCCACGGGGCACTACGCGCAGATCGTGGAGCGGCCGGAGCGGGACGCCGCGGGGGAGCCCACGGGCGGGACCGTCCGAGAGCTCCACCGCGCCGTGGACCCGCAGAAGGACCAGAGCTATGTGCTGGGGGTCCTCGACACCGACCAGCTCGCCCGGGCCTTCTTCCCGCTGGGTGACACCACCAAGCCGGCGATCCGTGAGGAGGCGACGCGACGCGGCTTCGCCGTGGCCCGCAAGCCCGACTCGCACGACATCTGCTTCATCGCCGACGGTGACACCCGCGGCTACCTGGCCCGGCGGCTGGGGGAGCGGCCGGGGGAGATCGTCGACGTCGACGGTCGGGTGCTCGGGGAGCACCGGGGAGCCCACGGGTACACGGTCGGGCAGCGCAAGGGGTTGGGGCTCAAGGTGCCGGCCGAGGACGGCGCCCCGCGCTACGTGCTGCGCACCGACCCGGCGACCAACCAGGTCGTGGTGGGGCCGCAGGAGATGCTCGGGGTGGACGTGATCCTGGCCGACCACGTCCGCTGGTGCGGCCCGGCCCCCTCCGGCGAGCAGCGTCTGGGGGCACAGATCCGGGCGCACGGGGTGGAGCACCCGGCCCGGGTGGTGGTCACCGAGGCGCCGGACTCCGAGCCGGTGCTGCGGGTGGAGCTCGAGCAGCCGGTGCGGGGCGTCGCGCCCGGCCAGTCCGTGGTGCTCTACGACGGGACCCGCGTCGTGGGCTCGGGGACCATCGCGGCCACCGAGCGCGTGCAGCCCGCCGTCGCCGCTCCCTGACCCGTGACCGTGACCCGTGCCGGACCGCTGGCAGGTCCCGCGGGTCCTGGGACCGGGAACAGAACCCCCGGGGGCCCGTCGTTGACGGAGGGGACAGCGATTCGCGAAGGAGCGCACCATGAGCACCTACCGCACGCAGAACCCCGCCACGGGGGAGCTCGTCGAGGAGTTCGCCGAGCACTCGGCCGAGGAGGTCGAGCAGGTCCTCGCCACCGCCCACGAGGCCGCCTCCACTTGGCCGACCGTCCCCCTGGAGGAGCGGGCCGCGCTCCTCGCCCGGGTGGCGGACGCCTACCGGGAGCGGCAGCAGGAGCTGGCCGAGGCCATCGCGCTGGAGATGGGCAAGCCCGTCCCGCAGGCGATCGGCGAGGTCAAGCTCGCCGCGTCCATCTACCGCTGGTACGCCGAGCACGGGCCGGACCTGGTGGCCGATCGCGAGCTGGGGCTCGCCCGGGGCGCCCAGCGGTCCCTCGTGCGCACCCTGCCGCTCGGCGCCCTGCTCGGCGTGATGCCGTGGAACTACCCCTACTACCAGGTGGCTCGCTTCGCGGCTCCGAACATCCTGCTGGGCAACACCATCGTCCTCAAGCACGCCCAGATCTGTGCCGCCTCGGCCGAGCTCATGGAGGAGCTCTTCACCGCCGCCGGTGCGCCGCCCGGCGTGTACCGCAACGTCCGGGTCGACAACGACCGGGCTGCCGAGATCATCGCCGACGATCGCATCCGCGGGGTCTCCCTCACCGGGAGCGAGCGGGCTGGTGCTGCGGTCGCGGAGCAGGCGGGCAAGCACCTCAAGAAGGTCGTCCTCGAGCTCGGTGGCTCCGACGCGATGATCGTGCTGGACGACGCCGACATGGTGGAGGTGGCCGAGACGGTCGGCCGGGCCCGCATGAGCAACTGTGGTCAGGCGTGCAACTCGCCGAAGCGTATCCTCGTGCCGGACGACCGGGTCGAGGAGTTCACGCGCGCCCTCACCGCCGCGGTGGAGGCCCAGACCGTCGGGGACCCGCTGGCCGACGGAACGGACATCGGGCCGCTGTCCTCCTTCGAGGCCCGTGACGGCCTCCTCGAGCAGGTGCAGGACGCGATCGACCACGGCGCCACGGTCCACACCGGTGGGCGCGCGGGTGAGGGGGAGGGTGCCTTCGTCGAGCCCACGGTGCTCACGGGGGTCACCCCGGAGATGCGTGCCTGGAGCGAGGAGCTCTTCGGTCCGGTGGCGATGGTCTTCGGGTACGGCAGCGTGGACGAGGCCGTCGAGCTCGCGAACTCCTCGGCCTACGGGCTCTCCGGGTCGGTGTGGACCTCCGACCCGGAGCGCGGGCAGGAGGTCGCCGGCCGCCTCGACGTGGGCATGGCCTACGTCAACGAGCATGGGACGACCATGCCGGCCCTGCCCTTCGGTGGCGTCAAGCGGTCCGGGTTCGGTCGGGAGCTGGCGGAGTTCGGGGTGTCGGAGTTCGCCAACCACCAGCTGGTGCGGGTGCACTGACTCGTTCCTGCTCCTCCTCGTCCACCTGCTGCCACCTGTCGGCGCGGCCTGTGGGCCCTGACCGGACCGGTGGAGCCCGACGACCTCCCGCCCGTGGCGGGAGGTCGTCGGCTCCGTGAGGGAGGATGACGTCGTGAGCGAGCAGAACGCAGAGCCCGAGGTCCCCACCGAGACGAGCGCCCCCCAGGCCCCGGCCAGCTCCGCCGACCGGCACCGGTGGGACGAGCTGGCCGAGCAGGTCCGCCAGCACCGGGAGGCCTACTACCTCGGCCGCCCGACGATCTCCGACGCGGCCTTCGACGAGCTCTACCGCAGCCTGGAGGCGCTCGAGGAGGAGCACCCCGACCTGCGGGTGCCCGAGAGCCCGACGCAGGAGGTGGGTGCGCCGCTGGCCACCACCTTCGACGCGGTGGACCACGCGGAGCGCATGCTCAGCCTCGACAACGCGTTCACGTCCGAGGACCTGCAGGCCTGGTTCGACCGCTCCCGTGCCGACGCCGGGACCACCGACCTGCACTACCTCTGCGAGCTGAAGATCGACGGCCTCGCGGTGAACCTCACCTACGAGGACGGTCGCCTGGTCCGGGCCGCCACGCGTGGTGACGGTCGGACGGGGGAGGACATCACCCTCAACGTCCGCACCATCGAGGGCGTGCCGCACGAGCTGCGCCGCCCGGCCGATGCCGACGACGCCGACACCGCGACGGTGGACGTCCCGCCCCTGGTGGAGGTGCGGGGCGAGGTCTTCCTGCCGATCGAGGCCTTCGGCGACCTCAACGAGCGCCAGGTGGAGGCCGGGAAGGCCGCCTTCGCGAACCCCCGCAACGCCGCGGCCGGGTCCCTGCGGCAGAAGGACCCGCGGGTCACGGCCTCCCGCCCCCTGCGGATGATCGTCCACGGCATCGGTGCCCGGGAGGGCTTCGACATCACCCGGCAGTCCGAGGCCTACGAGATCCTCGCCGGCTGGGGCCTGCCGGTCACGACGCACAGCCGGGTCGTGACCTCCCTGGGGGAGGTCACCGAGTACATCGAGCACTGGGGGGAGCGCCGGGAGAGCGCCGAGCACGAGCTCGACGGCGTGGTGGTGAAGATCGACGAGGTGGCCGTGCAGCGTCAGCTCGGTGCCACGTCGCGGGCCCCCCGGTGGGCGATCGCGTGGAAGTACCCGCCGCAGGAGGTGAACACGAAGCTCCTCGACATCCAGGTGAACGTGGGGCGCACCGGGCGGGTCACCCCCTTCGGCGTCATGGAGCCGGTGACGGTGGCCGGGTCGACGGTCTCGATGGCGACCCTGCACAACGCCCACGAGGTGCGCCGCAAGGGGGTGCTCATCGGCGACACGGTGGTCCTCCGCAAGGCCGGTGACGTGATCCCGGAGATCCTCGGCCCGGTGGCGGACCTGCGCGACGGCACCGAGCGGGAGTTCGTCATGCCCACCCACTGCCCCAGCTGCGGCACCGAGCTTGCCCCGGCGAAGGAGGGCGACAAGGACATCCGCTGCCCGAACCAGCGCACCTGCCCCTCCCAGCTGCACGAGCGCCTCTTCTCGCTCGCCGGGCGGGGGGCCTTCGACATCGAGTCCCTCGGCTGGGAGGGGGCCGGGGCCCTGCTCGAGGCGGGCGTCCTCACCGACGAGGCGGGCGTCTTCGAGCTCACCGCGGACGACCTCCTGCAGACCGACCTGTACACCCGGGCGGTGAAGAAGGCCGAGCTGACGGCAGCCGAGGAGGGGGATCCCGAGGGGGTCCTGCCGCCCGGTGGGGTCCGGGAGGGGCGCGTGCTCTCCGCGGTGGGGGTGCGCCTGCTGCAGAACCTGGAGCAGGTGAAGGAGCAGCCCCTGTGGCGGGTGCTGGTCGCCCTGTCGATCCGACACGTCGGCCCGACCGCGGCGCGGGCGCTCGCGGCGCACTTCGGCAGCCTGGAGGCCATCCGCTCGTCGACCACCGAGGAGCTCGCGGCCGTGGAGGGGGTCGGCCCCACGATCGCCGAGGCCGTCACGGAGTGGTTCACCGGCGAGGGCACCGACTGGCACCGGGACATCGTGGACCGCTGGGCCGCTGCCGGGGTGCGGATGGCGGACGAGCGGGACGAGTCCGTGGAGCGCACCCTGGAGGGGCTCACCGTGGTGGTCACCGGGTCGCTGGAGGGTTTCAGCCGGGACGAGTCCAAGGAGGCGATCCTCATCCGCGGTGGCAAGGCCTCCGGGTCGGTCTCGAAGAAGACCGACTACGTCGTCGTCGGGGCGAACGCCGGCTCGAAGGCCGCCAAGGCCGAGGAGCTGGGCGTGCCGATGCTCGACGAGGACCAGTTCCGCGAGCTGCTCGAGACCGGTCGCGTCGAGGGCGTGACGCCGTCGCCCCCGGCACCCCCGGCGGACTGAGCCGTGGATCGTTGGGTCTGGATCCTGCAGGTGCTGGCCGGCGCGTGGGCGGTGTGGACCGCCGTCCACGCGGGGCACCCCGGGCTGGCCGTGCTCGGCGCCGCGTTCTTCGGGTTCATGGCCTGGTGGTCCTCGCCCTGGTGGGGCGGGCGCAGCCTGACCCACCAGGAGGCGCACGCCCTGCCCGCCGACCGACGGCAGGTGGTCGTCTACTGGCGGCCGGGGTGCCTGTACTGCGCCCGGCTGCGCCGTGAGCTGAAGGGCCTGCGCGAGCGTGCACGGTGGGTGAACATCTGGCAGGACGCCGAGGCCGCCGCCTTCGTCCGCTCGGTGAACGGTGGCGACGAGGTGGTGCCCACCGTGGTGCTCGACGGTGAGCCGCACACGAACCCGGATCCCACTCTCGTCCGCCGGCGTCTGGAGCAGCGGGGCTCCGGGGCCACCGGGGGAGGAGACGCTCGATGACCACCGTTCGCACCCGCCGGGTGGCGGACCACGTCGAGGACCCCGACGGCACCGAGGGCCTCGCTGTGCTCGTGGACCGGCTCTGGCCGCGGGGCGTCCGCAAGGAGGCGCTCCCGCACGACCTGTGGCCCAAGGCGGTGGCCCCGTCGACCGAGCTGCGCCAGTGGTTCCACGCGGTCGAGGGGGAGGAACGAACAGCCCGGTTCGAGGAGTTCGCAGAGCGCTACACCGCGGAGTTGGCCGGGGGCGAGCCGCACGAGGCACTCCGGGAGCTCGCCCGCGAGGCCCGACAGGCGGACGTGGTCACCCTCCTCTTCGCGGCTCGCGACACCGAGCACAACCATGCCCAGGTGCTGGCCCGAGCTCTGCGCAGGCTCCTGTGAGCGGGCCCGCCGGCCCCGGCCCCGAGCCCTCCCCGGTGGCCGCTGCGTCGTCCTCGCTCGCCGGCACCCCACCGCCCGCCCTCCTCGGACCGGACGACCCGCTGCCGCACCGGCCCCGGCGGGTCCTCGTGGTGGGCACCTCCGGGTCGGGCAAGACGACGCTGGCCTCCCGGGTCGCGCCCCGGCTGGGCCTGGAGCACGTGGAGATCGACGCCCTGTTCCACGGCCCGGGCTGGACGCCCCGCCCCACCTTCGTCGAGGAGGTGGAGGCCTTCACCGCCGGTGACGGTTGGATCACCGAGTGGCAGTACTCCCAGCAGCTCGGCGACCTGCTGCCCCGGCGGGCGGATCTCGTGGTCTGGCTGGACCTGCCCCGACACAGGGTGATGCGCCAGGTCGTCCGCCGCACCCTGCGCCGCCGCCTCCGCCGCGAGGTCCTGTGGAACGGCAACACCGAGGGGCCGCTGCGGGACGTGCTCACCGACCCGGAGCACATCGTCCGCTGGGCGTGGAGCACCCACCCGAAGGCGGCACGGCGGGTGCAGGCCCTCCGCACGACCCGTCCGGAGGTGCCCGTGGTGCGCCTGCGCTCCCGTCGCGAGGTGGACCGCTGGGTGGCCGCAGCACCCCCGGGACCCGCGTCGGCCCGCCCGTAGACTGCGGGGCATGTCAGCACTCTCCCGTGACGACGTCGCGCACGTCGCCAGTCTCGCGCGCATCCACCTCGAGCCGGACGAGCTCGATCGTCTGGCCGGTCAGCTGGACCAGATCGTCCAGTGGGTGGACCAGATCAGCGACGGCGCCTCCGAGGACGTCCCCGCCATGTCCCACCCGATCCCGATGACCAATGTCATGCGCCCGGACGAGGTGCGCCCGGGGCTGACCCAGGAGCAGGCGCTCGCCGCGGCTCCGCTGGCCGAGGAGGGTCGCTTCGGCGTCCCCCGCATCCTGGACGAGGAGTGAGCGCACCGATGAGCACCGACACCACCACCCCGCCGGTCGAGGGTCTCGACCCGCTGATCACCCTCTCCGCCCTGGAGATGGCCGAGAAGCTGCGCGCCGGGGAGATCACCTCCGAGCAGCTCACCCGGGCCCACCTGGACCGGATCGCGCAGGTCGACGGTGTGCTCCACGCCTTCCTGCAGGTCGACGCCGAGGGGGCGCTCGCGACCGCCCGCGAGGTCGACGCCGCCCGGGCCGCCGGCGAGGAGCTGCACCCGCTGGCCGGCGTCCCGATCGCGGTGAAGGACATCGCCTGCACCGAGGGCCTGCCCACCACGGCCGGCTCGAAGATGCTCGAGGGCTGGGTGGCGCCCTACGACGCCACCATCGTGCGTCGACTCCGGGACGCCCGGATGCCGATCCTCGGCAAGACGAACATGGACGAGTTCGCGATGGGCTCCTCCACCGAGCACTCGGCCTTCGGCCCGACCCGCAACCCGTGGGACGTCACCCGCATCCCGGGTGGTTCCGGCGGTGGCTCCTCGGCGGCCGTGTCCTCCTTCATGGCCCCGCTGGCGATCGGCTCGGACACCGGCGGCTCGATCCGCCAGCCCGCGGCCGTGACCGGTTCGGTCGGCGCCAAGCCCACCTACGGCGGCGTCTCCCGCTACGGGATCATCGCCCTGGCCTCCTCGCTGGACCAGATCGGCCCGTGCTCGCGCACCATCGCCGACGCGGCCGCCCTGCACGAGGTGATCGGCGGTCACGACCCGCTGGACTCCACGAGCATCGACGCCCCGGCCCCGGCCGCGCTCGAGGCGGCCCGCACCGGCGCCGCCGAGGGCGGCTCGGCCGCGCTGAAGGGCCTGCGTGTCGGCGTGGTCAAGGAGCTCGTCGACGGCGAGGGCTTCCAGGCCGGCGTCAAGGAGCTCTTCGAGGCGCGCCTGCAGCAGCTGCGCGAGGCCGGTGCGGAGATCGTCGAGGTCTCCTGCCCCTCCTTCGCCCTGGGCATGGCGGCTTACTACCTGATCCTCCCCAGCGAGGCCTCCTCCAACCTGGCCCGCTACGACGCGATGCGCTACGGCCTGCGGGTCGGCCCCGAGGGCGTGGACGCCCCCTCGGCCGAGCAGGTCATGGCCGCCTCCCGCGACGCCGCCTTCGGCGACGAGGTGAAGCGCCGCATCATCCTCGGCACCTACGCGCTGTCCTCCGGCTACTACGACGCCTACTACGGCAAGGCCCAGAAGGTGCGCACGCTGATCCAGCGCGACTTCGACGCGGCCTTCGAGCAGGCGGACGTGCTGGTCTCCCCGTCGGCGCCGACGACGGCCTTCCCGCTGGGGGAGAAGCTGGACGACCCCCTGGCGATGTACCTCAACGACATCGCGACCATCCCGGTGAACCTGGCCGGTGTGTGCGCCCTGTCCCTGCCGATGGGCCTGGCCCCGGAGGACGGTCTGCCGACCGGCTTCCAGGTGATCGCCCCGGCGCAGGCCGACGAGCGCATGTACTCCGCCGGTGCCGCCGTGGAGGCCCTCATCGAGGCCGCCGACGCCGCGGCCGGTGGCCAGCCGGTGCGCCTCCGCGTGCCGGAGGTGCCCGCCGAGGTGCCGGGTGAGTCCACCGGTTCCGCCCACGACCAGACGCAGGAGGCCTGAGGATGGCGACGCAGACGAGTGACAAGGTCGTGCCCTTCGAGAAGGCGATGACCTCCTGGGACCCGGTCATCGGGCTCGAGGTCCACGTGGAGCTCAGCACGAGCACGAAGATGTTCTGCTCCTGCCCGACGGAGTTCGGTGCCGAGCCGAACACGCAGGTGTGCCCGGTCTGTCTGGGGCTGCCCGGGGCGCTCCCGGTGGTGAACTCCGCCGCGGTGGAGTCGGCCATCCGGATCGGTCTGGCGCTGAACTGCCAGATCGCGGAGTACTCGCGCTTCGCCCGGAAGAACTACTTCTACCCGGACATGCCGAAGAACTTCCAGACCTCCCAGTACGACGAGCCGATCGCGTACGACGGGTACCTGGACGTCGAGCTCGACGACGGCGAGGTCTTCCGCGTGGAGATCGAGCGCGCCCACATGGAGGAGGACACCGGCAAGTCCACCCACGTCGGTGGTGCCACGGGCCGCATCCAGGGCGCGACGCACTCGCTGGTGGACTTCAACCGTGCCGGCATCCCGCTCATCGAGATCGTGACCCGTCCGATCCTCGGTGCCGGCGACCGGGTCGGGGAGGTGGCCCGCGCCTACGTGGCCACGCTGCGCGACCTGCTCAAGGCCCTCGACGTGAGCCACGTGCGGATGGAGCAGGGCAACGTCCGCTGCGACGCGAACGTCTCGCTACGCCCGAAGGCCGGCTCCGAGCACGTGCTGGGCCAGGTGAACGCCGAGCAGGCCGTCGTGCCGCTGGGCACCCGCACCGAGACGAAGAACGTCAACTCGCTGCGCAGCATCGAGCGGGCGGTCCGCTACGAGGTCACCCGCCACGCCGCCGTCCTGGAGGCCGGTGAGGAGATCCTCCAGGAGACCCGTCACTGGCACGAGGACACCGGGGTCACCACCTCGGGTCGTCCGAAGTCGGATGCCGACGACTACCGCTACTTCCCGGAGCCGGACCTGGTGCCGGTGGCCCCGGAGCGGGACGTCGTGGAGACCCTGCGCGAGTCGCTCCCGGAGATGCCGGGCAAGCGCCGCGCCCGCCTGCAGGCGGAGTGGGGCTTCACCGACCTGGAGATGCGGGACGTGCTGAACGCCGGGGCGGTGGACCTCATCGAGGCCACGATCGCCGCCGGGGCGAAGGCTGCCGGGGCCCGCAAGTGGTGGTCCGGCGAGGTGGCCCGTCGCGCGAACGACGCGGGCCAGTCGGTCGAGGAGTACGCCACCGAGGTCGGGCTGACCCCGGCCGCCGTGGCCGAGCTCGACGGCATGGTCGCCGAGGGGCGCCTCAACGACTCGATGGCCCGTCAGGTGCTCGACGGCGTCCTCGCCGGCGAGGGCTCGCCGACCGAGGTGGCCGACGCCCGCGGGCTGGCCATGGTCTCCGACGACGGTGCCCTCCAGGGCGCGGTCGACGAGGTGATCGCGGCCAACCCGGACATCGTGGAGAAGATCCGCGGTGGCAAGGAGCAGGCCGCCGGCGCCCTCATCGGTCAGGTCATGAAGGCCATGAAGGGTCAGGCCGACGCGGCGCGCGTCCGGGAGCTGATCCTGGCCACCGTCGCGGGCTGACGGCCGGGGCCGGCGAGTCCGCCGCGGGGACCATCCGGACTGGTCCCCGCGGCGGCTACCCTCGGAGGGTCCGGCATGGACCGGGCACAGGTCCTGACGATGGGGAGACGACGATGAGCAACAAAGCGATGACCGTGGGCGGTCTCGGCCTGGCCGGTGCCGGCGTGGTGGTGCTGGCCGGCAGCGCGCTGGGCTGGTTCGACGGTGGGGAGCCCCCGGTGGAGGAGCACTCCCCGGTGGTCGCGGCCTCGCCGGAGGCGGGGGAGTCCTCGGAGGGTTCCTCGTCCAGCAGCAGCGAGAGCTCCACCGGCTCGTCGAGCTCGTCGTCCACCGGCTCGTCGAGCTCGTCGTCCACCAGCTCGTCGAGCTCGCCCGACTCCTCGAGCAGCTCGCCCTCGACCGCCCCCACGTCCGAGACCTCCGCGGCGGAGGCCTCGACGGCGGAGAAGTCGGCCTCGGTGGTGCCTGCCGCCCCGACCTCGAAGGAGCCGACCGGCGCGCCGACGACCTCGCAGGAGGCCCCGGAGCCGGCCCCCACGACCGAGAGCAGCACCGCCGCCCCGAGCCCGAGCTCTAAGGAGGAGGCGCCGGAGCCGGCCCCCTCGACCTCGTCGGCCGCGCCCTCGCCGAGCAGCTCGAAGCCGGCCCCCAGCCCCAGCTCCGCGCAGCCGGCGCCGGACTCCGGGAATGTCGCGCAGCCGGGTGACCCGGTCGCGGCCCCGACGCGCCTGAAGATCCCCAGCATCGGGTTCGACCGCGAGGTCTCCGAGGTGGGTCTGACCTCGAAGGGCACGCTCAACCCGCCGCCGGGCATCACCGGCTGGTACGGCAAGACGGTCAAGCCGGGGGAGAACGGCGTGAGCGTCATCGCCGGTCACGTCACCTACGGCCCCCCGGACGTCTTCTACCACCTGCCGAATGTCAAGGTGGGAGAGAAGTTCACGATGACCGACGCCAACGGCAAGGAGCGGGAGTGGAAGGTGACCGTGGTCGAGGAGATCGACAAGGTCGCCCTCTCCAAGGACTCGCGCATCTGGGGTGACTCGCCGACCCCGAAGGTCGCCCTCGTGACCTGTGACCCGGACTCCCCACGGACGGGCGGGCACTCGTCCATCAACGTCTTCGTGCTGGCCGAGCCGGCCTGACGCGGGAGGGGCCACGCATGCCGACGCACGCCGGGGTCCGGCTCCATCAGCTCGTGCTGGTGCGGCACGGGGAGGCCCTGCCCCCGGCCCCCGGGCAGGCCGACCGGGAGCGCGACCTGACCGCGCGGGGCGAGGAGCAGGCCCGGGCGGCCGGCGAGCGGATCGCAGCTCGCTGGGCCGGGAGCGGCCCCGGTCCACGGGGTGGGGCGGCCCTCCTCCTGCACTCCACCGCCGTGCGCACCACGCGGACGGCCGAGCTGCTGGCCGCCGAGCTCCCGGTGGCCGAGACCTGGCCGGCACCTGCGGTGTACGACGCCTCCCCGGAGGACCTGGTCCGGGTGCTGGCGGACGTGCCGGACGAGGTGCACCGGGTGGTCTTGGTCGGCCACGTGCCGGGGCTCCCGGCGCTGGTGGGGCAGCTGACCGGGGAGTGGCCGGAGGTCTGGGTGCCGGGCTCCCACGCCGTGCTGGAGCTCGAGGAGGGCACCAGCTGGGAGGGGCTCGCCCCGGACTGCGCCCGCCTCGTGGGCTGATCGACCCTCCTCGGATACGGTGGTGCCGTGTCCGAGAGCGATCCTGTGCAGCAGACCGACGGCGAGTCCACCGGGACCGTCACCCTCACCGTGCCGAACCCGGACTGGGTGGCCGAGCTGACCGGGGGGAGCGGTGAGCTCACCGGCGCGGCCCGCACGGTCCGGGTGGCCCACTGGGACGGTTCCACCCCCTGGGTGCACGACCCGGCCGCGCCGCTGGTGGCAGCGATCCCGCAGCAGTTCAGCATGGCGCCCGACGCCCTCGCGGAGCTGGCCGCGGTGCCGACCCTGCGCTGGGTGTGGGCGCTGAGCGCGGGGACGGACCACCTCACGAAGCGCCTGCCCGAGGGCGTCGGCATCTGCAACGCCAAGGGGGTGCACGAGGAGAGCACGGCCGACCACGCCCTGGCGCTCACCCTCATCGGGCTGCGCTCCCTGGAGACCCTGCGCGACGCGCAGGTCGCCGGGGTCTGGGAGAACCGGGTGACGCCCGCCTGGCAGGCGCGCAACCGTTCGCTCCACGAGTCGCGGGTGCTCGTGGTCGGGTACGGCGCGATCGGGCAGGCGATCGCCCGGCGGGTCCACGCGTGCGGTGCCCGGGTCACCGCGGTGGCCACCACGGACCGGCCGGGGGACGAGTACGTCGAGGCCGTCCACTCCAGGGCCGACCTGCACGCCCTGCTCCCGGAGCACCACGTGGTCATCCTCATCACCCCGCTCACCCCGGAGACCAAGGGGCTCATCGGGGCCGAGGAGATGGCGCTCATGCCGGAGGGCGGGCTGCTGGTGAACGTCGCCCGGGGCGCGGTGGTCGACACCGACGCGCTCGTGGAGGCGTGCGGGTCCGGACGCATCCGGGCGGCGGTGGATGTCACCGCCCCGGAGCCGCTGCCGGAGGGGCACCCACTCTTCAGCACCCCCGGGGTGTTCCTGACCCCCCACCTGGCCGGCATCACCGCGGAGATGGCCGACCGCCAGCTCCGCCTGGTGCGGGCCCAGCTGCAGCGCCTGGCGGACGGTCAGGCCTTCGTCAACGTCGTCCGGGAGCCCCAGTGACGCCCTCCAGCCCCGCCTCGTCCTCCGGGCCGTCGCGCCCTGCTGCGCCCGCCCTGCTGCCGTCCGGGTCGCAGGGGGCCGACGCCGGGGGGAGCGCTCACGGCACCACCTGGTGGACCCCGGAGATGGTGGACCGCTCCGTCGTGGCCGAGCGGGAGGTGGCTGTCATCGGCTTCGACCCGGCCGCCGAGCTGCACGCCCAGAACCTCCGTGACTCCGGCGTGGACGTCCGCATCGGTGCGCCGGAGGGCGGGCCGGAGCACGCGGCTGCCGTCGACGAGGGCTTCTTCACCCTGCCCGTGGCCGATGCGGTCCAGGACGCCGAGGCCGTGGTCACCACCGGGGCCCACATGGCGGAGGTCGGCCCGGTGCTCACCGACGACCACCTGCTGGTCCTGACCTCGGCCGCGGCGGGGCGGGCGCTGCGGGCCTCCCGGATCCGCCACCGCGGGATGATCGTGCTCGTGGAGCTGCTCGGGGAGCCGGAGGCCACCCGGCAGGCCTACGTCGACGGGCGGGGCGCCCCGGCGGTCGTCTCGGTGGTGGCGCGGGGGAAGGCCGCCGGCCCGGACCTGCTGCACCGCTGGGCCACCCGCATCGGTCAGGCCCCGGCCGTGCCCACCACGCCCGAGGAGGCCGCAGCGGTGGACGCCCGCGCCGATGCCCTCCCGCAGCAGCTGGCCGTGGCCTACGCCGACGCGCTGGGCGCCACCCGGGCCGCCGGCATCGAGGTGGACGCCCTGGACTGGGCAGCCGCTGCTGATCACGCCGACACCCGCGTGACCCCGCTCCTGGAGGCCGTCCTGGCCGCCGGGCGGGACGACCTGGTGGCCCGGGGCTTCGACCCGGTCGTGGCGGACCTGGCCGTCGTCCACCGTCTGGAGGCCGAGCTGGACCGGCTCCGGCAGGAGGGCATCCGCCCGTCGGCGGCCGGCCCGCGGCGCGAGCACCTGGTGGCCCTGATCGGTTCCGCGCCCGCCAGCCACACCGGGCAGCCGCAGGCGGCCGGGGAGACCGACGAGCAGGCCCGGGAGCGTCACCTGCGGCTGCGGGAGACCTTCGGGGGGACGGACCGCCCCCACGGGTGGTGACCGCTCTCACAGGCGGGTGGTCGCAGGGGTAGCGTGGGCCCCGGACCCAGGCCCACCGGCCGGTCACCCGTCTGATCCGAGGAGTTCCCCGCATGACCAGTTCCACCACGGACTTCGCCATCACCCGCAACGAGTCCCCGAAGACCGAGGCTGAGCGCGCTGAGATCCTCGCGAACCCCGGGTTCGGTGTGCACTTCACCGACCACATGGCGACCGTCGAGTTCACCGAGGAGCAGGGCTGGCACAGCCCCCGCGTGGAGCCCTACGGCCCGCTGCAGCTCGACCCGGCGGCCTGTGTCCTGCACTACGCCCAGGAGATCTTCGAGGGCATGAAGGCCTACCGCCACGCCGACGGCTCGGTGTGGACCTTCCGCCCGGAGAAGAACGCCGCCCGCATGCGTCGTTCCGCCGAGCGCCTGGCCCTCCCGCAGGTGCCGGAGGACGTCTTTCTGGAGGCCATCAAGGAGCTCGTGAAGATCGACGAGGTCTGGGTCCCGGACGCCTCCACCGGTGAGGCCTCCCTGTACCTGCGTCCCTTCGAGATCGCCACCGAGGCCTTCCTCGGGGTGCGCCCGGCCAAGGAGGCCCGCTACTGCGTGATCGCCTCCCCGGCCGGCCCGTACTTCCCGTCCGGTGTGAAGCCGGTGGACATCTGGGTCTCCCGCAACTACCACCGCGCGGCCTTCGGCGGCACCGGCTTCGCCAAGTGCGGTGGCAACTACGCCGGCTCGATGGCCGCCCAGGTGGAGGCCGCCGAGCACGGCTGCGCCCAGGTGATGTTCCTCGACGACCGCGAGGAGAAGTGGGTCGAGGAACTGGGTGGCATGAACCTGTTCTTCGCCTTCTCCGATGGCCGCATCGTCACCCCGCCGACCGGCGGCACCATCCTCGAGGGCGTCACCCGTATGTCCCTCGTGGAGCTGGCCCGCGACGCCGGCCACGAGGTCGAGGAGCGCCCGATCAGCATCGACGAGGTGAAGGCCGGCATCGAGGACGGCAGCCTCACCGAGGTGTTCGCCTGCGGCACCGCCGCCGTCATCACCCCCGTCGGGTCCTTCAAGGACGGCGACGACGTGTGGACCGTCGGCGGTGAGGGCCGCTCGGAGGAGCTCGAGGAGTCCTACCCGGTGACCATGAAGCTGCGCACCACGCTGACCGACCTGCAGTACGGCCGCGCCGAGGACACCAAGGGCTGGCTCGTCCGCCTGGTCTGAGACCAGTCGGTTCTCCCCAGCACTGCGGTGGTGACTCCCGGGAGTCACCGCCGCAGTGCGTTGCCGGGTTCGCTGGAACCCTCTGGGGCGTGGGCGCCGGGGCTACCGGGCAGCAGCGTCGTGGATGATGCGGGCCAGGTCGGCGGGGCGGCTCCACATGGGCCAGTGACCCGTCGGCAGGTCGACCTGATCGACCTCAGCGAGCTGCGCGACCTCCGCGAACATCGGGTGCCCGGCTTCGCTCAGCTCCGTGACCTGGGCGCTGCACAGCGAGCAGCACACCAGGGTGGTGGGCACCTGTCGTCGTGCCGGGTTGGACAGGTGGAGGATGGCACCCGCCACGGGGCCGGGCTGGGGCACCGCCAGGGTCCGGAACCGCTCGAGCTGCTCCGGGGTGAGTCCGGCGAGGCTGGCCTGTGCTCCCAGCTCGTCGAAGGACGGCAGGGGCACGTCCTCGCAGGTGTCGCCCGGCTGCGTCGTCGGGATCCCTCCGGGGGCAGCCGGACCGGAGTCGACCCAGACGATGCGCCTGATCTGCTCCGGGTTCCGGTCCGTCACGAGGCTCACGGGCGCGTTTGCCCCGCTGTGGGCGACGAGGACCGCGGTTCCACCGGCAGCGTCGAGGGCGGCCTGGATCGCCGCGGCCTGGTCCTCGAGGGTTCGGCTGGATCGATGGGGGTCGTCGGCGTCGAGCCCGGGCAGTGTCAGGGGGACGGCGCGAAGGCCTGCGCCGACGAGCTGCTCGAGCACCTCGTCCCAGGCCCAGGCGCCGAGCCAGTGGCCCGGGACGAGGATGACGGTGGGGGATTCCGGCTGCTGTGTTCGCTGTGTCATGACGTCATGCTGACAGCGGGGGTGGACAACCCTGTGTCACCATTTGTGGCATGAATGGAGTGGGTGGGGATGAAGCGGGCTGAGCGTCTCCACGCGCTCTCGGAGGCACTGCGACGGAGTGGAAGGCGCGGCCGTACTGCCGAGCGGCTGGCGGAGGACTTTGGCGTGTCGGTCCGGACGATCAAACGGGATCTGGATGCTCTGGAGAACGCCGGTCTTCCCCTCTGGTCCCGTCCCGGGCCGGGTGGCGGGTACGGGGTGCGCCCGGCGAGTGCCCTCCCACCGGTGCACTTCTCGCCTGCTCAGGCGGTGGCTCTGATGGCGGCCGTCTCGGCGTCGTCGGAGGCGCCCTACTCCGACCTGGCGACAGCCGGGGTGCGCAAGATCGTCGACGTGCTCGATCCGGGAACCCGGCAGCAGGCCGACCAGCTGGCTGCGCGCATCTGGGTCAATCCCCGCTCGGGTCCCTCCCGGTCGGTGAGGTCAGCGCTCGAGGAGGCGATGCTCGACCAGCGTGTGATCCGGATCCGCTTCGTCTCGAAGGAGGGCGTGGCAACCACTCGCCCGGTCGAGCCGATGATGTTCGCGTCGACGCAGGGCGAGTGGTTCCTCATCGCCTGGTGTCGTCTGCGAGAGGCGGTTCGCTGGTTCGCGATGAACCGGGTCGAGAGCGCGACGGTGACCACCGAGCCGTGTGCCGGCCACGACCTTCGGGAGATCGGGACACCCCCGCCTGCCGCTCGCAGCGTCGGCGGTGGTCGGCCGTGATGGGAGGGGCAGACGCGAGGAGAGGGTCCTGCTCCCGGCCCTCCGTCACGCCTGCGGCCGGTCAGCCCTGTGACAGCGCCCGGCTCGTCACCTGCACGAGCCGGGCGCGCAGGGCTTGGCCGCGCTCGCTGAAGCCGCGCTGGGCGGCCACGTACGCGGCCTTGCCCTCGGGGGTCTCGATGCGGACCGGCTCGTACCCCCAGTCCCGTAGGTCGTACGGGCTGGCGCGCATGTCCAGCTCCCGCACGTCGCGGGCCAGCTCCAGGCAGTCGACCAGCAGCTCGCCGGGCACCAGCGGCCCGAGGGTGGCGGCCACCTTGTAGAGGTCCATGGTCGCGTGCAGGCAGCCGGGCTGCTCGAAGGCGGTGCGGTTCTCGGGCCCGGGCCGCAGGGTGTTCAGGTCCCGTGAGCTGTCGGTGAAGAACCGGTAGGCGTCGAAGTGGCTGCACGCGATGGTGTGGCTCTCGGTCACCGCGTCCGTCGCCTCGCGCCCCAGCCGCAGCGGGACCCCGCCGTGGCGGCGGTCGTCCGCCTCGAGGCCGTGCACCATCGCCCACTCGTGCAGGCCGAAGCACCCGAACCGCGCCGGCCGGTTCGCCGTGGCCTGCAGGATGCCGTGCCAGCGTTCGACCGCCTGCCCGCGGCGGGTCATGAACGCGGCCACGTCCACCGTCACCGGGACGGCGGCTCCCGCACGCCCCGTCCAGCCGGCCGCCTCGCGCTCGGCCGGGGTGAGCGGGCGGTGCTCCTTCCACGTGGCGCGCTCGCCCGCATCGGCCAGGGCGCCCCCGATGCCGGGGTGCCAGCGCCGCACCTCGGCCGGCCGCCAGCGGTAGTACACCCACAGGAAGTCCTCGACGGGGTGCTTCTCCCCGCGCCGGCGGCGCTCCAGGTGCGGGTCCGCGATCGCGTCGACCCGGGCGTGGTGCGCGGCCTCCCGGGCGGACCAGGTCTCGCGGTCCAGCACGGTGAGGGGAGCGGGGGAGGCGGGCATCGTGCCGGCATTCTAGGTGGGCAGGGCGAGCTGCCCCCGGGCTGCGATGCTGGCCTCATGGACGCGCTGCTGGTACGGCCTCTCGATCTGGTGAACCCGCTGGAAGGCCCGTGGACGGTACGCCACAGCCCGGCCGATCGCGTGCCCAGCCATGGCACCACCGCATCCGCCACCGCACTGTCGGTGGACCTGGTGCCCGTCGATGCTCGTGGGCGCAGCGGGCGGATCACTCCGCGCACGTGGATCGCCCCGGAACGCCCGGAGCGCTTCCCGGGGTTCGGGCGAGCAGTTTTTGCTCCCTGCCAGGGCACCGTGGTCTCCGTGACCGCCGACCTCGAGGACCACGCCGCGTACCGCGGTCTGCCGTCGGTGGGGTATGCCCTCACCCAGAGACGTCGAGCTGCCGACGGGTGGGGAGCCCTGGCCGGCAACCACGTGGTCATCCGGGCAGCTGCCGGTCCCGTCGTCGCGCTGTGCCATCTGCAACAGCACAGCGTGCGCGTCCGCCCGGGGGACAGGGTGGACGCCGGAGTGCTGGTGGCCGGGTGCGGGAACTCTGGCAACAGCACCGAGCCGCACCTCCACCTCCAGGCGATGACGGACCCAGATCCCAGCACGGCGCGGCCGGTGGGATTCACCCTCCACGGCCGGATGCCCCGAAACGGCGAGATCGTCGCTGGGTGATCACCCGGTCAGCGCTGTGTGCGAGGCGGGGACTCGTCCACCGGGTTGCTGCCCGCCTGAGGACAGTCTCCAGCCGTGTCAGGATGCGCCATGGACTCCCAGCGCCCCGCCTCCTCGCCCTTCCACGACCGCCTCGAGCCGGGCCGGGTCCACGACGCCTCGCCCCTCACCGAGGGCGGCATCTCCATGTTCTCGAGCGTGGAGCTCCAGCCCCTAGATGTACTGCCCGGGGACGTTGGTCAATCGTGAGAAGGGCGGCTGGTTGCTGCAGGCTGTGTGGGGCCGGTGGTGGTTGTAGTAGTGTAGCCAGCCGTCGAGTTCTCCGCGGCGTTCGGTCTCGCTGGTGTAGCAGCGGGCGTAGGCCCAGCCGTCGGCCAGAGTGCGGTGGAAGCGCTCGATCTTGCCGTTGGTCTGCGGCCGATAGGGCCTGGTGCGCTTGTGCTTGATGCCGAGCTCTGCGCAGGTGTCTCGCCACATGTGCGACCGGTAAGCGCCACCGTTGTCGGACAGGACCCGCTCGACCGTGACACCGCGCGCATTGAACCACTCGACCGCCCGGACCAGGACAGCGGTGGCGGTGAGGGCGGTTTCGTCGTCGTGGATCTCGGCGTAGGCGACGCGGGAATGGTCGTCGATGACAGTGTGGACGTAGGCCTTGCCCATCAACGGGTCGCTGTACTTGTTCTTGGGCTTGCCCGGGGTGGCGGCGCGGTTCTTCTCGCCCTGCTGGCGGCCGACGTAGCGCCAGCCGCCGCCGTCGGGGATGTTGCCGAGCTTCTTCACGTCGACGTGCAGCATCGCCCCGGGGTGGTCGTGCTCGTAGCGGCGGACCGGCTCCCCGGTTGCCCGGTCGACATGCGAAAGCCGGTTCAGGTGCGCGTCGACGAGGATCCGGTGAACCGTCGACGGAGCGATCCCCAGCCGGCAAGCGAGCTGCACGGGTCCTTCTCGAAGACGGAGACGGAGCTGGATGCAGCGCTTCATCGTCTTCGCGTTGGTCTTGTTCGGCGAGTGATGCGGCCGTGACGAGCGGTCCTGCATCGACTGGCCGGCGCGATAGCGGTCGGCCCAGCGCTTCACAGTGGGCCAGGAGACCTGGAAGCGGGCGGCGACCTCGCTGATCGGCCAGCCGTCATCGACGACAAGACGGCCGACGATGAGGCGGTGGCGGGGTGTGAGAGTGGCGTTGGGATGTGACATGGAACCTCGTGCAGACATAGTCGTGGCGGCGAGCTGGTGCTCGCCGCCACGTGGGAGCCTCTTGTCGGGTCAGTCGATGGGGCTGACTCGGATGAGGTTGCCGTCGGGGTCGGCGATCACGAAGGTGCGACCGAACACGTCGTCGTGGGGTTCCTCGACAATGCGTACGCCCTTCGCGGCCCACTCCTGGTAGACGTGGTCGATGGCCGAGGCAGGACCGGGGACCATGAGTCCAATCTCGCTCGTACGAGGCGTGTCTGGGGTGGTGTTCTCGTTGCCGCCGGTCCAGATGGCGAACAGCACCCCGGGCGCCACCTCGAAGGCGACGTAGCGCGGGCTGGTGAAAGTGGGCTCGATATCGAACAGGTCGCTGTAGAAGGCGGTGGACCGTTCGGCGTCGCTGACGTAGATCAGGAACAGGTTGGGTGCCGACATGATGTCTCCTCGGATCGGTGGATCAGGTGGCCTCATCCGACCAGCCAAAGACGACACCTTCTGTCATGTTTTGTGTGAGGATCGGGCCATGAAGTCCTCGCGGCTGTTGTCGATCCTGCTGCTTCTGCAGACCCATGAACGGATGACGAGCAAGGAGCTGGCCCGCCGGTTTGAGGTGTCACCGCGCACGATCCTGCGTGACGTCGAGGCCCTGTCAGCCGCCGGCGTGCCGGTCCACACCGAGCAGGGCCGGGGCGGTGCGATTGTGCTGGACCGTCGGTCCCGGCTGGACGTGGCGCGCCTCGATCCGGCCGAGCTGCAGTTGCTGACCGTCGCGGGTCTGGACGCCAACCTTCTCGAGCAGGTCGGGCTGCAGGCAGTCAACGCCAGCGCCCAGGAGAAGCTGACGGCCGTTGCTACGAGAGGGCAGGTGCCCACCCGCTCGCACTTGTCCGAGGTGCTTCTCATCGATCCGTCAGGGTGGTTCACGACCGGCCGGGAGCTTGACCTGACCGATCTGCTGGCCGCCGCGCGGGAACGGCGACGCATCCGCCTGCGCTACCGACACAGCGGAGAGACCACTGGACAGTGGCTCACCTCCGACCCCTACGGGCTCGTGAACAAGGCCGGCTCCTGGTACCTCGTCGCCGACGTCAACGGGAAACCCCACATGTTTAACACAACCCGCATCGAAGATCGCGAGGCCCTCACGGATACCGCGGTACTGCGAGCGGACTGCGATCTCCGCTCGGTGTGGTGGGATCTGCTGACCGACTTCCAGTCGGCACCCGGTATCGAAGTGCACGCGCTGCTGCGCTCAACCCGCCTGGACCTGGCTCAGCGAATTCTCGGAACCCGCATCGCCAACATCACCAACACCGACGAAGAGTGGACCACTATCACCGTCCGCTATCCCGACGTCGAATCGGTCCGGCAACTCCTCCAGTTCGGCGACCACATCCGCATCCTGAGTCCGGTTGAAGCGGTCACCCGGTTCCACGACGTCGCCGCCCAGATCATGCAGGCCCACTCCTCGAACAGCTCAACCAACGTCCCCGATCAGTACACCTAGAGGAGATGCTCGTTCCGGAGCGGCCGCGTTCCGGCGAGACCGATCCTGCGGAGTGCTGGCACTGTCGCCCCGACCCCAGCACCATCTGGCAGGACGACCTGTGGCAGCTCCGCTCGGGGGGCCTGCCCACCGGGTTGCCCTTCCTCGGCGGCTTCGCCCCCCGGGAGCACGTGCTGCTGGAGGACGCCCCGCTGGAGGTGCTGGCCGCCCTGGGGCCGCTGATGCAGCGGATCTCCAACGCGGTCAAGGAGGTCCCGGGGGTGGCGCGCTGCCACTTCGGCCGCTGGAACGACGGCTCGGCGCACCTGCACCTGCACGCCCTGGCCCGCCCCGCCGGCATGATGCGGGCCCGCGGCGTCAATCTCGCCTACTGGGACGACGTGCTGCCCCCGCTGGAGCCGGAGCTGCAGGCCGAGAACATCCGCCTGGTCGCCGCCGCCATGGCCGCCGGCGGGGGAGAGGACCTCACCGCCTGAGCGTGGCTCTCCCGCTGGAGCCGGTCACCTGAGGCACGCCACCATCACCAGAACCGGTGACCGTGGTGCGCGTCAGGTGATGTTCGTGGGCGGTGCAGCGGGTCGGACCGCCCCGACCCGCGCTCGTAGACTCCACCCATGCGCATCTGCCGGTTCACTGACGACTCCGACGAGCCCCGCTTCGGCCTGATGGACGGGGAGGGGGCGAAGATCGCCGAGATCACCGGCGACCCGCTCTACATGCCCATCGAGCTGACCGGAGCCACCCTGGCCACCGAGGACGTCCGCCTCCTCTCCCCGGTCATCCCGCGCTCCAAGGTGATCGGTGTCCGCCGCAACTACGCCGACCACGCCGCCGAGCTGGGCAACGAGGTCGATGCCGAGCCGGGCCTCTTCCTCGTCCCGAACACGGCGGTCTGCGGCCCCGGCGACCCGGTGGTCATCCCGTCCTTCGCCCGGGAGATCTCCTACGAGGGGGAGCTGGCGGTCATCATCGGCCGCATGTGCAAGGACGTGGAGCCCGAGGACGCCCGCAGCGTCACCTTCGGCTACACCTGCGCCAACGACGTGACCGCCCGCGACCTGCAGAAGGCCGACGGCCAGTGGGCGCGCGCCAAGGGCATGGACACCTTCTGCCCGCTCGGCCCGTGGATCGAGACCGAGCTGGAGACCGCCGACCTTGTGGTCCGCACGCGCCTCGACGGCGAGATCGTCCAGGACGGCCGCACCGCCGACATGGTCTTCGACGTGCCGCGCATCATCTCCCACGTCTCCAAGGCGTTCACCCTGCTGCCCGGAGACGTGATCCTCACCGGCACCCCGGCCGGCGTGGGACCGGTGACCGCCGGCCAGCGGGTCGAGGTGTCCATCCAGGGCATCGGGCGCCTGGCCAACCCCTTCGTCGACGCGGAGGCCTGAGACCGATTCCTCCCGAGACCCGGACGGGCCGTGGGGGCCCTGCCGGATCCCTGCGTACCGCGAGGTCACGACGAGGTCACGAAGCCTCCGCGCACCGTGTGGGTTTGATCACGAACGCACGGTCTGGAGCCGATTCTCGGGGGTGGGTCCGGGAAATCCCCCACGGTCCGGCATAACCTTCCGGGCATGTCCACGGCTCCCATCGGTATCTTCGACTCCGGCCTGGGGGGACTGACGGTCGCGCGGGCGGTCATCGACCATCTCCCGCACGAGTCGACGGTGTACCTCGGCGACACGTTGCACACGCCCTACGGGCCACGCCCGATCGCGGAGGTGCGCCGGCTCGCCCTGGACTCGCTGGACGCCCTCATGGAGCGGGGCGTCAAGGCCCTGGTCATCGCCTGCAACTCCGCCTCGGCGGCCGTCCTCCACGACGCCCGGGAGCGCTACGACGTGCCCGTCATCGAGGTGATCCGCCCCGCGGCCCGACGTGCCGCCGGGATCACCCGCACCGGCCGGGTGGGCGTGATCTCCACGCAGGCCACCCACACCTCCGGGGCCTACCGGGACGCCTTCGCCGCCGTTCCGTCGGTGACGCTCGAGTCGCAGCCCTGCCCCCGTTTCGTGGAGTTCGTCGAGTCCGGCACGGTCTCCGGCCCGCAGGTCTTCGCCGCGGCCACGGAGTACCTCACGCCGCTCAAGGAGGCGGGCGTGGACACGCTCATCATGGGCTGCACCCACTACCCGCTCCTGCGCGGTGTCATCGCCTACGAGATGGGCCCGGAGGTCTCGCTCGTGTCCTCGGCCGAGGAGACCGCCGCCGAGCTGCTGCGCGAGCTCGCCGAGGCGGGTGACCTCGCCGGGGACGACCACGAGCCCACCCACTCCTTCCTCACCACCGGTGACCCGGGGCAGTTCTCCGCCCTGGCGCGGCGTTTCCTGGGCCCGGAGGTGCGCACCGAGAACACCTCGCGGCTGGCCGACCCGACGGGAGGTGTGGCATGAGGGTGCGCGTCGTCGGCTGCTCCGGCAGCTTCTCCGGCCCCCGGTCCGCGGCCTCCTGCTATCTCGTGGAGCACCGCGAGGGGGAGCGCACCTGGCGGATCGTCCTGGACCTGGGCTCCGGTGCCCTGGGCCAGCTGCAGAACTACTGCGACCCCACCGAGGTGGACGCGTACGTCATCAGCCACCTGCACCCGGACCACTGCATCGACCTGTGCGGGCTGTACGTCATGCACACGTACGATCCGCACCAGCCGCACCCGGAGCGGATCGACGTGCACGGCCCGGCCGACCTGGCCGCCCACATCGACCGTGCCTACGGGGTGCACGACGGCGGCACGCTGCGCACCGCGATGGACTTCCACCCGGTCACCGACGGGCACACCACCCGGATCGGGCCCTTCGAGCTCCTCTGGCGCCGGGTGAACCACCCGGGCGACGCCTACGGGGTCCGGGTGACCGCCGGCGGACACACGCTGGCCTTCACGGGGGACACCGACGACACCCCGGCGCTCGACGAGCTGCTCCGCGACGCCCACCTGGTGCTGGCCGATGCGGCGTTCGTGGAGGGTCGGGACAGCGCCGAGGGCATCCACCTCACGGGGCGCCGGGCCGCGCAGGCTGCCCTGCGCGCCGGTGGGGTGCGCGAGCTGGTCCTCACGCACATCCCGCCGTGGAACGACCAGGGCGCGGCGATGGGGGAGGCCCGCGGCATCTGGACCGGGCCGCTCCACCTAGCTATGCCGGGGCTCATGTTGGACCTCGAGGAGGTCGACGGGGAGCCCTGCCCGACCACCCGGGCCGTGTCCGTCTGAGGGGATCCTGCGTGGGCTTGTCCCGTCCTGGGCTGCCCCGGCGTGGGCCGTCCCGGGCCAGCCCGCCCGCTCGGGGCGGCGCTCCGTAGGCTGGACCCCATGAGCCAGCACAGCGTCGAGTCCACCGCCCCCCGCCACGACGGCCGCACCCCCGACCAGCTCCGGGAGGTGCGCATCACCCGCGGCTGGCTGGACCACGCGGCCGGGTCGGTGCTCGTGGAGTTCGGCCGCACCCGCGTGCTGTGCGCCGCCTCCTTCCAGCCCGGCGTGCCGCGCTGGCTCAAGGGCCAGGGCACTGGCTGGGTGACCGGCGAGTACGCGATGCTCCCGGCGGCCACGCACACCCGCAGCGACCGTGAGTCCGTGAAGGGCAAGGTGAAGGGCCGCACGCAGGAGATCTCGCGCCTGCTGGGCCGCGCGCTGCGGGCGGCCGTGGACACCGCCGCGCTGGGGGAGAACACCATCGTCATCGACTGCGACGTGGTGCAGGCTGACGGCGGCACCCGCACCGCGGCCATCACCGGGGCGTGGATCGCCCTGGCCGATGCGGTGACTGCTGGCAAGGCGTCAGGGGACATCCCCGCCGACGCGCAGGTGCTGCGGGACGCGGTTCAGGCCATCAGCGTCGGCATCGTGGACGGGCGTCCGGTGCTCGACCTGGACTACCCGGAGGACTCCACTGCCGGGGCAGACATGAACATCGTCATGACCGGGTCGGGGGACCTGGTGGAGGTGCAGGGGACGGCCGAGGGGCAGACCTTCGACCGGGTGCTGCTCAACGAGCTGCTCGACCTGGCCGAGGGTGGCTGCGCCACGTTGGCCGCCGCCCAGCAGGCCGCGCTGGGCCTCGAGGCGGGGGAGCGCCTCGTGGTGGCCTCCGGCGAGACGCCCAAGATGGACGCCTGATGGCCGCGCGCCGCATCGTCCTGGCGACTCGGAACGCTGGCAAGGTGCCGGAGCTGCAGCGGATCCTCAGTGAGGTGCTGCCCGGTGGCGTGGAGGTGGTGACCCTGGCCGACGTGGCTCCGGATGCGCCGGACGTGGTGGAGGACGGCACCTCCTTCGAGGCGAACTCGCTGCTCAAGGCGCGGGCCGCCTGCGAGCTCACCGGGCTGCCCGCCATCGCGGACGACTCGGGGCTGTGTGTGGACGTGCTCGGCGGGGCGCCGGGCATCTTCTCGGCACGCTGGTCGGGCGGGCTTGTGGACTCCACCGGCCAGGGTCCGGGCGCGGCGAAGGACGCCGACAACAACGCGCTCCTGCTGGCCCAGCTCTCCGACGTGCCCGACGAGGCCCGCGGGGCGCACTTTGCCTGCGTCATGAGCTATGTCGATCCCCAGGGCTCCGAGCTCACCGCGCGCGGTGAGATGCACGGTTCCATCCTGCGAGCGCCCCAGGGGGAGAACGGTTTCGGCTACGACCCGGTGTTCGCCGTGGCGAGCCAGGAGCTGGCCGAGGCGCGCTTCATCCCGGTGCAGGGGCCGGTGAGCAGCGCCGAGCTGCCCGCCGAGGTGAAGAGCGCCATCAGCCACCGCGGCCGCGCCACCCGTGAGCTGGCCCGCCTTCTGGCCGAGCGGGCCTGGGGGGTGAGGCGGTGCGGCCCCGTGACGTGATCGCGTCACGGGGCCGCAGCGTTCCTCAAGGGGCGTCCGGGAGCGGCTCTCCCTCGGGGTGGGTCCACTGCGGGCGTCGGCCGATCGCGAGCAGCGGGCACAGCAGGGCGGTGGCCCCCGGGAGGTAGGTCCCGAAGAGGCCGAATCCGTTCTCCGGGATGGGCCACAAGTGGAGCCACACCAGCAGCACGATGACGAACAGGACCGGGAGGGCCAAGAAGGCTGCGCCGACCCCGCCACCCCACCCGTCGCGCCGCACCAGGACGCGCCAGCAGTGCACCACCCCGAAGGTGATGAGCGACACCCACAGCACGTGGAGCGCCCCGATCCACTCGTACCAGACCGTCTCGAGGAGTGCGACCAGCAGACCCAGTGCCAGCAGCGCGCTGCGGATGTCCAACCCTACGTCTCGGGGATGCCCGTCCTGTGAGATACCGCCCATCAGATGGTCTTGTTGAAGTACGCGGACCAAGCTCGTTGTCCCGGGCACCTCGTCACAGGTGAGATAACTTGGGGGGCACTCAGGCACATGAAACTCGTAGAAGACCGCTGCTTCACCTTGCGCCATGTGCCTCGACGGTCGCTCATGGCATAGACCTCGTGACGAGGGACGTCGATGGAGTGTCCGTAGTAGCTGGCGCTCCCGTTGCGGTAGACGGTTGCGCGCAGCTGATAGGTGATGGGACCCGCCGAGAAGCACAGGGGGTTACCGATCTTGTGCTTGAGGGTGAACTGAGCCGACCTGCTGTTGATGGCGACGGCGCGCAGGTACATTCCCTGTGGGCTGGCGGTCGCCGAGGCGACGGGGCGGGTGCTGGTGCCGTCGGCATAGCGCACGGTGGGGTTCACGCGCCGTGTGAGGGTCACCTCCCGCTTGCCGTTGCGCCAGTCGGCAACCACGAGGGCTGCTGTGCGTGACCGCGCGGTCTGGTTGTGACCCCAGACCCAGGAACGGTTGTCTCCCTTGAACCAGACTTTTCCCGCGGTCCAGCGAAGGTTGCACAAAGTGCCGATGGGGACTGAAGCCCGCGGGCCCGGGATGTAGGTCTTGTAGGACGTGTACATGGCGCCGTTGAGGGCAGCCGTTGAGGCGGCGTCGTTGATGGTGACTGACTGCATCTCCCCGTTAGGGGTTTCGATCGTGAACTCGTAGCTGTCGGTGGCCAGCAGGCTCGGGTCGTCGTCGACGACCGAGCCGTCTTCCGACACCGTGCCGATGGGTTCCCCATTCTTGGTGACGACGGTTCCTGCGGTGGAGGTCGTGGGCATGGCCAGGACCGTGCGGTCGGTTCCCTCCACGAGGGTTGCCACCGGCGCGAGCGCTGGCCGGACGGTCGTGCTGCCGGTGTACGTGACTTGGTCGGAACGACTGTCGGTGATCGTGTCGGCCTTCTCCGTGGAGAAACCGGCGGTCTCGGCCTCCTTCACCGTTTGGGCACTGTCCGCTCTGCTGTCGAGGGCGACGGCCGCGTCGGCCTCTGCGAGGTATTCGGTGGCCTGGTACCGGTGACCGTCTGCGTCCTGGAGCACCATGGTGCGCACCAGCGGATCGGAGCTGTCGGTGGAGAGGATCGTCACCGGACGACCGTCCACCGTGATGTGCACCTCATCGCCGGAGTAGGTGGCAGACACACCCTCCTCGGCCGCTCTGGCAGGGAGGCTCAGCCCGGTCAGCGAGCCGGCGACGAGAGCGGTTGCGGTCAATGACCGCAGGATGTTGTTCGGCAGCATGATCATCCTCAAGATGGGGCGCACCGTCGGCGCCGGTGATGGAACAGTAGGGCCGCAGGATCACTGGGGATCTCCACCCGGGGGGGGATGCCGTCAGGTCCCTGTGTGGGCGGGGTGTCGCGGACGCGCCCCCGGGAACTGGCCCGCCTCCTGGCCGCCCGCGGCTGAGTGGTGAGGCGTGGCGGCCCCGTGACGTGATCGCGTCACGGGGCCACCACGTTCCTCAAGGGGCGTCCGGGAGCGGCTCTCCGTCGGGGTGGGTCCACAGTGGGCGTCGGCCGATTGCGAGCAGCGGGCACAGCAGGGCGGTGGCCCCCGGGAGGTACCACCCGAAGGTGCCGAGGGAGTCGGGCGGGAGTGGCCACAGGCGCAGCAGCACCAGGACCAGAACCACGAGGACCACCGGGATAGCGAGGAACGCGGCTGCGACGCCCCCACCCCAGCCGTCGCGGCGCACCAGTGCACGCCAGACAAGCACTACGGCCGTGGTGATGAGGGAGACCCACATCAGGTGCACCAGGGCGATCCACCGGGACTTGTCCGTGTCGAGTGTGGCAACCATGAGGCCGAGCGCGAGGAAGGCACTGCGGATGTCCAGCCCCAGGTCCCGGGGGTGGCTGTTCTGCGATGTGGCCATCAGGTGAGCTCGTATGCCGTCGTGTGGGGAAGCATGGCCGTCCTTCTCGCGGGCGCACTCTCGGCGCGGATGGGAGCAATCTAGGGGCAGCGGTGTCTGTGGGATCTCCACCCGGGGGATGCCCTTGGGCCCCTGTGTGGGCGGGGTGTCGCGGCCGCGCCACCCGTGAGCTGGTCCGCCGCTTGGCTGAGCGAGGCCGCGGGTGCGCGCACTCACCGTCCTCGTTCAGGATCACCGTTCTCTCACGGTGGGATCCACCGAGGACGGTGACCCTGCCGGGTGACTGCGGCGGAGCGACGTGCAAGGGTGGGGCATGGACACACCCCTCGTCGCCCGCATGCAGCCCTTCGGCACCTCGATCTTCGCCGAGATGACCCAGCGCGCCGTCGCGGCCGATGCTGTGAACCTCGGCCAGGGCGCCCCCGACTCCGGTACCCCGCCGGAGCTCGTCCAGTGGGCGCACGAGGCGATGCTCGACGGCCGCAACCAGTACCCGCCCTTCCTCGGCGTGCCCGAGCTCCGCGAGGCGATCGCCGCCCACCAGCAGCGCTTCCACGGCCTGGCCGTCGACCCGGCGCAGGTGCTCGTCACCGTTGGTGCCACCGAGGCCCTCACCGCCTCGATCCTCGCCCTCGTGGAGTCGGGTGAGGAGGTCGTCGTCATCGAGCCGGCCTACGACTCCTACGCCGCCGCCGTCGCGCTGGCCGGGGGAGTGGTCCGCCCCGTGCCGCTGACCCTGCCCGGCTGCGAGCTCGACCTCGACGCGCTCGAGGCCGCGTTCTCCGAGCGCACCGCGATGGTCGTCGTCAACACCCCGCACAACCCCACCGGTGCGCAGCTCACCCGGGAGGAGCTCGCCGCCATCGGCCGGCTGGCCGAGCGGCACGACGCGGTGATCCTCTCCGACGAGGTCTACGAGCACCTCGTCTACGACGGCGGAGCCCACCTCGGCCCGGCGATGGTGCCGGAGTGCGCCGAGCGGACCCTCACCGTCTCCTCGGCCGGCAAGACCTTCGCGGTGACCGGGTGGAAGGTCGGCTGGGTGCACGGCCCGCAGCCGCTGGTCGACGCCGTGGCCAAGGTCAAGCAGTTCACCACCTTCGGCGTCGGCACCCCGCTGCAGCCCGCCGTCGCGAAGGGCCTGGCCCTGCCCGACGCGGTCTTCACCGAGCTGGCCGCCACCCACCAGCGCCGCCGCGACCTGCTCGTGGAGGGCCTGCGCGGGGTCGGCTTCACCTGCGAGACCCCGCCGGCGGGGTACTTCGTCATCGCCGACGCGGCCCCGCTCGGCGTGACCGACGCTCTGGCCTGGTGCCGGGCCATTCCCGACGAGGCCGGTGTGGTGGGGGTGCCGGTGCAGGCCTTCTGCTCCGACCCCGCGCACGCCCCCACCCTGGTGCGCTTCGGCTTCTGCAAGCCCGAGGAGAGCATCACCGAGGGCGTCCGGCGGCTCGCGGCCTGGGCCGAGCGTCAGGGCTGAGCGCGCTCCACCCTGGACCCGGTGCCCGCGTCCTCGTGCTCCGCGCGGTAGCGGGCACCGATCTCGTCCCAGACCGGGGCGTTGTCGATGCCGATCGCGCGCGGGTCGAAGACCGGGTCCAGGCCCTCCTTGCGCTGCCGGTCGTAGTCACGGAAGACCCGCACCACCACCGGGCTGAGCAGCACCAGGGCGATGAGGTTCACCCAGGTGTAGAAGCCCAGGCCCAGGTCCGCCCAGGCCCAGGCGGTCTCCGAGCTGCGCAGCGAGCCGAGCACGATCGAGACGGCCAGGAGGATCCGGGCGACCGCGATCGCGGCCGGCTGCCAGTGGTGGTCCTTGAGCAGGTAGGAGACGTTGGTCTCGGCGTAGAAGCCGAAGGAGAGCAGCGTCGTGAAGGCGAAGAAGAACATCGCCACCGCCACGAAGCCCGCCCCGAAGCCGGGGAAGACGGTATCGATCGCCGCCTGCGTGTAGTTGGCCCCCGGGTTCTGGCCGGGCATGAAGTCCACCAGCAGGGTCCCGGAGGGGTCGGCGACGCTGTAGCTCTTCGTGAGCAGGATCATCAGCGCGGTGATGGTGCAGACCAGGAGGGTGTCCACGTACGCGGAGAAGCCCTGCGCCAGGCCCTGCTTCACCGGGTGGGAGACCTCCGCGGCCGCCGAGGCCTGGGCCGCCGAACCCGTGCCTACCTCGGAGGAGTAGATGGCGCGCTTGACGCCCCACATGATGACCGCGCCCATCATGCCGCCGAAGAGGGCCTCGCCCCCGAAGGCGCTGCGGAAGATCAGCGCGAACATGGAGGGCACGTCCTCCCAGCGCACCGCCATCATGGCCAGCCCCACGAGGATGTAGGCGGCGGCCATGAAGGGGACCATCATCTCGGTGACGCGCCCCAGGCGGTGCATGCCCCCGAAGGCCACCAGGCAGAAGAGCACGGCCACCACGGCGCCGCTGACCCACATCGGGATGCTGAACGCGGCGAGGTTGGAGTCGGCGATGCTGAACGACTGGATCGACGGGCCGGTGATGGTCGTCGCGAAGATCGTGCCCACCGCGTAGAGCACGGCCAGCCACTTCCAGCCCAGCCCCTGCTCGATGTAGTAGGACGGGCCACCGCGGTACTCGCCGTTGATCTCCCGCTTCCACACCTGGGCCAGGGAGCTCTCGGCGATGGCGACGGTGGCGCCGAGGAAGGCGGTCACCCACATCCAGAAGACGGCACCGGGGCCACCGAAGTGGATCGCCGTGGCCACACCCACGATGTTGCCGACGCCGACGCGGCCGCCCAGGGCGACGGCGAAGGACTGGAAGGAGGACAGTCCGCGGCGGGAGTCGGCGCCGTGGACGAGGGCCGAGATCATGTCCGGGAAGCGACGGATCTGCGGGAGGGCCAGAGCGACGCTCAACCCCAGCCCGAGGGCCAGGATGAGGGCGATCATGGGGGTGGACCAGAGCAGCTCGTTGGCCCGGGTGAGCAAGGTCTCCATGGGCAGCGCCTTTCGTGGGGTGCGCTCGAGCGTAGGGGGAGGGGGCCCGGGTCGCACCCGCCCCGAAAGTGCCGGGGTGCACCCCGCCGGACATCTCCGGGTCGTCGGAGCCCGCGGCCGGAGGTCTTCCGGTGCCCGGCTCCCTCACCGCAGATCCACGCCGGGTGAGGACTTTCCGCCGGATGGCGCCGCCTCGGCGTGTCGGGGCGGGGCGTGGCCCGGCGCAGGGCGGTGGCGGATTCGTGGGGGCGCGCTCCGTTCCGCTGCTAGCATCCGGGTGCCAGCAGGCGAGGGGGGAGAGATGGCGTGGCGGACGGACGTGGGACGGGTCACTCCCGGTCAGGTGCTCGGGGGTGTCCTGGCCCTGGTGTGCGGTCTGGGGGCGCTCCTGCTGGCGGTGCTTGCCTGGGCCCCTGACCTGGCGCTCTCCCGGCGGGCCACCGTGCAGCCGGGGGTGGCGCAGGCCATCGCCTTCCCGGTGCCGCTGGGGGTCGGGGTGCTCCTGGTCAGTGCCCTGGTGCTCGGGGCGGCCCTGCTGGTGCGCCGCTGCGGAGGCGGCCCCCTGGCCTCCGCATTCGCCCTGGCGGCCGTCCCCGGTCTCCTCGCCGGGACCGGGTTCGTGGCCCACCCGGACGGGCCGCCGTGGACCAGGGTCCACTCGCCCGAGGTGCTGCCCACCATCGGCCAGGAGGCCTCCGACGGCTCGACCCTCTCGGTGGTGACCTACAACAGCCTCATGACCCTCACCGGTGAGGACCTGGACGAGCTGGAGGGGCGCTTCCAGCCAGACGCGGTCGTGCTGCCGGAGACCTCACCGGAGCGGGCCCAGCGCGCGGTGGACGCCGCCGGGTGGCCGGGCACCGTGGTCTCGCACGGCCCCGAGGGGCGGGACCAGCCGATGGGCGAGGGGGTCGAGCAGACCTCGGTGCTCCTGCGCGACGGGTTGCCCGAGTACCGCAGCGCCCGGACCGAACCCTCGATGCTGGGCAACCTGCGGCTGGAGCCGCGGGCCGCGGGCTACCCGGTCCTGCTCGGTGTGCACTACGCGCCTCCGGTGCCCGGCTTCATGGGCACCTGGCGGGATGACCTCTCCCGTTCGCTGGCCGAGGCGGAGCAGGCGGCCACCACCGGGCCGGTGCTCCTGGCCGGCGACCTCAACGCCACCCCGCGCCACGGGGGCATGGCCCGGCTGGAGGGCCTGGTGGACACCGCGCGGGAGTGTGGTCGGGCCGAGGGCACCTGGCCGAGCGACTGGCCCGCCTGGGGGCGCAGCGCCATCGACCACGTGCTCGTCTCCGAGGGGGCCGAGGTGCTCTCGTGCCAGGCCCTTCGGCTCTCCGGGTCCGACCACCTGGCCTACGCCACGACGGTCCGCTTCCCCGGCTGATCCCGGGGGCTGGTGCGCGAGGCGGGACTCGAACCCGCACGCCGGAGCACAGGAACCTAAATCCTGCGTGTCTGCCAGTTCCACCACTCGCGCGCGCCGGTCATTGTGCCGGATGCGGCCTAGGACTCCAGGTGCTGGCGCACCGTCGCGAGGCGGAATCCGGCCCCAACGCCCAGGAGGTCCGTCTGGTCGGCCGGCGGCAGCTCCGTCCCGCCGTCGGACTGCGGGGCGTCGAACACGGTGACGAGCAGGTGGAGATCGTCGCCCAGCCCGTGCTCCTCGGCCACCGCCACCAGCACCCGCAGCACCTCCCGCACGGCGTCCACGAGCTGCCCGGAGGAGGTGGCCGGGCGGACGGCGGAGACCTGCAGGGCGTATCCCGCGTCGAAGCCGTCCAGGAAGGTGACCCGCACCTTCTCCAGCCTGGGCAAGGCGGAGACCCGGCGCTCCACCACGGCGCTGATCTCCGCGCGCTCGGCGTCGGAGTGCTGGCTGCATCCCGTGAGCAGCATGGCCACGGCCGCCGGGCCGGACAGGAGCAGGAGACGGCGGGAGGTCGGTGTCACGCCGGCCTCAGACGGCGCTGGTCAGCGGCAGCTTCAGCTGGTTCTTCCCCAGGCTGGCCACGTGGCCCTTGGCGCGCACGTTGTACCGGGCGTGCTCGATGACACCCTCCTCGTCGATGACGAAGGTGCTGCGGATGACGCCCTGCACGACCTTGCCGTAGTTCTTCTTCTCCCCGTACGCCCCGTAGGCCTTCAGGGTCTCCAGCTCCGGGTCGCTGAGCAGCGGGTAGCCCAGCTCGTGCTTCTCGGCGAACTTCGCGTTCTTCTCCACGGTGTCCTTGCTCAGACCCAGCACGGTGTACCCGGCCTCGGCCAGCGCGGCGGCGTTGTCACGGAAGTCACAGGCCTCCGTGGTGCAGCCTGGGGTGGAGGCGGCGGGGTACACGAAGAGCACCACCTTGCGTCCGCGCAGGTCGGACAGGGAGAGCTCCCCGCCCTCGCTGCTCGGGAGGGTGAACTCGGGGGCCTGGTCGCCGGTCTCGAGGCGGATGCTCATCGCTGCTCCTGTTCGTCGCGTCTGCGTTAGAGTTTCAGGGACTTCCCGAGGAAAGGCAATCACGTGGCCCAGAAGCAGAAGGACACCCGCTCCGTCGAGCAGATCACCCGCGACCTCGATTCGGCGCGCGTGCGTCTGGCCGGGGACGTGGACGAGCTCGTCTACCGCGCTCACCCGAAGGAGCTCACCAAGCGCGCCAAGGAGGACGCGCAGGTGAAGTTCACCGAGACCATGTACGACCACGAGGGAGAGCTCAAGGGCGACCTCATCGCCAAGGGTCTGGGTGGCGCTGGCGCCGCCCTCTTCACCCTCGGCCTGCTGCGCCGCCTGTTCTACAAGGGCTGATCTCCCCGGCCCCCGATGGGGGCACGCTCCGTCCGGACGGCCCAGCACCTCGGAATCGACCGTCCACGCGGAGCACCGACGCCGGAGGCCCACCCCCTCGATGGGGGTGGGCCTCCGGCGTCTGCTGTGCGCGGCGCGCCCGGTGCGGCCCGCGGACCGGCTCCCGCTCAGACCACGCGCAGGATGGTGAGGTCGTCGTGCGCCTTGCGACCTGCCGCGGTCATCTCGGCCGCGGTCTCCGTCTCGTGGGTCCGGATGGAGTGCGCCAGGGCCAAGGTGTCCTCCGCGGCCCGGCGGGCCCACTCGGCGGCGTCGTACTGGTGCCAGGTCTCCAGCGGCCGGGTGGCCCCGTCGCTGGCCAGCCAGGCCCGTCGCACGTCGGCCAGCGGGAAGGACCCGGTGCGGGCCTCCTCGGCCGCCCGCACGTCACCGCGCGCCGACCACCACCCGCCCGGCGCGTTCATGCTGGCGCCGGGGGCGTTCACACCGTCGAGCCGGTCGTCGATGACCTGCAGCACCTGGCCGTCGACGAACTCCACGATCAGGCTGGAGTCGCACAGGGCGAGGAATTCCAGCTCGTCACCGACCACGCGGGCCATCGTGAGCGTGGACCACGGGCCGGTGTCCGCGTCGCACTGCGGGTGGGCGGCCCGCACCGCCTCGATGCCGTGGGCCACCGCCTCGCGCAGACCCACCGGCTCCCCGACCACCGGCCCGAGCGCGTCGGCGGGGGAGAGGTGGTCGACCACGGCGTCGACGAGGCGCTGGCTGAACCAGTCCACCTCGTGCTCGCAGCCGGGGCGCGCCGCCGGCCCCACGCCGGCCCCGTCGGCCAGGGCGAGCACGCCGCCCCGCTGGGCGACGGCGTCCTGGCACGGGATCTGCGTGTGCGCCGCCCACCGGATCAGCTCACCGGGCTCCAGCGGGGCACCGGAGGAGGCACCCACCTCGGGGGAGGGGGCGCCGAGCATGCGCGGGTCGATGGCCACGGGTGGTCAGCCCCGGGCGGCGACGGCGTCGCGGGCGTCGGCGAAGGCCTGCACGCAGGTGCGGACGTCCTCCTCGGAGTGGGCGGCCGAGAGCTGGACGCGGATGCGCGCCTCGCCCTTGGGCACCACCGGGTAGGAGAAGGGCGTGACGTACACGCCGCGCTCGAGGAGCTCCTCGGCGATGAGGCCGGCCTGGCGGGCGCCGTCCTCGCCGGGGAACATCACCGGGATGATCGGGTGACTGCCCTCGAGCAGCTCGAAGCCGGCCTCGGTCATGAGCTCCCGGAAGAGCTGCGCGTTGGTCTGGAGCTGGCGGCGCAGGTCGTCGGACTGCTGCACGAGCTCCAGGGCCTTCAGCGAGCCGGCGGCGGTGCTGGGGGCCACGGCGTTGCTGAACAGGTACGGGCGGGAGCGCTGCTTGAGCATGGCCACGATCTCCTTCGGGCCGGCGACGAAGCCACCGGAGGCGCCGCCGAGGGCCTTGCCGAAGGTGCCGGTCACGACGTCCACGCGGTCGATGACGTCGAACTTCTCCGGGGTGCCGCGGCCCTTCTCACCGGTGAAGCCGGTGGCGTGCGAGTCGTCGACCACGACCAGGGCGCCGAACTCCTCGGCCAAGTCGCAGATCTCCGGCAGCGGGGCGTAGTAGCCGTCCATGGAGAACACGCCGTCGGTGACGACGACGGTGCGGCGGGCACCGGCCTCCTGGGCGGCCTGCAGCTGGGCGCGCAGGTCGTCCATGTCGCGGTTGGCGTAGCGGAAGCGCATCGCCTTGGAGAGGCGCACGCCGTCGATGATGCTGGCGTGGTTGAGGGCGTCGGAGACGATCGCGTCCTCCTTGCCGCAGAGGACCTCGAAGAAGCCGCCGTTGGCGTCGAAGCAGGAGGCGTAGAGGATCGCGTCCTCGCAGCCGACGTACTCGGCGATGCGCTGCTCCAGCTCGGTGTGAAGGGTCTGGGTGCCGCAGATGAAGCGGACCGAGGCCATGCCGAAGCCCCACTGGTCGAGGGCCTCCTTGCCGGCGGCGACCACCTCCGGGTGGTCGGCCAGGCCGAGGTAGTTGTTGGCGCAGAAGTTCAGCGCCTCGGCCTTCTTGGTGGTCACGTGGGCCGACTGCGGGGAGGTGAGCTCGCGCTCGGCCTTCCACAGTCCGGCGTCCTTGATCTCGGTGAGCTCGGAGTTCAGGTCGTCCTGGAACGCATACATGTCGGCCAGTGTGTCAGGTGTGGTGGGTGGTGAGTTGCCTGCATCGATGCGGCACAGATGGCTCGCCGAGGTGCTCGCGAACAGCCATCTGCGCCGCATCGGTGCGGGCCCGCCGGCGAGGCTGTGGTCACCCGGCGGTGACCTGCTCCAGCCACGGGTGGTCGGGGTGGGCCAGGGCCAACGCGTCGCGGAGCCACCTGCGCTGGGCGCCGCTCAGCCGGGGGAGGCAGGCGGCCAGGTCGGCGCGGTCCTTGGGCCGGTCGCCCGGGGCCTTGAGCAGCAGCTGTAGGTGGGGCTGCAGGTAGCGCACGCCATCGCGCTCCCACAGCGCGTCCGTCACCGGCACCCGAATCCGGTCGTCCCGCTTGTACACCCACTCCTCGGGTGTGCCGGGGGAGAGGAGCAGGTCGTACTCCCACGGGCTCTGGGCGTCCCTGCGCAGCCAGAGCTGTCCGCACCCTGCGGGCAGCACCTCGGGTCCGCTGTCGGGTGACGCCTCGGGCAGGAGCGGGTGCAGCGCACCGCCGACGGCGCACCACGCGTGGTAGCCCTGCGCGCTCAGGTGCCGGCGGAGCGCGGGGAGCTCCGCAGCCAGTGCGCTGGGGTCGATGTCGCCGTGCGCTCGCTCGACCCCGCTGAACGCCTGGATCGCCCAGCCGCCGGCCACCCACCAGGATCCGCCGTAGCCCTCGAACAGAGCGGCGATGTCCCGGGGTGCCCGACGAGTCCAGTCGCCGTACCAGGCGAGGAGCTCAGCTTCGTCCATGGGCAGAAAGTGCCTCGGCAAGACGATCCAGATGGTGCTCGACGATGTCTTCCACGAGATGGGGGTCGACGCGGAAGTACTCGTGGGTCACGACGTTCCGGAGGCCGGCGATGGAAGCCCAGGGAACCTCTGGGGCGGCGTCCTTGGATTCCTGCGGGAGTGCCCTGACGGCCTCGCCGATGACGGCTAGATTCCGGAGGATCGCATCACGTGCCATCGCCCCGAGGTCCTTGTCGCGGAGGTGTGGGGCGTAGGCGCGGCAGCGCTCGACGGCAGCGAGGATGTCGGCGAACCGCTCGTCCGGGCTCCTGCTCACAGCGGTCGGGCGTCGCGGAGCGCGGTGAGGGACACGTTCTCCCGCAGGAGGTCGGGAGTCACGACGTCCACCCGGTGACCCAGAGCCTCCGTCAGCTCCTCGCTCAGCCCAGCGACCCTGAACAGGGGGTTCCCGTGGCCCGGCAGGAGATCAACCATCAGATCGATGTCGCTGGCGGCCGTGGCATCCCCGCGCGAGACCGACCCGATGAGTCGCGGGTGCGTCGCGCCATAGCGGTGGAGGAGCTGGTCGATCACGAGACGGTGAGCGCGCAGGAGGTCCCGCAGGGCCTCGCTCTCAACCGTGACGACCGACATGTGGTCAGCGTACTCAGCCGAGCCACTCCCGGTGGCCGACCAGCGCCACGTGGGCCGCGCCGAGCTGCTCGGCCACCCGTGCGGTCGCGGTGCCGCCGACCCCGTCGCGGGAGTCGATCGACCCGGCCACGGAGAGCACCTCGCGCACCGCGGGGGTGAGCCGCTCGTCGATGCCGGCCAGGTCTGCGTCGGTCATCTCGTCCAGCTCGATGCCGCGCTCCTCGCAGAGCCGCACGCAGGCCCCGGCGATCTCGTGGGCCTCACGGAAGGGCACCTGCTGACGCACCAGCCACTCGGCCACGTCGGTGGCCAGCGAGAAGCCCTGCCCGGCCAGCTCGGCCATCCGCCCGGTGTCGAACTCCAGCGTGGCCACCTGCCCGGCGAAGGCCGGCAGCAGCACCTCCAGGGTGTCCACCGCGTCGAAGACCGGCTCCTTGTCCTCCTGCAGGTCCCGGTTGTAGGCCAGCGGCAACCCCTTGAGCGTGGTGAGCAGCCCGGTGAGGTCGCCCACCAGCCGCCCGGCCTTGCCGCGGGCCAGCTCGGCGATGTCCGGGTTCTTCTTCTGCGGCATGATGCTCGACCCGGTCGACCACGAGTCGTGCAGCCGCGCGATGCCGAACTCCTTGGTGGCCCACAGGATGATCTCCTCCGAGAGCCGCGAGAGGTCGACCCCGATCATCGCGGTGACGAAGGCGAGCTCGGCCGCGAAGTCCCGGCTCGCCGTGCCGTCGATCGAGTTGGCGCAGGTGGCCGTGAAGCCCAGCTCGGCGGCGATCGCCCCGGCGTCCAGCCCCAGCGAGGCCCCGGCCAGCGCACCGCCGCCGTAGGGGGAGAAGTCGGTCCGGGCGTCCCAGTCCCGCAGGCGTTCCACGTCCCGCAGCAGCGGCCAGGCGTGGGCCAGCAGGGCGTGGGAGAGCAGCACCGGCTGGGCCGACTGCAGGTGGGTGCGGCCCGGCATCGGGGCCCCCAGGTGCCGCTCGGCCTGGTCCAGGAGGGCCTCGACGAGGTCCAGCACCTGCCCGGCGATGACGCGGGCGTGCTCCCGGAGGAACATCCGGAAGAGCGTGGCCACCTGGTCGTTCCGGGAGCGCCCGGCCCGCAGGCGGCCACCCACCTCCGGGCCGACCTCCTCCAGCAGCAGCCTCTCCAGGGCGCCGTGCACGTCCTCGTCGGTCGGGTCCGGGTGCAGCTCCCCGGCGGCGAAGCGGGCTCCCAGCACGTCCAGTCCGCGCTGCAGCTCGGTGTGCGTGGCCTCGTCGAGCAGCCCGGCGGCGTGCAGGGCCCGGGCGTGGGCCCGGGAGCCGGCGAGGTCGTAGGGGACCAGCCGCCAGTCGAAGTGGGTGCTGCAGGAGAGTGCCTGCAGCTCCGGGCTGGGCCCGCTGGCGAAGCGCCCGCCCCACAGGGAGCCGGTGTTGGTGGCCTGCTTCTGCGTCATGGTGTCCTCGCTCATCAGTCGGCCCCGAACTCCATCGCGGCGGCGTCCAGGGCGTCGTCGATCTCGTCGACATCGCCCACGGCGGTGTTCCGGGAGATCTGCTCCCCGCCACCGGGCTCCAGGGTGCCCAGCAGGTTGCCCTGCTGCACCGCCACGTGGCCCTGGTCGTCGGGCTGCAGGGCGTACCGCTCCAGCACGGAGCGGGAGTCGGCGATGTCCAGGTTCCGCATCGTGAGCTGGCCGATCCGGTCCATCGGGCCGAAGGCGGCGTTCTCCGTGCGCTCCATGGAGAGCTTGTCCGGGTGGTACGAGAAGTTCTCGCCGCGGGTGTCGAGGATCGTGTAGTCCTCCCCGCGCCGCAGCCGGAGCGTCACCTCACCGGTCACCAGGGAGGCCACCCAGCGCTGCTGCGCCTCCCGGATCATGAGCGCCTGCGGGTCCAGCCAGCGCCCCTCGTACAGCAGGCGGCCCAGGCGCCGGCCGTCGGCGTGGTAGCTGGCGATGGTGTCCTCGTTGTGCACTGCGTTGAGCAGGCGCTCGTAGGCGGCGAAGAGCAGGGCCATGCCGGGGGCCTCGTAGATGCCGCGGGACTTGGCCTCGATGATCCGGTTCTCGATCTGGTCGCTCATGCCCAGCCCGTGGCGGCCGCCGATCTGGTTGGCCTCCAGCACCAGCTCCACCGGGGTCAGGCTCTGCCCGTTGATCGCGACCGGGCGGCCGGCCTCGAAGCGCACCGTGACGTCCTCGGTCTCGATCTCCACCTCCGGGTCCCAGAAGCGCACGCCCATGATCGGCTCCACCGTCTCCAGCGGGACGTCCAGGTGCTCCAGGCTCTTGGCCTCGTGGGTGGCGCCCCAGATGTTGGCGTCGGTGGAGTAGGCCTTCTCCTGGGAGTCCCGGTAGGGCAGGTCCCGGGCGGTGAGCCACTCGCTCATCTCGGCGCGGCCGCCCAGCTCCTCGACGAACTCCGCGTCCAGCCAGGGCTTGTAGATGCGCAGGTTCGGGTTGGTCATGAGCCCGTACCGGTAGAAGCGTTCGATGTCGTTGCCCTTGAAGGTGGAGCCGTCGCCCCAGATGTCGACACCGTCCTCCTGCATGGCCCGGACCAGCAGGGTGCCGGTCACGGCGCGGCCGATGGGGGTGGTGTTGAAGTAGGTGCGACCACCGGAGCGGATGTGGAAGGCCCCGCAGGCCAGCGCGGCGAAGCCCTCCTCCACGAGGGCGGCCCGGCAGTCCACCGAGCGGGCGATCTCCGCCCCGTACTGCTCGGCGCGGGCGGGCACGCCGGCGATGTCGTCCTCGTCGTACTGGCCGAGGTCCGCGGTGTAGGTGCAGGGCACGGCGCCCTTCTCGCGCATCCAGGCGACGGCGACGGAGGTGTCGAGGCCGCCGGAGAAGGCGATGCCGACGCGCTCGCCGGCCGGGAGGGTGGTCAGGACCTTGCTCATGCGTTGTGCTCCTTGCTCGTCGTGGTGATGGGGGCGGTGTTCGAGGTCGAGGTGGGGGAGTGCGGGAGGGTGCTGTCGCGTCGCCGGACCGGGACGCCGGGGCCCTCGCCGAGGGCCAGGCAGCGCTCGGCCAGGGCGGCGCCGCCCTCCGGGTCGCGGCTGATGAGCAGCACCGTGTCGTCCCCGGCGATGGTGCCGAGCACGTCCTCCAGGCCGGCCCGGTCGAAGGCGCTCGCGAGGTACTGGGCGGCGCCCGGGGGAGTGCGGAGCACCACTTGGTTGCCGCTGTGGTCGGCGCTCACGAGGAGCTCTCCGCACAGACGACGCAGCTGCGCCAGGGCGGCCTCGGTCTCCCGGGCCAGGGTGGGGGTGCGGTCACCCCCCTCGCCGGGCACCGCGTAGACCAGCGAACCGGAGGCGTGGCGCACCTTGTAGGCGTCCAGCTCCACGAGGTCGCGGGAGAGGGTGGCCTGGGTGACCTTGACGCCGTGGGTGGCCAGCAGCTCGGCGAGCTCGGTCTGCGAGTGCACGAGGTGCTGCTCTAGCACCTCCACGATCCGTCGCTGCCGGGCCTGCTTGGTCGGGGGAGTGGTGCTCACGCGCTCCTCCGCTCCCAGAGCCAGGCCAGCAGGGCCTTCTGCGCGTGGCGGCGGTTCTCGGCCTCGTCCCAGACCACGCTCTGCGGGCCGTCGATCACCTCGGCGGCGATCTCCAGGCCCCGGTAGGCCGGCAGGCAGTGCAGGACGATGGCGTCCGCGGCGTGGGCGAGCAGCTCGGGGGTGAGGGACCACGGGCCGAAGGTCGCCAGGCGCTCGGCCCGCTCCTCCTCCCGGCCCATCGACACCCAGGTGTCGGTGATGACGACGTCGGCGCCCTGCACGGCGGCCACCGGGTCGTCCACGAGCTCGACGCTGCCGCCGGTCGTCCCGGCGATCTCCCGGCCCCGGGCCAGGATCTCGGGGTCGACACCGTGCCCGGCCGGGCCGGAGAGGCGCAGGTGGACCCCGGCGGTGGCGCCGGCGAGCACCCAGGAGTGGCCCATGTTGCACCCGGCGTCGCCGAGGAAGGTCACGGTCAGGCCGGCCAGGGTCCCCTTGTGCTCGGCGATGGTCTGCAGGTCGGCGAGGAGCTGGCAGGGGTGGAAGTCGTCGGAGAGGGCGTTGACGACCGGGATGCCGGCGTGCTCGGCCATCTCCTCCAGGTCGGCCTGCTCCGGGGTGCGCCAGACGAGGATCCCGGCCTGGCGGCCCACCACGCGGGCGACGTCGGCGATCGACTCCCGGGTCCCGGCGGCGGCCAGGCCGGCGTCGATGGCGAACTCGTGCCCGCCGAGCTCGGCCACGCCGGCGGCGAAGGAGAGCTGGGTGCGCAGGGTGGGTCGGTCGTAGATGGTGGCCACGGTCACCGGGCCGGCCAGCGGGTGGTGCTCGTACGGGGCGGCCTTGTAGCGGGCGGCCAGGGCGAGGATCTCGGCCTGCTCGGCCGGCGAGAGGTCGTCATCGCGCAGGAGGTGGCGGGTCATGACGGGTGACCATACGCATCAATGCATGATCATGCAAAACAAGTGGGGTGGATCACGCGTCGACGGCCCGGCCCCCGTCGTGCGGGGCCGGGCCGTCGGGTGCCGCTGGGGTGGGAACGGCGGGCCGTGCCGTCCCGGGTGCGGAGGGGGGTCAGTCGACGGAGATCTCGCCCATCGGGCCCCAGCCGTCGGAGGCCACCTGCTCGGAGACGATCTGCGGCGTGGCGGCCAGGTACTGCGGGAACTTCTGCTGCATGGCCTTGAAGTGCTCGCTGTTCACGTGCGCCTCGGCGGCGTCGTCCTCGAAGGCCTCGATGAGCACGTACTGGTTCGGGTCCTCCACGCTGCGCGACCACTCGAACCACTTGCATCCGGGCTCGGCGCGGGTGGCCTCGGTGAAGGCGCGGGAGATCTCCGGCCAGTCGTCGGCGTGCTCGGGCTTCACAGGGAACTTCACGTTGATGAGGATCATGCGTCCAGCCTCGCAGACCCGCACGAGCCGTCCCGTCGTCGCCCGGGTGCCGGTAGGATCCGAGACGTCTGCGCAGTGCCGCGCACGTCATCACCGTCCCGTCCTCCGGTCGGGCGGTGGGCTGTGTCGAGGTGTCCGCGCAGAAATGCCCCATGGGCCCCGAGGCCCGCCGCTCCTGACGCGAAGGACGACATCGACGTGACCACCGCAGACGACCACCGCACCACCTGGCTCGCCCGCGAGGAGGCCGCTGAGGCCCTCGCGCCGCTGGCCGGCCGCCTCGCCCGCACCCGTGGCGTCGACGCCCGGATCTCCGGCCGTTCCCTGGCCCGCCTGGGCACCAACGAGATCCTGGCCCTCCACGCCGAGGGCCGCGGCGGCGAGTCCCTCGAGGTCGCCGACACCCTGACGCTCCTCCAGGCCGCCGAGGGGATCGAGTCCGGCCCGGTGACCCTGGACGTCGCCGCCCTGGCCGAGGCCGCCTCCGGCTCCTCCGACGTGGAGGCCTTCCTCCGCGAGCAGCTGGCCGGGGTCTCCGCCGAGGCCGGGAAGACCCAGGACGTCGTGCTCTACGGCTTCGGCCGCATCGGCCGCCTGCTGGCCCGCATCCTCGTCGGCCGCGACAACGGCCCCGCGGGCCTGAAGCTGCGCGCGATCGTGGTCCGCCCGGGCAAGGCCGCCAACGACCTCGTGAAGCGCGCCGACATCTTCCGCGACGACTCCGTGCACGGCGCCTTCGACGGCACCGTCACCGTCGACGAGGCCAACGAGACCATCACCCTCAACGGCACGGTCGTGAAGGTCATCTACTCCGGCAGCCCGACCGAGGTGGACTACACCGCGCACGGCATCCAGGACGCCGTCGTCATCGACAACACCGGTGCCTGGCGCGACGCCGAGGGCCTCTCGCAGCACCTGCAGGCCAAGGGCGTCAAGCGCGTCGTCCTCACCGCCCCGGGCAAGGGCGACATGGTCAACGTCGTGCACGGCGTGAACGACGAGATGATCGGCGACGCCGAGATCGTGTCGGCCGCGTCCTGCACCACCAACGCCATCACCCCGGTGCTCAAGGCGCTGAACGACGAGTACGGCATCGTCGGTGGCCACGTCGAGACGGTGCACGCGTACACCAACGACCAGAACCTCATGGACAACTACCACAAGTCCGACCGCCGTGGTCGGGCTGCGGCCATGAACATGGTCCTCACCGAGACCGGTGCCGCCAAGGCCGTGTCCAAGGCCCTGCCGGAACTGCAGGGCAAGCTCACCGGCAACGCCATCCGCGTCCCCACCCCGGACGTGTCCATGGCCGTGCTGAACCTGACCCTGGGGCGCGAGGTGGAGCGCGAGGAGCTCAACCGCCTGCTCGAGGACGCCGCCACCACCGGCCCGCTGGCCATGGCCATCGGCTACCAGGACCACCCGGAGCTGGTGTCCACCGACCTCGTCGGGGACACCCACGCCGGCACGGTCGATGGCCGCGCCACCATCACCTCCGGCGACCGCGCCGTGGTCTATGTCTGGTACGACAACGAGTTCGGCTACTCCTGCCAGGTCGTCCGCATGGTCGAGCTGATGACCGGCGTCCAGGCCCCGGTCGTCCCGCAGGCCTGATCCCGCGGCCGGCGAGGGTCGTTCCCGCCGGCTCACCCCGAAGGGGGCCCGCACCACCCGGTGCGGGCCCCCTTTCGCGTGTCAGCGCCGGCCCCCGCCGCAGACCCACGGCCCCCGCCCCAGGCCCACCGTTCTCTCCCAAACCCACTGCTCCTACCGCGAACCCACGGTTCTGCCTCAGAACCACGGTGAGGGAACGGTGGTTCTGGACGAGCGCGGTGAACCTGACTGGCCAGGGTGTGCCCAGCCCGACCCGGGCCTGCTCAGCCGCGCGGCCCTGACCCCTCAGATCTCGTAGTCCACGACCACCGGGGCATGGTCCGAGAGTCGTTCGGCCCGGCTCGGCTCCTTGTCCACCCCGGCCGCGGTCACCGAGCGCGCGAGCCCCGGCGTGGCCAGGTGGTAGTCGATCCGCCAGCCGGTGTCGCGCTCGAAGGCCTGTCCCATCCACGACCACCAGGCATAGGGTCCGTCGGTGTCCGGGTACTGGGCGCGCACCACGTCCACCAGGGTCCGGGGGGAGAGGATCGAGCTCACCCACTCGCGCTCCGGCGGCAGGAAGCCCTCGGAGTTCTTGTTGCCGCGCCAGTTCTTGATGTCCCGCTCGGTGTGGGCGATGTTGAAGTCACCCACCACCACGAACTCGCGCCCGGCCGCCGCGGCCGCCTTGCGGGAGCGGGTCAGCTGCTTGGCGAACCCGGCGAGGAAGCGCATCTTCCGCTCGAACTTCGCACCGCCGTCGGGCTTCTCCCGCATCCGGCCGGCCATCTTCTCCTGCAGGTCCGCCGGGAGCCCGCCCTTGGGCAGGTAGAGCGAGGCCACGGTCACCGGCACGTCGGCCAGGTCCACCTCCACGTAGCGGCCCTCGTCGGCGAACTCCTTGAGCTCCCGGGGCAGCGTGGGGCCGGGGTCGGGCTCCACCAGCTCGGTGTGCGTCTCCCCGGGGGCCCGCCGCAGCACCGGCGCCCCGAAGGTCCGCACCGCCACCGGCGCCTCCCGGGTCAGCAGCGCCACACCGTTGCGCCCCGCGGCCGTGCCCGGGTCGTAGGCGAGGTGGTGGTCGCCGAAGACACCCTCGGGCAGGGCGGCGACGGGGCAGCGCACCTCCTGCAGCCCGATGACGTCCGCCTCCCGGGCAGCCAACCAGCCCTCGAAGCCCCGCTTCTGGCAGGCCCGGATCCCGTTGACGTTGAAGCTCGCGACCCGCAGCGCCATGTCGATCAGCTCCAGTCCAGGAGGACCTTGCCGCACTGGCCGGAGCGGGCCACCTCGAAGGCCTCCTGCCAGTCCTCGGCGGCGAAGCGGTGGGTGATCACGCTGCGCACAGCGGTCACCAGCTGCTCGTTGTCCTGCAGCAGTTGGGTCATCTTGTACCAGGTCTCGAACATCTCCCGGCCGTAGATGCCCTGCAGGGTGAGCATGTGGGTGATGACCTTGCCCCAGTCGATCTCGTAGCCCTGGCCGGGCAGACCCAGCATCGCGATGCGGCCACCGTGGTTCATGACGTCGATCGCGCCTCGCACGGCCGGGCCGGCGCCGGACATCTCGAGGCAGACGTCGAAACCCTCCTTCATGCCCAGCTCGGAGAAGACCTCGCGGATCTCCTGCTCGCTCACGTTCACCACCCGGTCGGCGCCGGCGGCCTTCGCCAGCTCCAGGCGCTCGTCGGAGAGGTCGGTGGCCACCACGTAGCGGGCGCCCACGGCCTGTGCGACGGCCACGGCCATCACGCCGATCGGGCCGGCGCCGGTGACCAGCACGTCCTCGGCGGCCAGCGGGAACTTCAGCGTGGTGTGCACGGCGTTGCCCAGCGGGTCGAAGAGCGCGCCGAGGTCGGCGTCCACCCAGTCCGGCTGCACCCAGGCGTTCTCGGCGGGGATCACGACGTAGTCGGCGAACGCGCCGTCCCGGTTCACACCGACCCCGATGGTGTTGCGGCACAGGTGGCGGGCGCCGGCCCGGCAGTTGCGGCAGACGCCGCACACCACGTGCCCCTCGCCCGAGACCTTCTGGCCGACGGTCAGGTCACCGCGGCTCTCGACGCCCTCCCCGAGCTCGACGACCTCGCCGTAGAACTCGTGGCCGATGATCTGCGGCAGGTTCATGGCGCCCTCGGCCCACTCGTCCCAGCCCTCCAGGTGGAGGTCGGTGCCGCACAGGCCGGCCCGCTCCACCCGGATCTTCACCTCGCCGGGGCCGGGGGTGGGCTCGGGGGCGTCGATCAGCTCCAGCCCGGGGCCGGGCTTGGTCTTGGCCAGTGCGCGCATGGGATTCCTTCGGGGTCGGCGTGGGCGGACGGCCCCATCCCACCACGGGGAGGAGGCCGTCCGGGGGAGCGGCGGGTGGTCCGGGGTCAGTCGCCGAGCGCCCAGGCACGGACGGCCTCGGCGTCGGCGTCGAGGGCCGGGGGGGCGGTGTGCTCGGTGCGGGTGGTCTCGGTCTGGGTGCCGCCCTCCACGTCGAAGAAGCGCAGCGGGGCGCCGGGCAGCTCGACCTCACCGAGCACGGGGTGGTCGACGGTCGCCACGAGGCCCTGCGAGCGGGTCTGGTCCCAGGCGTAGACCTCGTCGAGGGTGCGCACCTTGCCGGAGGGGATGCCGGCCGCCCCCAGACGCTCCAGCAGCTCGGCCGCGGGCACGTCCCCGAAGGCGGCCTCGACGGCGGCGATGACGGCCTCCCGGTTGCCGGAGCGCTCGGCGTTCGTGGCCATGCCCTCGGCGACCGGGTCGAGCCCGAACTCGGCGCAGAGCTTCTGCCAGAGGCGCTCGTTGCCGCAGGAGATCTGCACCGCCCCGTCGGCGCAGCGGAAGAGGCCGTAGGGGGTGATGGTCGGGTGGTGGTTCCCCTGGGCGGCGGGCACCTGGCCGGCCACCGTCCAGCGGGTGCCCTGGAAGGCGTGCACGCCCACGATGCTGGCCAGCAGCGAGGTGCGCACCACCTGGCCGCGGCCGGTCCGCTCCCGCTCGAAGAGGGCGGTCATGACGCCGTAGGCACCGTGGATGCCGGCCAGCAGGTCGCCGATCGGGGTGCCGACGCGCTGCGGGTCCTCCGGGCCGGAGCCGGTGAGGCTCATGAGGCCGGCCTCGCCCTGGGCGATCTGGTCGTAGCCGGGCCGGTCGCCCTCGGGGCCGTCGTGGCCGAAGCCGGAGATGCTCAGCACCACCAGACGGGGGTTGAGCTCCAGCAGGCGCTCCATCGAGAAGCCGAGGCGGTCCATCACCCCGGTGCGGAAGTTCTCCATGAGTACGTCGGCCTTGCGGACCATGCCCTCGAGGACCGCCTTGTCGTCCTCGTCCTTGAGGTTCAGGGCGATGGACTCCTTGTTGCGATTGCACGACAGGTAGTACGTGCTGATCGGGTCCTCGTCCTCGCCGACGAAGGGCGGGCCCCAGGAACGGGTGTCGTCGCCCGTGCCGGGCGCCTCCACCTTGATGACGCGAGCGCCCTGGTCGCCGAGCATCTGGGCCGCGTGGGGGCCGGCCAGGGCCCGGGTCAGGTCGATCACGGTGATGCCCTGCAGAGCGCCGCTCATGGGTTCCTCCTGGGAGTGGGACGGGTGGGAAGGGCCTATTGTGTCGCCTCTCACAGTACGTCCCGCCGTCCGGCCTGGTGCCGGGCGTCCTCTCACACACCCTCACTTTCTGGAGATCCCCCATGCTCGGACTCATCGGAGTGGTGCTGTCCCTGGCGCTGCTCATCTACCTCGCCTTCCGCGGCTGGAGCCTGGTGCTGCTGGCACCGCTCACCGCCCTGGTGGCCGCCACCTTCGCCGGGGTGCCCCTGTTGGGCACCTACACCGAGGTGTTCATGCCCGCCATGGGCGGCTTCGTCGTGAAGTACTTCCCGCTCTTCCTGCTCGGTGCGCTCTTCGGCAAGCTCATGAACGACTCCGGCTCGGCCTACTCCATCGCCCGCTGGATCGTCGACAAGGTGGGCGCGCGGCACGCGATCCTCGCCGTGGTGGCGGCCTGCGGCATCCTCGCCTACGGCGGGGTGACGGCCTTCGTCGTCGTCTTCGCCATCTGGCCGATCGCCCGCGAGCTCTTCACCGAGGCGGGCATCCCGAAGCGCTTCGCGCCGGCGGCCATCTCGATGGGTGCCTTCTCGTTCGCCACCGGTGCCCTGCCGGGCACCCCGCAGATCCAGAACGCCGTCCCGGCGCCGTACTTCAAGACCGACGCCTTCGCGGCCCCCGGTCTCGGCCTGCTGGCCGCCGCCATCATCTTCGCCGGGGGTGTGGCCTACCTGAACTGGTGCGTGCGCCAGTCCCAGGCTCGCGGTGAGGGCTATGACAACGGGCCGCTCATGCAGGGCGAGCAGGTGCGGGGCCTGGGCGAGGACGAGGAGGTCACCGTCCCCCGGGACACCCCCTTCTGGACGGCGATCCTGCCGATCATCGTGGTCATCTCGCTCAACCTGCTGCTCGTGCGGGTGGTCTTCCCGGCGATGGACTTCGGGTACCTGGCCGAGGAGCGCTTCGGCGGCACGTCGATCGACAAGGTGGGCGGCAACTGGGCGATCATCCTGTCGCTCATCGTGGCCTGCCTGCTGGTGATGGTCCTCAACTGGAAGCGCCTCGCTGAGCGCCAGAAGCTGCTCAACGCCGGGGCCACGAGCGCCTTCCTGCCGATCATGAACACCGCCTCCGAGGTGGGTTACGGCGCGGTGATCGCGGCCCTGCCGGCCTTTGCGGTCATCCGTGACGCGGTCTTCGGGGTGTCCTCCAACCCGGCGATCTCGATGGCGGTCTCCACGAACATCGTCGCCGGCATCACCGGCTCGGCCTCCGGGGGTCTGGCCATCGCGATGGAGGCCTTCGGTGCCGACTACATGCAGCGCGCCCTGGACGCCGGGATCGACCCGGAGTTCATGCACCGCGTGTCCACCCTGGCCGCCGGTGGTTTCGACGCCCTGCCCCACAACGGGGCGGTCATCACGGTGCTGGCTGTCACCGGGCTGACCCACCGGCAGGCGTACAAGCACATCGGCATGACCTGCGTGGTGATCCCGCTGTGCGCGTTGGTCGTGGTGCTGTCGGTCGGCAGCGCCGTCGGTTCCTTCTGAGCCACCAACTACCCTCGAAACCAGATCACACCCCACCAGGAGGCACGGATGACCCTGCAGGACCTGTCCACCATCGAGGCCACGGACTACAAGATGCTCATCGGCGGCCAGTGGGTCGACGCGGCGGACGGCCAGCGCCTGGACGTCATCACGCCCATCGACCGGAACGTCGTCATCGCGACCACCCCGCGGGCCGGTCAGGCCGATGCGGACCGTGCGGTGGAGGCCGCCCGCAAGGCCTTCCCGTCCTGGGCCGCCCTGCCCTTCGCAGACCGTGCGAACGCCCTGCGCCAGTGCGCGGACGCGCTGGAGGCTGCCAGCGAGGAGCTCGCCCAGCTCACCGCGCTGGACACCGGCAACGCGATCCGCACCCAGGCGCGCCCGGAGGCCGGCACCCTGGTGGCGCTCTTCCGCTACTTCGCCGGTGTCGCCGGTGAGGTGAAGGGTGTGACCCTGCCCGGCGGGGACGGCTCGCTGCAGTACACGCGCCGGGAGCCGCTGGGTGTGGTGGCCGGCATCCTGCCGTGGAACTCGCCGCTGCTCATCGCCGGCTTCAAGACCCCGGCCGCCCTGGCCGCGGGCAACACCATCGTGCTCAAGGCCGCCGAGGACGCCCCGCTGACGATCCTGCGCTTCGCGGAGATCTGCTCGGAGTTCCTGCCGGACGGTGTGCTCAACGTGGTGACCGGCTACGGCGCGGAGATCGGTGACGCCCTGGTGAAGCACCCGGGCGTGGACAAGCTCTCCTTCACCGGTTCCTCGCAGATCGGCAAGATGGTCGGTGGGACGGCCACCGAGCGGATGGCGCACGTCTCCCTGGAGCTCGGCGGCAAGAGCCCGTGCATCGTGTTCCCGGACGCCTGCACCGACGAGGTGGTGGACCAGGTCATGCTGGCCACCCGCTTCGCCCGCCAGAGCCAGTCCTGCACCACCGGTTCGCGCGTGTTCCTCCACGAGGACATCGCCGAGGAGTTCCTCGCCAAGATGGTCGAGCGCGCCCGCGGCATGAAGGTCGGCGACCCGCGCGACGAGGCCTCCGACATCGGCTGCATCATCAACGCCAAGCAGTACGACCGTGTGCAGGGCTTCATCGACGAGGCGCTCGCCGAGGACGGCGTGAAGGTGGAGTACGACGGCCGCGAGGACCTCCAGGTCGGCGAGCCGGGCTTCTTCCACGCCCCGATCATCATCTCCCAGGTCGACCCGTCCTGGCGGGTGGCGCGGGAGGAGGTCTTCGGACCGCTGCTCTCGGTCATCACCTGGAAGGACGTCGACGAGGTCGTCGAGCTGGCCAACGACTCGCACTACGGCCTGGCCGCGTACGTCTTCACCAAGGACCTCGACGCCGCGCTGAGCACCGCCCACCGCATCGACTCCGGCTGGGTGCAGGTCAACCAGGGTGGCGGCCAGATCCCGGGCCAGTCCTACGGGGGCATGAAGGAGTCCGGCGTGGGCCGCGAGGCCTCGCTGGAGGGCATGCTCGAGGGCTTCACCCAGATCAAGCAGATCAACGTCAAGCTCGGCTGACGCAGAGCCCCTTCGTCGAGGCGCCCCGGACCGACCCGGTCCGGGGCGCCTCGACGTGTGTGTGGCCGGCGCGCGGCGACGAGCGAGGGGTGTTACACCGATCCTGTCAGAGCTACACTCACCGCATGCCCACGACCCGCCCGCGCCACCTGGTGACCGAGTCCGACGAGCTCGCGGCAGCCCTCGACCGGGCGCACGAGCAGTGGCCCGAGCTCTCCCGTTCCCGGCTCGTGGTGCGTCTCGCCCTGGAGGGTGAGCAGCACCTGCAGCAGCAGAGGGGCGCTGAGGCAGCACGCCGTCGGGCCCTCCTTGCGGCCGCGGGGGAGAGGTTTGCCGGCGTCGGCTCCTCTGGGGCCGTCCGGGAGGCGCGGGACGGGGACTGGCCCGCGTGATCCTGGACGCCAACGTCATCATCGCCCTGCTCAACGGCACCGATGTCCACCATCAGGAAGCGGTGGAGATCATCGCGGAGGCGACCGGCGATCTGCTCGTTCCCGAGCTGACCCTTGCGGAAGCGCTCGTCCACCACGTCCGGGCCGGCACCGCCGAGGACGCCTTGGTCGTGCTTCGCGAGCTGGGGTTGGAGACCCTGAGCGGCCCGTCGCCGCTGGTTCTGGCCGAGCTGCGTGTCGAGACCCGGCTGCGCATGCCGGACTGCGTGGTGCTTGGTGCTGCGGAGCAGTCGGGCCAGCCGCTCGTCACGTTCGACGAGCAGCTGGCCCGGGCGGCCGAGGGGCGGGGCGTCAGAACCAGCCGAGACCCTGGGCGATGAGGGGCCAGGGCATCCGCGGTTGACCATGCGGAGCGTGCTGCCGATCCAGGTGCCGAACCAGCCCTCCTTCGTGGCGAGGGTGATGGTGGCCAGCATCGTCTTGTCGCCCAGCTCGGCCAGGCAACGAGGGGCTCGGGGCTCGGGCCGACGCGTCATCAGAGGTCTCTGGCGCCGATCATCATAGGTGCGGAGCAGGCATCCGAGAATCTCCCTCTTGGTGACCTGTCACTATTAGAAGTGTTATCAGATTGAGCAATACGCTCGTCTTCTGGCCCGTGAGTTTGGGTATAGGATCTTTTTCTGATGCGACAGCGTGCCGAACCACACTTCTTTCTTCGAGAGCTGGACCCAGGGAGCGGGCTGAAGGTAACCTCGCACGGCTTGGGGCCCGCTGGGTCGCACCCGGCCCGACTGGATATGACAACTGTCAGCGAGGGGTCTGTCCCTGATCTGGTTGGCAACTGGATGCGCATCATCGTGCATGAAGGCCTGAAGCAGGTGATCGAGTCGACCGGAGCCACAGGGATCCGCTTCCACGCCGCTCCCAAGTCGACTCCGGCGCTGCAGGAACTTCATCCCGGCGCCTGGTACTACCCAGAGGTGACGGGAAGGTCTCCGGGGGTGAGTCGTGGTTTCCATGACGATCATGTGTCCTTTGAGCGCGTGCCTGCCGGGACGTTGAGTCTTGTCTACCCGTGCTTGGATCCTTGCCCACAGGGATGGGACGGATCGGACGTCTACGTGCCGGACGGAACTGGATTCCTTGTCCTCACTGAACCGGTGGCGGTGGCGATCGAGGAGGCGGGATTCTCGGTAGAGATATTGGAGGCCGGCCGTGCTTTCACGCCGGGTGCGATGGACTTCATTATGGAGTTGTCAGACCGTCTCGGCGAGGAGGAGGCGAGTAGAATCCTTGAGGAGATGACGGTCGAAGACCTCTGGGAGCAGCGGACTGGGCGTGACCGCGAGACATGGGAGGGGCCGGGGTACTGCCCTGACGTGGTTCGCTGATCGGAGCGAGGCGTCGCTGGAGGGCATGCTCGAGGGCTTCGCCCAGATCAAGCAGATCAACGTCAAGCTCGGCTGACGCCGAGCCGCACCGCTCGCCCCTGCCTGAGCGGCCCTCACCGCGCCAGGTGCACTTCACCGCGTTGTCGCACGGGGAAGTGCACCTGGCGCGGCGTGTTGCGGCGATGCGGGGTGCGGCCACTACCGTCGGACCATGAGCCTGCTGCCGGAGGACTTCCAGACCGCTATCGACGCCTACCTGGAGGGCAGGGATGCCTCCCCGAGCTTCTTGGCGTGCGGAGCCCTGCTGAGCTTTGAGGGGATGGTCGACAACGGGGGGCTGATGGGGACGCTGGAGAACCTGCACGCCAGCGGGGATGACCAGGTGCTCGCCGATGCCGTGGCAGCCCTGCGCGCCCACGGGCTGGACGACCTGGCCGACCTGACGCAGCGCGCGGACACCGAGTACCAGCGGATGCGACCGCACCCGGACGCCGAGCTCTCCGAGGCCGATGAGTTGCTGTGGGAGCAGCTGGACGACCAGTGGTACGCGATGGCGGAGGGCCGGATCACCCAGGCCGTGTCGGGGGCCTGACCGTCAGGCGGTTGGATGTGGGCGAGGCGCGCCAGTCCCCTCTCAGAACCAGCCGAGACCCTGGGCGATGAGGATGAGCCCGAAGATCGCGAACAGGGCCGCGGCACCGTAGGTGATGACCTTCTCGGGGAGCTTCCGACCCAGGATGGCGCCGACGATGATCGCCAGCGCATCGGCGGCGACCATGCCGAGCGTGCTGCCGATCCAGGTGCCGAACCAGCCCTCCTTCGTGGCCAGGGTGATGGTGGCCAGCATCGTCTTGTCGCCCAGCTCGGCCAGGAAGAAGGCCATACCCACGGCCAGGATGGCGGCGCCGGTGGCGTTCTTGGCCTTGGACGCCTCCTCCTCGGTGAGCTCGTCGCCGCGGAGGGTCCACAGGGCGAAGCCGAGGAAGGCGATACCGGCCGCCACGTTGATCCAGTGCTGGTAGTCGGCGAAGGAGTCGCCGATCCACCAGCCGATGCCGACGCTGGCCAGGTGGACGATGGCGGTGGCCGCGGTGATGCCGATGAGGACGTCGCGGACCTTGTAGCGGGTGGCGAAGGTCATGGCCATGAGCTGGCTCTTGTCGCCGAGCTCCGCGATGAAGATGATCGCGGTGCTGAGGAGGAAGGCTTCCATCAGGGGGTCTCTTTCCGCCCGGTGTCAGGCGGGGACCCAGGTCCGTGGACGCCTTCGACCGGGCACACGTGGTGGCCCCTCGCGGGGAGGTCGGTGTGCATCTCGGTCGAAAGTCTCGTCCGCCACCGGAGGTGGCCTCCTGCGCCGGGCCGATCCTGCTGGCCAGTGTGTCGACACAGGTGTTGGGGACTACTCCCTTTCGGTGGCCCAAGGGTACCAACCGGCGGGGCCGGGGCGCATCGCGCGGGCCGGGCTCGGGGGGGGGGGGGGGGGGGGGGGGGGGGGGGGGGGGGGGGGGGGGGGGGGGCTCAGCCCGCGCGACGGAAGACCGGCTCGTCGGCGGTGGAGACCTCCGGGGCGTGGGCGTAGCCAGCGGCGTCGAAGCGGGTGAGGGCCTTCACGCTGCGCACCCGCTGCTGCACCATCCAGGCGGCCATCTCGCCCCGGGCGCGCTTGGCGTGGAAGGAGATGACCTTCCACTCGCCCCGGGGGGAGCGGTCTTCGAAGCGCGGGGTCACCATGCGTGCGCCGAGCCGCTGGAAGTCCACGGCCTGGGAGTACTCGGTCGAGGCCAGGTTGACGATCACGTCGGGGCCGGGGGAGTCGGCCAGGTCGGCGGCCACCTGGTCGGTGATGGTCCGGCCCCACCACTGCACGAGGTTCTTCCCGCGCTCGGTGGCCAGTCGGGTGCCCATCTCGAGGCGGTAGGGCTGCATGAGGTCCAGCGGGCGCAGCACGCCGTAGAGCCCGGAGAGGATCCGGAGGGTCTTCTGCGCCTCGGTGAGGTCGCGGGTGTCGAAGCGGCTGGCGTCCAGCCCCTGGTAGACGTCCCCGGCGAAGGTGAACAGCGCCGGGCGGGCGTTCTCCGGGGTGAACGGGGTCTGGAAGTCCGCGTAGCGCTCGGCGTTGAGGCGCCCCAGCTCGGGGGAGATCCCCATGAGGGCCGAGAGGTCCTCGGGGGACTTCGCCCGCATCACCTCCACCAGCTGCTCGGCCTGCTCCAGCAGGCGCGGCTGGGTGTGCGTGCGGGTGGGCAGGGGGGAGTCGAGATCGAGGGACTTCGCAGGCGAGAGGAGCGTCAGCACGCCCGGGACGCTATCTCAGTCCGATCCGGGCGGGGCGGGTTGGGCGGGGATTCAGTCCCACCCACGACGACGGACGATGAGGACCAGCCCGACCACGTAGACCACCGCGAAGCTGACGCAGAACCAGAGGAAGCCCAGGTGCTTCAGCGGGCCGATGAAGAGGAAGAGCCACAGGGCGAGCAGCCCGAGGGTCCACCACCACGGCGGGGAGGGTGGGCGTCCGCCGGGGTCGCTGCCGGTGAGGGCCGTGTTCTCGTCGTGCAGCCCGGTGCGGCTGAAGGGCTCGTTCACTGGGCGCTCCAGCCACCGTCGATGACGAGGTTGGCCCCGGTCATCGAGGACGAGTGCGGACCGCAGCAGAACAGCACCGCCTGGGCGATGGCCTCGACGCTCGCGAACTGCTTGAGCGCCTGCTTCTTGAGCATCACCTGCTCGGCCACCTCCTCCTCGCTCATGCCGTGGGTGGCGGCTTGGTCCTTGAGCTGCTGCTCCACCAGCGGGGTCCACACGTAGCCGGGGTTGATGCAGTTGCTCGTCACGCCGTGCGGCGCGCCCTCCAGGGCGGTGACCTTGCTCAGGCCCTCCAGGCCGTGCTTGGCGGAGACGTAGGCGCTCTTGTACTCGCTCGCCCGTAGGCCGTGGGCGCTGGAGATGTTGATGATGCGGCCCCAGCCGGACGCGTACATGTGGGGCAGGGCGGCGCGGGTGAGCAGGAAGGGCGCGGTGAGCATGAGCTGCTGGATGAGCTGCCACTTCGCCACGTCGAACTCGTGCAGTGGCTGGACGTGCTGGATGCCGGCGTTGTTGACCAGGATGTCGACCTCCAGGCGCAGGTCGGCCAGAGCCGCGGTGTCGGAGAGGTCCACCGGCCACGCCTCGGCCGAGCCGCCGGCCTCGGTGATCTCGCCGACGACACGCTCCAGCCCGGCCTCGTCGACGTCGGCCAGCACCACGTGCCCGCCTGCCGCAGCCACGGCCTTGCCGATGCCGGAGCCCAGCCCGCCGGCGCCCCCGGTGACCAGGGCGCGGCGGCCGGCGAGCGCTCCTGCGGGGGTGGGGATCTCGGGGATTCTCTGCGCGCTGGAGGGGGTCATGTGTCGAGCCTAGGGTGGCCGGCTCCGTCGCGACACGTGAACGCCCGGTGAACATTTGGACAGGGAGCGGTCATTTCTGGGGAGGGGAGACCTTGACCGTCGGCTGCGCCCGTGATCGAAACGACCCGGATCTCCCGCCTGTGAGGGGGTGGTCTAACCCATGGGCCGGCTGGGTGGGTGAACAGGAGGTCTCAAGTCGTCCCGGGCTCGGCAAAGGAGTGGGAACTGCCCTGTGGATAACGCAGCGCACTCATGTGACGTCAGTCATTACCTTCCGGTGAGGAGACCCGAGGAGGTGACGATGCCCGTGACGACCAGTCCAGCCGTGCCCAACCGTGGGGAGACGGCATCTCTCACCGTGCCGACGTCCCTGCGCGATGTCGAGGCGGCTCTCGAGGAGCAGGCGCGCGCCATCGTGCGCCGGCGGCAGGTCGACCCGACCGTGGACGTCGAGGCCGTGCGGGAGGTGGCCACAGAGGTCGTGGCGGACCACCAGGCCGTCGCTGCCGCAGGCCGGGGCACCCTCCTGCCGGACGAGGAGGAGGCAGTCCGCCGCATCACCGATGCCGTGGCCGGGTTCGGTGCGCTGCAGGTCTATCTGGACGACCCCGAGGTCGAGGAGATCTGGCTCAACGGGCCGGAGCACGTCTTCGTGGCCCGAGGCGGGCGCACCGAGCTCACCCCTGTGCTCCTCACCGAGCAGGCCGTCCAGGACCTCGTCGAGCGGATGCTGCGCACCAGCGGCCGACGGATCGACCTCAGCTCACCCTTCGTGGACGCCTCGCTGCCCGGGGGAGAGCGACTCCACGTCGCGATCCCCGACATCACGCGCCGCCACTGGGTCGTGAATCTGAGAAAGTTCGTCTCCCGCGCCCACCGGCTGGACGATCTCGTCGCCCTGGGCAGCCTCACGGCTCCCGCGGCACGCTTCCTCGAGGCAGCCGTCGAGGCCGGTCTGAACGTGCTCGTCTCCGGGGGTACCCAGGCGGGGAAGACCACGATGCTCAACTGCCTCGCCGCGGCCATCCCTCCCAACGAGCGGGTGGTCACCTGCGAGGAGGTCTTCGAGATGGACGTCCCGCTACGGGACGTCGCCGCCATGCAGTGCCGCCAGCCCAGCCTCGAGGGGACCGGCGAGATCACCCTGCGTCGGCTGGTCAAGGAAGCGCTGCGCATGCGCCCCTCGCGCATCCTCGTCGGAGAGGTGCGGCAGGAGGAGGCCCTCGACCTCCTCATCAGCCTGAACTCCGGGCTTCCCGGGATGGCGACGATCCACGCCAACGGGGCGCGGGAGGCGGTGCTCAAGATGTGCACCCTGCCGCTCCTGGCCGGGCCGAACGTCTCCAGCTCTTTCGTCGTTCCCACCGTGGCGAGCGCGGTCGACCTCGTTGTCCACTGCCGACTCGAGCGCGACGGCCGACGGCAGGTGCAGCAGATCGTGGCGCTCCCCGGCCGGACCGAGGGGGAGGTCGTCGAGATCGCCGAGATCTTCACCCGGGTGGACGGCGAGCTGCGCCGCGCGGACGGCTTTCCACCCCATGCCGAGCGCTTCGCGGCGGCCGGTCACGACCTGCGCACCCTGCTGGGGGTCCGATGACCGGGATGGGCCCGATGGAGGGAATGCTGCTCGGCGCCCTGACCGGTCTGGGGCTGGCCCTGGTCTGGGACTCCTGCTGGCCACGTGCTCCGCGTGCGCCGCGGTTGCGCCCGAGCTGGAGCGATCGGGTCCGGGACGACCTCGCCGTGGCGCGATGGGCTGGCCTCACCCCGTGGGGTCTGGTGGCCATGACCGCCGGGCTCGGCCTCGTGGTGCTCGTCCTCACCGTCGGGGTGACCGGGGTGCTCCCGGTCGGGCTCTGCTTCGGTCTCATCGCCGCGGTGCTTCCCTGGGCGGCCCTGTCGCAGACCGCCGCCCGCCGGCGCTCCCGGCTGCGGGACGCCTGGCCGGACTGCGTCGATCACGTCGCCTCGGCCGTCCGCGCCGGGATGGCCCTGCCGGAGGCCCTCGCCCAGCTGGCGGTCCGCGGCCCGGAGGAGCTCCGCCCGGCCTTCGCCGGCTTCGCCCACGACTACCGGGCCACCGGGCGCTTCCACGTCAGCCTCGACGCCCTGCGTGACCGGTTGGCGGACCCGGTGGCCGACCGGCTCGTGGAGTCGCTCCGCATCGCCCGCGAGGTGGGCGGCTCGGACCTGGGCGTGGTCCTGCGCACCCTGAGTGCCTTCCTCCGGGAGGAGGCCCAGACCCGGGCCGAGATCGAGGCGCGGCAGAGCTGGACCGTCAATGCTGCCCGGCTCGGCCTGGCAGCCCCGTGGATCGTGCTGGCGATGCTGGCCACCCGGGGGGACTCCCTGACCGCCTACGGCACCCCGACCGGAGCGGCCGTCCTGCTGGGCGGTGGCGTCATCTCCGTGGGGGCCTACCTGCTCATGCTGCGCCTGGGGCGCCTGCCGCGCCCGGAGAGGGTGCTGCGATGACGGCGTGGTCCTGGCCGGGGGCCGCCCTGGGGCTCGTGGTGGGTCTGGGGCTCCTGCTGGTCCTCTGGGGGATCCCCACCTGGAGGACCCCGACGCTGGCGATGCGGGTGGACCCGTACGTGCGCGACGAACCCACCCCGGCTCGCCCCTTCGGCCTGCTCCCGCACGAGCAGCTGCGCGTCCACCACCTCGTCGACCCGCTCACCCGCGGGCTGGGACGGCGCTTCGCCGACCTTCTCGGTGGTGAGGAGGTCCTGCGCGGCCGGCTGCTGCGGGCGGGCCTGGCCCCGGACGTCGAGGGCTACCGGGCGCAGCAGCTGGTCCTGGCGGTCCTGCTGGCGGCCGGAGGCGCCGGGCTCGGGGCGGCGCTGTGGTCCGCCGGTCGAGCCTCGGCGCTCGCGGCGCCGGCGCTGGCCGTCGTGGGTGCGGGCGCCGGGATGATGCTGCGCGACCAGCTGCTGTCCCGGTCCGTCGCCGCCCGGGAGCAGCGCATCATCACCGAGTTCCCGACCATCGCCGAGCTGCTCGCCCTGGCCGTCGCGGCCGGGGAGTCACCGGTCGCGGCGCTGGACCGGGTGGCACGACTCAGCCGGGGCGAGCTCTCCCGGGAGCTGGAGCGGGCGCTCGCGGAGGCGCGGACCGGGGCCTCCCTGCCCACGGCCCTGGAGGGGCTGGCCGAGCACACCGGCATCCCCTCGGTGGCCCGCTTTGTCGACGGCGTGATCATCGCCGTCGAGCGCGGCACCCCGCTGGCGGAGGTGCTCCGTGCCCAGGCGATGGACGCCCGGGAGGCCGCGCGTCAGCAGATCCTCGCCGAGGGCGGGCGCCGGGAGATCCTCATGATGATCCCGGTGGTCTTCTTCGTCCTGCCGGTGACGATCGTCTTCGCGATGTTCCCCGGCCTGGCCTCTCTGCAGGTGAGCCTCTGATGGCCATGCCCGCCGCCCCGCAGGGGCCCACGATCCCGGCCGCACCCGTGGCCGTGCGGGGCGACGCCCCGGAAGTCCCCGGCTCCCGGGGCCGTCACGAGGAGCCCCTCGCGGCGACCGCGCAGTACCGAACGGAAGAGGAAGAGCATGACCACCCTGCAGTCGATCCACGCCCGTCTCCTGACCGTCTGGGCCTCCCTGGTGGAGGACAACGAGCGGGGCGACGTGCCCGGCTGGGTCCTCATCACGATGATGACCGCCGGCATCGTCACCGCCCTGTGGGCGCTGGCCGGTCCGATGCTGAACAACATGTTCCAGTCCGCCATGAACGGCGTGACCGGTCCCTGAGCCGGGGGGAGGTCGGCGCCGTGACCGCCGAGTTCGTGCTCACCAGCACGGTCGCGGTGTTCACGGTGCTGGCCCTCCTCCAGCTGGCTTTCGCCCTGCACGTGCGCAACTCCCTGACCGCCTACGCCGTGGAGGGTGCCCGGTACGGGGCCCGGGAGGGGGCCGCCCCGCAGGCCGGGGTGACACGTGCCCAGGAGCTCACCCGGGGCGCCGTGGCCGGGCGGGCGGTGGACGAGGTGACCGAGCACCGGGCGGCGGCTGCGGGCCGCGAGGTGGTCGTCGTGGAGATCACCGCCGACCTGCCGCTGCTCGGCCCCTGGGGCCCGGTGGACGCCCTGACCATCCAGGGCCGGGCGATGGTGGAGGGACCGTGAGCCCGGCGGAGCGTCGTGACGACCGGGGCTCGGCGATGATCGAGTACGTCGTCGTGGTCGGTGCCGTGGTCGCCCCCTTGGTCTACCTGATCGTGCTGCTGGCCGACGTCCAGGCCGCGGCCTTCGCCTCCACCTCGGCGGCCCGGGAGGCCGGCCGGGTCGCGGTGGCCGAGCAGTCCACCGGTGATGGTGCGCCCGAGCCGGCAGGACAGGCTGCAGCCGACCTGGTGCTGCAGGACTTCGGCATCGAGCACGGAACCACGCAGGTCCTGTGCACCGGCTGCGACGCCCCCGAGGGGCAGGTCACCGCCATCACCACCGTGGAGGTGCCGTTGCCGGGGCTCGCCCGCCTCGGGGTCACCGGCCCCAGCGTGGTGACCCTCACCGCCGAGCACACCGAGCCCCTCGACCTCCACCGGGAGCTGCCGTGACCGAGCACCACCAGACACCGCCCCCGGCGGAGATCCCGCCCCGGGGGCCGGGTGCCGACCCGTTGCGCGATGACCCCGCGGGGGAGCGTGGATCGCTCGCCGTCCTGCTTCTGGGTTTCGTCGCCATCGTCCTCGGCCTGCTGCTCGTCGGCGTCGACGCCACGGCCGGGCAGCTGGCCCGCCTGGAGACGCTGAACGCCGCCGACGCGGCAGCGCGCGACGCGGCGGACGAGCTCTCCGAGGAGTCCTACTACGGCACCGGACCCCACCGCCTCGACCCGGCCGTGGCCGACACCCGGGCCCGGGGCTCCCTGGCCCGCCAGGTGCCGAGCTCCCGGGTGCGTTCCTGGCAGGTGGACCGGACCACCGTGGAGGCCGACGGGGTGACCGCGACCGTCCACCTCTCGGCGCGCATCGACTTCCCGGTCACCGGCTTCGTCCGCGCCCACCTGCTCGGGGACCCGGTCATCCGGGTCACCTCCTCGGCGCGTGGCACGCAGGGCTGACCCGGGCCCGGCGCCGGGTACCGGCCGGGCTTAGCCTGCGGGGGTGACGACCCCCGCAGGCAGCCCCCCGATGTCCACGGCGCGCCGGTGGGCGGCCCTGGCCGTGCTCGTCCTGCCGGTCCTGCTCATCTCCATCGACATGTCGGTGCTGAGCATCGCCGTGCCGGCGCTGGCGGCCGACCTGGACCCCACCGCCAACGAGCTGCTGTGGATCATCGACCTCTACTCGTTCCTGCTGGCCGGCCTGCTCATCGCCATGGGCTCGCTGGGGGATCGGATCGGCCGCCGCCGGATCCTGCTGATCGGGGCACCCGTCTTCGGGGTGGCCTCGCTGGTGTGCGCCTTCGCCACGACCCCGACGATGCTGCTGGCCGGCCGGGCCCTGCTGGGCATTGGCGGGGCCACGCTCATGCCCTCCACGCTGGGTCTGATCCGCACGATCTTCCCCGACCGGGACGAGCGCCGGACCGCGATCGCCGTGTGGGCCATGGCCTTCGCCGGGGGAGCCGCCCTCGGCCCGCTGGTCGGTGGCCTGCTGCTGGAGCACTACTGGTGGGGCTCGGTCTTCCTGCTCAACGTGCCGGTCATCCTGCTCTTCCTCGTCACGGCGCCCCTCCTCCTCCCGGAGGCCCGCGACCCCCACCCCGGGCCGCTCGACCTGCCCTCGGTCGCCCTGTCCATCCTCGGCATGATCGGGGTGGTCTACGCCCTCAAGGTGGGGGTCAAGGGCGTCGACGCCACGGTGCTGCTGTCCTGCGCGCTCGGGGCGGCGGCCCTGGCCTGGTTCGTGGTGCGGCAGCGGCGCAGTGCCGACCCGATGCTCGACCTCTCCCTCTTCGGCAACCCGGCCTTCAGCACGGCCCTGCTGGTCAACGTGACCGCCATCTTCGCGTTCATGGGCCTGATGTTCTTTCTGCCCCAGTACCTCATGCTCGTGCGGGGCATGGGGGCTGCCCAGGCCGGCCTGTGGATGCTGCCGCTGGCGGCGGCCAGCACCTTGGGCACCGTCCTGGCGCCGGTCGTGGCGCGGTGGCTGTCGGTGCGCACGGTCGTCCTGGTCGGTCTGGCGCTCATGAGCCTCGGGCTGGCCACCGGCACCCAGCTGGGGGACGGCCTGCTCGTGTTCGTCCTGCTCTCGGCCTGCTTCGGGATCGGCTCGGGGCTGGCCGAGACCCTCACCAACGACGTGATCCTGGCCGCCGCGCCGAGCGACCGGGCCGGGGCGGCGGCGGCGATCTCCGAGACCGCCTACGAGGTCGGGGGAGCGATGGGCACCGCGGTGCTCGGCACGGTGGGGCTGGCGCTCTACTCCACCCGGGTGCAGCAGGGTGCGCCCGCTGGGCTGGGGGAGGGGGCCACCGAGACCGCCGCGCAGACGCTGGCCGCTGCCCACGAGGTCGCCGCCGAGACGCCGGGGGCGGGTCCCGAGCTGGTGGCCCTGGCCGATGCGGCCTTCCTCGCCGGGGTGCATCTCGTCGTCCTGGTGGGGATGACGGTCGGCCTGGGCACGCTCGTCCTGGCCTGGCGCGGGCTGCGCTCGGAGGCCGGGCGCGCCTCCGTCTGACCCCCGGGGAGGTGCTCGGACGCCCTGCGGCCCCGGTGGTCGCAGCCGCCCGACGGGGTCTCCATAGACTCGGGGGAAAGTCGACCCGGAGGTTCTCATGGTTCACCAGTGGCGTGGCGTCATCGCCGAGTACGCAGACCGTCTCCCCGCCGAGCTGAGCCAGCAGGTGGTGACCCTCCGCGAGGGCGGCACCCCGCTCATCCCGGCCGAGCACCTCTCGGAGCTGACCGGTGCCCAGGTGCACCTGAAGTACGAGGGCCTGAACCCCACCGGCTCCTTCAAGGACCGGGGGATGACCGCAGCCATCTCGGCCGCCGCCGCGCGTGGGGCGAAGGCGGTGCTGTGCGCCTCGACCGGCAACACCTCTGCCAGTGCCGCTGCCTACGCGGCCAAGGCGGGCATGACCTGCGGCGTGCTGGTGCCGGACGGGCACATCGCGATGGGCAAGCTCTCCCAGGCCGTCGCCCACGGGGCCACGCTGCTGCAGGTGGCGGGCAACTTCGACCAGTGCCTGGTGGTGGCCCGCGAGCTCTCCGAGAAGTACCCGATCGAGCTGGTGAACTCGGTGAACCCGGCGCGCATCGAGGGGCAGAAGACCGCTTCCTTCGAGGTCGTCGACGCGCTCGGGGACGCCCCGGACATCCACTGCCTCCCGGTGGGCAACGCCGGCAACATCACCGCCTACTGGCAGGGCTACCGGGAGTACGCCGACCCTGCCGCCCCCGGGGCGAACGGGCAGGCCGCGGCCACCGGCACCCCGGCGATGTGGGGCTTCCAGGCCGCCGGCGCCGCCCCCATCGTGCTGGGCCACCCGGTGGAGGAGCCGGACACGATCGCCACCGCCATCCGCATCGGCAACCCGGCCTCCTGGCAGCGGGCCGAGGCGGCCCGGGACGAGTCCGGCGGCCTGATCGACATGGTCACCGACGAGGAGATCCTCGACGCCCACCGCCTCCTCTCCAGCCGTGAGGGGGTCTTCGTCGAGCCGGCCTCGGCGGCCTCGGTGGCGGGCCTGCTGAAGATGCACGCCGCGGGCAGGGTCCCGGCCGGGGCCACGATCGTCTGCACGGTCACCGGGCACGGGCTCAAGGACACCCAGTGGGCCCTCAAGGGCGCCGACGGCGACGACGTCGAGCCCACCCGCGTGCCGGTGGACCCCGACGGGATCGCTGCCGCCCTCGGGCTCGCCTGATGGCGGGTCCGGCCCCCGGGCTCGCGCTCACCGTCCGTGTCCCGGGCAGCTCGGCGAACCTGGGCCCCGGCTTCGACGCCGTGGGGCTCGCCCTCGGTGTGTACGACGAGTACGAGGTCGAGGTGCTGCCGCGGCCCGGGCTGGTGGTGCGCCTGGAGGGGGAGGGGCGGCGCCGGCTCCCGGCGAACGAGAAGCACCTGGTGGCCGCGCAGCTGCGGGCCGGGCTCGAGGCCCGGGGCATCGGCTGGCTGGACGGGTACGGCCTGCGCCTGACCTGCCGCAACACGCTGCCCATGGCGGCCGGGATGGGTTCCTCCGCCGCGGGGATCGTCGCCGGGAGGGCGCTCGCCGCAGGGCTGACCGCGCCGGACGCGCTCACTCCGCCGGATGGTCTCGGTGCGTCCGAGCTGGACCGGATCAACGGCGAGGCGGCCGCGGTCGAGGGGCACCCGGACAACACCTCGGCCTCGGTGCACGGAGGGCTCACCCTCTCGTGGGCCGACCGGGAGGGTGGGACCTGCACGGTGCGTCCCTCCCTGCACCCGGAGGTGACGGCTGTGGTCCTCCGACCGGTCGCCGAGTCGGTGTCCACCGCCGCGGCCCGGGCCGCGCTCGGGCCGTGCGTCCCGCGGGCGGACGCCGTCGAGCAGGCCACCCGCTCCGCCCTGCTGCTGCACGCCCTCACCGCTGACCCCGGTCTGCTGTGGGAGGCGACCGCTGACCGCCTGCACCAGGAGGCCCGGCGCAGCGTCTACCCGGTGAGCATGGCGGCGGTCGACGTGCTGCGGGAGGCCGGGCACGCCGGGGCGGTCTCTGGCGCGGGCCCCACCGTGCTCTGCCTGACCACCGCCGACCGGGTGTCGGAGGTGCTCGCCCTGGCCGAGCAGTGGCCGGCGGAGTGGGACGTCCGCGCCCCGGGGATCGACACCCAGGGGCTGGAGGTCACGATCCGGGAACGGTGATGGCGCCGTGCGACCACCGTCGATAGGTTTGGTCACGCCGGCAGCGGTCGTGGCCGCTCCGGGGAGCACCCACTCGTTTACTGCTAGGAGGGCACTCATGACCACCGATCTCTCGCGCCGTTCCTTCTCCGCCCTGACCGCAGCCGGTGCCACCTCGGCCGCGCTGGCTGGGGCGGCGGGGACCGCGGCCCATGCCGTCGGCCCGAGCGCCAATCTCGCCAGCACGCCGGGGGCGGACGCCCTCCAGTCCTCGATGGACGCCATGAACGGAAACCCTCTCCACGGATCGATGGTGTCCGTGCGTGGCTCCTACGGCTTCGTCGACCTCGCGTCGGGCCAGCAGTCCCGCGCCTTCCGGAACGCCATCCGCGTGAACTTCCGGGCCCGGATCTCCTCGATCACCAAGCCGATGGTGGCCACCGTGGTGATGCAGGAGGTGGAGCGCGGCACCTGGACGCTGGACTCCACCCTCGACCAGTTCCTCCCCGGGCTGTGGCCCGGGCGTGGCAAGGTCACCATCGGCCAGCTGCTCAACCACACCTCGGGCATGCCCTGCCACCTCAACGACTTCATGACGGCGGCCAACCCCACCGGTCAGGTCATCAAGGCGGTCACCGACAACCGGTACACCCACGCCGACCACGTCGCCCAGGCCCAGCGCTACGAGTGGAAGTTCGAGCCGGGTGAGGGATGGGCCTACTCCAACACGGGCTACGTGGTCCTCTCGATGCTCCTGGAGAAGGTGACCGGTACGGAGATCGGTGCCCTGCTGCGCCAGCGCATCTTCGACAAGGGGCTCAACCAGACCCGGCTGTACAACTCGCGTCGCGTCGACTTCGAGGAGATCGAGGACTACCACCTCGAGGGGGACCAGGAGGTCCGCCTGAACGACCTCGACATGTCGATCTTCTCCGGCTCCGGCGGCGCCACCGCCACTGCCGCTGACCTGACGGACTTCCATCACCTGCTCATGAAGGGCCACCTGGTCTCGCAGGACACGGTGGACCAGATGCTCACCCCGGTGGGCGCAGCCGTCGAGGCCGGTTACGGCTACGGGGTCTTCTGGATCGACGACGTCTGGTCGGGCAGCGGGAAGCTCTTCGGCCACGACGGCGGCGGGTTCGGCTCCACGGCGCTCTCGCTCACGAGCCGTGACGGCCGTCGCCGGGTCTCGCTGACCTTCGCCGGCCGCGCCTTCGACGAGGACGGCTTCACGGCCACCCAGGAGGGGATGGCGAAGGTCCTGGCGAACGCCTTCGCCATCTCCAACGGCACCGCAGCGGGACGCGTCCGGGTCCTCTCGAGTGCCGGCGCCACCTCCCGCGCCTTCCACGCCGACGCCCGCACCCGCATCGGCTGACACAGCCTGCTCGACCCGCTGGGCCCGGCACGCCTCGAGCGAGCCGGGCCCAGCGGCCGTCCCGGTGCCGCCTCGCGAGCAACGTAGACTGACCTGCTGTGGCTGTTGACTTCGCGCAAGAGATCAAGAACCTCCGCACGACCATGGAGTCGGTGCGGGAGGTCATCGACCTGTCCACGCTGAAGGAGCGGCTGGCCGACCTGGAGAAGCAGTCCAGCGCGCCGGACCTCTGGGACGACCCCGAGCAGGGCCAGAAGGTCTCCTCCGCGATGTCCGCCGTGCGCAGCGACGTCGAGCGCGTGGAGAACATGGACGCGCGCATCGACGACCTCGAGGTCCTCGTCGAGATGGCCGAGGAGGAGTCCGACGCCGAGACCCGTGCCGAGGCCGAGAAGGAGCTCGAGGCGATCCAGAAGGACGTCGAGAAGCTCGAGGTCCGCACGCTCATGTCGGGGGAGTACGACGAGCGCGAGGCCGTCATCACCATCCGCGCCGGCGCCGGTGGTGTCGACGCCGCGGACTTCGCCGAGATGCTCATGCGCATGTACCTGCGCTGGGCCGAGCGCCACGAGTACCCGACCAAGGTGCTGGACACCTCCTACGCCGAGGAGGCCGGCCTGAAGTCGGTCACCTTCGAGGTCAACGTGCCCTACGCCTACGGCCACCTCGTCGTCGAGGGCGGCACCCACCGTCTGGTGCGCATCTCGCCCTATGACAACCAGGGCCGCCGCCAGACCTCCTTCGCCGCCGTCGAGGTGGTGCCGGTCATCGAGTCGACCGACTCCATCGAGATCCCGGAGAACGAGATCAAGGTCGACGTCTTCCGCTCCTCGGGCCCCGGCGGCCAGTCGGTGAACACCACCGACTCCGCCGTGCGCATGACGCACATCCCCACCGGCATCGTCGTCTCGATGCAGAACGAGAAGTCGCAGATCCAGAACCGTGCCGCCGCGCTGCGCGTGCTCCAGTCGCGCCTGCTGCTGCAGCGCAAGGCCGAGGAGGCCGCCGAGCGCAAGGAGCTGGCCGGCGACATCAAGGCCAGCTGGGGCGACCAGATGCGCTCCTACGTGCTGCACCCGTACCAGATGGTCAAGGACCTGCGCACCGGCCACGAGGTCGGCAACACCCAGAACGTCTTCGACGGCGACATCGACGCGTTCATCGAGGCCGGCATCCGCTGGCAGCGTGGCCAGGACCGCGACGCCAGCTGACGCCGCACGCTGCGGGGCGCATCCGGGAATCCGGGTGCGCCCCGCAGCGTTGGACAGGTACTGTGCACCGTCCCGACCGGGGGCACCGGGCCACGTGACACGAGCGGAAGGAGGAGCGATGGCCAGCAAGAAGAAGGCGAAGGACGACCCGCGCAACAAGGTCATCGCCACCAACCGCAAGGCGCGGCACGACTACGTCATCGAGGACACCTACGAGGCGGGCATCTCGCTGATGGGCACCGAGGTGAAGTCGCTGCGCATGGGCCGGGCCTCCCTGGTGGAGGGTTTCGTCTCCGACCAGTACGGCGAGCTGTACCTGGAGAACGTGCACATCCCGGAGTACCTCAACGGTTCCTGGACCAACCACGCCGCCCGGCGCCGCCGCAAGCTGTTGCTGCACCGCCACGAGATCGAGCGACTCATCAGCAAGTCCAGCGAGGTCGGGCACACGATCGTGCCGCTCAAGCTGTACTTCAAGGACGGCCGGGTCAAGGTCGAGATCGCCCTGGCCAAGGGCAAGAAGATGTACGACAAGCGCCACGCCCTGCGGGAGAAGCAGGACGAGCGGGAGAAGCAGGCGCAGATGTCCCTGCGTTACCGGATGCAACAGGCGCGCTGAGCCCCGAGCCACCGGTCCTCCTGGCCGGGAATGCCTTGGCAGCACCCGGTGTTGACCAGTACGATGAACCACTCACCCCTCGGGTGAGCTGTTACTTCACAACCGCACAGCGATGACGTGACCCCACGGGGATGATCGGTTTCGACGTCGATCATGGTTCCAGGGGAAGCGGGCCGAGAAGGCAAGGTCATCTCGTAAACGTTCCTTGCAAACCCATAGGTGCCAATTCCAAGCGCACCGACTTCGCCCTCGCCGCCTGAGCGAGCCCGAAGTCTGTCAGCCTGAGCTAGTTCCCGACTCAGTGCCTGGCATCATCTAGGGGACTTGCTGCACGGCATCGCCGAGGTGTCGTGCGGGACTCTCACTCGGCTGGGCCTGTCAGGAGACGTGTGCGTGCGAGTCCTGGGGCCGAGAAAATCCACAGCGCACTGCGCCCGGAGAAGCCCTGGTTGTGTGACGACGGACGCGGGTTCGATTCCCGCCATCTCCACCACCAGTGTCACGTCATCGCGAACGGTTCGTGAACACGGAAGGCCGCCCTCGGATCCGGGGGCGGCCTTCCGTGCGTCTGCCGTCAGTCGATGCCGTACAGCCGCGCCTGGTTCTGGCGCAGCGTGTCGGCGGACTCCCGCCCCCTCAGCCCGACCAGGGCATCCCGGAGCCCACCCAGTGCCGTGGCCAGCTCGTCGGCGTGCGCGGCGCCGAGTACCCGCGCATCGCACTCCGGGGTGACCGGCCCGGCCGGCAGGTCGCTCTCCAGCAGGAGCCGCTCGGAAGGTACCTGCCGGACGTAGGCACGGCCCCGCTTGCCGGTGATCATGGCCGGGTCCACCGAGACGTACCCGCCCGCGTGGACCAGCCGGGTCAGCTCGTCGCTGGTGCCGGTGAACCAGTGCACGACGGGCACGACGTGGTGGGTGACCAGGTCGAGTTCCTCGACCAGGTCCAGCACCGCCGACACCGCGCGCACCGCGTGGAGCGAGACCACCACCGGCTCCGAGGGCTCGCGGGCGGCGGCCGCCTCGCGGGCTGCCCGCAGGATCTCCTCCAGGACCCGCACCTGCCGGGTGGCAGGCACCGTGGCCAGGCGTCGGGGGCGTGGTCCAGCCCCGCCTCGCCCACGAAGCGCGGCCGCGTCAGGGCCGACGGCACGAGCGCCAGCTCGGCCTCGGTGCGCGCCAGGTCGTCGAGCTCCCAGGGATGCAGTCCGACGGAGAGCCGGGGAGCAGCCGCACCCCAGACCGTCGCCTCCCGGGCCAGCGCCAGGAAGTCCGAGGGCCGCAGCGTCTGCGCGACCACGGCGGCACCACGTCCGCCGAGCTCCTCGAGGAAGGCCTGCCGGGCTGCGCCCGGCGGCAGGAAGTCCAGGTGGTGGTGCGTGTCCAGCAGCACGGCTCAGTCCGGGGGCGAGAGCGACGGGGGCGCAGCCATCGGCTCCAGCCCGGCCAACCGCCGGATCGCCAGCCCCGCCAGCATCTGGCCCATGATCGGCGGCAGATAGCTCATCGACCCCAGCGTCTGCGCCTTGGTGCGGCCCTCACCGGCGATCTCCACCGGCCGCTCGTCCGCGAAGAGAACCTCGAGCCCGGAGAACCCGCGGTGGCGGCACTCCCGGCGGACCACCCGGCAGTCCGGGTTGATGTCGGAGATCATCTCCGCCATCACCTCGGCCTTGACCCGCCCCACCGTCGAGACGAAGGCCAGCGTCTGCCGGTTGATCTTGCTCGGCTCCACCACGTCCTCGTCGAGCACGACCAGCGAGCCCACCCCGCCGCGTGCCAGGGCCTCGGCGCAGCTGGAGCCCACGCCACCGAGACCCAGCACCAGCACGGTGGCCTCCTGCAGGCGTGCCAGTCCGGCGTCCCCGAGCACTAGGCGCAGCTAGGAGAGACCCTCGTTCGGCACCATCGCCTCAGCTCCTCTCGTCCGTCGAGCAGCCGGCACTGTAGACGGGCGCCCAGGGCGTCCCCGCGCTCCACCAGCGGAGCCGCGTGCCGCGCGCAGAGGAGCACGCAGGGAGCCACACGAGGGCCGCCCCCTTGTCAGGGGCGGCCCGTGGCGTCTGTGGGGGTGGAGGGTCAGTCGGCGCCGATGACGGTGGTGCCCTGCTCGGTGACCGCCTGGCGCATCTCCTCGATGTCGGCCTCGGCGAACAGGCGCACCAGCTGCTCGAGGTTCTCCGCCGTGTAGACGCCGGACTCGAGGTGCAGCAGCATGCCCTCGCGGAAGATCACGGTGGTCGGCCAGGTGGTCACCCCGCTGGAGGCGAAGACCTGGGGGGCGGACTGCGCGGTGACGTCGAAGAACGCGGCCTCGCCGTCCATGGTGTCGGCCACCTGCTGCAGGGCCCGGTGATACTCCTGGCAGGCGTCGCAGAACTCGTCAGTGATCACGACGACGGCGACGTCCGCTGCGGCGACCTCCGGCTCGAACGTCTCGTCAGTCAATGTGCGCACCTTCATGCCTTCACAGTAGCCAATGCTGCTGAATTCCGGCGCGAACCCCGCAGGGCTCCGACGAAGCGGGTGAGAGACCCGTCACGGGCCCCGATGGTCCACAATGGGCACATGAGTGCTGTGCCTTCGGCGTCCAACGCCTTGACCATCCGCCTGTCCGCCCCGGCGCGGGCCACCGCCATCAGCGAGCTGACCGCCGCCGTCGAGGCCGCCGGTGGTCTGACCAGCGCGTTGGACATCAGCGAGTCCACGGCCGACAACATGACGATCGACCTCACGGTCGCGGGTCGCAGCGTCGGGCACAACGAGCGGATCGTCGCCGCCATCAACGAGGTCGAGGGCGTGGAGATCGGCAAGATCTCCGACCGCACCTTCCTCGCCCACCTGGGCGGCAAGATCACCATCGAGCCGAAGCAGCCCATCCGGAACCGGGACGACCTCTCCCTGATCTACACCCCGGGTGTGGCGCGCGTCTGCCAGGCGATCGCGGACAACCCGGAGGACGCCCGCCGGCTCACGATCAAGCGCAACACCGTCGCCGTGGTGACCGACGGCACCGCCGTCCTGGGGCTGGGGAACATCGGTCCGCTGGCCGCGATGCCGGTGATGGAGGGCAAGGCGGCCCTGTTCAAGCGCTTCGCCGACGTCGACGCCTTCCCGATCTGCCTCGACGCCGGGGGAGTGGAGGACATCGTGGCGCACGTCAAGGCCATCGCCCCGACCTTCGCCGGGATCAACCTGGAGGACATCTCCGCGCCGCGCTGCTTCGAGATCGAGCGGCGCCTGCGCGAGGAGCTGGACATCCCGGTCTTCCACGACGACCAGCACGGCACCGCCATCGTGGCCGTCGCCGCGCTGACCAACGCCCTGCGGGTGGTGGAGAAGGACCTGGCCGAGGTGCGGATCGTCCTGTCCGGTGCCGGGGCCGCCGGGACGGCCATCATGCGTCTCCTGCACAAGGCGGGGGCCCGGAACGTCGTCGTCTCCGACATCAACGGCATCCTCCACCCGGAGCGCGAGGACATCCGCGACGGCGGGGACGAGCAGCTCCGCTGGATCGCGGAGAACACGAACCCCGAGGCGGTGCGCGGTTCCCTCAAGGAGGCCGTGCGCGGCGCCGACGTGTTCATCGGCGTCTCGGCGGGGAACATCCTCACCGGTGAGGACGTCGCCACCATGAACGAGGACGCGATCGTGTTCGCCATGGCCAACCCGACGCCCGAGGTGGACCCCAACGAGGCCGCCCAGCACGCCACGGTCGTGGCCACCGGACGCAGCGACTTCGCCAACCAGATCAACAACGTCCTGGTCTTCCCGGGTGTCTTCCGCGGTCTGCTGGACGCACGCAGCGAGGCCGTCACCGAGGACGTCATGCTCGCCGCGGCCCACGCTCTGGCCGACGTGGTGACCCCGGATGAGCTCAACCCGACCTACATCATCCCGAGCGTCTTCCACAAGGACGTCTCGAAGGTGGTGGCTCGAGCGGTGGTCGAGGCCGTCCGGGAGGACGAGGAGGCGGTCTCCGAGCCCCGCACCGAGGCGATCGCCCTGATGGACATCCCCGCCAAGCGCCCCTCGGGCAGCAAGCGGGTCGATGCCTGATGCCGAGCAACGGGAAGCACCGCACGGGCAAGAAGCAGCGCTGGACCGCCGCCGCGAAGTCGTCGGCGAAGAGTGCACGTCAGGCCAAGGACGAGGCGCGCGCCGCCAAGCGCTCCACGAAGAAGCGGGTCGAGCGCCGTCGGGCGGGGCGTGACGCGGAGGCCCAGGAGTGGCGTGAGTCGCGGGGCACGCGTCGCGAAGAGGGCGCCGAGCGTCCGCGTCGTGAGGACAGGTTCGGCAAGCGCCGCGACGAGCGGGCCGAGCGTCCGCACCGTGAGGAGGGCGCCGAGGGTCCCCGTCGTGAGGACAGGTTCGGCAAGCGCCGCGAGGACCGCCGACCGCCACGGGCCCGCAAGGACCAGCAGCGGGAGTCCCGCCCCCTGCGTCAGCAGCGCGAGCAGCGCGGCCCGGTGCGCGAGTTCCCGCCGGTCGTCGAGGAGGGCTCGCCCGTGGTGAGCACGTCGCGCCCGGAGCGTTCGCCGGCGCCGGGCGCCGGGGTGCCCTCCCAGGCCCCGGCGAGTGCCGAGCCGGCGACCGCGGCCGCCACCCCGGCGCCCGCCGCCGAGGCGCCCGGCCCGACCTTCGCCGAGCTCGGCCTGCCCGAGGTCCTCGTGGAACGTCTGGGGCGCGACGGGATCCGTCACGCCTTCCCGATCCAGGCCGCCACGCTGGCCGACGCGCTGGCCGGACGCGACCTGCTGGGCCGCGGCCGGACCGGTTCGGGCAAGACGCTCGCCTTCGGGCTGCCCACGATCGCGCGGCTGACCGGTGGTCGGGCACAGCGCAACAAGCCGCGGGCCGTCATCCTGACGCCCACCCGTGAGCTGGCGATGCAGGTCTCCGACGCCCTGCAGCCCTTCGCGCACGTCACCGGGCTGAAGCACAAGCTCGTGGCCGGTGGGCTGCCCTACCCGCCGCAGCTCGCCGCCCTGGAGCGTGGCCTCGACGTGCTCATCGCGACGCCGGGCCGCCTCATCGACCTCATCGAGCGGGGCGCCTGCGATCTCTCCGCGGTCGAGATCGCCGTGCTCGACGAGGCCGACCACATGGCCGAGATGGGTTTCCTGCCCGAGGTCACGCAGATCATGGACCTCATGCCCGCCGGTGGTCAGCGGATGCTCTTCAGCGCGACGCTGGACAACGGCATCGACCAGCTGGTGGAGAACTACCTGGTCGACCCGATCACCCACTCCACCGATGACGCGCAGGCCTCGGTGACCACCATGGAGCACCGCGTCTTCCTGGTGCAGCCGCAGCACAAGAAGCCGATCACCGCGCAGATCTGCGGTCGTGACGGGCGCACCGTGGTCTTCGTCCGCACCAAGCTCGGCGCCGACCGCGTGGCCGAGCAGCTCCGGGAGGCCGGCGTGTTCGCCGCCGCCCTGCACGGTGGTCTCAACCAGGCGCAGCGCAACCGTGTCCTGGCCGCCTTCAAGGACGGTGGCCTGCCCGTCCTGGTGGCCACCGACGTCGCCGCCCGCGGCATCCACGTGGACGACGTCTCGCTGGTGCTCCAGGCCGACCCGCCGGCGGACCACAAGGACTACCTGCACCGTGCCGGGCGCACCGCCCGGGCCGGCGGCAAGGGTGTCGTGGTGACCCTGGCCCTCCCGCACCAGCGCAAGATGGTGCAGCGGCTCATGGACCAGGCGGGTGTCGGCGCCAAGCCGGAGCCGATGGCGCCGGACACCGACGAGCTCGTGGCGGTCACCGGTGCGGACACCGGGCGCCGGGAGCCGGTCGAGGAGTCCCGCATCAAGCGGATGATGGCTCCTCCGCGTCCCCCGCACCGCGGTGGCCGTGGTGGTCCCCGACGGGGGCCCGGTGGCGGGCGTGACGGCGGCCGAGGTGGCTCCGGAGGTCGGGGCGGTCCCCGTCGCGACGGTTCGCGTCACGAGGGAGGGCACCGTTCCGGGGGTCCGCGACGCGACGGTGGCCGCTGACGGTGGTCGGATCTACGATGAGCGCCATGTTCTCGATCTCCGCGGCGCGTACCCCCCGTCCTGTCTCCATGAGCCAGCCGATGGACCCCGGGTCGCCGGAGGACCCGGGCCGGCTGTCCTCGCCGTCCACGGGTACGGACGTCCTGGAGCGCACGGACCCCGCCGTGCGCCCGGTGGAGCCGGGTGATCACGAGCGGTACAGCCACTACGTGCGCCAGGAGAAGATCCTGGAGAGCGCGATGTCCGGCGAGCCGGTGACCGCGCTCTGCGGCAAGATCTGGGTACCGGGGCGCAACCCGGAGAAGTACCCGGTCTGCCCGGTGTGCAAGGAGATCATGGAGACCCTCGGAGGCGGGGGCGACTCCGGTGACGGTGCGGGCTCCGGCTCCGACGACGCCCGCTGAGCCCGGCGTCGGATGAGCACCTCCGCCGCTGACCACCTCTCACCCGCATACCCCCGCCGCGCCGCCTGGGGCACCGCCCCCAAGCTGCGTGCCTGGCAGGCCGAGGCCCTGGAGCGCTACCAGGAGCGGGCCGCCGCCGGGGAGCGGGACTTCCTCGCCGTCGCCACGCCGGGGGCCGGCAAGACGACCTTCGCGCTGAAGGTCGCCGCCGACCTCCTCGCCGAGGGCGCGGTCCGCCAGATCACCGTGGTGGCGCCCACCGAGCACCTCAAGACCCAGTGGGCCGACGCCGCCGCACGCGTGGGCATCCACCTCGACCCGCGGTTCACGAACGCCCAGCGCGCGCACAGCGCCGACTACCACGGGGTGGCGATGACCTATGCCGGCATCGCCGCCGACCCGGAGCTGCACGAGCAGCGCACCCGCGAGGCGCCCACGCTGGTGATCCTCGACGAGATCCACCACGGCGGTGACGCCCGCAGCTGGGGCGACGCGATCCGGCAGGCCTTCACACCGGCCACCCGGCGGCTCTCGCTCACCGGTACCCCCTTCCGCTCCGACTCCAACCCCATCCCGTTCGTGCGCTACGAGGAGGGGGACGACGGCATCCGCCGCTCGGCGAGCGACTACTCCTACGGGTATCGCAACGCGCTGACCGACGGCGTGGTCCGCCCGGTGCTCTTCATGGCCTACGGCGGGGAGATGAAGTGGCGCACCAAGGCCGGGGACGAGATGGCCGCCCGGCTCGGCGAGCCGCTCACCAAGGACCTCACCGCCCAGGCCTGGCGGACCGCCCTGGACCCCTCCGGCGAGTGGGTGCCGGCCGTGCTCGCCGCCGCCGACAAGCGCCTCAGCGAGGTGCGGCGCCACGTGCCCGACGCCGGCGGGCTGGTCATCGCCTCCAACCAGAAGAACGCCCGGGCCTACGCACGGCACCTCGAGGGCATCACCGGCGAGAAGCCGACCGTCGTCCTCTCCGACGACGCCGGGGCCTCCGAGCGGATCGAGACCTTCAGCCAGGGCGACTCCCGCTGGCTGGTGGCCGTCCGCATGGTCTCCGAGGGGGTCGACGTGCCCCGCCTGTCCGTGGGCGTGTACGCCACCTCCACGCAGACCCCGCTCTTCTTCGCCCAGGCGGTCGGGCGCTTCGTGCGCACCCGCAAGCGGGGCGAGACCGCGAGCATCTTCCTGCCCTCGGTGACACCCGTGCTGGCCCTGGCGGCCGAGCTGGAGGCCGAGCGTGACCACGCCCTGGACCGTCCCGGCCCGACCGGGGAGGACGCCATCTGGTCGCCGGAGGAGGACGAGCTGGCCCGGGCCAACGAGTCCGAGCGGGTCCTGGACTCCCTGGAGCCCGGGTACGAGGCGTTGGAGTCCTCCGCGGAGTTCGACCACGTGCTCTTCGACGCCCAGCAGTGGGGCATGGGCTCGGAGGTGGCCAGCGAGGACGAGGCCGAGTACCTGGGGCTGCCCGGTCTCCTCGAGCCGGACCAGATGACCGAGCTCCTGCGCCAGCGCCAGGCCCAGCAGGTCTCGCGGAGCAAGCAGCGGACCGCACAGCCGCAGCAGGCGGGGCAGCCGATCGCGGCCCACCGTGCGCTGCAGGCCTCGCGCAAGGAGCTCAACAAGCTCGTGGCGGCCTACGCGCAGAAGAACAAGGTGCCGCACGCCACGGTGCACATGGACCTGCGCCGCAGCTGCGGGGGGCCGGCCCTGGACACCGCCACCCAGGAGCAGGTCACGGCCCGCATCGAGACGATCCGCCGCTGGTTCGTCGGCCGACGCTGAGGAGTCCCCCCGGAGGTGAGTCCTACGAGGGCCTCGGCCGCGCGCCGCGGACCGTGTCGGGACCACGCCGTAGCCTGAGGGCATGGACCTCGTCGTGGCGCCGCGCGCCGACGGGTACGCCGTCGCCGCGCTGGACGGCGGGGGAGAGCCGACCGAGACGCAGGAGTTGACACCGGCTGGCCTGGCAGACCTCGTCCGGCGGGGCGGGGACTCCCTCCGCCTCGTCTGGTCAGATGCCGCCTCGGTGTACCCACCTCTGCTGGCGGTCGGGGTGAGGGTTCGCCGGGCGGCGGACCTGGGGCTGCAGCGGGCGATCCTCCGCAACGCTGCGGCCGTGGCCCACACCCCCTACGCCCAGAACCCGGCCTCCGCCTGGGACGAGCGCCACGAGACCGCCCGCTGGGCCCCGGCGCCGACCGTGGACCGTGGGGCGACCCTCTTCGATCTCACCGGGGGAGGACCGGGTCTCGAGGAGTGCCTGGCCGAGCACCGCGCCCAGCGGGAGTGCCTGGCCGCCGCCCGCGACCGGGGCGGCCTGGCGCTGCTCTGCTACGCCGAGTCGGTCGGCGGGCTCATCGCCCAGGAGCTCAACCACACCGGGGTGCCCTTCAGCGAGGCCACCCACGACGCCCAGCTGCGGGCCCTGCTGGGGGAGCCCTCCGCGCACGGTGGCCGCCCGGCGCGCATGGCCCACCTGACTGCCCGGATCCAGGAGCTGCTCGAGGCCCCGCAGCTCAACCCGGACTCGGCGACCACCCTCGTGACCGCCCTGCGGCGGGCGGGACTGGATGTGCGCAGCACCCGCAAGTGGGAGCTCCGGACGCTCGACCACCCGGTCATCGAGCCACTGCTGGAGTACAAGGCGCTCAGCCGTCTTCACACCGCCAACGGGTGGGCGTGGATGCAGCACTGGGTGCGCGACGGTCGCTTCCTGCCGGACTGGGTGCCCGCCGGTGTGGTGACCGGCCGCTGGGCCAGCCGTGGGGGAGGGGCGCTGCAGCTGCCCAAGCAGATCCGGGCGGCCGTCCGGGCCGACCCGGGGTGGCGGCTCGTGGTGGCCGACGCCTCGCAGCTGGAACCGCGCGTCCTGGCCGCCATGGCCGGCGACGCTGCCATGGCCCGGGCAGCACGCGCCGGCGACCTCTACCAGGCACTGGTCGACCAGGGTGTCCTGAGCAGCCGGGAGCACGCGAAGATCGCGATGCTCGGGGCCATGTATGGCGCCACGAGCGGGGAGGCCGGGGAGTTGATGCCCCGTCTCCGTGCGGCCTACCCGCAGGCCATCGGGTGGGTCGATGCCGCTGCCCGGGCGGGAGAGCGGGGTGAACGGGTCTCCACCTGGCTGGGCCGCACCTCGCCGCGGCCGCCGGGGCACTGGTACGCGGCGCAGGAGGCCGCCCGCGCCCCCGGAGAGTCCGAGGAGGCAGGTCGCCGCGCCCGGTCGATGGCGCGCGAGTGGGGTCGATTCACCCGCAACTTCGTCGTCCAGGGGACGGCAGCCGAGTGGGCCCTGTGCTGGATGGGCCACCTGCGGCGCGCCCTCGACGACGCCCCGCAGACCGGGGCGGGTCGGCCGGAGCTCGTCTACTTCCTCCACGACGAGGTGATGGTCCACGTGCCGGCCGAGCAGGCCGAGGCGGTGGCCGAGCAGGTCCGGCGCACCGCCCGGGCCGCCGGAGAGCTGCTCTTCCCCGGTTCCGAGGTGGACTTCCCGGTCACCGTGGCCGTCGTCGACTCCTACGACCAGGCGGGGTGATCCGGCGGAGGAGCGGGCCGGTGCCCCTCACCGACCGGGCTGCAGCGGGGCAGTCCGGCGGGGCACCTGAGCGGCCAGGGAGATCACCGAGGCCGAGCGCACCACGTCGTCGTGGGCGGTCACCCGGTCCAGCACCTCCTGCAGGTGGACCGTGTCCCGCGCCACCACCCGCACCAGCAGGTCGCTGTCCCCGGTCACCGTGTGTGCCTCGAGGACCTGCGGGATCGCCGTGAGGTGCTCCGAGACCGGGCCGTGCCCGCTGGCCTGGCGGATCTGCAGTGTGAGGAAGGCGGTGATCCGGTAGCCCATGGCGGCCGGGTCGAGGGTGGGCGACCAGGAGGCGATGACGCCGGCCTCCTGCAACCGGTTCAGCCGGGACTGCACCGTCCCGCGAGCCACGCCCAGCTCCCGGGAGGCCCCGAGCACCCCGATGTGGGGATCGTCCGTGAACAGCCTGAGGATGCGGCGGTCGAGCTCGTCGAGAGTGGCCATGGTGCACAGCCTGACACGTGAAAACGGGTGTCGGCTGAGCACTGTGCACAACCCCGCGAGCGCCCATTGCCCATTCAGGCCATGTGATGCAGGTTACAGGCATGTCTGACACCACCCTCACCGCCCTGACCGACCAGGAGCAGGCCGAGAACCTCTCCGTGGACCAGCTCAAGCAGCTCGTCGGCCTCGTCGAGTACGACGGCTCGAAGGACCCCTTCCCGGTCACCGGCTGGGACGCCATCGTGTTCGTCGTCGGCAACGCCACCCAGGCTGCGCACTTCTACCAGTCCGCCTTCGGCATGGAGCTCATCGCCTACTCCGGCCCGGAGAACGGGAACCGCGACCACAAGGCCTTCGTCCTGAAGTCGGGCAACATCAAGTTCGTGCTGAAGGGCGCGGTGGACCCCCAGTCCCCGCTGCTGGACCACCACCGCGCGCACGGTGACGGCGTGGTGGACATCTCCCTGGAGGTCCCGGACGTCGACCAGTGCATCGAGCACGCCCGGTCCGTCGGCGCCACCGTCCTGCAGGAGCCGACCGACCTCTCCGACGAGCACGGCACCGTGCGCGTCGGCGCCATCGCGACCTACGGGGAGACCCGGCACACCCTCGTTCAGCGGGAGGTCGACGGGACCCGCTACGCCGGTGCCTACCTGCCGGGCTACCAGCCGGCCGAGGGTTCCTACGTGAAGCGCGAGGGTGCTCCCAAGCGTCTCTTCCAGGCCCTCGACCACATCGTCGGCAATGTCGAGCTCGGGAAGATGGACGAGTGGGTGGAGTTCTACCACCGCGTCATGGGCTTCACCGACATGGCCGAGTTCGTGGGCGACGACATCGCCACCGACTACTCGGCGCTCATGTCCAAGGTCGTGGCCAATGGCAACCACCGTGTGAAGTTCCCGCTCAACGAACCGGCGATCGCGAAGAAGAAGTCGCAGATCGACGAGTACCTGGAGTTCTACGGCTGTGCCGGCGCCCAGCACCTGGCCCTGGCGACGAACGACATCATCACCACCGTCGACCAGATGCGCGCCGAGGGCGTCGAGTTCCTCTCCACCCCGGACTCCTACTACAAGGACCCCGAGCTCCGTGGGCGCATCGGCAAGGTCCGGGTGCCGATCGAGGAGCTCCAGAAGCGCGGCATCCTCGTGGACCGTGACGAGGACGGCTACCTGCTGCAGATCTTCACCAAGCCGATCGGGGACCGCCCGACCGTGTTCTTCGAGCTCATCGAGCGCCACGGATCGCTGGGCTTCGGCATCGGCAACTTCAAGGCCCTCTTCGAGGCCATCGAGCGCGAGCAGGAGCGGCGCGGGAACTTCTGATCCCGGTCCTGTCCGCAGAGCGTCCGAGGGCGCCCTCCCCGGGGGGGAGGGCGCCCTCGGCGCGGTTCGGGTGGTGGTTCTCAGGCGCGGCGGCGGGATGCTGCGACCGTGGTGCCACCGGCACCGAGCAGGGCGGCGCCGGTGAGGGCGGCCAGGGGGGAGAGAGCCGAGTCGCCCGTCCACCCGGTGTCCACGATGGGGCCCTCGGCGTCGTCGTCCTCCTCCGGCACGTCGTCCTCGGGGGCGTCCTCGTCCGGCACGTCGACCAGCGGGTACTGCTCCACGGTGAAGGTCCCGTCGGCCTCCTCGGTGAGGTAGGCCTCGACCTCGATCCGGTGGGCCACGCCCTCGGTGTCGCAGTAGGCACCGAAGACCATGACCCGGTCGGTGTCGCCGGGCAGCATGATGGCGTCGAACACGCGGCTGGTGTCGTCGAGCACCGTGCTGGAGCGGGTCGGGCGGTCGGCCTCGCACTGCGGCGACTCGCTGGACCCCTCGGCCACGGTGATCGGCCAGGGGCTCTTGTGGGTGTTGTAGCCGTCCACGGCCCACTCGACCCACGGCCCCGTGTCCGTGGGCTCGGAGTGCTCCACGTCGAGGGTGACGGACCAGTGGAGGTTCGTGCTGCTCGGGTCGCGCTCTACGGAGATGCCGACCTCCGGCTGCTGCTGAGCGCTCGCACCTGCGGCGGTGCCCAGGGTGAGGGCCACCCCGGCTCCCAGCGCGGTCAGGGCCAGTCGGTGGGTACGTGCGATGCGCATGTCTCTCCAGTGGTCGGGCGGTGGAACGAACGTCGTCAGCCTGTCACATCAGCGGTGTGAGCGGTCTCCTCCTACGGGCTGGGTGGGGGAGCGTCGCCGGCGGAGGGGACGCCGCAGCGCGCCCCCTCCGGGGAGCGCCGGTGCGTCAGCGGCGGCGGGTGGCGCCCGCCAGGGTCACGCCGCCGGCGCCGAGGAGGCCCAGGCCCAGGGCGAGGGCCGGGAGGGTGGCGTCGTGGGTGGTGAGGCCGGTGTCGATGATCGGGTTCTCATCGTCGTCCTGACCGGCGGTCTCGCCGGTGATGAACCAGCGGTACTCCTCCGGCACGGTGCCATCGGCGATGACCTGGTCGGCCCACTCCTCGTCGGTGAGGCCCTCGGGGCGGTTCGTCCGGTAGTAGTCCTCCAGCCACTCCCAGCCCTCGGCGGGGTGGAAGAACTCCTCGTTGCCCTCGTGGAAGGTCGTCTTCATGGCCCGGGAGCCGATGTGCTCCCAGGCGCCGTCGGCGTCCGCGGACACGTAGTAGGCCGTGGTGAAGAGAAAGTCGATCTCCTCGGTCTCCGACGGGTCGCAGGTCGCGCTGCTCACCTCCACCAGGCGGTGCTCGGTGGTCAGGGCGTCGACCTCCACCGGCTTGAGGACGTCCTCGTCGGCGTCGTACCGGACGTGCTCGTCGTCCGAGTGCAGGGTGGCCGGACCGTCCACCGTCTCGGTGGAGGCCGGGCACTCCGGCAGGTAGAACTCCGGGACGAGGGACGGCATGGCGGTGTCCCGGTTGCCCAGGAGGCTCTCCTCGGCCGTCCAGTTCGTGAAGTCCGGGTGGTCCTGACCCTCGACGGACAGGAGACCCATCCCGTCCTCGGCGCCGTCGAGGGCGATCCGCTCGCCGTCCACGGTGATCTCCCAGGCACGCGGGCCGTCACCCTCCACCTGCTCCGGGGAGAAGGTCGTGTCCAGCGGGGTCTGCGGCTGGTCGGACGGTGCCGCCCAGACCGCCGGGCCCGTCAGGGTCATGCCCGCCAGGGCGAGAGTGGTCAGAGTGCGCTTCATCATGTTCCCCTCCATGTGTCGCGGCGGAGCCGAGCTGCCCCCCGGTGTTCGTGGCCGGACCCCCTGTCCGACCACGAACACGATAGCGATGAGGTGCGCCCCGGGGGAAGTGCTCAGCCCGGGTGGTTCGCCGGGGTGATCGTCCCGGTCACCTCGCCGAGCCCGATCCGGGTCCCGTCCGGGCCGGGTGCCCAGCCGGTGATCGTCACGGTGTCCCCGTCCTGGAGGAAGGAGCGCTCGCTGCCGTCGTCGAGCACCATCGGCTCCTGGCCGGACCACGAGAGCTCCAGGAAGGAGCCGCGCTCCTCGCGCGCGTTTCCCGAGACGGTGCCCGAGGCGAAGACGTCCCCGGCCGAGAGAGCGGCCCCGTTGACGGTCAGGTGGGCCAGCATCTGCGCCGGCGACCAGTACATCTCCCGGTAGGGCGGGCGCGCCACCACGGTGCCGTTGAGGCGGACCTCCATCCGGATGTCGAGGCCAAAGAGGCCCGAGCCGTCACCCCGGAGGTACTCCAGCGGCTGCGGGTCCTGCTCCGGCAGGTCGACCCGGGCCTCGCACAGGGCCGCCAAGGGCACCACCCAGGCGCTCACCGAGGAGGCGAAGGACTTGCCCAGGAAGGGGCCCAGCGGCACGTACTCCCAGGCCTGCAGGTCACGGGCCGACCAGTCGTTGAAGAGCATCACGCCGAAGAGGTGCTCCTCGGCCTCGTCGATGCCGACCGGTTGCCCCACGGCGGTGGGGCCACCCACGAGGAAGCCCAGCTCGGCCTCGATGTCCAGCCGCTGGGAGGGGCCGAAGGTGGGGATCTCGGCGTCCTTCGGCCTGCGCTGCCCGCTGGGGCGCACGACGTCCGTGCCCGAGACCACGATCGTCGAGCTGCGCCCGTGGTAGCCGATCGGCAGGTGCTTCCAGTTCGGGGTGAGCGGGGCCTGGTCGGGGCGGAAGATGCGGCCGACGTTCGTGGCGTGCTGCTCGGAGGCGTAGAAGTCGACGTAGTCGGCCGGACGGAAGGGCAGGACGAGCTCCACCTCGTCGAGCGGGTGGAGGTGACGGCGCACCGCGTCGTTCCGCTCCGGGTCCGCGAAGGTCTCCAGCAGCCAGGCGCGCGCTCCGGCCCAGGCGGTGTGGCCCAGCTCGAGGAATCGGTTGAGCGTGGGCTCCAGGAGGGCCCCGGCCCAGATCGAGGAGTCGGCGAGCCCGTCGGCCTGCAGGAGACCGGGGAGGTCCAGGACCTCGTCGCCGATGCGGACGCCGATGCGGGCCCGGGCCGCGTCACGGGTGAGGAAGGCACCGTAGGGCAGGTTCGTGGGGCCGAAGGGGTGGTCGGCGGGCAGGTCGGGCCAGCGGTCCATGTGTGCTCCTGGGGGAGGGAGGTGGTCAGGTGGTCGGTGCGGGGAGGGTCAGGCGGGGGGCCGGGTCAGGTCGGCCGGGTCGAGCAGGCCCAGCCCGGCGAGCTCGTCCAACGGGTCGGTCACACCGCAGCAGCCGAAGGACATCCACTGGACGCGGATGGCGGCTGCCGCGTCCTCGTCCAGCTGCCGGGCCGAGCTCGCGAGGGGCGCGCCGTCACGCTCGTCGAGCACCGCGGCGACCTCCTCGGGCCCGGCCCCCCGGACGGTGGCGAGGGTCGCCAGGGCCACGTTGAGCGCGCCGTGCATCTCCTCGGTGCCCTCCCCGGACTGGGCCGGGGCGGTCCGGGCGATGGCGTGGTGGAGTCCGCCGGTGAGCTTGAAGGGGACACGGGCCGCCCAGCAGGCCGTGAGGAAGCCGGCCAGCTCATCGGGGGTGGGGATGGGGCCGGCGGGGCTGCTCTGGGTGCGCCACTTGGCCACGACCTCCGCGCCCCGGGCACGGTGCCCGGCCAGCTCGGAGAGCTGTGTGGCGGCCTCCTCCGGATCGCGGGGCAGCTCGAGGGCCACCGGGAGGCCGATCTCCAGCAGACGCTCCCAGCTCTCCGTCGGGGCCAGCTCGACGGTGACGAGCTCGAGGCCGGCGGTCTCCTGCACCCTGTCGACGGCCTCCCGGAGGGTGTCCAAGGGGGTGCCGGGCCGGGCGACCACTCCGATCGGAAGGTCGGAGCTGGCCAGGAGCGAGGGATCGCCGATGAGCAGGTCACGGAGCTCGGTCACCGCGGGGGCGGAGAGCAGCAGCGGTCCCAGCCGGCGGCCGAGCGGGACCGAGCGCCACCGCTGGTGGTCCTCGACGGCCTGTCGCACCGGCGCCAGGCCCGGCGGGAAGATGGCGGCGTCGTCGACCAGGGAGCGGGTGAGGAGGTCCATCGCCGGTGAGGTGGGCATACCCAGCACGCTAGTGCACGGGACCGGAAGATGTGTGCGTTGGATCACATCCGTGCATAGGGTGGGGGTGACCGCGAACCACGGAGGAGCTCATGGCCCACTACCGCAGCACCGGCTTCGTCCCGCCCAAGCGGCACACGCAGCACCGCACCCCCGAGGGAGGTCTCTACTACGAGGAGCTCATGGGGGAGGAGGGGTTCTCCGCGGACTCCTCGCTGCTCTACCACCGCAACATCCCCTCGGCGCTCACGGCCGCCCGGGTGTGGGAGCTCCCGGACGCGACGCTCACCCCGAACCACCCTCTCCTGCCACGGCACCTGCGCCCCCACGAGCTCTTCGGCGGGGAGGAGCCGGCCGACGGCGTCGACGTGGTCACGGGCCGCCGTCTTCTGCTGGGCAACGCGGACGTGCGCCTCTCCTACGTGGTGGCCGACACCGTGAGTCCCTGGTACCGCAACGCCCTCGGCGACGAGTGCCTCTTCGTCGAGCGGGGGCACGCCCGGGTGGAGACGGTCATGGGCGCCTTCGAGGCGGGGCCGGGGGACTACCTCGTCCTCCCGCGGGCCACCACGCACCGCTGGATCCCGCGGGACGCCGGTGACGAGGGCTACGCCGAGCCGCTCCGGGTCTATGCCATCGAGGCCTCCAGCCACATCGGCCCGCCCCGGCGCTACCTCTCCCGGTACGGCCAGCTCCTGGAGCACGCGCCCTACTGCGAGCGCGACCTCCACGGCCCCGACGGCCCCCTGCTCGCCGAGGACGTCGGGGCCGATCCCTCCGAGGAGACCGAGGTGTACATCCGCCACCGCGCCAGCGGCGAGGGTGCGGCCGGTGGTCAGGGGGGCACCATCCACACCCTGCCCTTCCACCCGCTGGACGTCGTGGGCTGGGACGGCTGCCTCTACCCCTACCGCTTCCACATCTCGGACTTCGAGCCGATCACGGGACGCGTCCACCAGCCGCCCCCGGCCCACCAGGTCTTCGAGGGCCACAACTTCGTCGTCTGCAACTTCGTGCCGCGCAAGGTCGACTACCACCCATTGGCCGTGCCGGTGCCCTACTACCACTCGAACGTGGACTCCGACGAGGTGATGTTCTACGTCGACGGGGACTACGAGGCCCGCAAGGGCAGCGGCATCCAGCAGGGGTCGATCAGCCTCCACCCGGGTGGGCACGCCCACGGTCCGCAGCCCGGTGCGTACGAGAAGTCCCTCGGGGTGGAGTACTTCGACGAGACTGCCGTGATGGTCGACACCTTCCGCCCCCTCGACCTCGGGGAGGGGGGAATGGCCTGCGACGACGGGCGGTACGCCCTGAGCTGGCACCGCGGACCCGGCGCGTAGGGTGGATCACTGGCCCAGCGACCGAGGTTGCTGGGCCAGTGATCCGTGGGGTCGTGTCTCCACGGGTCCTCCCAGCACCCGTCGCGTCAGGAGAGTCGTGGGGAAGCAGAAGGTCTCCCAGGGAGGTCGGCGGACCGTCTCGTCCCGGAAGGAGCCCGTCGGGCGGCCGGTGGCCGAGCCCTTGGGGGGTGCGCCTGAGGAGCTCGACCCGGCGCGGCGCACGAAGCGCTATCTCACCGGTCTGGACGGGCTGCGGGCGATCGCCGTCGTCTCGGTGATGCTCTACCACTTCGACACCGGTCTCGTGGGCGGCTACCTGGGGGTGGACGTCTTCTTCGTGCTCTCCGGGTACCTGATCACCAGCCAGCTGCTGACACGCTGGGCGGACGGGGCGGTCGACCTCGTCTCCTTCTGGACCGGGCGCATCCGACGCCTGTTCCCCGCGGTGGCGGCCCTGATCATCGGGGTGTCGGTGGCGATGCTGGCCCTGGACAGGGCCGGGATCCGCACCTTCCTGGGCGACGTCGCCGCCGCGGCCACGTACACCTCGAACTGGTGGTACGTCCTCCACGAGCGCAGCTACTTCGAGGCCGCGGGGCGCCCGCCGGCCCTGCAGCACCTGTGGTCGCTGGCGGTCGAGGAGCAGTTCTACCTGCTGTGGCCGCTGGTGGTGGCCGGCCTGACCTTCGCCTTCACCACCCGCGGTCCACGCCGCTGGGCGCTCTTCGTCCTCTCCCTCGTCGGGGCGGTGCTCAGCGCCCTGTGGATGCACACCGGCACCGCGGCTGCCGACCTGCCGGCCACCGGGGACCCGAGCCGCTTCTACTTCGGGACGGACTCCCACGCGATGGGACTCCTGGCCGGGGCCGCCCTGGCCGCCTGGCGCAACGGGGCGGGCTTCTCCAGCAGCGTCCCCCCGCTCCGCCCGGCCGGGCTCGTGTGGACGGTGCTGGGCTTCACGGGTCTCGGCGGGCTGGCCTGGTTCTTCGTGACCCAGAGCGACCAGTCGGAGTGGATGTACCGCTACGGCTTCGCAGCCATGGCGGGCCTGGTGGTCGTCCTCGTCATCGCTGCGAGCCGTCCCGGCCCGACCGAGTGGCTGCTCAGCCTGCCCTTCATGCGCTACCTGGGCACCCGGAGCTACTCGCTCTACCTCTGGCACTGGCCGGTGGCCGTCTTCACCCGCCCCGGAGCGGACCTGGAGTGGTCCGAGCCCGCCGTCATGGCGCTGCGCTGGGGCCTCACGCTCGCCTTGGCCGAGGCGAGCTACCGGCTCGTGGAGAACCCCGTCCGCCGTCTGGGGATCCGCGACAGCTGGCGTCACCTGCGCACCCGCGGCTGGGGTCTGATCAACCCGGCCACCGGCCTCGTCGCCCTGGTCACGGGCCTTGCCGTGGCCCAGGGGGCCGTGGCCTGGACGACCGACCCGGAGGAGGTCCAGGAGCAGCAGGTCGCCGAGGTGCTCGGGGACGCCGAGGTCGGGGTGGCCACGGACGCGCCCTCGGGGACTTCTGGCGGCCCGGGGGAGAGCGCGCCCCCGTCCTCCGCGCACCCCACGGCGCGCCCCTCCGGCAGCGGGTCGCCCGACCCCTCGGCCTCCGGGTCCCCGACCTCCCCCGACGCCTCCGCCGAGCCGACCGAGAGCGGTCCCACGACGAGCCGGGGAGGCGCGTGCGACCCCACCCGCCTCACCGGGGACCGGGTCATGAACCCCGACGACGCCAAGTGGCTCGGCGAGTCCCAGCTGCCCGTGGACACTCTCCCGGTCCCCTCGGACGGCCTGCGCCTCGACGACGCCACGCAGTGCATGGACATCACGGTCTTCGGGGACTCGGTGCCCCTGTCCACCGGACCGATCATCTCGCGCGCCTTCGGGGTGCTCGACCTGCGCGCGAGCGTCGGCATCCAGTCCAAGCAGGTGCTCCAGCTCGCGCAGGAGGCCGTGGCCGCCGGCGAGGTGGACAGCCCGGTCGTCATGATCCACACCGGGAACAACGGCCCGATCCGCGGCGAGGACCTGGTGGACGCCGCGAACTCGCTCGCCGAGCAGAAGGGGGTGGAGCACGTGCTGCTCGTGCGGCCCTTCTCCACCGGCAGCTGGGACGCCCAGAACCAGAAGACCTTCGACGAGCTCGGCGACCGGGGGCTGGACGAGAAGGTCGAGATCGTGGACTGGCGGGCGGCGGCCGAGGGACAGGAGAACTGGTTCCTCGAGGACGGGGTGCATCCCGACTACATCGGGAAGATGCACTACGTCCACCTGCTCCAGGAGGCGATCACCCAGGACTGAGCCGGGCCGGGTTTGCCGGGGGTTCACCCGCGGTTCAGGCCCGGGACGTCCGACCGTGGTGCGATGTGTGAAACCCGTCATGCCCCTGAGGAGATCCCGTGCAGCGTCGCCGCACCGCCCTGGCCATCGCGTTCGCCACCACCGCCGCCCTGACCGTCCCCGCCCACGCAGCGGGTGAGCTGGAGCTCGAGGTCCTGTCCACGCACACCACCGGCTCCTTCGACGAGTCGGCCTCGGAGATCACCGCCTTCGACGCCACGACCAACCAGGTGGCCGTGGTGAACGCCGAGGCCGGTGCCCTTGACGTCATGACGCTCGACGAGTCCGGCCAGCTCTCGCCGACCGGGAGCTTCTCCGCCGCTGGGCTGGAGGCCGCCGACGGGTCGGTCGTCGACGAGGACGCAGAGGTCAACTCGGTCGACGTCCTCAACGGTCGCGTCGCAGTGGCCGTCGAGGCCGGCGACAAGGTCTCGCGCGGCTGGGTCGTGCTGGGCCGACTCAACGAGCCCGGTCAGGGCGAGGCCCTCGAGGTCGAGGCCGTCGTGCGGGTCGGGGCGCAGCCGGACATGGTGAAGATCGCCCCGGACGGCTCCACCGCGCTGACAGCGGACGAGGGGGAGCCGGACGACGACTTCACGGTGGACCCGGTGGGCAGCGTGAGCGTCATCGACCTGTCCGGCGAGGGTGCCGTGACGCAGGAGGACGTGCGCACCGCCGGCTTCGACGCCTTCGAGGGTGAGAACCTGCCCGAGGGCGTGCGCGTGTTCGGGCCGGACGTCCCGGCCCCGGACGGTCGGGGTGGCCGTGTGGCCCGCAACCTGGAGCCGGAGTACGTCGCGATCGACGCCGCCGGCGAGACCGCCATGGTGACCCTCCAGGAGGCCAACGCGGTGGCCGAGGTGGACATCGCCAGCGCCACCGTCACCGCGCTGCACGCCCTGCCGGTCAAGGACTGGAACGCCGGCGGCAACGTCCTGGACCCGACCAAGGACGACGACGCGATCGTCCTCGGCAACTGGCCGGTCCTGGGCCTGCTGCAGCCCGACGCCATCGAGGCCTTCGAGGCCGGTGGGCAGACCTACTACGCCATCGCCAACGAGGGGGACGCCCGCGAGTGGGGCGAGTACTCCGAGGAGACGAAGGTCGAGGACGTGGAGCTCGACCCGGAGCACTTCGAGGGTGACCTCGAGACCCTCCAGTCCGAGGAGCAGATCGGTGAGCTGAAGATCACCACCGAGATGGGCTCCGTCCCGACCGAGAACGGCTACACCGAGCTCCACGCCTTCGGTGGTCGCTCCTTCTCGATCCTCGACGCCGACGGCCAGCAGGTCTTCGAGTCCGGCGGCCAGCTGGCGCGCATCGTCGAGCAGCTCATCGCCTCCGGCGAGCTGCCGGAGCACGCGTGGAACGCGAACAACGACGAGACCCCGTCGATGGACAAGCGCAGCGACGACAAGGGCATCGAGCCCGAGGCGGTCACCATCGGCGAGATCGACGGTCGGACCTACATGTTCCTGGGCCTGGAGCGGATCTCCGGGATCATGGTCTTCGACGTGACCGAGCCCGCCTCGCCCCAGTTCGTCACCTGGGCGGACAACCGTGGCTGGGAGGTCGAGTTGGACGGTGAGGCCGCCGAGGGGATGGGTGACATGGGCCCCGAGGGCCTGGAGTTCGTCCCCGCCGAGGACAGCCCGACCGGTGCCCCGCTGCTCGTGGTGGGCAACGAGGTCTCGGGCACGACCACCGTGTGGAGCATCACCGGTGAGGGCGAGGAGAACCCGATCATCGACACCGGCCGTCGGGCCGAGTCCCCGGCACCGGTGCTGGGCCTGGGCCTGCTGACCGCGGGGGGTGCGCTCCTGGCTGCGCGCCGCGTGCGGGGTGCCCACCGGGCCTGATGGCCTGACCGAGAGGAGGGGCCCCACGGTGTGGGGCCCCTCCTCTCCGTCCGGGGCGGTCGGGCCGGCGGGCGGATCAGCCGGCCGGGATGACCGGGCTGCCGGAGAGGGTCGCCCCGGCGGCCCGCATCTGCTCGACGGCGGTGGCCGCGGACTCCGCACCCACGGCGCTGGTGAGGCCCAGGAGGACCTCGGTGTCGAAGCCGGCGGCCACGGCGTCCAGCGCGGTGGCCCGGACGCAGTGGTCGGTGGCGATCCCGCAGATGCGGACCCGGCTGACACCGTGCTCCCGCAGCCAGTCGGCCAACCCGGCGCCGCCGGTGCCGACGGTGCGCTGGCCCTCCTGCGCCAGGTGTCCCTCGAAGCCGCTGTAGGCCGCCTCGAAGCGGCCCTTGTGGAAGATCGCGTCCAGGCGGGGGAGGTGGGGCTCCAGCGCCGGGTGGAAGGCTGCCCCGGGTGTGTCGGCCGCGCAGTGCACCGGCCAGCTGTCGTGGAAGTCCGGGTCCGGGGACCAGTGGTCCCCGGGGTCCTCGTGCCAGTCCCGCGTGGCCACGACGAGGTCGTGCTCCTCCGCGTGGCGGTCCAGGTGCTCGGCGATCGCCGAGGCCACGCGGTCGCCGCCGGCGGTGGCCAGCGAGCCGCCGGGGCAGAAGTCGTTCTGCACGTCCACGACGAGCAGGGCCGTCCGGGAGCCCACCGTGCCGGTCCCGGGGAGCCGGGCGTGCTCAGCGGTCATCGGTGTCCTCCGTTCCGAGGGCCTGGCGGGGAGCCGGGAGCTCGTCGATGAAGCGGGTGGGGATGCACGGCTCGCCCTCGGAGAGCCGGCCAGCCGACCGGGGGAGCTCCGCACGGGCCCGGCGGTGGTGCTCGCGGGCTGCCTCGACCGCCTCGGGGCCGGTCGGGACGACGACCTCACCGCCGCGCACGAGCGGGACGAGGAGCGGGCGGTCGTCCCCGTCGGACTCCGGGGCCTCCCCGATGCCGACGAGCTCGGCGCTGGCCACCCCGTTGTCGAGGCGCCGTACCGCCTCCTTGCGTCCCCCCACGGAGACCTTGTTCCGGCTGGCCTTGGCGACGTCGACCATGACGCCCTCGTCGTCCTCGCGGGAGACGAGCTTGTAGACCATGCCGGCGGTGGGGTGGCCGGAACCGGTGACCACCCGGGTGCCGACTCCGTAGGAGTCGACCGGACCGGCGGCCAACGAGGCGATGGCGTACTCGTCGAGATCGCTGGTCACCACGATGCGCGTCCCGGTGGCCCCGAGCTCGTCGAGCTGGGCCCGCACCGCGTGGGCCTGTCCGAGCAGGTCGCCGGAGTCGATGCGGACGGCCCCCAGCCCGGTGCCGGCCACCTCGACGGCGTTGCGGACCCCCTGCTCCACGTCGTAGGTGTCCACGAGCAGCGCCGTCCCGGCCCCGAGGGAGTCCACCTGGGCGCGGAAGGCCGCCCGCTCGTCGTCGTGGAGGAGGGTGAAGGAGTGGGCGGCGGTCCCGGCCGTGGGCACCCCCCAGCGGCGCCCGGCCTCGAGATTGGAGGTAGAGGCGAAGCCGGCGACGTAGGCGGCCCGGGCGGCGGCGACCGCCGAGCCCTCGGCGGTGCGGCGGGATCCCATCTCGATGCACGGACGGTCCCCGGCGACCTGCACCATGCGGGCCGCGGCGGAGGCGACGGCGGAGTCGTGGTTGAGCATGGACAGGGCGAGCGTCTCGAGGAGGACCCCCTCGGCGAAGGTGGACTCCACGACCATGATCGGGGAGCCGGGCAGGTAGATCTCGCCCTCGGCGTACCCGTGCACGTCTCCGGAGAAGCGGTAGTCGGCCAGCCACTCGAGGGTCGGCTCGTCGACGACCTCCCGGGCGGCCAGGTCGGCGAGCTCGGCCTCCCCGAAGCGGAAGTCGGCGAGGGCCTCCAGGAAGCGGCCGGTGCCGGCCACGACGCCGTAGCGTCGTCCGCCGGGGAGCCTGCGGGCGAAGAGCTCGAAGACGCTGCGCCGGTGGGCGGCCCCGCTGCGCAGCGCGGCCTGCACCATCGTCAGCTCGTAGTGGTCGGTGAGGAGTGCGGTGCTGTTCACACCGGCCACCCTAGGCCTCGTCGGAGCCGTGCACGCTGTCGTACGGTGGAGGAGTGGCAGATCCGTTCGACCCCGCCCGCCCCTCGGACCCGCAGGGCCCCGAGGGCTCCCTCGCCGTCGCCGACCGCTTGGCCCACGACCGCCCCTGGTACACGCTCGTGTGGGACGACCCGGTGAATCTCATGAGCTACGTGACCTTCGTGCTCATGGACCACTTCGGCTACCCGCGCCGGACCGCGGAGGCGATGATGATGGACATCCACACCAGGGGCCGGGCCGTGGTCTCGACCGGCACCCGTGAGGCCATGGAGGTGGACACCCAGGCGATGCAGGAGTACGGCCTGTGGGCGACCTTCGGGCAGGACACCTGATGGCACGGGCCTTCCGCTGGGAGGGGGACGCCGCCGTGGCCCACCTGGACGACCTCGAGATCGAGGCCCTGCGGGAGGGGGCCTCCGCGGTGATCACCGTGCTCGGGGGGATCCCCGGGGTGGATCTCGCGGCGAGTGTCCCGTCGGTCGGGGCGGTCCCGGACGGGCCGCCCCCGCAGGAGTGGTCGGAGCAGGAGGACATCGACGCCCGCTTCGCCGAGCTCACTGCCGGCCTGGGCCCCACGGAGCCGCTGCACGACGAGGGCGAGCGCTCCCCCTGGGGTGGGAGCCGGGACTCCGCCCTGGCCCGCCTGCTGCCGCCGGCCCACCGGGAGGACGTAGAGCTCGCCGAGTCCTTCGCGGCCGTCGCCCACGACTCGGTCCGGCGGGCCAAGATCGCGAATCTCAACACCCTCGTGGCCGCCTGCGAGCAGGCGGAGGAGACGGGCGTCATGGTGCTCGACGCCGCACCCGCACGACGGGTCATGGCTGCGCTGACGGACATCCGGCTGGTGCTGGCCGACCGGCTCGGCATCGTCGAGGAGGGGGACTCCGAGCGGGTGGAGACCGAGACTCGCTGGTTCATCGACCGGGTGGAGCGCGGCGACCGGCTCGACGACGACGAGCAGGTGCGGCTCAACCTGGGCATCCACCACGGGTTCATGGGCTGGCTGCAGGAGACGCTCGTGGAGGCCGTGCTCCTGCGCTGATCCCTGCGGGGCGCGGGGCGGCCTGTCCTAGGCTGGGGGCACCATGACTGACTCCTCGCAGACGCCCACTGCCCCGCCCGCCCACGCCTCGGAGACCCGGGAGGTCACCGGTCCCGACGTGCGGGTGCGTTTCTGTCCCTCGCCGACCGGTACCCCGCACGTCGGCCTGGCGCGCACCGCCCTGTTCAACTGGGCCTACGCCCGGCACCACGGCGGCTCCTTCGTCTTCCGGCTGGAGGACACCGACGCCAGCCGGGACTCCGAGGAGTCCGCGGCCGGCATCTACGACATGCTGGAGTGGCTCGGCCTGACCCCGGACGAGGGCGTCCACGAGGGTGGTCCCCACGCGCCCTACCGGCAGAGCGAGCGTCACGACCTGCACGCCGAGGTCGCCCGCAAGCTGGTGGAGGCCGGGTACGCCTACGAGTCCTTCTCCACGCCCGAGGAGGTCGAGGAGCGCCACCGCGCCGCCGGACGTGACCCGAAGCTGGGCTACGACAACTTCGACCGGGAGCTCACCGACGAGCAGAAGGAGGCCTTCCGCGCCGAGGGGCGTCAGCCCGTGCTGCGTCTGCGGATGCCGGACGAGGACATCACCTTCACCGACATGGTGCGTGGCGAGGTGACCTTCCCCGCCGGCCAGATCCCGGACTACGTGATCGTCCGCGGCAACGGGATCCCCCTGTACACGTTGGTGAACCCGGTGGACGACGCGGCGATGGGGATCACGCACGTGATCCGTGGGGAGGACCTGCTGAGCTCCACCCCTCGCCAGGTCGCGCTGTACCGGGCCCTCATCGCGATCGGGGAGGCCGAGCAGGTGCCGACCTTCGGTCACCTGCCGCTGGTGCTCGGCAACGGGACGAAGAAGCTCTCGAAGCGCGATCCCGAGGCGGACCTCTTCCTCCACCGGAAGCGCGGCTTCGTGCGTGAGGGCATGATCAACTACCTGGCGCTCCTCGGCTGGTCGATCGGTCCGGACGAGGACATCTTCACGCCCGAGGAGCTCGTGGAGGCCTTCGACGTCCACGACGTGAACCCCAATCCCGCCCGGTGGGACCAGAAGAAGGCCGAGTCCATCAACGGCGACCACCTGCGCCGCCTCGATCTGGGGGACTTCACCGCCTGCCTGCTGCCCCTGCTGCAGGACGCCGAGGTGCTGCCGGAGCGCCCCTCCATGGGGGAGCTGGCCCGGCTCAAGGCCGTGGCCGAGCTCGTGCAGACCCGGGTCCCGGTCCTCGCCGAGGCGGTCGAGCTGGTGCGTCCCTTCTTCGTCGAGGACAGTGCCCTGGTGCGGGACGAGAATGCTGTCGCGGGCCTCAAGGAGGACGCCCCGCAGGTGCTCGCGACTGCGACGGAGGCGCTGGAGGCCATCCCGGACACCCCGCCGGTGGTGCTCGGCGACCCGAACGACGAGGCCGGCCCGCGCTGGGCGGCTGCCGACATCGAGGCGGCCCTCCGGGAGTCCCTCGTGGAGGGCATGGGGATCAAGCCGAAGTTCGCCTTCGCGCCGCTCCGGGTGGCCCTCAGCGGGGCCAAGGTCTCGCCGCCGCTCTTCGAGTCCATGGAGATTCTCGGGAAGAGCTCGACGCTGGCTCGGCTGCGCTCCCTGGGAGGGCAGATCACCGGCTGAGACCGTTGGGTTTGGCGTCCACCTGGAATCCGTGTAAGGTGTCGCCTCGGTTCGCTCGACAGGGCGGGCTCCGCGAAATCGGCGTGATCGTCACCGACGATGACCCAGCATCGCGGGAAAACCCTTGGGGTATGGTGTAATTGGCAGCACGACTGATTCTGGTTCAGTTAGTCTAGGTTCGAGTCCTGGTACCCCAGCCATGCGAGACCGACCCACCGTGTGGGTCCCGTGATCTCACTCCGGTGAGTCGCTGGTCGAGCAGAGGAGAGGTCCTCCACGGCATGTGGTAGAGTTCTCCAGTCGCGAAAGCGATACGGCCCCGTTGTGTAGCGGCCTAGCACGCCGCCCTCTCAAGGCGGTAGCGCGGGTTCAAATCCCGTCGGGGCTACATCGAGAAGACCCCGGTCCATCTGGACCGGGGTCTTCTGCTGTGTCCGGGATCGTAGGGGCCCGCGTATTTTCAGCAGTGTGGATTTGCTTGGTTTTCTGCGGGTTTCGCCCTATTTTGTGCGCAGCGGAACACTTCTCGAGGTTCCCGTCCCAACTCCCGGAGGGGAATCATGAACAAGGCAGATCTCGCATCGCTCCTGGAGCCGGTCGTCGGAGACGGTGCGGCGGCCTCGGCGGCGATCGACGTCCTCGTCGACGCGATGATCCGTGAGGTGGCAGCCGGCGGTTCGGTCACCCTCACCGGCTTCGGGACCTTCGAGCGGGTGGAGCGGGCTCCCCGCACTGGTCGCAACCCCCGTACCGGCGAGGTCGTGCGCATCGAGGGCACGGCCGGTCCGCGCTTCCGTCCCAGCCCGGCCTTCCGCGGCTACGTGGCCGACCCGACGACCCTGCCGGCGGACGGCCTCGTCGGGGGACGCGCGCGGGCCTGAGCGGACTGCGGCACTGAGGTCGGGCGGAGGCCCGGGGCCCCGTAGGCTGGCCCCGGCCCTCCGCCCGATCTCCGTCCGTCCAGTCCCCGAGCCCTCAGGAGTACCGATGACCCGCGCCGCCGTGCTGGGAGCCGGAAGCTGGGGGACCGCCTTCGCGCAGGTCCTCGCCGACGCCGGCACAGAGGTGACCGTGTGGGGACGTCGCCCGGAGGTCGTGCGCAGCATCGAGGAGGACCACGCCAACCCGGGCTACCTCCCGGACCACCAGCTGCCCGAGTCCGTCCGGGCCACCACGGACGTGGCGGCGGCCTGCGAGGGGGCGGACCTGGTGGTCCTGGGCATCCACTCGCAGACCCTGCGGGACTCGCTCACCGGCTGGGGGGCCGTCCTGGGGTCGGAGGCGACCGTCGTCTCGCTCATGAAGGGCATCGAGCTGGGGACCGGGCAGCGGATGAGCCAGGTGATCGCCGAGACCGCCGGGATCGACCCCGCCCGGGTCGCGGTCGTCTCGGGGCCCAACCTGGCCCGGGAGATCGCGGAGCGGCAGCCCTCTGCCAGTGTGGTGGCCTGCGCCGACTCCGCCCGCGCCGATGCCGTCGCCGAGGCCTGTGACGCCCGCTACTTCCGCCCCTACACCTCCGCGGACGTCGTCGGGGTGGAGATCGGCGGTGCCGTGAAGAACGTGGTGGCCCTGGCCGTGGGCATGGCCCGGGGGATGGGGCTGGGGGACAACACCTCGGCCATGCTCATCACCCGCGGCTTGGCGGAGATCACCCGCCTGGGCTCCGCGCTGGGGGCGGACCCCACGACCTTCCTGGGGCTGGCCGGGGCCGGTGACCTCGTGGCCACCTGCTCCAGCACCCTCTCCCGCAACCACTCGGTCGGGCTGCGCCTGGGGCGCGGCGAACCGGTGGAGGAGATCCTCGCCTCGCAGAACCAGGTGGCCGAGGGGGTCACCTCCTGCCGGTCGATCCTGGCGCTGGCCCAGCAGCACCAGATCCCGATGCCGATCGCCGCGGCCGTGGTGGGCGTCGTGCACGAGGGGGTCTCGGTGGAGGCGACCGCCGAGCGGCTCATGTCCCGGGTGCGCAAGGCCGAGCAGTACTGACTCCGGCGCGGTCGACGTCGGGCGCCGCGGATCGCCGGTACGATCCTGCGCGATGAACGACTCCACCGCAGCCCAGTCCCCGCGCCCGCGCGTCGCCCTCGTGTTCGGCGGTCGCTCCAGCGAGCACCCCGTCTCGTGCGCCACCGCGGCGAGCGTCATGGAGGCCATCGACACCGACCGCTGGGACGTCCTGCCCATCGGCATCACCCGGCAGGGGCAGTGGGTGGTCTCCACCGCCGAGCCCGAGAGCCTGGAGATCGGCGCGGGCCACATCCCCGAGGTGACCGGGGGGGCGGAGTCCGTCGTGGTTCCGCTCGGGCAGCGTCCCGGTGAGGTGCAGGTGCTCTCCGAGGGCCTGCCACCGGAGCCCCTCGGCCAGGTGGACGTCGTCTTCCCCCTCCTCCACGGACCCTTCGGCGAGGACGGCACCCTGCAGGGGATGCTCGAGCTCGCCGACGTGCGCTACGTGGGCTGCGGGGTGACCAGCTCGGCGCTCATGATGGACAAGCACCACATGAAGCGCGTCTTTGAGCAGGCCGGGCTGGAGGTGGGCCCCTACACGGTCATCACCGACCGTCGCTGGCGCCACCAGCAGCAGGAGGTCCTCGAGGAGGCCCGCGGCCTGCAGCTGCCCATCTTCGTCAAGCCCTGCCGGGCGGGGTCGTCGATGGGCATCACCCGGGTCGACTCCTACGAGGACCTGCCCGCCGCCATCGAGGCGGCGCGTGAGCACGACCTGAAGGTGGTGCTCGAGGAGGGCGTCGACGGCCGCGAGCTCGAGTGCGCCGTCCTCGACGGGCACCACGGCGAGATGCCTCGGGCCAGCACCGTGGGGGAGATCGTGGTCTCCGGCGGGCACGGCTTCTACGACTTCGAGGCCAAGTACCTCGACGAGCAGTCCACCCGCCTCTCGGCCCCCGCGGACGCCCCGGAGCACGTCATCGAGCGCATCCGGGAGCTGGCGGTGCAGGCCTTCCTGGCCGCCGACTGCGAAGGCCTGGCCCGGGTGGACTTCTTCGTGACCCCTGACGAGCGCATCCTCGTCAACGAGATCAACACGATGCCCGGGTTCACCCCCTACTCGATGTACCCGGCCCTCTGGGCGGCCTCGGGGATCGAGTACTCCGAGCTCATCGACGAGCTGCTCACCCTGGCGATGGAGCGCCCGCTCGGCCTGCGCTGAGCGTCAGCTGCAGGAGCGTCCCGTCGAGGGCAGCTCCCGGGCCACGTCCCCGAGCTGGGCGACCACGCTGGCGCCCTGACCGTACGTGGCCGGCACGAGCACCTCGAGGGCCGGGCTGCGGCCATAGGTGGTGAAGGCCGCGCCGTCGGAGAGCTCCTGGACCACCCAGTCCACGTCGTCCACGGCGAGGCAGGCGTCGGTGCTGGGCGGCGGCGGGTTCACCCCGCACCGGGCCACGATGGCGGGATTCCCCCAGGCCGCGGCGGAGCCCTCGGCCTCGGCCGGGATCGGCTGGCGGATCACTCCGGCGAGATCCTCGGGCAGACCCTCCACCACCCTCGCGCACGCCGGGTCGGCCGCCATCGGGGCCGGGGCCACGGCGATCTCCCCCCGGGAGCACGCGGTGAGCGCCGCGCCCACCAGGGCGCCCGCCGTCACGGCGCGCAGGAGGCGCCGAGCGGGCAGGGGGCAGCGGTGGGCGGACACCGCAGCAGGGTACCTTCGCGGCATGCGACGCGCCGTGGGAGACCTGTCCGAGGCCGAGCTCCTGGAGCGCATCCTGGAGCGGGTGCCCGCCGCCTCCGAGGGGGTCCTCGTGGGCGTGGGGGACGACGCGGCGGTGCTCGCGGGGGGACCCGACCTGGTGGTGACCACCGACACGATGGTGCTCGGGCAGGACTGGCTCGACGCCTGGTCCTCGCCCTGGGAGGTGGGTGCCAAGCTGGTCACCCAGAACCTGGGCGACGTCGCGGCGATGGGGGCGCGCTGCACCGCCATGGTGCTCACCCTCACCGTGGACCCCGAGCTCGACGTGGTCTGGGTCGAGGAGCTCGCCCGTGGGGTGGGGGACCGGGCCCGAGAGGGCGGCTTCAGCATCGCCGGGGGTGACCTGTCCTCCGCACCGGTCGGGGTGCGCATGGTGAGCGTGACCGCCCTCGGCGCGCTCACCGGGCCCCCCGTGCTGCGCAGCGGTGCTCGTCCCGGTGACGTCGTGGCGGTCTCCGGGCACCTGGGCCGAGCGGCCACCGGTCTCGAGCTGCTCCAGGAGGGCGTGCTGGAGGCGCCGGTGGGGGTGCGGGAGAGCGCGGAGTGCCTCGCGCACCAGCGGGCTCCGGAGATCGACGCCGAGGCCGGCCCCCTGGCGGCCGCGGCCGGCGCCACCGCGATGCTCGATCTCAGCGACGGGCTGGGGCGGGACGGGGGGCGGCTCGCCACGGCCAGCGACGTCGTGCTCGAGCTGCAGCGCGAAGAGCTGGCGGACGACCTGGCCTTCTGCGCCGCTGCCGTGGGGGTGGAGCGCGCCGACCGGGCCGTGCTCACCGGCGGGGAGGAGCACACCCTGCTGGCGACCTTCCCCGACGAGAGCCGTGTGCCGGGCGGGTGGCGGGTGATCGGCCGGTGCCGGGAGCGGGCCGCCGAGGAGCCCCCGGGCGTGCTCGTGGACGGCCAGCCAGTCTCCGGCGGGTGGGATCACTTCCGGGCCGGGTGAGCAGTCGCCCGGACGGCGCCGTCGGCCGGTGGCCGGGCAGGGCCGGGGACGCCACTGAGGGGCACCCCGTCACGGGATGCCCCTCGGTGGGATCCGCCGCTGGTCAGCCGACCGGCGACGCGACGAGCGGTGCGCTCAGCGAACGACCTTGCCGCCCTTGAGGCAGGAGGTGCACGCGTTGATGCGCTTCACGGTGGCGAGGTTCTCGCCGACGCGGGCGCGCACACGCTGGATGTTCGGGTTCCAACGACGCTTGGTGCGGCGGTTGGAGTGCGAGATGTTGTGACCGAAGCTCGGTCCCTTGCCGCAGACGTCGCAGTTGGCAGCCACGGTTCTCTCCTGGGTGTCGATGGTCGAGTGGCCCGCGGTGGACCGGAAGTCCGGCGGGAGTGCCGGCGACCCGTGCGCGGTGCATGCTCCACACTGCTGAGTGCACGATGAGTCGTCTGGCAACCGGAGAAGCATAGCCGATGCCCCCTGGCAGGGCCAATCCTCCGGGTGGGGCGGCGAGGACGGGACCGGCGGGGGATGATGGGACACCGTGGATGCCAACCCTCAGACCGACGACACCGCCCCGGCGGCCCGCACGCCCCGGGAGCGTCTGACCGCGCACGACGCCCGCCGGTGGGTGCTCAACGTGCGCTCGGGGCTGCGCCGGGCGGCCCCGGGGCTGGACGCGGTGAACGTCTTCCCGGTGGCCGACGGGGACACCGGCACCAACATGTTCCTCACCCTGGACCAGGGACTGCGCCGTGGGCCGCGCTGGGACCCCGCTGACCCGGCGGGCTCCATCGAGGGCCTCGCGCGGTCGATCCTCCTCTCCGCCCGCGGCAACAGCGGCGTGATCCTGGCCCAGCTGGTCGCCGGGGCGGCCAGCGAGGTGGTGCGCGGGGCGCACGGCACCGGGGACGGGCTGGACGGTGCCGGGGTGGCGCGGGCTCTCTCCCGGGCGGACGCCTCCGCCTGGGAGGCGGTCGCCGCCCCCGAGCGCGGGACCATCCTCTCGGTCTCCCGTGCGGCCTCCCGGGCCGCGAACCGAGCCGCGCGGAAGGGGGGCGACCTCGTCGCCGTGGCCCGGGCCGCGCTCCAGGCCGCCACGGCCGGCCTGGCCCGGACCCCGGAGGAGCTCGCGGCGCTGCGGACGGCGGGGGTGGTCGATGCCGGGGCCGCCGGGTACGTCATCGTGCTCCACCACCTGGTCCTGGCCTGCGGGGTCGAGCCGCCGCCGGTCCCGGAGCTGGCCCGCCCCCGCCCCGGGGCGTCCCTCCCGGTCGCCGGCCTCTCCGGCGCAGCGGAGGAGGACGCCGTCGGGCCGCCACCCGCGGACCGTTGCGGGGGGAGCCCCGCACCGGAGCCGGGGGAGTCCACGGTCGAGATCGTGCTCGGGCTGACCCTCAGCGAGGCCTCGGCCCGTCGCTCGGACCGCCACGTCCGGCGGCTGCGCCGGAAGCTCGCCGATCTCGGGGACTCGGTGGTCGTCGCGGGGGCCGGCCGTCACTGGCGCGTGCACGTGCACGTGGCCGACGAGCAGGTCGTCCCCCGGGTGCAGGCTCTCTGCGAGCGGGCGGGGGAGGTCGGCGAGGTGCGCACGGAGTCGCTCTTCCCGCACCACCGGGGCACCGCCCCGCTGGCCCTGCTCGTGGCGGCCAACGAGGAGCCGCTGGCGGACGTGCTGCGCGCCGGCGGGGCCCACGTCGTGGCCTCGGGGCCCGGCCGCCGAGCGGTCATCGGGGACCTGGTGGCGGCCGCCGAGGCCTGCCGGGCACAGCGGGTGGTCTTCCTGCCCGGTGACCCACAGCTGCTCCTGCCGGCCCAGGAGGCCGCCCGCCAGCTCGCCGCCCGCGGCGTCTGGCTGGAGCTCGTCGACGCCCCGACCCTGCAGGCGGTGGTGGCGGCCGTGGCCGTCTGGGACCCGGCCGAGGAGCCCGAGCGTGCGGTCAAGACCCTCACGGCCGCCGCGGCCGTCCCCCACACCGGAGCCGTCAGGGCCGTGGAGGGTGGGCGCTTCGTGGGCATGGTGGGCGATGACCGGGTGGGGGAGGGTGAGGACCTGCTCGGCGTCCTGTCCACGGTCATCGCCGCCCTTCCCTCCCGCGGGGTGGAGCTCGCCACCGTCATCACCGGAGAGGGCAGCCGGGAGGGCCTCGGTCGTGTGGTGGAGTCGACGCTGCGGCTGCGACGGCGGAACCTGGACGTGCAGGTCCTCGCCGGCGGGCCGGAGGTCTACCCGGTTCTGGTGGGGCTGGAGTGAGCGCCACCTGGGAGTCCTCGCTGCCGGCGGTCATCGGCGCGAAGGAGGCCAAGGCCCTCGAGCGGGCGCGGGGCCTGCGCACGGTGGGCGACCTGGTCCAGTTCGTGCCCACCCGCTATCTCGACCCGCAGCGCCCGGACGCGATGGCCGATCTCGTCGTGGGCCAGGGGGCGGCCGTCATCGGGCGGGTCGTCTCCGCCCAGAGCATCCCGATGCGCAACCAGCCCCGCCGCTCCCGGCTCGTCGTCTCGGTCGAGGACGACGCCGGGGGGCGGCTCGGGGTGGTCTTCTTCCGGACCTTCGGGCACCGGGAGCGGCTGCTCCCCGGGGCGCGGGTGCTCCTCATCGGCACCGTCGGGGAGTTCGGCGGGCGCCCGCAGATGACCCACCCGGACTACGTCGTCCTGGAGACCCCGCCGGGGCTCGACGGGACCGCTGCGCCGGGAGAGGGGGAGACGGCCGGCGCCGCCGCAGCGCCCACCGAGGGGCTCATCGGCCTCTACAAGGAGGTCAAGGGCATGACCTCCACCCAGGTGAACGCCGCCGCGCAGCTCGCCCTGCACGCCCTCGACTCCGCCCCGGACCCGCTCCCGCCGGCGGTGGCTGCCGAGCACTCCGGTCTCAGCGCACTGGAGGCCTGGTCGGCCCTCCACCGACCCCGCGACTGGGGGCATCTCGGAACCGCCCGGGAGCGTCTGCGCTTCGCCGAGGCCTTCGAGCTGCAGACCCTCCTGGCCCAGCTGCGCCGCCGGCGGGAGAACGACCCCGCCACGCCGCGCACCCGCCGGGAGGACGGGGTGGCCGCGGCCTTCGACGCCGCGCTGCCCTTCCCGCTCACCGGCTCGCAGGAGCAGGCGGGGGAGGAGATCGCCGCCGAGCTGGAGCGCACCCACCCGATGCACCGCCTGCTCCAGGGGGACGTCGGCTCCGGCAAGACCGTCGTGGCCCTGCGGGCGATGCTGCAGGCCGTCGACGGCGGCGGGCAGGCCGCCCTGCTGGCACCGACCGAGATCCTCGCCGCCCAGCACCACCAGTCCCTGGTGCGGATGCTGGGCCCGCTGGCCACCACCGGCCGTCTGGGGGGAGGAGTCGAGGTGCGTCTGCTGACCGGCTCGATGACCACCGCCCAGCGCCGGGCCGTGCTGCTGGACCTCGTGGCCGGGCAGGTCGACCTCGTCGTGGGGACGCACGCCCTGCTGGAGGACACCGTCCACTTCCATGACCTCGCGCTGGCGGTCATCGACGAGCAGCACCGCTTCGGGGTGGAGCAGCGGGACCGGCTGCGGGCGAAGTCCGACCCGCCCCCGCACCTGCTGGTCATGACCGCCACCCCCATCCCGCGCACGGTGGCGATGACCGTCTTCGGGGACATGGACGTCTCCACCCTCACCGAGCTGCCCGCGGGCCGACAGCCGGTCACGACGCACGTGGTGCCGGCCGGCAACGCCCGGTGGATGGGGCGCACCTGGGAGCGGGTCGCCGAGGAGGTCCGGGCCGGGCGGCAGGCCTTCGTCGTGGCCTCCCGGATCGATGCCGCCACCGAGGACCCCGAGCAGCCGGCCCCGATCGACACCCGTGGCGGGGAGCAGGGGACCCTGCTCGGGGGAGGCCCCGAGGGCGAGGGCGCCGCCCCGGCCCTGCCGCCGGCCCTGGGCGTGGTCGAGCTGCTCGAGGAGCTGCGGAGCCGGCCGGAGCTCGCCGGCCTGCGCATCGACATGGTCCACGGGCGGATGCCGGCCGAGGCGAAGGAGGCCGTCATGTCGGCCTTCGCCGCCGGCGAGGTGGACGTCCTGGTGGCCACCACCGTGGTGGAGGTGGGCGTGGACGTGCCCAACGCCTCGGTCATGGTGATCCACGACGCGGACCGCTTCGGTATCGCCCAGCTGCACCAGCTGCGCGGCCGCATCGGGCGCGGTGGGCACCCCGGGCTCTGCCTCCTGGTGACCCACGTGGAGGGCGGCACCACCCGGGAGCGGCTGGACGCGGTGGCCGCCACCACCGACGGCTTCGAGCTGGCGCGCACCGACCTGCAGCTGCGCCGGGAGGGGGACGTCCTGGGTGCGGCGCAGTCGGGTCGCTCCGGGCTGGAGCACGTCCGGGTGCTCGACCACGCCGAGATCATCACCCGGGCCAAGCAGGCCGCCACGGACTACGTGGAGCAGGACCCCGGGCTGACGGGCTGGCCGGAGCTCGCCCGCGCCGTGGAGGCCCGTCGTGACAGTGCCGAGTGGTTGGAGCGCAGCTGATGAGGATCATCGCCGGAGAGCTCGGTGGGCGTCGGATCGGCGCCCCGCCCGGGGCGGAGACGCGCCCCACCAGCGACCGGGTGCGGGAGGCGCTCTTCTCGATGCTGGAGCACGAGGACGTGCTGGTCGGCGCGCGGGTGCTCGACCTGTTCGCCGGGTCCGGGGCGCTGGGCCTGGAGGCCTTGAGCCGGGGCGCCGCCCGGGTCGACTGGTGCGACCCGGCGCCCCCCGCCGTGCGCACCCTGGAGGAGAACCTCGCCACCCTCGGGCTCCGCGGGGACGCCCGGTGCGGGGTGCACCGGCAGGCGGCCCGGTCCTTCCTGGAGCGCCAGCGGCCCACCGACCCGGCGGAGCGCGCCCTGCTCGCCCTGCTGGACCCGCCCTACCCGCTGACCGAGGACGAGCTGGCCGAGGTCCTCGCCGCCCTGGCCGAGGGATGGCTCGCCGCCGGGGCGATCGTCGTGGTGGAACGCTCCCGTCGTTCCCCGGAGCCGACCTGGCCGGAGGGGTTGCGCCGCTTCCGCACGAAGGACTACGGGGAGACCGTCCTGTGGCTGGCCGAGCCGGAGTTGCCAGAATGAGCCCCGTGATGCGCACCGCCCTGCTGCCCGGCAGCTTCGACCCGCCCACCGCGGGCCATCTCGACGTCGTCGAGCGGGCCCGGCACCTCTTCGACCGGGTGGTCGTCGTGGTGCTCCACAACCCCGAGAAGCCGAGCTCGGGCTTCCTGGGCGTCCCGGAACGGGTGGAGGCCCTGCGGGCCAGCGTCGCCTCCGGGGAGGCAGCCGGCCCGGGGAGCGTGGAGGTGCACGCGGCCTCCGGACTGCTTGTGGACGTGGCCCGGGAGCACGGGGCGGACGTGGTGCTCAAGGGCATCCGGGGCGAGGGGGACTGGTCCTACGAGCAGCCGATGGCCGTCATGAACCGCCAGCTCTCCGGCATCGAGACGGTGATGCTCCCGTGCGCACCCGAGCTGGCACACATCTCCTCCACCCTGGTGCGGCAGATCGCCCAGGGGGGCGGGGCGGTCACCGAGCTGGTGCCCGGCCCGGTCGAGGCGGCCGTGCGACGCGCACTCTCCGCGTCCTGACGCCGCCTGGCCCCGCTGCTGAGCGTTTCCTGTGCGACCATGGGCGGCATGATCGAGCTGGATCGTCGACACCCCTTGGCCGTGGACCTCAAGTCCTTCGGTCGCCGCCCGGGCACCATGGAGTCCGGTGAGCTCACGGTGCCCACCCCCAGCGGTGTGGGGACGGAGGTCATGCAGGTTCCCGAGGGCTCCGAGATGGACCTGGACCTGCGCCTGGAGTCCCTGGTGGACGGGGTGCTGGCCAGCGGCACGGTGCACGCCGTGGCCGAGGGCAGCTGCGTGCGCTGCCTGCGGGAGCTCACCGAGCCGGTGGAGGTCGACTTCCAGGTCCTCTACGTGTGGCCCGGCGGGAAGAACGACCCGGAGGCGGAGCCGGTGGACCCCGAGACGCAGGAGGACGTCCGCGAGCTCGACGGCGACCTCCTCGACCTGGTCCCGGCGATCCGGGACGCGGTCGTGCCCACCTTCCCGTTCCAGCCGGTCTGCACCCCGGACTGCCCCGGGCTGTGCGACCGCTGCGGCGAGCCGCTGGCCGACGACCCCGACCACGGGCACGAGGAGATCGACCCCCGCTGGTCGGCCCTCGCGGACCTGCGGTGACGGCGGTCCGCAGGCCGCTGGAGGAGCTGGCGGCTCGGTTGGAGGAGATCACCGGCTCCCCGGTGGACGCGGACGAGCTGCTCCGCGCGGTGACCCACCGCTCCTACAGCTACGAGAACGATGGCGCCCCCCACAACGAGCGCCTGGAGTTCCTCGGGGACGCGGTGCTCGGCGTGGTGGTGACCGACCACCTCTACCGGAGCCACCCCGACCTGCCCGAGGGTGACCTGGCCAAGCTGCGCAGCGCGGTGGTGAGCGCTCGCGCCCTGGGGGCGGAGGCCGGCCGGATCGAGCTGGGGGACTACTTCCTCCTGGGCCGCGGTGAGGAGTCGACCGGGGGACGGCGGAAGAACTCGATCCTCGCCGACGGCGTGGAGGCCGTCATCGGGGCGGTCTACCTCTCCGGGGGCATGGACGCCGCGGCGGTGCTCATCCACCACCTCCTCGACGAGCGGATGGAGCGCTCGCAGCGGCTGGGGGCCGCCCTGGACTGGAAGACGAGCCTGCAGGAGCTCGGCGCTGCCCGGGGGCTGGGTGCGCCGGAGTACCTCATCGAGGACTCCGGGCCGGACCACGCGAAGACCTTCGTGGCCACCGCGGTGCTGGGGGGCGAGCCGGTCGGCACCGGTGAGGGGCGGACGAAGAAGGCTGCCGAGATGCTGGCGGCCGAGGCGGCCTGGAACGCGCTGAGCGAGAGCGCGTCGACCGAGCAGGACTGAGGTGCCCGAGCTCCCCGAGGTGGAGGTCGTCCGCCGTGGGCTGGCCGACCACGTGGTGGGCCGCCGGATCGAGCTGGCCGATGTCCGTGGTGAGCGGGTTGCCCGACGACATCCGGGTGGTGCGGACGCGCTCGCCCGGGCGCTCACCGGCCGGGTGCTGACCGCCGCGCGACGCCGGGGGAAGTTCCTCTGGCTGCCGCTGGACGACGGCCACGCCCTGCTCACCCACCTGGGGATGAGCGGGCAGATGCTCGTCCTCCCGCCCGAGGAGCCCGCCCTGCGTCACGAGCACGCCCGGCTGGACTTCACCGACGGCGGCCCGAGCCTGCGCTTCGTCGACCAGCGGACCTTCGGGGGCTGGTCGGCCCCGACTCTGCTCCCGGACCCCTTCGGGGGTGACCACCCCGGCGGGGTGCCGGCCACGGCCACCCACATCGCCCCGGACCCCTTCGAGCCGGCCTTCGACCCGGCGGGAGTGGCCGACCGGCTGCGGAGTCGACGGGGGCCGGTGAAGCGGGCCCTGCTCGACCAGGGGGTCGTGAGTGGGGTGGGGAACATCTACGCCGACGAGGCCCTCTGGCGGATCGGCCTCCACGGGGAGCGTCCCGGGACGGCCCTCACCGGACCCACCGCCCGGCGGCTGCTCGAGCACCTGCAGGAGGTCATGGGCGAGGCTCTCGACCAGGGCGGCACGAGCTTCGACGCGCTCTACGTGAACGTCAACGGGGCCAGCGGCTACTTCGACCGACGCCTCGCGGTCTACGGCCAGCAGGGCCGGGAGTGCCCGCGCTGCGGGGCGACCGTCCTGCGCTCGCCCTTCGACGGCCGCAGCTCCCACTGGTGCCCGCGCTGCCAGACCCGGCCCCGCACCGCCCCGCGCGGCACCCCGCACTGAGCCGGACCGCCGCGCGAGCTGCCGCCGTCCGCATCGCAGCGGCGCCTCGCCCCCTCACGACCATCACCTCGTGCACAGGGGCATCCCCTGTTCCGGTGACCGTCGTGGGCACCGGGTGATGGTCGTCATCCGGTCGGGGCCGCTACCGTGTCGGCACTCCGCGTTGCCCCGCCCGTCTGTCCGACCTTCCGAGGAGCCCCCGTGATCGACGCCCACCACGCCGCCAGCACCCCCGTGCGGGCCACGCTCTTCGTCAAGGGCCACGTCCAGGGGGTCGGCTTCCGCTGGTGGACCCGCAGCCGGGCGCTGGAGCTGGGCCTGGTCGGCCACGCCCGGAACATGGACGACGGCCGGGTCGAGGTGCTGACGCAGGGGGAGCCGTCGGCGGTGGACCGGCTGGAGCACCTGCTGCGCGAGGTGCCGAGCACCACCGCCCGCCCGGGGCGGGTGGACCTGGTGGTGCGCCAGGAGGGCGCGCTCCGGGAGGGGCTCACGGGCTTCGTGGAGCGCTGAGCGACGCCGAGGTGAGGGCGCCGGTTCCGTAGGATGACGCGCACTCCCACCCGCCGCCCGACAGGAAGCCCCACCCGTGTACGTGACCTCGCTGACGATGAAGGGCTTCAAGTCCTTCGCCTCGGCGACGCGGCTCGAGCTCGAGCCCGGCATCACCGCCATCGTCGGGCCGAACGGCTCGGGCAAGTCGAACGTGGTCGACGCGCTGGCCTGGGTGATGGGGGAGCAGGGCGCGAAGTCGCTGCGCGGCGGGAAGATGGAGGACGTCATCTTCGCCGGCACCTCCGGACGTCCCCCGCTGGGGCGCGCCGAGGTGTCGATGACCATCGACAACACCGACGGCGCCCTGCCGATCGACTACTCCGAGGTGACGATCAGCCGGACGATGTTCCGCACCGGCGGCTCGGAGTACGCCATCAACGGCACCCCCTGCCGGCTGCTGGACGTCCAGGAGCTGCTCAGCGACTCCGGCATCGGGCGGGAGATGCACGTCATCGTCGGGCAGGGGCAGCTCGACGCGGTGCTCCGCGCCACCCCCGAGGAGCGACGCGGGTTCATCGAGGAGGCCGCGGGCGTCCTGAAGCACCGGCGCCGCAAGGAGAAGGCGCTGCGCAAGCTCGACGCGATGGAGGGTGACCTGGCCCGCGTGCGGGATCTCACTGCCGAGGTGCGGCGCCAGCTCGGTCCGCTCGGCCGGCAGGCGGCCACCGCGCGCCGGGCGGCGGTCATCCACATCACCGTGCGCGACGCCCGGGCCCGGCTGCTGGCCGCGGACCTGGTGGAGCAGCAGGCCTCGCTGGCTGCCGACCTGGCCGACGAGCGCGCGGCCGTCGCCCGGCGGGAGGAGGCCGAGGGGGCGCTGCACCGGGCCAGCCAGGGGGTCGACGAGCTGGAGGCCGCCGTGGCCGCCGCCGACGAGCGCCACGACGGCTTCCGACAGGCCTGGTTCGAGCTCGGTTCACTCGCCGACCGGGCCCGCGCCGCCGGACGTCTCGCCCAGGAGCGGGGGAGCCTGGCCGAGCGGGACGCCGCCGAGGCCGAGCAACGCAGTCGCACCGGCCGCGACCCCGAGCAGCTGGAGGCCCAGGCCGCCGAGCTGCGGGAGCAGGAGACCGAGCTGCGTGATCGCATCGAGGGGGCCGAGGCCGAGCTGGCCCGGGCGACCGCGGCGAAGGACGAGGCGGAGGCCGCCCACCGGGCCGAGGTGCAGCGCCTCGAGCGCCTCGCCCGGGCGGCTGCGGACCGGCGCGAGGGGCTGGCCACGCTCGGCGGTCAGGTCGAGGTGCGCCGTTCCCGCGTCGCCTCGGCGGAGGCGGAGATCGAGCGGCTGGTGGCGGACATCGGGACCCAGCGGTCCGCCGCGCAGGAGGCCACCCGCCGGCTGACCGAGCTGGAGGCCGGGATGGAGGCCGCCGAGTCCGGCGAGGAGGATCTCGACGCGGCCTGGGAGGCTGCGCAGACCGCCGTGGACGAGGCCACCGGGCGCCTCGAGAACGCCCGCAACCTGCTCAACACCGCCCGGCAGGCGGTGCAGCGGCACGAGGCGCGGGTGGAGGGGCTCGCCGTGGCCCTGCAGCGTCGTGACGGATCGGCGGAGCTGGTCGGTTCCGGTGCCCCCGAGGGGGTGCTCGGCGAGCTCACGGACCACCTGGGGGTGGACCCCGGGCAGGAGGCGGCGCTCGCCGTGGCCCTGGGATCGGTGGCCGGTGCGCTGGTCGTGGCCGATGCCGAGGCCGCCCGCCGCGCACTGGACCACCTGGCCGAGCGGGAGGCCGGCCAGGCCACCCTGCTGCTGCCCGGCGGGACCGGGGACGACGAGCTCGTGCCCCTGGCCGGGGCCGACATCCCGTCGCATCCGAGCCCCCTGCCCGAGGGGGCTGCCTGGGCGGTCGACCGGGTGCGGGTGTCGCGCTCCCTCGCCCCGGCCCTCGTCGAGGTCCTCACCGGCATCGTCCTGGCCGCGGACGCCGCGCTGGCCCGGGCCGTGCTCGAGGCCGTCCCCGCAGCCCGTGCCGTGGCCACGACGACCGGGGAGCTGTGGCAGCGGCACCGGGTCACCGGCGGGTCGGCCTCGGGACCGTCCACGGTGGAGCTGGCGGCCGAGCACGATCGCGCCCGCGGCGAGCTGGAGGCTGCTCGGGTCGAGCTGTCCACGGCGGAGGCGGAGCGTGACGCGGCCCAGGCCGCCGTTGTCACGGCCCGCCCGGCAGCGGAGCAGGCGCTGGCCGCGCTCCACGAGTCCGATGCCCGGATGGCGGCGGTGACCGACGAGCTCGCGCAGGCCGCCGGGGCCCAGCGTGCGGCGGAGCAGGCCATCGCGCGGGCGGAGGAGCAGCTGGCCGCCCGGCGAGAGCAGCTGGCCACCGACCGGGTGGACCTCGAGGCCCTCGAGGCCCGTCTGGCCACGGCCCGTGACGAGGCGGAGTCCGCCCCGGACCCCGCGGAGCAGACCGACGAGCGCGAGCGCCTGGCCACCGAGGCTGCGCGGGCCCGCACCGCCGAGACCGAGGCCCGCCTGCAGGCCCGGACCGCCGACGAGCGGTTGAAGGCCATCGCGGGACGGGCCGACGCGCTCGTGGCGCAGGCACGCAACGAGCTGCTCGCCCGGCAGGACGCCGCCCGACGCGCCCGCCAGCGACGGCAGGCGGCGGCATCGGCGCGGGAGGTCGTGGAGGAGTCCGCCGAGCTGGCTGCCCGCATCGAGGCCGCCCGGGAGGAGGCCGAGGCGGGACGGCAGGAGGCCGAGGTACGGCGGGCCGAGGCGCGCTCAGAGCTCGTCGCGCAGCGCACCCGGATCGCCGAGCTCACCGAGCGGGTCCGGGAGCTCACCGACGCGGTGCACCGGGACGAGGTGGCCCGGGCGGAGCTGCGGCTCCGGGTGGAGGCGCTGCAGCAGCGGGCCCACGACGAGCTCGGCATGGAGGCCGAGGACCTGGTCGCCGAGTACGGGCCGGAGCACGAGGTGCCGGTGCTCGACGACGACGGGGAGCAGACCCTCGACGAGGAGGGGAACCCGGCCACGGTCCCCTTCGTCCGCGACGAGCAGGCCAAGCGGCTGCGCCGCGCCGAGCGGGATCTCAAGGCCCTCGGCCAGGTCAACCCACTGGCGCTGGAGGAGTACGCCGCCATGGAGGAGCGCCACCAGTTCCTCGCCGGCCAGCTGGAGGACCTCGTGAGTTCCAAGCAGGCCCTCCTCGACCTCGTCGAGGAGGTCGACGAGCGGGTGCGCACCGCCTTCGTGGAGGCCTACGAGGACGTCGCCCGGGAGTTCGAGGGGGTCTTCGGGCGCCTCTTCCCCGGTGGTGAGGGGCGGCTGGAGCTCACCGACCCCCAGGACATGCTCACCACCGGCATCGAGGTGCACGCCCGTCCGCCGGGCAAGAAGGTCAAGCGGCTCTCGCTGCTCTCCGGTGGGGAGCGTTCGCTCACGGCGGTGGCCCTGCTGGTGAGCATCTTCAAGGCCCGGCCCTCGCCCTTCTACATCATGGACGAGGTGGAGGCCGCTCTGGACGACTCGAATCTGGGGCGGCTCATCCAGCTCTTCGAGGAGCTGCGGGACTCCAGCCAGCTCATCGTCATCACCCACCAGAAGCGCACCATGGAGGTGGCCGACGCCCTCTACGGTGTCTCGATGAAGGGCGACGGCATCAGCCAAGTGGTCAGCCAGCGGCTCAAGGACGTGGACCTGCCCCGTGCCTGAGGAGGCGATGTCAGGCTGGGAATCAGCGTGTCTCCGCTAGGTTCCTTGACGAGCTGCTTGACCGGCGGGGAAGGGCCGGAACGAATCAGGCTGGTCGGCCTTCGCGCCGATGGTGACCTGCCTCGGTTTGCCACAGTGCGAGGGGCGTGGCGGCCGCGCGTCATCCAGGTCGATGCGGGGGCGGCTGCTTCCTTCGAGGACGTGCAGTGGTGTCCGCAGGAGTTCCCGCGTCAGGAGGGTGTCGAGACCGCGATCTCGCTCGAGGAGGTGGCGACGGTGCTGGACGACCACGAACGCGTCTGGGACCTCCTGGCCACCATCTGTGACCCGGGCCCCACCGGCTCCCTTGCGCTCCACGTGCTGCGCACCCAGCCCCATCCGGAGATGGACGCCTGGCTGGCCACCCTCCCCCCGGGGCACGTGATGGTCCAGGACTGGCTCCGGCCGGTGGATCCCTGACGCTCGGCTGCTGGGTGGACTGGCGGCCCTCCCGACGCCGTGGACCGCCCCGCGCGTCCAGTGAGCCGGAAATCCGGTGGAGTTCGGCGGCGGGCTGATCCATGGTGGTCGGGTCCACGGACCAGCACGACGGTGCTCTCTGCTCCTGCATCGGGGTCGGGGGCGCAGTGAGGGCGGCGGCATGAGACTGCTCGAGAGGGTGACCGGCGTTCGACTGGTCGGCGCCGACCGGGGCGTGTGGCACCGGCTCATGGCCACCCGTTTCGTCGCCGAGACAGGTGATGCGGCGGGGTTCACCGCACTGGTGCTCCTGCTCTCGCGGGCGACCGACTCGGCCACCCAGCTCTCCACCCTGTTGGCGGCCCTGGTCGTCCTCGATGCGGTGGTCACGCCCCTCTGCGGCTCCGTCGGCGACCGCTTCGACCGGCAGCGCGTCATGCTGCTGGCCTGCGGGGGAGGAGCGGTCTGCTACGCCGGCATGTTCCTGGCCGCCGACCATGTGTGGGTGGTCTTCGCCCTGGCCTGCCTCTCCACCGTGTTCGAGTCGCTCTACTTCCCGGCGTCGAACGCGGCCCTGCCCCGGTTGCGGCCCGAGGTCAACCTGGGCAGTCTCTTCGCCGCCTTCGCGCAGGTGGGAACGGCCGGTGGGTTGCTCGGCCCGGCCCTGGTGGCCGGACTGTCCCTCGGCGCCGGGGTCGAGTGGGCGCTGCTGGTCAACGCCCTGTCCTTCGTGCTCGCCGGCGTGCTGGTGGCTTCCATCCGGCGTGCCTTCGGCCCGGGTGGGTCCGAGGAGCCCGCACCCGACGGGGACGGGGCGACCGCCGGGGCGCTCCCCGCATCCGATCGCCGCCACGTCCTGGTCCGCTTCCCGGTGCTCTGGTCGTTCATGGGGCTGTGGGCTGCCATCCAGCTGGGCACCGGCGCGATGTGGGTGCTGCTGCCGCTGCTGGCCGAGCACCTGGGGAACGCCGAGCTCACCTACAGCGGGCTCAACGCCTGGTCGGTGGTGGCCACCCTCGCTGGCATGCTGCTGGTGACCCGTCTGGCCACCCGCGTCGGGGCGGGCACCCTGCTCATCAGGGGACTGGTGGCCCAGGCGCTGGGCTTCGCGGTGCTGGCTGCCGCGGCGGTGCTGCTCGGCTGGCCGGCACTGGGGGTGGCGCTGGCGGCGCTGCTGGTCCACCGGGGCGGGCAGGCCCTCACCGGGGCCTCGTCCTACGAGCTGCTCGCCGAGTCGGTCCCGGACGACTCCCGGGCCCGCGCCAGCTCCTGGGTGGACTTCGCCACCATCGGGTCCTTCGGCCTCGGGGTGTGGATGGCCGGCCCCGTTGCCGACGCTGCGGGGCTCGCGGTGCTGGCCCTCGTCTCGGCGGTGCTGGTGGCCTGCTCGCTGGTGGCGGCGCGGCACCTGGTCCGGGTGGCGGGGCGGCACCAGTTCGCCAGCCGCGGGACGTGACCCCTCGGCACGACCCCATGACAGACTGCCAGCGTGCCTGAATTCCTCGACACCCTGACAGAGCAGCTCGTCGCCGGTGGCCTGACCCTCGGTCTCCTCGGCGGCGGGACGTGGGCGTGGCTGCGGGCCAAGGCCGGTGGCGGCGACACGACCACGATCGATCCCGAGCCCACCGAGCCGACCGAGAAGCCGCGCACCACGCGGCCGCCGATCGAGCACACGCCGGCGAAGAAGTCGACCTATAAGGAGCGCACCCAGGGTGCGGTCATCGACTTCGACCGCAAGACGGATGCGCCGTCGAAGCCGGCCGCCGACGAGGGGACGGGGCCTACCCACCTCAAGGAGAAGTCGGCCCTCCCGCCGATGCCGGTGGACGGTGATGTCCGCCCTGAGCGGGCCGAGCCGACGGCGTCCAGCCCCGCGACTCCCGAGGCCCCGGTCGACCGCGGCACCCAGGCCCCGCCCGAGGAGGGGGAGGTCGTCGATTCCGAGGTCGACCTCGAGCCGGGCCAGCGGGTCGAGATCCCCCCGAGCGCCGACGGCCGCCTGGTGCGGCTGCGCTCGCGGCTCTCGCGCTCCAACAACGCCGTCGGGCAGGCTCTCCTCAAGCTGCTCTCGGCCGGCGACCTCGACGAGGAGGCCTGGGAGGAGGTCGAGGACACCCTCATCGCCAGCGACCTCGGTGTGGAGGCCACGACCGAGCTCGTGGAGAACCTGCGCAAGCGGGTGCTCGTGGAGAACACCACCGACCCCGACGTGGTGCGCGGCTGGCTGCGCGAGGAGCTCGTGCGCCTCGTCGACCCGACGATGGAGCGCTCCGTGGCCGCCACCCGGCAGGATGGGCGCCCCTCGGTGGTGCTCGTGGTCGGGGTGAACGGCACCGGCAAGACGACCACCGTGGGCAAGATCGCCCGCGTGCTCGTGGCGCAGGACAAGGACGTCGTCCTCGGTGCGGCGGACACCTTCCGTGCGGCGGCGGCCGACCAGCTGCAGACCTGGGGCGAGCGCGTGGGCGTGCGCACGGTGCGCAGCGAGAAGGAGGGCGCCGACCCGGCGTCGGTGGCCTTCGACGCGGTGCGCGACGGCATGGAGTCCGAGGCCGACGTGGTCATCCTCGACACCGCCGGGCGCCTGCACAACAAGGCCGGCCTCATGGACGAGCTGGCGAAGGTCAAGCGCGTGGTGGAGAAGCGCAGCCCCATCGACGAGGTGCTGCTGGTGCTGGACGCCACCACCGGTCAGAACGGCATGAAGCAGGCCGAGGTGTTCAGCCAGGCCGTGGACGTCACCGGCATCGTGCTGACCAAGATGGACGGCACCGCGCGCGGCGGCATCGTCGTGGCGGTGCAGCGCGGGCTCGGCGTGCCGGTCAAGCTGGTCGGGCTCGGCGAGGGCCCGGACGACCTGGCGCCCTTCGTGGCCGAGGACTTCGTCGACGCCCTGCTGGACTGAACCGGCCGGCTTCGTGGGGCCCCAGCGTGACCCCACGAAGCGCGACACCCTCAGGAGCAACCCATTGCCCTTGAGGGTGTCGCGCTTGCGGCCGGGAGCAACCGGTCGACCCCGCGACAGTCCAGGGATCAACCGGTTGCTCCCGGTGGGTGTGGTGACACCGTGGGGGTCGACCGGTTGCCCCCCCGAGGACGGTTCCGCCGGGGCGGCCTCGGGGTGGCGCCCTTCGCCTCCGAGGAGGAGCTCAGCAGGTGGCGGCCGCCAGGGCCAGGGCGAGCGCCCCGGAGAAGCGGGTCTCGCGCTCCTCGGCGCTCATGTCCGCGGAGCCGTCGATGAGGTGGTCGCTCACCGTGAGCACCGCCAGCGCCTCGCGGCCGAACTCGTTGGCCACCCCGTAGAGCGCCGCGGCCTCCATCTCCACCCCGAGCGTCCCGTGGGCCCGCAGCCCGTCGATCATCCCCGGCACGGTCCAGTAGAAGTGGTCCTTGCTGACGATCGGCCCGGCGTGCACGGTGCCCTCGGCCACCTGCCCGCGCGCCTCCCAGGCGGCGGCGGCCAGCGGCAGGCTCGCCACGGCCGAAAAGTTGATGCCCGGCACGCGGTGCTGATTCATCGCCGAGTCGGTGTGCGCCCCGGTGCCGATGATCACGTCGCCCACGGCCACGCCCTCGGCGATCCCGCCGCAGGTGCCCACGCGGATGATCCGCTGCACGCCGTACTCGCGGAAGAGCTCGGTGGCGTAGATGGTCGCGCTCGGCTGGCCCATGCCCGAGCCCATCACCGAGAGCGGGTGCTGGGACCCGTCCACCTCGACGGTGCCGGTGAAGCCGAGCATGCCGCGCACGTCGGTCACGAGGCGCGCGTCGGGCATGAGCGCGTGGGCGATGCGCTCGGCGCGCCGGGGGTCGCCGGGCATGAGCACGGCGGGGGCGAAGTCGTCGGATCCGGCGGAGATGTGGGGAGTGGCCATGGGCCGATTGTGTCAGCCCGTAGAATCGGGCGGGTGTTCAACAGCCTCTCCGATCGCCTCACCCAGACCTTCGGCAACCTGAAGCGCAAGGGCAAGCTCACCGAGTCCGACGTCAACGCGACGGTCCGCGACATCCGGCTGGCCCTGCTCGACGCCGACGTGGCCCTGCCGGTGGTGAAGCAGTTCACCAAGGTCGTCCGCGAGCGGGCCACCGGCGCGGAGGTGTCGGAGGCCCTCAACCCGGCCCAGCAGGTCGTGAAGATCGTCAACGAGGAGCTCGTCGACATCCTCGGCGGCGAGACCCGGACGATCCGCTTCGCCAAGCGCCCGCCCACGGTCATCATGCTGGCCGGTCTGCAGGGTGCGGGTAAGACCACCCTGGCCGGCAAGCTCGGCAAGTGGCTCAAGGACCAGGGCCACACCCCGCTGCTCGTGGCCTGCGACCTCCAGCGCCCGAACGCCGTGAACCAGCTCCAGGTCGTCGGCGAGCGCGCCGGGGTGCCGGTCTACGCCCCGGAGAAGGGCAATGTCTTCGGCCACGACGCCGTCACCGAGACCGGTGAGGGCACCCGCTCCTTCGGCGACCCCGTCGAGGTGGCCCGCCGTGGTGTGGCCCAGGGGCAGGCCCGTCAGCACGACGTGGTGATCATCGACACCGCCGGTCGCCTCGCCGTCGACGAGGAGCTCATGCAGCAGGCCGCGGACATCCGCGCCGCGGTGAACCCCGAGGAGGTGCTGTTCGTCATCGACGCCATGATCGGACAGGCCGCCATCGACACCGCCATGGCCTTCGACCAGGGGGTGAACTTCACCGGCGTGGTGCTCTCCAAGCTCGACGGTGACGCCCGCGGTGGTGCGGCCCTCTCGGTGGCCTCGGTGACCGGCAAGCCGATCATGTTCGCCTCCACCGGCGAGGCGGTGAAGGACTTCGAGGTCTTCCACCCCGATCGCATGGCCAGCCGCATCCTCGACATGGGTGACGTGCTCACCCTCATCGAGCAGGCCGAGCGTGCCTTCGACCGCGCGCAGGCCGCTGACATGTCCAAGCGCTTCCTCTCGGAGGAGGAGTTCACCCTCAACGACTTCCTCGAGATGTTCGCGACGGTCAAGAAGATGGGCAACATCAAGCAGCTCATGGGCATGATGCCGGGGATGTCCCAGCACCGCGCCGCGCTGGACGCCCTGGACGAGCGCGAGTTCGACCGGGTCGAGGCGATCGTCCGCTCCATGACCCCCTTCGAGCGCACCCACCCCAAGCAGATCAACGGCTCCCGCCGCGCCCGCATCGCGAAGGGCTCGGGCGTCCAGGTCTCCGAGGTGAACCAGCTCCTGGAGCGCTTCGGCCAGGCCCAGAAGATGATGAAGCAGATGAAGAAGGGCGGCGGCATGCCCGGGATGCCGGGCATGGCGATGCCGGGGATGCCCGGCATGGGTGGCCCGGGGGGCGGCAAGGGCAAGAAGGGCAAGAACCAGCGGACCAAGGCCAAGTCGGGCAACCCGGCCAAGCGGGCGCAGCAGGAGGCCGAGGCAGCACGGAAGGCCGAGGAGGCGCAGAAGCGCCGCATGGACGAGATGTTCGGCGTCGGCGAGGAGGAGGCGCCGAAGAAGAAGTCGGCCTTCGGTGGGCTCGACGCGCTGGCCGGGGGCCACGGCGGCGGCTCCGGGTCCGGGTCCGGTGGTGGGCTGGCCGGCCTCGACGCCCTGGCCGGTGGTCACGGGGGCGGCCAGGCCCAGCGCCCGGCGGGCAGGAAGCCCACCGGGCAGGCCAAGCCGGCCGAGGAGGGCCTGGGCGACCTTCAGCTGCCCAAGGGCTTCGAGAAGTTCCTCGGCGGCGGAGGTCACGGAAAGGGTTGACGGGGGCCCCCTCAGGGGGTCAGGCTCGGAGGGACACGGTCCAGTGACCGGGGTCACTGTCCACGGGCTGGCCGTGCAGGTCAGTCCCGAGTGATTGTGAGGCCGGTCATGGACACCACCCCCTTCGAGCGTCACGAGTCGCAGGTCCGCGGGTACTGCCGCGCCTACCCGACCGTCTTCGCCTCTGCGTCCAACGCCCACCAGGTGGACGAGGACGGCAAGCGCTACATCGACTTCTTCGCGGGTGCCGGGGTCCTGAACTTCGGCCACAACGACCCGGCCATGAAGGAGGCGATCATCGCCTTCCTGCAGGCCGACGGGGTGGCTCACTCCCTGGACACCCACACCACCGCCAAGCGGGACTTCATCGAGCGCTTCCACGAGGTGGTGCTCGCCCCGCGGGGGATGGACCACCGGATGCAGTTCATGGGGCCGACCGGCTCCAACGCCGTGGAGGCGGCCCTCAAGCTCGCCCGCCGCACGACCGGACGGCGCGAGGTGGTGGCCTTCACCCACGGGTTCCACGGCATGACCCTGGGGTCCCTGGCCGCCACGGCCAACGACGCCTTCCGGCAGTGGGCGGGGGTGCCGCTGGAGAACGTCGTCCGGCTGCCCTTCGAGACCGCGCCCGGCGGGGCCGAGGCGCTGGAGGCCTACCGGGCCGCCCTGCAGGACCCCTCCAGCGGGCTGCGTCCGCCGGCGGCCTTTCTCGTGGAGACCGTCCAGGCCGAGGGCGGGGTGAACGTCGCCAGCGCCGAGTGGCTGGTCCGGGTCCAGGAGGTCGCCCACGAGGTCGGGGCGCTGCTGGTGGTCGACGACATCCAGGCCGGGATCGGCCGCACCGGCAGCTACTTCTCCTTCGACGGCATGGGGCTCGACCCGGACATCATCGTCCTGGCCAAGGGACTGGGCGGCTTCGGCACCCCGATCGCCATGACCCTCAACCGACCGGAGGTCGACGACCACTGGGCCCCCGGTGCCCACACCGGCACCTTCCGGGGGCAGGGCATCTCCTTCACCGCCGGTCGGGTCGCGCTGGACCACTTCACCGACGACCGGCTCATGTCCGCGGTGCGGGCCAAGGGCGAGGTGATGGCCAGCCGCCTCTCCGAGCTCGCCCGGACCCTGGGTGACGAGCGGTGGGAGGTCCGGGGGCGGGGCATGATGCAGGCGCTGGACACCGGGGACGGTGACCTGGCCAGGGAGGTGCAGCGGGAGGCCTTCGAGCGCGGGCTGCTCATCGGCCCCTGCGGCCCGGAGGGCCGGGTGCTCAAGCTCATCCCGCCCCTGACCATCGAGGACGAGGTCCTGGCCGAGGGGCTGGACCTGCTCGAGCAGGCCCTCGCCGCGGCAGGAGGTCGATGATGCGCCGCCGGGACGACATGACCTTCGCCCCCGAGGAGTACGAGCGCCGGCTCACCGGGCTGCGGGAGCGGATGGTGGAGCGGGAGCTGGACGTGGCCGTGGTCTCGGCCCCGGACAACCTCATGTACCTCACCGACTACCAGACCACCGGGTACTCGTTCTTCCAGGCGCTCGTCGTGCCGCTGGAGGGCGAGCCGGTGATGATCACCCGGGCCCTGGAGGAGTCCAACGTCGTCCACCGCACCTGGGTGGAGCGGACCCGTCCCTACCCGGACACCGGGGACGCCATCCAGACCCTCGTGGACGTGCTCGTCGAGCTCGGTCCGGCCGGGGCGCGGGTGGGCTTCGAGCGCAACAGCTACTACTTCCCGGCCTACCAGCAGGACCGTCTGCGCGACGCCTGGGAGCACGACCTGGTGGACTGCTACGGCATGGTCGAGGAGGGACGCGTCCGCAAGTCGCCGGCCGAGGTCGAGGTGATGCGGCGGGCCGCCCGGGCGGGACAGGCCGGGATGGCCGCCGGTCTCGAGGCCTGCGTCCCGGGGGCCACCGAGAACGAGGTGGCCGCCGCGATCAGCCACGCGATGTTCGCCGCCGGGGGCGAGTTCCCAGCGGTCATGCCGTACGTCGCCTCCGGACCGCGCTCGATGATCGGGCACGCCACCTGGGAGGGTCGCACCATCCAGCCGGGCGAGCACGTCTTCCTCGAGGTGGGTGGGTGTGTCCGTCGGTACCACGCGGTGATGATGCGGACCGCGGTCACGGAGGAGCTGCCCGACGACCTGCGTGCAGCGCAGGACACCATGCGGACGGCCCTCGCCGAGGTCCGTCGCACGATGCGCCCCGGGGTCCCGGTGGGTGACATCGACACCCTGGTGCGGGAGGTGGTCGAGGACAACACGGTCGGTGCCCGGCTGGTCACCCGGGCCGGGTACTCCATCGGCATCGCCTTCCCGCCCAGCTGGGACGAGGGGTACTTCCTCTCGATCATGGAGCGCGACCGGCGGCCGCTCGAGGAGGGCATGACCTTCCACGTCATCCCCTGGATGTGGGGGGTGGGCGGGACCCGGACGGTGGGGATCTCCGACACCCTGCACGTCACCGCCGACGGCTGCGAGTCGCTCTTCACCCTGCCCGAGGAGTTCACGGTCACCACCCGAGGAGGATCCGCATGAGCACGCTGCAGGCCATCGACCCGACCACCGGCCGGGTGACCTCCGAGGTCTCGACCGCCGGGCCGGCCGAGGTGGAGGCCACCCTCGCCCGCGCCAAGGACGCGTTCGCCGGCTGGCGGGACACCCCGATCGAGCAGCGGGCCGAGGTGCTGCGGGCGGTGGCCGAGCGCCTCCGGGACCGGCGCGGGGACCTGGCACCGCTCATGACCCGGGAGATGGGCAAGCCGATCACCGAGGCCCGGGGCGAGGTCGAGAAGGCCGCCTGGGCCGCGGAGCACTACGCCGAGCACGCCGCGGAGTACCTGGCCGACGAGCGCCTGGCCTCGGACGCCACGGAGTCGTGGGTGCAGTACCTCCCGCTCGGTCCCGTGCTGGGGATCCTGCCCTGGAACGCTCCCTTCTGGCTCGCCCTGCGCTTCGCGGCGCCGGCCCTCATGGCCGGGAACCCCTGCGTGATGAAGCACGACCCGCACGTGCCCGACTGCGCCACGGCCATCGAGGAGGTCTTCACCGCGGCCGGGCTCCCCGCGGGCGTGTTCCAGGCGCTCCACCTGCCGAACGAGGAGGTGGAGGCCGTCATCCGTGACCCGCGGATCAGGGCGGTCTCCTTCACCGGGTCGGATCGGGCCGGAGCGAAGGTGGCGGCGGTCGCGGCCTCGGAGATCAAGCCGTCGGTGCTGGAGCTCGGTGGGTCCGACCCCTTCGTCGTCCTGGCGGACGCGGACCTCGAGCGGGCTGCCGAGGTGGCCGCGCTCTCGCGGATCATCAACGCCGGCCAGTCCTGCATCGCGGCGAAGCGGATCATCGTCGAGCGCTCGGTGCACGACCGCTTCGTCGAGCTGCTCCGCCCCCGGCTCGAGGCGCTCGTGGTGGGGGATCCCGCCGACGAGGCGACACAGGTGGGGCCGCTCGCCCGGGAGGACCTCCGGGAGCACCTGCACGACCAGGTCCGGCGGACCGTCGCCGAGGGCGCGACCTGCGTGCTGGGCGGGGAGCTGCCGGCCGGCGAGGGCTGGTTCTACCCGGTCACCCTCCTGACCGGGGTGGAGCCCGGGATGGCGGCCTGCCGGGAGGAGACCTTCGGGCCGGTGGCCACGGTGGTGGCCGCCGAGGACGCGGCGGACGCCCTGCGGCTGGCCAACGACACCCCGTACGGGCTCGGGGCGTCCGTGTGGACCACGACCGACCGGGGCGTCGAGATGGCGCGGCAGGTGGAGGCCGGGCAGGTGAGCGTCAACGGCATCGTGAAGACCGACCCCCGCCTGCCCTCCGGCGGGATCAAGCGCTCCGGCTACGGCCGGGAGCTCGGCCCCCACGGCATCCGTGAGTTCGTCAACGCCCAGCAGGTCTGGGTCGGCCCGGCCACCGGGTGAGGCCCCCCGGAGAGGACTACGGTGAGTGCATGAGCACGCAGCAGCCCGTCCTGCACCTGACCGGTGAGATCATCGCCGGCCCCGAGGAGAGCCACGCCGAGGCCTGGGTGGTCGACGGTCGGCTGACCTTCGACCGGCCTCCCGCCTCCGTGCCCACCGAGGAGCTCCACGGTTTCGTCCTCCCGGGCCTGGTGGACGCCCACTGCCACGTCGGTCTGGATGCCGACGGGGGAGTGCCGCAGGAGGAGGCCGAGGAGCAGGCCGTCACCGAGCGCGAGGCCGGCACCCTCCTCCTGCGCGACGCCGGCTCGCCGGTGGACACCAGCTGGATCCATGACCGCGAGGACCTGCCGCGCCTGGTCCGGGCCGGGCGGCACATCGCCCGCCCGAAGCGCTACATCCGCAACTTCGCGCACGAGATCGAGCCCGACCAGCTCGTGGAGTACGTGCGCCAGGAAGCCCGTGCGGGCGACGGCTGGGTGAAGCTCGTCGGGGACTGGATCGACCGGGAGGCCGGGGACCTGCGGCCGCTGTGGCCGGTGGACATCGCCCGCGAGGCCATCGCCGCCGCGCACGCCGAGGGGGCCCGCGTCACCGCGCACTGCTTCGACGAGCAGTCCCTCTTCGACCTCGCCGAGGCGGGCATCGACTGCATCGAGCACGCGACCGGCCTGACCCCCGAGAGCGTCGAGATCTTCGCCGCGCGGGACATCGCGATCGCCCCGACCCTCATCAACATCGAGAACTTCCCGAAGTTCGCCGCCGCCGGGGAGGCCAAGTTCCCCGCCTACGCGGCCCACATGCGTGACATGTTCGAGCGGCGCTTCGAGACGATCGGCCTGGCCCGGGAGGCCGGGGTGCGGGTCTACGCCGGCACGGACGCCGGTGGGCAGCTCCCGCACGGGCTCATCGCGCAGGAGGTGGAGGCGCTGACGTCCGTGGGGATGAGCGCCACCGAGGCGATCGGAGCGGCCACCTGGGAGGCCCGGCAGTGGCTCGGCCACGAGGGCCTGGCCGAGGGAGCCAGCGCCGACGTCGTCGTCTACGACCGGGACCCGCGGCAGGACGTCCGGGCCTTGGCCGACCCGGCGCACGTCGTCCTGCGAGGTGTCCGCCACGGTGGCTGAGCTCCCCTCCACGACGCCCGCCCACCGGTTGGAGCGTCGGGCCGGGGGACTGCTGGCCCGCACGCTGGGGCCGGACGACGAGGCCGAGTACGCGCTGGCCGCCCGCCTCTCCGCCGAGCGGGTGGGGCGGTGGAACCCGTCCAACCCCGGGGACTTCCGGGGGCGCCTGGCGCAGCAGGGTGATGCCGGTCGGATGGTCCTCGTCCGTGCCGAGGACCCCGTGGGGCTGGGGGAGCGGTGCGGCTTGACCCCGGGGCGCCCCGGGTGCGACCTCGCCGGTCGCGCCCTGCACGGCGTCGTGGCCCGGGTCAACGTCCTGAACATCGTCCGCGGGCGCTTCCAGAGCGCCGCCCTCGGGTACGACGCGATGGATCCCTGGGCCGGTACCGGGCTGTTCACGGACGCGCTCCGGCTCGTCGTGGACCTCGCCCTGGCCCCGCAGCCCGAGGGATTCGGGCTGCACCGGGTGGAGGCGAACGTGCAGCCGGGGAACGCCGCGAGCCTCCGGGTGCTGGAGAAGCTCGGTTTCCGGCGGGAGGGACTCATCGAGCGGATGCTCTACGTGCCCGGGCTGGACGGCCGGGAGGCCTGGCGGGACCACGTGCACCACGCGGTGACCACCGAGGAGTGGCCGTCGGCCTGACTCCTCGGGCGTGTCGACCCGGGGAACCCCCGCGCCGAGACCCCGAATTCGCCGGGGACGGGCCCGTCTGGCATCATTGCTCGGTACTCGCTGTGCGTCGGACCCTCTCTCCGGCGTGTGGCTGGTCAAGGGAAGCGGCGATCTCCGTGCCCCCACCGGAAGGTCCCGGTACCCACCCGATTCGATACAGGAGTCCCACACACGTGGCTGTCAAGATCCGTCTGAAGCGCATGGGCAAGATCCGTGCACCGTTCTACCGCGTCGTCGTCATGGACTCGCGCCAGAAGCGCGATGGCCGTGCGATCGAGGAGATCGGTCTCTACCACCCGACCGAGGAGCCCTCGCGCATCGAGATCAACTCCGAGCGCGCGCAGTACTGGCTCTCCGTCGGCGCGCAGCCGACCGAGCAGGTCGCTGCGCTGCTGAAGGTCACCGGCGACTGGGCCAAGTTCAAGGGTGAGAGCGAGGGTTCCACCCTCAAGACCGCCGAGGTCAAGCCCTCCAAGCAGGAGCTCTTCGAGAAGGCCCTGGCCGAGTCCGAGAACGCCTCGGTGAACGACGCGCCGACCCCCAAGAAGAAGAAGGCCGAGCCGGCCGCCGAGGCCGCGGCCGAGGAGAAGCCCGCCGAGGAGGCCGCCGAGGCCCCCGCCGAGGAGAAGGCCGCCGAGGCCGAGGCCCCGGCCGGCGAGGCCACCCCGGAGGCCTGATCCCCGTGCTGGCCGAGGCGCTCGGGCACCTCGTGAAGGGCATCGTCGAGCACGACGAGTCCGTCGAGGTGCGCACGGTCCAGGACCGACGGGGCGAGACCCTGCAGGTCCACGTCCACCCGGACGACCTGGGGCGGGTCATCGGCCGCCGTGGTCGCACCGCACGGGCGCTGCGGACCGTCATGGGCGCCCTGGCCGACGGTGCCGGGGTCCGGGTCGACATCGTCGAGACCGACGCGACCTGAACACCCCCGCACGCACGGGCAACGGCCCGGTACCTTCGGGTACCGGGCCGTTCCCGTCCCCGCACCACACCCCTGGAGGAGACCCGTGGTCCAGCACCGTGAACGAGAGCGCGCCGAGGTGCCCGAGGGCATGGTCCGGCTCGCTCGCATCGGCAAGCCGCACGCCCTGCGCGGCGAGGTGACCGTGCAGCTGCACACCGACGACCCCGACGGCCGGCTCGGCATCGGCGCCGTGCTGCAGACCGCGCCGACCGAGGAGGGACCCCTCACCGTCTCCTCCCACCGTGTCCACCAGGGCATCACCCTGCTGGGCTTCGAGGAGGTGCCCGACCGCACCGCCGCCGAGCGGATGCGGGGGGTGGTCCTGGTGGGACCCTCCGAGTCCGAGCAGACGGACGACGAGGGGTACTACCCCGCCGAGCTGGAGGGCCTGGAGGTCGTCGACGCGGCCGGGGAACCGCTGGGTACCGTCGTGACGCTCCACCTGCGCCCGGCCCAGGACATCTTGGAGATCCGGCTCCCCGGTGGCCACCAGCCGCTCGTCCCGTTCGTGGAGGAGCTCGTCCCCACGATCGACCTGGAGGCCGGGCGGGTCACCGTCACCGCACCGGCCGGCCTGCTGGAGCCCCTCGACTGATGCCCGCCACCCTGAGCCCCCGCGCCACCCTGCGCATCGACGTCGTCACGATCTTCCCCGAGTACCTGCGGGCGCTCGACCTCTCGCTGCTCGGCAAGGCGCAGCGGGACGGCCTGCTCGAGGTGCACGTGCACGACCTGCGCGACTTCACCCACGACCGGCACCGCACCGTCGACGACACCCCCTACGGGGGTGGCGCCGGCATGGTGATGCGCCCGGAGCCGTGGGGGGAGGCCCTCGACCACGTCCTTGGGCTGGCGCCCGACCGGACCCCGACGCTCGTGGTGCCCGGACCCGGCGGAGACCGGTTCACCCAGCAGCGGGCCCACGAGCTCGCTGGCCGCGACTGGCTGGTCTTCGCCTGTGGCCGGTACGAGGGCATCGACGAGCGGGTCGTCGAGGAGTACTCCGAGCGGGTGGAGCTCCAGGTCCTCTCCCTGGGTGACTACGTCCTGAACGGTGGTGAGGTGGCCGTGCTGGCCATGACCGAGGCCGTCGGGCGACTCGTGCCCGGTGTGGTCGGGAACGCCGAGTCCCTCGTCGAGGAGTCCCACGAGGACGGCCTGCTGGAGTACCCGGTCTACACCAAGCCCGCCTCCTGGCGAGGGCGCGAGGTACCGCCCGTCCTGCTCTCCGGACATCACGGAAGGGTCACGGAGTGGCGGCACGCGCAGCGGATCGAGCGGACCCGGGCCCGTCGCCCTGACATGCTGCCTCACGGACAAGCCGATCGGGGCTCGCCCGGCTGACGCGCCCGCGAGCCCCTCGAGGAGGACTGACCGTGGACACCATCGAGACCTGGCTCGCCGACGCCGGAGCCTGGATCTGGGGGCCGATGACGCCCTTGGTCCTGCTGGCCGGCATCGCTTTCACCGTCATGACCGGAGCGGTGCAGATCCGCATGCTCCCGGCCATGTTCCAGACCCTGCTGGACCCACCGCTGAAGGACGAGAACGGGGAGGATCGCAGCGTCTCCACGCTGGCCGCCTTCTCGGTCTCGGCGGCCGGGCGCATCGGGACGGCGAACATCGCCGGCGTGTCCGCGGCCGTGGCCCTGGGCGGGGCCGGTTCGGTCTTCTGGATGTGGCTCATCGCCCTCGTGGGCGGGGCCACCGCCTTCGTGGAGTCCACGATCTCGCAGCTCTACAAGGTCCGGGAGGGGGACGCCTACCGCGGTGGTGGAGCGGTGGTCTACGAGAAGGCCCTGGGCACCCGGGTCGGTGGCGTGCTGGTGGCCGTCATGGTCCTCGTGTGCGCGGGCATCTCCTTCAACATGCTCCAGGCGAACACCATCCGCGTCGCGGTCGACGAGGCGATCCCCACCGAGGCGGCCTGGGTCAACTGGGCGGTGGCCGCCGTGGTGGCCCTGCTCACGGCCGTCGTCGTCATCGGCGGGGTCCGCCGGATCGGCCGCGTGGCCGAGATGCTCGTGCCCTTCATGGCCGGGGCCTACCTGCTCCTGGGGCTGAGCATCCTCCTCATCAACATCGATCAGGTGCCCGAGGTCTTCGGCAACATCTTCGGTCAGGCCTTCGGCCTGCAGGCCATCGCGGCGGGGAGCTTCATGGGCATGGTCATGGAGGGCGTGAAGCGCGCCATGTTCTCCAACGAGGCCGGGATGGGCCTCACCGGCCACGCGGCCGCCTCCGCCTCGGTCTCCCACCCCGTCAAGCAGGGCTTCGCCCAGACCCTCGGCGTGTACCTGGACACCCTCGTGGTGTGCACCATCACCGCGTTCATCGTGCTCTCGGCCGATCCCGACCTGGGCGGCGAGGAGGCCGGTGCAGAGCTGGCCTCGGCCTCCATCGTGGACGCGGTCGGCAGCTGGGGCGCGATCGCCCTCGGCGTCATCCTGTTCACCCTGGCCTTCACCTCCGTGCTGGCCGACTACTACTACGGTGAGTCCAACGTGCAGTACCTCACCAGCAACCGGGGTGTGCTGTGGGCGTTCAAGGTGGTCTTCGTGGCGCTGACCTTCCTCGGCTGCCTCGTGGAGCCGACCCTGCTGTGGGCGTTGGCGGACTTCCTGTTCCCGCTGCTCGCGGTCCTCACCATCGTCTCCCTGCTCCTCCTGGCGCCGAAGGCGGCCTGGCTGCTCAAGGACTACCGGGCCCAGCTGGCCGAGGGGCGGAACCCGGCCCTCACCTCGGACCGCCTGCCGGCGGAGTGGCGGGGCATCACCTGCTGGGAGCCGGAGGACTCGATGGACCACGCCGACGCGGTGGCCTACCGGCGGGAGCACCTGGACACCGGCGCACGCTGACCTGTGGCAGAATGACCCGCTGCTGATCGTCTCGCACAGCCCCTGCCGCAGGGGGGAGAAGCCGCGAGGTCGTGCGATCAGCGTTCCCACACCGTCCACGGCGCCGCCGTGGTGAGAACACAGTGCCGGTGACCTGCGCGCACCGCACGGAAAGCGACCCAGCATGCAGAAGCTCGACGCCGTCGACGCAGCCAGCCTCCGCGACGACATCCCGGAGTTCCGCGCCGGTGACACCGTGAACGTCCACGTGAAGGTCATCGAGGGCAACCGCACCCGTGTCCAGGTCTTCAAGGGCATCGTCATCCGCCGCCACGGCCGTGGCATCGGCGAGACCTACACCGTCCGCAAGGTCAGCTTCGGCATCGGTGTGGAGCGCACCTTCCCGGTGCACTCCCCGGTGGTGGAGAAGATCGAGGTCCTGACCCGTGGTGACGTCCGTCGCGCCAAGCTCTACTACCTGCGCGACCTGCGCGGCAAGGCCGCTCGCATCCGCGAGAAGCGCGACAACACCGCGACCCAGGCCTGACCAGGGTCCACCGGGCCCCGTCCTCGACGGGGTCCCCCGCGATGACGACTCACGTGCCGCCCCCGTCCACCGGACAGGGGCGGCACGTCGTCCTCCGGCCGTCCTCGGCGTCGAGGACGGGCCGGGGGGCGCGGCGTGGCCGGCGGACCCCCGCCAGCTTCCGCCGGCTGGGTCTGTGGGCCGCCCTGGCGACCGTCGTGGCCCTGGTCTTCGTGGCGGCGTTCGTCCGGACCTACCGGGTGACCGGCCCGTCGATGGAGCCGACCCACCCCGAGGGCCAGGTGGTGGTGGCCACCCGGCTCGGGGGGCTCTCCGGACCGGTGGAGTCGGCGGTCGAGGTCGGTGACGTCGTCGTGCTCGACGCGACGGCAGCCTGGGGGGACCGTGCCGAGGACGGCGGGGAGCTGCGCGTCGTCAAGCGGGTGGTGGCCGGCCCGGGCGACACCATCACCTGCTGCACCGCCGGTGCGATGGTGCGCAACGGGGAGCCGGTGCCCGCCCGGCGCCCCGGGGGAGAGGGCCTCGACAGCCCCTTCGAGGTGGTGCTGGGCCCCGACGAGTGGTGGGTGGTCGGGGACGACCCCTCCGCCTCGAACGACTCCCGCACCCATCTCGCGGCACCCGGGGGCGGGGCGGTGCGCAGCGAGGAGCTCGTCGCCCACGTACGGTGGGGCCTGTGAACCCAGAGGAGCAGTCGATGACGCCTGAGAACGCGGACCGGACGCCGGACGCCGGCGGAGCCCGCCGGCTGGACGACCCGGTCGGGACCGACCCGGCGGAGTCGGGGACCACGGACCCCTCGACCGAGGAGCGTGCCGACCGCGGTTCCTGGTGGGACGCCCTCAAGGAGACGGTCGTCGTGGCGGTGCTGGCACTGCTCTTCGCCTTCCTCATCAAGACCTTCCTCGTGCAGGCCTTCTTCATCCCCTCGGGGTCGATGGAGAACACCCTGGAGGAGGGCGACCGGATCCTGGTCAACAAGCTCTCGCCGACCCCCTTCGAGGTGGAGCGCGGCGACGTCGTGGTCTTCCAGGACCCGGGCGGCTGGCTGCCGGCCAGCACCACGGAGAAGAGCCCCCTGTACAAGGCAGGTCAGTTCGTGGGCGTCCTCCCCGGGGACGGGGACGAGTACCTCATCAAGCGCGTCATCGCGGAGGGTGGCGACGAGGTGGCCTGCTGCGACGCGCAGGGCCGGGTGACCGTGAACGGCGCCCCGCTGGAGGAGTCCTACGTCTACGAGGGCGACGTGCCCTCGCTGGTGGAGTTCGACGAGACCGTCCCGGCCGACCACGTCTGGGTGATGGGCGACCACCGCTCGAACTCGGGCGACTCGCGCTTCAACGGGCCGGTGCCCATGGACCGCGTCACCGGGACCGCCTTCGTGGTCATCTGGCCCTTCAACCACCTGGGCACCCTCCCGGACGGCGGCGTCTTCGACGACGTGAAGTCCGCTGGATGACGCCCACCGGTGGATCGCGGACCAGCCCCACGCTCCGCACGGAGCGGGAGCTGCTGCGCGCTGGGCACCGGACGGTGGCCGGCATGGACGAGGTGGGTCGCGGTGCCCTGGCGGGACCGGTGACGGTGGGGGTGGTGGTCGTCGACGGCGACACCCGCTCCGCGCCGGCCGGGGTGCGTGACTCCAAGGAGCTCTCGGCGGCCCGGCGCGAGGAGCTGGTCCCGGCCCTGCAGGGCTGGGGGGTGGCCCGCGGGGTGGGCCACGCCTCACCGGCCGAGATCGACGCCCACGGGATCATGGGTGGCCTGCGGCTCGCCGGTCGCCGGGCGCTGGACGCCTGCGGGGTCGAGGTGGACGTCGTCCTGCTCGACGGCAAGCACGACTGGCTCACCGACCCGATGACGGCGGGCCTGCTCGCCGGGGACGGGCCCCCCGTCCCGCCGGTGGTCACCCGCATCGGGGGCGACCGGACCTGTTCCTCGGTGGCCGCCGCGAGCGTCCTGGCCAAGGTGGAGCGGGACGCACGCATGGTCGCCCTGGCCCGGGACCCGGAGTTCGCTCCCTACGGCTGGGAGGGCAACAAGGGGTACGCGGCGGCCGGTCACCGGGAGGCCCTGCGCCGCTGGGGAGTCAGCAGGGAGCACCGCCGCAGCTGGCGGCTCGGCATCGAGGAGGCCGTGTGAGCACCGACGACCTGGAGCGCTACGAGTCCGAGGCGGAGCTGGCCCTCTACCGCGAGTACCGGGACGTGGTGGGTCTCTTCACCTACGTGGTGGAGACCGACCGACGCTTCTACCTGGCCAACGAGGTGGACGTCCGCCTGCGGGGCGAGGACGGGGACACCTGGTTCGACATCCACCTCACCGACGCGTGGGTGTGGGACGTCTTCCGGCCGGCCCGCTTCGTCTCCCAGGTGCGGGTGATGACCTTCAAGGACGTCAACGTCGAGGAGATCGCGAAGACGGAGCTGCAGCCGCCGGAGTGAGCGACCGGCGGCGTGGGGAACCGGGGAGAACCCACCACCAGCGGCCCCCTCCGTCCACAGGCTCGGTGCCGGGTCCGGTTCGGTGACCCCCTGACCGGGCCACCGTGGGGGCATGATGAGACGACGCACGGAGCTGGGGCAGCGGGGCGAGGACCTCGCCGCGGAGTGGTGGACGGCCCGGGGATGGCAGGTCCTGGACCGCAACTGGCGGCACGAGCTGGGGGAGATCGACCTGGTCATCGCTCGCGACGGGGTGCTGGTGGTCTGCGAGGTCAAGACGCGGACCACGGCCGCCTTCGGGGAGCCGGTGGAGATGGTCCGGCCCGCCCAGCGCAGCCGACTGCGCCGGTTGACCGCGGCCTGGCTGCTAGCGCACCCGGGGCGGTGGCAGGAGATCCGCATCGACGTCCTCGGTGTGCTGGCGCCGCCCTCGGGCCCGGTGACGGTCCACCACGTGATCGGAGCCGTGGCATGAGCCTGGCGCGGACCTGGGCGGTGGCCGTGCTGGGCGTCACCGGACGGATGGTCCGGATCGAGGCGGATCTGGGGCAGGGGTTGCCCACCTTCACCCTCGGGGGCCTGCCGGACGCCGCCTGCGCCCAGGCACCGGACCGGGTCCGGGCGGCGGCGGTGAACTCCGGGATCCCCCTGCCCAGTCGACGCCTCGTGGTCAACCTCTCCCCGGCGGACCTGCGCAAGCGGGGGACTGGCTTCGATCTCGGCATCGCGCTCGCGGCGCTCGCCGCGGCTGGAGCGCTTCCGGCCGAGGCGGTCGACGGCGTGGCCCATCTGGGGGAGCTGGGGCTCGACGGGCAGGTCCGGCCCGTCCCCGGGGTCCTGCCCGCGGTGCTCGCAGCACGGGCGGCGGGCGTGGAGCGTGTCGTGGTGCCGCGGGAGAGTCTCGTGCTGGCGGGGCAGGTGAACGGGGTCGAGATCATCGGGGTGGGTTCGCTCGCCGAGCTCGTGGAGGACTACCGCGAGCACGGTCGTCCGCTGGGCCGAGCCGCTCCGGCGCCCGCACCCGAGCCCCCGGTGGAGGTGCCCTGCCTGTCGGAGGTGGTGGGCCAGGAGGCGGCGAAGAACGCCCTGGAGGTGGCCGCCGCGGGTGGGCACCACCTGCTGCTGCACGGTGCTCCGGGGACGGGCAAGACCATGCTGGCCAGCCGGCTGCCCGGCCTGCTGCCGGAGCTCACCGACGAGCAGGCTCTGGAGCTGGCGGCCGTGGAGTCCGTCCTGGACCCGGAGGCTTCCCGCCTCACCCGAACACCACCCTTCATCGCGCCGCACCACAGCTCGAGCACGAGCGCCCTGGTGGGTGGGGGATCCCGCACCGCGAGGCCGGGGGCGGTGAGCCGGGCGCTGCACGGGGTGCTCTTCCTCGACGAGGCGGCCGAGCTCCGGCGGGACGCCCTCGAGGCGCTGCGCCAGCCCCTGGAGGAGGGGCGGGTGGTGCTCCTGCGCGCCGAGGGGGCCGTCGAGCTGCCGGCCCGCTTCCAGCTGGTGGTGGCCGTGAACCCCTGTCCGTGCGGCCGGGGTGGCCGGCGGGTGGTGCGGGGGCGGGCCTGCGAGTGCTCCCCGGTGGTGAGGCGGAACTACGCCAAGCGGTTGTCGGGTCCGATCCGGGACCGGATCGACCTGCAGGTGGAGATGGAGCCGGTCTCCGAGCTGTGGGGCACCGAGCGGGTCCGCGAGACTTCGGCCCGGGTGGCCGAGCGGGTAGCGGTGGCCCGGGAGAGGCAGCGGCACCGGTGGCGCGAGCACCCGTGGGTGCTCAACGCCCACGTGCCGGGGAGCGTGCTCCGGAGGGGTGAGCACGCGGTGCCGGCCTCGGCCCTGTCCCCGCTGGAGGACGCGCACCGGGCCGGAGTCCTGAGCGCCCGGGGGGTGGATCGCGTCCTGCGGGTGGCCCTGACCCTGGCTGACCTGGAGGGTGCCGCCGCGGTCGACGGAGGTCACCTCGGACGGGCCCTCAGCCTGCGTGGGGAGGAGGCGGCATGACCACCGGATGGGATGCCGAGCGCCGGGCCCGGGTGGCCTGGAGCCGGATCGCCGAGCCCCTGGACGAGAAGGCCGCCGAGCTGCGGGAGCGCCACGGGGCGGTGGAGGCACTGGACCGGTTGCGGCAGGACCCCGGACTGGCCGCGGGGCGGTTCGCGCCCCGGCTGGCCGAGCTCGACCTCGACCGGGAGGAGGAGCTGGCGGACCGCTTGGGCATCACCGTCCTGGTGCCCGGTGACGACCAGTGGCCGGACGGGGCCGACCGGCTCCTGCAGCCTCCGTCCTGCCTGTGGGTGCGGGGGAGCGGCCGGCTGGCGGATCTCCTCGTGGACTCGGTGGCGGTGGTGGGCGCCCGGGCGGCCACCGCGTACGGCACGCAGACCGCCGGGTCCTGGTCGCACGCCCTGGCCGGCTGGGGGCACACGGTGGTCTCCGGGGGAGCCTTCGGCATCGACGCCGCGGCTCATCGGGGAGCGCTCGCGGCATCCGGTCGGACCGTCGCCTTCCTGGCCGGAGGGGTCGATAGCGCCTACCCCCGGGCCCATTCCGGGCTGCTGGACGCGGTGCGGGAGAGCGGCGCGCTGGTCAGCGAGTCGGCGCCGGGCTGCTCTCCGCAGCGGCACCGCTTCCTGACGCGCAACCGGCTCATCGCAGCCTTCTCCACCGGCACCCTGGTCGTGGAGGCCGGGGCGCGGTCGGGCTCCTTGTCCACGGCGCGGTGGGCCGACCGGTGCTCCCGCCCGGTGGCGGCGGTGCCGGGCCCGGTCAGCTCGGAGATGTCGGTGGGCACCCACCAGCTGGTCCGGGACGGGGTGGCCGTGCTCGTGACCTCCCCGGAGGAGCTCCTGGAGGCGGTCGGGCCGATGGGCGGTCAGCTGGCCCTGCCGGTGCAGGGCCACACACTCCCCGCCGACGCCGTCCATCCCGAGCGCCGCTGGTGCTGGGAGGTGCTCTCGGCGAGGCCGGCCACCCCGATGGCGGTCGCGAGGGCCGGTGGACGAGCCCTGGCCGAGACCGAGGAGGCGCTCGGGATGCTCCTGATGGCCGGGCAGGCCCACCGGGTGGACGGCGGCTGGGTCCGCGCCTGAGCGCCGCAGGAGGCACCTGTCTGTGGTGGACTGCGGGCATGCCGCTGACCACCGCCGTCGAGCAGTTCGCCGACCACCTGCAGGTCGAGCGGGGCCGCTCGGAGCACACCGTGCGGGCCTACACCGCCGACCTGCGGGCGCTGGTGGGGACGCTCGAGGACCTGGGCGTCGCCGAGTGGAGCGAGGTGACCCTGCGGCACCTGCGCACGCATGCTGCCCGGAGGTCCGAGGCAGGGCTCGCCCGGGCCACGCTGGCCCGCGGGACCTCCTCCCTCCGTCGCTTCTTCGCGTGGATGGTCTCCACCGGCCAGCTCGACGAGGACCCCTCGGGGCGATTGGAGGCTCCGCGCCCGGACCGTCGCCTCCCGGGTGTGTTGCGGGCCGACCAGGCAGCGGAGATGCTCGCGGGGGAACGGCCGGGCCCCCCCGCCGGGGACGGCCCGGGGGGTGAGGACGAGGACGTCCGGGCCCGGGCGGCGGCACTGCGCGACCAGGCGATCCTGGAGCTCCTCTACGCCACCGGCATCCGGGTCGGTGAGCTGGTGGGCCTGGATCCTGAGGCGGTCGATCTCGGTGACCAGCTGGTGCGGGTGCTCGGCAAGGGCGACCGGGAGCGGGTCGTGCCCTTCGGCCAACCGGCCCGGGTCGCGCTCGGCCGGTGGGTGGACGAGGGTCTCCCCGTCCTGTCCGGGCCCGGCGTGACGGCGCTCTTCGTCGGGGTCCGGGGACGGAGGATCGACCCCCGCGAGGTGCGGCGCGTCGTCCACGCCGCGACCCGTGCCGTGGAGGGTGCCCCCGATCTGGGCCCCCACGGACTGCGTCACTCGGCGGCGACCCACATGGTCGACGCCGGCGCGGATCTTCGTTCGGTGCAGGAGCTGTTGGGCCACTCCAGCCTCGCCACCACGCAGATCTACACCCACGTCTCGGTGGAGCGGATCCGGGCCGCCTTCGAGCAGGCCCATCCCCGCGCCTGAGGAGCGCGGCGGCGTGACGGGACCACCCCGTCAGCGGGTTCGTGGGCCCCGGAGCGGACCAGCGTCCGGCTTGAGCTCCGGGGAGAAACCCGGCAGCAGCGTGGGGTCGACATAACGCTTCCGGGGCTTCAGCCCCTCCTTGGTGTAGGCGCCCCAGTGCAGGCAGATGCCGAGGCAGTGCCCCGGGGCGATGGTGCCGATGGGTTGACCGGCCACCACGGGGGTGCCCAGAGGCGTCCGCGTGGCCAGCGGGAGATAGGTCGTCCGCAGCCCGTTCGCGTGCGTGATCGTCAGCGATCCCACCGAGTTGATGGTGCCGCTCCAGGTGACCACCCCGGGGCCGGCGGCCAGGACCTGCTGCGGGGTGACGCCGGCGAGGTCCACCCCGCGGTGCCCCCGGCCGTAGGGGGTCGCCGGCGGGTCGAACTCCCGCTGGATCCGTGTCGGGACCAAGGGCCAGGTGAAGCGCAGCGGGTGGTAGCCGCTCGCCCCGGTGAGGAGCTCCGGCGGGGTGTCGGGGGAGGGGAGAGCCGCCTCCGGGGCGAACGACGCACCGACGGCCGGGAGGGGCGGTGCGCTCGAGGGCGACGTCGTGTCCGAGGTCGGGAGGGCCGCGGCCTGCTGCGGGGCCGCCACGGAGGTCGCGAGCAGGGCGGCGGCGAGAGCTGGCACCACCGCACGTGGTCGGGTGGTTCGTCGGGGGGTGAGGACGGTGAAGCGGGACATGCGCCCAGCGTGGCGGGACGCCACCCCCGGCGGGGGCCCCTGGGGGGAAGCCTGTGGAGCAGCAGATCGCCGACGAGGGCGACCACGTCGGCCCGGGCCGTGGGATAGGATCGTCACCACGCGTGGCGTGTGCCCGGACGATGGATCTCCTCAGGAGGCCGGAGGGCGGGTGCCGACACGTGAATTCGCGCACGAGCACGCCGGGCCCGGTCCGGCAGAACGGTGTGGCGCCCGCGGTCCTCCGCGGAGCAGGGCTCAGGCCCGTGCTCCAGGGGGTGGGGGCCACCGCCCGTGCCAGGAGACAACTGCACCCCACGAGAAAGCGAGACCTCGGCATGGCCGTCGTCACCATGCGCCAGCTCCTCGAGAGCGGCGTCCACTTCGGACACCAGACCCGTCGCTGGAACCCCAAGATGAAGCGCTTCATCATGACGGAGCGCAATGGCATCTACATCATCGACCTGCAGCAGTCGCTGTCCTACCTCAACGAGGCCCACGAGTTCGTCAAGCAGACCGTGGCCCACGGCGGCACGATCCTGTTCGTCGGCACGAAGAAGCAGGCCCAGGAGACCGTCGCCGAGCAGGCGACCCGTGTGGGCATGCCCTACGTGAACCACCGCTGGCTGGGCGGCATGCTCACCAACTTCCAGACCGTGCACAAGCGCCTCGAGCGCCTCAAGGAGCTGGAGGCCATCGACTTCGACGACGTGGCCGGCTCCGGTCGCACGAAGAAGGAGCTGCTGGTCCTCAAGCGCGAGCTGGACAAGCTCGACCGCACCCTGGGCGGCATCCGCGACATGTCCAAGACCCCCTCGGCGGTCTGGATCGTGGACACCAACAAGGAGCACCTCGCGGTCACCGAGGCCCGCAAGCTGCGCATCCCGATCATCGCGATCCTGGACACCAACTGCGACCCGGACGAGGTCGACTACCCGGTGCCGGGCAACGACGACGCGATCCGGTCCGTCGCCCTGCTGACCCGTGTCATCGCCGATGCCGCGGCCGAGGGCCTCATGACCCGCAACGGTGGCGGTGCCGCCGCTGACGAGCCGATGGCTGAGTGGGAGCGAGAGCTCCTGGCCGGTGAGGCCGCCACCGACGCCGCCGCAGCCCCCGCGGCCGAGGCCCCCGCGGCCGAGGCCCCTGCTGCCGAGGCTCCCGCGACCGAGGCCCCGGTGACCGAGGCGCACGCCGCCGAGGCGACGACCGAGGCACCCGCCACCGAGGCTGCCGAGGCCCCGGCCGGCGAGCAGCCGCAGGCCTGACCTGACCTCCGACCGCTCGACACACTCCCGAAGGAGAACGCAGCACATGGCGAACTACACCGCAGCCGACATCAAGGCCCTGCGCGAGCAGACCGGCGCCGGCATGCTCGACGTGAAGAAGGCCCTCGACGAGACCAACGGCGACATCGAGGCCGCCAAGGAGGCCCTGCGCATCAAGGGCCTGAAGGGTGTCACCAAGCGTGAGGGCCGCTCGGCCTCCAACGGCCTGGTGGCCGCCCACACCGCAGAGGGTGCGGGCACCCTGCTCGAGATCAACTGCGAGACCGACTTCGTGGCCAAGGGCGAGAAGTTCATCGCCCTGGCCGACAAGGTCCTGGCCCACGCCGTGGCGCAGGAGATCGGTGACGTGGAGGCCCTGCTGGGCTCCACCCTGGACGGCCAGACCGTCCAGGAGCTCCTCGACGAGTCCAACGCGACCATCGGCGAGAAGATCGAGATCCGCAACCTCGCCCGTCTCACCGCCCCCGAGGGTGGTCAGGTCGTGGCCTACCTGCACAAGACCTCGCCGGACCTGCCGGCGCAGATCGGCGTGCTCGTGGCCACCACCGGCACCGACGAGCAGTTTGGTCGCGACATCGCCATGCACGCCGCCGCGTTCTCCCCGACCGCCCTGACCCGCGACGAGATCGACCCGGAGACGGTCGAGAACGAGCGTCGCGTCGCCGAGGCGACCGCCAAGGAGGAGGGCAAGCCGGAGCAGGCCCTGCCGAAGATCATCGAGGGTCGCGTCAACGCCTACTTCAAGGACAACGTCCTCCTGGACCAGCCCTTCGCCAAGGACCCGAAGAAGTCCGTCGCGAAGGTCGCCGAGGAGGCCGGTGCCGAGGTCGTGGGCTACGCCCGCTTCAAGGTCGGCTCCGACGTCCAGGCCTGATCCCCCGGCGTCGTTCGACGCCGAAACCCGCCGGAGGGCGTGTGCACACCCGCAGGGGTGGCACACGCCCTCCGGCGCGTCCGGATGTGCGAGGATCGGGGCGGCCTGCCGCCGGCCCTCCCGCCTCGCCCCCCCGGCGAGCCCACCAGCGCACGCAAGGAGCACCATGACCACCACCGTCCAGCCCGCCGAGGGACCCACCGCGCCCGACCGCCCGCGCCGCGTCCTGCTCAAGATGTCCGGCGAGGTCTTCGGCGGGGGCTCCGTCGGGGTCGACCCGGGCGTCGTCAAGGGGATCGCCGCGCAGATCGCCGCGGCCGTCCGGGAGGGCGTGCAGGTGGCCATCGTCGTCGGGGGCGGGAACTTCTTCCGCGGGGCCGAGCTGCAGACCCAGGGCATGGAGCGCACCCGCGCCGACTACATGGGCATGCTGGGCACGGTCATGAACTGCCTGGCCCTCCAGAACTTCCTCGAGGCCGAGGGGGTGGACACCCGCGTCCAGACCGCCATCGAGATGACCCAGGTGGCCGAGCCGTACATCCCCCGCAAGGCGATCCGCCACCTGGAGAAGGGGCGCGTGGTGATCTTCGGCGCCGGTGCTGGCATGCCCTTCTTCACAACCGACACCGTCGCCGCCCAGCGGGCGCTGGAGATGAAGTGCGACGAGGTCCTCATGAGCAAGTCCGGCGTGGACGGCGTCTACTCGGCCGACCCGCACAAGGACCCCACCGCCGAGCGCTACGAGCACCTGACCTTCGGGGAGGCGCTGGCCAAGCAGCTCCGCATCGCCGACGCCGCGGCGTTCTCCCTGTGCATGGAGAACGGGCTGTCGATGATGGTCTTCGGCATGCAGGCCGAGGGCGCCATCACGCAGGCCCTCCGCGGTGAGAGAATCGGCACCATCGTCACCGCTGAGTGACCCACCCCCGAACACCCCGGGACCCCCGGACACCCCAGATCAGGAGACTGACATGACCGTCAAGGACGCCCTCACCGAGGCGCAGCAGAAGATGGACAAGGCCCTCGAGGTCGCGCACGAGGACATGGCCGACATCCGCACCGGTCGCGCGCACGCCGGCATGTTCAGCAAGATCATGGTCGACTACTACGGTGCCCCGACCCCGCTGCAGCAGCTGGCCTCCTTCCAGGTGCCGGAGGCCCGCACGATCATGGTGCAGCCCTTCGACAAGTCGGCGATGAACGCCATCGAGAAGGCCCTGCGCGAGTCCGACCTCGGTGTGAACCCCTCGAACGACGGCAACCAGATCCGCTGCGTCCTGCCGGCCCTCACCGAGGAGCGCCGCAAGGAGTACATCAAGCTTGCCAAGACCAAGGGCGAGGAGGCGCGCGTAGCGGTCCGCAACATCCGCCGCGCGGCGAAGGAGCACATCGACGGCCTGGTCAAGGACGGCGAGATCGGGGAGGACGAGGGGACCCGCGGGGAGAAGGAGCTCGAGGCCCTCACCAAGAAGCACACCGACCAGATCGAGGAGATCCTCAAGGCCAAGGAGGCGGAGCTGCTGGAGGTCTGACCTCCCGGCTCCCTCCCCGCAGCCCGGTGTCTGCCACCCCACGCGCCGGGCGCAACCTGCCGGCCGCCATCGCGGTCGGGGTCGCGCTCGGCGCCCTCATCCTGCTCTCGCTGCTCATCCGGCGGGAGGGGTTCGTGCTGCTCGTCGGCCTGGCGGGGGCGGTGGCTGCCTGGGAGCTCATGCGAGCGCTGCACCAGCGGCCCGGCGGCATCCGGGTCCCCGTCGTGCCCACCGTGGTGAGCCCGATGGTGATCGCCTGGGGCACCTGGTTCGGCGGGGGAACGGGGCTGACGGTCTCCGCGGTGGCGATGCTGGTCCTGCAGGTGGTCTGGCGCGCCTACCGCCCCCAGGCCGGTGACCCGGAGGATCCCCAGCACCCGGCGGCCTCCGGTCTGCCCCGGGCGCTGGCGGACGTCACGGGGGCGGCCCTGGTCACCGGGTACGTGGGGGTGCTGGCGGCGTGCACGGTGCTGCTCGTGGCCCCGGACGACGGGGTGTGGCGCGTGGTCACGCTCATCGCCCTGGCGGCCGGGTCGGACGTGGGGGGATACACCGCCGGGGAGCTCTTCGGGAAGCACCCGATGGCCCCGAACCTGTCGCCGAAGAAGTCCTGGGAGGGGTTCTGCGGCTCGGTGCTCTTCAGCCTGGTGCTGGGGGTGGTCCTCGTGCAGGCCTGGTTCGACGGCCCCTGGTGGGCCGGGCCGCTCGTCGGCGTCGCGGTCGCCGCCGCCGGCACGGTGGGGGACTTCGCCGAGTCGGCGCTCAAGCGGGACGTCGGCATCAAGGACATGAGCCAGCTGCTGCCCGGGCACGGGGGACTCATGGACCGGCTGGACTCGATCCTCGTGGCCGCACCGGTTGCCTGGGCCCTGCTGGCCGCCACGACCACGGCGGGCTGAGCGCCGGCCCCACCGGGAGGGCCCGGGTGGGAGGATGGTCCCGATGACCGATCTGCCGCAGCCCACGACTCCCAGCCCCCGCCCGGGCGAGCTCACCTTCACCGCACCCCGGCGGGGCAAGCCGCCGCGCCACCTGGCGGATCTCGACCTGGCCGGCCGCAAGGAGGCCGTCGTCGAGGCCGGGTGGCCCGCCTTCCGCGCCAGCCAGCTCAGCAAGCACTGGTTCGAGCGGTACACCGACGACCCCGCGGCGATGACGGACCTCCCGGCCGCCGAGCGCGAGGAGAAGGTGGCGGGCCTGCTGCCGCAGCTCCTGACCCCCCTGTCGGTGCAGCGGGCCGACGACGGGGCCACGGTGAAGACGCTCTGGCGCCTCCACGACGGTGCCCTCGTGGAGTCGGTGCTCATGCGCTACCCGCGCCGCGTCACGCTCTGCCTCTCCAGCCAGGCCGGGTGCGGGATGAACTGTCCCTTCTGCGCCACGGGCCAGGCGGGGCTGACCCGCAACCTCTCCACCGCGGAGATCGTGGCCCAGGTGGTGGCGGCCAACCGGATGCTCAACGACCCGCAGGCGCCCGGTCTGGCCCCGCCACCGGCCCTGGCCGAGGGGGCCGTGGAGCTGGGGGAGAACGACCCCGGTGAGGCCGACGCCGCCCCGGCCGCCACCGCCCCGGAGGCGGCCGAGGGCCCGAAGCGCGTGCACAACGTGGTCTTCATGGGGATGGGGGAGGCCCTGGCCAACTACCGGCGGGCGGTGGACGCCCTGCGCCGCATGGTCGACCCGGCTCCCGAGGGGCTGGGCATGAGCGCCCGCGGCATGACGATGAGCACCGTGGGGTTGGTCCCCGCCATCGACAAGTTCGCCGCGGAGGGGATCCCGGCCACGCTGGCGCTCAGCCTCCACGCCCCGGACGACGAGCTGCGCGACGAGCTGGTCCCGATCAACACCCGGTGGAAGGTCGACGAGGCCCTGGACGCCGCATACCGCTACTACGAGGCCACAGGGCGCCGCGTCTCCATCGAGTACGCGCTGATCCGCGACATGAACGACCACGCCTGGCGGGCGGACCTGCTCGGGGAGAAGCTCAACGCGCGGGGGCGGGGCTGGGTGCACGTCAACCCGATCCCGCTCAACCCCACGCCGGGCTCGAAGTGGACCGCCTCGCGTCGCGGCGTGGAGCAGCAGTTCGTCGAGCGGCTGCGCGCGCACGGCATCCCCACCACCGTCCGTGACACCCGCGGCTCGGACATCGACGGGGCGTGCGGTCAGCTCGCCGCCGCGCCGGAGGGCACGCTGGGCTGAGTCAGTCCCGGGCCAGCAGGGTGACGGCCTCGTCCACGTCGTCGACGAGGTGGAGCACCCGCCCCATCTCCCGCTCCGCGCCGAGGGCCTCCAGCAGGGGCCACACCGGCAGGGTCCGGGTCCAGTGCTCCCGCCCCACCAGTACCAGCGCGCCCAGCTCGGAGCCCGGGGTGGCGTAGTAGAGGCGGGTGGCCACCTGGAAGACCTCCTGGACGGTGCCCGCGGCGCCGGGCAGGACGACCAGGCCCGCCGTGGACTGGGCCAGGAGCAGGTCCTCCCGCAGTGCGTTGGAGAAGAGCTTGGCGATCTGCTGGCCGAAGGGGTTCGGCGGCTCGTGCCCGTAGAACCAGGTGGGGATGCCCACGCTGTGCAGGGAGGCCGGCACCGGCAGCTCCTCCCGGGCCGTCAGCCCGGCCCGGGCCCAGGGGCCCACCTCTTCGAAGTCCGGCGCCGCGGACAGTCGGGTCAGGGCACGCCGCAGGCTCTCCCCGTCGGGGGAGAGGGCACCGAGGTTCGCGGCCTCCATCGCCCCGGGACCACCGCCGGTGAGCACCACCTGCCCGGCGTCCGCCAGGCGCAGCCCGAGCCGGGCCGCCGCGGCGTACTCGGCGGTGCCACGGCGCAGCGCGTGCCCGCCCATGACCCCGACCACCTCCCGACCGGTGAGCAGCTCCACCAGGGCGTCGACCATCGACTCGTCGTGGATCGCCCGCAGCATCGAGACGTAGGAGTCGCCGTGCAGGCGCTCGTCGCGGAACCAGGCGTAGGCGCGGGCGTCCGGGGTGGCCTCGTAACCGTGCTCCGCGAGGCCGGCGTAGAGCTCCTGGGCGGTGTAGAGGGTTCCGCGGTGGGGGCGGACCGGGGCGTCGGGGGCGGCCGGGAAGACCACCCCGCCGGCGTGGACGATGCGGGCGTGCAGGTCCACCGGCAGCGTCCCGCCGAGCACCACCAGCCCGTGGAGGGCTTCGACCGGCAGGGCTCGCAGCCGGTCCGCCAGGTCCGTCAGATCCAGACCGTCCAGGGCCACGCGGTGCAGGTCATCCTCGCCCCGCTCCACCCGGGAGAGCAGGGCCTCGAAGGTGCCCACGTCGGTGAGGTCCCGCCCCGGGCGGTGGGCCAGACCACGATGGCCGGGCAGGGGGATCGCAGGGTTGGCGGTGAGCGCTGGGATGTCCACGGCGGCCACGCTAACCGGGTGTGTGCTGGAGCCCGTGGAATGGCACGGTGAGGACCATGACCGCCCGCACCGCCGAGGAGGACGTGCGAGGCTCGGGGGCATGACACACTCCGACCTCCTGCAGCGACTCGCCACGATTGTCCCGGCCGGGCTGACCGGCCTGCTCACCGCCGACGGCTGGGTGCCGGCCACCGGTGAGGGCACCTTCCCGGTGACCGACCCCGCCACGGGGGAGACCCTGCGGGAGGTCGCCGACGCGACCGAGGCCGACGCGGTGGCCGCGCTGGACGCCGCGGTGGAGGCCGGCCCGGCCTGGGCTGCCACGAGTCCGCGGGAGCGGGCCGAGGTCCTGCGCCGAGCCTTCGAGCTCGTCACCGAGCGGACCGAGGAGATCGCCACGGTGATCACCCTGGAGATGGGCAAGTCCCTGGCCGAGGCGCGGGGCGAGGTCGCCTACGGGGCCGAGTTCCTCCGCTGGTTCTCCGAGGAGGCCGTCCGGCTGGAGGGGTGCACCGCACCGGCGCCCGGGGGAGGAGCGACGATCCTCACCCGGCGCCGCCCGGTGGGCCCGGTGCTGGCGATCACCCCGTGGAACTTCCCGCTGGCCATGGGCACCCGCAAGATCGGCCCGGCGCTCGCCGCCGGCTGCTCGGTGGTGCTCAAGCCGGCCGGGGCCACCCCGCTGACCGCCATCCTGCTTATGGAGATCCTCCGCGAGGCCGGGCTCCCCGACGGGGTGGTCACCTGCTTCACCACGAGCCGCACCTCCGAGGTGGTGGCGCCCGTCCTGGCCGACCCCCGGCTGCGGAAGCTGACCTTCACCGGCTCCACCGAGGTGGGACGCACCCTGCTGGGACAGACCGCCGACAACCTCCTGCGCAGCTCGATGGAGCTCGGCGGCAACGCGCCCTTCGTGGTGCTCGACGATGCCGACCTGGACGCCGCCGTGGAGGGGGCGATGGCCGCGAAGTTCCGCAACATCGGCCAGGCCTGCACGGCGGCCAACCGCTTCATCGTGCACCGCGAGGTGGCCCAGGAGTTCACCGAGCGCCTCGCCGAGGCCGCCGCGGCCCGCACCGTGGGACCCGGTGGGGACGAGGGGGCCGACCTGGGGCCCCTGCTGGACGCCGACGCGCTGACCAAGGTCGAGCGCCTCGTGGACGACGCCGTGGCGGCCGGGGCCGGGGTCGTCACCGGTGGGCCGGAGGAGGCGGCGGCCCTGGCCGAGCGCCTGCCGGAGGGTGGCCACTGGTACCCGCCGACCGTGCTGGCCGGGGTTCCGCGGGGTGCTGCCTGCCTGGCCGAGGAGATCTTCGGGCCGGTGGCGCCGATCATCGTGGTGGAGGACGACGACGAGGCCCTCGAGCTGGCGAACGACACCGAGTTCGGGCTGGTCGGCTACGTCTACGGCAGCGACCTCCAGCGCCTTCTCGCCTTCGCCGGCGGGATGGAGACGGGGATGGTCGGGGTCAACCGGGGCGTGGTCTCCGAGGCGGCGGCGCCCTTCGGTGGCGTGAAGCACTCCGGGCTGGGCCGGGAGGGCGGCCACGAGGGGGTCGAGGAGTACCTCGAGACGCAGTACCTCGGTCTCACGGACTGAGGGCCCGGTCAGGATCCGGCAAAGAGTCTGTGCCGGAGGAGGAGTGGGGTGGTGGGGGTCACATCCTGCCGGTTAGCGTCGAACCGGCCCTCGGGTCACACCCCTCCACCCTCCTCCCCTCCAGGAGCATCTCGTGCTGACGAAGTCCACCGTGCTGCGCCTCCTCGTGCCGACCGCCCTCCTTTCGCTGGCCCTCGCCGGGCCGGCCGCTGCGAAGGGAGGTGACCAGCCCTCCCTGCCGCGTGACGGGGACGGTGCGACCATGGGCTGGTCCACGCCGAAGCCTCTCTTCTCGGTCCGCGGCAGTGCCACGCCCAGTCCGGCGGCCCGGGCCGCCCACGGGCCCTTCGGCGTCGACACCAGCGGGCACACCTCCATCCGGGACTGGCAGTGGTTCACCGACCACCACGCCCAGTTCGCGTGGATCAAGGCGACCGAGGGCAACTACCTGCGTGCGAGCTCGTTCAGCGAGCAGTGGACGGGTGCCACGCAGCAGGAGATGCTGCGCGGCAGCTACCACTTCGCCAACCCGTCGGTCTCCTCCGGCGCCGAGCAGGCGGAGTTCTTCGTGGCCAACAAGGGTGGCTGGTCGGCCGACGGCCGGACGCTCCCCGGCGCCCTGGACCTCGAGTACAACCCCTACGGTCCCGCCTGCTATGGCAAGAGCCCGTCGCAGATGAACCAGTGGGCGCGCTCCTTCGTCGACCGCTACGAGGAGCTGACGGGTGTGAAGCCGGTCATCTACACGAATGCTGACTGGTGGAACACCTGCGTGGGCGAGGCGGACTTCTCCGACGTGCCGCTGTGGCTCGCCCGATACGCCAGCGACCCGGGCCCCGCGCCCCGCTCGTGGTCCGCCCACGGTGCCTCCCACACGATCTGGCAGGTGCGCCCGGTCGACGCCCACGGCTACGACGTGAACCGGGTCCACGGTGACCGCAGCGACCTGGAGGAGCTGGCGAGCACGGGCCGCGTCGTACGCTGACCCGCATGACTCCCCGCCGCGTCACCCTCCTCGGATCCACCGGGTCCATCGGCACCCAGGCCCTCCAGGTGGTCGCCCAGAACCCCGGCCGCTTCGAGGTCCACGGGCTGGCTGCCGGGGGCTCGGACCTTGATCTCCTGGCCCGCCAGGTCTTCGAGAACCGGCCCGAGGTCGTGGCGATCGCCCACGGCAGCGCCGAGGAGCTGCTGGAGCGGTTGGGGGCCCTCCGGGGCGGGTTGCGCTACGTCCCACGGATCCTCACCGGACCGGAGGCCGCCGCCGAGCTCGCCGCGGAGCCGGTCGACGTCGTGCTCAACGGCATCACCGGTTCGATCGGCCTGGGTCCCACGCTGGCGGCTCTGGAGGCGGGGAGCACGCTGGCCCTGGCGAACAAGGAGTCCCTCATCGTCGGGGGACCGCTGGTGAAGGCGGCGGTGCAGCGACCCGACCAGATCGTGCCGGTGGACTCCGAGCACTCGGCCATCGCGCAGTGCCTGGCCAGCGGGCGCCGGGAGGAGCTGCGCCGGCTGGTCATCACCGCCTCCGGCGGGCCCTTCCGTGGCCGCAGCCGGGAGGAGCTGGCCGACGTCACCCCCGAGCAGGCGCTGGCCCACCCGAACTTCGCGATGGGGCGGGTGGTGACGACGAACTCGGCCACCCTCGTGAACAAGGGGCTGGAGGTCATCGAGGCCCACCTGCTCTTCGACGTCCCCTTCGACGACATCCGGGTGGTGGTGCACCCGCAGCAGCAGATCCACTCGATGGTGGAGTTCCGCGACGGGTCGACCATCGCCCAGGTCGGCCCGCCCCGGATGCTCGTGCCGATCGCCCTCGGGCTGGCCTGGCCGGAGCGGCTGGAGCACGTGGACGAGGCCACCGACTGGCGCCAGCCGCAGTCCTGGGAGTTCCACCCGCTGGACGACGACGCCTTCCCCGCGGTGCGCCTGGCCTTCCACGTCGGCCGGCTGGGCGGGATCGCCCCGGCGGTCTACAACGCCGCCAACGAGGAGTGCGTGGAGGCCTTCCACGCCGGTCGCCTGGTCTTCACCGAGATCGTCGACGTCGTGGCCGAGGTGGTCGAGGAGATGACTGCCGGGCGCGAGCTGGGTGAGCTGACCCTGGACTCGCTGCTGGTCGCCGAGGCGGAGGCCCGCAGCGCGGCGCACGCCCGCATCGCCGCCCGGGCCGCCTGATGCTGCTCTACCTCCTCGGCGTCCTGGTGGTGCTCCTGGGCGTCGGGATCTCCATCGCCCTGCACGAGATCGGCCACCTGGTGCCGGCCAAGGCCAGCAAGGTCCGGGTCACGCAGTACATGGTCGGCTTCGGTCCCACGGTCTGGTCACGGCAGCGGGGGGAGACCGAGTACGGGATCAAGGCGATCCCGCTGGGCGGGTACATCCGGATGATCGGGATGCTCCCGCCCCGCCCGCAGGACCCGGCGGGCACGCTGCGGCGGGGCTCCACCGGGCTGCTCGACCAGATGGCCGACGACGCCCGGGAGGCCGACCACGAGCAGGTCCGCCCCGAGGACACCGACCGCCTCTTCTACCGGCTCCCGGTGTGGCGCAAGGTCATGATCATGCTCGGGGGCCCGCTCATGAACCTCGTGCTGGCCGCGGTGCTGCTCACCGGGGTCCTCACCCTGCACGGGGTGGCCGAGCCGACCACGCGCATCGCCAGCGTCGTGGAGTGCGCCCCGGAGGACCCCGCGGCCACCGAGTGCGGCCCGCAGGACGAGCGGAGCCCCGCGGCCTTGGCCGGGCTCGAGCCCGGTGACCAGCTGATCACCGTGGGCGGGGCACCGGCCGAGAGCTGGGAGCAGGTGAGCGCCCGCATCCGCGAGGCCGGGGGCCAGGAGCTGCAGCTCACGGTGGAACGGGACGGGCGTACCGTCGAGCTCACCGCCGAGCCGGTGCTCCGGGAGCGTCCGGTCGTCGTCGACGGGCAGGTCCAGCAGCGCGACGGGAAGCCGGTCCTCGAGGAGGTCGGCTACCTGGGGGCCTCGCCGGCCCACGAGACGGTCCGGCAGACGCTCTCCGCGGTCCCCGGGGCGCTCGGGGACGGGCTGTGGGCCACCGCCAAGGTGGTGCTCACCATCCCGGCCCGGCTGGTGGACGTCGGGCAGACCGTGCTGGGGCTGGAGGAGCGCGACCCGAACGGGCCGATGTCCGTGGTCGGCGTGGGCCGGGTGACCGGCGAGGTGACCAGCTCCGAGGAGATCGGCCTGGACTGGCCCGGCCGGATCGCCTTCTGGGGCTCGATCCTCGCCTCGCTGAACATGGCCCTCTTCGTCTTCAACCTCGTGCCCCTGCTCCCGCTGGACGGCGGGCACGTGGCGGGGGCGCTGTGGGAGGGGCTCCGCCGCTGGTGGGCCCGGGTGCGAGGACTCCCGGACCCCGGGCACGTCGACGTGGCGAAGATGATGCCGCTGGCCACGGCGATGGCCCTGGTGCTCGTCGTGATGTCCGTGCTGCTCGTCTACGCCGACCTCGTGAAGCCGATCCGGCTCGGCTGAGGCAGGGGGCCCACCCGCTGCCGGCACTTGCGATACTGGGCGCATGACCGTCTCGCTCGGAATGCCCGCACCCGTCCCGCAGACCGTTGCCCCGCGCCGGAAGACCCGCAAGATCAAGGTGGGCTCCACCTGGGTGGGTGGTGACGCCCCGATCTCCGTGCAGACGATGACCACGACGAAGACCGCGGACATCAACTCCACGCTCCAGCAGATCGCCGAGCTCACGGCGGCCGGCTGCGACATCGTGCGTGTGGCCTGCCCGACCCAGGACGATGCCGACGCCCTGCCCGCGATCGCCGCGAAGAGCCAGATCCCGGTGATCGCCGACATCCACTTCCAGCCCAAGTACGTCTTCGCCGCCATCGACGCCGGGTGCGCGGCGGTGCGGGTGAACCCGGGCAACATCAAGAAGTTCGACGACAAGGTCGGGGAAATCGCCAAGGCGGCCAAGGACGCCGGGGTCTCCCTGCGCATCGGCGTCAACGCCGGCTCGCTCGACCCGCGCCTCTACGAGAAGTACGGCAAGCCCACCCCGGAGGCCCTCGTGGAGTCCGCGGTCTGGGAGGCCTCGCTCTTCGAGGAGCACGACTTCCACGACTTCAAGATCTCGGTGAAGCACAACGACCCGGTGGTCATGATCCAGGCCTACGAGATGCTGTCGGAGCGGGGGGACTGGCCGCTGCACCTCGGTGTCACCGAGGCCGGGCCGGCCTTCCAGGGCACCATCAAGTCGGCCACCGCCTTCGGGGCCCTGCTGGCCAAGGGCATCGGTGACACGATCCGGGTGAGCCTCTCGGCCCCGCCGGTCGAGGAGGTCAAGGTGGGCACGCAGATCCTGCAGTCGCTCAACCTGCGCCCCCGCAAGCTGGAGATCGTCTCCTGTCCCTCCTGCGGCCGCGCCCAGGTGGACGTCTACAAGCTCGCCGACGAGGTGACCGCCGGCCTGGAGGGCATGACCGTCCCGCTGCGGGTGGCCGTCATGGGCTGCGTCGTGAACGGTCCGGGGGAGGCCCGCGAGGCGGACCTGGGTGTGGCCTCCGGCAACGGCAAGGGCCAGATCTTCGTCAAGGGCGAGGTCATCAAGACCGTGCCGGAGAGCAAGATCGTCGAGACCCTCATCGAGGAGGCGATGCGGATCGCCGAGGAGATGGGCGAGCCGGTCGACGGCGAGGGTGGCGCCCCGGTGGTGACCGCCAAGGGCTGAGGGCCCGCCCTCGTCAAGAGTCCTGGGGTTGACAGCCCCCCCCCGTGAGTCTTGACAGCCTTTCAGGGCAAGCACACGATGTCGAGGAGGACATCATGCACGCTGTGAGCCGACGGATCGCTTGTTCTGGGGGCATTGCCGTCATGCTGGGAGCGATTGTCCCGGCGCACGCAGTGGCGGCGCCGGAGCAGTCCAGCCTTCTCCAGAAGGTGGCCCAGATGGGGGAGAGGTTTCGCTGGGAGGGCAACCGCCTTCATCTCGAGGCGAGTACCGGCGAGTTGCGGCATCGTCACGGTTTCAGCTCCGCGGAGATTCACGAGCTGCGCGCCGTGCTGCGGCGAGCGAACGACACGAGCCGTGCGAGTGCCCCGGGAATGGATGAGGTCGTGGCCGCCGGCCGACTCCTGTACCTGAGCCACTCCGATCTCACGGTCGGAACGGCAGCAGCCCTGACGGCTGCGGCCGAGGTGGGCCCCGCCGCGCTGGCCGCAGCGTGGGCAACCTTCAGTGCAGCATTCAGCGGGCCGTTGGGCTTCGCCACAGCGGTTCTCGGGGGAGCCTTTTTCGCGGACTTCGCGGTGAAGATCCTTCAGGCGGTCGCATCGGGCAAGGGGATCGGCATCTACAGCCAGTTCGGCCTGCCTCCGCTGCGAGTGGAAGTGGAGTGACGCATGGAAACCTCCCACCTGCCTCTTCCGGAACTTGTGGTTGGTGCGTTTTCACTGCTGGTCGTCCTCACCGTCCGCGGCGGGGAGCGTGACCCGCTCTACATGGGGCTGAGCGTTGCCATGATCGGGTTGATCACGGTGGTGGGTGCGGCCCGTTCGAGGCAGTTCCGTGACCCAGGCTGGCCCTGGGCCCTCAAGACATCGCTCTTCGGGGCTGCCATGGGCGTCGCCGTCTTCATCCCCACGCCGTGGATCGCGATGGCCATCATCATTGTGGCGACGACGACCTACGCGTACACGTACTTCCGTTCTGCCCGCGAGTGGGACAACGCGCACCACCAGAGCGTGGGTGTGGCACCCCAGAATCCTCGCTGATCGTTCCGAACGCGCTGGCGCCGCACCCGACCGGGTGCGGCGCCAGCGCGTTCTTCCCAGCGCCGGGTGGGGGCTCACCCCAGGGCGAGCAGCCCCAGGTTGAGCAGCAGGGTGAGCAGGATCGAGCCGACGACCGAGACGAGGATCATCGCCAGGCAGCCGGGGCCCCCGCCGAGGGGACGGATCTCCGTGTTTCCGATGCGCATGGGCACCACGCCAGGGCGTGTCTCCCAAGACTGCCGCCACCGAGGGTCCGATAGCGTGCGGGCCATCTCCTAAGCCTGCGAGGTGGCAGCGATGACGGATCAAGGCCTCCGAGGATCGCGACGGCGCGACGGATGGGTAGTGGCTCTGAGCGCGGCAGCGGTCGGAATCCTGATCGTTCTACTGCTGTTCCCGGCCTCCGGGATTGATCGGAACCCGCCCGAGTGCTACTCGATTTTCGGGTATGTGGTCCCCTGCGGCGCAGGGCTCTCAGTCGGTCTCGCTCTTGCCGGCGCAGTGGTTGCTGGCGCCGTTGCGTACGTGCTGATGCGACGTCGCAGGCGGTAAGAACGAGGCGACGGTTCTACGCGCGCAGCCACGTCATGATGGCTGCGAGGACGACGGCGCCGCGGTAGGTCACGGCGTGCTTGTCGTAGCGAGTGGCCAGCCCACGCCACTGCTTGAGCAGACAGAAGGCGCGTTCGACGACGTTGCGCTGCTTGTAGAGCGCCGGGTCGTAGGCCACCGGCCGGCCCCCGCGTGAGCCTCGCCGCTTCCGGTGTCCCTGCTGGTCGCGAGGTTCTGGGATGACAGCCACGATGCCGCGACGCCGCAGCTCTGAGCGGATAGCCCGCGAGGAGTACGCCTTGTCTGCAAGCAGGGCGTCCGGGCGGGTCCGTGGTCGCCCGGCGCCAAGGCGGGGGACTCGGATGGCGTTCAACAACGGCAGGCACATCGGAGCATCCCCGCCCTGGCCAGGTCCGACGAGCACGGCCAGTGGCCTGCCCTTGCCGTCGACGGCGTGGTGGATCTTCGTCGACAGGCCACCGCGAGAGCGGCCGACGGCATGGTCAGGCGGCTCGATTTCCTGATTCATGTGATTCGCGTCGGCCCCCTGTGCTGCGGGGAAGGGTGGTGGCGTGCTGATGCGCCCGGTTGATCGTTGAGTCCACGCTGACCGCCCAGTCGATGTCACCGGCCGCGTCGGCCTCGGCAAGCACCACGGCGAGGATCCTGTCCCAGGTCCCATCACGACTGAACCCGCGATGCCGCTTCCACACCGTCTGCCATGGGCCGAAGCGCTCAGGCAGGTCCCGCCACGCCACCCCGCACCGATAGCGGAAGATGATCCCTTCGACTACTTGCCGGTGGTCCCTGAACGGCCGAGAACGGCCGCTGACCTGCGGCATCAGCGGCGCGATCCGCGCCCACTGCTCATCACTCAACTCGGAACGACGACTCACACGCCCAGCATCGCGAGCGCGGGCGGCTCAACTTGGGAGACACGCCCTAGGGCGCTCTCGGGGACCGCGCCTCCCGAGAGCCGGTGAAGGTCACAGCTTGGTGCCGATCCGCAGGCTCCGGTCGACCGGCAGGGCGCCAGATCCCAGACTGGCTCGTGATCCCGGTCACCGGGCAGCGAGCCGGGCACACCCGGCAGGAAGGACAGGGTCATGGACAGCCGGACCACCGCGGGCCACACCACCGGGCAGGACTACCGGGAGGTGTACCGGCGCAGCACCGAGGACCCGGAGGGCTTCTGGCTCGAGGCCGCCGAGCTCATCGACTGGCACCGCCGACCCACCCGGGCCCTCGACGACAGCGCCGCGCCGCTGTACCGCTGGTTCCCCGACGGGGAGCTCAACGTCTGCTTCAACGCCCTGGACCGGCACGTGATCCACGGGCGGGCCGACCAGGTGGCCCTGGTCCACGACAGCCCGGTGACCGACTCGCGGCGGGAGTACACCTACGCCCAGCTGCTCGACGAGGTCGCCCGTTGCGCCGGGGGACTGCGCGCTCTCGGGGTCGGCAAGGGCGACACCGTGGTCATCTACATGCCGATGGTCCCCGAGGCCGTCATCGCGATGCTCGCCTGCGCCCGCCTCGGCGCGGTGCACTCGGTGGTCTTCGGCGGGTTCGCCCCGGCCGAGCTGGCCGTCCGCATCGAGGACGTCGCGCCCAAGGTCGTCGTCTCCGCCAGCTGCGGCGTGGAACGCACCCGGGTGATCCCCTACAAGCCGATGCTCGACGAGGCGATCAGCCGGTCGGCCCACACCCCCGACCACTGCCTGATCCTCCAGCGCGAGCAGCACACCGCCGAGCTGGGGGAGCGGGATGTCGACTGGGCCACGCTCATGACCCCCGGGGCGGTGGAGCCGGCCGGCTGGACCCCGGTGGCCGCCACCGACCCGCTCTACGTGCTCTACACCTCGGGCACCACCGGCCGGCCGAAGGGCATCGTTCGCGACACCGGGGGCTACGCGGTGGCGATGCGTTGGTCCATGGAGAGCCTCTACGGCATCGGGCCGGGGGACACCTGGTTTTGCGCCTCGGACGTCGGGTGGGTGGTCGGCCACTCGTACATCGTCTACGGGCCCCTGCTCACCGGCGCCACCACGGTGCTCTACGAGGGCAAGCCGGTCGGCACCCCGAACCCCGGCGCGTTCTGGCGCATCGTCGAGGAGTACGGGGCGAAGGCGCTGTTCACTGCGCCGACCGCCATCCGGGCGATCACGAAGGAGGACCCGGAGGGCGAGCACCTGGGCCGCCACGACCTCTCCACCCTGCAGCACCTCTTCCTCGCCGGCGAGCGGCTGGACCCCGACACCTGGCGCTGGGCCACCGACCAGCTCGGCGTGCCGGTGGTCGACAACTGGTGGCAGACCGAGACCGGGTGGCCGATCGCGACCAACCCGGTCGGCATCGAGCCGCTGGAGATCCGCCCCGGCTCGCCGACCGTGGCCACCCCCGGGTACCGCATCGAGGTGCTCGACGAGCGCGGGGACCAGGTGGAGCCGGGCACCGAGGGGGCGATCTGCCTGCGGCTGCCGATGCCGCCGGGCACCCTGCCGACGCTCTGGGGCGACGACGAGCGCTACGTGTCGAGCTATCTCTCGGCCTACCCGGAGCACTACCTCACCGGGGATGGCGGGATGGTCGACGCCGACGGCTACGTGTACGTCATGGGTCGCACCGACGACGTGCTCAACGTGGCGGGCCACCGCCTCTCCAGCGGGTCGATGGAGGAGGCCCTGGCCGGTCACCCGCAGGTCGCCGAGTGCGCGGTGATGGGCGTGGCCGACCCGCTCAAGGGGCAGGTCCCCCGGGCGCTGGTAGTGCTCAAGGACGGCGTCGAGCTCGACGAGGCCGGGGTCGACCAGCTCGTCCAGGAGCTCGTGCAGCGGGTCCGGGACGAGGTGGGGGCGGTGGCCGCCCTCAAGCAGGTGGACGTGGTCGGGGCTCTGCCGAAGACGCGCTCGGGCAAGATCCTGCGCAAGACGATGCGTCAGCTGGCCGACGGGGAGGACCCGGTGGTGCCCAGCACCATCGAGGACCCGGCCGTCCTGGAGGCGCTGGCGCCGGTGCTGCGCCGCTCCTGAGCACACGGCGGAGGGGCCGCACCCGGTGGGTGCGGCCCCTCTCGTCCGGGAGATCGGTGGGGAGCGGCAGGTTCAGAGCACGCGGGCCAGGAAGTCCCGGGTGCGCTCCTCCTGCGGGGCGGACAGGACGGTCCGCGGATCACCCTGCTCGACGCTCGCGCCGTCGGCCATGAAGACCAGGTGGTCGCCGACCTCGCGGGCGAAGCCCATCTCGTGGGTGACGACCATCATGTCCGGGTTCATGGACAGGGCCCGGGCGATCGCCACGCGCTGCGCCTGGCCGCCGGACAGCTCGGTGGGGTGGGCGTCGGCGCGGTGACCCAGGCCCACCCGTTCCAGGTTCTCGCGGGCAACCTTCTCCGCCTCGGCGCGTCCTCGGCCCAGCACCTTCACCTGCGCGACCGTGAGATTGCGCAGGACGTTCATGTGCGTGAACAGGTTGAAGGACTGGAAGACCATGCCGATCCGCGACCGGACGACGTCCACCTCGGTCTCCGGGTCGGTGATGTCGATCCCCTCGATCTCGATGGTGCCCGAGCTGGGCTCCTCGAGGCGGTTCACGCAGCGCAGCAGGGTGGACTTGCCCGAGCCGGACGGGCCGATGACGCAGACCACCTGGCCGGGCTCGACGTCGAGGTCGATGCCGTGGAGCACCTCCACCTCGCCATAGGCCTTGCGCAGACCGCGGATCCGGATGGCCGGGGCGTCGGGGTCGATCTGCTGCGTCGGGTGCAGCATCGTGGTGCGGGTCATCGGGACCTCCGGGACTGTCGGCGCTCCAGCCACGCGACGAGCTGCGTGAGGGGCAGGGTGATGGCCAGGTAGAGCATCGCGGCAAAGACCAGGGAGGTCGCCGTGCCGGCGCTCGGGCCCGAGGACATGAAGTCCCGGGCCGCCGTGGTGAGCTCCTTCTCCTGCACCATGAAGCCGAGCACGAAGAGCAGCGAGGTGTCCTTGATGAGCAGCACCAGCTCGTTCGTGAGCGGCGGGATGACGATCCGGATGGCCTGCGGAAAGGTGACCGTGAGCATGGTGCGCGCGGGGGACATGCCCAGCGAGCGCGCCGCCTCGATCTGTCCCTTGGGCACCGCCTGGATGCCGGCGCGCAGGGTTTCGGCCATGTAGGCGGAGGCGACGAGCATGAGGCCGCCCAGACCCGCGCCGAGCATGCCACCCGGTGGGGTCCAGCCGTTGAAGGCGATGGGGACGCCCACGCCCATGAAGAGAATGACGATCAGGGCCGGGAGCCCGCGGAAGAGCTCGACCCAGGCGGTGGCCAGCCATCGCAGCGGAGCCGCCGGGGAGAGCTTCATGAGGACCAGCGGCACGGCGAGCAGGAAGCCGCCGGCGAAGGCGATCGCGGTGTAGACGATGGTGTTCTTCGCCGCGGTGAGGACCATGTACTCCCACGAGCCCGTGAAGCCCTCGGGCTTGAAGAAGTTGTGGCCGATGGCCTTCCAGTCCGCGAGGACGACGAGGGCGAGGAGGACCGCCGTGAAGAGGGCATAGAGCACGCCCTGCGTCGCGCGGTTGCGCTGGGTGCGGGTCATGGCGTGACGGGAACCCGTGGTCACTCGGACTCGGCGAAGTAGGAGTCGTAGATCTCCTGGTACCGGCCGGAGTCACGGATCTCCTGGAGCTCGGCGTTGACGGCCTCGACCAGCTTCGTGTTGTCCTTCTTGATCGCCAGACCGTACTCCTCACCCGTGTCGTACTCGGCGACGATCGCGTACTCGCCGTCCTTGGTGTGGTCGAGGTTGACCGGGAGGTCCTGGAGGATCGCGTCGACCTGGTTGCCTTGGAGGGCCTGGAACATCTCGGCGTCGGAGGGCAGGTAGACGAGCTCGGCACCCTCGGCCTTCTTCTCGGCGTAGGCGGAGCCGGTGGAGCCCTGCTGCACCGCGATCTTCTTGCCGTTGAGGTCTCCGAGCTCCTTGACGTCCGAGTCCTTCGGGACGAGCAGGGACTGCAGCGAGTCGTAGTACCCGTCGGAGAACGCGATCTCCTTCTTGCGGTCCTCGGTGATGGTCATGCCGGATGCCGACATGTCGCACTGGCCGGAGTTGAGGGCCAGCCCGGACTGCAGGGTGTCGAAGGTGGCGTCCTTGAACTCCAGCTCCACGCCCAGCCCGTCGGCGATCTCCTGGGAGATGTCCACGTCGAAGCCCTTGTACCCGGTCGGCGAGGTCGGGTCCTCCTCCTCGAAGGGGCGGAAGGGCACGTCACCGCAGACGACGATCTTGCCCGGGTCCTTGAGGCCGAGCTCGGCGGCGGCGGGCTGGTCGCCCGAGCCGGAGGACTTCTCCGGGCTGTCGTCACCGCCACAGGAGGACAGGGTGAGGGAGGCAGCCAGGCAGAGGGCCGCCCAGGGCGCGAGGCGGGGACGCGGTGAGTTCATGCTCGGACACGAGAACCAGCCGGGATGCAGAAGGCCCCGTCGCGGAATCCGTGACCATTTCGCAACCACCCCGAGACCGTCCCGCAACGTCGCCTCGCGGTGCGCGCCGAACCTGTCGGTGACGGGGGTGCGCCGAGGACTTAGGCTTCCTCCCATGGACCAGAATGCCGCTCCCGTCCTCGACCACGCGACGATCCTCAACGACGCCACCCTGTGGTCGCGGATCGCCCAGCAGCAGTTCGACGTGCTGCTCGCCCAGGAGGTGGGCCCGGACGCGCAGATCGGGGTCGACCTGGAGGCCGGCCAGATCCAGTTCGCCTCCGAGCAGGGGGAGGTCGTCGGCGACCTGCACCTCGTCGCCTCGGTGGCGCCGGGCCCGCGCTCGCTGCTCTGGGCCTGGGCGAACGAGAACTTCGCCGAGGCCCCCGCCGCCCGCCTCTCGCACGAGCTGCGCGAGTTCGGGGAGCTCCACGGGACCCACCAGCTCACCGACGCCGAGATCGTCCTGGACGCCAGCGACGAGGAGCTCGACGACGCGGTGGTCACCGCGGCGCACGACGCCGGCACCCTCGCCAGCAAGATCACCGGAGTGCGTCCCTACTTCGTCTCCGACGCCGGGAACGGCACCTGGGTGGTCACCCTCGTCTCGGGCCTCGACCTGCCCGTCCCGGCCCTGTCCGACCTGCCCGAGCTGCTCCGCTCCGTCCTCGACGAGGGCGTCCTCACCGACCACCGCCGTGCCCTCCACCACCTGGGCATCGACGGCCCGTGGCCGGCGACCTGGGCGGCCGACGGTCGTCGGGTGCGCTTCGACGACGGGGAGCAGGTCGTGGAGGTGGAGCTCGACGAGGACGGCTGGGTCCGCGAGATCCACGACGACCTGCGCTGAGGTGTGGACCGCCCGGCGGGCGGCCCGGCGGGTCGGCCGCAGCGTCGCCCTGGGCCCGGCCGACGCCCCCGAGGTGCTGCGCCTGTGCGCGCACGACCCGGCGGCCTGCGTCTACGTGGCCTCCCGGGTGCAGGAGCAGGCCCTGCGCATCCGTGGCCACGCCCACGGGTGGCGTGACGGGGACCGGCTGACCTCGCTGGTCCTGGCCGGGGCGAACGTGGTGCCGGTGGGGCTGGACGAGCGCTCCGCCGACGGCCTCGCCGAGGCGGTGGCGCCCCGGCGGTCGACCTCCAGCTCCGTCTTCGGCGAGGCCGAGCAGGTGGAGCGTCTCTGGGGGCGGCTCCGCGAGCACTGGGGTCCGGCCCGGGACGAGCGGATGGACCAGTGGTCGATGGTGACCTCCACGCCCCCCTCCCGGCTCGGCGTGCACCTCGACCCCCGGGTGCGTCCGGCCCGTCCCTCCGAGATCGGCCTGGTGGTGCCGGCGGGAGCCGCGATGTTCACGGAGGAGATCGGCTACCCGCCCTACCAGGGGTCGGACGCGGCCTACCGGATGGGTTTCGAGCGGCTCATCGCCCAGGGGCGGTCCTTCGTGGTGGTCGAGGACGGGCAGGTCGTGTTCAAGGCCGACGTGGGCGCCGTGGCCTTCGGTGTGGCCCAGGTACAGGGGGTGTGGACCAGCCCGGAGCACCGGGGGCGGGGCCTGGCCACCGCGGCGATGGCGGGCGTGGTCGAGCACCTGCTGACCACCCCCCGCCCGGTCATCGGTCCGGCCGGGGCGCCGGTGGACCGGATCGGCACCGTGCACCTCTACGTGAACGACTACAACCTCGGGGCCCGCACCGTCTACGAGCGGATCGGGATGCGGCGGGTGGGCACCTTCGCCACCGTCATCCTCTGAGCACCGACGGCCGGTACGCTCGACCCCACGCTTCCCCCGTCCCTCCGGCGAAAGGCCACGCCATGGCGCTGCGCATGTCCACCCTGTTCCTGCGGACCCTTCGGGAGGACCCGGCGGACGCGGAGCTGCCCGGCCACCGCCTGCTCGTGCGCGCCGGCTACGTGCGCCGCGCGGCCCCGGGCATCTACACCTGGCTGCCGCTGGGCCTGCGCGTGCTGGAGAAGGTCAAGGGCATCGTCCGCGAGGAGATGGACGCGATCGGTGACCAGGAGATCGCCTTCCCCTCGCTGCTGCCCAAGGAGCCCTACGAGGCGACGAACCGGTGGACCGAGTACGGCGACAACCTCTTCCGGCTCACCGACCGCAAGGGCGCCGAGATGCTGCTGGGCCCGACGCACGAGGAGATGTTCACCCTCGCGGTGAAGGACCTGTACACCTCGTACAAGGACCTCCCGCTCTCCCTCTACCAGATGCTCCCGAAGTACCGCGACGAGGCCCGCCCCCGGGCCGGCGTGCTGCGCGGCCGCGAGTTCATCATGAAGGACGCCTACTCCTTCGACGTCGACGAGGCCGGCCTGGAGGCCGCCTACCAGCGGCACCGGGACGCCTACGTGCGGATCTTCGACCGGCTCGGCTTCGAGTACGTCGCCGTCCACGCCGACTCCGGGGCGATGGGCGGCTCGGCCTCCGAGGAGTTCCTCGCGGTGATGGAGTCCGGGGAGGACACCTTCGTGCGGGACGACTCGGGCTATGCCGCGAACGTCGAGGCGGTGCGGATGCCCGTCCAGGAGCTGCCCGCGGACGAGGCGGCCCGGGCGGCGCTGGAGGAGGGCGTCCCGGCGGCCCACGTGGAGGACACCCCGGACACCCCCACCATCGAGACCCTGGTGGCGTCGGCGAACGCCGACCACCCGCGGGCCGACGGGCGGGAGTGGACGGCGGCCGACACGCTGAAGAACGTCGTCGTGATGCTCGTGCACCCCGACGGCACCCGGGAGCCGCTGGCCATCGGGCTGCCGGGTGACCGGGAGGTCGACGCCAAGCGGCTGGAGGCCCAGGTCTCCCCGGCGGAGGTGGAGCCCTTCGAAGCGGCGGACTTCGAGCGCTACCCGGCCCTCGCGAAGGGGTACATCGGTCCCGGTGTGCTGGGGGAGGAGAGCACCACCGGGATCCGCTACCTGCTGGACCCGCTGGTCACGCCCGGGTCGACCTGGGTCACCGGCGCCGACGAGCACGGCAAGCACGTCTTCGACCTCGTGTACGGCCGGGACTTCACCGCCGACGGGACGATCCACGCCGCCACGATCCACGAGGGCGATCCCAGCCCCACCGGGCAGGGCACGCTGCGCCTGGCCCGTGGGGTCGAGATGGGGCACATCTTCCAGCTCGGCACGAAGTACGCCGAGGCGCTCGGCCTCAAGGTGCTCGACGAGAACGGCAAGCTGGTCACCGTCCACATGGGGTCCTACGGCATCGGCGTGACCCGTGCGGTGGGTGTGGTGGCCGAGACCCACCACGACGAGATCGGTCTGGTGTGGCCGCGCGAGCTGAGCCCGGTCGACCTGCACGTCGTCGCCACCGGCAAGGACGCCGGGGTGCTCGAGAAGGCCGAGGAGCTGACCACCGCCCTGGAAGCACAGGGCGTGAGCGTCCTGCTGGACGACCGGCCGAAGGTCTCCCCGGGCGTGAAGTTCAAGGACGCCGAGCTCGTCGGCGTGCCGACCATCCTCGTCGTGGGGCGTGGTCTGGCCGACGGCCTGGTGGAGATCAAGGACCGGGCCACTGGGGAGTCCCGTCAGGTGGCCGTCGACGAGGCCGTGGCCGAGGTGGTGGCCGAGATCCGCGGACGTGCCTGAGGTCGAGATCACCCTGACCCTGCTGGGCCTGATGTTCGCCGCGGGCCTGGCAGCGGGGTGGATCGACGCCGTGGTCGGCGGTGGCGGGCTGGTGCAGCTCCCGGCCCTGCTGCTGGGCATGCCCCAGGCCGCCCCGGTGCAGGTCCTCGCGACGAACAAGATCGCCTCGATCGCCGGGACCTCCGTGGCGGCGGCCACCTACTACCGCCGGGTCCGCCCCGACCTGCGGACCGCCCTGCCCCTGGCCGCTGCGGCCTTCCTGGGCTCCCTCGGGGGCGCCCAGGTGGCGGCGCTCATCCCCAAGGACGCCTTCACCCCGATCATCGTCGTGGCCCTGCTCGTGGTGGGCGCCTACACGCTCTTCAAGCCGGACCTGGGATCCGTCCAGGTGCTGCGCTTCCAGGGGCGTGGTCACCTGGGGGTGGCGATGCTCGCGGGGGTCCTCATCGGCGCCTACGACGGTGCGCTGGGCCCGGGGACGGGCAGCTTCCTGGTCTTCGCCCTGGTGGGTCTGCTGGGCTACGACTTCCTGCAGGCCAGCGCGAAGGCCAAGATGGCCAACTGGGCCACGAACGCCGCCGCCCTGTGCCTGTTCGTCCCGATGGGCGCGGTCGTGTGGAAGGTCGGTCTGGCCATGGCGGCCGGGAATCTCGTCGGGGGCTACCTGGGAGCCCGGACCGCGGTGGCCCGGGGCGGGGGCTTCGTCCGGCTGGTGTTCGTCCTCGTCGTGGGCGGCTTCCTGCTGCGCCTCGGCGGGGAGATGGTGCTCGACCTGCTCTGAGGCCGAGGGGTGGGGCCGTGGGTCCTGGCCCGGCCCCCTCCGCTCAGCCCTGCGGCGTGAGCTCGGTGGGCTGGCAGGAGCTGTCGCCCAGCCGGTTCATGACGTCCATGGTCCGGGCGTGCGACTCGGCGTGCTGGTCCGGGGTGGCCGGCTCGATGACGTGATCGGGCTGCGTGACCCAGGTGGGCTGGACGGAAGCCTGCTGCTCCCAGCCGCCCTTCCCGTCGGCGGTGAAGGTGATGCCGGCGATCGCGCCGTCCTGCACATTCGGGGGGAAGGTGTTGGTCGGCTTCTTGCGCTGTGCGGAGAGGAAGTTCCCCAGGCCGTAGAAGACGGTACGGCCCTCGATCGTCTGGCAGGGCTGCGGGACGTGTGCGTGGTGGCCGAAGATCGCGTCGACCCCCGAGTCCTCACCGAGCAGCTGCTGGGCCAGCTGGTCCTGCTCCGCGGTGGGCATGGCCACGTACTCGGTGCCCCAATGGACCACGGCGACGACCACCTCGGCCCCCTGCTCGCGGGCCTCCGCGGCCTGCTCGGCGATACCCTCCGGGCCCTGTGCGAACCACATGTGCTGCTCCATCCACGGGTGGGAGGGCAGGCTCTGGGCGAGGCCCATGTTCGCGACGTTGTACGAGTAGGTGAGCACCCCGACCTTGTGCCCGTCGGCCTCCAGGATGGTCGGGTTGTCGCCACCGTCCTCCGTGCGCCCCGCCGTGGCCGACTCGGCCGGACCGATCGGCAGCACCCCCGCCTCCTCCATGACCTCGCGGGTGCGCTCGACACCCTCGACCCCCTGGTCCAGGGTGTGGTTGTTGGAGGTGGAGCAGGCGTCGAAGCCGGCCTCGGCGAGGGCCTCGGCCTGCTCGTGCGGGGTGTTGAACACCATGATGTTCTGCTGGGCCGTCACGTCCTCGTTGGTCGGCGTGAGCGGGGTCTCCTGGTTGCAGAGCGTCAGGTCGCCGGCCTGGAGGAAGGGCGCGACCGGTTCGAGCTGGGGGGTGAAGTCATAGGCGTCCCCGGTGCCGAATCCCTTCGCGCTGCGGATCACCGCCGCGTGGGCCAGGACGTCACCGGTGGACAGGACCGTGAAGGACTCTCCCTTCCCGGCGGGCGCGCCCGTGCTCGTGCTCGAGTCGGGGCTCGAGCCGGAGGCGCTGGGCTCGCCCGAGCCGCTCGCCCCCTCCGCGGGGGAGGCGGAGCCGCCGGGGGTCTCGGCCCCCGCGCTCGACCCCGGACCGGTGGAGGTGCCGGAGGCCGCGGGGTCGGTGGCCGGGGAGGACGTGGTGGCGCTGGCCGCGGGGGAGGAGCCCTGCGCGCTGGGCTCCCCACCCCGGTCGCCGGAGCAGGCCGAGAGCAGGAGCCCGGCGGTGGCGAGGGCGGCGGCGGGTCGGACGGTGCGGGGCAGGCGGGTCATCGGGTCCAGTCCTTCGGGGTCATGGGGCGGGCGTCGCAGCGCCCCTTCCCCAGGGAGCTCATGGTGTCCACCGTGCGGCGGTAGGAGTCGGGGAGGTGATCCGGGGTGGCCGGCGCGATCACGAAGTCGGGCCGGGTCACGAAGGTGGGCTGGTACTCCAGCTCCTGCTCCCAGGTGACACCGTCCACGCCCTCCTCCGGCGTGAAGGTCCACCTCAGCAGCACCCCGTCCTGGGTGGTGATCGGCTTCGACGGGTAGCGGTTGGGGCCCTGCTCGGAGAGGAAGTTGCCCATGCTGTAGGCCACCGTCCGGCCGTCGATCGTCTCGCACGGCTGCACCACGTGGGGGTGCGAACCGGCGATCGCGTCGACCTCCCCGGAGGCGAGCACCGTCCGGGCGATCTCGCGCTGCTCGTCGTTCGGCTCCTGGTCGTACTCGGCACCCCAGTGGATCGACACCATCACCACGTCGGCCCCCATCCGGCGGGCCCGGCGGGCGTCGGCGATCATCCCCTCGGCGCCGGCACCGCGCATCATGTGGCCGTTCATCCACTCCATGCCCGGCACGGTCGTGCCACCCAGCGCATTCTTCACGTTGTAGCTGTACGCGAGCAGCCCCACCGTGGCCCCACCGGCGTCGACGAGCACCGGGTGCCCGGGGCCGGCCCCCTCGGAGGCCTGCGGCCCGACCGGGGCGATGCCGTTCTCCTCCAGGACGGCGCGGGTGTCCGCCACGCCCCGGAGCCCCTTGTCGAGGGTGTGGTTCGAGGCCGTCGAGCAGGCGTCGTACCCGGCGGCCGCCATCGCCTCGGCGATCTCGCGCGGGGCGTTGAAGACGAAGGTCCCCTTCGAGGCGGTGAGATCCTCGTTCTCGGGGGAGATCGGGGTCTCCTGGCCGCACACCGCCAGGTCGGCGCCCGCGAGCACCGGCTCCACCTCGGTCAGCATGCCGTCGAAGGCGAACCCGGGGCCGGGCTGCAGCTCGTCGGCGCGCTCCTGGAGGACGTAGTGGGTGAGCATGTCGCCCGTCGTGACCACCGAGAAGGCCCGGGGGGCCTCGTCGTCCTCGCGGCCGGAGGTGGACGGGGACGCCTCGGGGGAGCTCCCGGAGGACGGGGAGCTGCCCTGCCCCGTCGCGGAGGTCGAGGAGGGGGAGGGGGCGCTCGCCGTGGCGTCCGGGGCCCCCTCGTGCGGGGAGCTCTCGCTAGGCCTGCTCGACGACGCGCTGCTGGGAGCGTCGTGCGATGCGGCGGGTCGATCCGGTGCCGGCTCCCCGGCGCAGCCGGCCAGCGCCCCGACGAGCGCCAGCCCAAGCGCGACGCGCCCCCCTCGTGCTCGGTCCTGCATCCCCCGCACCTGCCTCACTCCTCGTCGTGCCCCGGGTCCGTGTCCTCGTCGGACTCCTTGCCGTCGGTCCCGCCCCCGGTCATGTCCTGCCCCTCACCGGCGTCGGCGTCCTGGGGGGCCTGGGCCTGCTGCGGCTTCCCGCCGGGGACGGCCGGGGCGGTGTTCTCGGTCCAGTCTAGGGTGAGCCCCCGGGCGACGCCGAGCTGCACGGTCAGCAGGTGCACCCACTGGGCGTCGTCGGCGTGGTCGGCCAGCTGCTGGCGCAGCTCCTTGCTCCACCGGTCCAGGAAGTGCAGGAAGCGCTTCGGGCGCTCCTCGAGGTCCATGACCTCCCGCGGCATCTCGTAGGCGATCTGCTGTCGGTCGCCGGCGTCCCCCGCCAGGGCGGACACCACGGTCCGCAGCTGCTCGAGGTGCTTGATGCGTCGCCGGCTCCAGTAGCGCATCTCCGCGGCCAGGCGGGTGGTGAGGACCTCCATCGCCCAGGTGACCTCGTGGAGGGTGCCGATCGTGGCGGCGGCCGGGACCGCGGCGCCGTCGGGCACGGAGGGCAGGGGGCTGAGCGGGTGCAGGGCGTGGTTGGCCCCGAGCCACCAGGCGACCATCTCGGTGACGAGCTCGGAGTGCTCGCCGGCCTCGTGGAGGCGGGGGAGGAGGAGCTCGGCCTCCCGGCGGAGCTGGTCGGCGACGTCGCGGTTCGTCCGCGACTTCTCGATCTCCTTCTCGTCGATCTCCACGCCCCCGGTGATCGTCATGAGCTCCTTCACCTGGGCCTGGAGCCCCTCGGTGACCCACCGGGTGCCGGACCCGTTGGCCAGCGAGGAACGCATCACGCGGCGTGCCGCGCCCTGCAGGTCGCGCAGGAGGGCGTCTGCGGTGGAGGCCCCCTCGGCGCCCTTCTCGCCACCCTCGCTGGGCGCGGCGTCCTCCTCCAGGCGGATCCCGCACCCGGCCAGCCCGGCCGGCGCGAGGAGTCCGAGCAGGCCGAGGCGCAGCGCGGCGCGGCGGGAGCTCCCGGTGGGAGCAGCGCCGTGGGAGGAGCGGGTGTGGCGGAGAACGGTGCGGTCGATCACGCGGGCATCTTGTCACGAGACCGCCCCTCCCACCGTCGTGGCTGGCCGGTGCGTGCCCTCCGCCGGTAGAGTCAGCGGTCCCCGTGCTCCGGGGGTGGCCCCCGCCGGCGGGCCACGACAACCGCTGGTCATTCGAGAACACCTCGGCCCCCGTCGTGCTGGTGCCGAGACCGGGAGGCACCGTGTCCACAGAGGAACGCACCGAGAAGGTCCTGGGTCTCTCCCGGGAGGCGCTCGTCCCCATCGGGCTCGAGGTCCGCGAGGTGGAGATCACCCCCGCGGGGCGGCGGACCGTGGTCCGGGTGCTCGTGGAGCGGCCCCTCCCGGACCCCGACGACGGCGTGACGCCGGTGGAGCCGGTGGACCTCGACCAGGTGGCCGACGCGACCCAGCTGGTGAGCGCCGCGATCGACGCGGACGACCCCTTCGGCGCGCAGCCCTACACGCTCGAGGTGAGCTCCCCGGGGGTCGACCGCCCCCTCACCGAGCTCGCCCACTACCGCCGCGCCGTCGGCCGCCTCGTGGAGCTCCGGGGGGTCGAGGGCACCGAGCCCCGTACCGCCCGGGTCCTGCGTGTGGAGGACGAGCTGATCGTGCTGGCCGATGACGCCGCCGAGGGCGGGGAGCGGAGCTGCACCCTCGCCGAGGCCGGGACCGGCACGGTCCAGGTCGAGTTCCGCCGCTGACCCCCAGACACCCACCCCAGGAGAAGACATGAAGATCGACATGGCCGTGCTGCGCGAGCTGGAGCGCGAGCGGGAGATCCCGCTGGACGTGCTCGTCCCCGCGCTGGAGAACGCCCTGCTGCAGGCCTACCAGCACGAGGCCGGTGGACGACGCAACGCGCGGGTGGAGCTCGACCGCCGCACCGGGGAGACCGTGGTCTGGGCGCGCGAGGACGCCCCGCTGCTGGAGGACGGCACGCGGGGGGAGGCTGGCCCCGAGTTCGACGACACCCCGAAGGACTTCGGACGCGTGGCCGCGTTCACGGTGCGCCAGGTGATCCGGCAGCGCCTGCGGGACATCGAGGACGAGGCCGTCCTGGGCGACTTCAAGGGGCGGGAGGGCGACATCGTCACCGGTGTGGTCCAGCAGAGCAACGACCCGCACGGCGTGCACGTCGACCTGGGCACTGTCGAGGGACTGCTCGGGAAGTCCGAGCAGGTGCCGCTGGAGGAGTACAACCACGGCGACCGGCTGCGCTGCTACGTCATCCATGTGAAGCGCGGGCAGAAGGGCCCGAGCATCGGTCTGAGCCGCACCCACCCCAACCTCGTGCGCAAGCTCTTCGCCCTGGAGGTCCCCGAGGTCGCCGACGGCACCGTGAAGATCGAGTCGATCGCCCGCGAGGCCGGCCACCGTTCCAAGGTCGCGGTGCGGGCCACCCGGGCAGGGCTCAACGCCAAGGGAGCCTGCATCGGCCCGATGGGTGGCCGGGTGCGCGCGGTGATGAACGAGCTGCAGGGGGAGAAGATCGACCTCGTCGACTTCGACGAGGACCCCGCGAAGTTCGTGGCGGCCGCCCTCTCGCCGGCCTCCGTGGTCTCGGTGGAGGTCGTCGACGAGAAGACCCGCTCGGCGCGCGTTCGGGTCCCGGTGCACCAGCTCTCCCTGGCGATCGGCAAGGAGGGGCAGAACGCCCGGCTGGCCGCCCGCCTCACCGGATGGCGGATCGACATCCAGCCCGACAGCTCCTCCGAGGGTGCCGCACCGGCCGCCCCGGAGGCCCCCGCTGCGGGGTGAGTCCCACGGGTGGTGCAGGCGCCGCGGTGGGGTTCTCCCGCCGAGGCGTTAGAATGAGTGGTCCGGCCTCTTCCCGAGGAGCCCGTGCGCACGTCCCGATGCGGACCTGCGTGGGGTGTCGTGGGAGGGCGCCGGCCTCGACCCTGGTCCGCCTCGCGGTGGACCCGGGGAGCGTCTCCGCCATCGGGCAGGGCGTTCCGGAGGGTCGAGCACCGTCCGGCATCCCCGTGGTGCCGGACCACGGGCGCAGGCTGCCCGGGCGTGGAGCCCATCTCCACCCCGACCCGGCGTGCGTCGAGAAGGCCGTCACCCGACGTGCCATCCCGCGAGCCCTCCGGCTCGCGGGCGCGGCCGATCTCTCCGCGGTGGAACGGTGGGCAGCAGAGCTCGCCGGCCCGGAGGACCGGACTGGAGGAACTGACATGGAAGCGGGACACACGCGATGAGCACCCGATGAGTACTCAGCGATGAGCACCCAGCACTGACAACGGCCCCGCCTGCCTGGCGAGGGCCAGACAGGAGAAACGTGGCAAAGCTCAGGGTTCATGAGCTCGCGAAGGAGCTTGGCGTCACCAGCAAGGAGCTGTTGGCCCACCTGAAGGAGCAGGGGGAGTTCGTCAAGTCGGCATCGTCGACCGTCGAGGCCCCCGTCGTGCGCAAGGTGCGCGACAACCCGCCGGCCGGCGCCCGGCCGGCCTCCTCGGACACGTCCGAGAGCGGCACCCCCCAGAAGTCGAACGCGCCGAAGCCCGGTGCCCGGCCCACCCCGGGCGCCGCGCCGAAGCCCGGCGCCCAGGCCACCCCGGGCGCTGCCCCGAAGCCGGGCGCGCAGGCCCCGACCCCGGGCCCCAAGCCCGCGGCGAAGGCACCGACCCCGGGTCCGGCCGCGCCGGCCCCGCAGGCCGAGCCCGCCCCGAAGGCGGCGCCGACCCCGAAGGCCGGCCCCACCCCGGGTGCTGCCCCGAAGCCGGGTGCGCCGGCCCCGACCCCGGGCCCGAAGGCCACCCCCCGCCAGCAGGCGGCCCGCGACGAGGCCCCGCGCGGCCCCCGCTCCGGTGCGCCGAAGCCGGGAGGCCAGCAGGCCCGCCCGGGCAACAACCCGTTCGCGCCGAGCCAGGGCATGCCCAAGCCCGGCGGCACCCGGGGCGGCAAGCCCGGTGCCCCGCGCCCGGGCAACAACCCGTTCGCGCCGAGCCAGGGCATGCCCAAGCCCGGCGGCACCCGGGGCGGCAAGCCCGGTGCCCCGCGTCCGGGTGGTACCGGCGCCGCGGGTCCGCGCCCGGGTGGTACCGGTGCCGCGGGTCCGCGTCCGGGGGGTACCGGTGCCGCCGGTCCGCGCCCCGGTGGCGGCCCGCGCCCCAACCCGAACATGATGCCGGGCAAGGCCGCCGTGCCGCGTCCGGGCGAGCGTCCGCAGCGCGGTCGTGGTCCGGGCGGTGCCCCGGGGGCCGGTGCGCGCCCCGGTGGAGGACCCCGCGGTCCCCGCGGTGGTCGCGGTGGCACCCAGGGTGCCTTCGGTCGTGGAGGCGGCAAGCGCAAGGCGCGCAAGTCGAAGCGCGCCAAGCGCGCCGAGTTCGAGCAGATGCAGGCGCCGTCGATCGGTGGTGTGCAGGTTCCCCGTGGCGACGGGTCGACCGTCGTCAAGGTGCGCCGTGGTGCCTCGCTGACCGACTTCGCGGACAAGATCAACGCTGATCCCGCGGCGCTGGTGACCGTGCTCTTCCACCTCGGTGAGATGGCCACGGCCACCCAGTCGCTCGACGAGGTGACCTTCGGGATCCTCGGCGCCGAGCTCGGGTACGACATCCAGGTGGTCTCCCCCGAGGAGGAGGAGGCCGAGCTGCTCAGCCAGTTCAACATCGACCTCGAGGCCGAGGAGGCCGCCGAGACCGAGGAGGACCTGGAGCCGCGTGCCCCGGTGGTGACCGTCATGGGTCACGTCGACCACGGAAAGACGAGCCTGCTGGACGCCATCCGCAAGTCGGAGGTCACCGGCGGCGAGGCCGGCGGCATCACCCAGCACATCGGTGCCTACCAGGTGCACACCGACCACGAGGGCGAGCGTCGCCCGATCACCTTCATCGACACCCCGGGTCACGAGGCGTTCACCGCCATGCGTGCCCGTGGTGCGAAGGTCACGGACATCGCGATCCTCGTGGTGGCCGCGGACGACGGCGTCATGCCGCAGACGATCGAGGCGCTCAACCACGCCAAGGCGGCTGAGGTGCCGATCGTGGTGGCGGTCAACAAGATCGACTCCCCGGGCGCGAACCCGGCGAAGATCCGCCAGCAGCTCACCGAGTACGAGCTGATCGCCGAGGAGTACGGCGGCGACGTGATGTTCGTCGACGTCTCGGCCAAGCAGCGGCAGAACATCGACGAGCTGCTCGAGGCGGTGCTCCTCACCGCGGACGCCGCCCTGGAGCTCACGGCGAACCCGGACAAGGACGCCCGCGGCATCGCCATCGAGGCGAACCTCGACCGTGGTCGCGGTGCGGTGGCGACCGTCCTGGTCACCTCGGGCACGCTGCGGGTCGGGGACGCGATCGTCTCCGGGTCCTCGCACGGTCGTGTGCGCGCCATGCTCGACGAGCACGGCAACAACCTCCAGGAGGCGCTGCCCTCCCGCCCCGTGCAGGTGCTGGGCATGGACACCGTCGCCCGTGCCGGTGACACCTTCGTGGTGGCCCCGGACGACCGGACGGCCCGTCAGATCGCCGAGAAGCGGGAGGCCGCCGACCGGCAGGCCTCGCTGGCCAAGGCCCGCAAGCGCATCTCCCTCGAGGACCTCAACGAGGCCCTCGCCAAGGGCAAGGTCGAGACCCTCAACCTCATCCTCAAGGGTGACGTGTCGGGTTCGGTCGAGGCCCTGGAGGACGCGCTCCTGCAGCTGGACGTCGGCGAGGAGGTGGACCTGCGCATCATCGACCGCGGTGTCGGCGCCATCACGATGAACAACATCAACCTCGCGATGGCCTCCGACGCGATCATCCTGGGCTTCAACGTCCGGGCCGAGGGTCAGAACGCGGACTACGCCGAGCGCGAGGGCGTCGAGATCCGGTACTACTCGGTCATCTACCAGGCGATCGAGGACATCGAGCAGGCCCTCAAGGGCATGCTCAAGCCGGAGTACGAGGAGGTGGAGACCGGTACCGCCGAGATCCGGGAGGTCTTCCGCTCCTCGAAGTTCGGCAACATCGCCGGTTCCATCGTCCGCTCGGGTGTCGTCACCCGCGGCGCGAAGGCCCGCATCACCCGCGAGGGCGTGGTCCTCACCGAGGGGCTCGAGCTCACCGGTCTGCGTCGCTTCAAGGACGACGTCACCGAGGTCCGCGAGGGTTTCGAGTGCGGTATCAACCTGGGCACGTTCAACGACGTCCAGGAGGGTGACCTGATCACCACCTACGAGATGCGCGAGAAGCCGCGCGACTGATCTCGTACGCACCCGGCGGGGCCGGTCCCACCCTTCGGTGGGGCCGGCCCCGCTGGGTTAGCGTTTCATCCCAGTGCGGCCGCCCGCGGTGGCCCGAACGAGAACTCCAGGAGGAGCCATGGCAGACCCCCAGCGTGCCCGGAAGATCGCCGAGCGCATCCGCGACGTCCTCGCCGAGAACCTGGCGGCGGTCGTGAAGGACCCCGACCTGGGGATGGTGACCATCACCGACACCCGCGTGACCCCTGACCTGCAGCACGCCACCGTTTTCTGGACCGTGCTCGGCTCAGACGACCAGCGGGAGCTGAGCGCCGAGCTGCTGGAGAAGAACCGCGGCAGGCTGCGCTCGATGGTCGGCAAGGCCCTCGGCATCCGGCTCACCCCGTCGCTGGAGTTCGTCCACGACGCGCTGCCGGAGGACGCCGCGCACCTGCAGGAGGTGCTGCGGAAGGCCCGTGAGGAGGACGAGCGCCGGGCGCGGGAGCACGAGGGCGCCCAGTACGCCGGCGACGAGGACCCGTACAAGAAGCCGGCGGATGACTCCGAGGAGTGAGCCTCGGGTCCGCGAGACCCCGGCGCCCGACGGGCTGCTGGTGCTGGACAAGCCGGCCGGCCCCACCTCGCACGACATCGTCTCCCGCTGCCGGTGGCTGTGCGCCACCCGGAAGGTGGGGCACGCCGGCACCCTGGACCCGATGGCCACCGGGGTGCTCCTCGTGGGTGTCGGGCGGGCGACCCGGCTGCTCACGCACCTGGTGGGTGCCGACAAGACCTACTCCGCGACCGTGCGGCTGGGGGAGGGGACGCACACGGAGGACGCCCAGGGCGACCTGTTGACCTCCCCGGGGCTCGAGCACCTGGGCGGCGCGGCCGCGCTCCGGCCCGCGAGCAGCATGCTGCAGGAGGCCGTGAGCGGCCTGACCGGCGACATCCAGCAGGCCCCCAGCGCGGTGAGCGCCATCAAGGTGGATGGGCGCCGAGCCCACGAGCGGGTGCGGGCGGGGGAGGAGGTCACCCTCGAGGCACGCCCCGTGACCGTCCACTCCTTCGACCTGCTCGACGCCCGCGCGGCCACGGGCGTCAGCGGCACCGAGGTGCTCGACCTCGACATCAAGGTCAGGGTTTCCTCGGGCACCTACGTCCGTGCCCTGGCGCGGGACCTGGGCCTCGCGCTGGGTTCCGCCGGGCACCTCGTCGCCCTCCGGCGGGAGGCCGTGGGGCCCTTCGCCCTGGCCGACGCCACGCCGGTCGGCGAGCTCGTCGAGGCCCGGGAAGGGGGTCGACCTCCGGTGGAGACCCCGGTCCTGTCGATGGGGGACGTCGCTCGCCGGACCCTCCCCTGCGTGGAGGTCTCCGAGCGCGCCGCCCGGGGGCTGCGCAACGGGTCGCCCGTCCCCTTCGGCGAGGGGCGCGGGGTGGTCGCGCAGGAGCTGTCGGAGGGACGGCCGGTGGGCCTCCTGGACGCCGCCGGGGAGCTGCTCGCCGTCGCGGTCGCGGCGGGGGAGCGCTGGCAGCCCCGCACCGTCTTCGCCGCGGCCTGAGGACGCGGGACGTAGACTGCGCGACGTGCTGAGACTGACCCACCCCGACCAGCTCCCCGAGCCGCTTCGGCAGCGGGGGACCGTCGTCACCATCGGCACCTTCGACGGGTTGCACCGCGGCCACCGTGCCCTGCTCGGCCGGGTGACGGCGCTGGCCGCCGAGCGGGACCTGGCGTCCGTGGCCCTGACCTTCCACCCCCACCCGCTCGAGGTGCTCCATCCCGAGCGCTGCCCGGAGATGATCGTGAGCACCGGGCAGCGGCTCGACCTGCTCGAGTCCGTGGGCCTCGACGTCGCCGTCGCCCAGCAGTTCACCGTCGAGCTGGCGCAGCAGTCGCCCCGCGAGTTCGTGGAGGGGACCTACGTCCGGGACCTCGGCGCGCGGGCCGTGGTCGTCGGGCGGGACTCCCGCTTCGGCCGGGGGAATGTCGGCACGGTCGACATCCTCCGTGAGCTGGGCGAGGAGCTGGGCTTCGAGACGGTGGTCCTGGACGACGTCGGGGACGAGGCCGTCGAGCGGTGGTCCTCCACCGCCGTTCGTGCCGCCCTGGCCCGGGGGGAGGTCGACGAGGCGGCCCGTCAGCTCGGCCGGCTCCACGCGCTGCGGGGCACGGTCGTCCACGGTGAGCACCGGGGACGCGAGCTGGGCTTCCCGACCGCGAACCTCTCGGCGGACACCGAGGGGCTGGTCCCCGCTGACGGTGTGTACGCCGGCTGGCTCGTGCGCTGCGACCTGCCCGCGGGGGCCGCCGACGCGCGCCTGCCGGCGGCGGTGAGCGTGGGGACCAACCCGACCTTCGACGGGCAGCGCCGCACCGTGGAGGCCCACGTCCTGGACCGGAGCGACTTGGACCTCTACGGCGAGCCGGTGAGCATCGAGCTCGTCGAGCGGTTGCGGGGCATGGAGCGCTTCGACGGCGTCCCGGCCCTCGTGGAGCAGATGGCGCTGGACGTCCAGCGCGCCCGGGAGGCGCTCGCATGAGCGGCCCCTGGCCCGAGCCGGTCCCGAGCTCCCGCCCCGAGCACTCCCGGGCCGCGGTGGGCTCGGTCCTCGAGGAGACCCCGCACGCCGAGGTGCCCCACCGGTACGCCGCGCCCGAGGGGGCCCGCAGCCCGGGGAGCTTCCCCCCGGAACCCCGGGGGGCCATGCACCTCCTGGGCCACTCGGACTGGCCCCTGCTCGGTGCCTCGCTGGCGCTGAGCCTGTTCGGCGCGGCCATGGTCTTCAGCGCCACGAATGTCGACGCCGGCGCGGCCACCGGGGTGCGGCACGTGCTCAACATGCTGGTCGGGATCGTGCTGTGCGTGGTGCTCTCGCGGCTCGACGTCTACCGGCTGCGCCCCTTCACCCCGCTGGCGGTGCTGCTGGGGTGGGCGGGGCTGGTCCTGGTGGTGCTGATCGGCACGACCATCGCCGGCGCCAAGAGCTGGATCAGCATCGGCGGGTTCACCATCCAGCCCACCGAGTTCATGAAGGTCGCCCTGTGCCTGGGCCTGGCCGCGGCGCTCAGCCACCGGTTGCGGCCGCAGGTGGCGGCCCCCGGTTTCTGGAAGGTCGTGCTGGCCTGGGCGCTGGCCCTGTTCACCATCGGCCTGGTGATGCTCCAGCCGGATCTCGGGTCGGCCCTGGTGATCGGGGCGATGGCGCTGGGGGTGGTCTCCCTGTCGGGGGTGAACCGGTGGTGGATCCTGGGCACCGTGCTGGGGGCCGTGACGGTCGCCACCGTGGCCATCCGCGGGGGATTCCTCGCCGAGCACCAGATGGCCCGCCTCACGAGCTTCCTGAACCCGGAGGACGACCCGCTCAACACGGGTTTCCAGATGATCCAGTCGCGCAACGCGATCGGCTCCGGGGGAGTCTTCGGCCAGGGCTACCTGCAGGGCGCGCAGACCCAGAGCGGGTACCTGCCCGTGGCCGACAGCGACTTCATCTTCGCGGTGATCGGCGAGGAGCTTGGGCTGGTCGGCGGGGCGGTCACGGTGGGGCTCATCGCCTTCATCGTCCTGCGGACCCTGTCCATCGCCCAGCGCACGACCGACGTCTTCCCCCGACTCGTCCTCGTGGGGGTGGCCACGTGGTTCGGCGTCCAGTCCTTCGAGAACATCGGTATGACCATGGGCACCATGCCCATGACGGGTGTGCCGCTGCCCTTCGTGAGCTACGGAGGAACCTCCATGTTCGCCTGCTGGATGGGCATCGGGCTCGTGAACGCCGTCGCCATCGCCCAGCGCAAGGAGCGTTGAGATCCACGGGGCCGGTCCTCGTTCCCGAGCGATGTGCGAGACTTGGGTCCGGTTCGTGCGCCAGCACCCCTGAGCACGCACCCGACCAGCGTTCTCCGCACGAGGTGGGGCGCGGTCGGCGGAACGGTGCCGCGCCACGCGCGAGCCGCCCGTAACCCAGACTTTCGAGGCCGCGCACGGACGCGGCGAGAACGGCCACCCGGCCGATCGCACGGAGCGGAGCGAGAACGCCACCCGCCCGGGGGTGCCGATCGGACCGGTGGGCGGAGAGGTGTCCCACGTGACCACCGACCAGTTCCAGAGCTCCGGCGGGCAGTTCGGCCTACTCTTCCAGGCCCCGGACCCCGAGGCCCTGGCGCCGCGCAGCCGTCGCCGGCAGGACGACGAGGCGGACGACTCCCCGCAGGAGACCCCCGCCCGTCGGGCCCGTCACACGGCGGACGAGGAGGAGCCGGCGCCCCGCCGCAACCGTCGCTCCCGGACCGACCGCGAGGAGGACCCGGGGGAGGGCACCGGGCGTCGCCGCCGTCGCCGGGGCGAGTCCGGTCGTCAGGAGACCGCCGAGGACGAGGGCGCAGAGGTCCGGGGCGAGGCCCGGGGCTCGGGGGACGCCGCGGACGAGGGGCGCGACCACCCGGCCACCGACGAGGGCGAGGGCTCGGAGGAGGGCTCCGGTCGTCGCTCCCGTCGCCGCCGCGGGGGGCGCGGTCGCACCCGGGGTCAGGAGGCCCCGGAGCACGCTCTGGCGGGGGAGTCCGGCGAGGGTCAGGAGGCCCCGGAGGAGCGCCCTGCCGGTCGTCAGGCCGACGGGGACGACCAGGGCGACAGCGGGGGTGAGGGCTCCGGTCCGTCCGACGAGCGCTCCAGCCGTCGTTCCCGCAAGCGTTCCCGGGGCAGCCGTCGTTCCCGCACCCGGGGCGAGGCGCGCAGCGAGGACCGTGCCGAGGAGCGCACCGGGGCGGCTGATGCCGAGAGCGAGGTGACCCGGGTCCAGGGGTCCACCCGCCTGGCGGCCAAGAAGCAGCGCCGCAAGGAGGGGCGGGACGCGGGGCGTCGCCGTGCCGTGCTCACCGAGGCCGAGTTCCTCGCCCGCCGGGAGAGCGTCGAGCGCACGATGGTGGTCCGCGAGTCCGAGAAGCACACGCAGATCGGTGTGCTCGAGGACGGCGTGCTCGTGGAGCACTACATCGACCAGCAGCACGAGACCACGATGGTCGGCAACGTCTACCTGGGGCGGGTGCAGAACGTGCTGCCCTCGATGGAGGCGGCCTTCGTCGACATCGGCAAGGGGCGCAACGGCGTGCTCTACGCCGGTGAGGTGAACTGGGACGCCGCGGGGCTGGAGAAGAACGAGCCGAAGCGGATCGAGAGCGCTCTGCAGTCCGGGCAGACGGTCCTGGTGCAGGTCACCAAGGACCCGATCGGCCACAAGGGGGCGCGCCTCACCTCGCAGATCTCGCTGCCGGGCCGCTACCTGGTCTACGTGCCGGGCAGCTCGACGACGGGCATCAGCCGGAAGCTGCCGGACACCGAGCGGACGCGCCTGAAGAAGATCCTCAAGGAGGTCGTCCCGGCCGAGGCGGGCGTCATCGTGCGCACCGCCGCCGAGGGGGCCTCGGAGGAGGAGCTGCGTGCCGACGTCCAGCGCCTGGCCGCGCAGTGGGAGCAGATCAGCTCCGCCCAGACCAAGGGCAGCGCGCCGGCCCTCGTCCACGGCGAGCCGGACCTGACCGTCCGCGTGATCCGCGACGTGTTCACCGAGGACTTCGCCCGCCTGGAGGTCTCCGGGGAGAAGGCCTGGCGCTCGGTCACCGAGTACGTCGAGGCCCTGGCCCCCGACCTGGCCCCCAAGGTGCACCGCTGGGAGGACGAGCGGGACATCTTCGCCGCCCACCGCATCGACGAGCAGCTGGCCAAGGCCATGGACCGCAAGGTCTGGCTGCCCTCCGGTGGTTCGCTGATCATCGACCGGACCGAGGCGATGACGGTCGTCGACGTGAACACCGGCAAGTTCGTCGGCGCCGGGGGCAACCTCGAGGAGACGGTCACCAAGAACAACCTGGAGGCGGCCGAGGAGATCGTCCGCCAGCTGCGCCTGCGGGACATCGGCGGCATCATCGTCGTGGACTTCATCGACATGGTCCTCGAGAGCAACCGGGATCTCGTGGTCCGGCGCCTCGTGGAGTGCCTCGCCCGCGACCGCACGAAGCACCAGGTGGCCGAGGTCACCTCCCTGGGGCTGGTGCAGATGACCCGCAAGCGCGTCGGCAGCGGGCTCGTGGAGGTCTTCGGGACCACCTGCCAGCACTGCGACGGGTTCGGCCTCGTCACGCACGACGCGCCGGTGGGGCGACAGCCCTCCGGGCGGGAGGGACGTCCGGGGCGCGGTGCGGACCGTTCCCGGGAGCGTCAGCCGTCGAGCGCCCCGGTGCTGCCGACCGCGCCCGCCTCGGGGCCCTCGGTCGCGCAGATCGCGCGGGCGGTGCACACCGCGGCGGTCCAGAAGCAGTCCGCCCACGAGGAGCCGCAGGGCAGCCCCCGGCAGGCGGCGCCGCGGGGCGCGCAGCAGCAGGAGACCGCGGCCCCCGCGGCCACGAGCCCGTCCTCCCCGGAGGTTCCGACCGAGCAGACCACCACCCGAGAGGCGGCGCCGGCCGAGACCGCCGCGGCTCCCGCGGCCACGGGGCGCATCACCGGTCGGATCGGCCGCCGGGCCAGCGTCCCGACCGAGGAGGTCGCGGACGCCGCCGGGAGCCCGACCGCGGAGCCCGAGGTCGCCCAGGGGGTCGAGACGGTCGGTGCCCAGGCGCCCTCGAGCGCGCCGCGTCGCTCCTCGCGCCGCCGGGTGGTGAGCACCGAGACGGTGACGCCCACGGCGGAGGCCCCGTCGGTCCAGCCGGTGGAGACCCAGGTCGCGGGGGGTGCTGCCTCCGCCGGGAAGGCGGCGCCGCGCCGCACCACCCGTCGCCGCGCCAGCTCCGCGCCCGGGGGCGCCGCGCAGGAAGAGTGAGGCGAGCACCGTCGGGTTTGAGTTCCCCGGCCCGGCGGTGTAGAGTCGCACGTCGGCGCGCCGACCTGAGCGCGCCCATTCCTTTCGTGGGAGGCGGTCCGGAACGGTGCCGCAGGACCCACGGAACCCAGACCAGCAGTTCGACAGACCAGAGAGTGAGCTCAACGTGTACGCGATCGTCCGCGCCGGTGGCCGCCAGGAGAAGGTTTCCGTCGGTGACGTGCTCACCGTCGACAAGGTGGCCGGTGAGCCCGGCGAGAGCATTGACCTGCAGCCGCTCCTGCTCGTCGACGGCTCCACCGTCACCGCCACCTCCGACCAGCTCGCCAAGGTGAGCGTCACCGCTGAGATCGTGGGTGCCACCAAGGGCCCCAAGATCGTCATCCAGCACTACAAGAACAAGACCGGTTACAAGCGGCGCCAGGGTCACCGTCAGCCGCTGACCGAGGTCAAGATCACCGCGATCAACGCCTGATCCGGTCCCGGAACAGCACGAGCAGCCAGGGAGAACAGACATGGCAAGCAAGAAGGGTGTGTCCTCGACCCGCAACGGTCGTGACTCGAACGCTCAGCGCCTCGGTGTGAAGCGCTACGGTGGCCAGCTGGTCAACGCCGGCGAGATCATCATCCGGCAGCGCGGTACCCACTTCCACCCGGGCGCCAACGTGGGCCGCGGCAAGGACGACACGCTGTTCGCCCTCACCGCCGGCGCCGTGGAGTTCGGCAGCAAGCGCGGCCGCAAGACCGTGTCCATCGTGGACGCGCCCGCCCCGGCCGGCGTCTGAGCAGTTCCTCGGTCAGTCCGCGAGCGCGGACCCGACCCCGCCCGATGGGGGCGATGCCACCTGAGGCATCGCCCCCATCGGCGTCCCCGCCGGCGCGTCCGGCACCCACAGTCCCCAGGAGGGTCCGATGTCCAGCAACTTCGTGGATCGCGTGGTGCTGCACGCAGCTGCCGGCAAGGGTGGTCACGGCGTGGCCTCCGTGCACCGGGAGAAGTTCAAGCCCCTCGGCGGCCCCGACGGCGGCAACGGCGGTCGCGGTGGTGACATCGTCTTGGAGGTCGACCCGCAGGTGACGACCCTGCTGGAGTACCACCGCGGCCCTCACCGCAGCGCGCCGAACGGGCAGCCGGGCGGCGGTGACGAGCGCAACGGGGCGGCCGGGGAGGACCTGGTGCTCCCGGTGCCCGAGGGCACGGTCGTCAAGGACCGCAGCGGCGAGGTGCTCGCCGACCTCGTGGGGGCCGGCACCCGCTTCGTGGTCGCGGAGGGCGGGCGCGGGGGGCTGGGGAACAAGGCGTTGGCCAGCGCCCGGCGCAAGGCACCCGGCTTCGCCCTGCTCGGGGAGCCGGGGGAGGAGCGCGAGGTCGTCCTGGAGCTCAAGACCCTGGCCGACGTGGCCCTCATCGGCTTCCCCTCGGCCGGCAAGTCCTCCCTGGTCTCGGTGCTGAGCGCCGCCCGGCCGAAGATCGCCGACTACCCCTTCACCACCCTCGTGCCGAACCTGGGTGTGGTGACGGCGGGGGACGAGCGGTTCACCATCGCCGACGTCCCGGGGCTCATCCCCGGCGCCGCCCAGGGGCGCGGGCTGGGCCTCCAGTTCCTGCGTCACGTCGAGCGCTGCTCGGTGCTGGTCCACGTCGTCGACTGCGCCACCCTCGAGCCGGGACGCGACCCGATGACGGACCTCGCGGTCATCGAGGACGAGCTGCGCCAGTACGTCCCGGACGAGGCGCTCGGCGGGCGGCCGCTGGCGGAGCGCACCCGGGTGGTGGTGCTCAACAAGGCCGACGTCCCCGAGGCCCGCGAGCTGGCCGAGATGGTCAAGCCGATGCTCGAGGAGCGGGGCGCCGAGGTGCACATCATCTCGGCGGTCGCCCACCAGGGGCTCGACGCGCTGAGGTACGCCCTGGCCGGCCACGTGGCCGCCCACCGGGACAGCCTGCCGCCGGCCGAGCCCGCTCGGGTCGTGGTCCGTCCGAAGGCCCGCGACGACGCCGGGTTCGAGATCGTCAAGGAGTCCGGGGCCGAGGGCGTGTACTACCGGATCCTGGGGGAGCGCCCGGTGCGGTGGACCCGCCAGACCGACTTCAGCAACGACGAGGCCGTCGGCTACCTCGCCGACCGGCTCCAGCGGGCCGGCGTCGAGGACGCCCTGGTGACTGCGGGCGCCGTGGCCGGCGACACGGTCGTCATCGGCCCCGGGGACGGTGTGGTCTTCGACTGGGAGCCCACCATCACCGCCGGAGCCGAGCACCTGGGCGCCCGGGGCTCCGACCTGCGTCTGGAGGAGAACGCCCGGCCCACGCGGACGGAGAAGCGGGATGCCTTCCACGCCCGGAAGGATGCGGAGTCCGCCGTCCGCCGGGAGATGGAGGACGAGCGGCGCGCGGGTGTGTGGACCGCCGACGACTGACCCACGACGCTGGGTAGGATGCCCCCATGCAGAACGTGATGATGATCCTGACCGAGGGGAAGGGCGCCGAGCACGCCGGCCCCGCCCTGCCCTTCCCGTCGATCTGGTTCGGCGTGATCGCCCTGGCCGTGATGATGGCGATGCTGCTCGTCCTGTGGCAGTTCCGTCACAACGTGCCGATGAACCCGGAGGACGAGGAGTTCGCTGCCGACCACGTGCGTCACAAGCGCACCACCGGCGCACGCCCGAGCCGCCACTGACGTGCGTCTCGGGGTGATGGGTGGGACCTTCGATCCCATCCACCACGGCCACCTCGTCGCCGCGAGCGAGGTGGCCGCGACCTTCGGGCTCGACCAGGTGCTCTTCGTCCCCACGGGGCGGCCCTGGCAGAAGTCCGACAAGGACGTCTCCCCGGCGGAGGACCGCTACCTCATGACGGTCATCGCGACCGCCTCGAACCCGCGGTTCAGCGTGAGCCGGGTGGACGTCGACCGTCCGGGTCCGACGTACACCCGGGACACCCTGCTCGACCTCTCGGAGCAGTACCCCGAGGCCGAGCTCTTCTTCATCACCGGGGCCGACGCCCTCTCCCAGATCCTGTCCTGGAAGGGCGTGGAGGAGATCTGGGATCTCGCGCACTTCATCGGGGTGAGCCGACCGGGGCACGAGCTGACCGCCACCGGGCTGCCCGCGGACACGGTGACCCTGCTCGAGATCCCGGCCATGGCCATCAGCTCCACCGACTGCCGTGAGCGGGTCACCCGGGGGCTGCCGGTCTGGTACCTGGTGCCGGACGGTGTCGTCCAGTACATCAACAAGCACGGCCTGTACACGCCACGGGAGACCGAGGGGAAGGGCGAGTCCTTCGACGCGCTCCTGCCACCCGTGTCCAGTGACGCCCCTGCAGGCGTGGCCCCGAGCAATCCCACCGACGAGGAGTCCCCCGCGTGACCGCCACCCCCGAGGCCATCGACCTGGCCCGCACCGCAGCCCGTGCTGCGGACGACAAGCTCGCCCACGACATCGTGGCCCTGGACGTCAGCGACCAGCTGGGCCTCACGGACGTGTTCGTGCTGGCCGCGGCGCCGACCGAGCGCCAGGTGGGTGCGGTGGTCGACGAGGTCCTGGACGCCTGCCGCGAGGCCGGTGTGAAGCCCCTCCGTCGGGAGGGGGAGCGCCAGCAGCGCTGGGTCCTCCTGGACTTCGGGGACATCATCGTCCACGTGCAGCACGCCGAGGAGCGAGAGTTCTACGACCTCGAGCGCCTCTGGAAGGACTGCGAGCGGATCGACCTGGAGCTGCCGGAGCACCCGGAGGGTGTCCGGGAGGCCGCCGAGGTCGTCGAGCAGCGGCCCTGGTGGGTCGTCGACGACCAGGACTGAGTGCCCCAAATCGGCGGGATCCCGCCGATTTGGCGTTTCGGGGGTGAGTATGTGTAATATTCACCGGTCGCTCCGAGAGAGCGGCTCCCGAAGACGGGGCTATGGCGCAGTTGGTAGCGCGCCTCCATGGCATGGAGGAGGTCAGGGGTTCGAATCCCCTTAGCTCCACGGACAGAACCCCCACACTCACCGAGTGTGGGGGTTCTTCGCGTGCGAGGGGCGTCTCAGCCCTCCCGGGGTGGCGGGTCGGTGCGGGGCGGGGTGCTTCGCTGCGTGCCCTGCCGGCGGGAGTGCTCGCGCATCCCGGTCCGCACCCCCTGTCGGATGAGGCGGCGTCCGATGGTTCGTCCGATGGTCGATGCGATCTGCTGCCAAGCCATGTCCCACCCTCATCACAGGTGCGATCGCCGGGGCAAGCGGTGAGCGGTCGCTGTGAGCGGTTGCACTTCGGTAATGGAGTCGCCAGAAGCGCTGTCCGGTGGGCTCGTCGGTGCCATGCTGCCCGAGTTCCCGTCCCGCGTTCTTCCGGAGGAGCCCCCATGGAGGCAGTCGTCAACAGAGTGAACGAGATCGTCTGGTCACCGGCCCTGGTGTGGCTGTGCCTGGCCGCCGGCCTGTACTTCAGCCTGCGTCTCCTGTTCGTCCAGGTGCGTCGGATCCCCGACATGGTCGGGCAGCTGCTGGCGGGGGAGTCCTCCCGGGACGGCGTCTCCTCCTTCCAGGCCCTGGCCATGAGTATCGCCGGGCGCGTCGGCACCGGGAACATCGCCGGTGTGGCCACCGCCATCGCCTTCGGTGGCCCGGGCGCGGTGTTCTGGATGTGGGTGGTCGCCTTCTTCGGCGCCGCGACCTCCTTCGTCGAGTGCACGCTCGGCCAGATCTACAAGGAGCGCGACGAGGGCGGCGAGTACCGCGGTGGCCCGGCCTACTACATCGAGAAGGGGCTGGGGCAGCGCTGGTACGGCATCCTCTTCGCGATCTGCTGTCTGGCCGCGATGGGCCTCTTCCTCCCGGGCATCCAGGCCAACTCGATCACGGGGGCCGCCCAGAACGCATGGGGCGTGGACCCGAAGATGTCGGTCATCGCGGTGCTCGTGCCGCTGACCTTCATCGTCGTCGGTGGCGTCAAGCGCATCGCTGTCTTCGCCGGGGCGGTCGTGCCCGTCATGGCGCTGGGGTACATCATCCTGGCCCTCGTCGTGGTGCTCATGAACGCCCCGCAGATCCCGGCGATGTTCCAGCTCATCATCTCCTCGGCCTTCGGTCAGCACGCCGTCTTCGGCGGTGTCCTCGGCCTGGCCGTGGAGTGGGGTGTGAAGCGCGGCGTGTACTCGAACGAGGCCGGTCAGGGCACCGGGCCCCACCCGGCGGCCGCCGCCGAGGTCTCCCACCCCGCCAAGCAGGGGCTCGCGCAGTCCTTCGCGGTGTACATCGACACCCTGCTGGTCTGCTCGGCCACGGCCTTCATGATCCTCTCCACCGGCATGTACCGCACCTACGAGGGCGGCACCGAGAGCGGGCCCGTCCTCCACGAGGGGGGTGGCGGCCTGGCGAAGACCGCCGAGGTGGGCCCGGCGTACACCCAGGCCGCCCTGGACTCCGCCTTCCCCGGGCTGGGTGCCGGCTTCGTGGCGATCGCCCTGGTCTTCTTCGCCTTCACCACGGTGGTGGCCTACTACTACATGGCCGAGACCAACCTCGCCTACCTGACCCGGGGCGTGAACCCCGCGGTGCGGTCCGTGCTGATCCGTGTCGTGCAGCTGGTGGTGCTGCTGGCGGTCATCTGGGGTGGGCTGGCCTCGGCCGAGCTCGCCTGGACCATGGGGGACATCGGCGTGGGCCTCACGGCCTGGCTGAACATCGTCGCCATCCTCATCCTGCAGGGGCCGGCGATCCGTGCCCTGAAGGACTACGAGCGGCAGCGCAAGGAGAAGGTGGACCCGCAGTTCGACCCGCGCCCGCTGAACATCCGCAACGCCCCCTTCTGGGAGGAGCGGGCCGATGCCCGCGCTCTCCACCGGGAGGAGGCGGAGCCCGTCCGCCCCTGAACGGCCTCGGGTGAGCACGGCCCCGGGACGGTCCACCACGGACCTCCCGGGGTCGTGCTGTGATGCATGGGACAATGCGCCAATGCCCGTCGCACGTGTTGTCCACCAGCCCGCGTCCACCCCGCCGCAGCAGATCCGGAACTTCTGCATCATCGCCCACATCGACCACGGCAAGTCGACCCTGGCCGACCGGATGCTGCAGATCACCGAGGTGGTCCAGCCGCGGGACATGCGTGCCCAGTACCTCGACCGCATGGACATCGAGCGGGAGCGGGGCATCACCATCAAGTCCCAGGCGGTGCGCATGCCCTGGGCGCTGGGGGAGGGGAAGGAGCAGGAGTCCTTCATCCTCAACATGATCGACACCCCCGGGCACGTCGACTTCACCTACGAGGTCTCGCGCTCGTTGGCCGCCTGCGAGGGGGCGGTGCTGCTGGTGGACGCCGCCCAGGGCATCGAGGCGCAGACGCTGGCCAATCTGTACCTGGCGATGGAGAACGATCTCACCATCATCCCGGTGCTCAACAAGATCGACCTGCCGGCGGCGCAGCCGGAGAAGTACGCCGAGGAGATCGCCGGGCTCATCGGGTGCGAGCCGGAGGACGTCCTGAAGGTCTCGGGCAAGACCGGCGAGGGCGTGGCCGAGCTGCTGGACGTCATCGTGGAGCAGGTCCCGGCGCCGGAGGGGGACGCGGACGCGCCGGCCCGGGCGATGATCTTCGACTCCGTCTACGACACCTACCGCGGCGTGGTGACCTATGTCCGGGTGGTCGACGGGCAGCTCTCGCCGCGCGAGAAGATCCAGATGATGTCCACCGGGGCCACCCACGAGCTGCTGGAGATCGGCGTGATCTCCCCGGAGCCGAAGCCCACGAAGGGGCTCGGGGTGGGCGAGACGGGCTACCTGATCACCGGGGTGAAGGACGTCCGGCAGTCGAAGGTGGGTGACACCGTCACCGCCCAGAACCGGCCCGCCGAGGAGCCGATCGGCGGGTACAAGGACCCGGCGCCGATGGTCTTCTCCGGGCTCTACCCGATCGACGGCTCGGACTACCCGGTGCTGCGTGACGCCCTGGACAAGCTCAAGCTCAACGACGCCGCGCTGGTCTACGAGCCGGAGACCTCCGTGGCCCTCGGCTTCGGGTTCCGGGTGGGCTTCCTCGGCATGCTCCACCTGGAGATCGTCCGCGAGCGGCTGGAGCGCGAGTTCAACCTGGAGCTCATCTCGACCATGCCGAACGTGGTCTACACGGTGACCATGGAGGACGGGGCCGAGATCGTCGTCACCAATCCCAGCGAGTTCCCCGCCGGCAAGGTCCGCAGCATCACCGAGCCGGTCGTCAAGGCGACGATCCTGGCGCCCAGCGAGTTCATCGGCTCGATCATGGAGCTCTGCCAGAGCCGGCGCGGCACCCTGGGTGGGATGGACTACCTCTCCGAGGAGCGGGTGGAGATGCGCTACACCCTGCCGCTGGCTGAGATCGTCTTCGACTTCTTCGACCACCTGAAGTCCCGGACCAAGGGATACGCCTCCTTCGAGTACTCCGAGGCCGGGCACCAGGAGGCCGACCTGGTGAAGGTCGACATCCTGCTGCAGGGGGACCAGGTCGACGCCTTCAGCTCGGTGGTGCACAAGGACAAGGCCTACGCCTACGGCGTGGAGATGGCCGGGAAGCTCAAGGAGCTCATCCCGCGCCAGCAGTTCGAGGTGCCGATCCAGGCTGCTGTGGGTTCACGGATCATCGCCCGCGAGACCATCCGCGCCATCCGCAAGGACGTCCTCTCCAAGTGCTACGGCGGTGACATCAGCCGCAAGCGCAAGCTGCTCGAGAAGCAGAAGGAGGGCAAGAAGCGCATGAAGATGGTGGGCACCGTGGAGATCCCGCAGGAAGCCTTCATCGCGGCGCTGAGCCAGGACGGCGAGAAGCCGAAGGACGCCAAGTGAGCGACTGCCGCGAGGGCTCGCTCGAGGGGGAGCCCGCGGTCACCCGGGACGCGGTGGGCGGTGGGCTGCGGCCGGCCGACGCCCCCCGCAAGGGGGCGGTCTCCTCGGCTGGTGCCGCCGTGGAGCACGAGGGCGTCTCCCGTGGGGATGCTGAACGGCTGCCCGACGGCCGGCTCAAGCGGGTGACGCGTTCGTACGTGATCCGTGGGGAGCGGCCCGACCCGCGTCATGCCCAGGCCTGGGAGAGGCACGCCGACCGGCTCGTCGTGGACATCCCACGCACCACCGAGCCGCTCTCGGTCGAGCCGTCCTACCGCTTCGACGCGGAGGCCGAGTTCGGTCGCCGGGCGCCGCTGGTCGTGGAGATCGGGGCCGGCTCGGGGGACGCGGTGTGCGCCCACGCCCTGGCCCACCCGGAGATGGACCACGTGGCCATCGAGGTGTGGCACCCGGGGGCGGCGCAGATCGTCTCCCAGATCGCGCACCACGGGCTGGAGAACATCCGGGTGGCCGAGGTGGACGCCGCGCGGGCCTTCGCGACGATGTTCGCCCCCGGCTCGCTCGACGAGGTGTGGACCTTCTTCCCCGACCCCTGGCCCAAGGCGAAGCACCACAAGCGGCGCCTGGTGAGCACCGCCCTGGCGGCCGACGTGGGGCGGGCCCTGCGCCCCGGCGGGGTGTGGCGCCTGGCGACCGACTGGGCCGACTACGCGTGGTGGATGCGGGACGTCGTCGACGCCAGCGAGCTGTTCGAGAACCAGCACGCCGGGGAGCGCCCGGACCCGCAGGACCCGGCCGGGGCCGAGCGCGGTGGCTTCGCGCCCCGCTGGGCCGAGCGACCGGTGACCCGCTTCGAGCGCAAGGGCCTGGGGGTCGACCGCGTGGTGCGGGACGTCGTCGGCGTCCGGGTCTGAGGGAGCCGGCCGCGGGCGGCTCTACGCTCGGCCCCGGGGGGTGCCGCCCACACACAGGACGGAGGGGCGACCCCGGGCCGGGGCCGCCCTCCACGCCGCATGGGGACCAGGACCGCTGCCAGGATGGCGGGTGTCAGGGGGAACCCGTTCTCCTGGAGGAAGAAGCCGACCAGTCCGATGCCCAGGAGCAGCAACAGGCTGAACAGGCTGAAGGTCAGCGCGTAGGCGCCCAGAAAGGTGAAGGCGAGCACCCCTGCGTAGAGCAGCGGCGGCGGGACGCGCAGCAGCTGGACGAAGATCCTGACCATGGGCAGGTTGAGAACCAGCAGCATGGCGTTGCCGACCAGCATCGAGGCGATGATCGTCCACACGAGGTCGGGGGAGCGGTCGAACAGCTGGGGTCCGGGCTGGAGCCCGTACATCTGGAAGACGTAGAGCAGGAGTGCGGTGGTCGCCGACCCGGGGATGGCCAGGGCCAGCATCGGGACCATGGCGCCCCCGACCCCGGCGTTGTTGGCGCTCTCCGGTCCTGCGACGCCCTCGATCGCGCCCTTGCCGAAGTGGCGCCGCCGGTCCGGCGAGGCGACCCGCTTCTCCACGGCGTACGACGAGAACGCCCCGAGGGTCGGGCCGAGGCCGGGGAGGAGCCCGGCGATGAACCCGATCACCGACCCGCGCGCGTACGGCCCGGCAGAGCGGCGGATGTCCTCCCCGGACATCCAGGCCCGCTGGGTCCTGAGCATGTCCGGAGGTGTCCGGCGTCGCGTGGCCAGGTGGCGCAACGCCTCCGGCACGGCGAAGAGGGCCATGGCGATGATCGCGATGTTGATGCCGTCCGAGAGCTCCAGGGAGCCCAGGGTCCACCGCTCCACGTTGTCCTGCGGGTCGAGGCCGATGATGCCCAGCACCATGCCGAACAGGACGGCGACCATCGCCTTGATCCGGGAGCCGGTCATGAGGGTGCTGGTGAGCAGGAGGGCACCGAGCAGGAGGACCGCGTACTCGGTGGCCCCGAAGGCCGTCGAGACCTCCACCAGGACGGGGGAGAGGAAGACCAGGCCGATCACGGCGATGGTTCCCCCGAGGTCGACCTTGGCCGGGGTAGGGATGGGTGCCCGCTCGAGCTGGAGGCCGTCCCGGGGGCCGACCTCCTGCACCGTCACCTCGTCGGGGAGGGGGAAGGGGAGGCCACCTGTCCCCACCGTGTACGCCTGGGCCTGCTCGAAGGAGGAGGTCATCAGATGACCCCCGCTGCGCGCAGCTCGGCCAGGTCCTCCGTGGAGTACCCGAGGTCACGGAGGACCGCGTCGGTGTGCTCGCCCAGCCGGGGTCCGGCCGTCCGGACTTCACCGGGGTGGCGCTCGAACTTGGGCACCACCCCGGGAAGGCGCATGTCGCCCAGCTCGGGGTGCTCCACCGAGACCAGCATGTCCCGGGCCGCGTAGTGCTCGTCCGCGAAGATGTCCGCGACGGTGTAGACGGCGCTGGCCGGGACGGCGTGCTCGTCGAGACGGGCGGCGACCTCGTCACGGGTGTGCCGGCGCGTCCAGGCGGAGAGGATCTCGTTGACCTCGTCGCGCCGGGCGAGCCGTTCCCGGTTGGTGCTGTACCGGGAGTCGGTGAGCATGTCCTCGCGGTCGATCGCCCGGGCGAGGCGGGCGAAGGTCCGCTCGGTGCTGGTGACGATCACCATCCACTGGCCGTCCCGGGTCTCGTAGATCCCGGCCGGGGACGACGCGGCCAGCTCGTTGCCCGTCCGCTCCCGGACCTGGCCGAGGATGTCGTACTCGGCGACGACGACCTCCAGCATGCGGAACATGGACTCGTAGAGGGCCACGTCGACATCGTCGGGTTCCCCACCTGCGACCTTCAGCTGGTAGAGCGCGGCCAGGGCGCCGATGGCGCCGTACATGCCGGCCAGGTAGTCCACCAGGGAGATGGAGGGCAGGACGGGGGGTCGGTCGGGGTATCCGGAGATGTGGGCGAACCCGCTGTAGGCGGTGGCCGGGGTCCCGAAGCCGGCCTTCGGCGCGAGGGGGCCGTCCTGCCCGAAGCCGCTCACGTGGACGGCGATGAGGTCCGGGTTGGCCTGTCGCAGGCGCTCCATCGGGATCCCCCACCGGCCCAGGGTCCCCGGCCGGAAGTTCTGCACCAGGACGTCGTGCTCGGCGACGAGCTTCAGGAGGACCTCCTGTCCACGGGGGGTCCGGAGGTCCAGGGTGACGGACCTCTTGTTCCGGGCCGAGGCCGCCCAGGTGAGCGAGGTGTCCTCGTGGAAGGGGCCGAGGGAGCGCAGGGGGTCTCCCGTGCCGGGCATCTCCACCTTGAGGACGGTGGCCCCGAGGTCGCCGAGGAGGGCGGCGGTGAAGGGGCCGGCGAAGACCGTGGCGACATCCAGGACCCGCAGGCCGGCGAGGGGGCCCTTCGGGGTGGGTGGGCGTGACATGTCTCTCCATTCTCCACAATGTGGACTACAGGTCCGGAATATGGAGAGAGTAGTGATGTGCGTCACCGACCACAAGGGTCTGGAGGAGATCAGGTGCTCTGAGTGGCGTCGGCCCCCACCACCAGGTGGGGGCCGACGCCACTCAGAGCACCGGTGGGTCCCGGTCAGATGGGGAAGGTGCCGCCCAGGTCCCCGGTGGTGGCGCGGGCTGCTGCGAGGACCCCGGTGATCGCGGTCTCCAGGTGCTCGGCCTCCTCGAAGCGGGTGAGCGTCCCGCTGACCGTGAGTGCCGCCACCACCTCGCCGGAGTCGTCCAGGACGGGGGCGGACGCCGCGGCCAGCTCGGCCTCCCGCTCGCCCAGACCCACCGCATAGCCTCGGGCGCGGACCTCCCGGAGCTGCTGGGTGAAGCGCTCCTCGTCGAAGGGGTCGCCGGCCTCCTCCGCGCTACGGCGCACCAGGTCCACGGCATCCGGCCGCCAGGCCAGCAGGGACCGGCTCGAAGAGCCCTTGTGGAGGGGCAGGTGCACGCCGACCTGTGCGGCGGAACGGACCGGCCGCGTGCTCTCCTCGAGGTGCACCGGGACCCGGTCGGAGCTCACCAGCACCTGCAGCTCGACGGTCTCGTTGATCTGGTTACGCAGATCCACCATGTGGGGTCGAGCCGCCCTCAGAGCCTCCTGGCCCACCGTCACCAGCCCCCCGAGGTGCAGGAGGGCCGGGCCCAGGGAGTACCCGTGGCCCGTGGGGGTCACCAGACCGTGGGCGGCCATCGCCTTCATGAGCCGGTACGCGGTGGGCGTCGTCATGCCCGTGATCCGTGCGGCGGTCGGCGGGTCCAGGGTCTCGGTGCGCTCGTCGTAGGCGTTGAGGATGGCCATGACCTTGTCCAGGACGCCGACGTCGGTGCTCGTCATGGAGGTCATGATGCCCGAGTGTGCCGGCCCTGCAGGGGAGGTCGCCCACCGGGTCCGTGGCTCCACCTCGGTCGTGGCCCTCGGGGGTGGGGTGCACCGGGTGCCGGCGCCGGGTGGGAGAATCCGCCCGTGCCCCAGCTCCCCGACGGTGACCCCGCCCCGAGCGACGGTGCCCTGCCCGGTGCTGCCCTGAGCCGCCTGTCCGAGGGCACCTTCTCCCTCTACCTCCACGTGCCCTACTGCTCGGTGCGGTGCGGGTACTGCGACTTCAACACGTACACGCTCACCGAGCTGGGGGACGCCACCGGCGCCTCGCTGGCCACCTGGGTGGATGCGGTGGAGGTCGAGCTGGACCTCGCCCGCCGCGTGCTCACCGCCGACGGGCGGGCCGCCCCCGTGGTGGACACGGTCTTCGTCGGGGGTGGGACGCCCTCCCTGCTCGGTGCCACGGACCTGGGGCGGGCGCTGGCCGCCGTCCGCGAGCGCTTCGCCGTGGCCCCGGACCTGGAGGTCACCAGCGAGGCGAATCCCGACCAGGTCGACGCCGCCTTCGCGCGGCAGCTGGCCGCCGCCGGATACACCCGGCTCTCGGTGGGGATGCAGTCCGCGGTGCCGCACGTCTTGGCCACCCTGGACCGGACGCACCGCCCCGAGAACGTCGAGCGGGCGGTCTCCGCGGCCCGGGCGGCGGGGCTCGCGGTGTCGGTGGACCTCATCCACGGCACGCCGGGGGAGAGCGTCGAGGACTGGCGCACGAGCCTGGAGGCGGCGATCGCGCTGGCCCCGGACCACGTCTCGGCCTATGCCCTGACCGTCGAGGAGGGCACCGCTCTGCACCGCCGTGTCGTCCGGGGCGAGCTGCCCACTCCCGACGAGGACGACCAGGCCACCAAGTACGAGCTGGCCGACGAGCTGCTCGGCGCAGCGGGCTACGCCTGGTACGAGCTGTCCAACTGGGCCCGGACCGAGCGGGGTCGCTGCCGCCACAACGAGCACTACTGGGACGGCGGGCACTGGTGGGGTGTCGGCCCCGGCGCGCACAGCCACGTCGGGGGGGTGCGCTTCTGGAACGTCAAGCACCCCCGGGCCTGGGCCGACCGACTGGGGGGCGGGGACTCCCCGGCGGCCGGGCGTGAGCTCCTCACCGCCGAGCAGGTCACCGAGGAGCGCGTCATGCTCGGGATCCGCCGCCGGGAGGGCCTGTCGGTCGAGGCCGTCCCCCGGTCCGGCCGGTCGGCGGTGGCGCCGCTCATCGCCGACGGCCTCCTGGACGGACAAGCCGCCCTCGCCGGGCAGCTGGTGCTGACGCAGCGAGGGCGGCTCCTGGCCGACCTGGTGACCTTCCGCCTGCTGGGGCTCTGAGCGGGGCCAGCGGGTCGGGGTGCCCGGCGGGTGGTTCCGGTTCAGCCGTTGAGGGCGGCCTGCATCTTCTGCATGACCTCCGACTCGGCCGGGGCGACGCCCTTCGAGGCGTTCGCGGTGGCCTCCATGGCCTCGGTCATCACGGCGCGGAAGGCCTCGAGGTCGGTCGGGTTGGCCTGCAGGATCTGCGTGGCCTCACGCAGCTCCTCGAGGATCGCCTGCTCCCGCTCGGCGGCGTCGCTGGCCTGCGGCGGGGTGGGGAAGCCGCCGTCCTGGAGGATCTCGCGGATCGACTCCGGTGCCTTGGCCAGCACCTGCGAGCCGGCCCAGCTCTCCTTGAGGGCGGCCAGGAGCCCGGGGTCGGCCGCGGTCACCAAGGCGATCGCCCCCATGGCGGCGGTCTTGACGGTCTTCTTCTGCTCGTCGGTGTACGGGGTGGGCGTGGCGTTCTGCATCTCGGTCATGGCCCCATCGTGCGCACAGATCGGGGCGCCCCACCAGCGGTGGGGCGCCCCGAGGCGCTGGGTGTGATCATGCCCTCACACGGGGCACCGTGCTCAGCGCAAGACGGGAATCTGCAGGGGGTACTCGTAGGCCTCACCGTTCGATGCCCTGATGGTCGCGTGGATGGTGCACCAGAGGTACACGATGCCGATCACCAACCAGCCCGGGATCGCGATGAGGAGACCCAGTCCGAGGGTGAGGAAGGCAAGGATGAAGAGTGCCCAGAAGGCGATCGAGACGGTCAGGTTGAAGTTGAACGACCCTGCAGCGGCTCGGCGGACGAAGGCGCTCTTGTCCTTGTAGAAGAGCCAGATGAGCAGGGGGCCGAGGAAGCCGCCGAAGCTCACCGACACGATGTTGGCGATCACCGAGGACAGGTGCGCCAGGATCGCCATGGTCCGGTCGGTGTCCGAGGCCTGGTGGCCGAACCCGCCGGCCGGGTACTGACCGGGGAACTGCGGACCGCCCGGGGCGTACCCGCCGGGCTGGCCGTGGGGCTGCTGCCCGGCGTCCGGGGTCGTCGAACCGTAGGGGCTCGAGCCGTGCGAGGTCGAGCCGTGGGGGAGGGACCCGGGTCCCTGGGGGTGCGGGTCCTGGCCGGGGGGCGGAGGAGGCGTCGTCATGGCTCCATCGTGCCCTGTCCCGGGGTGCGGACGCGTCCACCCTGCGGCGGGTTGTGGACCACCGGTGGGCGCCTCAGCCCAGCGGGAGGTCACCGACGGTCACGAAGTCGATGAGCTCCTCGACCCGCCCCAGCAGCTCCGGCTCGAGGTGGGTGTAGTCGTCCACGCTCGCGAGGATGCGCTGCCATCCGCGGGCCACGTCGGCCTGGCTGCTGTGCGGCCACCCCAGGTGCGCCAGGATCCCGTGCTTCCAGGACTGCCCCTTGGGGATCACCGGCCACTGCTCCAGCCCGAGGCGCTCCGGACGCACCGACTGCCACACGTCGACGTAGGGGTGGCCGACGATCCGCACGTGCCGGGCGTAGCGGGGGGTGCGGCGCGCCTCCTCGACGACCCGCCACTCCTTGGTGCCGGGCACGAGGTGGTCCACGAGCACCCCCATCCGCCGGTCCGCGGTCGGCCGGAAGTCCTCGATGACGCCGCGCAGGTCGTCCACCCCGTCGAGCATCTCCACGACGACGCCCTCCACGCGCAGGTCGTCGCCCCACACCTTCTCGACGAGCTCGGCGTCGTGCTTGCCCTCGACGAAGATGCGCGAGCCGACCGCCACCCGGGCGGGGGCGGCCTCGACCGCCCTCGAGCCCGAGGCGGTGCGCTCGGGGCGCCGCGGTGCCGGGTCGGCCTTCGGGGCCACGAGGCGCACCGGCTGCCCGTCCATCCAGAAGCCACCCCCGAGCGGGAAGGCACGGACCTTTCCCTGCGCGTCCTCCAGGTGGACGACGTGCTTCCCGCCGGCCTTCTCCACGGCCACCACGGCACCGACCCAGCCGGTGGCCACGTCCTCGACCACGAGATCCCGGACGGCCTCCACCTCCCGGCTCCGGCCGCGGGGCGGGCGCTTCCAGTCACCGGCGAGGACGTCGTTGCCATACCTGTCGTGCATGCGTGCAGGGTACGCGGCAGGGTCGCTAGACTTGGCACTTGGAGCCAGAGAGTGCCAGCACGCTCCCCGCAGAGCGTCCGCATCCTGCCGGCCCAGCAGTGCCGACTCGACCTGGGGAAGGAGCCCGATGTCCACCGACCGCCGCCTCCGGGTCCTGCGTGCCATCGTCGAGGACCACGTCCGCACCAGCGAGCCGGTGGGTTCCCGCGCCCTGCTCGAGCGGCACGGGCTGGGCGTCTCGGCCGCCACGGTGCGCAACGACATGGCCCAGCTCGAGGCCGAGGGTCTCATCCAGGCCCCCCACACCTCCGCCGGCCGGGTGCCCACCGACGCCGGCTACCGCCGCTTCGTCGACTCCATCGACGAGGTGCGCTCCCTGCGCCCCGCCGAGCGGCGCGCGATCAAGGACTTCCTCGCCGACCCGACCGACCTGGACGACGTGGTCGAGCGCACCGTCCGGCTCCTGGCCATGCTCACCCGGCAGGTGGCGGTCGTCCAGTACCCCTCCCTGACCCGCAGCGTGCTCCAGCACGTCGAGCTCGTCCCGATGGGGGAGCGGCTCATGATCGTGCTCATCACCGACACGGGCCGGGTCGAGCAGCGACTGGTGGACCTGCCCGAGGGCACCGACGCCGAGGACATCCGGGGGCTGCGCGACCTGGTGAACGGTGCTGCCAGCGGTCGCACCTTCACCGAGGTGCACACCGCCCTGGAGGCGCTGCGCGCCGACCGTCCCGGTGAGCACCTGCTGGGCGTGGTGTGCACGGTCGTCGAGTCCACCCTGACCGAGGAGCGGGAGGAACGCGTGGCGCTGGCCGGCACCTCGAGCCTGGTGCGGCACACGACCGACTTCGGGCCGGCCCTCGAGGAGGTCGTCCAGGCGCTGGAGGAACACGTGGTGCTCCTCCGGTTGTTGCAGCACACGCAGCCCGGCGAGGGGCTGCTCCTCGAACCCTCGGTCGCCGTCACCATCGGCACCGAGAACGACCACTCGGGCCTCACCACGGCCTCGGTGGTGAGCACCACCTACGGTGCGGACGGCGTGGGCGCCCTGGGCGTCCTCGGTCCGACGCGCATGGACTACCCGGGCACGATGGGAGCGGTCCGCGCCGTGGCGAGCTATCTCTCCGAGGTGCTCGACAACCGCTGACCCCACCGGTCCGCAGGGCGTCCGCGCCCACCCGCACAGCCCAGAACCGTCCCCGACCCGGGCACCGCAGCAGCGGTGCGGAGAGCTGATGAACGACTACTACGAGATCCTCGGTGTGTCCCGCGACGCGAGCGCGGAGGACATCAAGCGCGCCTACCGGCGCAAGGCCCGCCAGCTGCACCCCGACGTCGCCCCCGGCCGGGAGGACGAGTTCAAGCAGGTCGGCCAGGCCTACGACGTGCTGGGCGACCCGGCGAAGAAGGCGGCCTACGACCGTGGCTCGGACCCCTACGCCGACCCGACCGCCGGCTTCGGCGGAGCCGGCGGTGCGTTCACCTTCTCCGACATCATGGACGCCTTCTTCGGCGGCCAGGGCGGGGCCCCGGGGCCCCGCAGCCGCCAGCAGCCGGGGCAGGACGCCCTCGTCCGGCTCGACGTGCCGCTGCGGACCGCGGTCTTCGGCAACACCGAGGACCTCACCGTCGAGACGGCCGTGCTGTGCACCACCTGCCAGGGCGACGGCTGCGCCGAGGGTTCGGGCACCCGCACCTGCGACGTCTGCCAGGGCGTCGGGCACGTGCAGCAGGTGCAGCGCTCCTTCCTCGGCCAGGTCATGACCACCCGTCCGTGCTCGGCCTGCCAGGGGGTGGGTGAGACGATCATCGAGCCCTGTGTGGACTGCCACGGCGACGGACGGGTGCGCGAGCGCCGCACGCTCAAGGTGAAGGTCCCCGCCGGCGTGGACACCGGCACCCGCATCCAGCTGGCCGGCCAGGGCGAGGTCGGCCCCGGGGGCGGCCCCGCCGGCAGCCTGTACGTGGAGATCCACGTGGAGCCCGACTCCACCTTCGTCCGCGAGGGCGACGACCTGCACTGCTCGGTCGAGCTGCCGATGACCGCGGCGGCGCTGGGCACCACCGCCACGGTCGAGACCTTCGACGGGCCCGAGCAGGTCGAGATCCCCGCCGGCACCCAGCACGGCGAGGTCTTCACCCTCCGCGCCCAGGGCGTCGGGCACCTGCGCCGCGAGGGCCGTGGTGACCTGCACGTCCACGCCGACGTGCGCACCCCCACCCGGCTGGACGGCCGCCAGCGCGAGCTGCTCCAGGAGCTGGCCTCCCTCCGCAGCGAGGACGGGGCCACCGGCACCATCACCTCGATGGACGACCACCGCGGCTCCTTCTTCGGCCGCCTCCGCGACGCGTTCTCGGGGCGCTGATGACCCTCCCGCTCTTCCTGGCGGAGGGGGACCTCCCCGGCACCGGGCACCGGATGACCCTGGCCGGGGACGAGGGCCGGCATGCCGCCACCGTCCAACGCCTGGCGGTGGGGGAGGAGCTCCTCGTGGCGGACGGCGCCGGGCGCGCCGTCCGCGGGGAGGTCGTGGCCACCGCGAAGTCCTCGCTGGAGCTGGAGGTGCTCGAGACGCTCGCCGAGGAGGCGCCCACACCCCGCTTCGAGCTGGTGCAGGCGCTGGCCAAGGCGGGGCGGGCCGAGCAGTCGCTGGAGACCTCTGTCGAGCTCGGGGTGGACGTGGTCGTGCCCTGGCAGGCCGATCGCAGCATCTCCCGCTGGGCCGGGCCGAAGGCGGAGAAGGGGCGGGCCAAGTGGCAGCACGTGGTGCGCGCGGCCACCAAGCAGGCCCGCCGCTTCCGCGAGGCCCCGGTCGAGGAGCTCGTGACCAGCCCCGGCCTCGTCGAGCGGGTCCGGGCGGGGGCCGAGCGAGGCGAGCTGACCCTCGTCCTCCACGAGGTCGCCACCGACCCCCTGCTGCAGGTGGTCGAGCGGACGGGGGCTGCCGAGGCGTCGCTGGTCCGGCTGGTCATCGGACCCGAGGGCGGCATCAGCCCCGAGGAGATCGACGCCCTCGTCGCGGCCGGTGGGCACCCGGTCGTGCTCGGCCCCCACGTGCTCCGGACCTCCACCGCCGGTCCGGCCGCGCTGGCGGTCCTCGGCGCCCTGACCCGTTGGTGAGCCGGCGTCAGTAGGGTGAGCGGCATGAGTGCACCCCAGACCCAGGACGACTGCCTGTTCTGCCAGATCGTGACCGGGAGCATCCCGAACGACACCGTGGTCGAGACCGAGCGCGTGCTGGCCTTCCGCGACATCCAGCCGCAGGCGCCCACCCACGTGCTCGTCATCCCCAAGGACCACCACGCCACCCTGGCGGCGGTCGCGGTGGACGACCCGCAGCTGGCCTCCGAGCTGCTGGCGGTCGTGCCGCAGGTGGCGTCCGCCGAGGGGCTGGAGGTGGACGGCTACCGCGTCGTGGCGAACACCGGCACGCACGGGCAGCAGACCGTCCACCACGTGCACCTGCACGTCCTGGGCGGTCGCCAGCTGCAGTGGCCGCCCGGCTGACCGTCCGGGTGGGGTGGCCGGCCCCTCGGCCCTCTCGGCGTCGGGGGGCCCGACTAGACTGGACGGAACATGACCGAGCCTTCTCAGCCGACCACGCCGGGCCCGACCCAGGACGGGACCCGGTCCACCATCACCCTTCCCGAGGGGGTGTCGATGGTGGACCTCTGGGGGCCGCACGACCAGCTCCTGCGCACCGTCGAGCGCGCCTTCCCGGAGCTGGACCTGCTCGCCCGCGGCAACGAGGTGCACCTGACCGGCCCGGTGCACGAGGTCTCGCTCGCCGAGCGGCTGATCGGTGAGCTGCTCACCATGGTCCAGGGGGGACACCGCCTGACCACCGACGCCGTGGAGCGCTCCGTGGGCATGCTCCGGGCCCGGACCGCCGAGCGGCCCGCCGACGTCCTCACGAAGAACATCATCAGCAACCGCGGCCGGACCATCCGCCCGAAGACGCTGGGGCAGAAGCAGTACGTCGACGCGATCGACGAGAACACGGTCGTGTTCGGGATCGGGCCGGCCGGCACCGGCAAGACCTATCTCGCCATGGCCAAGGCCGTGGCCGCCCTGCAGGCCAAGGAGGTCAGCCGCATCATCCTGACCCGCCCGGCCGTCGAGGCGGGGGAGCGGCTGGGCTTCCTGCCGGGCTCGCTCAACGAGAAGATCGATCCCTACCTGCGGCCGCTCTACGACGCCCTGCACGACATGGTGGACCCCGACTCCATCCCCCGCCTCATGGCCTCCGGGACCATCGAGGTCGCCCCGCTGGCGTACATGCGCGGGCGCACCCTCAACGACGCCTTCATCATCCTCGACGAGGCGCAGAACACCTCGGCCGAGCAGATGAAGATGTTCCTCACCCGCCTCGGCTTCGGCTCGAAGATGGTGGTCACCGGGGACACCACGCAGGTGGACCTGCCCGGCGGCACCGTCTCCGGCCTGCGCGTGGTGCAGGAGATCCTCCACGAGGTCGACGACGTGCACTTCGCGCAGCTCTCGGCGGTCGACGTGGTCCGGCACCGCCTGGTCTCCCGGATCGTCGAGGCCTATGGCGACTGGGACGCCCGGACCAACCGCCCGGGGGCGCCCGGCGGCACCCGCGGGGTGTCCCGGTGACCGTCGAGGTCCTCGTCGAGGACGACCCGCGCTGCGAGGTCGAGGAGCTCGTCGCCGCCGCCGAGCACGCGCTGCGGGCGATGCACGTGCACCCGCAGGCCGAGCTCTGCCTGCGGATCGTGGACCCGGCGGCGATCGAGGTGCTCCACGAGGAGTGGATGGACCTGGCCGGCCCCACCGACGTCATGAGCTTCCCGATGGACGAGCTGCGCCCGGGGACCCCGGAGCGCCCCACCGAGCCCGGTGTCCTCGGCGACATCGTGCTCTGCCCGGCGGTGGCCGCCCAGCAGGCCGAGCGGCTCGGGCACCCGGTGCTCGACGAGATGCTCGTGCTCACGGTCCACGGCGTGCTCCACCTGCTGGGCTACGACCACGCCGAGCCGGACGAGGAGCGCGAGATGTTCACCCTGCAGCGCGACATCCTCGCCGACCACCTGGCCACGCTCGGGCGGACCACCACGGCCGCGCCCGCGCCGGGCTCGCGGGGGGCCCGCGGGTGATCGTCTGGCTCCTCGCCACGGCCGCGGTGGCCGTGGTCCTCACCCACCTGTTCACGATGGGGGAGACGGCCCTGCAGCGGGTCTCCCGCCGCCACGCCGAGACCCTCCTCCAGGAGGGCCGCAAGGGGTCCGACGCCCTGGTCCGCGTCCTCGACGACGTCGCCTGGCACATGTCGAGCATCACCCTCCTGCGGGTGCTCGGGGAGAACGTCGTGGCCGTCCTGCTCGCGCTGGCCGTGGTGGAGTGGGCCGACTCGGTCTGGGCCGCCCTGCTCGTGGCGATCCTCGGGGCGACGCTCATCTCCTACGTCCTGCTGGGGGTCTCCCCGCGCACCCTCGGCCGTCAGCACTCGGTGCCGATCGCGCTCCGCGCCGCGCCCTGGGTGGTGCGGGCCCGGCAGCTCCTCGGGCCGCTGGCCCAGGGACTGATCCTGCTGGGCAACGTGCTCACCCCGGGCAAGGGCTTCCGGCACGGCCCCTTCGAGAACGAGGCCGAGTTCCGGGACATGGTCGACCTCGCCGGTGAGAGCTCGGTCATCGAGGCCGACGAGCGGGAGATGATCCAGTCGATCTTCGACCTCGACGACACCACCGCCCGCCGGGTCATGGTGCCGCGCACCGACATGGTCGTCATCGAGGAGCACAAGCAGCTGCGCAAGGTGATGAACCTGTGCCTGCGCTCCGGCTTCTCCCGGATCCCCGTGGTGGGCGAGGGCGGCACGGACGACATCCTCGGCGTGGCCCACCTCAAGGACGTGGCGCGCCGGATGAACTCCTCCGACCCGGCCCGCGACGAGGTGACGGTGGCCGACGTGATGCGTCCGGCGACCTTCGTCCCGGACTCCAAGCCGCTGGGCGACCTCCTCCGGGACATGCAGGTCACCCAGACCCACCTGGTCGTCATCATCGACGAGTACGGCGGGACCGCCGGCCTGCTGACCATCGAGGACATCCTCGAGGAGATCGTCGGGGAGATCCACGACGAGTACGACCGCGAGCACGTCGAGTCCACCCAGCTGGAGGACGGCACCTGGCGGGTGGAGGCGTCGATGGACGTGCACGACCTGGCCGACATGTTCGACCTGAGCTTCGCCGACTCGGTGACCGAGGACGTGGAGACCGTCGGGGGACTGCTCGCCAAGCTGGTCGACCGGGTGCCGATCGTGGGCTCCACCGGTGAGGTCGCCGGCCTGCGGCTCACCGCCGAGCGGCTCTCCGGGCGCCGGCACCGCGTGTCCACGGTCATCGTGGAGTGGATCGGTGCGGCGAGCCGTGAGCCGGACGAGCCGGAGGTGGTGGACGATGGGTTCGTCGAGGGCGCGCCGGCCCACCCGCCGGTGCTCGAGCCCCTCGACGCCGACGACGGCCTCGACGACATCCGCCCGGTGGACTCCGGGGCGACGCCCCTGGGGGCGTTCGACGCCCAGGATCCGACCGGCCCCAGCCCGCACCGCCAGGAGGACAGATGACCATCGCACCGGGTTTCGCCGAGGACTACCGGGCCGGCTTCGTGTGCTTCGTCGGCCGCCCCAACGCGGGCAAGTCCACGCTGACGAACGCGCTGGTGGGCGAGAAGATCGCCATCACCTCCAGCAAGCCGCAGACCACCCGCCACCCGGTGCGCGGGATCCTCTCCGACGAGCACGCCCAGCTCGTCGTGGTCGACACCCCCGGTCTGCACAAGCCCCGGACCCTGCTCGGCGAGCGGCTCAACGACACCGTCCGCGAGACCCTGCTCGACGTGGACGTGGTGGCCTTCTGCCTGCCGGCCGACCAGCGGCCCGGGCCCGGCGACCAGTTCATCGCCCGCGAGCTCGACGAGCTGCGCCGGGCCCGCCGCACCCCGGTGATCGCGGTGGCCACCAAGGCCGACCTGGTCAGCCGCGACCAGCTCGCCGAGCACCTCATCGCCATCGACCAGCTGGGGGACTTCGACGAGATCGTGCCGGTCTCGGCCAAGGACGGGATGCAGCTGGACGTGGTGCGCCGCCTCATCACCGAGCGGCTGCCGCTGTCCCCGCCCCTGTACCCCGACGACGTGCTGACCGACGAGCCGACCGAGGTCATGGTGGCCGAGCTGGTGCGCGAGGCCGCGCTGGAGGGGGTGCGCGACGAGATGCCGCACAGCCTGGCCGTGGTGGTGGAGGAGATGCTGCCGCGCGAGGACCGGCCGGCCGACAAGCCCCTCCTGGACGTGCGCGTGAACGTCTTCGTGGAGCGCCCGAGCCAGAAGGCGATCATCATCGGCAAGGGAGGCTCGCGCCTGCGCGAGGTGGGGACGACGGCCCGCCGCGGCATCGAGGAGTACCTCGGCCAGCGCGTCCACCTCGACCTGCACGTCAAGGTGGCCAAGGACTGGCAGCGCGACCCCAAGCAGCTGCAGCGCCTCGGTTTCTGAGGCCCGATGCCGCTCTACCGTGACGCGGCCGTGGTGCTGCGCACCCACCCCCTGGGGGAGGCCGACCGGATCATCACCCTGCTGGGGCACCAGCGGGGGAAGGTCCGTGCCGTGGCCAAGGGGGTGCGGCGCACGAAGTCGCGCTTCGGGGCGCGCCTCGAGCCGGCGATGGTCGTGGACGTCCAGTGCTACGAGGGGCGGAGCCTGGACACGATCACGCAGGCGGAGTCCCTGGCCAGCTATGGGGAGCCCATCGCGCGCGACTACTCCCGGTGGGTGTGTGCCCAGGTGATGTGCGAGACCGCCGAGAGCCTGCTCGACGAGGGGGAGGCCAACCCGGCCCAGTTCCGGCTGCTCGTGGGCGCGCTCTCGGCGTTGGCCCAGCCGGTGTGGCCGGCCGACCTGCTGCTGGCCGGCTACCTGTCCCGGGCCCTGTCCATCGCGGGCTGGCCGCTGGTGACCTCCGAGTGCGCGGTCTGCGGGGCCGGCGGTCCGCACCGGGCGGTCCACGTGGCCTCCGGGGGGACCGTCTGCCCGTCCTGCCGTCGTGCCGGTGCCACCGCCCCGCACCCGGAGTCGATCGCCCTGCTCGACGACCTGGTCCGCAACGACTGGGGGAGCGTGCGGGCGGCCCTCGGTCTGCCGTCCGCGCCCGCCCGCCGGCGGGAGGTCCAAGAGATCGTCCTGGCGCACCTCCAGTGGCACACCGAGCGGCAGGTCCGATCCGTCCGCCAGCTCGACCTGGACGACCTGCTGGCCACCGACCCGACCACCTCCCACCCCCACCCGACCCCCTCGGGGAGCACCACAGGAGCCACGGCATGACCGCCCGCTACGACGACCCCTTCCCGCACCCCTCGGGAGCCCGGCCCCCGCAGCTCGCGGCGGCCGAGCTGCCGCAGCACGTGGCCGTCGTGATGGACGGCAACGGGCGCTGGGCGAACGAGCGCGGGCTGCCGCGCACCGCCGGGCACGAGGCCGGGGAGGGGGCGCTGCTCGACGTGGTGGCCGGGGCGATCGAGGCCGGGGTGCCGCACCTCTCGGCCTATGCCTTCTCCACCGAGAACTGGCGGCGTTCCCCCGAGGAGGTGCGCTTCCTCATGGGCTTCAACCGGACCGTCATCCGCCGCCGCCGCGACCAGCTCCACGCCTGGGGTGTGCGGATGCGCTGGGTGGGCCGTCGGCCCCGGCTGTGGCGGGGGGTCATCAAGGAGCTCGAGGCCGCCGAGGAGATGACCCGCAGCAACGACCGGCTCACCCTCTACTTCTGCGTCAACTACGGCGGCCGGGCCGAGCTGGTCGACGCGATGCGGGGGATCGCCCGCGAGGTGCAGGCCGGCCGCCTCACCCCGGACGGGATCAGCACGGCGACCGTGGCCCGTCACCTCTACGCCCCGGAGATGCCGGACGTGGACCTCTTCCTGCGCTCCTCCGGCGAGCACCGCACGAGCAACTTCCTGCTCTGGCAGAGCGCGTACGCCGAGATGGACTTCCCGGAGACGCTGTGGCCGGACTTCGACCGCCGCCACCTGTGGGCCGCGCTGGAGCGCTACGCCGGGCGGGACCGCCGCTTCGGCGGCGCGGTGGACGCCCCGGTCAGCAGCGCCTGAGCGGCGCCCGCCACGCCGGCGGGAGCGCGGTCAGGCGGCGCAGTCGAGGCAGCGGCCGAAGATCTCGGCGGTGTGCTCGACCTCGCTGAAGCCGTGGTCCGCGGCCACCCGGGCGGTCCACGCCTCCACCTCGGGCCCGTCGATCTCCTCGGTGCGTCCGCACTCCCGGCACACCAGGTGGTGGTGGTGGCGCGGCGTCTCGCAGGCGCGGTACAGGGTCTCCCCGGCCTCGGTGACGATCGAGTCCACCTCGCCCGCCTCGTCGAAGCTCTGCAGGGCCCGGTACACGGTCGCCAGCCCGACCTTGTGGCCACCGCTCACCATCGAGGCGTGCAGCTGCTGGGCCGCCACGAAGTCCGACCGGCCGGCGAGGGCCTCCCGGATGGCGAGCTGCTGGCGCGTGCGTCGCACGGGGGACTGCGAAGTCATCGGGTCTCCTCGGGCCCCGGCGCCGGGTCAGACGCGGTGCTCGTCGTAGTGGTCGCCGTGGGGATGGTGCAGGTGGCCACCGTGACGGTAGTCGACGTGGTCGCCGTGCCGGACCATGGGGTGACCGCACTCGGGGTGGTGCTCGTGGGTGTGGTGCTCGTCGGTGTGGGAACGGCGATGGCGCCCCACCCGGGCCCGGTGCAGGGCGGCGCCGAGCAGGGCCACCAGCAGGTACAGGGCGAGGGTGACCAGGACGATCGTGCCGCCGGAGGGCAGGTCGAGCTGGTAGCTGATCGCCACCCCGCCCACCGAGGAGAGGGCCCCCAGGCCGATGGCGATGAGCCAGGCCGCGGTGAAGCCGTGCACGAGCCGCTGGGCCGCGGCGTTGGGGACCACCATGAGCGCCGACACCAGGAGCAGGCCCACCACCCGCATGGACATGACGATCGTGGCGGCCACCAGGACCGAGAGCAGCATGTTGAGGAAGGTCACCGGGAGGCCCTGCGAGCGGCTGAACAGCTCGTCCTGGGCCACCGCGAAGAGGCGGTGGCGCAGGAGGAGCACGAGCGCCACGGCGACGCCCCCGATGACGGAGAAGGTGACGAGGTCCTGGCTGGTGGTGGTGGAGATGGCGCCGAAGAGCACGTTCTGCAGGGAGGTGTCCCCTCCGGCCGCGGTGCTCGAGAGCAGCACGACGCCCAGGGCGATCCCGGCGTAGAAGAGCAGGGCGATGGCGACGTCGCTGGCCGTGTCCTCGCGGAGCCGCAGGAGCTCGATGCCGATGGCGGCCACCACGGAGACGACCAGGGCCGACCAGATCGGCTCGGTGCCCAGGAGGACGCCGATCGCCACCCCGGCCAGGGCCACGTGGCCGATCGCGTCACCGATGAGGCTCAGCCCGCGCTGGACGACGAAGATGCCGACCATCGGGGCGATGGTCCCGACCAGGAGGGCAGCGAGCAGCGCCCGGCGCATGAAGTCGTAGTCGAGCATCTGCTGGAGCTCAGCCATGTCGGAGCCCTTCCTCGTCGTGGGCGATCCGCCCGGCCTCCAGGGTGACGACCCGGTCGAGGGCGGGACGCAGGGGGCCGAGCTCGTGCGTGATGGTGACCAGCGTGTAGCCCCGGTCCACCAGTCCGCGCAGGACGTCGGCCAGCAGGGCCTGGTTGGAGACGTCCACCCCGGCGGTCGGTTCGTCGAGGATCACCAGGTCGGGCTCGTTGACGAAGGCGCGGGCGATGAGTGCGCGGCGTCGCTGCCCGCCGGAGAGCTGGGCGATGTTGTGGCCGATGCGGTCGCCCAGGCCCACGGCCTCCACCGCCTCGCGCACCCGCTCCCGGTCGGCCCGCCCGGGGTGCCGCCACCAGGGCAGGGCGGCGACCCGGCCGGCCAGCACGACCTCGCCGACGGTGGCGTGGATCCGGTCGGCCACGGTGTGGTGCTGCGGGACGTAGCCGATGCGGCTGCGATCGGTGAGCTCGTGCAGGGGGCGACCACGGAAGAGCAGCTGGCCGCCGAGGTGGTCGCTCAGGCCGAGGAGCCCCGTGACCAGGGTGGTCTTGCCGGAGCCGTTGGGTCCGGTGATGGCCAGGCTCTGGCCGCGGGGGACGACGAGGTCGACCGGGCCGACCACGCGGTGGCCGCCGTGGCCGAAGCTGGCGCCCACGAGCTCCAGGGTCGGGCTCTCCGGGAGGGTGCTCACGAGCACTCCTGGCCGGCCACGAGGACCTCCCGGTTGTGCTCCATGATCCCGAGGTAGTCCTGGGCGGGGGAGTCCTCGGTGATCCCCGCGGCGGGGTCGAGCACCTCCACCCCGGTGCCGGTCTCGGCGGCGAGGGTCTGGGCGTTGTCCTGTGGGGTGAGCGGCTCGGCGTAGATCGTGCTCACGCCGGCGTCCTCGATGAGGCGGGTCAGCTCGGCCAGGCGCTGCGGGGAGACCTCGGCCTCGTTGTTCAGCCCACTCGCGGCCAGCTGGTCCAGGCCGTAGCGGGCGGTGAACCAGCCGTAGGCCTCGTGGGCCACCACCAGGGTGTCCTGCCGGCAGGAGGAGAGGCTCTTCTCGAGCTCTTCGTCGAGTGCGGTGAGCTCCTGCACGTAGGCCCGGGCGTTCTCCCGGTAGTCCGCGGCGTGGTCGGGGTCCAGCTCGGCGAGCTCCTCGGCCAGGGCCGTCGCCGACTCGCCGTAGGTGACCGGGTCCAGCCAGTAGTGGGGGTCGACGGGCCCGTGGTCGTGCCCCTCGCCCTCGTGCCCCTCGCCCTCGTGCCCCTCGCCCTCGTGCCCCTCGCCTTCGTGCCCCTCGCCGACGCCGAGCTCGTGGGCCTTCGCCTCGAGCTCGGTGGCCTCGGCGGCGTCCCACGCGCTGTCTTGGGCCACCGCCTTGACGGCGGCGTCCACGGCGGGCTGCATCGAGCCGAGGTGGACGACCAGGTCGGCCTCCTGGACGGCCCCCGTCTGCTTCGGGCTCAGCTCGAAGTGGTGGGGGTCGGCGCCGTCCGGGGTGAGCTGCGAGACCTGGACGTGGTCCCCGCCGACCTCGCGGGCCAGGTTGGTCATCGGGTAGAAGCTCGTGGTGACCTGCAGGGCGTCCTCGCCGCCGCGGCCACCCTGCTGCGACGGGCCCCCGGCGGCCCCGCCCTCACCGTCGGTGGCCCCGCCGCAGGCGCTGAGGGTCAGGAGGAGGGCGCCGGCCAGGGCCGTGCCGCGCGGGAGGAGGGGGGCGGATGGCATGAGAGCGATTCTCACTCGCTTGCGGTCCCGCTGTCAACGTGGGCACCTGTGGGCTGCCCCACGTGGCTGCGTACCCTGTGCCCATGGCCAAGAAGACCTCCACCGTCGACACCGTCGTCTCCCTCTGCAAGCGCCGGGGCTTCGTCTTTCCCACCGGCGAGATCTACGGCGGTACCCGCTCGGCGTGGGACTACGGTCCCCTCGGCGTGGCGCTCAAGGAGAACATCAAGCGCCAGTGGTGGCGCACGATGGTCCAGAAGCGTGACGACGTCGTCGGCCTCGACTCGGCGATCATCCTGCCGCCGGCCGTGTGGGAGGCCTCTGGCCACGTGAAGACCTTCACCGACCCGCTCACCGAGTGCCTCTCCTGCCACAAGCGCTTCCGGGCCGACCACCTCCAGGAGGGCGTGGCCGAGAAGGCGCAGGCGAAGGGCAAGGAGCTGGAGCCCGACGACGTCTCCTTCGCGGACATCGGGTGCCCCGACTGCGGCACCAAGGGGGCCTGGACCGAGCCGCGTCAGTTCTCCGGCCTGCTGAAGACCTACCTGGGTGTCACCGAGGACGAGTCCGGCAAGCACTACCTGCGTCCGGAGACGGCCCAGGGCATCTTCACGCAGTTCACGAACGTCATGCAGACCAGCCGCAAGAAGCCGCCCTTCGGCATCGCCCAGATCGGCAAGTCCTTCCGCAACGAGATCACGCCGGGCAACTTCATCTTCCGCACCCGTGAGTTCGAGCAGATGGAGCTGGAGTACTTCGTGGCCCCCGAGGAGGCCCCGCAGCACTTCGATCAGTGGATCGAGACCTGCGAGCAGTGGTTCCTCGACCTGGGGATCGACCCGGAGAACATCCGCCGCTACGAGCACCCGGAGGAGAAGCTCTCCCACTACTCCGAGCGGACGATCGACCTGGAGTACCGCTTCGGCTTCTCCGGCTCGGAGTTCGGCGAGCTCATGGGTGTGGCCAATCGCACCGACTACGACCTCTCGGTGCACGCCGAGCACTCCGGCCAGGACCTCTCCTACTTCGACCAGGCCTCCGGGGAGCGCTACGTCCCCTATGTCATCGAGCCGGCCTTCGGCCTGACCCGCGCGCTCATGGCCTTCCTCATCGACGCCTACACCGAGGACGAGGCCCCCAACGCCAAGGGCGGCATGGACAAGCGTGTGGTGCTCAAGCTCGACCCGCGCCTCGCCCCGGTGAAGGTCGCCGTGCTGCCGCTGAGTCGCAACGAGCAGCTCACTCCGAAGGCCAAGGAGCTGGCCGCCGCCCTGCGCGAGCACTGGGACGTCGACTTCGACGACTCGCAGGCCATCGGCAAGCGCTACCGTCGCCAGGACGAGATCGGGACCCCCTTCTGCGTGACCGTCGACTTCGACACCCTCGAGGACCAGGCGGTGACCATCCGCGAGCGCGACACCATGCAGCAGGAGCGGGTGCCGCTGGCCGAGGTGGAGGGGTGGCTGGCGCAGCGCCTCGTCGGCTGCTGACGGATCGCCACCCAGCGACGCGAGAGGGGCCGGTCGACCACGTGGTCGACCGGCCCCTCTCGCGTGGGCACCCCCGGGGTCAGTGCAGGACGAGGCCCGCGCCCAGGCCGAGCATGATCACGCCGACGACGGTGTCCAGCACCTGCCAGGCGCGGGGGTTGGTGAAGAAGCCCGACATCTTGGCCGAGCCGAAGCCGACCGCGGAGAACCACACGATCGAGGCGCCGCAGAGCCCGACGTAGTACCACCACTTGCCCTCGGGGCCGTGGGCGTTCGCCAGGGTGCCCAGGAGGATCGTGTCGAGCCACAGGTGGGGGTTCAGCCAGGTGAGGGCCGCCATCGTGGTGAGCGCGCGGGTGAGGCCGATGCCGGACTCCCCGGCGATGCTCGTGGTCTGCGGGCGCAGGGCGCGCCGGAAGGAGCCGATGCCGAAGGTCACGAGGAAGGCCGCGCCCACCCAGCGCACCACCTCCAGCGCCGCGGGGAACTGCTCGATGACCGCGCCGATGCCCAGCACCGCCCCGCCGATGATGAGGATGTCGGAGATCGTGCAGAAGGCCACGAGGGCCGGGACGTGCTCCCGGTTCAGCCCGCGGCGCAGCAGATAGGCACCCTGCGCCCCCACGGCGGCGATGAGGCCGATGCCCGTGATGAGACCTGAGGCGATGAGGGTGAGCTGCTCCATGCCTCACACCGTAGGAACGCACCGCGCGCGAGGTCGCATCAGAATGATGAGGATTCAGCAAGCAAATGAAGCTGTGCTTCATGTCATGATCGGGCCATGGACGTCCTGGACCCGATCGGCCTGACCACCCTGCGCGCGGCCGTCCGGGAGGGGACCTTCGAGCGGGCGGCCAAGGCCCTGTCCATCACCCCGTCGGCGGTCTCGCAGCGCATGCGCGCGCTGGAGCGTGCGGTCGGATCGGTGCTCGTCACCCGCACCAAGCCGGTCCAGGCCACCCCGGACGGGGAGGTCCTCCTGGCCCTGGCCGTGCAGTGGTCCCTGCTGCGGGACGAGGCGGTGGCCCGGCTCACGGCCAGTCAGTCCGAGGAGTCCGAGGAGCACCCCCGGGTGCGCGTCTCGGTGCCGGTGGCCTGCGGGGCGGACACCCTCGGCCTGCTGCTCCTGCCGGCGATGGCGTCGGTGGAGGAACAGGTGCCGGTGAGCTTCGAGATCTTCCGCGAGGACGAGGCGCACTCGGTCGACCTGCTCCGGCAGGGACGCGTGGTCTGCGCGCTGAGCTCGGACCCCACGCCGATCCACGGTCACACCGCCGAGCCCCTGGGGACCCTCCGCTACCTGCCCCTGGCCACGCCCCGCTATCTCGAGCGTCACCTGCCCGAGGGCCCCACGCCCGAGGCGCTGGCCACCGCCCCCGTCATCGCCTTCGACCGCAAGGACGACCACCAGTACGCCTATCTCGACCGGGTGCTCCGGCACGACCTGCGGCCACCCACCACCTACGTCCCGGGCAACCGCGAGTTCGAGGAGGCCGTGCTGCTCGGGCTGGGCTGGGGGCTGGTTCCCGAGGGGCGCATGCACGCCGAGCTGGAGTCGGGCGAGCTGACCCGGATCGGGCCGGGCTACCGGGAGGTGCCGGTGGTCTGGCACCGACCGCGGCTGGCCTCCACCGTGCTGGACCTCATCGGGGAGGAGCTGGGGGAGCGCGCCCGGGAGGTGCTCCGCCCGCCCGCGGCATGGGGCGATCTGCCCCGCCGCTGAGCGGGCTGGGCCGCATCAGGCGACCAGGGCCACCCCCAGCGCGATCATGACCAGCCCGATGAGCAGGTCGAAGACCTGCCAGGCGCGCGGGCGGGCGAAGAGCGGTGCGAGTCGGGCCGAGCCGAAGCCCAGGGCGCTGAACCAGGTGACGCTGGCCGCCAGCAGGCCGGCGTAGTACCACCACCGGTCGGTCGGGCCGTGGGCGTTCGCCAGCCCGCCGAGGATGGTGATGTCGAGGTAGAGGTGCGGGTTGAGCCAGGTGAAGCCCGCCATCGTGAGCAGCGCCCGCCGCAGGCTGACCGGCTTCTCGCCCTGCCCTGCGGTCAGGGACTGGCTGGAGCGGGCCGACCGCCAGAGGCAGCTCGCCCCGTACCCGACGAGGAAGAGCGCCCCACCCCAGCGCACGAGGTCCAGCAGCGGGGGCCACCGGTGGAGCACCGCCCCGACGCCCAGGACCCCGGCCCCGATGAGCAGGATGTCGCTGAGGGAGCACAGGAGCACGAGGGGCAGGACGTGCTCGCGGCGCAACCCGCGCCGCAGGAGGTACGCGTTCTGTGCGCCGACGGCGGCGATGAGGCCGATGCCGGTGAGCCATCCGGCCAGGACGATGGGCAGGACCATCGGCGCAGCCTACGGCTCGACCCCCGTGGGAGAATCGGCGGATCATGAGTGTCACCGCCCCCGTCCTCCCGCCGCTCCGGATCGGCAACCTGACGATCGACTCACCCGTGGTCCTGGCCCCGATGGCCGGGATCACCAACCGTGCCTTCCGCCGGCTCTGCCGCGAGTACGGCTCCGAAGGGCTGGCTGCCGGGGGAGCCAGCGGGGCGAGCAGCCTGTACGTCTCGGAGATGATCACCACCCGGGCGCTGGTGGAGCGCACCCCGGTGACCATGAAGCTCGTGGAGTTCGACGCCGCGGAGAACCCCCGCTCCATCCAGCTCTACGGCGTCGACCCGGCCACCGTGCGGGCCGCCGCCCGCGACATCGTGGAGCACGACCGGGCCGACCACATCGACATGAACTTCGGGTGCCCAGTGCCCAAGGTGACCCGCAAGGGCGGGGGAGCGGCCATCCCGTGGAAGTCCACCCTCTTCCGGGACATCGTGCGCTCGGCCGTCGAGGAGGCCAGCAAGGGTGACATCCCGGTGACGGTGAAGATGCGCATCGGTATCGACGAGGAGCACCACACCCACCTGGAGGCCGGGCGCATCGCCGAGGACATGGGGGCCGCCGCGGTGGCGCTCCACGCCCGCACGGCCTCCCAAGCCTACTCCGGGCAGGCGCGCTGGGAGGAGATCGCTCGGCTCAAGGAGACGGTCACGAGCATCCCCGTGCTCGGCAACGGGGACATCTGGTCGGCCGAGGACGCGCTGCGGATGGTCGAGCAGACCGGGTGCGACGGGGTGGTCGTGGGGCGCGGCTGCCTGGGGCGGCCGTGGCTCTTCACCGACCTGGCCGCGGCCTTCGCCGGGTCCGACGAGCGGGTCACCCCGAACCTGCGGGAGGTGGCCGCGACCCTCCGCCGGCACGCGGAGTACCTCACGGAGTTCCACGAGGACGAGAACCACGCCTGCCGGGACATCCGGAAGCACATCACCTGGTACCTCAAGGGCTTCCGGGTCGGGGGCGAGATGCGTTCCCAGCTGGGGCTGGTGAACTCGCTGGCCGACCTGGACCGGCTCATCGGCACCCTCGACCTGGACCAGGAGTGGCCCGCCGAGGCCGCCGACGGCCCGCGGGGGCGCAAGGGCTCCGAGCGCCAGGTCGCCCTGCCGGAGAACTGGCTGGCCAGCCGGGAGCTCGACGAGACCTGGGCCGCCCGGATGCGGGCCGCCGAGCTCTCCGTCGACGGCGGCTGAGCGGACTCAGCGCCCCGGGGCTGAGCGGACTCAGCGCCCCGGCATCTCACCCGGCTCGGGGCCCTGCGCCCGCGGCCGCGCGGGGTCGCTGATCCAGTCGCTGAAGGACCCGGCGTAGAGGGTCGGCTCCGGGGCCTCCGGGAAGGCCTGCTGATGGGCCAGGACGAGTTGGGTGGCCGTGATGCCCGAGCCGCAGGAGGCCACCACCGGGGTGGCGGGCCCCACGCCCGCGTCGGCGAAGCGCTGCCGGAGCTCCTCGAGCGCTCGCAGGCGCCCCCGCTCGTAGAGGCTTCCGGCGGGGAGGTTGACCGCGCCGGGGACGTGCCCACCCACCGGGTCGGGGCCGAGCTCCTCGCCGCGGTAGCGCGGTGCGGGGCGGGCGTCGAGCAGCACCACACCCGGCGGGAGGCCGGCCAGGAGGTCCTCGGCGTCGACGAGGGGCAGGGTGTGCCCACCGTCCGGGTCCGTCCCGCTGTCGTCCGGGCCGGGCGGCTCCGGGGGAGGGGTGCTCGCCGCGCTCCCTGGCTCGACCGGGAGGCCCGCCTCCTGCCAGGCGTCCAGGCCACCCTCGAGCACGGAGACGTCCTGCTGGCCGGCGTCGCGCAGGACCCACCACGCGCGGGCGGCCCCGGCGCCGTGCCCGGCGTCCAGCACCACCACCGGCTGCTCACCGGGGATGCCCCGGGCGTCCAGCCAGGTGCGCACGCTGGAGGCCGCGGGGAGCGGGTGCCGCCCACCGGCTCCGTCCGGGCCCACCGGGCCGGTGAGCACCTCCTCGAGGTCCAGGAAGAGGGCCCCCGGCACGTGACCGGTCGCGAAGGCCCCGGGGTCGGCACCGCCGCCCAGGCTCCACCGGACGTCGAGCACGACCGGGCGTCCGCCGGAGTGCTGCGCGGGGGTCTCCAGCCGGGCGGCGAGCTCCTGCGGGGTGATGAACGGCGTGCTGTCCACGGGGTCCTCCACGGTCAGCCGAACTCGGCGATGCGCTGCGGGGAGCGGGTGAGCGAGGGGTCGCGCTTGACGGAGTCGCCGAGCACCTCGTCCACGCGGGCCAGGAGGTCCTCGTCCAGCTCCACCTCCAGCGCCCGCACGTTGTCGGTCACCTGCTCGGGGCGGGAGGCGCCGACGATGGCCGAGGTGATCGTCGGTTGCTGGACCACCCACTGCAGGGCGAGGTGGTGCAGGGGCATCCCGGCCTCCTCGGCCAGCTCGCGCAGGCGGGCCACCTTCTCCAGCAGCTCGTCCTTGAGCAGGTGCTGCATCATCGACTGCCCGCCGTGGGTGTCCGTCGCGCGGCTGCCCTCCGGGGCAGGACGGCCGGGGCGGTACTTGCCGGTGAGCACGCCCTGGGCCAGCGGCGACCAGACGATCTGCCCCAGCCCGAGCTCCGCGCAGGCCGGGACCACCTCCGGCTCGATGACGCGCCACAGCAGGTTGTACTGCGGTTGGTTGGAGACGAAGGGGATGCGCAGCTCGCGGGCCAGGGCGTGGCCGCGGCGGAGCTGGTCGGCCGTCCACTCGCTGACGCCCACGTAGTGGACCTTGCCGGCGTGGACGAGGTCGGCCAGCGCCTCCATCGTCTCCTCCAGCGGGGTGTCGTGGTCGTACCGGTGGAGCTGGAAGAGGTCCACGTAGTCGGTGCCCAGCCGGCGCAGGGAGCCGTGGAGGGCCTCGGTGACGTGCTTCCGGGAGAGCCCGTGGTCGTTCGGCCCGGCCTGGTCCTGCGGCGCCCCGTCGGGGCGGATCGGCCAGTAGCACTTGGTGGCGATGACCAGCCCCTCGCGCCGCTCCCCGGCCAGGGCGCGCCCGAGGACCTTCTCGGCCTCGGTGTTGGCGTAGGTGTCCGCGGTGTCGAAGGTCGTGATGCCGGCCTCGAGGGCGGCGCGCACGCACGCCTCGGCGGCGTCGGCCTCCACCTGCGAGGCATGGGTCAGCCAGTTCCCGTAGATGAGGCGCGAGACGCGCAGGCCGCTTCGTCCGAGTCGGGGGTACTCCATGCCCCCACGCTACTGCGCCCCCGAGCCGGGGCCCGAGGGCGATGACGGCGATGGCCAGCACGTAGACGAGGCTGATGACCTTCGGGGTGACGTACTTGGTGAATCCCCAGTCCGTCATCGACTCGACGAAGCCGGGGTCGACGGCGCCGCGCAGGCCGCCCCCGAAGGTCGGGCCGGCGCCCTGCGGACCGTGGTCCTGCGGGCCGGTGGGGTGGTACGGGTCGGGCTGGGGGTGCGACATGTGGGCCCCTGCGGGTCCCGCGTCGGATGCGGTCCTGGGCGGGGGTGGGTCCCCCGCCTGCATGGTGGCAGACCGGTGGAGAGCCCGGCCGGCCTCCGGGGCGGTGCGGGGTACCGTTCGTCGGGTGGACGAGAACCAGTGGCAGGAGCGCGGAACCGGGCCGGTCAGGTCGCTGGCGGGCGGAGTCGACTGGGTGCCGCCGAGCACCGACGCGCCCACCGGCGGGGCCGGGGTGGACTCCTACGCGGTGGCCGACCGTGAGCGCTGGGAGCCCGAGGACCCGGCCCAGAAGCGGGCCGACCGTGACGACTTCGCCCGCGACCGTGGCCGCGTGATCCACTCCGCCGCCCTGCGTCGGCTCTCGGCCAAGACGCAGGTGATGCAGTCCGGCATGAACGACGTGGTGCGCAACCGGCTCACCCACAGCCTCGAGGTGGCCCAGATCGGCCGGGAGATGGCCGTCTCGCTGGGGTGCAGCCCGGACGTCGTCGACACGGCCTGCCTCTCCCACGACCTGGGGCACCCGCCCTTCGGGCACAACGGTGAGGACGCCCTGGCCGATCTCGCCCACGACATCGGCGGCTTCGAGGGCAACGCCCAGTCCCTGCGGCTGCTCACCCGGCTGGAGGCCAAGCGCTTCCGGGCCGACGGGCGCAGCGTGGGTCTCAACCTGACGCGCGCCACCCTGGACGCGGTCATCAAGTACCCGTGGGTCGCCGACGACGGGCCGGAGGGCACGGCCAAGTACAACGCCTACGCCGACGATGCCGAGGTCTTCGCCTGGGTGCGCCGGGACGCCCCCGAGGCCCGCCGCCGCTGCCTGGAGGCGCAGGTGATGGACCTCGCCGACGACGTCGCCTACTCGGTGCACGACGTGGAGGACTCCATCACCTCCGGGCACCTCGACGTGCGGGCTCTCCACGACCCGGCCGAGGTCGCGGGCATCGCCGCCAACGCGGCCCGCACCTACGCCCCGGACCTGCCGGCCTCGGTCCTCGTGGGGGCCATGGAGGGACTCACCGCGCACGGGGTGATCCCGGCCCGCTACGACGGCACCCGGCGGGACCAGGCTGCCCTGAAGGACATGACCAGCCGACTCATCGGTCATCTCGTGCAGACGGCCACCGACGCCACCCGGGCGCAGCACGAGGCCGGGCACCTCACCCGCTTCGACGCCGACCTGGTGATCCCGCTGCAGGTGCAGGCCGAGATCGCCATGCTCAAGGCGGTGGCCTACACCTACATGATGAACACCGAGCACCGGCTGGAGCTCATGGCCCGCCAGCGGGAGGCGCTGCAGGAGCTGGTGGCCATGTGGACCGCCCACCCCGACCGGCTTGACCCGCAGTACCGGGAGGACCACGACGCCGCGGCCGCCGCCGGGGACACGGCCCGGGCCCGGCGTGCCGTCATCGACCAGGTGGCCTCCCTCTCCGACGGTCGGGCCTGGATGGAGCACCACCGCTGGTGCCGGCACGGTGCGGGGCACTGATGGCCGGGCTCATCCGCAGCGAGGACATCCAGCTCGTCAAGGAGAAGGCCTCCCTGGAGGAGGTGGTGCGGGAGCACGTCACCCTGCGCACCGCCGGCGTGGGCTCCCTCAAGGGGCTGTGCCCCTTCCACGACGAGAAGACCCCCAGCTTCCACGTGCGCCCTGCCGTGGGGCACTGGCACTGCTTCGGCTGCGGCGAGGGCGGGGACGTCATCGAGTTCGTCCAGCGCGTCGACCACCTGAGCTTCACCGAGGCGGTGGAGCGGCTGGCCGCCTCGGTGGGGCACGAGCTGCGCTACGAGGAGGGATCCGGGCCGCGCCGTGAGGGTGGCCTGGGCAAGCGGGCCCGCCTCGTGGAGGCCCACCGTGCGGCCGAGGAGTTCTACCACCAGGCCCTCCTCCGGGACCGGGACGCCCGTCCCGGGCGGGACTTCCTGCGCTCGAAGGGCTTCACCGGCAAGGACTCGGCCCACTTCATGGTGGGTTTCGCGCCCCGCACCGGCACCGCCCTCTACGAGCACCTGCGGGCCGGGGGGTTCACCGACGAGGAGCTCCTCACCGCCGGTCTGGCCGGGCGCAGCGGGCGCGGCATGTACGACCGCTTCCGGGGCCGCGTCATGTGGCCGATCCGGGACATCACGGGGGACACGATCGGCTTCGGGGCCCGGCGGATCTTCGAGGACGACCGGATCGCCGCCAAGTACCTCAACACCTCCGAGACCCCGATCTACACGAAGAACCAGGTGCTCTACGGCCTGGACCTGGCCAAGCGGTCGATGGCACGGGGCCGCCGGGCCGTCGTCGTGGAGGGGTACACCGACGTCATGGCGGCGCACCTCGCCGGCGTGGACGTCGCGGTGGCCACCTGCGGCACGGCCTTCGGTGCCGAGCACATCAAGGTGCTGCGGCGCATCCTGCGGGACGAGGCCGACCGTGCCCCGGCCCGGGTGGTCTTCACCTTCGACGGGGACGCCGCCGGCCAGAAGGCGGCCATGAAGGCCTTCGCCGCCGACCAGGCCTGGGCCAGCCAGTCCTACGTGGCCGTCGCCCCGGAGGGCATGGACCCCAACGACCTGCGGCTGCGCCACGGGGACCTGGCGGTCCGGCAGCTCGTCGAGGACGCCATCCCGATGTTCGAGTTCGCCGTGCGCACGTCGATCGAGCGCTACGAGCTCGGCACGCCGGAGGGGCGGGTCGGGGCGATGCGGGCGGCGGCGCCCATCATCGCCGGCATCCGGGACCGGTCACTGCAGCCGGAGTACCAGCGCACCGTGGCCGGCTGGATCGGGGTGGACGTCGACGCCCTGGCCCGGGAGGTGCGCAACGCGCCCCGGGGCGGCACGGCCGCGCAGGTCGAGCACGAGCGGGAGGCCCAGCGGCGCCGCGCCGGGGAGTCGCCGGCCGCGGAGCCCGCAGCGTCCCAGGGCCCCCCGCCGCTCCCGCCGGTGAACCCGCGGAACCCGGACCACACGGCCGAGCGGCAGCTGCTGCAGGTGGCCCTCCAGTACCCGCGGGCCGTGGTGGAGGCCGACTTCGGCAATCTCACCGCCTCGGCCTACTCGGCGCCGGCGCTCGCGCTGGTGCACGAGGCGATCCTGGCCGCGGGGGGGATCGAGCGGGCGGTGACCCTCTCCCACGGTGCCTGGGTCCAGCAGGTCCGGGACCACGCGGATCCCCGCGTGGGGGAGCTCGTCGGCGAGCTGGCCGTGGCTGACCTCCCGGTGCGGATGGTCAACGGTCTGCCGGTCGAGGGGTACGTGCGCGGCCTGGTGGCCCGGCTGCGGATCGTGGAGCTCAACAGCCGCATCGCCGGGGCGATGGGGGAGCTCACCCGCCTGGGCGACGAGGACCCCGCGCAGGCGCGTGAGCTGGCCCTGCGCCTGCAGGGCTGGCAGCGGGAGCTGCAGCTGCTCCGGGCGGCCCGCTGACCGCCAGCAGCCGCCGAGTTGGACCGATCGTCCATCGCAGTGCTATGGTTCACGCCGCTGTTCAAGCGATCCCCTGTAGCTCAATTGGCAGAGCATTCGGCTGTTAACCGGAGGGTTGTTGGTTCGAGTCCAACCGGGGGAGCCAGCAGGAAGAACGCAGAAGGCCGGTCCATGTGGACCGGCCTTCTGCGTTCCGTGGGGCGGACCCTGCCGGGAGCGGCCCCTCCCGCCGCGGGGCGTCCCTCAGTCGATCGGGCCGAGCTCCGCGTGGATGGCGAGCATCTGGGCCGTGGAGTCCTCCCAGTTGAAGCGTTCGGCCTGCTCGCGGGCCACCTCCGTGAGATCGCCGCGGGCCAGGACCTCCAGGACGGCGTCGGCGAACTGGGGCCCGGTGGAGGGCGCCACGGCACCGGCCGCTCCCACGACCTCGGCCAGGGCACCCTCGTCGGGGCAGACCACGGGCACGCCGCAGGCGAGGGCCTCCAGCGCCGCCAGCCCGAAGGTCTCCACCGGCCCGGGGGAGATGGCCAGGTCCGCCCGGCCCAGGACCTCGGCGAGCTCCTTCCGGCCGGAGATGTACTCGTGGAAGAGGGCCGGCAGGTCGGCCGCCTCGGCGCGCAGGTCGTCGCGCATCGGGCCGTGGCCGAGCACGGTGAGGTGCACGTCGTGCCCGCGCGCGATGAGCTCCCGGACGGCTGCGATGGACAGGCCGGGGTTCTTCTCCGGGGAGAGCCGACCGCAGTGCACGAGCTGGACCTGCCCCGCGGGCCGGGGACGGCCGTCCGGGGTGAGCTCGCTCGGGCCGGTGGGGGGCTGGAAGGACTCGAGGTCCACACCGAGGGTCACCACCCGGGCGTCGGCCCCGAAGCGCCGCCACTCGGCCGCGGCGTAGTGGCTGGGGCAGGCGATCCGGTCGAAGTCGGCGGCCGACTTGCCGTTGATGAAGTCCGCGGTGATCTCCGCCAGCCGCTCCGGGGTGTGCAGGCGGCGGATGAGGATGCCGGTCATGTTCTCGTGGCTCAGCATCATCGTCGGGATGCCGTGACGGCGCGCCCACGGGCCCACCCAGCGCAGCGTGGAGCGGTCGTGCACCTCGAGCCGGTCGGGCTGGAGGCCGCGCAGCAGCCGAGCCACGGGGGTGCGGGCCCACATGAGGCGGTACCCGGCGCCGGCGGGCGTGGCGGGCACGTGGTGCACCCAGCCCTGCGGCTCCAGCACCGGGGGAGTGCGCTCGGAGGTGCCCTCCTCCGGGTCCGGGATGACCAGGTGCACCTCGTGGCCCAGCTCGCGATAGCGCTCCCCCCAGTGGCGCAGGGCGGTGCGGATCCCGCCGGAGGACGGGCTCACGAAGTTGGCGACACGAACGATGCGCACGACAGGCAGTCCTCAGGTCGGGGGCGAGGCCCGCACAGACTATCCTCGCGCCCACGCCCTCGCCGAGGGTGCGGGGCCAGTAGCTCAGCCGGTCAGAGCAGCGGACTCATAATCCGTCGGTCGTGGGTTCAAGCCCCACCTGGCCCACGCGTGGCGCCCCCTCCGGCGCCGCCCGTTATCCGGGGCTCAGTGCTCGTCCCGCCCGAGCATGCCGTAGGCGACCCAGGCCACGGTGACGACGCCGGCTCCGACCGAGGCGTAGGCGCTCCAGTCGATCGCGGTGAAGCCGACCCCGTACATGATCGTGACGGCGATGGCGAGGAAGAGCAGCACACGGTTGTCCATGCCCTCATCATCGCCGGAGCGGGGCGCGGGTGCCCATGACCGGAGTCATGTCCGGCGGACCGGCCCCGGGGCGCCTTCGGCTTGGCAACCCTTGACCGATGGTGCAGACTGAGCCCACAACCGCACAGCAGCACCGGGAACAGACCGCGGATCGACGCGTAGGGGAAGACGTCGCCGATCACAGGAGGATCTGATGTCCGGGACGACTGCGCGTTCGCAGACCCGCGGCGTGGTGTTCGTGCACTCCACGCCCACTGCCCTGTGCCCCCACATCGAGTGGGCGCTGCAGGGGGTGTTCGGGCCCCATGCCCGTCCGCCGGCCACCGCCTCGCGACTGCAGTGGATCCCGCAGCCGGCCCAGCCCGGGACCGTGCGGGGGGAGCTGAGCTGGCACGGCCTGGCCGGGACGGGTGCAGCCGTGGCGACGCGGCTGCGCACCTTCGATGGCATCCGCTACGAGGTCACCGAGGACGCCACCCCGGGCCACGACGGCTCCCGCTGGTCGCACACCCCGGCCCTGGGCATCCACCACACCGCCACGAACGCGGTGGGGGACGCGATGATCCACGAGAACCGCCTCCGCGCGCTCGTCGAGGCCAGTCGCGGTGACGCCCGCGCGCTGGCCGACGGGATCGACCGGCTGCTGGGCACCGCGTGGGACGCCGAGCTCGACGTGTACCGCCACGCCGGCGAGGACGCCCCCGTCCGCCATCTCCACGCGGCGGGCTGAGCAGCCCGTCCCTCCCGGCACGGGCTGCGGCGTCCGCGCGTCAGTCGGCAGTCCGGTGCGCGTCAGAGCGGGATGTTCCCGTGCCGTCCCCGCCGCTGCGGTGCTTCCGCCAGGGCGGTGGCGATCGCGGAGCGGGTGACCGACGGCTCGACGACCTCGTCCACCACGCCGATCTCCTTGCCGCGCTCCAGGCCGCCGGAGAGCACGGCGTGCTCGGCGGCCAGCTCCTCCTCGACCTGTGCCCGCTCGGCCTCGTCGACCTCGGCGAGCTTGCGGCGGTGGAGGATCCGGATGGCGGCCACGTGGCCCATCACGGCCATCTCGGCCGCCGGCCAGGCGAACACCTTGGTGGCGCCCAGGGCGCGGGAGTTCATGGCGATGTACGCCCCGCCGTAGGTCTTCCGGGTCACGAGCGTCACCCGGGGGACGACCGCCTCGGCGAAGGCGTGCAGCAGCTTGGCGCCGCGGCGCACCACGCCGTCCCACTCCTGGCCCACGCCCGGCAGGTAGCCGGGCACGTCCACGAGGACCACCAGCGGCACGCCGAAGGCGTCGCAGAGCCGCACGAAGCGCGCGGCCTTCTCCGCGGAGGAGGAGTCCAGGCAGCCCCCCAGGCGCATCGGGTTGTTCGCGATGACGCCGACGGTGCGGCCGCCCACGCGACCCAGCACGGTGAGGATGTTCGGTGCCCACTTCGGGTGGAGCTCCACGGAGTCCTCCGGCAGGACCACGGCCATCGGGTTGACCTCGTCCCCGGCGCCCGGGCCGTCGAGCAGGTCGGCCACGAGCGGGTGCACGTCGTAGGCGCGCTTGGGGGAGCTCGGGAAGGTGGCTACCAGGTCGCGGTCGGTGACCGCTTCCAGGTCGAGCTCGCCCTGGGCGCCGAGGAGGGTGCACAGGGTGCGGGTGCGCTCGAAGGCCTCGTCCTCGGTCTCGGTCACCACGTGGACGACGCCGGAGCGGCGGCCGTGCGGCTCCGGGCCGCCCAGCCGCAGGGCGTCGACCTGCTCACCGGTGACGCTGCGGACCACGTCCGGCCCGGTGACGAAGACCCGCCCCTCGGGGCCGAGGACGACCAGGTCGGTCAGCGCGGGGCCGTAGGCGGCGCCACCGGCCGCGGGGCCGAGCACGAGGGAGATCTGCGGGATGCGCCCGGAGGCGCGGGTCATGATGGCGAAGACCTCGCCCACCGCGTGGAGGGAGACGACGCCCTCGGCGAGCCGGGCGCCCCCGGAGTGCCACAGACCGACGATCGGGCACTCCAGCTCCAGTGCCAGCTCGTAGGCCTCCACGACGATCCGGCAGCCCTCGACGCCCATGGCGCCGCCCTGGACGGTGGGGTCGGCCGCGAAGACGACGACCTCGGTGCCGTCCACCCGTCCGCGGGCGGAGGCCATGCCCTCGTCGCCCCAGGGCTGGAGCAGGGTGCAGGCCCCCTCGTCGAGGAAGCGCTCGAGGCGCTTCACGGGGTTGCGCGGGTCCTGGTCCCGCGGCGGCCGGGCGGCGCTCACTGCACGGTCCCGAAGGCGACGGCGACGTTGTGGCCACCGAAGCCGAAGGAGTTGTTGAGGACGACCAGGTCGCCCTCGGCAGGCAGCTGACGGTGCTCGTCGCGGACCACGTCGAGGTCGATCGCCGGGTCGAGCTCCTCGATGTTGCGGGTCGCCGGCGCCAGCCGGTGGTGGGCCGCCAGCACCGAGAGGACGGACTCCAGCGCACCGGCACCACCGAGGAGGTGACCGGTCTGAGACTTGGTGCCGGAGACGGCCACCTCGTCGGCGGCGGCCCCGAGCGCGCGGCGGATCGCCTTCGCCTCGGCCACGTCGCCGACCGGGGTGCTCGTGGCGTGGGCGTTGACGTGGGCCACGTCGGAGGCCTCGATCCCGGCGTCCTGCAGGGCCAGCGTCATCGCCCCGGCCGCCCCGGTGCCCTCGGGCTCGGGGGCGGCGATGTGGTGGGAGTCGGAGGTCATGCCGGCACCCAGCACGCGGGCGTAGACCCGGGTGCCTCGGGCCGCGGCGTGCTCCGCGCTCTCCAGGACCAGCGAGGCGCCACCCTCGCCGAGGACGAAGCCGTCGCGGCCGAGGTCGTACGGCCGGGAGGCCGTCTTCGGTGAGTCGTTGCGGGTGGAGAGGGCCTGCATCTGCGAGAAGCCGGCCATCGGCATCGGGTGGATGCAGCTCTCCGAGCCGCCCACGACGACGACGTCGGCCTCACCGCGACGGAGGATCTCCAGCCCGGTGGCCACCGCCTCCGCACCGGAGGCGCAGGCGCTCACCGGGGTGCGGGAGGCTCCCCGGGCGCCCAGCGCCAGGGAGATCGCGGCGGCCCCGGCGTTCGGCATGAGCATCGGGACGGTGAGCGGGGAGACCCGGCGGACGCCCTTCTCCTTGAGCACGTCCCACTGGTCCATCACCGTCACCACGCCACCGATGCCGGTGCCCATGACGACGGCGAGGCGGGTCGGGTCGACCTCGGGCTCACCCGCGTCGGCCCACGCCTCCTGGGCGGGGATGAGGCCCATCTGGGCGGTGCGGTCCATCCGCTTGACCTGCACGCGGGAGAGGACCGACTCGACATCGGTCCGCACCTGTGCGGCGAAGGTCACGGGCAGCCCGTACTGGTCAGCCCACTCGGGGGGCAGCGGGGCGGCGCCGGACTCCCCGGCGAGCAGTGCTTCCCAGGTCTGCGGAGCGGTCGCACCCAACGGGGTGATCGCGCCGAGACCGGTGACGACGACGTCGGTCATGGTTCCTCCGGAAGTCAGGGGAGGGGCCGGGCGTTCTGCAGAGGCCGCCCGGCCCCAGGGGGGTGGCCTCAGGCCTGGTGGTTCTTGATGTAGCTGACGGCGTCGGCCACGGTGTTCAGGTTGCCCATCTCCTCGTCGGGGATGGCCACACCGGTCTTCTCCTCGACGTTGACCAGGATGGTCATCATCGAGAGCGAGTCGATGTCGAGGTCGCCGGCGAAGGACTTCTCCGCGGTCACCTCGGCCGGCTCGATGCCGGTCTCCTCGCTGACGACCTCGGCGAGGACCTGCAGGATCTGCTCATCGGTCTGCTGAGCCATGTGTTTCCTCCTGTTCGGGGCCCTGATCGGCCCACTGGTGGTGACGACACGGACGTGTCGCCGCTTCTCCCCGGGAACGACCCGCCGGGGACCGGGTGGTCAGGGGAGGCGCACGACCTGGGCGGCGTACGCCAGACCGGCACCGAAGCCGATCTGCAGGGCCAGCCCGCCGGAGGGGGCGGAGCCCTCGGTGAGCATTCGCTCGGTGGCCAGCGGCACCGAGGCCGCCGAGGTGTTGCCGGAGAAGCGGATGTCGTCCGCCACCGGCAGGTCGGCCGCCAGACCCAGCTGCTTCACCATCTCGGAGGTGATGCGGGCGTTGGCCTGGTGGGGGATGAAGGCGTCGAGCTCGTCGGCCGTGATGCCCGCGAGCTCCAGCGCCCGGCGGGCCACGGGTGCCATGTCCCAGGCCGCCCAGCGGAAGACCTGGCGGCCCTCCATGGCGACCGTCTGGTCCTCGCCGAACCGGATGAGCTCCCACTTGTCACCCCGGGACCCCCAGGCGACCGGAGCGATCCCGGAGATCTCGGAGAGGCTCACCACGGCAGCACCGGCGCCGTCCCCGAAGATGAAGGCGGTGCCGCGGTCGGTGGGGTCCAGGAACTGCGAGAGGTGCTCGGCGCCGACCACCAGCACGTGGTCGGCGGTACCGGCGGTCACCAGGTCGTTGGCCAGCGCGATCCCGTAGCAGTACCCGGCGCAGGCGGCCGAGATGTCGAACGCGGCGCAGGTGGCGCCGAGCGCCTCGGCCACCCGCGGGGCGATCGCCGGCATCCGGTCGGGCGCCGAGACGGTCGCCACGAGGACGGCGCCGATCTGGTCGGCGGTGACCTCGGCCCGGTCCATCGCCCGGCCGGCGGCGGAGACCGACATCGAGAGCAGGGTCTCGTCCGGTCCGACCCAGCGGCGCTCCTCGATCCCGGTCCGCTGGCGGATCCACTCGTCGCTGGAGTCGATCGCGGCGACGAGCTCGTCGTTGGGGACGACCCGGCTGCCCCGGTGGGTGCCGAGGCCGGCGATGCGGGCGGCGCGGCCGGTGCTCGCCGGGCGCAGGTCGGTCGGCATCAGGCGTCCTCGGTGGGGTGGAGCCGGACCAGCGGCTGACCGGGGGCGACCGGGTCGCCGTCCTCCACCAGCCACTCCACCACCTGACCGGCGTGGACGGCCGTGACCGCCAGGTTCTCCCGGAGGGTGCTCACGGCAGCCAGCCGGTCCCCGGTGGCGACGGTGCGACCGGCCCGCGGCGAGTCGGCCAGGGAGACGGTGCCCTTGCCGGGGGAGACGAGCATGCGCCAGGTCGGGTGGTCGGTGCCCTGGGTGGCCGTCTCGCCGTGCTCACGGATGAGGCGACGGGCCTCGGCGAGGTCGTCGGGGGTCTTCAGGGCCAGGGCCTCGACCCCCTTGAGGTGCTTCTTGACCAGGCCGGTCAGGGTGCCGGCCGGCGGGATCTCGATGACGGCGGTGACGCCCATGTCGGCCAGCGTGTCCATGCACGCGTCCCAGCGGACGGGGTTGGACACCTGCGAGACGAGGCGGTCGAGCACCTCCTGGCCGGAGCGGATGACGTCCCCCTCCCGGTTGGACACGAGGTCCAGGCGGGCGTCGCGGGTGGTCATGGCCCGGGAGTACCCGGCCAGGGTGTCCACGGCGGGAGCCATGTGGTGGGTGTGGAAGGCGCCGGCGACCTGGAGCGGGATGACCCGGGCCCGTGCCGGCGGGTTCTCGCCGAGGGCGGCCAGCTGCTCGCTGGTGCCGGCGGCGACGATCTGCTTGGCCCCGTTGCGATTGGCCGGGGTGCAGCCGGCGGCGGCGATGGCAGCGAGGACCTCGCCCTCGTCACCCCCCACGACGGCGCTCATGCCGGTGGGGGTGACGGCGCTGGCGCCTGCCATCAGGCGGCCCCTCTCGCGGACGAAGACCATGGCCTGCTCGGCGCTCAGCACCCCGGCACCCACGGCGGCGGTGATCTCCCCGACGCTGTGGCCGGCCCCGGCACGGATCAGCCCGAAGGCCTCCGCGGGGTGCTCGAAGAGCGCCAGGAAGCTCACGAGCCCGGAGGCCACGATGAGCGGCTGGGCGACCGCGGTGTCGCGGATGGTGTCGGCGTCCGAGGTGGTCCCGTGCGCGACGAGATCCATCCCGGCGCACGCTCCGAGCCACTCCATGCGGTCGGCGAAACCGGGCAGCTCGAGCCACGGGGCGAGGAAACCGGGAACCTGGGAGCCCTGTCCAGGGCAGACGATGGCAAGCACGGACCCACTCTGCGGGCAGAAGGCGTCGGGTGCCGTGGTGGCGCACGACGGAGGACTCGACGGAACTCTGGAGGATTCCTCCAAAGAGGGGGCGGCGCCGGGTCAGTGCGCCCCGTGGACCGCGCTGCGCCAGCCGCTGTCGCGGGGTGTGTCGATGCGGTGGACGGCCAGGGCGGTGCGCAGCACCCACCGGTCCCGGGAGTCCGCGAGGCGCAGTGCCACGAGCTCCTCGATCCGGCCCAGGCGGTAGCGGACGGTGTTGACGTGGACGAAGAGCTCGCGGGCGCTGGCCTCCAGGGCACCGCCGTGGGCGAGGACCGTCTCGGCGGTGGCCAGCAGGTCACGGCCGGCCTCCTGCAGCGGGCGCACGACGAGCCGAACCAGCTCCCGGCGGGCCGCCTCGTCCCCGGCCAGCACCCGTTCGGGCAGCAGCTCGGAGGCCAGCAGCACGGTGGGCGCCCCCGGCCAGGCACGGCTGGCCGCCCAGCCCGACAGGGCAGCCCGCGCGGAACGCCCTCCGGCGAAGAGGTGGGGGACCACGGGGCCGACCACGACCGGACCGGCGTCGAGGACGGTGGCCAGCACCTCACCGGCTGCCCGGGGGTCCTCCACCTCCGCCAGGACGACCACGTAGCGCCCGGAGTTCAGGGTGACCAGGGCCTCCAGACGGGCCTTCTGGCAGGCGCTGCGGACGGCGCGCACGACCTCGGGCTCGGTGAGACCGTCCCGCGGTGCGCCGACCGCCACGGCGACCTGCTCGGCATCGCCCCAGCCCAGGGCGGCGGCCCGGGAGTGGACGTCCTCGGTGGCCTCGCCGCGCAGCACGGCGTCGACGACCAGGGACTCCAGCCGGGCGTCCCAGGAGCCCCGGGCCTCTGCGGCCCGGGCGTACACGTGGGCGGCGGCGAAGGCGGTGTCGCGGGAGAAACGGAGGGTGGCCACCAGCAGGCGGTCCCGCTCCCGCTCCTCGTCGGCCAGCTGGGGGACCGCGTCCTCCACGGCCCGGACCGTCACCCGCACCAGCTCGATCGTCTGCTCCAGGCTGAGCGCCCGGGTGAGCTCCGGCGGGGCGTCGGCGAAGACCGTGGTGGCCCGGTCGCTCTCGCGCTCGTCGGCCAGCCAGTCGCGGAAGCCGCGGATGCCGGCCTCGGCCACGAGGGCCACCGAGGCCCGGTGCTCGGCGGCCAGCTCGCGGTACCACTCGTGCCGCTCCATCGCGGCCAGGGCGGTGTGCGCCAGCACACCCACCTGCTCCCCGAGGCGGGTCAGGGTCCGGTCGCCCACGGCTGCGTCGGTCATGGGAAGACTGTAGGCGCGGGATGTCGGATCACGACTAGAACCCCGGCCCGCCGCCGCGGGGCGGGGAGGGCACCGACCCGGAGCAGTGTTCACCGGATGTTCAGCCGCCGACCACCGCATGCTCCCCGGATGGTTCGCCGCCGTTTCGCCGCGGGTGATCACCTGACCCCCATGAACACCATCACGCGCACTGCCGCCACCTCCCTCCTCGGCCTGGTCTCCGTCGGCCTGGTCGCCCCCTCCGCCGTCGCCGCCCCGGCCCCGGCCCCCTCCGAGTCCGAGCACCCGGTCCTCACCGCCGAGAAGCCCTGGGTCATCGGCCACCGCGGCGCCTCCGGCCACCGCCCCGAGCACACCCTCGAGGCCTACGAGCTCGCCGTCCGCATGGGCGCCGACATCATGGAGCCGGACCTCGTGAGCACCAAGGACGGGGTGCTGGTCGCCCGTCACGAGAACGAGATCTCGGGCACCACCGACGTCGCCGACCGTCCTGAGTTCGCCGACCGGAAGACCACGAAGACCATCGACGGCGCGGAGCTCACCGGATGGTTCACCGAGGACTTCACCCTGGCCGAGCTCAAGACCCTCCGTGCCAAGGAGCGCATCCCGGAGGTGCGCCCGGGCAACACGCAGTACGACGGCCTGTACGAGGTCCCCACCTTCGCCGAGGTCATCGAGCTGCGCGAGCGCCTCTCCGCCGAGACCGGCCGCGAGATCGGCATCATCCCGGAGATCAAGCACCCCAGCTACTTCGACGGCATCGGCCTGTCCATGGAGGAGTCCGTGGTGGCCCAGCTCGAGGAGGCCGATCTCAACCACGCCGACGCCCCGGTGATGATCCAGAGCTTCGAGGTGCAGAACCTGCTGGACCTCAACCGCAACCTGGACGCCGAGGTGCCGCTGGTCTTCCTCGCCTGGTACGAGGGCAAGCCCTGGGACCACGAGGCCGGCGGTGACCCCCGCACCTATGCCGACCTGATGACCGCCGAGGGTCTGCAGGAGCTCTCGAAGGATGTCGACGCGATCGGTCCGGAGGCCACGATGGTCGTCCCGGTCGCCGAGGACGGCACCCTCCAGGAGCCCACCTCGCTGGTGCAGGACGCCCACGCCGCTGGTCTGCTCGTGACCCCCTACACCCTCCGCGCCGAGAACAACTTCCTGCCGGCCTCGCTGCAGAGCTCGGAGGACCCCGCCGAGCACGGTGACATGACGACCCTCGTCCACGCCCACCTGGACGCCGGCGTGGACGGCGTGTTCTCCGACCACCCCGCCGCCGCCGTGGAGGCGCGCACCAGCTGGGCCGGCGAGAACCCCGTCATCGACACCGGTGTGCAGGCCGACTCGCACCGCGGTCAGGCCCTGGCCGCCGGTGCCGCCCTGCTCCTCACGGGCTCCCTGCTGGTGCGTCGGACCGCTCGCCGCGCCTGAGGGCGCAGCGCACCCGGCGCACAACGACGAGGGGCGCCCCCGGCCACGGCCGGGGGCGCCCCTCGTCGTGCGGGCGGCAGGCGCCTCAGGCGTCGCCGCCGGCGTTGCCGGAGGTGCCGGCCGTGGTGTCGAGCAGCTGGTAGTGCTCGGCGGCCTTCCGGGCGGTGCCGGCCTCGACCTCGCCGCGACGCTCCAGGAGCTGCAGCGCGCGGACGACCATGGAGGCGCCGTCGATGTGGAGGAAGCGGCGGGCCGCCGGGCGGGTGTCGGAGAAGCCGAAGCCGTCGGCACCCAGTGAGGCGTAGTCGTCCTTGATCCACGGGGCGATGAGGTCCTGCACGGCCCCCATGTAGTCGCTGGTGGCCACGACCGGACCCTCGCCCTCGGGCAGCAGCTGCTGCACGTAGGGGGTGCGCTGCTCCTCGTCCGGGTGCAGGAAGGCGTGCTCGTCGGCCGCGCGGGCGTCGCGCTCCAGCTCCGACCAGGAGGTGATGGAGAAGACGTCGGCGTCCACACCCCACATCTCACCCAGGTCGCGCTGGGCCTCCAGCGCCCACGGGACGCCCACGCCGGAGGCGAGGAGGCGCACCTTCGGTCCCTCGGTCTCACCCTCGGCCAGCAGGTAGCCGCCCTTGAGGATCCCGTCGACGTCGACGTCCTCGGGCTCCTTCGGCTGGACCATCGGCTCGTTGTAGACCGTGAGGTAGTAGATGACGTCCTCGGCCTCCTCCCCGTACATCCGGCGCATGCCGTCGCGCATGATGTGCGCGATCTCGTAGGCGTAGGCCGGGTCGTAGGAGACGATCGCCGGGTTGGTGTGGGCCAGGAGCGGGCTGTGGCCGTCCATGTGCTGCAGGCCCTCGCCGGCGAGCGTGGTCCTGCCGGCCGTGGCGCCGATGAGGAAGCCGCGCGCCAGCTGGTCGGCGGCGGCCCAGATGCCGTCGCCGGTGCGCTGGAAGCCGAACATCGAGTAGAAGACGTAGATCGGGATCATCGGCTCGTTGTGGGTGTCGTAGGACGATCCCACGGCCGCGAAGGCGGCCACGGAGCCCGCCTCGTTGATGCCCATGTGGAGGATCTGGCCGTCCTTCGCCTCCTTGTAGGAGAGCATGAGGTTGGCGTCGACCGACTCGTAGTTCTGGCCCTTGGGGTTGTAGATCTTCGCCGTCGGGAAGAAGGCGTCGATGCCGAAGGTGCGGGCCTCGTCGGGGATGATCGGCACGATCCGCTTGCCGATCTCCTTGTCGCGCATCATGTCCTTGAGGATGCGGACGAAGGCCATGGTCGTGGCGACCTCCTGGGTGCCCGACCCCTTGCGCCCCATCTCGTAGGTCTTCTCCGGGGGCTGGGGGAGCGGCAGGTGCTCCGAGAGCCGGGCCGGCAGGTCCCCGCCGAGCTTGCGGCGGCGCTCCATCATGTACTGGATGACCTCGTCGTCCTGCCCCGGGTGGTAGTAGGGGGCGGAGAACTGGTCCTCCTCGAAGGCGGAGTCCGGCACCGGGATGTGCAGGCTGTCGCGGAAGCCCTGCAGGTCCTCCACCGTCATCTTCTTCATCTGGTGGGTGGCGTTGCGCCCCGCGAAGTGCGAGCCGAGCGAGTAGCCCTTGATGGTGTGGGCCAGGATCACGGTCGGCTGGCCGGTGTGGTTCATCGCGGCCTGGTAGGCGGCGAACACCTTGCGGTAGTCGTGGCCGCCGCGCTTGAGCTTCCACCAGACGTCGTCGTCGGACCAGTCCTTGACCATCCGCGCGGTGCGGGGGTCCCGCTCGAAGAAGTGCTCGCGGACGAAGGCGCCGTCGTTGGCGCGGAAGGTCTGGTAGTCGCCGTCGGGCGTCTGGTTCATGAGGTTGACCAGCGCGCCGTCACGGTCGGCGGCGAGCAACTCGTCCCAGCCGCGTCCCCACAGGACCTTGATGACATTCCAGCCGGCGCCGCGGAAGAAGGACTCGAGCTCCTGGACAATCTTGCCGTTGCCGCGGACCGGTCCGTCGAGGCGCTGGAGGTTGCAGTTCACCACGAAGGTCAGGTTGTCCAGCTCGTCGTTCGCGGCGGTCTGCAGCGCACCGCGCGACTCGACCTCGTCCATCTCGCCGTCGCCGAGGAAGGCCCAGACGTGCTGCTGGCTGGTGTCCTTGATGCCCCGGTTGTGCAGGTACTTGTTGAACTGCGCCTGGTGGATCGCGCCGAGCGGGCCCAGCCCCATCGACACGGTCGGGAACTGCCAGAAGTCCGGCATCGAGCGGGGGTGCGGGTAGCTCGGCAGGGCCTGCAGCCTCCCGTCCACGTAGTGGGACTTCTCTTGGCGGAAGCCGTCCATCTGGTCGGCCGTCAGGCGACCCTCGAGGAAGGCGCGCGCGTAGATGCCGGGGGAGGCGTGGCCCTGGAAGAAGACCTGGTCCCCACCGCCGGGGTGGTTCCGGCCGCGGAAGAAGTGGTTGAAGCCGACCTCGTAGAGGGTGGCTGCCGAGGCGTAGGTGGAGATGTGGCCACCGACGGCGACACCGGGCTTCTGGGCGCGCTGCACCATCATCGCGGCGTTCCAGCGGATCCAGGCGCGGTACCTGCGCTCGATCTCCTCGTCACCGGGGAACCACGGCTCGTCCTCCGGGCCGATGGTGTTGATGTAGTCGGTGGTGGTGAGGGAGGGCACGCCCACCTGGCGCATGCGTGCGCGGTTCAGCAGGTTGAGCATGACGTAGCGGGCTCGCTCGCGGCCCTGCTCGTCGACCAGCCCGTCGAGGGAGGCGAGCCACTCGGCGGTCTCCTCGGGGTCGATGTCGGGCAGCTGGCTCGGGAGCCCGTTCAGGATGGGTCCGGAATCCTTCTTGGCCACGAAGTCTCTCCTCCTCAGACGTGGTGCTCCCCGGGTGCCGGGTCCGGCGCGGGGCGTGCCTGCCTGGTGGCGTGGCGTCACCGGTCCTCATTGTTCCACCCTCCGGTCCCGGAACCCCAGTCGGAGGGCCCGGCCACCGTGGTCCGCGGAGGCCCGCGGGAGGGGTGCGGGTGCCGGGCGACGCGCCGCGGCCGCCCCCCCGGCGTGGCCCGGGGGCGCCGGACAGGTCATCATGGGGGTCGACAACGCAGCTCGCGCTGTCACCGACCCTTGTCACAGACCCCCAGGAGGACCACGTGGAGGCGACCGCCAGCGCGGGCGCTCGTGCACTTGCCGACCGTCTCGGACTCGTCGACGACCAGATCGTCCAGGAGGTCGGGTGGGACGACGACGTCAACGACGACTTCCGCCTCGCCGTGGAGGAGGCCATCGGCTCCCCCCTGGAGGAGGAGGACTACACCGGCCCGGTCGACGTGTGCATGCTGTGGTTCCGGGAGGGGGACGGCGACCTCACCGACGACTGCGTCGACGCCCTGGTCGGGCTGGAGGACGACGGCTTCGTGCTCCTCCTCACGCCGGCCATGCGCCAGGAGCTGCACGTGGACCAGGCCGAGGTGGAGGAGGCGGCGCGCACGGCGGGCCTCCAGGCGCACAGCTCGGTGGCGCTCGACGAGAACTGGCTGGCCACGCGGCTCGGTCGGACGGGCAGCCGCAAGGGCTGAGCGCCCCGGGGCCTGTAGCTCAGCTGGTAGAGCACTGCGTTTACACCGCAGGTGTCGTCGGTTCGAACCCGGCCGGGCCCACCACCGCACCACCCGACCGGTCCGGAGGTGGTCGGCGCTCTCGTGCACACTGGCCCCGTGACCTACGCGCCTGCTCTTCGCACCGAACCGTACGAATCCCCCCAGGACTTCGGGGCCCTGCTCCTGGAGTCGGTGCTGCACGTCCTGGAGGAGATGTTCCCGCCGGACGGCGCCCTGACCGGGGACGTCGTCGGGCTCACCGTCGGGGACCCCGCCCAGCCCGTGCGCAGCGTGCTCTTCGCCGTGGACCCCACCCTGGCGGTCGTCGACGAGGCCGTCGCCGGCGGCTGGGACCTGCTGGTGACCCACCACCCGCTGCTCATGGCGGGGGTGCACGCGGTGCTGACCAGCGAGCCGAAGGGCGCTGCGGTGACCGAGCTGGTCCGTTCCGGCGTGGCGCTCTGGAACGCGCACACGAACGCGGACGTGGCGGCGCAGGGTGTCAACGACGCGCTGGCCGCCGCACTGGGGCTGCGCGACGTCGAGCCGCTCGCCGAGCCGGAGGGCAAGCCGTTGGGGCGGGTCGGCCAGCTGGCTGCGCCGGTCTCGCTCCGTGAGTTCGCCGAGGGGCTCGGCCGGGTGCTGCCGAGCGCCCCGGTCGGGCTGCGGGTGGCGGGTGACCCGGACGGCCTCGTCGAGCGGGTGGCCGTCCTGGGTGGCTCCGGGGACCGCGAGCTCGACGCGGTGCGGGCCGCGGGGGCGGACGTCTACGTGACCGCCGACCTGCGTCACCACCCGGTGAGCGAGTTCCGGGAGCACGGTCTGCTCGCGGCGCGATCGGGAGGGGCGGACGGCCCCTTCGTCATCGACGCCGGGCACTGGGCGACCGAGTCGCTCTGGCTCGCCTCGGCCGCCGAGCGCCTCGCCGAGCAGGTCGAGCGCGTTCACGGTGTGCGGCTGCGCACCGGCCTGAGCACCCTCGTCACCGACCCGTGGGACTTCGTCGTCGCCACTGAGGAGGACTGATCGTGAGCACCTGGATCATCGAGGCCGACGGCGGGTCCCGGGGGAACCCGGGGGTGGCCGGGTACGGCGCGCTGGTGCGGGACCCGGAGGGCTCCCTGGTCGCCGAGCGGGCCGCGCCGCTGGGGCGGGCCAGCAACAACGTCGCGGAGTACCGCGGGCTCGTCGCGGGGTTGGAGGCGCTGCGCGACGTGGCCCCCCTCGAGGCCGGGGACCGGGTGGTCGTTCGGATGGACTCCAAGCTCGTCATCGAGCAGATGGCGGGGCGCTGGAAGATCAAGCACCCCGACATGCAGGAGCTCGCCCGGCAGGCGCAGGCGATCGTGCGCGAGCTCCGCGAGCTGGGCGTCGAGCCGGAGTGGACCTGGATCCCGCGCGCCAGCAACGGTGAGGCCGACCGGTTGAGCAATGTCGGCATGGACGGGGAGACGGTGCGCCGCGATCTCGCACCGCGGCAGGGGACATCCCCCGAGCAGGACGCCGCGACCGGCGGTGAGGACGCGTCCGACGCGGTGGTGGGAGTGACCGAGGTGGAGGACACCACCCACACCCCGGAGGTGCCGGTCGACACCCCGGAGCACCGGTGGCAGCTGGTCCTCCTGCGGCACGGGGTCACCCGGTTCACCGAGACCTATCGCATCGACGGTCGGGGTGGGACGAACCCGCCCCTGTCCGAGCTGGGGCTCGCCCAGGCGGACCGGGCGGCCCGGGAGCTCGGGGAGCGGCTCGCCGAGCCGGCTGCGGCCGGCAGGGTCGCCGTGGTGACCTCCAGCCTGCAGCGGGCGCAGCAGACCGGCGGTGCGGTGGCCCGGGCGCTGGGGGTGGAGCCCCGCACGGAGGCGGCCTTCGACGAGCAGGCGTTCGGCGACTGGGACGGACTGACCTGGCAGGAGGTCGACGCCCGTGGGCAGGGACTGGCCCGTTCCTTCGCCCGGGAGCGGGACTTCGTGATCCCCGGCGGGGAGTCCCACGACGAGGTGGCCCAGCGGGTGCTGGAGGCGCTGCGGGCGGTGGGTCACCGGGCGGCGCAGGAGGAGCTGCACACCGTCGTCGTGGCCGCCCACCGCATCGCGATCATGACCGTGCTCGAGGCGGTGCTGGGGGTTGACTACCCACGCTCGTGGACCCTCGGCCAGGACCCGGCGGCCTTCCACACCCTGGAGGTCGTCGGTTCCGACCCGGTCGAGGGCTTCGCCGAGCTCAGCGGGCTCAACGTGCGGCACCACCTGCACGACCTGCCGACGCGCTGACCCGTCGCCGCCCCGGACCGGCGGCGTCGGGCGGTGGTTAGGGTGACCGCATGGCGCACCCCCACGTGACGATGCAGCCCGGCCCGGCCGGGATCCCCCCGGCGGCGGGCGAGGAGCTCCGGACGGCCTTCGCCCGGATCCGGGCCGAGCACGAGATCCCCGGGGAGTTCCCCGAGCCAGTGCAGTCCGAGTCCGAGCGCATCGCGACCGGCCTCACCCTGCCCGAGCGTGACGAGCGGGCGGTGGAGTTCGTGACCATCGACCCGGAGGGGTCGATGGATCTCGACCAGGCCCTGTGCATCGAGCCGTCCGAGGACGGCTACCGGGTGCGCTACGCCATCGCCGACGTGCCCGGGATCGTGCCCCACGACGGGGAGATCGCCGCCGAGGCGCTGCGCCGTGGGCTGACCGTCTACTGCCCGGACGAGCGCTCGCCGCTGCACCCGCCGGTCCTCTCCGAGGGGGCCGCCTCCCTGCTGCCGGAGGAGGACCGGCCCGCCCTCGTCTGGGACCTCCTGCTGGACGGTGCGGGGCGGCTGCAGCAGACCGACCTCTACCGGGCCGCCGTCCGGTCGCGGCGCCGCTACACCTACGTGGAGGCACAGGCCGCGATCGACGACGGGACGGCCGAGCAGAACCTCGCCCTGCTGCGGGAGGTGGGGGAGCATCGCATCGCCCTGGAGCGGGAGCGGGGCGGGGCGACCCTGCCCATGCCCGAGCAGGTCGTCGAGCAGGACGGCGAGGGTTTCACCCTCCAGTTCCGCCCCCTGCTGCCCGCCGAGGACTGGAACGCGCAGATCTCCCTGCTGGCCGGGATGGCCGCCGCCGAGCTCATGCTCCGGGGTGGCATCGGCATCCTCCGCACGATGCCCGACCCGGAGCCGCAGGATGTCGACCGGCTGCGGCGGCAGGCTCGTGCGCTCGATGTCCAGTGGGCGGACGACCAGGACTACGGCGACTTCCTGGCCACCCTGGACCCCGCGAACGGGCTGCACCTCTACCTGGTCCACGAGTCGACGATGCTCTTCCGCGGCGCCGGGTACACGGTCTTCGACGGGGCGGCGCCGGAGGTGGACAGCCACTCGGCCATCGCCGCGCCCTACGCCCACGTGACCGCACCGCTGCGGCGCCTGGTGGACCGCTACGGGCTGGAGATCTGCCTGGCGCTGGCCGCCGGCGAGGAGGTGCCGGCCTGGCTGCGCGAGGCCCTGCCCACCGTCCCGGAGGTCATGCAGGAGGCCGACCAGCGGGCCAAGGCCGTGGAGCGCGCCTGCGTCGACGCGGTCGAGGCGGCCGCCCTGGCCCCGCACGCGGGGGAGGAGTTCGAGGCCACGGCCGTGGACGTGCAGCCCGAGAAGCAGCGGGTGGAGGTGCAGCTCCTGAACCCGGCGGTGATCGAGCGGGCGTCCGGGGTGGCCGAGCCGGGCCAGACCGTCCGGGTGCGGCTGGAGGCGGCCTCAGTGGCCGAGGGGACCGTCGAGCTGACGGTGCTCTGAGCACGCCGGGTGGGGTGAGACGAGCCGGCCTGTAAGCCGGGTCCTGTCCCGGCGGTGGATCGCTCCACCGCCGGTGACGGTCATCCATCTAGGGCACGTGTTGCCACGTGCCTCGAGCGGTCTACCCGCACGCTCGGGCGGGACGCCCTCGAACGCGTGCTGTCCGACCTTGCTCCCGGTGGGGTTTACCGAGCCACGCCAGTCACCTGGCGTGCTGGTGGTCTCTTACACCACCGTTTCACCCTGACCCGTGCTGGGCACGGGCGGTCTGTTCTCTGTGGCACTGTCCCGCGGATCGCTCCGGGTGGCTGTTGGCCACCACCGTTCCCTGTGGAGCCCGGACTTTCCTCGGCGGGTGCCCGGGGGCCCCGACGCGACCGTCCGGCCGACTCGTCTCGGCGGGGAAGTGTACGCGGGGCCCGGACGGGCTCAGCGCGCCGCGGCCTGCTGGGCGGCCAGCGCGGCGCCGATGATGCCGGCGTCGTTGAGCAGCTGGGCCGGCACGATGGGGGCTCGCAGGTGCAGCCTGGGCAGGAACTTCTCCGCCTTCTTGCTCACCCCGCCCCCGACGACGATGAGCTCCGGCCAGAGCAGGTTCTCCAGGGTGGAGTAGTAGGTCTGCAGGCGGTCGGCCCACTCGTCCCAGTCGAGATCCTTGGCCTCCCGCACCGAGTTCGCGGCGCGGGTCTCGGCGTCCTTGCCGTCGATCTCGATGTGCCCGAGCTCGGAGTTCGGGATGAGCACGCCGTCGTGGAGCAGGGCGGTGCCGATCCCGGTGCCCAGGGTGGTCATGAGGACCAGGCCCCGGGTGCTGCGGGCGGCGCCGAAGTGGGCCTCGGCCAGGCCGGCGGCGTCGGCGTCGTTCAGGACGTGGACCTCCCGCTCGAGCAGGTCCGAGAAGAGGGCGTCGGCGTCGGTGCCGATCCAGCTGGAGTCGATGTTCGCGGCGGTGCGGACCGTGCCGCGGCTGACCACCGCCGGGACGGTGACGCCCACCGGCTGGCCCTGGGTCTGCTCGGCGAAGGCGTCGGCGATCCCGGCGATGATCTCGCCGACCGCCTGCGGGGTGGAGACCTCGGGTGTCTCCTCGCGGAGGCGCTCGGCGGAGAAGGCCCCGGCGGTCAGGTCGACCGGGGCCCCCTTGATGCCGCTGCCGCCGACGTCGAGGCCGAGGGTGTGCTGGGAGGTGCTCATGGTTCGGTCAGGACCTCCGGCCCGTCGTCGGTGATGAGGATGGTGTGCTCGAACTGGGCGGAGCGCTTCAGGTCCTTGGTGAGGACCGTCCAGTCGTCCTCCCACATGAACCAGTCGGGGGTGCCCAGGTTGAGCATCGGCTCCACGGTGAAGGTCATGCCGGGCTGGATCACGTCGTCGTAGTGGGGGGCCGCGTCGTAGTGCGGGACGATCAGGCCGCTGTGGAAGTGGGTGCCGATGCCGTGGCCGGTGTAGTCGCGGACCACCCCGTAGCCGAAGCGGCTGGCGTACATCTCGATGACCCGGCCGATGACGTTGAGCTCGCGGCCCGGCTTGGCGGCCCGGATGCCCCGCATCGTGGCCTCCTGCGTCCGCTCGACCAGCAGGCGCGACTCCTCGTCGACCTCGCCGCAGAGGAAGGTGGCGTTGGTGTCACCGTGCACCCCGCCGATGTAGGCGGTGATGTCGATGTTGACGATGTCGCCGTCGGCCAGCTCCCGGTCGTCGGGGATGCCGTGGCAGATCACCTCGTTGACCGAGCTGCACAGCGACTTCGGGTAGCCCCGGTAGCCCAGCGTGGAGGGGTAGGCCCCGTGGTCGCAGAGGAACTCGTGGCCGACCCGGTCCAGCTCGTCGGTGGTCACCCCCGGGGCGACGGCGCGGCCGACCTCCTCGCGCGCCTGGGCGGCGAGGCGGCAGGCGATGCGCATCTGCTCGATGGTCTCGGCGTCCTTGACCTCCGACCCCGTGAAGGGTGCCGGGGCGGGCTTGTCGACGTACTCCGGGCGCTCGATGGAGGCCGGCACGGGGCGCCGCGGCGAGACGCGGCCTGGCTTCAGCGGAGGGGCTACGGGCATGCGGCGCAGTCTAGGAGGCCGCCGCCGTGGCGCGGTGCGTCGGTGCCGGGTGTGCTCGGTCACCCCTGCGCTTGTCGAGGCGGCCGGACCCACCGGTCGACCACCAGGGCCACGGCCGACGCTCCGGCGCAGGCGAGAGCGATCGGCAGCCACACGGTCCGGCCGCGGCGGCTGCGCGGGTCGGAGGGGGCGGGGCGTGTGTGCAACCTGTCACGGCACGGAAGGGACGATCGTGCCTAGAGTGGCCCGAAACGCAGACGACGCCCCCGAGGAGGCAGCCGTGCAGTACTTCTACAACATCCGGACCGGCAAGGTGGAGGAGAACAACGACGAGCGCTCGCGCAGCGCCGACCTCATGGGCCCCTACGACTCGCCGGAGGAGGCCCAGCAGGCCCTGGAGACCGCCCGCCGCCGCACCGAGCAGTGGGACGAGCAGGAGCAGGACGAGGTCGACGAGCCCGGGGGCGCGAACTGGGACGCCAACCCCTTCAACGACGCCTGACCAGCCCATCGGCGGAGCCGTTCGCGGCTCACCGGGAACGGAGCACCGCCCCATGACCGAGCAGCACCCGCCCCTTGCCGTCGACGAGACGGCGATGGTCGCCGACCTCACGGCCCTCGTCTCCTTCCCGAGCGCCGGGGGGAGCCTGGCCGAGGAGCGCGTCCAGCGCTGGGGAGCCGAGGCCCTGCGCTGGCTCGGGGGGCGGGTGGAGCAGTGGGAGGACGAGGTCGCGACCCTGGCCCGGGAGCCCGACTGGCCCGGGCAGGAGGTCGACCGGCAGAGGATCCACGGTGTCGTGGCTCGCTTCGGTCCGCAGGAGGGCGAGCCCGCACTGGTCCTGTGCGGGCACACCGACGTGGTGCCGGCCGCGGACCCCTCCCTGTGGGCCGGCCAGGATCCCTGGACCGTCCAGCCGGTCGGTCAGGAGGAGGACTGGACGGGTCTGGGCTCCAGCGACGCCCCCTACCCCGAGGGGCTGCGCTACGTCGGGCGCGGGGTGACCGACATGAAGGGTGGGGTGGCGGCGATCCTCGCGGCGGTCCGTGCCGTCCAGTCCAGCGGGGTGACCCTCCGGCGCCCGCTGGCCGTGCACCTGGTCTCCGGGGAGGAGGACGGCGGTGCCGGCACCTTCGCCACCCTCCGACGGGGCCACACCGGCGAGGCGTGCGTCATCGCCGAGCCGACCGCTGGGCAGCTCATCACCGCCAACGCGGGTTCGCTCACCTTCCGCCTCACCGTGCGCGGGCGCGCGGCCCACGGGGCCATGGCCGGTCAGGGGGTCAACGCCCTCACGGGCCTCCGCGTGGTGCAGGACGCGCTGGAGGACCTCCAGGCCGAGCGGCTCCGGGGCCGCCCCGCGCCCTTCGACACCTTGGACGACCCGTGGCCGCTGAGCATCGGCATCGTCCGCGGTGGTGACTGGGCCTCCACCGTGCTCGACGAGCTCGTGGTCGAGGGCCGCTTCGGGGTGCGTCCGGACGAGACCCCCGCGGAGGCCCGCGCGGCCCTCGAGGAGTGCGTGGCCGCCGCCTGCGCCGCAGACCCCTTCCTCCGGGAGCGCCCGGTGGAGGTCGAGTGGCCCGGTGGGGTCTTCGCCCCCGGGCGCCTCCCGGCCGACCACGAGCTCGGGGAGCAGATGGCCGACGCGGTGGAGGTCGTGAGCGGGACCCGGCCCGGCCAGGTGGGTGCCCCCTACGGGTCCGACCTGCGCCAGTACGCGGCCGCGGGTGTCCCGACCCTGCAGTACGGGCCGGGGGACATCCAGCAGGCCCACTCGGTGGACGAGTGGGTGGAGCACGCCGAGCTGGTGCGTTGTGCCCGCGCCTTCGCGCAGCTCGTCGTCACGCGCTGCTGCTGAGCTGCCCGGGGAGCTGGAGGGCCGCCTCCGTGACCGATCCGTGACGCTCTTGTGACCGTTCCGGTACTGACACGGGGGGTCGTCAGGCGGATGATCGCCCGGTGGTGAGTTCCGCCACGCGATCACACACCCTGGAGGAAACGTGAACCCTCGCAAGCACGTGCGCCTGTCCGGAGCGGTCCTGGTGGCCCTGGCGATGACGGCCACCCCGCTGGCCCACGCCGGCGCGGCGCCGCCCGCGGACGACGCCCGCGGGCAGTCCGCCCGGCAGGACGACCTGCCCCACGAGCGTGGCGAGAAGCAGCGTGAGCTGCGCAAGGCCGCCGTGAACGCCCTCATCAAGGGCGAGGCCGAGGTGGTGACCAAGGGGAAGAAGAAGGGCAAGGTCATCCAGGTCGGCGAGGGGCGCAAGCGTCAGTACGTGCAGTACGACACGAACCGTCAGGAGAAGGTGCTCACCTTCCTGGCCGAGTTCGGCGAGAAGACCGACCCGGCCAAGGGCGGGGCACCCGGCCCGCTCCACAACGAGATCGCCGAGCCGGACCGCACCCAGGACAACTCCACGGTGTGGGCCTCCGACTTCGACGTCGCCTACTACGAGAACCTCATGTTCGGCCCGGACAACTCGATGAGGGACTTCTACGCCGACCAGTCCTCGGGGCGCTTCGACCTCCAGGGCGGTGTCTACGACTGGGTGAAGCTGCCCTACAACGAGGCCCGTTACGGGGCGAACTCCGATGACCCGGCTGTGGAGGCCGAGGGCTACTGGTCGTACGTCAAGGACACCGCCCAGGCCTGGTACGACGACCAGAAGGCGCAGGGCAAGACCACCGCGGAGATCAAGGCGGAGCTCGCGGAGTACGACACCTGGGACCGCTACGACCACGACGGTGACGGTGACTTCCACGAGCCCGACGGCTACGTCGACCACTTCCAGGTGGTCCACGCCGGCGAGGACGAGTCCGCCGGTGGTGGAGCCGAGGGGGAGGACGCGATCTGGGCCCACCGCTGGTACGCCTTCCCGACCCTGGAGGGTGAGGCCGGGCCGGAGGGCAACCTGCTGGGAGGCGTGCCGATCGGTGACACCGGGCTGTGGATCGGTGACTACACCACCGAGCCGGAGAACGGCGGCGTCGGAGTGTTCGTGCACGAGTTCGCCCACGACCTCGGCCTGCCCGACTACTACGACACCAGCGGCGGTGACAACGGCTCGGCCTTCTGGACGCTCATGTCCTCCGGCTCCTGGCTGAACGAGGGCGAGGAGGCCATCGGTGACTCCGCGGGCTTCATGGGTCCCAAGGAGAAGCTGCAGCTCGGCTGGCTGGACTACGAGATCGTGACGCCCGAGGAGAACCGGGCCGTGCGCCTGGGGCCGGCCCACCACGCCACCGGCAACCCGCAGGCCGCCGTCGTGCCGCTGCCCGACCAGATCATCACCGACGAGTACAACACCCCCTACGCCGGGGAGTGGGAGTACTGGAGCGGCACCGGTGACAACACGGACAGCAGCCTGTCGACCACGCTCGACCTGACCTCCGCCTCCTCGGCCTCCGTGTCCGCCCGGGCCCAGATCGAGACCGAGGCCGGGTACGACGTGTACACCGCCGAGGTCTCCACCGACGGTGGTCAGACCTGGACCGAGCTCGACACCCGCGACGGCAGCTCCGGCGGCTGGACCGAGGTCTCCTACGACCTGGCCGACTACCTGGGGCAGGAGGTGGGCTTCCGGTTCCACTACCAGAGCGACGGTGGCGTCAACGAGGACGGTGTCTTCCTCGACGAGCTGACGACCACCGTCGACGGGGCGTCCTCGGTCGACGGCGCGGAGGGCGAGGCCACCTGGACCCTGGACGGCTTCCAGCGCATCGACGGCACCGTCGAGCGCCACGAGCCGCACTACTACCTCATGGAGAACCGCCAGTACGGCGGCTATGACGAGACGCTCGAGGTGGGCCCGTACAACTTCGGCTTCCTCGACACCCGACCCGACTGGGTGGAGCGCTTCCCGTACCAGAACGGGCTCCTGGTCTGGTACTCGAACGACGCCTATGCGGACAACAACGTGGCCCAGCACCCCGGTGGCGGCCAGGCCCTGCCGGTGGACGCCCGCCCCGAGGCCATGGCCTGGGGCGACGGCACCCTGCTGCGCAACCGCATGCAGTCCTTCGACGCCACCTTCGGCCTGGAGCCCACCGACGCGGTGACCCTGCACCGGGACGGCGTGCCCCACGAGTTCGGCGGGGACCCGGCGGTCCCGGTCTTCCACGACAGCGGTGCCAACGCCTACTACGACCCGAGCAACCCGCAGAACTCGGTGCAGCTGCCGGGCTCCGGCGTGCGGGCCGAGGTCCTGGGCACCAAGAAGGAGACGATGGACGTCTGCTTCGGTGCGGAGTGCAGCGGGCACCACAAGGACACCACCAAGCCCACCACCCCGGGGCAGGGGAAGGGTCGTTCCGCCCAGAAGTGACGGACCCGCTCACCGGCCCGGCCGGTGACCCGACCCGACGGGGCCGGAGCGCTGCGGCGCTCCGGCCCCGTCGGCCGTCCCGGCGGGCGGGGCGGTGGTTGGATGGAGCCATGGATCGGCAGCAGGAGCACGTGCTCAGGGTCGTCGAGGAGCGGGGCATCCGCTTCCTCCGGCTGTGGTTCACCGACGTCCAGGGATCGTTGAAGTCGGTGGGTGTGGCGCCCGCGGAGCTCGAGAACGCCTTCACCGAGGGCATCGGCTTCGACGGCAGCGCCATCGAGGGCTTCGCCCGGGTGGTCGAGGCCGACACCCTCGCCATGCCGGACGCCTCGACCTTCCAGGTGCTCCCCTGGCCGAACGGGGCGGAGGCCGGCATCGCCCGCATGTTCTGCGACATCACCCTGCCGGACGGCACGCCCAGCTCGGCCGACCCGCGGCAGGTCCTCCGTCGTGCCCTGGCCGCGACGGAGGACGAGGGCTACACCCTCTACACGCACCCGGAGATCGAGTTCTTCCTCTTCGAGCCGCAGCTGGACGAGTGGGGCCGTCCGGTGCCGATCGACGACGCCGGCTACTTCGACCACCTCGCCCACGGGGACGGTCACGACTTCCGTCGCGCCGCGATCGACATGCTGGAGACGATGGGCATCGCCGTGGAGTTCTCCCACCACGAGGGCGCCCCGGGGCAGAACGAGATCGACCTGCGCTACGCCGACGCGCTGACCACGGCGGACAACATCATGACCTTCCGGACGGTCGTCAAGGAGGTGGCCCTCTCCCAGGGGTGCTTCGCCTCCTTCATGCCCAAGCCGATGCAGGAGCACGCCGGGTCGGGGATGCACACCCACTTCTCCCTCTTCGACGGTGACCACAACGCCTTCCACGAGCCCGGGGCGGAGTACCAGCTGTCCATCACCGGGCGCCGCTTCGTCGCCGGGGTCCTGCGGCACGCCCGGGAGATCAGTGCGGTGACGAACCAGTGGGTGAACTCCTACAAGCGCCTGTGGGGCGGTGGGGAGGCCCCCGCCCACGTGTGCTGGGGGCACAACAACCGCTCGGCCATGGTGCGGATCCCGATGTACAAGCCGACCAAGGGCCAGTCGAGCCGGATCGAGGTCCGCACCCTCGACTCGGCCTGCAACCCCTATCTCGCCTTCGCGCTGGTCCTGGCGGCTGGCATGCGGGGGATCACCGAGGAGTACGAGCTGCCCCCGGAGGCCGAGGACGACGTGTGGGCCCTCACCGACCGGGAACGGCGGATCCTGGGCATCGAGCCCCTGCCCAGCTCGTTGACCGAGGCCCTGCACGTCATGGAGGAGTCCGAGCTGGTCGCCGAGACCCTGGGGGAGCACGTCTTCGACCAGCTCCTGCGCAACAAGCGGGAGGAGTGGCGGGCCTACCGGGGGCAGGTCACGCAGTACGAGCTCCAGAACTACCTGCGCCGGCTGTGAGCAGCGACCAGTCCCGTCTGAGCGGGGTCTCCTGGGCCGTCCGGGAGGGCTTCGCCGACGGTCGTCGCGCGGTCTCCTTCCTGGACTCCCTGGCCGAGCTCCTCGGCACCCCGGTGGACCAGGAGCGGCTCCGGCTGGCCCGGGTGCTGGGGCGCAGCGCCGACCCGGATCGCGCCGTGCTCGCCGCGGTGCGGCTGGCGGAGTCCGAGCCGGAGGCGCTCCGGGGCCTGCTGGGGGCCGCAGCCTCGGGGAGTCCGGGGCAGGCCCGTGGGGCGGACGGCCTCCCCGGCGCCGGGGAGCGCCTGGTGGCGGTGCTGGGGGCCAGCCGGGCGATGGGGGACCACCTGGCCCGGCACACCGAGCAGCTGGAGACCCTCGAACGGGGCACGCTGCCGACGGCCGAGGAGTGCCTCCAGGTCGTCGTGGAAGCCGTGGAGGAGGCGCTGGGGGCCGGGGAGTCCCCGGACGACGCCCTGCGCGTCGCCTACCGCCGGGGCCTGCTGCGCATCGCGGCGGTGGACCTCACGGCCCCGGAGCCCGCCGAGCTCCTCCCGGAGGTGGCCGCTGCCCTGTCGGACCTGGCTGCTGCGGCCCTGGAGGCGGCGGTGACGATCGCGGCCCACGAGGTGGAGGGCGCGGAGGGTGTGCGTCTGGCCGTCATCGGGATGGGCAAGGCCGGTGGGCGCGAGCTCAACTACGTGAGCGATGTCGACGTCATCTTCGTCGCCGAGCCGGTGCGGGGCGTCCCCGAGGCCGAGGCGCTCGAGATCGGTGCGCGAATGGCCACCCGCGTCATGTCCGCCTGCGGCTCCTCCACGGCGGAGGGCACCCTGTGGCCGGTGGACGCGGCCCTGCGCCCCGAGGGCAAGGCCGGCCCCCTGGTGCGGACCCTGGGCTCGTTCCGCTCCTACTACGAGCGGTGGGCGTCCCCCTGGGAGTTCCAGGCCCTCCTCAAGGCCCGCCCGGTCGCCGGGGACTGCTCCCTCGGCGAGCAGTTCGTGGAGATCGTCACCCCGATGGTCTGGGAGGTGGCCGCCCGCGACGGCTTCGTGGAGGGCGTGCAGGCGATGCGGCGCCGGGTGGAGGAGCACATCCCCCCGGCGGAGCGGGGACGCCAGCTCAAGCTGGGTCCCGGTGGCCTGCGGGACATCGAGTTCTCGGTCCAGCTCCTCCAGCTCGTGCACGGGCGGGTCGACGAGTCCCTCCGGCACGCGGCCACGCTGCCGGGCCTGGAGGCGCTCGCCGCCGGTGGCTACGTGGCGCGGACCGACGCGGCGGTGCTCGGGGAGGCCTATCGGCTCCTGCGCTGCCTGGAGCACCGCATCCAGCTGGACCGGTTGCGCCGCAACCACCTCCTGCCCGAGGAGGACGAGGACCTGCGTCGCCTGGGCCGCTCGATGGGGTGGCCGGGGGACGCGGCACAGGCGGTCCGGCAGCGTTGGGCGGAGGTCGGGAAGGAGGTGCGGCGCCTCCACGAGCGGTTGTTCTACCGGCCCCTGCTGGTGGCGCTCTCCGACCTCTCTCCCGGGGAGGCTCGCATGCGGCCGGCCGCCGTGGAGGAACGCCTGGCCGCCCTGGGCTTCAAGGACCCGGCGGGGGCCGTGCGGCACCTGGAGGCCCTCACCCGGGGGGTGACGCGCACCGCGGCCATCCAGCGACAGCTGCTCCCGGGCATGCTCGGCTGGCTGGCCGGGTGGCCGGCGCCCGACGCGGGCCTCCTCGCCTTCCGCCGGATCAGCGAGTCCCTCGGGGGGACGCACTGGTACATGGCCATGCTCCGCGACGAGGGCCACGCCGCGGAGCGCTTCGCGCACGTGCTGTCCGGCAGCCGCTATCTCACCGAGCTGCTGGAGAGCGGTCCGGAGGCGGTGCGCCTGCTGGGGGAGGACCCCCGCTCCCGCCCGGCGGAGCGCGAGGTGCTGGTCCGCCGGATGCGGGCCGCCGTCCAGCGGGGTGCAGACCTGCCGGCCGGGGCCCGCTCGGCACGGGTGCTGCGGCGCACCGAGATCCTGCGGGTGGGGATCGGGCGGCTCACCGGAAACCTGGACCTGGTGGCCTCCGCCGCAGGGCTGACCCGTACCGCCGAGGCGCTCCTGGAGGCCACGCTGGCCCGGGCGCTGGGCGGGGAGAGCACCGGGGTCTGCCTCATCGGCATGGGGCGCCTGGGCGGTGCGGAGCTCGGCTTCGCCTCGGATGCCGACCTCTTCGTCGTGCACGACGACGCCCCGGGCCGTGCCGAGGCGGCCGCGGCAGCCCTCAAGGCACTGCGTCAGGCGCTCGTCGGGGGCGCGGAGCCCGGGCTCGAGGTCGACGTGGACCTGCGGCCGGAGGGGCGGAACGGGCCGACGGTCCGCGGCATCGGCTCCCTCGAGGCCTACTACGAGCGGTGGAGCTCCCCGTGGGAGGCGCAGGCGCTCGTGCGGGCGCGTCCGGTGGCCGGTGACCCTGCGCTCGGCGCCCGGGTCATGGCGCTGGTGGACCCGCTCCGGTGGCCCGAGGGTGGCCTCACCCCGGCAGCGCTGCGGGAGATGCGGATGCTCAAGGCCCGGATGGAGACCGAGCGCATCCCCCGGGGTGCCGATCCGCGGCTCCACCTCAAGCTCGGGCGGGGTGGGCTGTCGGACGTGGAGTGGACCGTCCAGCTGTGGCAGATGCAGCACGCCCACCGGTGCCCGGACCTGCGGACGACCAGCACGCTGGGGGCGCTCGCGGTGCTGGAGGACGAGGGCCTCGTGGCAGCCGGGGAGGTGGAGAGCCTGCGTGCGGCCTGGCTGCTGGCCAGCGAGCTCCGGGACGCCGCGATGCTGTGGCGCGGGCGCCCGGTGGACGCCGTCCCGGCCGACCCCCTGGACCGCGAGGGGGTGGCCCGTGCGCTGGGACGCCCGGAGGGTTCCGGGCACGCCCTGGTGGAGGAGTACCTGCGGACCTCTCGCCTGGCCCGGCTCGTGGTGGAACGTCTCTTCTACGGTGAGTGAGCCGGGGCGTGGGTGAGCTCCCCGGCCGGTGCGCCGGCCGGGCCGGTGAGCTCCCGCTCGTAGGATGGCCCGCATGGTTGACCCTGACGCCTCGCGCCCTGCCCACGGGGTCCTGTGGTTCTCCGGCGACCCGGAGGGCGTGGCGGCCTGGCTGGTCGGGGGCGTGGTGAGCGCCGAGGTGGTCGCTCTGGACGGGTGGACGCTGGTGCGTCCCCTGGAGCTGCCGGCCGGGCTGGGGCCGTACGGGGACGCGGTCGGCCTGATCCTCTCCCGGGTGGTCCCGGACGAGCACCGACCGGTCGTCGCCCTGACCGAGCGGGAGGGGGTGGTGGTCGTGGCCGCGGCCGACCAGCCGGGGGACGAGGTCCACTGGGTGGCCGTCCAGCCGGGGGTCGGCCCTCGCTCCCTCGGGGAGCTGCCCACCTGCGGGCCGCGGTACATGACCGCGGCTGCCGGCGTGCCCGAGCAGGCGGACGAGCTGGCTGCCCTCATCGCCAGGCGCCGGGCCGTCGGGTCGGGTGCCGGGGAGCTGGGCATGCGTCTGGCAATGGTGCTGGGCCTGCCCGAGCCGGCGGTCGCCCGCCGCCAGGTGGAGTTCTCCCACGGGCTGGTGGTGGAGCCGGACCCCCGGGAGGTGCAGCGCTTCAAGCAGGTGCTCAGCGACCGGCTTGTCGAGCGCGACGAGGAGGCCGGCCGATGAGGGCCCGTGTCCCGCTGCGCCTGTGGGCGGCCGTCGACCTCACGGCCGGTAGGACCGCACAGGCGGACCCCGGGTCCCCGCTGGCCGAGCCCCGGGCCGCGGTGGAGCACTGGGTGGCGCAGGGGGCGCGCCAGATCCACCTCGTGGACCTGGACCGTGCGCACGGCACGGGCCAGAACGACGCCCTGGTGCGGGAGATCGTCGCGAGGGCAGGGGTTCCCGTGGAGCTCTCCGGGGGTGTCCTGGCCCCCGCCGACGTCGAGCGGGCCCTCTCCTGGGGGGCCACGGCCGTCACCGTCTCCTCCGGGGTCTGGGCGGACGCCCCCGCCGCGCTGGAGTGGTTGCGGGAGTGGGACGACCGGGTGCAGATCGGCATCGACCTGCTGGGGGAGCGCGTCGTGGCACGCGGGCGCCGGGGTGACCTCGGGCACCGCGACGAGCTCCTGGGCCGGATCGCCGGGCTGGGGGCGCGGCGCTGGGTCGTGGCCTCGGCTGCGGCCGACGGTCGACGCACCGGCCCGGACCTGAGCGCTCTGCGGCACGCTGCCGAGCGCCTGGAGGGGGTGATCGTCGCCTCCGGTGGGGTCGGGAGCACCGGCGACCTCGTCCAGCTCTCGAGCCTGCGCGGCCCGCACGGTCCCGCTGTCGCCGAGGCGATCCTCGGGGCCTCCCTCTATGCGGGGGCCGTGGAGCTGGGGCGCAGCCAGGACCTGCTGGCGGAGATCGCCGGCCCGACCGCCGGGGCGATTGCGGACTCGGCCGGCGTGCCCTGGGCCGGGCGGGAGGTGCGAGCCGGGGAGTTCGACGACGACACTGGTGAGGTGGACCCGCGGCTGGCCGACCCGGGGCAGGACGATGCCGCGCTGGTCGAGGCGCTGGGTCCGGCCCGGGTGTTCGTCGCCCTGCTGGCGGAGGAGGGGGCCGACGCGGCCGACATGGCGGTTGCGCACGTGACGACGCCCGAGGGGTGGACGGCCCTCCCGGTCTTCACCTCGGCCGACGCCGTCCCCCGGTGGCGGTCCGAGGCCCGCCCGGTCCCGGTGCGCGGTGCGCAGGCGGCGCAGGCTGCCGTCGAGGACGGCGTCGAGGCGCTGGTCCTGGACCCCGGGTCCACCCCCCGCGTGGTGCGTCCGTCCATGGTCAGCGCGGCGGCCCGGGGGATGGTCTGGTGTCGCCCCAGCGAGGACCCGGTGGTGGTGGACGCCCTGCGCCGCCTCAAGGAGCACCCGCGGGTGGAGGGGGTGCTCCTGCGGACCGACGAGCAGGGAGCGCTCGTCGTCGGGATCCGTGGCCCGGTGGGGGAGACGGAGGCCGCCGGTCTGGTGGCGGAGGCCGTGGGCGACCCGGAGGTCCGGTCCCGCCTGGATGCGGTGATGGTGACCCCCGTCCGGTGACGCTGGTGCCGGGACGGGATCCTCTGCTATCCTGATTTGCTGAAGCGAGACCTTGTCTCCACCTACGGACCGCCTGAGGTGCGTGGGTCACGCACCCGCCGGGTCGTGTCGCGTCTCCCCACGTGCCGTGGGGATCGTCCACGGTGTGCAGGTGGTGGGCGCCCGCAGCATCGGCGTCGGTCCAGGGTCTCTCGGTTCGAGAGGCCCTTTTGGTTTCTCGGGCCACCTCTCATCGACGAAGGAGAAGCACATCAGCGAGCCTCGCATCAATGACCGCATCCGGGTTCCGGAGGTGCGGTTGGTCGGCCCCAACGGTGAGCAGGTCGGCATCGTCCGTGTGAAGGACGCACTGCGTCTGGCAGCGGAGGCCGATCTCGATCTGGTGGAGGTCGCACCGATGGCCAAGCCCCCGGTCGCCAAGCTCATGGACTTCGGCAAGTTCAAGTACGAGAACGCCATGAAGGACCGTGAGTCGCGGAAGAAGCAGGTCAACACGGTCATCAAGGAGATCAAGCTCCGGCCGAAGATCGACCAGCACGACTACGAGACCAAGAAGGGTCACGTGGAGCGCTTCCTCACGGCGGGCGACAAGGTGAAGGTCACGATCATGTTCCGTGGTCGTGAGCAGTCCAAGCCCGAGCTGGGGTTCCGCCTCCTGCAGCGGCTGGCCGAGGACGTCCAGGAGCTGGGCGTGGTCGAGGCCCGCCCGAAGCAGGACGGCCGCAACATGACCATGGTCCTCGGCTCCACGCGGAGCAAGGCGCAGGCGCAGGCCGAGCGCCGCAAGAACCGTGAGGACAAGAAGCGGGAGCGTCGCGACGAGGAGACTCCCGCCGCGGGCGGCGAGGCCCCTCAGGAGGCTGCCCCGACTCCCGCGGAGACGACCGAGTCGTCGACCACCGAGGACTGAGGACCCGCTCCTCCCGGACGCGGACCACAGCGGGTCCGCGTCCTCATGAACCTGTCAGCACGACACGAAGGGATCGGCACATGCCGAAGAACAAGACCCACTCGGGCACCAAGAAGCGCTTCCGCGTGACCGGCAGCGGCAAGATCATGCGCCAGCGTGCTCGCCACGTCCACAAGTTCCAGGAGCGCTCGTCCGCGGACGCCCGCCGTCTGGCCAACGACGTCGTGGTCGCCAAGGCCGACGAGAAGAAGATCAAGAAGCTGCTCGGTCTCTGACCAGCGTCTGATCCCCTGAACTTTCCCCCCATCTGAGCAAGGAGTTTCCACGTGGCACGTGTGAAGCGGGCAGTCAACGCCCACAAGAAGCGCCGGGTCGTCCTCGAGCGCGCCTCCGGCTACCGCGGTCAGCGTTCGCGCCTGTACCGCAAGGCCAAGGAGCAGGTCACCCACTCGCTGGTCTACTCGTTCGAGCACCGCAAGGACAAGAAGGGCGACTTCCGTCGCCTCTGGATCCAGCGCATCAACGCGGCGGCCCGTGCGAACGGCATGACCTACAACCGGTTCATCCAGGGTCTGAAGATCGCCGAGGTCGAGGTCGACCGTCGCATGCTGGCCGAGATGGCCGTCCACGACCCGGCGGCCTTCGCCGCCCTGGTCGAGATCTCCCGTGCGAACGTCCCCGCCGTCAAGGGCGACGAGACGGCCACCGCCGGTGCCGCGCCGCAGGGCCAGAAGGCCGCCGAGGCTGCCGCCCAGTCGGGTGACGCCGCCTCCGTCGAGGCCGTCCAGCAGGCCGAGAACGTCGCCGCGCGCAACGACTGATCCTCTCCTCCCAGAGCGCCGACCCGCCCATGCAGCCCACACCCTCCCCGCTGACTCCCACGTCGTCGCGGGTCAGGGCGGCTGCGGGGCTGGGTCGGCGTTCTGCGCGTCGACGCTCGGGGCACTACCTCGTGGAGGGGCCGCAGTGCGTCCGTGAGCTGCTCGTCTGGGAGCCGGAGCGGGCGCAGGACGTCTTCCTCACCGCGGAGTTCCTGGCGGGGGCACCGGAGTTCGGGGACCTGCTCGCCGGCACGCCCGTGCACGCCCACCTGGTGGCTGACGAGGTCGTGCGGACCGTGGCCGACGCGCAGACCCCGGCCGGCATCGTCGCCGTGGCCCGCTGGCAGCCGCCCCCCTTGGTCGAGGCGCTGGGCAGGGTGGGGGAGAAGGGTTTCGGCGTCGTCCTCTCCGAGGTCCGCGACCCGGGGAACCTCGGGACCGTCATCCGCGCCGCGGACGCTGCGGGGGCGGCGTGCGTCGTGGTCACCGACTCCTCGGTGGACGTGACGAACCCGAAGGTGGTCCGTTCCACGGCCGGCTCCCTGCACCACCTGCCGGTGGCCACGGGGGTGCCCTTCGCCGAGCTCCTGGCGGCCGCCCGCGCCGCGGAGCACCCGCAGCGCCTTCTGGCCGCCGACGGGTACGCGGACACGCTCCTGCCGGCAGCAGAGCTCGCGGGACCGCACCTGTGGGTGATGGGCAACGAGGCCCGGGGGCTGGATCCCGTCGAGCGGGACGCCTGTGACCTGCGGGTGGCGGTGCCCCTCTACGGGCGGGCGGAGTCGCTCAACCTGGGGACGGCCGCGGCCGTGTGCCTGTACGCCTCGGCGATGGACCCGGGCAGGCGCTGAGCCGGCTGCGTAGGATGCGGCTCATGTCGAGCCAGGATCCCACCGCCGAGGCGCAGCCGCCCGAGATCACGCAGGAGGCCGTCGACCAGTTGGTCGAGCAGGCCGTCGAGGCCTTCGCGGCCGCGTCCACGCTGGAGGAGCTCAAGCAGGCCCGGCTGGCGCACCTGGGGGACCGGGCGCCGCTCTCGCTGGCGAACCGCAGCATCGGGCAGCTGCCCAAGGAGCAGAAGAAGGACGCCGGCCGCATCGTCGGCCAGGCCAAGGGGCGGGTCGGCCAGGTGCTGGCGCAGCGCGAGGAGGTCCTCCAGGCGGAGCGCGCCGAGCAGATCCTGCGCGAGGAGACGGTCGACGTGACCGCCGTCCCGGCACGGCGCCCGGTGGGTTCCCGGCACCCGGTGGAGCTCATGCTCCAGCGCATGTCGGAGATCTTCGTGGGGCTGGGCTGGGAGATCGCCGAGGGGCCCGAGGTCGAGGCCGAGTGGTTCAACTTCGACGCCCTGAACTTCGACGCCGACCACCCGGCCCGTGCCGAGGCGGACACCTTCTACGTGGAGCCGCCGGAGCGGAATCTCGTCATCCGGACCCACACCTCCCCGGTGCAGGCGCGTGCCCTGCTGGAGCGCGGTGCCCCGCTCTACGTCGCTGTCCCGGGCAAGGTCGGTCGCACCGACGAGATCGACGCCACCCACCTGCCGGTCTTCCACCAGATCGAGGGACTGGCGGTGGACCGGGGCCTCACGATGGCGCACCTGAAGGGGACCCTGGACCGTTTCGCCCGGGAGCTCTTCGGCGAGGGCATCACGACCCGGCTGCGGCCCAACTTCTTCCCGTTCACCGAGCCGAGCGCCGAGATGGACTTCCTGTGCACCGTGTGCCGGGGGGAGGACGCTTCCTGCCGGACCTGCGGCGGGACGGGCTGGATCGAGTGGGGTGGCTGCGGAATGGTCAACCCGAACGTCCTGCGGGCGTGCGGCCTCGACCCGGAGGTCTACTCCGGCTTCGCCTTCGGCATGGGGGTGGAGCGGGCCATGATCTTCCGCAACCAGGTCGGTGACCTGCGCGATCTCGTCGAGGGTGACGCGCGCTTCAACACGAACTTCACGGTGGAGGTCTGATGCTCATCCCGATCAGCTGGCTGGCCGAGTATGTCGACCTCGAGCCGGGCACCACCGGCGCCGAGGTGGCACAGGCCCTGGTGTCCGTGGGCTTCGAGGAGGAGTCCCTGGGAGCGGAGATGATCACCGGCCCGGTGGTCGTGGGGCGTGTGCTCTCGGCGGAGCCGGAGCCGCAGAAGAACGGCAAGACGATCAACTGGTGCCAGGTCGACGTGGGGGAGGCCAATGGCACCGGGGAGCCGCAGGGCATCGTCTGCGGCGCCCACAACTTCGGGCCCGGCGATCTCGTCGTGGTCTCCCTGCCGGGCGCCGTCCTGGCGGGTGGTTTCGCGATCTCCGAGCGCAAGACCTACGGTCACCTCTCGGCCGGCATGATCTGCTCGCCCAGCGAGCTGGGGCTGGGGGACGAGCACGACGGGATCATCGTCCTGCCGGAGTTCCTCGGGGCCGAGGCCGCCCATCTCGAGCCTGGGACGGACGCCCTGCCCCTGCTGGGGTTGGACTCCGAGACGATCGAGGTCAACGTCACCCCGGACCGCGGGTACGCGATGAGTCTGCGCGGGCTGGCCCGGGAGTACGCCCACGTGACGGGTGGCAGCTTCCGGGACCCGGCTGACCTCCCGGTGGACGAGCCCGCCGGTCCCGGTCTGCCCGTGGTGCTCGAGGACGCCTCCCCGATCCGGGGCGTTCCCGGGTGCGACCGGTACATCGTCCGGACGGTGCGGGGCGTGGACCCGCAGGCCCCCACGCCGCGCTGGATGGCCAAGCGGCTCACGGACGCCGGTGTCCGGACCCACGGCCTGGTCGTCGACGTCACCAACTACGTGATGCTCGCCCTGGGGCAGCCGCTGCACGCCTTCGACGCCGCGGCGGTGTCCACGGGCATCACCGTGCGGCGGGCCGAGCCGGGGGAGGAGCTCGTGACCCTGGACGACAAGACGCGCGTCCTCGACGCGGAGGACCTCGTCATCACCTCCGGCGGACGTCCGGTCGCGCTGGCCGGCGTGATGGGTGGCAAGCACTCCGAGGTCGGTGAGGGAACCACCGACGTCGTGCTCGAGTCGGCGCACTTCGACGCGGTGAGCGTGGCCCGCACGGCGCGACGCCACCGCCTGGTCTCCGACGCCTCGAAGCGCTACGAGCGCCGGGTGGACCCGGGGGTCGCGCCCGCTGCTGCCCAGCTGGCCGTCGACCTGCTGGTCGAGCACGGCGGTGGCACGGCTGAGGCGGCCTTCACCGAGGTGGACGACACGGTGGAGCCGGAGGGCTTCGCCTTCGACACCGGTCTTCCCTCCCGTCTCGTCGGGGTGGACTACCCCCGGGAGACGGTGCTGGGACGCCTGGGGCAGATCGGCTGCCGGATCGAGGGGGCGACGGGCACCTCGGAGCACGGCACCGTGACGGTGACGCCCCCGACCTGGCGACCGGACCTCACCGGTCCCGCGCACCTGGTGGAGGAGGTCGCCCGGCTGGAGGGTTACGACCAGATCCCGTCGGTGCTGCCCCAGGCTCCCGGTGGTGGCGGCCTCACCACGGCCCAGCGGCGCCGCCGCATCCTGGCGGACCTGCTGGCCGACGCGGGCCTCCACCAGGCGGTCACCCTGCCGATGACCTCGGCGGACCGGTGGGACGCCCTGGGCTACCCGGAGGACGACCCGCGGCGGGAGGCCCTGCGGCTGCACAACCCGCTGTCGGCCGAGGAGCCCTTCCTCCGCACCGAGCTGTTGCAGACCCTGGTGGCGGTGGTCCGTCGCAACCTGGCCCGGGGGCAGCGCTCGTCGGCGGTCTACGAGCTCGGGCGGGTCTTCGGCACCTCGGGGGACGCCGTCGCCCCGGTGCAGGAGGTGGGCGTCGAGCCCTCTGCGGAGATGTTGGAGCAGCTGGCGGTTGCCGTGCCGCCGCAGCCCCACCACGCGGCGGCGATCATCGCCGGTGAGTGGGAGCGACAGGGCTGGTGGGGTGGTGCCCGCCGGGCGGACTGGTCCGACGCGGTGGAGCAGGTCCTCACCGTGGCTCGACGGCTGCAGGTCCCCGTCGGCCTGGAGCAGGCGCAGCGCGCCCCCTGGCACCCGGGGCGCTGCGCCCGGATCGTGCTGGAGGACGGCACCACGCTGGGCTACGCCGGCGAGCTGCACCCGCAGCTCGTGGCGGGCCTGGAGCTGCCGGAGCGCACCGTGGCCTGGGAGGTCGACGCCGACCTCCTGATCTCCCGGAGCCCGGAGGTCTCCACGCACGTGGACTTCTCGGACCAGCCGCAGTCGTACGTGGACGTCGCCCTGGTGACCGATGTCTCCGTGCCCGCGCGGCGGATCGCCGAGGTGCTCCGCGAGGGAGCGGGCGAGCTGCTGGAGTCGGTCGAGATGTTCGACCGGTACAGCGGCGAGCAGGTCGGCGAGGGCCGGGTGAGCACGGCCTGGCGGCTCACCTTCCGGGCGCCTGATCGCACGTTGACCGGCGACGAGGTGAACACCGCCCGGGACGCCGCGATCGCTCGCGCCGTCGACGAGCTGGGGGCGGAGCACCGTGGCTGAGCGACCCACGGCTCTCGTCGTGGGAGCGACCCGCGGCATCGGCGCCCAGGTCGCGCGGGGGCTCGCCCGGGCGGGCTACGACCTGGCGCTCACCGGCCGTGCCCCCGAGGCGCTGGCACCGGTGGCCGCCGAGTGCGGGGCGTGGGGCGCCCAGGTGTCGACCCACCTCCTGGAGGTCACGGACGTCCAGCGGATCCCCGAGGTCGTGGCGGAGGCCTGGGAGGCGCGGGGCGGTCTCGGCCTGGCGGTGCTCGTGGCCGGGGTCATCGAGGCGGAGCGCCCCCTGTGGGAGGTCGACCCCGCCGAGCTCCGGCGCGTCATCGAGGTGAACACCACCGCCCCGATGCTCCTCGTCCACGCGCTCGCGCCGCGGATGATCGCGGCCGGCGGCGGGCGCATCGTGAACCTCAACTCCGGCTCCGGCACCCGGGCCTCGGAGGTCTATCCGGCCTACTCCGCCAGCAAGGCGGCGCTCTCCCGCATCACCGGGTCCACGACCCTGGCCGGTGCGCCGCACGGACTGCTCGCCTTCGACCTGGCTCCGGGGGTGGTGCGGACGGACATGACCGGCGGCATGCCGATGCACGAGGGCCGGACCGACTGGACCGAGCCGGAGGAGGTCGTCGAGCTGGTCCTCGCCCTGGGCTCCGGGGACCTGGACGCCTGGGCCGGCCGCATGGTCCGGGCCGGTGCGGACGCGGTGGAGACCTTGCAGGAGGCGGCCGACCAGCTCGCACCGGCTGACCGCACCCTCGTCCTGCAGCCCTACGGCCCCGAGGACCCGCTGGCCTGAGGCGGCTTCGGTCGGGACGAAGCAGCCAGGCGAGCGGGCCCCGGCGGGATGGGGGGGGGGCGGGCTCCGAGCGTCCCCGCACCCCTGATCGGTGGCAGCGCGCCGTGTGGCACAGTGTTGCCTGTGACTGCCCCGACTGATGACCGTCAGGCCCCCAGCGCACGTGGTGGCGCTGTTCTGGAGGAGCTGCAGTGGCGTGGACTGCTGTCCCACACCACGGACCTCGAGGAGCTCCACCAGCTCATGGACGAGGGGCCGGTCACCTTCTATCTGGGCTGCGACCCCACGGCGGCGTCGCTGCACGTCGGTCATCTCGTCCAGCTGTGCCTGATGCGCCGACTCCAGGAAGCCGGCCACCACCCGGTGGTCCTGGTCGGTGGCGCCACCGGCCTCATCGGGGATCCGCGCCCCACCTCCGAGCGGACCCTCAACGATCCCGAGGTGGTGGCCGGCTGGGTCCAGAGCATCGCCGACCAGGTGCGTCCCTTCGTGAGCTTCGAGGGGGAGAACGCCGCTCGCCTGGTCAACAACCTCGACTGGTTCTCCGGGCTGGGCGCGCTGGACTTCCTGCGGGACGTCGGCAAGCACTTCCGGGTGAACCAGATGCTCAAGAAGGACTCCGTGAGCGCGCGCCTCGAGTCCGAGCAGGGCATCAGCTACACGGAGTTCAGCTACCAGATCCTCCAGGGCTACGACTACTGGCACCTGCACATCCAGGAGGGGGTGCAGCTGCAGATCGGTGGCCAGGACCAGTGGGGCAATCTCATGGCCGGGGTGGACTTCGTCCACCGCAAGGAGGGGCGCAGCGTCCACGCCATCACGAGCCCGCTCGTCACCGACTCCACGGGCAAGAAGTTCGGCAAGTCGGAGGGCAACGCCATCTGGCTGGACCCGGAGATGACGAGCGCCTGGACCTTCTTCCAGTTCTGGCTCAATGCCGAGGACGTCAAGGTCGTGGAGTACCTCAAGCTCTTTACCTTCCTCACGCGGGAGCAGATCGACGAGCTGGCGGCACAGGTGGAGGCGGAGCCCTTCAAGCGCGCCGCGCAGCGGGCTCTGGCCCGGGAGATGACAGCCATGGTGCACGGTGAGCAGGCCACGGCTGACGTGGAGGTCGCTGCCGCTGCCCTCTTCGGGAAGGGCTCGCTGCGCGAGGTCCCGGTCAACGCGATCCTCGACGCCACCCGGGAGCTCGAGGGAGCCGAGGTCCGGCTGGGGGACACGTGGGTGGACGTCGTGGTGGCGACCGGACTGGCTGACTCGCGCAAGAGTGCCAAGCGCTTCCTGGCCGAGGGGGCCATCTCCGTGAACGGGGAGACCGTGAGCGCCGACGGTGCCCTCGAGGAGGGCGACCTCCTGGGGGAGCGGGTCGCGGTGGTGAAGCGCGGCCGGAAGAACATGGCGGCCGCGCGCGTGACCTCCGACCCCGCCTGACCCCGTCGTCCACGGGAGGTGGACGACGACGAGTGAGGGCCCCGATCCGCGGATCGGGGCCCTCACTCGTCCCCTCGTCATGCTGCACCGGCTCAGAATTTCCCGGGATCCCAACGATTGAGGGGATCTGAACTGGCGCACTTTGCGTTGGGGCTGGGGTGTGTGTATTGTTCCTCCTCGTTGCCCGGCCGGGTGGCTGCGGGTGAGTGAAGAGCTCAGCGTGGTTGGTGGTTCGG
>NZ_FYEZ01000001.1 GCF_900187395.1 Kytococcus aerolatus
TGGGAGAGTAGGACACTGCCGAACACATTTTTTGGAAGAGGGTCTCCTGCCTGGTGGTGGGGGGCCCTCTTTCGCATGCCCACACCCGTCCCCCCACGTGTCCGGGTGGGTGGGGTTGTGTGGGCGTGTGTTTGGGGGGTGTGGCTTGTTGTGGGGGGTGGTGGTTTGTGTGGGGTGGGGGTGTGGGGTGTGGTCGTAGAGTGGGGGTATGAGTGATGTTCCGGTGAACCACACCCCCCGAACGCCGGGGGACAGCACCGGTGCTGGACCCTCCGCGGGTCGGCAGGAGGTCCTTCCCGGCACGGAGGCCATTGATCTGGCGCGCCTGCAGGAGCGGGTCCGGCAGCTGGAGGCGGAGGTGGAGGAGCTAGAGGGGCGGCTCCACGACGTCTCCTCGTCCGCTCGGCGGCCCGGGACCCGGTGATGTCCTCCCATTCCCCGGGCGCGCCCCTCCGGGCGGACAGGGCGGTTCTCCTGGCCGGCCTCTCCCGGTCCCGGCAGCGGGCGCAGTCCCTCATCGACAACGGGCTCGTGCTGACCGACGGTGCCCCCGTCCGGGCCCGAAGCCAGGTGGTGCTCCCCGAGTCCCTCTCCCTCGTCGAGGGAGCCCAGCCCGAGGTGCAGCGCGTCTCCCGGGCCCAGCGCAAGCTCGAGCGGGCGTTGGAGCTGTGGCCCGACCTGCACGCACCCCGGGCCTCCGCTGTCGACCTGGGTGCGTCCACCGGCGGGTTCACCCAGGTGCTCCTGCACGCGGGGTGCGCTCGGGCCTGGGCGGTGGACGTCGGGCACGACCAGCTGGTGCCCGAGCTCCGGGAGGACCCGCGGGTCCGGGTCCGGGAGGGGGTCAACGCCCGTCATGTCGAGGAGCTGCAGGCCGCGGGGCTCACGGGAGGGATGACGGATCTCGTCGTGAGCGACGTCAGCTTCATCTCGGTTCGACACCTGTTGGGGCCGATCGCGTGGCTGTTGGCCTCCGGGGGCACGGCCGTGGTGCTGGTCAAGCCGCAGTTCGAGGTGGGGCCCGAGGGGGTCTCCGGGGGAGTGGTCCGGGCGCCCGCTCGGCGCCGCGGGGCCGTGCACGCCGTGTGCGTGAGCGCCTCGCGGGAGGGACTCCACCCCCGGGCGCTGGCCGCCAGCGGCCTCCCCGGGCGCCACGGGAACGTTGAGTTCCTCCTGCGGCTCACCCGCCTCCCCGCCGCGCGGGCTGTCGGTGCCGCGTGGGAAGGTGTTCTTCCCGATGCCGACGACTCCTTCTGGGAAGGCCATGATGAGTGCACCCTCGACCTGTGAGCCGGTGGACCGGTCTGTCCCACCGCTGCCCGCAGACCGCCGACGGGTGGCCGTGGTGTGTCACCCCGGGCGGGAGGAGGCGGTGCAGGCCGCCGTGCGTCTGATCGGTCTGCTGCAGGGCCGTGGTTTCGACCTTTACGCCCCCTCGGACCAGGTGCAGGTGCTCCAGGGGGGCGGCGCCGACTGTCAGCCGCTCAGCGAGGACGCGCCTCCGGAGCTCGTGGTCGTGCTCGGGGGTGACGGCACGATCCTGCGCGGTGCGACCGTCGCACGACAGGCGGACGTCCCCCTGCTGGGCGTGAACCTGGGCCACGTGGGTTTCCTCGCCGAGGTGGAGCGCGAGGAGCTGGAGCGGACCGTCGAGCACATCGTCCGTCGTGACTACCACGTCGAGTGGCGCATGACCCTCGAGGCGACGGCCTTCAGCGGGGAGGAGGTTGTCGGCCGGGGGTGGGCCCTCAACGAGGCCACCGTCGAGAAGGGGTCCCGGGAACGGATGGTCGAGCTCGCCCTGGAGGTGGAGGGGCGTCCGCTGGCCGCCTGGGGCTGCGACGGCATCGTCGTGGCCACTCCCACGGGTTCCACGGCCTACGGGTTCAGCGCCGGGGGCCCGGTGGTGTGGCCTGACGTGGAGGCCATCCTCGTCGTCCCCATCTCGGCCCATGCGCTGTTCGCCCGGCCGCTGGTGCTGGGTCCCACGGCCTCCGTGGCCGTGGAGGTCGTTCCCGAGTCGGCTGGCCCGGGAGTCCTGTGGTGCGACGGCCACGCCGTGGCGGACCTCCCGGCGGGGTCCCGCGTCGAGGTGGTGCGGAGTCCCCGTCCGGTTCGCCTGGCGCGCCTGAGCAGCCTGCCCTTCGGGGAACGGCTGGTGCGCAAGTTCGGCCTGAGCGTCGAGGGCTGGCGCGGTGCGGCCGCCCGCCGGGCCCAGGAGGCGCAGGATGACTGAGCCGACCGCCCACCGTCCGCGGCCGTGGCTCGAGAGCGTGGAGATCGCCGACCTCGGGGTGATCCGGCAGGCGACGGTCGACCTGGCACCCGGTCTCACGGTGATCACCGGTGAGACCGGCGCCGGCAAGACGATGCTGGTGCAGAGCCTCTCGCTGCTGCTGGGCCGGCGCGCGGAGTCCGGCTGGGTCCGGCACGGTGCCCGGGACGCCACCGTCACGGGCGTGTACCTCGTCCCCGACGAGGACCACGGGGCGGTGGAGGCCGTGCGGGCCGCCGGGGGCGAGGTGGAGGACGAGCTGATCGTCACGCGGCGGGTCCGGGCAGCGGGTCGGTCGACCGCGGCTGCCGGCGGTGCCCGGGTCCCGGTGGGCACGCTGGCCGGCATCACCGGTCAGCTTGTCGCCATCCACGGACAGGCCGACCAGTGGCGGCTGCTCTCGGCCGAGGCGCACCGGGAGGTGCTGGACGCCTTCGGCGGGGCGACGCTGGAGAGTGCCCTGGCGGCCTACCGGGAGGCGCGGGGGGAGGTGGTGACCCTCGACCGGAGCCTGAGGGACTTCGACGCCGAACGCACCCAGCGGGCCCAGCAGGCGGCCTGGCTGCGTCGGGGCCTGGAGATGCTGGAGGAGCTCGAGCCTCACGAGGGGGAGGAGGCCGAGCTCCGGCAGCGTGTGGAGCGACTCGACCACGCCAGCGAGCTGCTGGAGGCCGGGGCCACGGCGACCCGCTGCCTGTCGGGGACCGCCGACGCGACGGTCGACGAGCCCGGGTCCACCGAGCTCGTCGCCCGTGCGGTGGAGTCCCTGGCGAGGGTCGCCGACCTGGACCCGGCGGTCCAGGCGCTGCACGACCGGACGCGGGAGCTGTCGGTGCTGCTGACCGACCTGGCCGCCGACGTCGCCGGGTGGGTGCACGGACTGGAGGCGGACCCGGGAGAGCTGCAGGCCCTCCACGAGCGCCGGGCCGCCCTGCGAACCCTGGCGGTGGAGTTCGGGCGCCCCGAGCTCCTCGACGCCGTCCACGCTGACCCTGAGGTCAAGGGTGAGGTGGTGGTCGAGCCGCCTCCCGCCGACTCCCCGGACCTTCCGAGCGTCGACAACGCCCTGCGGTGGGGGAAGCAGGCAGCCCTCCAGCTCGAGAGCCTGGGAACGAGCGACGAGGACCGGGAAGAGCTCGTCGCCCGCCTGGAGGAGGCCAAGGTGCAGGCCCGTGGGGCCGCCGACCGGCTCACCGAGGTGCGCCGGGCCGCCGCGCAGCGGCTGGGTGACCGAGTCACCCAGGAGGTGCGGGCGCTGGCCATCCCCAAGGCCGTGGTGGAGGTGGCCGTCGAGCCGGTCGCCCCCGGGCCGCACGGTGCCGACGCCGTGGAGATCCGCATGGCCCCCAACCCTGGCGCCCCGCCCCGGACGGTGGCCAAGGCCGCCTCGGGTGGAGAGCTCTCTCGTCTCATGCTGGCCCTCGAGGTGGTGCTCGGGGACGGCGACGGCGGTGTGCCGACCATGGTCTTCGACGAGGTGGACGCCGGCGTGGGCGGCGAGGCCGCCCACGCCATCGGGGACCGCCTGGCGCGGATCGCCCGGGACCGGCAGGTGGTCGTCGTCACCCACCTGCCCCAGGTGGCCGCCTACGGCGACCGCCACCTGGTCATCGCCAAGTCGGACGACGGGAGCGTCACCACCTCCGGGATCGAGCAGGTGGAGGGCGAGGAGCGGCTGGCCGAGCTGGCCCGGATGCTGGGCGGGGTCTCCGCGAGCCGGAGCGCGCGCGAGCACGCGGCCGAGCTGTTGGAGGCCGCCGCGGGCCGCCGGTGACCAGCTCCCGGGTCATGGGTATGCTGGCAGCCCGTGGTGCATACGACTCGACACATCTTCGTGACCGGCGGCGTCGTCTCCTCCCTCGGGAAGGGACTGACCGCATCCTCGCTGGGTCTGCTTCTTCGCTCGCGTGGCCTCAAGGTCACCATGCAGAAGCTGGATCCCTACATCAATGTCGACCCGGGAACGATGAACCCGTTCCAGCACGGCGAGGTCTTCGTCACCGAGGACGGTGGTGAGACCGATCTCGACATCGGGCACTACGAGCGCTTCCTCGACGACAACCTCACTGCCGGGGCCAACGTGACCACCGGGCAGGTCTACCACTCGGTGATTGCCAAGGAGCGGCGCGGGGAGTACCTGGGGGACACCGTCCAGGTCATCCCGCACATCACCAACGAGATCGTGGCCCGGATGCGCGCCGCGGCCACCGTGGAGGACGAGAGCGACCGGCCGGACGTGATCATCACCGAGATCGGTGGCACGGTCGGTGACATCGAGTCGCTGCCTTTCCTCGAGGCCGCCCGCCAGGTCCGGCACCAGCTGGGGCGCGACAACGTCTTCTTCCTGCACGTCTCCCTGGTGCCCTTCATCGGCCCCTCCGGCGAGCTCAAGACCAAGCCCACCCAGCACTCCGTGGCCCGGCTGCGGGAGTACGGCATCCAGCCCGACGCGGTGGTGGTGCGCGCCGACCGCCAGCTGCCCGAGAGCATCAAGAACAAGATCTCGATGGCCTGCGATGTCGACCGGGAGGCCGTGGCCACCTGCCCCGACGCGCCGAGCATCTACGACATCCCCAAGGTGCTCCACACCGAGGGGCTGGACGCCGTGGTCGTGCGGCGCCTCGCGCTGCCCTTCAAGGATGTCGACTGGAGCGACTGGGACGACCTGCTGGACCGGGTCCACCGCCCAGACCACCAGGTCGAGGTGGCCATCGTCGGCAAGTACGTCGACCTGCCCGACGCCTACCTCTCGGTCTCCGAGGCCCTCCGCGCGGGTGGGTTCCACCACCGCGCCAAGGTCTCGCTGCGCTGGGTGCCCAGTGACTCCTGCCAGACCCCGGAGGGAGCGCAGGCGGCGCTGCAGGGCGTGGACGCGATCCTCGTCCCCGGCGGCTTCGGCATCCGCGGCATCGAGGGGAAGCTCGGAGCCCTGGCCTGGGCCCGGGAGCAGCTCGTGCCCACCCTGGGCATCTGCTTGGGCATGCAGTGCATGGTCATCGAGCACGCCCGGAACCACGCGGGGATCGACGGCGCCTCGAGCTCGGAGTTCGACCCCGAGACCGAGCACCCCGTCATCGCCACGATGGCCGAGCAGCGCGAGGTCGTGGAGGGAGCCGGCGACATGGGCGGCACCATGCGGCTGGGTGCGTACGACGCCACCCTCGCCGAGGGCTCCGTGGCCGCTGCGGCCTACGGCGCCACCCAGGTCTCCGAGCGCCACCGGCACCGCTACGAGGTGAACAACGCCTACCGGGAGCAGCTGGAGTCCAGCGGCCTGAGCCTGTGCGGCACCTCGCCGGACGGCCAGCTCGTGGAGTTCGTGGAGCTCCCGGCCGAGACCCACCCCTTCTACGTGGGCACCCAGGCGCACCCCGAGTTGAAGTCGCGCCCGCACCGGGCCCACCCGCTGTTCGCCGCTCTCATCGGGGCGGCCGTGGAGCGGCAGCAGTCGTGAGCCGGGGCACCCGCGCCGCGCGTCTCGCGCCCGCCGAGCAGGCGTCCTTCGGCGACCGGCCGGCCGACCGCGCGGCGGGGGCCGAGCAGGTGGTCCACGAGGGTCCCCGCTACCCGGTGGTCTCCGCGGAGATCGAGGCCGGGGGAGCGCGGCACACCCGCGAGTGGACCGAGCACCCCGGGGCGGTCGCCGTGGTCGCCACCCGGGAGGCCGCCGACGGGGTGGAGCTCTACTGCGTCCGCCAGTACCGCCACCCGGTCCGGGCCGAGGCCTGGGAGATCCCGGCCGGTCTGCTCGACGTCGAGGGCGAGCCGATGCACGAGGCCGCGGCCCGCGAGCTCGCGGAGGAGGCCGGCCTGGCGGCCGGCACCTGGGAGGTGCTCGTGGACTTCCACACGACCCCCGGGGGCTCCGCGGAGGCCATCCGGGTCTTCTGGGCGCGCGACCTGCGGGACGCCGAGATCGAGGACTTCGAAGCCGAGGCCGAGGAGGTCGACATGTCCGGCCACTGGGTGCCGCTGGGGACGCTCCTGGAGGCCGTGCACGACGGGCGGGTCCACAACCCGAGCACCGTCATCGGTGCCCTCACCGTGGACCGCGTGCTGCAGGGGCGCGGCGCCACCCGCCCCGTGGACGCCCCGTTCGTTCTCGGACCGGTGGGACACCGCGGCTGAGGGAGGCTCGGGCGCCGGGGAGAAATCGGTCGGAAGGGCGTGCCGCGGCTGATAATCTCGGTCCCGCCCGGGAGGCGGAGTGACGACCCGCCCGCGCCTCGTGCGCACTCCCGGGTCGTGCGTCCGGCGTGACCGACGAGAGGCCGGGGATCCCTCGGCGAAGGTGTGGTGGCACCGCGACCTGGCCCCCGCCCACACCTCCTGGGCTGCCGTTCCCCGTCGGAGCCGCACCCCGGTCCTGACGGGAACCCGACCCGAAAGGACTCCCATGCTGCGAACCCACGAGGCCGGCACGCTCCGCGCGGAGCACGCCGGCCAGACCGTCACCCTCACCGGCTGGGTGGCCCGCCGCCGCGACCACGGTGGCGTGGCCTTCCTCGACCTGCGCGACGCCTCCGGCGTGGCCCAGGTGGTGGCCCGCGACGAGGTCCTCGAGACCGGCGGCGCCCACGACCTGCGCAACGAGTACGTCATCAAGGTCACCGGCGAGGTGCGCGTCCGGCCCGAGGGCAACGTGAACCCCGAGCTGCCCACCGGGGAGATCGAGGTCGTGACCTCCGAGCTCGAGGTGCTCAACGAGGCCGCCCCGCTGCCCTTCCAGATCGACGAGCGCGTGGAGGTCGGCGAGGAGGCCCGCCTCAAGCACCGTTACCTGGACCTGCGCCGCCCCGGGACGGGCTCGGCCGGCCACGCGCTGCGCCTGCGCTCGAAGGCCAACGCGGCCGCGCGCAAGGTGCTCGAGGGGCACGACTTCGTCGAGATCGAGACCCCCACCCTCACCCGCTCCACCCCGGAGGGCGCCCGCGACTTCCTCGTCCCGGCCCGCCTGGCCCCGGGCAGCTGGTACGCCCTGCCGCAGAGCCCGCAGCTCTTCAAGCAGCTGCTCATGGTCGGCGGCATGGAGCGCTACTACCAGATCGCACGCTGCTACCGCGACGAGGACTTCCGCGCCGACCGCCAGCCGGAGTTCACCCAGCTGGACGTCGAGATGTCCTTCGTCACCCAGGACGACGTGATGGCGCTGGGCGAGGAGATCGCCCGGGAGGTGTGGAGCCTGATCGGGGTGGAGCTGAGCACCCCCTTCCAGCGCATGACCTACCGCGAGGCGATGGAGAAGTACGGCACGGACAAGCCGGACCTGCGCTTCGGCAACGAGCTGGTCGACTGCACCGAGTTCTTCGCCGAGACCCCCTTCCGCGTCTTCCAGAACCCCTACGTGGGCGCCGTGGTCATGCCCGGTGGTGCCTCGCAGGCCCGTCGCCAGCTCGACGCCTGGCAGGACTGGGCCAAGCAGCGGGGCGCCAAGGGCCTGGCCTACGTGCTCGTCGGTGAGGACGGCGAGCTCACCGGGCCGGTGGCCAAGAACATCTCCGAGGAGGAGAAGGCCGGTATCGCCGCCCACACCGGTGCGCAGCCGGGCGACTGCATCTTCTTCGCCGCCGGCACCGCCAAGGAGGCCCGTGCCCTGCTCGGTGCGGCCCGCCTGGAGATCGGCCGCCGCTGCGGGCTCATCGACGAGGACGCCTGGAGCTTCCTCTGGGTGGTGGACGCCCCGATGTTCGAGCCGGCGGCCGACGCCGTGGCCTCCGGGGACGTCGCCGTCGGCTCGGGTCAGTGGACCGCCGTGCACCACGCCTTCACCTCGCCGAAGGACGAGTGTCTCGAGGACTTCGACACGAACCCCGGCGAGGCCCTGGCCTACGCCTACGACATGGTGTGCAACGGCCACGAGATCGGCGGCGGATCGATCCGTATCCACCGCCGCGACGTGCAGGAGCGCGTCTTCGGGGTGATGGGCCTGGACGAGGAGACCGCCCGGGAGAAGTTCGGCTTCCTGCTCGACGCCTTCGCCTTCGGCGCCCCGCCGCACGGCGGCATCGCCTTCGGGTGGGACCGCGTCGTCTCCCTGCTCACCGGCTCGGACTCGATCCGGAACGTCATCGCCTTCCCGAAGTCCGGTGGCGGGTACGACCCGTTGACCGACGCCCCGGCCCCGATCACCGCGCAGCAGCGCGAAGAGGCCGGTGTGGACTTCGAGCCGGAGGAGGACGAGGACGCCCCGGCCCCGCAGGGTGCCGAGGAGGTCAACTCCACGCAGAGCTGACCTGCGGCAGGCCCGCCTGCCTCACCCGCAGCCGGCGGTGGTCCCGTCCCACCGCCGGCTGTCCCATGCCCAGGCCACCCGGTACCCGATGCTCTCGTAGAGACGCCGGGCCACGGCGTTGTCCGAGTACATGCCCAGGGTGCACACCCCGGTGGCCTCCACCTCGGTGAGGGTGAGCGATTCGGTGACCAGTCGGGCCAGGCCCCGCCCCTGGTGCTGCCCGTGGGTCACGATCCCGGCCAGGTGCGGCACCCCGTCGGTGAAGGGCTGGCTCGCACCCAGGGAGAGCAGCTCCCCGGCGGTGGGGTCGCCCTCCAGCGCACCGGCGCGCACGCCTCGCCACAGGGTGGAGAACCCGGTGCCGGGCTCACCCTCGGCGGTGGGGCTCCAGCGCTCGGAGAAGGCGGCCATCTCCGGGGCGTCAGTGGCGTCGGCGAGGGTGAGCACCACGCTGCGCTGGTCGTCGGTGGTGCGGGGCGTGGGGGAGTCCACCCACATCCAGTCCCAGCGCCCGCCGGGGGCGATGCCGTGGGCGTCCAGCAGGTGGCCGTGCGCCTGCGGCACGCTAATGCCGGTCGCCTCCCAGGCGGTGAGCAGCCCGCCCCGCACCAGGAGCGCCACGAGCTCGGCCACGCCCGGGCCGTCGCCGAGGACGAAGGCGCTGCGCCGCACCTGGCCCAGCCGGTGGCGGACGCGCAGGGTGGCCACCGCCTCACCGGCCACCACCGCGGGCGCGGGGAGCTCCTGGGGGACGCCCCAGCGCAGGTACGGGTCGTCGCCGAGGAGGGCGGTCAGCTGGGCGTGGTCGGTGATCTCGTGCACGAGGGCATGGTGCCACCGACGGGAGGCAACGGCCACGGACGCCCCGTGCGGGATACGGTGGCCGGTGCCATGACAGACGACCTCTTCTCCGCCGCCGCGGCCAGCGCTCCGGCCACCGGCTCCCGCACCCGAGAGGAGGTGGAGGTGGGCGTCGACCCCGGGCAGCCCCTCGCCGCCCGGATGCGCCCCCGCAGCCTGGACGAGGTGGTGGGGCAGACCGAGGTGCTCCGCGCCGGGAGCCCGCTGCGGCGCCTCATCGAGGGGGGCAGCGGCGTGGGCGCCTCCTCCTCGGCGATCCTCTGGGGACCGCCCGGGACAGGGAAGACGACGCTGGCCCGGCTGGTCGCGACCGCGGCCGACCGCACCTTCGTCCAGCTGTCCGCGGTGACGGCCGGGGTCAAGGACGTCCGAACCGTCATGGAGTCCGCGCGGCGGGAGAAGGCGATGTACGGGCGCCAGACCGTGCTCTTCCTCGACGAGATCCACCGGTTCAGCAAGGCCCAGCAGGACGCCCTGCTGCCCGGCGTGGAGGACCGGACGGTGATCCTCGTGGCCGCCACCACCGAGAACCCCAGCTTCTCCGTGGTCACCCCGCTGCTCTCGCGCTCCCTGCTCGTGCGCCTGCAGCACCTCACGCCCGACGAGCTCTCCGGCCTGCTCGACCGGGCGCTGGCGGAGGACCGCGGGCTGGCGGGGCGGTTCTCGCTGGAGGAGGACGCCCGGCAGGGGCTGCTCCGGTTGGCCGGCGGGGACGCCCGCCGGGCCCTGACGACCCTCGAGGCCGCGGCCGGGGCAGCGGAGGCCGAGGTGCCCCCGGGAGCCGAGCAGGAGGCCGGGACCGGTGACCCGCTGCCGATCACCCGGGCCCACCTGGAGCAGGCCATGGACCAGGCGGTGGTGGCCCACGACCGCGCGGGGGACCAGCACTACGACGTGGCCAGCGCCTTCATCAAGTCCATGCGCGGCTCGGACGTCGACGCGGCCCTGCACTACCTGGCGCGGCAGATCGCGGCGGGGGAGGACCCTCGCTTCATCGCGCGGCGGGTGGTCATCGCGGCGAGCGAGGACGTGGGCATGGCCGATCCCACCGCCCTGCAGACCGCGGTGGCCGCGATGCACGCCGTGGCCCAGATCGGCATGCCCGAGGCGCGGATCGTGCTGGCCCAGGCGGTCGTCCACGTGACCCTGGCCCCGCCCTCGAACGCCGTCTACCGGGCCGTCGACGACGCGCTGGCCGACGTCCGGGCCGGGCGCGGGGGCCCGGTGCCCGCCCACCTGCGTGACGCCCACTACGCCGGGGCCGAGGGGCTGGGGCACGGGACGGAGTACGTCTACGCCCACGACGCCCCGGACGGTGTGGCCGCGCAGCAGCACCTCCCGGACGATCTCGTCGAGGCGCGGTACTACCGCCCGGGGACGCGTGGGTTCGAGGCGCGCCTCGCGGAGCGCTGGGAGCGCCTGCGCGACCGGCTGCGCGACTGACCGGGCCGGGGCGCAGCGACGGGGGAGCAGGTGCGTGCGAGGCACTCGTTCCCGCGAAATCGCGGGGCGATCACTGCTTGGTAACAAATCGGTTGCATCGGGTGGCGAGGTGTGGCGCAGGGGGTTCCGGGGGCTCAGGATGAAGCCAGCCGCTCAGCCCTGACGGCTCACCGGCCCCGACCACCACCGAGGAGCACACCCGTGACGACCAATCCCGGTCTGAACCCCACCAGCGAGGCTGGTGCCGCCCTGGAGGGGGACCTGCTGGAGCGTGAGCACGAGGGGGACGTGGCGGCGGCCCAGCGGGTGAAGGGCGACGAGGCCGATCGGTACCAGAGCCGCTCGCCGGTGCAGATCGCGCTGCGTCGGCTGGCCTACGACAAGGTGGCCATGATGTCGCTGGGCTCGGCGCTCCTGTTCATCCTGCTGGCGATCTTCGCCGACGTCATCAACGGCGCCCTGGGCCTGAACCCGACCGAGCAGCGCTTCGACCTGGTGAACTCCAACGGGTACCCGATCTTCGTCGCGAGCTGGGAGCACCCCTTCGGCGTCGAGGTCGGCATGGGGCGCGACCTCTTCAGCCGCTGGATCCTCGGGATGCGTCCCTCGCTGATCATCGCCTTCTCCGCGGCCATCGCGACCACGATCATCGGGACCGTGATGGGCCTGCTCGCGGGCTTCTTGGGCGGGATCGTCGACAACGTCATCTCCTTCATCATCGACGTCGTCCTCTCGCTGCCCTTCCTGCTCTTCGCCATCGCCCTCATGCCCATCGCCACCAACCGCATCGGTGGCGTCGGCGAGGGGGAGTTCGTGACCGACGAGCAGCTCGCCTCGATCCGTTTCGGCGTCCTGGTCTTCGTGCTCATCATGTTCGGCTGGGCGGGACTGGCCCGCCTGATCCGCGGTGAGGTGATCTCGATCCGGGAGCGGGAGTATGTGCAGGCGGCGCGCGCCCTGGGTGTGCCGACGAGCCAGATCCTCTTCAAGGAGATCCTGCCGAATCTCATCAGCCCGATCATCGTGGCCCTCACGACCGCGATCCCCGCGTACATCGCGACCGAGGCCGGCCTCTCGCTGCTCGGCGTGGGGCTCCGCGAGCCGTCGATCTCCTGGGGGCTGACGATCCAGTCCGCCCAGAACTCCTTCATGGAGCACCCCATCTACATGTGGATGCCGGTGATCGGGCTCTGCCTGCTCGTGCTCTCGCTGAGCCTGCTGGGTGACGCGATCAACGACGCCTTCAACCCCCACACCCGTCGCTGACCCGAGCGACCCCTGACTCGTCGCCGGTCGACTGGCCGACGACCCCGTACGTCCCCTGGATCAGCCAGGGGTTCGGAGAGGAGAAACACCATGCGACTCACGAAGTTCGCAGCCCTGGCGGCCGCTGGCTCCCTGACCCTGGCGGCCTGCGGCGGAGGCAGCCCGGCCGAGAAGGAGAGCGAGGCCGAGAAGCCCGAGAGCGGCGCCGGCAAGGAGTCCGGCTCCGGGGGCGAGTCCGGCTCCGGCGAGGAGGGCGGCACCGAGAAGAAGGAGTCCTCCGCCGGCATGGTCGCCGACGCCAAGGGCCCGGCCCCCGAGGTTGAGGGCGCCACGGAGGGCGGCACCCTGACCATCCTGTCGGCCGCGGCGCCGGAGCACTTCGACCCCTCGGCGCAGTACTACCAGGACGTCAACGCCATCATGAACCTCACGAACCGGCGGCTGACGCAGTACCGCGTCGAGCCGGACGGCAGCTCCGTGCTGGTGCCGGACCTCGCGAAGGACCTGGGCAAGGAGTCCAAGGACGGTCTGACCTGGACCTTCGAGCTCAAGGACGGCCTGAAGTACGAGGACGGATCGCCGATCACCGCCGAGGACGTCGTCTACGGCATCAAGCGCTCCTTCGCCACCGAGGAGCTCCCGGGCGGCCCGGCCTTCCAGATGGAGTACCTGAAGGGCGGCGACAAGTACAAGGGCCCGTTCAAGGACAAGGGCGAGTTCGCCGGCGCCAAGGCTGTCGACGACAAGACCATCGAGATCCACCTCTCCAAGCCGTGGCCGTCGCTGCCCTACTTCGCCGGCTTCACCCAGATGGGGCCGATCCCGCAGGACAAGGACACCCAGAAGAAGTACGGCAACAAGCCGGTGGCCTCCGGCCCGTACAAGTTCGAGGGCGACTACAAGAAGGGCCGCAGCCTGACCCTCGTGAAGAACGAGAACTGGGATCCGAAGACCGACCCGGCGCGCCACCAGTACCCGGACAAGATCGACTTCAAGTTCGCCCAGGACTTCGTGGCCATCAACAAGCAGGTCGAGGCCTCCAACGGGCCCGACGCAAGCGCGCTCATCTACGACGGTGTCGACGCCTCCGTCGCGGAGTCCTTCAAGGGCGAGAACAAGGACCGCATCGCCAACACCCAGGGCCCGTGCGTCAGCTACGTGAACATGAACACCGAGAAGATCCCGCTGGAGGTCCGCAAGGCCATCGCCGCGGCCTACCCGATCGACCAGATCCGCACCGCCACCGGTGCCACGGAGTTCGACTACGAGCCGGCCATCTCCTACATGACCGACACCGTCCCGGGCTTCGAGCCGGAGCCCACCGAGGGCCTCACCGGCGAGGGCAAGGGCGACCCGGCCAAGGCCAAGAAAATGCTGCAGGACGCCGGCAAGGAGGGCTTCGAGCTCTCCTGGTACTACTCGGTCGACAACCCGGTGGCGGTCAAGGGCAACCAGGTCCGCAAGCAGGCCCTCGAGCAGGCCGGCTTCACGGTCAAGGACCAGGGTGTGCCGCGCGCCGAGATGCGTGAGCTCATGGCGCAGCCCGAGCCGAAGGTCAACATGATGACCGGTCCGGCCGGCTGGTGCTACGACTGGCCCGTGGGTGACGCCGTGTACCCGCCGATCTTCGACTCCGCGATCCAGAAGTCGGGCCACTCGGTCGGCATGCTCGCCGACAAGGAGCTCGACAAGGAGATGGACCGGATCAAGGAGCTGCCGGCCGAGGAGCAGGGTCCGGAGTGGGCGAAGTTCGACAAGAAGCTCCGTGAGGAGCACCTGCCGGCCATCCCGACCGACTACACCAAGTCCGCGGCGATCTTCGGCACCAAGGTGCACAACGTGAACCTCGACCCGAACTCCGGCATGCCGGACCTGGCGGGCGTCTACGTCGAGAAGTGATCCACCGTCCCGTGGGCCGGCCCTGAGCGCCGGCCCACCGGGCACCTCCACCGCTGAGCCCGGGGTGGTGGGAGCGATCCCACCACCCCGCCCCCCGCGGGTGGACGCCCCGAGCAGCACCCCACCCGCCCACACGCCACCCCAGGAGTCCTGGTGCTCGTCTACATCCTCCGCCGACTCGCGATCTCCGCGGCCGTGCTCTTCACGGTGACCGTCATCACCTTCGTCGTCTTCTTCCTCGGTCCCAGCGACCCTGCCGGTGCCATCTGCGGTGACAACCCGATGTGCACCCCGGAGCGGGTGGAGGAGATCCGGCAGTCGCTCGGTCTCGACGTCCCGGCGACGCAGCAGTTCACCGACTTCGTGGGCGGGATCTTCACCGGCCGCACCATCAGCCAGGGTGAGTTCGTCAAGGAGTGCCCGGCCCCCTGCCTCGGCTGGTCCTACGCCCAGGACCGCCCGGTCCGCGACATGATCACCGAGGCCTTCCCGGTCACCGCCTCGCTGGTCGTCGGCGGCATGGTCGTCTACGTGCTCGCCGCCCTCGCCCTGGGCGTGCTCGCCGCGAAGTTCCGCGGCACCTGGGTCGACCGGGTGATCGTCGGCTTCAGCCAGTTCGTCACCTCGATCCCGTACTACGTCTGTGCCCTGGTCTTCTTCCTCTACGGCATGGTCTACACCGGCATCGTGCCGCGCTCCGGCTGGACCGAGCCGTGGAGCGACCCGGTGAGGTGGTTCACCGGCCTGCTCGGCGTGTGGGTCTTCTACGGCATCTGGGCCTCGGCCGGCTACATCCGGTACGTCCGCGCCTCGATGATCGACGTGCAGAACTCCGACTACGTCCGCACCGCGCGCTCCAAGGGCCTCTCGGAGTTCATCATCTCCGCCAAGCACGCCCTGCGTGCCGCGATCACGCCCTTCGTCACCCTCGTCGGGATGTCGGTGGCGATGGAGCTGCAGGGGGCGATCTTCACCGAGCGGATCTTCGGCCTGCCGGGCATGGGCCTGCTGGCCATCAACTCCTTCGAGCAGGACGACCTGCCGGTCATCGCCGGCACGGTGATCGTCGGCGCGGTGCTGGTGACGATCGGCAACCTCGTCGTCGACATCCTGTACAGCGTCCTCGACCCGCGCGTGAAGCTCCAGTGAGCTCGGCCCGACGCACCTTCCCCGAGGAGAACACCATGACCACCCAGACCACCTCCCTACCGGTCCAGCAGCGCGACGGCCGGGACCCCCTGCTCAGCGTCCGCGACCTCCAGGTCGCCTTCCCGACCGAGGACGGCCTCGTCCGCGCGGTGAACGGCCTGAGCTACGACGTCTACCCCGGACGCACCCTCGCGGTGGTGGGGGAGTCCGGCTCCGGCAAGTCCGTCTCGACGATGGCCGTGATGGGCCTGCACGACCCGAAGCGGACCCGTATGTCCGGCTCGATCGTCCTCGACGGGCGAGAGCTCGTCGGCGCCTCCCAGGCGCAGTTCCGCAAGATCCGCGGCAACGTCGCCTCGATGATCTTCCAGGACGCCCAGTCCTCCCTGCACCCCTACAAGCGGGTGGGCGACCAGATCGTGGAGGCCTACCGGGTGCACCACCGCGTCTCGAAGGGGAAGGCGATGGCCCGGGCGGTGGAGATGCTCGACCGCGTCGGCATCCCCAACCCGAGGAAGCGGGCGGAGCAGTACCCCTTCGAGTTCTCCGGCGGCATGCGCCAGCGCGCCATGATCGCGCTGGGCCTGGTCAACGACCCGAAGCTGCTCATCGCCGACGAGCCGACCACCGCCCTGGACGTCACCGTCCAGGCGCAGATCCTCGACCTGCTCAAGGACCTGCAGGACGAGTTCGGCTCGGCGATCATCCTCATCACCCACGACCTGGCCGTCGTGGCCGAGGTGGCCCACGACACGCTGGTCATGTACGCCGGCCGGGGCGTCGAGCGCGGGGCCACCCACGCGGTGCTCGCCGACCCCCGCCACCCCTACACCCGCGGGCTGCTCGGCTCGGTGCCCAGCATCTCCGAGACCATCGGCGAGGAGCTCACCCCCATCCAGGGCGCGCCGCCCAGCCTCACCAACCTGCCCCCGGGCTGCTCGTTCAACCCGCGCTGCGAGTTCGCCCAGGCGGTGCCGCACGACCGGTGCCTCACCGAGATCCCGGGGCTCACCCCGCCGCCCGGCACCGAGGGCCGCCTGGTCCGATGCCACCTGGCCGACCTGGGCCTGACCCCCGAGGAGGCCCTGCCGGCCCGAGAGGAGAGCCTGCGATGAGCACCCGCCTGGAGGACGCGATCGTCCACCCCCGCCGCGCCACCGCCGACCGGGAGGTGCTGCTGGAGGTCAAGGACCTGCAGAAGTACTTCCCGATCACCGAGTACGAGGGCCTGCTGCCGAAGAAGAAGACCGTCAAGGCGGTCGACGGGGTGAGCTTCGACCTGGCAGCCGGGGAGACCCTCGGCCTGGTCGGGGAGTCCGGCTGCGGGAAGACCACCACCGGCCGCCTCATCACCCGGCTGGAGACGCCCACCGCCGGCAGCATCACCTTCCAGGGGCAGGAGCTGGCCGACCTCTCCGAGGGGAAGCTGCGACCGCTGCGCCGCGAGCTGCAGATGATCTTCCAGGACCCCTACGCCTCGCTGAACCCGCGCTACACGGTGGGGAACATCATCGCCACGCCGATCCGGGTGCACAAGCTCCTGCCGGAGAAGCAGATCAAGGGCCGGGTGCAGGAGCTGCTGGAGCTCGTCGGGCTCAACCCCGAACACATCAACCGGTACCCCAACGAGTTCTCCGGCGGCCAGCGCCAGCGCATCGGCATCGCCCGGGCGCTGGCCGTCGAGCCGCAGGTCATCGTGGCCGACGAGCCAGTCTCCGCCCTGGACGTCTCGATCCAGGCGCAGGTCATGAACCTCATGGAGAAGCTCCGCCGCGAGTTCAACCTGGCCTTCGTCTTCGTGGCCCACGACCTCGGCGTGGTGCGGCACTTCTGCGACCGGGTGGCCGTCATGTACCTCGGCCGGATCGTGGAGATCGGGGACCGGGAGCAGATCTACGGCAACCCGAAGCACCCCTACACCCAGGCGCTGCTCTCGGCCGCCCCGGACATCAACGTGGTGCGTGGCCTGGCCAAGCAGGAGCGGATCCGGCTCGAGGGCGACGTGCCCAGCCCGATCGACCCGCCGAGCGGATGCACCTTCCGCACCCGCTGCTGGAAGGCCCAGGACGTCTGCGCCTCCACCCGTCCTGACCTGAGCCCCGACCCCGGTGACGAGCGGCACCGCATCGCCTGCCACTTCCCGGAGTCGCGGGTGCTGACGACGGACGGCATCGGCGCCTGAGACAGCGCGATATCCTGCACCGTCGGCCCCAAGGGGTCGACGGTGCAGGCGTGTCCGGCCCGACCAGCTCCGGGAGGCCCGCCGGACGCACCCGCCCAGACAGACTCGACGCAACGCAGGGAGAGACGCGATGGAAACCGCTGAGATCCGCCGCCGGTGGCTCGCCTACTTCGAGGGCAAGGGTCACACCGTGGTGGACAGCGCCCCGCTGATCCACGACGACCCCAACCTGCTCTTCGTGAACGCCGGCATGGTGCCCTTCAAGCCCTACCTGCTCGGCCAGCAGACCCCGCCCTACACGCGGGCCACGAGCGTCCAGAAGTGCGTCCGGACCGGGGACATCGAGGAGGTCGGCAAGACCTCCCGCCACGGCACCTTCTTCCAGATGAACGGCAACTTCTCCTTCGGCGACTACTTCAAGGCCGAGGCGATCTCCATGGCCTGGGAGTTCCTCACCTCGCCGGAGTCCGCCGGCGGGCTGGGGCTGCGCAAGGACAGCCTGTGGGCCACCGTCTACCAGGACGACGATGCGGCCCACGATCTGTGGCTGCAGCTCACCGACCTGCCCGCCGAGCGCATCGTCCGCCGCGACGAGGAGGACAACTACTGGTCGATGGGCGTGCCCGGGCCCGGTGGTCCGAGCTCGGAGATCTTCCTCGACCGCGGCCCGGAGTACGGGCGCGACGGGGGCCCGGCGGTCGACGAGGACCGCTTCATGGAGATCTGGAATCTCGTTTTCATGCAGCACGAGCTCTCGGCGGTGCGCTCCAAGTCCGACTTCGACATCGCCGGCAACCTGCCGCAGCAGAACATCGACACCGGCATGGGCCTGGAGCGTATGGCCTCCATCCTGCAGGGTGTCGACAACCTCTACGAGATCGACCAGGTCTTCCCGGTGCTCGACCGTGCCGCCGAGATGGCCGGCGTGGAGTACGGCGCCACCCAGGAGCAGGTCGCCTCCCGCAGCCACCCGCACGACGTGCACCTGCGCGTGGTGGCCGACCACGTCCGCTCCGGCCTCATGCTCATCGGCGACGGCGTCACCCCGGGCAACGAGGGGCGCGGCTACGTGCTGCGCCGGATGCTGCGCCGCGCGGTGCGCTCCATGCGCCTGCTGGGCGTCACCGAGCCGGCCCTGCCCGAGCTGCTGCCGATCTCCCGCGATCTCATGGGCACCTCCTACCCGGAGCTCGTCAGCGGCTGGGAGCGCATCAGCCAGATCGCCTACGCCGAGGAGGACGCCTTCCGGCGCACCCTCGAGGCGGGCACCAGCATCTTCGACGTCGCTGCCACCGAGACCCGCAAGACCGGCGGGAAGGTGCTCCCCGGGGCCAAGGCCTTCGCCCTGCACGACACCTACGGCTTCCCGATCGACCTCACCCTGGAGATGGCGGCCGAGCAGGGGCTCTCGGTCGACGAGGAGGGCTTCCGCACGCTCATGACCGAGCAGCGGGAGCGGGCCAAGGCCGACGCCAGGGCCAAGAAGTCCGGTCACGCCGACACCGGCGTGTGGCGCGAGCTGCGCGAGGCCGGTGCCACCGACTGGCGCGCCTACACCGACCTGGAGACCGACGGTCGCGTCGTCGGCCTGGTGCGCGACGGGCAACGGGTCGAGGCCCTCGAGCCCGGGCAGACCGGCCAGGTGGTGCTGGACACCACGAGCTTCTACGCCGAGTCCGGTGGCCAGATCGCCGACTCCGGCCTCATCACCTTCGACGGGGGACGGCTCGAGGTCACCGACGTGCAGCGCCCCGTCAAGGGCCTCGTCGTGCACACCGTGAAGGTCGTCGAGGGTGAGCTGCGGGAGGGCGTCGACGCTCGCGCCCAGGTGGACCCCACCTGGCGCATCGAGGCCGCCCAGGCCCACTCCGGCACCCACGTCGTCCACGCTGCGCTGCGCCAGGTGCTCGGCCCCTCGGCCCTGCAGTCGGGCTCGTACAACAAGCCCGGATACCTGCGCCTGGACTTTCAGTGGACCGGCGCCCTGGACGCGGCCACGAAGTCGGAGCTCGAGGAGATCGCCAATCTCGCGGTCCGGGACGACCTGCCCGTCTCCGCCCACTGGATGAGCCTGCCCGCGGCCCGTGAGTGGGGCGCCCTGGCGCTCTTCGGCGAGACCTACGACGAGGACGTGCGCGTCATCGAGATCGGTGGACCCTGGTCGCGGGAGCTCTGCGGTGGCACCCACGTCCAGCACTCCAGCCAGATCGGGGCCCTCACCCTCACCGGGGAGTCCTCGGTCGGCTCCGGCCTGCGCCGGCTGGAGGCCTTCGTCGGCCTCAACGCCCTGCGCCACCTGGCCACCGAGCGGGCGCTGGTCGCCGAGCTCTCCGGCATCGCCGGCGTGCAGCCCACCGAGCTGAAGGACCGGGTCTCGCAGATGGTGTCCCGGCTCAAGGAGGCCGAGCGGGAGATCACCGCGCTGAAGCGCGAGCAGGCGAAGGGCGCCACCGCCGACCTGGCCCAGAAGGCTCAGCAGGTCGGCGGCGTCCAGCTCGTGGCCGAGGTGCTGCCCGGCATCGACGGCGGGGAGCTCCGCGCCGTCGCCCAGGAGGTCCGCCAGCAGCTGGGCGACACCGCGGCCGCAGTGGCCCTCGTCTCCACCGCCGGCGCCAAGCCGGTCGTCGTGGTGGCCACCACCTCGGCCGCCCGCGAGCAGGGGGTCAAGGCCGGTGCGCTGGTGAAGGCCGCCGCCACCGCTCTCGGCGGCGGCGGCGGGGGCAAGGATGATCTCGCGCAGGGCGGTGGGCAGGACGCCAGCAAGGCGCCGGATGCCCTCGAGGCGATCCGCGCCGCGGTGGCCGGGGCCTGACGGGAGCAGCGTGAGCGAACTCGTCGAGCCGCAGCAGTCACCCTCGCCCTCCGGGGCGGGGGTGCTCTGGGGACTCGACGTGGGCACCGCCCGGGTCGGTCTGGCCCGCAGCGATGCCGCGGGCATCCTCGCCAGCCCCGTCGAGACCGTCCCCACCACGCCGGAGGACCGCAGCAGCGCCCTCGAGCGCGTCCTGGAGCTGGTGCGGGCCGAGCCCGGGACCGTCGGGGTGTTCGTCGGCCTGCCCCGCCACCTCGATGGTCACGAGAGCAGCTCGGCTGCGCTGGCCCGCCACTGGGCCCGTGACCTGGCCCGGGCCCTCGGCGTCGGGGTCGAGGTCCGTCTCGTCGACGAGCGGATGAGCACGGTCGTCGCCTCCCGGGCCATGCGCTCGGCCGGTGTGGCGGCCGCCCAGCAGCGCGATCGGATCGACCAGGCTGCCGCCGTGGCGATCCTCCAGACCGTCCTCGACGCCCGCGCCTCCGGCACGCTGCCGGGGGAGCGGGTGACCGGTCGCAAGAGCCGTCACCGCAGGTCGGCCCAGCCCACGCACCCCGGGGAGAACGCATGAGCAAGGTCACCCACCGCAGCGCACCCGCCCGTCCGCCGAAGGCCCGGGTCGCGGCCGTCCTCGCCGGTGCCCTCTCTCTGACGGGGGTGGGGGCCGCCCTGACCTGGGACACCCTCTCCCCGGTCCTGTCGGCCGTGGCCATCCCGGACCTCGCCAGCGCGCCCGACTACGAGGGGCCCGGCACCGGGGAGGTGCAGGTGAAGGTGCCCGAGGGCACGAGCGGCTCCGGGGTGGGAAGCATCCTCGCCGAGGCCGACGTCGTGGCCTCGCCGGAGGCCTTCAACGAGCTCGCCCGGCTGGAGCCCCGCATCGCACGCCTCCAGCCGGGCACCTATGTGATGAAGAAGCAGATGAGCTCCGTGGCCGCGGTGGAGGCGCTCCTCGACGAGCGGAACCTCCGGGTGGACCGGGTGGTGGTCCCCGAGGGGCTGTGGGTGGACGAGACCCTCGATCGGCTCGCGAAGGGCACGGGCGTCCCCCGCTCGGAGTACGACGAGCTCACCCCGGAGGAGGTCGGGCTGCCCCCGGAGGCCGAGGGCCGGCTGGACGGGTGGCTCTTCCCGGCCACCTACGCCTTCGACATCGACGACGATGCCCGGACCCAGGTCTCGAAGATGGTCGAGCAGACCACGAAGGAGCTGGAGCGCGAGGAGGTGCCGGCGGAGGAGTGGCAGCGCACCCTCACCATCGCCTCGATCGTGGAGGCCGAGAGCTCCGGGCAGGCCGACCGGGGCAAGGTCGCCTCGGTGATCATGAACCGTCTGGACGCGAACATGGCCCTGGGTATGGACTCCACCATCCACTTCATCGCCCAGGAGCGCGGCAAGGCAGGCACCACCGACGAGCAGCGGCAGGCGAAGAGCCCGTACAACACGTACACGAGCACGGGCCTGCCCCCGGGCCCGATCAACAGCCCGGGCAAGGCGGCGCTGGACGCGGCGGTGGACCCGGACGACACGGACTACCTGTACTTCGTGGCCGTCAACCCGGCGACCGGGGAGACGAAGTTCTCCGAGGACTTCGCGCAGCACCAGAGGTACGTGAAGATGTTCAACCGCTGGTGCTCGCAGAACGAGCAGATGTGCTGACGATGCAGTCGCCGCGTGCCGTGGTGGTGGGGGACCCGGTGGAGCACTCGCTCAGCCCGCAGCTGCACCGGGCCGCCTGGGCCGCTCTCGGACTGGGCGGCGGGCACTACGACCGGCAGCGGGTGGAGGCCGGGGGGCTCGCCGCCCTGCTGGCCGGCCGCCCGGGGCTGACGGGGCTCTCGGTGACCATGCCGCTCAAGGGGGAGGCCCTGGCGATCGGCCGGGGGGAGGCCCCGGGCCTGGTCGGTGTCGGGGCGGACGAGGCCGCCGAGCAGGCGCAGGGAGCGAACACCTTGGTCCGCCGTGACGGCGGATGGTGGGCGGCGAACACCGATGTCACCGCCCTGGAGCGGTTGCTCGACGGGTTCCTGGTCGAGGGGCCCACGGCCAGGGTCGTCCTCGTGGGGTCCGGCGCGACCGCCCGGTCGGCGACCGTGGCCCTGGCCCGCTGCGGGGTGCAGGAGCTCTCCCTCGTGGTGCGCCGCGGTGCCCGGCGTGAGTGGATCGAGCTGGCCGACCTGCTGGGTGTCACCCACCGCTGCCTGACGCCGGACGAGCTGCCCGCGGCGCTGGGGGCCGGGACGCTCGTGGTGAGCACGGTGCCGACGGCGGCCTGGGAGCACGTCCCGGACGGTCTGGCGGCTGCGGACCTGTCGAGGGTCCGGTGGCTGGACGCCCAGTACGGTGGCTGGCCCCACCCGTGGGCAGCGGCCGTGGCCTCGGCCGGTGGACGGGTGCTCAGCGGTCTGTCCCTGCTCGTGGAGCAGGCGGTGGACCAGGTGGAGCTCATGACGGGGCACCGTCCGACGCGAGAGGATCTGCTCACCGGCCTGCCGGCCGACCTGCTGACCCTGCACGACCTCGGGAGCACGACGAAGGAGAGCTGATGCTGCGCTGGCTGACCGCTGGGGAGTCCCACGGCGAGGCCCTGACCGCCGTCCTGGAGGGGGTGCCGGCCGGGGTCGAGGTGACCACCGAGCACCTGCAGCGGGCCCTGGCGCGGCGGCGCCTCGGGTACGGCCGCGGGGCCCGGATGTCCTTCGAGGCCGACCGGGTGACCCTCGTGGGCGGGGTCCGGCACGGGGTGACGATGGGCTCACCGGTGGCGATCCGCATCGACAACACCGAGTGGCCGAAGTGGGAGAAGGTGATGTCGGCCGACCCGGTGACGCCGGAGGAGCTCCTGGTGGACGCCGGGAAGGGGGACGCGCGAGAGGTGGCCCGCAACCGTCCCCTGACCCGCCCGCGGCCCGGCCACGCCGACCTGGCCGGGATGCAGAAGTACGGTCTGGACGAGGCGCGCCCGGTGCTGGAACGGGCCAGCGCGCGGGAGACCGCGGCGCGGGTGGCCCTGGGTGAGGTGGCCCGACAGCTGCTGGCGGCGACCGGGATCCGGCTCGGCAGCCACGTCGTGGCCCTCGGTGGGGAGCACGTCCCTGCGGAGGCCTTGGGACGTGAGGTCTGGTCGGCGCTCACCACCGAGGCCGGACGGAGCCGGCTGGACGCCGACCCGGTGCGCTGCGCCGATGCGGCGAGCTCCGAGCGCATGGTGGCGGCGGTCGACGCCGCCAAGCGGGAGGGCGACACCCTCGGGGGCGTCGTCGAGGTCGTCGTGGCCGGGCTGCCGTCGGGTCTCGGGTCGCACGTGCACGGCGACCGCCGGCTCGACGCCCAGCTCGCCGGGGCGCTCATGTCCATCCAGGCGATCAAGGGCGTCGAGCTGGGGGACGGGTTCGACCTGGCGGACACCCCCGGCTCCCGGGCCCACGACGAGATGGTCTGGGAGGACGGTCATGTGCGGCGCGTCTCGGACCGCTCCGGGGGCGTGGAGGGCGGCATGAGCACCGGCGAGCTGCTCCGGGTGCGCGCCGCCATGAAGCCCATCAGCACCGTGCCGCGGGCGCTGCGGACGGTCGACACGGCCACGGGGGAGGCGGCCACCGCCCACCACCAGCGTTCCGACGTCTGCGCCGTCCCGGCAGCCGCGGTGGTGGCCGAGGCGGAGGTGGCCCTCGTGCTGGCGCGCGCGCTGCTGGAGAAGTTCGGCGGCGACCACGTCGACGACACCGTCGCGGCGCTGGAGCACTACCGGCAGCGCGTCGCGGCCACCGGGGGCGGCGCATGAGCCCGCTGCTGCCGGGGTGGCGGCGGTCGACCCCCGCAGCGCCTCGGGCCGACGTGGTGCTCGTCGGGCCCCCGGGGGTGGGCAAGACCACGGTGGGTCGGATCCTGGCCGGGGAGGGGGGCCAGCAGCTCGACACCGACGAGATGGTGGAGCGTGCGGCGGGCCGGACCATCCCGGAGGTCTTCGCCGCCCAGGGGGAGGAGGGCTTCCGCCGGCTGGAGGCCGAGGCGGCCGAACGGGCGCTGCGGACCATGGACGGTCAGGTCCTGCCGCTCGGCGTCGTCAGCCTCGGAGGCGGGGCCGTGGAGACCCCCCGGGTGTGTGAGCTGCTGGCCGAGCACGTGACCGCCGGCGGGGACGTGGTGTGGCTGCAGGTCGCCCCGGAGGCGGTGGCCGGCCGGCTCGCAGGCGGTGGCCGGCCCCTGCTCGCCGGGGAGGCGGGCGTGGACCGGTGGCGCGAGCTGGTGGCACGCCGACAGGAGGCCTGGGCGGCGTCCGCCACCGTGCAGGTGGACACCACCGGCCGACCGGCCCACGAGGTCGCAGAGATCGTGGGCCAGCGCCTCGTGGAGCGGCACACCACCGAGGACCCCGGCGAGCCGTTCGGTGCCGGGCTGTGGCCGGTGGACCGGGGTACCGGCCTGCGGATCCGGGTGACCACCACCGAGGGGAGCTACCCCGTCGAGCTGGGCCACCGGGTGCTCGACGGGTTGCCCGCCCTCGTCGCCGCGACCGGCCGGCCGCCGACGGGGGTGCTCGTGGTGCACCAGCCCGGCCTGGAGGAGAGGGCCGCGCGGGTGCGTGACCTGCTGCGGACCGGTGAGGGAAGGACGCTCCCGGTCGCCCTGCACCGCATCGAGCCGGCCGAGGCGGGCAAGCAGCTGGAGGGGGTCGCCGGCATCTGGGAGGCGTGCGCGGCGGCCGGCCTGGACCGCCGTGCCCTGCTCGTCTCCGTCGGTGGCGGAGCCTGCACCGACGTGACGGGCTTCGCGGCCGCCACCTGGATGCGGGGCATCGACGTCGTCCACCTGCCGACCACCCTGCTGGGCATGGTGGACGCCTCGGTCGGGGGGAAGACGGGGATCAACACGGCCGCCGGGAAGAATCTCGTCGGGGCCTTCCACCAACCCCGGGCCGTCGTGGCCGACCTGGACCTGCTTGACGGGCTCCCGGTGGAGGACGTGCGGGCCGGGCTGGCCGAGGTGGCCAAGTGCGGGTGGATCGACGCGGCCGAGACCGAGGGGCCCGAGCTGCTCGAGCTTCTCCGCGAGGGGCCTCGCACGGCCGAGGACCCCCGCGCATGGCCGGTGCTCGCCCGGCTCGTGGAGGGGTCGCTGCGCGTCAAGGCCCGGGCCGTCGCGGCCGACACCCGGGAGGCGGGAGTCCGGGAGCACCTGAACTTCGGCCACACCCTCGGTCACGCGCTGGAGAAGGTGGAGGACTACCGGATGCGTCACGGGGACGCGGTGGCCATCGGGATGGTCTACGCCGCGGCACTGGGGGAGGAGCTCGGGCTCTGGCCGGGAACCGGCGAGGTGCGCGAGATCCTCGCGGGCCTGGACCTGCCCACCCGCTACACCGGTGACGCGACCTGGCCGCAGGTCCGGGCCGTGATGGCGGGGGACAAGAAGGCCCGCGCAGGCGCACTGCGCTTCGTCCTCCTCGAGGAGCCGGGTGAGCCCACGGCGGTGGACGCCCCGGACGAGACCGCCCTCGAGCGGGCCTGGGCCGCCGTCACCTGATGCGCAGCGCGCCACAGCGGCGAAGAGCCCCGCCGTGCGTCCGGATCGGACGCGCAGCGGGGCTCTTCGGTGTGATAGGGCAGGCCCGCGTCAGCGGACGGCCTCGACCACCTGGCGCTCCTCGGAGAAGATGCACCGGCTCGGGTGGTCGGTGCCCTCGCGGACCTCCAGCTGCGGGTCGGAGGTGGCGCACAGGTCCACCGCCTTCCAGCAGCGGGTGCGGAAGCGGCAGCCCGAGGGCGGGTTCGCCGGGGAGGGCACGTCGCCCTCGAGGCGGATCTGGTCACGCTTCCCGCGCATCTCCGGGTCTGGCACCGGCACCGCGGAGAGCAGCGCCTGGGTGTACGGGTGGACCGGGCGCGAGTAGATCTGGTCCTCGTCGCCGAGCTCCACCATGCGGCCGAGGTACATGACGGCCACGCGGTCGGAGATGTGACGGACCACCGAGAGGTCGTGGGCCACGAACACGTACGAGAGGCCCAGCTCGCGCTGCAGGTCCTCCATGAGGTTGACGACCTGCGCCTGCACCGAGACGTCGAGCGCGGAGACCGGCTCGTCGCAGACGATCACCTCGGGGTTCAGGGCCAGGCCGCGGGCGATGCCGATGCGCTGCCGCTGACCGCCCGAGAACTGGTGCGGGTAGCGGTTGATGTGCTCGGGGTTCAGGCCCACGAGGTCGATGAGCTCGCGGACCCGGGCGGTGCGCTTGGACCGGTCGAGCACGTCCGGGTGGATCTTGAACGGCTCCCCGATGATGTCGCCGACCGTCATGCGCGGGTTCAGCGAGGTGTACGGGTCCTGCAGCACCATCTGGACGTTGCGGCGCATCTCCCGGAACTCCTTGGAGCTCATGGTGGAGATGTCCTGGCCCTTGTAGAAGAGCTGGCCCTCGGTGGGCTTCTCCAGCGACATCATGAGGCGGCCCAGGGTGGACTTGCCACAGCCGGACTCGCCGACGACGCCGAGGGTCTCCCCGCGGTAGAGGTCGAAGTCCACGCCGTCGACGGCCCGCACGTGGCCGGCGACGCGCTTCAGCACGCCCTTGGTGATCGGGTAGTGCTTCTTGAGCCCACGGCCCGAGAGGACCGGGGTCTCACCCTGACGGGCCTCGGACACGCCGGTCGCGAGGACGTCGTCGACCTCCCGGCTGATCGCGCGGGCCGGGGTCCCCGGGTTGTTGGGGTTCTCCGCCGAGTGGTCGCGGTTGATCTCCTCCTCGGTGGCTCCGCGGATCCCGGTGCGGGGGTCCTCGGCGTCGCCGTGGTCATCGCGCAGCGCGGTGGCTCCCATCGAGCGTCTCCTTCCAGAAGTGGCACGCGGACGCGCGGTCGGCGGCGAAGCGCTCGAGCGGCGGAACGTCGGTGCGGCAGATGTCGCTGGCGTACGGGCAGCGCGGGTTGAAGGCGCAGCCCGGGGGGATGTTCGTGAGCATCGGGGGCAGGCCCTCGATGGCGGTGAGCTGCTGACCCTTCTGGTCCACGCGGGGGATGGAGGCCAGGAGGCGCTCGGTGTACGGGTGGGCCGGGTTGCGGTAGAGCTCCCGGGCGGGGGACTGCTCCACGATCCGGCCGGCGTACATCACGGCGATCTGGTCGGCCACGTCGGCGACCACGCCCAGGTCGTGGGTGATGAGGATCAGGCCCATGTTCATCTCGCGCTGCAGCTCGGCGAGGAGCTCCATGACCTGGGCCTGCACCGTCACGTCGAGCGCGGTGGTCGGCTCGTCGGCGATGAGCACCTCGGGGTCCAGCGCGATCGCCATGGCGATCATGATGCGCTGACGCATCCCGCCGGAGAACTGGTGCGGGTAGTCGTCCACCCGCTCCCGGGCGGCCGGGATCCGCACCCGGTCCATGAGCTCGATCGCCTTCTCCTTGGCCTCCTTGCGCCCCAGGCCGCGGTGGACGCGGAACATCTCGGCGATCTGCGAGCCGACGGAGTACACCGGGTTCAGGGCGCTCAGGGCGTCCTGGAAGATCATGGAGATCTTCTCGCCCCGGTACAGGCGGCGCTCGGACTCCTTCATCTGCAGGAGGTCCTTGCCCCGGAAGCGGACCTGCCCGCCGGTGACCTTTCCGGGTGGAGTGTCGAGGATGCCCATGACGGCCTGCGCCGTGACGGACTTGCCCGAGCCGGACTCGCCGAGCACGGCGAGGGTCTCGCCGGCGCGGAGGGTGTAGTTCACCCCGTTGACGGCCCGAGCGATGCCGGCCTTGGTCTTGAACTCGACGTGGAGGTCCTCGACCTCCAGGAGGGTCTCACCGGCGGCGGCGCGGCCCTCCGGGAGCACACGGGCTGCCTTCTCGGCCCCGCGGGGATTGGTGCTGGTGCTCATGGGGTCCTCTCAGCGGAGCTTCGGGTCGAGGGCGTCACGGACCGCGTCGCCGAGCAGCATGAAGCTCAGCACACACAGCGACAGGGCCAGGGAGGGCCAGAAGAGGATCTGCGGAGTGGTGCGGATCTCGCCCTGGGCGGTGGAGATGTCACCACCCCACGAGACCACGGACTCCGGGTCGAGCCCGATGCCCAGGTAGCTCAGCGTCGCCTCGGCCACGATGAACATGCCCAGCGAGATGGTCGCGATGACGATCACCGGTGCGATGGCGTTGGGGATGATGTGGCTGGTGAGGATGCGCCAGGTGCTCGCACCCATCGAGCGGGCCGCGGTGACGTAGTCGGCCTGCTTGGCCTGCAGCACCGATCCGCGCATGATGCGGGCCACGCTGGTCCAGCCGAAGAGCACGAGCATCAGGGCGACGGTGGGGATGTTGCGCCCCAGCCAGCCCATGCCCGGCAGGTCGATCTGCTCCACCAGGGACATCACGACGATGCCGGCCAGGATGAGGGGGAGCGCCAGGAAGGTGTCGAGGATGCGCGAGAGCACGGCGTCGACCCAGCCGCCGAAGTAGCCGGCCACGGCCCCGATGGTGCCGCCGAGGAGGACCACGCCGAGGGTGGTGAGCACGCCCACGGAGATCGAGGCGCGGGCACCGTAGACCAGGCGCGCCCAGATGTCGTGGCCCTGCCGGTCGAAGCCCAGCGGGTGGCCCGGCTCGGCCGGCTTGAGGCTCTTGGAGATGTCCTGGGCCTGCGGGTCCACGCTCGTGAAGAGCTGCGGGAAGACGGCCATCACGAGCAGGACGAGGATGAGCGCGAGGCTCACCAGGAACATCGGGTTGCGCAGCAGGTCCGACATCGCGTCCTGCGCCAGGGAACGCGGCTTGCCGACGTTCGCGTTGGGATCGTCGACGGACGCGGGGGCGATGCCCTCCTCGACCTCGAGCTCGGTGGCGACGTTCTGGTGGTCAGTCAAGGCGGATCCTCGGGTCGAGCACGGCGTAGAGCAGATCAACGATCAGGTTCGCGACGAGGTACACGAAGATCAGGACGGTCACGAACGAGACGACGGTGGCGTTCTCGCCGGCCAGGATCCCGCGATAGATCTGGTTGCCCACTCCGGGGACGTTGAAGATGCCCTCGGTGACGATCGCGCCGCCCATGAGCGCGCCCAGGTCGGTGCCCAGGAAGGTCACCACCGGGATGAGCGAGTTGCGCAGCAGGTGGACACCGATGATGCGCGACTTCGGCAGCCCCTTGGCCAGCGCGGTCTTCACGTAGTCCGAGGACTTGTTCTCCACGATGGAGGTGCGCATCAGGCGCATGATGTAGGCCACGGACACCGCGGCCAGGACGAAGCCGGGCAGGAGCAGGTTGCCCCACGAGGCGTCGCCGCCGACGGTCGGCTCGAAGACCTTCCACTGCAGCCCCAGGAAGTACTGGGCGAGGAAGCCCAGCACGAACACCGGGATCGAGATGATGAGCAGGCTGAGCAGCAGGGCGGCGCTGTCGAGCAGCGTCCCACGGCGCAGACCGGCCAGCAGGCCCAGTGGGATGCCGATGAGGACCTCCAGGACCCACGCGATGAGGGCCAGCTTCAGGGTGACCGGGAAGGTCTGCTTCATGACGTCGATGACGGGCTGCCCGGTGAAGGTCTCACCGAAGTCGAGCGTGAGCACACCCTTGAGGTAGTACCCATACTGGACCAGCAGGGGCTCGTCCAGGTGGTGCTGCTCGTTGAAACGCTCGATGAACGCCGGGTCACAGCCGCGGTCGCCGCAGAGGGCGGCGGCGGCGTCGCCCGGGAGTCCGTAGACCATCGCGTACAGCAGCAGCGTGGCCAGGATGAACACGGGGATCATCTGGAGCAACCGCCGGAGCACGTATGTACCCACAACTTCTCCTCGGATAGACGGGTGGCCGGCGGGGTCGGGAAAAGATGACCCGACCCGGGCCACGCGGAAGGCTACCTCTCGATGTGGCCCATGCAACAACAACACGCCTGCCGGCGGGGATCCGTGCGGATCTCCACCGGCAGGCGGGCTGCGCCGGGGGTGGGGGAGAGGACCGGAGTCGCCTCCCCCACAGGTCAGTTCTTCGTGATCTGGTGGAACTCCGGCACACCGAAGACGTCGAAGGAGACGTCGGACACGGTCTCGCCGTAGCCACCGGTGAGGTTGGAGTACCACAAGGGGACGACCGGGGCGTCCTCGACGAGGACCTTCTGGGCCTCCTGGTACTTCTTCAGGGCCTCCTTGGAGTCCTTGGCGGCGTCACCCTCCTCCAGGAGCTTGTCGAACTCCTTGTTGGAGTACTGGCCGTCGTTGGACGAGGCGCCCGTCTTGTACAGCGGGGTGAGGAAGTTCTCCACGGACGGGTAGTCCATCTGCCAGCCGGTGCGGAAGGCGCCCTTCATCTTCTGGTTGGAGACGTCGTCACGCAGCGCCTTGAAGGCCGGGTAGGCCTTGCCCTTGCACTCGATGTCGAGGGTGTTGGTGATCGAGCCGCAGACCGCGTCGACCCAGGCCTGGTGGCCACCGTCGGAGTTGAAGGCGATGGTCAGGGCGTCGCCCTTCCAGCCGCCGGCCTCCTCGAGGAGCTTCTTGGCCTCGTCGGGCTTGTACTCGCAGAGCTCGCCGCAGATCTTGTCGTCGTAGCCGTCGACCACCGGGGCGGTGAAGTCCTTGGCCGGGGTGCGGGTGCCCTGGAAGATGCTCTCGGTGATGCTGTCGCGGTCGATCGACATGGAGATCGCCTTGCGGATCTTCTTGGCGTCCTCGGAGTCACCGGCGTAGGGGGCGTCGGTGTACATCGGGAAGGAGAAGGACTGGAAGACACCGGCCGGCTGGTTGATCGCGCGGTCGCCCAGGTCGGACTCGAAGGTGGACAGGGCCGTCTCGGGGATGGCGTCGAGCACGTCGAGCTTGCCGGCCTGCAGGTCGGTGTAGCTGGCGTCCTGCTTCTGGTAGAAGTTCAGCGTGACGCCGCCGTTCTGGGCCTCCTGGTCACCCACGTACTCGGGGTTCTTCACGAGCTTGGCGTCGGTGTTGTGGTTCCACTTCTCGACCATGTACGGGCCGTTGCCGACCGGCTTCTCACCGAAGGCCTTCGGGTCGTCGAAGAAGGACTCGGGCAGCGGGGCGAAGGCGGTGTAGCCCAGGCGCTGCGGGAAGTCGGCATAGGGCTCCTCGAGGGTGATCTCGAAGGTGGTGTCGTCGACGACCTTCAGGCCGGACATCTTCTCGGCCTTGGCCTTGGCGCCCTCCTCCTCGGGGTGCACCTCGGCATAGCCCTTGATGGGCTCGAAGAAGTAGGCCGCGGAGTTGTTGTTGTCGATGTGCGCGCCCCAGTTCCAGGCGTCGACGAAGGACTTCGCGGTCACCTTGGTGCCGTCGGAGAACTTGCGGTCGTCGTTGATCTTCACGGTCCAGGTCTTGTTGTCCTCGGACTCGATGGACTTGGCGACGTCCATGACGGTCTCGCCCTCGGCGTCGTAGTCCACGAGCTTGGCGAAGGCCATGTCCAGGATCTTGCCGCCGCCGACCTCGGTGGTGTTCGCGGGGATCAGCGGGTTCTGGGGCTCGGTGCCGTTGGCGATGATGATGGCCTCGGCGTTGCCGCCACCCTCGCCGCCACCGCTCTCGCCGCCGCCGCCCTCGGAGTCGCCGCCACCACAGGCGGACAAGGTCATCGACAGCGCTGCTGCACCCGCGATCGACGCGAGCCACTTGTTGGTCTTGGGCATGGGATCCTCCTGAGCTGACGGGACGCCACAACACGACTCGGTGTGGCCGGGCTCACCATAGACAGGCGTGGGGTGGGGACACGAACGCCAGAGCACCCTGTTACCGAAATGCAACACGCCGCCCGACGGAGGGGCGGCACGTCGTGGGGCGGAGCTCCCGTCAGTGAGCCACGGTGCTGGGCTGGCGGCCCGCGGTGCTGGGCTCGTCAGCCTGGGTGTGGTCCAGGGGGTCCGGCGCCACCAGCTGGTGCATGATGTCGACGATCTGCTCCCGGGCCTGCCCGTGGACGTATCCCCAGTCCGGCTCGTAGCCGTAGACCTCGCGGATGCTGCGCCCCTCGCGGGTGCCCCACATGAGCTCGAGGTCGTCGGTGGTCACCAGGCCCGGGTGGGCCACGCCCACCGCCTCCGAGAGCCGCAGCAGCTGGGCCCGGAGGGCACGGAGGTAGTTTCCGCAGCGCACGGCCTTGCTCGGCACGTCCAGCCCCCGCTCCAGCCAGGGGTTCTGGGTGGCCACGCCCGTCGGGCAGCTGTCGGCGTGGCACTTCTGCGCCTGGATGCAGCCGACCGCCATCATCGCCTCGCGGGCCACGTAAATCATGTCCGCGCCCAGCGCCATGGCCACGATGCCGTTGGCCGGCAGGCCGAGCTTCCCGGCACCGATGAAGGTGATCTCGTCCGCCAGCCCGGCCCGGGCGAAGGTGGAGTACACGCGGGCGAAGCCGAGCCGGAAGGGCAGGGCGACGTGGTCGGCGAAGAGCAGGGGAGCGGCGCCGGTCCCGCCCTCACCACCGTCGATGGTGATGAAGTCCACGCCGCGGGTGCGGTCCTGCATGAGCTCGGCGAGCTCCTCCCAGAAGCCCATCTCGCCCACGGCGGACTTGATCCCGACCGGCAGCCCGGTGGCCTCGGCGATCTCCTCGACGACGTCCAGCATCGAGTCGACGTCGTGGAAGGCGGTGTGGCGGGAAGGAGAGGCGACGTCCTCGCCGACCGGGACGCCACGGATGGCGGCGATCTCCTCGGTCACCTTCTCCCCGGGCAGCATGCCGCCCAGGCCCGGCTTGGCCCCTTGGGAGAGCTTGATCTCGATGGCGCGCACGGGGGCGTCGGCCGTGAGCTCCACGAGCTTCGGGATCGAGAGTCGACCCTGCTCGTCCCGGCAGCCGAAGTAGCCGGTCCCGACCTGGAGGATCAGGTCGCCGCCCTGCCGGTGGTGCTCGGAGAGGCCGCCCTCGCCGGTGTTGTGCATGGCCCCGGCCATCGCCACACCCTTGTTCAGAGCGCGGATCGCCGCGCCGGAGAGCGAGCCGTAGCTCATGGCGGACACGTTGACGATGGACGCGGGGCGGAAGGCGTGCCGGCGCCCACGGGGGCCACCGAGGATCTTGGCCGACGGGATCATCGCCGGGTCGTCGCCGTGACCGTGGGAGGTGGGGGGCGCCTCGCTGGCGAAGGTGCGGTGCTTGACCACCAGCCAGCCCTCGTCGAACTCCACGTTGTTGTCCGTGCCGAAGCCGAAGTACGTGTTCTGCTGCTTGGCCGAGGCGTAGATCCAGGAACGCTGGTCGCGGGTGAAGGGGCGCTCCTCGTTGTTCGCCGAGACGATGTACTGCCGCAGCTCCGGTCCGATCGTCTCCAGCGCGAAGCGGGCGTTGCCGAGCACCGGGAAGTTCCGCAGGATCGCGTGCTTCTTCTGGAAGGCGTTCTGGGCCGCCCAGCCGGCCAGGCCGGCGGCGGGGAGGGCGAGGACCTTGATCAGCTGCATGGCACCTTCCTACCAGTGCCGCAGGAGGGCCGGGCAGCGAGGAGCACCTCGGTAGACTAGCGAGAGCACGAGGCCGCTGTGTCGGCCCCGACCGTGACCCCGGCCGGTCCCGGGCAGGAGCCCGCTGGCCACCGACGACGACGAAGGACGATGACGTGGCAACGACGAACGACCTCAAGAACGGGATGGTGCTGAACCTCGAGGGCCAGCTCTGGCAGGTGCAGGAGTTCCAGCACGTCAAGCCGGGCAAGGGTCCCGCCTTCGTGCGCACGAAGATCAAGAACGTGATGAGCGGCAAGATCGTCGACAAGACCTTCAACGCCGGCACCAAGGTCGAGACGGAGAACGTCGACCGCCGTGACATGCAGTACCTGTACGCCGACGGGGACTCCTACGTGTTCATGGACACCCGCGACTACGACCAGCTCATGGTCCCGGCCACCATCGTGGGCGACGCCGCGAAGTTCATGCTCGAGAACCAGATGGTCATGGTGGCCACCCACAACGGCAACCCGCTCTACATCGAGCTCCCGCCGTCGGTGGAGCTCCGCATCACCGAGACCGAGCCCGGCCTCCAGGGCGACCGTTCCACCGGTGGCACCAAGCCGGCCACCCTGGAGACCGGCGCCGAGATCCAGGTGCCCCTCTTCCTGGAGCAGGACACGGTCGTCAAGGTCGACACCCGCGACGGCTCGTACATCTCCCGCGTGAGCTGATGGCGGCCCGTTCGAAGGCCCGCAAGCGCGCCGTCGACCTCCTCTACGAGGCCGACCAGCGCAAGATCGACGTCCGGGCCCTCATGGGTTCCCGCCGCGAGGACCCGGAGGCTCCGGTCGGCATCCCGGCGTTCACCGTCGAGCTGGTCGACGGTGTGGTCGAGCACTGGGCGAGCATCGACGAGGCCCTGGCCACCTGGTCGCAGGGTTGGTCCGTGGACCGCATGCCAGCCGTGGACCGGGCGATCCTGCGCCTCGGCGTCTACGAGATCGTCTGGTCCGAGGACGTTCCCGACGCGGTGGCCATCAGCGAGGCCGTGGCCCTGGCCTCGGCGCTCTCCACGGACGACTCGCCGGACTTCGTCTCCGGGCTGCTCTCGCGGATCAGCCAGATGAAGGCCACCGTCCTCTGAGGAGGGCGGACCCCGCAGCATGACCCTCCTCGAGGCCCCCGCCACCACCGGTGCCGGGGGCCTCGAGCATGCTCTAGGGTTGGGCCGTCCGACGTCCTTTAACGACCCGTCCTGTGAGGCGGGCAAGGAGTCCCAGGAGTGACCGTGGAACCCACCCTGCCCGAACCCGTGCGCGCCGTCCTCGACGAGCGCGACATCGCCCGCGCCGTCCGTCGCATGGCGCACGAGCTGCTCGAGCGCAACCACGGCCCGCAGGACCTCGTCCTGCTGGGCATCCCCCGCCGGGGCCTCCCGCTGGCCCACCGCCTGGCCGACGCGCTGCGCGCCATCGAGGGCATCGAGGTGCCGGTGGCTGCGATCGACCCCCGCCACCGGCGCGACGACCTCGCCGCCGACCCCTCCGACCGGTCGGTGGGCGGCCCGGCGGGGACCGGAGCCTTCCTCGAGCCGCAGGTGCGCGTCGACGGCCGCGTAGTCGTCCTCGTGGACGACGTCCTGCACACCGGCCGCACGGTGCGGGCCGCCATGGACACCGTCTCGGCGGTGGGGCGCCCGCGGGCCATCCGCCTGGCCGTGCTCGCCGACCGCGGCCACCGCGAGCTGCCGATCCGCGCCGACCACGTCGGCAAGAACCTCCCCAGCGCCACCGACGAGCGGGTCCAGGTGCGCCTGGCCGAGCACGACGGCCGCGATGCCGTGGAGATCCTCCGCCCCCACCCCCGGGAGAACGCATGAAGCACCTGCTCGGACTGGCCGGACTGTCGGCCGGCACCCTGGTCGAGATCCTCGACGCCGCGGAGCGCTTCGCCCCGTTGCGGACCGAGCGGGTCAAGAAGCGCGACGAGCTGCGCGGGCGGACCGTCATCAACCTCTTCTTCGAGGACTCCACCCGCACCCGCTCGTCCTTCGAGATCGCCGGCAAGTGGCTCGGCGCCGACACCATCAACATCGCCGCCAAGGGCTCCTCGGTGAGCAAGGGGGAGTCCCTCCGCGACACCACGGCGACCATCGCGGCCATGGGGGTGGACGCGATCGTCATGCGGCACCCCGCCTCCGGGGCCCCGCACCAGGTGGCCCGCTGGCTGGACGAGGCCGGCACGGGCGTCTCCGTGCTCAACGCTGGCGACGGCACCCACGAGCACCCCACCCAGGCGCTGCTCGACGCGCTCACCCTGCGCCGGGAACTCGGCTCCCTTCAGGGGGCGCACGTGGCGATCGTCGGGGACGTGACCCACTCGCGGGTCTTCCGCTCGAACGTCATTGCGCTGCGGGCCCTGGGGGCACGGGTGACGGTGGTGGCGCCCCCGACGCTTCTGCCCAGCGGGGTGCGCTCCTGGTCGCAGGCCGAGGGCTTCGAGATCGCCGACGACCTGGATGTCGTGCTCCCCACGGTCGACGCCGCGATGATGCTGCGCGTCCAGGCCGAGCGCATGGCCGGCGGCTTCTTCCCCACGCCGCGCGAGTACACGATCGGCTACGGGCTCACCCGTGACCGTCTGGCCCTGCTGCCCGACCACGCCGCCATCTGCCACCCCGGGCCCCTGAACCGGGGCCTGGAGATCGCCACCGAGGCCGCCGACGACGCGCGCTCCCGGGTGCTCGACCAGGTGGGGGCCGGGGTCGCGGTGCGGATGGCCGTGCTGGACCTGCTGCTGAACGGAGAGAACTCATGACCCAGAACTCCTCCCTGCTCCTCACCGGGGCGGACCTGGCCGGCGGCGGTCCGGGAGACCTGCTGCTGGTCGACGGCACGGTCCGTGCGGTCGGTGGCGACGCGGCCGCGGTCGCGCCCTCCGGCACGCGGCGGGTGGACGCCGCCGGCCTGGTGGCGCTGCCGGGGCTGGTGGACATGCACGTGCACCTCCGGGAGCCCGGCCGCGAGGACACCGAGACCGTCGCCAGCGGCTCGGCCGCGGCCGCGGCCGGCGGTTTCACCGCCGTGCTCGCCATGGCGAACACCAACCCGGTGACCGACACCGCCGAGCGCGCCCTGTACGTCCACGAGCTCGGCCTGCGGGCCGACCTGGTGGACGTCCACCCGGTCGGCGCCGTGAGCAAGGGGCTGGCGGGGGAGGAGCTCGCCGAGCTCGGCCTCATGGCCCGCTCCCGCGCCCGGGTCCGCGTCTTTAGCGACGACGGGAGGTGCGTGGGCGACGCGCGGCTCATGCGGCGCGCCCTGGAGTACCTCCGCGCCTTCGACGGCGTGATCTCCCAGCACAGCCAGGACCCGCGCCTGGCCGACGGCACGGCCTGCTGCCACGAGGGCGAGACCTCCGGTCGGCTCGGACTGCCCGGCTGGCCGCAGGTGGCCGAGGAGACGATCATCGCCCGCGACGTGATGCTCGCGAAGCACACCGGTTCCCGCGTCCACGTGGCCCACGTGACCACCGCCGGCGGTGTCGAGGTCGTCCGCTGGGCCAAGGCGCAGGGGATCGACGTCACCGCCGAGGTCACCCCGCACCACCTGGCCATCACCACCGACCGACTCGAGGGCTACGACCCCGTCTTCAAGGTGAACCCGCCGCTGCGTCCCGACGAGCACGTGCAGGCCCTGCGCGAGGCGCTGGCTGACGGGACCATCGACATCGTGGCCACCGACCACGCCCCGCACGCCCGGCAGGACAAGGACCACGCCTTCGTCGACGCCGCCTTCGGCATGCTCGGCCTGGAGACCGCCCTGCCGGTGGTGAGCGAGGTCATGGTGCGCTCCGGGCTGCTCGACTGGGCGGACGTCGCCCGGGTCATGTCCAGCGCCCCGGCCCGCATCGCCCGCCTCGACGAGCTCCCCGGCGCCCGGCGCCAGGGGGCCGGCCTGGTGGAGGGGGCACCCGCCCACGTGACGCTGGTGGACCCGGAGGCCGCCCGCACCATCGACCGCGAGGCCTCCCTCTCGCGCTCCCGCAACAACCCCTGGCACGGCCAGACCTTCCACGGGGCCGTCGTCGCGACGCTCCGCGCCGGCCGCGCCACCCACTCGACCCTCGACGAGCTGCCCACCGGCGGCGTTCCCAGCCAGGAGGACCGCGCATGACCGCGACCACCGAGCCCACCGGCTCCCCGGACCGTTTCAGCCCCGAGCCCGCCGTGCTCGTCCTGGAGGACGGCACCCGCTACCGCGGCCATGCCTGGGGCGCCCGCGGCACGACCCTGGGGGAGATGGTCTTCACGACCGGCATGACCGGCTACCAGGAGACGCTCACCGACCCCAGCTTCGCCGGGCAGATCGTCGCCATGACCGCCCCGCACGTCGGGAACACCGGGTGGACCGGCCAGGACGACGAGTCCCGCGACGTCTTCGTCGAGGGCTTCGTGGTCCGGGACCCCGCCCCCCGGCCCTCGAGCTGGCGCAGCGAGCAGCCGCTGGAGGGGGTCCTCGCCGAGCGCGGGGTCGTCGGTATCAGCGGGGTGGACACCCGCGCCCTGACCCGCCACCTGCGGGACCGGGGGGCCATGCGGGCCGGCATCTTCTCCGGACCGGCCGGCGAGCGCCCTGTGACTGCGCTCGTGGACGAGGTGCGGGCCGCCCCGGCGATGGTGGGCCGCGAGCTCGCCAGCGCCGTCACGACTCCCGAGCCGGTCGTGGTGCCCGCGCAGGGCGAGCACCGGTTCACGGTGGCCGCGCTGGACCTGGGCATCAAGAGCAACACCCCGCGTCTGCTGGCCGCCCGCGGTATCGAGGTGCACGTGCTGCCCGCGGAGAGCACGCTGGAGGAGCTGCGTGCGGTGCCCGGGGTCACGACCCCCGACGGGCCAGACGGGGTCTTCTTCTCGAACGGGCCCGGTGACCCGGCCACCGCCGACGAGGCCGTCGCGCTGCTCCGGGGCGTCCTCGAGCAGGGCATCCCCTTCTTCGGCATCTGCTTCGGCAACCAGCTGCTCGGCCGCGCCCTCGGCTTCGGCACCTACAAGCTCGACTTCGGGCACCGGGGCATCAACCAGCCGGTGATGGACCGCACCACCGGCAAGGTGGAGATCACCGCCCAGAACCACGGGTTCGCGGTGGACGCCCCGCTGGACGCCGTGGTCACCGCGCCGCACGACGCGAGCCTGGGTCGGGTGTGGGTCTCCCACGTGTGCCTCAACGACCAGGTGGTCGAGGGGCTGGAGATGCTCGACCGCCCCGCCTTCTCCGTCCAGTACCACCCGGAGGCGGCCGCCGGGCCCCACGACAGCGAGTACCTCTTCGACCGCTTCGTGGAGCTCATGACCACGCGCAGCGCTGCCGACCGCAGCGCGCAGATCGCCGCCCTGACCACCGCAGGAGAGTCCCGCTGATGCCCCGCAACCCTGAGATCCAGTCCGTCCTGGTCATCGGCTCCGGCCCGATCGTCATCGGCCAGGCCTGCGAGTTCGACTACTCGGGCACCCAGGCCTGCCGGGTGCTCAAGGAGGAGGGCCTGCGCGTCATCCTCATCAACTCCAACCCGGCCACGATCATGACCGACCCGGAGTTCGCAGACGCCACCTACATCGAGCCGATCACCCCCGAGGTCGTCGAGCGGATCATCGCCCAGGAGCGTCCCGACGCGGTGCTCGCCACCCTCGGCGGGCAGACTGCCCTGAACTGCGCGATCGCGCTGCACGAGGCGGGTGTGCTGGAGAAGTACGGTTGCCCGCTCATCGGGGCGAACGTCGAGGCCATCCAGCTCGGCGAGGACCGACAGCTGTTCAAGGGCGTCGTCGAGCGCTGCGGGGCCGACACGGCCCGCAGCGTCATCTGCCACAGCATGGACGAGATGCTCGCCGCCGCCGACGAGATGGGCTACCCGCTGGTGCTGCGGCCCTCTTACACCATGGGCGGGCTGGGCTCGGGCTTCGCGCACGACGAGGCCGAGCTGCGCCGGATGGGCGAGGCCGGGCTGCGCGACTCGCCCACCACCGAGGTGCTCATCGAGGAGTCCATCCTCGGCTGGAAGGAGTACGAGCTCGAGGTCATGCGCGACCACGCTGACAACGTGGTGGTGGTCTGCGGGATCGAGAACCTCGACCCGATGGGCGTGCACACCGGTGACTCGATCACCGTGGCCCCCACGATGACGCTCAGCGACCGCGAGTACCAGCGGATGCGCGACGTCGGCATCGCGGTCATCCGGGAGGTGGGCGTGGAGACCGGCGGCTGCAACATCCAGTTCGCGATCCACCCCGAGGACGGTCGGATGATCGTCATCGAGATGAACCCGCGCGTCTCCCGCTCCTCGGCGCTGGCCTCCAAGGCCACCGGCTTCCCGATCGCCAAGATCGCCGCGAAGATGGCCATCGGGTACACGCTCGACGAGGTGCCCAACGACATCACCGGCTCCACCCCGGCGTCCTTCGAGCCGACCCTCGACTACGTCGTCGTGAAGGTGCCCCGCTTCGCCTTCGAGAAGTTCCCGGCGGCCGACCCCTCGCTGACCACCACCATGAAGTCGGTGGGGGAGGCGATGGCCATCGGCCGCAACTTCACCGAGGTGCTGCAGAAGGCCCTGCGCTCCACCGAGGCGAAGGACTCCTCCTTCCGCTGGGACCCGGCGGACCGCCCCGACGTCGACGAGGTGCGCGAGCTCCTGGCGGAGGCGGCCACCCCCACCGACGGCCGCCTGCAGCAGGTGCAGCGGGCCCTGTGGGGCGGGGCGACGGTCGACCAGGCCCACGCCGCCACCGCCATCGACCCGTGGTTCCTCGACCAGATCGCCTCCCTCAACGAGACCGCGGACGCGATCGTGGCCGACGTGGAGCGGCACGGCCGGCTGCGCCCGGAGGTGCTCGCCCACGCCAAGCGACACGGCTTCAGCGATCCGCAGCTGGCCCTCCTGCTCGGCATGGAGGAGGCCGTAGTCCGCGGCGTCCGGCACGCCCTGGGCATCCGTCCGGTCTACAAGACGGTCGACACCTGCGCGGCGGAGTTCGACGCGCGCACGCCGTACCACTACTCCAGCTACGACGAGGAGTCCGAGGTGGCGCCGCGGGAGAACCCGGCCGTCATCATCCTCGGCTCGGGCCCGAACCGCATCGGCCAAGGGGTCGAGTTCGACTACTCGTGCGTGCACGCCAGCTTCGCGCTGCGCGAGGCCGGGTACGACACCGTGATGGTGAACTGCAACCCGGAGACCGTCTCGACGGACTACGACACCTCGAGCCGCCTGTACTTCGAGCCGCTGACCCTCGAGGACGTGCTCGAGGTCTACCAGGCCGAGCTCCAGGCGGGACCGATCGCCGGGGTGGTCGTCCAGCTCGGGGGGCAGACCCCGCTCGGCCTGGCCCAGGAGCTCGCCGACGCCGGCCTGCCGGTGGTGGGCACCTCCCCGGAGGCGATCGACCGCGCCGAGGACCGCGGCCACTTCGGCCGCGTGCTGGCCGAGGCCGGCCTCGCGGCACCCCGCTTCGGCACCGCCTTCTCGGCCGACGAGGCCGTGGCGATCAGCCAGGAGATCGGCTACCCGGTGCTCGTGCGCCCCAGCTATGTCCTGGGCGGGCGGGGGATGGAGATCGTCTACGACGACGACTCGCTGCGGGGCTACGTGGAGCGGGCCGCCCTGGTGACCCCCGACAAGCCGATCCTCGTGGACCGCTTCCTCGACGAGGCCGTCGAGATCGACGTCGACGCCCTCTACGACGGCACCGAGCTCTACCTCGGCGGGGTCATGGAGCACATCGAGGAGGCCGGGATCCACTCCGGCGACTCGGCCTGCGTCATCCCGCCGGTCACCCTCGGCAGCGAGGAGCTGGAGAAGGTGCGCCAGGCCACCCGGGCGCTGGCGGAGGGCATCGGCGTGTGCGGCCTGCTCAACGTGCAGTTCGCCATCGCCCAGGGGGTCCTCTACGTGCTGGAGGCCAACCCGCGCGCCAGCCGCACGGTGCCCTTCGTCTCCAAGGCCACCGGTGTCCCGCTGGCCCGCGCCGCGGCCCGCATCATGCTCGGGGAGACGATCGCCGAGCTCAAGGCCGACGGCCTGCTCCCGGCACACGCCGACGGCGGGCTGCTGCCCCCGGACGCCCCGGTCTCGGTGAAGGCCGCGGTCCTGCCCTTCAAGCGCTTCCGCACGCGGGAGGGGCAGATCGTGGACAGCCTGCTCGGCCCGGAGATGCGCTCCACCGGCGAGGCGATGGGCATCGACAGCATCTTCGGCACGGCCTTCGCCAAGGCCGAGATGGGGCGCACGACGCCGCTGCCGGAGTCCGGGACGGTCTTCGTCTCCGTGGCCAACCGGGACAAGCGGGGCGTGATCTTCCCGATCAAGCGGCTGGCCGATCTCGGCTTCCGCCTGCTGGGCACCGCCGGCACCGTCGAGGTGCTGCGCCGCAACGGGGTCACCGCCGAGCCGGCCCGCAAGCTCAGCGAGGGCCGTGGTCCGAACGGGGAGCCCACGATCATCGACCAGATCACCGCCGGCGAGGTCGCGATGGTGGTCAACACCCCCTCGGGGCGTGACGCGCGGGCCGACGGCTACGAGATCCGGGCGGCCACGGCGGCCGCCGGGGTGCCGGTCATCACCACCGTGCAGCAGCTGGGTGCCGCGGTGCAGGCCATCGAGTCGCTCCGCGACTCCGAGCTCGAGGTGAAGCCGCTGCAGGCCCACACCGCCGGGCTGGACCTGCACGGCATCGCGGCCGCCAGCCGGACCGGGGCCGACGCCTGATGGCCGGGTTCGGTGAGCGGCTGCAGGCCGCCCTGGCCGAGCACGGTCCGCTCTGCGTGGGGATCGACCCCCATCCGGCCCTTCTGGAGTCGGTGGAGCTGGAGGCCGATGTCGAGGGGCTGCGGGAGTTCACGCAGCGCTGCGTCGCGGCGTTCGCGGGCCGGGTGGCCGCGGTCAAGCCCCAGTCGGCACTCTTCGAGGCCTTCGGGGCGGCGGGGATCGCGGTGCTGGAGGAGGCGATCGCCGGGTTGCGCGCCGCCGGCACGCTCGTGGTGCTCGACGCGAAGCGCGGTGACATCGGCTCCACGAACGCGGGGTACGCCCGTGCCTGGTTCGGCGAGGGCGCACCCCTGCGCTGCGACGCGGTGACCCTGTCCCCCTACCTCGGCCCGGAGTCGCTGGACGGGATCGTCGCGGCGGCCCGGGCCGACGGGGCGGGGGCCTTCGTGCTCTGCCGGACCTCCAACCCGGAGGCGGCCGCGGTCCAGACGGCCCTCGTCGCCGAGGGGGAGACCGTCGCCCGGTCCGTCGCGCGCTGGGCCGCCGGGCACGACGGGGACGTCGGCCTGGTCGTCGGGATCACGGTCGCCGACGCCCGGCGGGAGCTGGACCTGGACCGGGGGGAGGTTCCGCTGCTCGTCCCGGGCTTCGGCGCCCAGGGCGGCGCGGCCGCTGATCTCGTCGGTGTGCTCGGCGAGGCGGCCGCGGGTCGGTCGCTGGCCTCGGTGAGCCGGGACGTGCTGCGCCACGCCGGCTCGGTCGAGGAGCTCGTCGAGGCCGTCGACGGCTGGGCGTCGGCCTTCGCGGGCCAGCGGTAGACTGCGACCTCCCCCTGGCCCGGTCCGGGGGAGTGGTCCGTCCCGACGCCCAGGAGAGTTGCGTGTCCCTTCCCGCCCTCACCGCCGAGCAGCGGCAGGACGCCGCGCGTGCGGCCGTCGAGGCCCGGCTCCGGCGCGCCGAGGTCAAGCAGGCCGTCAGCGAGGGCCGGATGAGCATCGGGGAGGTCCTCGCCGTCGCCCGCACCGACGAGGCGGTCGCGAAGCTGCGGGTCACCACGCTCCTGGAGTGCCTGCCCGGCATTGGGCCGGTCCGCGCCGGCCGCCTCGTCGACGAGCTCGGCATCGCCCCCTCCCGCCGTCTGCGGGGGCTGGGTGTCCACCAGTCAGAGCGCCTCGCGCGCCGATGTGCAGAGGGAGTGCGATGAGCGGACGTCTCGTGGTGCTGGCCGGTCCGACCGCGGTCGGCAAGGGCACGGTGTGCCGGTGGGTCATGGAGCAGCACCCGGAGGTCTGGGTGTCGGTCTCGGCGACCACCCGGCAGCCCCGCCCCGGTGAGGTCGACGGCAGCACCTACCACTTCGTCGACCCGGAGCGCTTCTCGGCCATGGTGGAGGAGGGGGAGATGCTGGAGCACGCGGTCGTCCACGGCGTCCACAGCTACGGCACCCCCCGCGGCCCCGTGGAGGAGGCGCTGGGGTCCGGCCGACCCGCCCTGCTGGAGATCGACCTCCAGGGCGCCCGACAGGTCCGCGAGTCCATGCCCGAGGCGCTCTTCGTCTTCCTGGCCCCCCCGTCCTGGGACGAGCTGGTCCGCCGCCTGGTCGGTCGGGGGACCGAGGGACCCGAGGAGCGGGAGCGGCGGCTGGAGACGGCCCGCACCGAGATGGCCGCCCGGGACTGGTTCGACGTGACCGTCGTCAACGAGACGGTCGAGCAGGCAGGACGCGACCTCGTAGACTTGATCCTCGACCCGCCGCCGGTCCCCGCCGAGCGCCGCGCCACCCCGTGAGCTCCCGCCCCGTCCGGGGCGCCCATCATCCAGAGTCCCGATCCACAGGAGGATCCATGTCCGGCACCAAGGCCGCCCCCATCGGCGTGACGAACCCGCCCATCGACGACCTGCTCAAGCACGTCGACTCCAAGTACGCCCTGGTCATCTACTCGGCCAAGCGCGCCCGCCAGATCAACGCCTACTACTCGCAGCAGGGCGAGGAGGGCCTGCTGGAGTACGTGGGCCCACTGGTGGAGGCCGAGGGCTCCGACAAGCCGCTCTCGGTGGCGCTGCGCGAGATCAACGAGGACAAGCTGGTCCGCACCGTCCTCGGGGAGGTCGAGGAGGCCGACGACCTGCCCGCGATCGAGGCGGTGGAGGAGGACGAGGACGTCGTCCTGCCCGCGGAGAACGTGGACGTGAGCGTCGACGCGCCCGACGCCGCCCCGGTGGAGGCGCCGGCCGACGAGGCCGCGACCGACGAGGCTCCGGAGGCCTGATGAAGGTCGTGCTCGGTGTCGCCGGGGGGATCGCCGCCTACAAGGCCGCGAGCCTGCTGCGGCTTTTCACCGAGTCCGGCCACGAGGTGACGGTGCTGCCGACCGAGGCCGCGCTGCGCTTCGTGGGTGCCCCGACCTGGGAGGCCCTGAGCGGCCACCCGGTGGCCACGGACGTGTTCACCGACGTGCCCGGCGTGCGCCACGTGCGGGTCGGCCAGGAGGCCGACCTGGTGGTGGTGGCCCCGGCCACGGCCGACCTGCTGGCCCGGATGGCCGCCGGGCTGGCCGACGACCAGCTGACGACCACCCTACTCACTGCGACCTGCCCGGTGGTGGTGGCCCCGGCGATGCACACCGAGATGTGGCACCACCCGGCCACGGTGGCCAACGTGGCGACGCTGCGCGAGCGCGGGGTCCACGTCATCGAGCCGGCCGTGGGACGCCTCACTGGGAAGGACTCCGGTCCGGGCCGGCTGCCCGACCCGGAGCTCATCCACGCTGAGGCCCTCGCCCGGGTCGACGCCCCGGTGGGCGTCTCGGAGGGTCCGTTGGCCGGCCGCCGGGTGGTGGTGAGCGCCGGGGGGACGCGCGAGGCGCTGGACCCGGTCCGCTACCTGGGCAACCGCTCCTCCGGGCGGATGGGGGTCGCCCTGGCCGCCGCCGCCCGGGACCGCGGGGCCGAGGTGGTGCTGCTGGCCTGTGCCATGGACGTGGGGCCCCCGGCCGGTGTGCAGGTGGTGCCGACCCCGGACGCCACCGCACTGGAGCTCGCCGTCGCGGAGGAGCTCTTCGAGCGGCAGGCTGACGTGCTCGTCATGGCCGCCGCCGTGGCCGACTTCCGCCCGGCCCGGGTGGAGGAGAGCAAGATCAAGAAGCAGGGCGAGGACGAGGGCCTCGTGCTGGAGCTCGAGCGCACCCCCGACATCCTCGCCGGCGCCGTGGAGCGCCGCGACGCCGAGCGTGCGGCGGGTGGGCCGGACCCGGTCATCGTGGGCTTCGCCGCCGAGACCGGCGACGACGGCGCGAGCGTCCTGGAGCACGCCCGGGCCAAGCTCGCCCGCAAGGGGGTGGACCTGCTCGTGGCGAACGAGGTCGGGGTGGACACGACCTTCGGCAAGGACTCGGCCACCGTCCACCTGCTCGGCGCCGACGGCAGCGAGCGCACGGTCGGGCCGGCGCCGAAGACCGAGCTGGCCGAGGCCGTCTGGGACGCGGTGCAGGCCCTGCCCACCCCCGCACGCACCTGACACCGGTCCACCCCGCAGCACGGCGCGGAGCCCCGGCTGTCGGGGCCTGCCCCTAGGCTGTGCCGCGCGTCGGGTCGACGCGTCGTCAGACAGCAGCCGCTGCACCAAGGAGAAGCCATGCCCCGCCTGTTCACCAGCGAGTCCGTGACCGAGGGTCACCCCGACAAGATCTGCGACCAGATCTCCGACGGCATCCTCGACGAGATGCTGCGCCAGGACCCCGACGCCCGGGTGGCGGTGGAGACGATGGTGACCACCGGCCTGGTGCACGTCGCCGGCGAGGTGCGCACGAGCGGGTACGTGAACATCCCGAAGGTGGTGCGCGACACGATCAGCACCATCGGCTACGACAGCTCGGAGAAGGGTTTCGACGGCCTGACCTGCGGGGTCGAGGTCTCCATCGGTGACCAGAGCGTCGACATCGCCCGGGGGGTCGACGACTCCTACGAGTCCCGTCGCGGCGAGGGCGACGCCCACGAGCGGCAGGGGGCCGGCGACCAGGGGCTGATGTTCGGCTACGCCTGCCGGGACACCCCTGAGCTCATGCCCTTGCCGATCTGGCTGGCGCACCGCCTCAGCCAGCGCCTCACCCAGGTGCGCAAGGACGGGACGCTGCCCTACCTCCGCCCGGACGGCAAGACGCAGGTGACCGTGGAGTACGACGGCGAACGCCCGGTGCGGCTGGACACGATCGTCCTGTCCTCCCAGCACGAACCCGGCATCCCGCTGGAGGGCGTGCTGACCCCCGACGTGCGCGAGCACGTCATCGACCCGGTGCTCCAGCAGGCGGCGGACTCCGGCATCGCCCTGGGGACCGACGAGCTGCGCGTCCTGGTCAACCCGACCGGCACCTTCGTCATCGGTGGGCCGATGGGGGACGCCGGCCTGACCGGGCGGAAGATCATCGTGGACACCTACGGCGGCATGGCGCGCCACGGCGGGGGTGCCTTCTCCGGGAAGGACCCCTCCAAGGTGGACCGTTCGGCGGCCTACGCGATGCGCTGGGTGGCGAAGAACGTGGTGGCGGCCGAGCTGGCCGACCGCTGCGAGATCCAGGTGGCCTACGCCATCGGCTCGGCGCACCCGGTGGGCCTGTACGTCGAGACCTTCGGCACCGAGCGCGTCCCGGTGGAGCGGATCGAGAAGGCCATCGGGGAGGTCTTCGACCTGCGGCCCGGCGCGATCGTGGAGGCGCTGGACCTCAAGCGACCCATCTACCAGCCGACCGCCGCCTACGGGCACTTCGGTCGCCGCGCGGCCCCCGGTGTGGCCCGGGCGTTCACCTGGGAGAACACCGACCGCGTGGAGGCCCTGCAGCGCGTGGCGCAGCGCTGAGGCGCCGATGACCGAGCCGCTGCTCCCGGTGCCGGGGCTCAGCGTGCCCCAGCAGCCCGTCGGGGGTGGCGAGCCGGCCGAGCACCTGCCCGTGGCGCGGGTGCTCGTGGCCGGGGCGCTGCCCCACCTGGACCGGCTCTTCGACTATCTCGTGCCAGCCGACCTGGACGAGCGGGCGCGGCCGGGCGTGCGGGTCACCGTCCCGATGGCCGGTCGCACCGAGGAAGGATGGATCACCGAGCGGGTCGAGCAGTCCGAGCACGCCGGACGCCTCTCCTCGCTGCGCGCGGTGGTCTCGCCGGTGCCGGTGCTCACCGAGCGGCTCCACGCCTTGTGCCGGCGGGTGGCCGCCCACTACGGGGGGACCGTGGCCGACGTGGTGCGCCTCGCCCTCCCGGCCCGGCACGCCTCGGTGGAGAAGGCCTGGCTGGCCGAGCAGCAGGCGGGAACGGAGGGGGTGTCCGACGCGAGGGAGGGAGCGGGCGCGCTCCCGGCACCCGCCGCCCCGTCCCCCGGTCCGGCCTGGCGCGGCGTGGCCGCGGCGGCGGCCCTCCTGCAGCGCATCAGCGCGGGCGAGGCCCCGGGGGCGGCCTGGGTGGCGGCCCCCTCGGCCGGTGATCCGGCGGCCGACTGGGCCCACGCCTTCTGCGATCTCGCGGTCGCGGCGCACGCCGGCGGCCGGGGCGCGCTCCTGCTGGTGCCGGACGAGCGGGAGGTGGAGCACCTGCTGGCGGTGGCGGCGACCCGGGAGGAGAGCTGTCTGGGCGAGGTCGTCCGCCTCACCGCGGCGGACGGACCACGGGCCCGGGCCGCCACCTGGCTGCGGGTCCTCGACGGGCGGCACCGGATCGTCGTCGGCACCCGCTCGGCCGCCTTCGCCCCGGTGCGTGATCTCGGGGTGGTCGCCTGGTGGGACGACGCCGACGACTCGTGGATCGAGCCGCGGACCCCGCACCCCCACACCCGACAGGTGGCCGCGCTCCGGGCGGAGCTGGAGGGGGCGGCCCTCGTCGCGGCCGGTCCCTCGCGCACCCTCACGGTCCAGCAGTGGGTCGAGCAGGGGCGGCTGGTGGACCTGGAGGCCGACCCCGCCACAGCTCGCCGGCTCGGTGCAGGTCGCCACGTGGCGGGGGAGGGGCAGGACGCGGAGCGGGACGCCGGCGCCCACGTGGCGCGGATCCCCAGCGTCGCCTGGCAGGCCGCTCGGCGGGGGCTGGAGACCGGCCCGGTGCTGGTCCAGGTGCCTCGCACCGGATTCGCCCGCTCGCTGCGCTGTGCCGAGTGCCGCCGTGAGGCCGGCTGCCCGCGCTGCCCGGGCCGGCTCGGGCAGGACGGCCCGGAGGCGTCCCTGGCCTGTCGCACCTGCGGGGAGACCGTGGACCGGTGGGAGTGCACGCACTGCGGTGGCCAGCGCCTGCGGTGGGGCTCACCGGGGACCGCGCGGACCGTGCACGACCTGGGGCGGGCCTTCCCCGGGGTCCCGGTCCGGCAGTCCACCGCCGCGTCCCCGCTGCACGAGGTCGATGCCGAACCGGCCCTGGTCATCGCCACCCCGGGCTGCGAGCCGCGGACGCCCGTCGGCTGGGCAGCGGTCCTGCTCCTGGACGGTGCGGTGAGCCTGGAGCTCCCCCTCACCGACGCCGAGGGGGAGGCGATGCGCCGCTGGTCCTCCGCAGCGGCCGACGCCCGCCGGGACGGAGCCGGGGTCGTCCTCTGCGGGGTGCCGGCCCACGGGGGCATCCCGGCCGTCGAGGCCTTCGTCCGTCACACCCCGGGTTGGTTGGCGCGTCAGCAGCTCGCGGAGCGGCGGGAGACCCGGCTGCCCCCGGCGGTGTCGATGGTCCACCTGCTCGGGCACCGGCACGACGTGGTCGGCGGCCTGGAGGAGCTCGCTGCCGCCACCACCCTGCACGAGGTGCTCGGGCCGGTCCCCGTGGGGGTGGGGGCGATCCCGGCCCGGTGGGGGCTGGAGCCCGAGGAGGCCGCGCAGGCCTGGGTCCGGGCCCCCCACGCCGAGCACGACGAGCTCGCCCGGGCGGTGCACCACCTCCGGGCCCATCGCTCCGCCCGCCGTGCCGGGGGGCACCTGCTGGTGACCGTCGACCCCGACGAGTGGCTCGCTCCGTAGACTCCTGCCTCGTGCGCATCGTCTTCGCCGGAACCCCGGAACCCGCCGTCCCCTCGCTGGAGCACCTCGTGGCCCTCGCCGCGGAGGGAGCCCACGAGGTCGTGGGCGTCCTGACCCGCCCGGACGCCCCCGTCGGGCGCGGGCGCACCCTGCGCCCCAGCCCGGTGAAGGCGGCGGCCCAGCGGCACGGGATCCCCGTCATCGAGTCCGACCGGCCGTGGGAGGACGAGCCCGCCGCCGCGCTACGGGCCCTGGAGCCCGACGTCGGGGCGATCGTGGCCTACGGTGCCCTCCTGCCGGCGTCCGTGCTCGAGATCCCCCGCCACGGGTGGGTGAACCTGCACTTCTCGGTCCTCCCGGCGTGGCGGGGTGCCGCCCCGGTCCAGCACGCCCTCATGGCCGGTGACGACGTGACCGGGGCCACCACCTTCGTGCTGACGCCCGGGATGGACACCGGGCCCGTCCTCGGCGTGATGACCGAGACGATCCGCCCGCTGGACACCGCAGGGGACCTGCTGGAGCGCCTCGCCCACGCCGGGCCGCGCCTCCTGGGGGAGAGCCTGCACGGCCTGGTGGACGGGGGCCTCGAGCCCCGCCCGCAGGGGGAGGACGGCGTGTCCAGGGCCCCGAAGCTCACCCCGGCCGACGCCGAGCTCCGCTGGGACCAGCCCGCGCACGTCCTGGCCCGCCGGGTCGCGGGTTGCTCCCCGGCCCCGGGGGCCTGGACGACCTTCCGAGGCCAGCGCTTCAAGGTGCTCCTGGCCCGCCCCGTGGAGGCGACCGGGGAGGAGTCGGCGCTGCCGCCCGGCCGCCTCGCGGACCGTGGGGGGTCGCTCTTCGTGGGCACCGGTTCCGGGGAGCTCGAGCTGCTCCGGGTGCAACCGCCGGGGAAGCCGGCGATGGACGCCGACGCCTGGGCCCGTGGGGCCCGCCTGACGCAGGAGGAGACCCTCGGTGAGTGACCAGAACCGGACCCGCTCCCAGCCCGAGCGCCGCCCCGGCCGCACCGAGCGTGCGCCGCGGGACCGTGCCCGCCGCGCCGACGGCGCCCGCACCGCGGCCTACCAGCTGCTCGCGGCGGTCGACGAGGGCGCCTTCGCCAACCTGGAGCTGCCCCACGTGATGCGACGCTTCCGGCTCTCCGGCCGGGACGCGGCCTTCGCCACCGAGCTCGCCTTCGGGGCGCTGCGCATGCAGGGTCTGTACGACCCGGTGATCGCGCGGGCCACCGGGCGCGCGGTGGACACCCTCGACCCGGAGCTGCTCCGCACCCTGCGGCTGGGGGCGCACCAGGCCCTGGGCATGCGCGTGCCCCCGCACGCGGCCGCCGACCAGACCGTCGCGCTGGCCCGCTGGGCGAACGGGGCGGGCCCGGCCCGGCTGGTGAACGCCGCCATGCACCGGATGACCGAGAAGGACCGGGACACCTGGCTGGCCGAGGTCACGGAGGGCCTCACCGGCGCCGAGCGGCTCGCCGTCGCCCACTCGCACCCCGTCTGGGTGGTCCGCGCCCTGCAGGCCGGGCTCATCGACCGGGGCCGTCCGGTGGACGAGATCGAGGCCGTGCTGGAGTCCCAGAACACCCCGGCGCTCGTCTCCCTCGTGGCCCGTCCGGGCTGGTCGACCCCCGAGGAGCTGCTGGAGCACGGTGCCACCGAGCCCGGCCGGTGGGCCCCCTCGGCGGTCACCCTCACCGAGGGTGCCCCCAGCGCGCTGCGCGCCGTGGCCGAGGGCCGGGCCGGGGTGCAGGACGAGGGCTCGCAGCTCTCCGCCCTCGTGCTGGCCGCCGCCACGACCACCGGGGAGGACACCGGCCGCTGGCTGGACCTGTGTGCCGGCCCCGGTGGGAAGGCAGCCCTGCTGGCGACCACCGCCACGCAGCGGGGCGCCGGTCTCGTGGCCAACGAGCTCCACGCGCACCGGGCGGAGCTCGTGCGGCAGGCGCTCCACCCGCAAGGGGTCGACCCGCTCGATCCTCCGGTGGAGATCACCGTCGGCGACGGCGCCGACCTGGCCGCGGACCGCTCCGGCCAGTTCGACCGGGTCCTCGTCGACGTGCCCTGCACCGGTCTGGGCTCCCTGCGCCGCCGCCCGGAGGCCCGGTGGCGTCGCCAGCTCTCCGACCTGGCCACCCTCGGTCCCACGCAGCGATCCCTCCTGGGCGCCGCCCTGGACCTCGTCCGCCCAGGCGGCGTGGTGGCCTACGTGACCTGCTCGCCCCACCCGGCGGAGACCTCTGTCGTGGTCGACGACGTGCTCAAGGGCCGGCAGGACGTCGAGCTGGTCGACACCGGTGCCGTCCTCGCGGAGGTCTCCCCGCAGCTGGCCCTGCACGAGGCCGCCGGGGTGCCGGAGGGCAAGGGCTCCCGGGCCAGCTCGGTGCAGCTGTGGCCGCACGTCCACGGCACCGACGCCATGTACATCTGCCTGCTGCGCAGGACCACCCCGGAGGACTGATGAGCACCCTGGCCATCCACCCCAGCATCTTGTCGTGCGACTTCGCGCGGCTGGCGGAGGAGCTGGACCGCATCCGCACCGCCGAGGCGGCCCACGTGGACGTGATGGACAACCACTTCGTCCCCAACCTCACCCTCGGCCTGCCCGTCGTCGAGGCGATCCGCGCCGTCTCCCCGGTCCCGTTGGACCTGCACCTCATGATCGAGGAGGTGGACCGCTGGGGACCCCGCTACGCCGAGATCGGTGCGCAGTCGGTGACCTTCCACGTGGAGGCGAGCCGGGACCCCCGCACGCTCTGCCGTGACATCCGCTCCGCCGGGGCCTCCCCGGCGATGGCGCTGAAGCCCGGCACGCCCTTCGCGGACCACGCCGACCTCCTCTCGGAGGTCGACATGGTGCTCGTGATGACCGTCGAGCCCGGCTTCGGCGGACAGGCCTTCATGGCCGACCAGCTGGAGAAGGTCCGCGAGGTCCGCCGGGCGGTGGGGGCCGCGGGTCTCGAGCTCGCCATCCAGGTGGACGGGGGAGTGTCCGCCGAGACGATCGCCTCCTGCGCCGAGGCCGGGGCCGACGTCTTCGTGGCCGGCTCCGCGGTCTACGGCACCCAGGACCCGGCCGCCGCCGTCCAGGAGCTCCGTGCCCTCGCCGAGGAGGCCCGCCGTGGCTGACCGCTCGCAGGACCCGCTGCGTCCCTTCCGCTCCCGCCGCGGACGGTGGATGGCGATGGTCGCCGCCGTGGCCATGGTCGTGGTCTTCTCGATGATCGGCTGGGAGGCCAGCTCGTGGAACCTGCCGGACCGGATCGCCGCTGCCCTGGCGGGGGTGGCCATCGCGTCCTTCCTGTGGCGCTACGCGATGATCCGGGCGGTGCCGGACCGGTCGGGCATGACCGTGCGCAATCTCTTCACGACCCAGCGGGTGGAGTGGGACCAGGTCACCGGGGTCCGCTTCTCCCCGGGTGACCCCTGGGCGCGCCTCACCCGTCGGGGCGACGAGGAGCTCGCGGTGATGGCCATCCAGGCCGCCGACGGGCGGAGCTCGGAGCAGGAGGCCGCCCGGCTGGCAGGCATCGTGCAGGCGCTCAGTCCTGCGGCTCGTCGTCCTCGTCCAGACGACGCGCCGGCACCCTGACCCGCGCCTCGCCGTAGGACAGCCCGGTCACCATGAACATGTCGACGATCGACGAGCGGACCTGGGCCCGGATCACCTCGGCACTCAGGGAGGGCCGGGCCGCCCGGACGTTGCTCCGCTGGGCCAGCTCGCCCAGCTGGGCGCGGATCGGCTTCATGCTCTGGTCGGTCCCCACCACCTTGGCCAGCTCGGAGGCGATGTCCCCGGCCTCGGCCACCAGCTCCACGTAGTCGGAGGGAACCGGCTCGCCCTCCAGCAGGGCGGCGTCCGCGCGGCGCACCATGACGCGCGCGTTGCGGAGCAGGCGGTCGTACGCGGTGAGCTGCCGCTCCATCCGGCGCATGTCCTTCCGGCGCCCCCACCACCAGGGGACGGTGCGGGCCAGGGCCATTCCCTCCTCCACCTGGCTGCGGAGCTCGTCCATGAGCCGATCGGTGTACCGGGCGTCGCGGAGGGCGGTGGCCACGATCGTCTCGTCGCGCTCGGTGAGACCGTGCGCGGTGCGGTCGAAGACCCGGGCGACCTCCCGGGTGAGCCGCCGGGCGACGGAGGTGGGGCGCCGCAGGGGGGAGGTCGGGGTGAGCATGGCGATGGCGATCGCCACCGTCCCCCCGATGAGGGCGTCGATCCAGCGCGAGAGGGCACCACCGGGCAGGGCGGTGGCCGTCGCGACGACCACCCCCTGCACCCCGGCCTGGATGGTGAGCAGTCCACCGGCGCCGGCGAAGGTGGCGATGGCCATGGCCAGCAGGGCGATGAGCGCCACCTGCCAGCCGCCCACCCCGAGGTAGTGGACGATGAGCTCGCCGGTGAGGATGCCCGTGGCGGCGCCGACGGTGATCTCCAGGGCGCGCGTGAGGCGGCTGCCGAAGGTCATGCCCAGGCAGATCAGGGCCACCACCCCGGCGAATATGGGGGCCTCGTGCTCGAAGACGTTGCGGGCCACCCACCAGGAGAGGCCGGCACCGAGGGCAGCCTGCGCGAGGCGCAGGAAGCGCTCCCGCAGGCGGCTCCACCGCATCTGGGCGTCCTCGGCCGACCGGCGGGCAGCGCGCTCGAGCGCCTTGAGGCGCTTGGCCTCGTCCTGGGTGTCCGGCGGCAGGACGACCGTCCCGGTGGGAGTGCGCCGGGGGTGCGTTCCCGCGGGCCCCGGGGGACCGGCCCCGGGAGGCATGGGGGTGGGACCGGTGGTCATGGCAGCACCCCCTCGAGGCACTCGTCCCACACCGGGGGGTGCTGGGCCAGGAGCCGCTCCTCGGCTGCGGCCCAGCCGGGCCACCACCTGTCGCTGGGCTCCCCCTCCGCCCGCTCCTCCCGCCGGCGGACGGCGGCCCGCCGGGCCGGCTCGGGGGCCTCGAGCCAGAACGTGTGGTCGACGAGCGCGCGGGCTGGTGGGGCGGAGCAGCCCACCCCCTCGACGAGGAGCAGGCCGGAGGAGGGCCGCTCCAGCCGCCCGGTCCGCCGGTAGGCACCGGCCTCCCAGTCCCAGCAGGGCCAGCTCACGACGCCCGCACCCCCGGCCAGCGGGGCCAGCACGCAGCGCTCGAGCAGCGCCGGTCCGGCGGCCAGGCCGTCCCAGCCGGCGTACATGTCCTCCACGGCGACCAGCCCGACCGCCTCCGCCGGGCACCCGAGCCGGGCTGCGGCATCGGTGCGCAGCCGGTCGGCACAGGTCGTCTTGCCCGCTCCGGAGCGGCCGTCGACGGCCACGACGAGCAGGCGCTCAGGGGTGACCCGCCCGCACACCTCCTCCCAGGAGGCGGGCAGGCGGGGGGAGCGGGCCGGTGCTGTCACGCCCCTCGGGGGGTGGAGCGGAAGGCCTGGACCTCACCGGGGTCACCGGTGATCTCGACCCGGGCGACGGAGTCCCGGCCGAACGCGTGGAGCAGGAGCTCGACCGGCTCCCCGGTCAGGACGACCGACGAGCGCCCCTCACCGGGGCGCTTGACGGCCTTCCGGCCGAACCCGGGGGCCACCAGCACGACTCCACCCGGGGCGCGGCGGTGCAGGACGCGGCCCGCTCGGCGGACGGCCGACCAGGCGGCCTCCTGCACGGCGCGGTCCGTCCGGGGGATCCACCCTGGCTGGGCCCGGCGCAGGTCCTCGTGGTGGACCAGGTACTCGGCGCTGTTGACCGCCTCGCCGACGCCGGGCAGGGCGAAGGGCATCCACCGGGCCGGTCCCCGGGAGAAGCGAGCCAGCAGGGTGCCCCACTCGGCCGCGGCCAGCTCCCGCTGGAGGCGCGCGGTGTGCGCTCCGGCCGGGCCCTGCGGCATGCCGATGCCGGGCAGGGCGTCGGGGCGCGACTCCCGGAGCACCATGTGGGCCAGGAGGTCGCGGGCGTCCCAGCCCTCGCAGAGGGTGGGGGCCTCCGGGCCGAGCCCGCGCAGGGTGTCCAGCAGGGCACGCCGTTCGGTGTCCACGAAGGACTCGCCGCGCTGCCGTGCCGGGGGCACGGGAACCGGCGGCGTGGCCGGGGTCCGGGGCGGGATCGCGTCACGGGAGGGGCGGGTCGCGGGAGCCATGGGCTCATCCTCGCACCACCGCCCGGGAGGGTGGCGTGGGAGGGTGAGGGGCCTATCCTGACCCCCTGCCCCGGCCCCCGCTGAACGGAGAGACCCATGCCCCCCACGGCTCCGTCGGCCCGCCGCGACCTCCTGGCCGAGGACGTCTCGGCGGTCGAGGCCCTCCGGGTGGTGGTCGAGGGGGTGCGCCGCGAGCCCTGGCTCTTCGCTCTCTCCGTCCTCGGGTCGATCGCGTGGGCGGCCTCGATCATCGCGGTCTCGCGCGCCGTCGGCTGGGCCACCGGCGAGGTGCTGGAGCCGGCTGCCGGCGGAGCCGGTGGCGGGTGGCGGGCAGCCGCCGGGGCACTCGGGGTCGTGCTGGGTGCCTACCTGCTGCAGGCCGCCTCGATGCTCGTGCGACGGATCGCCGGCGGCCTGGTGACCTTCCGGCTCGGGGCCACCTTCCGCCGCCTGGTCACGGACGCCTACCTCCGGCTGCCCCTCTCCTGGCACCGGCGCCACCCCGGGGGGCAGCTGCTGAGCAACGCCAACGCCGACGTGGACGCGACCTGGCGCATCTTCATGCCGCTGCCCATGTTCATCGGGGTGATCTTCCTGCTGGTCTTCGCCGGCATCCAGATCGTCCTGGTTGACCCGCTCCTGGCAGCGGTGGCGGGTGTGGTCTTCCCGGTGCTGGCGGGTCTGAACTACTGGTACCAGCGCAGCATGTCGCCGCGGGCGCAGCGGACCCAGGAGCTCCGGGCGGACGTCTCCCGCATCGCCCACGAGTCCTTCGAGGCCGGGGTGCTCGTGAAGTCCATGGGCCGGGAGGAGCGGGAGACCGCACGCTTCGGTCGGAGCGCGCAGGAGCTGCGGGACGCCGCGGTCTCGATGGGCCGGGTCCGGGGGGTGTTCGACCCCCTCATCGACGTGCTGCCCCAGCTCGGCACGCTGGCGGTGCTCGTGGTCGGCACGCTGCGCGCCCGGCAGGGGGAGGTCACGACCGCCGAGGTGGTGCAGGTCGCCTACCTGTTCACCCTGCTGGCCATGCCGGTCCGCGCGCTGGGCTGGGTGCTCTCCGAGGCGCCCACCTCGGCCGTCGGCTGGCGCCGGGTGCGCTCGGTGCTGGACACCCCGGGCGGGCCGGCCCGGGGCGGGCGCGCGCTGCCCGGCCAGGGGGGCCTGTCCGTCGAGCTGCGGGGCGTCTCCCACCACCACGAGGACGCGACGGGGAGCGCGGCCCTGGACGCCGTGGACCTCTCGGTGCCCGCCGGTCGCACCCTGGCCCTCGTGGGCCCGACGGGGGCCGGGAAGTCGACCCTCGCCTCGCTGCTGCTCGGGCTGCTGCCCACCACCAGTGGGGAGGTCCGCTACGACGGGGTCCCGCTGGAGGAGCTCTCCCCGGAGGCGCTGGTGGGCGCGGTGGTCCTGGTGGAGCAGACGGCCTTCATGTTCGACGACAGCGTCCGCTTCAACGTCACCCTCGGGGACGACCGCTTCACGGACGAGCAGGTCTGGGAGGCCCTCGAGATCGCCTGCGCCGCTGACTTCGTCCACGGGCTGGAGGGAGGGCTCCACCAGCAGGTGGGTGAGCGCGGTGGCTCCCTCTCCGGTGGCCAGCGGCAGCGCATCGCCCTGGCCCGGGCGATCATCCGCCGCCCCCGGCTGCTCGTCCTGGACGATGCGACGAGCGCGGTGGACCCGGCCGTGGAGAGGCAGATCCTGACCCGCCTGCGGGAGGGGACCACCGACATGACCGTCGTGGTCATCGCGTACCGCATGGCGACCATCCACCTGGCCGACCAGGTGGCGGTCATCGACCGGGGTCGGGTGCTGGCCCAGGGGCAGCACGAGGAGCTGCTGCGCTCCCAGCCGGTCTACGCCGGGGTCGTGGGGGCCTACGCCCGGGACCACGCCGAGCGCACCGCGGAGCGGGAGGCCGCCCGATGAGCCCCGCCACCCCGGAGCCCGTGAGCACCCGGCCCGAGGGGGCCCGGATCGGCGTGTCCGGTTCCGGCACCCTGGCGACGATCCGTCGCGGGCTGTCCTTGTCCCCGGAGCTCACCCGCGGCTTCGGGCTCACCCTGGCCCTGGCCGGGGCGGCCACGGTCGGCAAGCTCGCCGTCCCCGTGGCCGTGCAGCAGGCCACCGACCACGGACTGCTGGCCGAGGGGGGCCCGGACGTCGGGCACGTGCTCCGCCTCGCGGCCGTCACGGCCGTGCTGCTGGTGATCCTCTCGGTGGCCAACTTCCTGGTGAACATCCGCCTGTTCACCGCCGCCGAGAGCGGCCTGGCGACCCTCCGCACTCGGGCCTTCCGGCACATCCACGACCTGTCGGTCCTCACCCAGAGCACGGAGCGGCGCGGGGTCCTGGTCTCCCGCGTGACCAGCGACGTGGACACCATCAGCCAGTTCGTGCAGTTCGGCGGGATCATGCTCATCCTGTCGATCGGCCAGATCGTGGTGGTCACCGCGCTGATGGTCCTCTACAGCCCCTGGCTCGCCCTGACCGTCTGGCTGGTCTTCCTGCCGATGATGTTGGCCATCCGCCGGCTGCAGCCCTTCATCGGCCGCGGGTACTCCCGGGTCCGCGAGCGGGTCGGGTCGATGCTCGGTGCCCTCACCGAGACGATCGGGGGAGCCAGCACCATCCGGGCCTACGGCATCCAGGAGATCACCCGCACCCGGGTGGGGGCGGCGATCGAGGAGCACCGGGACGCCGCCACCCGGGCCCAGTGGCGCAGCGTCTCGGTCTTCACCCTCGGCATGCTGACCTCCGGGCTGGCGGTGGCCGCGGTGGTCGGCGTGGGCACGGTGCTGGTCGGCCGGGGCCTCATCACCGTCGGCGAGGCCGTCGCCTTCGTGTTCCTCGTGCAGCTGTTCACCCAGCCGGTGAACCAGGCCACGGAGATCCTCAACGAGCTGCAGAACGCGGTGGCCTGCTGGCGGCGCGTCATCGGCATCATCGACACCCCGGCCGACGTGGCCGACCCGGAGCCGGGGGTGACCAGCCCACGGGGTCCGGCGACGGTCGACTTCCGGGGCGTCTCCTTCGCCTACCCGCGCAGCGGGAGGGTGCTCCACGAGGTGGACCTGCACCTCGCCGCGGGACGGCGGCACGCGATCGTGGGGGAGACCGGCTCGGGCAAGACCACCGTCGCCAAGCTCATGACCCGGCTCCAGGACCCGACCGAGGGATCGGTGGAGCTGGACGGCACCGATCTGCGGGAGATCTCCTTCGCCTCCCTCCGGCAACGGATCATCCTGGTGCCCCAGGAGGGCTTCCTCTTCGACGACACGCTCGCGGAGAACCTGCGCTTCGCGGCCCCGGAAGCGACGGACGGCGAGCTGCAGGCCGCGGTGGAGGAGCTCGGGCTGGCGGACTGGTTCGCCGACCTGCCCGACGGTCTGCAGACCCCCGTCGGCCAGCAGGGCGAGTCCCTCTCCGCCGGGGAGCGGCAGCTGGTGGCCCTCGTCCGGGCCCGGCTCGCCGACCCGGACCTGCTGGTGCTCGACGAGGCCACCTCGGCGGTCGACCCGATGACCGAGGTCCGCGTCCAGCGGGCCCTGGAACGACTCACCGCTGGACGCACCTCGGTGGCCATCGCCCACCGGCTCTCCACCGCGGAGGCCGCGGACGTCGTCGTGGTGATGGAGCAGGGGCGGGTGGACGCGGTGGGGCACCATGACGAGGTGCTGGCCAGCAGCCAGACCTACCAACGGCTCCACGCCTCGTGGGCCGCCCAGCGGAAGGATGCGGGATGACCCCGAACAAGCCGACTGTCGTGCTCGGGGGGCTGGCCCTGTGCGCAGCCCTCGGGCTGGCCCTGACCGGCACCTGGGCCCACGGCGTGGCCGAGGGTGTCGGGGGAGTGGGCGGGCAGGAGCTCTCCCTCTCCGGGACCGAGGCCAGCCCGTGGCCGCGGCCCGCCCTGCTCTGCGCCGCCGCGGCGCTCCTGGCGGCTGCCTTCGTGGGACCGGTGGCCCGCCGGGTCGCCGGGCTGGTGCTCGTCCTCTCCGGGCTGGGGATGGTGGCTGCCGCGATCGGCGTGCTGCGCGACCCGGCCGGTCCCGTGGCCGCCCGGGTGGCCGAGGCCTGGGGTCTGGGGGAGGCCTCCGCGGTCACCGTCGACGCGGCCGCGGGGTGGCTGCCCTGGACCGGCGTGCTGGGGGGTGCCCTCCTGGCTGCGCTCGGGGGGGTCGTGCTGGTGGCCCGCTGGGAGGGCCTGGGGGCGACGTACGATCGGGAGCAGACCCGCGACACGCAGGACGAACCGCTCTGGGACAGCCTCACGCGAGGTGAGGACCCGACCTGAGACAATGCGGTTGCCCCGGCGGGTCGCCGGCGGCGGCGCCTCGCCATCAGCACCTCTGACGAAGGATGATCATGAGCCAGTACGACCACACCGTGACGACCCAGGCCCCCGTGCGTGCCCCGGAGCCGCCGGAGGTGCACGAGGACCACGGCCACAGCACCGCCGCGTGGACCGGTGTCACCCTCATGATCATCGGCGCCGTGGTCATCACCGTGGGCATCGTCCTGTCCAACGACCCGATGACCTGGGGCGGCACCGCCCTGGCCGTCATCGGTGCGCTCGCCTGGCCGGTCATGGCCAAGATGGGCTACGGGTCGACCCACGACGAGTGAGCGCCTCGGTGCTCGACTCGCTGCTGGCGGGCGTCCGTGAGGACGTCGCCCAGCGGGAGCGTGCCGTGCCCCTGGGGGCCGTCCGGGAGAAGGCCGCGAGCGCGCCGGTGGTGCGCCCGGCGCTCCCCGCCCTGGAGCAGCCGGGTGTCTCCCTCGTCGCGGAGGTGAAGCGCCGGTCGCCGAGCAAGGGCTCGCTGGCGGCGATCGCCGACCCGGCGGCCCTCGCCCGCGCCTACGAGGCCGGCGGCGCGGCGGTCGTCTCCGTCCTCACCGAGGCGCGCCGCTTCGGGGGCTCCCTGGCCGATCTCGTCGCCGTCCGCTCGGAGGTGGGCCTCCCCGTCCTCCGGAAGGACTTCCTCGTGGGGGAGTACCAGGTGCAGGAGGCCCGGGCCGCCGGGGCCGACCTGGTGCTCCTCATCGTCGCCGCGCTCGACGACCAGCAGCTTGGGGATCTCCTGGCCCTCACCCGCGAGCTCGGGATGGAGGCCCTGGTGGAGGTCCACGACGAGTCCGAGCTGGAGCGGGCGGTGGCGGCCGACGCGCGGATCATCGGGGTCAACGCCCGTGACCTGCGGACCCTCGAGGTGGACCCCGGGACCCCGGACCGCCTCGTCCCGCTGGTTCCCGGGGACCGGGTGGCGGTCTCGGAGTCCGGCATCAGCACCGCCGCCGACGTCCGCCGCGCCGCCGCCGGAGGGGCCCGGGCGGCACTCGTCGGCGAGTCCCTCGTCACCTCGTCCGACCCGGAGGCTGCGACCCGCGCGCTGGTCTCCGCCGGCCTCCCAGGAGTGTCATGACCGACCTGTTCACCCCCCGGTTCGGGGACTTCGGCGGGGCCTACGTCCCCGAGGCCCTGACCGCCGCGCTCGTGGAGCTCACCGAGGAGTTCCACCGGGCCGTGGCCGACCCGGAGTTCACGCAGCGCCTCGACGCCCTCCACCGGGACTACACCGGTCGGCCCAACCCGGTCACCGAGGCCTCCCGGCTGGCCGAGCACGCCGGCGGGGCGCGGATCCTCCTCAAGCGGGAGGATCTCAACCACACCGGGTCCCACAAGATCAACAACGTGCTCGGGCAGGCCCTCCTGGCGCAGCGCATGGGCAAACGGCGGATCATCGCCGAGACGGGTGCCGGCCAGCACGGCGTGGCCAGCGCGACCGCGGCGGCGCTCCTGGGCCTGGACTGCACCGTCTACATGGGTGCGGTGGACACCCGCCGGCAGGCGCTCAACGTGGCCCGGATGGAGCTGCTCGGCGCCGAGGTCGTCGCCGTGGAGCACGGTTCGGCCACGCTGAAGGACGCGATCAACGAGGCCATGCGCGACTGGGTCGCCAGCGTCGAGGACACCCACTACGTGCTGGGCACGGTCACCGGGCCGCACCCCTTCCCGACGATGGTGCGGACCTTCCACTCCGTCATCGGCACCGAGGCCCGCCAGCAGGTCCTCGAGCTCACCGGTCGGCTGCCCGACGTGGCGGTGGCCTGCGTGGGCGGTGGCTCCAACGCGATGGGGCTCTTCTCGGGCTTCCTCGACGACGCCGAGGTGGAGCTCGTCGGCTGCGAGGCCGGCGGCGAGGGCGTGGAGACCGGTCGCCACGCCGCGCGCTTCGCCACGGGCCGGCCGGGTGTGCTGCACGGGGCGGCGACCTACGTGCTGCAGGACGAGGCCGGCCAGACCCTGGAGACGCACTCGATCTCCGCCGGGCTGGACTACCCGAGCGTCGGGCCGGAGCACGCGCACCTCCACGAGACCGGTCGCGCCCGCTACCTGGCGGTGACCGACAGCGAGGCGATGGAGGCCTTCCGTCTCCTGTGCCGCACCGAGGGGATCATCCCGGCCATCGAGTCCGCCCACGCGATCGCCGGGGCGCTCACCGAGGGCCGCCGGCTGGGCCCGGAGGGCGTCGTCCTGGTGAGCCTCTCCGGTCGGGGCGACAAGGATGTCGACACCGCCGCCCGCTGGTTCGGCCTGCTGGACGACGAGCTGGCGGGGAAGACCACCGAGAGCGCGGAGGAGAGCCGGTGAACGCCTTGGAGCAGCGGCTGGCCGACACCCGGGCCGCGGGCCGCGCCGCGCTGGTGGTGTACCTGCCGGTGGGCTACCCGGACGTCGAGAGCTCGCGGTCCGCGATGGTCGCGGCGGTGGAGGCCGGCGCCGACGTCGTGGAGATCGGCCTGCCCTACACCGACCCGGTGATGGACGGCCCGGTCATCCAGGACGCCGTCGACCGGGCCCTGCACCAGGGGGCGGGTCTCGACGACGCCCTGGAGTGCTCGCGCGCCGTCGCGGCGGCCGGTGGTGTCCCGGTGCTCATGAGCTACTGGAACCCGCTCCTCGCCCGGGGGGTGGAGACCCTGGCTGCGGAGCTGGCCGATGCCGGGTGCAGCGGGGTCATCCTGCCGGACCTGCCCCCCGAGGGGGCCGGTCGGTGGCGCCGCGCCGCGGACGCGCGCGGTCTCTCGACCGTCCACCTCGTGGCGCCGAGCACCACCCCGGAGCGGGTCGCCGCCATCGCCGCCGCCTCCTCGGGCTTCGTCTACGCCGCCAGCACGATGGGGGTGACGGGAGCCCGTTCCTCGGTGTCCTCGCGGGCCACCGAGGTGGTGGAGCGGATCCGGGCCGCAACCGACCTGCCGGTGTGCGTGGGGGTCGGTGTGTCGACCGGTGCGCAGGCCGCCGAGGTCGCAGGCTATGCCGACGGGGTCATCTGCGGCTCCGCCGTGGTCGCGGCCCTGGGGCGTGACACCCGGGCCGCGGCTCCCAGCGAACGCCCAGCCACTGCTCCTACCTTCCCGACCATGTCCGCCCTCGTGGCGGAGCTGGCCGACCACCTCGGCCACTGACCGTCCACCGCACCAGGAGGAACCATGCCCGTTGACAAGACCCCGCGCCGCTCCGGCGCCCACCCGGCAGGAGGCTCCGGCGGCGCCGGTGTGAGCAAGGCCCTGGTTGGGCTGATCCTCGCCCTTCTGGTGGGTGCGGCCGTCATCCTCGCCATCTGGCTCAACCAGCGGGGCGACGAGGACCCGAAGGCCGGCGGAGAGTCCTCCTCGAGCTCCTCCGAGGGCGGCTCGGACAAGCCGGTGAAGACCCCGAAGGGACTGCCGGAGGATGCCAGCGGGCTGGCCTTCGGTGAGGAGGGCACCCCCGTCCTGACGCTCTTCGAGGACTTCCAGTGCCCCGGGTGCGGTGGCTTCGAGGCCCAGTACGGCAAGGAGCTCAACCAGCTGGTGGACGACGGCAAGCTGCAGGTCGTCTACCACCCGATGACCTTCCTCGACGACAACATCGGGACCGACCACTCCGTGCGCGCCACGAACGCCGCGCTCTGCGCGGCCGACGCGGACGCCTTCCGGAAGTACCACGACACCGTCTTCGCCAACCAGCCGGAGCGCGAGGGTGATGGCTGGACCGACGACGAGCTCAAGGGCTTCGGCAAGGACGCCGGCCTGAAGGGCCAGGAGCTCAAGACCTTCGAGAAGTGCGTCGACGAGGGCACCTATGCCGACTACGCGCGGAAGAGCAACGAGAAGGCCTTCGAGATGGGTGTCACCGGGACCCCGAGCGTCTTCCTCAACGGTGAGCGCATCGACCACACCACCGAGGACTTCCTCTCCCAGGTGGAGTCCGCCGAGCCGGCCCAGCGCTCCGAGGCCTCGGTCAAGTGACCCATCTCCCCGCGGTGATCCCCAGCCCCACGCAGGCGGTGTGGTGGCTGGGGCCCGTGGCGGTCCGCGCCTACGCCCTGTGCATCCTCGCCGGGGTGGGCGTGGCCCTCTGGCTCACCGTCCGCCGCTGGAAGGCCCGCGGGGGAGAGGCCGACGACGTCCTGGACGTCGCCACCTGGGCCCTCCCGCTGGGCCTCGTGGGCGGGCGGATCTACCACGTCGTCACCTCCCCGGAGGCCTATTTCGGGGAGGGGGGCGACCCCTGGAAGGCCTTCGCGATCTGGGAGGGCGGCCTGGGCATCTGGGGCGCGGTCGCCCTCGGGGCCGTCGGGGCCTGGTGGGCCTGTCGCTCCCAGGGGTGGTCCTTCGCGGCCTTCGCCGACGCGGTCGTCCCGGGTCTGCTGCTGGCCCAGGCCCTGGGGCGCTTCGGGAACTGGTTCAACAACGAGCTCTACGGCGGGCCCACCGACCTGCCGTGGGGGCTGCGCATCCACCAGTGGGACCACGCCGCAGGCCGTGCCGTGACCGACGCCGCCGGGGACCCGGTGGTGCTGGGGACCTTCCACCCGACCTTCCTCTACGAGGCGGTGTGGTGCGTGCTCATGGCGGCGCTCGTCCTCTGGCTCGACCGGGTGCGCACCTTCGCCGCCGGCCAGCTGGCCGGGCTCTACCTGATGCTCTACACGCTGGGGCGCTTCTTCATCGAGATGATGCGCACCGACGAGGCCAACACCTTCTTCGGGCAGCGGATCAACGTCTGGGTCTCGCTGGCCGTCTTCCTGCTCGGTCTGTTCCTATACTGGCGAGCAGGGCGCAAGGGCGCGCCCAGTCACCGGGACGCCGAGGAGAGCGGCGCCCGCACCGACTGACCCCGCGCCCCGGCCGGGATCAGGAGCCGCCGACCACCGAGCTCGAAAGGCCACCATGCGCCGCGCCAAGATCGTCTGCACCCTCGGCCCCGCCACCACCGACCACGAGGTGCTCCGGCAGCTCGTCGACGCCGGCATGGACGTCGCCCGGCTGAACATGTCCCACGGCACCCATGCCGACATGGAGCAGCTCATCGCGAGCCTGCGCCGGATCGAGGAGGAGTCCGGGCACGCCATCGCGGTGCTGGTCGACCTGCAGGGCCCGAAGATCCGGACCGGCACCTTCGCCGACGGCCCGGTCGAGTTGGAGCCGGGGCAGCGCTTCACGATTACCACCCGCGAGGTGGGCGGGGACGCCACCGAGGTGGGGACCACCTACCCGGGCCTGGCCGCGGACGTCTCGGCCGGCGACCGGCTGCTGGTCAACGACGGCGCCATCCAGCTGCGGGCCGTCGAGGTGACCGATACCGACGTCCGCACCGAGGTGCTCGTCGGGGGCCCCCTGAGCGACCACAAGGGCATCAACCTGCCCGGCGTCGAGGTCAGCACCCCCGCGCTCACCGAGAAGGACGCCGAGGACCTGCGCTGGGCGCTGGGGGCCGGGGCCGATCTCGTCGCCCTGTCCTTCGTGCGGCGGCCCGAGGACCTGGAGCCCGTCCACGCGATCATGGAGGAGCTGGACAACCGGGTGCCCGTCATCGCGAAGGTGGAGAAGCCGCAGGCGGTGGACCGCCTGGAGGAGATCGTCGAGGCCTTCGACGGGATCATGGTGGCCCGCGGGGACCTCGGGGTGGAGATGCCGCTGGAGGACGTCCCGGTGGTGCAGAAGCGGGCGGTGGAGCTCACGCGGCGCCGCGCCAAGCCGGTCATCGTGGCCACGCAGGTGCTGGAGTCCATGATCAGCAGTCCCCGCCCCACCCGGGCCGAGGCCAGCGACTGCGCCAACGCGGTGCTCGACGGCGCCGACGCGGTGATGCTCTCCGGGGAGACCTCGATCGGCATCAACCCGGTGGAGTGCGTCAAGGTCATGACCCGGATCATCGAGTCCACCGAGGAGCACGGCCTGGACCGGATGCGGGCCCTCGGCAAGCTCCCCCACACCGTGACCGGGGCGGTGACGGCCGCCGCCGTGGAGGTCGGTCGGGAGGTCGACGCCAAGGCCTACGTGACCTTCACGACCACCGGGACGTCTGCCCGGAAGCTGGCACGGACCCGCCCGGCCGAGCCGGTGCTGGCCTTCACCCCCCACCTGCGGGTGCGGCGGCAGCTCGCGCTGACCTGGGGCCTGGAGGCGGTGCTCGTGCCCGGGCCGCTGGGTGCGATGGAGGGCCTCTTCGCGCAGGTCGACGAGGCGCTGTCGCTGGACGAGCGCTTCACGGAGGGGGACCGGATCATCGTCGTGGCCGGGACGCCCGTCGGGGTGCCCGGGAGCGTCAACACGCTGCGGGTGCACAGCCTGGCCCGTCCCTGAGACGCCGGCGCCTCGCCGGGGCGTGCCGAGGACACCGGGCCCGGGTGGACGGCGGCTACACTGTCGCCGCCGCTCGCCGGGGTGGTGGAATGGCAGACACGGAGCACTCAAAATGCTCTGCCCGCGAGGGCGTGCGGGTTCGAGTCCCGCTCCCGGCACCAACGGTCCGCGCACTGCGCCGGCCGTCCCGATCCCCCTGCGCCGACCTCGGTGGGCGTCCGTCAGCCGAGGAGGACCATGCGCATCCTGGTGGCCGAGGACGAGGCCGTCATCCGACTCGATCTCGTGGAGATCCTCCGCGACCTGGGGCACGAGGTGGTCGCCGAGGTGGCCGATGGCCGCAGCGCGGTCGAGGGGGCGCGGGAGCACCGCCCGGACGTCGCGGTGATGGACGTGAAGATGCCTCGGCTGGACGGGATCACGGCCGCCGAGGAGATGGCTCGCGACCAGCTCTGCCCCGTCGTCCTGCTCACCGCCTTCACCGACCCCGAGCTCGTGGACCGGGCCGCCGAGGCCGGCGTCCTGGCCTATGTCACCAAGCCCTTCGGGCCGGCCGACCTCGCGCCCGCACTGGCGGTCGCCCGAGCGCGCTACGAGCAGATGCGGGCCCTCGCCGAGGAGGTCGAGGACCTCACCGAGCGGATGGAGGCCCGCAAGGAGATCGACCGGGCCAAGGGCCTGCTCCAGTCGCGGCTCGGGCTCGACGAGGCCGAGGCCTTCCGCTGGCTGCAGAAGACCGCGATGGACCGCCGGACCTCCATGCGGGAGCTCGCCGTGGCCGTGGTGGAGCAGATGGGCCCGACCGGCGGCTGAGTCAGCCCTTGGGGGTGCTGAGGATCGCGCAGGTGAGGCGGGAGGTGCACACCCGGCGCCCCTCGTCGTCGGTGAGGACGATCTCGTAGCTGGCCATGCTGCGTCCGCGGTGCAGCGGGGTGGCCACCGCGTGGACCCGGCCGGAGCGCGCGGCGCGGTGGTGGGTGGCGTTGATGTCCACCCCGACGGCGGCCCGGTCCGGCCCCGCGTGCAGGGCGGCACCGATCGAGCCGACGGTCTCGGCGAGCACCACGCTCGCCCCGCCGTGCAGGATCCCGTAGGGCTGGGTGTTGCCCTCCACCGGCATCGAGGCACGCACCTCCTCGGCGCTGGCGTGGGTGACCTCGATGCCCATGCGCTCGGCCAGGGTGCCGGAGCCACCGGGGAAGACCGTCGCCAGGCTCTCCCGGGCGGCTGCCCGGTCGGGGGTGGGGGTGGGCTCGGACATGGGTGCCTCCGTGGATGGTGGTCGGTGTGCGGGCTTAGGCTGCCATGCGTGACCCGACTGCTGCTCCTCGACGGACACTCCTTGGCCTATCGCGCGTTCTTCGCCCTGCCGGCGGAGAACTTCTCCACGGCCACCGGCCAGCACACGAACGCGGTGTACGGCTTCACCTCGATGCTCATCAACGTCATCCGGGACGAACGCCCCACCCACGTGGCGGTGGCCTTCGACCGTTCCCGGCAGACCTTCCGCACCGAGGAGTACGCGGAGTACAAGGCGGGGCGAGCCAAGACGCCGGACGAGTTCTCCGGGCAGGTCCCGCTCGTGCAGGAGGTGCTGGACGCCCTGCGGATCGCCCACGCCGAGGTGGACGGCTACGAGGCGGACGACATCATCGCCACCTGGGCCCGGCAGGGACGCGAGGCCGGCCACGAGGTGCTCGTCTGCTCCGGCGACCGGGACGCCCTGCAGCTCGTGGACGAGAGGGTGACCGTCCTGTACCCCCGCAAGGGGGTCTCCGACCTGGCCCGCATGACCCCGGAGGCCGTCGAGGAGAAGTACGGGGTCCGGCCGGAGCGCTACAGCGACCTGGCCGCGCTCGTGGGCGAGTCGGCGGACAACCTGCCCGGTGTGCCCGGGGTGGGCCCGAAGACCGCGGCCAAGTGGCTCGGGCTCTACGGCGACCTGGGAGGGGTCGTCGACCACGCCGACCAGATCAAGGGGAAGGCGGGCCAGAGCTTCCGGGACCATCTCGACCAGGTCCTGCGCAACCGCCGTCTCAACCAGCTCGTGAGCGACGTGGAGCTCCCGGTGGGGATGGCCGAGGCGGAGTGGGACTCCTACGACCGGGAGAAGGTCCACGAGGTCTTCGACGCTCTGGAGTTCCGGGTGCTGCGGGACCGCCTGTTCGAGTACCTCGGCGCCGACGAGACCGAGGGGACGGAGACCGGGGAGGCCGCCGAGCTCGAGGTGGAGGCCCTCGCCCCGGGGGGTCTGGCGGACTGGCTGGAGGCGCAAGGTGAGGAGCTGGTGGGCCTGGAGCTCCTCGTGGCCATGCCGGAGAGCCTCGCTGGGCGGCACCGGGCAGAAGCCACCGGTGTCGCCCTGGCGGGTCCCGGGTCGGTGGTCTGGTTCGACCTCGCGGGGCGCACCCCGGGTGACGAGAACGCCCTGGCCGGGCTGCTGGCCGAGGGGGCGGAGAGGGTGGCGGTGCACGACGTCAAGCCGGCCGTGCACGCGCTCCGGGAGATCGGCCTGCGGCTGGACGCCGTCGCCCACGACACCGCCCTGGCGGCCTATCTGGTGAAGCCCGACCAGCGTTCGTACGACCTGGGCGATCTCGCGATCCGGCACCTGCATCGCGAGCTCCCGTCGGGGGAGGAGCAGGGTGGGGGCGACGCCCTCTTCGCCGCCGACCTCGTGGAGGGTGGGGAGACGCTGGGGGGTGCAGCCCTCCAGGCCGCACACCGGGCGCAGGCGGTCCGCGATCTGGCGCCGGTGCTCGCCGAGCTCGTGGAGCAGGCCGGGGGGACCCGGCTCCTGCACGACGTGGAGCTCCCGCTGGCCGCGCACCTGGTGCGCATGGAGGCCGCGGGGATCGCCGTGGACCGTGACCGCCTCGACGAGCTGGAGTCGGACTTCGCCGACCAGGTGGCGGCCGCGCAGGCCGACGCCCACGCGGCCATCGAGGACGACTCGGTGAACCTCGGGTCCCCGAAGCAGCTGCAGCAGGTGCTCTTCGAGCGGCTCGGGATGCCGAAGACCAAGAAGACCAAGACCGGGTGGACCACCGACGCCGACGCTCTCGTGTGGCTCCGGGCCCAGACCGGGGAGGGGACCCCCGCCGAGGCCTTCCTCGAGGCCCTGCTGCGGCACCGGGACGTCACCAAGCTCCGGAGCACCGTGCAGGGTCTGCAGAAGGCGGTGGACACCGACGGGCGCATCCACACGACCTACCAGCAGACGATCGCGGCCACGGGCCGGCTGAGCAGCGTCGACCCGAACCTGCAGAACATCCCGATCCGGACCGAGGCCGGCCGCCGCATCCGCGAGGTCTTCGTCGTCGGGGAGGGCTTCGAGCAGCTCATGAGTGCCGACTACAGCCAGATCGAGATGCGGATCATGGCGCACCTCTCCGGCGATGAGGGACTCATCGAGGCCTTCCGGGCGGGGGAGGACCTGCACAACTTCGTGGGCGCCCAGGTCTTCGGGGTGGAGCCCGACGCGGTGACCCCCGAGATGCGGGCGAAGGTCAAGGCCATGTCCTACGGGCTGGCCTACGGGCTCTCGGCCTTCGGGCTCTCCAAGCAGCTGGGCATCGGCCCGGAGGAGGCGAAGGGGCTCATGGAGACCTACTTCGAGCGCTTCGGGGGTGTCCGTGACTACCTGGGTGAGGTCGTCGACCGGGCGCGGGCCGACGGGTACACCGAGACCATGCTCGGCCGGCGCCGCCCGCTGCCGGATCTCGGCAGCTCGAACCGGCAGCGACGCGAGATGGCCGAGCGGATGGCTCTCAACGCCCCCATCCAGGGCTCGGCGGCTGATGTCATGAAGCTCGCCATGCTCCGGGTCGACGACCGGCTCGCCGCCGACGGCCTCGGCTCCCGGGTGCTGTTGCAGGTGCACGACGAGCTCGTCGTGGATGTGGCTCCCGGGGAGGCCGAGACGGTGCGGGAGCTCGTCACCCACGAGATGTCCACCGCGGTGGAGCTGGACCTGCCGCTGGAGGTCAGCGTCGGGCTGGGCCGCTCCTGGCACGACGCCGCCCACTGACCCTCGGTGTGACCTGAGGCACGACGGGGCGCATGATGGGGGCATGAACGCGCTGCCCAGTGACCTGGAGATCGCCCGCTCCGCCACCCTGCGTCCGCCGGCCGAGGTGGCCGCGGACATGGGGATCGGCGAGGACCTGCTCGAGCCCTACGGTCGGCAGGTGGCCAAGGTGGACCTCGCGGCCGTCGAGGCCCTGGCCGAGCGCCCGGCCGGGAAGTACGTGGTGGTCACGGCCATCACCCCCACCCCCTTCGGCGAGGGGAAGACGACGACCGCCGTCGGGCTGGCCCAGGGCCTGGCCCGGGAGGGGAGCCGCCCGGTGCTGGCCCTGCGCCAGCCGAGCCTCGGCCCGGTCTTCGGGATCAAGGGTGGGGCGGCCGGCGGCGGCCACTCGCAGGTCGTGCCGATGGAGACCCTCAACCTCCACCTGACGGGTGACTTCCACGCCGTCACCGCCGCCCACGACCTGCTCGCCGCGATGGTCTCCAACCACCTGCACCACGGCAACGAGCTCGGCCTGCACCGCATCGAGTGGCGGCGGGTGATGGACGTCAACGACCGTGCCCTGCGCTCGATCATCGAGGGCAACGGGGGCCCGATGGACGGTGTCACCCGCCAGTCCGGCTTCGACATCACCGCCGCCAGTGAGGTCATGGTCATCCTCGCCCTGGCCACCTCGCTGGCCGACCTGCGGGAGCGACTGGGCCGGATCGTCGTCGGCTGGACCCGCGAGGGGCAGCCGGTGACGGCCGAGCAGCTCAAGGCCGCCGGGGCGATGGCGGTCCTGCTCAAGGACGCCCTGAAGCCGAACCTCCTGCAGACCCTGGAGGGCACCCCGGCGCTCATCCACACCGGCCCGTTCGGGAACATCGCCACCGGCAACTCCTCGGTGATCGCCGATCGCATCGGCATCCGCTCCGGGGACGTGCTCGTCACCGAGGCCGGCTTCGCCGCCGACATGGGGGCCGAGCGCTTCTTCAACGTGAAGTGCCGGACCGCCGGCCTCACCCCGGACGCGGCGGTGCTGGTCACCACGGTCCGGGCCCTCAAGGCGCACTCGGAGCGCTTCGAGGTGAAGGTGGGCAAGGAGCTCCCACCGGAGATGCTCGCCGAGTCCCCGCAGGACGTCGAGGCGGGCGTGGCCAACCTCCGCAAGCACCTCGAGATCATCCGCTCCTTCGGCGTCCAGCCGGTCGTGGCGATCAACGCCTTCCCGACCGACCATGCCAGCGAGCACGAGGTCATCCGTCGGGTGGCGCTGGAGGCCGGGGCCCGGGTGGCGGTCTCCACCCACGTCGCCGAGGGCGGGGAGGGTGCGCGCGAGCTGGCCCTGGAGGTGCTGGCCGCCTGCGAGGACGAGGTGAGCTTCATCCCCACCTACGAGCTCTCGGACCCGCTGGAGACGAAGATCGAGAAGATCGCCACCGGCGTGTACGGGGCCGACGGGATCGACATCGCCCCGGCGGCCCGCAAGGCCCTGGCCCAGTACACCGAGCAGGGCTACGGCGAGCTCCCGGTGCTCATCGCGAAGACGCAGATGTCCCTCTCGCACGACCCCACGCTCAAGGGTGCCCCGACCGGCTGGCGGCTGCCGGTCCGGGAGGTGCGGCTGGCGGCAGGGGCGGGTTACGTCTACGCCCTGGCCGGCTCGATCATGACGATGCCGGGGCTGGCCAAGCACCCGGCCGCGGAGCGGATCGACCTGGACGCCGAGGGCAACGTGGTCGGGCTGTTCTGACGCTCGCTGGGCCGGGCCCCCGGTGCACCTCCCGCAACCCGGGTCCGCAGGGGCCCGGGTTTGAGGGGATTCCGCGCTATCTGTAGGATGACTGGGCGCGCGTCCTGCGCGCGCACTGCTTGACCAGTGTTTTCGAGTACCTGTCCATCCGGCCACCACGGCAGACGGGTTCCCGTGCAGATCCCCGGACATCCTCGTCCGGTGCTCCCGGGTTCCCGCGTGGCGGCCCCACCCACTGTCCATCGGAGTTCCTACTACATGACTTCCACCCCCAACGCAGCTCCGGCCGTTGCCGACTTCGCCTCGCAGGAGGAGCTGCTCGCGGCCATCGACGCGACGATGAAGAACTTCGACGATGGCGACATCGTCGAGGGCCAGATCGTCAAGGTCGACCGCGACGAGGTGCTGCTTGACATCGGCTACAAGACCGAGGGCGTCATCCCCTCGCGCGAGCTGTCCATCAAGCACGACATCGACCCCGACGAGATCGTCGAGGTCGGCGACACCGTCGAGGCCCTCGTCCTCCAGAAGGAGGACAAGGAGGGTCGTCTGATCCTGTCCAAGAAGCGCGCCCAGTACGAGCGCGCCTGGGGCACGATCGAGCAGATCAAGGAGGACGACGGCGTCGTCACCGGTACCGTCATCGAGGTCGTCAAGGGCGGCCTCATCGTCGACATCGGTCTGCGCGGCTTCCTCCCGGCCTCCCTCGTGGAGATGCGTCGCGTCCGCGACCTCGACCCCTACGTGGGCCAGGAGATCGAGGCCAAGATCATCGAGCTCGACAAGAACCGCAACAACGTGGTCCTGTCGCGTCGCGCCTGGCTCGAGCAGACCCAGTCCGAGGTCCGCACCTCCTTCCTCAAGGAGCTGCAGCGCGGCCAGGTCCGTCCGGGTGTCGTGTCCTCCATCGTCAACTTCGGTGCCTTCGTGGACCTGGGCGGCGTCGACGGTCTGGTGCACGTCTCCGAGCTGTCCTGGAAGCACATCGACCACCCGGGCGAGGTCGTCGAGGTGGGCCAGGAGGTCACCGTCGAGGTCCTGGACGTCGACATGGACCGCGAGCGTGTCTCCCTGTCGCTCAAGGCGACGCAGGAAGACCCGTGGCAGCTCTTCGCCCGCACCCACGCCATCGGCCAGATCGTGCCGGGCAAGGTCACCAAGCTGGTGCCCTTCGGTGCGTTCGTGCGCGTCGAGGACGGCATCGAGGGTCTGGTGCACATCTCCGAGCTGGCCGAGCGTCACGTGGAGCTGCCGGACCAGGCCGTCTCCGTGGGCCAGGAGGTCTTCGTCCGCGTCATCGACATCGACCTGGAGCGTCGTCGCATCAGCCTCTCGCTGAAGCAGGCCAACCAGGTGGGTACCGAGATCGAGGACTTCGACCCGACCCTCTACGGCATGGCCGCCGAGTACGACGAGCAGGGGAACTACAAGTACCCCGAGGGCTTCGACCCGGAGACCAACGAGTGGCTCGAGGGCTACGAGCAGCAGCGTGAGGCCTGGGAGAAGGAGTACGCCGAGGCCCACGCCCGCTGGGAGGCCCACCGCGCCCAGATCGAGAAGGCCGCCGCCGAGGACGCCGAGGCCGCCGCTGCCCCGGCCGCCGCGACGACCTACTCCTCCGGTGGTCCGGCGGACGACCAGCAGGGTGGTGGGGACTCCTCCACCGGTGCCGGCGAGGGCACCCTGGCCTCCGACGAGGCCCTGGCCGCGCTGCGCGAGAAGCTCACCGGCGCCTGATCGACCGGGTTGGGGAGCAGCCGCACGGCTGACCCCCTCGCCCAGACCAGAGGGCCCGCACCACGGACGTGGTGCGGGCCCTCTGGCGTGCCGTACCGACCGCGGGTGACCGGGGGACTCGTAGGCTCGGCGCATGACACGCATCGCGCTCACCGGCGGCATCGCGGCCGGCAAGTCCACCGTGGCCGATCGCCTCGCCGAGATCGGGGCCCTGGTCATCGACTCCGACCGCTTGGCCCGGGAGGTCGTCGAGCCGGGCACCGACGGGCTCGCCGAGGTCGTCGCGGCGTTCGGGGAGGGGATCCTGGCCGCCGACGGGTCGCTGGACCGCCCGGCGCTGGGGGAGCGGGTCTTCGCCGACGAAGAGGCCCGCCGCACGCTGGAGGGGATCATCCACCCGCTGGTCCGCGCCCGGGCGGCGCAGCTCGAGGCGGAGGCGGGCCCCGGGCAGCCGGTGGTGCACGACATCCCACTGCTCGTCGAGACGGGGCGGGCCGAGGAGTTCGACCGCGTGCTCGTCGTGGAGACCCCGGAGGCGGAGCGGGTGGAGCGGATGGTGCGGGACCGGGGGATGGCCCCGGAGGAGGCGCGCGCCCGGATCGCTGCCCAGGCGAGCGACGCAGAGCGGCGGGCCGCCGCGGACGTGGTGCTGCTCAATGACGGCTCCCGCGAGGAGCTGCGGGCGGCCGTGGACGAGCTCTGGCCGTCGATCACCGGGCCCTGACGAACGAGGAGACCGGCAGGAGGACCCGGGGCACGACGTCCGGGCATGACGACGGGGCGGGGACCAGCTGGTCCCCGCCCCGTCGCGGTGAGCGTGCCTGCGCTGCGCGTCAGGCGCGCGTCGAGCCCTCGCCGGAGTTGCGGCGGCGGGCGCCCCGGCCCACGAAGGAGGGCTCGGTGCGGGCGCGCTCGGTGCCGGAGGACAGGGTCTCGACGGTGGCGTCCACCGACTCCCGGAGCATCTGCTCGCGGAGCACCTCGTGCTCGAGGCGACGCTCCCGGTGCTGCTCGGCCGAGAGGGCCTGGATCAGCGAGATGGCGATGCCGAAGAGCACGAAGGTCACCGGGAGCGCGGTGAGGATGGACATGGTCTGCAGCGCCCCGAGCGCGGCCGCCGGGTCGGCGGTCGCGTAGATGAGGATCGCGGCGATGCCGCCCGAGAGCACGGACCAGAAGATCCGGCTCCAGACCGGCGGCTCGGCGGAGCCACCCGTGGCGAGCATGTCGATCACGAAGGAGCCCGAGTCCGAGCTCGTCACGAAGAAGACGGCCACCATGAGCAGGGCCACGCCCGCCATGAAGGCGCCACCGGGCAGCGCCTGGAGCATGTCGAACAGGGCGGTGTTCTGATCGACCGCACCACCCTCGCCGATGAGACCGCCGTTGCCGAAGATCTCGCGGTGCAGGGCGTTGCCACCCATGACCGAGAACCAGAGGAAGCTGACGACCGTGGGGACGAGGAGCACGCCACCGATGAACTCGGCGATGGTGCGACCGCGGGAGATGCGGGCGATGAAGATGCCCACGAAGGGGGACCAGGCGATCCACCAGCCCCAGTAGAAGGTCGTCCAGGAGCCCAGCCAGGCGGTGGCCGACTTGCCCTCGAAGGGCATGGTCATGAAGGACAGGTGGAAGAAGTCCTGCAGGTACTGGCCGATCGAGAAGACGAAGTCGCGCAGCACGAAGAGGGTCGGGCCGAGGAAGAGCACCAGGAAGAGCAGGAGCACGGCCAGGCCCAGGTTGAGATTCGACAGGTAGCGGATGCCCTTGCCGACGCCGCTCGCTACGGAGATGGTGGCCAGGAGCGTGATGAACGCGATGACCCCGATCTGCAGGGCCTTGCTCTCGCCGTCCTCGACGAAGCCGAGGTGCTCCATGCCCGCGGCGATCTGGGCCACGCCCAGGCCGAGGGAGGTGGCCACACCGAAGAGCGTGCCGATGATGGCGACGATGTCGATGACGTCACCGGCGCCACCGGTGACCCGGTTGCCCAGCAGCGGCTCCAGCGCGTAGCGGATGGAGACCGGCCGGTTGCGACGGTGGATCGCGTAGGCCACGCCGAGGCCGACCAGGGCGTACACCGCCCACGGGTGCAGACCCCAGTGGAGGAAGGTCGTGGTCATCGCCTGGCGGGCCGCCTCGGTGGTCTCCGGGGCGATGGCACCGCCGGGGCCGTCGAGGTTCGGGGGCTGGATCTCCGGCCGGGGGCTGGCGAAGTGGAAGAGCGGCTCGGCCACGCCGTAGAACATCAGACCGATGCCCATGCCGGCGCTGAAGAGCATGGCGAACCAGGAGATGAGCCCGAACTCCGGGTCCTCGCCGGTCCGGCCCAGCACGGTCCGGCCGAAGGGGGAGAGGGCCACGAAGATGCAGAAGGCGACGCAGAGGAAGGTCGCCACGACGTAGTACCAGTCGAGCGACCCGACGAAGAGCTCGTTGGCGCGGGTCATGCCCTTGCTCAGCGAGTCGGGCCAGAAGGCGGCGATGGCCACGAAGGCCAGCGAGAGGGCGGCGGCGGGGTAGAAGACGCGTCCGCGCAGGTTGCCGTCCGGCTCGCGGATGTTGGTGGCGGTGCGGATGTGTTCACGTCGCCGCTGAACCTCAGGAGTCACTCCGGGCGGAGTCGACATGGGGGTCCTTTCGGTGGAGGGTCGGTGGTCTGGCGGGTGGAGGATCGTGCGCCGGACGCTGTCGGCCGGTTCGCTCTCCACGGTGCGGCCCGACCGGGGGCAGTCGGGCCCAGCAGAAGATGGAAACATGATGTTTTCCTGAAGACAAATTCCTGTCCGCTGGGTTTCCCGTCGGAACCCGGGGGCCGATCGCTGTCGGTGCCCGGCGCTAGCGTGCTCCCATGCGCCCCGTCACCGATCTGCAGCGCCGTGTCGCCCCCTTCGAGGTGGTCTCCGAGTACCAGCCGGCTGGGGACCAGCCGAAGGCCATCGAGGAGCTCACCCGCCGGATCGAGGGGGGTGAGGAGGACGTCGTCCTCCTGGGGGCCACCGGGACGGGCAAGTCGGCCACCACCGCCTGGATGATCGAGCAGCTCCAGCGACCGACCCTGGTCATGGCGCCCAACAAGACCCTGGCCGCCCAGCTGGCCAACGAGTTCCGGGAGCTCCTGCCGCACAACGCGGTGGAGTACTTCGTCTCCTACTACGACTACTACCAGCCGGAGGCCTACGTCCCGCAGTCGGACACCTACATCGAGAAGGACTCCTCGATCAACGAGGAGGTCGAGCGGCTGCGCCACAGCGCGACGAACTCCCTGCTCACGCGCCGCGACGTCGTCGTGGTGGCCTCGGTGTCCTGCATCTACGGGCTCGGGACGCCGCAGGAGTACGTCGACCGGATGGTGCGCCTGGAGCGGGGGCAGGAGGTCGACCGGGACGAGCTGCTGCGGAAGTTCGTCACCATGCAGTACACCCGCAACGACATGGCCTTCCAGCGGGGCACCTTCCGCGTCCGGGGGGACACGGTCGAGATCATCCCGGTCTACGAGGAGCTCGCCGTGCGCATCGAGTTCTTCGGCGACGAGATCGACGCGATCGCCACCCTCAACCCGCTCACCGGGGAGCTGGTGCGCGAGGAGGACGAGATGTACATCTTCCCCGCCACCCACTACGTGGCCGGACCGGAGCGGATGGAGCGGGCCATCAGCGGGATCGAGGCCGAGCTCGAGCAGCAGCTGGAGCGCTTCGAGCAGCAGGGGAAGCTCCTGGAGGCCCAGCGGCTCCGCATGCGGACCACCTACGACGTCGAGATGATGCGGGAGATGGGCTCGTGCAACGGCATCGAGAACTACTCGATGCACATCGACGGCCGCGAGCCCGGGTCCGCGCCCAACTGCCTGCTCGACTACTTCCCGGAGGACTTCCTCCTGGTCATCGACGAGTCGCACGTGACCGTCCCACAGATCGGGGCGATGTTCGAGGGGGACATGTCGCGCAAGCGGACCCTCGTGGACCACGGCTTCCGCCTGCCGAGCGCCATGGACAACCGACCGCTGAAGTGGGAGGAGTTCCTGGAGCGCATCGGCCAGACCGTCTACCTCTCCGCGACGCCCGGCGACTACGAGCTCGACCGGTCGGACGGGTACGTGGAGCAGATCATCCGCCCCACCGGGCTGGTGGACCCCGAGATCGTCGTCAAGCCCACCCAGGGGCAGATCGACGACCTGCTGGGGGAGATCCGGGAGCGGGCCGAGCGGGACGAGCGCGTGCTCGTCACCACCCTGACCAAGAAGATGGCGGAGGACCTCACCGACTACCTGCTGGAGCGACGGGTGCGGGTGCGCTATCTCCACTCGGAGGTCGACACCCTGCGCCGCATCGAGCTGCTCAAGGAGCTCCGGCAGGGGGAGTACGACGTGCTCGTCGGCATCAACCTCCTCCGGGAGGGGCTCGACCTGCCGGAGGTCTCCCTCGTGGCCATCCTCGACGCCGACAAGCAGGGCTTCCTGCGGTCCAACCGCAGCCTCGTCCAGACGATCGGCCGCGCCGCCCGCAACGTCTCCGGGCAGGTGCACATGTACGCCGACCAGGTCACCGAGTCCATGCGCTTCGCGATCGACGAGACGAACCGCCGCCGCGCGATCCAGATCGCCCACAACACCGAGCACGGCATCGACCCCACCCCGCTGCGGAAGAAGATCGGGGACATCACGGAGATGCTCGCCGAGCTGCGGGGGACCGCTCCCGGTGGGCGCGGGAGCGGAGGTGGTGCCCACGACCAGGCCGGAGCGGACGTGGCCGCCGACCTGGCGGTGGCCCAGGGGGAGCTCCCGGAGCGCCCCACGGACATGCCGATGGCCGACCTCGCCGCGCTCATCCAGCAGCTCACCGACCAGATGCACACGGCCGCGAGCGAGCTCCAGTTCGAGCTCGCCGGGCGACTGCGCGACGAGATCGCGGACCTTCGCAAGGAGCTGCGTCAGATGGAACGCGTACGATGACCCCCGACGGAGGGGAGTATCCCCGCGTGAGCTCTCGTCATCACGAAGGGTCGACCGCAGCGGTGCGGCGCGCCCTTCCGGGAGTTCGGCCCACCCGAGGTGGGAGAGACCTCCGGTTCGCAGTCAGCGGCGCGCAGCGCCCCGAACGGAAGGTTTCCTGACATGGACGTGCATCCCTGGGTCTGGGGGGTGAGCCTGGTGGTCACCCTCGTCGTGCTGTCCTTCGACGTCTGGTGGGCCATGCGCAACCCCCACGTCCCCTCCCGCAAGGAGACGACGACCTTTCTGTCGATCTACGTCGGCGCCGCGGTGCTCTTCGGCATCGGCGTCTGGGTCCTCGCCGGGGGCCAGTACGGCACCGAGTTCTTCGCCGGGTGGCTCACCGAGTACTCACTGAGCATCGACAACCTCTTCATCTTCCTGATCATCATGTCGTCCTTCGGTGTGCCCAGGAAGTACCAGCAGGATGCCCTGCTCTGGGGCATCATCATCGCCCTCGTGCTCCGTGCGATCTTCATCGCCGTCGGCGCCTCGGCGATCAACGCCTTCTCCTGGGTCTTCTACATCTTCGGCGCCTTCCTCATCTACACGGCGGTGAAGCTCTTCCTGGAGTCGATCAACGACACCGACGAGGACGACTTCGAGGAGAACGGCCTCATCCGGTTCGCCAAGAAGCACCTGCCCTCGACCGACAGCTGGGAGGGCGGCACCTCGCTCTTCCTCAAGGAGAACGGCAAGCGCCTCATCACGCCGATGTTCCTGACGATCCTGGCGCTCGGCTCCACCGACCTGCTCTTCGCCCTGGACTCGATCCCGGCGATCTTCGGCCTCACCCAGGAGCCCTACCTGGTGCTCATGGCCAACGTCTTCGCCCTCATGGGCCTGCGGCAGCTGTACTTCCTGCTCGGTGACCTGCTGCAGCGCCTGGTCTACCTGGGCATCGGTCTGGCCGTCCTGCTGGCCTTCATCGGCCTCAAGCTGATCTTCCACGCCATGCACGAGAACGAGCTGCCCTTCATCAACGGCGGCGAGCACATCGCCTGGGCGCCGGACATCCCGATCGCGGTGTCGCTCGGTGCCATCGTGGTGATCCTCGGGGTCACGACGATCGCCAGCCTGTGGAAGTCCCGCAAGGACGAGCGAGCGGGCCACGACGACCAGGGCAACCGAATCGACGGTGTGCTGGAGTCCAGCGACGACCACCTCTGATCCCCGCCGTCGGGATCCGCTCCTCGGGCGCCGCCCTCACCCTGCGGGGTGAGGGCGGCGCCCGGTCATCACCACCACGCTCGCCAGGACCACCAGGGTGGTGCCGACGAGCTGGTCGGAGCGGAGCGCCTGCCCGAGCACCACGGCCCCGGCGGCGGCCGCGGCGGCCGGCTCGAGGCTGAGCAGCACGCCGAAGACCCGGGCCGGGAGCCGACGCAGGGCCACGAGCTCGAGGCTGTAGGGGATGGCCGAGCTCGCCAGGGCCACCCCCAGGGCGGTGGCGAAGAGCTCCGGCCGGCCCAGCGCCGTCCCGAGGGCGGGCAGCCCCCAGGGCAGGAGGACGACGGCCCCCACCCCCATCGCGATCGCCACCCCGTCGAGACCGGCGAAGTGTTGGCCGGTGCGGGCGCTGGTGAGGATGTACCCGCACCAGCAGGCCCCGGCGAGGGCTGCCAGCAGCACCCCCAGGGGGTCGACCGGGGTGCCGCCGAGCAGCACCCGCAGCGCACCGCTCACGAGCAGCACGCCGGCCGCGGCCGCCAGCACCGCCAGCAGATCGCGCCGGGTGCGCGAGAGGACCGCCGACATGACGAGCGGCCCGGTGAACTCGATGGTGACGGCCACCCCGAGGGGCAGTCGCGTCAGGGATCCGTAGAAGGCGGTGTTCATCAGGGTCATAGCCGCGGCGAAGAGGAGGACCGCCGACCAGTCCTGCCGGGTCCGCCCGGCGAGGGAGGGTCGGGCCACGGCGAGGAGGACGGCGGCGGCCAGCCCGAGCCGGAGCGCGGTCGTCCCGAGCACGCCGAGGGTCGGCAGGAGGGTTGCCGCGAAGGCACCCCCGACCTGGACGCTCGCGACCGCGAGGAGGACCAGCCCGACGGGTCCGAGCGGCGTGGGGTGTGCCGGGAGTGCCGGGGTGGGCGTCATCCCCGCAGCATAGGCAGCGTGGCCCCTGCACGCCGAGCTTGTCAGGGGTCCGCCATACGATGACCCACGCCCTGTCCCACGACCCGAAGGCTTCTGCGTGAGCGCCATGAACGGTTCCCCGAGCACCCGCGACCGCATCCGTGTGCGCGGTGCCCGTGAGCACAACCTGCAGGACGTCTCGGTGGAGTTCCCCCGGGACGCGCTGGTCGCCTTCACCGGTCTCTCCGGGTCGGGGAAGAGCTCGCTGGCCTTCGACACGATCTTCGCCGAGGGGCAGCGGCGGTACATGGAGTCCCTCTCCTCGTACGCCCGGCAGTTCCTGGGCCAGATGGACAAGCCGGAGGTCGAGTTCATCGAGGGGCTCTCGCCCTCGGTCGCCATCGACCAGAAGTCGACCAGCCGCAACCCCCGGTCGACCGTCGGCACCATCACCGAGGTGCACGACTACCTGCGGCTGCTCTTTGCCCGGGCCGGGGTCATGCACTGCCCGGAGTGCGGTGAGGTGGTGGCCCAGCAGACGCCCCAGCAGATCGTCGACCAGCTCGCGGCGGTGCCGGAGGGCACGCGCTTCCAGGTCCTGGCTCCGGTGGTCCGGGGGCGCAAGGGGGAGCACGTGGACCTGCTCGCGGAGCTGCAGCGTTCCGGCTTCGCCCGGGCGCGGATCGACGGTGAGGTGGTGTCGCTCACCGACCCGCCGAAGCTCGCCAAGACCCGCAAGCACACCATCGAGGTGGTGGTGGACCGGTTGCGCGCCAAGTACTCCGAGGGGGAGCCCGAGCACCGCTTCCTGACCCGCCTCACCGACTCGGTGGAGACGGCGCTGCGCCTGGCCGACGGCCGGCTCGTCGTGGACTACGTGGACGTCGCCGACGAGGGCGGTTCGGAGGGGCTGCCGGCGGAGCGGGTGCTCACCGAGAAGCTGGCCTGCCCCAACGAGCACACGCTGGGGATCGAGGAGGTCGAGCCGCGGACCTTCTCCTTCAACGCGCCTTTCGGAGCCTGCCCGGAGTGCACCGGGATCGGGACCGAGCTCGAGGTGGACCCGGAGCTGCTCGTGCCGGACGAGGAGCTCTCGCTCAACCAGGGGGCGGTGACCCTCTGGGCGCAGGGCAAGAAGATGGCCGACTACCACCGGCGGGTGGTGGAGGCGCTGGCCGAGGAGCTGTCCTTCGACATGGACGCCCCGTGGCGCTCCCTGCCGGAGCGGGCTCGGAAGGCCGTGCTCCACGGTCACAACCACAAGGTGCACGTCCGCTACCGGAACCGCTTCGGCCGGGAGCGCTCGTACTCCACCGGGTTCGAGGGGGCGGTGACCCAGGTCAAGCGGCTGCACGCCGACACCGAGTCCGACCAGATGCGGGAGCGCTACCAGCAGCTCATGCGGCAGGTGCCCTGCCCGGCCTGCCAGGGCGCCCGGCTGCGTCCCGAGGTGCTGGCCGTGCGGGTGGACGGGGTGAACATCGCCGAGCTGTCGCGCATGTCGATCCGCGAGGCGGCCGCCTTCCTGGAGGGGATGGAGCTCACCGCGCAGCAGGCCCGCATCGCCGAGCGGGTGGTCAAGGAGATCCAGGCCCGGCTCGGCTTCCTGCTGGACGTCGGGCTCGACTACCTGACGCTGGACCGGCCGGCCGGCTCGCTCTCCGGTGGCGAGGCGCAGCGCATCCGGCTGGCCACCCAGATCGGGGCCGGGCTCGTCGGTGTCCTCTACGTGCTCGACGAGCCGTCCATCGGCCTGCACCAGCGGGACAACGAGCGTCTCATCGAGACCTTGACGCGCCTCCGGGACCTGGGGAACACGCTCATCGTCGTGGAGCACGACGAGGACACGATCCGCACCGCCGACTGGGTGGTGGACATCGGTCCGGGCGCGGGGGAGCACGGGGGGCAGGTGGTCTACTCCGGGCCCGTTGAGGGGCTCCTGGAGAGCGCCTCGGTGACCGGTGACTACCTCGCCGGGCGCCGGTCGATCCCCGCGCCCACCGTCCGCCGCCCCGGGAACGGGGAGGTCCTCGAGGTGCGGGGCGCGCAGGCGAACAACCTGCAGGACGTCACCGTGCGCTTCCCGCTGGGGACGCTGACCTGCATCACCGGGGTCTCCGGCTCGGGCAAGTCCACCCTCGTCAACGACATCCTCTACACCTCCCTCGCCAACCGCCTCAACGGCGCGCGTCGGGTCCCCGGGAAGCACCGCAGCATCAAGGGCCTGGAGAGCCTGGACAAGGTCGTCCACGTCGACCAGAGCCCGATCGGTCGGACCCCGCGCTCCAACCCGGCGACCTACACCGGGATGTTCGACAAGATCCGCGCTCTCTTCGCCGAGACCGAGGAGGCGAAGGTCCGCGGCTACGGCCCGGGACGCTTCAGCTTCAACGTCAAGGGCGGGCGCTGCGAGGCCTGCTCCGGGGACGGCACCCTGCGCATCGAGATGAACTTCCTCCCGGACGTGTACGTCCCCTGCGAGGTGTGCCAGGGCGCCCGCTACAACCGGGACACCCTCGAGGTGCGCTTCAAGGGCAGGACCATTGCCGAGGTCCTCGACATGCCGATCGAGGAGGCCCACGAGTTCTTCGGCGCCATCGGCTCGATCTCCCGCCACCTGCAGACGCTCATGGACGTGGGACTGGGCTACGTGCGGCTGGGGCAGCCGGCCACCACCCTCTCCGGCGGGGAGGCGCAGCGCGTGAAGCTCGCCACCGAGCTGCAGCGCCGGAGCCGCGGTCGGACGGTCTATGTGCTCGACGAGCCCACCACCGGTCTCCACTTCGAGGACGTCCGGCGCCTCCTCGAGGTGCTCCAGACCCTGGTGGACAAGGGCAACACGGTGCTGGTCATCGAGCACAACCTCGACGTCATCCGCAGCGCGGACCACATCATCGACATGGGCCCCGAGGGCGGTGACGGAGGCGGCCGGGTGGTGGCCACCGGCACCCCCGAGGAGGTGGCCCGGGTGGAGGGGAGCCACACCGGCCGCTTCCTGGCCGGGCTCCTGCGCGAGGACTGATGGCGGACCCGGCCAGCTACCGCCCTCGCCCGGGGGAGATCCCGACCTCCCCGGGCGTGTACCGCTTCCGGGACGCCCACGGGCGGGTCATCTACGTGGGCAAGGCCAAGTCCCTCCGGTCCCGACTCTCGTCGTACTTCCAGAACCCGCAGCAGCTCCACCCGCGGACCCGGCAGATGGTCCGCACCGGTGCCTCGGTGGAGTGGACGGTCGTCAACACCGAGGTCGAGGCCCTCCAGCTGGAGTACGCCTGGATCAAGGAGTTCGACCCGCGCTTCAACGTGAAGTACCGGGACGACAAGTCCTACCCCTACCTGGCCATCACCTGGTCGGAGGAGATCCCCCGGGCGATGGTGATGCGGGGCGCCAAGCGGCGGGGGAACCGGTACTTCGGCCCCTACGCGCAGGCCTGGGCGATCCGGGAGACCCTCGACCTGGCCACCCGCGTCTTCCCCGTCCGGACCTGCAGCAAGGGGGTCTACCAGCGGGCGAAGGCGGCTGACCGCCCCTGCCTGCTGGGCTACATCGACAAGTGCTCCGCGCCCTGCGTGGGGCGGATCAGCCCGGAGGAGCACCGTCAGCTCGTCGACGACTTCTGCCGCTTCCTGGCCGGGGACGGGGGACGGATGCTGCGGGGGCTGCGCCGTCGGATGGAGCAGGCCGCCCAGGAGCTGGACTTCGAGAGCGCGGCCCGCCTGCGCGACGACATCGCCGCGCTGGAGAAGGTCATGGAGAAGTCGGCGGTCGTGTTCGACGAGTCCGTCGACGCCGACGTCCTGGGGGTCGCCGACGACGAGCTGGAGGCCGCCGTGCAGGTCTTTCACGTGCGCGGCGGGCGGATCCGCGGGCAGCGCGGCTGGGTGCTGGAGAAGGAGGACCACCCCACCGACGAGGCGCTGGCCCACCTGGTGCGCCAGTTCTACGGGGACGACCCGGCGGACCTCCCCCGGGAGGTGCTGCTCTCGGCCGAGCCGGCGCAGGCAGAGCTGCTCGCGGACTGGCTCAGCGGCCTGGCCGGTCGGCGCGTCCAGGTCCGCGTGCCGGAACGGGGGGACAAGGCCACCCTGGTCCGGACCGTGGTCCGCAACGCCGAGGAGTCCCTCGCACGCCACAAGCTGAGCCGGGCCGGCGATCTCACCACGCGCAGCCGCGCCCTGGCCGAGCTCGAGGAGGCGCTGGCCCTCGCCGAGGCGCCCCTGCGCATCGAGTGCTACGACATCTCGCACACCCAGGGGGAGAACTCGGTCGGCTCGATGGTCGTCTTCGAGGACGGCCTGCCGCGGAGCTCCGAGTACCGGCGCTTCATCATCCGGGAGCCGGCCGACGACACCCGGGCCATGAGCGAGGTCCTCACCCGGCGCTTCCGGCACGGGCGCGGGCGCCCGCAGGGGGACGAGCTGGCCGGGGACGTCCCGGCCGACCGGGGGAGCGAACGGTTCGCCTATCCTCCGCAGCTCGTCGTCGTCGACGGTGGCCTGCCGCAGGTGCGGGCCGCCCGGACGGCGCTCGACGCGGCCGGGGCCGGGGACGTGCCCGTGGTCGGCCTGGCCAAGCGGCTGGAGGAGCTGTGGCTGCCGGACGACGAGTACCCGGTGGTCCTGCCGCGCACCAGCGACGCCCTCTTCCTCCTCCAGCGTCTCCGCGACGAGGCACACCGCTTCGCGATCACCTTCCACCGGAAGCGGCGCTCGAAGGCGATGACGGCCAGCGCCCTGGACACCGTCCCGGGCCTCGGGCCGGCCCGGCGCGCCGCGCTGCTCGAGCAGTTCGGGACGGTCCGGGCGATCCGTGCGGCCAGCCCGGAGGAGCTGGCCGCGGTGAAGGGCATCGGCCCCCGGCTGGCGGCCGTCGTGCACGAGCACCTGCGCTCCGAGGAGCCCGCTCCGGCCGTCAACGTCACCACCGGCGAGGTGCTCGACTGACCGGTCGGCGAGGATGCGTGCGACCTGTCAGAATGCGGGACATGACCCCTCCCTCCGTGCCCGCTTGGCGTGCCCCCGACGTCGAGCTCCTGCGAGAGCTCCTGGACCGGGGCGAGCGGCAGTCCTCCGCCCGGCTCGGTGGTGAGAAGGACTTCCTCATCGTCACCGGCATGTCCGGCGCGGGGCGCACGACCACCACGAACGTCCTGGAGGACATGGGGTGGTACGTCGTGGAGAACCTCCCCTCGCAGCTCGTGCCGAGCCTGGTGGACCTCGCCGAGGGGCTGCGCGAGGAGGGGCGGGAGATCCCCCCGATCGCGGCGGCCTGCGACATGCGTGGCGCGGCGATGATGGGTGATCTCGGGCAGGCGATGGCCGAGATCCGGGAGCGGGGGTGGACTCCCTGGCTGCTCTTCCTCGAGGCCAGCGACGCCGAGCTCGTCCGTCGCTTCGAGGCCGTCCGGCGCCCGCACCCCCTGCAGGGGTCCGGGCGTCTTCTCGACGGGATCCAGGCGGAGCGGGAGCGGCTGGGACCCCTGCGGGCCGCCGCGGACGTGGTCATCGACTCCAGCGGGCTCACCGTGCACCAGCTCTCGGCCCGGGTGAGCGACCTGGTCCGCCCGTTGGAGAACATCCCGCGGATCTCGGCCATGAGCTTCGGATTCAAGTACGGCATCCCCCTGGACGCCGACATCGTGCTCGACCTGCGCTTCCTCCCGAATCCCTACTGGGTGCCGGAGCTGCGTGCCCACAACGGGACCGAGAAGCCGGTGAGCGACTTCGTCCTCTCGCAGGAGGGGGCCCGGGAGTTCGTCCGCTCGGCGCTGTCCATGCTGGGCACCATGATCGAGGGCTATCGCCGGGAGCGCCGCCGTTACGTGACCCTGGCGATCGGCTGCACCGGGGGGAAGCACCGTTCCGTGGCCGTCACCGAGGAGCTGGCCCGGGCGCTGGCCGAGGCCGGCCTCAACGTGGAGCACAGCCACCGGGACCTGGGGCGGGAGTGACCCGGGCCGCCCGGGTGGGCGACACGGCGTCCACCCCTCTGCCGTGGCGAGCTCGCCGGGGGGCAGACTGATCCCATGGCCGAGATCCTCACCGGCGCCCAGTCGACCCTCACCGGTTCGCTGACCATGCCGCCCCGCGTGGTCGCCCTCGGGGGCGGCCACGGGCTGTACGCCACCCTCACGGCGCTGCGTCACCTGACGCGTGACCTCACGGCGGTGGTCACCGTGGCCGACAACGGCGGCTCCTCGGGGCGCCTGCGAGACGCCTACGGGTCGATCCCCCCGGGCGACCTGCGCATGGCCCTGGCCGCGCTCTGCGACGACTCCGAGAAGGGGCAGGCCTGGCGGGAGATCCTCCAGCACCGCTTCGGGCCGCCTCGTCTGCCGCAGGAGACCGAGGTCGTCGAGGGACTCACCGGGCTGGAGGGGCACGCGCTGGGCAACCTGCTCATCCTCACCGCCTGGGAGCGGCTGGGTGGCCCGGTGCAGGGGCTGGCCGCGCTCTCCCGCCTGGTGAGCGCCCGGGGGCGGGTCCTGCCGATGAGCTCGCAGCCTTTGAACATCGAGGCCACGGTGACGGGGCTGGACCCGTCGGCCCCGGAGCGGCGTGATCTCGTGGTGGGGCAGAAGGAGGTCGCCCGCTGCCGTGCGTTCGTCGAGAGCGTCCGGCTCGACCCGGCCGACCCGCCGGCCGAGCCGCAGGCCGTGGAGGCGGTCGAGGCCGCCGACTGGGTGGTCCTCGGACCGGGCTCCTGGTACACGTCCGTCATGCCGCACCTCCTGGTGCCGCAGCTGCGGGACGCGATCGTGGGCAGCTCGGCGCGCCGGGTGCTCACCATGAACATCGACAGCAGCGGTGAGAACCTGGGCCGGACCCCCGCCGAGCAGGTGGCCGCGGTGCTGGAGAACGCCCCGGGGTTCGTCCCCAACGTGGTGCTCGTCGACGAGCGTCAGGTGGAGGACACGGCCGAGCGGCGGGCGCTGGAGGAGATCGTCAGCCAGTCCGACGGCGAGGTCGTGGTGACCGACCTGGTCCACCGCTCCCACCCCGGTGTGCACGACGTGATGCGCCTGGCGACGGCCTACCAAGACCTCCTGCAGTCCCGCTGACCGGGGTCCCGGGGGGGCCGGGGCGGTCGACGGGACGGTCCGTCTCGGGGCGGGAGGGGGCCCGTGCGACGATGGCGCCATGGCCATGACCGCGGATCTGAAGGACGAGCTCAGCCGGGTCGAGGTGACCGGCGTCGAGGCGCGGAAGGCCGAGTTCTCCTCGATGCTGCGCTTCGCCAGCGCCCTCCACCTCGTCGGGGGACGCATCGTCATCGAGGCCGAGCTGGACACCGCCAGCGCGGCGCGTCGGGCGCGGCGGGCGGTCCACGAGCTGTACGGGCACGAGAGCGAGCTGCTCGTGCTGACCCCCGGGGGGATCCGTCGGTCGACGCGCTATGTCGTCCGGGTGGTCGAGGGCGGCCAGGTGCTCGCCCGGCAGACCGGTCTGCTCGACGGTCAGGGCCGCCCGGTCCGTGGGCTGCCGGCCCGCGTGGTGCGTGGCTCCGTGCAGTGCACCGAGGCCGCCTGGCGGGGCGCCTTCCTGGCCCGTGGCTCGCTCACCGAGCCCGGCCGTTCGAGCAGCCTGGAGGTCACCTGCCCGGGGCCGGAGGCCGCGCTGGCCCTGGTCGGGGCGGCCCGTCGGCTGGGGGTGCCGGCCAAGTCCCGCGAGGTCCGGGGCGTGGACCGGGTGGTGATCCGGGACGGGGACGGCATCAGCACCCTCCTGACCCGGATGGGGGCGCACGACGCGGTCCTCGCCTGGGAGGAGCGTCGGATCCGTCGGGAGGTCCGGGGCACGGCGAACCGGCTGGCGAACTTCGACGACGCGAACCTGCGGCGTTCCGCGCGGGCCGCGGTGGCCGCCAGCGCCCGGGTGCGGCGGGCGATGGAGATCCTCGGCGAGGAGGTGCCCGAGCACCTGCGGGTGGCCGGGCAGCTGCGGACGCAGCACAAGCAGGCCTCGCTGGAGGAGCTCGGCCAGCTCGCCACGCCGCCCCTCACGAAGGATGCGGTGGCCGGGCGGATCCGGCGACTGCTGGCCATGGCGGACCGTCGGGCGGCGGAGCTGGGCATCGACGACACCCGGGTCTCGATCACCGAGGCCGAGGTGGACGCCCTCCTCGCCGAGGACACCGGTCAGGCCGGCTCGGGCACCGCCTGACCCCCGTGGCCGGGCGGGGTCGCGCTCCGTGACCGGTCCGGGGGAGTTCCATTAGGTTGGAGGGGACATCCCGATCCAACGGCGTATCGGACCCCTGGTGGGTCCGTCGGTCCCGGCGCGCCCACCCCACCAGCTGTGGAGGTAGAGCATGACCGTTCGCGTGGGAATCAACGGCTTCGGCCGCATCGGGCGCAGCGTCACCCGGGCCGCCCTGGCCTCGCACAAGGAGATCGAGATCGTCGGGGTGAACGACCTCACCGACAACGAGACCCTGGCGCACCTGCTGAAGTACGACTCGGTCCTCGGCCCGCTGGCCCAGGAGGTCACCTTCGACGCGGAGTCGATCACCGTCGGGGACCACCGCATCCACGCCACCGACGAGCCCGACCCGGCGAAGCTCCCCTGGGACGAGCTGGACGTGGACGTCGTCATCGAGTCCACCGGGAAGTTCCGGGACCGCGAGTCCGCCGGGGCCCACCTGCGGGCCGGTGCCCGGAAGGTCATGATCTCGGCCCCCGGCAAGGACGTGGACGCCACGATCGTCATGGGCGTCAACGACGCCGAGTACGACCCGGCGACGCACCACGTGATCTCCAACGCCTCCTGCACGACGAACTGCCTGGCCCCGATGGCGAAGGTGCTCGACGACGCCTTCGGGATCGAGAACGGCCTCATGACGACCGTGCACGCCTACACGGCGGACCAGAACTTGCAGGACGGCCCGCACAAGGACCTGCGCCGGGCCCGCGCCGCCGGGCTGAGCATCATCCCCACCAAGACCGGTGCCGCGGCCGCCGTGGGTCTCGTGCTGCCGCACCTGGAGGGGAAGCTCGACGGCTTCGCCTTCCGCGTCCCGACCCCCACCGGCTCGGTCACCGACCTCACGGTCACCGTCCGCGAGGAGGCGACCGTGGAGGCGGTGAACGCCGCGATGAGGGCCGCCGCCGAGGGCCCGATGAAGGGCTACCTGGAGTACACCGAGGCCCCCATCGTGTCGGCGGACATCGTCACCAACCCGCACTCGTGCATCCTCGATGCCGGGCTGACCCGCGTCATCGGCAACCAGGTGAAGGTGGCCGGGTGGTACGACAACGAGTGGGGCTACTCCGAGCGCATGCTGGACCTCTGCGAGCTGCTCGCCCGGAGCATCGACTGAGCGGTCACCGCCCGTGGGCCCCGCGCGCCGACCGGTGCGCGGGGCCCACCGTCTGTCCGGCAGGATGGGCACCACGCCACCGTCTCGTCGGCGGCCGGCCCGATCAACGACGATCATCGACGACCACGAAAGGGAACGCATCGTGCGCACCATCGACGACCTGGGGGAGCTCCGCGGCCAGCGGGTCCTCGTCCGTTCCGACCTGAACGTCCCGCTGGACGGCACCACCATCACCGATGACGGTCGCCTCGTGGCCTCGGCCCCGACCCTGCGCCAGCTCGCCGAGGCCGGTGCGAAGGTCGTCGTCGTGGCCCACCTCGGCCGCCCGAAGGGCACCCCGGACCCGCAGTACTCCCTGGAGCCGGTCGTGGGGCGTCTCTCCGAGCTGGTGGGCCGTGAGGTGAGCTTCGCCGCGGACACCGTGGGCGAGGCCGCCCGCGCGACCGTCGAGGGCCTGGCCGAGGGCGAGATCGCCCTGCTGGAGAACCTGCGCTTCAACGCCGGGGAGACGAGCAAGGACGAGGCCGAGCGGCGCGCCTTCGCCGAGCAGCTCGCCGCCCTCGCCGACGCCTACGTGTCCGACGGCTTCGGCGTCGTCCACCGCGCCCAGGCCAGCGTCCACGAGATCGCCCAGCTGCTGCCGGCCGCCGCCGGTGGCCTGGTGCAGGCCGAGGTCGAGGTCATGCAGCGCCTCACCGAGGACCCCGAGCGCCCCTACGCGGTCGTCCTGGGTGGGGCCAAGGTGAGCGACAAGCTGGGCGTCATCGACAACCTGATCCAGACCGCCGACCGCCTGCTCATCGGCGGCGGCATGGTCTTCACCTTCCTCCGGGCGCAGGGCCTGGAGGTCGGCAAGAGCCTCCTCGAGGAGGACCAGGTGGAGGCCTGCAAGGGCTACCTGGAGCAGGCCGAGGCGAAGGGCGTCGAGATCGTCCTGCCCACCGACGTGGTGGCCGCCACGGAGTTCTCCGCCGGGGCCGAGCACGGGGTCGTGCCCGCCGACGCCATCCCCGCCGACCGGATGGGCCTGGACATCGGCCCGGAGTCCGCGCAGCTCTTCGCGGAGAAGCTGGCCGACTGCCGCACCGTCTTCTGGAACGGCCCCATGGGCGCCTTCGAGATGGAGCCCTACGCGGCCGGCACGCAGGCCGTCGCCCAGGCCCTCGTCGACATCACGCAGGACGGGGCCCTGACCGTCGTCGGCGGGGGCGACTCCGCAGCTGCGGTGCGCCAGCTCGGCTTCGCCGACGAGGACTTCGGCCACATCTCCACCGGCGGCGGCGCCTCGCTGGAGTACCTGGAGGGCAAGGAGCTGCCGGGCCTGAAGGTGCTCGCATGAGCGGCTCCCGGATCCCGCTCATCGCGGGCAACTGGAAGATGAACCTCGACCACCTCCAGGCGACGCACCTCGTGCAGAAGCTGGACTGGGTGCTGCGGGACGCCTCGCACGCCTACGACGAGGTCGAGGTGGCGGTCTTCCCGCCGTTCACCCACCTGCGCAGCGTCGAGACGCTCATCCAGGCCGACCAGCTGGAGATCATGCTCGGCGCGCAGGACCTGTCGCAGCACGCCTCCGGTGCGCACACCGGGGACATCTCCGGCCCGATGCTCGCCAAGCTGGGCTGCGAGTACGTGATCATCGGGCACTCCGAGCGGCGTGAGCAGCACCAGGAGACCGACGCCCTGGTGAACCTCAAGGTGAAGGCCGCCCTGGCGGCGAACCTGGCTCCCGTGATCTGCGTCGGGGAGTCCCTGGCCACCCGGGAGGCGGGGGAGCACATCGCCTTCGTGACCCGGCAGGTGGACGAGGCCCTGGAGGGAATCGAGGCCTCCCGCCTCGGACGCGCGGTCATCGCCTACGAGCCGGTCTGGGCCATCGGGACCGGTGCGGTGGCCTCCGCGGAGGACGCCCAGGAGGTCTGCGCCGAGATCCGGCAGCGGGTGGCCCACACCCATGGCCAGGAGCTCGCCGACGGGATGCGGATCCTCTACGGCGGCTCGGTGAAGCCGGCCAGCATCGCCGAGCTCATGGACAAGGAGGACGTCGACGGGGCGCTCGTCGGCGGCGCCTCCCTCACCGCGGAGGAGTTCGCGCAGATCATCCGCTTCCGCTCCCACCGCCCGGCCTGAGCAGCCGCCCGGGACGGGCGCGCCACCGGGGATGTCCGGTGCGCAGGTTGTTAGTCTGCGCGCATGGACATCCTCCGGTGGGCGCTCGACGCCGTCCTCGTCATCACCTCGCTCTTCCTCGTGCTGCTGATCCTCATGCACAAGGGGCGCGGCGGTGGCCTGTCGGACATGTTCGGCGGTGGCCTCTCCAGCGGTGGCGGGTCCTCGACCGTCGCGGAGCGCAATCTCAACCGCATCACGATCGGCATGGCGGTCCTGTGGTTCGCGACCGTCGTCGCCATCGGCGTCGTCAAGTGATCCCGGCCGGCTGACCGGCCCGCACGAACAGGAGACAGGCATGGTGACTGGGGGACAGGCCATCCGGGGGACCCGGGTGGGGTCCGGGCCGGTGGGTGAGGCCGAGCGGGGCGTCGACGCCGAGGGTGTCGACGTCGACTACCACTGCCACAACCGTCACACGACGACCATCCGCTTCTCGGTGGAGGCCGGCGGCGAGGTCCCGGAGACCTGGGACTGCGTCCGCTGTGGCCTGCCCGCGGGCGAGGACGCCGACAACCCGCCGGAGCCGCCCAGCATCACGCCGTACAAGACGCACCTGGACTACGTGAAGGAGCGTCGCGACGACGCGCAGGGGGAGACGCTGCTCGAGGAGGCCCTCCAGAAGCTCCGCGAGCAGCGCGGCACCGCCTGAGTCAGGCCGCGGGCAGCCGGGCGGCAGCCGCCTCGTCGAGGAACCAGCGGGTCGCGGTGCGGCCCTGCGCCCACCCGGCCGGGCGGTCCAGCGGCTCGCCCGCCCGCGCTGCGACGGTGGTCGAGGCACAGCCGGCGAAGGCCTCCCGGGCTCCGGCCAGCGCCTCGGCCTTGCCCTCACCGCACGCGACGAGCCACACCTGCTCGGCGGCACGGATCACGGGCATCGTGAAGCTGACCCGCACCGGCGGGGGCTTGGGGGAGTCGTCGACCGCCGTCGTCCAGCGGTCGTGCACCGCGGAGTCGGGGTGGCCGGGGAAGAGCGAGGCGACGTGGCAGTCCGGGCCCACGCCCAGGACGAGGAGGTCGAGGGAGGGGAGGCCCTCGTGCCGGGGGACCATCGCCAGCTCGGCGGCCTGGTCGACCGCGGCGGCCTCGGCCTCGTCGCGGCTGGGGTCGTCGCCGGGGGCGGGGGCCAGGACGTGCCAGCGCTCGGGCGCCGGACGGGTGCCGAGCGCCTCCAGGACCTGGGTGTCGTTGCGATCGGCGTGGCCCTCGGGGAGGAAGCGCTCGTCACTGAACCACCAGTGGGTCCGGTCCAGGAGCGCGGCGGCGGTCTCGTCGGTCGCCCACCGGGCGCCGATCTCCCGGGCCACCTCCACGCCCATGGAACCGCCGGTGAGGCCGACGTGCGGGTCCTCCCGGTCAGCGACCTGCTCGAGCAGGGCGTCCACGAGGGTGCGGGCGGTGGTCCGCTCGTCGGGTCGGACGGTGACCTCGGGGGTGGTGGGGCGGGGGTTCATGCGTTCTCCTCGATCTCCTGGGACTCCGCGTCCAGGGCGCTGTCACGGTCGCGGAGGATGCCGGCCGCCAGGGCGTCCGCGGTGGACATGACGGTCAGGTCCACGGTGTCGATGCTCTCCAGGACGGCCTCGTAGACGTCGTCGACGTCGAGTCGGTGGAGCTCGGCCGAGAGAGACTGCGCCAGCGTCGTGTGGGGGAGGGTGACGCGGCGGGCCCGGCGACCGGGGGCCAGGAGGAGGGCGTTCTCGCCGTCGATGCGGACCAGGTCGACCGGGCCGGAGGCCCGCTGCAGGCGCACCGACTCCACACCTTGGCCGGGAGCGGACCGGGCGCGCACAACCGGACACTCCAGGAAGCGGCCCAGCCAGAAGGCCAGCAGGTCCACGCGGGGGCTGTCGCTGCCGCCGGAGACCGTGGCCGACTGGACCTCCTCGAAGGGGGGCTCGTCGAGCACGGCGGCCAGCAGGGCCCGCCACCGGGTGAGCCGGGTCCAGGCGATGTCGGTGTCCCCGGCCTCGTAGTCGCTGGCGAGCCGGCGCAGCTCCTGGGCGGGGTCCTCGGCCTGGGCCACGGTCGTGATGCGGCGGCTGGCCACCTGGGCCAGGGGGCTGGAGTGCAGCTCCTCCGGCGGCCGGCCCGGCCACCAGGCCACGATGGGGGAGTCCGGCAGCAGGAGGGGCAGGAGCACGGCGTGCTCGTGCTCCACGAGGGCACCGTGCAGGTAGAGGACCACGATCTCGCTGGCCCCGGCGTCCCCGCCGAGCCGGATCTGGGCGTCCAGCCGCGGCTCGTCCAGGGCGTTGTCCCGGACCAGCACGATGATCCGGCTGGGGTGCTGGCGGGTGGCGGCGGTGGCCGTCTCCAGCACCCCGGGGAGGGAGCCCAGGTCCGTCACCACCGCCAGGCTCAGCACGCGCCCCAGGGCCATGGCGCCCTGGTCGGCCCGCAGGCGGACGAGCTCGCGGGAGAGGTGCCGGGCGGAGACGTCGGGGTAGTCGAGAATCACGGGAGCCTCCAGCTGCGGCCGTCGCGGGCCATCATGTCGTTGCTCGAGCGCGGCCCCCAGCTGCCGGCGGGGTACTGCTCCGGGGCCGGAGCACCTGGTTGCGCCCAGCGCTCGGTCACCGGGTCCAGGATCTGCCAGGAGAGCTCGACCTCCTCGTGGCGGGGGAAGAGCGGGGGCTCGCCGAGCAGGACGTCGAGGATGAGCCGCTCGTAGGCCTCGGGGGAGGACTCGGTGAAGGCGTTGCCGTAGCCGAAGTCCATGGTCACGTCGCGGACCTCCATCTGCGGGCCGGGCACCTTCGATCCGAAGCGCATGGTGACCCCCTCGTCGGGCTGCACGCGGATCACGATGGCGTTCTGGCCCAGCTCCTCGGTGGCGGTGTCCTCGAAGGGCAGGTGCGGGGCCCGCTTGAGGACCACCGCGATCTCGCTGACCCGCTTGGCCAGCCGCTTGCCGGCCCGCAGGTAGAAGGGGACCCCGGCCCAGCGGCGGGTGGCCACCTTGAGCTTGAGCGCCGCGTAGGTCTCGGTGACCGAGTCCTCGGCCACGCCCTCCTCGTCGAGATAGGCCGGCACCTCCTCGTTGCCCTGCCAGCCGGTGGCGTACTGGCCACGGACCGCGGCCTCGTCAACCGGGCCGGCCAGCATGGTGGCGGCCAGCACCTTCTCCTTCTCGGTGCGCAGGGCCCGGGCGTCGAAGGAGGTGGGCTCCTCCATGGCCGTCAGGGCGAGCAGCTGGAGCAGGTGGTTCTGGATGACGTCCCGGGCCGCTCCGACGCCGTCGTAGTACCCGGCGCGTCCGCCGATGCCGATGTCCTCGGCCATCGTGATCTGTACGTGGTCCACGTAGTGGGCGTTCCAGATCGGCTCGAACATCTGGTTGGCGAAGCGCAGCGCCAGGATGTTCTGGACCGTCTCCTTGCCCAGGTAGTGGTCGATCCGGAAGATCGCGTCCTGCGGGAAGACCTCCTCGACGATCCGGTTCAGCTCCCGGGCCGAGGCGAGGTCGTGGCCGAAGGGCTTCTCGACCACCACCCGGCGCCAGGAGCCCTCCTCCGGGGTGGAGAGCCCGGCCGCCTGCAGCTGCTGGCAGGCCTCCGCGAAGAAGCGGGGTGGGATGGAGAGGTAGAAGGCCCGGTTCCCACCGGTGCCGCGGGTGCGGTCCAACTCGGCGAGCACCTCGGAGAGCTCGGCGAAGGCCGCCGGGTCGTCGAAGGTCCCCGCCACGAAGCGGATGCCCTGCCGGAGCTGCGTCCACACCTCCGGGACGAAGGGGGTGCGGCAGTGGGCCTCCACCGCCGAGCGCACCTGCTCCTCGAAGTCCTGGCCGTCCCAGTCGCGGCGGGCGAAGCCCACCAGGGAGAAGCCCGAGGGCAGCAGCCCCCGGTTGGCGAGGTCGTAGATCGCCGGCAGGAGCTTCTTGCAGGCCAGGTCCCCGGTGACCCCGAAGAGCACCAGCACGCTCGGCCCGGCGATGCGCGGCAGCCGCTTGTCGTCCGCCACCCGCAGGGGATTGGCCCCCGGGGCCACCCGGGCCGGGCTCATCCGGCCTGCCCAGCGGCCAGCACGGCGTCAACCACCGCCGCGTGGCCGCCGGAGGAGCGGGCCACCAGGCGGAGCACCGGGCGTCCCTGCTCCGCGAGCACCTGGGCGTCCCCGGCGGCCTGGGCGGCGATGAGCCTCCCGAAGGTGAACTCCTGCCCGGGCACCGGCCGGTCCTCCTCTGGGGAGGCCGGTCGGGTGATCTGCAGGAAGACCCCGTCAGCGGGGCCGCCCTTGTGGAACTGCCCGGTGGAGTGGAGGAAGCGCGGGCCCCAGCCGAAGGTCACCGGACGCCCGGTGGCGGCCGTGAGCCGCTCCTGGACGGCGCGGGCCTCGGAGGCGTGCGCCCAGCGGTCGGTGTAGGCCATGACCGCCAGGTACCCGCTCGGGCCGACCTGTGCCAGGAGGGCCTCGACGGCCTCGGTGAGGGAGCCGGCGTCCCCGAGGAAGTCGGTCCCGGCCTGGTACACCTCGACCTCGCCGACGGTGAGCGTGGGCTCCGGTGGGGCGCCGTCCCCGCCGGTCATCTGCTCCCGGGCGGCCGTCTTGGCCGACTCCACGTCCGGCTGGTCGAAGGGGTTGAGACCGAGGAGCTCGCCCGCCACGGCGGTGGCGGTCTCCCAGAGGAGGAGCTGGCCACCCAGGGCGCCGCCGACGTTGACGACCGCTGCGGGATGCTCGTTGTCCACGGGCTCGCCATCGGGCCCGGCCAGCTCGTCGTCCCGCTCGTCGACCTCGTCGCCGATGAGGCGGACCACGGTCACGTCGGGCTGGTCGGCGAGGCGGTGGGCCAGCGGCTCGGCGCCGACCTCGGAGGGGAGGTCGACGACGGGCAGGACCCCCTTGCCGTCCTTGCCGGTGGACTCGGCGATGAGCTGCTCGGCCCAGTCGCCCAGTCCCTCCAGGGCGCTGCCGGCCCGGGAAATGACCAGCACGTCGCGCGGGGTACCGCCGGATGCCCCGGCCATCACGGCGGCGAGACGCAGGGCGGGGTTGGCCTCGTCGTCAGCGGCCAGCAGGTCGGCCACCGCGTCGGCCTCGTCGAGCAGCTCGGCCACGTCCACGCCCGCCAGGGCACAGGGCACCAGCCCGAAGGCGGTGAGGGCCGAGTATCGGCCGCCCACGCTCGGGTCGGCGTTCACCACGTCGAAGCCCTCGGCGCGCGCGCTCTGGTCGAAGGGGGAGCCGGGGTCGGTGACGATCACCATGTGCTCGGTGGGCTCCAGGTCCGCCCGGGTCAGGGCGTCCACGAAGGTGCGCCGCTGGGAGTCGGTCTCGGCGGTGGAGCCGGACTTGGAGGAGACGACCACGACCGTGCGACGCAGGTCCTCGGGCGTGCCGAGGGCGGTGGTGACCATCGCCGGGTCGGAGGAGTCGCAGACCACGAGCTCCACCCCGGCGGTGCGGGTGATGACCTCCGGGGCCAGGGAGGAGCCGCCCATGCCGCAGAGGACCACCCGATCGCACCCGCGCTCGGCGTACCGCGCGGCCAGGGTCTCGACCTCGCCGATGAGAGCGCGGCTCGTGCGGTGCAGGTCGACCCAGCCGAGGCGCTGGGCGGCCTCCTCCCGGGCCGCCTCGCCCCAGAGGGTGGCGTCCTTCGCCGCCAGCCGGCTGGCCACGCGGCGCTCGACCAGCCCGGGGACGTGCTCGGTGATCGCCGTGGCCGCCGGACCGGTGGCCTCGACGACGATCTCGCTGGAGCGTTCCAACATCTGCCTCACTCAGCCCTTCGCCTTGTCGAGCTGCTCCTGGACGGACGCGAGCAGTCCGTCCCAGGCGTCAGCGAACTTCTTCACACCCTCGGTCTCCAGCGTCTCCACCACGTCGAGATAGCTGATGCCCTGGGCCTCCAGCCCGTCGAGCACGGCAGCCGACTCGGCGTAGGTGCCCTGGACGGTGTCCCCCGTGACCTCGCCGTGGTCGGCCGTGGCCTCCAGAGTGGCGGTAGGCATGGTGTTCACGGTGTTCGGGGCCACCAGGCCCGTCACGTAGAGCGTGTCCGGCAAGGACTCGTCCTTCACCGAGGTGCTGGCCCACAGCGGTCGCTGCAGGTTGGCACCGTCGTCGGCCAGGGTGGCCCAGCGCGGGGTGGAGAAGACCTCGTCGAAGGCCTGGTAGGCCAACCGGGCGTTGGCCAGGCCGGCCCGGCTCCGGAGCGCCCGGGCCTCGTCGGTGCCGATCGCCTCGAGGCGGGCGTCCACCTCGGAGTCCACCCGGGAGACGAAGAAGCTGGCCACCGAGTGGATCGGGGCGAGGTCCACGCCCTTCTCCCGGGCCTGCTCCAGGCCGGTGAGATAGGCATTCATGACCCCGCGGTAGCGGTCCAGCGAGAAGATCAGCGTGACGTTGACGCTGATGCCGCGGGAGATCACCTCGGTGATCGCCGGCAGGCCCTGCACGGTGGCGGGGATCTTGATGAGTAGGTTCGGCCGGTCGATGGTGTCCCACAGACGCTGGGCCATCTCGACGGTTCCCGCGGTGTCGGCCGCCAGGCGGGGGTCCACCTCGATGGAGACCCGGCCGTCCTGCCCGTCGGTCGCCTCCCAGACGGGGCGGAGGAGGTCGCAGGCCTCGGCGACGTCGGTGGTGGTCAGCCGGAAGACGGCCTCGTCGACGTCGACCCCCTCCGCGGCGAGCTGACGCACCTGCTCGTCGTAGTCGGCGGCCTCCGACAGGGCCTTGGCGAAGATCGACGGGTTGGTCGTCACCCCGACGACGCCACCGGAGCGGACGAGCTCCGCAAGGCGGCCCTCCCGGATCATCGGGCGGTTCAGGTCGTCCAACCAGACCGAGAGGCCCTGCGCGGCGAGCTCCTTGAGCGGCTGGGGTGCGGCGCCGAGGTCGAGCCGGGCGACGGGGGAGTGCTCGGCGCTGGTGTGCTGGGTGTACTGCTCCATGGTCACTTGCCTTCCGCGATCTGCAGGGACTTCTTGGCCTTGTCGACGGTGTCGGTGGCGGTGATGCCGAACTTCTCGTAGAGCTCCTGGTAGGGGGCGGAGGCGCCGAAGCCGTCCAGCGCGACGGGCAGACCCGCGTCGCCGAGCAGGTCGTACCAGGGCATCGCGATCCCCGCCTCGACCGAGACCCGGGCCCGGACGGCGCGGGGGAGGACCTCCTCGCGGTAGGCCTCGTCCTGGGCGTCGAACCACTCGCGGCAGGGCATCGACACCACGCGGGTGCCGATCCCCTCGGCCTGGAGGGCCTCGCGGGCCTCCAGCGCGATGTGCACCTCCGAGCCGGTGGCGATGAGGAGGACGCGGAGCTCGCCCTCGGCCTCGGCGAGCACGTAGCCGCCGCGGGCGACCCCCTCGGCGGAGGCGTACTGCTCCTGGTCGAGCACCGGGACCTCTTGGCGGGTGAGCGCCAGGCCGGCCGGGCGGTCGGTGTGCTGCAGGATGGTGCGCCAGGCGACGGCGGTCTCGTTCGCGTCGGCCGGGCGGACCACGTCGAGATCCGGGATGGCGCGCAGCGCGGCGAGGTGCTCGATCGGCTGGTGGGTCGGGCCGTCCTCGCCCAGGCCGATGGAGTCGTGGGTCCACACGTAGGTGACCGGTGCCTCCATGATCGCCGCGAGGCGCACGGCCGGGCGCATGTAGTCCGAGAAGGTGAGGAAGGTGCCCCCGTAGGGGCGGGTCAGACCCTCCAGGGCGATGCCGGTGAGGGCCATGCCCATCGCGTTCTCGCGGATCCCGAAGTGCAGGGTGCGGCCGTACTCGTGGCCCTGGAACATGTCGGTGGATCGGCTCTCGGGCACGAAGCTGGGCTGGCCGTCCATGGTGGTGTTGTTCGAGCCGGCGAGGTCGGCCGAGCCGCCCCACAGCTCGGGCATCACCTCGGCCAGCGCGTTGAGCACCGCGCCGGAGGCCTTGCGGGTGGCCATCGGCTTGTCCTCGCCGGACCAGCGGGGCAGCGCCTCGTCCAGACCCGCAGGGAGCTCGCGGGCCACCAGGCGGTCCAGCAGGGCGGCCTGCTCGGGGTGGGCGGTGCGCCAGGTCTGGTAACGCTCCTCCCACGCGGCGTGGGCCTCGGCCCCGCGCTGGGCGACCTGCCGGACGTGCTCGACGACGGCCGGCTCCTCCGGGAAGACGACCTCCGGGTCGAAGCCCAGGAGCTCCTTGGTGGCGGCGATCTCGTCGGGGCCCAGGGCGGCGCCGTGGGCCGCCCCGGTGTCGCGCTTGGTCGGGGCCGGCCAGCCGATGATCGTGCGGAGGCGGATCAGCGTCGGGCGGTCGGAGCCCTTGCTCTCCTCGAGGGCGGCGTGCAGGGCGTCGACGTCCTCGACGTACTCGCCGGTGCCGCGCCAGTCGATGGTGACGGTGTTCCACCCGTAGGCCTCGTAGCGCTTGGCGACGTCCTCGGAGAAGGAGATGTCGGTGTCGTCCTCGATGGAGATCTCGTTGTCGTCGTAGATCACCGTGAGGTTGCCGAGCTCCTGGTGGCCGGCGAGGGAGGAGGCCTCGGCGCTCACGCCCTCCTGGATGTCACCGTCGGAGGCGATGACCCACACGTGGTGGTCGAAGGCCGACTCCCCGGCGGGGGCGTCCGGGTCGAGCAGGCCGCGCTGGCGCCGCTGGGCCATGGCCATGCCCACGGCGGTGGCCAGACCGGAGCCGAGCGGTCCGGTGGTGATCTCCACGCCGCGCGTGTGGTGCAGCTCGGGGTGGCCGGGCGTCTGGGAGCCGAAGGTCCGCAGCGCCTTGAGATCGCCCATCTCCATGCCGTAGCCGGAGAAGTAGAGCTGGACGTACTGGGTGAGGGCCGAGTGGCCGCAGGAGAGGACGAAGCGGTCCCGTCCGAGCCAGTGCGGGTCGGCCGGGTCGTGGCGCATCACGTCCTGGAAGAGCAGGTAGGCCACGGGGGCCAGCGACATCGCGGTGCCGGGGTGACCGCTGCCGCACTTCTCGACCGCGTCGGCGGCCAGCAGGCGGGCGGTGTCGACGGCCCGCCGGTCGAGCTCTCCCCATCCGACCCGGTCGGCGACGAGGGGCTTGATCTGCGGGTCGCGGGCGGGCTGGGTCGAGTCGGTCACGCGAGGCTCCTCCGGTACAGGCTGGATGCCCGGTGGCCCGGCGCCGATGCCAGTCGGTGCCGCTCCACGCGGGCGTGGGCGGCCGCACACCATCGAGCGGCCTTGTGCCACCCAGCCTATGCACAAGGGGAGGGGGCGGGCAGCCTCGGTGGTCCGCAGGTGGCCGGGATCACCGTCCGGGGGTGAACTGCGACGCGGCGTCGTAACGATCCGGGGCGGGTCGTAGGATGGGGCCCACGACGGGCCGCCAGCCCGTCTCTTGTGTGATTGCCACCTGCGGAGAGGACGACGTGACTTCTGGGGCCGAGACGGCGACGCCGCACCCGACGACCCCCCGGTCCACGGGCCTCGGGGACACGGTGCGGGCGTACATCTCCCTGTGCAAGCCGCGCATCATCGAGCTGCTGCTCATCACGACCTTCCCGGTGATGTTCCTCGCCGAGCGGGGCGTCCCGGACTGGTGGCTGATCATCGCCACCCTGGTCGGCGGCACGCTCTCGGCCTCCAGCGCCAACGTCTTCAACTGCTACCTGGACCGGGACATCGACGCGAAGATGCACCGGACGAGCAACCGTCCGCTGGTGACCGGGCAGATCTCGCCGCGGGCGGCGCTGGTCTTCGGCATCGTGCTGGGCGTGGCCTCGGTGCTCTGGCTGGGTCTGCTGGTCAACTGGCTCTCGGCCGCGCTGTCCTTCGGGGCGATCGTGCTCTACGCGTGGTTCTACACGATCGTGCTGAAGCGGCGCACCAGCCAGAACATCGTCTGGGGCGGGCTCGCCGGGTGCATCCCGGTACTCATCGGCTGGTCGGCGGTCACGAACTCGCTGGACTGGCCGGCCCTGGTCCTCTTCGTCTTCGTCTTCTTCTGGACCCCGCCGCACTACTGGCCGCTGTCCATGAAGTTCCGGGAGGACTACGCCAACGCCGGCGTCCCGATGCTGCCGGTGCTGGAGAACAACGTGGCCGTGGGCCGCAAGATCGTGCTCTACGCCTGGGCGACCTTCCTGACCTCCCTGGTGCTCATCCCGGTGGCGCCGATGGGGTGGATCTACACGGTCGTCGCGATCCTCTCCGGCGGTCTGTTCGTCGCCGAGTCGCACACCCTGCTGCGCGGTGCGCGGGCCGGTCTGAGCGAGGCCGAGATCAAGCCGATGCGCCTCTTCCACTACTCGATCAGCTACGTCTCGGTGCTCTTCATGGCGGTGGCGATCGACCCGATCTTCTACTGGTCGCTGCCCGGCCTGGGCTGATCTGTCCGGCGGATCACCAGAGCGCCCCCACCGCTCAGCGGTGGGGGCGCTCTGTGTTGCCGGCGTGTGGCGAACCGGTCGCTTGCTGTTGCTGCCGTGCGGCGTCCCGGTCGGCTGGACGGCCTGGGCGCCGCACGGCCGCCGCTCCAGCAAACATCACGCCGCACGGGAAGGTTGGTGCCGCTCTCTATCGGCGTCTCCGCGACTCTGGCCAATCTATGCGGCGCAGAATGCTGCTTGGGCGGGCTCGGGGGAACCATCTGTGACGCATGGATGAGGGCGCGGGGCTTCAGAGGGGGCGGGCCATGCAGGCGGGCCGGCGTGTGCTGTGGAGGGTTCGACCGGGGACGTGTGCGGCACCCGGGTGATGGGAATCGGTGGTCAGCACCGGCACGACTGGCCGGCGCGGCTCACCGGCGGACGGAGAGCACCGCCCAGGTGAGGATCCACGCCATGAGGCTGGCGCCGAGCATGTGCAGCCAGACCAGGGTCGCCGGGACGGCCAGGGCGTACTGCACGTAGCCGATGAGGCCCTGCAGCACGGTCACCCCGAGCAGTGCCCACCACACCCGACGGGTGCGCTGGCTGACCTGCGGCAGCAGGTGCAGGGCCAGGAGCATCGCGGCCAGCAGGCCGCAGAGGAGCATCACCGAGTCGGCGTGCAGCCAGGACATGGTCTTGACGTCGAAGCCGTAGCGGGCGGGCTCGTCGGCGTCGCCGGAGTGGGGGCCGGAGCCGGTCACGAAGGTGCCTGGTGAGGTGCCATCCCCATCTGCAACGCGTGTTGTCGACCAGAGGAGGGCTGGAGCCTGCCAACTCGTCCTCCTAGCACCCCCGTTCCGGAATCAACTCAGTGGCGGCCGCACAGCGAGCCCGAGATCGATGACCGGACAGTCACCTGGAACCACGGCACCAGCGGTTACAGGCTGACCACCGAGGCCGTGGGCGCACCCAATCAGGCTTGTGCCCGACAGTCGCGGAGCGAGGCGAGGGTCGTCGGCATCGTGTTGCTCGGACCGTCCCCCACTCCGAACAGTTGCTGCAGGTCCCATACGTCGGTGCCCTGGCACCAGGCCGCAGTCGTGTAGGCCAGCGACTCTGCTGACGGTCCTTCGAGGGCGTCCGGTGGAGTCAGGCCACGGGTGCGAGACTGCCCGACACTGGGGCGAACGTCCGCACCGTCGGCACCCACGTTGCTCGGGATGACACCGGCTGTCACGAGGTGAACGGTGCGCGGTAGCGCCTCGGGATGAGCGGACGACGCGTAGATTTCCTCCACCGTTCGAAGGGCTGCCGGCACGTAGCCCGCATCGGGGGCCGGAGCGCACACCTGAACGTCGACCCTGACACTGCGTGAGCAACTCTCGAAACCATAGGCCTGCGCCCAGCGAGCGTCCACGTCTTGAGATGGAGGCTTTGGAGTGGCGATCACGAGAGCAAGAACCGCGACAAGCCAGAGCGGGGCCAGCCACGCCCGCCCTGAAAACCACCCGATGACAGCCCCCACCGCGGCGAAGGCCACCCCCTCGAGCACGACCACACAGACCACAGGCCAGCCCGCAGCGAACTCCCGCAGCACCACGTTCATGGGCACGTGCCGAGCGAGGTCAGCGGCCGCCACGAGCGCCAGCACGGTGATCGGGACGAGCAGACCGACAGCGGCAACGCGTGCGGCCCGGCCGACAGTGCGGCCGACAAGCTCGGCGGGGCTGCGGGTGGAGAGTTCCTCCCACTGCGTCACTCCCGCGCGCCACCGAGCCTGGCCAGTGACTAGTCCTGCCACGGCAGCGGTCCCCATGAAGATGAAGTGCGCCGAGGGGATGTCTTTGGCAAGCAGAAGCCGAGGGCTCCCTCCCCAGAACGGCAGACTTGCCATCTCGGTCCAGATGACAGAAAGAGAAACAACTCCCATCAGTGGAGTGGTCAGCGCCACTCCGCCCAACCCTGACCGGGGGCCGGAGTCTGCGGATTCTGCCCGTGAGCCGCGAGACGCCCGCTCCGCCCTTGGGCGCCGAAGAGTCACACCGGTCAGGTAGGAGCCAACCCCCAAGGCCCACACGAGCCCGCAGGTAAGCAGGCTCAGGTTGGGCTCACCGGTGGACTCGAGATGCAGCGTGCCCGGAGCTCGAAGGGCACCGAGAATCCCGTCGCTCAGGGTGGGCTCTAGCGGCCAGCCGAAGAACATCGACGCGAGGGCCACAACAGTGGGGAGCACCCAGATGGCAGGTCGCGGCGCCACGGTCAGGCTCAACAGTCCCCAACCCATGAGGGCCGCAGTGTTGCGCCACGCGGCGAGCGCCTGAGGGTCACCAGGGAAGGTGAGCACCGACAACGCGCCGGTCAGAGCCAGCGTGATCGCCACCAGGGCGCCTCGACGGGCAAGGAGCGATCGCGGTGCGATTCGGTCGAGATCGTGCTCGTTGACGAAGGCGAAGAGCAGGGGCAGAGACATGGCCACGGAGATCCACAGGGGTCCCACATCGATCGATCCGCCAAGGCTGGCCGCGGCGACCAGCGCCGCCATGACACCGGTGGCGATGACAGCGGCGACGGCACAGCGAGGCAACTCCTGGTGCCTGGCCCAGAGCAGCCAGCCTTTCACTGCGCAACCAGTTCGAGGTAGGCGGCGCGCACAGTCGAGAGCTCCCGGGTGGGGCTAAACCTGTCGAATGTCCCGTCGAAGACGAACGAGCCCTGGTTCATGACTGTGATGGTGTCCGCGTGGTCGAGGACGTCCTCGACGATGTGTGTCGAGATGACGACGATCGCATTTTGCGAGACCTGGTGCAGCAGCTCGTTGAGAGAGTCCCGCTGCGCCATGTCGAGGCCGGCTGTTGGCTCGTCGAGCACGATGAGCTCGGGACTGGCGACCAGCGCCGAGGCGACCCCGACTCTTCGACGCATCCCCCCTGACAGTGCCCTGATGCGATCGTCGGCACGCGTCTCGAGGTCCACGAGTCTCAACAGACGGTCGACCTCCGAGGTGGTGGCCTGATCGTCCAAACGCTTGAGCCAACACATGTAGGCCAAGTGCTCTCGCACCGTGAACCGCGATCGGCGAAGGTTGTCCTGCGGCAGGAAGCCCACGCGCTCCCGAACCTGACGAACCGGTGCACCACCCAGCATGATGCTGCCCCCATCGAGGGGCTGCAAGGTCACGACGGCACGCATCAGGGACGTCTTGCCGGCGCCGTTTGCCCCGAGCAGCCCATGCAGGCCGTAGCCTCGCCGCCACGAGACCTCCTCGACGGCGGTCCGCTTGCCATAGTGAATCGTGGCCCGTTCCACCTCGAGCTCAGTCACTCACATCACTCCCGTGTGTCACATGCGAAGAATCGGGCGGGCGCGACGACCTGTCGTCGCGCCCGCCCGAAAGTGGCGAAACTTCAGTTCTTCACCTCGAAGTACACATTCCGGGGCTGACCCACCAGGCACTTGATGGTCCGCAGCTCACCGGGCCGGCCCCACGTGGAGAACCGATCCGGCGCATACGCACAGTCGAGGTGGATGCGGAACTGACCACTGCCGCTCTTGCAGGTACCGGTCACATCGCGGCGGTCGATCGAGTAGCTGCAATTCGACGGTGCGGCATGAGTGGCAGGCGTGGCCACCATCAGCGGCGCTCCGATCACCGCAACGGCTGCTGCAGGCGCAAGCAGCTTCTTGAACAAGGTGAATGTCATTGTCTTCTCCTCATGGGATGAGCCCCCCCCAGTTGGAAGCTCGCGGAGGAGGGTAGCAGCCAATAGGGCTCTTCGGAGTTTTGCATGCGGAGGGCTGGGGCGGGTTCGGTCAGGGTGGTGGGTGCAGGGGTCGAGGTCCCGGGCATGATCTGAGGACTTTTGCTCCCTCGGATCGCCAAGGGCCTCGACTATGCCTGAGCCTACTTCCCCGTGCCCTGCTTCCTCGTGTGTCGACTGTCAGACCTGGCTGGGGCTGCCCGGTATGAAGGTCACGAAGGTCGCTGACTCGGGCACAGCAGGGCTGGTGGTGAACATTGAGTCCGTGCGGGAGCCTGCCGGGTGCCCGCACTGTGGGGGTGATGGTGACCGCTCACGGCCTTGTCCAGGTGGTGTTGGTACGCGCCCTCCTTCGGTCGGCCGGTGCAGCCGGTCTGGTCCAAGTGGCGACACGTGTGCCGCGAGGACCTGTGCCCGGGTGGGAGCCTCACCGAGCAGGACCCGGCTGTGGCCCCGTCCATCGGCGGGTTGACGGCTCGGGCAGTGGTCTGGGCCGTGGGCGAGTTGCGCGGCAGGCATGCGTCGACCGGGGTCTGGCCCGCCGGCTGGGGGTGGACTGGCACACCCTGTGCAAAGCGGTGTGCGCCCGCTTGGAGGACCTGGAGGCCGACCCAGCCAGGTTCGAGGGGGTGACGATGCTCGGGGTCGATCAGCACGTCTGGCGCGACGTTGACCCCTGCACGCGAGGCCCGCGGATGCTGACCGGGATGGTCGACCTGTCCCGGGACCAGGGCCACCGGACCCGTGCCCGGCTGCTGGACCTCGCCCCGGGCCGTTCCGGGGCCGTTTACGGGGCGTGACTGAGTGATCGGGACAGGGTTCGGCGACGGGTGCAGGTCGCCACCCTGGACCCCTTCCACGGGTACAAGAACGTGATCGATGAACCTCGCAGATGCGGCCGTGGTCGTGAATGCCTTCCACGTGGGGAAGCTCGCTACCGCGTGCGTGGACGATGTCCGTCGCCGGGCCCAGCTGGACACCACCGGCCACCGCGGCCACAAGGACGACCCGTTGTACGGGATCAGGACCCTGCTGGGCGGTGCGCGGGACGGTCTCAGCGAGGCCGAGATCAAGCCGATGCGGCTCTTCCACTACTCGATCAGCCACGTGTCGGTGCTGTTCATGGCCGTGGCGATCGACCCAATCTTCCACTGGTCGCTGCCCGGCCTGGGCTGATCGACCGGAACGGCGGGAGCAGGGGAGCGCCCCCACCGACTAGCGCGGTGGGGGCGCTCCCCTGCTGAGGGCGTGCTGGTCCCGCTCAGGGGGCCAGCCAGGAGGCGCTCAATTCGTGAGGCGCACGTCGCGCACGAAGGCGATGCCGCCTGTGCGACAGGACTGAGGGATGTCGAACTCCGAGGCCGTGGAGACCAGGCCGGCCCCAGCCTCGATGCCCTCCCCGTCCTGCACGGTCTTGCCCTCCACTGAGACGCCGGGGACCGAGCCATCGCTCACCTCTGTCCCCTGCGGCCAGATGATGGCCGTCCGCAGGTCCTCCGGCTCGACCCCGGGGTCAAGTGATTCGAGGGATGGCTCAACCACCCAGCAGCCGTCCTCCGGCAGGTAGCGGAGCGTCCCCGCGAGATGGGCTTCGCCGGTCCTCGAATCGTCATCGGCCACCCAGAGCGTGGTGCCGCTCTCGGTAACGGTTCCAGGGGGGGAGCTGCTGCACCCGGCGAGCCCGATGGCTGTCCCCATGAGGACCCAACTCGTCTTAGCCGACCAAGACATATGCGTTCCAGTTCTTGGTGACCCGGTTGAGAAAAGTGAACAGGGGCCGCTCCTGAGTGAATGCAGACGTGCACTTCAGGGTATTGCTCCCTGACCACTCGAGCCGGCCTCCCCCATTGATGGATTCCTCGCCACCCTTTGCGTCAGGGTCGAAGTGGACTGTGATCTGACCGTCCACCTGGCTCTTGACCCGCCGCGTCCTGGCTGAAGCGTCGGACGGTGCAGCCGCAGCCACGAATACTTCGGTCCGTCCGCTGATGGCGTCGACGCGTGCCACCGTCTCCGCTCCGAATTGCTGCTCGACCACTTCGGCGCCGTCACGTGCCGCCTGGACGCGTGCCTCATGGTTGAGCGGGAGGCCTCCTTGGAGCTTCGCGGTGGTGCCGCTGGGGAACTGGGCAGAGCTCGTAGGCGCCGCACCGGTGAATCCCACCCAGACTGAACGGTCAGGAATTGAAATGGTGGAACCCGTGAAAGCTTGAGGGTCCCTGGCTGCCAGCTTTTCAATCTCAGCTTGCACGGAGTTCTGCCACTCGAGGTCCGCCTTGACGGAAGCCACACTGCGGCCTTCCTGCTCAGCAATGGTGGCTGCATCCGCTGCATCGGCTGCCGCTGAGTCAGTCGCGGAGGTCGGCGCAGAGCCATCGCTCTGAGTTTCGGCCGCCAAGGGGGCTGATTGGTCTACTGAGACTGACGGAGCCGATGGGGGGGAGGTCATGGGGCCGGCAAGCAGTCCGGCCGCAAGAAATCCGGAGGAAAGCATGGAGAGCATGTCTATTCCATTCTCGATGTGACCCGGAAAAGATCCTGATGCTCGACTCTAGCAACATGCTGCGTGAACACACAATGAACGCCAGGTGAATACTTGTGCGCCTCCCTGCGATCTTGAAGTTTCCCGGACGGTTTCCTCACCGCCGGACGGAGAGCACCGCCCAGGTGAGGATCCACGCCATGAGGCTGGCGCCCAGCATGTGCAGCCACACCAGGGTCGCCGGCACCGCCAGGGCGTACTGCACGTACCCGATGAGGCCCTGCAGCACGGTCACCCCGAGCAGGGCCCACCAGATGCGTCGCGTCCGCTGGCTGACCTGGGGCAGCAGGTGCAGGGCCAGGAGCATCGCGGCCAGCAGGCCGCAGAAGAGCATCACCGAGTCGGCGTGCAGCCAGGACATGGTCTTCACGTCGAAGCCATAGCGGGCCGGTTCGTCGGCGTCGCCGGAGTGTGGACCGGAGCCGGTCACCAAGGTGCCCAGCAGCATCACCACGAACCCGAGGCCGGCCGTCAGGAAGGCCACCACGTTCACCGGGCGGGGGAGCGGCTCGGGGGTGACCTCGTCGACATCGCGGTCGAACCACAGGGCCGCCGCGGCCGCCGAGATGAGCACCATCGACACCAGCAGGTGGGCGCTCACGGTGACCGGGTGGAGGCTGGTGAGCACCGTGATCCCGCCGAGGACCGCCTGCACGACGACACCGGCCAGCACGATCCATGTCCACGGCAGGATGCGCGACTGGCGGCGCCCGCCCCGGCCGATGACCGCCAGGACCGTGAGCAGAGCGACGATGCCCACCACGCCGGTCAGGGTGCGGTTGCCGAACTCGATGTAGGGGTGGATGCCATCGGCCGGGGTGACCACCGGGGTGATCGAGCCGTCGTGGCACTCGGGCCACTTCGGGCAGCCCAGTCCGCTGCCGGTGAGGCGGACCAGCCCACCGGTGAGCACGATCCCGATCTCCACGACGAGGTTGGTCCACAGCAGCGGCCGGACCCACGGGGCCAAGAACCCGAGGCGTCGCTGCATCGGGGTGGAGGGGGTGCGGGGGGCCAGGGTTGCGTCGTCACTCACGGCGGGACATCCTACGCCGTGTCGTGGATGCTGGGACCGGCGCCGCGCGGAGGAGACGTCAGTCCGGCCGGCCGCGGGTGGGGGGTCAGTCCGACCAGCGGAAGACGCGGGTGGCGACGAGACCGCCGACCACCGCCCAAGCGGCCAGGACGCCACAGGCCACGAGGTCGAGGCGCCCCTGGGCCAGGGCCGCGCGCAGGCTGTCCCCGAGTGCCCCGGAGGGAGTCAGGCGCACCAGGCCGGCCCACGGCTCGCCGTAGCGCTCGGTGGGCAGCAGGCTGCCCAGTCCGAGGAAGACGATCCAGAGCAGGTTGGCCACCGCCAGCACGGCCTCGGCCCGGAGCCGCCCGCCGACCACCACGGCCAGCACGACGAAGACGACAGCGCCCAGGGCGCCCACGAGCAGGGCGGCCGGGAGCCCGACCAGCTCCGGGCGCCAGCCCAGTGCCAGCCCCACACCGCCGAGCACCAGGACCTGGAGCACGATCACCGCGGCCACGGCGAAGATCCGCCCCCACACCAGCCCCGAGGGGCCCAGGGGGGTGGTGCCGAAGAGGCGCAGCACCCCGTAGCGCCGGTCGAAGGCCAGCGAGATGGCCTGGCCGGTGAAGGCCGTGGACATGATGGCCAGGGCGAGGACGCCCGGGACGGCCAGGTCGATCCGCTCGCCCTCGCCGAGCGACGGGTAGGTCGTGAAGGCCAGACCCAGCAGCGCGATGAGCGGCAGCACGATGGAGACGAGCAGCTGCTCGCCGTTGCGCAGGAGCACCCCTGCCTCGTACCGGCCCTGGGCCAGCACACGGCGCAGCGGCGGGACCGGGGGAGTGGTGGGTGTCGTGGGGGTCGGGGTGCTCATGCCGTGGCCTCCCGGCGGGTCAGGTCGAAGAAGCGCTGCTCGAGGCCCTGCTCGCCGCCGACCTCGGCTGGGCTCCCCTCGACGAGGCAGCGCCCGGCGTCGATGACGGCCACCCGGTCGGCGAGGCGCTCGGCCTCCTCGAAGGAGTGGGTGGTGACGACCACCGCGGCGCCCTCCTGGGCGATGGTGCGCACGACCTGCCAGACGTCGAGTCGGCTGTGCGGGTCGAGGCCGGCGGTGGGCTCGTCGAGGAAGACCACCTCGGGGCGCCCGACGAGCGCGGCGGCCAGGGCCACGCGCTGCCGCTGCCCCCCGGAGAGGCGTCGGATGATGCGCTGGTCGTAGGCCTTGATCCCCAGGCGGAGCCAGAGGTCCTTCCACGGCCGCGGGTTCGGGTAGAGGCGGGAGAGGTGCTCCAGGAGCACCGAGGGGCGGACCCCGGTGGGCAGGCCGCCGTCCTGCAGGGCCACGCCCACGCGGGCGCGGTGCCCGGGCCCGGCCCGCCACGGGTCGGAGCCCAGGATGCGTACGGAGCCGGCGGCGGGTCGGAGGAGCCCCAGCGAGGTCTCGACCATGGTGGACTTGCCGGCCCCGTTCCGGCCGAGCACACAGGTCACCGCTCCCCGGGGGGCGGTGAGGCTCAGCTCTGCGAGGGCGGTGTGGCCGTCACGGACCACCTGCACGCCCTCCAGGACGACGGCGTCTGCAGGAGTGGTGGGCACGGGCGAAGGATACGCGGGCGGGGTCCGCGGGACCGGGGCGGGTTGTGACCGCTTAGGGCACCCTGAGTTGGGCCGGGAATACCAATTAGCACACACTGTTGTGGTGTTTATGACCATGCAGCCGAGGAGCACCCGTGAGCGGGTCCGTGCTGCCGTGTCCCAGGAGGGGCCGGTCACGGCCCGCGAGCTGGCCGAGGGCCTGGACCTCACCCCCGCCGCCGTGCGGCGGCACCTGGACGTGCTGGCTGCCGAGGGGGTCATCACCGAGCACGAGCACGACCCCGCCGGGCACCGCGGGCGTGGCCGACCGGCCCGCGCCTGGGTGCTCTCCGACGCCGGCCACACCACGCTGCCGACGGCTTACGACGGCATGGCCCTGGAGATCCTCGACTTCCTCCGCGAGACGCAGGGGGAGCAGGCGGTCCAGGAGTACGCCGAGCGCCGGGCCCGGACCCTGGCCGCCCGCCACGCCGAGCGCGTCTCCGCCGCCGGGGAGGACCCTCGGGACCGGGCGGAGGCGCTGGCCGACGCCCTCCGCGAGGACGGCTTCGCGGCCACTCTCCGCGAGGTCCCGCAGGCCGCCGGTGTCCAGCTCTGCCAGGGCCACTGCCCGGTCCAGCACGTCGCCGAGGAGTTCCCGGTGCTGTGCGACGCCGAGGCCGAGGCCTTCTCCGAGCTGCTCGGCGTGCACGTCCAGCGCCTGCAGACCCTGCCCGCCGGCGGGCACGTCTGCACCACCTTCGTCCCGGTCGGGACCGTCATCGCACCGCGGGACGGCACCGGACCGGGTGACCAGACCACCGAAACCCCCACCCAGAGCGAGGAGAGGTCACGATGACCACGACTGCCGATGGCACCCCCAGCGGTAGCTCCCACATCGAGGAGCTGAACCCGGGTCTGAAGGACCTGGGCCGTTACGAGTACGGCTGGCACGACGAGGACGAGGCCGGGCGCACCGCCCAGCGCGGCCTCAACGAGGCCGTGGTCGAGGACATCTCGGCCCGCAAGAGCGAGCCGGAGTGGATGCTGGAGACCCGCCGCAAGGCCCTCAAGCTGTTCGACCGCAAGCCCATGCCGCACTGGGGCTCGGACCTCTCGGACATCGACTTCCAGAACATCAAGTACTTCGTGAAGTCCACCGAGAAGCAGGCGACCTCCTGGGACGAGCTGCCCCAGGAGATCAAGGACACCTACGACAAGCTGGGCATCCCGGAGGCCGAGAAGCAGCGGCTCATCGCCGGTGTGGCTGCGCAGTACGAGTCCGAGGTCGTCTACCACCAGATCCGTGAGGACCTGGAGGAGAAGGGCGTCATCTTCGTCGACACCGACACCGCCCTGCGCGAGCACGAGGACCTCTTCCGCGAGCACTTCGCGACCGTCATCCCCACCGGTGACAACAAGTTCTCCGCGCTGAACACGGCCGTCTGGTCCGGTGGCTCCTTCATCTACGTGCCGCCGGGCGTCCACGTGGACATCCCGCTGCAGGCCTACTTCCGGATCAACACCGAGAACATGGGCCAGTTCGAGCGGACCCTGATCATCGCCGACGAGGGCTCCTACGTGCACTACGTCGAGGGCTGCACGGCGCCGATCTACCAGTCCGACTCGCTGCACAGCGCGGTCGTGGAGATCATCGTCAAGAAGAACGCCCGGGTGCGCTACACGACGATCCAGAACTGGTCGAACAACGTGTACAACCTGGTCACCAAGCGCGCCACCTGCGCCGAGGGCGCCACGATGGAGTGGATCGACGGCAACATCGGTTCCAAGGTGACCATGAAGTACCCGGCCGTCTTCCTCATGGGCGAGCACGCCAAGGGCGAGACCCTGTCGGTCGCCTTCGCCGGCGAGGGTCAGCACCAGGACGCCGGTTCGAAGATGGTCCACAACGCCCCGAACACCTCCAGCTCGATCGTCTCGAAGTCGGTCGCCCGGGGCGGCGGCCGCACCTCGTACCGCGGCCTGGTCCAGGTGGCCGAGGGTGCCTACAACTCGAAGTCGTCCGTGGTGTGCGACGCGCTGCTGGTCGACCAGATCAGCCGCTCCGACACCTACCCGTACGTCGACATCCGTGAGGACGACGTGCAGATGGGCCACGAGGCGACCGTCTCCAAGGTCTCCGAGGACCAGCTCTTCTACCTCATGTCCCGCGGGATGGCCGAGGAAGAGGCGATGGCGATGATCGTGCGCGGCTTCGTCGAGCCGATCGCCCGCGAGCTGCCCATGGAGTACGCCCTCGAGCTGAACCGCCTCATCGAGCTGCAGATGGAAGGAGCCGTCGGCTGATGCCGAGCGCCACGAACACCGAGAACGCCCCGTCGCTGCTGGCTGCCGCCGACGCCGCGGGCACCACGCACACCGATCCCGCCGCCCTGCTGAGCACCCCGGAGGCCGGCGAGTCGCGTGCGCACCGCCAGCGTTCCGCCGACCCGGCGGACTTCCACCGCCCCTCCGGGCGCGAGGAGGACTGGCGCTTCACCCCGCTGGACCGCCTCGGTTCCCTGCTGGACGTCCGGGAGACCGACACCAGCGGTGACCAGCCGGCCACCACCTGGGAGATCAGCGACGAGGAGTCCCTCGGCGAGCTGCTGGCTCCCGGGCAGGCCCCGCGCGGGACCGTCCTGGTTCCGGAGGACCGGGCCGCCGCCGTGGCCTCCGCCGGCTCCCAGCAGGCGCTCCACGTGCGGATCCCGGCCGAGGCCGAGCTCGACGCGCCCGTCGTGGTGCGCGTGCACGGCACCGGTGCCGGACGTCGCTCCAACGGGCACGTCGTCATCGAGGCCGAGCACCACGCCAAGGCCATGGTGATCCTCCACCACACCGGCTCCGCCGAGCACGGCGAGAACGTCGAGGTCGTCTCCGGCGACGGCTCGCAGCTCACCGTCGTCTCGCTGCAGGAGTGGGAGGACGACGCCGTCCACACCGGCCAGCACGAGGCCCGGATCGGTCGCGACGCCAGCTTCCGCCACATCGTGGTGACCCTGGGTGGTGACCTGGTGCGCCTCAACACCAAGGTGTCCTACGCCGGGCCGGGCGGCTCGGCGGAGCTCTTCGGCGTGTACTTCGCCGACGCGGGGCAGCACCAGGAGCACCGCATCTTCGTGGACCACGACGCCCCGCGCTGTTCCTCGGACGTCCTGTACAAGGGCGCCCTGCAGGGCGAGACCGCCCGCACCGTGTGGGTGGGTGACGTGCTCATCCGTGCCGAGGCCGAGGGCACCGACACCTACGAGATGAACCGGAACCTGGTCCTCACCGACGGCGCCCGCGCCGACTCGGTGCCGAACCTGGAGATCGAGACCGGCGAGATCGAGGGCGCCGGGCACGCGAGCACGACCGGTCGCTTCGACGACGAGCAGCTCTTCTACCTGCAGGCGCGGGGCATCCCCGAGGACGAGGCCCGCCGCCTCGTGGTCCGCGGCGTCTTCGCCGACATCGTCCAGCGCATCGGTGTGCCCGAGGTGACCAACCGGATCATGCGGGCGATCGAGGAGGAGCTGGGCTTCGTCCCGGCTACCGAGTCGTCCGAGGAGGCCGAGCCGAGCGAGGTCGAGGCCTGATGCACGACCCGACCGCGACCGGGGCCCTGCCCGTCGGTGGCCACGAGGAGTTCCTCGTGGGCGCCACGACGGACCTGCCCGAGGTGGGCGGGGCCGTCGTCGAGCTCGCCGGGCGCCGCATCGCGGTCGTCCGGGACTCGAAGGGCGAGATCCACGCGATCGACGACACGTGCACGCACGCCAACGTCTCCCTCGCCGAGGGGGAGGTGTCCGAGGACACCATCGAGTGCTGGCTGCACGGCTCGGAGTTCGAGCTGACCACGGGCAAGCCCCTGAGCCTGCCGGCCACCCAGCCGGTGAACGTCTACCCGGTGCGCGTCGACGGCACCTCCGTCTACGTGTCCGTGCCCGTCTGAGGCACGCACCGCACCACCCACCACCCCAGACTTCAAGCCTTCACGAGAGGACACCCACATGAGCACCCTGGAGATCCGCGACCTGCACGTCTCGGTCGCGACGGACGACGGCGAGGAGAAGGAGATCCTCAAGGGCGTCACGCTGACCCTCAACTCCGGTGAGACCCACGCGATCATGGGCCCGAACGGGTCCGGCAAGTCCACGCTGGCCTACTCGATCGCCGGTCACCCGAAGTACACCGTCACCTCCGGCACCATCACCCTCGACGGTGAGGACGTGCTGGCGATGAGCGTCGACGAGCGCGCCCGCGCCGGTCTCTTCCTGGCCATGCAGTACCCGGTCGAGGTGCCGGGCGTGACCGTCTCGAACTTCCTGCGCACCGCCAAGACCGCGGTCGACGGCGAGGCACCCAAGCTCCGCACCTGGGTGAAGGAGGTCAAGGGGGCGATGAACGACCTGCGCATGAAGCCGGAGTTCGCCGAGCGCGATGTGAACGCCGGGTTCTCCGGTGGTGAGAAGAAGCGTCACGAGATCCTCCAGATGGAGCTGCTCAAGCCGCGCTTCGCCGTGCTGGACGAGACCGACTCGGGCCTGGACGTGGACGCCCTGCGCATCGTCTCCGAGGGCGTCAACCGCGCCAAGGAGGCCAACGACACCGGCGTCCTGCTCATCACGCACTACACCCGCATCCTCAACTACATCAAGCCCGACTTCGTCCACGTGTTCGTGGACGGCAAGGTCGCCGAGGAGGGCGGCCCCGAGCTGGCCAACCAGCTGGAGGCCGAGGGCTACGACCGCTTCACCCAGGCGGCGGTCTGAGGGTGCCGGCTTTCACCACCGAGGAGCTGACCGGGCTGCGTGAGCAGTTCCCGGTCCTCTCCCGCACCGTGCGCGCCGACCGGCCGCTGGTCTACCTCGACTCCGGGGCGACCAGCCAGCAGCCGCAGCGGGTGCTGGACGCCGAGCGGGAGTACACGACGCACTCCCGCTCGGCGGTGCACCGCGGGGCGCACCAGCTCTCCGAGGAGGCCACCGACGCCTTCGAGCACGCCCGCCAGGTGGTGGCACGCTTCATCGGCGCCCCGCGGGTCGAGGAGGTGGTGTTCACGAAGAACGCCACCGAGGCGCTCAACCTCGTGGCCTACGCGTTCTCGAACGCCGGGGCGGCGGGGGCCATGGACGGGGCCGACCCGGCCGTGGCGGAGCGCTTCGCCCTTGGCCCGGGGGACCGGATCGTGGTCACCGAGGCCGAGCACCACGCCAACCTGGTGCCCTGGCAGGAGCTGGCCCGCCGGACCGGTGCCGAGCTGCGCTGGCTGCCGGTCACCCCGGAGGGCCGCGTGGACACCACGGAGCTCGCGACGATCGTCGACGAGAGCACCAAGGTGCTGGCCTTCACGCACGTCTCAAATGTCACCGGTGCGGTAACCGACGTGCCGGCCCTCGTGGCGCGGGCCAGGGAGGTCGGGGCGCTCACCGTGCTCGACGCGGCCCAGTCTGTGCCGCACCTGCCGGTGGACGTGGAGTCGCTCGGTGTGGACTTCCTGGCCTTCACGGGGCACAAGACGCTGGGTCCCTCGGGGATCGGCGTGCTCTGGGGCCGTTACGAGCTGCTCGCGGCCATGCCGCCCTTCATCACCGGTGGCTCGATGATCGAGCTGGTCCGCATGGAGGGGTCCACCTACGCCGCCCCGCCGGCGCGCTTCGAGGCCGGCGTGCCGATGACCTCGCAGGCCGTCGGCCTCGGCGCCGCGCTGGAGCTCCTCGAGGAGCTCGGCATGGAGCGGGTGGCCGCCCACGACCGGGAGCTCGTCCAGCACGCCCTGGACGGCCTGGCCCAGCGCCCCTGGGTGACCGTGATCGGACCGGCGTCCACCGGGGACGGCGCGGTCGCCGAGCGGGTGGGCTGCGTGTCCTTCACGGTCGACGGGGTGCACCCGCACGACGTCGGCCAAGTGCTCGACGACTCCGGCGTGGCGGTCCGTACCGGGCACCACTGCGCGTGGCCGCTCCACCGGGCGCTGCGCGTCCCGGCGACGACCCGTGCGAGCTTCTCGGTGTACACCACCCGGGAGGAGGTCGACGCCTTCCTCGAGGCGCTCGACCGCGTGCCCGGCATCTTCGGCCTCGACGTGGAGGGCAGCGCCTGATGGACATGTACCAGGAGATCATCCTCGACCACTCGAAGAACCCGCAGAACGCCGGGCTCCGCGAGCCCTTCGAGGCGGAGGTGCACCACGTGAACACCTCCTGCGGTGACGAGGTCACCGTGCGCGTGCACGTGGACCTCAGCACGACGCCGCCGACCATCGCCGACGTGTCCTACGACGCGATGGGCTGCAGCATCTCGACCGCCTCCACCTCGGTGATGACCGAGGAGACCATCGGCCACGACGCCGATGAGGTGGCCGGGACCCTGGCGGAGATGAAGAAGATGCTCACCTCGCGTGGCCAGCACGCCGGCGACGAGGAGCTCATCGGTGACGGCGTGGCCTTTGCCGGTGTCTCCCAGTACCCGGCGCGCGTGAAGTGTGCGCTGCTGGGCTGGACCGCCCTCACCGACGCCCTGGCCCGCACCGGGGTCGACATCACGAACGGAGAGAACGCATGAGCGAGAACGCGAACGCCACCCAGGAGGACGTGACCGAGGCCCTCCGCGACGTCGTGGACCCCGAGCTCGGGATCAACGTCGTGGACCTCGGCCTGGTCTATGGCACCACCGTCGAGGAGGACGGCCGCGCCGTCATCGACATGACCCTCACCTCGCCGGCCTGCCCGCTGACGGACGTCATCGAGGACCAGGTCGCCGGCTCCCTGGAGGGCCTGGTCACCGGCCACGTCATCAACTGGGTCTGGATGCCGCCGTGGGGTCCGGACAAGATCACCGAGGACGGCCGCGAACAGCTGCGCGCCCTGGGCTTCAACATCTGAGCCACCGCGAGCACGCACGGAGGGCCGGACCCGATCGGGGTCCGGCCCTCCTCTGCGGCCGGGGTCACAGGCCATCGACGGCGACGACGAGGGCGGCGACGAGGTACACGGCCTGCAGCACCGAGCGGCGGAGCAGAGGAGTGGCCGGGGCCTCAGGTCCGGCGTGTCCTCGGGCGGCGTGCAGGTTGGCCGGGAAGACGGCCACAAGGAACACAGCCACCCCCGCCGCGATCCAGGAGCGGACCACGGGCTCGCCCACGGTGGTGACCAGCCCCGCCGCGGCCGCCAGCTCGAGCAGGCCGGTGGCGGTGACGACCAGGTGTGGGGCAGGAACCCACGGGGGCACCATGGCGATCAGGCCGCGGCGGCGCGGGCGGGGCACGAAGTGCGCTGAGCCGGTGAGCAGGAGCATCACAGCCAGTCCGATAGCGAGGCGGGCCGTCCACGGTTCCAGCAGTTCGACCCCGAGGGCGGCGGCGACAGCGGCCGCTCCGGTGCCGAGGAGCAGTGCGATGAGCGGTGCCATGAGTCCCCCTGTAGCTGGTCACTGTCAAGATCAACCGTACCGCAGAATCTGGACAGTGCCCAGATTCTGCGTAGGCTCAGGGCATGAGCACCGGATACCACCACGGGGACCTGCGCCGAGTCATGCTCCGGGCCGCCGCGGAGACAGTGGCCACCGAGGGCGTCGATGCGCTCTCGCTGCGGGATCTCGCGCGGCGTGCCGGGGTCTCCCACAGCGCTCCGGCGCACCACTTCGCTCACCGGCGGGGTCTCCTGACCGCACTGGCCACCGAGGGACATGACGCCTTGGCGGATCGGCTCGTGGCCGTGGAGGGTGAGGGCTTTGAGCACGTCGCGGTGGCCTACGTGCGCTTCGCGCTGGACCAGCGCGGGCACTACGCGGTCATGCACCGCGCGGACCTCCTGGACGAGGACAACTGTGCGCTCCAGGAGGCCCGTGCCGCCTCCACGAACCCGCTGAGGCGTGGTGTCGCCGGGCTCCTGCCCTGTCAGCGGGGGGAGCTCTCGCACGACGAGGCCGCCTTGGCGGCTTGGGCCCTCGTGCACGGCATCGCCGGCCTCGCCCTGGACGGACGGACCGGCGATGCGGGGGAGGTGGAGCGGTTCGCGCTCCGGTGTGCGCGGCAGTTGTTCCGTGCTGCCGACTGACTGATCAGGCAGTGGCGCCCTGCACCTCGCGCTCGGTGGCGGGCTCGCGGCCGTCCGCCTCGGCCTGGGTGACCGACTCATCGGCGTAGGGGAGCTCGCCGCGCTCGGCCTCGTAGAGCCCGCGGTCGAGGATCCCCTCACGGTGCGAGACGACGGTGGGAACCAGCGTCTGCCCGGCGACGTTCACCGCGGTGCGGCCCATGTCGACGATCGGGTCGACGGCCAGCAGGAGGCCGACGCCCTCCAGTGGCAGGCCCAGCGTGCTCAGCGTCAGCGTGAGCATCACCAGCGCACCGGTCAGGCCCGCGGTGGCGGCCGAGCCGAGCACCGAGACCACGACGATGAGCAGGTAGTCGGTGAGCCCGAGCTGCAGGTCGAAGAACTGGGCCACGAAGATCGCCGCCACGGCCGGGTAGATCGCGGCGCAGCCGTCCATCTTGGTGGTGGCGCCGAAGGGGATCGCGAACGAGGCGTAGCCGGAGGGTACGCCGAGGTTCCGCTCGGTCACCCGCTGCGTGAGCGGCATGGTGCCCAGCGAGGAGCGCGAGACGAAGGCCAGCTGGATGGCCGGCCAGGCCCCGGAGAACCACTGCTTCACCGAGAGGCCGTGGGCCAGCAGGATCGCCGGGTAGAGGGCGAAGAGCACCAGGGCCAGGCCCAGGTAGATCGTCAGGACGAAGATGCCCAGCGAGCCCATCGTGTCCCAGCCGTAGGTGGCCACGGCGCGGCCGATGAGACCCGCCGTGCCGATGGGGGCCAGGAGGATGACCCACCACAGGACCTTCTGGACGATCGCCAGCGCGGAGCGGGCGAAGGCCAGGAAGGGCTCGGCCTCGTGGCCCACCTTCAGCGCGGCGATGCCGACGGCGATGGCCATGACCACGATCTGCAGGGCGTTGAACCCGAAGGAGATCTCACCGCCCTCACCGGCCGAACCGGCGAGGCCGAGGAAGTTGGTCGGCACCAGGCCGGTGAGGAAGTCGAGCCAGGAGCCGCTGGCGTCGGGGGCCTGCGCGGCCTTCTCGGACACGCTGGAGTGCTCGCCGGGGCGCGTCACCAGGGCCAGGACGATGCCGATCACCACGGAGACCAGGGCGGTGATGGCGAACCAGATGAGGGTCTGACCGACCAGGCGGGCGGCGTTGCCGAGCTCGCGCAGGTTGGCGATGGAGGCGACGACCGCGAGGAAGATCAGCGGCGGCACGAGCGTCTTGAGCAGGGTCACGAAGGTGGTGCCCACGATGGTGAGCGTCTCGGTGAGCCAGTTGGGGTTCTCCTCGGTGCCGCCCAGCTGGCGGGCGAGGGCGCCCAAGGCGATGCCGACGGCCAGACCGAGCAGGATCTGCATGCCGAAGGAGGGCAGTGGCAGGCGGCGGCGGGGTGCGGCCGGCTGCTGGGGGGACGGGGGTTCGGGGCTGGGGGAGTGCGTGGACGTGGCGGACACGGGTGTTCCTCTCGGGGACGGGCCCACGGAGGCGTCTCCTCCGGGAGTGCCGGGGGAGAGACGGTGCGTGGGGCGGGTGCTGTTCAGACGGAGCGGCGGGGTGACCGGGTGCTCAACATCGGAAGGCGGGGGAACGCCCGAGGTCCACGTGCAGGCGACGCGTGAGGACGACAGGCATGACCGAAGATTATTACCATGCCTACGCTGGCTATCTCGATCCCGGTGTGATCTTCCTCCCCCGTGCGCGGCGGCCCTGCAGCGGGTGCGTGTCGGCAGACGAAGAGGCCCCGCCGGCCGGTGCCGTTGGGGCCCCTTCGGGTGACCGCGTGTGGCGGTCGGGCAGGACTCAGAGGTTCTGCGAGCGGAAGGTGTCGCAGGACTTCGCGTTGCCGCCCTCGTAGCCGGCCATGAACCACTTCTGGCGCTGCTCGGAGGAGCCGTGCGTGAAGGAGTCCGGGTTGACGCCCCGCCCGGAGCGCTGCTGGATGTTGTCGTCACCCACGGCGGCAGCGGCCTCCAGGGCCTGGTTGATCTGCTCCTGGGTGACCTTCTGGATGAGCGTGTTGCCGTCGGCGTCCTGGGTGCTGTCGGCGTTCTTCACCCACACGCCGGCGAGGCAGTCGGCCATGAGCTCGACGCGCACGGCGCCGGACTCGGCACCCTGCGGGTCCTGCTGGGAGTACTGCAGGTAACCGAGGATGTTCTGCACGTGGTGGCCGTACTCGTGGGCCACGATGTACATCTGCGCAAGGTTCTTCTCCTCGGGGTTCTCCACGCCGAACTTGTCGAGCTCGGAGAAGAAGGCCGGGTCGATGAAGATCTTCTCGTCCACCGGGCAGTAGAACGGGCCGACCGCGTTCGAGGCGGTGCCGCACTGGCTCTGGGTCTGACCGGAGTAGATGACCGTCGTGGACGGGCGGTACTCCTTGCTGGGGTTGATGCTCTTCGGGAGCGCCTCCTCCCAGTAGTCCTGGACCGAGTTCACCGTGCCGATGACGCGGCAGTCGGTGTGCTCGTTGGCGTCCGCACCGGTCTGGCAGTGGGAGAAGTCACCCTCGCCGTTGCCGAACTCGCCGGTGTCGCCCGCGGCCTCGTAGCCGCTACCGAAGCTCCACGGGTCCTGCTGCTGGCCGCCGCCACCACCGGTCAGCATGTCGCCGCCGCCGAACATGTACACGAGCAGCAGGAGCAGGAGGCCACCCAGGCCACCGCCACCCACGGCGGCGCCGCGGCCCATGCCGCCGCCACCGCGGCCGCTGGAGACCTGCGAGGTGTCCAGGCGTGCATTGTCATTGAAGGTCATGGTGTGCTCAGGTCCTCACGGGGAGTCGGGCAGAGAGGGTACTTGGCAGAGTACATCTCGGCATCGATCCGTCGTGTCCGCCGACCTGCTGGTCCGTGGCGTGTCATGCTGCGCACCTCCGCACCCTTCAGGCCCCTCACATCCTTCACGCAGGAGATCCCATGGCATTCCTCGGCAAGGCCGAATCCGTCGCCCCTCCGGGCTACAGCAAGTGGCTCATCCCCCCGGCCGCTCTCGCGGTGCACCTGGCCATCGGCCAGGTCTACGGCTTCTCGGTCTTCAAGACCTCCCTCGTGGAGCGCTTCGGCTCCAGCCAGACCGCCATCGCGTGGATCTTCTCCCTGGCCATCGTCGTCCTCGGCCTCTCGGCCGCGCTCTTCGGCACCTGGGTCGAGAAGAACGGCCCCCGCCGGGCCATGTTCGTCGCCACCCTCTGCTGGGTCACCGGCTTCGTCGTGGGCGCCCTCGGCATCGCCACCAACCAGCTGTGGCTGCTCTACCTGGGCTACGGCGTGATCGGTGGCATCGGACTGGGCATCGGTTACATCTCGCCGGTGTCCACGCTCATGAAGTGGTTCCCGGACCGACCGGGCCTGGCCACCGGCATGGCCATCATGGGCTTCGGGGGTGGCGCCCTGTTCGCCTCGCCGCTGTCGAACCGCCTCATGGCCGCCTACGACTCGAGCTTCGACCCGACCACCAAGGGTGCCGTGGCCAGTGCCGACGCCCTGTGGATGACCTTCCTCACCCTCGGTGCGATCTACCTCTTCCTCATGCTCGTCGGTGTGGCCCTCATGCGCCTGCCGCAGGGCCACGGCTCCGACGAGGGTGCCGCGCACTCCCCGGCCAAGAACGGTGTGCAGGTGCGCGCCGCGACCGCCATCCGCACCCCGCAGTTCTGGCTGCTGTGGACGATCCTGTTCTGCAACGTGACCGCCGGCATCGGCATCCTGGAGCAGGCGGCTCCGATGATCCAGGACTTCTTCCGTGAGAACGACGGCCTCTCGAGCGTGACTGCCGCGGCCGCCGGTGGATTCGTGGGTGTGCTCTCGCTGGCCAACATGGCCGGACGCTTCGCCTGGTCCACCCTGTCCGACTCCATCGGCCGCAAGCCGATCTACACGATCTACCTCGGTGTCGGCCTGGCCGCCTACGCCCTGCTGGCCACCATCGGCCAGAGCTCCACCGTGGTGTTCGTGGGCCTGGCCCTGGTCATCCTCTCCTTCTACGGCGGTGGATTCGCGACCATCCCGGCCTATCTCAAGGACCTCTTCGGCACCCTCGAGGTCGGCGCCATCCACGGTCGTCTGCTCACCGCCTGGGCGGCGGCCGGCGTGGCCGGGCCGCTGATCATCAACACCGTGCTCGACGCCGCCGGTGAGCCGGGCACGATGACCGCCGGCGACTACCGCCCGGCGCTGTTCACGATGGTCGGTGTGTTGGCCGTCGGGTTCATCGCCAACCTCCTGGTGCGCCCGGTGGCCGAGCGCCACTCGGACCACGAGGCCGCCCGTGCCGCGGCGCAGAAGGTCGCCGAGAACGAGGCCGCCCTGCGTGACGGCTCCATGGCGGCCGCGCGCGGCACCACCTCGCCGGTGCTCATCGTGCTCGCCTGGGCCTGCGTCGTGGGTCCGCTGGCCTACGGCCTGTGGGTGACCCTGGAGAAGGCGAGCAAGCTCTTCATCGGCTGACCCAGCGCCGGCGGCCGCGAGCCACCGGCAGCAGCGGGGCGGGTCGGACCTTCGGGTCCGGCCCGCCCCGTCGTCGCCGGGGGGGGGAGGGGGCTCAGGCCCAGCGGAGCCGGTCCAGCAGCATCGCCAGCGGCTCGGGCACCTCGTCCTTCGCCAGTGCCCCGGCGAGGATCCCGGCGGCGCGCTCCTTGCGGCCCGAGGCGGCTCCGCAGAAGCGGTGGAGCTGCTCGGCGAGCGGGCGCTCGTCCCACGGCGCCTGGTTCTGGAGCGCCTCGAGCTTGCCGCCGAGGCCCGCGTCGACCAGCGCGTCGCGCGCCCGCTCGGGGCCCAACGCCCGGAGGAGCTCGTCCTCGAGATCGGAGGAGCAGACGAAGAAGCCGTACATCGGCAGATCGGTGGCGTCCTGGACCGGGAGGCCGTCGGCGGTGAGGGCCTTCACCGCAGCGTGCGCCTCGTTCTGGTCCACCAGGCCGACCACGTCCACGTCGCCCCGCAGGAGCCGGATCTCCTGGAGCACCCGTCCGACGTTCGTCGCGCCGTCGAGGCTCACGAGCTGGACGGGGGAGGGGTCGATGCCCTGGGAGTCCATGAGGGTCCGGACGGCGGCGACGTCGCTCACCCCCTCGAGCAGGCAGACGGTACGGGCGTCGGAGGCGGTGAGGTCGACCATGGGACGCAGCCTAGGCAGGCCGGGCACCCGCAGCACCAGGGGCAACCGGTGGCTCCCGGTACACCCCTTGCAGATGAGATGCGGACCGGCGCGCAACTCGGTGGTTGGCGGCGTGGGCCACCCGTAGACTGAGGTGCTGCCGACCCCGGGTGCCCAGAGCGGTGCCCACGGTCGGCCCTCCGCTCCAGCACACCGTTCCTGCGGAGCGCCCCCGAACCCAGGAGTACCCCACGTGATCACCGTCGACGGCCTCGAGCTGCGAGCCGGCCCCCGCCTGCTCCTCGAGCCCACCTCGTTCCGCGTGCAGGCCGGTGACCGCATCGGCCTGGTGGGTCGCAACGGTGCCGGCAAGACCACGATGACCAAGGTGCTCGCCGGGGAAGGACTGCCCGCCGCCGGGTCGGTCCACTCCTCCAACCCGGTCGGCTACCTGCCGCAGGACCCCCGCACCGGCGACCTGCACGTCACCGGCCGGGAGCGCATCCTCTCCGCCCGCGGCCTGGGCGACATCGTCCGCCGGCGACAGAAGGCCGAGGAGGAGATGGGCTCCGACGACCCGGCCGTCCGCGACAAGGCGATGCGCCGCTACGAGCGCGCCACCAACGAGTTCGAGACCGCCGGCGGCTACACCGCCGAGTCCGAGGCGGCGACGATCGCCAGCGCCCTGGGCCTGGAGACGCGCATCCTCGACCAGCGCCTCGAGACCCTCTCCGGCGGGCAGCGCCGCCGCATCGAGCTGGCCCGCATCCTCTTCTCCGACGCCGAGACCCTCCTGCTCGACGAGCCCACCAACCACCTCGACGCCGACTCCATCGCCTGGCTGCGCGACCACCTCAAGAGCTACGCCGGCGGCCTCATCGTCATCAGTCACGACGTCGACCTCCTCGATGCGGTGGTGAACAAGGTCTTCCACCTGGACGCCAACCGCAGCCAGCTCGACCAGTACGCCCTGGGCTGGAAGGCCTATCTCAAGCAGCGCGAACTCGACGAGCACCGCCGAAAGCGGGAGCTGACGAACGCCACCAAGAAGGCCGAGGCGCTGCGCTCCCAGGCGGAGAAGATGCGGGCCAAGGCCACCAAGGCCACCGCCGCGCAGAACATGCTCAAGCGGGCCGACCGGATGCTCTCCGGGGTGGAGGGGGAGCGGCAGACCGACAAGGTGGCCGCCCTGCGCTTCCCCACCCCCGCGCCCTGTGGCAAGACGCCGCTCATGGCCTCCGGGCTCTCCCGCAGCTACGGCTCCCTGGAGATCTTCACCGATGTCGACCTCGCGATCGACCGCGGGTCCAAGGTGGTCGTCCTGGGCCTCAACGGTGCCGGCAAGACCACCCTGCTGCGCATGCTCGCCGGCGTCGACACCCCCGACACCGGCACCATCGAGCCCGGGCATGGCCTCAAGGTGGGCTACTACGCGCAGGAGCACGAGAACCTGGACACCGACCGGACGGTGCTGGAAAACATGAAGTCCAGCGCCCCGGAGCTCGACGAGACCGGCGTCCGGAAGGTGCTCGGCTCCTTCCTCTTCAGCGGCGACGACGTCGACAAGCCCGCCGGCGTGCTCTCCGGTGGCGAGAAGACCCGGCTGAGCCTGGCCATGCTCGTGGTCTCGGGGGCCAACGTGCTGCTCCTCGACGAGCCCACCAACAACCTCGACCCCGCCAGCCGGGCCGAGATCCTCGACGCCCTGGCGCACTACGAGGGCGCGGTGGTCCTGGTGAGCCACGACGAGGGGGCCGTGGAGGCGCTCAACCCCGAGCGGATCCTCCTGCTGCCCGACGGCATCGAGGACCTGTGGAACACCAGCTACCTGGAGCTCGTCACCCTCGCCTGAGGCTCAGCCGTCCTCCTCGTCCCAGATCCGGACCTTCTTGGGCTTCGGGGCGACCCGCCCGTCGGCCTGAGCGGCCCTGCGGCGCGCGTTGCGCAGGGCGAAGATCCACAGGCCGGGCGGGAAGAGCATGGCCAGCCACCACTGGACCGCGTAGGCCTGGTGGGGCCCAAGGTCGGTGTCCGGCGGGTCCAGCGGGGTGGGGCGCTCCTGGGCGCCGTCCTCCTGGAGCAGCAGCAGCGGCTCGGCGAGCTCCAGGCCGGTCTCGTCCTCCATCTCGGCCGTGCTCACCATCGCGATCTGCCCCTTCGGCAGGTCACGGTCGCGGGAGGGCTCGCTGGGGCGCAACCAAGCGGTCAGCTCCACGGTGCCGGCCGGGGCAGCGGGCACCTCGGGGAGGGTCTCGGCGTCGTTGGCATTGGCCACCCAGCCCCGGTTCACGACGATCGTCGGCCCCTGCTCGGGCTCGAAGGGCACGAGCACCTCGTAGCCGTAGGCGGACTTCGAGGCCCCGCCGAAATGGGGGCGGTTGCGCACGAGCACCTGGTCCTCCACCAGGTAGCGTCCGGTCAGCCGCGTCGGGGTCCACTCGTCCTCGTAGGTCCAGCTGCCGTCGGGGCGCACCAGCTCGGTGTAGGGCACGGGGTCGGAGTCGCGGTGGGTCTCGATCCGCTCGACCGCCGCGGACTTGGCCTCGTGCCGGTGCCACTGCCACAGGCCCAGCCGCCAGCAGGCGGCCATGACCAGCAGGGCGAGCAGCAGCCCGCCCACCCACTTCCACACCGGCCGCATCAGCCGTCCTCCTCGGTCAGGTCGTCACAGGGGATGGCCTCGCGCAGGAAGCCCCGCAGGTCCAGGAAGCTGGTGAGCCGCTCCCGGTGCTCGTCGCACGCCAGCCAGACCTTGCGACGCTCGGGGGCGTGGACGCGCGGGTTGTTCCAGACCAGGGCGTGCGGGGGCGTGGCACGGCACCCGGTGGCGCTGCACACGAGATGCCGGGTGGGGCGTCCGGGCGTGGGGGAGTCACCCAGCACGGTCGTCCTCCGCGAGCTCCCCGACCAGCACCACGGGCTCGTCCTCGTCCCCGCCTGCCGTGGGGGCCAGCAGCTCCTCCCGGCCGGCCACGAACTGACCACCCTGCCCGGCGGGCGGGGCCTGCCGGGCGTTGGCCAGCACCACGGCGATGTAGGGGATGAAGGCCGCGAAGAGCAGGAGGGCCACCCCGAACCAGACCCAGGTGCCCTTGTAGACCAGCCAGGCGCCGACGGGGAAGGCGAGGATCCGGATACCCATCTGCCACAGGTAGACCCGCAGGCGCCGGTCCCGGTCGACGGAGGCCGAGGGGGCGGCCGAGGTGACGGAGGCGACCGGCTGGTCCGGGGTCCTGCGGGTGTGTGCCATGAGGGCCCCGAGTCTACGCCCGGCGGTCGTAGACGAGCCCGCCCCGGGTGCGTGTGACGTAGCGCACCGAGCAAGAGGACAGGGTAGGGGCCACGCACTACGGTGCCGACGATGAGCAGCTCACGACGCGTCCTGGTCACCGGCGGCAACCGCGGCATCGGTCTGGCGGTCGCCCGCCACCTTGTCGCCGAGGGGCACGAGGTGGTCGTCACCTCGCGCAGCGGCGAGGCCCCCGAGGGGCTGCGCGCCGTGGCCTGCGATGTCACCGACTCCGCCTCGGTCGACGCCGCGGTCAAGCAGGCCGGGGAGCTCCTCGGTGGCGGCGTCGAGGTCCTCGTGGCCAACGCCGGCATCACCGCCGACGGGCTGTCCATGCGGATGAAGGACGAGGACTTCGCGAGCGTCCTGGACACGAACCTCCACGGGGCCTTCCGCTGCGTCCGCGCCGCCCAGAAGGACATGATCCGGGGGCGCTTCGGCCGCGTCATCCTCATCGGCTCAGTGGTGGGTCTCTACGGCACCCCGGGGCAGGCCAACTACGCCGCCTCCAAGGCCGGTCTGGTGGGCCTGGCCCGTGCGCTGACCCGCGAGCTCGGCGGCCGGGGGATCACCACCAACGTGGTCGCTCCCGGCTTCGTCCGGACGGACATGACCGACGCCCTGCCGCAGGAACGCCAGGACCAGTACCTGCAGTCGATCCCCGCCGGCCGTTTCGCCGAGCCGGAGGAGGTCGCCCAGGCCGTGGCCTTCCTGGCCTCGGACGGCGCGGGCTACGTCTCCGGGGCCGTCATCCCGGTCGACGGCGGCCTGGGCATGGGCCACTGACAGACTCGTCCCGGCAGCCGCAGCACCCCACCAGCAGAGTTCCCCGCACACCACCCACCAGGAGGACCCGATGACCGAGAACGCCCCCACTCGTCAGAGCACCGGCGCGATGGAGCAGCCCCCCACCGGCGCCGGCCTGCTCGAGGGCAAGACCATCCTGGTCACCGGTGTCCTCATGGAGTCCTCCATCGCCTTCCACGTGGCGCGCCTGTGCCAGCAGCAGGGTGCGAGCGTGATCCTCACCGGGTTCGGCCGCGGGATGAAGCTCACCCAGGCCATGGCCCGCCGCCTCCCGGTGGAGCCGGTCGTGGTCGAGCTCGACGTCACCGATCAGGAGCAGCTGGACAGCCTCGCGGACCGTCTCCGAGAGCACACCGACCGCCTCGACGGCGTGATGCACTCCATCGGCTTCGCCCCCGAGGGAGCCTTCAACTTCCTCGAGGCCACCTGGGAGGAGGTCTCCACCGCCATCCAGATCTCCAGCTACTCGCTGAAGTCCCTGGCCGTGGCCGCCAAGCCGCTGATGGGCGAGGGCTCGGCCGTGGTCGGCATGACCTTCGACGCGCGCTACGCTTGGCCGGTCTACGACTGGATGGGCGTGGCCAAGGCGGCCTTCGAGTCGGTGAACCGCTACCTCGCCCGCGACCTGGGCCCGGAGGGCATCCGCTGCAACCTGGTGGCCGCCGGCCCGATCCGCACCACCGCCGCCAAGTCCATCCCGGGCTTCCAAGCCTTCGAGGACAACTGGGACACCCGCGCCCCGCTGGGCTGGTCGGTTTCGCTCTCCGAGCCGGCCGCCCGTGCCTGCGTCGCCCTGTTCTCCGACTGGTTCCCGGCGACCACCGGTGAGATCGTCCACGTCGACGGTGGAGTGCACTCCACCGGTCAGTGATTCGTCCGGCACCTGCACGCAGCACGTGCCCCGCGGCCCTAGGCTGCGGGGCATGACTGCACCCACCGTGGCCGTGTCGGAGGTCCGCCTCCTGGAGGGGCCGAACCTGTACTACACGCGCCCGGCGGTGAAGGTGATGCTCCGGGTGGAGGGCATGGCCGAAGCCGAGCGCGCCGAGTGCCTGCGGGTGGCCGAGCTCCTCGGCCTCCCGCGCACCGTCCCGGGGCGCCCCGGGACGCAGCAGCGATCCCGCTTCCTCGTCCGTCTGGCGCGCCGGGTCATCCGGGCCCTCGGCCGGGAGGTGGGACTGGGGGAGATCACCGCCCGGGGACGCACCGGGGACGACCCGGCCGACATCACCGTCGCCTTCCGGTGGTGGCGGCGGGGGACCGGGGAGGCCATGGGGCGGGCGATCGGACCGCTGCTGGAGGCGATGTGGGCCGACCCGGAGCGCTTCGAGGAGCAGCTGGAGCAGGCGGCGCGCCAGGTGCTCGCCGCCGACCCGGGCGCGGAGCCGGTGGCCTTCCGGCCGAAGGTCCCGGTGGTCTCGGTGACCGGGACCAACGGGAAGACCACCACCACCCGTCTCCTGGCGCACATCGCGATGGAGGCCGGACGCACCGCCGCCTGGTCGTCCACCGACGGGGTGCTGCGACAGGGCGAGTGGCTGGTGAGGGGCGACTACTCCGGACCCTCCGGCGCCCGGCTGGCGCTGGAGGGTCCGGAGGTGGAGGTCGGCATCCTGGAGACCGCACGGGGCGGGCTGCTCCAGAAGGGGATGGGGGTGCGCTCCAATGACGTCTCGGTGGTCACGAACGTCTCCGCCGACCACCTGGGGAGCCACGGGATCAACACCCTCGACCAGCTCGCCGAGGTCAAGGGGATCATCACCCGGGTGACCCGTCCCAGCGGCTGGGTGGTCCTCAACGCCGACGACCCCCGGGTGTGGGACATGCGCCACCGGGCCACCGGCCAGGTCTGGGCCTTCAGCCTTGACCCCGCGAACCCCGCCCTGCGGGCCGCGGTGGAGGGCGGAGGGCGGGCCATGACCGTGCTCGACGAGTCGGTGGCGATGATCACCGGGGTGGGGGACCCGCGCCACGTCGTGCCGCTGGCCGAGGTCCCCATGACCCTGGGCGGTCTCTCCCGGCCGAACGTGGCCAACGTGCTCGCCGCCGCCGCGGCGGCGATCGGTCTCGGCCTCAGCCGCGAGGAGGTCGCCGCCGGGCTGCGCACCTTCCAACCGGACCGGCACCACAACCCGGCCCGCATGAACACCTTCCGGTGGCGCGTCCCGGACGGTGAGGCCACGATCGTCTGCGACCTCGCGCACAACGAAGCCGGCGTCGAGACACTGCTGGAGGTGGCGCGGGGGCTCGTCCTGCCCGGGTCGGAGGTGCACCTGACCCTGGGTGGGCTGGGGGACCGGACCGACGAGATCCTCGAGGCGATGGGGGTCGTCGCGGGACGCGGCGCCGACCGGACCCACCTGGTGTCCAAGGACCACTATCTGCGGGGCCGCGAGGTGGAGGAGGTCTTCGACCACCTGCGCACCGGGCTGGCCAGCGTCGGCCAGGTGCCCACCGCCACCTGGCCGGACGAGGTGGCCGCGCTGGCCGGGGTCACGGAGATGCTGCGGGACGGTGACGTCCTGGCCTTCACCGTGCACGACCGCCGCGACGAGGACCTGGCCTGGCTCGACGAGCACGGGGCCGAGGAGCTCTCGGCCGAGGAGGTCGCTCGGCTCGTGAAGCGCTCCCGGGGTCAGCACGAGCTCGACGCCTGCTTCACGGCCCTGGCGGAGGGACCCACCCCCGAGCGGGTGTCCGGCCTGCGGGAGCTCGTCGCGTCCCGCCCCGGGGACGCCCGGGTCCGCTTCGAGCTCGCCCGGGCCCTGGACGCCGCCGGGGAGGCGGACCAGGCGATCGCGACGCACGAGGAGGCCCTGGGCCTGGGGCTGCGGGAGCCGCAGCGCTTCGTGGCCCTCATGGAACGGGCGATGGCGGCCCGGGCCGGGGGCCGCGTCGCGGAGGCGTCGACCTGGGCACGGGAGCTCACCGAGCGTTACGACGACTCGGCCGCCGCGGCAGCGTTGGCCGCCCTGACGGCCTTGGATGCCGGCCGACCCGAGCGTGCGGCGACCGACGCGGTGGAGTGGCTGCTGCACCACTCCACCCACCCGGCGGACTGGGAGTTCACCGGCCGGCTGGTCTGAGGAGGGCTCAAGCCAGGTCGGGGTCCGGCACCATGAGCACCCCGGCGCGGGGGCTCGGCTGGGCGCGGTGGGTGTAGTCCTCCAGCAGCTGCATGACCTCGGCGGCCTGGTCCACCGCCATCGCGACGACGTCGCCGGGCTCGGCCAGGTCGAGCGCCCGCCGGCAGGCCTCCTCCTCGTCCGGCACCACGAGCACCTCCGTGCCGTGGCCGCCCGTGGTGGCCGCCTCGCGCAGGGCCTCGGCCACCAGCTGGGCGGACTCACCGGCGGGTCGCCCGCGCAGGTTGTCGTCCTCCCGCACCACGACCACGTCGAACCAGGGCGCCACCACGGTGCCGAGCTCCCGGATGTCCTCGTCGCGTCGGTCCCCGGTCGCGCCGAGCACGCCGATGCGCCGCACCTGCTGCCCCTCGGCGGCCGCCTGCTCGGCCCGGGCCGACACGAACTGCCCCAGGCTCTCCACCCCGGCCGGGTTGTGGGCGTAGTCGACGAAGACCTCGGCGCCGCGCACCTCCACGCGGTTGAGGCGTCCCGGGGAGAGATAGCTGTCCGGGACGAAGGAGCGCAGCCCCGCCCGGATGTCGTGCAGGGGTGCCCCGGCGGCCCAGGCCGCGCCGGCGGCGGCCATGGCGTTGGCCACGTTGAACCGGGCCGCACCGTTGTAGGTGGCCGGGATGGTGTGCGTCCACGCCAGCGGCATCCGCCGCTTGCCCTCGCAGAGCACGATCCGCTCACCCCGGGGGGTGGCCTCCAGGAGCACCGCCCGGCCCCCGCGGCCGAGGCGCTTCTCCACGAAGAGGTGCTCGGGACTGCCCGGCTCGGCCAGCGAGAAGTACATGACCTGCCCGCGGCACCGGTGCCTCATCTCGCGGACCAGCGGGTCGTCGGCGTTGAGCACCGCCGTGCCGGACCGGGGCACGGCCGAGACGACGACGCTCTTGACCTGTGCCAGCTGCTCCACGGTGTCGATCCCGGCCAGGCCGAGGTGGTCGGCGGTCACGTTGGTCACCACGGCCACGTCGTTCTTGTCGTAGCCCAGGCCCTCGCGCAGGATGCCGCCGCGCGCCACCTCGAGGACGGCGAAGTCGACGCGCGGGTTCTGCAGCACGGTGCGGGCCGACTTCGGCCCCGAGGCGTCCCGCTTGATGACGAGCCGTTCGTCGATGGCGACCCCGTCGGTGCTCGTGAGCCCGACGTGCTTGCCGGCGCCGCGCATGATGTGGCCGATCATCCGGCCGGTCGTCGTCTTCCCGTTGGTGCCGGTCACCGCGACGATCGGCACCCGCGCCGGGGAGCCGGGCGGGAAGAGCAGGTCGAGGACCGGCTTGGCGATGAACTGCGGCTCGCCCTCGGTGGGGTGGGTGTGCATCCGGAACCCGGGAGCGGCGTTGACCTCCACGATCGCCCCACCGACCTCGGAGACCGACTGCGTGATGTCCGGGCTCATGAAGTCGATGCCGGCGATGTCCAGCCCGACGATGCGGGCGGCCTCCTCGGCGATGTCGACATTGTCGGGGTGCACCTCCCAGGTGCGGTCGATCGAGATGCCACCGGTGGACATGTTGCCGGTGCGCACCAGCGGCACGTCCAGTCCCTCCTCGGGGACCGACTCCGGGGTGTACCCCTGCTCGGAGAGGTAGGCCAGGGCCGCCTCGTCGAGGGCGATGCGGGTCAGCACCTTCTCGTGACCGACCCCGCGTCGCGGGTCCTCGTTCTCCCGGGCCACGAGCTCGGCGATCGTGGAGCGACCGTCCCCGACCACCTGGGCCGGGACGCGCTCGGCGACGGCGACGACCTGCCCGCCCACGACCAGGAAGCGGTAGTCCTTCCCCCGGACGTAGGACTCCACCACGACGACCCCGCGGCGGGACTGCGCGACGGCGCGCGGGAAGGCGTCCCGGACCGCGGCGGCGTCGGCGAGGTCGAGCTGGACCCCCCGCCCGTGGTTGCCGTCGAGCGGCTTGACGACCACCGGGTACCCGATGCGCTCGGCGACAGCCACCGCCTCCGCGGCGTCACGCGTCGTCCCCGAGCGGGGAACCGGCAGGCCCGCCCCGGCCAGCAGCGTGGTGGTCATCGACTTGTCGCCGGCCACGTCCACGGCCAGGGCGGAGGTGCGGGAGGTCATCGTGGCGCGGATGCGCTGGGCGTGGACGCCCTGCCCGAGCTGCACGAAGGAGGCGCTGTTGAGCCGGAGCCAGGGGATGTCGCGGGACTCGGCCTCGTCGATGATCGCCTGGGTGGAGGGGCCGAAGGCGACGCGCTGGGCCAGTCGGAGGAAGTCGTCCAGCTCGGCCTCGAAGTCGAGGGGGGCCGCCACGGGGTCCACGCAGTGGTTGACGATGCGGACGGCGAGCTCCCCGGCCGCCCGCCCCAGGCGCTCCTCGGAGTAGGCATAGATCATGTTGTAGCGGCCCGGGTGGCCGGGCACGGACCGGGTCTTGCCCCGGGTCACCCGGTGCCCGGCCAGGTTCTGCAGCTCGAGGGCGACGTGCTCGGCGATGTGCCCCATCCAGGTGCCCTCGTGGAGGCGCTCGACGAACCCGCCCTCGCGCCCGGTGGAGCAGGTGTGCTTGTCCAGCGTGGGCAGCAGACCGGTCAGCCGCTCGGTGAAGCCGTCGATCGCCGAGGACGGGTACTCCTCGAGGATCCCGAGGTCCACCACGAGGTGCATGGCCTGGTCGTAGGACCACAGGTTCGGGCCGCGGTACACGCGGGTGGAGACGATCGTGAGCTCCGGGACGGGCCCCTGCGGATCACGGGTGGTGCTGCGGGGGTCGTTCACGGGGTGTCTCCCTCGTCGGGCGTGGCAGCGCGCTCCATGGCCCGCTCGAGCCGGGCGATGTCGGAGGCCTGCTGGCGGATGGTGAAGATCATGTCGTCCTGCGCGTGCTGCTCGACGAAGTGCGCGAGGCGGTGGGCGTCCAGGTCGAAGACGGCCCCGGCAGGCAGGGTGTGCACCACGGCCCCCGAGAGCAGCAGGGGCGCGCCGTCGGCCGCCTCGTGGGCGTCGGTGTAGGCGCGGCCCGCGTCGACGAGGAAGACGGCGCCGGCACCGTGGACGCTGAAGCGGCGGATCCGTTCCCCGGTGGCCGAGCGTCCCTCGACGAGCTCGATGGCCGTGTCCTCGTCGATCCCCAGTCCCCACAGGGCGGGGGAGACGGCGACCACCGACATGAGGCGTCCGTAGCGGCCGCGCTGGTCGAAGTGCTGGTCGAGGACGACGTCCTCCACCAGTCCGAGGCCCTGGGAGACCTGGGCGGTGCGTTGACGCGGGGTGAGCCCCTCCTCCCCGAGCGAGATCATGTGCCGGCTGAGGATGGACGCCCCGGCCGACGTACCTCCCACGACCGCTCCGCGGGCGTGGGCCCGGAGGATCGCCTCCCCGGTGGGGGTCCCCACGAGGTACTGGCTGAGCTTGAGCTGGTTCCCGCCGGTGAGGAAGACGCCGGTGGCCCGGTCGAGGGCCTCCACCCAGCGCGCGTCGTGCGCATCCTCCCGGGAGGAGGGTGCGACGACGACGGTGCTCGCGGCCCCCAGACGCTCGAAGAGGGTCGTGTAGGTCCCGCCCGCCTCGGACTCGAAGGCCGAGGCGGTGGGGATCACCACGACGTGGCCGTCCTCGGCGCCGGCCAGGGAGGCGAAGCGACGGAGCACCTTCATCATGTCCCGCCGGTCCTCGGCGCCACCGATGATCATGAGCCGGCGGACCTCGCCGATGGCCTGCTCTCCGGGGTCGGGGACGGTGCCGGGGCGCGGAGACATGCCCTCCACTGTAGGTGGGGCTCAGCGCAGGCTGCGTCCGGCGGCCATGGTGGCCCCCTCCAGGGCGTCGAGGGCGGCGTCGCGGAGGCGGTTCAGGGACCGGGCACGGCCGGTCGTGCTGGCGAGGCTGGCGCTCGCCGTGGCGAGCCCGGCGGTGGTGGCCGCGGCGACGGCCGCCGCACGCTCCAGCAGGTCGACCATCTCGCCGGGCACGCCGGCGGGGAGCTCGGGGGCGCTCGACGGGGACAGGCCACCGGCGCCCGCCCCGGTCCACACCGGCGGTGCGGCGATGCTCTCCAGGTGCTCGGTACCGGCGCGCAGGGCCTCGGTGAGGGTGCGCTGGACCGAGCGCCGGTCGTGCATCTCCACCCGGGCGGCCGGGACCGGCGGGCAGTCCACCCGGACGGCGTCCAGGAGCACCCCACCGTCCTGCGACGTGCCGAACTCCGAGGCGAGCAGCACGAGCCCGTCGCCGAGGGAGGGGGCGACCAGCACCCCGACGGCCGCGCTGGAGCCGGCCTCGATCAGGGCGCGACCCAGCGGGACCAGACCCGGGCGGCCGGGGCTCGGCAGGGCGGCGATCACCTGGTGCTCGCCGAGATCCCGCCAGGCGGCCAGCAGCTCGGGACTCCGTGCCGCCAGCTCCGGGGTCACCGCGTCGAGGGTCTCGGGCAGGCGGTCGGGCCACTCCTCCGGTGGGGTCCGTCCGGCGAGCACGTCGGTCGCCCAGAGGGCCGCGCAGCTTGCCACGGGGAGGCCCGGCGGGCCGAGGTGGGGCAGGAGGGAGGTGGGCATCGCGGCACAGTGTGCCTGCCGGCCGGGAGGGTGCGCAGCCACGCCTAGACTCTTGACCCATGAGCGACGTGCTGGCCCTGGCCGATGTGGGCGTCCGCCGTGGCGGACGCGACCTGCTCTCCGGCATCGACTGGGAGGTCGAAGAGGGGGAGCGCTGGGTGGTGCTCGGCCCCAACGGTGCCGGCAAGACCACACTGCTCCAGCTCGCGGCCGCCCGCATGCACCCGACCGCCGGCTCGGTGTCCATCCTCGGGGAGGTCCTCGGGGCCACGGACGTCTTCGAGCTCCGTCCCCGGATCGGGCTGGCCTCGGCGGCGCTGGCCGACCGGGTCCCGGCCCGGGAGACCGTCCGGGACGTGGTGGTCACGGCCTCGTGGGCGGTCGTGGGCCGCTGGCGCGAGGAGTACGAGTCCGCCGACGAGGAACGGGCCGACGCCCTGCTGGAGGCCCTGGGCGTGCAGCACCTGGCCGGCCGCCGTTTCGGGACCCTCTCGGAGGGGGAGCGCAAGCGGGTGCAGATCGCGCGGGCGCTCATGACCGATCCGGAGCTCATGCTCCTCGACGAGCCGGCGGCCGGGCTGGACCTCGGGGGGCGCGAGGACCTCGTGGCACGCCTCGGCACCCTGGCGCAGGACCTGGCCGCGCCGGCCATGGTGCTGGTCACCCACCACGTGGAGGAGATCCCCCCGGGCTTCACCGACGTGCTCATGATCCGGGAGGGCCGCGTGGTGGCCGGTGGCCCCCTGGAGACCACCCTCACGGCGGAGAACCTCTCGGCCACCTTCGGTCTCGAGGTGGTGCTGGAGCGTCACGGCCCGCGCTGGACCGCCCGCGCGGCGTACCCGGCCGGCATCGACATCCCGTGAGTTGGGCATGAGTGCCGCCGAGCTGGGTCTGGTCCTGCTGGCCGGGCTCTTCGCCGGGACGATCAACACGATCGTGGGGTCCGGCTCCCTGGTGACCTTCCCGCTCCTGGTGTGGCTGGGGCTGCCCCCGGTGCAGGCGAACATCACGAGCAAGCTGGGCATCGTCCCTGGGGGACTGACGGGGACCTGGGGCTACCGGCGGGAGCTGGCCGGGACACGGCACCTCCTGCCGGGGTTGCTGGTCGCCAGCGCGGTGGGCGGGCTCGCCGGGGCGCTCCTGCTGCTCGTCCTGCCGGCGGAGGCCTTCGACGCGGTGGTCCCGGTGCTCATCGCCGTGGCCGGCGTGCTGGTGGCCACGCAGCCGATGGTCAAGCGACGGCTGGCGGCGCGGGCCCGGTCCGTGGGGACGAGATCGAGCACGGACGCCTCCGTCGAGACGCGGGTCGGGGAACGCGTGCGGGCCACCGGATGGCTGGTTCCCGGGGCGGGCGCGGTGGGGGTGTACTCCGGGTACTTCGGGGCGGCCCAAGGCGTGCTGTACATGGCCGTGATGGGGCTGACCACCTCGGCCGGGCTGCAGCAGCAGAACGCGCTGAAGAATCTCACGGCGCTGGTGTCCAACGCGGTCAGCGCCGTCGTGTTCGTGGTGGTCTCCCGGGGGAGCATCGACTGGGCCGTGGCCGGCGTGCTCGCCGTGGGCGCGCTCCTCGGCGGTCTCGTGGGGGCCCGCATCGGTCGGACCCTGCCTCCCGCGGTGCTCCGCGGCGTCGTGCTGGTCATCTGCGTCGTAGCCCTCTGGGACCTCCTGCGCTGAGCGGGCTCCTCCCCACCCGGTGGGAGAATGGGCGGATGCCGATCCCGCTCACCGACCCCACCGACCCGCGCGTCGAGGACTACTTCGGCCTCACGGACGTGAACCTGCGGCGCAGGCTGGAGCCCGAGCGGGGCCTGTACATGGCCGAGTCGGAGAAGGTCATCCGCCGGGCGCTGGCCGTGGGACACCGGCCCCGGTCGATGCTCCTCACGCCCCGCTGGGTGGAGGACATGGCCGAGCTCGTCGCGGACGTCGAGGCCGCCGGTGCTCCGGTGTACGTCGCCGAGCCGCAGGTGGCCGAGTCGATGACGGGGTTCCACCTCCACCGGGGGGCGTTGGCCGCCATGCACCGCCCGGAGCTGCCCGAGGTCACCGAGCTCGTCCGGGACGCCCAGCGGGTGGTCGTCGTGGAGGACGTCGTCGACCACACCAACGTGGGCGCCATCTTCCGCTCCGCCGCCGCCCTGGGCGCCGATGCCGTGCTGGTCACCCCGCGCTGCGCCGACCCGCTGTACCGCCGCAGCGTCCGCGTCTCGATGGGGACGGTCTTCCAGGTGCCGTGGACCCGGATCGACCCCTGGCCGGCCGGTGTCGCCACTCTTCAGGGGGCCGGGTTCACCGTGGCGGCCCTGGCCCTCACGGACGACGCGATCAGCCTGCGCGAGCTGCAGGCCGACCCGCCGGAGCGGCTGGCCATCGTGCTCGGGACCGAGGGCGACGGGCTGGCCCGCAGCACGGTGGATGCCGCCGACCTGGCCGTGCAGATCCCGATGAGCGGGGGAGTGGACTCCCTCAACGTGGCGGCTGCCAGCGCCGTGGCGATGTACGCCATTCAGCCGCAGTAGCGCTCCAGCAGCCGGGCCGACTCCCGGGCGGGGTCCCGGGAGAGCCCGGAGTGCACCGGGGAGGTCTGCACCACGGTCGAGCGGGGGGCCACCAGCCACCCGAAGCGCTTGGCCAGGGTGTGGAGCTCCTCTGCCGGGGGCCCTCCGACCACCGGCTCGCTGCGCGCGATCCGGTCCATGGTCACGAGGAAGCGCTGCACAGCTGCGGCATCGAGCGCCGGGTCCAGCGCAGTGGCGATGCCGGGGCGCCAGCGCACCGCGACGTCGAGCACCGCGGCGGAGCGCGAGTGCACCACGACGCCCACGTTGAAGAACTCCGCCCGCTCGGGGCGGGGTACGCACCGGATCACCGCGTACTGGTACTCGTGCAGCTCCGGGGCCCCCTCGACACGGGTGGGGCGTCGCAGCGCCCGGCGCCCCCCACCGGCCAGACCGACGGTCGGTCCGCTCATCGGGGCTCCTCCCCGTGCCGGTGGATGGCGCGCCGCTGCTGCATCTCGAGCGAGCGGCGGGCCTCGGCGAGGCCCTCCCGGGCACCGCGCCGGGCCCTCTCGAGGGAGTCGTCGTCGGGCAACCAGTGCTCGGCGGCGGCGAGGCGGGCGGTGAGGGCGGCGAGATAGGCCTCGCGCACGGCGTCGGTGGTGGGCATGCCCCCGGTGGTCTCCAGCCACTCGGTAGGCACGGCGGCGACCGCCCGCTGGAGGGCCTCCTCGAGGCCGGGTGCGAGCTCGTCGTGCACCCGCGCCATGGATCCGGTCTCCGCGGGCACCACGGCCGCCAGGACGTGACTGGTCGCGTCGAAGGCCTGGTGGGCGAAGCGGGCCGGCTCGGGGGCGTGCTCCGCGGCCGAGGAGGGCCAGGTGTGGTGGAAGTAGAGGGCGGCCCCGTGGTCGATGAGCCACGGCTCGCCGTGCCAGAGCACGAGGTTCGGGTTGCTCCAGGTGCGGTCGATGTTCGCGGTGAACGCGTCCAGCCAGAGCACCCGGGCGGCGGTCTCGGGGGTCGGGGGAGCGGTGCCGTCGTACCCGTGGGCCCCGGGCAGGAAGTCGGTGCCCAGGTTGAGCCCGATGGAGGCCCGGAGCAGGTCCTGCACCTCCTCGTCGGGCTCGTAGCGGGCCAGTGCCTCGGGCAGCTCCAGGGCGACCATCTCCGGCACCGGCAGGCCCAGGGCCCGGGCGATCTCCCCGACGATCACCTCCGCCACCAGCACCTTCACGCCCTGCCCCGCCGACCGGAACTTCATGACATAGGTGCCCAGATCGTCGGCCTCGACCACGCCCGGCATGGAACCGCCCTCGCGCAGCGGGGTGACGTAGCGGACGGCGGTCCGGCGGGGGAGCTGCGCGTCGGGGCGCCAGCGGGGCTCGCTCATGGCGGACACGGTACGCACCCGTGGCGGGACCCCGACCCGCTCGCCCGAGACCCACCGCCCTCGCCGCAGAATCACCGTTCTGCAGCACTCCCACCGTGAGTGGACGGTGATCCTGGACGAGGGCGGTGGGTCCGGCCCGAAGCGTGGCTCTGGGCGACGCGGCGGTGCTGCCCCGCGCGCGAGGGGCCCCGCGGGCCTACCCTTCCCCCATGAGCCTGGTCTACTCCGCTGTCATCCCCCTGGCCCGCACACTGCTCGCCGCCCAGGGCGCCCGTATCACCGTCACCGGGCAGGAGCACGTCCCCGTCGAGGGCCCCGCGGTCATCACGGCCAACCACATCAGCTATCTCGACTACGTCTACGCCGGCCTGGCGGTGCGCCACCGACGTCGGCTGGTGCGCTTCATGGCGAAGAAGGAGCTCTTCGACCAGCCCGTCCTCGGTGCCGCCCTGCGCGACATGGGGCACATCCGCGTGGACCGGGAGGCCGGGGCCGCCGCGTACCAGGAGGCCGTCAAGGCCCTGCGCGAGGGGGAGCTCGTCGGGGTCTACCCGGAGGCCACGATCTCCCGCAGCTGGGAGCTGAAGACGTTCAAGACCGGTGCGGCCCGCATGGCGGCCGCGAGCGGCGCCCCCCTGCTGCCGATCGTCACCTGGGGGCCGCACACCCAGTGGACCAAGGGCCTCCCGAAGCGGATGGGCCGCACCAACCCGCGCGTGGCGATCCACGTCGGGGCGCCCATCCCGGTGGCCCCGGATGCCGACGCCCAGGCCACGACCGATGTCCTGCACGCGCGGATGACCGAGCTGCTCCACGCCGCCCAGGCCGAGCACGGCCCGATGCCCCCCGAGCTGAGCGCGTGGGAGCCGGCTCGCCTCGGCGGCACCGCCCCCACGCTCGAGGAGGCCGACGCGCTGGATGCCGCCGAGCGCCGCGAGCGCCGCCGGCGTCACCTCGAGAAGCTCAAGCAGCAGCGCGAGCGCGGCTGACTCAGCCGGACACCTGCCCACGGAGGGTCTCCAGGACCCGCCGGATCCGGCGGCTGACCTGCGGCTGGGAGATGCCGAGTCGCTGTGCGATGGACTCCTGGCTCTCTCCCTCCAGGTAGCGCAGGTGGAGCATCTCCCGGTCCTCCTGCTCCAGCGCGCTGATGAAGGGGTGCACGGTGACCCAGTCGTCGACGTGGGTCAGGGCCTCCTCGGCCTCGGAAGCGGGGTGGTGGTGCGTCTCCTCCTCGGGCGCCGCCACCATGCCGCGGGCGGCTGACCGGGCCTCCCGGAGCTCGGAGGGGGTCACCCCGAGGGCCGCGACGAGATCGTCCTCACCGGGCTCGCGGCCCAGCTCCTGGCGGAGCTGCTCCTCGGCGGCACGCACCTGCAGCGCCAGCTCCTGGAGACGACGCGGTGGCCGCACCCACCACCCGGTGTCGCGGAGATAGCGCTTGAGCTCGCCGAGCATCGTGGGGCGGGCGAACGCGCCGAAGGGAACGCCCCGAGCCGGGTCGTAGCGGCGGGCGGCCAGGACGAGGCCGAGGCAGGCCACCTGCTCGCAGTCGTCCGCCAGGGCCGGGGTGGGGGCGAAGGCGCGGCCCACGCTGCGTGCCAGGGGGAGGTGCTCCACGATGAGTCGTTCCACACCGTGGTGCACCATCGGGTCGCGATCCAGCACAGAGCCTCCAGGTACGTCGAAGTAGACGTGGCGCTCTGCTGGACCACGGTCGTCATCCTGACATGTGCCGCACCGTGTACCGGCCGACGGCCCCGGGGAGGGGGCCGGGCGGGTCCGTGCCCTACGGTCTTCCCATGCGTGCCACGGCCTCGGTCCTCCACGTGGACCTGGACGCCTTCTTCGCCGCCGTGGAGCAACGGGACAAGCCCTCCCTCCGGGGGCGCCCCGTGGTGGTCGGTGGGACCGGGAGACGCGGGGTGGTCTCCACCGCCAGCTACGAGGCCCGGCACTACGGGGTGCGGTCGGCCATGCCGGCGTGGCAGGCGCGGGCGCAGCTCCCGGGTGGCGCAGCCTTCCTGTCCGGCCGGTTCGACGCCTACCGCCGGTCCTCCCGCGCCGCGTTGGGTGTGCTCCGGGAGCTCTCCTCGGTGGTGGAGCAGGTGAGCATCGACGAGGCCTATGCCGACCTGGCGCCGGACTGGCCGGTGGATGGATGGTCCCGGGCGGACGCGGAGGCCCTGGCCGAGCGCCTGCGGGCGGGTGTCCGCGGCGCCACGGGTGGCCTGACCGCGAGCGTGGGCGTCGGGTCGAGCAAGATGATGGCCAAGATGGCCTCCGAGGCGTCCAAGCCGGACGGTCTGCGGGTGATCTGGCCCGGGGAGGAGGCCGCCTTCCTGGCCGATCTCCCGATGCGTGCCCTGCCCGGCGTCGGTCCGGCCACCACGGAGAAGCTCCGGACCTTCGGGGCGGTGACGGTCGCGGACCTGCGCCGCATGGCCCTGCCGGACCTCGTCTCGATCCTCGGGGAGGCGAGCGGCCACGGGGTGCACGATCTCGCCCGGGGGATCGATCGCCGGGAGGTCACCACGCACCGGGAGGCCAAGAGCGTCTCGGCCGAGGAGACCTTCCACCAGGACCTGACGGACGTCCGGGAGGTCACCGCGGAGCTGGGGCTGCTGGCACGCCGGGTGGCCGCCCGGCTGGAGAAGGCCGGGCTGTTCGGTCGGACCGTGGGCGTCAAGCTACGGCGCCACGACTTCTCCACCCACCTGCGCTCCACCACCCTGGCCCATGGGACGGACCGGGCGGAGCTCATCACCGAGCAGGCGGTCCGGCTCGCGCTGGGCATCGGGGTGGGGGACGGGGTACGTCTCCTGGGAGTGAGTGTCTCCGGCTTCGTCGAGCACAGCCAGGAGCTCATGCCGCTCGACCTCGGGCCGGGAGTCACCTCGGGGAGCCAGGAGAGCCACACGGCGGACGTGTCGTCCGAGACCGACGCGGCCGTCGGGTGGGACGACGAGGAGTCCCACGCCGCCCGTCTGGGCCGGGTGGCCTGGCCGACGGGCGCGGACGTCGTGCACGCCGAGCACGGCGCCGGCTGGGTGTGGGGCAGCGGGCTGGGGAGGGTGACGGTGCGCTTCGAGGGGCCGACCACGGGACCGGGGCCGATCCGCACCTTCGAGGCTGACGATCCCGCCCTGCGGCGCAGCGACCCGCCGGCCTGGGCGCCGTGACAGCGAGGGTCAGCTGAAGGTCCAGCTCCGCTTGCTCAGCCCGTACCAGAACCCGTCGATGGCGGTCTGACCCGCCGGGGATCCCTTGACCGAGGCGGCGCCCAGCGCGACGTAGAGCGGGGCCCAGTGCTCGGCCCGGGGGTGGGCGATACCGGGCGCCGGGGCGCGGTGCTCCCAGTCGAGCAGGGCGTCCACGTTGCCGGCGGAGACGTGCTCGGCGGCCCAGGCGTCGAACTCGGCCGATTCGGTGGGGGCGGCGTAGTCGGGACCCTGGGAGGGGTTGAACCAGCGGAGGTTGTGGGTGGTGAAGCCCGAGCCCACGATGAGCGTGCCCTCGTCGCGCAGCGGAGCAAGTCGCTGGCCCATCGCGAAGAGCTGCTGCGGGTCCAGGGTGGGCATCGACACCTGGAGGACGGGGATGTCGGCCGCGGGGAACATCTCGACGAGCGGGACGTAGGCGCCGTGGTCCAGGCCGCGGTGCGGGTCCTGCATGACGGGCCCGCCCTGACCGGAGAGGACGCCGGCCACCGAGGCGGCGAGCTCCGGGGCAGCCGGGGCGTCGTAGGTCACCTCGTAGTACTTCCGCGGGAAGCCCCAGAAATCGTAGGTGAGCGGGGCGCCGCTGGTGGAGGAGACCGTCACCGGGGCGTTTTCCCAGTGGGCCGAGATCATGAGGATGTTGCGGGGGCGCTCCAGGGTGGAGGACCACTCGGCGAGCTGGCGGGTCCAGGTGGCGTCGTCGGCCAGCGGGGGAGCGCCGTGGGAGAGGTAGAGGACGGGAGCTGTCATGGGGCCAGCCTAGCCACAGATAGGTGACATGTCACGCGGGGGCGTTGTGCCATCGCTTTGACGAACCGTCATCGCCTGCTACAGTTGCCCGTCGTTGCGCACGAGAGTGCGGACACCACCTGTCCGGGTGGCGGAATGGCAGACGCGCTAGCTTGAGGTGCTAGTGCCCTTAACGGGCGTGGGGGTTCAAGTCCCCCTCCGGACACCGATAAAGAGCCCGGTCCCACCACGTGGGGCCGGGCTCTTCGTCATGCAGGTCGCCACAGACCAGATTCGTCAGTGGATGGGACGCCGATCCACAATCACTGGCCTCCAGCAACCCTCCGACCACGGCGGAGGCCCAGCCCGCAGGACGGGCCTCCGCGTGCTGCACGGGGTGCCGTCTCACCGGCCGCGGTGCACCTCGCGCGGGTGCGGCAACTGCAGTTCCGCCACCACGGGGTAGTGGTCGGAGGAGTACACCAGCGGCACCGTTGCACGCAGCGGGGTGATCTCCTTGGAGGCCAGAACGTAGTCAATGCGGCGCAGCGGGTTGCCCGGCGCGTAGGTGAGGCCGTCACCCTCGCCAACCAGCGGCCACACGTCCGTGAGAATCCGCGTGTACTCCTCGTGCTCCGTGGACCCCGGGGCCGCGTTCAGGTCGCCGAGCACCACCGTCGGGTTGCTCTGAGCAGCGACCAAATCGTTGACCACCGCAAACTGCTTCGTGCGGTACTCCGCGTCAACGTGGGTGAGGTGGGTGTTCATGACCGTCACCGGCACGCCACGGACCTTCACAGTTGCCTCGGCCACACCACGCTGTTCCCCACCCTGGTGGTTGGGCAGCATGTGGTTCTCGCAGTCGGACAACTTGTACCGCGAGAGAATGGCGGTGCCGTACTGGCGGCGCTCGGTCCGACCCCCAGCAGGGTCCTCGTCGAGGTTCGCGGCGTAGCAGTAGTGCAGGCCGAGGCGGTTGGCCAGCCAGGCACTCTGGTCGACGAACTCGGAACGCTCGCCCCAGTGGTTGTCGACCTCCTGCAGGGCGATGACGTCGGCGTCGAAGGAATCGATGTCGCGCGCGATGCGCTCCAAGTCGAGCACATCGAAGCGGTCGGCACCGTGGTGAATGTTGAAGCTCACCACGGTGAGCTTGCGCTCTGGGTCACCCGCCTTGCCCATGTGCTGGGTCGGTGCGGCAGTCACGGGGGCGGACAAAGCGGTGGCGGCAACGGCGGCCACCAGAGTGGTCAGGGTGCGTCGAGAAAACGCCATGAGGGTCTCCAGTTGGTACAGGGGGCATGGTGCCAACCGGACGTTAAGCAGACCCTGTGACGTGGACATGAACCCGACGTAAAGGGCATTTCACCGGGCGTTCAACAGCGAATCACCCAGCGCGCCGTAGTCAGGGGTGTTCCCCACGATCCCTCAACCTCGGAGACGGCCCAAGACCTGGGGCCACCGAATGCGGTCGGACGACGCTCTCGTGCCGCGAGGACAGTCCTGCGGACACGTTCTCTTCGTACCCCAGTACCTGTTGAAGCTGGGGACTGCGACGCAGAGTTGCGACACCACGGCGACTGCTGGCCCGGCCCCTGAAAAGGGACCGGGCCAGCAGTCGCCTGACCTGTGGACCCGGCCTCAGCCCTCCGTCGGGAGCTCGCGCGGCCGGCCGTCGCCGTCGGTCGCCACGAAGGTGAACTCCGCCCGGGTGATGAGGCGCTCGTCCTCCGCGTGTCGGTCCCGCGCCCAGGCCTGGACGGAGACCCGCATCGAGGTGCGGCGGGACCCGGTCAGGTGGGCGTAGACGCTCAGCTCCGAGCCGACGACCACCGGCCGGTGGAAGGACATGGAGTCGACGGCGACGGTGACCGCGCGCCCGCGGGCCCGACGGGACGCCACCGACGAGGCGGCCAGATCCATCTGGGCCATCAGCCACCCACCGAAGATGTCGCCGTACATGTTGGCGTCACCGGGCATGGCGGTCACCCGGATGGTGGGCTCGAGGTGCTCCGGTGGCGTGGCCGGCTCCGCCGGGTCGTCCGCGGGCGCAGGTGCGTGCAGAGTGTTGCTGGACATGGGTGTCCCCTTCGTTCTGGCCCGGGTCTCCCCGCCGGGCGAATCGGCGTCGACCGAGGCAGGTCTCCTGGCTCGCGGGTCGGCACCGCCCCCTCGGCCTTCCCGCCCGTCGGGGCAGTGGCCGTCCTGCAGGGGGCGACTCTCCGCTCACAGTTGCGGGGTCAGCGCCGGCTTCGGCAGTCACCTGCCGTCCCGGCTTCCCTCTTCGCCACCCCGGCTGGGGTGGACCTCGGCGCGAACAGCATAGGGGGCCTGGCCCACGGTTCACCGGAGGACTGAGGCGAACCTGCGCGGCGAGGAGACGGGCCTGTCGGGCTGTGAGCGCCAGGGGCAGCCGAACGACAGCAGCCAACCCGCCGGCCACACGCTGATCACCTGCTCAAGGGACTGCTGAGGGTTTGGTTGATACCTGATCTGGGTGGGGATGTCGAAGCAGTAGGTGTCTTCGTCGATCATCCGGTGGATGCCGCGGGCGTGGTGGTCGTCATGATCTGTCTCTCACGGTTCAGGAGCGGTCGAGGATGCGGTTGGTGCTGGATTCGGGTGTGAGGTCGAGGCGGCGCAGCAGTTGCGCGTTGAGGGCCACCACGACGGTGGAAGCCGACATGAGGATCGCCCCGACGCTCATCGGCAGCACGAATCCGATCGGTGCGAGAATGCCCGCCGCGAGAGGCACAGAGATGAGGTTGTAGCCAGCGGCCCACCACAGGTTCTGCTTCATCTTGCGGTAGCTCGCACGCGACAGCTCGAAGACCGACAGCACCGAGCGTGGGTCCGAGCTCGCGAGGATGACCCCTGCCGAGCCGATTGCGACATCGGTGCCGGCGCCGATGGCGATGCCCACATCGGCCTGTGCGAGGGCGGGGGCGTCGTTGACGCCGTCCCCGACCATCGCGACCTTGCGGCCCTCGTCTTGGAGCTCCTTGACCTTGGCGGCCTTGTCTTCCGGTCGCACACCGGCGAACACGCGGTCGATGCCGAGATCCTTTGCCACTGTGTCGGCGACCGCTTGGGCGTCACCGGTGATCATCACGACCTGCGCGCCGCGGGCATGCAACGCGTCAACAGCGTCACGAGACTCGGTTCGTATCTCATCGGCCAACCGCAACGCCCCGATGACCTCGCCGTCGGCGAGGATGTGGAGGATGATCGCTCCTTCTTCGCGCCACTGGTCAGCTATCGGCAGTTCGCTGGCCGAGTGCTGCTGGAGTAGATACGGGCCGCCGACTTCGATGACCGTCCCGTCAACGGTGGCCTTGACCCCGATTGCAGGGGAGGAGGAGAAGTCCGAGGCCCTCGGTATCTGGACCTCTTGGGTGCTGGCGGCTCCGGTGATCGCTCGGGCCAGGGGGTGCTCGCTGTCGGCCTCGGCGGCCGCGGCCAGGGCGAGCACCCGCTGCTCGTCGTGATCGTTCGCGGTGTCGATGGCGGTGACGGTGGGCTCGCCCTTGGTGAGAGTGCCGGTCTTGTCGAAGAGCACGGCGTCGACGGTGCGCATGGACTCCAGCGCGAGCCGGTCCTTGATGAGCACGCCGCCGCGGGCGGCGCGCTCGGTCGCGATCGAGACCACCAGCGGGATCGCGAGGCCCAGGGCGTGGGGGCAGGCGATGACGAGCACGGTGATGGTGCGGACCACCGCGTCGTCGGGAAGACCAATGAGGGACCATACGAGCGCGGTGATGACGGCCGCGCCGAGGGCGAACCAAAAAAGCCAGGCCGCGGCGGTGTCGGCGATGCGCTGGGCGCGGGAAGAGGAGGCCTGGGCGTCGGAGACAAGTTTCTGGATGCCCGCCAGGGCGGTGTCCTCGCCGGTGGCGGTGACCTCGACCCGCAGTCCGGAGTCGGTGGCGATGGTGCCGGCGACGACCTGCTCGCCGGTCTCTCGGCGCACGGTCTTGGACTCCCCGGTGACCATCGACTCATCCATGCTGGCGCTGCCATCGACGATGCGCCCGTCCGCGGGCACCGAGGCGCCGGGCCGGACCACCACCACATCGCCGACAGCGAGGTCTGCTGGGGCGACTCTCACGATGTTCTCGCCGTCGACCTTCTCGGCCTCATCGGGCAGTAGGGCGGCCAGGGAGTCCAGGGCGGAGGTGGTCTGGGCCAGGGAGCGCATCTCGATCCAGTGGCCCAGCAGCATGATGACCACCAGCAGAGCCAGCTCCCACCAGAAGTTGAGCTCGTCGCTGAGCAGGTGCAGGCTCGCGCCCCAGGAGGCGATGAAGGCGACCGTGATCGCCAGCGCGATCAGCAACATCATGCCGGGCTTGCGGGATCGGATCTCGCCCAGTCCACCGGTGAGGAAGGGCCGGCCGCCCCACACGTACATGATCGTGCCCAGGGCCGGGGAGACCCAGCGCACCCAATCGGCGTTCGGGAGGGGGTAGCCGGTGAGGTGGGCGAACATGTCGTTGAAGCCCACGACCGGGATCGCGATGACGAGCATTATCCAGAACAGCCGCCGGAACTGGCCGACATGATCACCATGCCCGCCATGACCACTATGACCTGCGTGGTCGTGGCCGCCGTGATCCTCATGGTCGGCTTGGTCGTGGCCGCCATGAGACTGGTGTGCCGAGTGGTCGTCGTGCGAGTGGTGGCCGGCGTGCTCGTGCGCTTCAGCCTCGGCGGCCCCGTGGTGGGTCTGCTGGTCGTTCATGCTCTGTCCGTTCCTTCATGCCCGGTTCGTGTCAGTTAGGAAGCGGGCTGGATCTCGCTGTCGACGACCCACTTATGGTTGGTCATCTTCATCCCGTCGGCCTCGTAGTCGACGACATAGACGGTCTCCTCAGTCGAGGACGCGATCGTCGCCGTCGCGCCGTCCATGCCTTCCATGTGGTCGGCGGTCACCGTCACCTCGGTGCCGTCGTCGAGACGGGCGTCACCGGCGCCGTCGAGCTCTTCCTGAACGACCCACTTGTGATCGGTCACGGGATCTCCGCCGTCGACCGGGGTGTAGTCGATCGCGTAGGTGTAGGTGTCGTAGGCGCCGACGATGGTGGCGCTGGCACCGTTCATGCCCTCCATGTGGTCAGCCGTCAGAGTGACTTCGGTGCCGACCGGGTATTCGGGGTCGGTGGCCTCTTTCATGCCCTCGGGGACCGGGCCGCCGTCGGCGGGATGCTCCATGCCGTCGTGGCCCCCATGCCCGCCTTGTGCGTCCTCGCTCTGCGATGGAGTTCCTGCCTCGTCGTTCGCGGTGGAGCAGCCTGCCAGGGCAAGGCTTCCGCCGAGGATCCCGACGGCGACGAGGATGCTGATGCGTCTGTTCATCTCGATACTCTCCTATTGGTGTGAACCGACCGGCGCTGGTGCGCCGGATAGGGGGTGGTTCCGCGCCTCCCGGTCGAGAGGCGCGGAACCATGTCCACGGGCGGTCAGGCCGCGTTGGCGTAGCGGTCGGGGCGGGCGCTGACCTCGATGCCGGTCCCGCCGGCGATCTCGGAGACCTCGGAGCGGATCGCGGTCTCGCAGTGCCCGCAGGTCACGTCGGTCACCCGGTACTCGTTCGTGGTCGTCGCGCTCATAATCCAAACGCCCTTGTTTGTGTACGAGATCTTCAGGCTATACCCCAAGGGGGTATGGGTCAACGGGTAGATGCGTCCTCGGGGGTCTCCTGGGCCTGCCCGGTGGGGCGGACGTGACGCAGTCGGGTTGCGGCGATGAGTGCCGCCATAGCGGCGACAACGGCCGAGACGATCGCGCCGTGTTCAGTCCGCCGGTGAACGCTGCCTGTGCCGCGCCGACCAGCTGCTCGCCGAGTGCTCCTGGCAGCTCGCCTGCGGAGACGAGTGCGCCGTCGATGCTGTCCGAGGCCGCGGCTGCAGCCTCTGGCGGCAGACCGTCGGGCAGAGTGGACTCGATGTTGCCGCGGTAGGCGGCGATCCCCACGCTGCCGATGACCGCGACGCCGAGGGAGATGCCCAAGTCGTTCGCGGTGGTCGCGAGCCCGGATGCGCCGCCGGCCTTCACCGGAACGCCGAGAATGCTCCTCATGACTCAGTGGGCGCCCATGAGCGGAGCGGTACACCTGATGATCCCGACGGTGCGTGCACAGAGTGCGGCACTGGCGACCATCTGGGCACGGTGATGGCGTGCGTGCTCGCGCTCCTGATCATCCTCATGGTTCTGGTGCCGCCACGGCCGCTGCCCGGATGGATGCACGTAGCCTTCAGATCTATCCTGCGCGTCACTCAAGCGACCCTCGACACAAAAGAAAACTCATAATTTCCGTACCGCGGCAACTGGGCTCATCCCAATCCAGGGTGGGTTCGGAAGCCGCCTGTCTCGAGCAGGCTGCGGGCGGTGTAGTTGGTGAGGTTGCGGAAGCCGAGGGCGGAGCCGCGTAGGTGTTCGAGGCGGCCGTTGAGGGCTTCGGTGGGTCCGTTGGAGGTACCGGGCCGCTCGAAGTAGGCCAGGACGTCGGCGGCGCGCTGGTTCAGGGTCCGGCCGAGGCGACGGAGCTCGACGAGGGCCGCGGGCACGCCGTCGCGGAGGGCGTCGATGACGGCGGTCATCGCCGCGCGGGCGGTTGCCCGGTCGGGATTGGTGAACAGGACGATGAGTCGTTCTCGTTGGCGGTCGGTGAGCAGGTCCTCTCCGGTGTGTAGGGTACGCCGGGCCCGGTAGAGCGGGTCGTTCTTGAGGCCGCGGTGGCCGTGGAGGTCTTGCTGGACCCGGCGGCGGCAGGAGTCCAGGGCGTCCCCGGCGAGGCGCACGACGTGGAAGGGGTCCATCACCGCGACCGCGCACGGGAGCTCTTCGGCGGCTGCGGTCTTGAAGCCGGTGGGGGCACCGCCCGCTGCGATACTCCGCGTCAGCGGCGCAGCTGGGGGAAACCCATCCATCGCGACCACCTCCACGGCGTCACGCCACGCCTGTGGCCGCTCGGCGAGCCAGGTCTTGAACGCGGCCTTGGACCGGCCTTCGACCATGTCCAGCAACCGGGCGGGGCCGGTGTCGTCTCGGATCGGGGTGAGGTCGATGATCACGGTGACGTACTTCTCGCCCTTGTGCGTGTGCCGCCACACGTGCTCGTCGACCCCGACCACCTTCACCCCCTCGAACCGGGCCGGGTCACCGATCAGGACGCGCCGGCCCTCGGCCAGGACGGCGTCGTTGGCGGTGTCCCACGCCACCGCCAACGCCTCGGCGACCCGAGCGATGGTCAGGTGCTGCACGACCAGCGCGAGCAACGCCCAGCGCAGCCCACCGCGGGAGATCTTGGCCCTCGGCTCCGCCGCCGCAGTGGTGTCCTGCCGCCACATCCGCGCGCAGCCGGTGCACCGGTACCGGCGGACCGCGACCAGCAACGTCGTGGGTCGCCACCCGAACGGCTCGTGTGCCAGGCGTCGCGTGACCACGTCGTGCACGGTCCCCTCACAGCCACACCGCCGGCACCACCGGTCATCATCGACGACCCGGCAGGCCAGCACCGCCCGGTCCGGCTCGAGGCGTTGCCCGGTCACCTCCAACCCGAGGCCGTCGAGGCGGCAGAACGTCGTCAGATCAGGCGTGGTGCAGGTACCGTCAGGCATGTCGAGGTCTTCCAGGTGGGGAGTGTGAGAACTCCCATCATGTGGAGACCTCGACGCCTACCCCAGGACCGACGCGCCGCCCCGCGACCCACCCTGGATCGGGAAGAGCCGGCAACTGCGCTGGAGGATTGGGGCGTCGATCCCGCCGAGCAGCAGACGGGCGACATGGATCACGGCGACGGCATGATAAACGAGGATGACCTGTCCACCCTCGAAGCATCCAGCGGGACCGAAGCGTCACGACTATTCCTATAGCAGATGATCCTCCACCGTGAGGGAGCCGTCGAGATGGCCCAGACCCACGTCGATGGCGCTAGCAACACTGATGCTGTCGAGCTCGCGCAGACAATCATCGATGCGCAAACGACCGAGATCCAGGAGATGGAAGACCTCAGGGCCAATCTCTAGCGAGTCACCAGGGTGGGTGCCGGACGCGCTGGATTCGGCACCCACCGGACCCGACCGACCCTCGCATGACTCGAAGGAAAAACGTTATGCCCTGTCTCCGTTTATCGCGCCGCCGCAACGCCCTTGCAGCCGTCTTCGTTGCCATTCTGGCTCTCGTTCTTGCTGGATGTGCGGTCACGCCGTCCGGCCCCGCACCGTCATCGGTCAGCAGCCAGACGAGCGAGCGCGAGTTCCTGGCAGATCACGGCCTATCCGGGCTGGATGTCAGGCAGGTCATCGAACGACTGGACACGATGCCCGTCGCTGACCGGCCGACTGATCTGCTCGCGTCGGTGCAGCCAGAGGCGCTCGTGCTCACCGACGATCAAGAGCGTGAGACGCGCCTGCCGTTGCCAGAGGATGAGGTCTACATCTCGATCGCCCCCTACCGGGACCAGACCCACGACTGCTACTTCCACAGCCTGACTACCTGCCTCGGTGAACTCGCGAGCGAAGAAGTTCAGGTCACGCTCACCGGTGCAGACGGTGAAGTGATCATCGATGAAGCGCGCCAGACGTACGACAACGGCTTTATCGGTCTCTGGGTGCCGCGCGACACCGAGGTGACCCTCACTATCGAGCACGAGGGTCAGGAGGCAAACGCAAGAATCTCAACGATGAACGACGACGATGCCACTTGCATCACAACCATGCGGTTGCAGTGAGTTCGCCGGCACGCCGAGATTGTCTCGCTAGGCTGAACGCCGGGAATCGGAGGACACTCGGTGAGGGTCCGAAAGTAGCGGCGCTCTGAATGTCCTGATTTTTGTCGCTCTAGGTGTGATGTCCAGGGACGTTGTTGCGGGACTCGCTGATAGGTGAAGGCCTCCTGTTGTGAGAGTGGAGCTGTCTAGGAACCGCTTCACGCCCAGGAGGCCTTCGTGTCCCACGCTAACGCTGCTCTTCACGAACGAGGGTGTAGTCGGTTGAGCGCGTCGGTGGCCGGGTAGGGGTCGAGGTCTCCCGGATGATGGAAGTTCTTCACGCTCGCCATCCCGAAAGACCTCGACGTGCTCCACCCTACTTTCGCGACCCCTGACCTGACCACGTTCTGCCGCCTCGACGAGCTCGGCCTCGTCGCCGTCGGCCAGCTGATCGAGCCGGATCGGGCCACGATCGAATGCCGCGTCGTCGAGGACGACCCGTGGTGTCGGAAGTGCGGTGCCGAGGGCGTGCCGCGGGACACGGTCACGCGTCGACTGGCGCACGAGCCGTTCGGGCACCGGCCGACGACCCTGCTGGTGCGGGTGCGCCGGTACCGGTGCGGACACTGCCGGCGCACGTGGCGGCAGGACATGACGCGGGCAGCGGCGCCGCGTGCGAAGATCTCCCGCGGCGGCCTGGAGTGGGCGCTGCGGGGCATCGTCATCGACCACCTCACCGTCACCCGCGTCGCCGCAGGTCTCGGGGTGTCCTGGAGTGCCGCGAACGCCGCCGTCCTCGCGGAAGGCATGCGGCGCCTGATCGACGACCCCGCCCGGTTCGACGGGGTCACCACGATCGGTGTCGACGAGCACGTCTGGCGACACACGAGGCTGGGCGACAAGTACGTCACCGTGATCATCGACCTCACGCCCGCAAGGAACAAGACCGGGCCGGCGAGGCTGCTGGACATGGTCGAGGGCCGCTCCAAGGCGGTGTTCAAGCAGTGGCTCGCCGCCCGCCCTGCGGACTGGGCGAAGCGGATCGAGGTGGTCGCGATGGACGGCTTCGCCGGGTTCAAGACCGCTGCCGCCGAGGAACTCCCCGACGCCGTCCCCGTCATGGACCCGTTCCACGTGGTCCGCCTCGCCGGCGACGCGCTGGATGTCTGCCGGCGTCGGGTCCAGCAAGACACCACCGGTCACCGCGGGCTCAAGGGCGACCCGCTCTACAAAGCCCGCCGCACCCTGCACACCGGGGCGAGCCTGCTCACCGACCGGCAGCGGGCACGCCTGGACGCAGTGTTCGCGAGCGAGGAGCACGTCGAGGTCGAGGCGACCTGGGGCATCTACCAGCGCATCGTCGCGGCCTACCGGGAGCCCGACAAGAAGAAAGCGAAGGCGATGATGCAGGAGGTGATCGCTGCGATCAGCAGCGGCGTTCCCGCGGCGCTCGTCGAGGTCCGCAAGCTCGGCCGGACCATGAAGCAGCGGGCGGGCGACATCCTCGCGTTCTTCGACCGCCCCGGCACCAGCAACGGCCCGACCGAGGCCATCAACGGGCGACTCGAACACCTCCGCGGCTCCGCCCTCGGCTTCCGCAACCTCACCCACTACATCGCTCGGTCGCTGCTCGAAGCCGGAGGGTTCAGGCCCGCGCTACACCCTCGTTCGTGAAGAGCCGCTAACGCTGCTCTGACCCCTCGCGCTCGGTTGCGCCTGGCCAAGCTCATCGTCGAGGAGGGGTGGCCGGTGGCCGTGGCAGCCAAGATGTTCCTGGTCTCACCACCCACGGCCCGCAAGTGGGCTGCCCGGTACCGGGCCGAAGGACCGGCCGGAATGACAGATCGCACCAGCCGGCCCCATGTGATGCCGACCAAGACACCACCATCGGTAGTGAAGAAGATCGTGAAGGCCAGGTGGCCACGCCGGCTCGGCCCGGTGCAGATCGCCGGCGAGCTGGGCATGCCGGCCTCCACGGTCCATGCCGTGCTCGTGCGCTGCCGACCGAACCGGCTGGCCCGCATCGACCGGGTCACCGGTGAACCAGTCCGCCGGTACGAGCACCCTCACCCCGGGTCGCTGATCCACGTCGATGTCACGAAGTTCGGGCGGATCCCTGACGGGGGTGGGCACCGCTTCGTGGGGCGGCAGCAGGGCCTGAAGCACCGTGCGGCGACGTCGGACCGAGAAGGCACCCGCGACCACCGGTACCAGCCCAGGCTCGGGGTGGGACACCTGCACACCGTGATCGATGACCACTCCCGGGTCGTCTACGTCGAGAGGCACGCCGATGAACGCAAGGAAACCGCGATCGGTGTACTACGCCGGGCCGTCGCGTGGTTCGCCGACCATGGCGTCACGGTGGAACGGGTGCTGTCGGACAACGGCTCGGCATACAGATCCGCCGCGTGGAGCCAGGCCTGCACCGAGCTGGGCATCACTGCCAAACGGACCCGACCGTATCGACCGCAGACCAACGGGAAGATCGAACGTTTCCACCGCACCCTGGCCGACGGATGGGCCTACGCCCGGTTCTACACCAGTGAGACCGAACGCCGAGACGCCCTTCCCGGCTGGATCCACTTCTACAATCACCACCGGGTCCACTCCGCGATCGGAGCCCCACCCATCACCAGGCTCAACAACCTGGCTGGACATCACACCTAGATGTTGCTGGCCATGACGTTGCTGACACAGTTTTTGACCTACGGGACTAGGGCGTGTCTGACAAAGGGCGGTGGCCCGATAGCGTTGGCGAATGAGTCCTAGTGCTCCGCGTGTCATCGCCGTCCGTAGTGGTCAAGTGCAGCCCAGCGGATCCTGGCTGTACGTCTGGATCGACGTCGACACAGGGGCCATCGCATACGTGGGTGGCACAGGCTTCGCCCCGGAGCTCCGCGCCTATTTGCATGTCGAGAGCGACGATCCCCAGCTGGGCCGCGTGCGAGCAACGGTCCCTCACTACGACGAGCGAGACTTCGACGTGCTCGCGTTCGAGTTGCCCGATGGCATCGACCGGCAGGCCGCGAAGCAGGCGCTGATCGCGCGTCTCGTTGAGGCTGGCGAGGACGCAGGTGGAAGCGGATCAGCAACCGATCTGCACGAGGTCACCGACCCGATCTTGCAGGAGATAGACCGTCACCGCGGGCGAGCGTCGCAGGAATCTGCCTCTTTGTGAGTTCTCGGCTCCACGCGATCACGGCGTTGAGGACGACCGCGGCGCGGTAGACGATGGCGTGCTTGTCATAGCGGGTGGCGAGACCGCGCCACTGCTTGATGTGGCAGTACCGGCGTTCGATCACATTGCGGTTCTTGTAGTCGGCAGTGTCGAGTGCGACCGGTCTGCCGCCGCGTGCTCCGCGACGTCGGCGATGGCCCTTCTGGTCGTCGGGTTCCGGGATGACCGCCTTGATCCCGCGGGAACGCAGGTGACCGCGGATCGCTCGGGACGAATACGCCTTGTCGCCCCGCACCGCATCCGGGCGGGTTCGCGGTCGACCTCTGTCGCGGCCAACGCGCAGGTGCGCCATGAGTGGCAGGAACATCGGCGAGTCGCCCGCTTGGCCCGCGGTGAGGAGAGTCACCAGCGGCAGCCCGTTGCCGTCGACGAGCTGGTGGATCTTCGTCGATAGGCCGCCGCGCGAGCGGCCGATGCCGTGATCAGGCGGCTCTTCCCGCAGATTCTTGTAGTTCGATCCAGCCCCCTGTGAGCCGGGTCGTGTTCGTCGCGTGCTGATGCGCGCGAGCGATCGTGGAGTCCACCGACAGCGACCAGTCCATCAGTCCCGCCGCGTCCGCCGCCGCGGTCAGCTGCGCGAGCACCCGATCCCAGGTGCCGTCCTTCGCCATCCGGTAATGCCACGTCCATACCGTCTGCCACGGGCCGAACGCCTCCGGCAGGTCACGCCACGCGATGCCCGTCCGGTACCGGTACACGATGCCCTCCACCATCGTCCGGGCGTCGGAGAACTTCCGGCCCGGCCGGCCCGTCGGGCGCGGCAGCATTCCCTCGATCAACGACCACTGCGCATCCGAGAGCACCTGAAACCGCGACACCCATCGAGCGTCCCAGCCGGAGCGCTCAACCTTTGTCAGACACGCCCTAGTAGTGGGTAGTCTCGCGGTATGGGACGCCCGAGGAGCTTCGACGACGACATGGTGTTGTCGCGCGCGATGGAGGAGTTCTGGACCCACGGCTACGCCGGCACCTCGCCGGCCCGGCTGGCCGAGGCTACGGGCATCGCGAAGGGAAGCCTGTACAACGCTTTCTCCAACAAACGCGCACTCTTCGACCAATGCCTGGACCTCTATCACCGACAGGTGATCGAGACGGCCGAATATTGGATGGCGCAGCCTGGTACCGCGCGCGAGTGCATCTCGGCCGCATTGAAGGCTGTGGTCGATGGGGATCTTGCGCAACCGCAGCGTCGTGGGTGCCTCATCGGCAACACCGCGGTCGAGCTCGCGGGCGAGGATACGGAGATGTCCGAGAAGCTGCGACGGATGCAGGACGAGTCCACGGCCTGGTTCGCCGAGCGCATTCGACGCGGCCAGGTCGAAGGCGATGTCCCCCGTGATCGCGATGCTCAGGCGCTGGCCGAGCATGTGGCGAACACGCTGGCAGGTCTACGCGTGCTGGCGATGACTCACGAGGCCCCGGCGCTGCATCGGATCATCGACACGGCGCTGGCGGTGCTCTAAGGCTTCGCCCCGGAAGATCGAGCCGGGCTTCTTCATGTCCATGTTTTAGACCAAGAGTTCAAGAAAGGTGATGAGGATGGAACTCGTACTCAATGGCAAGACGGCTCTCGTGACGGGAGCAAGTCGGGGAATCGGGCTCGCTACGGTTCGGGCCCTCGCAGCAGAGGGTGTGCGCGTGGTCGGTGTAGCGCGCACGATCACGCCCGAACTCGAAGCGGTAGCTTCGCTTTGCATTGCGGCGGACCTCTCCAAACCGGAGGCTGCCCGACGGGTTGTCGATGAAGTGCTCATGGAGATGGACGGCCTGGACATCCTGGTAAACAACGTGGGAGCCGGCGATGCCGACCAGCTGAAGCTCGGCGGGTTCCTGGACGCCGACGACACGCAGTGGCGAAACCTGCTCGATCTAAACTTGTTCAGCGCGGTATGGACATCTCGTGCGGCGCTGCCGTCGCTGATCGAGCGGCGTGGCGCGATCGTCAACGTGTCGTCGATCAACGCGCGCGTCCCGGCGACCGGCCCGGTCGGCTACAGCGAAGCGAAGGCTGCACTCACAGCCTTCGGGAAACGGCTGGCGGAAGAGTTCGGCCCGCAGGGCGTGCGCGTGAACACCGTCTCGCCCGGCCCGGTCGGCACGGGCCTCTGGCGAGACCCGGACGGATTCGGCGGGAAGGTCGCCGAGACGTTCGGAGTGACGCATGCCGACTTCCTCGCCGCGCTTCCGGCGACTTTCGGCGTCACTGGCGGCCGACTGGTGGAACCGGACGAAGTCGCAGCGCTCATCACCCTGCTCACCTCGCCCGCGACCGCGAGCATCCTCGGCGCTGACCTCGTCATCGACGGCGGCACCGTCAAGACCGCCTAAGAGCCTTTCACCCACCGATCCACTGAGGAGAACCCATGAACGCCAACGCCCCCGTCGACTTCCAGCAGCACTACTTGTCGACCTGGACCGAGCCCAATCCCGACCAGCGACGTCACATCATCGAGCAGTTGTGGGCTCCCGAGGGCAAGCTCGTGATCTCATCCCTCGGAATCACCCTCCGCGGGACGGCAGAGATCGCGGCGCACATCGCACGCGTTCACGACGACATGATCATGTCCAAGGGACTCGTGTTCAGCTACGACCAGCAGCTCCCCGCCGATGACGCGCTTCTGCTGCGTTGGTCGATGGCAGCCCCCTCGGGCGACGTCGTCGGTCGCGGCGTCGACGTCGTGTTCCGCAACGCCGACGGCCAAGTGACAACCGTGTACATGTTCATGGGCGTGAACTGAGCGGCCATGAAAGTGCATGCGAACGCGCCTCTCACCGTTGAAGGGAGAAATCGACTGATCCAGCGATGTCGCACCCGCCCGATCGCACACGTGGCCGCCGAGATGGGGATCTCCCGCGCGACAGCGTCCAAGTGGGTGAACCGCTACAGGCAACACGGCAAGCTCGGGCTGATCGATCACACTTCCGCCCCCGCGCGCCAGCCCACCGCCACGCCAGGCCGATTGGTGAAGCGGATCGAAGAGATGCGACGGGAACACAAATGGTCGGCCTCGCGGATCGCGTTCGAGCTTCACCAAGACGGCACCCCAGTAAGTCGCCGAACGATCACCCGGCTGCTCGCACAGCTCGGACTGAACCGGCGGAAGTTCATCGATCCGAACGGCGACTATAACCGGGAACCGCAGAAGATCGTCGCCAAACGCCCCGGCCATATGGTTCACATCGATGTCAAGAAGACCGGCCGCATCCCCGACGGCGGCGGCTGGCGCGTGCACGGGAAGAACAGCCCCGAAGCCAAGGCCGTCGCGAGAACCAAGAAACGGGGCGCAAAGACCGGCTACGTCTACCTGCACTCAGCGATTGACGGGCACTCGAGACTTGCCTACACAGAGGCGCTGCCTGATGAGAAGGCCGCGACCGCCGTCGCATTCCTCGATCGCGCGCGGGCATGGTTCGCAACCCACGGCATCACACGACTCGAACGGATCGTGACGGACAACGGCTCCTGCTATCGTGCCGCTGCGTTTGCTGACGCGATGGGCGCAAGCCGGCACCAACGGATCACCCCGTACACACCGCGGCACAACGGGAAAATCGAGCGCTACAACCGGATCCTCGCCGAGGAGTTTCTCTATGCCCGAACCTGGTACTCAGAGAAAGAGAGGGCTACTGCGCTCGAGGTCTGGAACCTCCACTACAACTACCACCGACCGCACAGTGCCCACGGCGGACAGCCGCCAGCCTCCGCGACACCGTCACGCGTCAACAACGTCCTGACCTCCTACACCTAGATCGAGCACATGCTCAACTCGTGGGCGGACAGATGGGGGAGAAGATGTCCGACAGGCCGACGGCCCACGCAGACCGGCGCGAGCCCAGAGCGCGCCGCGCTGACGGAGAGGAACGGCGTCAGGCCTTCCTCCGCGCCGGCCTCGAGGAGTTCATCGAGCGCCGGTACCACGGCGCCTCGACGCGCCGGATCTGCACGGCCGCCGGCAGCAGCCCGGGCCGGCTCTTCCACTACTTCCCCTCCAAGGCAGCGCTCTACGAGGAGCTCTTGAGCATCGGGGGCCGGCACCTGGAGCTCGACCTCGAGGCCGGCCAGATCCGCCCCGGCGAACCCCTGACGCTGTCCGTGAGCTTCTTCGGCGCCATCCAGGGCATCGCCGAGGCGCTGGACCAGCGACCCGAGCAGATCCCCGACCCCAGACGGACTGGATCATGGCGATCCTCACCGGCCCGCAGCCCACCGGAGGGCGAGCCTGACCCTGCGCAAGGACCTGGTGCTCTTCGCCGGCGTCTCCCTCCTGTCCGGCTGGGCCGGAGTCCTGCTCAACGAGCTGCGCGGGCACGAGCACGCCATGGAGAGTCCCGGCACGCTCGTGTGGATCGCCATACCGCCCCTGCTGGGGCTCGGTCTGCGCAGGCTGAACAGCGGGCGCTTCCTGCCCCGCCGCTCCCAGCACCCCGACTCCCCGACGCGCCGGGTGGCTTGGGCCGCCGCGCTGCTGACCTGTCCGATCGTCACGTCGGGAGTGGTGGGCCTGGCGGTGGTGACCGGGCTGGCCGACACGAGCCAGGTCGCCCTGGCCGGGGTCGGAACGCTCATGGCCCGGGCCCTCGTCCCGGCCCTCATGAAGAACCTGGCCGAGGAGACCGCCTGGCGCGGTGACCTCACCGAAGAGCTCCTGACCGAGGGGGTCGGTCGGCTGCGGCTCAACCAGACGGTGGGCACCGTCTGGGGGCTGTAGCGCGTGCCCTACTACCTGTTCTTCCTGCCGGAGGAGCAGATGCGGCAGGGGCTGGACGTCGACCGCCCCGTCTTGGCCGCCGGGGCCGCCGGCAGGGGGCGCGAACCCCGTTCCCTGCCGGCGGGAATCGACCAGCGCACCACCGACACCGACACCGGCCAGGATTCCGTGTGGCGTCATATAGCCTCGCCCCCGGGGACCGTGCGGGTTCCCAGTCGATGAGGGGATCGCATGACGCAGGAGCGCCAGCTCGGGAGCCACTACACCTTGGGCGAGATGATCGGCCGCGGAGCCACTGGCCACGTGTACGCGGGGACCGACCGGGAGGGCAACGAGCTCGCCTTCAAGGTGCTGCGCGAGGAGCTCAGCGAGCAGGACCAGGTGGTCGACGCGTTCGTCACCGAGCGGCGACGTCTCCAGTCGATCCACTCCCCGCACGTGGTGCAGGTCCACGACCTCGTGGCCGAGCGCGACACCCTGGCCGTGGTCATGGAGCGCGTGCACGGGGGAGACCTGCGCCAGGCGTTGGCCCAGCGGGGCACCTACACCCCGCAGGAGGTCGCCACCCTGGGCGCCCAGATCGCCACCGGCCTGGACGCCGCCCACGCGGCCGGCATCGTCCACCGTGACGTGAAGCCGGAGAACGTGCTGCTGGCGCGCACCCCCGAGGGCACCGTGGCGAAGATCACCGACTTCGGCATCGCCCAGATGGTCGAGAGCGCCCAGGCCACCCGCACCACGATGATGAAGGGAACGGTCAACTACGCCGCGCCCGAGGTCATCAACGGCAGCCGGGGGACGGCGAAGACCGACGTCTACTCCCTGGGGATCGCGCTGTACGAGATGACCTGCGGGGTGACGCCCTTCCAGGGCGCCACCACCACGGCCACCCTGCACGGCCACGCCGCGCTGCTCCCGGGCCGTCCCGACGGTGTCCCGGACCAGCTCTGGACGGTCCTGTCGGCGATGATGGCCAAGGATCCCGACCATCGTCCCACGGCGGCGGAGGCCGCGGACCAGCTGCGGCAGCTCGCTCCCCAGCTGGCCGGGGTGATGGCGCTCACCCCGCTGACGACGCCTGTTCCCGGAACGCCCGTGCACGCGCCCGCGGCGAGCACCGTCCCGCTGCAGGAGACCCAGGTCATGCCACCGGTTCACCCGGCGCCGGCGCACACCGTGCCCCTCGCTGCTGGGGCGGTGGGTGCCGGAACCCTGGGCGCACCCTCCGCCGCCCACGCCGCATCCCCTGAGCAGCCCCGCAAGCGCGGCAGGGGCGGCTGCTTCCTGCTCGGAGCGGTGGGCGTGCTCCTGCTGGGCGCTGCGGCTGTCGGGGTGGGCATGGCCCTCAACGGTGACGACGAGGAGGCGCCGGAACCGGCCGCACCCGCACCCGCAGCCACCAGCGGCGCCACGGCCGGAGAGGCCCAGCCGTCGCAGGACCCGGAAGCCCAGACCCCCACGGATGAGGAGCCCACCGTCGAGAGCCCTGCCCCTGAGTCCACGGACCCGCAGGACCAGGCACCGACCGGGGCAGCCTCGGTGAGCGACACCCCGCAGACCGACACTCCGGAGGCCCCGAGTGCGGAGGCGCCGGCCACCCCGCAGGAGTCGGCGCCCGCGGCCACCGACTCTCCGGTGGAGAGCGCGGCCTCCACACCCGAGGAGTCCTCGCCGGCCGAGACCCGCGCGTCCACGAGCGGCGAGTCCGCGGACTGCGAGCCGATGAGCTCCGACGAGGCGATGTCCAGGCTCGCCGATGAGGTCGACACTGACAGCTGGTCAGCCGCCCGCGTCGACGACTCCTTGCTCGACCCCTGCACGACGCTTTCGGCGATCCACCTGGAGCGCCCGTCCGCCGGGGGACCCGACGACCCGGGGACCCACCAGGTCGCGCTGTTCAACGGTGAGAACGCCAAGGGGTGGACCTATTTCTTCGGCACCGACGCCGTCCCGCACATCTCCCGGACTTCCGACGACGAGCTGACCGTCCGCTACGTGCTGGAGGACGGCTCGACCGATGCCATCTCCACCTTCCGGTGGGATTCCACGGCCAACGGCGGCCAGGGCAGGGTCGTCGCCGGCGGCGAGATCCCGACCGAGCTGAGGCAGTGATGCACGACCCGGAGCACACACATCCGATCGACCCCCAGCACACGGCGCCGACCGACTCGCAGCGCAGCGCGCAGCTTCCGCCGCTCGCGCTCGTCTCGCCCGCCGGTCGTTGGCACGTCGCCCCCACCCCCGAGGGCCTCGTCATGGGGCGCGGGGACGATGCCCGCATCCCCGTCACCGGCGACGGCATCTCCCGGCGGCACGCCCGCATCGGCCACGACGGCGGGACCTGGTGGGTGGAGGACGCCGGGTCCTCCCAGGGCACCTTCGTGGACGGCGCCCGTGTCACGGCCCGCCGGCCGCTGCGCGATGGCGCCTCCCTGGCGCTGGGCCCCCACCGGCACCTGCGGGTCGCCATCGACACCCCGCAGGTGGCCCCGGAGCTGGCGCCCGGGCTGCGGCCCACGCACATCACCGGCAGCACGGTGGGGGCCGCGATCGGCGTGGTTCCCGGGCAGGTGCTGACCCTGGGGCGCAATGACGACAACGACGTGGTGGTCGACGACCTGCTGGCCAGCCGGCACCACGCCCGGGTGACCGCCACGGCGCACGGTCTGGAGCTCCACGACCTCGGGTCCCGCAACGGCACCTACGTGGACGGCCACCGCGTGGAGCACGCCCTCCTGCGGCCGGGGCAGCGCGTCAGCATCGGGCACGAGGAGTGGACGGTGCGGCCGGGCCAGCTCGTCCCGCGCGCCTCTGAGCAGCCGGTCACCTTCGCCGCCCGCTCGCTGCGGGTGCTGGACCGGAAGGGCAAGCCGCGCCTCAACGACGTCTCCTTCGAGCTGTCGCCGGGCTCCCTCGTGGCGGTCATCGGTCCTTCCGGGGCGGGGAAGTCCACCCTGCTCAACGCCCTGACCGGCGCCGTGCCCGCCACCAGCGGCACGGTGGAGTACGCGGGGCGGGATCTCTACGCCTCCTACGACGAGCTCAAGCAGCGCATCGGCATCGTGCCCCAGGACGACATCGTCCACCGGCAGCTCACGGTGCGCGCGGCCCTGGGCTATGCCGCCGAGCTGCGCTTCCCCGACGACTCCAGCGCCAGCGAGCGTCGTGCCGAGGTGGACCGGGTGATGGACGAGCTCGGCCTCCTCGACCACGCGACGAAGCGGATCGACCAGCTGTCGGGCGGCCAGCGCAAGCGCGTGAGCGTCGCGATGGAGCTGCTCACCAAGCCCTCGCTGATCTTCCTGGACGAGCCCACCTCCGGCCTGGACCCGGGCATGGACCTGAGCCTGATGCAGAACCTGCGCAGGCTGGCCGACGAGGGCCGGACCGTCATGGTCATCACCCACTCCACGGAGAACCTGGCGCTGGCCGACCGTGTCTTCGCCCTGGCCCCCGGCGGGACGCTGGCCTACCAGGGGGCGCCGGAGGGGTTGAAGACCACGTTCGGTGCCACCACGATGCCCGAGGTCTTCCAGGCGCTCGCGGATCGGACCCGGGTGCACCAGCCGGCCTTCTCCGGGAGCGGCTTCTCCACCACGGTGTCCACCGACCCGGCCCACTCCGAGGCCCCGCGGCAGCAGTCGGCCTGGCGGCAGTTCAGCACCGTCGCCCGCCGCCAGCTGCGGGTGATGGCCTCGGACCCGGGTTTCCTGGCGCTCACGGCCCTCATGCCGGTGGCGCTCGGGCTGCTCGCCTGGCTGGTGCCGGGGGAGCGGATCTTCGCCCCGCAGGGGCCGGGGGTGGAGCCCTCGTCCTCGCCCCTGCAGGTGCTCATGATCCTGACGCTGGGCGCGGCCTTCATGGGGGTCTCGGGCAGTGTCCGGGAGCTGGTGGGGGAGCGCCCGATCTTCGTCCGGGAGAACGCGGTGGGTCTGCGTCCCGGGGCCTACGTGACGGCCAAGCTGGTGCTCAACGCCGTGGTGGTGCTGCTGCAGTGCGCGGTGATGGTGCCGCTGGCCCTGTGGCGGATCGGGACCCCGGACTTCCACCTGCTCGCCCCGAGCACGGTGGAGCTCACCCTGGCGATGTGGCTCTGCGCGGCGGCCTGCTCGGCCCTCGGGCTGGTCATCTCGGCCGTCACCCGCTCCAACGAGCAGGTCATGCCGGCGATGGTGGTCTCCATCATGCTGATGCTCGTGTTCAGCGGTGGGCTCTTCCCGCTGAACGGCCGCATCGGGCTGGAGCAGGTGGCCTGGTTGTCGCCCACCCGGTGGGGCTTCGCCATGGGGGCCAGCTCGGTGGACGTCCGGGGACTCACCGCCACCGCGGCCGCCGACCCCCTGTGGAAGCACGACCTGGCCGTGTACGTCGCCGGCGGCGTGGCGTGCCTGGCCCTGTACGTGGTGCTCGCCGGCCTGGCCTGGCTGGTCGTCGACCGCTCGGCTCGGCGGCGCTGAGCGGCCTCACTGCCGCGGGGCGTCGGCCACCTTGAAGTCCATGTTCACGTCGTCGCCGTCCACGGACTCGACGGTGACGGTGAGGTCGTAGGGGTCCATGGTCTCCGGCTTGAGCTCGCAGATGATCTGGGCACCTTCCTCGGCCTCGATGCCGCTGGGGCACTCGACCTCGAAGTCGTCGCGGTTGAGTTCCCCGCTCAGGCCTTCCTTGGCGGTCTTCTCCACGTCCTCCTGGCTCACCTCCTTGCCCCCGATGCTGCACCCGGCCAGCGGGAGCAGGGCGGCGGCGAGCAGGACGGACAGTGCGCGGCGTGCGGTCATGGTTTCCCCCAGGGTCACAAGATGTGGTTGGCCCCCACCGGTCCGGTGCGGACGCGACCACCGTACGAGAGGGCACCCGGGTGAGGGAGCCCGTCCGCGGGTGGATTCTTCGGCCGTGGGCACCGGGGGGTGTCCTTCCCTCAGCCGCGGCCCAGGTCGGCCACGAGTCGCTCGGCCAGGGGAGTGGCCGAGGCCGGGTTCTGCCCGGAGTAGAGGGCACCGTCGACCACGACGTGCGGACGCATGGGCAGCAGCGCCTTGGAGTAGTCGACACCGGCCAGGCGCAGGCGGTCTTCCAGCAGCCAGCGGGCCTTCCACGCGAACGGGTTGGCGCGCTCCTCGAGGTTGGAGAAGCCGGTCATCCGGCGTCCGGCGAAGGGGTGGGTGCCGTCCTCCCGGCGGGCGGCCAGGACGGCGGCCGGGGCGTGGCAGATCAGCGCGAGCGGGCGCCCGGCCTCGAGGCGGCGGGTGAGCAGCGCCCCGGAGGTGGCGTCCACGGCCAGGTCCTCCATCGGGCCGTGCCCACCGGGGTAGAGCACCAGGTCGTACTCGGCCTCGTCCACCTCGCTGAGGGGACGGGGCGCGGCCAGGGCCGGGGCAATCCCGCCCAGGTAGGCGCGCACCTGCTCGCGTCTGGCCGGGAGGCCGCCCATCAGGCCGAGGCTGAGCTCGTCCACGGTGGGGGCCACCCCGCCGGGAGTGGCCAGGGTGATGTCCCACCCGGCCTCGGTAAGCACCCGGTGGGGCTCGGTGAGCTCCTCGGCCCAGTAGCCGGTGGGGTGGACGGTCCCGTCCTTGAGCGTCCAGCCGTCGGCGGCGGAGAGGACGAACAGGGCGTGGCGCATGGGTGCCTCCTGATGCGTGCGTGGGACCTTCGACGCTACGGGAAGAGGATGGGCGGCGCGTGGGCAAGGAGCACCATCGCGGCTCGCGGGGGAGGAGTTCTCTCTGTCCGTGACGGTCCGGGCGCATCCATCGACGCGGGATGGCGGAGGTCTACCGTGGAGGGAACGTCACCGATCCCCCGAGGAGGGCCCATGAGCACCCAGATCCGCGCTCACGTCATCACCGAGCCGCAGGGCACGTTCCAGCTTCAGGAGGGTCTGGAGATCCAGGACCCGGCACCGGGTGAGGTGCTCGTGCGGTACACGTCGACGGGCCTGTGCCACACGGACCTGTTCGCGCGGGACGTCATGCACCAGCCGGACTCCGCGCCGGCGATCTACGGGCACGAGGGCACCGGCGTGGTCGAGCAGGTCGGTGAGGGTGTGCTGGAGTTCGCGCCGGGGGATCGTGTCTCGGCCTCGTACGCCTCGTGTGGCACCTGCCCGAACTGCCTGCGCGGCGCGCCGTTCCACTGCCTGTCGTTCAACGACGTGAACTTCGCCAGCACCCGACCGGACGGCACCCACAAGGTCTCGAAGGACGGTGAGCCGGTGGGGGCCAGCTTCTTCGGCCAGTCGTCCTTCGCCACCCACGGCCTGGTGAACGCACGTGACCTCGTGAAGGTCCCGGACTGGGTGACCCCGGAGGACGCGTATCTGCTCGGCCCGCTCGGCTGTGGCGTGCAGACCGGTGCCGGTGCGGTGCTCAACGTGCTCAAGCCGGCCCCGTCGGACTCGATCGTCGTCTCCGGCGTCGGGGCCGTCGGCATCAGCGCGCTCATGGCGGCCGCGGCGTCGAACGTCGGCACGATCATCGCGGTGGACCTGCTGGACTCCCGCCTGGAGCTGGCCAAGGAGCTCGGCGCGACCCACGTGATCAACGGTGGCTCCGGTGACGCGGCCGCGCAGGTGCAGGAGATCACCGGCGGGGGAGCGACGCACGCGTTTGACACCACAGGCGTGCCGCCGGTGCTGCAGGCCCTCGTGGAGGGTCTGGCCTGGGGCGGCAAGCTCGGCATCGTCGGTGCCCGCCCGGAGCAGATGCTGGACCTCATGCCGGTCATGCAGTTCGGCCGGTCGGTCATCGGGATCGTGGAGGGCCAGTCGGTGCCGCGCGTGTTCATCCCGCAGCTGCTCGAGCTGCGCCGCCAGGGCCTGTTCCCGCTGGAGCGGATCGTGACGACCTACCGCTTCGACGAGCTCGAGAAGGCGATCGAAGACACCGAATCCGGTGCGTCGCTGAAGGCTGTTCTCGTGCACTGAAACGGCAGCCGGGGGGCGCCCCTTATGGCGGTCCCCCCGGCTGCCAGCCCCCCATCACCGAGGCCGACGTTCTGCACACCTCGCTTCCAGCACCTCCAAGATTGCCAGCCGTGGTGCACGCTCAAGTCCGGATGCCCCGGTGCCCCACGCTGCCCACCGGGCCGGTTCTCACCTGCGACACCTTGCGGACCCAGCGCATGGGGACTGCATCGTGCGGGCGTCTGCGGGCAGACCCGAGTTTGGCAGCCTCCATCGGCCTCGCCGCTGCGAGCGAGGGCCGCCGTTTGGCCGCCTTCAGGTCATCGCGTCGTACCCAACCGGACCTGTTCCCAAGCTCCCGATGGCCACGAGGCACCCAAAGGCGGTCACCCACTAGCACTTCCTGCAGAAAGTTCAGGAGATCCATCCGTCCTGCGGACTTCACTGCGCGCTCAGGCAGGAGCCACAGCACCTGAGCACCCAGTGCTTCACGTTTCTTCGTCCGCCTGTCGACGCCGGTCATCCAGCGCTGCACCTCGATCGACAAGGGGCGCTCGATACCCAGGTGAGTTTGCCGGGGAACCCAGACATCAGAATGTGAGGGATAGTGCTCACGCTCTGAGGTGATGCCCACGGAGAGCAGTGCCTTGCGGATTCTCCGTTGCAACACCCGGTGCTCCTCGCTCATGGGGCCACCTCCAGCAGCGCCGCCAAATGCGTGTCCGCAGTTGCCTCCGGTGCCCCGCTTGTGACGCAAGAAGCGGGTGGCCCCTCGTTGAACCGGTCCCAAGGGCCGGCGACACCCCTCGTGCGGGCAGATCAGTCTGCCTCGATGCTCTCCGCACATGGAAGCCCAGTCGCGGTCGTTCTCCGTCCACAGGGCCCTCGGCAGCCATCGATCCCGCAGCTGGGCGTGGCGCTTGCCACCACGGTCGTGCTCTGCGTGTCTCATACCCCAACCCCTACCTGCCCCCCCCCCGGCAACCTGGGGGGGGGATACCCATCGGGCCGCCAGCAACTTGTGAACAATCCGTAGAAGGAGAGCGATTCGCGCCACCTCAGTGCGCGGGAGGCCGGTCCCACGACGCCATCGAGAGTCTGCTCTGATCACCGGTTCAGGACGCCTGTGCGATCCCCGTTATTGTCACCGCCGCCCCAGCGGCGTAGTTCAGCCACAGGAAGCGGGTCCACCCGGCGTGGGCCTCCTCGCAGCGGTCGTCAGGAAGCCCAGCGAAAGGCGCGATGCTGGCCACGTAGACCAGCGGCACCACGGCCAACCAGGTCCAGGGCAGGGGAGTGGCGAGCATGAGCAGGGCCGCCAGCAGGTACAGGCCCACCGCCACACGCACCGTGCCCCGCGCCCCGAGCACCGTTCCGACCGACCCGATGCCCGCCTCCCGGTCGGCGCGGATGTCCTGCACCGAGCCGAAGGCGTGACTGGCCATCGACCAGGCGACGAAGGCCCCAAGTGCCGCCCAGCCCGCCGCCGGGACGGATTCCCCCAGCATGAGGGCACCCACCACGGCCGGTCCCACGAAGTGCGTGGCCGAGGTGATCGAGTCGAGGAAGGGCACCTCCTTGAACCGGAACGGGGGAGCGGAGTACGCCACCACGGCGAACATGCTCACCACGAGAGCCAACCCGGACCACAGGCCTCCCGCCGCCAGGAGCATCCCGAGGAAGGGCAGACAGCTCAGGGCAGAGGCCCCGAGGGTGGGCCGATGGCTGCTGCGCTCAGCCAGCGCCCCCTCCACGCCGCCCTTGCGGGGGTTGAGCAGGTCCGACTCGTGGTCGAACACGTCGTTGATCCCATACATCGCCAGGTTGTAGGGCACCAAAAAGAAGACCACCCCGGCCCAGAACACCCAGTCCCGCCACGAGCCGCCGGAGAGCAGGTAGGCGAAGCCGTAGGGGTAGGCGGTGTTCACCCAGCTGATCGGCCGGGAGGTCCAGAACAGCGTGCGCAGCAGGCTCACGACTCATCGCCCCCGGACCGCCCCCAGCGCACCCAGAGCACCGGGAGCAGCACCGCCGCGGCCACCGTGTAGGCGAAGTCCTCCACCGGGGCCGTCCCGACGAACCACCCCGCCAGCGCCGCACCGTCGTAGCCCACGATGCCGGCGCGGATGATCAGCGAGTCGAAGACCGCCGTGAAGACGCAGGAGATCGCCAGCGTGGCCGCGCCGAGCAGGAGGGTCCGCCGCCGGGCCGATGCGCCCAGCCCCCGCCACAGCACCGCGCTCACCGCGCCGACGAGGACGAGCACCGCGAAGTTCACCCACAGGTAAGTCATCGGGCCACCTCCGGGGTGGGGGAGCGGTCCCCAGCTCGAGGGCCACCCTGGGAACCGCCGCCCAGCAGCCGCTCCAGCCCGGTGAAGAGCAGCATCGTGAAGTGGCACAGGAACCACAGGAAGAAGGGCTCCTCCAGGGTGAGCTCCGGCAGGAGGGTCACCCCGGTCTGCCACGGCCCGGGCCCGCGGAAGAAGATGCCCAGCTCGATGCAGAGCACATCCCAGGCCAGGAACATCCCCACACCCACCGCCTGCACCGCGAGCGCCCGGGGCAGGTCGGCGAACAGGTACAGCCGCCAGCGCCGGTCGATGAGGAGCATGCAGCACTCCGTGGCGAGGATGGCCGCCAGGTAGAGCCCGGGCATCACGCACCACCGCCCGAGTCGTTGCGGCCGTCGGCGCCCTGCTCCGATCCGCCGGCGGCGAGCCAGGTGGTCGGGTCCAACGGGCCCGCGGAGTGGTCACCCCGCAGGCGCTTCACGACGTTCTCCGCGCTGATCAGGCACATCGGCAGCCCCACACCCGGCGCCGTCGTGGCCCCCGCATAGAGCAGCCCCTCCACGTGCCGGCTGACATTCCGCCCGCGCAGGAAGGCCGACTGCCACAGCGTGTGCGCCGGCCCCAGGGCGTTGCCCCGCCACGCGTGGTAGTCCGCGGTGAAGTCGGCCGGGCCGATACTGCGCCGGACCACCACCCGCTCGGCCAGGTCCGGCACGCCCGCCCACTGACTGATCTGCGCGATCGCCCGGTCCACGGCCTCCTCGGCAGCCGGGTCACCCGCCCCGTCGACACCGCCAGCGCCCACCGAGGTTCCGCCCGCCGCGTCGGGGGAGACGGGCACGAGCACGAAGAGGTTCTCGTGCCCCGCCGGCGCCACCGAGTCGTCCGTGGCCGAGGGCATGCACACATAGGTGCTCGCCGGGTCCGGCACCACCGGCTGCTCGCCGAAGACGGCGTCGAAGTTGGCGTCCCAGTCCGCCGTGAAGAACAGGTTGTGGTGGGTCAGCTCGGGCAGCCGTCCCCGCACCCCGAGCAGGGCCAGGACCACGCCGGGCCCGGACTGCCGCCGAGCCCAGTACCGCTCACCGTAGGTCTGCAGGTGCTCCGGCAGCAGGCGCGTCTCGGTGTGGTGCAGATCCGCGCAGCTCACGACGACGTCCGCCGGGACCAGCTCCCCGGTGGCCGTCCGGACCCCGGTCACCCGTGCGCGCCCGCCAGGCCCCGACGCGGTCTCGATGCCGGTGACCTCCACCCCGGTCCGGATCTCCGCCCCGGCCTCCGCCGCGAGCCGGGCGATGACCTCGACGAGCGCAGCGAACCCACCCTGCGGGTAGCGCACCCCGTCGGCCAGGTCCAGGTGGCTCATGAGGTGGTACATGCTCGGCGCCGTCCGCGGGGTGGCGGCCAGAAAGACCGCCGGGTAGCCCAGCACCTGCCGCAGCCGCCGGTCACGCACCGTGCGCGCCACCCGGGAGTGCAGGGACTCGGTGAGGAGACGCACCAGCAGCGGCAGACGCGGCAGCACCGCCCGCACCGTGGCGGCCGGGACGCGGCTGAAGGTCGTGCTCAGGAAGTGCTCCCGGGCCATCTCGTAGGTCTCGCGCGCCGAGTCCAGGTAGGCCACCAGCCGCCGCCCCGCGCCGGGTTCCACCGACTCGAAGAGGGCGGCCGACTCCTCCCGCCCGGAACGGACCTCCAGCGGGCCGTCGTAGCCCTCGGCGAAGACACGATAGGCCGGGTCGAGCGTCTCCAGCCGCAGGTGCTCGTGCAGGTCAGCGCCCATCAGCGCGGCGAAGTGCTCGAACACCTCGGGCATGAGGTACCAGGAGGGCCCGGTGTCGAAGCGCCAGGTGCCCGCCTCGGTGCTGGCCTCCCAGGACCCCGCCCGACCGCCGACCACGGCGTTCCGCTCCAGCACGGTCACCGCGTAGCCGTCCCGGGCCAGGAGTCCGGCGGTGGCCAGCCCGGCCACCCCGGCTCCGATGACGACCGCTCGCGGGGCGCCCTCGCCCCGCCGCGGCCCACCTGCCCCGCTCATCGCGCCCTCTGGACGGCCCGGGCCACGACGAACGCCTTCTGCGCGTCGGGCACCCGCACCCGGGTGGTCCGCAGGGTCGACGCCGGGGTGCTCGCCAACCGGTCGGTGAGCGCGGCGAAGAGGTCGTGCGCCGCGAGCACCCCCGCCCGGGAGGAGCGGGGCAGCTCCTCGACCACCGCACGCGCCGCGGCCAGGTCGGCCCGGATCCCGGCGACCACCCGGTCCCGCGCGGCGTCGTCGAAGTCCTCCACGCCACCGTCCAGGTAGGAGCGGCCGCGTCCGTCGGCATCGGCCGCGAGATCGCGGAGGAAGTTCACCTGCTGGAAGGCCGCCCCGAGCCGCCGCGCCCCCTCCTCCAGGTGCGGGGGAGGGGCGACCGGCTCCGGGCAGCGGTCCGTCACGAAGATCCGGACGCACATGAAGCCGACCACCTCCGCGGACCCGTGCACGTACCGGGCGAGGCTCTCGGCGTCGTGGGTGGTCCGCTCCAGGTCCGAGCGCATCGAGGCGAAGAAGGGCTCCACCAACTCCGCACCGATCCCCGTGGCCCGGGCGGCGTGGGCGAAGGCGTGCAGCACAGGATCGGGGGAGTAACCGGTGGCCATCGCCGCCCGGCAGTCCGCCTCGTAGCGGTCCAGGACCCGGCCGACGGCCTCGCTCCCCAGCCCCGCCCCGGCCGCGGCCCCGTCGACGATCTCGTCGGCGACCCGCACCATGGCGTAGAGGGCCCGCACACGGCGCCGGACGGGCTGGCCCAGGAGGCCGGTGGCGGCACGAAAGCTCGTGGAGTACTCCCGGATCACGCACTCGGCGGCCCGCTGTGAGGCCGCCGTGTGCTGCGCCAGGGCAGCCTGCTCGGTGAGCTCGCGCGGGGAGGGGGCCGTCATGCGCGGCAGTCAATCACGTGGCCCTCTGCAGCGAAGGCAAGGCTGCGCAGCAGTGACAACACCGCAGCCGGCCCCTACCGTGCCGCCCCATGAAGATCACCGACGACATCGCCCAGGCCTTCGAGAACCAGATCACCCTCGAGCTCGAGGCCGCCATGACCTACCGCCAGCTCGCCATCGAGATGGACGCCCAGAGCCTGCCGGGGATGGCCACCTGGTTCCGCACCCAGGCCGACGAGGAGGTCACCCACGCCCAGCGCTTCATCGACCACGTCGTCGACCGCGGCGGCCGCCCGGTGATCGGTGCCATCCCGGCCTGCACCCCGCTGCAGAACTCGACCCCGCTGGCCGCCTTCCGGGCTGCCCTGGAGCACGAGGAGCGGGTCTCGGCGGCCATCCGTGAGCTGTACAGCACCACCGAGTCCGCCGGTGACTGGGACGCCCGTCCGCTGCTCAACGAGTTCGTCGCCGAGCAGATCGAGGAGGAGGCCACCGTGTCCGAGATCCTCTCCAGCATCGAGCGCGTGGGGGATGACGGCCCCGGCCTCCTGCGTCTCGACGACAGCCTCGCCACACGCGCGGAAGCCTGACCCCCCCGGCGGGGAGGCCGACCTCCGGGGGGGACCCGTGTGGGGCTGGTGCCCGCCGCCTCCCCGGTGCGTACCGTGGGTCCATGGACACCACCGCACAGCCCCAGTCCGTCCCCGCCCCGGCCGACGAGGTGGTCGAGCTCTGCCGCGAGCTCATCCGCATCGACACCACCAACTTCGGTGACGGCTCCGGCCCGGGTGAGGCCGAGGCCGCTGCCTGGGTGGTGGAGAGGCTGCGCGAGGTGGGGCTGGAGCCGCAGGTCTTCGAGTCCGATCCGGGCCGCACCAGCGTGGTGGTGCGTCTCGAGGGAGAGGATCGCGACCGCCCCGGGCTGGTCCTCCACGGCCACCTCGACGTCGTGCCCGCCGAGGCCGAGGACTGGTCGGTGGACCCCTTCGCCGCCGAGATCCGCGACGGGATGGTCTGGGGGCGCGGCGCGGTGGACATGAAGGACATGGACGCGATGATCCTGGCCGTCGTGCGCCACCTCGCCCGGACCGGGACCAAGCCCGCACGCGATCTGGTGGTGGCCTTCTTCGCCGACGAGGAGGCCGGCGGTGTCAAGGGTGCCGGGCACCTGGTCGACCACCACCCGGAGCTCTTCGACGGGTGCACCGAGGCCGTCAGCGAGGTGGGGGGCTTCTCCATCACCGTGCCCGGGCAGGACGTCCCGGAGGGGGAGGAGCCGCGCCGCACCTTCCTCGTGCAGACCGCCGAGAAGGGCAAGGTCTGGCTCACCCTCACCGCCCACGGCACCGCCGGCCACGGCTCGGTGCCCACCCAGGACAACGCGGTCGCCCACATGGCCCGGGCCCTGGCCGCGCTCCACGACCACGAGTGGCCGGCCGAGACCATCGAGTCGGTCCGCCTCCTCCTGGAGGGGGTCGGGGAGCAGGCCGGGGTCGACTGGTCGGTCGAGGACCCGGTGAGCCTGGCCGAGGTCGTCAACGCCACCGGCGGCGCGCGTGCCTTCGTGAGCGGCACCCTGCGCAACACCTTCAACCCGACGATGGTGAACGGGGGCTACAAGCACAACGTGGTGCCCCAGACGGTCACCGCCGGCCTGGACTGCCGCTACCTGCCGGGCCAGGAGGAGCACCTCATGGAGACCGTCCGCGAGCTGTGCGGGCCCAAGGTCGAGGTGGCCGTCCACAACGCCGGGACCAGCCTCGAGGCGCCCTTCGACGCCCCGCTGGTGGAGCGGATGACGGCCGCCCTGCGGGCCGAGGACCCCGACTGCGAGGTGCTGCCCTACTGCCTCTCTGGCGGGACCGACAACAAGCACCTGAGCCGGCTGGGCATCACCGGGTACGGCTTCGTGCCCCTGGCGCTCCCGGCCGACCTGGACTTCGCCCCGCTCTTCCACGGCGTCGACGAGCGCGTGCCGCTCGACGCGCTGGAGTTCGGAGCGCGGGTGCTGCACCGCTTCGTCCTCGACTGCTGAGCGGCGCCGGGACGGTCGACGGTCCCGGCGCACCAGCCCCTCAGACGGTGCGCTGCACCTTGATCTTCTTGCGTCGCAGCGACACCCGACGCCCGCCGCCGTGGTAGAGCGCCACCCGGTGCAGCGTCCACCCCTCGTACTCGGCCATCTCGGCCAGGAGGCGGCGCAGGTCGGACCTGCTCATGTCCCGATCGGCGTGCACGGTGCGGTATTCCCACACCGCGGCGGCCCTCGCCTTGCGGTGCGCGCTGGGGATCTCGGGCGGGCGGATCATGCCCGCATTCTGCCAACCACCGTCGAGCCCTGACCCGCAGCGCCCGGAGCGCGCTACGGTGGCCACATGGCTACTGACCCGCGCACCGCGCTGACCACCCTCGTGACTGCCCTGGAGCGTCACCTCGACGCCTGCGCCACCCGTGACGGTGAGGAGGACCCGCGCGTCATCGCGGCCTACAACGACCTCGCCGACGCCTTCGAGGACTACGACGAGGCCCTGCTCGAGGCGCACGGTGAGGTCACGCCCTTCGAGGTCTTCTCCGACGAGGAGGACGACGAGGACTACGACGACCTCGAGGACATGGACGACGACCTGGAGTCCTCCGGCGACGAGGTCGCCGCACCGGCCACGGGCCGCTCGACCCGGACCGACTACGACGACGAAGCGGACGAGGACCTCGACGAGGACGACACCGACGACGACGAGGAGTGAGCCCTCAGAGCCACCCGGACCGACGGAAGCGCCACCACAGGAAGGCGCAGATCGTGAAGATCAGCGTCAGGACCGCCGGGTAGCCCCATCGCTCGTCGAGCTCCGGCATGAACTCGAAGTTCATCCCGTAGATCCCCGCGATGAGCGTGGGGACGGCCGCCAGCGCCGCCCAGGCGGAGATCTTCCGGGTGTCATCGCCCTGCTGCACCGCCACCATCGCCAGGTGGGCCTGCAGGATGTCGGTGAGGGACTGGTCGTAGCTGCTGACGTGCTCCTCCGCCCGGAGCAGGTGGTCCTGGACGTCGGAGAAGTAGGCGTCCATGGAGCGCGGGACCACCCGTTCGTCGCCGAGCAGGTGGCGCAGCGGCTCGGCCAACGGTTGCACCGCCCCGCGGGCCTCGAGGATCTCCCGCTTCAGCCGGTAGATCTCCTCCACGTCGATCCGCGTACCGACGGCGAAGGTGGCCTCCTCGATCTCCGTGAGATCGCGCTGCAGCTCGGCGTCCACCTCCGTGTACCGGTCCACGATGTGGTCGGCCACCACGAAGAGCGCGGAGGCCGGCCCCTGGACCATGAGGTCCGGGCGGGACTCGAGCCGCTGCCGCACGCCCGTCAGGCGGGTGTGCGGGCCGTGCCGCACGGTGAGCACCCAGTCCGGACCGATCCCGAGCATCACCTCGCCGGTCTCGACGTCGCTGTTCGCGTCGTAGTAACGCAGGGTGCGGAACACCACCAGGGCGCTGTCGTCGAAGACGTCCAGCTTGGGCCGCTGCCGGCCCGTGAGGAGGTCCTCCGTGGCCAGGGGGTGCAGGTCGAAGACCTGGGCCATGCGCTTCACCTCGGCCTCGGAGGGGTCGAAGAGCCCCACCCACACGAAGGCGCGCCCCCGAGGGGACTGCTCGGCCCCCGACGCCTCGGCCGGGGCCCCACCGTGACCGCCCTCGGGTCGGGCGTTGAAACGCTGGGCCATGGCCAGCCCCTCGGCGGGGGTGCTGCACGGGTGCCGTACCCCGTCGGCGTACACGGCCTGGTCCACGATCATGCGAGGCATTCTGACAGCCGGACCTCACCTACGCTGTGCCCGTGGAATCCTGGACCCAGCCGACCGTGCCCGACCTGCCCTTCGTGGCGGCCCTGCCCCAGGTGTACGACACCGCCGCCGGGGAGCTGGTCACCCTCGAGCCGGGGGCCGAGGGCGCCGGCCTCTACGTCTGCGGGATCACCCCCTACGACGCCACGCACATGGGCCACGCGGCCACCTACCTGACCTTCGACACGCTGAACCGCGCGCTGCGTGCCGCCGGGCACACCGTGCGCTTCGTTCAGAACGTCACGGACGTGGACGAGCCGCTGCTGGAGCGCGCCGAGCGGGACGGCGTCCACTGGGAGGACCTCGCCGCGGGGGAGATCGACCTCTTCCGCCGCGACATGGTGGCGCTGCGGATGATCGCCCCGGACGCCTACGTCGGCGCCGTGGAGGGCATCCCCTCCGACGTCGCCGCGGTTGAGCAGCTCCTGGCGAGCGGGCGGGCGTACACCGTGCCGGCCGACGGGGTCGCCGAGGGAGCCACCGACGTCTACCTCGACCTGGCGCAGGTGCCGACCTTCGGGGAGGTCTCGGGCTGGACGCGCGAGGAGATGCTGGGTGCCTTCGCCGAGCGGGGCGGTGACCCCGACCGGGAGGGCAAGCGCGACCCGCTGGACCCGCTGCTCTGGCGCGCCCACCGCGAGGGAGAGCCCCACTGGGAGGGCGGCACCCTGGGAGACGGTCGCCCCGGCTGGCACATCGAGTGCACCACCATCGCCCGGGACCACCTGGGCACCCCCTTCCTCGTGCAGGGCGGCGGCGACGACCTCGTCTTCCCCCACCACGAGATGAGCGCCGCCCAGAGCCGGGGACTCACCGACGACGCCTTCGCCCGGCACTACGTCCACCAGGCGATGGTCGGCCTGGACGGCGAGAAGATGAGCAAGTCCAAGGGGAATCTCGTCCTCGTCTCCCGGCTGCGGGAGACCGGGGAGGACCCGCGGGCGATCCGGCTGGCCATGCTCAGCCAGCACTACCGCACCGCGTGGTCCTGGACCGACCAGCACCTCGCCGACGCGCAGCAGCGTCTGGGCCGCTGGCTGGAGGCCGCTGCCACCACCCGGGCCCGGGGGCCTGAGACCGCCACCACGGCAGGGGACGAGGAGTGCGGGGAGGGCGACTCCGTGGCCCGCGACCTGGCCTCGACCATCGCCCACGACCTCGACACCCCGGGGGCGCTGAGCCTGGTGGACCGGTGGACGGAGGCCGTCCTCGAGGGAACCGGCGCCCAGCAGGCCGGTGCGCTCGCCGAGGGACCGACCGTGCTGTGCGTCGTGGACGCCCTGCTCGGCGTGGACCTGGAGGCTTGAGCCTCAGACCGGCGGGGTGTTCCCGCCGTCGCTCTGCCGCCGGCGGAGGTACTGCTCGAACTCCTTGGCCAGGGCGTCGCCGGAGGCCTGGGGGGAGGCCAGCTCGTCGACCGCCTCCTCCAGCGCGCGGACGTAGTCGGCCACGCTGTCGTCGTCGCTCATGAGCTCGTCCACCCCACGGGTCCAGGCGTCGGCGAGCTCCTCCAGGTCCCCGAGGTCGATCACGCAGTCGAGCACCTCCTCCAGCGAGGTGAGCAGCGACCAGGTGGCTCGTGGCGAGGGCGACCCGGCGGCGTAGTGGGGGATCGACACCCACACCGAGACGCTCTCCAGTCCCGCCGCGTCGGCCATCTGGTCGACCACGCCGACGATGCCCGTGGGGCCCTCGTAGTCGCTCGGGGTGGCGTCCAGCCGGCGCTGCGTGGCCCGTGCGGTGGCGCTCACCTGGACCGGCAGGGGCCGGGTGTGGGGGACGTCGGCCATGAGCGCGCCGAGGGTGACGATCTCGCGGGCACCGGCCTCGACCACCCAGTCGATGAGCTCCTGGGTGAAGCTGCCCCAGCGCATGGAGGGCTCGATCCCACGCACCAGCAGCACGTCCCGGTCCAAGCCAGCCGGGCGGGCCACGAGCAGGCTGGTGGTCGGCCACTCGATGACGCGACGCCCACCGCGGCGCACCACCGAGGGACGGTGGACCTGCATGTCGTAGTAGTCCTCCGGGTCGAAGCCGGCCACCACCTCGGCCTGCCAGATCTCGGCGAGGTGCTCGATCACGGAGGTGGCCGCCTCCCCGGCGTCGTTCCACCCTGCGAAGGCCGCCAGCACGATCGGGTCACGCAGCTCCTGGGGATCCTCGTCAACCATTGCCCCACCCTATGCGGCGGGGCTGCGAGACTGAGCTGGTGACGTCCCCGACCACGCCCCTGAACCGCATGCGCCCGTCCGACCTGCCCCAGGCCGTCCTGTTCGACATGGACGGCACCCTCATCGACACCGAACCGCTGTGGATGGCCGCCGAGACCCGGCTGGTCGAGGACCACGGCGGCGTGTGGACGCACGAGGACGCCCTGGCGATGGTGGGCAACCCGTTGGAGCGCTCGGCCGAGATCATCCGTGAGCGCACACCGGTGGACCTGCCGGCCGAGCAGATCATCGACCGTCTGCTGCGGGAGGTCACCGCCGGGCTGGGAGACCGGCTGCCCTGGCGTCCCGGCGCCCGGGAGCTGCTCGAGGAGTGCCGTGCCCTGGGCGTCCCGACCGCGCTGGTCACCATGTCCTGGACGATGCTCGCCGACGCCTTCACCAGCGCCCTGCCGGCCGGGGCCTTCGCGACCGTCGTGACCGGGGACGCGGTGCGCGCCGGCAAGCCCGACCCGGAGCCCTACCTGACCGCCGCCGAGCAGCTGGGGGTGGACCCCGCCGGCTGCCTGGCGGTGGAGGACTCGCCCTCCGGGGTGGGCTCGGCCTCGGCGGCCGGGACCTGCCTGGTGGCGATTCCCCACATGGTGGATCTGCCGCCCACCCCCAACACCGTCACCCTGCCGACGCTGGCCGGTGAGGACCTGGCCTCACTCTGGAGTCGCTTCGCCCGCTGAGTCGCCCTCGGCAGCCTCCAGCGGCGTGGCGCCACCGTCCCGCTCCGCGGACGCCTGCCCCACGCCCGGCAGGGGCGGGGGAGTGCCACCCCAGGCCGGGCAGATGTCCTTGAATGAACACCAGTCGCACAGCCTGCTCGGGCTGGGCTGCCAGTCGCCCCGGGCCCAGGCGGCCTCGATCGCGTCGTGGATGGCCAGCACCTTGCGCTCGGTCGCCCGCAGCTCATCCTCGGTGGGGGCGTGGCGCAGGATCGTCCCGTCCTTGAGGTAGACCAGCTGCAGCAGCGCCGGGACCCGCCCCCGCAGCCGCCAGACGGCCGCCCCGTAGAACTTCATCTGGAACAGGGCCTTGGCCTCGAACCGGGGGGAGGGCGAACGGCCGGTCTTGTAGTCCACCACCCGCAGCGCGCCGTCAGCCGGGGCGATGTCCAACCGGTCGACATAGCCGCGCATCACGAGCTCGCCCTGCCCCTCGTCGCGCTCGATGGGCACCTCCACGTAGAGCTCCCGCTCGGCCGGCTCCAGCCGACTCGGGTCCTCCAGCGTGTACCAGGTGCGCACCAGCGCCTCGGCCTGGGCGTACCAGGCGGTCAGCTCGGCCTCGGTGGGCTCGTCGCCCTCCCCGACGACGGTCACCAGCTCCGGCTCCTCGACGGCCAGGTCCTCCCAGGTCCCCGGCAGGATCTCCAGCGCGTCCTCCACCGTGCGGCGATGGGCAGGCCGGTCGAAGAGCCGCTCCAGCACGGCGTGCACGAAGGTGCCTCGCACCGCCGCGGCGCTGGGCGGCTCGGGCAGCCGGTCCACCACCCGGAAGCGGTAGAGCAGCGGGCACTGCATGAAGTCCGCGGCGCGACTGGGCGAGAGGGCGGGACTGGGCATGGCCGACAGCCTAGGCGCAGGCACCGACACGTACCCTGAGCCCATGAACGACCGCAACGGCTGGCGCATCGGCACCGTCTTCGGCGCGCCGCTCTACCTCGGGCCCACCTGGCCGCTGCTGGTCGTCCTCATCGTCGTGCTCAACGGCTCCCAGCTCACCGACGCCCTCGGTGCCCCCCTGGCCTACGCCCTGGGTCTGGCCTACGCCGTCATGCTCGTCCTGTCGGTCCTCGTGCACGAGCTGGCCCACGCCGCGGCCGCCCGCTCGCGTGGGCACAGGGTCCACGGCATCCACCTCACCCTGATCGGCGGGCACACCGTCCACGAGGGGGACAACAGCCCGTGGGGCAACGCCTGGGTGGCCATCGCCGGGCCGCTGGCGTCACTGGCGCTCGCCGCCCTCGGCCTCCTCGCGCTGCTCCTCCTGGACCCGACCGGCGTCCTGCACTACGTCCTGCTCGGCCTGGTCTGGGTCAACGGCCTGGTGGGTGTCTTCAACATGCTCCCCGGGCTGCCGCTCGACGGTGGGCACGCGCTGGCCTCCGCGGTCTGGGCGATGACCGGCGACCGGGGCACGGGCCTGCGCGTCGCCGGGTGGAGCGGCCGCGTGCTGGCGGTCCTGGTGCTGGTCCTCGTGGCCGTCATGGTGGGCACCGGCGGCGGGATCGTCTACGCCCTGTGGGGCGGGCTGCTGGCGTGGATCATGTGGCAGGGGGCCAGCCAGGCCCTCCAGCTGGGGGCCATCCGCCAGCGGTACAGCCGTCACAGCACGGCCTCCGTGGTGCACCCGGCCGTCGGGATCCCGCAGGAGGCCCCGGTGGCCGCCCTCGAGCAGGTGGACGGCTTCCCGGTCCCGGTGCGCGTCATCACCACGGACGAGCAGGGGGACGCCGTCGGGTTGGTGGACCCCTCCGCACTGGCCCTCGTGCCCGCCGGGGAGCGGGCGAGCACCCCGCTGCGGGCCGTGCACCGCGTCGTGGAGGGGGAGTGGACCGTGGACCTGCCGCACGGCGCGGACCTCACCCAGCTGCTGGAGGCCCTCGGCGGGCGTCCGCTGGAGCAGGCAGCCGTCCGCGAGCCGGGCGGGTGGACCCCGGAGGGCCGGCCGCTCCCGCCGCGCATCACCGGCCTGGCCACGCACGGATCCCTCACCGAGGGCATGCGCCGCAACGACGCCACCCGCCACGGTGCCTGAGCACCCGGGCTCCCGACGCCCGTAGGCTGCGCGCATGACGCAGCCCCAGCCCGACCCCGCCCAGCCCACGCCTGAGACCGCTGACGGCGTGCCCTGGCAGGGCGAGCAGGGGCGTCGCGGCCCCTTCCGCGTCGGGGAGCGCGTGCAGCTCACCGACCCCAAGGGGCGGATGCACACGATCGTCCTGGAGCCGGGCAAGCGCTTCCACAACACCCGCGGACACATCGAGCACGACGACCTCATCGGCGCCCCCGACGCCAGCGTGGTCATCCACTCCACCGGTGCCGAGTGGCTCGCCCTGCGCCCGCTGCTCTCCGACCACGTCATGTCGATGCCGCGGGGGGCCGCCGTGGTCTACCCGAAGGACGCCGGGCAGATCGTCCAGATGGGCGACATCTTCCCCGGGGCGGTGGTGGTGGAGGCCGGCGTGGGCTCTGGCGCGCTGAGCATGTCCCTGCTGCGCGCGGTGGGCGAGACCGGGCAGCTCCACTCCTTCGAGCTGCGCGAGGAGTTCGCCGAGATCGCACGCTCCAACGCACGAACCTTCCTGGGTGGCGACCACCCGGCCTGGCAGATCCACCTCGGTGACCTGGCCGAGGAGCTCCCCCGCACCCTGGAGCCGGGCAGCGTCGACCGCGTGGTGCTGGACATGCTGGCCCCCTGGGACTGCCTGGACGCCGTGGCCGACGCGCTGATTCCCGGCGGTCTGCTCATCTGCTACGTGGCCACCGCCACCCAGCTCTCGCGGGTCGCCGAGGCCTCCCGGGACCACGGGGGCTTCTCCGAGCCGCGCGCGTGGGAGTCGATGGTCCGCGGCTGGCACCTCGAGGGCCTGGCGGTGCGCCCCGAGCACCGGATGCACGGGCACACCGGCTTCCTCATCTCGATGCGCCGGATGGCCCCGCAGACCGCCGCCCCGGAGCTCGCCCGCCGCCCGCAGAAGGCCGGGGCCGACGCCGACGTCTCGGCCGGGGGGTGGACCGAGCAGGCCGCCGAGGAGGACTGGACCGGCGAGAACCTGGGGGAGCGCTGGATCTCCCCGAAGAAGCTGCGACGGGTGCGGCGGGAGCAGGAGCGGCACGAGGCGCTCGGGTCCACCCGCTACGTGGCCCCGCCGCGAGAGGACGACGCGACCCCGGCGGAGCAGACCGGCGAGGGCTGAGCCCCCGCCGCGTCAGCGGCGCAGGAGGGCGGCCAGGGCGCGCCAGCCGAGCAGGAAGGCCGCCAGCACGAGCGTGGTGACGACCACGAAGGACCACGCCGTGCCCTGGTCGGTGAGCTGACGCAGCGCCATGCCCACCACCACGGTCGAGAGCAGGACGACCAGACCGTCGCCGATCGTCCGCGGCGCGCGGCGGCGGGTCACGGCCGTGGCCACCCAGCCCAGCGCCGCACCGGCCCAGAACGGCCAGGCCGTCTCGAGCACGCCGGTGAGGGTGACGCCCTGCTCGTGAGAACGCCGACCGATGGCCGTGAACAGGCCGATCAGCCCGGCGTCGAACACGCCGGCGAGCCAGCCGGGCAGCAGCTTCCGGGCGGAGCGGGAGGACGGGGTGCGCGGGTCGGTGGCCATGCGCCGGAGCCTAGCCCCGCGCCGCACCGAGGATGCTCCCAGCCAGTGCCCAGACTCCTGTGCCTACGATGCGGTGCGGTTCACCGCCGCGACCGACCGGACCGGCCGGACCAGGACCTGACACCGAATCGTGAGGATCAACACCGTGAAGCGAACCTCCGCCCGCCTGATCGCCCTCGCCGCCAGCGCCAGCCTCGCGCTCTCGGCCTGTGGTGGGGACGACGCCGAGGGTGAGTCCTCGGAGACCACCGCCGCCAGCTCCGAGGCCGCCGGCGATGCGGCGGGCTCCGAGGAGTCCGACAAGGCCTCGGACGAGAAGGCCTCCGATGACAAGGCCTCGGACGAGAAGGCCTCCGAGGGCGCCGGGGGCGACGAGTCCCCGGGCTCCGAGAGCAGCGGCTCCGCCGAGTCCGACGGCAAGGACCCGGACCCGAAGGCCGCCGGCAAGATCGAGGACGTGAAGTATGAGGACGGCAAGAAGCCGAAGCTGACCTTCGGCGACAAGCCCTTCACCGTCTCGAAGACGCAGTCCACCGTGGTCGAGGAGGGCAAGGGCGACGGTGAGAAGATCGCGAAGGACACCGAGTTCTACGTGGAGTTCGCGGTCTACAACGGGACCACCGGCAAGGAGATCCAGAACGCCTTCGGCAAGGGACTCGCGCCGCTGATCCCCAACCAGTCCCAGCCTGACGCGCTCGGCCCGGAGTTCGAGGGCAAGAAGCCCGGCGACACCGTGGCGATCGCCATCCCGTACGAGGAGCACTTCCCCGAGGGTGGTGGCGAGCAGTTCGGCTTCGAGAAGGGCGACTCGGTGGTCTACCTCATGAAGGTCGACGACTCTGAGCCGACCGACTCGTACACGGCTGATGACGTTCCGAAGGGCTTCCCCACGGTGGAGTTCTACGACAAGCGCCCTGATGTCATCACCATGCCGAAGTCGGACGCGCCCAAGAAGCTTCAGGACACCCTCCTCGAGAAGGGTGACGGCAAGAAGGTCAAGAAGGGCGACACCATTTCCGTTCACTACACCGGCGTGAAGTGGAAGAACGGGAAGCAGGGCGAGGTCTTTGACTCCTCCAAGATGGGGGGACAGCCGGTCTCCTTCCCCATCGGCACCGGGGCTGTCATCAAGGGCTGGGACGAGAGCCTGGTCGGCAAGAAGGTCGGCGACCGGGTGGAGATCGTCATCCCGCCGAAGAAGGGCTACGGCAAGGAGGGCATGCCGCAGGCCGGGATCAAGGGCGACGACACTCTGGTCTTCGTAGTCGACATCGTGGACACCAAGCCCACCCCCGAGCAGGAGCTCCCCCCGCAGCCGGAGCAGAAGGATCAGCCGAAGGAGCAGGAGCAGCCCGAGAAGAAGGAGAGCGACGAGGGCAAGTGACCCACTGAGGCGGCCAGCAGGGGGGAGGCAGGGCCCGGCACTCCAGCCCCCCCATCCCTCCGTGCCTCCGCCTCCACCGCCCGCTTCCTCCCGCGCGAGACGCGCTTCCCCCTGCTGCAGCACGGGGAAGCGCGTCTCGCGCGACGGGGTGTCGCGGCAGGTGCACTCTGCCGGGCTGTAGCGCGGGCAGGCGCGTCTCGCGCGACAGGGGAGGGGGCTGCCGGGGGCGGGGAAATCACCTCGGTGGCAGACTGTCTCTTCGGCCCACCGGGCCACCCGGCAGGGCCCCACGGCCCGGCCACCCCACCGTCCACCCCGAGAGGACCCACCATGACCGACGCCCCGCGCAGCAAGCCCGAGATCGACTTCCCCGAGGGCGAGGTCCCCACCGAGCTGGTCGTCGAGGAGCTCATCGAGGGGGAGGGCACCGAGGCCGCGGCCGGCGACATGGTGGCCGCCCACTACGTCGGCGTCGCCTGGTCCACCGGCGAGCAGTTCGACGCCTCCTGGGACCGTGGCGCCCCGCTGCAGTTCCAGCTCGGCGTCGGCCAGGTGATCCCCGGCTGGGACCAGGGCATGCAGGGGATGAAGGTCGGCGGGCGGCGCAAGCTCGTCATCCCGGCCCACCTGGCCTACGGTGACCGGGGCGCCGGCGGCGTCATCGCCCCGGGTGAGACGCTGATCTTCGTCGTCGACCTGCTCGGCGTCGCCCAGGACTGAGGCACCAGCGCAGCGGCAGCCCGCCGCGCACGCACCGAGGAGGGGAGTGGGCATGGTCACCGGACGCGGGCACGACCCGAATCTCAAGACCGAGCGTCTGCTGAACCTCCTCATCGCCCTGCTGCACACGCGGCGCCCCCTCACCAAGGCCGAGATCCGGCGCGCGATGCCGGAGTACGCCGAGGGCTCGACCGAGGCCTTCGACCGCACCTTCGAGCGGGACAAGGCCGACCTGCGGGCCCTCGGTGTCCCCATCACCACCGCCCCGGTGGACGCCGGCTTCGACGACGAGGAGGGCTACCGCGTCGACCCGGCCGAGTACGCCCTGCCGGAGCTGGTCGTCGACGCCGACGAGCTCCGCCTCCTGGGCGTGGCGGCCCGGGTGTGGGGGCAGGCCAGCCTCGCCGGCGCCGCCCGGCGGGCCCTGCAGAAGGTCTCCGCCGACGCCCCGGAGGCGGTGGACGACGCCGATCCCGACGCCGCCGTCGAGGAGCCCGGGGTCGGCCTCCAGCCGGTCATCCGCACCCCCGAGCAGGCCTTCACCCCGCTGCGGGAGGCCATCACCGCCCGGCGCGCGGTCACCTTCCCCTACCGCCGCAGCGGCTCCGAGCCCACCCTGCGCCGGGTGGAGCCCTGGTCGCTGCTCCTCCGCCGCGGCCGCTGGTACGTCACCGGCCACGACACCGACCGCGACGCGCCCCGCATCTTCCGCCTCGACCGGATCACCGGCCCGGTCCGCGCCCACGGCCGCGCCGGTGCCGTGCAGGTCCCCGCCGACCACGACCCCTCGGCCCTGCTCACCGCCCACGACGCCCCGCAGACCGTGGAGCTGCGCCTCACCCTCCGGCCCGGGGGCGGGGGCAGCCTGCGTCGCCTGGCCGATGCCATCGAGCCGCTGCCGGACCCCGCGCAGGGCGAGGTGCTGCACCTGCGCGAGGCCGATCGCTCCCGCGTCGTGGGGCAGGTCGCCGAGATCGCGCCGGAGGTGCTGGCCATCGAGCCGGCCGAGATCCGCGAGCAGGTCGTCGACCGCTGGCGCGCCGCCGCCGGCACCCGGGAGGAGGACTGATGGCTGCCGAGTCGGCGACCGCCCGCCTGGAGCGGCTCCTGGCGATGGTGCCCTGGCTCCTGCGACGGCAGGGAGTGGACCTCGAGGAGGCGGCCCGCACCTTCGGCGTGAGCCCCACCACCCTGGAGCGCGACCTCTCCCTGGTCTTCATGTGCGGCCTGCCGGGGCGGATGCCGGACGACCTCATCGACGCCCAGTGGGACGACGGGCACGTGTACCTGCGGAACGCCGAGACCATCGGCCGCCCGCTGCGGCTGGCACCCGACGAGGCCCTGGCCCTGGTGGCCGGGCTGCGGGCGCTCCAGGCCACCCCCGGGCTGACGGAGGAGGACCGTGCACGGGTCGCCGGCCTGGTGGCGCGGATCGAGGGGGCGGCCGGGGACCTGCAGGCGCTGGCCAGCGCCGCGGTGGTGGCGGAGACGCCTGCCGCCCCGGACGAGCGGCTCGCCGCCGAGCTCCGCCGAGCCGTGGAGGACCAGCGGCAGCTGGCGCTCCGCCACCGGGCCAGCGGCCGTGCCGAGGTCACCCAGCGCACCGTCTCGCCGATGCGGGTGGTCACGGTGGACGGGAACACCTATCTGGAGGCGTGGTGCCACCGGGCGGAAGAGGTCCGGCTCTTCCGGCTCGACCGCATCGAGTCGGCCGTGGTGACCCCCGAGGCCGCCGCCGTGCCCAGCAGGGCCGAGCCCCGGGACCTGTCGGCCGGGGTCTACGGCGGGGGACCGGACGACCGGGTGGTCGTGCTGGACCTCGCCCCGGAGGCCGCGTGGGTGGCCGAGTACTACGGCGGTGAGCCCGTGGAGGGCGGTCCGGAGGCCCCGGGGGCCCCCTGCACGACGGCACCGGGCTGGCAGCGCGTGACGGTCCGGGCGGCGGACCCGGCGTGGGTCGCACCGCTGGTGTGGAGCACCGGGGGAGCGGTCCGCGTCGTGTCCCCTGCGGATCTGGCGAGCCGGGTGTGCGAAGGTGCTTCCGAAGCGGTTCACCGGGTCCTGTCCGGCCCCGGGTTTACCGTAGAGTGAATGTGATGGGGCCAGTCAGGCCCCTGGCCGAGTCCCAACCTAGGAGCCGTCATGGGCGCACGCCTCTTCGACAACCCGTGGATGATCCTGATCCTCGTCATCGTCATCGTTCTCGTCTTCGCCTCCGCGAAGCTGCCGGACATGGCCCGCAACCTCGGCCGCTCGGCCCGCGTGCTGAAGTCCGAGGTCGGTGAGATGAAGAACGAGAAGAAGGACGACACCGTGACCGGTGACGCCACCGAGGTGCGCCGTGAGCGCGCCGCCGGTGAGGACGCCGAGGGCAACTGGAGCCCGGACGCGCACGCCCGTGACTACGAGGCCCAGCGCCCCGACTCCCGTCTGGCCGACCCGACCCGCTCCCGTGAGCAGGGCATCTCGGACGAGCCCAGCGACGGCACCCGTCTCAACTGACCGGGCGCACGCACGTGCCCAAGGTTCCCTTCTCCGACAAGGCCAAGAATCCGGAGGGCCGCATGGCCCTCATGGACCACGTCCGGGAGTTCCGCACCCGTCTGCTGATCTCCGCGGCCGCGGTCTTCATCGGGCTCTGCGTGGGCTGGTACTACTACACCCCGGTGGCGGAGTACCTCATGGCGCCGGTCGTCGAGGTGGCCAAGCAGCGTAACCAGGATCTGAGCGTCAACTACGGCGCCACCGGCGTGACGCAGCCCTTCACCATCAAGATGAAGGTCGCCTTCTTCGTCGGCATCATCATCTCGAGCCCCATCTGGCTCTGGCAGGCGTGGGCCTTCATCCTCCCGGGGCTCTACCCCCGGGAGAAGAAGATCGCGCTGGGCTACTTCTTCGCCGCGGTCCCGATGTTCATCGCCGGATGCGCACTGGCGGCTTGGGCGCTCCCGACGGCCGTGGAGACCCTGCTCGGGACATTCATCCCCGACGGGGGATCCAACCTCACCGCCGCCGAGCCCTACTTCGCCTTCGTCGGCAACTTCATCCTCTGGTTCGGAGTGGCCTTCCTCCTGCCGGTGATCATGGTCGGCATCAACCACGCCGGGCTCATGAGCGGCCGCCTGATGCTCCGCTCCTGGCGCTGGGCCGTCGTGCTGGTGCTCGTCTTCGCGGCCCTGGCCGCGCCGGACCCGGCCTCCATGATCACGCTGACCATCCCGATGATGATGCTGTACTTCGTGGCCTGTGGCATCGCCGTGACCCGGGACAAGCACCGGGCCAAGAAGCGGCCCGAGTACCTGGACACCGACCCGGACGTCGCCAGCGCCCTCTGAGCGCCGCCCCGGCCCGGCTCCCCAGCACCACCGCCCACCCTGGGCGCTCCTCCGACGACCGCCGGGGGCTGCGCCTAGGGTGGAGCCATGTCCAGCCCCTCCGAACGCTACGCCGCGGCCCGCCGCCGCAGCCGGTTCACGCACCTGGCCGAGTTCACGATGCACCATCCCTTCGAGCTGGACGACTTCCAGCAGGTGGCCTGCGAGGCGGTCGAGGAGGGCAAGGGCGCCCTGGTGGCCGCACCCACCGGGGCGGGCAAGACGGTGGTGGGGGAGTTCGCCGTCCACCTCGCGCTGGCGACCGGGCGCAAGTGCTTCTACACCACCCCGATCAAGGCGCTGAGCAACCAGAAGTACCACGACCTCGCCGAGGCCTACGGGGAGGCGAACGTCGGCCTGCTCACCGGGGACAGCTCCGTCAACGGGCACGCCCCGGTGGTGGTCATGACCACCGAGGTGCTCCGCAACATGCTCTACGCGGACTCGCCCACGCTCGCCGGGCTGGGCTTCACGGTCATGGACGAGGTCCACTACCTGGCCGACCGGATGCGCGGCGCCGTCTGGGAGGAGGTCATCCTCCACCTGCCGCAGGACGTGCAGGTCATCTCGCTCTCGGCCACCGTGAGCAACGCCGAGGAGTTCGGCGCCTGGCTGGATCAGGTGCGGGGCACCACCGAGGTGGTCGTCTCCGAGGTGCGCCCCGTCCCGCTCTGGCAGCACATGATGGTCGGCACCGAGCTCTTCGACCTCTTCGGCGAGGGAGGGGCCGGGGCCCGGGCCGGGCGGAGCCGGGGCGTGAACCCCGAGCTCATGGCCCGCCTCCGCAGCGCGCGGGCCGCCGACACCGGCTGGCACCGGGAGGACGCCGGCGCACCGCGCGGGCGCCGGGGGAGGAAGCGCGGGCGGGGCGGACCCTCCGCCCGCGAGCAGCGCCGCGGGCATGCTGCCGGGCACCGGTTCGAGCAGCCCGCGGGGGAGGGGAGCCGGCGCCCCGTGGGGACGCCCTCCCGCGCCCAGGTCGTGTCCACCCTCGACGACGCCGGCCTGCTCCCGGCCATCGTCTTCATCTTCAGCCGGAACGGCTGCGACGGGGCGGTGCGCCAGCTGCTGGCCACGGACACGCGCCTCATCGACACCGCCGAGGGGGAGCGGATCCACCACGAGGTGGAGCGGCGGGTGCTCTCGGTGGCCCCGGAGGACCTCGGCGTGCTCGGGTACCACGACTTCGTCGAGGGGCTGACCCGCGGCTTCGCCGCCCACCACGCGGGCATGCTGCCGCTCTTCCGGGAGATCGTCGAGGAGCTCTTCGCCGCCGGGCGGATCCAGGCCGTCTTCGCCACCGAGACCCTCGCGCTCGGGGTGAACATGCCGGCCCGCACGACCGTCATCGAGAAGATGGTGAAGTACAACGGCGAGACCCACGCCGATCTCACCCCCGCCGAGTACACCCAGCTCACCGGCCGGGCCGGACGGCGCGGGATCGACGTCGAGGGCCACGCGGTGGTGCTCGCCGGGCCCCGCGTCGACCCGTTGCAGGTGGCCGGGCTCGCCTCCACCCGGACCTATCCGCTGCGCTCCAGCTTCCGTCCCTCGGCCAACATGGCGGTCAACCTGGTGGACCGGATGGGCCGGGACGAGGCGCGCCACCTGCTGGAGGAGTCCTTCGCACAGTTCCAGGCCGACCGGGCGATGGCCGGCCACTCCCACGCGGTGGAGCGCAACGAGGAGGCGATGGCCGGCTACGCCGAGGCCATGTCCTGCCACCTCGGCGACTTCGCCGAGTACGCCGAGCTGCGCCACCAGCTGACCCAGGCCGAGAAGGACGCCGCCAAGCAGCGTGGCGCCGCCAAGCGGGCCCACGTCCAACGGGTCCTCGAGGAGCTGTCGGTCGGCGACGTGATCCGGGTCGGGTCCGGGTGGAAGGCCGGGCGGGCCGTGGTGATCACCGGCACGCACGGGGTGAGCAAGCGGCACGACGACGTCGCGGTGGTCAACGACTCCGGCCGACTGCGCACCATGACCGCCGACGACCTCACCGAGCCACCGGTGGTGCAGGGATCCATCGCCATCCCGCCACGCTTCAACCCGCGCAAGCCGAAGGACCGCAAGGACCTCGCGGCGACGATGCGCGCGAAGGTGCCGGACACCGACCCGCCGGCGCGACGCCGTGGCCAGGACACCACCGGGACCGACGAGCCCGGCCTGGGCGGGGCTGCGGGGGAGCGGATCGACAGCCTGCGGGCCGCCCTGCGGCGGCACCCCTGCCACGCCTGCCCGGACCGGGAGGAGCACGCCCGCTGGGCGGTGCGCCTGCAACAGCTCAAGCGGGAGACCTCCGGGCTGCGCCGCAAGGTGGCCCGGCGCACGCACACGATCAGCCGGACCTTCGACCGGATCTGCTCCATGCTGGCCGAGTGGGGCTATCTCAGCGAGGACGGTCAGGAGGTCACCGACGCCGGCCGCACCCTGCAGCGGATCTACGGCGAGAAGGACCTGCTGGTGGCCGAGTGCCTGCGGCAGGGCGTCTGGCGGGGTCTGGACGCCTCCGAGCTGGCGGCCGTGGCCGGCATCGTCATCCACGAGTCGCGGCGCGGCGAGGTGGACGTGCAGCCCGCCATGCCCACCACCCGGGTGCAGCGCGCGCACGAGCTCATGCTGGACCTGTGGTCGCGGATCGAGGACTCCGAGATCGAGCACGACCTCCCGGTGACGGCCCAGCCGGACGCCGGGATCGCCTGGATGATGCACCGCTGGGCCGCCGGGGCACGACTGGAGGTGGTGCTGCGCGACAGCGAGCTCTCCGCCGGTGACTTCGTGCGCCGGGCCAAGCAGGTGGTGGACCTCCTCGGGCAGATCGAGAAGGCCGCCCCGCACCCGGCCGTGCAGGGGACGGCCCGCAAGGCGATGGGGCTCATGCTGCGGGGGGTCGTGGCGACCGACCGGCTCGACTGACCGGAGGGGTCAGGCCAGCCCGAGCGCCGCCAGGACCCGGTCCACCGAGCCGCCCAGGTCGTGGCTCTGCCGCAGCGCCTCCAGGGTGTCCGGGTCAGCCACCTCCACCGGCAGCGCCACCGCGCCCAGCGGGTCGGCCACCGGCCCGATCGGTCCGGCGCCACCGAGCAGGCGCAGCGGGGCATCACGCACCACGTGCACCACGCGCGGGGCCGCGGCCAGGTACCCGGCGCCCTCCTCGAGACGGGCACGGCGGGCGCCCTTGATCCGCGGGTCACCGGACGTGACGGCCTGCTGGATCCCCGCGAGCGAGCCGAACTCCTCCAGCAGCGCGGCGGCCGTCTTCTCCCCGATGCCCCGGACCCCCGGCAGCCCGTCCGAGGCGTCGCCCCGGAGCACCGCAAGATCCGCGTAGCGCTCACCGCTGGCCACCCCGTACCTCTGCTGCAGCCACGAGCAGTCGACCGCGTCAGCGTCCCGCACCCCGCCCCGGGCCGTGTACACCACCCGCACGTCCAGCTCGTCGTCCACGAGCTGGAAGAGATCGCGGTCGCCGGTGACGACCTCCACCGGCACCTGCCCCGCCAGCGAGCTGGCCAAGGTGCCGAGCACGTCGTCGGCCTCGTGGCCCGGGGAGCCGATCCGCGCGATGCCGAGGGCGGCGAGCAGCTCGCAGATCACGGGGACCTGCGGCACCAGGTCCGGCGGGGTGTCCTCCGCCTTCTCCTCGCCCTCGGCCAGCCGGTGCTCCTTGTAGCTGGGGAGCGCCTCCACCCGGAAGGCCGGCCGCCAGTCCTCGTCCCAGCACATCGCCAGCCCGGAGGCACCCCGGGCGGTGAGCAGGGAGGCGGTCATGTCCAGCAGCCCGCGGACCGCGTTGTTCGGCGGCGCGGCCGGGTCGCGCCGCCGGTCGGGCACGCCGTGGAAGGCGCGGTAGTAGAGGCTCGCGGCGTCGACGAGGAGGACGGGGGAGGGCTTCACGGCGCTCAGCCTAGGCTGACCCGGTGACCGACATCGAGCTCGACGCCACCGACCACCACATCATCGCGGAGCTCACCCGCGACGGCCGCCTCAGCTTCACCGACCTGGCGGCCCTGGTGCACCTGTCCACCTCGGCCGCCCACCAACGGGTGCGGCGGCTGGAACAGCACGGCGTCATCCGCCGCTTCACCGCGGTGGTGGACCCGGAGGCGGCGGGCCTGCCGGTCACGGCGCTGCTCTCCCTGACCCCCTTCGACCCCGGCGCCCCCGACGACATCCCGGACCGGCTGGCGCACATCTCGGCCATCGAGGCCTGCTGGAGCGTCGCCGGCGCCGCGAGCTATGTCCTGCTGGTGCGGGTCAGTCGCCCGAGCGTGCTGGAGGGCCTCATCGCCGAGATCCGGTCCACAGCCCGCTGCTCGACCACGACGACGATGGTCCTCACCACACCCTGGGAGCACCGCGGGGCCTTCGCCGACTGGGAGCGCTGAGTCAGGCGCGGATGTCCACCATTCTCGCCCCCGTGGCCTCCAGGAAGGCGGCGGGCGTGATCTCGACGTCGAAGCCGCGCCGCCCACCGGAGAGGAAGACGGTGGCGTGCTCCTCCAGCCGCCGGTCCACGAGCATCGGCAGCCGGGTCCGCTGCCCGAAGGGACTGATCCCGCCCACCACGTAGCCGGTGGCCCGCTCGGCCAGCGCGACGTCGGCCATCGACACCCGCTTCACGCCCAGCTCACGGGCCACGGCCTTGGTGTCGAGCCGGTCGGCGACGGCCACCACGCCCACCGCCAGCGAGCTCTGCCGGCGGCCACCGGTGTCCACCACGAGGGTCTTGAAGATCCGCTCGGGCTCGATGCCGAGGGCCTCGGAGGCCTCCTCGCCGTAGCCCTCCACGTCGTCCTCGTGGCCGAAGGCGTGCCCGGTCCAGGGCACCCCGGCAGCGTCGAGGGCACGGGTCGCGGGAGTGGTCGGGATGCGCATCCGGGGAGTCTCCCAGACGGCCCCGGACCGGTGGTGGCACACTCTCTGGATGCACCCCCTCGTCCTGCGCTCCGTGACCCTGTGGAACCCCGGCTCGCTGCCCGTCCCCGGGCAGACGATCGTCGTGGAGCGAGGGAGCGTGGAGTGGATCGGCCCGGACGCCGAGGCTCCCACCACCGCCGAGCTGCACCCCTACCGTGAGGTGGAGGCCGAGGGCCGGCTCCTCACCCCGGCCTTCGTGGACAGCCACGCCCACGTCTCCACCACCGGGGAGGTCCTCGGCGGGGTGGACCTCTCGGCCACCCGCAGCCTCACCGAGGCCCTGGACCTCGTCGCCGAGGCGGCCACCGCGCGGCCCGGGCTGCCGATCTTCGCCCACGGCTGGGACGAGACGAACTGGCCGGAGAACCGTCCCTTCACCTGCGAGGAGCTGGACCGGGCCTCCGGCGACGGGGTGGTGCACGCACCGCGCGTGGACCTGCACGCCGCCTGCGTCTCCTCCTCGCTGGCCGCCGTCGCGGCCGTGACCACCAAGGACGGCTGGGACGGCCGGGGGATGGCCACCCGGGCCGCGCAGGACGCGGTCGTGGACGCCTGGGCCGCCAGCGTCGGCCCCGACGCCCGCCGCCGCAACATCGAGCTGGCGCTGCACGCCGCCGCCCGCGCCGGTATCGGCACCGTGCACGAGATGGGCACCCCGAACCTCAGCAGCCGGGACGACGTGCGGGAGGTCGTGCAGGCCGGCGGCGACGGGGCCCCGCGCACCGTCGGCTACTGGGGCGAGGTGGTCAGCGAGCCGCACCACGCCGTGCACCTGCGGGAGGCCCTGGGCGTCACCGGTCTGGGGGGAGACATCTACCTGGACGGCAGCTTCGGGGCCCACAACGCCGGGGTGCTGGAGCCCTACACCGACCGACCGTCGACGACCGGGGACCTCTACCTCACGGTGAGCCAGGCGACCGAGCACCTCGTGGCCTGCACCGTCGCCGGGGTGCAGGGCGGTTTCCACTGCATCGGGGACGCCGCGATCGAGCTGGCCGCCGAGGCGTTGGAGAAGGCGATCGAGCGGCTGGGGGTGGAGGCGGTGCGTTCCGCCCACCACCGGCTGGAGCACGTGGAGCTCCCCTCGCGGCGGGCCGTGGAGACCTTCGCCCGGCTCGGGGTCACCTGCGCGATGCAGCCGCGCTTCGAGGCGCTCTGGGGCGGACCGGACGACCTCTACGCCCTCCGGCTGGGGGACCGCTGGCGACGGACCAACCCCTGGGCGCGCCTCGACGACCTGGGCGTGCCGGTCTCCTTCGGCTCGGACTCCCCGGTCACCCCCTGGGACCCGTGGGGCGCCCTGCGCGCCTGCGTGGAGCCACGCAACGAGGCCGGCCGGCTCCCGGCGGCGCGGGCGCTCAGCCTCCACACCGAGGCCGGCTGGACCACCGCCGGCCTCGTCGGGGGGCGCCTCCGGGTCGGGGGAGAGGCCGATCTCGCGCTCTGGGACCTGGACTGGACGACGGCCCTGACCCGGGCGAGCTCCAGCGGCGCCGACCCCGATCGTCTCCTCGACGAGCTCGTGGCCGCCACGGACCCGGGTGAGGCGCTGCTGACCGTCGTGGACGGCCACCTCGTCCACGACGCCGGGCTCTGACGGCCCCCGCCCCGGCCGCTCGGCGGAATTCCCCGGCTGTAGTTCGCACCCCGACAACCTGCCCCTGACCTGCGGAAACACACATCGCTGCAGGTCAGGCCGGGTTTGACTGTGCCGCCCTGCGAGGTAGTTTCTCCACACCACCGCGAGGAACCCATCACCTGGGACCCTCCGTCACGACCCCGAAGCTGCGGCCCCAACCAGCTGCGCCTCGGGGCCGCCGACGAGTTCTCGGGCTTCCGCGGTGCTCGCGGGGACCGCGCCTAGTAGAAAACGTGGACGCATCGGCAGCCAGCCGGTTCGACCACGGCCCCAACGGCGCGGTTCCCGCCCTGCACCCCCCCGAGAGCCCGGCACACGACCCGGGGAGTGCGGGCGGCGTCGCACCCAGTGGCGTTGCCTATACTCCCGGCGTGGCCCTCCTCCAGCGTGTTCTCGCCTCCCTCCTTGCGGGGACCGCTCTGTGGCTCTCCTTCCCCGAGGCGAACCTGTGGTGGGCGGCCCCGATCGGCGTCGCCCTGAGCCTGCTCGCCGTCCGCGGTGCCTCCCTCCGGGCCGGTGCCGGCCTCGGCCTCCTCACCGGCCTGGCCTTCTTCCTGCCCCTCCTGCGCTGGTCGGGGATCTACGTCGGCGCCGACGCCTGGCTCGCCCTCGGGGTGGTCCAGGCGCTCTACCTGGCGCCGCTGGGGGTGCTCCTCGTCGCCGTGCAGCGTGCCAGCGCGCGCCTCTCCCGAGGCGCCGAGATGGTGGTGCTGCCCGCCCTGACCGGTGGGGCTTGGGTGGCGCAGGAGTGGCTCCGGGGGAGCCAGCCGTGGGGCGGGTTCTCCTGGGCCCGGCTGGCCTTCTCGCAGGCCGACGCACCCACCCTGGCCACCGCCCGGTACCTGACCGCCGCCGGCACGAGCGCCTGGGTGGCAGCCGCCGGCACGCTCCTGGGGCTCTCCGCCCTCGCCCTGGGGCACCGGGTCCGGCTGCTCGAGGGCTCTCCGGTGCCCCGCTGGGCCGCCCCGACGGCTCTGGTGGCCGCCCTCGGCCTGCTCACCGGTCCCTTGCTGCTGCCCGCCCCGCGGCCCGACGGGCGCACCCTGGAGGTGCTGGCCGTCCAAGGAGACGCCCCGGTGAGCGGGTTCCGCTTCGACGGCGACGCCCGGGAGGTGCTGACCAACCACACCGAGCTCGTCGCGCAGGCCGCCCAGGAGGTCCGGGCCGGCCGCCGTCCCGCCCCGGACGTGGTCTTCCTGCCCGAGAACGCCGCCGATCTGGACCCCACCCGCGATGCCGAGGCCTCCCAGCTCCTCGCCCGGGCCAGCTGGGAGGTGGACAGCCCGCTCCTGGTCGGCGCCATCCTCCGCGAGCCCTCGCCGATGCTCAGCAACGCCGTCCTGCAGTACCAGCCGGGGGAGGGGATCACCGCCCGCTACGACAAGCAGCACCCCGTGCCCTTCGGCGAGTGGATCCCGGAGCGCGACCTGATCCGCCGCCTCACGCCGAAGGTCGACCTCGTCCCCCGCGACTTCGCCGCCGGCTCCGCGCCCGGGCGCATGGACGTCGGGACCCGGCAGGGCGTCGTGCCGGTGGGGATCGGCATCTGCTTCGAGGTGGCCTACGACGACCTCATGCGCGGCCCGGTGGCCGACGGCGCCGAGATCCTCTTCATCCCCACGAACAACGCCTCCTTCGGCCACACCGACCAGTCCGCCCAGCAGCTGGCCATCTCCCGGGTCCGGGCGATGGAGCACGGCCGCTCGGTGGTGCACGTCTCCACGGTGGGCACCAGCGCCCTCGTCGCCCCCGACGGCTCGGTCGTGGACCTGCCGGAGGTCCCCGGGGGCGTGACCGGCCTGTTCGAGCCGGCCCTGCTGCAGGCCGAGCTGCCCCTCTCGCAGCGCATCACCCCTGCCACCCGCCTGGGGAACTGGCCCACCTGGGTGCTCACCGCACTGGCTCTGGCCGGTGGGGCGGCCGGGCTGCTGCGCCCGCGTCAGCCCGTGGGCGCACCCGTCGAGGGCACCCGGCATGATGGGGTGTCCACCAACCGGCGGCCCGTCTGACGAGCCGCCCTCCCTGCCGTCAACCCCCTCCGGAGCACCTCGTGACCCAGCACACCGCGCCGCTGCAGCGCGTCGCCGTCCTTATCCCGACCTACAACGAGGCCGAGAACATCGAGTGGATCGTGGGCCGGGTGCGGGCAGCCACCCCGCAGGTGGACGTCGTGGTGCTGGACGACAACTCCCCGGACGGCACGGGGGAGATCGCGGACCGCCTGGCCGCCGCCGACCCGCAGGTGCACGTGCTGCACCGGAAGGGGAAGGAGGGTCTGGGCCGGGCCTACCTGGCCGGCTTCGCGTGGGCGCTGGAGAACGGCTACGACGCCGCGGTGGAGATGGACGCCGACGGTTCCCACCAGCCCGAGCAGCTGCCCCGCCTGCTGGCCGCCGCCGACGCCGGGGCCGACTTGGTGCTCGGCTCCCGCTGGATCCCCGGTGGCAGCGTCGTGAACTGGCCGGTGGACCGCCAGCTCATCTCCCGGTTGGGCAACCTCTACATCAAGATCGCCCTGGGGATGCCGCTCAACGACGCCACCGGTGGGTACCGCGTGTACCGCGCCGAGGCGCTGCGCTCGATGGACCTCACGACCGTGGACTCCGTGGGCTACTGCTTCCAGGTCGACATGGCCTGGCGGGCGGTCCGTGGGGGGCTGCGGGTCGTGGAGGTGCCGATCGAGTTCATCGAGCGGGAGCGGGGCAACTCCAAGATGAACGGTGACATCGTGCGTGAGTCCCTGGTCCGGGTGTCGCGCTGGGCGGTGGAGCACCGGCTGGGCCAGGTGCGCCGCGCCCTGCCCGGAGGGTCCGCGTGAGCCCCGTCCGCAGCCGCCGGAAGCGGCGTTCCCCCTGGATCATCGGATTGAGCGCGGCACTGCTCATCATGCCGATGCTGGAGGTCGCCGCGATCCTGTTCGTCGGCCGCCAGGTCGGCGCGTGGTGGACGATCGGTCTGCTCATCTTCTGGTCCTCCCTGGGGGCCTGGATCGTCAGCCGGGAAGGTGCACGCACGTGGCGGGCGCTCAAGGGCTCCCTGAGCACGGGCCACGAGCTCTCCCGCCAGCTGACCGACGCCGCCCTGGTCCTGGTGGGGGGCACCCTGCTGCTGGCACCGGGCTTCATCACCGACGCCATGGGTCTCTTCCTGGTGGTGCCGCTGACCCGGCCGATCACCCGCCGGGCCCTGCAGCGCGTGGTGGAGAAGAAGCTGCTCGGTGGCGTGATCGGGGGCGGGCTCGTCGGGGAGACCAGTGGGTTCGACGACCCGACGGGCTTCGGCTCCTTCGCCGACGTCGGGGACCCGTGGGGGACGCCGGGCGGCACCCGAGGGAGGGGCCCGGCCGGGTCCGCTCCGGGAGGCGCCGGCCCGGTGATCAGCGGTGAGGTGGTCGACGACGAGGACCGTGGCGGCGACCACACCGTGTGAACTGGCGGTGAACAGGCAACCTCTGCCACACTGAAGGGTCGCCGGTTCCCAGGGCGCTGACTGCGCCGACCAGGGACCGCAGGAATGTCATCCGTTCACGTGACGTTCACCCGGCATGCGGTCCGCACCGCCTGCCTCGTCCCGCGCCCCGCTGCGTGGGAGCACCACGGGCGACCCGATCCGGTCGCCTCGCAGACCACAGGAGTGAGAAATGGCCGAGCGTTCCCTGCGCGGAACCAACCTCTCGGCGCTCTCGATGGAGAGCGACGAGAACGTCACCTTCAGCGAGCGCCAGATCGTCCGCTACAACTGCCCCCAGGGCCACGTCACCGAGCTGCCCTTCTCGGTGGAGGCCGAGCTGCCCGCTCTCTGGGAGTGCCGTTGCGGCGCCGAGGCCAAGCTGGAGAACGGCCCCGAGCCGGAGGCCAAGAAGACCAAGCCGGTCCGCACCCACTGGGACATGCTGCTGGAGCGTCGTTCCATCCCGGAGCTCGAGGAGCTGCTGGAGGAGCGTCTGCAGTATCTCCGCGACCGCCGGGGGACCGCGACGAAGAAGAAGCGCGCCAGCTGAGCCACCGGGCGAGCCTCCTCGGCCCGCCTGCCACGTGACGGAGCGCCGACACCCCTGAGGGTGCCGGCGCTCGGTCGTGCTCGGGGCCCTTCCGGGTTCACGCCCGGGTGGCACCCTCCGCCCCGGCCCCGTCACGGCCCGGGGCGACGTCGTCGGACTCGGCTGCCGGGTCGAGCCCGCTCGTGCCGGGGCGTTCCTCGACCAGGTGGACGGCCTCCTCGGGTTCCAGGTGTCGCCCCTCCACCTGCGGGGAGAGGGGATCATCCTGCGAGCGGGCGTCGATCTGCTCGTTGAGATAGCGCAGCACCACGACGATGCTGGCCGCCACCGGGACGGCGAGGAAGGCCCCGGCCACCCCGAACAGGGAGCTGCCGACCGCCACCGAGAGCAGCACGAGCCCCTCGTGCAGCTCCATGGCCTTGCCCTGGACGATCGGCTGGAGGATGTTCCCCTCCACGTTCTGCACCAGGAGGACGACGGCCAGCACGATGAGGGCCTTGGTGAAGCCCACGGTGACCAACGCCACGAGGACCGAGAGGGCGCCGACGACCACGGCACCGACGATCGGGACGAACCCGGCGAGGAAGGTGAGGACGGCCAGGGAGGCCCACATCGGCACCCCGACCGCCAGCAGCCCGATGCCGATGAGCACCGCGTCCACGAAGGAGATCACCGCCTGCCCGCGCACGTAGCCGCCGAGGGTCCGCCAGAGGCGCTGCCCCAGGACGGTGACGTGGGGCGCGGTGTTGCGGCCGGTGAGGCGGCTCAGCCAGGGCAGGAAGCGGTGCCCGTCGCGGACGAAGAAGAAGGTGAGCACCAGCGTCAGCAGCCCGGTGACGAAGGCGGAGGCCACCGCGGAGACCCCGGTGAAGACGCCGCCGGCGATCTGCCCGGAGGCCTCCTGGATCTTCGTGTTGAGCTCCTTGACGGCCTTGTCGACCTGCGCGTCCTGGACGTTGAGCGGCGGACCGCTGGCCCAGTCCTGCACCTGACGGATGCCGTCGGTGGCGTTCTGCGCGAGATCGGCCACCTGGTCGACCAGGGAGGGGACGATCGATCCCAGCACGCCCAGCAGCACGAGGAATCCGCCGAGGACGGCCAGCGCCGCGGCCAGGCCGTCGCCCATCCACTGGCGGAGCCAGCGCGCGACCGGTCCCAGCACGGTCGTGAGGATGAGCGCCAGCAGCAGCGGCAGCACACCCACCCAGAACTTGCCGACCAGCCAGAGCACGGCGGCCAGGGCGCCGACGATGAGCAGCAGCCGGAGCGACCAGCTGGCCAGCCACTTCAGGCCGGCGCCGAGGACCTCGCCCCGGTCACGGGTGGTGTCGCAGTCGTCCCCAGGGAGGACCGCCGGGTGCTCCTGCGAGGCGGTCAGGTCCTGGTCACCGCCGGAGACGAATCCTCCGATGGCACGTTGCACGGTCTTGAGCGGATTCACCCGCACATGGTCCCACGGCGTCCTCGGCGCTGCAGCCGGGATAGCCTGCGCTCATGGGGAATCTCCGGGGAGGAACGACGATCCGCCGTGGCACGCACGCCGTGGCCGCAGCCGCACTGGGGGCGCTGGGCCTCGTCGCCTGCGCCGACACGGGTGGGGGCGAGGCGGCCGGAGGCGATGGCGCCCCGAGCAGCACCGGCTCGGGCGCGGTCGGCTCGGGCCCGACCGACGACGGCTCACCCACCGACCCGACCGGCACGGATCGATCGTCCGACCCGCAGGCCACCGGGTCACCCTCTGCTTCCTCCGCCAGGTCCGCGTCCACCGGCACCCGGAGCAGCGAGTCGCCCACGAGCTCGTCTCCCGGTTCCTCCTCGACGGCGCCGACTCCCGCTGACCCCAGCCAGCCCGTGATGCCCGCCGACCGGCCCGACGATCCCGACGCGGGCCCGGTGACCCTGTCCGTCGTCGGCGATCTCAAGCTGGCCCATCGGGCCGCCGAGGACCTCCGGGCGGGGGACCCGCAGGCTCCCTTCCGCCGGGTGGCGGACGAGCTCTTCGCGGCCGACCTCACGCTGGGCAACCTGGAGACCGCGCTCGGGGAGGGCGGGACGCCGGAGCCCAAGCGCTACACCTTCATGGCCCCGCCGGCCTTCGCCGCGGAGCTGCAGGAGGCCGGCTTCGACCACATGGCCCTGGCGAACAACCACGTCTACGACTTCGGGGCCGCGGGCATCCGCTCGACCCTCGAGGCGTTGGAGGAGGCCGGGCTGCCCTTCTCCGGGGCCGGCGAGGATCTCGCCAGCGCCCGGGAGCCCGCCGTCCTCGAGGCCAACGGCCGACGCATCGCGGTCATCAACACCCTCGACGTGGCCGCCGACAACGCGAAGATCCCGTACGACAACAGCCAGTGGGCCGCCACCGACGACCGCCCCGGCGTTTTCTGGGCGGTCCCGGAGCAGGTGGCGGCGGAGGTCGAGCGCGCCCGGGCCGAGGCCGACGACGTGGTGGTCCTCCTGCACGCCGGGGTGGAGAACACGCGGCCGGCGGGGAAGGTGCAGCAGCGGGTGGCCGAAGCGGCCCTCGACGCGGGGGCCACCGCGGTGATCGGCCACCACGCCCACGTCCTCCAGGGGCATCGCGAGCACCCCGACACCGGACAGCTCACGGCCTGGGGGCTGGGCAACTTCGTCTTCGACGGCTATCCCGCCGGGGCGGAGCAGAACGACTCGGCGATCCTCCACCTGACGATCGACGACCAGGGGGTCACCGAGCACTCGTGGACCCCGGTCGTGCTCGACGGGGGCTACCCGCAGGCACTGGCGGAGGACTCCGCCGAGGGGCGCCGGGTGCTGCAGCTCATCGAGTCCCTCGCGGAGTGAGCCCCCCCGGGCTCCCGGCCCGTCGGGTCAGGCCGGGAGCCCGGGCAGGCCGGCGGCCAACGCCCGCTCCACCCGCCGCCGCGCGGTGGCGTCCAGCAGGCCGATCTCCTCGGCCACCCGGGCCGCCTCGGCGTAGTCGTCCACCGCGTGCACCCCGGCCGCCCGCCAGGCGGCGCGGGTGTCGGCCGGCACCTCGGTGACGCAGTGGATGAAGGCCGCCACCAGGCTCTCGGGGTGCTCCCGACGCAGCTGGAGGGCGACGTCGGCGTCCGCCTGCCCGGAGTCGCCGATGAACACCTGCCGGCACTCGGGGAAGAGCGCCGCGTCACGGCGGAGGTTGCGGACCTTCCCGGCGGCCATGCTGGGCCGGTCGAGCAGCCCCCGCACGCTGCCGGTGAGGATGGTGTGGGGCGGGAGGCCCAGGTCGTCGAGGCCGTCCCGGCTGTAGCGCTCCACCAGGCCGCCGAAGCCGCCGGGGCGGGCGGTGACGAAGGTGAGGTCCCCGGGCCGGTTCGGGTCGCCGTCGGCGTCGGCCAGGTCGAGGGCCCGGAGCAGCTCCACGATGCCGGGGTACACCGTGCCGCGGGGGACCTCCCGGTCGTGCAGGGCGGACCGGACGGTGTCGTCGATGTCACAGAGCACGCGCAGCTCGTCGCGCGGCCGGGCCTCCCGAGCCAGGTGCTCCAGCACGCGCTGCCGCTGCCCGGCGTCGAGGACGGAGTAGACGACGTGCTCCAGGTCGTGCCCGTCGCCGCCGGAGTTCAGGAGGTACTTCACGTCCTCCAGCTCCGAGCCGGTCCGGGAGGTGAGCGCCTGCGTGACCCGCTCCGTCTCGTGGGCGTCGATCCCCCCGACGCGCAGACCGTTGATCACGGCCACGACCCCCTCCGCGCTGCCGTGCTCGAGGACCGACGGGTCCAGCGCAGCCTCCCCGCCACCGGCGTGGGCCACCAGGAGGGCACCGGGCTCCACGCTGACGCTCAGCGAACGCACCTCGCCGAGGGGGTCCCCGTCCAGGTGCGCAGGGGTGGGGGAGTCGGGCACCAGCGTCACCTCCTGGGCGCTGCGCCGCTCGATGCCGGGCAGGCGCGACACCCCGGGCAGCAGCCCGGCCAGGGCGACGGTGGTCCACTCCACGGCCGGATCGGGGTCCACCTCCACGACCTGGAGGGAGCCGTCGGCCATCTGGGCCGCGGAGACGGTGAGCCCCCACGGGATGGCGCCCCCGTTCGTCACCAGCAGGCTCCAGGGCTCGCTCTCCCGCCCATCCACCCGCATCGGCCAGCCGGCGTCGAGCGCTCGACCCAGGGCAGGACGCACATAGGCCCGCGGGCCGCGCTGCTCCTTGGCCCGGCGGGAGACGCTGGAGATGATCGCGGCGTCGTGCCCCAGCCCGGCGGCCACCAGAAAGCTGCCCCGGCCGAGGCCCGCGGTGCCCTCCCAGGTGGCCCGCGCGATGTCGACGGGCTGTCCGGAGGTCGTGAGGGCGGCGGTCACGAGGTGGTCCACACCGTGACGGGCGGCGGCGGTGAGCCCCAGATTGCGTGCGGCCAGGTTCGCCGTCCCGGTGGGGGCGATGCCCAGGACGACGTCGGTCCCGGCCAGCACGTCGGCCACCTGCCGCACCGTGCCGTCGCCCCCGATGACGAGCAGCCGGGTCACCCCCGCGGCCAGGGCCTCCCGGGCCTGCTGGGCCCCGGGGGAGTCGACACTCGTGGTCCAGACCACGGGTGCCGGCCAGCCCAGCTCGGCGACCAGCCGCCGCGCGGCCTGCAGCGCCGCCGACCCGGCCGGGTGGACGGGGTTGTGCACGATGCCGACCCGGGGAAGGGGTGAGGATCCTGCTCCTGCAGAGCTGCTGGCCGGGCTGGGGGCGTCGGGCATGGTGATCATCACGAACTCCACACTAGGCCGCCGAGGAGGTGCCGTCCCCCCGACGGTGTGGGATGCTCGAGGTGGTCGCCACCGGCGAGGCCCCGCCCCGGTGGCAACCATTCGTCAACGAGAGGAACCCCCATGGCCAGCAACGAGATCGAGTTCATCAAGAACGTGGACAAGCTCCACGCCTTCTACACCGAGAACGTCCGGATGCTGGCGCACGCCTACGACCTGGAGGACGAGGACGCCGCCCGGATCCTGGCGCGCTTCGACTTCAACAACGTCTCCCGGTCCATCCTGCGTCCTCCGCGAGTGGATCTGTTCGGTGACGTCGAGGGCATGGCCGGACGCCCCGACGAGGGCTGACCCCCGCCTCCCCGAGCTCCTGAGCCCCGCGGCCCGTGTCGTGGGGCTCAGTCGTGGCTGCCGTGGACGCGCTCGTGCAGACCGGTCATCATCCGGTCGAGCTCCCAGGCGGTGGCGGCGGAGTCCAGCAGCGTCTGTCCCACCTCCTCGGGCACCTGCCCGGCGTACTTGTAGCGGATCTCGTGCTCCACGCTGGCCCAGAAGTCCATCGCGATGGTGCGGATCTGGATCTCCACCGGGATGTCCAGGGCCTCCGCCGCCAGGTAGACCGGGACGCTGACCAGCAGGTGCAGGGAGCGGTAGCCGTTCGGCTTGGGGTGGGAGATGTAGTCCTTGGTCTCGAGGACCCGCAGGTCGGGCTGGCCCATGAGCGTGTCGGCCAGGCGGTAGGTGTCCTCCACGTAGGGGCAGGTGACGCGGATGCCCGCGATGTCGCGGATCTGCTCGGCCATGGCGTCCAGGTCCGGCCCGGTGCCGAGGCGGTTCATCTTGGCCAGGATCGAGTCGAAGGACTTCAGCCGGTGCTTGACGTGCTCGATCGGGCCGCGCTGCGGTCCGGACTCGGCCTCCTCGCGGAGGATGTCGATCTTCGTGAGCACCTGGTCCAGGGCGAACTTGTAGTGCTGGCGGAAGCTCGCCAGTCGCGACCCGACCTCGCGCGCCACCACGTCCGGGTCGCGCTCCTGGGCGTCCTCGCCGGCCAGGGCCATCACGAGGTCGATCGAGGTCATGGGTACCGCGTTCTCCATGCGCGGAGGATACGGCCGGTGCCTGTGATCCGGCTGGGTGGCAGGCCGCCCCACGGGACGCCGTGCCGGGGCACGGCTCCCCGTCCCACCCTCTGTCGCGCCAGGTGCACTCCACCGCGTTGCAGCGCAGCCGAGCGTGTCCGGCGCGATCGGGGGGGTGGTGCTGTCCTGGGGGCTCCCGATCCGTGCGGTCAGAACCGGGTGCAGGCGGTCAGGCCCGCCGGCGCAGCACGCTTACGGCGAACTCGGCGTCCTCCTGCCAGGGACGGAGGTCCCAGGTGGCGAAGCGCTGCTCCAGCTGCAGCCCCGCCGCCGGCAGGAGGGCGTCGAGCGCCGTCGTGCCGAACCCGGTGGTGGTGCGGCAGCCCACGACGAGGAAGCCGTCGGGCACCAGGTGCGCCGCGATCCGCTCCAGGACCGCGCCCCGGTGGTCGGGGGCGACGAAGTCGAGCACGTTCCCGGCCAGCAGGGCACCGTCGAAGGGGTCGCTCTGCCCGTGGGCGGCGAGGTCCAGCGTGGCCAGGTCCGCGTTGACCCAGGTCACCCCGGGGTGGTCGGCCCCGGCGGCCTCCAGGAGCCGCGGGTCGATGTCGACCCCCACGACGTCGTGCCCCAACCGGGCCAGGTGACCGGCGTGGCGCCCCGGCCCGCACCCCGCGTCCAACAACCGGGCACCGCGCGGAGCGAGCGTGTCCACCAGCCGGGACTCGCCCTCGACGTCGTTCCCGTCGGCCGCCAGACCACGCATCCGCTGCACGTACCAGGCTGAGTGGCTGCCGTCGTCGGCGAGGCCCGGCCAGGTGCTCGTCGGGGCCGGGTCCTGGGGGGAGTTCGGGGTGCTCACGCGGACAGTCTGCCCTTGGCCGGGCCGGCCCACCGCCACCGGCAGTACCGTCCGGGCATGAGCAGCTCCTCGTCCGCCTGGGACGCACACCTCGCCGCCTCCCTCGTCCGCGACGCCGGCGGTCTGGCCCACCGGATGCGTACCGGCACCCTCGACGTCCGTGCCAAGACCTCCGCCAGCGACGTGGTGACGGCCGCCGACGAGGCCGCCGAGGCCCTCGTCGTGGAGCGGCTGACCGCCGAGCGCCCGGGGGACGGGATCGTCGGGGAGGAGGGGGCCGCCCGGGAGGGCTCCACCGGGAGGCGGTGGGTCGTCGACCCGGTCGACGGGACCTTCAACTTCGTGCAGGGGCTCGACTGGTGGTGCTCGGCGCTCGCCCTGGCCGCGGGGGAGCAGGTGCTGCTCGGGGCGGTGCACCACCCCCACGACGCGGTGACCTGGGTGGGCGGCCCCGACCTGCCGACCACCCGCGACGGCCAGCCGGTGGCCCGCATCACCGACCGGCCGCTGGCCGACTGCGCGCTGGCGACCTACCTGCACACCACCTGGTGGGGCGTGCCCGAGGTGGCCGAGCCCTTCGCCGCGGTGGCCGGTGCGGCGCGGGTGATGCGCATGAACGGCTCGGGCTCGATGGACCTGGCCGCCGTGGCCGACGGCCGGATGGACCTGTGGCTCCACCACAGCGTGCCGGAGTGGGACTGGATGCCCGGGTGCGCGCTCGTCGAGGGGGCCGGTGGGGTCTGGGAGCAGATCGAGCTGTGCGGGTACACGTGGTCGGTCGCCGGCCCGCCCACCGCCGTGGCCGAGACCGTCGCCCTCCTGCGGGGGGAGCCCGCCCGGGGCTGAGACCGGTCAGGTCACCGGCCAGCTGGGCGCGTACCAGCCGTGGGAGAGCGGGCCCGGCGCGAACCCGGCCCGCCGGTAGAGCCGCCCGGCGTCGGAGTCGGCCTCGGCGACGATGACGATCTCCGCGGCCCCACGCTCCACCGCCCAGTCGGCGGCCACCGCCAGCAGGTGCCGGGCCAGGCCCCGGCGGCGGTGCTCCGGCGCGGTGAGCACCGACTGGTAGCGCGCCCGGCCGTCGAGGTCGACCATGCCCAGCGATGCGGCGAGCGCCCCATCCCCGGTGAAGGCCCCGATCCAGCGGGCGGTGCCCGCGGCCTGGAGCCGCCGGCGGACGAGATGGTCCTGGCGCATGAACTCCGCGTACTCGTTGGCGGGGTGCTCGCCGGAGGCCGCGTTCTCCGCCAGCTCGGCCGCGAGGCGCTGCTCCCACTCGTCCTCCTCCTGGAGGGTCCGCACCGTGTACCCCTGGGGCACCGGCGTCGGGCTGGGGGAGCGAGTGGCGGTGAGCGCCTCCACGTCGTCGGCCGCCAGCCCGTGGGACCCCCACACCTCCGGGCAGCTGCTCGGCCGGGCCAGACCGAACGCGCGGTGCCGGGCGGTGGGGAAGTGCTCGGCGAAGAGCGCCAGCCAGCGCTCCACGTCGTCGGAGTCGCCGCTGGTGACCTGCACGAAGTTGCCCCAGTGGTAGCCGGGGTTGTCCGGCGTCCGCACCACGAGGTGGTCGCCGGCGTCGGTGACCACCGTGCCCCCGAGGCGGTCGACCTCCAGGTCGGTGCGGGCGGCGGGCGGCAGGCTCTCGAGCATGCGCCCATCCTCGGCGAGGACCCGACCCGCCGCCAACGAATTTCCCACCGGCGGCGGGTCGGATGGTCGGCCTAGACTCCCGGCATGACGCCTCCTGTCGCCCCGCCCGCCGCGGGGCGGCGTCTCCCCCCGGTCTCGCCCGTCCTCGCGCTGGTGGTGGTGGCCGTCCTGGCGCTGCTGCTCCGGCCGGCGGCCACCTCCGTCGGCCCGGTGCTGCCCGAGCTCTCGGAGGCGCTGGGGGGTGGGGGAGTGGCAGCCGGGCTCCTCACCGCCCTGCCACCGCTGGCCTTCGGCGTCATGGGGCTGCTGGCCGTCCCCGTCGCCCGACGCCTCGGGCTCAGCGGGGCCCTGCTCGCGTCGGCGGCCATCGCGGTGGCCGGGCTGCTGCTGCGTCCCTGGGTCGGGTCGATGCCGGTCTTCCTCGCCCTGAGCACCCTGGCCCTGGTCGGCGGGGCGCTGGGGAACGTGCTGCTGCCGGCCTGGATCAAGCGGCACAGCACCGGGGTCCTGCAGCGTCGGCTCACGAGCGTCTACGTCGCCGTGCTCTCGGTCGGGGGAGCGGCCGGGGCCTTCCTCGCCGTCCCCCTGGCCCAGCTGCCCGGATCCTCCTGGCGGACCTCGCTGGCCGCCTGGGGTGTGCTCGCCGCCGTCCCGATGTTGCTCTGGTTCGTCGTCTGGCGCCGGGCCGGGCACGACTTCCCGGCCCAGGCCACCACGACCGGCCGCCCCGTCCCGATCTGGCGCTCGCCCACCGCGGTGGCGCTGACGGGCATGTTCGCCCTGCAGTCCCTCAATGCCTACACCCAGTTCGGCTGGCTGCCCCGCATCTACACGGGAGCCGACGTGGGGGCCGGTCTCGCCGGGTTCTACACCGGGATCATCGCCACCTGCGGCATCCTCGGCGGCTGGGTGATGCCGCAGGTCATCGCACGCCTGGACGACGCCCGGCCGCTGGCCGTGGCCTGGGGCGTGCTCACCACCATCGGATACCTCGGGCTGCTGTGGCGCCCCGCCGAGCTCGGGCTGCTCTGGGCCCTGGTGCTCGGGGTGGGTGGGTTCGCCTTCCCGATGGTGCTCGCCCTCCTGCCGGCCCGGACCCGTCACCCGGTCGTCACGGCCAGGTTGTCGGGCATCGTGCAGCCGATCGGGTACTTCGGGGCGGCGGTCGGCCCGCTCACCGCGGGAGCCCTCGTCTCGGCCACCGGACGCACGGATGTCCTGCTGGGGCTGCTCGCGGCCTCCGGGGTCGGGCTGGCCCTCACCGGCTGGCGGGCCGCCGCCCCGACGACCGTCGACGACGAGCTCGACGACCCGGCCCTCACGAGCCCCGGGGAGGCCGGGTGATCCCCCACGCACAGGGCCGGACCCGGCCCCTGCCCACGGCCGCCGAGGTGGCCCGGATCTAGCGCCGCACGCTGCGCGTGGAGGTGCTTGCGCAGGTGCTGGGCGGAGCGGGACTGGCCGCCGGCGCCACGGTGGGCGCCCTCCTGGCTGAGGACATGCTCGGCCGCAGCGGCCTGGCCGGTCTGCCGGTGGCGGTCCTGACCGCGGGCTCCGCCCTGGCGGCCTATCTCATCGGCCGGCTCACCGAGGCCCGGGGCCGCCGCCCGGGGCTGGCGGCCGGCTTCGTGGTCGGTGGGATCGGAGGTCTCGGCGTCATCGCGGCCGCGGTCCTGGGGAACGTGGCCCTGCTCTTCGGCTCGCTGTTCGTCTACGCGCGCGGGCACGGCGAGCAACCTGCAGACCCGGTACACGGGTGCCGACCTCGCCGCCCCGGAGCAGCGCGCCACCGCGGTGAGCACGGCGATGGTCAGCACCACCCTGGGGGCGGTGGCCGGCCCCGATCTCGTCGGTCCGTTGGGCCGGTTGGCCACGGCCTGGGGCATCCCGCGCTGGCCGGTCCCTTCCTCCTCGCCTCGGTGACCTACCTGACGGCCGGGGCCGTGCTCTGGCTGCTGCTGCGCCCCGACCCCTCCCTGCTGGGCCGGCGGCTGGCCGCGGACACGGGGGAGACGGAGCCCGGCGCGGCGGAGTCCACCACCGCTGACGCCCCGCCCCGCCCCGGACCACGGGCCTGGGTCGGCGCCGGGGTCATGGTCACCGCCCAGGTCGTCATGGTCGCCATCATGACGATGACTCCGGTGCACATGCGGGCCCACGACCACGACCTGGAGGCGGTCGGCTTCGTCATCGGGCTGCACATCGCAGCCATGTACCTGCCCTCCCTGGTGACCGGCCGCCTCATCGACCGCACCGGAAAGCTGGTCATGGCGGCGGCCTCCGGGCTCACCCTGCTGCTCGCCGGGGTCGTGGCCGCCCTGGCGCCGGGGGAGTCGCTCTGGTGGCTGGTGCTCGCCCTCGTCCTGCTCGACCTCGGGTGGAACCTGGGCGTCATCTCCGGGACCGCCCTGGTGGTGGACGGCACCGACCCGTCGATCCGCCCCCGCACCCAGGGCGCCGTCGACGTGCTCATCGCCCTCTCGGGGGCGACCGCCGGGGCCTCCTCGGGGGTGGTCGCCGCTGCCGCGAGCTTCCCGGGCCTGGCCCTCCTCGGCGCGGCCCTCGGGCAGGCGATGCTGCCGGTGCTGCGGTGGGGGACCGTCAGAGCGTCCCGGTGAGCGCCTGGAGCCCCAGGCTGGAGACGCTGACCAGGACCCAGACCATGCCACCGAGCAGGAGCGGACGGGGCCCGGCCGCCCGGACCTGGTCCACCCGCAGGGTGAGCCCGATGGCGGCCAGGGCCGTGGTGATGAGCAGGACACCCAGCGTGGTCACGCCCTCCTGCCAGGCGTCGGGGACCAGTCCCAGGGAGCGCAGGGCGGCGGCCAGGAGGAAGAGCAGGATGAAGGTGGGCAGGACCTTCCGCAGCGGGACCCGCTCCGCGCCGCCCTGCTCCCGGCGGGCCGTCGCCCAGGCGAGGACCAGGACGATCGGGATGATCATGAGCGTGCGCACGAGCTTCACGACCACCGCGTGCGGGCCGGCCTCGTCGCCGTAGGAGTACGCCGCGGCCACGACCGAGGAGGTGTCGTTGATCGCCGTTCCCGCCCACAGCCCGAAGGCCGCCTCGTCCATGCCCAGTGCGTGGCCGAGCGGCGGGAAGAGCAGCACGGCGAGGATGTTGAAGGTGAAGATCGTGCCGATGGCGTAGGCGACGTCCTCCTGGCGGGGCTTGATGACGGCGCTGGCCGCGGCGATGGCCGAGGCCCCGCAGATCCCGGTGCCCACCCCGACGAGCGTCGTGACGTCCCGGGGAGTGCCCAGCCAGCGCCCCAGCAGCCAGGCGGCGACGAGCGCGACGACAAGGGTCCCGAGCATGACCGGCAGGGACTCGCCCCCGATCCGCAGCACCTGGCCGAGGGAGAGCCCCAGGCCGAGCACGACGATCGAGGCCTGCAGGACCTTCTTCGCGGCGAAGGCGAGGCCCGGGGCGGTGCGTTCGCCGCGTGCGGCCGGGAGCAGGCCGGCCACGAGCACACCGAGGAGGATGCCGAAGACCGGGGCGCCGACGACCGGCATCCACGTGCCCAAGACCGTCGCCACCAGGGCGACGCCCCCTGCGAGGAGGAGTCCAGGCAGCAGCGTCGGCGTGGAGCACATGCCCGCATCGTCTCACCCGGTCGGGCCCGGCCGGCCGGTCCCGACCGGGGGCCGTCAGCCGGCTGCGCCGGCCAGCTGGTCGGCGGGGGACACGGAGGACCCGACGCGGCCGTCGACGAGCTGGACGATGCGCTGGGCACGCTGCGCCACCGAGGGGTCGTGGGTGACCATCACGATGCTCAGCCCCTCCGCGTGCAGCACCGCGACGACCTCCGCGGCGCTCGCGGAGTCGAGGGCGCCGGTGGGCTCGTCGGCGTGCATCTGCACCAGGTGGGGCACGGTGGTCTGCTCGAAGAGCACACCCGTGGAGCGCCCGCTGGTGCAGGAGCTCGTTGCCGTCCCGGGCCAGCTCCTCGGTCAGCTCGTCGTGGCCGGCGGGTTCGAGGCCGCCCAGGAGGTGGAGGAGCCGGTCGAGGGCCGGTTCGTCCTGGCTCGCGACCTCCTCCGCCGCGGCTCTCAGGGCGTCCACCCGGCGGGCGATGACGGCCTCCATGACCGCTTCCTTGGAGGAGAAGTGGTGGTAGAAGGTCCCCTTGGCGATGTCCCCGGTGTCATGCGTCCCTCTCGGGAGGGGTGCATCCCCTCCGCTCCAACCATCCCGACCGACGGTCGGTCGGTCACCTCGGGGCGCCCTGGGTGTGCCACGATGCGGCGGTGCAGCCCCTCGACCCGTCGCGCCCGCTCGGAAGCCTCGACCGGTCCACCAGCGGCGGCTCCATGTGACTCATCGGACGCATGGGGGAGGGGCGGGTCCCGATCCAGCGAGACGCCCCACCACTGGCCGAGGTCATGGCCAGGGTGGCCGAGCTCCCGCTGGACCCGCTGCCGGCGCACCTGCACGGGGAGCTCCGCCCGGCGGGCACGGGCCCCTTCCTCCCGGCAGGCGTCCCGGTGCTGTGGTTCTAAGGAGTCGGGCTCAACCTCGCCACGACGGTGCAGGACGACGCCGAGGGGTTGACGGTGTGGATCCCGAGCGGCTCGGCCACGCTGCTGCGCCGCCCCGTCGGCCGGCGGAGCCCCCGGGATCTGGGGCTCGTCGAGCGCTTCCTCAGCCCCTCGGAGGTGGCCGAGGGGGCCTGGCAGGGCCCGGGCATCCTGCGGTCGGCGCCGACCGGACGACCGTGGTCGCTCTAGTACTTCCAGGCGCAGGGGGAGGACCTGGGCGGCGTCTACGTCAACCTCGATCTGCCCCATCGCCGGCCGGTCGAGGAGGACGCCATGGCCGCCACCCCCTCCGGGGCGGGCGGCCAGGCCCCGGGGCCGGCCCGCACGCACAGCCGGGATCTCGCGCTCGACCTCTTCGTCCGGCGCGCGGCGGACGGACGGCACGAACTGTGGCTCAAGGACGAGGACGAGCTGGAGGCCGCGGTGGCGGCCGGCACCTTCAGCGCAGAGCTGGCCGGGCTGGCCCTCGCCGCGGGGGAGCACGCCGCCCGGGAGCTCTTCGACCGGACGACCCCCTTCGAGCCGGGGCCGGACTTCCACCCCACCGCGACCCAGGACGTGGTGCACCCGCTGCCGGACACACCACTGATCCGGAGCGTGCGGGACCTGCGGCACGGGTAGCGCAGGGGGCGACCCGGGGGGGCGGGTGCGCGGTCCACAGCCCGGGCCGGTTCCGGCGCCTTCGGGGAGACCTGTCCACAGCGTTGATGGACCGGCCGGAGGCTGTCGAGGGGTGTTGGTACGTTTGTCGCATCGAAGGGAGGGTTCGATGGATGGGATGGACCAGACGGCGCACGAGGTCGTCATCCAGCTGCGGGAACGACTCCGGGAGCTGGGGGAGAGGTGCTCGGGGTCGCCTCCGGGCGAGCTGGTCAACCTGATCCGGGGGCTGGAGGCCCTGGCGAACACTGCCGCCGCGGTGCAGCTGGACGCCGTGCGGGAGCTCACGGTGGCCCAGCGGGCGCTGGATGCCGAGGCCGGGGTGGACCAGGAGGCCAGCGACCGTGCCATCGCGTCCATGATCGGCCTGGCCCGGCGCCAGTCACCGCACCGCGGCGCGCGAGACCGGAACCTCGCAGCCGTGCTCCGGGACGAGCTCCCACGGACGCGCGAGGCGATGCTGGCGGGTCGCGGTGGGCGCCACCACGCCGAGACCATGGCCCGCCACACCGTGTTCCTCTCGCGCGAGGACCGGGGGCGGGTGGACGAGGAGCTCGGCCCACGGCTGGACGAGCTCTCGCCGAGGGCCCTGGGAAAGCGGGCGTGCGCACGCGCGTACGAGCTGGACCCCGAGGCCCACGTGCGGCACGCAGCCCTGGAGCACGCGCAGCGACGGGTCTCGATGCAACCGCAGCCGGACACCATGGCCCTGGTGTCGGCCTACCTGCCGATGACGCAGGCGATCGCCCTGTGGGGCGTGCTGGACCGGGAGGCACGGACGCTGCGGGCCGCCGGGGACGAGCGCTCGCTGGACCAGCTGCGCGCCGACGCGCTCGTGGAACGCATCACCGGCCTCGGGCGGGATGAGGCACCCCGGATCGAGCTGCAGCTGGTGATGCCGGCCGGTGGAGCCTTCGGGGCGGCGGCCCTGCGGAAGGTGGCGGGCGACTCCCGCAGCCCGGCGGTGCTCACCGGAGGCGGCCCGCTGCCGGCACCGATGGCCAGGGAGCTGGTCCGCTCCAGCCCGGAGGTGCGACTGCGCCGGCTCCTGGCTGACCCGGAGGGCGGCACGATCGTGGCCCGCGACGCCCGGAGCCGCCGGTTCTCGCAGGCCGACCGTGAGCTGTTGCTGGCCAGGGACCAGACCTGCAGGACCCCGTGGTGCGATGCACCGGTGCGGGCGGCGGACCACGTGGTGCCGTGGGCAAGGGGCGGCGAGACAGTCGTCGAGAACGGTCAGGGCCTGTGTCAGCACTGCAACAACGCCAAGGAGCACCCGGGCTGGGACTCCAAGGCCAGCCTGTCGGTTGACGGGGTGCAGCAAGGGGTCGCCGTGTCGACGCCGACCGGCCACCGGTACGCGAGCCCGACACCCAGGGTCCGGCCGGCGGACGCCTCATCCGGCGTCGATCCGTCACCGGACCCGCCAGCCGACCATCCACGGACCCAGGAGGTGGCCTGAGCCCGAGTGCGACGTGGAACGCAGAGTGACATGGAGTGCCGATAATCAACATTATGTCATTACAGAACTCCTCGTCGGCACCGCCTACGCTGCCACTGTGACCGACTCCCCTGCGCCCACCGACCCCAGCGCCCCGAGCGCCGACCCGGTCGCCCGTCTCCTGCTCGCCGACGGTCACCGGCTGGCCCCTGAGGCACAGACGGTCACGCTGCTCGACCTGCCCGACGATGCCGACGCGCCGGCGGCCTCTCTGTGGCCGAGGGTTCGCAGCCACCGGGACCGCCTGGACACCGGGCCGTCCACCGACACCCTCGCCGAGGCCGTCCAGGGCGCGGAGCTCGTGCTGCTCCACCTGCCCACCTCCCTGGCTGCCCTGCAGGAACAGGTCGCCACGATCGCCGCCCATGCCGCCCCGCAGGCCGTGCTCGTGGCCGCCGGCCGGGTGAAGCACATGACCCCCTCCCAGAACACCGTCCTGGCTCGGGCCTTCACCGAGGTCCAGCCCCAGCGGGGTGTCGGCAAGTGCCGGGCGCTCCACGCTGCGGGCCTGCGCAGCGATGCGCCCTCGCCGGAGCCCCGGAGCGCCATCGAACCGACCACCGGGCTCACCCTCGTTGCGCACGGCCCGGTCTTCGCCGGCCCCCGCCTCGACCGCGGCACCTCCCTGCTGCTCAAGGCCCTCTCGGCCCAGGCTGATCGAGCCCTCACCGGCCTCGACGCCCTCGACCTGGGCTGCGGCAACGGCATCCTCACTGCGGTCCTGGCCCGTTCCGGCGCCCACGTCACCGGGCTGGACGTCTCCCGCGCCGCCGTCGCCTCCACCCGGGCCACGCTGGCTGCCAACGACCTCCCGGGCATCGTGGTCCTCACCGACGGCCTGACCGAGCAGGACGCCGCCAGCGCGGATCTCATCGTGACCAACCCTCCCTTCCACGTCGGGGCCGCGAAGGACTCCACCCCCACCCTGGGGATGCTCCGCGACGCCCGCCGCGTGCTTCGCCCCGAGGGCGAGCTGTGGTGCGTCTTCAACTCCCACCTCCCCTACCTGCGCACCACCCGCGAGGTGTTCTCACAGGTGACCGTGGTGGACCGTGACCGGGAGTTCACCGTCCTGCGCGCCCGGGGGTGAGGCGAACCTGCCTGCAGGTCCGCCGACGGCCTGCTGCAAGAGTGGGGCATCCGACGAGCCCAGGAGGCCCTATGAGCACACTCCACCCGAAGCTGGCCGACGTCCGCGACACGATCCACCGTCGGAACCCCGGTGAGGCCGAGTTCCACCAGGCCGTCGACGAGGTGCTCCTGAGCCTCACCCCGATGATCGAGCGCCACCCGGACTACGTGGAGGACTCGCTCATCGAGCGCTTCTGCGAGCCGGAGCGGCAGATCATCTTCCGCGTGCCGTGGGTCGACGACAACGGCTGCGTCCAGGTGAACCGCGGCTTCCGGGTGGAGTTCAACTCCGCCCTCGGCCCGTACAAGGGCGGCCTGCGCTTCCACCCCAGCGTGTACCTGGGCATCGTGAAGTTCCTCGGGTTCGAGCAGATCCTCAAGAACTCCCTCTCCGGCATGCCCATCGGTGCGGGCAAGGGCGGGTCGGACTTCGATCCCAAGGGCCGTTCGGAGGGCGAGATCATGCGCTTCTGCCAGTCCTTCATGACCGAGCTCTACCGCCACCTGGGCGAGTACACCGACGTCCCCGCCGGCGACATCGGCGTCGGCGGGCGGGAGGTGGGCTTCCTCTTCGGCCAGTACAAGCGCATCACCAACCGGTACGAGGCCGGCGTGCTGACCGGCAAGGGTCTGGCGTGGGGTGGCGCTCGGGCCCGCACCGAGGCCACCGGCTACGGCACGGTCTACTTCGTGGAGCACATGCTCGCCGAGCAGGGACGGAACCTCGAGGGCCTGGACGTCGTGGTCTCCGGCGCGGGCAACGTGGCGCTCTACGCCGCCCAGAAGGTCACCCAGCTCGGGGGCCGGGTGGTGGCCATGAGCGACTCCGGCGGGTACCTCGTGGACACCGACGGGATCGACGTGGCCGCCATGATCGGTCTCAAGGAGAAGCGGCGCGGCCGCATCTCCGAGTACGCCGACACCCACGGTGGACGGCACGTGAGCGGGGGATCCATCTGGGAGGTCCCCTGCACCGTCGCGCTCCCCTGCGCCACCCAGAACGAGCTGGACGCCGAGGGCGCCCACCACCTTGCGCGCAACGGCTGCCAGGTGGTCGCGGAGGGCGCCAACATGCCGGCCACCCCCGAGGCGGTGGAGGTGCTCCGCGAGGCCGGCGTGGCCTTCGCCCCGGGCAAGGCAGCGAATGCCGGTGGGGTGGCCGTCTCCGCCCTGGAGATGCAGCAGAACGCCACCCGTGACTCGTGGAGCTTCGACCACACCGACGCCCGCCTGCGGGAGATCATGGCCGGCATCCACCGCACCTGCGTGGACACCGCCGAGGCCTACGACGTGCCCGGTGATCTCGTGACCGGCGCCAACATCGGTGGATTCCTGCGCGTGGCGGACGCCATGAACGCCCAGGGCGTCATCTGAGAGAGTCTCCCCCGCGCCGCTCCCCCTCGCCCGCGTCCAACGCCTCGGCCTGGGCGCGGGCGATGTCCGTGACCTTCCGCACCCGCGTCTCGTCCCGTCCCTCGGCGATGACGCCCACCACCCCGTCGGTCCCGGTGCGCACCAGCGCGATCCCGAACGCTCTGCCGCCACCGGTCGGCCCGGTGCGGGCCGTGTAGGCGGCGTCGGCACCCGGCAGTGACCGCACGTCCAGAGCATCGCCCGCGGTGGACGTTCCCGCACAGCTGTCGGCGACCCTGCCCAGGGAGCCGACCATCTCCCCGGCCTGCCGCGTCTCCCCCACCACGACGTGCACCGTGCTCAACGGGTCGCCGGCCAGGGAGGTCTGCAGCAGCCCACCGCCGGTCAGGGCGTGCTCGGCCTCGTTGAAGGAGACCACCGCCCGGCGGCAGTCCTCTCCCACCGGGCCGTCCAGGGTCAGCGTCACCGGGTGACCGGTGAGCGCGTCAGGGAGACGCCGCCCCTCCCCGGAGCCACCGGGCACCTTTCCCGGGCGGAGCAGGCCGGTCGCGGACGGGGCCAGCTCGTCCTCCGGCGCGGTGGTCGCGGACTCGTCCGTCGCGGCGGACGAGGACCCCTCGACGCTGGGGCTGGACGGTGAGGGCTCGGACGAGGAGCTTGGGATCCCGCCCCGTGGGACGTCCACCACGGGATCCCCCCCACCGCGTGCCGCTGAGCACCCGGCCCCGCTCATCACCGTCAGCGCCGCCAGCACGGCGACCGTCCTGCACTGCATGCCCCTCTCCTCCCCCGTCAACGTTCTGGCCCGAGACCGCCGGTGGCCCCGGGCCCCCATCGTGGAGCACCGCCCCACTCCCCTGCTGCGGCCGTCCACAGCCCGGAACGACGGGGCGGGCTCAGCGGGTGAAGGACCGTCGACGGGGGAAGCTCAGCGACCCCATGAGGATGCCCGCCAGCAGCAGCGCCCAGAAGGCGTGGGCCCCGAAGACGAGGAAAAAGGGCGAGAACACGGGGGTGACCACCCAGACCAGCAGCGCCCACCACCAGCGCAGGCCCCACAGCAGGGGCAGGATGCTCGAGACCGTCATCGCGCCCAGCGCCCCGAGGAAGCCTCCCCAGACCGCGCTGGCCCCGCAGAACATCCCGCAGTCGGGCCTCTCCTGCGCGTCGAAGTGGCCCGCCAGCAGACGAACCCCCACGTAGACGAGCAGCGCGTAGGTGATCGCCGCGCACAGCACCCGCAGGAGGTCGGTGCCCCACTCCTGCCCGCTCCGCCCCCTGCGGGGCCATCCCGGCGGCCCGGCCACCGGATAGGCGCCCCCGGGGTGCCCCGGGGGCGGACCACCGGAGTGACCCGGGTACGGCGGCTGCGGCGGGGTGCTCATGGTCCTCCTGCTGGGTGCGTGGGCGCCGGTGACGAACGGCCCCATCATCACGCCCGGAACCGCCCGCGGGCACCCCACCAGCGGTGGAGGTCCGGCGGGCTCCAGGCCGTGCGATGCTGCCCACGTGACCTCCACCCTCCCGGACACCCCGGCGGCGCCCACCTCCGAGATGACCCGGGCCCACCAGCGTGCCTGGGGCTGGTACGACTGGGCCAACTCGGCCTATGTCACCACCACCGGCACGGTCCTCATCGGTCCGTACCTGACCCAGTTGGCGTCCGCCGACGCCTGCCCGGAGCTCCCCAGCGACCAGGCCTGCACGGAGACGGTCAGCCTCCTGGGGATCCCGGTGGCCGCCGGCTCCCTGGCCTCGTACACGGTGACCCTGGCCACGATCTTCTCCGTGGTCGTGGTGCTCCTCGTCGGCGCGATGGCGGACCGCTCCCCGCGTCCGACGCGCCTCCTGGGGGTGCTCGCGTGGGTGGGTTCGCTGGCGGCCATGGCGATGGTCCTGCTCGCCGGGACGAGCTGGCAGCTCGGAGTCCTCCTGGTGCTCGTGGCCAACGTCTGCCTGGGTGCCTCCACGGTGGTGTACGACGCCCTGCTGGTGCGGATCGCCGCCCCCGACGACCGCGACCGGGTCTCCTCCCGGGCCTGGGCCATGGGCTACGTGGGGGGCGGGCTCCTGCTCGTCGCCAACCTGGCGGTGGTGCAGCTCCACGAGTCCCTCGGGCTCACCCTGGAGAGCGCCGTCCGCCTGTGCCTCTTCTCCGCCGGGCTCTGGTGGGCGCTCTTCACCCTCATCCCGGTGGTCGGTCTGCGCCGGCTGCGGGGCACCACAGCGGTGCCGGTCGCCCGTTCCGCCGGGGCCCTCGGCGGCTCCCTGCGCCAGCTGCGGGACACCTTCTCCGACCTGCGCTGCTACCCGCAGACGCTCACCTTCCTGCTCGCCTACCTGTTCTTCAACGACGGCATCCAGACCGTCATCTCCTCGGCGAGCATCTACGGCTCGGTGGCGCTGGGCTTCGAGACCGGGCAGCTCATGGTGACGATCCTGCTCGTCCAGTTCGTGGCCGCCGCCGGGGCCCTCGTGTTCGGGCGCCTGGCCGCTCGCTTCGGTGCCCGTCGCACGATCCTCGGCGGGGTGGCGGCCTGGACGCTCATCGTCGCCGGGGCCTACCTGGTGCCGCGAGGCGCCTTCCTCACCTGGCTGTTCTGCGCCGCCCTCATCGGTCTGGTCATGGGCGGGACGCAGGCCCTCTCGCGCTCGCTGTACAGCCAGCTGGTCCCCCGCGGACGGGAGTCGGAGTTCTTCGCCTTCTACCAGGCGATGGAGCGCGGCACCTCGTGGTTCGGCACGCTCGTCTTCGGGCTGGTCTTCCAGACCACCGGCTCCTACCGGCCGGCGATCCTCGCGCTGCTCGTCTTCTTCGTGGTCGGCGGCCTCCTCCTGGCGCGGGTGGACGTGCGCCGCGGCATCGCCGATGCGGGGAACCCCCAGCCCGCGGTGGTCTGACCGGGCGGGCGTAGCGTTTCCAACGAGCGCGTACACGCCCGCCCCATCGGCCGCGCACGAAGGAGACAGCATGTGCAGCTACTGCGGTTGCGAGTCCATCGAGGTCATCGGCCGGTTCATGGCCGAGCACGACCGGCTGGTCGACCTCACCGGTCCCTTCCTGCGGGCGGCCGCCGCCGGTGACGCCGAGGCGCTGGACACCGCCGCCGGGCGTCTCGAGGCCCTCCTCTCCCCGCACACCCACGCCGAGGAGGTCGGGCTCTTCACCGAGCTGCGCAAGGAGGACGAGCTCATCGCCGCCCACGTGGACAGCCTGTGCGCCGAGCACGCGTCCCTCGACGGCCTCCTCGCCGAGGTGCGTGCCGGCGCCCACGCCCGTGCGCCCGAGTTCGTCCACGCCCTCCGGGAGCACATGGAGCGCGAGAACAACGGGCTCTTCCCGGCCGCGGCGATCGCCCTCGACGGCCCCCAGTGGGACCGGGTGCACGAGAACACCCCCGCTGCGCCGGACCTGCCGTGAGGGGCCGCTGGCTCCTGCGCGACCGCCCCGGCGTCCTCTGGCTGCTGCTGGCCCACCTGGTCTCCCTCGGGCACCCCTTCGTCCCCGAGTCCCGGTGGCTCATGGTCCACCTGGTCCTGCTGGGTGCCCTGACCCACTCGGTGATGGTGTGGAGCACCCACTTCACGAACGCCCTGCTCAAGGGCTCCCCCGAGGTCGACGACCGACGCACCCAGTCACGTCGCCTGTGGACCCTGCTGGTCGGGACCGCCTGCGTGCTGGTGGGAGTCCCCACCACCTGGTGGTGGCTCACGGTGCTGGGCGCCACCGCGGTGTCGGTGGCCGTCCTCGACCACGGACGGCAGCTGGGGCTCCGGCTCCGGGCGGCCCTGCCCGGGCGCTTTCGGACCACCGTCCACCACTACCTCGCCGCCGCGTGCTGCCTGCCGGTCGGTGCCGCCCTGGGGGCCACGCTCGCCCTGGGGTTGGACGACCGCTGGCACGGCCGGGTCCTGCTGGCGCACACCATGGTCAACCTCCTCGGCTGGGTGGGCCTGACCGTCACCGGCACCCTGCTGACCCTGTGGCCGACCATGCTGCGCACCCGCATGTCCCCTGGCGCGGAGGCCAGGGCGCGGCAGGCGCTCCCGGTGTTCGCGACCGCTCTCGTGGTTCTCGTGGCCGGGGCCCTGGGTGGGTGGCAGCCCCTCGCGGGGATCGGTCTGGCGCTCTACGGACTCGCCCTGGTCTGGTGGGCCTCCGGAGTGCTCACCGTGGTCCGGCAGGCGCCGCCCCGGGAGTTCGCACCGGCCTCGGTGGGTGCCGCCCTGGTCTGGTGGTGTGGGGGCCTGGTCATCCTGCTGGTCACCGTGGCCACCGCCCCCGGCTGGGAGGAGGTGGCGGCCCGCTTCGACCTGGTGACCCCGGTGCTGGCCGTGGGCTTCGCCGCCCAGCTGCTCACCGGTGCCCTGTCCTACCTGATGCCCGTGGTGATCGGCGGTGGCCCCCGCGTGGCACGGGCAGCCGGGGACTGGTTCAACCGCGGCGCGGCCTTCCGTCTGGTCACCACCAACCTGGGTCTGCTGATCTGCCTCCTGCCGGTCCCCAGCCTGGTCCGGGTGCTGGTCTCCGTGCTCGTGCTGGCCTCGCTGGCCGCCTTCGTCCCGTTGATGTTCCGGGCCGTCCGTGCGGCTGGGCGGGTGCGCCGCGAGCAGGTGGCCCCTCGTGCCGAGGGGTCCGGAGAGCGGCCTGGAACAGTGGCCGCGTCCGGTGAGCAGACCTCCTCGCCCGCCCCGCGGGGCCCCGCCACTCGCCCCACCATCTGGTCCGCCGGGCGCGTCGCGGCGGCCCTCTCCACGCTCGCCCTGGCCGTGGCGCTCGCCGGATCGGCCACCCCGCTGCTGGGCGGCGGCACCCCGGCCGACACCGGTGCGGAGCAGGTGGAGGCCACCGGCCACACCGAGAAGGTGACCGTGGAGGCGCGGGACATGCACTTCACCCCCTCGACCCTGGAGATCGAGGCCGGGGACCGCGTCGTGCTCGAGGTGGTCAACGCCGACGACCAGGCCCACGACCTGCAGATCGCCGGGCAGCAGACCCCGCGTCTGGCCCCCGGGGAGAGGGCAACCCTCGACCTGGGCGTCATCGGCACGGAACAGGAGGGCTGGTGCACGCTCGTGGGCCACCGGCAGATGGGGATGACCTTCAGCATCGACGTGACCGACCCCTCCACCCCCGGCAGCGGCAAGGGGTCGAGCGCCGAGCCGTCCCGCGCGAAGGTGACGCCGGACCCGGAGGCCACCGTCGCCGAACCGGCCGACCCCCGGGCCCCGCGTCCTCCGAAGGGCGACACCCACGAGGTGACCCTCCGCGCGAGCGAGCTCGAGCTCGAGGTCGGCCCCGGGATCACCCAGCAGCGCTGGACCTTCAACGACCGTGCCCCCGGCCCCACCCTGCGCGGCAAGGTCGGCGACACCTTCGTCGTCACCCTGGTCAACGACGGGTCCATGGGGCACTCGATCGACTTCCACGCCGGAGCCCTGGCCCCCGACCGACCGATGCGGACGATCGGCCCCGGGGAGTCCCTGGAGTACCGGTTCACCGCCACCCGGGCAGGCATCTGGATGTACCACTGCTCCACCCCGCCGATGAGCACCCACATCGCGGCGGGCATGCACGGCGCAGTGATCATCGAGCCCGAGGGCGGGCTGCCGGAGGTGGACCGCGAGTACGTGATGGTCCAGTCGGAGGTGTACCAGGCGGAGGACGGGGGGCTGACGGACGCGTCCGCCGTCCAGGCCGAGGACCCGGCCCTGGTGACCTTCAACGGCGTCGCCGACCAGTACGTCCAGCACCCCCTGACCGCCACCGTGGGCGAGCGCGTGCGGTTCTGGGTCCTCAACGCCGGCCCGAACCGGCCGAGCTCCTTCCACGTCATCGGCGGCCAGTTCGACACCGTCTGGTTCGAGGGCGGCTACCAGCTCGGGCCGAGAGCCGAGGGGACCGGCTCGCAGGCGCTGGGGCTCCAGCCGGCCCAGGGCGGGTTCGTGGAGCTCACCTTCCCCGAGGCGGGGCGCTATCCGTTCGTCTCGCACGTCATGGTCGACGCCGAGCGTGGTGCTCGGGGCGTCGTGGAGGTCACCGAGCGGGACGCCCCCGGGCAGGACGTACGGTAGCCAGATGACGTCGACGGTCCCGACCCGTTCGCGCTCCGTCGAGCGCTTCATCGCGCTGCGCAACAGCGTCTGGGGGTGGATCCCCCAGCCGTTGCGTCGCCACATCCCCCCGACCGCCGTGGGCTTCGCCATGCTCAACCTGTGCACCTTCGCGCTGGACCTCGTGCTCCTGGGGATCTTCCACACGGTCTTCCACCTGGCCTACCCGGTGGCCACCACCGTCGCCTACGTCATCGCCCTGGCGACCGCCTTCGTGGTGAACCGACGCTTCAACTTCGAGTCGCACGGGGACCCCGGGAGGCAGTCCCTCCGCTACGTGCTCGTCGTGGCCGTGAACTACCTCGCCTTCATCCTGCTGCTGAACTCCGGCCTGGAGGCCTGGGGGGTGCACTTCACGATCGCCCGGCTGGCCGCGGGTCTCTGCGAGGCCGTGTGGATGTACTGCGCGATGCGGTGGATCGTCTTCCGCCACGGGAACCCGGCGGGGACGCGACGGTCCTGACCCGCTCCCGGGGAGCCGTATGATCTGTCGCCGGTCCACCGGCCGCACCCCGTCCTTCCCCTGGAGCCCCCGCGCATGCCCGCCACCTCGGACCACGGTCGTGTCCTGACCATCCTCACCGTCGCCACCTTCGTGGTGATCCTCAACGAGACCCTCCTGGTCAACGCGATCCCCCAGCTCATGCACGCCTTCGACGTGACCGCCGCGGACGCCCAGTGGCTCTCCACCGCGTTCATGCTCACGATGGCGGTGGTCATCCCGACCACCGGCTGGTTCATGCAGCGCTTCCAACGGCGCACGGTCTTCGCCCTCGCCATGGGCTCCTTCACCCTCGGCACGCTGCTCGCCGCGGTGGCCCCGGTCTTCGCCGTCCTGCTCGTGGGACGCATCGTCCAGGCGGCCGGCACGGCGATGATGATGCCGCTGCTCATGACCACGGTCATGACCCTCGTCCCGCTGGAGCAGCGCGGCCGGGCCATGGGCAACGTCTCGCTGGCGATCTCCGCGGCCCCGGCCCTGGGTCCGACGAGCTCCGGGCTCATCCTCCAGCTGGCCTCCTGGCGCTGGCTCTTCCTGCTGGTGCTGCCCCTGGCCGTCGTCATGTCCGTGGTGGGCTACCGGATGATGCCGGCCAACGAGGCCAACCCGACCGACACCCTGGACCTGCTGAGCCTGCCGCTGGCCGCGCTCGGCTTCGGCGGCCTCATCTACGGCATGACCCAGGTCGGTGTGCCTGCCGTCGAGGGGGCCGGGCCGGTCCTCCCGCCGGCGCTCGTGATCGCCCTGGCCGTGGCGGCCCTGGTGGCCCTCGTGCTGCGCCAGTTCGCCCTGATCCGCTCCGAGCGGGCTCCCCTGCTGGACCTGCGCGCCCTGGGCGAGCGTGGCTTCGCCGTGACCATGGCGATCATGTGCGTGGCGATGATGGCCATGCTCGGCACGCTGATCCTCGTGCCGATCTGGCTGCAGGAGGCCCGCGGGCTCACCGTGCTCCAGGCGGGTCTGGTGATGCTCCCCGGTGCACTGCTCATGGCCTTCCTGGCCCGTCCCGTGGGGCGTTGGTACGACCGGATCGGGCCACGCCCGCTGGTCCTGCCCGGAGCGGTCCTGGCGACGAGCTCGCTGGCCATCGGGTTCCTGGGCACCCACGACGCCCCCTGGTGGCTCTTCCTCGTCGTCCACCCCTTGCTGAGCCTGGGACTGGCCCTCATGTTCACGCCCCTGTTCACCTCCGGCCTGGCCTCCCTGCCGCCCCACCTGTACAGCCACGGCTCGGCGATCATGGGCACCTTCCAGCAGGTGGCCGCCGCTGCGGGAACCGCCCTGGCCGTGACGGTCATGACCGCGCGCACGGCGGGGCTCGTCCAGGCCGGTGAGGACCCGGTCCACGCCCTGTCCGGTGGTGTCTCGGCGGCGCTGGGCATCGGGGCGGCGATCTTCGTGCTCGCCACCGCGCTCACGCTGCTGGTGCGTCGGCCGGCGGGCGCGCCGACGGCGGCCTGAGGCGGCCCCGGGCTCGCGGCCTCAGTCCTCGGTGGATGCCTCCAGGAAGCGGCGCAGGATGCTGTGGAAGACCTCCGGCTGCTGGGAGTGCACCCAGTGGGCGGCATCCTTCACCGTGACCAGTCGGGTGGCCGGGAAGTAGCCCTCCATGACCGGCCTGAACTCCTCCTGCACGTAGTCGGAGCGGCCACCGGCCACCCAGAGCACGGGGCCCGCGTAGCTGAGCTCCTCGACCTCCGCCGGGAAGCCCATCACCTGCGGCAGCTGCTCCCGGAGCATGGCCAGGTTCGCCTTCCACGCCCACCCGTCGTCGGTGCGGTCGAGATTCTGCAGGAGGAAGGCCCGCGTGGTGTCCCAGGGGATGGCCTCGGCGAGCGCCTCGTGGGCCTCGCTGCGGCTCTCGAGCGCCTCGAGGTCGAGCCCCAGCAGCGAGTCGAGGAGGTGCTCGAACTCGCTGTGGGAGTCGGTGCTCACCGGGGAGATGTCGACCACCACGAGACGCTCCACCAGCTCCGGCTCGAGCAGGGCCAGCACCATGGCGACCTTGCCTCCCATCGAGTGGCCGACCACCGTGACCGGGCCCTCTGGCCAGTGCTCCCGGACGGCCGCGGCCGTGGACCGTGCCATGTCGACATAGTCGAACTCCTCGGTGCGGGGGGACGCCCCGTGGTTGGGCAGGTCCACCAGCAGCGAGCTCGCGAGATCCTTGACCGCCTTGGCGGCGGTGCCGAAGTTGCGTCCCTGCCCCATGAGCCCGTGGAGGAAGACGACGCGCTGCGGGCCGCCGGGGATGCTGGTGGTGTGCAGAGTCTGGGTCATCGCTGCTCCTGAGGGGTGGGGAGGCCGGTGACTCCCCGGCCGGACCGCCATTCTTCCCGGTCCCGTCCTGCGCCCCCACGGGCACCCGCGCGAGAATGGGGCCCATGTCCGCCCTCCCCCTGCACTGCCCGCACCACGAGGCCGGTCGCTGCGGCTCGTGCACCCTGCTGCCGACCCCGCTCACCACCCAGCTGGCTCGCAAGCAGGAGGCGGTCGCCGCCCGGCTGGCCGATCACGTGCCGTCCGTGGCCTGGCAGCCACCGCGGGGCAGCGCCCCGTGGGGTTTTCGGAACAAGGCCAAGCTGGTGGTCGGCGGCACCGCCGCCGAGCCGACCCTCGGCATCCGTGACGAGCAGGGGCGGGGCGTGGACCTGCGCACCTGCGGCCTCTACCCGCCGGACCTGCTTCCCGTCTTCGACCGGCTGGCCCGCTTCGTGACCCGGGCCGCCCTGCCGCCCTACGACCTCGCCCGGCGGCGGGGCGAGCTCAAGCACCTCGTCCTCACCCGGTCGGCCGCCAGCGAGCTCATGCTGCGGATCGTCCTGCGCTCGGAGGCGCCGCTCCCGCGCGTCGAGGAGCACCTGCCCGGGCTGCTGGCCGACCTGCCCCGGCTGCGCGTGGTGAGCGCGAACCTGCACCCGGCGCACGCAGCCGTCCTCGCCGGCCCCACGGAGATCCCCCTCACCGAGGCCACCCTGCTGGGCATGCCGATGGGGCCGGTGACCCTGCGCCTGGGACCGGACGGCTTCTTCCAGACGAACACCGAGGTGGCCGAGGCCCTCTACGCCCGCGCCACCGGGTGGCTGATGGAGTCCGGCGCCCGGACCGTGGCCGATCTCTACTGCGGGGTGGGCGGATTCGCCCTCCACGCCGCCCACGCCGGGCTCGAGGCCGTGGGCGTGGAGATCTCCGCCGACGCGGTGCGGGCCGCCGAGTCGGCTGCCGGTGACCTGCCGGCCCGGTTCGTGTGCGCCGACGCCGCCGACCCCGCCTCGGTGACGGCGGCGGCCGGGGAGGTGGACGCGGTCCTGGTGAACCCGCCCCGGCGTGGTCTGGGAGCCGATCTCGTCGCCGCGCTGGCCGCCGGCACGCAGCGGACCCTCGTCTACTCCAGCTGCAACCCGGCCACCCTCGCCCGCGACCTGGCGGGCCTGACCGGCTGGCGGGTGACCCGGGCGCAGCTCTTCGACATGTTCCCGCACACCGAGCACGCCGAAGTGCTCGTCGAGCTCCGCCCTGCGAGGCTGTCGGCATGACGCGCATCCCCGCCCCGGGTTCCCCGCACGTGGTCGCCGTCGTCCAGGCCGGTGGGCAGGGTTCCCGGATGGACGTGCTCACCCGGGAACGTGCCAAGCCCGCCCTGCCCTACGCCGGTACCTACCGACTCGTGGACCTGGCGCTCTCCCTGGCCACCAGCGCCGGCATCGGCGACGTGTGGGTGTCGGTGCAGTTCATGGCCTCCACGCTCGACGAGCACCTGCAGCACGGCCGCCCGTGGGACCTGGACCGGGTCCGGGGCGGCTATCGGCGCATGGTGCCCGAGAGCGGCGGGCACACCGGCTTCGCCGGCTCGAACACCGAGGACCTGCTGGGCATGGCCGTGGAGCTCGACCGGGAGGACCCGGACCTCGTGGTGACGATGAGCGCCGACCAGGTGCTCCTGTGCGACCTGGGTCGGGTGCTGGCCGACCACTGGGCCAGCGGCGCCGAAGCCACCGTCCTGGCCCTCGAGGTCGACGGCGCGACCGCCCGGCACAAGGCCGTCCTCACGGTGGACGGCGACCGGCTGCTGGAGGTCGCGGAGAAGCCCGAGGAGACCGGCGCGCGAGAGCTGATCTCGGCCGAGGTGCTCGTCATGTCCTGGCCCGTCCTGCGGGAGGTCCTCCAGGAGGTCCGGGCCGCGTCCCCCGGCGGCGGGGAGGACGACGAGGAGCACGGGCCCGGCGATCTGCCCGAGGAGGTGCTCCCCCGCCTGGCCGCCCGGGGCCGCACCAGGGTCGCCACCGGGGCCGAGGTCAGCGACTCCCTCCTCGCGGCGGGCTCCCTGGTCCGGGGCGCGGTGCGCGGCAGCGTCATCGGGCCGGGGTGCGTCGTGCACCCCGGGGCCGAGGTGGTCGACAGCATCCTGTTCGACGCGGTGGAGGTCCTCCCGGGGGCCCGGGTCGTGTCGGCCATCGTCGACGACCGCTGCCGGATCGGCCGCGGTGCCGTCGTCGGTGCGCGGGCCGCCGACGAGCCGGCGGACGAGGAGATCGCCCTCCTGGGCGCTGACAGCACCGTCGCCGACGGCGCTCGCGTCGAGGCCGGAGCACGCCTGGAGCCCGGCACCAGCGCCGACTGACCGGGAGGCCACCCGACGGGGCCGATCCCCGACCCGGGGCGGACCCGGTGACGGGACCCGCAGCAGGCAGAATCACGCCATGGCCACCGGACGGAGCACCGAGCGGGACTGGGTCGTCGACGTGGTGCGTCTGGTGGCGATGCTCGTCGTCGTGGTCATGCACTGGTGCTACCTGCACCTCTGGGTCGACGACGGCCTGCAGATCCAGCTGGCCCTCTCCGGACCCGTGATCTGGGCCCTGACCTGGGTGCTGCAGGTGATGCCGGCCTTCTACGTGGCCGGCGGCTTCACCAACACCCTCCTGGTCGACCGCTGGCGGGCGTCCGGGGACCCGCTGGGCGCCTACCTGGGCCTGCGTGCCCGCCGCCTCACCTCCCCGGTGCTCCCGCTGCTGGGTGTGACCCTCGCCGTGGTCGCGGTCGGCTCGTGGGTGGCGCCCTCCCTGACCGGCACGGTCGGCGACCAGGTGGCCAACCCGCTCTGGTTCCTCGCCATCTACCTCTTCTGCACGGCCACGGCCCCGCTGGCCGTGGCCGCCTTCGACCGCTTCGGGTGGGCCACCGTGGCGGTGCTGCTCGCCGGGGCCCTCACCGTGGACGCCCTGCGCTTCTGGGGCGAGGTGGACATCGCGGACCTGAACCTGCTCCTCGTCTGGGCCGCCTGCCACCAGCTGGGCATCGCGTACGCCCGGCGCCGGCTCTGGGGTGTCTCCTGGGCCGTGCTGCTGGGCGTCGTCGCCCTCTGCGTCGCGGTGCTCGTGCTGATGGTGCTGCCCGGCCCCTGGTTCCCGACCAACCTGGGGGTCCGGGACGCCCCGGTCTCCAATCTCGCACCCCCGACCGCCGCGCTGGTGGTCCTGGGGATCGCCCAGTGGGCCCTGCTCACCGGTGTGGGGAGTCGGCTGCTCGGCCGCTCCCCTCGCCGGCCTGGCAGCGGCGGATCGGGGTCGGCAACGCCCTGGCCATGCTCGTCTACCTGTGGCACGTCCCGGCCATGACGCTCATGATCGGTGTGGGCCTGCTCTGGCCGGAGGTGCTGCTGCCGGCCAGCACGAGCGGGTGGTGGATGGTGCGCCCGGTCTGGTTCGTGCTCTCCGGGGTGATGCTCGCCGGGCTGGTGTGGGCGGCCCTGCGCTGGGAGCTGTGGTTCGCCCGGTTCGAGCCCACCCGCTCCACCGTTCGTGGCGTCCTCGGCAGCCTGGTCGCCGGGGTGGCCGTGCACGAGATCTGGCAGCAGGGCGTCGGGATCACCCCCGCCCAGCTCCTCTGGGAGGGACTGTTCGTGCTCTCCCTCCTCCTGCTCACCGGACGCCGCTCCCCCGCCTGAGCCCCGTCCGCTCCCGGTCGGCGGAGACGGCTGGGTACCCCGAGGGGCAGGACAACGGCGGAGGGGCCCCTGCACCACGCGGTGCAGGGGCCCCTCCGTGAGGGACGGCCGGTGTCCTCAGCCGTCCAGCGTGCTCGACGACGCGGCACCGGGCTGCTGGGCGCCCTGGGCCATGCCGTCCACGAGCTCCTGCGGGACCTCGGTGAAGGAGTCCGGGGCGGTCGGGGAACCCTGGTCGATCTGCGTCTCGGAGACGATCTTCAGCGGCCCCTCGTCGAAGCTCTTCTTCACCTCGGCGAACTCCTGCTTCTCGTCGTCCTCGAGGCTGGACTCGTCGATCCACCCGGTGAACTGGGCGAGGTCGATCGTGGTACCCGTCAGGTCACCGTCCTGCACGGTGAACTCGATCTCGGCCGTCGCGTCGTCCTTGATCCGCTGGCGCGCCTCGTCGTCGAGCATCGGCATCTTCTCGTCCTCGGCGGCGTCCGGGTTGTACTTGTTCACCACCTTGGCGAAGTCGTCCCAGGACTTCTCCACCGGCAGGGCGGCGGTGATGACGTCGCCGTCCCGGGTGAACTCGCCGTGCTCGTCCACCAGGCCCTCGAGGTCCTTGAGCATGGCCTGCTGCTGGGCCGGGTCGGTGGCGACCTCGGACTGACCCGCCACGGACTGCTCGAGGGTCTCGGTGAGACCGGCGGCCTCCACCTGCTCGGCCGTCATGCCGACCCACTTGCCGGCCAGCAGGTCGTGGGCGAGCTGGGCCGTCGGATCGCCGGAGGGCGCCTGGCCGAGGGAGCTTCGGAGCTCGTCGGCCGAGAAGAGGCCGGTCTCCTGGCCCAGCTTCTCCACGTCCGCCCGGGCGTAGAGACCGCCCTCGACCATGCGGATCTCGACCTTGGCCGAGCCGAGCTGCAGGACCATGTCGGTGTCGAGGTCCTGCGGGTCCTGCTCCTCGGCGAGGGCCTCGTCCCGCGAGAACTGGTGCACGGTGAGCGAGCTCTTCGGCAGCAGGTCCATGAACTTGTCGGCCGAGGGGTCGGTGGACCCGCTCTCGTCCTGCAGCGCGCGGAGCAGCTCGCTGCTGGTGTCCAGCTTCATGACGGTGGTGAGGTCCTGGGCCTGCTGGGACTTCTCCAGGGCGTCCATCAAGGTCGCCTTCGGGTCGTCCTGCTCCTTCTCGTCGACCTTCTCGGCCTTCGACTCGTCGCTCTTCGCGGTGGAGCCGCCCTCCTCGTCCCCGCCACAGCCCGCCGGCAGGACACCGGCCACAGCCAGACCGGCCCAGATCTTCGTGGTCTTCATGGTCAATCCCTTCTCTCCCGGATGGATCCACTCCAGTATGGCGGTCACTGGGGACAGCAGCGTTGGACTCAGGTCTGATCTCTCCGGAACTCCTCCCCCGACGGGGTCACGCCCAGCGGGAGCGCTGGGTCCACACCAGCAGACCGACGGCGAGCAGCACACCACCGCCCAGGACGCTGGCCAGGGGCAGGGAGAGCACCAGCAGCAGGCAGCCGAGGAGACCCACGACGGGCACCACCCAGCCCATCCTCCACTCCCGCCGCAGCGTGAAGGCCGAGGCGTTGGCCACCGCGTAGTAGAGCAGCACGCCGAAGCTGGAGAAGCCGATGGCCCCCCGGAGGTCCGCCACGAGGACCAGCAGGACGACCGCGCCGGCCACCAGCAGCTCGGCGAAGCGCGGGACGACCTCCCCGGTGCCGGTCGTCACGGTCACCCCGAGGGAGCGTGGCAGGTCGCGCCGCTCCCCCATCGCCATGAGGGTCCGGCCCACGCCCAGCAGCAGGGCCCAGAGGGAACCGAGGGCGGCGAGCCCGGCGGTGAGGCCCAGGATCGTCCCCCAGGACGGGCTGATCCCCTCCCCCAGGGCACGCAGCGGCGCCGTCGCCCCGGCGAGCGCGTCGGTCCCCAGCCGGCTGCTGAGGGTGACGGCCACCAGCGCGTAGAGGCTGAGGGCCAGCCCGATGCCCCACCCGATGGCGCGCGGGATCGTCCGGGCGGGCTCGACCACCGCGTCGCCCAGGGTGGCGACGCGGGCGTACCCAGCGAAGGCGAAGAAGAGGAGGCCGGCCGCCTGCAGGACGCCTCGCGCGCCCGGGGCCTCCGGAGCCTGCCCGGCCGGCAGCAGGGTCGGGTCCGGCGGGTAGACCCAGCAGAGCGCGAGCGTGGCGAGCAGGACGAGCACCACGACGGCCACGATGATGCGTGCCACCCGGGCCGACTTGGTGATGCCGCCCATGGTCACCAGCGTGAGGGCGAGGACCGACAGGACGGCCACGAGCCGCTCGTGCCCGGGCCAGAGGTGGGCCCCGACGACCATCGCCATCGCGGCGCAGGAGGCCGACTTGCCGATGACGAAGCACCAGCCCGCCAGATAGCCCCAGAACGGGGAGAGGCGCTCCCGGCCGTAGAGATAGGTCCCGCCGGCGCCCGGGTACCGGGCGGCCAGCTGGGCGCTGGAGCTGGCGTTGCACCAGGCGACCAGGCCGGCCAGGGCCAGGGCCGGCAGGAGCAGGGTCCCGGCGGCCTGCGTGGCCGGTCCCCAGACGGCGAAGACGCCGGCACCGATCATCGCGGCGAGCCCGATCGTCAGGGCGTCGCCGAAGGTGAGGCGCCGCTGCATCAGACGGAGCGGCCGTCCGCGAGCGTGAAGTCCACCGGGGTGGGGAGCACCACGGTGCGACTCACGGTGCACAGCCGGTCACGGGACATGGCCACCGCCCGCGGCACGACCTCCTGGGCCTGCTCCCCGGTCTCCCCCTCGGCGAAGCCCAGGGCGAAGTCGGCGGCGACGTCGGTGAGGTGGTTCCCGTCCTCGTCACGGACCTTGGTGCCCTGCACCTCCACGGAGAACTCCTGCGGCTCGGCGCGCTTGGAGACGATGTGGTCGACGTCGATCGCCGAGCAGCCGGCGATCGCCGCGAGCAGCAGCTCCACCGGGGTGAAGTCCGCCCCCTCGCCCTGCCCGATGGTGATCTCGGCCCCACGGGCGTTGGTGATGCGGAACTCGGCGAAACCGGTCCGCTCGAGGCGGACGGACGTGGGACCGTGCTGCGGGGCGGGGGTGGCGTCGCTCATGGGGCCTAGCCTGCCTCACATGACAGCGCAGACGACACCCGGCCCGTTCACCCCGCCGCTGGGCGAAGAACCCACCCGGCCGCTGACCGCCGCCCAGGTGGCGGTGGCCCGGGAGCGGCACCGTTCCGCGGACGTGGTGGACGTCCGCCCGGTGCGCCCGGGGCCGGGCCGGCTGGTCCTCCTGCGGCACGGCGAGACCGAGTGGTCCCGGGTCGGCCGCCACACGGGGTGGACCGACCTCCCGCTCACGGAGCGGGGGCGCGCAGGCGCGGCCGGCCTGCCGGGTCTGCTGGAGCCCTACAACATCGTGCACGTGCGCGCCTCGCCCCTGCAGCGGGCCGCGGAGACCGCGCAGCTGGCCGGTCTGACCGTCGACGCGCTGGACGCCGACCTCATGGAGTGGGACTACGGCGCCGAGGAGGGGCGCACCACCGAGCAGGCACGGCAGGAGGGCCGCCCCGGATGGTCGGTCTTCGACGGCGTGCCGCCCGGGGAGACCCCCGGGGAGAGCGTGGAGGACGTGGCCTCCCGCGCCTCCCGGGTGCTGGGTCGTCTCTGGGGGCACCTGGACCGGGGCGACGTGGTCCTGGCCGGCCACGGCCACCACCTGCGCGTCCTCACCGCGGTCTACCTGCGGCAGACGCCCTACCTGGCCAACTCCCTGGAGCTGGAGGCCGGGCACCTCTGCGTGCTGGGGCACCACCGCACCACGCCGACGCTCCGACACTGGAACCTCGCCCCGACGCTCGCCGCCCCGGTCTGAGCGACTCGGTGGGGCCGGCCACCGCGCGCTGCGGTGACCGGCCCCTCCGTCGCGGGCTCCGCGGGTCAGTCCTCGAAGGCCTCCGGCGGCGGGCAGGAGCACACGAGGTTGCGGTCACCGTGCACGCCGTCGATGCGGCGCACCGGCGGCCAGTACTTCCGGGACGGGTCCACGCCCTCCGGGTAGGCCGCCTCGGTGCGCGTGAAGGAGTGGGGCCACTCCCCCGCCAGGCAGAGCGCCGTGAAGGGGGCGTGGCGCAGGACCGAGTCCTCCACCGTGCCCGCCGCGGACGCGGCGTCGATCTCGGCCTTGATGGCCACCATCGCGTCGACGAAGCGGTCCAGCTCGGCCAGCGACTCCGACTCGGTCGGCTCCACCATGAGCGTCCCGGCCACCGGGAAGGACATCGTCGGGGCGTGGAAGCCGTAGTCGATGAGGCGCTTGGCCACGTCGTCCACGGTCACCCCGGTGTCCTTGGTGATCTGCCGCAGGTCGAGGATGCACTCGTGCGCCACCAGGCCCTCGTTGCCGGCGTAGAGGACCGGGTAGTGGTCCTTGAGGCGGGCGGCCAGGTAGTTCGCCGAGAGGATCGCCACGCGGGTGGCGCGGGCCAGGCCGGCCGAGCCCATCATCCGGATGTAGCTCCACGGGATCGGCAGGATGCTCGCCGAGCCCCACGGGGCCGCCGCGATCGGCCCGACCCCCGTCTCCGGACCGGCCCCCGGGACCAGCGGGTGGTTCGGCAGGAAGGGTGCCAGGTGCTCGCGCACGCCGATCGGGCCGACGCCCGGACCGCCACCGCCGTGGGGGATGGTGAAGGTCTTGTGCAGGTTGAGGTGGCTGACGTCGGCGCCGAACCTGCCCGGCCGGGCCACACCGATGAGGGCGTTGAGATTCGCCCCGTCGACGTACACCTGACCGCCGGCCTCGTGCACCAGCTCGCAGAGCTCGGAGATGGTGTCCTCGAAGACGCCGTGCGTGGACGGGTAGGTCACCATGATCGCCGCGAGGTCCTCGCGGTGCTTCTCGATCTTGGCGCGCAGGTCGTCCATGTCGATGTCACCGCCCTCGGCGGTCTTCACCACGACGACCTTCATGCCCGCCATCGCCGCCGAGGCGGCGTTCGTGCCGTGCGCGGAGGCCGGGATGAGGCAGACGTTGCGGTGCTCCTCGCCCCGGGAGGCGTGGTAGGCCGCGATCGCCATGAGCCCGGCCAGCTCGCCCTGCGCGCCGGAGTTCGGCTGCAGGGAGACCGCGTCGTACCCGGTGATGTCGCACAGCCACTGCTCGAGCTGGGCCATCATCTCGCGGTAGCCCTCGGAGTGCTCGGCCGGCGCGAAGGGGTGCATCTCGGCGAACTCCGGCCAGGTGATCGGCTCCATGGAGGTGGTCGCGTTGAGCTTCATGGTGCACGAGCCCAGCGGGATCATGCCGCGGTCCAGCGCGTAGTCCTTGCCCGAGAGCGTGCGCAGGTAGCGCAGCATCTGGGTCTCGGAGCGGTGCACGTGGAAGACCTCGGGGGTGAGGAAGTCGCTGGTGCGCTGGTGCTGCTGCGGCCAGCCGAGCTCCATGGCCGGGCCCCGGCGCTCGCCGAGGGAGACCCCGAAGGCCTCGGCCACGGTGCGCAGGTCGGACTCCAGCGTCGTCTCGTCGGTGCTCACGAGCACCGTGTCGTCGTCGGCGGCCCAGAGCAGCACGCCCTGCCGGCGGGCCGCGGAGACGATCGCCCGGGCCTGGCCGGGCACCCGGACGGCCACGGTGTCGAAGAAGTCCTCGTGGAGGACCTCGAGCCCCCCGGCGCGGAAGGAGTCGGCCAGGCGCAGCGCCTTGCCGTGCACGTCACGGGCGATGCTCCGCAGCCCCTCCGGGCCGTGCCAGACGGCGTACATCGAGGCGATGACGGCCAGCAGCACCTGCGCGGTGCAGATGTTGGAGGTGGCCTTCTCGCGGCGGATGTGCTGCTCACGGGTCTGCAGGGCCAGGCGGTAGGCCACCCGCTCCTCGGCGTCGATGGAGACACCGACCAGGCGCCCCGGCAGAGTGCGCTCCAGGCCGGCACGCACAGCCATGTAGCCGGCGTGGGGACCGCCGAAACCCATCGGCACGCCGAAGCGCTGGGTGGTGCCCACCGCGACGTCGGCGCCCCACTCCCCCGGCGGGGTGAGCAGGGTGAGGGCCAGCAGGTCGGCGGCGGCGGTCACCAGGGCCCCGACCTCGTGGGCGGCCTCGGTGAGCGCCCGCCAGTCGCGGATCGCGCCATCGGCCCCCGGGTACTGGACGATGACGCCGAAGACGTCCTGGTCACCGGCGGCGGCACGCAGGGCCTCCACCGAGTCCACACCGGTCAGGTCCGCCACGACCACCGGGATCCCCAGCGGCTTGGCGCGGGTCTCCGTCACCGCGATGGACTGCGGCATGAGCTGGGAGTCCAGGAGCAGGACGGCCGAGTTGTCCTTGGCCCCGACCTTGGAGGTGCGGCGCATGACCGTCATGGCCTCGGCCACGGCGGTGCCCTCGTCGAGCAGGGAGGCTCCGGCGGTGGTGAGGCCGGTGAGCTCGGAGCACATCGTCTGGAAGTTCAGCAGGGCCTCGAGCCGGCCCTGGGAGATCTCCGGCTGGTAGGGCGTGTACGCCGTGTACCAGGCCGGGTTCTCGAGGATCTTGCGGAGGATGACCGGCGGGGTGTGGGTGCCGTAGTAGCCCAGGCCGATCATCGAGCGGGCCACCGTGTTGCGGGCGGCCAGGGCGCGCAGCTCGGCGGCGGCGGCCTGCTCGGTCGGGGCGGCGGTCATGGAGAGCTGCTCGTCACCGGTGATGCCGGCCGGGACCGCGGTCTCGACGAGCGCGTCGAGGCTCGGCTGCCCCACCACCTCGAGCATCCGGGCGACGTCCTCCTCCCGGGGGCCGACGTGGCGCGACACGAAGTCGGGCTCGTGGTCGACCCCGAGCTGGTCGGTGGCGTCGAAGACGGGGGCCTCGGTGGCCTCGTGGGCGGGGGTCGGAGTGGTGCCCTGCTGGTCCATGGATGCTCCTGCGGGTCTCAAGTGGGCGGTCTCCCCCTCTGTGGGCTCCGGGCCGGCCAGAGTCGCCTCGTCCGCGGGGTCCGTGCGCCTGAGAGTTTCCGGGGAGTTTGCTCCTTCGGCGCCCCGTGCTCGGGGACTCTCCCCCGCGGGATCAACAGCGGGACCGAGTGTAGTGCCGGATGTGGCGCGCGTCTCAGGCGCCGCGGCGGGCCCGGCGTGCCGCCAGCTCGTCGACGACCTGCTCGGAGGGGTCCTCCCCCGGCAGCTCCTCGAGCGTCCCCTCGACCTCGCGCCAGACGCTGCCGATCGCGATGCCGAAGACGCCCTGACCACCGCGGACCAGGTCGATGACCTCGTCGTCGCTGGTGCACTCGTAGACGGAGGCCCCGTCGGACATCAGGGTGAGCGCGGCGAGGTCCTCCGCGCCGCGCTCGGCGACGGCGTCGACGGCCACCCGGATCTGCTGGAGGGAGACACCGGTGTCGAGCAGGCGCTTGATGATCTTCAGCACGACGATGTCGCGGAAGGAGTAGAGGCGCTGGCTCCCCGAGCCGCTGGCGCCGCGGATGCTCGGGCGCAGGAGCCCCGTCCGGGCCCAGTAGTCGAGCTGCCGGTAGGTCACCCCCGCGGCGGCGCAGGCCTGCGGCCCCCGGTATCCCACGGCGTCGCGCTGGGCGGCGGCGGGGTCCTCGAAGAGCGGCGCCTGCTGGGGCGCGTCGCCGGAGGTGGGGTGCTGGGGGGTCACAGGGATGAAGGTATCCCCCGCCCCTCCGGGGTGCAATGACGGGGTGCGGCGTGTTGCGGGACCCGGGTGGAGCCCGACCCATCCCTGACCCTCGGGGCGAGATTCAGGGTGAGCTGGTCGAGGCTCAGCCCAGCTCGGCGCGCACCAGGGCCACGTGGAGGTTGAGGCAGGCCGCGGCGAGGGTGGCCTTGCGGGCCTCGCGCTCCGACTCCGGCGGGCGGCTGGCCGTGAGCGTCTGCTGGACCAGTGCCGCCTCCCGATCGGCGGCGAGCCGGAAGGCCCGCAGGTGACGGGCGGTCAGCCCGTGCGCCGCGAAGGTCCCGATGGCCCGGGCGATGTCCACGTCCACGGCGGTGTACCAACCGTCCTTGTCGGCCGTCACGAACCCGAAGGCCTCCATGTCGTCCACCTGGGCAGGGCTCACCTCGGCGGTCCGGCACAGCTCCGCGCGGCTGATCCGCAGGGTCGGGTCGACGGCGCCCAGGTCGGCGGCCGAGACGACCTCCGGCGCACCGGGCGGCAGCGCCCCCTGCGGGGGCGGTGCGGGACGTCCCGGCGCCGGCGCGTCCAGGTCGACCTCCAGCCCCCGGTCCATCTGGTCGAGGGCGTCGGAGATCACCTTGAGCGGCCAGAAGCGGTCCCGCTGGGCCTCGAGGATGAAGCGCAGGCGGTCCACCTGGGCGTCGGTGAACATGCGGTAGCCCGAGGCGGTCCGCTCCGGGGCGATGAGCCCCTTGCCCTCCAGGAAGCGGACCTTGGAGATCGTCAGGTCCGGGAACTCACCCTGCAGGCTGCGGACCACCTGACCGATGGTGTGGCGTCCTGACACGCTCAGGCGCCCCCACCGGTCCGGGCCGGGTGGAAGACGAGGCGGTACTTGCCGATCTGCACGAGGTCACCGGCGACCAGCGGGCTGGAGCCGGTCTCCTCACCGTTCACGTAGGTGCCGTTGGTGGACCCCGTGTCCACGACGGAGAAGCCCTCCGCACCCCGCTCGAAGGCAGCGTGCTGGCGCGAGACGGTCACGTCGTCGAGGAGGATCTCGGCCTCCGGCGCACGCCCGACCGTGACCCGGTCCTCGTCCAGGAGGTAGCGCGAACCGGCCGACGGCCCGGCCGGGATCACCAGCAGGGCCGTGCCCGGGCGCAGCGCGTCGAGGACCTGCTCCAGGTCCTCCGGCACGCCCTCGGACACCCCACCGTGACCGGCCGACGGCAGGTCGTCCCGCACGTCGATCCGGGCCGTGGCCGGCCCCCAGGCCTGCTGGCCGGGACCCTCGGGGTGGTTCATGGTGGTGTCCTTTCACAGGGAGTGGGCCGGCCCGACGGGGGGCCGGCCCACCGGGGTCAGTCCAGGGAGGAGGTGTACGCCTCGGCGTCGAGGAGCCCCTCGAGCTCGGCGGCGTCGGAGACCTTGATCTCGAACATCCAGCCGGCCCCGTAGGGGTCGTTGTTGACGGCCTCGGGGGTGGCGTCCAGCTCGTCGTTGACGGCGGTGATCTCACCGGAGAGCGGGGAGTAGACGTCGCTCACGGACTTGGTGGACTCGACCTCGCCGGCGGCGTCGTCACGGTCGAAGGTGTCCCCCACGGCGGGCAGGGTCACGAAGACCACGTCACCCAGGGCGTCCTGGGCGTACGAGGTGATGCCGACACGGTAGGTGCCCTCGGACACCTCCCGCAGCCACTCGTGCTTGTCGGTGTACTGCAGGTCTGCGGGGTACTCCAGCTCGCTCATGACGCTCCTTCGGGGTGATGGGTCGACGTCATCCTAGTCGGTGGGCCACTTTCGTCCACGGGACGCGGGGCGGCCCGCTCGGACCGGTCACCGCCCCCGGGCGGGCACGGTGGCGTCCACGGTGACCTGGCCGACCTTCGCGACCGTGACGGTGGCCCCGGCCTCCTGCCCGCTCTCCACGACGCCACCGGGGATCTCCATGGCGGTGCGCATCGTGTCGGCCGGGCCGATCGCCTCCAACCGGTAGGGCGGCTCGAGCTCCTCCCCGTCCACCACCACGGTGCCCGATCCCCCGTCGAGGAACCAGGTGGAGGCGACGATGCGGTGCCCGTTGACCTGCATGGCCTCCGCGCCGGCATCGCGCAGCTCCTGGACGGCGTCCAGCAGGAGCGGGGCGAGGTCCTCCTGGTCGTCCCCCGGCCGGAGCTCCAGGACCACCCCGGGGCCACCTGCCGGCAGGGTGCCGGCGAGGATGCCCAGCTCCTGGGAGCGCTCGCGCGCCTCCCGCTGGGCGGCCGAGAGGTCGCGGTCGTTCTCGTAGGCCTGCTTGCGCTGCAGGAGGGCGTCCCGCTCCGCGTCCAGGGCGTCCTCCTGGGCACGCACGCCGTTGAGGAGCTGGACGAGCTCGGTCTCGGTGAGGTTCTGCGTCGGGTCCTCCCGCCGGTCCAGGGCGGTCACCGAGAGGGCGAAGCCGAGCAGCCCCAGCAGGAGGCCGACGGTCCACGGGGCCGCCCCCCAGGTGAACAGGGGCGGGCGCCGCGAGGACTGAAGGTCCTCCGGGTTCGTCCCCTCCCGCACCACGGCGCTGCGACGCTCAGGCACCGAACACCAACCGCCGGACGCTGGCCACGTTGGAGAAGATCCGCAGGCCGAGCACGACCACCACGCCGGTGGTCAGCTGCGAGCCCACGCCGAGCTGGTCCCCGAGGTAGACGATCACGGCGGCCACCACCACGTTGGACAGGAAGGAGACGACGAAGACCTTCTCCGAGAAGATGCCCTCCAGGTGGGCACGCAGGCCACCGAAGACCGCGTCGAGGGCGGCGATGACCGCCACCGGCAGGTAGGGCTCGAGCCACAGCGGCACCTCGGGCTGCAGCCAGAGGCCGAGCAGGATGCCGATGACGAGGCCGATCAGGGCTTTCACGAGTTCTCCAGGTCGACGGGGCGGGCGTGGTGGACGGTCAGGGTGGTGTCGGCGGGCAGCACGAGATCGCTCGCACCGGAGGCCGAGGTCCGCACCCGGTACTGCCGGGTGAGCTCCTCGAGGTGCTCCCCGCCTCCAGTCTCCTCGAAGCGCTGGTGCAGGTCGTCGGGGCCCACCGCCTCCACGACGTAGGGCGGCCGGAGGGCCCGGAAGTCGACCACGAGAGCCTCCCCTGCGTACCGGATGGAGGCGGTCGGGCTGAGCCGGATGCCGTTGACCGCGATGCCCTCGGCCCCGGAGCGCCAGAGGCGGTTGGTGACCTGCTGGAGGTCGCCGGAGGTGACGCGCTCCTGCGGCGTCTCCGGGTCGGTGGGGTCGTCCAGGGTGATGCGCACGCCGTCTCCCTCCAACGGGGATCCGGCGGCCGCGGCCAGGTTGGCCTCGAGCCGGTCGGCCAGGCCGTCACCACCGCCGGCCTCCAGGGCGCGCCGCGCGCGCGAGCTCAGGGCGTCCTGCTCCTTCGCCAGCAGGGCGGCCTCGTCGTCGAGGACCTGCTGCCGCACGTGGAGCTCCCGTGCCAGCCGGGCGCGCGCCGAGTCCGGCGAGCTGGCCTCCGCCTGCTGGGCGAGATAGCCCGTGACACCCGTCCACCCCATGAGCGCGGCGACGGCCACGGCCAGGACCCCCATCGCGGCCCGCTGGCCCGCGGACTCCTGCTCCCCGGTCCGGGCCCGACGCTCGGCCTCGTGGCGGTAGCCGTGATCGGTCGGGTCGCGGAGCAGCTGCTCGATGACGTTCGGGACACGCGGAGCACGAGGGGTCTGCCGACGCTGTGGTGGCATCGGATCCTCCTGTCCTCGCGGCCCCGACCGGGCCCCTGGTCGCCGTCGAAGGAGGCTACCCCTCAGCGGCCGCCGGTCGTGGAACCCTGCTCCACCCGGTCGTGTCCGGCGTAGACGTTCATCCGCGGGCCGCGCAGGAAGCCCACCAGCGTCATCCCGCGGTCGACCGCGAGGTCGACGGCCAGCGACGAGGGGGCGGACACCGCGGCGAGGACGGGGATGCCGGCCATGGCCGCCTTCTGCACCAGCTCGAAGCTGGCCCGACCGGAGACCTGGAGGATCGTCCCGCGCAGCGGCAGGCGGCCCTCCAGGAGCGCCCAGCCCACGACCTTGTCGACCGCGTTGTGCCGGCCCACGTCCTCCCGGACCACGAGGAGCTCGCCGGTGGCGGCGTCGAACAGCCCGGCCGCGTGCAGCCCCCCGGTGCGCTCGAAGGCCTCCTGGCGGGCGCGCAGGGCGTCCGGCTGGGCGGCCAGCTGCTCCGGGGTGATCCGGGTGTCGTCCTCCGCGAGGTCGAACGTGGACATCTTCTCGACCGCCTCCAGGCTCGCCACGCCACACACCCCGCAGCTGCTGGTGCTGTAGAAGCTCCGGGCGGCCCCTGGCTCGGGGGTGATGCCGGGGGCGAGAGCCAGGTCAAGCACGTTGAGCGTGTTCGGCTGCCCGGCGGGGCTCGTGCCCGGCCCCCCGCAGTGGATGCTGCCCGTGACGTCCTGCTGCTGCCGGACGACCCCCTCCGAGACCAGGAAGCCGGCCGCCAGCTCCAGGTCGTGTCCCGGGGTCCGCATCGTCACCACGTAGGGCGAGCCGGCGAGGCGGATCTCCAGCGGCTCCTCGACGGCGAGGGTGTCCGCCCTCCTCCGTGTCGGCGCGCCGATCTCGATCGTGGTGACCGGCCGGCGGGTGGTGATGCGTCCCATGGGCAAAGCGTGCCACGCGGGCGGCCACGTAGGGTGAGCCGGATCATCCACCGCAGGTTCAGCCCAGGAGGCACCCATGGTCGGCACGGACTCCGCGCCGGAGGCGCAGCAGCCGGACCCCCAGCCCGGGGGCGCTCCCCTGGTGCGCTGGGTCGAGGACCTGGCCGCCGCCCTCGACCTCGAGGCCGATGTGCCCCTCCACGAGCTGCTGGACGTGACCCGCGAGGTGGCCCACGGCGTGACCCGCGTGGCCGGCCCGATCACCACCTATCTCGTGGGGCAGGCCGTGGCCCGGGGGATGAGCGCGGAGGAGGCGATCGCCAGCGTCCGGCGCGTCCTCGAGGAGCACTGAGACGCTCCTCACCGTGCCGGCGGGCCGTACCGGGGGAAATCCGGAGGGAGTCACGGCGCCGGCCGCACGCTAGGTTGGAGACATGACCCACGATGCCGACGGGGCGGCCGGGTTCCCCCACCTGCGCGCGGCCGACCACCGACCCGTCGACGCCGTCGACATGTCCCTGCCCGCCCAGGCCGCACGGCCCACCTGGCGGCGCATCATGCTCCACCCGGCGGTGCTCGTGCTGGGCGTCGTGCTCGTGCGGCGGGGCGCGATCGTCCAGCCGGCCTGGGTCCGCGTGCGGCGGCAGCGGGCGGCGGCAGCGCACCGGGTGGGCTGAGGCACCCCCTGTGCCCGTCGTCCACCTGGCCCGCACCACCGGCGCTGCCGACGACGCCTTGCTGGCCCTCGCGCACGCAGTCACCGGCGTGGAGGACCTGCGCCTGACCCGGGCCTGCCCCCGCTGTGGCGCGGACCGCCACGGCCGGCCGGTGCTCCGCGGCGTCGAGGGGGTGTCCGTCTCCCTGTCCCGCCCCCGCACGCCCGGACCGGCGCTGGTCGCCCTCTGCGCGGACGCCGGAGTGGGCGTGGACGTGGAGAACACCGGGGCCGCCACCTTCGACGGGTTCGACGCCGTGGCCCTCCACCCGCAGGAACGCTGCGCGGACGACGACGCCCGCACCCGGCTGTGGGTCCGCAAGGAGGCGCTGCTCAAGGCCCACGGCACCGGCCTGATAACCGACCCGCGAGAGGTCTGGCTGGGCGAGGACGGGCAGGTCGTCGCCGGCCCGGCCGGCACCCTCGTCGACCTGGGGCTCGACGACCAGATCGGCGCCGTCGCGGTCACTCCCCCGGGCCCGCTCCACGTCCGCTGGCACTGAGGGCGCGCCCCGGCCGGGGCGGCGTCGATCAGGGCAGCTCGGGCAGCGGCGGCAGCTCCGGCTCGTGCAGCCAGGCGTGGAGGGTCTCCCCCACGCGCTCGCCCAGCTCGCCGGCGCCCTCGACGCAGTGGGCCTCGAACTGAGCGGTCGAGGCGGTGCCGCCGCGGTGGGTCTCCACCCAGCTGCGCAGCAGCCCGAAGAAGGTCTCGTCACCCACCACTGCCCGGAGTGCGTGGAGGGTCAGGGCGCCCCGCTTGTAGACCCAGTCGTCGAACATCGTCTTCATGCCGGGCTCGGCCAGGGTCACCCCTTCGTCGAGCTCCTCGAGCTGCGCGTGGTGATGCGCGGCCCGCTCCTGGACGCTGGGGCTCTCGCACCAGGCGCGCCGGTGGTCCGACCACAGCCACTCGGCGTAGCAGGCGAAACCCTCGTGCAGCCAGATGTCCTGCAGCAGCTGGCCGGTCACCGCGTTGCCGAACCACTGGTGGGCCAGCTCGTGGGCCACGAGGCGCTCGTTCTCCCAGGTCGGCTCGGTGAAGTTGCGCCCGAAGGTGCTCAGACCCTGCGCCTCCAGCGGGATCTCCAGCTCGTCGTCGACGACGACCGCCCGGTACTCCGTAAACGGGTAGGGGCCGAAGAGCTCGGAGAAGTGGTCGACCATGCGCCCCTGGTGCTCGAAGGCGGTCCCCTCCCCGACCCGGACCGCAGGCGGGTGGACGATGCTCACCGGGACGTACGACCAGCACTCCGTCTCGACATAGCGACCGATCTGCACCGTGGCGAGATAGGGCGACATCGGCTGATCCATCTCGTACACCCAGCGACGCCGGCGTCCCTCCTGCATGCTCCGGGTCCGGGTGCCGTTGGCGATCACCTGGTAGTCGACATCGGTGAGGACGTCGATGCGGTAGGTGGCCTTGTCCGCCGCGTCGTTGTTGCAGGGGAACCACGAGGGGGCGCCCTGCGGCTGCGAACCGACCATGGCGCCCTCGGTGAGCTCCTCCCAGCCGGCCTCGCCGTGCGTCCCGGGCACCGGGCGCGGCTTGCCGGAGACCCGGAGCTCCAGGACGAACCGGTCCCCCGGCTGCCGGTCCCCCACGAGGATCCCCCAGCCACCCGCCTTCCGGCGGTACTTCACCGGCTTCCCGTCGACGCTCGCGCCGCCGAGCTGGAGACCGCGCAGGTCCACGTCGATCCGGGTGGTTGGCTCGACGATGCGCACGTGCAGGCGCGCTCGCTCATCGAGCCGGTTGGTCACCACGGCATAGGTGAGCTCGAGCTCGTAGTGCTCGACCCGGTACCGGGTGTCACCGTGAGCGGGCAGATAGGGGTCGGGGTGGATCATGGCCGCCTTTTCCGGGAGGTGTGCGGGGACTGGACGTGGGGAGGAACGGTCACCCTACGCCTCGACCCACGGGCCGATGGGGTTGCCGACCCACCGGGTCCTGTCCGGCGCGGACTCGCCGCGCATGACCAGCGAGCCCGGGCCCACGGTGGCGTCCCGGCCCAGCGTGGACGCCGGGAGGATGACGGAGTTCGGACCGATCGTGGACCCGGCCTCCAGGCGCACCGTGTCCATCGCCAGGACGCGGTCGTGGAAGAGGTGGGTCTGGACGACGCACCCGCGGTTGACCGTGGCGCCGTCGCCGAGCGCGATGAGGTCGTGCTCCGGCAGCCAGTAGGTCTCGCACCACACGCCGCGGCCCACCCGGGCACCCATGGCGCGGAAGTAGAGATTCACCAGGGGCGTGCCCGGGACGGCCCGCAGCAGCCAGGGCACGGCCACGGACTCGACGAAGGAGTCGGCCAGCTCGCTGCGCCACACCATGCCGGACCAGAGCGGGTGCTCGGAGGGCCTGAAGCGCCCCACCACCAGCCACTTGGCCAGCACGGCGATGCCCACGGCCGCCAGGCCGCAGGCCAGCAGCACCAGCCCGGACACGGCGGCCGCCACGAGCCAGCCCCAGCGGGCCGCGACCCACAGCAGGGCCGCCGCACCCAGCAGGTGGAGCACCAGGTGCGCCAGCAGGGCGATCACGCGGCAGCTCTCCACCAGGCCGCGCAGGAGGCGCAGCCGGAAGGGCGGGGCGTAGGTGCGGGAGCTGTCCACCTCCGACGGCGCGCGGCGGAGCTTCTCCGGCGGCGAGCCCACCCAGGAGGCACCGGCCTTGGCCTTCTTGCGGCGGGGGGCCGCCGAGAGGACGGCCACCAGGGACTCCTTGGGCACCTTGCGCCCGGGGGCGGTCATGCCGGAGTTGCCGACGAAGGCACCGCGGCCGATCTTCACCCGCTCCACGCGCAGCCAACCGCCACCGAGCTCGTAACCGCCGATGAAGGTGTCGTCGGCGAGGAAGGCGCCGGCCCCGACCCGGGTGAGGCTGGGGATCATGAGGACGGTCGAGGCCTCGGCGTCCTTGCCGACCTTGGCGCCCAGCGCCCGGAGCCACACGGTGGTGATCGCCCCGCCGTACATCGGGAAGAGCCAGGTGCGGGCCTCGTCCATGAGCCGGATCGTGGCCCAGGCCTGCAGGGCCTTCCGGCTCTGCGTCGGGTAGTGCCCGCCCTCCAGGCCGATGCTGGCCAGGCGCACCAGGCCCAGGACGAGCAGGACCAGCGTCGCGTAGCCGACGAGTCCGGCCAGCGGCAGCCAGGCCAAAGCGGTCCAGAAGGCTTCGCGGAAGTCGTCGGCGCCGGCCAGGGGGCGCCACATCACGAGGCCCGCCACCGCGATCGCGAGGAGCGGCAGCAGGGAGATCACCACACCGGTCAGGGCGTACAGGCCGATGAAGAGCGGTCGCGATCGCGGGGACTCGGCCCAGGGGCCCCGGGCGGTGCCGGTGCGGATGGCCGGGGAGCCGGACCACCGCTCGTCCGCCTTGACCTCGCCGAGGACCGTGGAACCCGGGACCACCTCGCTCCCCTTGCGGAGCCGGCAGCCCCCCACCAGCGTGGACCGGGCACCGACCCGGGCATTCGCCCCGACCCGGATCGCGCCGACGTGCAGCGTCGCCCCGTCCACCCAGTGACCCTGCAGGTCCACCTCGGGCTCGACGGAGCAGCCGTCACCGAGCGTGAGCAGGCCGGTGACCGGCGGCATGGCGTGCAGGTCGACGCCCTGCCCCACCCGGCACCCGAGCAGGCGGGCGTACCAGCGCACCAGGCCGGCCCCGGAGATGGTCCCGGCGCCAGCCTCGTCGGCGAAGCGCTCGGCCAGCCAGAGCCGCAGGTGCACCCCGCCGCCCCGGGGATAGCTGCCCGGGACGACACCCCGCAGAAGCAGGCGGGCCACCAGGGCGGAGAGGGCCAGCCGGCCGGCCGGGAGCACCAGCAGCAGCCAGAGGACGCCCAGCAGCCACCACGGAGCGACCGGGACGAGCGAGGCCGCCTCCCAGCCCAGCTCGTGGGCGACGCGGGCCCCGAGGGCCACCCAGAACACCCAGCGCAGACCACTGATCGTGCGCAGGCCGAGCAGCGCGGTCAGCTGGGCGAGCTGGGTGCCCCGGCCGACCGGGGGCACCTGCTCGTTGAGCCGGCCGGTGGGGCTGTCGAGCCCGGTGAGCCAGCCGGCGAAGGAACCGAGCGTGTGGTGCTCGTAGACGTCCGCCACCGTGGCGTTCACGTAGCGCTCCCGGACGCGGGCGACGATCTGCGCCGCGGTGAGCGAGCCGCCGCCGAGCTCGAAGAAGTCCTCCTCGGGGCTGGTGGGGCGGGCACCCAGGACGGTGTTCCAGATCTCGGCGAGCCACTGCTCGGTCTCGCTCAGCGCAGCGGTGTCGGCGCCGTCCTCGTCCGGCAGCGGCCAGGGCAGGGCGTCCCGGTCGATCTTGCCGCTGGTACGGGTGGGCAGGTCGTCCACGACGGCCAGTCGCGGGACGAGCGCGGCGGGCATGTCGGCGCGCAGACGGGTTACGGAGGCGGCCCGGTCGAAGCCCTCGTCGACGGTGAGATAGCCGACGATGAGGGTGTTGCCCGACTCGGTCTTGCGGATCGCGGCGGCGGCCCCGGCCACGCCCGGCAGCTGGAGGAGGGCGGAGTCGATCTCCCCCAGCTCGATGCGACGCCCGCCGACCTTCACCTGGTCGTCGGCACGGCCGCGGAAGAGCAGGCCCTCGGGGTCGTTGACCACCACGTCACCGGACCGATAGGCGCGCTCCCAGCCGAGCGTGGGCATCGGGGCGTACTTCTCGGCGTCCTTCTCCGGATCGAGGTACCGGGCCAGGCCGACGCCGCCGATGATCAGCTCGCCCTCCTCCCCCGGCCCGACCGGGTGGCCGTCGGCGTCGACGACGGCCAGGTCCCAGCCGTCCAGGGGCAGACCGATGCGGACCGGCGGCTCGGGGGTGATCTGCGCGGCGCAGGCCACGACGGTCGCCTCGGTGGGACCGTAGGTGTTCCACACCTCGCGCTCGGCGGTGGCGAAGCGGGCGCCGAGCTCGGGCGGGCAGGCCTCGCCGCCGACGATGAGCAGGCGGACGCGGTCCATCGCCTCGGCCGGCCACATGGAGACCAGGGTGGGCACGGTGGAGACGACGGTGATGTCGTTGGCGACGAGCCACGGACCGAGGTCGACCCCGGAGCGCACCAGGGAGCGCGGGGCCGGGACGAGGCAGGCGCCGTGTGCCCAGGCCAGCCACATCTCCTCGCAGCTGGCGTCGAAGGCCACCGAGAGGCCGGCCATGACGCGGTCGCCGGGGCCGATGGGTGCCTGCTGGAGGAAGAGGCGCGACTCGGCCTCGACGAAGGCGGCCGCCGAGCGGTGCGTGACGGCCACCCCCTTGGGCTTGCCCGTGGAGCCGGAGGTGAAGATCACCCAGCAGTCGTCCTGCAGGTCCGGGAGCTCGGGCTCGACGGGCTCGCGCTCCTCGGCCAGCCGGGAGGAGATGACCAGGTCGGCCCCCACGACGGCGGCGGCGGCCGACTCCTCGAAGACCGTGCGGGCGCGCTCGTCGGGGTCGTCGGCGTCGACCGGGACGTAGGCCGCCCCGGCGAGCAGGACACCCATGATCGCGACGTACAGGTCCGCGGTGCCGGAGGGGACGCGGACGCCCACCTTGTCGCCCCGCCCGATGCCGAGCTCCGCCAGGCGCGCGGCGACCTCGGCGGAGGCCTCGTGGAACTCGTCGTAGGTCAGGGCGCTGCCACCGGCCTGGATGGCGGGGGCGTCGCCGGCGGAGGCGACGGTGGCCAGGAAGAGGTCGACGAGGGTGCGCGGCGCAGGAGCGAGGTGGCCGGCGCGCAGGGGATCACGCGCAGCAGCCGCGAGAGAAGCAGGCATGGGGCGGATTGTCCCAGTGCCGTGCGGAAAGGACGAATGTGGTCCGTCGAGGTGAAGGGCGTCACCCCGAACGTCGGGCAGCCGCCCGATCGGGTCACCTGGGGTAGAGCCGCGCCAGGTGGGCGTGTCCGACCGCCTCGAACTCCTCGTCGCCGACGTGCAGCGCCCAAACGGCGGTCCCCACGGCCTCGGCGACGTTCATGCGCCGCCACGCGCCCGGTTCCCGCGGGTCCCGGCCGTAGCCGGCCAGGAATGCCGCCTCGAGCTCGGGTCGGCGCAGGAAGTCCTGACGTCCGAGGCGCACGAGATCCTCCTCCGGTGGCCGGAGGTCGGCCCGCCCGAAGTCGATGATTCGCAGCACCAGGTGGTCGTCCAGCCAGTTCCGCGGCTGCCAGTCACCGTGCGTCGGGACCACGGTGGCACCCCCTGTCGGCCAGCCCGCCAGCTCGTCCCGAACCCGCTCGGCGATGGTGGCGTCGATGCGGTGCGGCATCGCGAGGAAACGCTCCACCCGCCCCCGGAGAGAGTCGTTCCAGGAGGGGTCGACGGTGGAGTGCTGGGCGTGGAAGGCAGCGATCAGCCGGCCCGCCTGCTCGTAGGTGAAGGGATCCTCCTGCGCCGGCGTCCCCTCGACGAGCTCGCCCGGCAGGTACTCCGTGATCAGCACGCGCAGCTCCTCGTCGGCCGCGAGCAGCCGGGCCGCCCTCCCGGAGGCGACCCACGGAGCCGTCCACGCGCGGTGAACCCGGATCTCTCGGGCAATGTGACCGTTCGACGGCCCCGCTGCCTTGACGATCACGCGCCCGCGGTCGCTCGCGACCTCCAGGACAACCGTGTCGGTCTGTCCCCACGAGTGGTCGGTGACGACCTTCCCCGCACCGAGGTGCCCCTCGACGAACCGGCGCTGGTCCTCGGTCAGGGCGTTCAACCCAAGGACCATGGGTCGTCCTCTCCGTGCTTTCGCCCCCCATCCCCCAACGCCAAAGGAGCCCCACCCGAAGGTGGGGCTCCTGCTGGTCGGGCTGACAGGATTTGAACCTGCGACCCCTTGACCCCCAGTCAAGTGCGCTACCAAACTGCGCCACAGCCCGATCACTCCGCGAGCGGAGCGGAGAGAACCATAACCCATGAGGGGTCCACTCCCCCAACCGGCACCGCCGGAGCGCGGCGCCGGTCGGCCCTCAGCGGCGCCGGCGCTCGCGCACGCGGACCGAGATCTCGATCGGCGACCCCTCGAACCCGAAGCGCTCGCGCAGCTGCCGCTCCAGGAAGCGCCGGTAGGAGTGCTCCAGGAAGCCCGAGGCGAAGACCACGAACTTCGGCGGCCGCGTCGAGGCCTGCGTCGCGAAGAGGATGCGCGGCTGCTTGCCCGAACGCACCGGGTGCGGGTTGGCCGCCACGATCTCCCCGAGGAAGGCGTTGAGCTTGCCGGTGGGGATCCGGGCGTCCCAGCTCTCCAGGGCCGTCTCCAGCGCCGGGACGAGCTTCTCCACGTGCCGACCGGTCGAGGCCGAGATGTTCACCCGCGGCGCCCACGGCACCTGCACGAGCTCCCGCTCGATCTCGCGCTCCAGGAAGTGGCGACGCTCCTCGTCGGTGAGATCCCACTTGTTGTAGGCGATCACCAGGGCGCGGCCGGAGTCGATGACCTGCTGCACCACGCGGATGTCCTGCTCGGCGATCTCCTCGCCGGCGTCGATGAGGACGACGGCCACCTCGGCCTTCTCCAGCGCGCTCTGGGTGCGCAGGGAGGCGTAGAAGTCCACGCCACGGGTCTGGTGCACGCGGCGACGGATACCGGCGGTGTCGACGAACATCCAGGTGCGCCCGCCGAGCTCGATGTACTCGTCCACCGGGTCGCGCGTCGTGCCGGCGACGTTGTCCACCACCACCCGCTCGGAGCCGGCCAGACGGTTGAGCAGCGAGGACTTGCCGACGTTCGGGCGCCCCAGCAGGGCCACCCGGCGCGGTCCGCCGACGACCCGGCCGGCCTCGGAGTGCGGGTCCTCGGGGAAGTTCGCCAGGATCTCGTCCAGCAGGTCACCGGAGCCCTTGCCGTGCAGCGCGGAGACGGCGAACGGCTGCCCCAGGCCCATCGACCACAGGGCCGCGGCCTCGCCCTCCACGTGCACGTCGTCGACCTTGTTCGCCACCAGCACCACCGGCTTGCCGGAACGGCGCAGCAGCTTCACGACGTCCTCGTCGGCGTCGGTGGCGCCCACCGTGGCGTCCACGACGAAGACGATGACATCAGCCATCTCCACGGCCACCTCGGCCTGCTGGGCCACGTGGCGGGCGATGCCGCGCGCGTCGATCTCCCAGCCCCCGGTGTCGATGACCATGAAGGGAACGCCGTTCCACTCCGCCGGGTAGGAGACCCGGTCGCGGGTGACGCCCGGCTCGTCCTGCACGACGGCCTCACGACGGCCCAGGACGCGGTTCACCAGCGTGGACTTGCCGACATTCGGCCGGCCCACGATCGCCACCACCGGCAGTGAGGTGACCGGGTTGCCCGCGGCGTCGAGCTCGGCCTCCCCCTCGAGGAGGGCGACGTCCTCCTCGGCCAGGTCGAACTCGCCCAGCCCGGCCCGGAGCGCCTCGGTGTAGGCGAGCTCGGTCTCGGTCTCCGGCTCGGCGACCGACCCGATCCCCGCCTCGAGGGCGGTCTCCTCACCCTCGGGCGTCACCTGGACGACCTCGGTGGCCCCCGGGTCCTCAGCGGTGCCGGTGGGGTCGGTGTTCTCGTCGTGCGTGCTCATGCGTCTCCTCGCGGGCTGCCCCCGGCGCGCTCCAGGAGCACCGACACGACCGCGTCGATGGATCCCTGGAGGTCCAGCGCGGAGGTGTCGATGTGGGTCACGCCGTCGGCGGCGGTGGTGAAGTTGGACACGGTCGAGTCGTCCCGGTCGCGACGCAGGACCTCGTCCCGGGTGGCGTCGGTGACCTGCGAGCCACCGCTCTGCCGCTGCCGACGGCGCAGGCGCGCCTCCTCGTCGGCGGTGAGCAGGATGCGGACCTCGGCGTCCGGGGCGATGACGGTGGTGATGTCCCGCCCCTCGGCGACCATCCCGCGACCGCGACGGCGGGCGTCGGCGATGAGCTCGCGCTGGCGGCGGGCCAGCTCGCCCCGCACGTCCAGGTTGGTGGCCACCGCGGAGACCTGCGAGGAGATGCGGCTCTCCCGGATGGCCCGGGTGATGTCCGTCCCCGCCACCGCCAGCCCGGGACGGGCCGGGTCCGTGGACTGGTCGATCTCGACGGTGCGCGCCAGATGGGCAACGGCGTCGACGTCCGTGAGGTCCGTGCCCTGCTCCAGGGCAGCCCAGGTGAGGGCACGGAACATGGCCCCGGTGTCCAGGTAGGCCAGGTCGAAGCCCAGCGCGACCGTCCGCGACACCGTGGACTTGCCGGACCCGCTGGGGCCGTCCACGGCGACAGTCACCGGGGTGGTCAGCTCCCCCAGCCGGGGGTGGCGGCGGGTCTCGGAGTAGGGCAGACGCATCAGAGGTCGACCTCCTTCATCGCACGGGCCAGCTCGTCGGGCGTGATGGCCCGCATGTTCCCCGGGCGCAGGTCGGTCAGGCGGATCGGGCCGACCTGGGTGCGCACGAGCTCGCGGACCGGGTGCCCGACCTCCTCCAGCAGGCGACGGACCACGTGCTTGCGGCCCTCGTGGAGGATCACCTGCACCATGGCCCACCCGGGCTGGGAGTCGATCACCGAGAAGTCGTCGACCTTGATCAGGCCGTCCTCGAGCTCAACGCCCTCGCGGAGCTGGTTGCCCAGACCCTTGCGGACCGGGCCGGGCACCGTGGCCACGTAGGTCTTGAGGACCCCGTAGCTGGGGTGCTGCATGCGGTGGGCGAACTCGCCGTCGTTGGTGAACAGGATGAGCCCGGAGGTCTCGACGTCGAGCCGGCCGATGTGGAAGAGCCGCTCGGGGCGGTCCATCGTGTAGTCGCCCAGGCAGGGGCGGCCCTCGTCGTCCTCCATGGTGGAGACCACGCCGAGCGGCTTGTTGAAGGCCAGGTAGACCTTCGACTCGTCGAGCTGGACCGGGAGCCCGTCGACGGCCACCTTCTGCCGCGCCGGGTCGATCCGGACCCCCAGCTCGACGACCGGGACGCCGTCGACCTGCACCCGCCCGTCGAGGATCATCTGCTCGCAAGCGCGGCGGGAGCCCAGCCCGGCGGCGGCCAGCACCTTCTGCAGCCGCTCCCCCGACGCGTCGTGCACGTCGTGCTCCTGCTGGTCCCGCGACGGGCGGCGGCGCTGCTGGCGCACCGGGCCGAAGCCACCGGTGCCCCGACGGCCTCGCCCGTCGGCGCGGCGCGGCCCACCGGGCCCTGCGTCCTGTCGACGACTCATGCGTTCTCACTCTCCTGCTGCTGGGTGTTCGGGGGGTGCCTGCGGGGCGCTCTCGGGGCGCACGGGGGCGGTCATCGCGGCGGCGATCTCGTCGAGCTCGCCGGCCTCGGGGAGATGGGGCGCCAGGTCGGGCAGCTCGCCCAGGTCCCGCAGCCCGATCCGCTCGAGGAAGAGGTGGGTCGTGCCGTAGAGCACTGCACCGGAGGGCTCGGTCCCGACCTCGGCGACCAGACCGCGAGTGGTCAGGGTGCGCATCACGCCGTCCACGTTGACGCCGCGCACCGCGGCGACACGGCTGCGGGTGACCGGCTGACGGTACGCGACGACGGCGAGGGTCTCCAAGGCCGCCTGCGTGAGCCGGGCCTGCCGGCCTCCCACGAGGAAGCGCTCCACCGCCTCCGCGTGCTCCGGGCGCGAGTAGATGCGCCAGGCACCGGCGACGCGCCGCAGGTCGAAACCACGCCCCTCGGCGGTGAAGGCGGCAGCGAGCTCCTCCAGGGCGGCCTCGACCTCCTCGGCCGTGCCCCCCAGGCCCTCGGCCACCTCGGCGGCGCTCACCGGCTCGTCGATCACCATGAGCACGGCCTCGAGCACCGCCCGCTCCGGCACGCCACCGCCGGGTGCCACGGGGGCGGCACCGGCGGGCGGGACGTGGGTCACGGGATCAGGGCTCACGGGGGCCAGTCTGCCCGGTCCGGGCTGTCGGTGGTGGGTGCGACCCGGTGAGCCAGCGCACCTCCATCGGCGCCAGGGGGGCGGGCTGGTCGACCTCCACCGAACCGTCGCGCAGCATCTCCAGCACCCCCAGGAAGCGCCCCACCACCTCCAGCCGGGTCCGGGCATCGGCGATGAGCTCGGCGAAGGGCAGGGAGCCGGCGTCCCGCAGCCGCTCGGCCATGAGCCGCACCTGGGCGGCGACGTCCACGGTCGGGGCGTGCAGGTGGTCCACCCCCACGACCGGCTCCGGGCGCGGCGCCAGCGCCCCGGCGGCCACGAGCGCCAGCTGCTCCGGGGTGATCTCCATGACCAGGTCGGGCAGGACCTCGGCGAAGCGCTCCTCCAGGCCGGCCATCCGCGGCACCGCTCCCCCGGCGTGCTCAGAGCGCTCCTGCAGCCAGGCCGCGACCTCCTTGTAGGCGCGGTACTGCAGCAGCCGGGCGAATAGCAGGTCGCGGGCCTCGATGAACTCGAGGTCCTCCACCTCGGCCCCACCCTCCTGGGGCAGGAGCCGCCGGGCCTTGAGCTCCAGCAGCGTCGAGGCCACCACCAGGAACTCGGTGAGCTCGGAGAGCAACCACTGCGCGGCCTTGCGGTCGCCGGCCTCCCGGGCCTCGCTGGCCGCCTGCTGGGCCTGGCGCAGGTGCGCCACGAACTCGTCGGTCACCTCCGCCAGGGCGATCTCGGTGATGTCGAGCCGGTGCTTGGCGATGAGGCCCAGCAGCAGGTCGAAGGGGCCGTCGAAGGCCTCCTGGTGGACGTGGAAGGGCTCCCGGGGTGCACGGGTCAGCACCCCGCCGGGGGTGGTCGGCCTCGCAGCGGACTCCCCCGCGCCCCCTGCGTCCGCCGGGAGCGGATGGGTCACGCGCAGGCGCCGCGGGCGACGAGCTCGCGCGCCAGCCGACGGTAGGCCTCGGCCCCCGCGTGGGAGGGCGCGTAGGTGGTGATCGGCTCCGAGGCCAGCGTGGCGTCGGGGAACTTCACGGTGCGTCGGATGGGGGTGGTGAGCACGAGCTCGCCGAAGTGGTCGGTCACGCTGGCGACCACCTCCCGGCTGTGCAGGGTGCGTCCGTCCACCATCGTGGGGAGGATCCCGTCGATGCGCAGCAGCGGGTTGAGGCGGTCGGTGACCTTCTCGATGGTCTCGACGAGGAGCGCCACACCGCGCAGGGCGAAGTACTCCGTCTCCAGCGGGATGAGCACGCCGTGGGCGGCGGTGAGCGCGTTCACCGTGAGCAGGCCGAGGGAGGGCTGGCAGTCGATGAGGACGACGTCGTAGTCGCCCAGGACCGGGCGCAGCACCCGTTCCAGGGCGTGCTCGCGAGCCACCTCGTTGACCAGCTGGACCTCGGCGGCCGAGAGGTCGATGTCGGCCGGCAGGACGTCGAGCCCGGGCACGGAGGTGGTGCGGACGGCCGCCGGCGTGTCGAGCTCGCGGGCCGGGGCCATGAGGAGGTCGTAGATGGTGTCCCGACCGTCATGGGCACGGACACCGAGGCCGACCGAGAGGGCACCCTGCGGATCGAAGTCCACGAGGAGCACGCGACGGCCGTACTCGGCCAGCGCCGCCCCCAGGTTGATCGTGGTCGTGGTCTTGCCGACCCCGCCCTTCTGGTTGCACAGCGCGATGACCCGCGCCGGACCGTGACGGTCGAGCGGTGCGGGCACCGGGAACTCCTGGGGCTGCTCCGCTCCGCCGGAGGCACCGCTCCCGGAGCCCTCGCGGGGGATGACCAGTCCGTCGATCGACGGCTGGGCAGCGGGCTCTTCCTCGTGCTGCGCCTGCAGGTCCATGGGCGTCTCCTCTCCTGACCGACGCCCCAGAGGGTACCGCCCGGAGTCCCACCGGACCGTATGCCGGCCCTCGACCTCCACTCGACATCATCCTCGAGTCAAGGGTTCGACTTCTGGTTGTCGAGGCGCCGTGAAGGGCTGCTCGCGGCGCCGGGGCTCCGCCTCAGGAGCGCGCCCGCGGGTGCGTCGTGAGGAAGACCTCGCGCAGGTGCTCGGGCGTGACCCGCGTGTAGATCTGCGTGGTGGACACCGAGGAGTGGCCGAGCATCTCCTGCACCACGCGCACGTCCGCTCCCCCCGCCAGCAGGTGCGTGGCGAAGCTGTGGCGCAGGGTGTGCGGACTGACCTCCCGGGTGATGCCAGCCCGATCGGCTGCCCTGGTCACCACCTGCCAGGCGCTCTGCCGGCCCAGCCGGCGACCCCGCTGGTTGAGCAGCAGGGCCGCACCCGCCGCACCGCGCCGCGCGAGGACGGGCCGTCCAGCCGTCACCCAGTCCCCGACCGCCCGGGCGGCCGCCCCACCCACCGGCAGGTGGCGCTCCTTGCCGCCCTTGCCCACCAGGCGCACCACCCGCTGCTCCAGGTCGAGGTCATCGACGTCGAGCCCGGTCACCTCCGAGACCCGGGCGCCGGTGCCGTAGAGCAGCTCCAGCAGCGCCCGGTCACGGCGGGCCAGCGCCCCGGCGAGGGCGTCCTCCCCCGTCTCCTCGGGCACCGCCTCGAGCAACCGGGAGACCTCCCCGACGGTGAGCGCCTTCGGCAACCGCTCCCCCTGCTGAGGTGGTGAGACCTCCGCCGCCACGTCCACCGGAACCAACCCCTCGGCCAGCGCGAACGCGTGGAAGCGGCGCACCGAGACCACCATGCGGGTCACCGTGCTCGCGGCCCGCCCCTCGTGGCGCAGGGCGACCAGGTGCTCCCGGACGTCCTCGGCCGTCACCTCGACCCACGACCGACGCCCCTCGCGGGCGAGGTGGTCGAGATAGGCCCGGAGATCGCGCCCGTAGGCCGCCACGGTGTGGGGCGAGAGCCCCCGCTCTACGCGCAGGTGAGCCAGCCACTCCTCGACCGGCTCGGTGAGGGCGGCGGACGGTTCCTGCGCGGTCGGCGTCTGTGTCATCCCCCCCAGTGTGCGGCAGACTGGCCGACATGCCGTGGTATTCCTCCGCCCCCGGACGTCGCGCCGGTCAGGTGCTCGTCGACCTCCTCGTCCTCGCCTGGTGCGTGCTCTGGGTCCTCGTCGGTCGGGCGGTGCACGACGCGACCATCGAGCGTTTCTCCCCCGCCGAGCGCCTCGTGGACACCGGTCGCACCATCAACGACGGCATCGACCGCGCCGACGGGCAGCTGGGCGAGATCCCGATGGTGGGCGACCACCTCGGCGGCGTGCTCGACGGGCTGCTCGGGGTGGGCGACCCGGTGAGCCAGACCGGTCAGGACCTGCTGGAGTCCGGGGAGTCCCTGGCGGAGATGCTGTGGCTGGTCGTCAGCGGCGGGCCGATGCTCACCGTCCTGCTCCTCTGGCTCCCGCTCCGAGTGCGCTTCGCCCTGCGCTCGCGTCGCACCGCGGAGGAGCTGCGCCGGGTGGAGGACCCGGAGGCGCTGCTGGCCCTGCGTGCCCTCTCCTCGCTCCCGGTCGGCACCCTGGCCGCCATCGACCCGGACCCGGTGGCGGCGTGGCGCCGCGACGACCGGGAGGTCGTCGCACGGCTCGCCCGGGCCCAGGCGCGGGACCTGGGCGTCCGCCTACCGCGGGGCTGAGTCGGGCTCAGAGCCCCTGCAGGTGGGGGTTGGTGGCCCGCTCGTGGCCGATCGTCGTGGCCCGTCCGTGGCCGGGGAGCACCATCGTGTCGTCGGCGGTCGCCAGGACGACGTCCCGCAGGGAACGACGCATCGCCTCCCCGCTGCCGCCGGGGAGGTCCGTCCGGCCGATCGACCCGGCGAAGAGCACGTCCCCGCTGAAGGTCGTCGCCCGCAGGTCGGACCCGGCGTCACGGACCGGCTGCGGGATGCCGTCCAGATCGAAGAGCACGCTGCCCTCGGTGTGCCCCGGGGCGTGGCGGACGCCGACGGACAGGCCTGCCAGCTCGAGCCGGGCACCGTCGTGCACCTCGTGGACGACCTCCGGCTCCTGCCACTGGAAGGCGGGGCCGAACTCCTGCTGCAGCATGGCCACCATGGGGGCCGAGAGCCCGGCCCGCGGGTCGCGGAGGCGGTAGCGGTCGTCGCCGTGGACGTAGGCCCCCACCGTTCCGCCGCAGACCGGTGTGACGCTCATCGTGTGGTCCAGGTGCCCGTGCGTCAGGAGCACGGCCGCCGGGCGGAGACCGTGCTGGGCGAGGGTCTCGCGGACCCGGTCGACCACCCCGAAGCCCGGGTCGATGACCAGGCACTCCTCCCCCTCGGAGGGGGCGACGACGTAGCAGTTGGTGCCGAAGGCCGTGGCGGGGATGGCGACGGTGAGCATGGCGTGCAGACTAGGGGACACTGCGGCGTGGGCCATACCTAGACTGGCCCCAGCGAACCGTCCGCCGAGAGAGGCACCAATGAACGCGGCTGATCAGACCACGTCCACCCCCGAGGGACCCCAGGACCCGACGGGCGAGCAGGCAGTGACCCGGGAGGAGACGCCCGAGCGGGCCACCGCCCCGGCACCCGCCGAGGAGGCCCCTGAGCAGGCCCCCTCCGAGGGCGCCCCTGCCCAGGAGGCCCCTGCGCAGGCACCGGCAGCGCCGGCCCCGCGCCCCACGCCCGGTGCGATGCCGACCCCCGGCGCCCTCGCCGGGCGGCGCCCGGCGCCCCCGGTCACCCCCGTGGCCGACGGTTCCGCGGAGTCCGATCAGCGCCCCGCCGGCAGCCCGGAGCGCGCCGGACGCAAGCAGCGCACCACCCCCCAGCACGCCACCTTCGTGCCCACCCCGGTGCCCGGTCCCCTCGTGGACACCTCCGAGCTCTCGGGTGACATGGCCCGCTTCGGCTCGCTGGACGAGTCCGGACAGGTCGTGCGCACCGACGCCGACGGCACCACCACCGTGGTCGGCAGCTATCCCGACGCCGCACCCGAGCAGGCCGTCGGCTACTTCGTGCGCAAGTTCGAGGAGGTCGCCGCCTCGGCCACCCTCCTGGCCCAGCGCATCCACGCCGGCAGCGTGATGGCCGCCGAGGGGCGCCAGTCGCTCGAGGCGATCCGTCAGCAGGTCGAGGAGACCCCGATGGTCGGCGACTACGCGGCTCTCCACCGGGTGCTGGAGGAGCTCACCGAGGCGCTGCGCGAGAAGGAGCGGATCGACCAGCAGCAGCGCGCCGAGGCCCGCGCAGAGGCTGCCGCCGAGCGCGAGAAGCTCGTGGTGGAGGCCGAGACGATCGCCGCCACCGCCCCGGAGCAGATGCAGTGGAAGCAGGCCAGCGCCCGCATGCGCGGCATGGTCGAGGAGTGGAAGGCGATGCAGCGCGCGCAGATCCGCCTCGACAAGCCGACCGAGAGCGAGCTCTGGCAGCGTCTGGCCGCCGCGCGCAACACCTTCGACAAGGTGCGCAAGGCCCACTTCGCCCAGCTGGACGCCGAGCGCGAGGAGGCCCGCCGCCGCAAGGAGGAGCTCGTCGTCCAGGCCGAGCGGCTCTCGACGAGCACCGACTTCGACGCCACCCCCGGTGCCTTCAAACGCCTGATGCAGGACTGGAAGCGGGCCGGGCGGGCTCCCCGCACCGTGGACGACCAGCTCTGGGAGCGCTTCCGCGCCGCCCAGGACGCCTTCTTCGACGCGAAGGACGCCCGGGCCGCGGCCGAGGACGAGGAGCTGGCCGCCAACCTGCCGGCCAAGGAAGCCCTCCTCGTCGAGGCCGAGGCCCTGCTCCCGGTGAAGGACCTGGAGGCCACCAAGAAGCGGCTCCGAGCCATCCAGGACCGTTTCGAGGCCGCCGGCAGGGTTCCCCGCAAGGATGTCAAGCGCATCGAGGGCCGCATGCGCGCCGTCGAGCAGGCGGTGCGTGACGCCGAGGACGCCCAGTGGACGCAGACGAAGCCCGAGCAGGCCCGTCGCGCCAGCGCCTTCGCGACCCAGCTCGAGGGTGCCGTGCAGGAGCTGGAGGCCAAGCTCGCCAAGGCGGAGACCTCCGGTGACGAGAAGCGGGCCGCCAAGGTCCGGCAGGAGCTCGAGACCAAGCGTCAGTGGCTCGAGCAGGCCCAGTCCGGGCTCGAGGAGTTCGGGGGTGGCCGGTGAGCAATCGTCTGGCACGTTTCGACACTGACGAGGTCGCTGACGGCCTCATCGCCTTCACCGACGCCTCCCCCACCCCCTTCCACGCGGTGGAGACCGCCGCGGGCATCCTCACCGACCACGGCTTCACCGCCGTGGACGAGACCGCGGCCCTGCCGAGCGAGCCGGGCCGCTGGTTCCTCGTGCGCGGCGGCTCGCTGGTGGCCTGGAGCAGCGAGGACGCCCCGGCAGACCCGGCCACCGGCTTCCGGCTGGTCGGCGCCCACACGGACTCCCCCAACTTCCGGATCAAGCCGCGCCCGGACGTCCGGAGCGCCGGGCACGCCCAGCTGGCGGTGGAGCCCTACGGGGGACTCATCACCAACTCGTGGCTGGACCGCGATCTCGGCCTGGCCGGCCGGGTGACCCTGGCCGGGGAGGGTGACGACCCCCTCCTCGGCGGTGACCGGGTGGCCGGTACCCACTCGGTGCTCTTCCGGACCGATGAACCGATCCTGCGGATCTCCCGCCTGGCGATCCATCTGGACCGCTCGGTGAAGGAGGGCGAGAATCTCAACGCCCAGCAGCACCTCGTGCCGCACTGGGCGGTCTCGCCGGACGCCCCGGCCTTCGTCGACTGGCTCGCCCAGGAGCTGGGGGTGCCCGCCTCGGACGTCCTCGGCTGGGATCTCATGACCCACGACCTCGCGCCCTCGCGCCGGATCGGGATCGACGGCGGGCTGATCTCCGCCCCCCGGATGGACAACCTGGCCACCACCTACGCCGCCGTGCGAGCGCTGGTGGACGCCGTGGACGACCCGACGGGCTCCGGCACGGCGATCCCGGCGATCGCCCTCTTCGACCACGAGGAGATCGGCTCCATGTCGGAGCGCGGGGCCTTCTCGCAGCTGCTCCCGGCCGTCCTGGAGCGGGTTGTGGCCAGCCGCGGCGGCACCCGGGAGGACCACCTCCGGGCCCTGGCCGCGACGGTCATCGCCTCGGGCGACATGGCCCACGCCACGCACCCGAACTACGTGGACCGCCACGAGCCCGGCCACCGGATCTCGCTGAACGGCGGCCCGGTGCTCAAGGTCAACACGAACCTGCGCTACGCGACCGACGGGGTGGGCATCGCCGCCTTCCGGCTGGCCTGCCAGCAGGCCGGGGTGCCCATGCAGGAGTTCGTGACCCGCTCGGACCTCCCGTGCGGGTCCACCGTGGGCCCGATGACCGCCGCGCTCTCCGGGGCCACGACGGTCGACTTCGGCGCCCCGACGCTGGCCATGCACAGCGTGCGCGAGCTCGTCGGCACCGCCGACCAGGCCATGTACGCGGCCTGTCTCGCGGCCTTCCTCGACCCGGCCTGACCCCCGCACCGCAGCACCGAGGGGGCGTCCACCAGACGGTGGGCGCCCCCTCGGTGCTCTGCCGCCCGGCCGCCGGAGCCGGGGCGGTCAGGACGCGCGGCTCACCGAGTACACCCCGGAGACCTTGCGCAGGGTCGTGATGACGTGGTCGAGGTACTCCACGTCGGCCAGCTCGAACTCCAGCCGGCCGAAGGCCGTCCGGGCGTCCGGCGAGGTGAAGGACATCTCCGAGAGCACCAGCCCCAGCTCACCGGTGGCCCGCAGCACGTCGGCGGCCAGGCCCAGCCGGTCCAGCGCCTCGATGTCGAGGCGCACCGTGAAGCTCCCTCGCGAGCTGTCGTCCCAGGCCACCCGCACGAGTCGCTCCGGGCTCTGTTGGAGGCTCTCGGCGTTGGGGCAGTCGGTCCGGTGCACGGACACCCCCCGCCCGGTCGTCACGTAGCCTAGGATCTCGTCCCCCGGCACCGGGGCGCAGCAGATCGCCAGGTGGGACCACACGTCGTCCGAGCCCACGATGTGGACCGGGGCCTCCCCCGGCGCCCGGTTGCGCACCACCGGCGTCGACGCGGTCGGCTCCGGCGGCTCCTCCGGGGCGTGGACGGCCTTGAGCTGGTCGATGATGTGCTCGACCGACGCCCGGCGCTCCCCGATCGCCTGGAAGACACCGTCCCGGTCCCCCACGGAGAGCTTCTCCGCGACCGGTGCCATCCCGTCGGCCGAGGTCCACTGCTTGACCGGGTGTCCGGCCTTGCGCAGTGCACGGATCAGCTCGTCCTGCCCCTGCGCGGTGGCCTCGGCCTTCCGCTCCCGGCTGAACCACTGCTTGATCTTCGAGCGCGCCCGGGGCGTGGCCACGAAGGCGAGCCAGTCGCGGCTCGGCCCCGCCCCCTCGTCCTTCGAGGTGAGGATCTCCACCGAGTCGCCGTTCTGCAGCACGGTGTCCAGGGGCACCATGCGTCCGTTCACCTTCGCGCCCACGGCCCGGTGCCCGACGTCGGTGTGGACGCTGTAGGCCATGTCCACCGGGGTGGCCCCCTCCACCAGCGAGATGACCCGCCCCTTGGGGGTGAAGACGAAGACCTCCGCGGACGAGATCTGGAAGCGCAGGGTGTCCAGGAAGTCCTCGCCGCGGGTGTCCTGGGCCACCTCCACCGTCTCGCGCAGCCAGGAGAGGTCCTGGGTGGACCGGCGCCCCGTGGCCGCGGCCTTCTGCCCCGGGCTCTTGTAGCGCCAGTGGGCGGCCACCCCGTACTCGGCGAAGCGGTGCATCTCGTGGGTCCGGATCTGGATCTCGACCGGCTTGCCGCCGGGGCCCATCACCGAGGTGTGCAGCGACTGGTAGCCGTTGGACTTCGGCGTGGCGATGTAGTCCTTGATCCGGCTCGGCAGGGGCGTGTACAGCGAGTGCACGAGGCCCAGTGCGTGGTAGCAGTCGCCCACGTCGTCCACCAGGAGGCGCAACGCGACGAGGTCGTGGATCTGGTCGAGGCTGCGTCCGCGGACGGTCATCTTCTGGTAGATCGACCAGTAGTGCTTCTCCCGCCCGGTGATGACCACCGGGATCCGGGCCTCGGCCATCGCCCGCTCCAGCTCGGTGCGGATGCGCCCGAGGTAGTGCTCGCGGGCCGGGGCGGCCTCGGCCACCTGGTTCACGACCGCCTCGTAGACGTCCGGGAGCATGAACCGGAAGGACAGGTCCTCCAGCTCCCACTTGATGGCGTTCATGCCCATGCGGTGCGCCAACGAGGTGTAGATCTCCAACGTCTCCTGCGCCTTGCGACGGGCGCTCTCCGGGGAGACGTAGCGCCAGGTGCGGGCGTTGTGGAGGCGGTCGGCCAGCTTGATGACCAGCACCCGGATGTCCTGGGACATGGCCACGACCATCTTGCGGACCGTCTCGGCCTGGGCGCTGTCGCCGTAGCGGACCTTGTCGAGCTTGGTCACGCCGTCGACGAGGAGGGCGATCTCGGGGCCGAAGTCCTTCTCGAGCTGCTCCTGGGAGTAGCTGGTGTCCTCGACCGTGTCGTGGAGCAGGGCCGCGACCACCGTGGCGGCGTCCATGCCGAGATCGGCCAGCAGCCCGGCGACGGCGACCGGGTGGGTGATGTACGGGTCGCCGCTCTTGCGGAACTGGCCCTCGTGGGCCTCGGCCGCCACCCGGTAGGCGCGTTCGACGACCCCGAGGTCGGCCCGGTCACCGCGGTGCCGGAGCTGCCGCAGTACCGGGGCCAGCTCGGGGGTCTCGGTGCGGGCGGTCCCGAAGCGGGCGAGGCGCTCGCGCACCGTCCACCCGGGGGCGCTCCGTGGTTGCTGCGACATGACGCGAGGATACGCGGCGTCGTCCACCCGGGGGCGCCGTGGTCCCCGGGTGTGAGGCGTCTCTCCCCCGCCAGCTCGCGAGGTCGCCCTCCGGGGGGGTGGTCAGGCCTCGTCGACCAGCAGACTCACGACGTCGTATCCGGGGAGGTGGTCACGGCCGTGGAGGAAGGCCAGCTCGAGCACGACCTCGACCCCGGCGACGGTGGCCCCGCAGGCCTCCACCAGCTGGCAGCACGCGGCGGCCGTCCCCCCGGTGGCCAGGACGTCGTCCACGACCAGGACCCGGTCCCCCGGCTGCAGCGCGTCCTGGTGCATCTCGATGACGGCCTCGCCGTACTCCAGCGAGTAGCTCACCCGGTGGGTCTCGCCGGGCAGCTTGCCCGCCTTGCGGACCGGCACGAACCCGACGCCCAGGGCGTGGGCCATCACCGAGCCGAGGATGAACCCGCGGGCCTCGATGCCCACCACGACGTCCACCGCCCCGGCCCGGCGCCGGACCACGTCGGCCACCACGGCCCGGCTGGCGGCGGGGTCACGCAGCAGCGGCGTGAAGTCCTTGAAGACCACGCCCGGCTCCGGGAAGTCCGGGATGGCCCGCAGCCGCGAGGCCACCAGCTGACGCAGCTCCTCGCCCTGCGGTTCGGCATCGACATCCCAGGTGGTCACCGTGGTCTCCTTCGTCGTCCCCGGCGCGCCGGAGTCCTGCTCCTGGTTCATGGGTCCTCCACTCACTGCCCGGCCCACGACGCGGGGTGACGCTCCCGCCCCCCGGCAGCGATGGTACGACCTGCCCCGACGACCTCGTCGGTGAGATCACGCCCGCGGCCCGGGCGCTCCTGCTCGGCGGCGGCCTGCTCCCCGGCCGACTCCGGGACCGGGATGGCCTGGGTGGCGTCCGAGACCGCACCGGCGGGGTGCGCCCCACCGGCAGGGGCCTGCGAGCCGCCGACCTCCTCGGCGTCCTGCCGACGACGCTCCAGGATCGCCGCCGCGCGGGCGCGCTGGCGCTGGCGCACCTCGACGTCGTGCGCCTGCACCTCCGGCTCCCGCTGGCGCAGGGCCACGAGCACGGGGGTGGCGATGAAGATCGAGGAGAAGGTCCCCACGGCCATGCCGATGAACAGGGCCAGGCTCAGGTCGAGCAGTGTGCCGGCCCCCAGCTTGGCGAAACCGACCACGAGGATCGCCCCGACCGGCAGCAGCGCCACGACCGAGGTGTTGATCGACCGGATGAGGGTCTGGTTCATGGCCATGTTCGCGGCCTGGGCGAAGGTCTTCGTGTGGTGGGCCCGGGCGTCCTCGGTGTTCTCCCGCACCTTGTCGAAGACCACGACGGTGTCGTACAGGGAGTAGCCGAGGATGGTCAGGAAGCCGATCACGGACGCCGGGGAGACCTCGAACCCGGCCAGTGCGTAGGCACCGACGGTGAAGATCATGTCGTGGAAGAGCGCGACCATGGCCGCCAGCGCCATCTTCCACGTCCGGAAGTAGAGGGCCAGCAGCACCGAGACGAGGCTCAGGAAGACGACCAGGGCGGTCAGGGCCTTCTTGCTGACGGCCTCGCCCCAGGACGGGCCGACCAGGGAGGCCGCGACGTCCTTCTCCGGCACGTCGAACTCCTGGGCCACCGCCTTCCGGGCGCTGTCCAGAGCGGTGGTGCCCTCCTCCAGCGCGCTGGTCTGGATCCGGACGGTGTCCCCACCGATGACGCTGGAGCGGACGGTGTCACCCCCCGCGCCGGCACTCTCCAGGGCGCGCTGGGCGGCCGCCTCGTAGCCCGAGCTGTCCTCGACCCCGGCCACGCGGAAGTCCGAGCCACCGGTGAACTCCAGACCCAGGTTGATGCCCCGCCCGAAGAGGCCGACGAGGCTCAGCAGGATGAGCCCCAACGAGACGAGGTACCAGATCTTCTGCCGGCCGATGAAGTCGAACTGGCGGCGCCCGGTGTACAGGTCGTTGCCGAGCCGCGCGAACGCGTTCGTGCCGATCATCAGGCGGTCACCTCCGAGGTGGTGGCGGTGGCTCCCGCCGGCTCCGGGTCGCGGAAGCGGCCACGACCCACGTAGGTGCTGCGGCGCGCCCCGAGGCTCTCGGGGTTCATGCCGGACAGGGGGTGCCCGTCGCCGAAGAAGCGGGTCTGGGCCAGCAGGGTCACCACAGGGTGGGTGAAGAGCATCACGACGACGAGGTCGATGAGCGTGGTGAGGCCGAGCATGAACGCGAAGGCCTTCACGTTGGCCTCGCTCATGAGGTACAGGATCACGGCCGCCAGCAGGTTGACCGCGTCGGAGACGAGGATGGTCCGCTTGGCGCGGGCCCACCCGGTCTCGACGGCGTTGCGCAGCGGCCGCCCCTCACGCACCTCGTCGCGGATGCGCTCGAAGTAGACGATGAACGAGTCGGCGGTGACACCGATGGCCACGATGAGGCCGGTGATGCCCGCCATCGTGAGGCGCAGGTTGTAGGCCCACCCCAGGAGCACGACGCACAGGTAGGCCAGCAGCCCGGCCAGCGCGAGCGAGGCCAGCGTGACCAGGCCCAGCGCCCGGTACTGGAAGAGGGAGTAGACGGCCACCAGGACCAGGCCGATGACACCGGCCCAGATGCCCCAGCGCAGCTGCTCGTCGCCGAGGGTGGGGCTGATCTGCTCCGAGGACTGGAGGTTGAAGCTGAAGGGCAGGGCGCCGAACTTCAGCTGGTCGGCCAGGGCCTCCCCCTCCTCGGGGGTGAAGGCGCCGGTGATCTGGGCCTCGCCGTTGGTGATCGCCTGGTTCATGCCCGGGGCGCTGATGACCTCGCCGTCGAGCAGCATGGCGAAGCGGTTGAGCGGGGAGTCCTTCGGCTCGGCCACCATCTGGGCGGACAGGTCGGCGAAGATGTCGGAACCGGCCTCGTCGAGCTCGAGGCTCACGGCGGTGCGGCCGGTCGGGGCGCCCTGCTGGCCCATCTCGGGGCCGGAGGAGGCGTCGGTGATGGCCGAACCCGCGATGCGGGTCGGACCGAGCACGTACTTCTCGTGGCCCTGCGAGCTGCAGGTCACGACGAACTCGTCGTCACCGGCCTGCTGGGCCTTCTCCCGCGCGGCCTGGTCGGTGCAGTCGAGGGACTCCATCTCCTCCAGGACGGCCGGGGGCACGGTGATGTCCTTGGCCTCCTTGTCCACCGGAGCCTTGGTCCCCTGCGTGGAGCTGGACTTCTCGGCGGACTTCGAGGACTTGTCGGAGCTGGAGGAGGTCCCCGAGCCGGACGACGGGGAGGACTCCGACGTCTTCTTCCCGGAGCTGCTGGTGGAGGAGTCCGGGGTGGACTGCGCGGGCCACACTCCCTCGGCGCTCGTGGCCTTGCTCGAGGGCTCCTTGCCGGAGGACGAGGTCGTGGCCGAGCTCTGGTCCGAGCCCTCCCCGGAGTCCTTCTTCCCCCCCTCCTCGTCGGCACCGAAGCCGGGGAGGGTGTCGGTCTGACCTGCTCCGGAGACCGGCTCGGCCGCCAGGACCTCACGGAAGGTCATCTGCGAGGAGGCCTGCAGGGACTCCAGGACCGCCGGGTCCGGGGTGCCGGGCATGGCCACCGAGATGTTCGTGCCGCCGAGGGTGGAGACCTCGGCCTCGGCCACGCCGGAGCCGTCCACGCGCTGGCGGATGATGTCGACCGCCTGGTCCACCTGCCCGGAGGTGACCTCCCGGCCCTGGACCTCGGGCTCGAGGATGATCTGCTGACCGCCCTCGAGGTCCAGCCCCAGCAGGGGGGTGAGCTGTGCACGCGGGTTGCCGGCCAGGTGGGCCGCCCCCAGTCCGCCGACGAGGAGCATCAGCAGCAGGACAAGGGTCAGCAGGGTGTTCACGGCCTTCGCCCGCTGGGTGCGCATGTTCATCGCGCCACCCCCGGGAGGACTCGTTCGCCACACAGCGGCATCGGCGTACCTCGGATCTTGGTTGATGACAGCCGACAGGGCTGGGCCGGCAGCTCGGTGGAGTCTAGGCGAGGGGCGGTTGCTGACCGAACCGACCCGCGGGCGAGGAGGGAGGCTCCTCCCCGAGGTGCTGCCAGGCGGCCGGGGTGGCCGCCCGGCCCCGCGGGGTGCGCACCATGAAGCCCTCCCGCACGAGATAGGGCTCGGCCACGGTCTCCACCGTGTCGGCCTCCTCCCCCACGGCGACGGCCAGCGTCGTGAGCCCGACCGGTCCGCCGTCGAAGCGATGGCACAGCGCCTCCAGCACCGCCCGGTCGAGCCGGTCCAGCCCCACCAGGTCGACGTCGAAGAGCGCGAGGGCCTCCTGCGCGGCCTCCCGGGTGATCCGGTGGTGGCCGTGCACCTGGGACCAGTCGCGCACCCGGCGGAGCAGCCGGTTGGCGATGCGCGGGGTGCCGCGGGAACGTCCGGCGATCTCCCGGATGCCGTCGGCGTCGCTCTCCACCCCCAGCAGGGTGGCGTTGCGCGCCAGGATGCTCGCCAGGTCGCCGGCGGTGTAGTAGTCGAGGTGCCCGGTGAAGCCGAAGCGGTCCCGCAGCGGGGCCGGCAGCAGCCCGGAGCGCGTGGTGGCCCCGACGACGGTGAAGGGCGGCAGCTCCAGCGGGATGGCCGTCGCCCCGGGCCCCTTGCCGACGACGACGTCGACGCGGAAGTCCTCCATGGCCAGGTAGAGCATCTCCTCGGCCGCCCGGGACATGCGGTGGATCTCGTCGAGGAAGAGCACCTCGCCCTCCGCCAGGGAGGAGAGGATCGCCGCTAGGTCGCCGGCGTGCTGGATCGCCGGCCCGGAGGTGATCCGCAGCGGAGCCCCCATCTCGCCGGCGATGATCATGGCGAGCGTCGTCTTGCCCAGGCCGGGCGGGCCGGAGAGCAGGACGTGGTCGGCGGGCGCACCCCGTCGACGAGCGGCCTCGAGCACCAGGGAGAGCTGGTCCCGGACCCGGTCCTGGCCGGCGAGGTCCGCCAGGCGCTTCGGGCGCAGGGCGGCGTCCGCCGCGCCCTCTCCCTCGCCGGCGACCGGGTCGACCAGCCGGGGGGCCTCCTCGCCCGACAGGTCCCAGGGGTCGCTCACGGGGCCACCTCCCGCAGCGCCTCACGGAGCAGCTCGGGCAGGGACGGCAGCTCGGCGGGGGTGTCGTCGGCGTGCCGGGCCACGACAGCGTCGGTCGCCCGGCCGGCCACCGCCGCGCTCCAGCCGAGCCCCTCCAGCGCCTCGGTGACCTGAGCCGCCCAGGCCGGTCCGTCGGCCGGCGCCGCCGGGGCCGGGCCGGCCTCGGGGCCCTCGGCGAGCTCCTCCTCGGGGAGCGCGGGGAGCTTCCCGGCCAGCTCGAGGACCAGGCGCTGCGCGCCCTTCTTCCCGATGCCCGGGACCTTCGTGAGCGCCGCGACGTCCTCGCCGGCCACCGCGGCGGCGAGCCGGCCGGGGGTGAAGACGGAGACCAGGGCCAACGCCAGGCGTGGCCCCACCCCGGAGACGCCCTGGACGGTCTCGAAGACCTCCCGGACGTCCTCGGTGAGGAATCCGTACAGGGTGAGGGAGTCCTCGCGGACCACGAGCGAGGTCGCCAGGCGGACCTCCTGCCCGGTGCGCACCTCGGCCGGCAGCTGGGCGGGGACCAGGACCCGCAGCCCGACTCCCCCGGTCTCCACGACGAGGTGGTCCAGCCCCACGTGGGCCACCCGCCCGCTCAACGACGCGATCATCGACTCCTCCTCGTGCTCTGACGGGCCCGCCGTTCGGCCTCCGCCCACCGCTCCGCCGCCCGCTGCCGGGCCGGCGCCTGCGCGGCCACCGCATCGTCCCACCCGGCACCGACAGGGCGGCCGGTCCCGGCCGCCGCGTCGAGCCGGCGCTGTCCCCCACCCCGCCAGATCTGCGCGATGCCCACGGCCAACGCGTCGGCGGCGTCCGCCGGGCGGGGTGGGCTGTCCAGCGCCAGGATGCGGGTCACCATCGCGGTGACCTGGGCCTTGTCGGCCCGCCCGTTGCCGCAGACCGCGGCCTTCACCTCGCTCGGGGTGTGGGTGCCCACCTCGACGCCCGCCCGGGCGGCGGCCACCAGTGCCAGGCCGCTGGCCTGCACCGTGCCCATGATGGTGCTGACGTCCGAGCGGGCGAAGATCCGCTCGACCGCCACCGCGTCCGGCCCGTGCTCGGCGATCCAGGCCTCGATCCGCTGCGAGACCGCCAGCAGCCGCTGCTCCAGCGGGACCTCCGGCGCCGTCCGCACGACGTCGACAGCCACCATGCGCAGGGTGCCTCCGCGCCGCCCCTCGACCACGCCCAGACCGCAGCGGGTCAGGCCGGGGTCGACGCCGAGCACCCGCACGCGATCAGTCGTCCTGGTCCAGCTCGGCGAGCACCTCGTCCGGCACCTCGGCCGCGGCGTAGACCTCCTGGACGTCGTCGCAGTCCTCGAGGGCGTCGATGATCTGGAACATCTTCCGCGCACCGTCGGCATCGAGCACCAGCGGGGTGATCGGCAGCATCTTCACGTCGGCCGAGTCGTAGTCCACCTCGGCGGCCTGCAGCGCGGTCCGCACCTCGACCATGTCGGAGGGCTCGGTCGTCACCTCGAAGGCCTCCCCGATGTCGGTGAGCTCCTCGGCCCCGGCCTCGAGCACGATCTCCAGGATCTCGTCCTCGGTGTGCTCCCCCTTGGGCACCACGATGACGCCCTTGCGCTGGAAGTTGAAACCCACCGAGCCGGAGTCGGCCATCTGGCCCCCGTTGCGGGAGAGCGCCGTGCGCACTTCCATGACCGCACGGTTCTTGTTGTCGCTGAGGCACTCGATGATCAGGCCGACACCGCCCGGGGCGTAGCCCTCGTAGGTGAGGGCCTGGTACTCGGCGCCACCGGCCTCGGCGCCGGAGCCGCGCTTCACCGCACGGTCGATGTTGTCGTTGGGCACCGAGCTCTTCTTCGCCTTCTGGATGGCGTCGTAGAGGGTCGGGTTGCCGGCCGGGTCACCGCCGCCCATGCGCGCGGCGACCTCGATGTTCTTCACGAGCTTGGCGAACAGCTTGCCGCGCTTGGCGTCGATCGCCGCCTTCTTGTGCTTGGTGGTTGCCCACTTGGAGTGACCGGCCACGGTGCTCCTTCTCTCGTCGTCTGGCTGATGTCAGGGGCCGCAGGTGCTCCTGCGGCGGGTTCGTCGCGCTGTGTCGCGGGTTCTCGATGCTATCGAGCCGCGTCGCGCACCATCTCGACGAAGTGCTCGTGCACCCGTCGGTCCCCGGTGATCTCCGGGTGGAAGCTCGTCGCCAGCAGGTTGCCCTGGCGCACCGCCACGATCCGTCCGGCCGCCTCCCGGGTGCCCAGGTCCCGCTCGACCGAGGAGGCCGGGACGCGGGCCAGCAGCTCGACCTCGGGCGCCACCTGCTCCACCCAGGGGGCGCGGATGAACACGGCGGTCACCGGTGCCGCCCCGTCGGGGAGGAAGGACAGGCGCAGCTCGGTCTCGAAGGAGTCGACCTGCCGGCCGAAGGCGTTCCGCCGGACGGTCATGTCGATCCCACCGAAGGTCTGCTGCTCGCGGTGTCCGTCGAGCAACCGGTCGGCCAGCAGGATCATCCCGGCGCAGGATCCGTAGACGGGCAGCCCGTGGGCGATCCGTTCCCGGAGCGGTCCGGACAGGCCCTCGAGCCGTGCGAGACGGTCGATGACGGTGGACTCCCCGCCCGGCAGGACGAGCCCGTCCACCCCGGCGAGATCCTCCTCAGTGCGGACGGCCGGCGCGTCGACGCCACAGGCCTGCAGGGCGGCCGTGTGCTCACGGACGTCGCCCTGCAGGGCCAGGACGCCGACGCGCAGGGTGGTCACCAGCCGCGCTCGGCCAGGCGGTGCGGCTCCGGGATCGCGTCCACGTTGAGGCCGACCATGGCCTCGCCCAGCCCCCGGGAGACGTCGGCCACCTTGGCCGGGTCCTCGAAGTGGGTGGTGGCCTGGACGATGGCCTTGGCGCGCTCCGCCGGGTTGCCGGACTTGAAGATGCCGGAGCCCACGAACACGCCCTCGGCGCCGAGCTGCATCATCATCGCGGCGTCCGCGGGGGTGGCGATGCCGCCGGCGGTGAAGAGGACGACCGGCAGCTTCCCGGCCTCGGCGACCTCCTTGACCAGCTCGTACGGCGCCTGCAGCTCCTTGGCCGCCACGTAGAGCTCGTCCTCGGCCATCGTCTGCAGGCGACGGATCTCCGCGCGGATGGTGCGCATGTGGGTGGTGGCGTTGGAGACGTCACCGGTACCGGCCTCGCCCTTGGAGCGGATCATCGCCGCGCCCTCGGTGATGCGGCGCAGCGCCTCGCCCAGGTTGGTCGCGCCACAGACGAAGGGCACGTCGAAGGCGAACTTGTCGATGTGGTTCGCGTAGTCGGCCGGGGTCAGCACCTCGGACTCGTCGACGAAGTCGACCCCGAGGGACTGCAGCACCTGGGCCTCGACGAAGTGGCCGATGCGGGCCTTGGCCATGACCGGGATGGACACGGCCTCGATGATCCCGTCGATGAGGTCGGGGTCGCTCATGCGGGCGACGCCGCCCTGCGCACGGATGTCGGCGGGCACGCGCTCCAGGGCCATCACCGCCACGGCGCCGGCGTCCTCCGCGATACGGGCCTGCTCGGGGGTGACGACGTCCATGATGACGCCGCCCTTGAGCATCTCGGCCATGCCGCGCTTCACGCGGGCGGTGCCGGTCACGGTGTTCTGGTCGGTCACGGGAGTGCCTTTCGCTGGTCTTCTCGCTGGTCTGCGTGCTGGCCGCCCCCTCGGGGGCGGGACGGCACAGCGCCCGCTGGGAGCGCCTCAGTCTACGGCTGCTGCTCCGAGCCGGGGCGCAGGGCGGGGATGTCGTCCTCCACCTGGACCAGCTCGGGCAGGTCCCTCGCGGGCCCCAGCCCCAGCAGTCGCCCGGTGCGCCCGAGCGCCCGGCGGCGGACCCGGGCGGCCAGCTCGTTGTGGTGAACCCGGCGCCGGTGGACCCTCTCGGTGGCCAGGGCCAGCACGTCCCGGGCGTGGGCGGCCTGCCCCCCGAGGGACTCGCAGGACTCCCCCGCCCCGCCGTGACGGTCGTCGAAGGCTCGCCGCAGGGCCTCGGTGAGCTGTTCCTCGGCCTCGAGGCGCTCCGGCCCCATCGGTCCGACCCCGGAGCCCTCGGCGCGGGTCCCGGCGTCCACGGCGTCGAGCACGTCGCCCACGCAGCGCAGCACGATGACGGCGCTGGCCGGGTCGAGCCCGCCGGCCGTCGCCAGCTCCCGGGCCGCCAGGGTCCGTCGCATGAGCTCGGCGTCGAGGGCCGAGCCGCTCGCCTCGAGCTCCGCGGCGTCCTGCCGCGCCGCACCGGCCCAGTGCTCCCGACAGAGGACAGCCGCTCCGGCCAGCAGGAGCACGACCACCAGCACCATCCACCACAGCGAAGGACTCATCGCTCCATCACCACCTCGTAGACGGCCATGACCTCGCGGCCGATGACCTCCCAGTCGAATCTCGCGGCCCGCGCCCGTCCGGTCTGCCGCATCTCCTCGCGCAGGTGCGGGTCCAGGACGACCTCCTCGAGGACATCGGCGAGGTCCTCGGCGTCACCGGCCCGGAAGAGTCGCCCGGCGCCACGCAGCACCGAGCGGAAGGCGGGCAGGTCCGAGGCCACCACCGGCGCACCGGAGGCCATCGCCTCGACGATCGTCAGACCGAAGTTCTCCCCCTGCAGCTGCGGCGCCACGAAGGCCGAGACGCTGTGCAGCAGGGCCGCCTTGTCCCGCTCGCTGAGCTCTCCGACCCAGACGATGGAGTTGCGCAGCTCGGCGTGGTCCCGGGCCACCAGCTCCCGGGCATGCTCCTGCCCCGGGCCGGCGATGAACACGCGGGTGCCCGGAGAGCGCTCGATGATCCGGGGCAGCGCGCGCAGGAGCAGGCCCAGGCCCTTGCGGGACTCGCTGGACCGCCCCACGAACGCGATCGTCGGACGTCCCGGGCCCTCCTGCCAGGGCGCCCGGGGCTCGCTACGGGCCAGCCGCTTCACCCGCACCCCGTTGGGGATGACGAAGGGATCGCCCCCCAGCGTCTCCACGACGGTGGCCCGGGTCTGGGAGGAGACCGCGATCCGGGCGTCGACCGACTCGAGGGCGCTCCGCAGGACCGGCAGGATCTCGGCCAGGGCGTGCGAGGGCTTGAGCCCGCTGTGGAAGGTGGCCACCAGCGGGATCCGGCCTCCCACGCGCTGGGCGGTGATGAGCGGCAGGCTCGGGGCGACCGGCTCGTGCACGTGCACGAGGTCCGGCTCCGTGGACTGCAGCCAGGCGTCCACCACCTGCTGCGCACGTGCTCCGGCGGACACCAGGGAGACCGACCGGGCGTAGGGAACCCGGACCGTACCCGGCACGACCGTCAGGTCGATGCCCTCGGTGAGCCCCCAGAGGTCCGCGGCCACGGCATCGGCCCCCTCGTCGCCCTCGCCGGCGAGGGCGAGACGGAGCCGGGGGTGCGTCCCCTCCACCGGCGCGAGGACGCTGACCAGGTGCCCTGCGGAGCGGATGCTGCGCGCCAGCTCCCGGACGTGCGCCTGCACCGCCCCCGGCGCGTCCACCGGGTAGGGGCACACCAGGCCCACGTGTCGCTGCGGGCTGCCGTCCGGGTGCGGGACGGTCACCGTGCCCACCTGGGAGGGGGTCATGCGACGCCTCGACGCACCGCGCTGATCCGCTGGGCGACCGTGACCAGGCTGGCGAGCACCAGGACCCAGAGCGCGACGGTCAGCAGGGCCACCGGCGCCCCCAGCCCGACCAGTCCGGTGGAGACCAGGACGACGATGAGTCGCTCCGCCCGTTCGGCGAGGCCCACGTCCGCCCGGACCCCGAGACCCTCGGCCCGGGCCCGGGCATAGCTCACGAGGAATCCGAGACAGAGGGCGCTCAGGGCACCCGCCCCGAGGAGCTGGGCGTGCGCGGGAGAGATCTCCGGGCCACGCCCCTGGCCCGTCCCCACCAGGGCCCACCACACGAGGGAGCCGAGCACGGCCGCGTCCCCCACCCGGTCGCAGGTGGAGTCCAGGAAGGCGCCCCACCCCCCGCTCCGGCGCAGCTGACGGGCCATCGCACCGTCGAGGAGATCGGCGAGCACGAAGACGGTGACGACCAGGGTGCCGGTGAGGAGCTCTCCGCGGGGGAAGAACCACAGCGCGGCCAGGACGACCCCCAGGAGGCCACCGATCGTCACCGCGTCGGGCCCGACGCCGAGCCGCAGGAGGGCGCGCGCGAGGGGGTCGACGACGCGGCTGAGCAGCGGTCGGGCGTGGCGGTTGAGCATGTCCCGCGCAGCCTAGTCCGCTGCGGCCGACAGCCCGACCAGACGACCCGCAGAGCCCGTGCCGGGGAACGTGAGTCCGCTCACGAGTTGCCTCGTGAGCGAGACATCGAGGAGTCAGCGACCTACGCTCGAAGCAGTTCTGACCCCGCTGCAGCGCCTCCGCGCCGCAGCAACGACTGAAAGGAGTCCTCCAATGGGGACCATCATCGCCTGGATCATCGTCGGCGGCATCGCCGGCTGGATCGCCTCCAAGATCATGGGCACGGACGCCGCCATGGGCATCCCGGCCAACATCATCGTCGGCATCGTGGGTGCCGCCCTGCTCGGCTTCCTCGTCAGCCTCTTCACCGGTGGCGACGTGCTGGGTGAGGCCTTCAGCATCTCCTCGTTCATCGGCGCCATCGTCGGTGCCTGCCTGCTGCTCTTCATCGTGGGCAAGGTCGCTGGTCGTCGCTGACCCCAGCACTCCCCACGAGGGCCCCGTCGCAGTCGCGACGGGGCCCTCGTGCACGTCGTGGCCGTCCGGGAGGTCGGGAAGAGCCCAAGGGCGGGCCTGCTCAGGCCGCGGCGTGCTCCGGCCAGGCCGCGGCCAGCTGGGCGCGTGCGTCCTCGAGCAGCTGGGGCACCGCCTTGGTGCGGGCCACGATCGGGAAGAAGTTGGCGTCCCCCGTCCACCGCGGCACGACGTGCTGGTGGAGGTGCGCGGCCACTCCGGCACCGGCCACCTGCCCCTGGTTCATCCCGAGGTTGAAGCCGTGGCACCCGGTGACCGAGCGCAGGGTGCGCATCGCCTGCCGGGTCATGGCCGAGAACTCGGCCAGCGCGTCCCCGTCGATGTCGAGATACTCGGGGACGTGCTCGTAGGGGCAGACCAGGAGGTGTCCCGGGTTGTAGGGGAAGAGGTTCATCACCACGTAGCAGTGCTCACCCCGCGCGATCACCAGCCCGTCGGCATCGCTCCGGGCGGGAGCGGCGCAGAAGGGACAGGGCGGCTCGGCCCCACCACGGGCGGGATTGGCGTCCAGGTAGGCCATCCGGTGAGGTACCCAGAGGCGCTGGAAGGCGTCCGGCACACCGGGCAGGTCGGCGGCATCCTCAGGCAGGTCCATGCGCAGACTCTAGTGCTCCGCGTCCCTCCGGAGCACGCTGTGCCGCATCATGGTGCGGGATTCCCGGCGGCACAGAAGGCCACCCCACAGGGCATCCACCCAAGGGTTGATTTTGACGGACACATCCCCTACGTTGTGGCCTGCCCGGGCAGAAACGCCCGGGTGGCACGTTCCCGCTGAGTCCCGCCATGAACGTGTGCCTCCTGCCGACGAAAGTCGGATGGCGGGAGCGGAGTACCCAAGCAACATGACGCCCCCCTCAGGCGTCTTGGGGTGAAGCCATGTGCCCTCATGGCCGGTTCACAGGAGCCGAACCCGACAGGTCATGCTTCGTAAGCGATCCTGAGATCCCTCCATGTCGATGATCGACGTCAACACCCCTGCCCTCGACCGCCGCGCGCTCCTCACGGGCGCCGCTGCCACCGCCGGCGCCGGCGCACTGGCCCTCGGCACCGCGTCGGAGGCGAACGCCATCACCCAGTACACCCGCCGGGCGATCTACCGCAAGGCACGCGCCAAGGAAGGCCTGCCCTACGTGTACGGCGCCGAGGGCCCCTACGCCTTCGACTGCTCCGGCCTCACCCAGTGGGCGCACAAGCAGTACGGCCTGGCCCTCCCCCGCACCGCCGCACAGCAGTACCGCGCGACCCGTTCCATCTACCGCAGCTCGGCCACCCTCGGTGACCTGCTCTTCATCGGCAACTGGAGCCACGCGTCCCACGTCGGCTTCTACGTGCCATGGAACGGCCGTCACTACATCTACCACGCTCCGCGTCCGGGTCGCCGCCTGTCCTGCGACCGCATCTGGACCTGGCGCTACAAGACCCGCCGCGCCTTCTGAGCGACGGGTTCTCCTCTCCCACGAAGGATCTGACGACGGGCTCCACCTCCGGGTGGAGCCCGTCGCTGCATTCCTCCTCCCCAAGGTTGACCTGTCGGAGCGGCTCCCCTAGATTCAGCTCGCCCGCGCACCGATGCCGGGCGCCGCACCCCGCCGAGTCCCGCCAGGTGTGTGGCCAGTGAACCGACGAGAGTCGGACGGCGGGAGCGGAGTACCCGAGCAGCACGACGTCCCGGACGTCTTGGGGTGAAGCCATGGGGAAGGGTCTCTTCCGCCCCGACAGCCGGTTCACAGGAGCCGAACCCGACAGGTCATGCCCCGAGGCGATCCTGAGATCCCTCCATGTCGCTCATCGACTCCCCCTCCCTCGACCGCCGTGCCTTCCTCACCGGCGCCGCGGTGACCGCCGGTGCCGGCGCCCTCTCGGTGGCCTCCGCCGACGAGGCGGGCGCCATCACCCAGACCCGGCGCCGGCAGATCTACTACACCGCGCGCACCAAGCAGGGGCGCCCCTATGTCTACGGCGCCGCCGGCCCGAATGCCTTCGACTGCTCCGGCCTCACCCAGTGGGCGCACAAGCAGTACGGCCTGGCCCTCCCCCGCTCCGCCGCACAGCAGTTCCGGGCCACCCGGTACATCGCCCGCAGCACCGTTACCCTGGGCGACCTGCTCTTCATCGGCAACTGGACGCACGCCTCCCACGTCGGCTTCTACGTGCCGCTGAACGGGCTCAACTACATCTTCCACGCCCCGCGGCCCGGTCGCACCGTCTCGCTGGACCGCATCTGGACCTGGCGCTACACGACCCGCCGCGCCTTCTGAGCCCGGTGACCGTCGCAACCTGACGGTGAGCGTGAAGGCCCCCACCGTGACGGTGGGGGCCTTCACGCTGCTGGAGCCCCCGGGGGCAGGACGAGCTCAGACCTGGGCGCGCGTGGCGATCGCCTCGACCACCCGGTCGATGGCCTCGTCCACCGGGATGCCGTTCTCCTGCGAGCCGTCGCGGTAGCGGAAGGACACGGCACCGGCGTCCCGGTCGTCCCCGCCCACGATGAGGACGAAGGGCACCTTGGAGGTGCTGGCGTTGCGGATCTTCTTGCCGAAGCGGTCGTCGCTGGCGTCCACCTCGGTGCGGACCCCGAGTGCCCGCATCTTCGCGGTGACCTCCTCGAGATACGGAAGGAACTCCTCAGCCACCGGCACCCCGAGCACCTGGACCGGGGACAGCCACACCGGGAAGGCACCGGCGTAGTGCTCGGTGAGCACACCGATGAAACGCTCGATCGAGCCGAACTTGGCCGAGTGGATCATCACCGGCCGCTGACGGGACCCGTCGGAGGCCTGGTACTCGAGCTCGAAGCGCTCCGGCTGGTTGAAGTCGTACTGGATGGTCGACATCTGCCAGGTACGGCCGATGGCGTCCCGGGCCTGCACCGAGATCTTCGGCCCGTAGTACGCGGCCCCGCCCGGGTCCGGCACGAGCTCCAGCCCGGACTCCTCGGCCACCTCACGCAGGACGGCGGTCGCCTCCGCCCACTGCTCGTCGGTGCCGATGAACTTGTCCTTCTTGTCCCCGTCCTCGTCCCGGGTGGAGAGCTCCAGGTAGTAGTCGTCCAGCCCGAAGTCCCGCAGCAGGGAGAGCACGAAGTCCAGGAGGTGCTTCACCTCGCCGGCCGCCTGCTCCTTGGCGACGTAGGAGTGCGAGTCGTCCTGGGTGATCATCCGCACGCGGGTGAGGCCCTGGAGCACCCCGGACTTCTCGTTGCGGTACACGGTGCCGAACTCGAAGTAGCGCAGCGGCAGCTCGCGGTAGGAGCGCTGCTGGCTGCGGAAGATGAGGTTGTGCATCGGGCAGTTCATGGCCTTGACGCGATAGGCCTGCCCGTCGTCGTCGAGCTCCGGCATCATGCCCTCGGCGTAGTAGGGCAGGTGGCCGGAGGTGTGGAAGAGCTCCTCCTTGGACAGGTGCGGCGTCGTGACGTAGGAGAAGCCCTCCTCCAGGTGCCGCTGGTAGACGTAGTCCTCCATCTCCTTGCGGAGGATGGCGCCCCGGGGGTGGAAGACCGGCAGCCCGGGACCGACCTCCTCGGGGAAGCTGAAGAGGTCCAGCTGCGCACCGAGCTTGCGGTGGTCGCGGCGCTCAGCCTCCGCCAAGCGCTCCTGGTAGGCCTTGAGCTCGTCCTTGGTGGGCCACGCCGTGCCGTAGACGCGCTGCAGCTGGGGGTTCTTCTCCGACCCGCGCCAGTAGGCCGCCGCCGAGCGGGTCAGGGCGAAGCCGTTGCCGATGAGCTTGGTGCTCGGCAGGTGCGGGCCGCGGCAGAGATCACCCCAGGCCACGGTGCCGTCGCGGCGGACGTTGTCGTAGATGGTCAGCTCGGAGCCGCCCACCTCGGCCGAGGCCCCCTCGGCAGCGTCCTCGGCCGCACCGCCCTTGAGGCCCACCAGCTCGCACTTGTACGGCTCGGCGGCGAGCTCGGTGAGGGCGTCGGCGTCGGCCACCTCGCGCCGCACGAAGGTCTGCCCCTCCTTGATGATGCGCTGCATCGTCTTGGAGAGCTTCTTGAGGTCCTCGGGGGTGAAGGGCTCGGCGACGTCGAAGTCGTAGTAGAAGCCGTCGGTGATGGGCGGGCCGATGCCGAGCTTGGCCTCGGGGAACTCGGCCTGCACCGCCTGGGCCAGAACGTGGGCCGTCGAGTGGCGCAGGATGTCCAGGCCGTCGGGCTCGCTGATGAGGACGCCCTCGACGACGTCACCGTCGCCGAGCTCGCGGTACAGGTCGCGGAGCTCCCCGTTGACGCGCTGGGCCACGACGGCACGGTCGCCCTCGAACAGGTCGGTGCCGGTGGTCCCCGTCTCGGCCGTACGGTGCTCGCCGTTCACGGTCAGACTGATGGGGGCCATGGATCACTCCTGTTCGTGCAGCAGCTGGCTGCGTCGGTGTCGAGTCCGGGCAGGGCCGGGTCGGGGCGGACCACGGGGTGCGGCGCCGTGAGCGCGAGTCTACGGCGCGCCGGCGACCCCCATCACCCCCGGACCGGCAGACACCGTGGAATGCCGTGAGGCCCCACCACGGTGTGCGGTGGGGCCTCACGGGCGTCTTCCGGGAGTGGGCGCAAAGGGACTCGAACCCCTGACCTCTCGCGTGTGAAGCGAACGCTCTAACCAACTGAGCTATGCGCCCGGATGCTCATCCGGCTGCGTGCTGCAACCTGATGCGACGGGAGACTGTACCCCACCCCGGGCCCGGTTGGCGAATCTCCGGCGGCGGGGCGGTCAGCGCCGCCAGATCGGCTCGGTCGGGACCCGCCCCCAGCGCTCCAGGAGGGCCGCCCAGGAGGCGGGGAGCCCCGGCGGCTGCCCGCAGAGGAAGGCCACGCACCAGACAATCGTCGTGGCGGCCCCGAAGGTCACCGCCAGCACCCCCAGCCGCACCCCCCACTCCTGGCGTCCGAACCACCGGCCCCAGGCCGCCAACCGGCCCCGCCCCCAGTGGAGGAGGCGGGAGGCGGGCTCGAACTCGGTGGCCCAGATCAGCACCCCGGAGAAGACGATGGCCCACCCGGGGCCGGGGAAGGGCACCAGCAGCAGTCCCAGGCAAACCACCATGAGGCCCACCGCCCCCACCAGGGCCCGATAGGAGGGGCCGATCAGCGGCAGGGCGCGCAGCCGGTTGCGCCACGCCCAGTCCCGCTCGTGGAGCGGCACCGTGCGGGGGCCCTCCCACCAGTCGGCGCGGTGGGAGCTCACGGGTCCGGCGTGGCGGCGGCGTTCTCGCGGAAGAGGGCGGCCAGGCGCTGGGTGAGGGGCCCCACCTCCAGCTCGCGGTCGAAGGAGACGCCGTGCTGCGCAGAGGGTGCCTCCGGCTCGGCCAGCCCGGGCGCCGCGGTGACCGGCGACTCGGTGATCTCCACCAGCCGGGTCACGGGCTGCACGCCCCGGATCGAGCTGGTGATGAAGATCTCGTCGGCCGCGGCCAGGTCGGCCATGGGCACCTGCTCCTCACGGACGTCCATGCCGGCCTCCCGAGCCCACTCCAGCACCAGCCCCCGGGTCACGCCGGCCAACGGACCACGGTCCAGCCCGGGGGTGCGCAGCACGCCGTCGGTGACCACGAAGGTGTTCGACCCCGTCCCCTCGCAGAGGTCCCCCTCGCTCGTGGCGAAGAGGGTCTCCGAGGCGCCGAGGCGGGAGCCAGCCAGCAGCATCACCGCGTTCTCGGCATAGGAAGTGGTCTTCAGCCCGGTGATGGTCGAGTGGAGGTTCCGGCGCCAGGGCCCGACGGCCACGGTGGCCGGTCCGTCCATCCCGGGGTCCGGCTGCAGGGCCACGATGTAGGTGGGCTCGGCCTCGAAGCGCCCCGACCCGAGAGGGCCGCGACCGCCGGTCACGGTGTAGCGGAGGCGCTGCAGCGGCGGGTGCTCGCCGTGCGCGGCCAGTGAGGCCTCGAGCACGGCGTCGATGCCCTCGTCGAGGCGGGCCCGGTCCAGCGGAGCGAGTCCGATGCCGGCCAGGGAGCGGTCCATCCGGTCGTGGTGGCGGGTGCGGGCGAAGACCACGCCGTCGCGCACCTCAGCGGTCTCGAAGACCCCGTCCCCCACGGTGATGCCGTGGTCGATGGGCAGGATGGCGGCCTCCTCGGCGGCGACGAGCCGGCCGTTGACCCAGATCTGCAGCATGTTGTCGCTCATGGGCCAACTCTAGATCTCCCGGTGGGCGGGCTCCCGACGGAGCGGACCGATCCGGCCTAGCCTGCGGGCATGACTGCACTTCCCGAGCCCGCGCAGATCGTCGCCGACCTGCCCACCGACGTCGAGGCCTACTTCGTCCCGCTGGGGGAAGGCCGGTACCAGCCGACGGTCCACGTCCAGGGAGCCTGGCGCGACTGGGAGCACCATCTGGCCCCGGTCGTCGGCCTGCTCACCCACGAGATGCTCTCCCACGACCCGCGGGAGGACGTCCAGCTCTCCCGGATCACGCTCGAGGCCTACGGCGTCATGCCCGCCCTGCCCTCGCAGATCGAGGTGCGCACCGTGCGGCCGGGGCGGACGATCGAGCTGCTCGAAGCGACGATGACCATCGCCGACCGGGTGGTGGTGCGGGCCCACGCCTGGCGCATCGCGGTGGCGGACACCGCCGCCGTGGCGGGGCACGAGATCGAACACCTCCCCGCCCCGGACTCCCTGCCGGCGTGGGACGGCATGGGCGTGTGGAGCGGCGCCTTCCTGGACACGGTGGAGTTCCGCGAGGTGCCCGGCCACGGCCCGGGGCGGGGCCGCGCCTGGCTGCGCAGCACGACCCCGCTGCTGGCCGGGCAGGAGGTCTCCCCCACCGCCCAGGTGCTTGCCCTGTCCGACGTCGCCAACGGCACCGGCCCGCGGCGGGACCCGTCGGAGTGGATGTTCCCCAACGTGGAGATCACCCTCCACCTGTTCCGCCAGCCCGTGAACGGCTGGGTGGGACTCGACGGCCAGGTGGCCTGGGGCCCGACCGGCGCCGGCCTGACCTCCAGCTGGATGCACGACGAGCAGGGCCCCTTCGCCCGGATCGAGCAGTCCCTCACCGTCCGGCCGATGCCCGAGTCCCTCTGAGCCCCGGCCCGACGGCCGGCTCGCCCTGCCGCACCTTCCCCGTCACGAGCGGTGGATCGCCCCTCCGAAGGGCCCGACTTGGCACCGGGGCGGAAGTTGGTTATTGTTTCCCAGCGCCGTACGGACGAGCCCCTCACAGGGCGGGTCAGAACGGCAGGCGGACATAGCTCAGTTGGTAGAGCGCAACCTTGCCAAGGTTGAGGTCGCCGGTTCGAGCCCGGTTGTCCGCTCTGAGGTCCTCCGACCTCTGATGGTGGAGTGGCCGAGAGGCGAGGCAGCGGCCTGCAAAGCCGTATACACGGGTTCGAATCCCGTCTCCACCTCGAGGCGGCGGGATTCCTCGCTGCCACACCGGAGCGATCCGGTACGGGCGATTGGCGCAGCGGTAGCGCGCTTCCTTGACACGGAAGAGGTCACTGGTTCAAACCCAGTATCGCCCACCAGCACGATGGCGCCCCGGCCGAGAGATCGGTCGGGGCGCCGGTGCCCCGCGGACATAGCTCAGTTGGTAGAGCGCAACCTTGCCAAGGTTGAGGTCGCCGGTTCGAGCCCGGTTGTCCGCTCCAGAGAAGGCCCCGCATCCCCCAGGGAGCGGGGCCTTCTGCCTGCTCTGCCCCCGTCACTCCTCCACGCGGAGCTCGTGGGTGGCCCGCAGCGGGTCCCCTGCCTCGTCCCGTCCCTCGAGCGCGATGGTGGCGACCCCGGGGCTGCTCGGGTGGAGGGTCACCTCGGTGTCCCCCGCCCTGTACCGGCCGTCCGGCAGCACCCACACCCAGTCGTCGACGCCGGTCAGCTCGGCCCTGAAGGTGCCCGTCTGTCCGACCCGCAGGGTGTCGGGCCCCGCGACGCCCACGCTGGCGTCCCCGGTCGCCTCCGGCGGCTGCCCGTCACCGCGGACGGTCCACCCGGTGAGCCCGGCGAGGAGCACCGCCCCCACCACCGCGAACCCCGTGAGGAGCCGGTGCCGACCGCCCCTCGGCGCGGCCCGGCTCCCCCGCACGGCCGCGGCCGGAGGGGAGGGTGGCCTCGGGAAGTCCACGGCGTCCTCCATCGCCTCCACGAGGGCGGCCACCGTGGCCGGACGGTCCTCGACCGCCGGGGCCCGTCCCCAGCGCAACACCTCGTGGCTCGGGGGTGGAAGGGCCTCACCCCCGAGCCACTCGAGCAGGGCCGCCAGCGCCCAGACGTCGGCCCGGGTGTCGATGACCGCGGGGCCGTTCTCTAGCTCCGGGGGCCGGAACCCGTGGGTCCCCGCCGCCACCGTCAGCCCGCTGTTCAGGGCCAGGTCCTTGCAGAGCCCGAGATCGGCCAGGAGCAGCCGCTCGTCCGGCGCCAGCAGACCTCCCGGGTCCACGGCCCCGTCGTCGTCCCGCACCTCGCCTCCCCGCGAGGTGATGAGCACGTTGGCCGGGCTGAGATCACGGTGGACCAGCTGCTCGTCGTGCAGCTCACCGAGCGCGCTGGCGAGCTGCTGCGCCACGAGGAGGACGTCCCCGACCTCCGGGGCCCGGCCCGCGCGGCGGTGCGCCTCCACCCGCTCGGCCACGGTGCCCCGGTCGGCGTGCTCCAGCACCAGGTATGGCTGCTGCCGGTCGGTCTCCCCCAGGTCGTGGACGGTCACCACGTGGGGGCTGCGGACCTTGCGCAGGGCCCTTCCCTCGGCGATGAAGCGCTCCCTCACCTCCGGGTTGAGCGAGTGGTTCTCGGCCAGGACCTTGAGCACGACCGTTCCGTGCAGGACGGGGTCATGCGCACGGTGGACGGTCGCGAAGGACCCCGTCCCGATGACACCCTGCAGCTCGTAGCGTCCGATCCGCTCGGTCACGAGCGGTCCCCGGGAGCACGCTCGGGAGCCTGGATCCGCGCAGCCACCATGGCTCGCCCCCGGGCGATCTGGGCCTTCACCGTGCCGAGCGGCCGACCCAGCCGCTCGGCCACGTCCGCGTAGGGCAGCCCGTCGACGTCCCGGAGCACCACCGGTTCCCGGTAGAGCTCCGGCAGCTGGGCCAGCGCCTCCTGCACCGTGGCCCGGGTGGCGATCATCGAGCTCATCCGGGCGGCGGGGTGCGCCTCCTCCTCCGGCAGCGGAGCGCTCGCTCGCTGACGGCGCAGGTGGTCGGCGACCCGCCGCCGCACGATGCTGTGCACCCAGGTGGACAGCTTCGAGCCACCCCGGAAGGACGGGAGGGACTCCGCCACCGAGATGAGGACGTCCTGGCTGACGTCGTCGACGGCCGAGCCGTCCAGCAGCGAGGCCCCGACCATGCGGCGGACGGTCCCGGCGGCGTCGAGCTCCTCCACGAGCAGCTCGGTGGCCAGCGCCCCCGTGCCCTCTCGACCCGCGGCCCGGGCGAGCGCGGAGAGCAGCAGCTCGTGGACCTCCTCACCGGCCTCCGCCAGCACCCGGCGGGCCGTGGTCCCGTCCCCGTCGACCACCGCACGGTGGAGGGAGCTCACGGCGTCGTCGGCACGGGCAGGAGCGGGAGGCATGGTGCGGAGGCTACCGGCGCCCCGGCCCCGCCTTTCGACACCCGACAGATAGCGTTCGCGTCGAAGGCTTTCCGCTCCCGCGACAGCCGGATGCAACTTTTCGGGGGTGGGCTCCGACAGACGGGGTGAACGCACCCGCCGCGACGGGCCGCCGGCCCGTCGTCCACGAACCAGGAGGACCCCATGACCACGACCCGACGACGCACCTCCAGCATCGCCCTGCTCGCGAGCCTGGGCCTGGCGCTCACGGCCTGCTCCGGACAGTCCGAGGAAGAGGCGGCCTTCGAGGACACGTCCGAGACGACCCCCTCCCCCGCCGAGGAGCAGGGCGACGGGGAGGCGACCGAGGAGGGCACGGACTCCGACGAGCAGGAGGGCACGGACGGCCCCTCGTCCGACGAGGACGCGAGCGAGGGCTCCAGCACCCACACGGCCGAGGCCGGGTTCATGGGCACGGCATCCTCCCTCGAGGCGGAGACGACTGCGGTCGAGGAGTCCGATGACGCTCGTCTTCTGGCCCCCGGTCTGGACCTGCGCATCACGGAGGTCGGGCAGCTGGAGGAGCTCCCGGTCCAGGCCTTCGAGCAGGCCGGCGGCGAGATCCTGACCCAGGACTCCGAGAAGGTGTCGACCGTCGAGCCGGCCGAGGGCAAGGTCTTCCACGTCGCCCGCTACGAGAGCACGGACCCGCAGCTGCCCGGGGTCGAGGAGATCCCCCGCTCGAACGCCATGGTGCGGGTGGAGGGCAGCGAGGCCGGGTCGGTCTTCACCGGTGAGGGGGACCGTCAGCAGGGGACGCTGGTGGTCTCCGCGCCGGAGGAGCTCTCCCCGGAGGACCTGGTGCTGGAGGTGACCACCGGCGAGGAGGACGGGCTGACGCAGTCCCTCAGCCTCGTGGACGGCACGCGCACCAGCGATGACGCTCCGCAGCTATACACCGTGGACGGGTTCGAGGTCGAGCTGACGGACGCGGAGTCGATGAACCTGCCGTACGAGAGAATGAACGGCGCCCCGGAGACGATCCGCGGTGAGGTCGAGCAGGCCCACCTGACCCCCTACCACCCCGAGCACGGGTGGTCGCGCTCCGGTGAGCTCTTCCTCGTGGTCACCGTCGACGAGCCGAAGAACCACGACAACAAGAGCACCATCCAGGTCGAGATGCCCGACGGCACGACCATCGAGCCGGAGGCGGAGAACTCCTCCCTCGTTCGGGGCTTCGACGGGCCGATGACCTTCTCCGTCCCGGCCGACGCCGGTGAGGCCACCGTGCGCCTGACCCCGAAGGCCAAGCCCAAGCTGGACGTCATCACCGGCGACCCTGCCGAGGCGACGGTCACGTGGAGCGTCACCGACGGCGACTCCGCACCGGAGGAGTCCGGGAAGGACGCCGACGAGGACTCCTCGGAGCAGAAGGGCGGCGAGTCCTCCGAGGACTGACCGACCCGGCACCTGAGGGGCGGGATGGTCCGCCCCTCAGGTGCCGCAGAAGGTCACGTGCCGCGGCGAGCCGACCGGCGACGGTGCCAGCAGGGCCTGCACCTCCGGCGCGGTGTCGGCAGGGGTGCTGAACGGGTCGGCCAGGGCGGCCGCCACCGCGTGGACGGGGCCCAGGTCCCCCGCGGTGGCGGCCGTCAGGGTCTGCTCGACGACGTGGTTGCGCGGGACGACCACCGGGTTCACCGCCCGCATCCGGGCGGCTCGCTCGGTCTCCCCCGCCGCGGCAGCCTCCCGGGTGAGCCGGTCGAAGGTCCCGGTGTGGTCGCCGCCCTCGGCGGCGAGCCGCAGGAGGAAGTCCCCCACCCGCTGCTCGTCGGGCTCGGTGAGCCCCAGCTTCGCGGAGAACAGGGCAGTGTGCTCGGCCCGGTAGCACTCCGCGAAGTCCCCCAGCACCGTGGTGGCCCGGTCCACGGCCCGCTCGGGGTCCTCGTCGACGAGGGGCAGCAGGGCCTCGGCCAGCCGGGCCAGGTTCCACTGCGCAGCGGCCGGCTGGTTGCCGTAGGCATAGCGGCCGGCGTGGTCGATGCTGCTGAACACCGCCTGCGGGTCGTGGGCGTCGAGCATCGCCACCGGCCCGTAGTCGATGGTCTCGCCCGAGAGGGTCATGTTGTCGGTGTTCATCACCCCATGGACGACACCCAGCCCCATCCACTGCGCCACCGTACGGGCCTGGGCCTCGCAGACCGCCCGCAGCAGGGTGAGGGCCTCCGGCTCCCCGGCGGACGCTCCCACCTCCGCCCGTTCGGCGTGGTGCCGCCACAGGGCGTGGTGCACGAGCCGTTCGAGCACCTCCCGGCCGTGGGAGGCCGCCGCGTGCTGGACCGTCCCGACCCGCAGGTGGCTGGCCGCCACCCGCACCAGAACCGCTCCGGGCAGGGGCTCCTCCCGGTGCACCACTCCCCCGGTGCCGACCACGCCCAGCGAACGGGTGGTGGGCAGGCCGACGGCGTGGGCGAAGACCCCCATGAGGTGCTCGCGCAGCATCGGGCCGACCGCCGCCAGGCCGTCCCCACCGCGGGCGTAGGGGGTCCGCCCCGAGCCCTTGAGGTGGACGTCCACCCGGCGCCCGTCGGTGGTGGTGGTCTCCCCCAGGAGCAGGGCCCGCCCGTCGCCGAGCAGCGGCGAGTAGTGGCCGAACTGGTGGCCGGCGTAGGCCTGGGCGACCGGTCGTGGGAGAGCGGGGTCGTCGCTGCCGCCGACGAGGAAGCGCACCCCCTCGGGACTGCGCAACCACACCGGGTCCCAGCCCAGCTCGGCGGCCAGCCCCTCGTCGAGGGCCAGCAGGGTGGGCTCGGGCACCGACGCGGCCTCCCAGGGCTGCGAGAGCTCCGGGAGGGCCGCGGCACAGCTGTGCTCCAGGTGGGGGATCACGGGCCGGCTCAGTCCAGCATCGTGAAGTTGCCCTCGTCCGGGTGCGGGAACATCCGCTCCTCGGAGTCCAGGGCGGTGATCGCGGCCACCTGCTCCTCGTCGAGCTCGAAGCCGAAGAGGTCGATGTTCGCCACGATCCGCTCCGGGGTGACGGACTTGGGGATGACGACGGTGCCCTGCTGCAGGTGCCAGCGCAGGATCACCTGGGCCGGGGTCACGTCGTGCTCCCGGGCGATGCCGGTGACCGTCTCCAGGTCGAGATCCTTCGCCTGTCCGATCGGGGCGTAGGCCTCCACGGCCAGCCCGTGCTCCCGGCTGGCCGCCTGGGTGGCCGGCTGCTGGAAGCTCGGGTGCAGCTCGATCTGGTTGACCGCCGGGGTCACCTCGGCGCCCTCCACGAGGGTCTCCAGGTGGTGGGGCAGGAAGTTCGAGACGCCGATGGCCCGGGCCCCACCCTGCCGGTGGATCGACTCCAGCTCCGCCCAGGCCTCGGTGTAGGTGCCCAGCGCCGGGGCGGGCCAGTGGATGAGGTAGAGATCCACCCGGTCCAGGCCGAGCTTGCCCAAGGACTCCTCGAAGGCGCGCTGCACGAGATCCCGCCCTTGCTCGCCGTTGCGGAGCTTGGTGGTCACGAAGACCTCGTCGCGGGGCAGGTTCACGGCCCGCAGCGCCGCGCCGACCCCCTCCTCGTTGCCGTAGACGGCCGCGGTGTCGATGTGGCGGTACCCGGCCTCCAGGGCGTTCTCGACGGCCTGCTGGGTGACCGCGGCGTCGACCTTGAAGGTGCCGAAACCCACCTGCGGGATCTGGACACCGTTGTTCAGCGTGATCATCGGGACCTGGGACATGGTCACTCCTTCGGCTTCCTGGACTTCTTGCTCTTCTTGGCCTTCGTGGTCTTGCCGGCGGGCTTGCCCTTCTTCGACGTCTCCTCGGGCTCCTCCTCCACCTTCTTCCGGTCGGCCTCCTTCGCGCTCTCCTTCGTCGCCGCCGCCTTCGCCAGCGAGGCGCTGTGGCGGCTGGCGACCTCGACCTGTGCCTGCAGGCGCTCGGTGGCCGCCTCCACGTCGAAGTCGGCCTCCGGCCACTCCAGGTCCATCGCCCGGAGGTGCTCCAGCACCAGCTGCTGCACCGCCAGCCGGGCGTACCACTTCCGGTCGGCCGGCACCACGAACCACGGAGCGCCCTTGGTGGAGCACCGGCTCAGGGCCACCTGGTAGGCCTCCTGGTAGTCCGCCCAGTGCTCGCGCTCGTCGAGATCACCGGGGTTGAACTTCCAGTGCTTGTCCGGGCGCTCCAGCCGCTCCATGAGCCGCTCGGCCTGCTCCTCGGGCGAGATGTGCAGCATCACCTTGACCAGGGTGATCCCCTGGCGGGCGAGCTCGCGCTCGAAGGCGTTGATCTGCGTGTAGCGCTGCTGCCACTGGTCGCGGGGCACCAGGTCGTGCACGCGCACGATGAGCACGTCCTCGTAGTGGGAGCGGTCGAAGACGCCGATGTGGCCCGGGTCCGGCAGGGCCTTGCGGATCCGCCACAGGAAGTCGTGCTCCAGCTCCTCGGCGGTCGGGCTCTTGAAGGCGGTGATCTGGATGCCCTGCGGGTCCATCGCCCCGACGACGTGCCGCATGACGCCGCCCTTGCCGGAGGTGTCCATCCCCTGCACGAGCAGCAGGAGCCGACGACGGTCGCCGCGGGCCCCGTTCGCCCACAGCCGCTCCTGCAGGTCGGCGAGCTCGTCGCCGGTGGCGTGCATCGCCAGCTGGCCGTCCGCCTTGTCACCGTCGAAGGCCGGCGTGGAACGGGGGTCCACGTCCGCGAGGCGGAAGCCGGTCCCGACGCGCAGGGCGTCGCTGAAGGGGGTCGCCCCGGGTGCGATCTCCTCGACCGCCTGGTCGAGATCAGCGGCGTCGGGCTCCAGCGGCTTCTTCTTCGTCATGGGGCAACTCTGCCACCCGTTCCATGATCGCCCGCCACCCCTCCCGGGAGGCCGTTCCGCGGGTCAGTCGACCAGACCGGCGAGGAACTCGCCGACGACCTGCTCCCAGCGCTCGGGGTCGACATTCCACTCCCGGCAGTGCATCCCCTGGGACCACTCCTCCAGCCGCACCAGGTCCGGGCGCAGCTCGGCGAGCTCCCGGGAGGACTCCACCGGCACCACCTCGTCCTGCTCGGAGTGGATCACCAGGATCGGGTGCCGCAGCTCCTCGGCCCGGGCCAGCCAGTTGAGCAGCGCCAGATCCCGCGGCTCGGTGATCCCCAGGAGGAAGGTCGTCTCCTGCCGACCCATGAGGTGACGGGCCAGCTGCTCCACCGCCACCGGGACCCCGTTGCGGCTCGCCGCGTGCGAGAGCACCCGCCCCCAGTCCACCACCGGGCCGTCCAGGACCACCCCGGTCACCCGGTCGGCGTGGGCGGAGTGGACCAAGGTCTGCAGCACGATCGCACCGCCCATCGAGTAGCCGATCAGGACGATCTCCTCCGCCCCGTGCTCGACCGCGTGCTCGATGGCAGCCTCGATGTCACGCCACTCGGTGAGCCCGAGGTTGTACCGGCCGTCCTCGCTGCGCGGCGCGTCGGTGTCGTTGCGATAGGCCGGCACCAGGGTGGCGTATCCGGCCTCCCGGAGGGTCCGTACCGCCCGGAAGCCCTCCTCGCGGCGGGCCGCCCGGCCGTGCACGGTGATCGCCCAGCGTCGGTGCTCCCCCGCGTCGAAGGCGCTCGTGGCCGGGTCCGGTGGCAGGTACCAGCACGGGAAGTCGCCCACGTCGGAGTGCAGCGTGAGATCCCGGGCCGGGACGCCCAGCGCCGAGCGCGGGTCGCGCGGGAAGTAGTACGGGTTGAGCCGTGCCCCACCCAGCCGGGGGGCGGTCGGTTCCTGGGTCCCCGGCTCCCGGGTGGCGTCCAGCGCGTCGACGGGACGCACCTCGTCCAGGGCGTCGAGACGCCGGGTGACGGTCGGTCCCCCGTCGGCCTCCTCGTCCCGCTCGAGGATCTCGCTGAAGCGCAGGTGGGAGCGCCCCCCGTCCAGCCAGAGGCCGTAGCGTCCCGGCTGCGTGGTGAGGTGGTTGGCCGCCAGGGTCACCGTGCCGGCCTGCGGGTCCACCCCCAGCAGCTCGCAGTCGTCGGGGTGCACCACGTCGGGGGTCAGCACACGTCGACCGAAATAGGCCGCCGTCCCCACCACCGCGGCGCCGCTCACTGCGGCGGTGGTCCCGATCACCCAACCGGTCACCGCCCCGATCCGTCGCCACATCGCGGCCGTCAGTTCCATGGGGCGATCCTAGGAGCCTCGCCGCGGAAGGCGTTCCCGGGCGTCCTCACGACTCCTCCACCCAGTCCAGCGAGCGCTCCACCGCACGCGACCAGCGGCGGATCTCCGCCGCGCGCCGTTCCTCGTCCAGCTCGGGCTCCCACCGGCTCCCCTCCTGCCAGTGGTCGGCGATCTCCTGCGTCGAACCCCAGAAGCCGACCGCCAGACCCGCCGCATAGGCCGCACCCAGCGCCGTGGTCTCCCCCGTGCGGGGGCGCACCACGGGCACCCCGAGCAGGTCGGCCTGGATCTGCATGAGGAGGTCGTTGACGGTCATGCCCCCGTCCACGCGCAGCTCGCTGACCTCCAGGCCGCTGGCGGCGGCGTCGGCGAGCATCGCCTCCACCACGTCACGGGTCTGGAAGGCCGTGGCCTCCAGCACCGCCCGGGCCAGGTGCCCCTTCGTGACATACCGGGTGAGCCCCACGAGCGCACCCCGGGCGTCGGGCCGCCAGTAGGGGGCGAACAGGCCGGAGAAGGCCGGGACGAAGTACGCGCCGCCGTTGTCCTCCACGGAACGCGCGAGCTCCTCCACCTCCGCGGCGGTGCGGATGAGGCCCAGGTTGTCCCGCAGCCACTGGACGAGGGAGCCGGTCACCGCGATCGACCCCTCCAGGGCGTAGACCGGCTCGGCCTCCCCCAGCTTCCAGCCCAGGGTGGTCAGGAGACCGTTCTGCGAGTCCACCGGCGTGGCCCCGGTGTTGAGCAGGAGGAAGTTGCCGGTGCCGTAGGTGTTCTTGGCCGCCCCCGGGGTGAAGCAGGCCTGCCCCAGGGTCGCGGCGTGCTGGTCGCCCAGGGCGGCGGCCACGGGCACCCCGGTGAGGACGCTGTCCACCTTCACCTCGCCGTAGACCTCCGAGGAGGAGCGGATGGTGGGGAGCATCGACACCGGGATGCCCAGCGTCGCGCAGGTGTCCGGGTCCCAGGCCAGGGTCCGCAGGTCCATGAGCATGGTCCGCGAGGCGTTCGTGACGTCGGTGACGTGGACCCCACCGGCGGGGCCGCCGGTGAGCTGCCACACCAACCACGAGTCGACCGTGCCGAAGAGCAGGTCCCCGGCCTCGGCGCGCTCCCGGACACCGGGCACGTTGTCCAGCACCCAGCGGAGCTTGGGGCCGGCGAAGTAGGTGGCCAGCGGCAGCCCGCACACCTCGCGGAAGCGGTCCACCCCCAGCGGCTCCCCGTCCGGCCCCGGCTCGGCGGCGAGCTCCTCGACGACCCGCTGGGTGCGGGTGTCCTGCCAGACGATCGCGTTGCACACCGGCTCCCCGGTGCGGCGGTCCCAGACCACCGTGGTCTCGCGCTGGTTGGTGATGCCCAGGGCGGCGACGTGGGCGGCGCTGGTGTCCGCCGCGGTGAGGGCGGCCCCGATGGCGATGCGAGTGTTGCGCCAGATCTCCATCGGGTCGTGCTCCACCCAGCCCGCCCGGGGCAGGACCTGCTCGTGCTCCAGCTGGTGGGAGGCCACGACCTCCCCGGCGTGGTCGAGCACCATCGCCCGCGTGCTGGTGGTCCCCTGGTCCACGGCCAGGACGAATCGCGGCTCGCTCATGGGCGCACCCTGCCACGACCCGGTGGAGACTGGGGGCATGAACGCCCCCTGTGACGTGCCCGGTGTGATGCTGGCCAAGGCCGCCCGCGCGGTTCCCGCCCCCGACGCCCTGCCGGGCGGGTGCAGCTACGAGCCGAAGTGGGACGGCTACCGGGTGCTCGTGGTGCGGGGCGCTCCCGCCCTGTCCTGTCCCGGCGCGGTCGGCGAGGGCGACGAGGCGGTGGACCTGCTCGGGCGCTCCGGGAAGTCCTTGGCCCGGTACTTCCCGGAGGTCCTCGAGGTCGTCCGGGCTCTGCCCGCCCCGGTGATCGTCGACGGGGAGCTCGTGGTGCGCTCCGGCGAGCCCGGCGCGGAGCGGCTCGACTGGGACGCCCTCTCGGCCCGGGTGCACCCGGCGGCCTCCCGCATCGAGCGACTCTCGGTCGAGACCCCGGCCGAGGTGGTCTGCTTCGACCTGCTCGCCGACGCGGCCGGTGAGTTGGTGGCGGCCCCCTTCCGCGAACGGAGGGCTCGGCTCGAGGCCTTGCTCGCAGGGGTCCCCGACGCCAGCGGCGTGCACCTGACCCGCACGACGACCGACCCGGTCGAGGCCACCGACTGGTTCACCCGCTTCGAGGGGGCCGGGCTCGACGGGGTCATGGCCAAGGGTCTCGACACGCCCTACGAGCCCGGGAAGCGCACGATGCTCAAGGTGAAGCACCAGCGGACCGCCGATGCCGTGGTGGTCGGGTACCGGGTCCACCGGTCCGGGCAGGGCGTGGGTTCCCTGCTGCTGGGGATGTTCCACGAGGGCGAGCTGCTGCCGGTCGGGGGCATCTCGGCCTTCCCGACGGCCCGGCGGGCGGAGCTCGTGGAAGAGCTCGAACCGCTCGTGGAGCGGGACGCCGACGGGCAGGTCGTCCACGCTGCGCGGGAGCGGAACCGTTTCTCGTCGGGTCGGGACAGCTCCTACGTCCCGTTGCGTCCCGAGCGGGTGGTGGAGGTGGCCTTCGACCAGCTGGAGGGCCGCCGATTCCGGCACACCGTGCGGCTCGTGCGCTGGCGTGACGACAAGGCGCCGCAGGAGTGCACCCTCGACCAGGTGGAGGTGGCCTCCGGCTACGATCTGCGTCTGGTCCTTGGCGACTCCTGATCACCGCCCGGACCGTGCACGCCCCGTCACCCCGACTCCCAGGAGCCCCCTGATGCTGCTCGAGACCACCCAGGACGCCGCCGGCTCGACCACTGCCGGCATCGTGGCGGCGGTGGTCGTGGGACTCGTCGGTGTGGCCATGCTGGCCCGCAGCGGTGCTCAGCCGGTACCGGTGAAGGGTGTGGTGCGCTCGATGGGGATCGTCGCCCTGCTCGTGGCGCTGTCGCTCCTCGTGCTGGGCTGGCAGGGCATGACCTGGCTGCCGCTGGCGCTGGTCACCCTCGTCTCGCTGCTGCTCCTCCTGGCCGGGACGGGCTTCCTGGCCACCCGCGCCGCCCGGGTGCGGCGTGAGCGGGACGCCTCGCCGCGCGACTGAGGCCCCGAGGGCTCACGGCCCGCCCGACCCCGAGGTACGCACCGGTACGCATCTCGACAGTTGGCGTGCGCACCGGAACACACCTGAGCAGACGGCGACACACGGAATGCGCACCAATACGCATCTCACGTGCTCGCGGACATGGAAAGCAGGCCCACAGGCGCACCAGTACGCATCTCGGACGCCCACGGTCCGTGCAACCCCGAGAGGGACACCGGTGCGCATCTCGACGGTCGAAGTGCGCACCAGTACGCATCTGAGCGGAGGGTGACACGCGACATGCGGACCGGTGCGCCTGTCGGACGCTGCGGTGCGACCGGCGTGCCGGGCCGCGACCCTCAGCCCTTCCGCGCCCGGCTGGGCTGCACCCTGACCGGTTCGCCAGGCATCTTCGGGTGGTCCGGCGGGAACGGCTCCTCCCCCAGGCCGCGTTCCAGGTCGGCCTCCCACATCTCCATCGCCGGCGCGAAGTCGCCGCGGTGCTCCAGCATGCCGGCCCACGGGTCGGGCTCCTGCAGGTGCTCGCCGATGGTGGGGACCACCACCTCGCCGGGCACCAGGTCGTCGAGACGCTCCCAGGCCACCGGCAGTGAGACCGGCGCCCCGGGCAGCGCGCGGGGGCTCCACGCCCCGGCCAGGGCGCGGTCGCGGCAGTGCTGGTTGAAGTCGATGAAGCACCTGTCCCCCCGCTCCTCCTTCCACCAGCGGGTGGTCACCAGCTCCGGCAGACGGCGCTCCAGCTCCCGGGCCAGGGCGATCACGCCGTGGCGCACGTCGAGGAACTCCCGCTCCGGGCGGATCGGTGCGACGACGTGCAGCCCCCGGTGGCCGGAGGTCTTCACGTACGCGCTGAGCCCCAGCTCCTCGAGGAGCTCGCGCGCCGCCCGGGCGATGGTCACCACGTCCCGGAAACCACGCCCCGGCATCGGGTCGAGATCCAGCCGCACCTGGTCGGGGCAGTCGTTGAGCAGCTCGCCGGCATGGTCGCTCGTGCGCACCGGCCACGGGTGGAAGGTCACCGTGGACATCTGCACGGCCCACACGGCACTGGCCAGCTCCTCGAGCACCACCTGCTCGTGCGAGCGCCCGCTGGGATAGGTGCAGGTGGTGGTGCGCAGGTGCTCGGGTGCACCCTTCGGCGGGTTCTTGGAGTAGAACTCCTCCCCGGTGATGCCCGTCGGGAAGCGCTGCAGGGTCACCGGTCGGTCGGCATGGGCGGCCAGGAAGCGCTCCCCGGCGGTCAGGAGGTACTCGGCGAGGTCCTGCTTGGTGACGTCCACCGAGCCCGGCTGGTCCCCGGCCGGGCACATCACCCGGTCCGGGCTGGAGAGGCGCACCGCCCGGACGCTGCCGTCCGGCGCCGGGATCTCGAGGATGACGGCCGTGCTCGCCATGGTGCTCCTGCCCCGGCAGGCCCGCTGCCGTCGTCCGTGGGGCGCGGGATCTCGCGCCGCACCCAGCCTAGGCCGGACGCAGAGCGCCTGTTCACCGAGGCGTCACACGGAGAACACCTGCCGCACACCTGGTCCTGTCACGGTGACGCGTCCGATTCCCCTCCCTCACTGGAGTGTTCCCCGATGCGATCTCTCACTCGCACCTCCCTCCCCCTGACTCTCGCCCTGCTCCTCCCGACCGCCGGCGTGGCCGCCGTCCAGCCCGCTGCCCAGGCCGTCTCGCAGGACATGGTGATCTCCGAGGCCTACGGCGGCGGGGGCAACTCCGGCGCCCCGCTGAGCCACGACTACGTCGAGCTGTTCAACCGCTCCGGCGAGTCGGTCGACCTCACCGGCTGGACGCTGGAGTACCGCTCCGCCAGCGGCACGAGCGCCCAGGTCACCCAGCTCTCCGGCCAGGTCGCCCCCGGCGCCCGCTACCTGGTTCAGCAGCAGGCCGGCCGCAACACCTCCGCCGACCCCCTGCCCACCCCGGACGCCATCGGATCGGTGCACATGTCCTCCTCCGGGGCCAAGCTGCAGCTGGTCTCCCCCTCCGGCAAGGTCGTCGACCTGCTGGGGTGGGGCTCGGCCAACCAGGCCGAGGGCGCCGCCGCCGACGCCACCTCGAACACCACCTCGGTGTTCCGCACCCAGCCCTGCCACGACACGGACAACAACGCCGCGGATTTCCAGGTGGGCACCCCCACCCCGCAGAACTCGTCCACCGAGACCATCGACTGCTCCCTCGTGGAGGACCCCGCACCCACCCCGGAGCCGGAGCCGACCACCGTGGCCGAGATCCAGGGCGCCACCCACCGCTCCCCGCTCGAGGGCGAGCGCGTCATCGGCGTGGCCGGTGTGGTGACCGCCACCGATCGCAACGGCTTCTGGATCCACTCGACCACCCCGGACGAGGACGACGCGACCTCCGAGGGTCTGTACGTGTACGACCGCGGCGCCCACGACCTGGAGCCCGGGCAGACCGTCGAGCTCGCCGGCACCGTCACCGAGTACCGCGCCGGCGGCAACGGCGGCTGGGACAACCTCACCACCACCCAGATCACCTCCCCGCAGGTGGAGGTCACCGGCACCGCGGACATCCCCGCACCCGTCGTGCTCGGCGAGGACGTCGTCGTGCCGGCCCAGACCATCGAGGCCGGGGATCCCGGCTCGGTGGAGTACGACTCCGCCGACTTCGACCCCGCCCGGGACGCCATCGACAGCTACGAGTCGCTGGAGGGCATGCAGGTCGCCGTCCGCGACGCCGAGGCCGTCGGCCCGACCGCCTCCTTCGGGGAGATCCCGGTGGTGCCGGGCACGAACGTCGAGGCCCGGCGCAGCATCGCCGGGGGCGTCGTCCACGGCGGCTACGACCAGCCCAACGCCCAGCGCCTGCACCTGGACGACGGCATCCTCGGCAACGGCGCCCTGCCGCAGGTGGACACCGGTGCCCGCATCGCCGGCCTGACCACCGGCGTCCTCGATTACTCCTACGCCAACTTCAAGGTGCAGGTCACCGAGCTCGGCCGGGTCGCCCCCAGCCCCTTCCTGCGCGAGGTCACCGCCGCCAACCGCGACGACGCGCTCGAGGTGGCCACCTTCAACGTGGAGAACCTCTCCCCCACCGACGACTCCGGCAAGTTCGAGGGCCTGGCCGAGCAGCTGGTGCACAACCTGCAGGCCCCGGACATCGTGGCCCTGGAGGAGGTGCAGGACAACAACGGCGCCCAGAACGACGGGACCGTGGACTCCACCACCACCGTGAACAAGCTCATCGCCGCCATCGAGGCCGCCGGTGGCCCGCGCTACGAGGCCACCTGGGTGAACCCCGAGGACGGTCAGGACGGCGGGCGGCCGGGGGGCAACATCCGCAACGTGATGCTGCATCGCACCGACGTCGACGGCCTGGAGCTCGTCGAGCGCGGCGAGGCCGACGCCACCACCGCCACCGAGGCCGTCTCGCGGGGCCGCTGGGCTGCCCTCTCGGCGAGCCCCGGGCGCATCAACCCGCTGAGCAGCGCCTGGGAGGACTCCCGCAAGCCGCTCGCCGTGGAGTACAAGTACCAGGGCCGCCCGGTGTTCGTCATCGGCGTCCACTTCGCCTCCAAGGGCGGCGACGACCCGCTCTTCGGTCGCTGGCAGCAGCCGGTGCGCTCCTCCGAGGAGCAGCGCATGGCCCAGGCCCAGGAGGTGCGCGGCTTCGTGGACTCGCTGCTGGCCAAGGACGCCGACGCGAACGTCATCGTCGCCGGTGACGTGAACGACTTCGAGTTCTCCCCGGTGGTCGACACCCTGGTGGGCTCCGGGGCCACCGCCCTGCGCGACCTCCCCCGCGAGCTCGACCCGGCCGACCGCTACACGTACAACTACCAGGGCAACAGCCAGGTGCTGGACCACCTGCTCGTCTCGCCGAACCTTACCGAGGCGACCCAGGGCCAGCAGCCGGTGACGCCCTACCGACACGACGTGGTGCACGTGAACGCCGACTTCCACGACCAGCTCAGCGACCACGACCCGCAGGTCGTGAGCATCGACCGTCGGGCCCTGCGCTGACCCCGCAGGAACACCCCTGAGACGGGGCGCGGGTGCCCCTTCCGGACCTCGTCCGGGAGGGGCACCCCCTTGACCCGGCCCCGACGCTGGTCTGCCCTCCGCCACGGTGGGAGACTGGGGCCATGGACATCCCCCTCACCTCCTCCACGCAGCACGCCCTCGGCCGGGACGACGAGCAGTGGCGTCGGGAACTCACCCCCGAGGAGTACGCCGTGCTCCGCCAGGCGGGGACCGAACGCCCCGGGTCCGGGAAGTTCGACGAGTTCGACGCCGAGGGCACTTACTCGTGCACCGGCTGCGGCACCGAGCTGTTCCGGTCCTCGACGAAGTTCGACGCCCGCTGCGGGTGGCCGGCCTTCTACGCCCCGCTGGCCGAGGACCGCATCGAGTACCTGCACGACGAGTCCATCCCCGGCCGCCCGCGCATCGAGACGCGCTGCGCAGCCTGCGGCTCCCACCTGGGGCACGTCTTCACCGGGGAGGGCTTCGACACCCCCACCGACGCCCGCTTCTGCATCAACTCGGTCTGCCTGACCTTCACCCCGGCCGACGGGTCCGCCTCCGTCCGGGGCGCCCACGACGCCTGACCGGCGAGCCCGGGAGACGACCGGAGCCCCGCCGTCCTGGTGGACGGCGGGGCTCCGGTGTGCGGACCGGGCGGCTGGACCCGGGCCTGCTCAGACCGCGGGGTGGTGGGGCAGCGAGCGGACCAGCTCACCGACCGGGGTGCGCTTGCCGGTGTGGAAGGGGACCTCCTCCTTGACGTACCGGCGGGCCTCGGTCTCCCGCATGGTGCGCATGAGGTCGACGATCTGGCTCAGGTCGTCGGACTCGAAGGCCAGCGCCCACTCGTAGTCCCCCAGGCCGAAGGCGGGGATGGTGTTGGCGCGCACCTCCTTGTAGTCGCGGGCGGCCACACCGTGCTCCACGAGCATCTGCCGGCGCTTCTCCGGGTCCATCAGGTACCACTCCGGGGTGCGCACGAAGGGGTAGAGGCACAGGTAGTCGCGGACGCGCCCGCCGGCGAGGAAGGCCGGGACGTGGCTCTTGTTGAACTCGGCCGGGCGGTGCAGGGCAGAGACGCTCCAGGTGGGGCGCGAACGGGCCCCCAGCTCGGTGCGGCGGAAGCCCTTGAAGGCCTCCTGGAGCTGGTCGTTGGACTCCGCGTGCCACCAGATCAGGTAGTCCGCCCCGGCCCGCATGCCGGCCAGGTCGTAGACGCCTCGGACCTCGACCCCCTGCTCGGCGAGCGACTCCAGGTAGCTCTCGGCCTCGTGGGCGATGAGCTCGATCCGGTCGGCCGGGAGGACCGTGGGCACCTCGAAGACGGACCACATGGTGTACCGGAGGGACTCGTTGATCTCCCGGACCTTGGCAGGGCTGACTCGATCGCGATCGCTCATGGGGCCATTGTCCCACCGGCCACCAGCGCCGCGGCAGCGGCCCGGGCGGTGCCGATGCAGGCCGGGATGCCGACCCCGTCGTAGGCCGAACCGGCCAGCTCCAACCCGGGGAGCCCGGCCACCGCCGCGCGCACCGCCGCGATCCGCTCGACGTGCCCGACGGCGTACTGCGGCAGGGCGTCGTCCCATCGCTGCACGTGCGTGGCCACCGGCTCCGGCAGGCTCGGGGCGCCCTCCAGGAGGGCCACCGCCTCCCGCACGTCGGCCAACGCCAGGGCGGCCAGCTCGTCGTCCCCGTGGTCCAGGACGGCAGCGTCCCCGGCCCGTCCCAGCGAGGCCCGGAGATAGCTGGCGGTGCCGTCCCCGACTGGCCCCCACTTGGCCGCGGTGAAGGTGGCCGCCTTGATGGCCCGTCCGTCCACCGGGGGCACGAGGAAGCCGGAGCGCTCCAGCGCGGGCAGCGCGGCGGTCTCGTAGGCCCAGGTGACCACCGCCATGGAAGCGGTCTCGATGCCGGCCAGCTGCTCCGCGGCGGCCGGGGAGGCGAGGGCGAGGAGCCGCGCGGCAGCGGGCGCGGGGAGCGCCACGACCACCCGCTCCGCCTCCAGGCGCTCGCCCGCGCCCGTGGTCACGACCCAACCGCCCGCGGTCTGCTCCAGCGCCTCGGCCGGCACGCCCAGACGCAGATCCACCCCCCGGCGCGCCAGGTCCTCGGCGATCTCCTCGGGCAGGCGGGCGAGTCCTCCCGGCAGGGAGGCGAAGGGCGGCGCGGGGCGGGGCGCCCCGTCGGTCGCAGCGCGCGGTGAGGCCTGGGTGCCCCCGGTCCCGGCGGTCAGCTCGGCGACGGTCGCGGTGAGCGAGGCTCCCGCGCTGGCGGCCTCGTGCACGCGGGGCAGGCAGGCCCGGGCGGAGAGGCGGCGGGCCTGCCCGGCGTAGACACCGCCCAGGAGCGGCTCCAGCAGGCGGTCGACCACGGCGGCGCCGAGGCGCTCCTCGACGAGCTCGCCCAGCGAGAGGTCACCGGTCACCGGCGTGTGCTCGCGCCCGCGGTCGTCGGCCCGCTCCACCTCCGCGGGGGTGAGCAGACCGGCGAGCCCGGAGGGGTCGCCGGGGATCCCCATGAGGGTGCCGCGCGGGACCGGGTGCAGGGCACCCCGCGTCCACACCGAGGCCGGCACGCCGGTGGGGCGCCGGAGCTCGCCGTCCAGCCCCAGCTCGGCGAGCAACGCGGTGGCCTCCGGGCGGGTGGTGAGCACGGACTCCGCCCCCACGTCGACGGGGTTCCCGGCGATCTCCCGCCGGTGCAGCACCCCCCCGACGCGTTCGGACGCCTCGAGCAGTGTCACCTGCTCGGCGGGCACCCCGTGCTCCACGACGAGGGAGCGGGCGGCCACCAGGCCACTGATGCCACCCCCGACGACGATGACGCTGCAGCTGGGTGCGCCGGCCACGGGCTCAGCGACCACTCGTCTCGTGCACCCGTGCGGTGACACGGGTCAGGACGTCCGGGTCGGTGGTCGGCAGCACGCCGTGACCGAGGTTGAAGATATGACCGGGGGCCTTCCGGCCGGCCTCGACGATCTCGTCCACCCGGGCCATGAGCGGCTCGTCCGGGGCGAAGAGCAGGGCCGGGTCGAGGTTGCCCTGCAGGGCGTGGCGGCCACCGGTGCGCTCGAGGGCGTCGGCGAGGTCGACGCGGTAGTCCACCCCGACCACCTCGGCCCCGGCGTCGCCCATGAGGTCGAGCAGCTCGCCGGTCCCCACCCCGAAGTGGATCCGCGGGACGCGTCCCTCCACGGAGGCCAGGACGCGGGCGGAGTGGGGGGCGACGAAGCGCTGGTAGTCCGCACGGTTCAGGTAGCCGACCCAGGAGTCGAAGAGCTGGACCGCGTCGGCCCCGGCGTCGACCTGCACCTGCAGGAAGGCCCCGGCGATGGCCGCCAGCCGCTCGCAGAGGTCGTTCCACAGCTCGGGGTCGCCGTGCATGAGGGCCTTGGTGTTCTCGTGGTTCTTGCTCGGCCCGCCCTCCACGAGATAGCTGGCCAGGGTGAAGGGAGCCCCGGCGAAGCCGATGAGGGCCTGGTCGGAGCGCAGCGCGGCCCGCACCCCGGCCACGGACTCGGTGATGTCGGTGACCATGTCCGGTGTCAGCTCCGGCAGCCGGTCCAGGTCGGCCCGGGTGCGGAAGGGCTCGGCCACGACCGGTCCCACCCCCGGGACGATGTCCAGGTCCACCCCGACGGCCTGCACGGGCACGACGATGTCGCTGAAGAAGATCGCGGCGTCCACGTCGTGACGCCGCACCGGCTGCAGGGTGATCTCGGTGCACAGCTCGGGGCGGCGGCAGGCCTCGAGCATGGCGTTGCCCTCGCGCAGGGCCCGGTACTCCGGCAGGGAGCGACCGGCCTGCCGCATGAACCACACCGGGGTGTGCGGGGTGGCCTCGCCCCGGGCGGCGGCCACGAGGGTGGGCACCACGCCGCCCTCGCCGCCGGGAGCGGTGTTCTGCTCGGCGCTCGTCGAGGTGCCGGTGGGGTGCTGCGGGACGTTGGGATCCATGGCCGCATGGTCCCACGCGGCCTCCCGGCCGCTCCCACCGCCGTCCGGCGCGCCTTCCGGAGGTTGTCGGGCCCGGCTTTTACTGTCTCTCCCGTGACCTCTCGACTCGTGCGCGGACCCCAGCACGCCGACCCGCAGACGGCCCTCGCCGCCGTGCGGGCCGCGCTGCCCCGGCCCGGCATCGAGCTGGAGGAGATGGACTCCCCCACGCGCATCGCCCCCACCTCGCTGGCCTTCAGCGGCCAGGTGGTCGGGGGGTGCCCCGAGGAGCCGCTGGCGACCGGACGGTTCGTCCTGCTCCACGACCCCGAGGCCCCCGAGGAGTGGGAGGGCCCGTGGCGCGTCGTGGTCTACGTAGGGGCCCAGGTGGAGCCCGAGCTGGCCACCGACCCGCTCTTCGCCGAGGTCGGCGCCGAGTGGCTGCGGGAGGCGCTGGCGATGCAGCACTGCACCTACGTGGCCGAGAGCGGGACGGTGACCCGGTCGACCTCCACCGCGTTCGGAGCCCGGGAGGAGCAGGCACCGCAGGTGGAGCTGGAGATCCGCGCCTCGTGGACGCCGCTGGACCGCGACCTGCTGCGACACCTGGAGGCCTGGCGCGACCTGCTGGCGATGGTGGGCGGCACGCCTCCGGTGCCGACGGGTGTGACCCCGCTGCGAGGTGCCCGCTGATGCCCACCCCCCTGAACACCCCGGCCGAGCCCCTGCCCGAGGTGGTGGCCGACGACGCCGCCCTCGTCGAGGCCGCCGAGCGCCTGGCCGCCGGCACCGGCCCGGTGGCCGTGGACGCCGAACGAGCAGCCGGGTACCGGTACGGGAACGCCGCCTATCTCGTCCAGCTACGCCGGACCGGTGCGGGCACGGTGCTCGTGGACCCGACCGGGCTCACGGACACCACTCCCCTGGCCGAGGCACTCGACGGTCCGGAGTGGGTCCTCCACGCCGCGACCCAGGACCTTCCCTGCCTGGCCGAGCTGGGGCTCCGGCCCCGGAAGCTCTTCGACACCGAGCTCGGCGCCCGGCTGGCCGGCCTCCCCCGGGTCGGCCTGGCCGCGGTGGTCGAGCACTACCTGGACCTCACCCTGGCCAAGGAGCACTCGGCCGTGGACTGGTCCACCCGTCCCCTGCCGACCGACTGGCTCCTCTACGCGGCCCTGGACGTGGAGGTCCTCGTGGAGCTGCGTGCGGCGATGGCCGAGGACCTCGCCCGACTGGGCCGCGGGGAGTGGGCGCGGCAGGAGTTCGACCACCTCCTCGACTTCCGCCCGAAGGACCACGGGGAGGACGCGTGGCGCCGCACCTCCGGCTCCCACCGGGTCCGCCGCCCCCGTCAGGCCGCCGTCCTGCGGGAGCTGTGGCAGGTCCGCGACGCCATGGCTCGGGAGCGGGACGTGACGCCCTCGAAGGTGGTCACCGACGACGTGCTGGTGGCCCTGGCCACCGCTCCGCTGGTGGAACCGGCGGACATGGCGCCGGTGGCGAGATTCGCGGTGGCCGCGAAGAACGGAGGACGCCGGGGGCAGCAGCGGCGCTCCTCGGGCTCCGCCGAACGGCGCGTGCAGCGTGCGCTGGCCACCCTGAACGGCCACCGGGAGCGCTGGTGGGAGGCCGTCGAGCGGGGCCGTGCCCTGCCCGAGGAAGAGCTGCCCCCTGCCCGTCTGCCCGCCACCGGCCCGCCCCCGGCGAAGGCCTGGGCCGACCGGGACCCGGAGGCCGCCGAACGGCTCACCCGGGCCCGGGAGGAGCTGGGCCGACACGCGGAGTCCCTCGGCGTGCCGCTGGAGAACCTCCTGACCCCCTCGGTGCTGAGGGAGGTCCTGTGGTGTCCCCCACAGGCCACCGACGAGGCCGTGGACGCTGCCCTGGCCGAGCGGGGCGCCCGCCCCTGGCAGCGTGATGCCGCGGTTCCGGTGATCCTCCGCGCCCTCGCCGGACCGTCCGGGAGTGACGAGGATCGCACCCCCGAGGACGCCTGACCCCCCCTCTCCCCCGGGCCTCCACGAGATCCCCCACGGGCCCATATCTCATCCATGAGATAGCCTCTTCGCCATGACTGACGACTACCTGGCACGCATCGGATCCCTGATCCGAGACGCTCGTCTGCACCGTGGGATGACCCAGGCGCAGGTGGCCGAGATCCTCAACACGAGCCAGAGCGCGGTGGCGCGCATGGAGCAGGGCAAGCAGAACCTCTCCCTGGACACCATCGCCCGGGTGAGCGAGGCACTGGACCACGACATCGTCATCCCTGCCGCCATGCCGCAGCACCTCCGGATCGAGGGCGGCCGCAAGCTCTCCGGGTCCATCGACGTGCGCACCTCCAAGAACGCCGCCGTCGCCCTGCTGTGCGCTTCCCTGCTCAACAAGGGCACCACGACCCTGCGCTCGCTGGCCCGCATCGAGGAGGTCAACCGCCTGCTGGAGGTCCTCAACTCCCTCGGGGTCGAGACCAAGTGGCTCGGAGGCTCCAACGACCTCCAGATCCGCCCGCCGGAGCGCCTGAAGCTCGACGAGATCGACGAGGCCGCGGCCCGCCGCACCCGGTCGATCATCATGTTCCTCGGCCCGCTCCTCCACCGCTACCCCGAGTTCGCCCTCCCGTACGCCGGCGGCTGCGACCTGGGTACCCGGACCGTGGGGCCGCACCTGAACTCGCTGAAGCCCTTCGGCCTGGAGGTGCTCGCCACCGAGGGCCAGTACCAGGCCACGGTGACCCCCAAGAGCCCCTCGCGCCCCATCGTGCTCACCGAGCGTGGTGACACGGTCACCGAGAACGCGATCATGGCCGCCGCCATGCAGCCGACCACCACCGTGATCCGCAACGCCTCGAGCAACTACATGGTCCAGGACCTCTGCTTCTTCCTCGAGAAGCTCGGTGTGAAGATCGAGGGCGTCGGCACCACCACGCTGGAGATCACCGGCGTGGAGGACATCGACATGGACGTCGAGTACACCCCCGGGGAGGACCCGATCGAGGCGATGAGCCTGCTGGCCGCGGGCATCGTCACCCAGTCGGAGATCACCATCAACCGGGCCCCGATCGAGTTCCTCGAGATCGAGCTCGCGACCCTCGAGCACATGGGCATGAAGTACGACAAGTCCGAGGAGTACACCTCGGCCAACGGTCGCACCCGCCTGGTGGACATCACCTACAAGCCCGGCCCGCTCGTCGCGCCGCAGGACAAGGTCCACTCGATGCCCTACCCGGGCCTCAACATCGACAACCTGCCCTTCTTCGTGATCATCGGTGCGATGGCCGAGGGCAAGACCCTCGTGCACGACTGGGTGTACGAGAACCGGGCGATCCACCTCACCGAGCTCTCCACGCTGGGCGCCAAGGTCCACCTCATGGACCCGCACCGGATCATGGTCGAGGGCCCGACCCGCTGGCGCGCCGCCGAGATCATGTGCCCGCCGGCCCTGCGCCCGGGTGTGGTGATCCTGCTCGGCATGCTCGCCGCACCGGGCACCTCGGTGCTGCGCAACGTGTACGTCATCAACCGTGGTTACGAGGCCCTGGCCGAGCGGCTCAACGAGCTCGGCGCCAACATCACGGTCTTCCGCGACATCTGATCGACGCCTGATCGCTGCCGCGCACCCGGCCATGAGGGGTCCCGCCACCGGCGGGGCCCCTCGTGCGTCCCCGGCCCTCCGACCCTCCGCAGAGGGTTCGTCACGTGCCGTTCACCCCGGTCGGTGACACTCCGGCCATGGAACCTCACCCCGACACCCCGCAGGCCAGCCCGGCGCAGGACCGCATCGCCCCGTACCTCCCGGGCAGCGGGCCGCTCGTGCTGGCCCACCGCGGGTTCGCGCCCGACGGGGGCGAGAACACCCTGGCCGCCTTCGAGGCGGCCGTGGAGCTGGGATGCACCCACGTGGAGACCGATGTGCACGCCACGGCCGACGGGGTGGTCATCGCCTTCCACGACGACTCGCTGGACCGGGTCACCGACCGGACCGGCCGGGTGTCCGAGCTGCCCTGGGCCGAGGTGCAGCGGGCCCGCATCACGGGGGGCCACCCGGTGCCGACCCTCGAGGAGCTCCTGCTGGCCCTGCCGGGGACGCGCTTCAACATCGATCTCAAGGCCGACGGGGCGGTCGAGCCCACCGTGGAGGTCGTCGAGCGGCTGGGGGTGCACGACCGGGTCCTGCTGACCTCCTTCGACGACGGCCGCCGGCTCCGGGCGCTGGGGATGCTCAGCCGCCCCGTCGCCACCTCGGCCGGGCAGGCTCGGACGGCCCTGCTCTGGGGCGCCAGCCGACTGCTGGTGGTGGCCGCCGGGATCGGGGTCGGGACGGCCGAGGCCGCGGGTGGGCGGATGGCTGCCCCGGGGTGCCACATCGCCACGGCGACCGAGGAGTGGGCCCACCGCCTCATCCACCGGATTGCACGGGGCATCGACGCCTACCAGGTGCCGGAGCAGTTCAAGGGACTGCGCGTGGTGGACCACGCCTTCCTCGACGCCGCCCACCTCGCCGGCGCCCAGGTGCACGTGTGGACCGTCAACGACGAGCCCACGATGGAGCGCCTGCTCGACCTCGGGGTCGACGGTCTGGTCACCGACCGGGCGGACCTCGCCCTGGGCGTGGTGGAGCGCCGGGCGGCGGGCTGATCCCGCGGCCCATCCACCGATCGACGGGTCAGCCCAGCAGGACGGTGCTGATCCCCTCGACGTCCAGGCCCAGCTCGGCCAGCAGAGCGCCGCGGGAGGCGTGGTCGAGGAAGCGCTGCGGGACGCCGAAGGGTCGCACCCGGCGCTCCGGCAGCTCGGCGGCGATCCGCTGCCCCAGACCACCGACCACCAGGCCGTCCTCGAGCACGCTCACCCGGGCGTTCCCGGAGCGACGGAGCTCGGCCAGCAGGCCGTCGGTCACCGGGAGGAACCACAGCGGGTCCACCACCCGGACGGTCCGCCCCGCAGCACGCAGCCGCTCGGCCACCGCCAGCGCCGTCGGCACCATCGACCCGACGGCCACGAGCAGCTCGTCGACCTCCCCGTCACCATCCTCGGTCATGACGTCGACGCCATCACGGTGGGTCTCGGCCTCCAGCGGCTCGGGCACGGTGCCCTTGGGGAAGCGCAGGACGGTCGGTGCGTCGCTCACCGCCACCGCCTCGCGCAGCGCCTGCCGCACCCGCACCCCGTCCCGCGGAGCGGTGAGGTGCAGCCCGGGCACGATCCCCAGGAGCGACAGGTCCCACATGCCGTTGTGGGAGGCGCCGTCGGAGCCGGTGATGCCCGCGCGGTCCAGCACGAAGGTGACTCCCTGCCGGTGCAGCGCACAGTCCATGAGGAGCTGGTCGAAGGCGCGGTTGAGGAAGGTCGAGTAGATGGCCACCACCGGGTGCATCCCCGCGTGGGAGAGCCCGGCGGCCATCGTGGCGGCGTGCTGCTCGGCGATGCCGACGTCGAAGACCCGCTCCGGGAAGGCCGCCTGCATGCGATCGAGGCCCACCGGGATGAGCATGGCCGCGGTGAGCGCCACGACGTCCTGCCGTTCCCGGGCGATCTCCACGAGCTCCTCGGAGAACTCCTCGGTCCAGGCCCGGCCGGAGACCTCCAGCGGCAGGCCCGTCTCGGGGTTGATCTTCCCGACGGCGTGGAAGCGGTCGGCCTCGTCGTTCGTCGCCGGGTCGTACCCACGCCCCTTCTGGGTGATGACGTGGACGATCACCGGGCCGCCGAAGCGCTGCGCCAGCCGCAGGGCGTTCTCCACGTCCCCCAGGTCGTGCCCGTCGACCGGCCCGACGTACTTGATGCCGAGGTCCTCGAAGAGTCCCTGCGGGGCGAGGAAGTCCTTGACGCCCTTCTTGAGCCCGTGGAGCACGTCGAAGGCGGCGTGGCCCACCACCGGGGCGCTCTGGACGCTGCGGCGCGTCCAGCTCATCGCCTGCTCGTAGCGGCGCTGGGTGCGCAGGGTGGCCAGGTGCTCGGCCATGCCCCCGAGGGTCGGGGCGTAGGAGCGCTCGTTGTCGTTGACGACGACGACCAGCGGCAGCGTCTTGTCCGCCGCGATGTTGTTCAGCGCCTCCCAGGCCATGCCACCGGTCAGGGCCCCGTCGCCGATCACCGCGACGGTCGGCCGGGTCTCGCCCTGGAGACGACGCGCCACGGCCATGCCGTGGGCCCAGCTCAGCGAGGTCGAGGCGTGGGAGTTCTCCACCATGTCGTGCTCGGACTCGGCCCGGCAGGGGTAGCCGCTGAGCCCCCCGGCCTGGCGGAGGGTGGTGAAGTCCTGCCGCCCGGTGAGCATCTTGTGCACATAGCTCTGATGCCCGGTGTCGAAGACGATCGGCTCCTCCGGGGAGCTGAACACGCGGTGCAGACCGATGGTGAGCTCCACGACGCCGAGATTGGGGCCGAGGTGGCCACCGGTCCGGGAGACGCTCTCGATGAGGCGGGCGCGGATCTCTGCGGCAAGGCCGTCGAGTTCACCGGCGGGGAGGGCCTTGAGGTCGGCGGGGCCCTTGATCTGGTCCAACGTGCTCACGCAATGTTCCGTTCGGTCGTGGAAGCGTCCATTCTACGGTCGGTGACGGCTCACAGCCTCGGGACCCAGCGCTCCCCACGCAGCGCCTCGACGAGCAGCCGGGCGCCCCGCTGGGCCTCGGCGAGCCGCCTGCCCTCGGTGGTCATGTGCTCCAGGAGACCCGGCAGCGCCTCCGGCGGGACGTGGACACCGACCTGCAGCCGGACGTCCCGCCAGGCCTGCCGCATGACCTCGACCTGACCGGTCACGTGGCGCTCGGCGATCCACGCCAGCATCAGCGGGTGCCGACGCCAGCCGGTGTAGGCCCTGAAGTCGGCCGGGCAGAGGTCGAGCAGCCAGGCCACGGCGTCCTCCCTCCACCCCGGGGCGTCCGGCGGACGCACAGCGGCAGGCCATCCGGGAATCGTCGAACTCATGGACGACATGATCGTCGTACACGCGTCGCAGTTCAAGTGCGGGCCCTCCCCCGCCGGGCAGCCAGCGTGCCGCGTGCCGCGGCGGGGCTCACCCCCCCGCGCGCCCCTCGAAGGTCTGCCGCACCGTCTCGGCGTAGAGCTTCCCGCCCTCGATGCCGGGGTGCACACCATCGCTCTGGAGCAGGTCGGGCCGGCTCTTGATGGCCCCGTGCCAGTCGGCCACCTCGACGTTCGGGTACTCGTCGGCGATCTGCTGCAGGGCGTTGTTCGCGTCCCCGATCCAGGAGGACTTGCCGTAGAGGTTCACCAGGACCACCTGCCGGTCGGGCCCGAGCATCTCGATCGTGTCGCGCACCACCTGCCGGTCCGGGATGCCGGCGTTGGTCCCGAAGGACAGGACCACCGAGTCCCGGACGCTGCCGGCGTCGACATGGGCCTTCACGACGGCTCGACCATCGATCCACTGCCGGTTCGAGCGGGCGTCGATGAGCACCCCGGGGAAGGTGCCCTGCACGCCGTGGGCGCTGGTCACCACGAGCGAGTCCCCGAAGACGGAGAGCTGGTCCCCCGCCGGCACCGACCAGTCGCCGCCCTTCGCCGACTCCCTCGAGGGAGCCGAGGAGGAGCCGGACGGGCTCTGGCCGGCCGAGGACGACGAGGAACCCGAGGGCCCGGCGCCGGCCGACCCGCTGCTCCCCGTGCCCGAGGTCTTGCCCCTGCCCTCGGCGGAGCCCTTCCCACCGCTTCCGGACGGGGCACCGGAGGGCGCCTCACCGGTGGCCCCCGACGAGGACCCCCCGGAGGTCGGCTCGGCCGAGGGTGTGGCCGGCACGGTGGGCAGGTCCTGCTCGGCGAGCATCTGCTCGTTGGCCTCGATGGACTGCTGCACCTCGGTCTTCTCCGGGGCGGTGGCGACCGCGGCGGTGCCCATCAGCGCACCCACGAGGCCGGCCCCGGCCGCCAGGCGCACCGGCCCCACGGTCCGCTCCCGCCGACCCCGCTGGAGGAGCCCCTGCGCCCACTGCCGGACACCGAGCTTCCGGATCGGCTTCTCCACGTGCTGGTAGCTCAGCTCCACGGCCACGAGGGTCACCACCAGCACCAGGGCTCGCAGCAACCAGAAGCCGACGCTGCCCTCGGCCTGCGCGGGCAGCGCGGCCTGGGCGAGCAGGAGCAGCGGCCAGTGCCAGAGGTAGATGCCGTAGGAGCGCTCCCCCACCCATTCCACGGCAGGCAGCTCCAGCACCCGGTGCAGCGCCGTGTGCCCCGGGATGACCGCCGCCACCAGCGCGGCGCTGACCAGCGAGGCCAGGAAGAGGCCACCCAGGTAGGTCACGGCCCGGTCGGCGGGCATCACCGCGCTCAGGAGCACCAGCAGGACCAGCCCCCCGAGGGCCACCGGGAGACGCAGGACGTTCCAGCGCTCGGAGCGCAGCCAGCTGTTCCGCGACATCCACCAGAACGAGACGAGGACCCCGAGCATCAGCCCGAAGAGGTGGGAGTCCGTCCCGTAGTAGGGGCGGGTCACGTCGTCGGCCCGGAAGTAGAGCACGCCCATCCACAGCGCGGAGAGCACACCGAGAACGGCCACGGCCACTCCCCGGGTGCGCCACCGGCGGCAGGTCACGAGGATCAGCGCGAGCATGATCGGCCAGAAGAGGTAGAACTGCTCCTCCACCGAGAGCGACCAGAGCGTCTTGTACAGCACCGGCTGGTTCTGGTCGAAGTACGAGGTGCCGTGGAGGATCTCCACCCAGTTGGTGGTGAAGGTGAGCCCTCCGAGGATCTGCCGCCCCAGCCCGACCCGCAGGTCACCGCCCCGCCAGAGGTCGACCACGAGCACCAGGGCGGTGCACACCACGAGGAGCACCACCAGCGCGGGCAGGAGGCGTCGGATGCGCCGCAGCCAGAAGGTAGTCATGTTCATGTACCCGTTGCGCCGCACCTCACGCAGCAGCAGCGTGGTGATGAGGAACCCGGAGATGACGAAGAAGACGTCCACCCCGATGAAGCCTCCGGGCAGGTGGGACGGGGCGAAGTGGAAGACGAGCACGAGCACGACGGCCAGCGCTCGCAGCCCGTCGAGGCCGCGGATCCGCCCGGAGTCGGCCGAACCGGACCCGAAGCCCGCCACGGGCGTGGTGTCCGGATGGCCCTCTCGGGAGACGCGCGTCCGTCGACTCACCCTCAGTGCTCCTCGGTTCCCGCGGGCGCACCCCTCTGGTGCCCGCTCCGGGGCACAGGATAGGGCGCGCCACCGACAGCGCCGTACCGCCGGCTCCGGCGTGCCGAGGATACGGGTCCGACCCCGACCGGACCCCTCCCGACCACCGCACCCGGGACAGAACCCTCGAACGCGGCTACGGTGGACGGACCGATCCCGCCAGCGGCCGAACCGCCGGCAGCGAGAAGGAGAGAACCATGCGCACCACGACCACCCGTCGCACCACCGTCCGCACTCTGGCCGCGCTGGCCGCGTCCACCGGCCTCTTCCTCTCCGCCTGCGGCGGCGGTGAGGAGGGTGGCGACGACGCCCCGGCCGCCGAGCAGGAGGGTGACGACCAGGGCGACGACGACGCCGACGACCAGAGCGACGACCAGGGCGACGACGGCGCGGACGACCAGGGTGACGACGACGCCGACGACCAGGGCGACGACGACGCCGACGACAGCTGATCGCCCCCACGCACACCAACGCCGGAGGGCGGGACCACCACGTGGTGGTCCCGCCCTCCGGCGTTCCCCGGCGCTGCCGGGTGCGCGACGCCCTGGGTCAGGCGCTGGCCAGCTGGCGCAGCACGTACTGCAGGATGCCGTCGTTGCGGAAGTACGCCATCTCACCGGGGGTGTCGATGCGGACCTTCGCGTCGAAGGTGATCTCCTCGCCACCCTCCTTGCGGGCGACGACCTTCACGGTGCCCGGGTTGCGACCCTCGTTGAAGGCCTCGATCCCGGTGATGTCGAAGGTCTCGGTGCCGTCCAGACCGAGGGACTCGGCGGACTCACCCTCGGGGAACTGCAGCGGCAGGACGCCCATGCCGATGAGGTTGGAGCGGTGGATGCGCTCGTAGCTCTCGGTGATGACGGCCTTCACGCCCAGCATGCGGGTGCCCTTGGCGGCCCAGTCGCGCGAGGAACCGGTGCCGTACTCCTTGCCGGCCAGCACCACCAGCGGGGTGTCGGCGGCCGCGTAGGCCTCGGCGGCCTCGAAGATGGTGGTCTGCTCGCCACCGGCCAGGAAGTTCCGCGTGTACCCGCCGGAGACGTCGTCCAGCAGCAGGTTCTTCAGGCGGATGTTGGCGAAGGTGCCGCGCACCATGACCTCGTGGTTGCCGCGGCGCGAGCCGTAGGAGTTGAAGTCCTTGCGCTCCACGCCGTGCTCCTGCAGGTACTTGCCCGCGGGGCTGTCGGCCTTGATGGCACCGGCCGGGCTGATGTGGTCGGTGGTCACCGAGTCACCCAGCAGGGCCAGCACGCGGGCGCCGGTGATGTCGGAGACGGGCTCCGGCTCGGCACCCATGCCGTCGAAGAAGGTGGGCTTGCGGACATAGGTGGACTCGTCGTTCCACGCGAAGGTGTCGCCCTCCGGCGTCGACAGCGCCTTCCAGCGCTCGTCACCCTCGAAGACACCGGCGTAGTCCTTGGTGAACATCTCGGTGGTGATCGCCTCGGAGATGACCTTCTCCACCTCGTCCGCGGCCGGCCAGATGTCCTTCAGGAAGACGTCCTTGCCCTCCTGGTCCTGGCCCAGCGGCTGCGACTCGAAGTCGAAGTCCATGGTGCCGGCCAGGGCGTAGGCGATGACCAGCGGCGGGGAGGCCAGGTAGTTCATCTTCACGTCGGGGTTGATGCGTCCCTCGAAGTTGCGGTTGCCCGAGAGCACGGAGACGACGGAGAGGTCGTTCTCCTGCACCGCGGCGGAGACCTCCTCCGGCAGCGGGCCGGAGTTGCCGATGCAGGTGGTGCAGCCGTAGCCGACGAGGTGGAAGTCCAGCGCCTCGAGGTACTGCCACATGCCGGTCTTCTCGTAGTAGTCGGTGACGACCTGCGAGCCCGGGGCCATCGAGGTCTTGACCCACGGCTTGCGCTGCAGGCCCTTCTCGACGGCGTTCTTCGCCAGCATGGCGGCGGCCATCATGACCGACGGGTTGGAGGTGTTGGTGCACGAGGTGATGGAGGCGATCGCCACGTGACCGTGGTCCAGCTCGGTCTCGGTGCCGTCGGCCAGGGTGATGGCGACCTTCTTGGAGGTGCGCCCCGCGGCCGGGTCGGTGGCGGGGGCGGCCGGCTGCTCGGCAGCGTGGTCGACCTGCTCGCCGTCGGTGGCCGGGGCGTCGGAGGCCGGGAAGGACAGCGCGGAGGCGGTGTCGACCTCGCTCTCCATGGCCTCGGCCGGCTCCGCCTCGGCGGTGGCGTAGTTCGGCAGCTCGTTGCGGAACGCGGCCTTGGCGTCGGTCAGGGCGATGCGGTCCTGCGGGCGCTTCGGGCCGGCGATCGAGGGCACCACGGTGGAGAGGTCCAGCTCGAGGCGCTCGGAGTAGCGGGCCTCGACGGACGGGTCGTGCCAGAGGCCCTGCTCCTTGGCGTAGGCCTCCACGAGGGCGACCTGCTCGGCGGAGCGGCCGGTGAGTCGCAGGTAGTCGAGGGTGACCTCGTCGATCGGGAACATCGCGGCGGTGGAGCCGAACTCCGGCGACATGTTGCCGATGGTGGCGCGGTTGGCCAGCGGCACGGAGCCGACGCCCTCGCCGTAGAACTCGACGAACTTGCCGACCACCCCGTGCTCACGGAGCATCTCGGTGATGGTGAGCACCACGTCGGTGGCGGTGGCACCGGCCGGGATCTCACCGGTGAGCTTGAAGCCGACCACGCGCGGGATGAGCATGGAGACCGGCTGGCCGAGCATGGCGGCCTCGGCCTCGATGCCGCCGACGCCCCAGCCCAGCACGCCCAGACCGTTGACCATGGTGGTGTGGGAGTCGGTACCGACGCAGGTGTCCGGGTAGGCCACGTTCACGCCGTCGATCTCGCGGGTCATGACCGTGCGGGCCAGGTGCTCGATGTTCACCTGGTGGACGATGCCGGTGCCCGGGGGGACGACCTTGAAGTCCTCGAAGGCGGTCTGGCCCCAGCGCAGGAACTGGTAGCGCTCCTCGTTGCGCTCGTACTCGAGCTCCACGTTCTTCTGGAAGGCGTCGGCGCTGCCGAAGACGTCGATGATCACGGAGTGGTCGATGACCAGCTCGGCGGGGGCGAGCGGGTTGATCTTCGCCGGGTCGCCGCCCATCTCGGCCATCGCCTCGCGCATGGTGGCGAGGTCGACGATGCAGGGCACACCGGTGAAGTCCTGCATGATCACGCGGGCCGGGGTGTACTGGATCTCGGTGCTGGGCTCGGCCGTCTCGTCCCAGTCGGCGATCGCCTTGATGTGCTCGGCGGTGATGTTCTCGCCGTCCTCGGTGCGCACGAGGTTCTCGAGCAGCACCTTGAGGCTGTAGGGCAGCGTGGCGGCGCCCTCGAGGCCCTCCACGTCCTTGATGCGGTGGATCTGGTACTCGGCGTCCCCGACCTGCAGGGTCGACTTGGCTCCGAAGCTGTCGCTCACGCGGATTCCCTTCGTCGTCCGCTGGCGCCACGGTCACCCGGTGGTGTGGTGGGCAGCGGTGTGGTGGTGGTCCGGCGCCCGCGTCAACGGGGCCGGCGTTGCTTCCCAGTGTGGCCCCGAGGGTGCGGGAGGTCCACCGAGGGCCGCCTGCGCGGCCGGGTGCTGCCCCTCCCCGGGGCCGACGCTTTTTATCTTGACGTCAAGAGACTATCAGACGGGCCCGCCCAGGAGCGCGATCGCCTCGACGTGGTGGGTGTTCGGGAAGGCGTCGAAGCCGACCACCGACTCCACGGTCATGCCCAGGTCACGAGCCGTCCCCAGGTCACGCGCCAGGGCGGCCGGGTCGCAGGCCACATAGGCCACGCGGCGGGCCCCGCTCGCGGCCACCTGCGCCATCACCTCGCGCCCCGCGCCGGCGCGCGGCGGGTCGAGCACGACCAGGTCCGCGGAACGACCCTCCGGGTCCTCCCAGGCCGCCAGCATCCGCCCGACGTCCCCGACCAGCAGGTCGGCCGGGGTGGCGGGGGCGTGCTCCTCGAGCGCCGCAGCGCAGGCGTCCACCGCGGGCTCGTACCCCTCGACACCCAGCACGGCACCGCGCTCCCCCACGGCCCGGGCCAGGGGCACCGTGAACGCCCCGGACCCGCAGTAGAGATCCCACACCACCTCGCCCGGCCGCGGCTCGAGACCGGCCACGACGTGGTCGACATAGGCGGCGACCGCACCGCGGTGCGCCTGCCAGAAGCCACGGGCCCCCAGCCGGACCGGCAACGACTCCCCCGCCGCCCCACGGGTCGCCTCGGTGATGACGGGTTCCCGCCCGAGGACCCGACCGCGGGCGTCCACGGGGACCGCCACCGCCGGGGAGCCGGCCGGGCCCACGGCGTCCAGGGCCGCCAGCCCCTGCTGCGGCCGGGGCCGCCCCGGCGCGGCGATGCGCACGACCTCCTCGGTGGCGATGCGGCAGTCCTCCACCGGGATCACCTCCCGGCTCCGGTGCCGCCGCAGGCCCGGGCGTCCCGCCGGGTCGAGCGCGAACTCCACCCGGGTGCGCCACCGCTCCCCCGGCGCAGCACCCGGCGGCCCCGGCAGCTCCCGGAGCTCCACCGGCAGGTCGATCCCCGCGAGCCGCTGCAGCTGCTCCCGCACCACCTGCGCCTTGAGCTCCCGCTGCAGCGGGAGCTCAGCGTGCTGCAGGTCGCAGCCCCCGCAGCCGCCGGGGCCGGCGTACCGACAGGGCGCCTCCCGTCGCCCCTCCGCGGCACGCAGGACCTCCACGGCATCGGCGAAGAGGTGGCGCTCCCGGGGCCCGACCCCCGTGACGCGCACCCGGACGAGCTCTCCCGGCAGGGCGTGGCGGACGAAGACCACCCGACCGTCCTCCCACCGAGCGACGCAGTGCCCCCCGTGGGCGACGGGCCCCACCTCCAGCTCCGCCTCCGCACCCACGAGCGCGGACGAGCGGGCGTGCGGGCGGGACGCGCGGGATGACATGGCGGCGAGTCTAGGGCTGGCCGCCGACCGGCTCGGCGCCGACGGCCGAGCGCTCAGGCGCCGGCCCCCACCTCGGCGTCGACCGGGGTGCGGCCTCGGACGAGGATCCACACCATCGCAGCGACGGCCACCAGGTAGAGCGGCCAGCCCATGACGACCTTCGCAATGCCCAGGGCCGCCACCTGCTCCTGCAGGTAGAGCGGCAGCATGACCGCCACCCGCAGGGCGTAGAGCGCCACCAGCGGCCACGTGAGGTGGCTGCAGGCCCGCACCATGGCCCGCGAGCGTCGCCAGCCGAGGGGGTTCTCCTCGAAGTCGGGGTCGCCGATGGACACGAGGAAGCCCATGAGTGGCCACCGGGCGAGGATCGAGGCCAGGGAGACGACCAGCCAGGCGGCGGACATGAGGATGCCCGGCAGGAAGGCGTCCTCGGCGTTGCCCGAGCGCAGCGCGAAGAACGCGGCCAGGGCGGTGGCGAAGAGCGCGCTGCCGACGTAGCGCTGGGTGCCCCCGGTGACGAGCCGCAGGAGGAAGAGCACGACCACGAGGACACCGGAGGCGATGACCGCCCCCCGCAGGTCCTCTCGCAGCAGCCACCACAGGACGAAGGCCAGGGTCGGCAGAGCCGTCTCCAGCGAGCCCCGCCACCCGCCGAGGGCGTCGGCCAGCCGGTGCCGGATGACCGCCTCGACGGTCTCCTCCACCACGGCCAGGCGCACCGGGGCGACCCGGTCGCCGGTCAGCGCGTCAGCCGGCACGCTGCTCGGCCCGTGCCGCCATGGAACCGTTCTCAGGGTCCTCCGAGGGAATGTTCAGCGGCAGCAGGGAGCGCGGCTCGCGGGGTGTGTCGTCCCGGTGCACCACGCAGGCCCGCACCAGGGCGTACATCAGGGCGGCCTTCTCCCGGTCGACCGCGGCCTTCCCCGAGATCACGGCACGCAGGAACCAGCGGGGTCCCTCGATGCCGAGGAAGCGGACCGGCGCGGTGCGCTGCGAGGTCTGCTTGTCCCCCAGCTGACCGGAGACCGGCATCCGGGCGTGGATCTCCGAGCCGAAGGGGCCCTCCACCACGGCGCCGTGCGAACCGGACTTCTCCAGCCCGTCCACGAGGCCCTGGCGGATCTCCTCCCACAGGCCGCCGGAGCGCGGGGCGGCATAGGCCTGCAGCTGCAGGTTCGACTCGGCCAGGGCGATGTTGACGGCCGTCACCTGACCGCTCTGCCGGTTCGTCTCGAGCCGCAGCTGCATGCCGGGGACCCCCGGGACCCAGAGCGATCCGAGGTCCACCCGGTTGCGCGGGCCGGGCACCTCGGAGGCGTCGAACGGCCCCTTCTCTCGGGCACCCTCCGGGCGGGGCAGCCCCAGCGCGATGGCCTCCTCGGCCTCCTGGCGCATCATGTCGCGCTGCTCGGGGGCCAGCTCCTCCTCCGCTCGGTCCACCTCGTCCTGCGGGTCAGCGGCCTCCGGCTCCCCGCTGGCGGCGATGGCCTCCAGCCCGCCCATCCGATCCACCTCGTCGGCGGACAGGCCGAGCTCGCGCAGCTCGGCCTCGGTGAGGTCGGAGCCCATGGTGCGCCCCTCCGGCCCGGGTGCGGTGCGCGCCCCCTCGTCCTGCGAACGACCGAACAGTCCCATGCCTCACGCCTCTCCTCGTCGCTGCCCACGGCGTGTGCCGCGGACGGTGCCGTCACCGGCGGGTGGTCACCGGCCCGTCGAGCCGTGCCCCCGGTCGCTCCGGTCGGTCGCGCCGAGCGCGTCCGCATCGGCGACCTCCTGGAGGTCCGGCAGCTCGACCCGCTGGATCACCAGCTGGGCGATGCGATCACCGACGGCCACGGTAAAGGAATCCCGGGTGTCGGTGTTCAGCAGACACACCTTCACCTCGCCCCGGTAGCCGGCGTCGACCGTCCCGGGGGCGTTGAGCACCGTCACCCCGTGCCGGGCGGCGAGTCCCGACCGGGGGTGCACCAGCCCCACCGTGCCCGGGGCCAGACCCAGCGCGATGCCGGTGCCCACCAAGGCGCGGGCCGCCGGGGCGATGGTCACCGCCTCGGCGGCGTACAGGTCCAGCCCGGCGTCCGTGGGGTGCGCCCGGGTGGGCAGCTGCGCGTGCTCGACCAGTCGGGTCGCGCGCAGGGGAACGGCGGGCTCGGAGATCACGGGATCAGTCGCACTCGGAGCAGATGAGCTGGCCGTTCTTCTCCTTGGCCAGCTGGCTGCGGTGGTGCACCAGGAAGCAGGAGGAGCAGGTGAACTCGTCCGTCTGGGTGGGCAGGACGCGGACCGAGAGCTCCTCGCTGGAGAGATCGGCCCCGGGCAGCTCGAAGCCCTCGGCCTGCTCGGTCTCGTCGACGTCGACCTGGCCGGAGTTGGTGTCACCGCGACGGTTCTTGAGCTCCTCGATGGAGTCGGTCTCGATGTCGTCGTCGTTCTTGCGGGGGGCGTCGTAGTCGGTCGCCACGGCTTCTCCTGACCTGGGGGGCTCGCTGGCCGAGACGGCGCAGCACGCGCGGAGAGTGCACCATCCGCGGTGAAAGTGCAACCCACGACACGCCGGAGACATTCCCCGGTCCCACCCCACCCCACGCCGGGAGGCGCCGGTCAGCCCTCCGGCCCGGCGGCGCCGAGCTCGTCGAGCCGCGTCCCGAGCCAGGCCACGAGCGGCTCCGGGCCGGCCACGAGCAGCGAGCGCCCGGGGAACCCGCCCACCGGCCCGTGGACGACTCCCCCGGCCTCCTCGACGACGAGCAGGCCCGCAGCGTGGTCCCACACGTGGGTGCCGCGCTCGTAGTAGGCGTCGAGGCGTCCCGCGGCGACCGCACAGAGGTCGAGGGCGGCCGAGCCGAGGCGCCGGATGTCGCGGACCTGCGGGAGCAGCTCGGCGACGACCCGCCCCTGCTCGGCCCGGACCCCGGCGTCGTAGCCGAAACCGGTGCCCAGCAGCGCCAGGGCGGGATCGGTGGTGGCGGCCACCCGAAGGGCACGCTCCCCAGCACGCCCGTCGGCCGGGGGCGTCTCGAGGACCGCCCCGGCGCCGTGCCCGGCGTGGAAGAGCTCGCCGGTGACCGGCGCGTACACCGCCCCGACGACCGGCGCCCACGCCCCGGGGCGGGTCGGGTCACCGAGCACGCAGGCCACGGAGACCGCCCAGGAGGGCAGGCCGTAGAGATAGTTGACCGTCCCGTCGATCGGGTCGAGCACCCAGGTCAAGCACCCGGCCTCGCGGGCGTCCGGGGCGCCGTCGGTGACCTCGGTACCGGTCTCGGTGCCGGCACCACCGAACTCCTCGCCGAGCACCAGGTCGTCCGGTCGGCACCGGGCCAGCTGCTCGCGCAGCCAGGTCTCACTGGCTCGGTCCGCGGCGGTCACCACGTCGGTGCTGCTGGACTTCGTCGCCGCGACGTCCACCCGGTCCGGGCGCTGGGCGAGCAGACGCTCCCCGGCCTCCTCGGCCAGCCCGGCGGCCAGCTCGCGCAGGGCCGGCAGGTCGTGCCCGCCGGCGGCGAGCAGGGCCCGGCGGTCGACCGTCCGGGCGCTCGCGGGCTGCGTGCGCTCAGGCACCGCCGGCCGCCGCGGTGTACCAGTCGGGCTGCTCGTCCGCGGCCCCGCAGAGGGCCGGTCGGGCCGCGCGCAGGTTGGGGCAGCACCCGGGGGCGCAGACGGCGGGCATCGGGCGCGAGGGCGGCCACTGGCGCGCCTCCGGCCCCTCCCCCCGGGCCTCGGCGGCCCGCTCCTCGAGCAGGTCCACCAGACCGCTCACGAACTCCGGGGCCACCCCCACGGTGGGCACGCGAACGAAGGTCAGCCCGAGCTCGTCGGCGGTCTGCTTCGCCTCCACGTCGAGGTCGTAGACCACCTCCATGTGGTCGCTCACGAAGCCGATCGGGGCCACCGCCACCGCCCGGACGCCGAGCGCGGCCAGCTCCCGGAGGTGGTCGTTGACGTCCGGCTCGAGCCACGGCACCGAGGGCGGGCCGGAGCGGGAGCAGTAGGCCAGGTCGGTGCGCAGCTCGACGCCGAGGGTGGCCTGCACCTCGTCCTCGATCGCGGCGGTGAGCTGCTCGTGCTGGGCGCGGTAGACCTGTCCGTCGGAGTCCCCTGGGCCGGAGGTCTCGTCCATGGTGTCGGGGATGGAGTGAGTGACGGTCACGAGGGCCACCTGCCCGGCCTCGTGCTCGGTCAGCAGGCCGCGCACGGCCTCGGTGACCAAGCGGCTGTTGGTCGCGGAGAAACCCGGATGGTGGGCGTAGGGACGGACCTTGTCGATCTGCACCACCGGGTCGCCGGCCTCGTGCCCGGAGGTCACGGCGTCGGCCAGGTTCTCCCGGTACTGGCGGCAGGAGGAGTAGCTCGAGTAGGCGCTGGTGGTCAGGGCCAGCAGCCGCCGCTGGCCGTCCCGCGCGGCCTGCGCGACGGTGTCGTCCAGGAAGGGCTCAGAGTTGCGATTGCCCCAGAGCACGGGCAGGGCGATGCCGCGCCGCCGCAGCTCGGCGGTCAGGGCGGACTGCAGGGCCCGGCACTGGTCGTTGATCGGGCTGCGGCCCCCGAAGAGGTGGTAGTGCTCCCCCACCTCGGCGAGCCGCTCGTCGGGGATGTCCTTGCCCGCCGTGACGCGGCGGAGGAAGGGCAGGACCTCGTCCGGCCCCTCCGGACCGCCGAAGGAGGTGAGGAGCACCGCGTCGTAGGGCGCCAGCAGGTCGTCGGTCACAGGTCGTCTCCTGTCGTGAGGGCGTACGGGGCGTGCCAGTCCAGGGCGATCGAGGCCATCCGTAGCGCGAACACCGCGGCGACGACGATCCACACGGTCAAGGATCCCAGCACGCCCAGGTGGTGCAGCAGGACGGTCAGGCAGGAGCCCAGCAGGGCCGGCAGGACGTAGAGCTCCCGGCGCAGCACCTCGGGCACCTGGCCGGCGACCACGTCGCGCATCACACCCCCGCCGGCAGCGGTCACCACGCCGACGATGACGGCGGTGAGCGGCCCCGCCCCCAGGGTGAGCGCCTTGAGCGACCCGGTCACGCAGAAGAAGGCCAGGCCGACGGCGTCGAAGACACGGATCGCCCGCCGCACCCGGTGCAGGGCGACGTGGCTGGCGAAGGTGAGCAGCCCGGCCAGGACGGCGGTGCCCACCAGGCGCCAGTCCGACACCCCCACCGGCGGGGTGGCACCCAGGAGGAGGTCCCGCACGGTCCCCCCACCCAGCCCGGCGAGCCAGGCCAGGAGGAGCACCCCCACGAGGTCGAGCTGCCGGCGGACCGCCACGAGCGCGCCGGACAGGGCGAAGGCGAAGACCCCGATGAGGTCGAGGAGGAGCGCCAGGGTGGGGTCGAGGACGTGCACCCACGGAGTGTAGGCGTGCCCCTGCGGCGCGTGGCACCACGACATGGCAGTCTGGGCGGGCCCGTGCCCCACCGCGCGGGGCGCACCGGGACGAGGAGGACGCCATGGCAGACCTGCACTTCACCGGGGTCGACGACACCGGCACCCACCTGCTGCTCGCCGCCCAGGACGGCACCGAGCACCGGGTGGAGATCAGCGAGGAGCTCCGCCGTGCCCTGCGGCAGCGACCCGCCCCGGCCTCCACCGACCAGAACTCGGTGGAGCTCACCCCGCGGGACGTGCAGGCCATGATCCGTGCCGGGCGCAGCACCGAGGAGGTGGCCCAGGCCTCCGGCTGGCCGGTGGAGAAGATCTCCCGCTACGAGGCCCCGATCCTGGCCGAGCGCGAGCACGTGGCCGGGCTGGCTCGGGGCGTCCACCTGCCGGCCCTCGGGCACGGTTCCTCGCCCACCCTGGAGAAGCGGGTCAAGGAGCGGCTGGTGATGCGCGGGCTGCGCACCGACGACGCCTGGTGGGACGCCTGGCGCCTGGCCAGCGGTCCGTGGTCGGTGGGGCTGGTCTTCACCGCCGACGGGCAGCAGCGCCGGGCCGTGTGGCACTTCGACCCCCAGACCCACTCGGTCGACCCCGCCGACGACGAGGCCCGTGCCCTGAGCACCGCGGAGGGGGACGAGCCCGCCGCCGCAGGGCGTGGCGGGACGAGCCCGGAGCACGAGGAGAGCGCGGGCAGCGCCGAGGCCACCGGCCACGAGGCCGTCAGCCACGCCACGCACAGCAGCAGCGACCACACGCGGGCACTGCGGGCCGGTGACCCGCTCACCGGGGCGATCCCGGTGCCCGACCCCGCCCCGGAGCAGGAGGAGAGCTCCGAGCACGGCTCCGCGGCGGTGGAGGACGCGTCGTCGGACCAGCCCGACGAGCAGGAGCTCGACGGCTCCCCCGAGGCCGGGCTGGCGCCGGAGATCGCCCCCCGGCAGCGTCAGCCGAAGAGCCGCCGCGGCCGCCCCTCGGTGCCGAGCTGGGACGACATCATGTTCGGCGGTCCGAAGGGCTGACCGGCGGCTTCACGGCGCACACGTCGAGGTCGAAGGGCAGCAGCGCACCCTCCGGGCCGGGGACGGACGCCCGCCGCGAGGTGACCCGCCGCATGAAGTGGCGGCGGCACAGCACCTCGTACTCCACGGTCGGCGCCTCGTCCCCACCCGCGACGTCACCGACGGCCACCTGGTCACCGTCGGTGACCATGTGCCCGTCGACCACCCGCGCGTTGTGGGTGGCTCGGCGCCCGCACCAGCAGAGCGCCTCCACCTGCAGGACGTGCGTCCGGTCGGCGAGTTCCAGCAGCCGCTTCGAGCCGGGGAAGAGCTGGGCCCGGAAGTCAGCGGTGATGCCGAAGGCGAAGACGTCGATCTCCAGCTCGTCGACGAGCCGCGCGAGCTGGTCCACCTGCTCGCGGGTGTAGAACTGCGCCTCGTCGCAGATCAGGTAGTGCACCGCTCTGCCCTGCGTGGCCTCGGCGACCACGAGGGCGAAGAAGTCCACCGTCTCGTCCACCTCCAGCGCCTCCCGCTGCAGGCCCAGCCGGGAGCTGACCGTCGCCTCCCCAGCCCGGTCGTTCGAGGTGAAGATCAGCCCGTGGCGACCACGCGCCCGGTGGTTGTGGTCCATCTGCAGGGCCAGGGTGGACTTGCCGCAGTCCATCGTGCCGGTGAAGAAGGCGAGCTCGGCCATGCCTCAGGCCCCCCGCACCACGACGTCCGGCACGAGCAGCTCCTCGGGGTGGATCCCACCGTGCCAGCCGCGCATGGCGGTGATGCTCTGCGGGTCGGCACTCGGGTCGACCACCGTGAAGGTCGGATCCGTCGCGGCGACGACGACGTCCCCGATCCGGGCCAGGTGCTCGGGGGCGACGGTCGGGCCGAACCAGCCGTCGGCCACCACCTCCTCCCGGGTGAGCACGAGCGCGGCATCCGGCCCGGCGTGGGTCGTGATCGTCTCGCGCCAGGTGGCGGCCACGTCGGCCAGACGGGACGGGTCGGCCGGCAGAGCCCGCCCGGCCGGGGACTCGTCCTCGCGCGGCAGGTAGAGGTACCGACAGCGCGGCTCCCCCGCCACGGCGGCCACGCCCGTCAGCAGGTGGGGGTGGTCGGCGGTGGTGAATCCGGCGCTCGCGTCGATGGCGAGCATCCCGTGGTCGGCGGTGAGCCCCAGGTGCACCCCGCGCGGCAGACCCCGCACCAGCTCGGCCAGCGCGGCGTCGATCCGCTCCAGCTCCGCGGTCCACTCCATCGAGCCCGGCCCCGTCCGGTGCCCGACCTGGTCCAGGGTCGGCCAGTACAGAAAGGCCACCACCGGCTCCGTCGGCCGCGCACCGCGCACGACCTCCAGCCCGGTGGACACCCAGGCGTCCAGGTCGTCGGCCGGCAGGTAGCTGCCCCCGCGCTGGGCGGCCCGGGTCAGGGCGGTGGTGGCGAAACGCTGGTGCCCCACCCGGGCCACGCGCACCCCGGCGTCGGCCAGCCGGCCGAAGAGGGTCGGGCGGGGCTGCCACTCCAGCGGGTCCGGGCCGTCCTTCCACGAGAGGTGGTTGAAGACCACGTCCCGCTGCGGGTCCCGGACCGCGTAGCCGAGGTGACCGTGCTCGCCGGGGGCGAGACCGGTGGCGTGGGTGGCCAGCGAGGCGGCGGTGGTGCTCGGGTACCCGCAGACCATGGGGCGGGCCGTCACCTCCGGCCCGCCGGATCGCAGCAGCTGCCGCAGGAAAGGGGCGTGCCCAGCGTAGCGCTCCACGAGGGACCAGCCCAGGCCGTCGAGCAGCACGGAGACCACCCCCTGGGCCGGCGGGAGCTCCCGGACCGGGGCAGCCCCCGGGGCGGGCACGCCGACCCCGAGGCTGGCCGCCAGCGAGCCCAGGTGACCCTGCAGCCCGTCAGGGGCGTATCCCCGGCGTGGGTGCGGGTCCAGCAGCGGCAGGCCCGACACGTCGCTCACCGCCCCAGCCCGGCCTGCACGGCGCGGGCGAACTCGAGGACCTGCTCGACCGCCTGCCCGCCGGAGACCTCGGCGCTCACCCGGAGACTGATGTCGTCCCCGGCCACGGTGCCCTCGTAGCCGTGGTCCCCCTCGCAGGTCGGATCGGCGCACTGCGCCGGCACGAGGTCGAGCCGGCTGATGGCGCCCCAGCCCAGGGTCAGCGTCACCTCGCGGCCGAGGCTGCCGGGCCGGTAGTGCTCCGGGTGGCTCATGACGTGCGAGAGCACCACTCCCCGGACCCGGTGCAGCGGCACCGTCTCCGTGGTGGCCATGGCCACCGGGGCGGACTCCACGTGCTCGGCCTCCCGGTCGTCGGCGTGGCAGATCACCAGCCGACCGGGGGTCAGGACGAGCACCGTGAGGTGACGACGCACCGTCTCGGTGTCGAAGGTGGCCTCCTGGTGCACGACGTGCGAGATGACCTCCTGCCCGGCGATGGCCAGGCCGACGACGTCGGCCACGAGCTCCGGGTAGTAGCCGGCGGCGTCGATGTCCTGCGCCAGGGCGGGAGGCAGGGCGTCGGCGGGCACGTGGGGGTGCTGGAGGCGTCCGGGCATGGCGCACATCCTGCCACCCGGGTCCGACGGCCCGGGGTGGCGCTCCCCAGCCCGCCGGGGCGTGCTCCTGCCGCGAGGGGGCGCCGGCGAGAGCGCCTCAGGCGATGTGCACGCCGCTGATGACCCGCCGGCGCGCGTCGTGCCGCACGTCCGCCCGGCGCACCGTCCCGGCGGCCCGGTGCACCCGCGCCCCGTCCGCGGTCACCGTGACCGGCGAGAGGCTCAGTGCGGCCACCTCCGGCACCTCGTCGGCCAGCAGCGAGAGGCGGGTGACGAGCTCCTCCAGGGCCGCCCGGTCGGCGCCCCGGTGCTCCAGCAGCTCCGCCCCCCGGAGGCTGTCCACCAGGTCACGGACGTCGACGTCCGTCAGCGGCGGCACGCGATGGCTGGGCGTGCCCAGCAGGTCGGCCGTGGGTCCGTGCAGGGCCAGCGAGACGACCGGCCCGAAGAGCGGGTCCTCCCGGGAGGCCACCACCATCGGCACCACGTCCTCGGGCCAGCGGGCCGGGATCTCCCCCGTCCCGCCGTCGTGCAGGGAGACCCCGACGCAGCCGAGGAGCCGCTCGACCTCCTCGCGGGTGAGCTCACGGCCCCGCGGGGTGCGCAGCAGGATCTCCTCGGTCATCTCGCGGGCGGCGTCGAGATCCTTCCAGGCCACGCCCTCGGGCAGCTCGTGCTGGCCCCGGTCGGCCCGTCGCCAGGCGGCGTAGCGCTCGACGGCGTTCAGGGCGCGCACCGCATCCTCCGGCACCATGTAGGCGGGGACGAGCTCGCTGACGGTGCCCTCGTCGGTCTCCTTGGAGGCCTTGAGGGTCTCGCTCAGCCCGTCCATGCCGGTCATCGTCGTGAGGCAGGGCTTCTCGTGGGTCAACGCCACCGTGGCCACGGTCCGGGCGAGCTCCTCGGAGCCGCCCACCAGCGGCGGGATGAACACGGCCAGCACCGAGTGGACGGCCGGGTCCTCGAAGGCCTCGTGCAGGGACGCGGCTGTCTCCTCCATCGAGGCGTCGTGGGCCAGGGTCACCGGTTCCCGCACGACCTCCAGCCCGCGGCCCACGCAGGCGTCGGCGGTGAGAGCGGCCAAGGAGGTCGAGTTGCCGAGGATCGCCACGCCGCGCCCCTCCGGCAGGGGCTGGTGGAGCACCAGCTGGGCGACGTTGAACATCTGGTGGATGTTCGCCACCCGGATGATGCCGCTCTGGCGCAGCATCGCGTCCAGCGCCTCCGGCCGGGCCTCGCTCTGCCGGATGAGGTGACCCGGTGGGACGCCGTAGCCGGAGGTGCCCGACTTGATGGCGATGATCGGCTTCTTGGCCGAGAGCCGGCTGGCGATGCGGAAGAACTTGCGGGCGTTGCCGAGGGTCTCCAGGTAGAGACCCACCGCGGTGGTGTCGGTGTCGTCCATCCAGTACTGCATGACGTCGTTGCCCGAGACGTCCGCCCGGTTGCCCGCCGAGATGAAGGTGGACAGGCCCACCCCGCGCTGCCGGGCGGTCTGCGTGACCGACACGCCCAGCGCACCGGACTGGGCGAAGAGGCCGAACGAGCCGCGGACCGAGGGGGCACCCAGGGTGGCGTTCAGCGAGACCCCCTCGGCGGAGTTGCTCAGCCCGTAGGAGTTCGGCCCCACCAGGCGCATCCCGTGCCAGTGGACCAGGCGCACCAGCTCCCGCTGCCGGCGCGCCCCCTCCGGCCCGGACTCGGCGAAGCCCGCCGAGACCACGAGCACCGAGTGGACGCCCAGCCGGGCGCAGTCGGCCACGACGTCGTTCACCTTCTCCGCCGGCAAGGCGATGACCGCGAGGTCGAAGGGGCCCTCGAGGTCGTCCAGGTGGTGGGTGGTGCGCACGCCGTGGATCTCCTCGACCTCCGGGTGCACCACCTCCAGCCGCCCGGTGTACCCACCGGCGACGATCTCGGCGAGCACCTTGTTGCCGATCGTCTCGGCGCGGCGGGAGACACCGATCATCACCACCGACTCCGGGCGCAGCACCCGGCTCATGGAGCGCGCCTCGGCACGCTGCTCCCGGGACTCCCGCACCTGCCGGGCCGCCTCGTTCGGCTCGATGTCGAAGGAGACGGCGATGACCCCGTCCTCGAACTGGTGAGCGACCTCGTAGCCGGCGTCCGAGAAGACGTTCATCATCTGCCGGTTCTCCGGCAGCACGTCGGCCACGAAGCGCTGGATGCCCAGCTCGTCACCGATGGCCGCCAGGTGTTCGAGCATCACCGACCCCAGCCCCCGGCCCTGGTGGGCGTCGGCCACGTTGAAGGCCACCTCGGCGGAGGTGGGGGTGACCCGGTCGAAGCGGGCGATGGCCAGGAGCTCGCCGCCGATCTCGGCCACCAGGGCGACCCGCTGGTCCTGGTCCACCTGCGTGAAGCGGTCCAGGTCGCGCGAGGAGATCTCGGGGATCGTCGCGAAGAAGCGCAGGTAGCGCGAGCGCTCCGACTGCCGGCGGTGGAACTCGGCGATCGCCTCCCGGTCGTCGGTGGAGATCGGGCGCACGTGGGCGACTGCGCCGTCGGTGAGCACGACGTCCGCCTCCCAGGTGGCGGCGCGCTGGATCCGGACGGCCTCGGTGGTCTCGCCGACGTCACTCATGGATCCACTATGGCACCCGCGGGTCGGATGTGACCTGCTTCACCCACCCGGTAGCGTGCCGACATGGACACCAACTCCCAGAAGTTCGCCGCCGCACGTGACGCCGTGCTCGCCCTGCACGACCAGGACGACGCCGCCGTCGACGCCTTCGTGATGCCCCAGTTCGACGAGTTCAACTGGGCGCTGGACCACCTCAACGCCGTGGCCGCCGGCCCCCGCGCGCAGGAGCCCGCCCTGCGGATCATCGACATGCTCAAGGACGGCCAGCAGGCCCACCAGCTCACCTGGGCCGAGGTCGCCAGCACCTCCAACCAGGTCGCCAACTGGCTGCGGGAGAACGGTGTGGCCCGCGGCGACCGCGTGCTCGTCATGCTGGGCAACCAGCTCGAGCTCTGGAAGGCCATGGTGGCCTGCATCAAGCTCGGCGTGGAGGTCATCCCGGCCACCACCCTGCTCACCCCGGAGGACCTCACCGACCGCGTGGCCCGCGGCCGGGTCAAGCACGTCATCACCAACGCCCACGAGGCGGACACCTTCGCCCGCGTGGCCGGCGACTACCAGAAGATCGCCGTCTGCGGCGAGAAGGAGACCCCGGAGGGCTGGCTGCGCTTCGAGGACTCCGAGGGCGCGAGCGCCGAGTTCACCCCGGACGCCCCCACGAAGGCCGCCGACACGATGCTCCTGTACTTCACCTCCGGCACCACCTCGGCGCCGAAGCTCGTGGAGCACACCCACTACAGCTACACCGTGGGCTCGCTGTCGACCATGTTCTGGATCGGCCTCCGCCCCGGTGACGTCCACGTGAACGTCTCCTCCCCCGGCTGGGCCAAGCACGCTTGGAGCTCCCTCTTCGCCCCGTGGAGCGCCGAGGCCACCATCCTCATGATCAACCAGCCGCGCTTCGACGCCGGGAACCTGCTCAAGGTGCTGGCCGAGGAGGAGGCCACCACCTTCTGCGCCCCGCCCACCGTGTACCGCATGGTCATGCAGCAGGACCTGCCCACCTGGCGCGAGAAGCTCTCGCTGCGCGAGATGGTCGGCGCCGGCGAGCCGCTGAACCCCGAGGTGATCGCCCGCGTCGAGTCCGGTCTGGGCATCACCATCCGCGACGGCTTCGGCCAGACCGAGACCACCGCGCAGATCGGCAACACCCCCGGGCGCCCGCTGAAGCCCGGCTCGATGGGCCGCCCGCTGCCCGGCTACGACGTGATCCTGCTCGACCCGGCCACCGGCGAGGAGGTCACCACCCCCGGCGAGGAGGGCGAGCTCTCGCTGCGCCTCGACGGGCCGAAGGGCCGCCCGGTGGGCCTCATGGTCGGCTACCACGGCGACGAGGAGAAGACCGCCACCGTGATGCGCGACGGCGCCTACCGCACCGGTGACATGGCCATGAAGGACGACGAGGGCTACATCACCTACGTCGGGCGTGCCGACGACGTCTTCAAGGCCAGCGACTACCGCATCAGCCCCTTCGAGGTGGAGTCGGTGCTCATCGAGCACGAGCTGGTGGCCGAGGCCGCGGTCGTGCCCTCGCCGGACCCGACCCGCCTCTCCGTGCCGAAGGCCTACGTGGTGCTGCGCGAGGGTGTGGAGCCGAGCAAGGAGATCGCCGAGTCGATCCTCTCCTACTGCCGCGTCAACCTGGCCCCCTACAAGCGCGTGCGCCGCCTGGAGTTCGGCGAGCTGCCGAAGACCGTCTCGGGCAAGATCCGCCGCGTGGAGCTCAAGGCCCGCGAGGTGGAGTTCCACCCGGTCGGCGACGACCCGACCGAGCGCGCCAGCGAGTGGGAGTTCTGGGAGAGCGACTTCCCGAACCTCAAGGGCTGAGCCGCCCGGGGTGCCGGGCGGGTCGGGGCGTCTCCCCGACCCGCCCGGCACCTTGCGTCAGGGGGCGGGACGGCGCTTGCGATGATGTCGCCCGTGCCGAAGAAGTCCGAGAAGTCCCAGCAGCCCGCCGAGCCGTCGCAGGTGGCCGACACGGTCATCGACATCGACGTCGCCGAGGAGATGAGCTCGGCCTTCCTCGAGTACGCCTACTCGGTGATCTACTCCCGCGCCCTGCCCGACGCGCGCGACGGCCTGAAACCCGTGCAGCGCCGCATCCTCTTCGGGATGGACGAGCTGGGCCTGCGCCCGGACAAGGGCTACGTGAAGTCCTCCCGCGTCGTCGGCGAGGTGATGGGCAAGTACCACCCGCACGGTGACACCGCCATCTACGACGCCCTGGTGCGCCTGGCCCAGCCCTTCACGATGCGCGTGCCACTGGTGGACGGCCACGGCAACTTCGGCTCGCTGGACGACGGCCCGGCCGCCAGCCGCTACACCGAGGCCCGGATGGACCCCGCGGCGCTGCTCATGACGCGCTCGCTGGACGAGGACACCGTGGACATGGTGCCCAACTACGACGACCAGCTCCTGCAGCCCGAGGTGCTCCCGGCCGCCTACCCGAACCTCCTGGTCAACGGCGCCTCGGGCATCGCGGTGGGCATGGCCACGAACATCCCGCCGCACAACCTCGGCGAGGTCGTCGCCGCTGCCCGGCACCTGTTGGAGCACCCGGAGGCCACCACCGAGGACCTCATGCGCTTCGTCCCCGGGCCCGACCTGCCCAACGGCGGCCGGATCGTCGGCCTGGACGGCATCCGGGACGCCTACCGCACCGGGCGCGGCTCCTTCCGCACCCGGGCGAAGGTCTCCATCGAGAACGTCACCCCGCGCCGCAAGGGCATCGTCGTCACCGAGCTGCCCTACCTGGTCGGCCCGGAGAAGGTCATCGCCAAGCTCAAGACCCAGGTGCAGGCCAAGAAGCTGCAGGGCATCAGCGACGTCAAGGACCTCACCGACCGCCACAACGGGCTGCGCCTGGTCATCGAGATCAAGAACGGCTTCAACCCCGAGGCCGTGCTGGCCCAGCTGTACAAGCAGACGCCGATGGAGGAGTCCTTCGGCATCAACACCGTGGCCCTGGTGGACGGCCAGCCCCGCACGCTCGGGCTCAAGGACGCGCTGAGCGTCTACGTGGACTTCCGGTGCGAGGTGGTGCGCCGCCGCACCGCGCACCGCCTGGCCAAGCGCCGCGACCGCCTGCACCTGGTGGAGGGCCTGCTCGTCGCGATCCTCGACATCGACGAGGTCATCCAGCTCATCCGCGCCTCGGACGACGCCGCCGAGGCCCGCGGGAGGCTCATGACCGTCTTCGACCTCTCCGACGCCCAGGCCGGCTACATCCTGGAGCTGCAGCTGCGGCGGCTCACGAAATTCTCCCGGATCGAGCTGGAGACCGAGCGCGACGAGCTGAACGCCGCCATCGAGGAGCTCGAGGCGATCCTGGCCGACGAGGCGCTGCTGCGCCGGGTGGTCGGCGACGAGCTGGCCGCCGTGGCCGCCGAGCACGGCACCCCGCGCCGCACCGTGCTGCTGGAGTCCGAGGCCGCCGAGCCCACCTCCGCTGCGGCGCCGCTGGAGGTGCCGGACGACCCGGTGACGGTGGTGCTCTCGGCGACGGGTCTCATCGCGCGCGTGCCGCGGACCGTGGCCGAGGGGGTGCCGGCCGACGCGGCGCCGGTGCTGAGTGTGCCGGAGGCGCGGGGGGCGTCCGCGGGCCGGGTGGACCACGACGCGATCACCTCCGTGGTGGCCGCCACCGCCCGCGGGCAGGTGGGCCTGGTGACCTCCGCCGGACGGCTGGTGCGGCTCTCCGTGGTGGACCTCCCGGGCCTCCCGGCCACCGGCAGCCTCGGCCTCTCCGGGGGTGCGCCGCTGGCAGCCTTCGTGGACCTGGCCACCGGGGAACGCCCGCTGGCCCTCGTCCGGGTCGACGGGGTGGAGGACTCCCCCGGGCTGGCGCTGGGCACCGCGCGGGGCGTCGTGAAGCGGGTGCGCCCGGACTACCCCGGCGGCAAGGACGAGTTCGAGGTCATCACGCTCGCCGACGGGGACGAGGTGGTCGGCGCCGCCGAGCTCGCCACCGGCACCGAGGAGCTCGTCTTCGTGACCGACGCCGGCAACCTGCTTCGCTACTCCGCCGAGCTGGTGCGCCCGCAGGGCCGGACCGGTGGCGGGGTCGCGGGGATCAAGGTGCCCGCGGACGCGCGCGTGCTGGTCTTCGCCGCGGTGGACGCCGGCGGCGAGGAGGTCGAGGGCGGGAGCGCCTCGGCCGCCGTGCCGATGGTGGTGACGGTCGCCGGAGCCGCGGGCGCCCTTCCGGGGGCCGGTGACGTCTCGGTGAAGGTGACGCCGTTGGCTGCCTACCCGGCCAAGGGACGCGCCACCGGTGGTGTGCGCTGCCACCGGCTGCTGCGCGGTGAGGACGGGCTGGTGATGGCCTGGGTCGGCGCCGACCCGCACGCCGTGGCCGCCGGGGGCGTGCCGGTGGAGCTGCCGGAGGTCACCGACCGCCGGGACGGTTCGGGCAGCCCGGTGGCCGCGGCGCCGGTGGGGATCGGCTGATCCACGACAGCCATTCGACAGGGGTCGTCTTGCGCGTCCCCCCCCCGATGCTTCCATGATCCCGGTCACAGGGGGTGACCACGAAAGGGGAACCATGCAGAAGAACCGTCGCGCTGCAGCCGCCATCGGCCTTGCCCTCATCACGGCCCTCGGCAGCACCTCAGCCTTCGCCGGCACCGTTTTCTCGACCTACAACACCACGGTGGGAAACAACAACGGGAAGGGTTACACGGGCTACCAGAAGAAGTACGCGTCCAACCGTGCGGGTGACCTGCACTCCCGGACTGTCGGCGGCAGCTACAAGGTGGACGCCCGCATGCTGCCCGGTGGAACGGGAATCTCCGGCGTCACCGACAGCAGTTCGTACAAGTTGAACAACACCATCTCCCGTGGTGACAGCACCCGGGTGGAGTTCAACAACGGCATCTTCACGCCCGTGGACGTCCAGGTGACCGGTACGTGGCGAAGCAACTGAGCCGGACGGCGCCGGGGACGAGCCACCCGTGGCTCGTCCCCGGCATCGTCGCCCTCGGTGTCCTCGGAGTCCTGACAGTGCTCACCCTCACCACGGTCGAGGGCATGGCCTTCGTCGGGCCATTCCATGCCTACCTCAGTGCCGTGAGTGGCCCAGCAAGCTTTGCCCTGCCCGTGGCCGCTTCGCTGATCGGGGGGTGGCAACTGCGTCAGCTGCTGGCCGACAGACACCTGGACAACACACGGACCCGCGCTCCCCTCGCCAGGACTCTGCGGCGCGCTTGCTGGCCGACCGCGCTGGCGGGAGGTCTGCTCGGTGCCAGCGTCCCCCTGACCACCGGGCTGCTCACCCTCACCCTGCTGCCCGCCCGCGGATACACCTTCCATCCCGACAGCTACTACGTGCAGGCCCACGAGATCGGAACCTGGAACCAGCAGGCAGTGGCTGCAGGAGAACTGGCCGCCGCCCACCCGTGGCTCTTCGTCGTCGTCCATTCGCTCTGGGTCGGCCTGTGGTGCGCCCTTCTCGCCACCTTTACCCAGGCTCTCCTCCTGATCGTCCGCCGGCCGTTCACGGCATTCCTGGTGCCGATGGCCTGCGTGACCGTCACCTCCGTGGCGCTCGCACTGGCACGACTCGAGACGTTCACCCCCACGGCTTCACAGTTTCCGACCTTCCTCTCCAGGTTCCCGTGGTGGCACGTACTGCCCGCAGCGCTCGGCATGATTCTGGCGACCGGCGCCGCCTGGTGGTGGGTCGCCCGACGTCTCCCAGATCTTCCTGAGGTCTGATGCGCACGTTCACGACGATGTGGGCGACATGCCTTGTCGGCGTCGTGACGGGCTGCCTCTACGGCCTTCGAGCCCGCTCACGGCACCCGGTGGATCTGGGCACCCACGTGAGCACGGCTCTCTCGGACCCCCGCCCCTGGGCCTACGTCCTCCTGCCCACCATCGTGCTCGTGATCGCCTGGCGAGCTCGTTGGCATGGCAGCCCCGAGGTGTTGGGCAGGCACGGGAGCCGCCGCCAGCAGGCGCTGACAGGTCTCGCGGAGAGCGCCAGGAGCACGCTGGTCTCCCTCATGGGTCTCCTCGCTGGTCTTGCCGCGAGCGGAACTGGCCTTCCCGCGACGCTGAGCACCCAGCCCGCGGCAGAGATCGCCTCCCTCCTGCTGGCCCTGGGCCCCACCACGATCGTGGTCGCCGCCCTCGTGGCGTGGGTGACCCACCGTCACACCGGACTGGGCTTGGCGGTCGCCGGCGTCCTGCTCCTCTGGGGAATCTGTGAGATCGGACTGCCCAGCCTGATTCCCTCCGGGGGTCCGGTCTCGTGGGGCCTGCCGGACACCAGCCAGGGGCTGTCCCTCCGGCATGCTGCGCCTCTCATGACGTTGGCAGTGCTCTGGAGCGCGCTCCAAGGGCTCCACTGGTGGCGACACCGTGGCGACCTGCTGCTCGTCCTGCTCACCTCTACCCTGTGGACCCTGGCCGCCCCTCGACTGATCGCCAGCCCCGCTCCAGATGCTCAGGACCAGCTGGTACTCACCTGGTGGGGACACGGCGGAGGCTTGTTCGACCCCCTCGTCTACACCGCGCACTGGCTCGTGACCTCCCTGCCGGTTCTCCTCGTGCTCAACACCTGGGACCGGCCTTGGCTGCAGCAGGCACCGTCACGGGTCCTGAGGCACGGCTCACCGGGGCCACTCGCCTGCAGGGCACTGGAGGACGCAGCCCATCTCAGTCTCGCTGGCGCGTTCGCCTCGACCGTGACCGCGCTCGCCCTGCACGGGTCCCTCACCCCGTCCGGTGCCGTCACCACCGTCGAGTTCGCACTCGGCTGGTTCACCCACACCGTCTTCTGGTGCGCAGTCGGCCTCACCGCGACCTGGTGGTCGGGCAACCCCCTGGCCGGTCAGCTGTCCGTCTTGGCAACCCTTCTGCTGGCTCCCCTCGCCCCCTGGAGCAGGACAGGCCTGCCCCTCGGCCTTGCCGCACTGGGCCAACAGGCCGCATTCTCCCCCGCCCTGCTCTGGCCCGTACCCGCAGCACTCGGCCTGATCCTCGTGCTGCACCGCTCCCCCGTTCCCGGACAAGGACGTGATCTCTGAGATGCCCCACATCACCTGTGACAGCGTGTCCAAGGCCTTTCGCGGCCGCGACATCCTGCGCGACGTCGATCTGGTCGTCGAGGAGGGCGACTCCATCGGCGTGGCCGGGCCCAACGGGTCCGGAAAGTCCGTCCTCTTCAAGCTGCTGGTCGGCTTCACTCGGCCGGACCACGGCACCGTGACGATCGATCCCTCCCTGATGGGTCCGGGGAGGAGGTATCCAGAGGCCTTCGGTGTCATGATCAACCGGCCGGGCTACCTGGGGCACCTGTCTGCCAGCGACAACCTGCGGGAACTCGCCAGCATTCGCCGGGTGGCCGACGAAGCGCGCGTCGTGGAGGTTCTGGAGACGGTGGGGCTGGACCCGACCTCACAGACCAAGGCCAAGAACTTCTCGTTGGGCATGAAGCAGAAGCTCGGGATCGCGCAGGCCATCCTCGAGCGGCCCCGGGTGCTGGTGCTCGACGAGCCCTTCAACGCACTGGACAGCTCGAGCTCAGAGCGGGTGACCACGATGCTGCAGGACTTCCACCGCGATGGGGGCACCCTGCTCATGACCAGCCATCGGAGCGAGGACCTCGATGCCCTGACCACTCGGCGCCTGCGGATCGATGACACCCGGCTGCTCGAGGACTGAGGTGACGGCACCGGTGGGGATCGGCTGAAGGAAGCGGAGGCGGCGAGTCCTGACGTGACCTGCACCACAGGTGCAGGAGACTGTGCGGCGCTCCGTCCCCTCACCCCCCAGGAGGTCCGCCGTGTCCACCACCGCTGCTCCCGCACCGACCCCGCCCCGCCGGGGCCAGGGGCTCATGGGACCGATCAACGCCCTCGTCGAGCGGTTCATCCCCTCGGCCCTCGTCTTCGCCATCGTCCTCACCCTGGTGGTGGCCCTCGGGGCGGTGCTCTTCACCGACGCCGGCCCCACGACGGTCGTCACCTCCTGGGGTGACGGGCTCTCCGGCCTGCTCGACTTCATGACCCAGATGTGCCTGGTGCTCCTGCTGGGGCACGTGCTGGCGAACACCGGCCCGGTCCGCGCTGGTCTCTCCGCCCTGGCGTCGATCCCGCGCGGCCGGGTCCTGCCCTACGTCTTCGTCGCCCTGGTCACCTGTCTGGCCACGCTCATCACCTGGGGCCTGGGCCTGGTGGTGGGTGCGCTGCTGGCCAAGGAGGTGGCCGCCCAAGCCACCCGCCGCGGCGAGCCCCTGCACTTCCCGCTGCTCGTGGCCACCGGGTACACCGGCATGAGCATCTGGCACATGGGCTACTCGGGCTCCGCCCCGCTGACCGCCGCCACGCCGGACTCCTTCGTCGCGAAGCAGCTCGGGCACACCATCGGCATCACCGAGACGACCTTCTCCTGGTGGAATCTCACCGCCATCGCCGTGGCGCTGCTGGCGATCCTCGGCACCGTGGCACTCATGGCCCCGAAGGCCGGCGCCGAGGTCGTCGACATGCCCGCCGACGGCCACGCCGAGCCCACCCGCTTCACCCCGCCGCGGGAGACCCCGGCCGACGCCCTGGACGCCTCCCGAGTGGTCACCCTGCTGCTCGGCCTGATGCTGACGGCCTACCTGGTGCTGCACTTCAGCAACGGGGGGACGCTGACCCTGGACATCGTGAACTGGACCTTCCTGGCGGCCATCCTGCTCGTGGTGGCCTCCCCGGCCGAGCTCGTGGAGCTGGTCAAGGACGCCGCCTCGAACGTCGGGGAGATCCTCGTGCAGTTCCCGCTGTACGCGGGCGTGATGGGGATCATGACCGGCACCGGGCTCATCGAGAAGCTCTCCGACCTGGTGGTCAGCACCTCCACCCCGCAGACCTTCGGCCTGCTGGCCTTCCTCTCGGCCGGGCTGGTGAACTTCTTCGTGCCCTCCGGTGGCGGGCAGATCGCCGTCCAGGGGCCGATCCTGCTCGACGCCGCCGAGCGCCTGGGCGTGGACCCGGCCGTGGCCGTCATGGCCATCTCCTACGGTGACCAGTGGACGAACATGATCCAGCCCTTCTGGGCCCTGCCGCTGCTGGCCATCGCCGGGCTGCGGATCCGCGACATCCTCGGCTACACCACGATGATCCTGCTCTCCGTGGGCGTGGTGCTGGCCGCCACGATGCTGCTGGTCGGCCCCGGCGTCTGAGGCCCTCGCCAGAACCGCACCGGTGCGCATCTCGACGGTCGAAATGCGCACCGGTGCCCTGCTGGGTGCCTCCTGCTGCCGGCTTCCTACTGCTTGGCCGCGCGCCACCCCGCCTCGATCGCCTCGGCCGCCGAGCAGAACCAGCGCTCCCCCTTGGCCGGTGAGATCTTGGTCTTCTCGTAGTGCTGCTGGCCCGGCGAGTGGAAGATCTTCTCGCCGTCGCTGGCGATGTTCCCCTTGATGCGGCAGGCTCCCGGGTCGGGGGCGGCCGGACCCCGACCCGGTGCGGTCGTCGGCGCGGCGGGCGCCGGGGCAGGGGCCGGCTCCGCGCTGGGCGTGGGCGTCGGCACCGGGGTCGGCGAGGCCGGGCACCTGCCCGACCACAGTCCCCGGCCCGCGGCCCGGGCCTGCTGCTCCGCCGCCAGGTGCTCTCCCCGATGCTGGTAGACCGCGCCGTAGAGGTACTCCGTGGAGAGACCCTGCCGGATCATCTCCACCGCCGCCGACTCCCCGCTGCCCATCCGCACGTGACGCACCAGCCGCCCGTACCGGTCCCGGTCGTCCTGCGTGGGGTCACGCTCCAGGGCCACGGTCGTGCCACCCACCAGGTCACGCATCCCTGCGGTCGCCTCCTGGAAGCCACACTCCCCGACCTCCGGGGTGTCGAGGCCGATGATCCGCACCCGCTCCACGCCGGTGGACAGGCGCACGTCGAGGGTGTCGCCGTCGACGACGTGCGTGACCGGCCCCCGGCGGGAGCTGCTCACCGGGCGCTCCGACTGGGCGGGACCGGGCGACCTCGACGCACTCGGATCGGCCGGCTCCCGACGATGCGGACGGTCTGCGGCAGGCCGGGACGCGCTCGGCCGGTCCGCGGAGGGCCCCTGGGCGGTCGGTCGGGCCGCGACCCCCACGGTCGGCTTCACGGAGGCGGAAGGCTCCGACACCGGCTCCGACGACGCGCCCGCAGTGGCCGAGCCGGTGGGCGAGGCGGGAGCGCTGCCCCGGGTGGTGGAGGTGGGCGAGGCGGGAGCGCTGCCCCGGGTGGTGGAGGTGGGCGAGGCGGGAGCGCTGCCCCGGGTGGTGGAGGTGGGCGAGGACGCGAGGCTCTGCGCGTCCCGGGAGGTCGTGCTCGCCGAGGGGTGCTGCTCCGAGGTCGGGCTGGCCGTCGCCGCGACCGAGGGCGGGGCCCCGGCGCCGGACTCGCCCGCATCGCCCCCGCCGCCGGACACCAGCCCGAACACGAAGACGACGGCGGCACCCAGGGCGGCGAGGAGGATCAGCAGGCACCCACACCCCAGGCAGCCGGCGGTGGTGTCCTCCCCGGAGGACGGTGAGGTCGGTGACACGGGAGGGCCTCCTGGCGCGGGATCAGCGGACGACGGCGCATCGTGACACACCACGCAGCGGGCCGCACCCGGTGGGGTGCGGCCCGCTGCCACGCTCTGGCGGGGTGGGCAGGTGCACCCCACCCACCGGATCAGCGCGGGTCGTTGTGGTGGTTGAACTCGCGCTGCGTCGGAAGCTGCTCCGGGTGGCGCAGCTTCGTCGGGTGCGCGTAGAGCGCCCGGTTGAGGAACCAGGTGATCGCGAAGAGCACCAGGGCGATGAGCATCAACCACCCGGCGACCACGTACTGCTCGGGGTCGCGACCGGTCCACGGGCCCAGCATGTACAGGCAGGCGGCGGCACCCACCCAGGGCAGCCAGGACGGGGCCCGGAAGAACTCGTGCCCGATCTCGTGGTCGCGCTTGCGCAGGACGATGCAGGCGATGTTCACCAGGGCGAACACGGCCAGCAGCAGCAGCGCGGTGGTGCCGCCCAGCGCCGAGACCTTGCCGACGAAGGTGATGAGACCCACCGCCAGCAGGGTGGTGACGATGATGGCCACCCAGGGCGACTGACGGCCCTTGTGCACCAGCGCCAGCTGACGCGGCAGCACCTCCTGGTTGGCCATGCCGTACAGCAGGCGCGAGGCCATGAGCATGTTGATCACGGCGGTGTTGGCCACGGCGAACATGGCGATGAAGGGGTAGATCGTGTCGATCGGCAGGTTCGGGGCGCCGGCCTGGACGACCTGCAGCAACGGGGTGTCCCCCTCCTTCAGCTCACCGACCGGCACCAGCGCCACGGCGGTCACCGAGACGAGCACGTAGATCACGGCCGTGATGAGCAGACCCGTGAGCATGATCTTCGGGAAGGTCTTGACCGGGTCCTTGGTCTCCTCGGCCATGTTCACGGAGTCCTCGAAGCCGACCATCGCGAAGAAGGCCAGCGAGGTGCCCGCGGTGGCGGCCAGGAAGGCGTTCTTGTCGCCCTCGGTCTCGAACATCATCGCCCGGGAGAAGTCGACCTCCGCACCGCTCATGCCGGTGACGGCCCACAGGCCGACGAAGATCACCAGGAGCAGACCGGTGAGCTCGATGATGGTGAGGACCACGTTGAGCCAGATCGACTCGGCCACACCCCGGAAGTTCACCAGGCCGACCACGAGCATGAAGGCGACCGCCAGCAGCAGCACCGCGGTGCCCTCCGGCGCCCAGTCCGCCCCGATGCCGGCGGCCAGGTTGGCCGCGAAGGCCTTGGCCGCCGTGGAGGCGGAGGTGATGCCCGAGGCCATCACCGTGAAGGTGACCATGAAGGTCAGGAAGTTGATCCCGAAGGCCTGGTGGATGAAGTTGGCGGCACCACCGGCGTGCGGGTACTTGGTGATGAGCTCGAGATAGGCGAAGGCCGTGACGATGGCGATCGCGAAGGCGATGAGGAAGGGAACCCACACGGCACCGCCGACCTCCCCGGCGACCTTGCCGGTGATGGCGTAGATGCCAGTGCCCAGGATGTCACCGATGATGAAGAGCAGGAGGAGCTTGGGCGTCATGACACGCTTGAGCTCGGTGTCCACCTCTCCGGTGGACGACCGCGCCTCAGCGGGGGCGGCGTCGCGCGAGACAGTACTCATGGGGGCTAGCGTGAGGCACAGCACAGCAGATCGGCCACCACGACACGCACATCGTTGTGTGCTTGAGATCTTGACCGGGCCCCTGCGACGGAGCGGGCCCGGCTCCCGCGAACGGTCAGGCGTCGATGCGCTCGGTGTCCAGGGCGGCGGCGTTGCTGATGATGAACTCCTTGCGGGGCGCCACCTCGGAGCCCATGAGCAGGGTGAACATCTGCTCCCCCACCTGGGCGTCGGCCATGGTCACCCGGCGCAGCGTCCGGTGCGCCGGGTCCATCGTCGTCTCGGCCAGCTGGTCGGCGTCCATCTCACCCAGACCCTTGTAGCGCTGCAGCGGGTCCTTGAGGGTGCGCCCGTTCTTCCGCAGCCGCGCCAGCTGCTGGTGCAGCTCGGTCTCGGAGTAGGTGTAGACGTAGTCGTTGGCCCTGCCCCGGTTCACCACCTCGATGCGGTGCAGCGGCGGCACCGCGGCGTACACCCGACCGGCCTCCACCAGCGGCCGCATGTAGCGGAAGAACAGGGTGAGCAGCAGGGTGCGGATGTGGGCGCCGTCCACGTCGGCGTCGGTCATGATGATGACCTTGCCGTAGCGGGCCGCCGACAGGTCGAAGCTGCGCCCCGAGCCGGCCCCGATGCTCTGGATGATCGCGGCGCACTCCTCGTTGGCCAGCATGTCGGCCACGGAGGCCTTCTGCGTGTTGAGGATCTTGCCGCGGATCGGCAGGAGGGCCTGGAAGTCGCTCTGCCGGGCCAGCTTCGCGGTGCCCAGCGCCGAGTCCCCCTCGACGATGAACAGCTCCGAGGCCTCGGTGTCCGTCGAGCGGCAGTCCACCAGCTTGGTCGGCAGCGAGGAGGTCTCCAGCGCGTTCTTCCGGCGCTGCGTCTCCTTGTGCATGCGCGCCGAGACCCGGGACTTCATCTCCGCGACGATCTTCTCCAGCAGCAGCGCCGACTGCTGCTTGCGGGCACGGGCGGTGGAGGTGAGGACCTCCGTGAGCTCCCGCTCCACCACCCGGGCCACGATCGACCGCACGGCGTTGGTGCCGAGGATCTCCTTGGTCTGCCCCTCGAACTGCGGCTCGGCCAGCCGCACCGTCACCACGGCGGTCATCCCGGCCAGGGCGTCGTCCTTCTCGATGCGGTCCTTGCCCGGCTTGAGCTTCCGCGAGTTCGCCTCCACCTGCTTGCGGACCACCTTGAGCAGGGCCTGCTCGAAACCCGTCAGATGGGTACCGCCCTTGGGTGTGGCGATGATGTTCACGAAGGAGCGCGTCGTGGTGTCGTAGCCGGTGCCCCAGCGCAGCGCGACGTCCACCTCGCACTCGCGGTCGACCTCGGTGGGCACCATCTGCCCGTCCTCCCCCAGGACCGGGACCGTCTCGGTGAAGCTGCCGCTGCCCTGCAGCCGCCAGGTGTCGGTCACCGCCTCGTCCGGCGCGAGGTACTCGGCGAACTCCGCGATGCCGCCGTCGTGGTGGAAGGTCTCGGTGTGGGTGGCGTGCTCCCCCGGCGTGCCCGGCAGGCGGCGCTTGTCGGTGACCGACAGGCGCAGCCCGGGCACGAGGAAGGAGGTCTGGCGGGCACGGTCCACCAGCTGCTGGTAGGAGAACTCGGCGTCGGCCAGGAAGATCTGCGAGTCGGCCCAGTAGCGCACCCGCGTCCCGGTGACCCCCTTCTTCGCCCGGCCGGCCTTCTGCAGCGCGCTGCCGCTGGTGACGGGGCTGAAGGCGTTGCTCGGCGAGGGCTCGCCGGACCCGTCGTCGAAGACACCGGGCTCGCCGCGACGGAAGCTCATGGCCCAGGTGGTCCCCGCCCGGTCCACCTCGACGTCGAGGCGCTCCGAGAGGGCGTTGACGACGCTGGCGCCCACACCGTGCAGACCACCCGAGGCCGTGTAGGAGCCCCCGCCGAACTTCCCGCCCGCGTGGAGCTTCGTGTAGACGAGCTCCACGCCGGTCAGGCCGGAGCGGGGCTCGACGTCCACCGGGACACCGCGCCCGTCGTCCCCCACCTCGACCGACCCGTCGGCGTGGAGGGTGATGTCGACGCCCGTGGCGTGGCCGCCGAGGGCCTCGTCGACCGAGTTGTCGATGATCTCCCACAGGCAGTGCATGAGACCCCGGGAGTCGGTCGAGCCGATGTACATGCCGGGGCGCTTGCGGACCGCCTCGAGCCCCTCGAGCACCTGGAGGTGCCGGGCGTCGTAGTCGGAGGCGGTCGGGGCGGCGGTCTTGCGGGGAGTCACGGGCGTCAACCTACGTGGTGGCACCGACGACATCGGGCGCGGGCCCGGAGGGGCGGGCCGGTGGGCGTCCACCGGTTCAGCGCAGCACCCACCACAGGCTCGTGAGCCAGGCCCCGATGATCAGCAGGTCGGCGGCCAGCTCGATGAGGATGTTCGTGCCCACCGCACGCAGGGCGTGCACGGTGGCCTGCCAGGGGGTGAGACCCGAGCTGCGGGGGCGGGTCAGCTGCATGAGGAAGATGCCGGCCACGAAGCCCACGAACAGGCCGACCACGGGGATGACGAAGGCGCCCACGATGGCTCCGACGACCCCGGCCAGCAGGGTGAGGTTGTCGATCCCGGCGCGCTTCATCCCCCGGCCCGGGACGAGGATCATGAGCGCACTGGCGCCGGCGGCGACCACGGTGGCGACCGCGAGGACCACCCAGCCGGCGGTGCTCTGCACGACCAGGGCCCAGCAGAGGGCGGCGGCCCAGACCAGGGCCAGCCCCGGCAGCACCAGGAAGGCGCTGCCGACCAGGCCGGCCAGCATCACGAGGCCGACCAGGACGGCCCAGAGGACCTCGTGCTCCACGGTGGTCAGCCCTGAAGCTGGTGGGTCTCGTCGAGGATCTCGACGTCGGAGCGCTCGCGCAGGGCCGGCAGGTGGGCCTGGCCGTGGTGGGCGCAGAAGAGCAGGTGGGTGCCGGACACGGTGGCGCGCAGGTAGGCGCGGGCGCCGCAGCGGTCGCAGCGGTCGGCGGGGGTCAGCGTCGGGGTGGGGGCGGTGGCGGTGTCCACGGTTCCTCCTGGGGAGACGATTCGGCCGGTTGTTCCTTCACCCCGGCCAACCGGCCCCGGGCGCTGTCGCTTCCCGGTTTCGCCGTGGGCGCAATCGGTCCGGATCAGGCGCCCTGCTGGTCGCGCCGGGTGTCCCAGCGCTCCTCCAGGCGACGCATGAGCCCCCCGGACGCGCCCGAGTGACCGGAGGGGCGGGCACCACCGGAACGGAAACGGCCGGTCTGCCCCTGCCGCCCGACGGTCGGCCGACCCTCCGCGTCACGGCCCCGGCGGCCGGGACCTCCTGCGGGGAGGGAGTCACCGCCTCGTGCCCCAGGCCCCTGGGAGGCGTTCAGCCACAGTGCCACTCCGAGCACCATCGCCACGAAACCGCCGGCACCCCACCACGGGACCCGGGTGGTGAGCGCGACGGCGTACAGGGCCAGCCCCAGCACCATGAGCCCGGCGACGGCTGTCATGCGCCCGGCGGTCAGGGTGCTCCGGCGCCGGGGCGGACCGGCGGGCGTGGCCCCGGCCCGGGAACCGAAGAGCTCGGCGAAAGGGTCGTGCTCGGGGCCGACCGCGCGCTCGGACTCCGGCATCCCCGGGGCGTCGGCCGCCTCCGGGGAGAGCAGGGATCGCTCGAGCTCGGCCAGCCTGCGACGCTCGTCGTCCGACAGTGACATGTTCACCTCCGTGGGGCCCGGGCCCGGGGGCACTCCCCACCCGGTGGACTCTCGGACCCACGCGTCAGGCACGCACGGGGCCGGTGCTGCGGCAGTCTACGCGGGGGCCACCTCCTGCGCGGCAGGCAGCAGGCTGGCCGGCCGGATGACCCCGGCGCCGAAGCGCGCACTCGCCCGGTCGACCGCCCGGTCGGCCTCCCGCCACCCCACCTCCGGCTCGTCGAGCAAGCCCTGCACCGGGGTGTCACCCGCCGGGGTGAGCCCCGAGAGGGTGACCCGGACCATCCGCACCCGGGCCCGCTGCAGCCCCAGGGACTCGAAGGCCTGCCGGGCCGCCGCGAAGATCTCCCGGCTCACGTCGCTGGGGCGGGCCATGGTCCGTGACCGGCTGAGCGTCGTGAAGTCCGCGAACCTCACCGTCAGCTGGACGGTTCGCCCCATCTCGCCGGCAGCACGCGCCCGGGCGGCCACCCGCTCGGAGAGCAGCAGGAGGCGCCGGAGCACCACCTCCGGGGAGTCGACGTCCTGCCGGAAGGTCTGCCCGTTGCCGATCGTCCGCTCCCGCACCCGGGGCCGCACCCGCTGCCGGTCCCGCCCCCAGGCCCGCTCGGCCAGGGCGGCCCCGGTCGCCTCGCCGACGATGCGCTGCAAGGTCGACCGGGGCGTGTGAGCCACCTGCCCCACCGTGGTCAACCCGAACCGGGCCAGCTGCTCCTGCGTCCGCTCCCCGACGCCCCAGAGCACACCCACCGGCAGCGGGTGGAGGAAGCCGACGACCTCCTCGGGGCGCACCTGCCGGATCCCGTCAGGCTTGGCCTGCCCCGAGGCCACCTTCGCCACGAAGGGATTCGGCGCGATCCCGACCGAGCAGGTGATCTGCTGCTCGGCGGCCACCGTTCCCCGCAGCCACTCGGCCACCTCCCACGGGGTCCCCCAGCGGCGAGCCGTCCCGGTGAGGTCGAGGAAGGCCTCGTCCACCGAGGTGGGCTGCACCAGCGGGGTCACCTGACGAAAGACCTCCATGACGGCCCCGGAGACCGCCGCGTAGCGGTCGTGATCAGGGTGGACCACCACCGCCTGCGGGCAGAGGCGGCGGGCCCTGGCCATCGGCATGGCCGAGCGCACCCCGAGCGCCCGCGCCTCGTAGGTGGCCGAGAGGACCACCGCCCGGCCGCCGCCTCCGATGATCACCGGTCGTCCGTGCAGCTCTGGACGGTCCACCAGGGAGACCGCGGCGTAGAAGGCGTCCATGTCCACGTGCAGAACGGCCGCCTCCGGGGTCACCACCCCGAGCTCCCGGGTGAGCTGTGCCAGAGCTTCCGGCTCGGCACCCCTGAACGCAGGGGCAGCCCTCGACCTTCCTCACCCTCGACCTGAGCGTCATGGGTCTGCTGGGTGAGTCCTCGCACCGCCGAGTGGGAGTCGGCCGCCGCCCAGGCAGCATGCATCCCCTCCACACCACCGACTCGCAGGGCGTCGGTGAGGGCGGTCAGCTCCCAGGCCCCGGTGGCTCGCAGCGAGACACCGCGGGCCCCGGCCCTGCGCACGGTCCCGCGCACGAGCAGGAACCACGAGGAGAACAGCACCGGGGCGCAGCTGCCCTGGACGTCCTCGAAGAAGGTGGCGTCACTCGCCCCGGTGGGGTCGTTGAGCGTCACGAACACCACCCGCCGCCCGGACCGGACCGGCGGGGTCTGCGTGGCCACGCGCACCCCGGCCACGAGGACCTCCGCCCCGGAGCGCTGCGCGAGGAGATCCCGCGCAGGGGTGACCCCCAACGCCCGCAGGGTCGGCAGGTGCGGGTCCATCACGTGGGCACTGACGTCCAGGCCCAGCACCTCCAGCTCGTGGGCCACTCTCTCCTCGACGGTCATGGGCGGCAGCCCGGAGCCGGCGGACGCCCCCGGAGCCGGCAGGTCCAGCATCGACTGCACTCCCTGCTCGGCAGCTGCCCGGTCCTGGGCGGCCCGTCCACTCACGCTGCGCTCGCGGCGGCGACGCTGCCGGGGATCCCTCCACCGCTCGAGCTCCAGGAGCTCCACGAGCAGGTCCCGACGGCGTTCCGGGGCGGCGAAGGAGTCGAAGGCCCCGGCCAGGATCATCCGCTCCACGACCGGGCGCTCCACGCGCGCTCGGTGCCAGAAGTCCGCCACCGAGGTGTACGGCTGACCAGCCACGACACGCCGGGCGTCGTCCTCCCCCAGCCCCTTGACCTCGGTGAGGGCGACCCTCACCCCCCAGGGGCGGGCACGCTGGCGCACCCGGGCCAGGGCCTCCTCGGCGCCCACCTCACCGGGTGCTCGCTCCGACAGCTCCCCCAGCAGCGGAGGCTCTCCCACCCGTTCCACGCCGTAGCCCACCCCGGAGGCGTTCACGTCGACCCCGAGCACGGTCACGCCCAGCTCCCGGGCGTCGTCGAGGATGAGTCGCTTGGGATACATGCCCGGGTCGTGGGTGAGCACCCCGGCCAGGAAGTGCGCCGGGTAGTGGGTCTTCAACCAGGCCGACTGGTAGGTGGGCACCGCGAAGGCCGCCGCGTGCGCCTTGCAGAAACCGAAGGAGGCGAAGGACGCCAGCACCTCCCAGATCCGGTCGGCCACCTCCCCGGTGAACCCTTGGAGAGCCGCAGCGGCACGCCACCACCGTTCGACCTGCTCCTGCCCCTGGGGCGTCCCCATCGCACGCCGCGCCTCATCGGAGTGGGCCAGACCCACCCCGGTGGTGGCAGCGATGATCTGGAGGACCTGCTCGTGGAAGACCACCACCCCCTCGGTGCTCCGCAGGTACCCGGTGAGCGCGGGGTGCAGGTGCAGCGGTTCGCTCCACCCGAGCCGGGCCGCGAGGAAGGGAGTCACCATGTCCGACTTCACGGGGCCGGGACGGAACAGCGAGATGTCGATGATGAGATCCTCCAGGCTCCGGGGCCCGAACTTCCCGATGAGCTCCCGCTGGCCGGGAGACTCGATCTGGAAGCACCCCAGGGTCCGGGTGGAGGCGATGAGCCCGTAGGTCTCCGCGTCGTCCCACGGGATCATCTCCTCGTCGTCGAGGTCGATCCGCACTCCCGTCGTGGACTCCACGAGATCCACCGTGTGGGCCATCGCCGACTGCATCCGGATCCCCAGCACGTCGAGCTTGAGCAGCCCCATGTCCTCGACGTCGTCCTTGTCGAACTGACTCATCGGGAAGCCCATCCAGCTGCGCTCCACCGGCGTCCGGTCGTGGAGACCGAGGTTGGAGAGGACCACCCCGCAGGGGTGCAGGGCGACGTGCCGGGGCAGGCCGTCCAGTCGCTCCACCAGCTCCAGCATCCGCTGGAGCCGGGGAGCGTCCAGCCCCGCCGCCCGCAGCTCGGGCAGCTCACGGACCGCCGAGCGGGCGTCCCGGGCGCGGATGTGCGGGAAGGCCTTGGCGAGCGCGTCGATCTCCTGCGGTGGCATGCCGAGCACCGACCCGACGTCACGGACCGCGTGTCGCACCCGATAGGTCTCCATCATCGACACGCAGGTCACCCGGTCGGCCCCGAAGTCCTCCAGCACCCGCTCGTAGATCTCAGTGCGCCGAGCCGACTCCACGTCGATGTCGATGTCCGGCAGCTCGGCCCGCAGCACCGAGCAGAAGCGCTCCATGAGCAGCCCGTGCCGCAGCGGATCGACCTGGCTGATCCCCAGCAGGTGGTTCACCAGGGACCCGGCCCCCGAGCCACGGGCCGCCACCCGGCCGCCCATCGAGCGGATGAGCTCGCACACGCGGGCCACCGTGAGGAAGTAGGTGGGGTAACCCAGTTGCCGGATCGTCGCGAGCTCAGCCTCCAGCCGGTCCTCGGCCTCCCGCCCCGCGCTCCCTCCCGGCCTCCGGTCGGCCAGCGCGCCCCGGCACCGGTGCACCAGACCCTCCATCGCGTCCGCGGAGTCCCGGAAACCCAGCACCGCGGGCTCCGGGAGGTGCACCGCCCCGATTCCCAGGTCATCCCGCGCCGAGAGCGCACACTCCGCCGCCACCTCCAGGGTGCTGGTCAGCAGCCGGTCTGCAGCCCGCGAGGCGGAGTGGAACCCGGCCCGCTGGGCGAGCCAGGCGGCCTGCTGGGCCATCGCCACCGAGGAGGCCAGGTGGCCGTGGGTGGTGCGCTGCCCGAGCTGCTCGGGGCGCAGCAGGACGCGCCGTCGGGCGGCGTCCAGCACGTCGGCCACCACCACGCCCTCCGGGTCGGTGTGCCGCACTGCGGCGGTCAGCACCACCGGGAGCCCGAGCTCCTCCGCCAGGTGCCACATCCCGACCGCTTGCTCGGTGCACCCCTCGGTTCCTGCCGGAGTGCCAGCAGCCACCAGCTCCACCACGAGCCGTCCTCCCTCACCGGGTGCGACACCCAGCCGCTCGCACCAACCCGCCAGCAGCGATCGCGCTCGGTCACGGTGCCGGGCCAGTACCGCCCGCCCCACATCGGAGTCCGGCCCCAGCAGCACGCGCACGGCCGGGCCAGCCCAGGCCACCATCTCCGGCGTGGCCCGCGGAGCCCCGCGCTCCCCGACGGCATGCACCCGGGAGACCAGCCGACACAGGGCGGCCCACCCCACACCGCCGCCTCCCCCGCCCTCCCGGCCGGCGGCCAGCACTCGGATCCGGTCATGGCTCTCGTCGACCCACTGCCCACCCCGCACCGCGCTCCGCGGCCTCTGCCGCGGAGCGGCATGGGCCATGGTGAGGTCCACGCCGATCACCGGGGAGAGCCCTGCCCCGGAGCACGCCTGCGCGAAGCGCACCGCCCCGTAGAGACCGTCCCGGTCGGTGAGCGCGAGATGCGACTGCCCCCAGGCCGCGGCCCGGTCCACCAGCTCCTGCGGCGAGGAGACGCCGTACTGCAAGGAGAAGCTCGAGGCCACGTGGAGGTGGGCGAACTCCGCGCTCACCCACGCCCCCCGACCACGCCAGCACCCACGAGCATCGCCGTGGCCGGCGGCAGGACGGGCAGCCCCACCACACGACGGACCGTGGCCTCGAACTCCTCGACCTGACGCACCAGGTCGTCGGCCTCCCGCTGGGAGCACCGCTGCCCGCCCGCCAGCGCCGACCGGCGCCGAGCCGAGTCGGCGAAGAAGACCGCCCACTCCTGGAGCTCCGGGGCCACCCCGACCAACAGCTCCCAGACGCTGCGTGGACGACCCCTCTCCCCCGGGACGCTGCGTGCCGCGACCACCGCGGCCGCCGCCCGCAAAGCCCCCAGGTGCGCCGCCTCGTAACGCAGCTCGGGCTCCGGGGTGGCACAGGCCTCGGCCAGGCTCTCCCGGGCCCGCTCCACGAGGGACAGCACCGTCCCCGCACACCCTCCGGGAATCGCTCCCTGCATCGTCATCGTCGTCATGGTCTCCCTCCCTGCTCTGATTTCCCTGTTCCTCCGGCATTCCCTGACCCGGCCCACCGGGCCCTCAGTCCAGGACCCGGTCCAGCTGCCACCCGGCCGCCACCCCTGCCGGAGGCGCCACGAGGTCGAAGACGCCCATCGGCTGGTGCCTCCCCGCCCGTGCCTCCACCCGCCAGACCGTCTCGTCGGCACCGGTCTCCCAGGCCAGCCCGTCGTCCTCGGTGACATGACGCCACCACGGGTGCCGCCGGAACCACCGGTCGACCACCTCGCAGACCACGTACAACCGCCCCCGCCAGACGAAGGCATCCGGCCGTTCCGCCCCGATCTCCTGCACCGTGCGGACCTCCACCGCCTCAGCACACCGCCTCATGACCGCTCCTTCCTCCCGCCCGCAGCGGGCGGGAGAGTCATGACCGGCGACCCTCCGGTCGAACTTTCGTTCTACTTCTTACCGTACGTGCGGACAGTACATATGTACCACACCGCCGTCAAGGGACATTGATCCACCGGGCACCGACAACCTCCCGGGATCCGCAGAATCAGGCCGCACTAGGCTGTGCCGCGTGAGTCCCCACCCCCTGGATCAGGCGTTCCGCGACGACCTCCACCGCACCATCACGGAGCAGATCGAGGCCCACCGCGCCCAGCTCGCCGAGATCGACCCCGACGCCGACGAGCTGGCCCAGGCCATCGCCTCCCTCCTGCGTGGCGGCAAGCGCCTCCGCGCGGGCTTCCTCCACTGGGGCCACCTCGCCGCCGGTGGCAGCGCCGGGCCGGCCACCACCCGTGCCGCCAGCGCGATGGAGTTCTTCCAGGCCGCCGCGCTCATCCATGACGACGTCATGGACGACAGCGACACCCGCCGCGGCGCTCCCGCCGCCCACCGCGCCTGGGCCGACCGCCACCGCAGCTCCGGCCTCGAGGGGTCACCCGAGGAGCACGGACGTGCCGGGGCGATCCTCGCCGGCGACCTCTGCCTCGTCTGGGCCGACACCGCCTTCACCGGCTGCGGCTGGGACCCCGCAACCCTCGAGCGCGCCCGCCCCACCTGGGATCTCATGCGCACCCAGCTCATGGGGGGCCAGTTCCTCGACATCCTCAACGCCGCCCGCCCCTGGGAGCACGAGTCCACCGCCGAGCGCGACGCCCGCGTCCTGCGCGTCATGCAGTACAAGAGCGCCAAGTACTCCATCGAGCACCCACTGCTCATCGGCGCCGACGCCGCCGGTGTCGACCCCGCCACCCGCGAGCTCCTCAGCGACTACGGGCTCCACCTCGGCGTGGCCTTCCAGCTGCGCGACGACGTCCTCGGTGTCTTCGGCGACCCGGAAGCCACCGGCAAGCCCTCCGGGGACGATCTGCGCGAGGGTAAGCGGACCGCCCTGGTCGTCGGCGCGCTGGACGCCGCCGCCCCCGCCGACGCCGAGCGCTTCTCCGCCCTCCTGGGATCCCCCGCGCTCAGCCCTGAGGAGATCGGCTGGATGCGCGGCCTGCTGCAGTCCTCCGGGGCGGTCGACCGCGTCGAGGGGCAGATCGACCACCACCTCACCCGCGCCCTGAGCGCCCTCGAGCAGGCCGGCCCGACCCTGGAGCCGACCGCTGTCCGGGCCCTCGTGGACCTCGCCCACCTCACGACGCAGCGCGCCGCCTGACCCCGGGGGGGCGGACGGCGCGCTCAGCCGGCCGCGCCCGGTCTCACCAGGCGGTCTCGGCGGCCCGGCGACGGATCTCGGTCTTGTGCCCGGCGTGGAGGTCTTCGATCGGCGACCCCTCCCGCAGCGTCTCGTCCGGCGCGAAGAGCCACCGGATGACGTCCTCGTCGGACATCCCGCCGTCGGCCAGCACGGTGATGGTCCCGGGCAGCGCCTTCACCACGCCCCGGTCGTCGAAGAAGCGTGCCGGCACCTGCACGACATCGCGCTCGCCGCGGCGCAGCGCCACGACCTCGCGGTCCTTGATCCACTGCCGCACGGTCGTCAGCGGCAGGTCGAACCGCTCGGCGAGATCGGGCACGGTGGTCCACTCGATGCTGTCGAACAGGTCCTGGTCGGTCATGACACGCCTCCGGTGGGGTCGCTCTCACGGAGCATCTGCGCCACGAGCAGCGCGAGCTCCAGGGACTGGTTACGGTTCAGACGGGGGTCGCAGGGCGACTCGTAGCGCTGCCCCAGATCCCCCTCCAGCACGGGCACCACGCCACCGATGCACTCGGTCACGTCGTTCCCCGAGAGCTCCACGTGCACGCCACCGGGCACCGTGCCCAGGGCACCGTGGACCTCGAAGAAGCCGCGCACCTCGTCGACGACGTCGTCGAAGTGACGCGTCTTGTGCCCGCTGGCGGAGGTGAAGGTGTTGCCGTGCATCGGGTCCGTGAGCCAGAGCGGGGCCGCCCCCAGGGCCTGCACCGCCTCGACGATCGGGGGCAGCGCCTCCCGGATCACCCCTGCGCCCATCCGGGTGATGAAGGTGAGCCGGCCCGGTGTGCGGTCCGGGTCCAGCCGGTCGACCAGCCGGCGCACGTCGTCGGCGCTGGTGGTCGGTCCGAGCTTCACCCCCACGGGATTCATGACCCGAGCCAGGAAGTCGATGTGGGCCTCGTCGGGGTGACGGGTCCGCTCCCCGGCCCAGAGGAAGTGCCCGGAGGTGGCGTAGGGCAGCCCGGTCCGGCTGTCGATGCGCGTGAGCGGCCGCTCGTAGTCGAGCACCAGGGCCTCGTGGCTGGCGAACACGGTGGTCGAGTGGAAGAGCGGCGAGTCCACACCGATGGCCCGGTTGAAGCGCAGCGCACGAGCGACCCCCTCGGTGACCTCGTCGTACTGCCGGACGGCCTCGGTCCGGGGAGTCCCAGCACCCCAGGTGACCATGTTCTCTAGGTCGGCGTAACCGCCGCTGACCCAGGCTCGGACGAGGTTGAGCGTCGAGGCGCTCGCGTTGTAGGCCTCCAGCATCCGATCGGGGTCGTGGAGGCGGCTGGCCTCGTCGAACGGGAACCCGTTGACCATGTCACCGCGGTAGGTGGGCAGCTCGACCCCGTCGCGGGTCTCGGTGTCCTGGGACCGGGGCTTGCCGAACTGGCCGGCGATGCGGCCGACCTTCACCACCGGCAGGCCCGCCCCGTAGGTGAGCACGGCGGCCATCTGGAGCAGCACGCCCACCCGGTCCCGGATGTTGGCGGCCGTCACCTGGTCGAAGGTCTCGGCGCACTCGCCGGCCTGCAGGACGAAGCTCTCCCCCCGGGACGCCCCGGCCAGCTGGTCACGGAGGGTGTCGCACTCCTCGGCGAAGACCAGCGGGGGGAACTGGCCCAGCCGCTCCCGCACCCGCTCGGCCTCGGCCTCGTCCGGCCAGCTGGGCTGCTGGCGGGCGGGCAGGTCGGGCCAGATGCCGGTGACGGCACCGGCCTGGACGGGACGGTTCGGCGCCGGATTCATGCCCCCTGCACCGCCCGTCGGGCCTTCACGACGCTGGAGTACTCGTCGACGTACTCCTGCCCGGTGATGGCCTGGATCCGCCGCATGACCTCGTCGGTGGCCGCCCGCAGGTCGTCCCGGCGCGGGTGGCGGATCATCTCGTCGAGCGCCTCCTCGGACTCACCGGCGTGCAGGGCGCGCAGGTGCTCCACGACGTCCAGCGGCTCCCCGAAGGTGGCGGTGAAGGTGCGCACCTTCGGCAGGCTCGCCTCGATGGGCTGGATCTCGGTCATCCCCTCCAGGCCCACGGGGATGATGGGCGAGCCCGTGGAGAGGGCCAGGCGCACCGCGCCGGTCCGCCCGCGGTAGAGGCGCCCGTCCGGGGAGCGCGTCCCCTCCGGGTAGATGCCCAACAGGTCACCGTCCTTGAGCACCTGCTCCGCCTCGCTGAGGGCGGCCAGGCTCTTGCGACCACCGGACCGGTCGGTGGGGATCTGCCCGACCGCGCGGAAGAAGGTCGCCATGGCCCGCCCCTTGACCCCGGGCTGGTTGAAGTACTCGGCCTTGGCCGGGTAGCGCAGCTGCCGGGGCACGATCATCGGCAGGGCGATGGAGTCGAAGAAGCTGGAGTGGTTGGCCGCGATGATGGCCGGACCGTTGCGGGGCACGTGGTGCAGGCCGTGGACGGTGGGGCGGTAGGCCAGATTGAGCGCCGGTCCCAGGGCCACGTTCTTCAAGGTCCAGTAGAGCACCAGTTCTCCTGCCTCCGTCGAGCACGGCGCCGAGCGGCACCGCCGCCCCATCCTTTCACGACGGGCTCCTGGCCCCGTGACAGGATCGGGACATGCCTGCCCAGCCCGCCCCGCTCCCCGTCCCGGCGACGGTGCCCGGTTCCGCCGCCCGCGAGCTGGGGCCACGCCAGGGGCACCCGGTGGTCCTCTGCCACGGCTTCACCGGCACGGTGCAGTCCTTGGGGCGGTGGCCCGACGCGCTGGCCGAGGCGGGGTACCGGGTGGACGTGCCCCGGCTCCCGGGGCACGGACGCAGCTGGCGGTGGGCGAATCGGACCGGGTGGCAGGACTGGTACCGCGCCACGGAGCGCTCGCTCCTGCGATCGACCGTCGACTCTCCCGCCGTGGTGGGTGGGCTGTCGATGGGTGGGGCCCTGGCCCTGGCGCTGGCCATCGCCCACCCGCGCCGGGTGGCCGGGCTCGTGCTGGTGAACCCCGCCGTCCGTGCGGCGAACCCCTTGGTGCCGCTGGCCCCGGTGCTGCGCCACGTGCTGCCCAGCGCGCCGGGGATCGCCAGCGACATCGCGGACCCCGCCGCCCCGGCGGAGATCGCCTACGACCGGGTCCCGGTGCACGCCCTGGCCTCCCAGCTGCGGCTGTGGTCGGGCGTCCGCACCCGCCTGGGCGAGGTGACCTGCCCGGTGCTGCTCCTGCGCTCGGCCACCGACCACGTGGTCCCGGCCCGCAGCAGCCGGGAGATCCTGCAGGGTGTCTCCTCCCCGGACGTCACCGAGGTCGTGCTGGTGCGGAGCCACCACGTGGCCACGCTGGACCACGAGGCGGGCGTGGTCTGCTCCGAGTCGACCGACTTCGTGCGCCGCGTCCTGGGCTGAGCCACCCCTGGGCGAGCCGCTCAGGCCGGGGCGCCGGACGTCCCCGGGGCGTCCACCATGATGGTGGCGGCCCCGATGACCCCGGCGTCGTTGCCGAGGCCGGCCAGCACCACCTGGGGCCAGGGGCGGTGCCCGCGACCGGTGAGATGACGCTCGAAGGCCCGCTGGGTCGGGGCCAGCAGGAGATCACCCGCGGCGCTGACACCCCCACCGATGACGATGGCGGCCGGGTCGAGGATCGCCGCGATGCTCGCGGCCCCCTCCCCGAGCCAGACCCCGAGCTCGTGGAGGAGCTCCCGCGCAGCCGGGTCACCCTGCTCGGCCGCACCGGTGATGTCCTCCCCGCTGAGCTGCTCAGGGTCTCCCCCGCAGATCTCCGCCAGTCGCTCCGCGTGCGGCGTCCCGGAGCGGATGAGCTCCCGGGCCTCCCGGACCAGGGCCGTCCCGGAGGCGTACTGCTCCCAGCAGCCCCGGTTCCCGCAACCGCAGCGGTGCCCCTCGCGCACGACTCGCATGTGCCCGATCTCCGCACCGATCCCCGCAGCACCGCGCAGCAGGACACCGTCGTGGACGATCCCCCCACCGATCCCGGTGCCCACGGTGATGAGGGTCATGTCGTCGAACTCCTTGGCCGACCCGTGCCGGAACTCGCCCCAGGCCGCGGCGTTCGCATCGTTCTCCAGGCGCACCGGCAGGTCCACCCGCTCCATGACCTGGGCGCGCACCGGCTCGTTGCGCCAGGCGAGGTTGGGGGCGAAGAGCACGTGCTCCCCCATCACGTCGACGAAGCCGGCGCAGGCGATCCCCGCCCCGGCGATCTCCTCACCGGCCGCCTCCCGCTGAAGCATCTCGATGACGGAGACCACCGCGTCGATGATGTGCCCGACCTCGTCCGCGGGCGTCTCCACCCGGGCCCGCTCGAGGATCTCCCCGTCGCGCACCAGGGCGCCGGCGATCTTCGTTCCACCGATGTCCAGCCCGATGGCCAGGGTCATGTCTCCTCCAAGGGGTGAGGGCCGCGGCACGGCCGGCGAGGGGGTGCTGCCGTCAGTCTGCCCGAAGCCCGCTCGTGGACGGGAGGTCACCGGGCTCCAGCCCCCGCCGGGCCAGGAAACGGGGCAGGCCCGTGGGCCCGGGGAGCTGCGGGGTCCCCCAGGCAGCGTCGACCTGCTGGAGGAGCTCCCGCCCACCGACCCGGTGCAGCTGCGCGACCGTTGCCAGGGAGCGCGCGTAGTCGCGCTGACGCTCCGTGAGTCCCTCCCCCTCCCCCCGGGGCTGGCTGCCGGTCGGGCGATGAGCCACCCACTCGGCCAGCCCCTCTCTCCACCACCACGGCTCAGCCGCCGGGATCTCCCGGTCCAGGAGGCAGTGGGCCAGCTCGTGACGGAGGACCAGTCCACGCTCCTCGGGGGACAGGCGGTCGACCGCGGGGTGGAGCAGGACGCGAACTCGAGGGGACCCCGCGGCGTCCTCCCGGGCGCCCCGTGCTGTCACCACCCGCAGCCCCGTGGTCACGGCCGGCTGATCGTCCGAGTACCCGGCCCCCGCCCACCGCGCCTCGTCGACGAGCACGACCTCCGGCTGCTCCGTGATCCGCCGCCCCCAGGCCCTCTCCACCGCCAGGGCTGCATCCTGGACCTCGACCGGCCACGGCACGCCCGGCGGAGCAGCCACGCCCGGTCCCCCACCACTCCCTCTCCGCGCGCACGCGCCCAGGCCCACCAGCGCCCCGGCCCCGGCCCATCGCAGGAGATCGCGGCGGGCCAGCCGGCGGAAGTGGGGTTCGCAGGTCACCCGGACATCGTCGCAAGCCCACCCGCCCACAGCTCCCCGTGGACCTGGGCCCGCGCGGACCAGGCCTCCCAGGGGTCCACGACCCCAGCCCGCACGAGTGCGGCCACCGCCGCCCGCTCCCGGGCGTCGAGCCGCTCCGTGGCACCCGCCACACCCACCTCCCGGAACCCCGGGCCGCCGCTCGGGTCCCCGCCCTCCCCGGTGCGACGCCCAACCTCTTCCTCGACCATCTGTTCGATCATGCACCCAGCGTAGAACAACCGTCCGACACCCGTCCGCGTCCGTCCCCAGGGGCGAGGTTGTCACCGCCGCGACCTACCCTCCGCAGACATGTCCGCACACCCCCTCCCACCCAGCCCCGCGGTGACCCTCCCGGCCCCGGCCGGGCAGGGGGTGCAGCTGAGCATCGACGACCTGGGCACACCGCTGCAGGAGGTCACCTTCGTCGTGTTCGACCTCGAGACCACGGGCACCGGGACCGAGAGCGAGATCACCGAGTTCGGCGCGGTGAAGGTCCGGGGCGGGGAGGTCCTCGGGGAGTTCCAGACCCTGGTGCGCCCGACCCGGGGCATCCCGCCCCGCATCCAGGTGCTCACCGGCATCACGACCGCCATGGTGGTCGACGCCCCGCCCCTCGCGGACGTGCTGCCCTCCTTCCTGGAGTTCTGCGGCGAGGCGGTGCTCGTGGCGCACAACGCCAGCTTCGACACGGGCTTCGTGCGCCGCGCCTGCGAGGCCACGGGCCGGCCGCACCCCACCAACCCGGTCGTCGACACGCTGCGACTCGCGCGGGCGGTCCTGCCCCGCGGCGAGGTCCCCAACCACCGCTTGGCCACCCTGGCCCAGCACCTGGGTGTCACGACCCCACCGGACCACCGGGCCCTCCACGACGCCCGGGCCACCGTCGACCTGCTGCACGCCCTCGTCGGGCGTCTGGGCACCCTCGGGGTCACCTCGCTGGAGGAGCTCCAGGGGGTCGGCCGGACGGTCAGCGAGTCCCGGCGCCGCAAGCGCACCCTCGCCGACGGCCTCCCCCACGCTCCCGGCGTCTACCGCTTCGAGGACCACCGCGGCGAGGTCCTCTACGTCGGCACCGCCGTCGACCTGCGCCGCCGCGTGGCGCAGTACTTCACCGCCTCGGAGAAGCGGCGGCGGATGGAGGAGATGGTGCGGCTGGCCGAGCGGTGCGTGCCCATCGTCTGCGAGACGGGCCTGGAGGCCGCGGTCCGCGAGCTGCGCCTGATCGCCGAGCACCGCCCCCGGTACAACCGCCGCGATCGCAACGCGGGCTCCCAGCCGTACGTCAAGCTCACCGACGAGCCCTTCCCCCGCCTGTCCGTGGTGCGCAGCGTGCGCGAGGACGGGGGCACCTACATCGGCCCCCTCCCCACGACCTCGGCAGCCCGGCAGGCGGTGGAGGCCCTGCACTCCGCCCTGCGCCTGCGGCAGTGCACCCCCCGCATCACCCCCGCCTCCGCGGCCCGGGAGACCACGGCCTGCCTGCTGGCGGATCTGGGCCGCTGCGACGCCCCGTGCACCGGGAGGATCTCGCAGGAGGGATACGCCGCAGCGGCCGAGGAGGCACGCCGGGCGATGGGGGCGGACCACCGCCCCGCCTGGCGGGCCATCTCCGAGCGCCTGGCCTCCCTGGCCGCGGACGAGCGCTACGAGGAGGCACGGATCCTGCGCGACGCGGCCCGCGCCTGGCTGCGCGCCGCGGACCGCCGGCAGCGCCACACCGCACTCGCCCGGATCCCGGAGCTGGTGGCCGCCCGGCGCCTCGCAGCCGGTGGGTGGGAGCTCGTGTGCGTGCGCCACGGGCGGCTGGCCGGCAGCGCGGTGGCTCCGCGGGGGACAGATCCGATGCTGGTCGCCGAGGCCCTGCGGAGCACGGCCGAGGTGACCGCCCCGGGCCCCCAGGGCTCGCCCGCCTGCCTCCCCGGCGAGGCGGACCTCGTCCTGCACTGGCTCGAGGGCCCGGGAGTCCGCCTGGTCCACAGCCAGACCGGCTGGGCCGTCCCGCTCCACGGCCCAGGTCGGACGCTGCAGCGGCTGGAGGCCGCGCTGGCGGCTGAGCGGAGCGCCACCGAGGAGACCGACTAACCTCGAGCGCATGATCTCCGCCGTCGTCCTCATCCACGCCGAGTCCGCCAAGATCCCGCAGGTCGCCGAGCAGGTGGTCGAGATCCCCGGCATCGACACGGTCTACTCCACCGCCGGGAGCGTGGACCTCATCGCGATCGCCCGGGTGGCGCGGCACGAGGACTTCGCCGGCGTGATCGCCGACCGCCTCAACAAGGTCGAGGGGGTCCGGGACACCGAGACCCACATCGCCTTCCGCACCTACTCGCCGTCGGACGTGGAGGAGGGCTTCGCCCTCGGGATGGACTGAGCTCAGCCGCGGCTGACCTCACCCCACTGCCGCAGCTTCTCCTCCGCCTGCCCGGCGGAGAGCACCTCCCGGACCCGTTCGACGTGGCGCGCGACGTGCGCGGTGAAGTCCTGCTGCGAGACCTCCTCCGGCAGCGAGCCCGCGTCCACGGCCGCCAGCGCGAGCCCGGCGTTGAGCACGGTCGCCTCCGTGGCCGGGGAGGGCCTGCCAGCCATCACCTCCCGCACCACCTCGGCGTTGTGCTCGGCGTCGCCGCCCCGCAGGGCCTCGACGGGGTGGCGCTCCACCCCCACCTGCTCGGGCTCGAGAGTGAAGGAGCGCACCTGGGCCCGGCTCACCCAGCGGACGTCGGTCGGCCCGGCCGTGCTCGCCTCGTCGAGACCCTCGCGCCCCCGGACGACGGCTGCCGTGGTCCCCCGGCCGGCGAACACCCCGGCCAGCAGGTCCATCACCTCGGCCCGGGCGGAACCCACCACGGAGACCGTAGGCCGGGCGGGGTTGGTGATGGGACCCAGCAGGTTGAACGCCGTGGGAACCCCCAGGCCACGGCGAGCCGGGGCCGCGTGGCGCATCGAGGGGTGGAAGGTCTGGGCGAAGCAGAAGGTGATGCCCACCTCCCGCCCCACCCGGGCCACGTCTCCCGGGCCCAGGCCGAGGTCCACCCCGAGGGCCTCGATGACATCAGCGGCGCCCGAGCGGCTGGAGGCCGCACGGTTCCCGTGCTTGACCACGGTCACCCCCGCGGCCGCGGCGGCGATGGAGGACATGGTGGAGATGTTCACCGTGTCGAACCCGTCGCCCCCGGTGCCCACGATGTCGAGCACCGCCCGCCCTCCCAGGTCCAGCCGGAGCGGCAGCGCCTGCTCCACCATGACGTCCGCGAGACCCCGCACCTCGGCGACCGTCTCCCCCTTGGCCCGGAGGGCCACGAGGAAACCCGCGACCTCGATGTCGCTCGCCTCACCGGACATAACCTGCCCCATGGCCCACCGCGTCGCATCGGTCGTGAGGTCCTCGCCCGCCAGCAGGTCGGCGAGGACGGAGCGCCAGGTCAGGGCTCGGGGTGCAGGTGCCATGAACCGCATCTTAGTGAGGCCGGCGCGCCCGCCACGCGGCCGAGGCACCCCTCCCACACCCCCTCCGACCCATGGTCCATAATGCTCCCGTGGCGACAGTGACCTATCCCCCAGCTCAAGCCGAGATCCGCAACAGCGCACTCGGCCCGGTGACGCGACCCAACATGGCGGCGGTGGGAACCATCGTCTGGCTCGGGTCCGAGTTGATGTTCTTCGCGGGCATCTTCGCGATCTACTTCACGCTCCGCGCGGTGGCACCCCATCTCTGGGAGCTGCACGCCCCGGACCTGAACGTGCCGTTCGCGCTTGGCAACACCCTGATCCTCGTGATCTCGTCCGTCTGGTGCCAGATCGGCGTGATGAAGGCCGAGCACGGCCAGTCGTCGCGCACCGGTGGCCTGCTCGAGATCGGCAAGTGGGGCATGCGCGAGTGGTACGTGCTCACGTACATCTTCGGCTCGGTGTTCATCGCCGGCCAGGTGTGGGAGTACGCGCAGCTCGTGGGGCACGGCTTCACGATGCAGACCGACTCGTACACCTCGATCTTCTACCTGTCGACGGGCTTCCACGGCATCCACGTGCTGGGTGGCCTGATCGCCTTCCTGCTGATCATCGGCCGCACCTTCACCACGCGGCACTACTCGCACTCGCAGGCGACCGGCGCCATTGTGACCAGCTACTACTGGCACTTCGTCGACATCGTGTGGATCGTGCTCTTCGCCTCGATCTACCTCCTGCGGTGACCAGCCCAACCGTCACCTCCCCTGCTCCTCCCGTGTCCTCCGACGATTGGTCCGATCGATGAACTCCCTGCTCGAGTACCGGCGCCACCCGGCTGCCGTTGTCGTGCTGCTCCTCGCCGCCCTGGCGACCATGGGCGGCCTGTACACGGCCCTCAAGCCCACTGACGTGAGCGCACAGTCCGCCTCCTACTCCGAGGAGGACGTCAAGGAGGGCGACAAGCTCTTCCAGGCCAACTGCGCCACCTGCCACGGCGAGCAGGGCGAGGGCATCACCGAGGCCGGCCCGTCGCTCGCCGGCGTCGGCGCGGCCGCCGTCGACTTCCAGGTCGGCACCGGCCGCATGCCGCTGGCCGCCCCGAACGTGCAGGCCGCCCGCAAGGAGCCGCAGTTCGACGAGGAGCAGACCAAGCAGCTCGCCGCCTTCGTCGCCTCGCTCGGTGCCGGCCCGACCGTCCCGGACGCCAAGTACACGGACCTCGAGGGCGCCGACCCGGCCAACGGTGGCGAGCTCTTCCGCGTCAACTGCGCCATGTGCCACAACTTCAACGGCTCCGGCGGCGCCCTGACGCGCGGCAAGTACGCCCCCTCGCTGGAGGGCGTGAGCCCCACCCACCTCTACGAGGCCATGGAGACCGGCCCGCAGAACATGCCGGTCTTCTCCGACACCAACCTGTCGCCGCAGGACAAGGAGGACATCTCCGCGTACCTGGACGAGATGCACAGCGCCCCGAACGAGGGCGGCAACGACCTGGGCAACCTCGGCCCGGTCGCTGACGGTGTCTTCATCTGGACCATCGGCATCGGCATCTTCCTGGCCTCGGCCATCTGGCTCACCCGGAAGTCCAGCTGATGACCCCCGCACCCACCCCTGCCCACGGAGAGGACAAGATGTCCCACGGCTCCCACCCGGCGCGCTTCGATGACGCTCCCCACGGTGAGGTCGAGATCCCGGAGTACTTCGAGAACCCCGGGCACCCGCCTCACGTGCTCCGCTGGAGCGATGTCGACCCCGCCGCTGCTCGCCGCGCCGAGCGCCAGGTCGCCTTCCTGTTCCTGCTGTCCATCCTCGGCACGCTCGGTTTCATCGTGGCGTACTTCTGGATGGACCAGGAGGCCACCGGCGTCATCCCCGGCATCGGTACCCAGAAGCTGTACCACTTCACTCTCGGTCTCACCATGGCCGTGTCCCTGCTCGGCATCGGGTTCGGTGTCGTGCACTGGGCCAAGACCCTCATGGACGACGAGGAGGTGACCGAGGAGCGTCACGTCCTCGAGGCCGACGGCGAGACCCGCCGCGCGTTCGCCGACACCGTCGCCGAGGGCCTCGAGAGCTCGCAGATCATGCGCCGTCCCCTCATCAAGTGGACCCTGGGCGGCGCGCTCGGTCTGTTCGCCCTCCCTCTGGGCATCCAGCTGGTCGGTTCCATGGGCCCGCTCCCCCGCAACGACCTCGCCGTCACCATGTGGAAGAAGGGCACCCGCCTGGTCACCGACCCGGACGGCCTGCCCGTGAAGGCCGCCGACGTGACGCTGGGCTCCGTCTTCCACATCATGCCGGAGGGCGTGATGGAGGCCGAGTACCCGCTCAACGAGAAGGCCAAGGCCTCCGTCCTCGTGATGCGTCTGAACCCGTCGGACATCAAGTCCGAGAAGCAGCGTGAGTGGGGCTACGAGGGCATCGTCGCCTACTCCAAGGTGTGCACCCACGTGGGCTGCCCGGTGGCGCTGTACGAGCAGCAGACCCACCACCTCCTCTGTCCCTGCCACCAGTCGACCTTCGACGTGACGGACGACTGCAAGGTGATCTTCGGTCCGGCCAAGCGTCCGCTGCCGCAGCTGAAGATCGCCGTGGACGACGAGGGCTACCTCACCGCGCTCGGGGACTTCTCCGAGCCGGTCGGACCGAGCTACTGGGAGCGTGAGCTGTGAGCACGACTGCTGGATCCCACAAGGCGCGCCTCAAGAACCCGGCGCCCGTCATCGAGCCCGCCCAGAGCGGCCCGATCGGCAACGTTGCGAGCTGGGTGGACGCCCGCACCGGCGGCGCTGGTTTCACGAAGTACCTGATGCGCAAGGTCTTCCCCGACCACTGGTCGTTCATGATCGGTGAGATCGCCATGTACTCCATGGTCATCTGCCTGATCACCGGTGTCTTCCTCACGATGTGGTTCGTCCCGTCGATGGCGCACACCGTCTACCAGGGTGAGTACGAGCCGCTGCGCGGCATCGGCCTGTCCGAGGCCTACGACTCCACGCTGGCGATCAGCTTCGACATCAAGGGTGGTCTGCTTATGCGGCAGATCCACCACTGGGCCGCGCTGATCTTCGTGGCGGCGATCATGCTGCACGCCTGCCGCGTGTTCTTCACCGGCGCGTTCCGCAAGCCCCGTGAGATCAACTGGGTGATCGGCTGCGCCCTGTCGATGATCGCCATCTTCGAGGGCTTCATGGGCTACTCGCTGCCGGACGACCTGCTCTCCGGCACCGGTGTCCGCGCCATGCAGGGCTTCCTGATGTCCACCCCGGTCATCGGCACCTACATGTCCTACATGCTCTTCGGCGGCACCTTCCCCGGCGAGATGATCATCCCCCGCTTCTACGCCTTCCACGTGCTGATCATCCCGGCCATCCTGGTCGGCCTGTTCGCGGTCCACATCATCCTGGTGGCCGTGCACAAGCACACCCAGTACCCCGGACCGGGCCGCACGAACGACAACGTCGTCGGCTTCCGCGTGATGCCGGTGTACGCCGCGAAGGCCGGTGGATTCTTCTTCATCGTCTTCGGTCTGATCGTGCTGCTCTCCGCGCTCATCACGATCAACCCGGTGTGGGCCTACGGCCCCTACGAGCCCTCGCAGGTGACCGCCGGCTCGCAGCCGGACTGGTACATGGGCTTCGCCGACGGTGCGCTGCGTCTGCTCCCGGGTTCGTTCGAGTTCGTCCTGTTCGACCGGACGTTCTCCATGAACATCTTCCCGGGCTCGCTGTTCCTCATCCCGTTCATGTACGGCCTCGCCATGATCTACCCGTTCCTCGAGTCCTGGGTGACGGGTGACGACCGTGAGCACCACCTGCTGCAGTACCCGTACAACGCGCCGGTCCGGACCGGGATGGGCGCCGCGTTCATCACGGTCTACGTGGTGCTGTGGGCTGCTGCCGGCAACGACCTCATGGCCATCAAGCTGGGCCTCTCGATCAACGACATCACGATCTTCCTGCGGACCGCGTTCTTCCTCGGCCCGATCATCGTGTTCCTCGTGGTGAAGCACATCTGTGTCTCGCTGCAGCGTCGTGACCGGGAGAAGGTCCTGCACGGCCGTGAGTCGGGCCGCATCGTGCGCACCCCGGAGGGTCGCTTCTTCGAGGCGCACGAGGAGCTGTCGCCCTACGAGCGCTGGAACCTGGTCCAGCACCCGGACTACCGGGCGCTCACACCGGAGGAGGTCGCGGGCGTCGACGAGCACGGCAACCCGAAGGACCCGTCCTTCATGGACAAGGCCCGCTCGAAGATGACGCACTTCTTCTTCAAGGACCGCATCGCGCCGGTCACCCCGGCCGAGCTGGCCGCCGCTCACGCGGACGAGCACCACGCTCAGGATCACGCGCTGGCCGAGGCCGCCCAGGCCGAGGTCCAGGCGGTGGAGAGCGGCCTCACCGGCCAGAAGCGTCACTGACGCAGCTCTCCCTAGAAGGGCCCGTCCTCCCTCCGGAGGACGGGCCCTTCTGTCTGCCCGGTCGCCTGCAACACAGGTCACCTCGTGCCCGCGGGCATCACCGGTTCAGGCGATGCCCGCGGGCACGAGGTGACCGTCGTCAGGCGGGAAGGTCTGAGACGGTCGTCAGCGGGCGGCCCGTACAGTGACCGTCATGGACCCTGACCGCTACGCCCTGTCCCCCGAGGAGTTCGAGGACGCGGTCGGCGACGGGTTGGACCGACTCCCCCAGGCGCTGCTGGACCGCATGGACAACGTGGTGATCCTCGTGGAGGAGGAGCCGACCCCCGAGCAGCTGCGCAGCGTCGATCTCCCCGGCGCCCACGGGTCCGGCAGATCGCTCTTCGGGCTCTACGAGGGCACGCCGCTCCCCCAGCGCGGCGAGTTCTACCCACCGACGGTCCCGGACCGCATCAGCATCTTCCGAGGGCCGCTCTCCCGTGCGTTCCGGTCACCTCAGCGCCTCCGCGAGGAGGCGGCACGCACGGTGATCCACGAGGTCGCCCACCACTTCGGCATCAGCGACGAGCGGCTTCACGAGCTCGGCTGGGGCTGACCGGGATCAGACGGGGTCGACGGGGCGAAGCTCCATCCCGGCTCCCGGTGCCAGCTCGCACTCCACGCACCGTGGGCTGGTGACGTGGAGCGGCATGTGGAAGAGCGCGGAACAGAAGGCCGACGACCGGGCGGTGACATCGACGACGACGGTTTCGGAGCACAACACGAGCGTCTCCCGGTCCAGGTGAACGGCCGCATGACGCATGGCCCGTCGTGACCTGGCCCAGAGGCTGGAGCTGTCCCGCCGGAGGCTCCTGGGAGCCGGAGTCCCCTCTCTACGGCGGGGCTGCCCGCCCACGCCGCGAGGGGGCGTCACGAGGTCATCGTCCTCGTTCCACGTCTCGTCCGGACCTGAGCTGGCTCGATCCATGGCAGCTCCAGCCGCAACCAGCCGTCGGGCTGGATCCAGGCCGAGTGGGTCAGGTGGGCTTCGAAGAACCGCGTGCACGGATCCGACACACGCTGGATGCCGCACGCACGGACACAGGAACCCTGGCCTGCTGCCGTGTGGAGACCCCCTCCGCGTGCTGGCTCCGGACGGCGCCCTCCGGAGGATCCACGAGCGCGCCCGGGAGCTGGCGGCGCACCACCCGTTCTCCCTGCGCCCCGCACCCCGGGGGGCCGCGCACGCGGTGTGGCGCAGACGTGAAGAGGGCCCCTCCCGGTGGGGAGGGGCCCTCTTCAGATGACCGTCAGGCGGTCAGCGGCTCACACGTGGTGCGGGCCCGAGTAGTACTCGTAGACCCAGCCGACGACGGCGATGACCAGCATGAACAGACCGATGACGAACATCCACCAGCCGACGGCCACGCCGGTGAACACCACCGCGCAGGCGAGGGACAGCCACAGCGGCCACCAGGAGTACGGCGCGAAGTGACCGTAGTGCCCGGCAACCTGGTCCTGGTGACCGAAACGGTCGTCCTCGGGACGGATGCCGTCGATCGTCTTCGCCGTCACGCCCAGGTACCAGGCGATCATCACCCAGAACACGACGCTGAGGCCCAGGGCGATGGCACCGACCGGCTCGTTCCACCCGGTCCAGAAGCCGTACAGCAGGAAGAAGATGACGTACGCGGGCGTGAGGTACCAGAAGAGCTTGGTCTCGACCTTCATGTGTTCCTCACTTCCCGTCGCGCGCGACGTCGTTGGTGTACGTGGCGTTGCTGTGGGCGGAACCGCCACCGTGCACACCAGCCAGATCCGGCTCGTCCACCAGCTCGCCGATGACCTTCCCGTCCGGGGTCGGGGCATCGAGCCCAGCGACCTCCGGGTGGTTCAGGTCGAACACCGGACGCTCCGAGCGGATGCGCGGGATCGAGTTGAAGTTGTGACGCGGGGGCGGGCAGCTGGTGGCCCACTCGAGGGAGGAGCCCCAGCCCCACGGGTCGTCGACCTCGACCTTCGGAGCCTTCTTGGCCGTGATGTACACGTTCCAGAAGAACGGGAGCATCGAGGAGGCCAGGATGAAGGAACCGACCGTGGAGACCTGGTTCAGGAAGGTGAAGCCGTCCTCCACCAGGTAGTCCGCGTAACGACGGGGCATGCCCTCGATACCCAGGACGTGCTGCACGAGGAAGGTCGTGTGGAAGCCCACGAAGAGCAGCCAGAAGTGGATCTTGCCCAGCGTCTCGTTGAGCATCTTGCCGGTCAGCTTCGGCCACCAGAAGTAGAAACCGGCGAACATTGCGAACACCACGGTGCCGAAGACCACGTAGTGGAAGTGGGCCACCACGAAGTAGGAGTCCGTGAGGTGCAGGTCGACCGCCGGGGCGGAGAGCACGACACCGGTGACACCACCGAAGAGGAAGGTCACGAGGAAGCCGAGCGCCCAGAGCATCGGGGTCTCGAAGCTCAGCGAGCCCTGCCACATGGTGCCGATCCAGTTGAAGAACTTCACACCGGTCGGGACGGCGATGAGCATCGTCATGATCGCGAAGAAGGGCAGGAGGACCTGGCCCGTGGCGTACATGTGGTGGGCCCACACCGAGACCGACAGGGCTGCGATCGCCATCACGGCGATGACCAGGGTCTTGTAGCCGAAGACCGGCTTGCGGCTGAAGACCGGGATGACCTCGGAGATGATGCCGAAGAAGGGCAGCGCGATGATGTAGACCTCGGGGTGACCGAAGAACCAGAACAGGTTCTGCCAGAGCATCGCGCCACCGTTGGACACGTCGTAGATCTGGGTGCCGACGATGCGGTCGGCGGCCATTGCGAACATCGCGGCGGTCAGCACCGGGAACACCAGCAGCGCCAGGATCGAGGTGATCAGGACGGTCCAGGTGAACACCGGCATGCGGAACATGGTCATGCCCGGCGCGCGCATGCAGATGATGGTGGTCACGAAGTTGACCGAACCGAGGATGGTGCCGAAGCCCGCGAGGCCCAGGCCCATGACCCAGAGGTCACCGCCCAGTCCGGGGCTGTAGGTCGGACCGGCCAGCGGCTGGTAGGCGAACCACCCGAAGGAGGCTGCACCGGAGGGGGTCAGGAAGCCACCCATGGCGATGATGCCGCCCCAGAGGAAGATCAGGAAGGCGAACATGTTCATCCGCGGGAAGGCGACGTCCGGGGCGCCGATCTGCAGCGGGACGATCGCGTTGGCGAAGCCCGCGAAAAGGGGCGTCGCGAAGAGCAGGAGCATCACGGTGCCGTGCATCGTGAACATCGCGTTGAACTGCTCCTTGGACTGCAGCACCTGCATGCCCGGCTCGAAGAGCTCGGCACGGATCAGCAGGGCCATCAGTCCGCCGAGGCAGAACCACGCCACGGTGACGATGAAGTAGAGGTTGCCGATGACCTTGTGGTCGGTCGTCGTCAGGTACTTGTAGGCCAGCGAACCGACCTTGGTCTGGGGGGCTGCCACCGAGGTCGTGGACTCAGCCACGCGGTGGGTTGCCCCGGGGTGCGAAATGGTGGCCATCAGTTCTCGTCCTTCCCGCCCTGGAGCATCCAGTCGTTGTGCCCCGGGTCGCGATCCTCGACCGCGGGCTCACCGTTGATGAGCTCCTTGCGGTCGTACTGCTCGTTGAGGAAGCCGGTCTGGCCCTCGTCCTCGAGCGCCTGCATCTGCTTGTCGTACTCCTCGCGCGAGACGACCTTCACCTGGAAGAGCATCTCGGCGTGGTACGCACCGCAGAGCTCGGCGCACTTGCCCTGGTAGGTGCCCTCCTCGGTCGGGACGACCTGGAAGCGGTTCACACGACCGGGGATCATGTCCAGCTTCTGGAGGAACTGCGGGACCCAGAAGGAGTGGATGACATCACGCGTGGTCAGCACGAACTCGGTGCGCTCGTTGACCGGCAGGTAGAGGGTGGGCAGGCTCTCGGCCACGCCGTCCTTGCCGGTGAGGACGGCCTGCTGGCCGGTCTCGTAGACGTTGTCGTCGAGGTAGTTGAAGTCCCAGCTCCACTGCTTGCCCACGACGTTGACCGTGTTCTGCGGCTCCTCGTCGATGTTGAGCAGGTCGTTCTCGAGCTTCACGTTCTGGACGAACAGGCCGGCGACCATCACGATCGGCACGACCGTGTAGAGGATCTCGATCGGCACGTTGTACCGGACCTGCTTGGGCACCTCGTCCTCGTGGCGACGGCGGTACATCACGATGCACCAGGCCGTCAGCGCCCAGACGAGGACGGCGATCGCCATACCGGCGATCCACATGCCGACCCAGAAGGTGTGGATGCCGTCACCGTTCTCGGTGACGCTCTCGGGGAGATATGCGCGCTTGAATTCGTCCGCGGTGCCACAGCCGGAGAGTGCGGTGGCACCCAGCGTGGCCATACCAGCAAGGACCGCGGGGCGCTTCCAACGCCGTGTGTGCTCGGGGTGCCTGTGCACTCGATGCCGCCTTCCGTGGATCAGGGTGGTCAGTGGGCTTGCGCCGACATGCTACCCAACGTCGTTGTTCAGGATGAGGGAGGCTCGCCGCCACGGGTCGGGCAGCTCCCGAGCCGTCCTCAGGCGCAGAAGATACTCGGTGCGGGGGATGCTGCGAACACCCAGGGTGCGCAGGTGCGGGGTCGCCCACTGCACGTCCACGAGGGCCTCCTCCCCCAGCGCCCCCAGGACCCGGGACAGGGCCACGACCGCCGCCTTCGAGGCGTCGGTGCGCCGGTGGAACATCGACTCCCCGGCGAAGAACCCGCCCAGACCGACCCCGTAGAGCCCCCCGGCCAGCTCCTCCCCCGGTCGCCCCGCCCACACCTCGATGCTGTGCGCGTGCCCCAGCCGGTGCAGCCGACCGTAGGCGCGGCGGATGCGCGGGGTGATCCAGGCCCCCTCCCGCGCCGGGTCCGCGCAGCCCCGGAGCACCTGGTCGAAGCAGCGATCGACGGTGAGGGTGAACCCTCGCATCGACCGCCGCAGGGAGCGGCTGACGTGGACCTCGTCGGGCAGCAGCACCCCCCGCTCCACCGGGAACCACCAGCCCACCGGGCCCCGCCCGTGCTGACCGAGCCCCATCGGGAAGACCCCGTGGGAGTAGGCGGACAGCAAGGTGCCGGGGGCGAGATCGCCCCCGGCACCGATGAGGTCCTGCTCCGGGTCGGCCGTGGCCACCAGTCCGGCGAAGTCGTACTCGCTGGTGAGGCGCACGCCCTGTCGACCCCGAAGGCTCCCGCAGCCGCTCAGCTGAAGGAGTCGCCGCAGGCGCAGGAGCTGCCCGCGTTGGGGTTGTCGATGGTGAAGCCCTGCTTCTCGATCGTGTCGGCGAAGTCGATGGAGGCACCCTCGAGGTACGGGGTGCTCATGCGGTCGACGACGACCTCGACACCGTCGAACTCGCGGACGGCGTCACCGTCGAGCGTGCGCTCGTCGAAGTAGAGCTGGTAGATCAGGCCGGAGCAGCCGCCCGGCTGCACACCGATGCGGAGACGCAGGTCGTCCCGCCCCTCCTGCTCCAGAAGGCTCTTGACCTTCTCGGCCGCGACGGGGGTCAGGGTGACGCCGTGCGTCGCCTGGGACTGGTCCTGAACGGTCATGTCGATTCCTTCTCAGTGCCGATGCGTGCGATGGCGATGCGGGCTCGCCGAAGGGTCGTGCGGTGAACGCCTCGTCCTCGGAGGTTGTTCCCGGCCAGCGTACGCCCGTCGACGCCCCGCCCTCAGCCCCGGGCGGTCCCGAGCTTCTCCAGGAGGAGCGCCTCGGCCACGCACACCCGCTCGAACTCCCCCAGGTGGAGGCTCTCGTTGGCGCCGTGGGCACGGGTGTCGGGGTCCTCCACCCCGGTCACGAGGATGGAGGCCTCCGGGAAGCGCTCGGAGAACATCGCGATGAACGGGATGGACCCGCCCAGGCCGACGTCCACCGCGTCGGCCCCCCAGGACTCCGCGAAGGCTTCCCGGGCGGCGTCGTAGGCAGGCCCGGTCGCCTCGGCGCTGAATCCGGAGCCGGAGTCGGCCAGGGAGATCTCCAGCCGGGCCCCCCACGGGGCGTGCTCCCGCAGGTGCCGCTCGATGGCGGCGTAGGCCTCCTGCGGGTCCTGGGAGGGGGCGAGCCGGAAGGAGAGCGCTCCGCGGACCGAGGCGACCAGCGTGTTGGAGGCCTCGTCGACGCGGGGAGCGTCCAGGCCGATGAGGCTGGCGGTGGGCTTGCCCCACAGGCGCGCCGGGAGGCTGCCGGAGCCCACGAGCTCCGACCCCTCGAGCATCCCCGCCTCGGCCCGGAAGTCCGCCTCCTCCATGGGCAGGTCCGTCACCGGGTCGGTCACCAGACCGTCCACGGCCACGTCACCGTGCTCGTCGTGGAGGCTGGCCACGAGCCGGGAGAAGGCGGTGAGGGCGTCCATCGCCGGGCCGCCGTACATGCCCGAGTGGACCGAGTGGCTCAGCGTGGAGAGGATGAGCTCAACCCGGACCATGCCGCGCAGCGAGGTGGTCAGCGCCGGGACGCCGACCTTCCAGTTCGCCGAGTCCGCCAGCACGATGGCGTCGCAGGCCAGACGGTCGCCGTGGCGCTCGAGGATGACCGGGAGGGACTCCGAGCCGAACTCCTCCTCCCCCTCGACGAAGACGGTCACCCCGACCGGGGGCCTCCCGTCGTGGGCGCGCAGGGCGGCCACGTGCGCGAGCACCCCGGCCTTGTCGTCGGCGCACCCGCGACCGAAGAGGCGGTCACCACGGCGGGTCGGCTCGAAGGCGGGGCTGTCCCACTCCGCCGGGTCGCCGGGCGGCTGCACGTCGTGGTGGGCGTAGAGCAGGACGGTGGGAGCACCCTCCGGGGCCGGCAGGGTGCCGATGACCGCCGGGGCCCCGCCCTCGGCGACGATCTCCACCTCCATGCCCACCCCGCGCAGCAGCTCGGCGGTCGCCTCGGCCGAGCGTCGGACGGGCTCCTGGTCGAAGGTGGTCATCGAGACGCTGGGGATCCGTGCCAGCTCGACGAGCTCGTCGATGACGCGGGGCATGTCCGCCAGGACGCGCTGACGGAGCTCCTCGGAGCGGGCGGGGTCGGTCACAGGGGTGTTCTCCATGGAGTCGAGAGTAGGTGCTGCCCGGCCCCGGACCCGGTCATGCCCCCTCCGGCCGCCCCGAGCCCACCGGCCGTCCGGTCAGCGCAGGGCCAGCGGCTGCTCACCGTGGGAGACGCGCACCCGCGGGGTCCGGGCACCACGCATCTGGAAGGAACGCAGCACGACATAGGTCAGGTGGCCCGACGCCTCGTCGGCCCGCTTCGGGAAGACCCGGGGGATCTCCGCCCGCAGCCGCCGTGCCAGCAGCGCCGCGTCGAGCAGGCCGTAGAGCAGCAGCCCGTAGACGGCGACGAAGACCACCGTCCGGACCCACGGCGCGACGTTCGGCAGGAACATCATGGCCACGGTGCCGACGAGCAGCAGGAGCAGGACCGGGAGCATCACCTCACCGACGGTGAAACGACCGTCCACCCGGTCCCGGACGTAGGCGCGCACCGGTCCCCGGTCGCGCGCTCCGAGGTACCGGTCGTCGCCGTCGAGCATCCCCTGGCGCACCCGGGCCCGCTCCGCGGCGCGCTCCTCCCGCTCCGCCTTCTTGGCGGCCTTGCGGTCGGTGACGACCAAGGGCTTGCGACGGGCGGCCTCAGCCTCCCGTCGCTTCGGGGTGGGACGGCCCTTCTTCTCCTGCCCTCGGGGGCGGGTGCTGCTGCCATCGCCCGACGCCGGGCGCCCCGTCCCCTCCTCTCCCAGCGGCGTGGCACCGTGCTGGGGGTCGCGGGCAGGGTCGGTCGGAATGCGCTTGGCCATGGGCCAAGGATACGGCGGGGTGCGATACTCCCTGCGTGTATCCCGCGACGAACTCCGTGCCCCGCCGCCGCGCGCCGCGGGCGCTGGCCGGGGCGCTGTGCCTGCTGCCCGCCCTCGCCGGCCCCGCCCTCGCCGACCCCGCCGTCCGGTACTGGTCCACCTGGCAGGTGGACGACGGCGAGTGGGCCGAACCGGCCGAGGCGCCCCGTGCAGCCTTCCCCGGCGAGGGCAGCACCATCGGCCTTCGCTACGGGCTGGTGCGCCAGGGAGCCGACGCAGGACGGCCCCCGCGCGCCCTGCCCGACGTCGCCACCACCTGCGCCGAGGCCGACCCCGTGCCGGGCCTCAAGCGCGTCCAGGTGGTCGTGGACTACGGACGGCCCGGGGAGTCCGTGACGCCGCGGGACACGAGCCGCCCCGAGGCCGAGGTGGTCTGCGCACACGTGCCCGAGGTCTTCTCCACCGAGCAGGTGTTCCGCGCCGTGCTCGACCTCTCCGAGGGCACCGAGGGGATCTGCTCGGTCCACGGGCACCCGGAGGACGGGTGCTCCAGCAACTGGGAGCACGACGCGGACCCGGCGGTCCTGGAGGCGCGCGAGGATCCGGTGGAGGCCGAGCTGTTGACCCCCGAGCAGGCGCTCGAGGCGCCCGAGCTGCCGGAGAACACCACGCCGGGCGCTGCGGAGTCCGCCGCCGGCGAGGAGGACGAGGGGGGTGTCACCGAGGAGTCCGCCGGGACCGCCCCGCCCACCGAGGAGAGCTCGACCTCCTCGGCGGCCGGCGCAGCGGACCCCGGGAGCACCGAGTCCCCGACCTCCCCGGCCGATGACGCCGGGGAGAGTGACGACGGACCGGCCGACCCGGTGCGGGTGCGGCCGCTCCTGCCCTGGTGGGCCGTGACCGGGCTCCTGCTCGCGCTGGGCGCTGGCCTGTGGGCCCTGCTTCGCCCCCTGCCGCCACGGACCGCCCGGAAGCGGCGCGTGGCGAGCTCACGGGACGACTCCGCCGACGAGCTCAGGAACGAACCCCGACCTCCACGAACGGGGGCTTGACCAGCTCACCGGGCACCTCACGGCCCCGCACGTCGATGACGACCTCGTCACCGAAGGTGTGGCTGCGGTCGACCAGCGCGATCGCGATGCCCTGGCCCAGCGTCGGGGAGAAGGTGCCGGAGGTGACCACGCCGATCACCGCACCCTCGGTGTCCTTCACCTCGTTGCCCTCGCGCGGGATGCCGCGCCCGGTGACCCGGATGCCACGGTTCAGGCGACCGGCCTTGGCGGCGCGGGCCTCGGCGAGCGCCTCCTTCCCCCAGAAGGTCTCCTTCTCCCAGCCGACCGCCCACGCGGTGCGGGCCATGACCGGGGTGATCTCCCGGCTCAGCTCGTGCCCGTGGAGGGGGTAGCCCATCTCGGTGCGCAGCGTGTCGCGGGCCCCCAGCCCGGCGGGCAGCCCGCCCACCTCGGCCGCGGCCGCGATCAGGGCGTCCCACAGCTCACCGGTGGCCCCCCACGGGAGCACGACCTCGTAGCCCTTCTCCCCGGTGTAGCCCGAGCGGCAGACCAGCACCGCGTGCCCCTTCCACTCGGCATCGAGGAAGGACATGAAGTCCGGGTGGTCGGTGGGAAGGCCGACGGCCCCCATGACCTCGTCCGCCTTCGGTCCCTGGACGGCGACGATGCCGTGCTCGGTGTGCTCGTCGACCACGGTGACCCCGGGAGCGTCCTGCGCGGCCGCCTCCGTGAGCAGGGTCGCCACCTCGGTGGCATTGCTGGCGTTGGGGACGAGGAAGACCTCCTCGTCGCTGCGCAGGTACTGGATGAGGTCGTCGACGACGCCACCGTCGGGGGCGCAGCACAGCGTGTACTGGGCCCTCCCCGGCTCGATGCGCGAGAGGTCGTTGGTGAGGCAGCGGTTGACGAGCTCCGCCGCGCCCGGGCCGGTCACCCGGACCTTGCCCATGTGGGAGACGTCGAAGAGGCCCACGGCCTGGCGGGTGGCGTGGTGCTCGGCCTTGACGCCGCCACCGGGAAACTCGATCGGCATGTCCCAGCCGCCGAAGTCGGCCATCTTGGCGCCGGCGGCGGTGTGGCGGTCGTGGAGGGGCGAGTGCTTGAGCGCGGAATCAGTCATGCCCCGACGGTACCGGTGACGCCCGTCACGTCGCGGGACGCGGCGCACGTAGGCTGGGGAACCACACGCCGCACCACCGATGACAGGAGTACGCATGTCGAACGCGCCCTTCGAGCTCAACCCCTTCGATCTCGAGCTCACGGCCGCCGGGGCCTCCCCCGCCGAGGTCGAGGCCAAGGCCCTCGTGCTCGGCGCGTGGACCGTGGACGGCAGGGCCCAGCTGGCCGACGTGGAGCTGCCGGCCGAGGCCACCGAGGCCATCACCGCCGCCCTGACCACCCTGAAGGCCACCGGCAAGCAGGACAGCACCACCGTGCTGGCCGGGGCCGCTGGCGTGAAGGCCCCCCTGGTCGTCGTGGCCGGGCTGGGCGAGCAGGGCGCCGCGGCGTCGACCACCAACGAGCGGATCCGCCGCGCCGCGGGTGCCGCCGTCCGCGCCGCTGCCGGCGCCGAGAGCGTCGCCCTGGCCCTGCCAGCTGCCGACACCGACGCAGCGGTCGCCGCGGCCGAGGGCGCTGTCCTCGGCGTCTACGCCGACACCCGGTTCAAGAGCACGATCGGGGCCGACGACGAGGTGGAGGCCGAGGCCCCCGAGGCGCGACGCCTGCTGGTGTGCGCCCCGGCGGGTGAGGGCCTGGAGCAGGGCCTCGCCCGCGCCCTCGTCCTGGGCCGCCAGATGGCCTACACCCGCGACCTGGTGAACACCCCGGCCAACCTCCTGTACCCCGAGTCCTTCGTGGCCTCCGTGCAGGCCCACGCCCCCGAGGGCGTCGAGATCGAGGTCATCGACGACGAGCAGCTCCGGGAGATGGGCGCCGGCGCGATCTACGGCGTCGGCATGGGCTCGGCCCGCAAGCCGCGCGTGGCGGTCCTGCGCTACCGGGGCAAGGGTGGCAAGCACCTGTCCATGGTGGGCAAGGGCATCACCTTCGACACCGGCGGCATCTCGCTGAAGCCGGCGCAGGGCATGACCACCATGAAGTGCGACATGGGTGGTGCCGCCGCCGTCGCCGGCGCCGTCTTCGCCGCGGCCGAGCTGGGGCTGGAGAACGCCGTGACCGGTTACCTGGCCCTCGCCGAGAACATGCCCTCGGCCAACGCCCAGCGTCCCGGCGACGTCGTCACCGCCCTCAACGGTCTCACCGTGGAGGTGCTCAACACCGACGCCGAGGGTCGCCTGGCCATGTGCGACGCCCTGGTCATGGCCTCCCGCGAGAACCCCGACGTGCTCGTCGACATCGCCACGCTGACCGGTGCCGCCGTCATGGCCCTGGGTGACCGCACCATCGGCGTGATGTCCAACGACGACGAGCTGCGCGCCGCCGTGGCCGGGACCTCCGAGCGCACCGGTGAACCGATCGTCGGGATGCCGATCCCCGAGGAGGTCCCCGAGCAGCTCGTCTCCCCGGTGGCGGACCTCAAGAACATCACCGGCTACGGCAAGCCCTGCGGCATGCAGTCCGCCGCCGCCTACCTGCAGCGCTTCGTCGGCGCCGTCGGCGGCGAGGACCACGTCACGGGCGACGCCGAGCAGATCATGTGGGCGCACCTGGACATCGCCGGCCCGGCCTTCCACGAGGGCTCCCCGTGGGGCTACACCCCCGCCGGCGGGACCGGCTCGGGTGTCCGCACCCTGCTGGCCCTGGCCGAGGAGCTGCCGCTCGCCTGAGGCACGCCCCGGACCGACGAGACGGCCCCACCGCCAGCTGGCGGTGGGGCCGTCTCGTGCGTGCGAGGGTCAGACGCTCCTCCGCCCGAACACCTGCTGGGCGCCCGAGGTGTCCGGAGCGCGCGGACGGTCCACCGTGCCCTGGCCCCCTCAGCGGCGCGTCCACCGGTTTTCACGGCCGCGGCGTGAGCGGGGTCACTCCCCCATGGCACGATGACCCCGATCAGCGGTCTGCACAGGGCGGGCCGCCGCACCCGATCCCCGCAAGGAGCACGCATGCCGAGCACGCAGCCGACGCACGACCTGGTCATCCTCGGAGGAGGCAGCGGTGGTTACGCAGCCGCCCTGCGCGCCGCCGAGCTCGGCCTGACCGTCGCCCTGGTCGAGAAGGGCAAGCTGGGCGGCACCTGCCTGCACCAGGGCTGCGTCCCCACCAAGGCCCTCCTGCACGCCGCCGAGGTGGCCGACTCCACCCGGGACAGCGCGAGCTTCGGCGTGCGCTCGGTCTTCGAGGGCATCGACATGCCGGCCGTCAACGCCTACAAGGACGGTGTGATCGGTCGCCTCCACAAGGGCCTGCAGGGCCTGGTCAAGGCCCGCAAGGTGGAGTACGTGGAGGGCGAGGGCCGCCTCACCGCCCCGAACACCGTCACCGTCGACGGCCGCGAACTCGTCGGCAAGGACGTCGTCCTGGCCACCGGGTCGCGCCCCAAGCTCATCCCCGGCCTCGAGGTCGGGGGTCGCGTCATGACCTCCGAGCAGGCCCTGCAGCTCGACTGGGTCCCGGAGAAGGTCGTCGTCCTGGGCGGCGGCGTCATCGGGGTGGAGTTCGCCAGCGTCTTCACGAGCTTCGGCGCCCAGGTGACCGTCGTCGAGGGCCTGGACCGCATCATCCCGGCGGAGGACGAGGCCGTGAGCAAGACCCTCCTGCGCGCCTTCAAGAAGCGCAAGATCGACGTGAGGACCGGCGTCCGCTTCCAGGGTGTCGAGAACCGGGAGGACGGCGTGACCGTCCAGCTCGAGGACGGCACCTCCCTGGAGGCCGACATCCTCCTGGTGGCCATCGGCCGCGGCCCGGTCACCGAGGGTCTGGGCTACGAGGAGGCCGGCGTCGAGATGGACCGCGGCTTCGTCCTGACCAACGAGGACCTGCAGACGAACGTCGAGCACGTCTGGGCGGTCGGCGACATCGTCCCCGGCCTGCAGCTGGCCCATCGCGGCTTCGCCCAGGGCATCTTCGTGGCCGAGAAGATCGCCGGCCTGGAGCCCGCGCGCATCGACGAGTCGGGCATCCCGCGGGTCACCTACTGCGACCCGGAGATCGCCTCCGTGGGCCTCACCGAGGCCGCGGCGAAGGAGAAGTACGGCGCCGACTCCGTGGAGGCGCTGGAGTACAACCTGGGCGGCAACGGCAAGAGCCAGATCCTGGCCACCGCCGGCTTCGTGAAGCTGGTGCGCCAGAAGGACGGTCCCGTCGTCGGCATCCACATGGTGGGCGCCCGCATGGGTGAGCAGGTCGGCGAGGCCCAGCTCATCTACAACTGGGAGGCCCTGCCGGAGGAGGTCGCGGCCCTCATCCACGCCCACCCGACCCAGAACGAGGCGCTCGGCGAGGCCCACCTGGCGCTCGCGGGCAAGCCGCTGCACGCCCACGCCTGACCCGCCGGCCCGTCCGGACACCCAGCCAGGCCGGCGGTTCCTCACCCAGGTGGAGCCGCCGGCCTGCGAAGGTGGACAATGGGTGAGCAAAGGGCCTGCCAGGACCGTTGACGATCCAATGAGGAGTACTTCATGTCCGAGAAGGTGACGATGCCGGAGCTCGGCGAGTCGGTGACCGAGGGCACCGTGACCCGCTGGCTCAAGGCCGTGGGTGACGAGGTGGCGGTCGACGAGCCGCTGCTCGAGGTGTCGACCGACAAGGTCGACACCGAGATCCCCTCCCCCGTGGCGGGTGTGCTCCAGGAGATCCTCGCCGAGGAGGACGACACCGTCGAGGTCGGCGGCGAGCTGGCCGTGATCGGCGACGGCGAGGCCTCTGGCGGGTCCGACGACTCCGCCGACGAGGAGCCGGCCGAGGCCGAGGAGCCCGAGCAGGACGAGGAGCCCGAGCAGGACGAGGAGCCCGCCGAGGAGCCCGAGAAGGCGGAGAAGGCCGAGGAGAAGCCGGCCAAGAAGTCCTCCGGCGGCGAGGGCGGCCAGACCGTCACCATGCCGGAGCTCGGCGAGTCGGTGACCGAGGGCACCGTCACCCGCTGGCTCAAGGAGGAGGGTGACGAGGTCGAGGTCGACGAGCCGCTGCTCGAGGTCTCGACCGACAAGGTCGACACCGAGATCCCCTCCCCCTACGCCGGTGTCCTGAGCAAGATCATCGCCGGCGAGGACGACACCGTCGAGGTCGGCGGTGAGCTGGGCGTGATCGGCGGTGAGGCCGGTGCCTCCGAGTCCAACGACACGGAGTCCGACGAAGAGACCACGGACCCCGAGGGTGCCGCGGACGCCGACGAGGAGCTCCAGGAGGAGGCCGTCGAGGAGGCCGAGGAGAAGTCGGAGAAGTCCGAGCCGAAGAAGGCCTCCCCGAAGCAGGACACCCCGAAGAAGGAGTCCGCCCCGGCCGAGAAGCCGAAGAAGCCGGCGGGCAAGGGCGACGCGATCGACGCCGACGTCTACGTGACCCCGCTGGTCCGCAAGCTGGCCAAGCAGCACGGTGTGGACCTGGCGAGCATCGAGGGTTCCGGCATCGGTGGCCGCATCCGCAAGCAGGACGTGCTGGCTGCCGCCGAGGGCGCGGGTGCCGAGGAGAAGGCCCCCGGGCAGACCGAGCAGACCGAGCAGACCGAGCAGAAGCCTGCCCAGGAGACCCCGAAGCAGGCTCCGAAGAGCGAGCAGAAGGCCTCGCAGCCGGCCCGCTCCGGTAGCTCCGGCGCGTTGCAGGACCTGCAGGCCAAGCGCGGCACCACCGAGAAGATGAGCCGCCTGCGCAAGGTCATCGCCCAGCGGATGATGGAGTCGCTGCAGGTCTCGGCCCAGCTGACCACCGTCGTCGAGGTGGACGTCACCAAGGTGGCCCGCCTCCGCGACCGCGCCAAGAAGGACTTCCAGGCTCGCGAGGGCGTCAAGCTCTCCTTCCTGCCCTTCTTCGCCATGGCGGCGATCGACGCGCTCAAGGAGCACCCGACCGTCAACGCCTCGCTGGAGGGTGACGAGATCGTCTACCACGCCCAGGAGAACCTGGGCATGGCCGTCGACACCGACAAGGGTCTGCTGGTCCCGGTCATCAAGGACGCCGGTTCGCTGAACATCGCCGGCATCGCCCGGAAGATCGATGACCTGGCCAACCGCACCCGGGACAACAAGATCGGCCCGGACGAGCTGAGCGGCGCCACCTTCACGCTGACCAACACCGGGTCGCGCGGCGCCCTGTTCGACACGCCGATCATCAACCAGCCGAACGTCGCGATCCTCGGTACCGGTGCGGTCGTCAAGCGCCCCGTCGTGACCACCGACGAGGACGGCCTGGAGACCATCGCCATCCGCTCGATGGTGTACCTGGCCCTGTCCTACGACCACCAGATCGTGGACGGCGCCGACGCCGCCCGCTTCCTGAACACCATGAAGCAGCGTCTGGAGGAGGGCCACTTCGAGGTCTGATCCCTCCCGGCCCCTGGTTCCCGCAGGCCCCCACCGCACGCGCGGTGGGGGCCTGCGGGCGTGCAGGGCGCCCGGTCGCAGCGCGGGTCAGCTCGTCCAGTCGACGAGACGCCACCCGTCCCCGGTCGGTCGCAGGGTGAGCCGCATCGCCTCGGTGACCTCCTGCCGCCCCACCCGGCGGGTGACCGTGGCCAGGACCTCGTGGGTCCGCCCCTCGACCGACTCCACGCTCAACCCGTCCACGCTGTACACGACCTGCCCCAGGAGCTCTCCCTCGGCGGCTCCCGCTCGACCCTCCGTGCTGGCCTCCCAGGCGGCCAGGTCACGCTGCCACGCCGGCCCCCCGGGGTGGAGCACCCGCGCCAGCGCCTCCTCGTCCTGCTCCGCCCACGCCCGGGCCCGTCCGTCCAGCAGCTGCTGCACCTGCCGGGCCGTGGGTTCCTCGGCGGCACGGCTCTCGACCGGCACCGGAACGCCGGTGGAGGTGGAGGAGGCCGACGGGGTGCGACGTGGGGCAGCGCTTCGCCCAGCGGGCTCCGCCACCTCGCCCGCCCCGGACGGCTCGCTCGGCTCAGCGGACTCCGCGTCCCCCGTCGGAGCCGCCTCCGAGGTGGCGCTGGGGGCGGGCGCCTCCACCGCCGTGGCCGCCCCGTCCTGCCCACCGTCCGGGGCCACGAGGGCGACCCCCGCGACCCCGACCAGCACGAGGGCGGCCGCCACCACCACCGGTCGCCGCCAACCCCGCGGCCGGCGGGGCTGCTGCTCCCCGTCGGCCGCCGCCCGGAAGTCGGCCACCAGGGCGGCCAGCTCGTCCCGCTGCGCCTCCCCTGCCCGGTCGTCCGCCTCCGCCCGCGACGACTCCCCGGGGAGCAGCAGCCCCAGCGGCGCCGGCCCGGCCTCCCCCGCCGGACCGGCCCCCTCCGGCCGGTCCGTCCCGGGGTCACCCGGCTCGCCAGGCCCCGCCACCGGCGCGTCCCCGAGCTCCTGCGTGCCGCACACGACCAGTGCCGTCATGGAGGGGCGAGCCTCCGGCACGCTGCGGAGAGCACGGGAGAGCGCCGTGCGCAGGGAGTCCGGCAGCTCCCAGGGCACGTCCTGCACGAGCCGTTCCACCGTGGCCGCCAGGTCGAAGGTGTCGGAGGCCGGGGAGGGTGCGTCCCCGTCGAGCACCTCCGGGGCGCCCCGCCACCACGGGTCGGCCCCCGCGGGGTCGGCCGGCAGGAGCCGGAAGCCCCCGTCCAGGGTGCGTTCGAGGCAGGCCGGGGTCACCCCGCCGTGCACCGCCCCCGCCGTGTGGAGCCGGGCCAGGTCCGCCCCCACCTGCCGCAGCAGGTCGCACACCTCGGGGGCGGAGGGCGTCCACCCCTCGTCGAGAAGTTCGCTGAGCCGTGTCATGCCCCCCACTGTGGAGCGGGGCACCCACCCCGTGCCGGCCGTCGTCCACAGGCGTAGCCTCTCCCCATGCGCATCGAGCACGTGGGCTTCGCACCGGACACCGTCGACTACCTCGCGGCATGGGACCTCCAGCGGGAGACCCACGCCCGGGTCGCCGACGGCGGGGAGGACACCGTCCTCCTCCTGGAGCACACCGCGGTCTACACCGCCGGCAAGCGCACCTCCCCGCACGAGCGCCCGCTGGACGGCACCCCGGTGGTCGACGTCGACCGCGGGGGGAAGATCACCTGGCACGGCCCCGGGCAGCTCACCGGGTACCCGATCGTCCGGCTGCCCGACCCCGTCGACGTGGTGGCCTACGTGCGCCGCCTCGAGGAGATGATGATGCGGGTCTGCGCGGAGCTCGGGGTCGAGACCGCCCGCGTGGAGGGCCGCAGCGGCGTCTGGGTGCTCGCCGACGAGAAGGGCCCGGACCGCAAGATCGGCGCCATCGGGATCCGGGTGTCCCGCGACGTCGCCATGCACGGCTTCGCCCTGAACGTCGACTGCGATCTCTCCTGGGCCGAGACGATCGTCCCCTGCGGCATCGCCGACGCGGGGGTCACCAGCCTGGCCGCCGAGCTCGGCCGGGAGATCACCGTGACCGAGGTCGTGCCCCGCGTGGAGCGTCAACTGCGCGAGCTCCTGGAGGGCTGGCCCGCCCTCTGAGGGGCGGACGCTCACGACCCGCCGGCACGCCGCGGGCGCCGGGAATGTTCCCGACCCCCGCGGCGTATCCTTGAGCACCAACTGTGCCCCCACCGCCGGCGGGAGACCGCCGGGCCCCGAGGCGCGCAGACCGAGTCACCGTCAACCGCTGGGAGAACCCGTGACCGTCGCCCCCGAGGGCCGCCGCCTGCTGCGCGTCGAGGCCCGCAACGCCGAGACCCCCATCGAGCGGAAGCCCGAGTGGATCCGCACCACGGCCAAGATGGGCCCGGAGTACCGGGAGATCAACTCGATGGTGAAGGGCCAGGGCCTGCACACGGTGTGCCAGGAGGCCGGCTGCCCGAACATCTTCGAGTGCTGGGAGGACCGCGAGGCGACCTTCCTCATCGGCGGTGACACCTGCACCCGCCGCTGCGACTTCTGCGACATCGCCACCGGCAAGCCGATGGCCCTGGACCCCGCCGAGCCGATGAAGGTCGCGCGCTCGGTCGCCCAGATGGAGCTGCGCTACGCCACCGTCACCGGGGTGGCCCGCGACGACCAGCCCGACGGCGCCGCCCAGCTGTACGCCGACACGATCATCGCGATCCACGAGCAGAACCCGAACACCGGCGTGGAGATCCTGCCCCCGGACTTCGGCGCGAAGCCTGAGCTCGTGCAGAAGGTCTTCGACGCCAAGCCGGAGGTCTTCGCCCACAACCTGGAGACGGTGCCGCGCATCTTCCGCCAGATCCGCCCGGCGTTCACCTACGAGAAGTCCCTCAAGGTCATCGAGATGGCCAAGGAGGACGGGCTGCTCACGAAGTCGAACCTCATCCTGGGCATGGGCGAGGACGACCAGGAGATCCGCCAGGCGATGCGCGACCTGCGCGAGTCCGGCTGCGACATCCTGACCCTCACCCAGTACCTGCGCCCCTCGAAGCTGCACCACCCGATCGACCGGTGGGTGAAGCCGGAGGAGTTCCTCGCCCTCTCGGAGTACGGCGAGGAGCTCGGCATGAGCATCATGGCCGGCCCGCTGGTGCGTTCCTCCTACCGCGCCGGCCGCCTGTGGGCGACCACCATGCGCAAGCTGGGGCGCCCGATCCCCGAGCACCTGGCCCATCTCGGCGAGGCCGTCGACGACGGGGCCCGCCAGGAGGCCCGTACGCTGGTCGAGAAGCGGCTCGGCGCCTCCGCCTGAGCCCCTCTCCCCTGCGAAGACACCCACCCCTGCGAACGCGAGGACACGACAGCCGCATGGCGACCGACAAGAAGAACAAGCCCAAGCTCACCGAGCGCGTGAAGGGCCTGGGGACCCAGATCCGTTCCGTCTACGACATGTCGAAGGCGGCCAACCCGAACACGCCGCTGATCCTGCTGGCGGTCTTCCTCGGCGTCATGGTGCTCTTCGGTGCCCTGGGTCTGCTCTTCGACCTGTTCGTGTACTTCCTCGTCCTCGGCCTCCCGGTGGCCGTGCTGGCGACGACCTTCACCCTCGGCCGCATCGCCCAGAAGGCCGCCTACACGCAGGTGGAGGGCCAGCCCGGTCAGGCCGGCGCCGTCCTGCAGGCCCTGGGCCGCGGCTGGTGGTACGAGCAGGAGCCGGTGGCCGCCGAGATGCCCCGCCGGGCCCGCTCCATGAACGACATGAGCGGGGCCGCGATGGTCTTCCGCGGCGTCAGCCGGCGTGGCGTGCTGCTCGTGGCCGAGGGCCCCAAGGGTCCGGCCCAGCGCATGCTCACCGCGCAGGAGAAGCAGGTCCACCGCATCGCCGGGCCGGAGGTCCCCGTGACCACCTACCTGGTGGGCTCCGGGGAGGACCGGACCCGCCTCAGCGAGGTCGTCCAGCAGGCCAAGAAGCTGCCCAAGCAGATCACCGAGCCCGAGGCCGAGGCGGTGCACCGCCGCCTGACCGCCATGGGGGGCATCTCCAAGCAGGCCGGCATGCCCAAGGGTGTCGACCCGCAGCGCATGCGCACCGCGAAGCGCTCCACCATCCGCTGAGGCGACACCGCCGGAAGGGGCCCCGCAGCACTGCTGCGGGGCCCCTTCCTGGATCCGGGGTGGTGGCCCCGGGAGGTCAGCGGGTGCGCAGGAGGACGGTGCGCGGCACCCAGTCGTGCATGCCGCGCTGGTCGCGGTCCCAGACGAGCGCCGGCAGCGCCAGGGCCAGCAACACGCCGCGGAGCAGGGACTCGAGGACCCCCACCCGCTGGCCATCCAGGCGCACCACCTGCATCCCCAGCAGCCGGTGCCCCAGCGTCCCGCCCGCCGCCGCCACCAGCACCACGTTCTCGGCGAGGAAGATCAGGTGGGCGACGATCTGCCCGCTCCCCCCGGCGTGCATGTTCCCCCAGGTGGCCCCGGCGATGATCAGGCAGGCGAACCAGTCGATGAAGAGGGCCACGACGCGGGGACCGAAGCGTGCCACGGAGCCGACCCCCGACTCCGGCAGGCCGAGCCGCTCACCCGGGTACCCGAGGTCCTCCTGCTGGTCCTCCGGGAGGGCCGCCCGGGGGCCGCTGAGCCACGAACCGATCTCTCGTCTGTTCACCCGCACAGGGTACGGAGCGGGGCCCGGCCTCCGGCGACCGGTCCTGTGACCGGTCGCACGTGGCGTGTCCGGCTTCCCTTGCTCTCGCGGCAGGGCGCCGGAGACTACGCTGGATCCCGTCCCCCCCCACCACGCCAGCAGAAGGGCACCGAGGTGTTCAAGAGCCCGCAAGAGGTCATCGACTACATCGAGCGCGAGGAGGTGCAGTTCCTCGACATCCGGTTCTGTGACCTCCCGGGGGTGATGCAGCACTTCAACATCCCGGCCAAGTCGGTGGACATCGACGCCCTGGCCGAGGGCCAGATGTTCGACGGCTCCTCCATCCGCGGCTTCGTGGGCATCCACGAGTCCGACATGAAGCTGCTCCCGGACTTCGAGACGGCCTTCGTCGACCCCTTCCGCGAGGCCAAGACCCTGGTCCTGAACTACGCCGTGGTCGACCCCTTCACCGACGAGCCCTACGGTCGTGACCCGCGCAGCATCGCGCGCCGCTCCGAGGAGTACCTGGCCTCCACCGGGATCGCCGACACCGTGTTCATCGGCGCCGAGGCCGAGTTCCACGTCTTCGACGACGTGCGGTTCGAGACCAAGCCCGGCAGCTCCTTCTACGCCGTCGACGCCGAGGCCGCCGCGTGGAACACCGGGGCCGAGGAGCTCGGCGGCAACCAGGGCTACAAGGTGAGCACCAAGGGTGGCTACTTCCCGGTCTTCCCCACCGACCACTACACCGACCTGCGCGACCAGATCTGCGCCAACCTGTCGGACGTGGGCCTCGAGGTGGAGCGCAGCCACCACGAGGTGGGCTCCGCCGGGCAGCAGGAGATCAACTACAAGTTCAACACCCTGCTCCACGCCGGTGACGACATGATGAAGTTCAAGTACGTCGTCAAGGGCACCGCGTGGGAGGACGGCCGCTCGGCCACCTTCATGCCCAAGCCGGTCATGGGCGACAACGGCTCGGGCATGCACACCCACCAGAGCCTGTGGAAGGACGGCGAGCCGCTGTTCCACGACGAGAACGGGTACGCCCAGCTCTCGGACACCGCGCGCTGGTACATCGGTGGTCTGCTCAAGCACGCCCCCGCGCTGCTGGCGTTCACCAACCCGACCATCAACTCGTTCCGGCGCCTGGTCCCCGGTTACGAGGCCCCGGTCAACCTGGTGTACTCGGCCCGCAACCGCTCGGCCTGCATCCGCATCCCGATCACCGGGTCCTCCCCCAAGGCCAAGCGGGTGGAGTTCCGCGTGCCGGACCCGTCGTCCAACCCGTACCTGTGCTTCGCGGCGCAGCTGATGGCCGGCATCGACGGCATCCGCAACCGCATCGAGCCGCCGGAGCCGGTGGACAAGGACCTGTACGAGCTGCCGCCGGAGGAGCAGGACGCCATCGAGCAGCTGCCCTTCTCGCTGGACGACGCACTGCTGGCGCTGGAGGCCGACCACGACTTCCTCACCGAGGGTGACGTGTTCACCGACGACCTGATCGCCGCCTGGGTGGACTACAAGCGCACCCACGAGATCGAGCCCATGCGCCTGCGCCCGAACCCGTACGAGTACGAGCTCTACTACCACATCTGAGGATGATCCCCTGGGGCACAACGATTCCCCCAGGGACAGCACCGCTGACCGCCCGTTGTCCGCACTCGCGGGCAGCGGGCGGTCGCGTGGGCGCGTCAGACCACGCGCACCAGACCCTGCCGCCGGAGGGACGCCAGCGCGTCGGCCGTGATGAGGGACGCCTGCGGGTGCTCCCCGAAGGTCTCCACCAGGACCTCCTGGAGCTCGGCCAGGGAGCGGGGTCGCTCGCCGAGCTGCTCCCACAGCACCCGACCCAACGGACCCAGCTGTGTGACCTCCGACCCGGTCATCACCACGGCCTGGCCGTCGGTGGTGAGCACCGCGGTGGAGAAGTCGACGCGCTCCACCCGGGCCGTGGACGGCAGCGGCTCGTCGTCGGTGGACCGCTCGGGCACCTGGTCCCACGGGGCCCCGCCGACGAGCACGTTCGGTTCGTCCGCCGCGCGCCGCGGATGGTGCACCTGACCCGCCACCCACTCGGCCAGCAGGTCCGAGGCCTCCTCGATCTCGGCGTAGACCAGCTCCACCACCCCCACCTCGCGGACCACCTCGACCATCCGGCCCAGCCCCCCGGGCGTGCGGCTCAGCGCCGAGCTCTGCGGCGCCAGACGCCCCAGCGCCTCGGCCAGGTCGACCTGCTCCAACCGCGGCAGCGTGCCTCCATCCTGCTGCACCTCCTCCTGGGTGCGCAGACGCCGCAGCAGCACCAGCCCACCCAACGATGCGGGGTGCTCCGGCAGGGCCATGCCCAGCTCGTCGGGACCCACCTGGTGCTTGAGGTGCCCGCCGACGGCCGGGTCGGTGACGATGGAGAGCGGCTTCGGCAGCGGCTGGATGACCAGGTCCTCCCCCACGGCCACGCACTCGTCGGTGAGGTACCCCCATCCCGCCTGGGCCAGCACCCGGCTGGCAGTGGTCTTGCCCGTGCCGGACGCGGCCACCAGGGCGATCGCACGACTGCTGCCCGGGGCGGTGAGGGCGCCGGCGTGCAGCATCAGCGCCTGACCCACGTGCTCGGCGATGGACGAGGAGATGAGCCGCGACGCGAACCGGTACCCGGCCTGCTCGTCGGTGACCGTGAGCGACTCCTCCGGCAGCGCGTCAGCCGCACCGGATCCGCCCTCACCCCCAGCGGCCGCCGGCGGAACGCTCCCCGACGCGTGGAGCCGCATCACCCGGGTGGGCTCCGCGTCGGTCGCGCACCGTGCCCACAGGGCGGGGACGTCGTCCTGCATGCCCGAGGCGTGGTCCACCACCGACCAGATGGTGCTCAACACCTGCAGGCGCGTGATCTCCCGCCCCTCGGGGAGCACGACGTCGGGCCCGCTGCCCGCATCGTGCTCGGTCACGACTCCACCCCGATGTGGGTGAGCAGGAAGGCCAGCTCCAGCGCCCGGTCGCGCCAGGCGTCGTACCGGCCGGAGCGCCCGCCGTGGCCGGCGACCATCTCCGTGCGCAGCAGCACGGGACGCTCGATGGGGTCGTTCGTCACCTGCGAGCGCACCGCCTGCACCCACTTGGTCGGCTCCCCGCACCCCACGCGCGTGTCGTTGAGGCTGGTGGTCGCCAGCATGGCCGGGTACTGCGCCTGCCGCACGTTCTCGTACGGGGTGTAGGACGCCATGCGGTCGTAGACCGCGGAGTCCGCCAGCGGGTTTCCCCACTCGGTCCACTCCCCCACGGTGAGCGGCAGCTCGGGGTTGAGGATGGTGGTGAGCGCGTCCACGAAGGGCACCGCCAGGTGGGCCGCCCGGTAGAGGTCCGGCTCCAGGTTGATCGCCGCACCCAGCAGCAGGCCCCCGGCCGACCCACCCTCCACGGCGAGACGCCCCGCATCGACCCACCCCGCATCGACCAGGGCGTGGGCGCACGCGTTGAGGTCGGTGAAGCTGTTGGCCTTGTGCTCCATGCGGCCGGCCTCGTACCAGGCGCGGCCCATCTCGCCGCCGCCGCGCACGTGGGCGATGGCGAAGACCACGCCCCGGTCGAGCAGGGACAGGCGGCTGATGCGGAAGTCCGGGTCGTTCGACACCTCGTAGGCGCCGTAGCCCGTGAGCAGGCCCGGGGCGGTGCCGTCGGGCTCCACGTCGTTGCGCCGCACCAGCGAGATCGGGATGCGGGTGCCGTCCTGGGCCGTCGCCCACAGGCGCTCCTGGGTGTAGGCGGCCGGGTCGTAGCCGCCGAGCACCGGCTGTTGGCGCAGCACCGTGGGTGCAGGCAGCGGGTCGCCGGCCAGCAGGGGGGCGAGGTCGTACTCGCTGGTGGTGGGCGGGGTGACCAATGACTCGGTCACCACCTGCAGGGTCGTGGCCGTGAACTCGGGGTTGGTGCCGGCGCCGAGGGTGTAGAGCGCCTCATCGGGCACGACGTCCACCGGGGCGCCGAGGGCAAGGCCGTCATCGGACGTGGCGGGCTCGCCCTGCCCGCCGCGGGGCAGCAGGCGCAGGCCCGTGAGCCCGTCGCGGCGCATCGAGACCAGGGCGAAGTGCTCGAACAGCTCGCACCCCAGCAGGCGCTCCCCCTCGGCCGGCGGGGACACCTGCTGCCAGTGCTCCAGCCCCGGGGCGTCCACGGTGGCGGTGGCCAGCTCCCCCTCGCGGGTGTTGAGGGTGTGCACCAGCAGCAGGTCGCGGCCGGCGACGTCGACGTCGTACTCCAGCCGGTCCTGGCGGGGCTGCACGACCTGCGGCTGGGAGGCCGGGTCGGTGGCGTCCACCAACCACCACTCGCTGGAGTCCGAGGACGCCTTGCCGATGAGCACCCACCGCTCGTCACCGGAGCTGTCCAGCCCCATCCACCAGGCCTCGTCGGACTCGGTGTGCAGCAGCTCGTCGGTGGCCGGGTCGGCGCCGATGGTGTGTCGCCACACCTCGTGCGGGCGCCAGGACTCGTCCACGCGCACGTAGTAGAGCTGGGTGGCGTCGTGGCTGAAGCACAGCCCGTAGCCGACCCCGGTGATCGACTCGTCGATGCGCTCGCCGGTGGCCAGGTCCACCACCGTGACCGCGAACCGCTCGTCGCCGGCGGTGTCCACGGCGAAGGCCAGCCGGGCGTCGTCGCGGCTGACGGTGAAACCGCCCAGGGAGAAGAAGGTGGAGTCCCCGGCCTCGGCGTTGCCGTCGAGCAGCACCTGCTCGCCCGCCGGGACGTTCCCCGCATCGAGTCGGGGTCGGTCGGTGGCGTACTCGCCGGTGGCGGCCACGCGGGCGTGGAGGGGGTACTGCTGGCCCTCCACGGTGCGCGTGTAGTACCACCACTGGCCGTGGCGGGACGGGACGGAGACGTCGGTCTGTTGGGTGCGGGCCTTGATCTCGCCGAAGATGCGCTCGCGGAGCGCATCCTGCGGCGCGAGCTGGGCGTCGGTCCAGGCGTTCTCGGCCTGCAGGTGGGCGACCACCTCGGGGTCCTCGGTGTCGCGCAGCCACTCCCAGTCGTCGGTGAACAGCTGGCCGTGGTGCTGGCGCTCGAGCGGACGACGGGGCGCGACGGGCGGGCCCGGGGGAACCGGCGGGGTGACAGCAGACATGCGGCTCACCCTACGGTCAGTCGGCGGGGCAGGTGGCCTACGGGCGGACCGACGGGAACGCTCCGCCGCTACCGTTGCGCCATGCGCTTCCTCTCCGCCGCCGAGTACACCGCCGACCGCGCCTGGGGCGCCCAGGACCTGGCACTGGTGGAGGGCGCCTCGGTGCGCCTGCACTGGACCGACGAGCCCTACATCTGGCACGTGAACGACGGCACGGAGGTGTTCGTGGTGCTCGATGGCATCGTGGACATGCACTACCGCTCCGACGGCACCGAGCACGTGGAGCGCCTCACCCCGGGGCGCATCTGCATCGCTGGGGTCGGTGACGAGCACGTGGCCCACCCGCAGGGCCCGGCCCGCATCCTCGTGGTGGAGAAGCAGGGGTCCGTCTGATGGCCGGCGAGCTCACCCGCTGGGCGGGGACCGGCGAGTCCTCCCCGGGTGCGCGCCGCGTCCTGGTGCTGCCCGGTGCGGGGTACAACGCGTCGATGCCGGGGCTCGCCCTGCCGATGCGGGCCCTGACCCTGGACGGCTGGGACGTGTGGCACGCACAGTGGTCCCTGTCCGGCGGGTCGCGCGAGGACGCCCGCGGCGTGGTCGAGGGCGTCCTGTCGCAGTGGGACACCGGCCAGTCCGGCCCGCCCGACCTGGTGGTGGGCAAGTCCATCGGCACGATGGGGGCCGGCTGGGTCGCTGACCACGGCATCCCGGCGGTGTGGACCACCCCCCTGCTCACCGACGAGGGCTGCGTCCGTGACCTCGCCCGGGCCACTGCCCCGGCGCTCCTCGTCGCCGGCACCGAGGACGCAGCGTGGGACGACGCGGCGGTCGCACGGATCGAGGCGCCGGCTCACCGCATCGAGGGGGCTGACCACGGGTGGCACACGGGTGACTGGCGGCGTGAGCTCGAGGTGCTGCGCGAGCTCACCGAGGCCGTGGCGGGGTTCGCCGCGGAGCTCCGCTGAGCCAGGGCCGCACAGCACCGTGGCGCAGTGAGTGAGACAGGACATCGTGTGCCGGACGGCCCCGGTCGCGGTGTGCAGCCGCTCAGTGCCGGACGATGACCAGCCCCTCGCTCTCGTCCGGCGGCTCGATGAGGCGCTCCAGGTGGACATTCCCCGCACGGGTCACGGCGTGGCTGTGGGGCGCGCCCGCTGCGGTCCGGTCTGCCGCCCGGCTGCTCGCGAGATCGATCGATACACCGAGCACGTGCAGCACCACCTGGGCCCCCACGGCTCCGGCTCGCTCCACGGCCCAGGCCCGGCGCTCGCGCGACCAGCTGTTCCAGTCGAGCACGACGTCGGCGCCGGTCACGAGCACCTGCTCCGCCACGGACCAGATGAGCTCACGCGCAGCCGAGGCGCGCTCCCCGTACCCGGGTGCGTCGATGCCCAGCCCCGGGTAGAGCCGGATCATCCACTCATCGAGCGTGAAGCGCACCGCCGCACCGTCCGCAGCGAGCTGACGGGCCAGCGTCGACTTGCCGGAACCTGCCAGCCCCAGGAACAGGTGGACGGTGCGCAACACCCTCACCCCACCGGCAGGCAGCCCGGGCCGAGCAGCGCCTTCAGATCGCCGAACAGCGAGTTCGACGCCGTCACCCGCAGGTCGTCCTCCACCCGCATCACCACGCGCCGCCCGGGCTGGGTGAGGTGGATCTGCACCTCCGTGGGCCCGGGGTGCTCACCAAGCACCGTCCGGAGCTTGCTCACCACCGCATCGGTGGTCTGGTTCATGGCCATGTGGATCATCACCGGTCCCCGCGGACCGTCGTCCAGGTCCGGAAGGCGCAGGTCGCTGGCGAAGATCGAGACCCCGTCCTCGCTGCGCTTCACCCGCCCGGTCACCACGCACACGACGTCCTGGGTGAGCATCGTCGAGACCGTCATGTAGGTGCGGGCGAAGAAGAGGCACTCCACCGAGCCCTGCAGGTCCTCCACCGTCGCGATGGCCCACAGCTCACCGCGCTTGTTGCGCTTGGTCACCACCTGGGTGATGAGCCCCGCGATCGTGACCTCCGCCCCGTCGGGTCGCCCCTCCTCGGAGTTCAGGTGGGCGATGGAGGTGTCGCTGGCCCGGGCCAGGGCGTGCTCGATGCCGAAGAGCGGGTGGTCCGAGACGTAGAGGCCGAGCATCTCCCGCTCGAAGGCCAGAAGGGTCTGCTTGTCCCACTCCATGTCGGGGATGGCCGGCATGCCCCCCAGGCTGGAGGCACCCTCGTCGTCCTCACCCATGAGCGCGGCGAAGAGCGACTCCTGCCCCCGCTCCTGCTCCTTCTTCTCCCCCACCAGGGCGTCCACGTACGCCTCGTGCACGCTCACCAGCGCCTGCCGCTGGTGGCCGAGGTCGTCGAAGGCGCCGGCCTTGATGAGCGAGTCGATGGTGCGCTTGTTGCACACCACGGCCGGGCACTTGCGCAGGAAGTCCTCGAAGGAGGTGAAGCGACCCTTCTCCTCCCGGGTCTCGATGATCGCCTTGACGACATTGCCACCGACGTTGCGGATCGCCTCCAGACCGAAGCGGATGTCCTCCCCGACGGCCGCGAACTGGCCGATGGAGGCGTTGACGTCCGGCGGGAGCACCTTGATGCCCATGTGCCGGCACTCGCCGAGGTAGAGGGCGGACTTGTCCTTGTCGTCCTGGACGCTGGTGAGCAGGGCCGCCATGTACTCGGCGCGGTAGTTGGCCTTGAGATAACCGGTCCAGTACGAGACCACACCGTAGGCGGCGGTGTGCGCCTTGTTGAAGGCGTAGTCGGAGAAGGGCAGGAGGATGCCCCAGAGGGTCTTCACGGCCTCGGCGGAGTAGCCGTTGTCGAGCATGCCCTTCTCGAAGTGCACGTACTCGGCGTCCAGCACCTCCTTCTTCTTCTTGCCCATCGCGCGGCGCAGGAGGTCGGCGTTGCCGAGCGTGTACCCCGCCAGCTTCTGCGCGATCTCCATGACCTGCTCCTGGTAGATGATCAGGCCGTAGGTCATCTTCAGGATCGGCTCGAGCGCCTCGGTGAGCTCGGGGTGGATGTAGTCCACCGGCTGCTTGCCGTTCTTGCGCAGGGCGAAGTTCGTGTGCGCGTTGGCGCCCATCGGGCCGGGGCGGTAGAGCGCGAGGGCGGCGGAGATGTCCTCGAAGTTGTCCGGCTGCATGAGGCGCAGCAGCGAACGCATGCCACCACCGTCGAGCTGGAAGACACCCAGGGTGTCGCCCTTGGCCAGCAGCCGGTACGTGGCCGGGTCGGTCATGTCCTTGCTCAGGGCGTCGAGGTCGATCGTCTCGCCCCGGTTGGACTCGATGTTCTTGATCGCGTCGTCGAGGATCGTGAGATTCCGCAGGCCCAGGAAGTCCATCTTGACCAGGCCGAGCGTCTCGCAGGAGGGGTAGTCGAACTGGGTGATGATCTGCCCGTCGGCCTCCCGCTTCATGATCGGGATGAGGTCGATGAGCGGCTCGCTGGCCATGATGACGCCGGCGGCGTGCACGCCCCACTGGCGCTTCAGCCCCTCCAGCCCGACCGCGGTGTCGTAGACCTCGCGGGCCTCGGGGTCGTTGGCGTGCAGCTCCCGGAACTCGATCGCCTCGGCGTAGCGCGGGTGGCTCTCGTCGAAGATCCCCGAGAGCGGGATGTCCTTGCCCATCACCGCCGGCGGCATCGCCTTGGTGAGCTTCTCCCCGGTGGCGAACGGGAAGCCCATCACCCGGCTGGCGTCCTTCAGGGCCTGCTTGGCCTTGATGGTGCCGTAGGTGACGATCATCGCCACCCGGTCGTTGCCGTACTTCTCGGTGACGTACTGGATCACCTCGGGGCGCCGGCGCTCGTCGAAGTCGACGTCGAAGTCCGGCATCGACTGGCGCTCGGGGTTGAGGAAGCGCTCGAAGATCAGGCCGTGCGGCACCGGGTCGAGGTCGGTGATGCCCATCGCGTAGGCGCACATCGAACCAGCACCCGAGCCACGCCCCGGCCCCACGCGGATGCCGTTCTCCTTGGCCCAGTTGATGAAGTCGGCCACCACGAGGAAGTACCCGGGGTACCCCTTGTTGATGATGACCTCCTGCTCGTACTCCGCCTGCTTGCGGGCGTAGTCGGGCACCCCCTCGGGGAAGCGGGCCTGCAGGCCGGTGGTCACCTCGTGGATGAACCAGCTCGTCTCGTCGTGGCCCTCCGGGCAGGGGAAGCGGGGCATGTAGCGCCCCTCCCCCTCGGTGAACTCCACGTTGCAGCGCTCGGCGATGAGCAGGGTGTTGTCGCAGGCCTCGGGCAGCTCGCGCCACAGGTGGCGCATCTCCGCGGCGGACTTCAGGTAGAACTCGTCGGAGTCGAACTTGAACCGGTTGGGGTCCATGAGGGTCGCCCCGGACTGCACGCAGAGCAGGGCGCCGTGGGCCTTCGCGTCCTCCTTGTTCGTGTAGTGGAGGTCGTTGGTGGCCACCAGCGGCAGGTCGAGCTCCTTGCCCAGACGCAGCAGGTCGGCCCGGACGTTGCGCTCGATGTCGAGCCCGTGGTCCATGAGCTCGAGGTAGTAGTTCTCCGGCCCGAAGATCTCCCGCAGCTCGCCGGCGGCCTCGCGGGCCTTGTCGTACTGGCCCAGGCGCAGGCGGGTCTGGATCTCCCCCGAGGGGCAACCGGTCGTGCCGATGAGGCCCTTGCCGTAGCGCTCCAGCAGCTCACGGTCCATGCGGGGCTTGAAGTAGAAGCCCTCGATGGAGGCCAGGGAGGAGGCCCGGAAGAGGTTGTGCATGCCCTCGGTGCTCTCCGCCCAGAGGGTCATGTGGGTGTACGCACCGGAGCCGGACACGTCGTTGCGGCCACCGTCGCCGTACTTCACGCGGGTCTTGTCCGTGCGGTGCGTACCCGGGGTGACATAGGCCTCCACACCGATGATCGGCTTGGCCTGGTGCTTGCGGGCCTTGGACCAGAACTCGTAGGCCCCGAACACCGAACCGTGGTCGGTGGTGGCGACCGCCGGCATCCCCATCTCGTCGGCGGCCGCGAAGAGGTCGTCGATGCGGGCTGCACCGTCCAGCATCGAGTACTCGGTGTGGTTGTGCAGGTGGACGAAGTTCTCGCCCTTCGAGGGGGCTCCGGGTGCGCTCATCGCGGGCCATCCTAGGACCGCCCACCGACCGCCTCGGCGCCCGTGCGCGGATCAGCCGCGGAGGCGGTCCAGGGCGCGCTGCAGGTCCTCGGGGTACTCGCTGGTGAAGCTCACGTGCTCCCCGGAGCCGGGGTGGGTGAATCCGAGCTGGACGGCGTGCAGCCACTGCCGATCCAGCCCCAGCTTCCGGGCCAGCGTCGGGTCCGAGCCATAGGTCGGGTCCCCGGCGCAGGGATGGCCCATCGCCGAGAAGTGGACGCGGATCTGGTGGGTGCGTCCGGTCTCGAGCTGCACCTCGAGCAGGGAGGCGCTGCGATGCGCCTCCAGCAGCTCGTAGTGGGTGATGCTCGGACGGCCGGTCGACATCACGGCGAACCGGTAGTCGTGCCCCGGGTGGCGGCCGATCGGCGCGTCGATGGTGCCGGTCAGCGGGTCGGGCAGGCCCTGCACGACCGTGTGGTAGGTCTTGTCGACCACCCGGTCCCGGAAGGCCTGCTTGAGCACGCTGTAGGCCCGCTCGGACTTGGCCACCACCATGAGCCCGGAGGTGCCCACGTCGAGGCGCTGGACGATGCCCTGCCGCTCGGCCGCCCCGGAGGTGGAGATGCGGTAGCCCTCGGCGGCGAGGCCACCCACCACGTCCGGGCCCTTCCACCCGACGCTCGGGTGCGCCGCCACCCCGGCCGGCTTGTCGATCACGATGATCTCGGTGTCCTCGTGGACCACCCGCATGCCCGGGATCGGCTCCGTGGAGGGCAGGACGGGCTCGGCCCGGTTCTCCTGCGGCAGGGTCACCGTGACCAGCTCACCGGCCACCAGGCGGTCCCCCTTGCCCAGGGTGCGCCCGCCCATCTCCACGCCCCCGGTGGCGGCCACGTCGGCCATCCGGTTGCGGCCCAGCCCCAGCAGGCGGGAGAGCCCGAGGTCGACGCGCTCGCCCTCCAGCCCATCGGGGACGACGACGGTGCGGGACTCAGCCACGGCGGGCCTCCTGATCGGTCGGGTCGGTGGTCTCGGGGGCCTCGGTGGGCTCGATCCCCCGCAGGGCGAGGAGCACCACCAGGGCCGCCCCGCAGGTCACGCCGATGTCGGCGACGTTGAAGACCGGCCAGTTCGGCAGCTCGAGGAAGTCGACCACGTGGCCGCGGGCGACACCCGGGGCACGGAGCAGGCGGTCGACGAGATTGCCCAGCGCCCCTCCCCCGACGAGCCCGAGCGCGACGGCCCAGGTGCTGGAGACGAGCTGCCGGGAGAACCAGAGCAGGGCCACGAGGACGATCGCCGCGAAGGCCGTGATGACCGGGGTGATACCGGTCCCCAGGCTGAAGGCGGCGCCGGGGTTGAAGACCAGCCGGAGCTGCAGCAGGTCACCCAGGAGCTCGACGGGCTGACCCCGCTCCAGCTCCCGCAGGGCCCACTCCTTCGTGACCTGGTCGAGGACCGCCCACAGGGCGACGATCCCCGCGACGAGGCCGAGGTGCCCACGCCGCGGCCGGGCGGGAGGGGCTCCGGCGGTGGGGTGGTCGGACGTCTGTGCGCTCAGCGGCGCTCCTGGTGCTGCTTGCATGGCACGCACAGGGTCGCACGCGGGAAGGCCTGCAGCCGCATCTTGCCGATCGCCTCGTGGCAGCTCTCGCACTGCCCGTAGGTGCCGTCCACGATCCGGGTCAGGGCGTGGGTGGTCTGCAGGAGGAGATCGCGGGAGTTCTGCGCGACGCTCATCTCGTGCTGGCGCTCGGAGCTGAAGGACCCGGCGTCAGCCTCGTCACCCGTGGAGTCGATGTTCTCGCTGACCAGCGTCAGGAGATCGCTCTCGGCCAGCTCCAGGTCGCGGGTGAGGCGAGCCAGCTCGGCCTCCAGCTCCACCCGGACCTCCGCCAGCTCGGACTTCGACCACGGCTCCTCGGCCCTGCCGACGACCAGCGACTTGGCCTTGGCGGACTTCTGCCCGGTGAGGCGCTCGGCGACGGTGGCCGGCTTCTTCGCAGCGGTCTTGGAGCTCTTGGCGGCTCCCTTCGAGGACTTGGCCGCCGACTTCGTGGTCTTCTTCGCCGAGTCCTTCTTCGCGGAGTCCTTGGAACCGGTCTTCGCCGTGGCCTCGGCGGCGGTCTTCTTGGACGCCTTCTTCGGGGCCTTGGTCTCCTTCTCGGAGCCCTTCTTCGGCGCCTTGCCGGCCTTCTCCCCCTTCTCGGCCTTCGCGCTCGACGTCTTGCTCGAGGCCGCCTTCGCCGGCGAGGTCTTCTTGGTCGTCGGCTTCTTCGCCGTGGTCGTGGCCACCAGATCTCCTCAGAACGTGCGGTCCCGGCCGCCGGTCCCGACGCCCTGGGTCCGGGGATCCACACACGGCTGATCCCCCTTGAGTGACATCCTCTTCGGATGTTGCGGGAACCCTAGGTGAAGCCCGGTGCCCGACCAAGCCCACGCCCACTTCGTCACCAAATCGTCACCGGCCGTTTTCCCGGTGTTCACCGTGGTGGCTCAGCTCCAGGCGGAGGTGGCCCCTTGGGAGGCCGACCGGCCGCGACGCCCTGCCGCCAGCGAGGCCGGGTCGTGCGGCGAGTGGAGGAAGGTGCGCTGCTCCTCGGCCCAGTGGGTGAACTGATCGGCCCGCTGCCGCAGGATCTGCTCGGCCTCCACCAGCCGCTCTCGTGCGTCGGCGATCCGGGCCTCCAGCGCCTCCAGCTGCCGCTGCGCGTGCTCGGTGCGTCGCGCGGCCTCGGCCTCGGCCTGCTCCACCCGGTCGTCGTGCACGGTCTGCGCCGCCTCCAGGAGGAGGGCGGCGTCACCGCCTGCGGCGAGACGGTCGACGGCCTCGGTGAGACGGGCCGCCCGGGCCCGGACCTCGTCGAGCCGCTCCTGGGCCTCGGCCTCGGCCCGCTGGGCGGCCTGCACCCGGTGGTGGCTGTCGAACTCCGCACTCTCGGCGGCGTGCATGGCCGCCATGATCCGCTGGTCGGCCTCCCGCTGCACCACGTCCGGGTCCTGCCCGCTGCTCACCGGACCGCCGAGCGGGATGAAGCCATCGTCGGCCGGCTGGCTGCCTCGGGCCGGCATCTCCACCGGCCCCTCCCAGCCCCCGTGGAACTCGGGCGCGTCGGTGCGTCCCTCCGCGGCGTCACGCAGGGACTCGTTCTCGGCGACCAGGCGCCGCAGCTCCCCCTGGACCCGGTCCAGGAAGGTGTTCACCTGCTCCTTGTCGTAACCGGGGCGCAGACGGGTCTCGTCGAACTCCCGCTCGAACAGCTCATCGGGGCGCAGCGTCATGAGTTCCTCCACTTCACGTCGTCACGAGTGTGGCACGCGGACCACTCGGATGACCCAGCCGGCCGGGCGCCCTGTGGACGGTCCGGTTCAGAAGATCGCGCTCTGCACCACGCCCAGCAGGAGGCTGGTGCCCAGTGCCAGCACGAGGAAGCCCAGGTCGAGACTCACCGCGCCCAGGTTGAGCGGCGGCAGCACCCGGCGCAGGGCGCTCAGCGGCGGGTCGGTGACCGTGTAGGCCCCCTCGGCGAGGACCAGCGCCGCACCGGAGGGGCGCCACCGCGGCGCGTAGCCCTGCACCCAGCTGAACACCAGGCGCACCAGGAGCGCCACCAGGAAGCAGAAGAGCACCAGGTGGAGCAGTGCCAGCAGGACCGGCACGGTCAGTGGTCCGAGGCGCCGGTCGGGTCGCCCTGGCCGCCCTCGGTCTCCACGCCCTCGGGGGAGAGCAGGAAGACCTTGTTCGTCACCCGGTCGATCGAGCCGTGCAGGCCGAAGACCAGACCGGCGGCGAAGTCCACCAGGCGCTTGGCGTCACCGTCGGAGAGATCGGTGAGGTTCATGATCACCGGGACGCCCTCACGGAAGGACTCCCCGATGAGGCGCGCCTCGTTGAAGGTGGCGGGGTGGATGGTCGTGATGCGGTGGATGCCGCCCATGGGAACTCCTGCTGCTCGGCGGGACTCGGGTCGTCGGGTGTGCTCGGGGGTCGGGGCCGCACGGCGGACCGGGGCGGGTGCCCGGCGGGCGGGGCGCTCGTCGATCTCGTCGTCCTCCCCCAGCGCATGGGCACCCCGGTCGTCACCGCGGCCGTCACCGCGGGGCCCCGGGGCGACGGGGGCCTCGTCCAGGTCCTCGCGCTCGTCGTACTCGTCGTACCCCTCGTACTCGTCGTACTCGCCCTCGGGGCGGCGCTCGCGCTCGTCGATCTCGCTGAAGCCCAACAGCTCCATCGTCCTGTTGAAGACACCTGCCATGGCTGCTCCTCGTGCGCACTCGCGCGGATCGACTGCTCGTCTGGACGCGCCCCGCAGAGGCGTCACCGGCTCCGAAGGTTATCCCAGTGCCGGACGGCTCCCGAGGATCGCCGAGCCGACACGGACGTGTGTCGCCCCCGCCGCGACGGCCTGCTCCAGGTCGCCCGACATCCCCGCCGACCGCCAGGTGGCCCCGGGGTGAGCTGCCAGGAGCTCCTCGTGCCACCGGGCCAGGAGCCCGAAGGCCTCGGCAGGATCGACCGACCGCGGGGCGACGGTCATCACTCCGCGGAGCTCGAGCCCCTCGGCCTGCGCGACCCGGTCGGCAAGCGCGAGCAGATCCCCACGCCCCACACCCCCACGGACGTCCTCCTCCGGGTCCACCGCCACGCCGAGTCCCTCCCGCAGGTCGGCCTGCACGCAGACCCCCAGCACCCTGCCCTCGCGCTGGGCCGCGGCGGCCAGCCGGTCCACGATCTTCGCCCGGTCCACGGACTGGACCACGCGGGCGACCCGGGCCACGTGACCGTCCTTCTTCGACTGCAGCTGTCCGACGAAGTGCAGCCGCACGTCCGCGGGCACCGCCCGCCCCTCGGCCGCGAGGAGGGCCGGCCACCGCTCCCACTTCGCAGTGGCCTCCTGCTCGCGGTTCTCCCCCAGGTCCCGCACCCCCAGGTCCACGAGGCGGGCCACGTCGTCGGCCCCGAAGAACTTCGACACCACCACCAGCGCCACCTCGTCCTCCGCGCGGTCGGCGGCCCTGCAGGCGGCGGCGATGCGCCCGCGGACCTCCTCCAGGCGCCCGGCGAGCTCCCGGTGGCGTGCGTCGTCCAGGATCGAGACCATCAGGCACCCACCCCGCTCGGCGCCACCAGCCGGACCGCCCCGGCGAACCGTCCCGTGGCCGTGGGACTGCCGTCCCGGCGGTGGCTGAAGAGGTCCTCCTCCTCGAGGGTGCACTCCTGCACCCAGTGACGCAGGAGCACGTCCTCGCGGACCAGCTGCTCGACCACCGTGGTCGCCACGTCGATCGAGGGGGTGCCCCAGGCCGTGCGCCCGCCGCAGGTGGGCTCGGCGGCCATGGCCTCGGCCCGCATCCGCTCCGGCACCTCGTAGCAGCGACCGCAGACCGAGGGGCCCACGACGGCCTCCAGGTCCGTCGCGCCCCGCGCGCGCAGGGCGGCGACCGTGGCCGGGACCACCCCGGCCAGCATCCCCGGACGTCCCGCGTGCGCCACCGCGAGCAGCCCGCGGCGACGGTCGACGAGCAGCACCGGCGTGCAGTCGGCCACCACGACGACCGCGGCCCCCGGCTCGAGCCCCCCACCGTGACGGCCGACGGCGTCCAGGACGAGCCCGTCCCCCTCGGGCAGCATGTGCGAGCCGGCCGGCACGTGCCGGCTGGCGTCGGCGTCCAGGACGCGGACCGTCGCACCGTGCACCTGGTGCATCCAGTGCAGGTCCTCCGCCCCCACCCCGAGACCGGCCGCGAGGATGCGCCGGTGGCGGGCGACCCGGACCGGGTCGTCGCCCACGTGGTCGCCGAGGTTGAAACCCGCCAGGGAACCTGCTCCGGGGAAGTGGTCGACCGCCCGCCGGGTGAAGAGCCACTCCACCCCCCAGAGGTCGTCGACCGCAGGCAGGGACTCGTGCCACCAGACGGGAGTCCGGGGGCCGCGCGGGGCAGGGGTGGGCGTCACGGGGACCTCACGGGATCGGGGACGGGTCCGACCCATTGTCACCCCCACGCCTCCGGCGCCCTCCGGGAGCATGCGCAGGGGCCCGGTGGACACGTGGTCCACCGGGCCCCTGCGCGGCCTCCGCCGGACCGGTCGTCACCGACCGTCCCGGCGGGCGGTCACTTGAGGAAGTCCGGGACGTCCAGGTCCTGCCGCCGCTGCTGGGGCGCCTGACGCTGCGCCGGCTGGGTACCGGGGACCTGCCGCTGCGGGGCGGGGCGCTGGGCCTGCGGGGCGGCCTGCTGGGCCGGCTTGCGCTGCGCCTGCTGCTGCGGCGCAGGGCGCTGGGCCTGCTGCTGCGGGGCGGGACGCTGCACGGCCGGACGCGACTGGGGGGCGACGCCCCCGCCCAGGTGACCACCCTGGCCGGCCACGTGCCCGCCGGGCTCCTGCTCGTCCTTGCGGGGCAGCGGCTCGCCACCGTCGAAGCCCGCGGCGATGACGGTGACGCGCACCTCGTCGCCGAGCGAGTCGTCGATGACCGTGCCGAAGATGACGTTGGCCTCGGGGTGCGCGGCCTCCTGGACCAGACGGGCGGCCTCGTTGATCTCGAACAGGCCGAGGTCGGAGCCACCCTGGACCGAGAGCAGGACGCCGTAGGCGCCGTCGATGCTGGCCTCCAGCAGCGGGCTGGAGATGGCCAGCTCGGCCGCCTCCACCGCGCGGTGCTCGCCGCGGGCCGAGCCGATGCCCATGAGGGCCGAGCCGGCGCCCTGCATGACGGACTTCACGTCGGCGAAGTCGAGGTTGATCAGACCCGGCGTGGTGATGAGGTCGGTGATGCCCTGGACACCCGAGAGGAGCACCTGGTCGGCCGAGTGGAAGGCGTCGAGCATCGTGACGGCCTTGTCGCTGATCGAGAGCAGACGGTCGTTCGGGATGACGATGAGGGTGTCGACCTCCTCGCGGAGGGCACCGATGCCCGACTCGGCCTGGTTGGCCCGGCGGCGCCCCTCGAAGGTGAACGGCCGGGTGACGACACCGATCGTCAGGGCACCCAGCGAGCGGGCGATCCGGGCCACGACCGGCGCACCACCGGTGCCGGTGCCGCCACCCTCACCGGCGGTCACGAACACCATGTCGGCCCCCTTGAGGACCTCCTCGATCTCGGCCTCGTGGTCCTCGGCGGCCTGGCGGCCCACCTCCGGGTCGGCGCCCGCCCCCAGACCACGGGTCAGCTCCCGGCCCACGTCGAGCTTCACGTCGGCGTCGCTCATGAGGAGCGCCTGCGCATCGGTGTTGATGGCGATGAACTCGACGCCCTTGAGGCCGACCTCGATCATGCGGTTGATGGCGTTGACGCCACCGCCGCCGATCCCGACGACCTTGATGACGGCCAGGTAGTTCTGCGGGTTTGCCATGGAGGGGTGGCCTTTCCTGTACTCGAGTTCGGGTGCCGCGGGACCGTGACGTGACCGGCACGCCGCCCCAACGCTCTACATGAGGGTAACTCTCTGCGCCGCACAGCCGGCGCCCGGGGTGAAGCGGGTGCAGGAGATGCAGCGGTTGCCGACCGAGGGTATGTTGCCGGCGGCGCACACACCACTCTGAGGTTTCACTTGAGGGTTACTCGCACCGCGGCCCCCGCTCCCCCTGTCAGGGACGGACGACGACCTGGCCGGGCTGGGAGGCGTCCAGCGTCGCCCCCGGCTCGGGCGGCTGCTCCTCCAGCACCGCCCGCACGCTCTTCTCCTGCTCCCGGACGGCGTCCGCATCCACTCCGTCGCCCCAGATGACGACGTGGCTGTCCGGCAGGAGCGTGATCAGCCCCGACTCGCTCACCCGGAACTCCCGGACCTGCTCCCGGGTCTCCCCGGAGAGGGCCCGCAGGGCCGGCAGCGCGCGCCGCAGGGCGGACCGGTACTCGCGCTCCGGCAGACCGGGGGCGGGCTCGATGACGGGCGTCCCCGCGGCCCGCTCGTCCAGGTCGATGATGCGTCGCCCCGAGACGTCGAGCACCCGCCAGGCCCCGTCGCGCTCCACCTGGGCGACCGGCTCGCTGAGGACGACCCGGACCTCCACGGTGCGGGACCAGCCACGACCGACCTCCGCCGACCGGACACCGGGGAGCTCCTCGAGCCGGCGCTTCGCGGCGCCGGGGTCGAGCTCCACCACCCGGTCCCCCAGGCCGATGCCCGCCTGCTCCCGGACCTTCTTCGGCGACGCGAGCTGCTCCCGCCACCCGGCCGCGCCCTCCGGGGCCTCGACCTCCACCTCGACCGCGCGCACGGTCCACAGGTCGGTCCGGTGGGCCAGCCAGAGCCCACCGGCCACGAGCACAGCCAGCAGCAGCGGCAGGACCCACCACCAGCGCCGGGCACCGCGCGGGGCGCCCGGCTCGGGCACCACGCGCCGACGCACGCCGGGATCCCGGCTCACCGGGCCTGACCGAGGGCCTCGAGGACCGGACCGGCCGCCGTCGTGATGCTGCCCGCCCCCACGAGCAGCACGAGATCACCGGGCCGCGCCAGCTCCGCGACCGCGGCGGGCAGCTCGTCCAGGGAGCCCAGGTCCTGCCGACCGGTGGTGAGCAGGTCGCCGATGAGCGCCGACCCGACCCCCTCGATCGGCTCCTCGCGGGCACCGAAGACCGGCAGCAGGAGCACGTGGTCGGCGGCGTCCAGCCCGGCGGCGAAGCCCGCGGCGAAGTCCCGGGTGCGGGAGTAGAGATGGGGCTGGAAGGCCACGACGACCCGGCGCCCCTGCTCGTGGGCCAGCGCGGCCCCGGTGGCGACCACGGCGTGCACCTTGTCGGCGTTGTGCGCGTAGTCGTCGACCACCACGACCCCTCCGGCCTCACCCCGGACCTGGAACCGCCGGGAGGCACCCCCGAAGGCGCGCAGCCCCTCCAGCACCGGCTCCGCGGGCCGCGGCGCGGGATCCGCTGCGGCATGGACCGCCACCGCGTAGGCGGCCGCTGCGTTGAGCAGGTTGTGCCGCCCCGGAACAGTCAACTTCAAGTCAAGGGTGACACCTGAGATCCGGTCCTGCAGCACGCATTCCCACTCCATCCCCTGGTGGTTCGGGTGGGACAGGAGCAGCTCGGGTCCCCCCGGTCCGGCCTCGGCGGAGTGGTCCTCGAAGCCGTAGCCGAGGACTCGGAGGCGATCGCGCTGACGATCGGCGGCGGTCCGGGCACCCGGGTCGTCGGTGCAGACCACGAGGGTCCCCCCGTCGGGCACGGTGTCGAGGAACTCGTCGTAGGCCCGCTGCACGGTGGCGTAGTCCCCGTAGAGGTCCAGGTGGTCGGGGCGCACGTTGGTGAGCACGGCCACCTCCGGGCGGTAGCCCACGAAGGAGCCGTCCGACTCGTCCCCCTCGATGACGAACTCCGGAGCCGTCCCCGGCTCGGCGTTGAGCCCGGTGTCGGCCAGCGCCGCCCCGATGGCATACCCGCAGTCCCGCCCACCGGCCCGCAGCGCCGCCGTCACCAGCGCCGAGGTGGAGGTCTTGCCGTTGGCCCCGGCCACGACCACGCGCCGCCGCCCCTGTGTGGCCAGGGTGATCGCCTGCGCCTGGTGGAGCACCGGCAGCCCCCGACGACGCGCCTCCTGCAGCTCGGGGACCTCCTCCTTCGTGGCCGAGGAGACCACGACGGCGTCCGCGTCGGCCACCCGCGCCGGGTCCCAGCCCACCTGCGCGTCGATGCCCGCCGCACGGAGCTCAGCCAGGACCGGCAGGTCCGCCGGGTCGGACCCGCTCACGGCCACCCCCCGCGCCGCCAGCAGACGCGCCGCCCGGGAGACCCCGGAGCCGGCGACGTTCAGCAGGTGCACCCGGCGGGCCTCCGACAGGTCGGGCAGCTCCGCGCGGAAGTCGAAACGGGTCGGGATCCCGGCGATGGTGCCGCCGGCGGGGATGGCGCTCATCGCACGGCCCCCTCGATCATCGTCACGAGGTCCGCGGCGGCCCGGCCGGACCCCACCGAGGCGGCCCCGCGGGCCATCGCTCCCAGCTGGGCACGGTCCTTCACCAGCGTCGCCAGCTCCCCGCGCACCCAGTCGGCCGTCACCTCCTCGTCGGACACGATCCGCCCTCCCCCGGCCTCGACGACGTCGACGGCGTTGCGGCGCTGCTCCCCGTTGCCGATGGGCAGCGGCACGTAGACCGCGGGCAGACCGACCGTGGCCAGCTCGCACACGGTGTTCGCCCCGGCGCGGCAGACGACGAGATCGGCGGCGGCGTACGCCAGGTCCATCCGGTCGCAGTACTCGCGCACCACGTAGCGGGCCCCGGTGCCCTCGTGGAAGACCCCCTCCCCGAGGGCCTCGGGGAGCTTGCCCCGCCCGGTGAGGTGCAGGACCTGGATCCCGGCCCCGACCAGGTCCGGCGCGGCCTCGGCGAAGGCCGCGTTCAGGCGGGCCGCCCCCAGCGAGCCGCCGGTGACGAGGAGGACGGGCAGGTGCTCCGAGAGGCCGAACTCCGCCAGCGCCTCGGTGCGCAGGCCCGCCCGGTCCAGCTCGGTGATCTCCCGACGCAGCGGCATGCCGAGCACCCGGGAGCCCCGCAGCCGGGTCTGCTCGAAGGTGGTGGCCACGTGCGGGGTGAACCGCGCCCCGAGCTTGTTGGCCAGACCGGCGACCGAGTTCTGCTCGTGGATGACCACCGGCAGCTTCCGGGAGCGCGCCGCCAGGTAGGCGGGGGTCGAGACGTACCCGCCGAAGCCGACGACCACCTGGGCGTCCACCTCGTCGAGGACCGCCCCGGCCTTCCGGATGGCCTGCGTGAGGCGCCCCGGCATCATGAGCGCGGCCGGGCTCGGGCGGCGGGGGAAGGGCACCTTGGGGATGGTGCGCAGGTCCAGACCCCGCTCCGGGACGAGGCGGGCCTCCAGCCCCTCGGCGGTGCCCAGCACCGTCAGCCGGACTCCGGGGTGGCGCTCGGCCAGCAGATCGGCGGTCGCCAGCAGGGGGGAGACGTGGCCGGCGGTCCCGCCTCCGGCGAGGACGACGGAGGTCAACGAGGTCATGCACTGCTCCCGTGTTCGTCAGGGCCCGGACGGGCCGGGGCTCGGTCGGGTCATTCTCCCACTCGGGACGGGCGGGCGCGCGGAGCCGGGGCCCGGCGCGCGGAACGGCCCCCCGTCGAGCCGGCGCGGGCCCGACCACCGCGGCCCCGGCGCGGCGGACGCGACTGCTCCCGGGCGAAGGCGAGCAACACCCCGGCCGCACCGAGGGCCGCCACCAGGGCCGAACCACCCGAGGAGACGAAGGGGAGCGGCACGCCGATGATCGGCAGCAGGCCGATGACCGACCCGATGTTGATGAGCGCCTGTCCCAGCAGCCAGGCCATGATCCCGGCGGTGGCGATGCGGACGAAGGGGTCCCGGGTGCCGGCGATGACCCGGTAGCCGACCCACCCGATGACCAGGAAGGCCAGGAGCACGAAGGTGGCCCCCACCATGCCCAGCTCCTCGCCGATCACGGCGTAGATGAAGTCGTTGTGGGGCTCGGGCAGGTAGAACCACTTCTCGCGGCTCGCGCCGAGGCCCACGCCCCACCAGCCGCCGTCGGCCAGGGCGTACTCGCCGTGCACCTTCTGGTAGCAGGCCTCCTCCTGGGGGCCGGCGCAGCCGTTGAGCCAGACCGCGATGCGCCCCATGCGGTTGGCCGAGGTCAGGGCCAGCACGGTGGCCATGACCCCGGCCGCCCCGAGCGCGGCGACGAACCACCACAGCGAGGCCCCGGCCACCCAGAGCATGCCGATGACGATGGCGGTGATGACCAGCCCGGACCCCAGGTCGCGCCCGCCGAGGACCAGCCCCAGGGCCACCAGCGCCACCGGCACGATGAAGGGCACGATGAGGTGGAGGGCCTCCCCCAGCCGCTTGATCTTGTGGGCCAGCAGGTGGGCGCCGCCCAGCACGAGGCCCAGCTTGAGCAGCTCCGAGGGCTGGAGGGTCTGGCTGCCCAGCAGGATCCAGTTCCGGTTGCCCTTGTAGTCGATGCCCAGCGGGGAGAAGACCAGCGCCTGCAGGACGATCGTCACCGCCAGCGCGGGCAGGGCGAGCCGCCGGATCCACACCACCGGCAGGAGGGCCAGGACGAGGGCTCCGGCCAGACCCAGTCCGGCGAAGACCAGCTGCTTGCGGAGCTCCGAGTAGCTGGACCCCGACTCGGCGTAGGCCGTCACCGACGAGGCCGAGAGCACCATGACCAGTCCGAGGGCGAGGAGGACGAGCGGGGTCGCCGCCGCGACCCTCGTGACGGTGCTGGGCCGGGCCAGGACCTCGGCCGCGCGCTCCCGGAGGGTCGGCTCGGGCTCAGGCATCGGCGGGCGGGTCCTCGTGGAGTCGTCGGACCTCCGCCGCGAAGAGCTCCCCCCGGCGGCCGTAGCTGCCGAACATGTCGATCGAGGCGGCCGCCGGGGAGAGGAGCACCACGTCACCCGGGCGGGCGTGCCCGGCGGCGGCGGCCACGGCCTCCCGCATGGCGGTCTCGGGCTCGGTGGTCGTGATCCGGTCCACCGGGACGTCAGGCGCGTGGCGAGCCAGCGCCGCCGCCAGGACCTCGGCGTCCTTGCCGAGCAGCGCCACGGCGCGCAGTCGTCCGGCCACACCGGCAACGAGCTCGTCGACCTCCGCACCCTTGAGATCTCCCCCGGCCACCCAGACGATGGACTCGGCCGAGCCCATGGCCGCGGCGGCGGCGTGCGGGTTGGTCGCCTTGGAGTCGTCCACCCAGGCGATCCCCCGGTCCCGGAGCACCGGCTCCATCCGGTGCGGGTCGGCCCGGAAGGCGCGCAGCCCGGCCCGGACGGCCGCGGGGCTCACCCCGTGGGCCCGCGCCAGGGCAGCCGCGGCCAGCGCGTTGGCAACCAGGTGCGGCGCCGGGGCGAGGCCCTCCCGGGTCAGGTCGGCCAGACCCCCCAGCTCGGCGGCGGCGTGCGCCCGGTCCTCGACGAAGGCGCGGTCGGCGAGCACGTCCTCGACCAGTCCGAGCTCGGAGAGCCCCGGGGCGCCCAGGCCGAAGCCGATCGCCCGGCAGCCCTCGACGACATCGGCCTGCTCCACCAGACGGCGGGTGACCGGGTCGTCGATGTTGTAGACCGCGGCCACCTGCGCGTTGTGGTGGATCCGGCCCTTGTCGCCCGCGTAGTGCTCGATCGACCCGTGCCAGTCCACGTGGTCGGCGGCGATGTTGAGCACCACCGAGGCCTGCGGCGAGACGGTCCAGGTGTGGTGCAGCTGGAAGCTCGAGAGCTCCACCACGACGGCTCCCCAGGGAGTCGGGTCGAGCACGGCCTCCATGACCGGCTTGCCCACGTTGCCGGCGGCGACGGCGCGCTCGCCGTGTGCCTCCAGCATGGCCACGAGCATGCGGACCACGGTGGTCTTGCCGTTCGTCCCGGTCACGCAGAGCCACGGCGCGGCGCCCTCCCGGGGACGCAGCCGCCAGGCCAGCTCGACCTCGCTCCAGACGGGCACCCCCCCTTCCCGGGCGGCCGTCAGCAGGGCCGAGCTCGGCGGGAGCCCAGGGGAGGTCACGAGCAGCTCCGTGCCGTGCTCGGCGAGCAGCTCGGCCGCCCGCTCCCCGTCTGCCTCGAACCAGGCGGCGCCCTCGGCCCCGGTGAGGAGATCGGCGCCGAGGATGTCCAGCAGGCGGGCCCGCTCCTCGAGCTCGGAGCCCTCCTGCGGCTCCTGCCGCTCCACCACCCGGACGACGGCGTCCTGCTCCAGCAGGCCGTCCGCGGCGGCGAAGCCGCTCACGCCCAGCCCCAGCACGAGCACGCGCAGCCCCGACCAGTCGGCCTCCCGGCAGGTGAGGGAGCCCTCCCGCGGCTCGGGCACCTCGAACGAGCTCTCGATCGGTTCGAGGGCCGGCATCAGCGCACCAGCCAGTCGGCGTAGAAGAGCGCCATGCCGACGCCGACGCAGAGGCCACCGAGGATCCAGAAGCGGATGACGATGTTCACCTCCGGCCAGCCCAGCATCTCGAAGTGGTGGTGGATGGGGGTCATCTTGAACACGCGCTTGCCGGTGCTCTTGAAGGAGGCCACCTGGATCATCACCGAGAGCGTCTCCAGGACGAACACCCCGGCGATGACCACGACGAGCAGCTCGGTGCGGCTGACGATCGCCACACCGGCCAGGGCGGCACCGATGGCCAGCGAGCCGGTGTCCCCCATGAAGATCTTGGCCGGGGAGGCGTTCCACCAGAGGAAGCCGATGCAGGCTCCGGCGATGGCCGCGCAGATGATCGCCAGGTCCAGCGGGTCACGGACCTCGTAGCAGCCCGGGGCGTCGGTGCCTCCGCAGTGCTGGGAGAACTGGAAGAAGGTCATGAGCGTGTAGGCCGCGAACACGATCGCCGAGAGGCCGGTCAGCAGACCGTCCAGGCCGTCGGTGAGATTCGTGCCGTTCGACATCCCGGCGATGATGAGGTTCGCCCACAGGACGAAGGCGATCGTGCCGCCGACCCCGCCGAGGACCGCGAGGTCCAGCGGCACGTCGCGAGCCCACGAGATCGCCGTGCTGGCCGGGGTCTGCCCGTACGCGTCGGGGCGCTGCAGCGCGGCCACCGCGAAGATCGTGGCGATGGAGAACTGCCCCAGGAGCTTCTGCCCGGAGGTCAGCCCGAGATTGTGCTTGCGCGCGATCTTCAGGTAGTCGTCGGCGAAGCCGATGGCCCCCATGCCGAGCATCAGGAAGATCACCAGCAGGGCCGACCAGGAGGGCATCCGCCAGAGCGCCAGGTGGGCGGCGACCCAGCCGAGGAAGGCCCCGGTGAGGATGACGAAACCACCCATCGTGGGGGTCCCGAGCTTCACGTGGTGCGAGGTGGGCCCGTCCTCGCGGATGTACTGCCCGTAGCGCTTGGCCTGAAGGTAGCGGATGAACGCGGGCATCCCGGTGAGGACGACCACGAGCGCGACCGCGGCGCCGACGACGACCCCGATCACGGCATCATCCCCGCCACGAGGTCACCCAGGACGCGCATGCCCGAGTCCCGGGATGACTTGAACAGCACGACGTCCCCGGGGCGCAGTCGCTCGTTGAGCATCGTCCGGGCCTCCTCCGAATCCTTGGCGGTCAACAGCTCCGGCCCATCCTGCCCTGCCTCGGCGGTGGCCTCGCGCACCCCGTCGGCGATCGGCGCGGCGACCTCGCCGACCACCAGGACGACGTCCGTCCCGGTGGCCACGGCGTGGCGGCCGACGGCTGCGTGGTGCGCCGCCGACTCCGGACCGAGCTCCAGCATGCCACCGAGCACTGCCCAGGTGCGGCGACCGTGGGCCATGTCACGCACCGCCTCGAGAGCGGCCCGCATCGACTCGGGGTTCGCGTTGTAGCCGTCGTTCACGACGGTCACGTCGTCGGCGCGCTGGGTGACCTCCATCCGCCACCGGCTCAGCGCGGTCGCCTCGGCGAGGGCGGCGACCGCCTGCGCGGGGGCGACGCCCACGTGCCGGGCCGCGAGCAGGACGGCCAGGGCGTTGCCGGCCATGTGCGCCCCGCGCACCTGCAGCGCGACGGCGTGGCGCTCCTCCGCCCCGGGGTGCTGCGGGTCCCGCAGCGCAGCGGTGAAGCGGGCACGGCCGGACTCGTCGAGCCGCAGCTCCTCGGCCCACGCGTGGACCCGCTCGTCGGTGCGACCCCGCTCGGTGTCGAGGGAGAAGAAGGAGACCTCCCCGGAGTGGACCCGCTCGGCCATGGCGCTCACCAGCGGGTCGTCGGCGTTCAGCACCGCCAGGCCGTCGGCCGGGAGGTCCTCGACGATCGCGGCCTTGGTGTCCGCGATCCCCTGCTGGCTGCCGAAGCCCCCGAGGTGGGCCGAGCCGACGTTCAGGACGATCCCCACGCGCGGCGGGGCGATGGCGGTCAGGTAGGCGATGTGCCCCGGGCCGGAGGCCCCCATCTCGGCCACCAGGTAACGGGTGTCCCGGTCGATCCGGCACACGGTGAGCGGCACCCCGACCTCGGAGTTGTAGGACTCGATCGGGGCGACGGTGGGTGCCACGGCCCCCAGCACCTGCCCGAGGAGGTCCTTCGTGGAGGTCTTCCCCGAGGACCCTGTGACCGCGACGACGTCGAGCCCCTCGACCTCGTCGACCAGCCAGCGCGCGAGCCCGGCGAATGCGTCCTGCACGTCGTCGACCACGACGTGGTTCCCCGGGACCTCGCGCTGGGTGAGGCTCAGCACGGCACCGTTCTCCCGGGCGGCGGGGACGAAGTCGTGCCCGTCCGCCTGCTCGCCGATGCGGGCGACGTAGAGGGAGCCGGGCTCGGCGAGACGCGAGTCGGTCACCACCGATCCGGTCACGATCACCGCAGGGTCCCCGACGAGGGTTCCCCCGACCACCTCGGCGATCTGCTGCGCGGTCAGGTCGATCACTGTGTCTGCTCCTCGGGGGGACGGCTGCGGGAGGTCTGCTCGGGTCCGGTGGTGGACGGCCCATTCTCACCCGGGCCCCCACCCGACGCACCACCGGTGGTCGACGACGTGGCAGAGGGGGACTCGGAGGACTTCCTGGAGGCCTTCGACTTCTTCTGCGCCGCAACGATTTCCTGCGGGTCGAAGGAGAGCGGAGGGTGCTCGGCCGGGCGCTCGCTGGCCGGGACGCCCTCGTGCCGCAGCGCGTAGCCCATGAGCTCGGAGAACACCGGGCCGGCCACGACGCCGCCCCACGGGGACACCTCGGGCTTCTGCAGGGTGACGGTCACGACGAGCTCGGGGTCGTCCGCCGGGGCGTAGCCGGCGAACGAGGAGGTCACGCCGTCGTACCGGCGCTTCTCGGTGTCGTAGCGCTGGGCGGTGGAGGTCTTGCCGGCCACGGCGTACCCGGGCACGGCGGCCTGGGGGGCGGTGCCCTCCTCGGTGGGCACCGCGGCCAGCATCCGGGTGACGGCCCGGGCCGTGTCGGCTGACACGACCTGCTCCCCCGCGGCGGTCGGGTTCTCCTCCCAGTCGGTGCCGGGGGCTCGGCGGGCCTGCACCAGGCGCGGGTCCACCCGCACCCCGTCGTTGGCCAGGGTCTGGAAGACGCTCTGCTGCTGGATCGCGGTGGTGGAGACGCCCTGGCCGAACATCACCGTGTAGTACTGCGTGGCGCTCCAGCTCTCGGGGTCGGCGAGGATCCCGCCGGACTCGCCGGGGAAGCCCAGCCCGGAGGGCTGCCCCAGTCCGAAGGCCTCCAGGTAGTGGTGCAGGGTCTCGCGCCCCAGCCCCTCCCCGGCGAGGATGGTGCCGATGTTCGACGAGGTGGCCAGGACACCGGCGAGCGTCAGGTACTGCGTCGGGTGGTCGTGGGAGTCCTTGAACTCCTTGTCCGAGCGGGGCAGTCGGTTGGGCACGACCACTCGCGTGGCGGGAGCTGCCAGCCCCTCCTCCAGGACGGCCGCCATGGTGATGACCTTGCCCGTGGAGCCGGGCTCGAAGACCTCGGTGAAGGCCGGGTTCTGGCGCTCCGTGGGGTCCTCGACCGGACCGGTGGGGTCGAAGCCCGGGGTGGAGGCCACCGCCAGCAGGTCCCCGTTCGTCCGCTGGACGATGGCGGTGCCGGAGAGGGCCCCCATGTCCTCGACCTGCTGGGTGAGCAGCTGCTCGGCCTTGAACTGGATGTCGGCGTCGAGGGTGAGCCGCAGGTCGTCACCCGCCGCGGCCTCGACGAGGTCCATCTTCGTGGTGGCGATGCGACCACCGGCCGCGGAGCGCTGGTAGGCGATGGTGCCCGCCTCCCCGGTGAGGGTCTCCTCGTGCATCGCCTCGATGCCGCCGCTGCCCACTCCCTGCGCGTTGACCCAGCCGATGAGCGGGGCCGAGCTGGCTCCCTGGGGATAGCTCCGGACGCTGGAGGGCTCGGAGCTCACGCCGGGCAGGCGGAGCTTCTCCACCTCGCGCCAGGTGGCGGGGCGGACGTCCTTCGCGAGGTAGAGGAAGCGCCCCGGGGCCTTCTGGATGCGCTGCTGCAGGGTGTACGGGTCCAGGTCGAGGACTTCTGCCAGGGCTTCGGCCGACCCCTTGGCCCCGGGCCGGATCCCCCGCTTCTCGCTGCCCTCGAAGTCCCGGAGGAGGCCCGGGTCGGCGGTGACGTGACGGGTGGCGACGCTGCGGGCGAGCACGGTGCCGCGGGAGTCCTCGATGGTCCCCCGGGAGGCGGGGACGCGCTCGGTGACCATGCGCGAGGCGGTGGCGGTCTGGGCCAGGGCCGGGCCGTCGAGGGCCTGCAGGCGGAAGAGCTGCCCCACGAAGAGGCTCATGACGAAGGTGAGGACGACGAGCATCCAGCGCGCGCGGCGGACGGGGTGCCCCGGCGCCGCGCTGCTGGTGCGCCGGGTGCCACCCCGTCGAGCCATGTGCGGTCCTCCTGCGATCCGGTCAGCCGTCGCGACGGCTGGTGGACGACGACCTCGTGCTGCCGGCCTGCGCAGGCTCGCGCTCCGACGTCTGCTCCCGGACCGTCTTCTCCCCGGTCTTCTTCTTCCGGGTCGCCTTCGTCGCCCGCTCATTCTTCGCCGACGAGGCCTTCTCCGTCGAGCCCCGGGACGTCCGGGAGCCCGACGCCGCGCTGGAGCCCTCCGGACGGGCGGGGGCCTCGGCCCGCTCGGCCTCGCCGATGATCTCGCCCCGCTGCGGGTCCACGTACCCGACCGCGCCGGCCGGGACCATGCCCAGCGCCTCGGCCCGCCCGGCGATGCGCTCCGGCGAGCTCAGCCGGGCGACGTCGCCGGACACCGAGGAGCGACGCTCCTGGGCCGCGGTGAGCTGCTCCTGGGACTCAGCCAGCCGGAAGGCTCCCTCGCCCCGGGCCGTGTTGAGCAGCAGGGAGGCCACGAGGGCCAGGAGCACGATGGCCCCCAGGAGGACCCCGAAGGCGCCCCGCGAACAGCTCGCGACGGTGTCCTGCAGGGCACCGGCGCGACCGGCGGCGGCGTCCCGGACGCCCTGCCCCCACTCGGCGGGACGCAGGGTGGGCAGCTGGACCCGCGGACGGTCGACATCGGCGCGGTGGCGCAGGCCCCGGGGGCCGGACCAGGGTGCTGTCGTCATCGGGTCACCTCCTCCGGGTGGGTCGGGTCGAACCGGTGGGGCTGATCGGGGCGGTGGCGCGCGTCCGCTCGGCCACCCGCAGGCGGGCCGAGGAGGAGCGGCGGTTCGCGGCGACCTCGTCGGCGGTCGGCTTCTCCGCCCCGCGCGTCACCAGACGCAGCCAGGGCGCGTGCTCGGGCAGCTCCACGGGCAGGTCGGGCGGCGCGGACGAGGTGGCACCGTCGGCCATCGCCCGCTTGGTGATGCGGTCCTCCAGCGAGTGGTATGAGAGCACGGCCAGCCGACCTCCCACGGTCAGGTGGTCCAGGGCGTGGTTCACCGCCGTGGACCAGATGGACAGCTCCCGGTTCACCTCGATGCGCAGCGCCTGGAAGGTCCGCTTGGCCGGGTGCCCGCCGCTGCGCTGGGAGGCGGCCGGGACGGTGCGCTCGAGCAGCTCCACGAGCCGGGCGGACCCGTGGAAGGGCTCCACCTCGCGCTCCCGGAGGACGGCCGAGGCGATCTTCCCGGCGAAGCGCTCCTCGCCGAACTCCTTGAGGATCCGCGCCAGCTCGCCGTGCTCGGCGGTGTTGAGGATCTCCGCGGCGGTGCGTCCGGTGGTCGGGTCCATGCGCATGTCCAGGGGCGCGTCCTGCCGGTAGGAGAAGCCGCGCTCCACCTCGTCGAGCTGCAGCGAGGAGACGCCCAGGTCGTACAGGAGGGTGTCGGCCTCCCCCACCTCGTGCAGGGCGAGGGCCGCGGCCACCTCGTCGTAGGTGCCGTGGTGGGCCCGGAAGCGGCCGCCGAAGCGCTCCAGGCGCTGGCCTGCCAAGGCGATGGCCTGCGGGTCGCGGTCGATCCCGACCACCCGGGCGTGCGGGAAGCGCTCCAGCACCGCCTCGGCGTGCCCGCCCATCCCGAGCGTCCCGTCGACGTGCACCGGGTGCTCGGCGGCCTCCAAGACGGGGGCCAGCAGCTCCAGGATGCGGGGCAGCATGACCGGCACGTGGCGCTCGCTCGTGGGCACCTGCACGGTCGCGCTCGTGGGCTCGCCCTGCGGCTGGTCGGTCATCGCTCCCCCTCTCCGGTGGCTGGCTCGGTGGTCGTGCTGCTGTCGTGCGCCGGGTGTCGTGCTGGTCCGCTGCGCTCGGGCGTCCTCGGTCGGGTGGACCGGGCGATCCGGTCCCCTCCGGTCGTGGTCCGGCACCGGGGAAGGTGTGCCGGGGGCACGACGCGGCGGGGGCCGGGTCGTCCGGGCTCAGAGGAGTCCGGGGACGACCTCCTCCGACTGGTCGGAGAAGGACTGCTCCGTGGACTCCAGGTAGGCGTCCCAGGCGGCGCTGTCCCAGATCTCGGCCCGGTTGCCCGTGCCGATGACCGTGCAGTCCTTGGTGAGCCCCGCGTACTCGCGGAGGGTCGGGGGGATCGTGATCCGCCCCTGCTTGTCCGGCATCTCGTCCGAGGCGCCGGAGAGGAACACGCGCTGGAAGTCACGCACCGCCTTGCTGCTCACCGGGGTGGACTGCATGGCGGTGGCGATCCGCTCGAACTCCGCCATCGGGAACACGTAGAGACAACGCTCCTGACCGCGGGTGATGACCAGGCCGTGCGCGAGCTTGTCCCGGTACTTCGCGGGCAGGAACATCCGCCCCTTGTCGTCGAGGCGAGGCGTGTGGGTTCCGAGGAACACGGCGCTCACCTCGCTTCCTTCGGCGGTGTCGTCCGGTGGACCAGACAGTGGTGTCCAAGTGATCGCCACCCTACTCCACTTTCCCCCACTTCCCCACCCCCCGACCCACCGTCGCTCCATCGCACCCATCACGCCGCGGCATGGCGCGGAATCTGCTGCCCCCGCCCGTATCCCTCCTCCGGGCGAGGCCACCCGCCCCGCCCCCGCACACCCCGCCGGATTCCGCATGAGCACGTCCGGTGGAGCGAGGTGGAGGAGGCGAGGTGGAGGAAAGTGGGGAACGGGGTGGCGGGTGCGGGTCCGTCCGGGGTGGTGGCAGCATGGAGCCCATGTCGACACCCCTGAACGCTCGTCCGGTCTCCGAGGTCCGCGAGGGAGCGGACGCCCTGCGGCGCGCCGTCTCCTCGGTGGTGCACCTCAGCGACGAGGTCATGGACACCGTCCTGGTCACCCTCTTCGCCGGCGGGCACCTGCTCCTCCACGACGTCCCCGGGGTGGGCAAGACCACGCTGGCCCGCGCCCTGGCGACGGCCACCGGCGGGACCGTCGGGCGCATCCAGTTCACCCCCGACCTGCTCCCCGGCGACGTCACCGGGGTGAGCATCTGGCGCAACGACCGCAGCGAGTTCGAGTTCCACCCCGGCCCGGTCTTCGCGAACGTGGTGGTGGCCGACGAGATCAACCGTGCCTCGCCGAAGACGCAGTCCGCGCTGCTGGAGGCGATGGCCGAGCAGACGGTCACCGTCGACGGGGAGACCCGCGCCCTCCCCCGCCCCTTCCTCGTGATGGCCACCCAGAACCCCGTCGAGATGGAGGGCACCTACGCCCTCCCGGAGGCGCAGCGCGACCGCTTCACGTGCGAGACCTCCCTGGGCTACCCCACCCGCGCCGCCGAGATGGCGATGCTCGGCGAGCAGGCCACCGCCGACCCGCTGGCCGCCCTCCGCCCGGTGATGACCGTGGAGCAGCTGCGGGAGCTCGTGGCCGGGGCGCAGCGCGTCCACGCCTCCGAGGGCCTCCGCGGCTACGTGGTGGACCTCATCGCCGCCACCCGCGAGCACCCCGACGTGGTGCTCGGCGCGTCCCCCCGCTCCTCCCTGCAGCTGCTGCGCGCCGCCAGCGCCCACGCCGCCGTGCAGGGGCACGACGCGGTGACCCCGGACGACGTCCAGCGCGTGGCCCCCTGGGTGCTGGCCCACCGCCTGATCCTCGAGCACGACGTCGACGCCCAGCGGCTGGTGGCCCAGGTCCTGTCCTCGGTGCCGGTGCACCGTCCGGGCGCCTGACCGCCGCACCATGCCGCACCGACACGTCAGCTCCCGAGCCCACTCCCGCCAGCTCCCCGGCCTGACCCTGCGGGGCTGGGTCCTGGTCTTCGCCGGCCTCGTGATGATCGGGGTGGGTCAGTGGTTCGCCCTGGCCGATCTCACCCGGCTCGGCCTGCTCCTGCTGGTCCTGCCACTCCTCACCTGGCTCCTCGGGCTCGGCGCCAGCCGCTCCACCCAGACCCGCCTCACCGTCGAGCCCAGCGCACCGGTGGCCGGTGACGAGCTGCTGGCCCGGCTGGACACCCGTTCCTCGGCCTCCCTCCCCGGGCAACCGGTGGGGCTGCACCTGCCGGTGCACGAGACCTGGGGCGGCGCCCAGACGCTGGGCACCACCACCCTCGACGCCGAGGGCACCCAGGTGGAGGTCCCGCTGCGGCCGCTGGCCCGGGGCCGCTACGAGGTCGGACCGCTCCTCATCGACCGCTCGGACCCCTTCGGTCTGACCCACCAGGCCCTGACCCGCTCCGGCGAGCCGGTGACGGTCGCGGTCGCCCCCCGGCCGGTGGACCACCCCGCCCGCCAGCTGCAGCGCGTGGTGCGCGACTCCACGCAGCGGACCACCCGCATGCGGCCGAGCACCGACACGGTCGACGCCACGCACGTGCGCGAGTACTCCCGGGGCGACGACATCCGCCGCATCCACTGGCGCAGCTCCGCGCGCACCGGAGAGCTCATGGTGCGTCAGGACGACTCCGAGCCCCGCCCCTCGCTGGTGATCGTCCTCGACGAGGCAGCCGACTGGGGCGAGGCCCCGGCCGGCTCCAGCGGCCCCTTCCCCGCCGCCCCGGCCTTCGAGGGAGCGGTGCGGGTGGCCGCCACCCTGGCCCGCTCGGCCCAGCAGGTGGGCCTGGAGGTCCGCCTGCTCTGCACCGGGTCGCTGGCGGGCCGGGACCACGGCACCGCGGTGAAGGCCCCCCGGTTGGCCGAGCTCCTCTCCGCCGCCCGCCCCGTGGCCGACCGGCCCGAGGGCCTGGTCCTGGAGGCCACCCGCGCCGCGAGCCGCGGCTCCCACACCGTGCTCCTGACCGCGGGCACCCGGGCCGACGAGGTCGGGGAGCTCGGGGAGCGCCACCCACCCCACGGTGGGTTCGCCCTGCTCGCCCGCCCGGCCGACGAGGCGGCGGCCAACGACACCCGGGATCGCGGTGGTGCGGCCCACGCGCTGCGGCGGGGTGGGTGGCAGGTCATGGACTGGCCGGTGGACCCCGGCGCGTCCCTGACGGACGACGACGTGGTGCGGGCCATGGACCTGCTCACGCGCAGCAGCAGCCGAGGTGACCGCCGATGACGACCCCGACCCAGCCCTCCGTCTCGCAGCCCCTCGACCCGGGCGGCGCCCAGAGCGACACCGGCGACCGGCTCGACCGCTGGGAGGCGATGGAGCCCTTCTCCTCGATCGCCCTGGCCGCGCTGCTCCTGGCCACCATGTGGCCGGGCACCCGGCTCTTCTCCGCCGACGGCTGGTGGCGCGACGCCATCGTCCTGGTGCTCGGGCTCGTCACCCTGGCCGCGGTGGTCCGTGCCCTGACCCGCTCGCGCGTGGCCGGCGCCGTCACCCAGCTGGTGGGGGCGCTCGGCTACGTCCTGGTGCGCGGCGCCGGGGACAGCCTGGCGGCCGGCTTCCTGCCCACCCCCTCGACCCTCACGCACGTGGTCGACAGCTTCCGGTCGGCCGGCGAGTACCTCTCGACGGAGACGGTGCCCGTCCCCGCGCGCGAGGACCTGACGCTCCTGCTGCTCTGCGTGATCGCCGCGGTGGTCGTGCTGTCCGACGCCGGGATCCACGTGACCCGCTCCGTCCTGCTGGGCGTGGTGCCCCCGCTGCTGGTCTTCGTGACCCTGGCCGCCAACCGGGGCGAGTCCGAGCCGTGGTGGTGGTTCGTGCTCGTGGCGGTGCTCTTCGCCGGTCTGCTGGCAGCGCACCACACCGCGGAGATCTCCGCCCTGGGCGGCCCGAACAGCCGCGCCCGTCGGGCCGGGCGCGGGGCCGCCCTGGCCACCGCCGCCGCCGTCACGAGCGTCGCGGTGGTCGCCGCCCTCGCCGTGCCGAGCGTGCTGCCGGAGCGGGAGAGCGCCCACGTGGGCCGTGGTCTGGTGGACGGCGTGGACCTGGCGACGGTGGACTTCACCGACAGCCTCGACCTGCGCTCGGACCTCGCGAGCGGTGACGAACGACCGGTGATGCTCTGGCACACCGAGGAGGCCGACCCCGGTCCGCTGCGGGTCACCGCCACCTCGCGCTTCGAGGACGACCGGTGGGTGCCCATGGAGGGCCGCGGGGCCGAGGAGGTCCGCCGCGACCCGGCCGCCGTCGAGGGAGCCGCCCCCGACGCCCTGCCCGCCGTGAGCTGGCGGGACGTGCTGGAGCACGAGACCACGGACTTCGAGGTGACGGCCAACGGCATCGAGCGCCCGTTCGTCACCACGCCCTCCTTCCCGGTGGACCTGCGCTCCCCCTCCGCCGTCGTCGCCGACCCGCTCACCGACACGATCTGGGGGCAGGAGCCGGTGAACCGCTACACCGGGAGCTCGCTGCTGCCCGAGGTGCCCGAGGACCTCCCCGAGGACGAGCGGGGCCTCCCGGAGGACGCGACCGCCTCCCTCGAGGTCCCGGATGAGCTGCAGTCCACCCTCGCCGAGGTGAACGCCGAGGTGGTCCCCGCCGACGCCGCACCGCTGGACAAGGCACGCGCCATCCAGGCCCACCTGCGCAACGGCGACTTCGAGTACTCCCTCTCCGCCGGTGAGCCGCAGGAGGGCGAGTCGATGGTGCAGACCTTCTTCCGCACCAAGGAGGGTTACTGCGTCCCCTTCGCGACCGCGATGGTGATGATGGCCCGCCAGGAGGGCATCCCGGCGCGCATGGCGATGGGCCTGCTGCCCGGGGAGAAGACCTTCGGCGAGGAGATGGGTCGCGGTTCCGAGCTCGGCGACGAGCGGGTGGTCCGCCGGGCCGACGCGCACGCCTGGCCGGAGCTCTACTTCGAGGGCGTGGGGTGGCTCCGCTTCGAGCCGACCCCTTCCGACCGGGCCGGGGCCGCCCCGGGGTACTCCCAGCCGGTGGGGTCCACGGAGAGCCCCTCGCCGAGCCCGAGCGAGTCCTCCGCCTCGCCGAGCCCCTCCCCCAGCCCGAGCCCGAGCGAGTCCTCCGCCTCGCCGAGCCCGTCCCCCAGCCCGTCGTCCGCGACGAACGAGGACGATGCGCAGGAGGAGGGTGGGCGCCCGGCCTGGCTGGTGCCGCTGCTCCTGCTGCTGGGGCTGGCCGCCCTCGTGGCGCTGGGTCTGGCCTACCTGCCCTGGCGGGCCCGTCGGGCACGCGCGGCCGTCGCGGAGCGGGAGGCCGGACCGTGGTCCACCGCCTGGGAACAGCTGCGCCTGGACCTGCTCGACCGTGGGGTCGCCACGCGGGAGGTGGACTCCGTGACGCGGCAGGCCGCCGACGTGGTGGCTGCCCGGCCCGAGGCCGAGGGGGCTGCGCTGGAGCGCCTCGTCGAGGGTGTGCAGCAGGAGCGCTACGCCGCCCCGGTGGTGGACACCGAGACGGCGGAGGACGGTCCCGGCAGCAGCGCCGAGGCCGAGGCGACCCGGCAGGAGCTGGTGGAGCAGCTGGACGCCCACGAGTCGGGCGCGGCCCGGTGGCGGCGGACGCTCTTCCCCGCCTCGGCCTCCGGCTGACCCCCCGGCCCCGCCCCAACCGAGAGCAACCGGTCGACCCCACGACTGTCGTGGGGTCGACCGGTTGCTCTCGGTTGGGGCGGGGCTACCGAATCTCAGTCCAGGTAGTCGCGGAGGACCTGGGAGCGGCTCGGGTGGCGCAGCTTGGACATCGTCTTGGACTCGATCTGACGGATCCGCTCACGCGTCACGCCGTACACCCGACCGATCTCGTCCAGCGTCTTGGGCTGACCGTCGGCCAGGCCGAAGCGCATCGAGACGACACCGGCCTCACGCTCGGAGAGGGTGTCGAGCACCGAGTGCAGCTGCTCCTGCAGAAGCGTGAAGCTCACCGCGTCCGAGGGCACCACGGCCTCGGAGTCCTCGATGAGGTCACCGAACTCGGAGTCGCCGTCCTCACCCAGGGGGGTGTGCAGGGAGATCGGCTCACGGCCGTACTTCTGCACCTCGACGACCTTCTCCGGGGTCATGTCGAGCTCCTGGGCGAGCTCCTCCGGGGTGGGCTCGCGGCCCAGGTCCTGCAGCATCTGGCGCTGCACGCGGGCCAGCTTGTTGATGACCTCCACCATGTGTACCGGGATGCGGATCGTGCGCGCCTGGTCGGCCATCGCACGGGTGATCGCCTGCCGGATCCACCAGGTGGCATAGGTCGAGAACTTGTAGCCCTTGGTGTAGTCGAACTTCTCCACCGCACGGATCAGGCCGAGGTTGCCCTCCTGGATGAGGTCCAGGAAGAGCATGCCGCGCCCGGTGTAGCGCTTCGCCAGCGACACCACCAGACGCAGGTTGGCCTCCAGCAGGTGGTTCTTCGCGTTCTTGCCGTCCGAGGCGATCCACCACAGCTCACGCTTGAGCTTGGCGTCGATCTTCTCCCCGGAGTTGAGCTTCTGCTCGGCGAACAGGCCGGCCTCGATGCGCTTGGCCAGGTCCACCTCCTGCTCGGCGTTGAGCAGGGCGACCTTGCCGATCTGCTTCAGGTAGTCCTTCACCGCGTCGGCCGTGGCGCCGGCGGTGACGACCTGCTGGGCCGGGGCGTCGTCCTCGTCGTCGGCGCGCAGGACGAACCCGGTGGACTCCGACTCGGACCCGTCGCTCTTCGTGACCTTCTTGGGAGCCGCCTGCGAGATCTCGCCGGCGACGAGCTCCCGCGTGCTCTTCTCCCCCTGGGCGGCCAGCTCCTCGGCCTCGTCCTCGGCCGCGATCTCGTCGAGCTCCGGGGCGTCGGCCGCAGCGTTGCGGGCGTTCGTCTTTTTCGCCGCGCTCTTGGCGGTGGTCTTGGCGGTGGTCTTCTTCGCCGTCGACTTCGTGCCCGCCGCGGCCTTCGTGGTCTTGCGGGTGGTGCTCGCGGCCGCGGAACCGCCCGACGTGGTGGTGCTCTTGGCCGTGCTCTTCGCCGTCGTCGACTTGGCCGTGGTCGACTTCGTCGCCGTCTTGGTCGTCGCGGACTTGGCGGTCGAGGACTTCGTGGTGGTCGTCTTCGCCGTGGAGGACTTGCGCGTGGTGGAGCGGCGGCGCGTGGTGCCCTTCTGCTCCTGCGCGAGGCGGGCAGCCGTCTCCTGGTCGAAGTGCACGTCCACCCCCTGCGAGCTGAGGTTCTTCAGGAAGCGCTGCGACTGGTGCACGGTCAGGCCGGCGGTCTCGATGGCCGCCTTGACCTTGTCGGTGGAGACCTTGCCGTCCTGGACGGCTCCCTCCACGAACTCGATGAGGCCCGGCTTGTCCAGCAGCTGCTTCCCCAGGACGGCGGTGACGGGCTCGCTCACCTCGCGCTCCTGCTCGGTGCTGCTGGTGTCGGAGGTCTTGGAGGCCACGGTCTTCGGTCCTTCCGGGCGACGATGAGGGCACGACGGATCACCGCGACGAGAACATGAGGAGTCCGACCGTCAGAACGACGGAGGACGTGGCGGGGAGGGCGAACATGTCGCCCACCCGTCCCGGAGGGGACTTCCTGTCGGGTGGATCCGGTGGTGGATCCGGTGCTGGATCCGAGGAGTACACCACCATTATAAAAAACGCTCCGGGGATTGTCTCCCGGACCCCCTTGACAGACGCCGGCGAGGGGCCCCGGAACCGCTCCGGGACCCCTCGCCGAGCCGCTGCCGCACGCGGCGGGGCGGGCCTCAGGCCGCCTTGACCGCGACGACCGGGCAGGGCGCCTCGAGCAGGATGCGCTGGGCGTTGGACCCCAGGAACAGCTTGCCCACGGGCGTGCGCCGACGCAGACCGATGACGATGATCGGCTGGGCATCACCGTCCATCTCGTCCCGGGCCACCTCCACGAGGTCCTCGGCCGGCTCGTTGCCCCGGTCGAAGTCCAGTCGCTTGAGCTCGACACCGGCGTCCCGGAGGGCGTCCTCTGCGTTCTCCAGCTCCCGGACGAAGGCCCGGGTGGCGTCCGCCCCCGAACCCTTGCCGCTGCGCACGGTGTGCACGACGACCAGCGGCTCCTGGCGACGAATCGCTTCCTGCGTGCCGTGCCGCAGTGCGGCTCGCCCCTCGTCGGAGGCGATGTATCCCACGATGACAGCCATCTCAGCCCTTCCTGGATCGGGTGGTGCGCTCACCCTAGGCGCGACCGCCGGATTCCGCACCATGTCGGGCGGGATCGGTGTCCGGATCGTGACCGGGACGGGTGCCGTCCATCCGGATGCCGTGGTGGACCAGCTGCAGGACGAGTCCGGCGAGCCGGTGCGCGGGGTCGGCGCGCAGGGCCCGCTCGCACAGGTGCCGGGCCACCAGCCCGTCGCCGTGCCCCCAGGCCCACACCGCGGCCAGGCAGGCCAGGGGGGCACTCATCGACCAGGGGGTCCTGGCCAGGGCCGCACGGAGATTGCTGGTCAGGGGGTGGGCGCGCCAGCTCTCCGCCGTCGACGGGGTCTCGTGCCCGTCCACGGCCTCGGTGAGCACCTCGGAGGCCACGGCCCACACCCGCTCGTCGAGCAGGGAGGCCGGCAGGTCCTGCGGGCGCACGAAGGCGATGACCGCGTCCCGGGCCTGCACGTCGGCCAGGACGTGCAGCACCCGGGCGAGCTCCCCGTCGTCCGGTGCCCAGTCGCCCTCGACGAGCATCCGCCCCACGGCCGCGAAGGCCTCCGGCCACAGCTCCTCCGCCGGTCGGCCCGAGGTCCAGGCTGCCTCCGCCCCAGCCAGGAGCTCCTCCCCCGCGGGCCGCTCGTCCCGGACGGACCACGGTGCCAGCATCGCCTCGACGCTCCCGTGGACCACCGCCCCGGCCGCCACGAGCGCCGTGGCCGCGGCGGACTCGTGGGGCAGGGGCACCGGGGCCGGCTCACCGCAGAAGGGGTCGTCGCAGGAGCACTCCGGGACCCACCACACCCCCTCGCAGACCACCACCGGGCCCACCACCTCCCGGCCGGCGGCCCACAGCCGGTCGGCCACCTGCTCCAGCACCGGCCCCACGACCAGCAGGTCCCCCGGGTCGTCGAGATAGACCACCAGGGAGGTGGGGCCCGCCGGCGGCTCGGGCAGCCCCGCCCGGACCGCGCCCAGGAGGCCGACCGCCGCCTCCAGGGGGTCCTCCCCCAGGGCCAGCGGGTCATCCGGCAGCGGGACCCGCTGCAGGGCGACGTGGCCGCTGGGCGTGGGGCTCAGGAGCACCGCCGCGCGAGCGGGTTCGAAGCCCAGCAGCAGCGGCACCACGGCCAGCAGGTCGGGGACGTCTCGGACTCTCGTTGTCGTCGTCATGCCCCCATGACACCGGCCCCGCGCCCTCCTGCGGAGGGTGCGGGGCCGGGACCTGTGGGTGTGCAGACGGGGCGTTCGGCCGAGTAGCGGCACCCGGCCGAGGGGCCCCGCCCGTCAGGCCTTCGCCGGGAACTCGGTGCGGGCGTTGTCGAGGATCTGGTTGAACAGGTAGCTGTCCAGACCGGCCCCGATGACACCGCCGGCGACCGGGATGAGCTTGCCCAGGCGGGAGAGGATCTTCTGCCCGCCCTGGGCCACCAGGCGGAAGCCCACGGCCTTGTTGACCACCATGAGCACCGGGGCCGGCAGCTGCCGCGAGGCCAGCGAGGACAGGCGCCCGCCCCCGGCGATCGTGCCCGGCAGGCCGGCCGCCACGAGCACGTCGCGGGCGTCGGACCCGATGAGGCTCAGCAGCACCGCCGACCGGAGCTCGGGCTGGTCCACGTCGTGACCACGGAGGTGCGCGATCGAGGCGATGGCACGCGTGGTGAGCAGGTAGAACTCCAGGATGTTGGCGGGGATGGCCACCGGCATGGTGATGAGGCCACCCAGACCGGTGACGAAGCCGCCGGCCGCGATCTTCCGGAAGTGCTGCTTGGCGATGATCTCCTCGGCCCGGCCACGATCGCCCTTCGCCTCCAGGAGGGCCTTCTCAGCGGTCTCCTTGGCGGAGTCGACGGGCCCGACACCGTCGATGCCGAGCTTGAGGAGGCGGTCGGCCATCGCCCGGGCGGCCTTGTCGGCCATCCCCGGGTCCTGGGCCTGCATCGCGGCCTCGGCGGCAGCGCGACGCTCCAGCTGCTTGGTCTCGGTGTCCTTGCCGAACGAGAAAATCCCCATGACTCCTCCTGTGGGTCACTCTGGGTCAGGTCAGGTGGCCGGCGCCGCGGCGCCGCCCGTCCGGGTACCGAAACTAGTCGAGTTCCCGCCGGGCCTCAGGTCCACAGGGAGGTCGACCCACCCCGGGCAGGGGGCTCGGGGCCCTCCTCCGGGTCGTCCTGCGAGCCGTCCCCGGGAGCTCCGGGACCGCCGAAATCCTCCTCCGGCGCAGTGGCTTCCCCAGCCGGCTCCACGCTGAGCGAACCGCCCTCCCCACCCTCTCCGGCCGGCTCCTCCGGGCCGCCGGTGTCGGGTTGGTCACCCGGCTCCTCCTCCCCGACGGACTGCTCGTTGGGGGCGTCCTCCATGGTGGCCCCGGAGGCCAGCCACTTCTCCAGGTCGGAGGCGATCTCGTCCGGGCTCGGGAGCTTGGCGACGTCATGGGGGGTGAGGCTGCGGCGCTGCTGCTGGCTCATGAACTCGTCGAACTGCTGCTCCATCGTGCGCACCACCTCCAGCGCCTCCGGGTTGGACTCCACCAAGGTGTCGATCTCCCGCCGGTTCAGCTCGGCCCGCTCCTCGAGGTCCTCCATCGGCACGACGATCCCGGTGGCCTCGGACACCGCGTGCAGGGCCGCCACCGTCCCGTCGAGCAGCGCCCGGTCCGCCAGGTAGCCCGGCACGTGGATGGCGAAGCCCACCGTCTCGAAGCCGGCCTCGCCGAAGCGCAGGTGGGCCAGGCCGTCGAGATGGCCGGGCACCTGCATGGTGCCGAAGACGGAGGCGTGGTCGGCGATGAGGCGGGCGTCCGAGGCGTAGGCGGTCAGACCCGTCGGGCGGGTGTGCGGCACCTGCATCGGCACCCCGTTGGCGGAGACCAGTCGACGCACCCCGAACTGGCGCGCCAGCTCCAGCAGGGCCGCGGTGAAGCGCTCCCACTGGTAGTCCGGCTCTGGCCCGGTGACGAGCAGGAAGTGCTGCCCCTCCGGGTCGGTGACGCGGTGGGCGGTGAGGTGCGGGGAGTCCACCGAGACGTAGCGGTCCCGCTGGAAGGTGAGCGGCGGGCGGCGGGCCCGGTAGTCCAGCAGGGCGTCGACGTCGAACTCCGCGACCACCCGGGACTCCAGGGTGTTCAGCAGGTGGTCCACGGCGTGGCGCTCGACCTCGCCGGCGTCCACCAGACCGCCGGTCGCCAGCCACATGACGGGCGTGCGCACGGTGCGGGGGTCGATGTCCGCGGTGTTCACCACGCGGAAGAGCTCAGCGGGATCCTGCACGGGTCCTCCTCGGCGTCCTCGGTCGGGCCGGTGGGCCCGGTCAGTCCTGCTCCCCCGGCACGGAGCCCCGGGGTGCTGGGTTCAACGCCCCTGCGCGCGGGTCTGTTCCACGGCTGCCTCCGCGGCGTCCATCGCCGCGTAGATCCGCTTCTCGCTCACGGCGTGCGCGGTGCCGAGCTGCTGGGCGAAGAGGCTGACCCGCAACTCCTCGGTCATCCAGCGCAGGGCACGCACGTCCGGGCGGTGGCGCTCGTGGGTGTCGAGCCCGGCCAGCAGGTCACGGCGCTCCCGCTCCACCGTGGCCACGACGGCCATCCGGTCGGCATCCCGACCCAGGTCGGTCGGGGCCTTCTCCGCGCGCATCGCCATGCCCTGCAGGTAGCGCGGCAGGTGGCGGGCCCGCTCGTAGCCGATCTCGGTGAGCATCGTCGGGTGGACCAGCCCGGCCAGCTGCCCCTCCAGGTCCGCCCGCAGCCCGGCCAGGCGGGGGCTGGTCATGGCCTCCAGCGCGCGCTGGACCTCGGGCACCACGCTCAACGCCTTGCCGGCGGCCTCCACCATCTCCAGCACCCGCGGTGCGGACTGCTGCTTCACCGTCGCCACGACCTCGTCGAAGGCAGCCCGGTCGCGCACCTCGCCGGCCCGCTCCAGGCGCTCGGCGACCACCGAGTCCACCGCGGCGGCCAGGGCGTCCTCGAGCAGGGCCTGGGTGGACCCGTGGGGGGCCGCCCCGAGGGCCAGCTTCGTGCGGTTGTCGATGGTCCGCTGGATCCGCGACCACGGCGGGTCGAAGGCCAGCAGCACCAGCCGGCGCAGGCCCAGCGCGTGGGCGTGCTCGGCCTCCCGCCGGTCGGCGAGGACCTGCACACCGGCGGTCCGCCCCTCGTCGACGAGGGCCGGCCAGCCCTGCACGCCATCGGCCTCGAAGTGGGCAGGCAGCTCCCCGATCGTCCAGTCGGTGAGGCCGGTCGCGGTGAGCTCTGCCGCCGCGCCGGCCACCGCCTGCTGGAGGTGCCCGGCGAGCTCGGCCTGGAGGGTGGCGAGGTCGTTGGACTCCCCCAGCACCTTCGGACGCTGCCGCCCCCGTCGGCGGCTCCCACCCCCACCGGCCTTCCCGCCGCCCCGGGCCGAGGTGTCCTCGGTGACCCGGAAGGTCATCCGCAGGTGCGCCGGCACCGCCGTCGGGTCGAAGTCGGCGGGGTCCAGCGGGGTGCCGGTGCGGCGGATCAGGGTGCGGGCCAGGGCGGCGGCGAAGGAGCCGCTCCCCCGCACCGGCGCCGGCAGCGGGTTCCCCACCGCCGCGGCCTGCCCGGCCTGCTCGTCGAGCTCGGCCCGGAGATCCGACATCGCGGCCGCGGCGTGGTCCGGGGCCGGCACGAAGGAGCGCCGCACCGCCTTGGGCAGGGAGCGCAGCAGGGCCACGGCCAGCTCCTCGCGCAGCCCGGGGACCTGCCAGTCGAAGCCCTCGTCGACCACCCGGTTGAGCTGGCTGAGGGTGAGGTGGGCGGTCACCCCGTCGGCGTCGCTGCCCGGCTCGAACTGGTAGGTCAGCGGCAGGACCAGCTCGCCCTGCTCCCAGCTCGTCGGGAAGGCCCCGGCGTCCACCGTCTCGGCATCGTCCCCGGTGATGGCCTCCAGCGAGAGGTCGAGGAGCTCCGGCTCCTCCCGGCGGTGCTTCTTCCACCAGCTCTCGAAGTGCGCCCTGGAGACCACCTCGGCCGGGAGACGCTGGTCGTAGAAGTCGAAGAGGGCCTGGTCGTCCAGCAGGTCGCGGCGGCGGGAGCGGGCCTCGAGCTGCTCGACCTCCGCCAGCACCTTCTTGTTGTGGGCCCAGAAGGCGTGTCCGGTGCTCCAGTCCCCCTCCACCAGGGCGTGCCGGATGAAGAGCTCCCGGGCCAGCGCCGGGTCGACCTTCGCCAGCCCCACCATCCGACCGGCCACCAGCGGGATGCCGAGCAGGGTGACGCGCTCGTCGGCCACGGCCGAGGCCCGCTTGGCCGACCACCGGGGCTCGGAGTACTGCTTCTTCACGAGGTGCTCGGCGGCCTCCTCCACCCAGGCCGGGTCGATGGCGGCGTTCGTGCGGGCCCAGAGCCGGGTGGTCTCCACGAGCTCGGCCGAGACGACCCAGTCCGGCCGGGTGCGGAAGAGCCCGGAGCCGGGCTGGATGGAGAAGTGCGCCCCCCGGGCTCCCAGGTAGTCGCGGGTCTCCCGGTCCCGCAGCCCCACCTGGCTGAGCAGGCCGGGCAGCAGGCTGCGGTGGATCTGCTCGGCCTTGCCGGGCTCCACCGGGTCGAAGCCGTGCTCGGTGCGGCGGGAGTCCCCGCCCTCCACGCCGAGGGAGGAGTCCTCCCAGCCCATCTGCCGCACCACCTGCCGCAGCTGGTGGTGGACGTCCACCCACTCGCGCAGCCGGAGGTAGTGCAGGAACTCCCGGTGGCACATGCGCCGGAAGGCCGAGCCCGACAGCGAGCCCTTCTGCTCCCGCACGTACTGCCACAGGTTGAGCAGGGCGACGAAGTCCGACTCCTCGTCCTTGAACCGGGCGTGCAGCTGGTCGGCCCGGTCGCGCTTCTCGGCGGGGCGCTCCCGCGGGTCCTGGATGGACAGCCCGGCCACGATGACGAGCACCTCGGCCAGGGCACCCCGTCGGTGGGCCTCCACGAGCATCCGTGCCAGCCGGGGGTCGGCGGGGATGCGGGCCAGCTCCCGGCCGAGCCTGGTGAGCCGGATGACGCCGCCCCGGGAGGCGGTCTCCCGGGTGACGGCCCCCAGCTCGTGGAGGAGGCGCAGGCCGTCGGTGACCTGCCGCGGGTCCGGGCGGTCCACGAACCCGAAGCGCTCCACGTCGCCCAGCCCCAGGTGGGCCATCTGGAGGATGACGCTGGCCAGCGAGGTACGGGCGATCTCCGGGTCGGTGAACTCCGGGCGGGCCTCGAAGTCCTCCTGCGAGTACAGGCGGATGCAGATGCCCGCCGAGACGCGGCCGGAGCGGCCGGCGCGCTGGTTGGCCGAGGCCTGCGAGATCTTCTCGATGGGCAGGCGCTGCACCTTGAGCCGCTGGCTGTAGCGGGAGATGCGCGCGGTCCCGGTGTCCACCACGTAGCGGATGCCGGGCACGGTGAGGGAGGTCTCGGCGACATTCGTGGCCAGCACCACGCGGCGCCCGCCGTGGGGCTTGAAGACGCGCTGCTGCTCGGCCGCCGAGAGCCGCCCGTACAGGGGCAGGATCTCGGTGCCGGGCAGCTTGAGCCCCTCCAGGTGGTCGGCGGCGTCGCGGATCTCCCGCTCCCCGGAGCAGAACACCAGGACGTCCCGGTCCTGCGGGCGCGGGTCGTCGGCCGGGATGTCCTCGGTCCACAGCTCCTGGACCGCCTCGGCGATGCCCGTGACCTGGTCGATCTCGTCCTCGGCGTAGGTGGACTCGTCGTAGCCCTCCTCGACCAGCGCGTCGACGTTCGAGCGGTCCTCGTGGCTCAGCGGGCGGTAGCGGATCTCCACCGGGTAGGTGCGCCCGGAGACCTCGATGATCGGCGCGGGCTCCCCGTCGGTGTCGGCGAAGTGGGCGGCGAAGCGCTCCGGGTCGATCGTCGCCGAGGTGATGATCACCTTCAGGTCGGGGCGCCGCGGCAGCAGCTGGTGCAGGTAACCGAGGATGAAGTCGATGTTGAGGCTGCGCTCGTGCGCCTCGTCGATGATCAGCGTGTCGTAGGCGCGCAGGTCCCGGTCGTGCTGCATCGCGTTGAGCAGGATGCCGTCGGTCATCACCTTGACGAGCGTGGCCGGGCTGGAGGTGTCGGTGAAGCGCACCTGGTAGCCGACCGGCCCCTTCGGGTCCTCCAGGTCGACGCCCAGCTCCTCGGCGATGCGGTCGGCCACCGAGCGCGCCGCGATGCGGCGGGGCTGGGTGTGGCCGATCATCCCGGTGACGCCGCGGCCGATCTCCAGGCAGATCTTCGGCAGCTGGGTCGTCTTGCCCGATCCAGTCTCACCGGCGACGACGACCACCTGGTGGTCCCGGATCGCCGCGGCCAGCTCGTCCTTGCGCTCGACGACCGGCAGGTCGGGCCAGGTGAGCTCCGGCACCGACGCCCGACGGGCCTCGACCTGCTCGGGGGTCAGCGGGCGGGGGCCACCCCGCGGGGCACCCCGTCCCCCACGGCCTCCACGGCCCCGGCCCCTCCCCCTGCCGCGGCGCGGGGAACCCTCAGTCATGCCGATCCGCCGGGTCCCGGTGGACCGGCAGTCGCACCTGACCGGTGCGCAGGCTGCCGCGGCCCACCATGTGGGCGGCCACCGGCACGGTGAGGAACTGGAAGAGCACCACGAGAGTCAGCAGCACCCAGACCCACGGGTCGCGCAGGACACACCCCAGCCCAGCCGCCAGGAGGATCAGCCCCAGGCTCTGCGGCTTGGTGGCGGCGTGCATGCGGGTGAGCAGGTCCGGGAAGCGCAGCAGACCCACGGCGGCCAGCAGCGAGGTGAGCGACCCCAGGAGCATCAGCACACCCCCGGTGGTCTCGACGATCTCGATCACGAGGGCCTCCCGTCGGCGGACATGTCGACCCGGTCGTCCCGGGCCCAGCCGGAGTCTCGGTCCCGGGCGGCGTAGCGGGCCACGGCGACCCCGCCGAGGAAGGCCACCAGGGCCAGCGACATGAGCACGGTCACGACCTGCGGCAGGCGCCACCAGGCGCCCACCAGGCAGAACATCCCCAGCAGCACGCTCACGAGCACGTCCGAGGCCACGATCCGGTCCAGGGCGGTCGGTCCGGCCGCGATCCGGTACAGCGCCAGGGCCGAGGCCAGGACAAGCACCCCGGCGGAGACGGCCAGCAGCACGGTGAGTGCGTCCACGTCAGTTCCCCTTCCGCGGGTCGTGGTCGGCGTCGAAGGCGGCGAGGACGCGCTCCTCCTGGGCCAGGCAGTCCCGGCGGATCGCCTCGGCGTCCTCCGGGGTGCGCACGCCCAGGGCATGGACGGTCGCCAGGCGCCGCTCCACGTCGACGTCGATGACCATGGTGCCCGGCACGAGGGTGATGAGCTCCGAGGCGATGGTCTGGAAGAGCTCCTCCTCGGCCTGGAAGACGACCTCGACGATCGCCGCGTCGGTGCGCCGGCCGGGCAGCAGCACCATCGCGGCCACCTGGAGCACAGCCAGGACGAGGTCCCTCAGGAAGACGGCCACGAGCACTACGAAGGGCCACGGACGGAGGGTGGCGTTGACCTGCATGCGAGGCAGCGGCGAGAGCCTCGAGACGGCCACGGCGAAGACCAGCCCGCCGAAGACCACCATCGGCGACCAGCTCTGCCAGAAGACCATCCACAGCAGTACGAGCCAGAGCAGGGGCAGCGCCTGGAGACGTCCGGGCATCAGTGGTCACCTCCCGCGGGCTCCGGGTAGTGCTGGGCCACGTCGCGCGCGACGTCGGCCACCGCGTCGGTGTACGGCTCACGGTCCACCAGGTCCTGCCCGGCCCGCTCGGACACGGCGTAGAGCGGCCCGGCGAAGACGGTGAGGGCCACGCTCACCAGGACCATCGCACCGGCGGGCACGAACAGCCCCGCCCCGATGTGCTCCCGGCGCTGACCCATGCCCGGCTCCTTGGCCTCGGCGCCCCAGAAGGACTTCGCCCAGGTCTTGGCGATGGCGTACAGGGTGAGCACGGAGGTGACGACGCTCGCGACGATCATGAGCCACATCATCGGGGTGCCCACCTCGGCGGCGGCCTCCATGAGCCCCACCTTGCCGATGAAACCCGAGAAGGGCGGGATGCCCGCGAGGTTCATGGCCGGCACGAACCACAGCACCGCGATCCACGGGGCGGTCCGGATCAACCCGCCGAGGCGGTCGAGCGTGCTCACCCCGGTCCGCCGCTGCACCATGCCGGTCACCAGGAAGAGGGTGGCCTGGACGATGATGTGGTGGATCACGTAGAAGATCGCCGCCCCGACGCCCGCGGCGGTCCCGATGGCCAGGCCGAAGAGCATGTAGCCGATGTGGCTCACGAGCGTGAAGCTGATCATGCGCTTCATCTCGGTCTGTGCCACGGCGCCCAAGATGCCCACGACCATGGTGAGCAGGGCCGCCCACAGCAGGAGGTCCTGCATGACGTCCCCGGGGAAGACGAGGGTCTGGGTGCGGATCATCGCGTAGACGCCCACCTTGGTGAGCAGCCCGGCGAAGACAGCCGTGACCGGGGCCGGGGCCGTCGGGTAGGAGTCCGGCAGCCAGCTCGACATCGGGAAGACCGCTGCCTTGACCGCGAAGCCGACGAGCAGCATGGCCTGCAGGAGGATCTGGGTCCCCTGCGGCAGGTCGGCCATCCGGTCGGCCAGCTGGGCGAGGTTCACCGTGCCGGTGGCGGTGTAGATGAGGGCCACCGAGAGCAGGAAGATCGTGGAGCTCAGCAGGGAGACGAAGGCGTAGGTCACACCCGCCCGGACGCGTGAGGCGGTCCCGCCGAGGGTGAGCAGCACAAAGCTCGCGCCGAGCAGCACCTCGAAGCCGACGTAGATGTGGAAGAGGTCGCCGGAGACGAAGGTGGTGGCCACACCGGCGGCCAGCACCATGAGGCTGGGGTGGAAGACCGGCAGCGGCGACTCCCCGCCCTGCTCGTGGTCGAAGGCGGCGCGGCCCTCGCCGTTGGAGTAGAGCAGCACGCCGAGGATCACCGTGAACCCGACGATGAGCATGAGGGCCGAGAGCCGGTCCACGACGAGGACCAAGCCCTCGTAGGGCACCCAGCCGGCGGTAGGGACCACCTGCGGGCCCCGCGTGTCGGCGGCCCACAGGAGCACCCCGGAGCCGGCCAGGCAGACGGTCATGACCGTGGTGGAGATGGCCCGCTGAACGGTGATCCGGTTGGCGGCCACCAGCGTCAGCCCGGCGGCCACCAGCGGCAGCATGACGAGCAGCGGGACGATGAAGGAGACCTCGTGCGGCATCGTCACGGTCGTCCCTCCTCGTCGTCCTTGAGACGCCGCGCCCCGAGGCGCGGCACCACCACCGGGCTCCCGCGCCCCTCCCGGGGCCGGAAGGCCCGGGCCCGGGCCTGTCGCGTCTCGCGGCGGCGCTCCCGGTAGCGGCGGACGGCCATCTGCATGTAGTGGTCGCCCTCGGCGTCGAGGTCCTCGTCATCGATGTCGTCCGGGGTGAGGTCGTCGTCCCCGGTGAAGTCCGAGCCGGACATGTCCTGCCGGTCGGCCCGCATGACGATGCGCAGGTCCTCCGGGTCGACCGTCACCCGGTCGGTGCCCGACAGCTCCCAGGAGCGGTGCGCCAGCGCCAGCAGGAAGGAAACCAGTCCCAGCGAGATGACGATGGCCGTGAGCATCATCGCCTGCGGCAGCGGGTCGGCCATCCGCTCCGGGTCGACCTCCCCGACCAGCGGGGGCAGGCCAGGGGGCGAGGAGACGGCCAGGAAGACCAGGTTCACCCCATTGCCGAGGAGCACGAAGCCCAGCAGCATCCGCACCATCGACCGGGCGAGGAGCAGGTACACCCCGCACCCCACAAGGAGGGCGCCGGTGAGCACCAGGATGAGCGAGGGGGCCATGGCGGTGCTCATGCGTCGACCTCCGGACGTTCGACGGGCAGATCGGTGTGGCGCAGGCCGTAGCGCTCGAACTCGTCGTCCGCGTGGCGCGAGAGGGCGTCGCGGTCCGTGCCCTCCTTCTCGGCGGCGATCTGGCGGTCCATGCCGTCACCGAGGCTGGTGAGCAGCCCCACGCCCATGCCGAGCACGACCAGGTACACGCCGATGTCGAAGAACGCTGGGGTGACCAGGTGCAGGTGCCCGAGCACGGGGAAGTCGAGATCGAAGGTCCAGCTCTGCAGCGGCTCTCCGCCGGCCATCATGCCCAGCACACCGGTGGTGACGGCCAGGAAGAGGCCGCTGCCCATGAGCGTGCCGGAGAGGACCGGGGCGGCCGCCCGCAGCTCGTCCCCCTCGCCGGCCAGGTAGCGGACGGTCAGAGCCAGGGTGGCGATGAGGCCGCCGGCGAAACCGCCGCCGGGGGCGTCGTGGCCCACGAGCAGCACGTAGAGACTCCACACCACCATGCCGTGGAAGACCAGGCGGGTGACGACCTCGAGCAGGGCCGAACGGCGCGTCGGGCGCATGTGCGAGGCGTCGGCCAGCCACCGGCTCCCACCGCTGCTGGGCTCCACGTGGTCCGCACGCCGCCCGCGGGCGGCGGACATCGCCGCCCGGTAGTTCTCCAGGACCTCCTCCCGGAGGAAGATCAGGCTGGCCACACCAGTGGCGCAGACGAGCACGACCGCGATCTCACCCATCGTGTCCCAGCCACGGGTGTCCACGAGGATCACGTTGACGATGTTGTGCCCGCCACCCTTGGTGTAGGCCGTCTCGTGGAACTGCGTGGACACCGGCTCGTGCATCCGGGCCGCGGCGGCGACCAGGCCGGCGGCGGCCACCAGACCGGCCACGCCCACGGAGATGAGGATGCGGGCCCCCTGCTCGCGGGGGCGGGCCGTGTCCGGGAAGCGGCCGGCCATGCGCCGCAGCACCAGGACGAAGACCACGATGGAGATGCTCTCGACCATGAGCTGGGTGAGGGCCAGGTCCGGGGCGCCGTAGAGCATGAAGAGGGCGGCAGCGCCGTACCCGGTGACACCGGTGAGGATCACCGCCCGCATGCGGCGGGTGGAGGCGGCCGCCCAGAGGGCCGCGGCGCAGACCACGAGGCAGACGCCGAACTGGGCCCACGAGTCCATGAGGCGGAAGTGGGTCGGCACCGGGACGTCCTGCAGGACGAACACACCCAGCGGGATCGCGGCGAAGACGGTGAAGATCATCCCCAGGCTCACGGCCAGCGAGCCGCGCTGGACGGCACCCGTCAGGGTGAGCGCCAGGAAGTCCACTGCCCGCATCGAGAGCACGAAGCCCCGGTTGGCGCTGGGCAGCTCCAGCTCGAGGATGGCGCGCTGGAAGTCGTTGATCGTGCGCCGGTTCAGGTGGAGCAGCAGACCGACCGCGAAGGTCACGGCGGTGAAGGCCAGCACCGGCGTCCACCCGTGCCAGAGCCCCAGGTGCAGCGGGTGCTCGTCGGGCTGCCAGAAGGCCGTGTAGTTGGCCAGGCGCGGCTCGAGCACGGTCTTGCTGGTCAGACCGAGCACGACCGTGGCCACGGCGAGCAGCGCCGGGCTGAGCTGCAGGAAGAACCCGGGGGCGTGGACCGGGGTCGGCTCCTTGTGCCGCTGGGTGCGGAAGGCGCCCCAGACGAACCGCGCCGAGTAGGCGAAGGTCATCATCGAGCCGACGAGCAGGAAGGCGAAGGTCGCACCCTCCAGGGACCACCACCCGTGGACGGTGGGGTCGAAGGTCGTGTAGGCGCCCTCCTTGCTCACGAAGCCCAGCAGCGGGGGCAGGCCCGCCATGGAGGCCGCGGAGACGCAGGCGGTCACGAAGAGGATCGGCATCGAGCGCCGGAGCCCGGAGAGACGGCGCAGGTCACGGGTGCCGGTGCAGTGGTCGATCGCACCGACCACGAGGAAGAGCGAGCCCTTGAAGAGAGCGTGGGCCAGCAGCAGGGTGAGGCCGGCCAGGGCGGCCGACTGCGTGCCGTGGCCGACGACGAGCACGAGGAAGCCCAGCTGGCTGACGGTGCCGTAGGCCAGGACGAGCTTGATGTCGACCTGCCGCAGGGATCGCCAGGCGCCGAGCAGCATGGTCGGTCCGCCGAGCAGCAGCACGGCCCACTTCCACACGGCCAGGTCGGCGAAGACGGGGGCGAGGCGGGCCACGAGGTAGATGCCGGCCTTCACCATCGCCGCGGCGTGCAGGTAGGCGCTCACCGGGGTGGGGGCGGCCATGGCGCCGGGCAGCCAGAAGTGGAAGGGCACCATCGCCGACTTCGTGAACGCACCGGCCAGCAGGAGGACGACCGCCCAGGTGACCTGCGTGTCGACGGCCGGCGGGTCGGCGAGGATCTCGCTGATGAGGTAGGTGTCGGCCGCCTGCCCCAGGGCGATGATGCCCACGAGCATGGCCAGACCGCCCGATGCGGTGATGACCAGGGCCTCCATGGCCGCCGAGCGCGAGTGGCGGGAGGCGATGCGGTGCCCGATGAGCAGGAAGCTCAGCAGCGAGGTGAGCTCCCAGAAGACGTAGAGGACGAGCAGGTTGTCCGTGGTGACCAGGCCGAGCATGGCCCCGGCGAAGGCCGTCAGGGAGCCGGCGAACAGGCCCAGGCCCGGCTCGTCGTCGTCGAAGTAGCCGACGCAGTAGAGCAGGACGAGGGTGCCGACGGCCACGACCACCATGGCCAGCAGCCAGGAGAGGGCGTCGAGCCGGAAGTCCAGGTGCATCTGGAGCTCGGCCACCCAGGCGTGGTGCTCGGTGACGGCCGGCGGGAGGTGTTCGGTGCCGCGCCCGACCGCGTGCTGCGGGTGGGCTCCCCCACCGTGGACGACCGGTGCTTTCGTGAGCAGCCAGCCGGCGGAGACGGCAGAGGGGATCGCCAGCGGGATGAAGGCCTTCGAGCCGATCCGCGACACCAGGAGGGGTGCGAGCAGGGCAGCCACGAGGTGCGCGACGATCAGCGCGAGCACAGGCACCCCCAGGGGGTCGACGACGGGCGGGACGTGGAGGGAGTCTACGGAAACCCTCAGAGGAACTGACCAGCGGCATGCAGGAGGAGCCCGACCAGGCCACCCACGACGGTGCCGTTGATGCGGATGAACTGCAGGTCGCGGCCCACGTAGGACTCCAGCAGGTCCGCGGTCTCCCGGGCGTCCCAGCTCTCGACGGTGGAGCCGATGACCCCGGCGATCTCGGCCCCGTGACGGTCCACCAGCCCGGACACCACCTCGGCCGAGCGGTCGTCGAGCCCCCGGCAGGCCCCGGCGTCGTCCGCGAGGCTCCCGGCCGCCTCGGCGAGCGCCCGGGCCAGGCGGCGGGGCATGGGCGCGTCCGGCTCGGCGAGCTCCTCCAGCAGGACGGTCTGGAGGCCCTCCCACAGGTCGGCGACGGCACCGGCGGTGGCCGGGTCGGTGAGCACGCGCAGCTGCATCGCGGCCATCGCCTCCTGGGTCCCGGCATCGAGCTGGAGGTCCCGGGCCAGCTCGGTGAGCAGCTCGTCCACGCTCGCCCGCACCCGGTGGTCGGGGGTGCGCTGGACGTCCCGCACCCAGGCGAGCAGCTCGGCGTGCACCCGTCCGGCCACCTGCTCGTCCACCCAGTGCGGGGACCACCAGGGGGCGCGGGTGCGGAGGATGAACTGGACCTTGGCCGGGTTGGCCGTCAGCCAGGCCTCCACCTCGTCCACGACAAGGTCCACCGCCCGGGTGTGGGCGCCGGTGCGCAGCACCTCCTCCATCCACCGCCCGGCCAGCGGGGCGAGCGGCTCGCGGGCCAGGCGGGGCAGCAGGTGCTCGCCGGCCAGGTCCCGGGCGAACTCCCGGTCCGCGGCCCGCAGCCCGCGGCGGAGGGCCGGCAGCGCCTCGGTGACCACCGACCGGGCGTTCTCCGGGCGGGCCACCCAGCCGGCCACGCGTCGCGAGACCTCGGCCTGCCGCCAGCGCTGTCCGATCGCGGCGGGGGTGAGGAAGTTCTGGGCCACGAAGTCCTCCAGCGCGGCCCCGATGTCGTCCTTGCGGCGCGGGATGATCGCCGTGTGCGGGATCGGCAGCCCGAGCGGGTGCCGGAAGAGGGCGGTGACGGCGAACCAGTCCGCGATCGCGCCGACCATGGCGGCCTCCGCCGCGGCGTGCAGGTAGCCCCAGGCCCCGTCGTCGGGGGTGACCAGGAAGACCACCGCCGCCAGCCCGAGCAGTCCGGTGGCCATGAGCTGCATGCGGCGCACCGGTGCTGCCCCTGCGGACCCTGCCGCCGCGGCCCCGATCTCCACCCGTGTGGCGTTCATGGGGCCATCCTCACCCCTCGTGCCCGCACCGTGCGAGGTGGGGCACGTAGGGTTTGCCCCACCGCGGCGAGGGTCCGCGGGCCGGCCACCGGGCCGGCCGTCCCCGGTGGAAGGCAGCTCATGAACTCTCTCGCCCCGCTCCCCCACCAGCTCACGGCCACCGCCCGGGCGCACCCGGAGCTCGTGGCCCAGCGGGAGCTCGTCGACGGGACCTGGCACGAGTGGACCTACGCCCAGCTCCTGGAGCGGGTGACGGATCTCGCGGCCTGGCTCGTGGAGGGGGGTTTCGCCGTGGGCGACCGGGTGGCCCTCGTGGCCCCCAACTGCCCCGCCTGGACGGTGGTGGACTACGCGGCCACCAGCGCCGGCGGCACCCTGGTGCCGGTGCACCTGTCCTCCGGGGCGGAGCAGAAGAACTACGTGCTCAAGCACTCCGACGCCTCGGTCGTGGCCACCCTGGGGGACGAGGAGCTGGGCAAGGTCTCGGACATGGTGCGGGGAACCTCCGTGCGGGTGGTCGTCGCCGTGGAGTGCAGCCCCGAGGCGCGCGACGAGGCCGCCGGCGCCCACCTCGGCGGGATCCCGGTCGTCGACCTCGAGGAGGCCATCGCCGCCGGCGGTCGCGCCCCGCAGGCCGCCCACGACGAGCTGGCCCGCCGCCTCGAGAACGCCGACCTGGACGCGCTCGCGACGATCCTCTACACCTCCGGCACCACCGGCACCCCCAAGGCCGTGCCGCTCACGCACCGCAACTTCACCACCCAGTTCCAGCCCATCATCGACGGCTTCGCCTACCAGCCCGGGCTGCGCTCGCTGAGCTTCCTGCCCCTCTCCCACGCCTTCGAGCGCGCCTGGACCGCGCTCGGCGTGCAGCAGGGCTTCTCGATCTCCTACTGCCGTAACCCGCGCGAGGTGGCGGACCTGCTCGTGGCCGCGCAGCCGCAGGTCATGGTGAGCGTGCCGCGCCTCTACGAGCGGGTGTACTCCGGCGCCCAGGCCAAGGTGGCCGGCTCGCCGGTCAAGCAGGCCCTCATGCGGTGGTCGCTCGCCATCGGCCGCCGCCGGAACATGCTGAGGTTCACGGGCAAGCCGGTCGACCCGGTGACCGAGGCCGCGTACAAGGTGGCCGACCTGCTCGTGCTCCACAACATCCGCGACGCCCTCGGCGGCGACAAGGTGTGCATGGCCTCCGGCGGCGCCGCGCTGCGCCGCGAGATCGAGGAGTTCCTGCTCGCCGCCGGCGTGCTGGTCTCGCCGGGCTACGGCCTCTCGGAGACCTCGCCGGTCATCAGCTTCCGGGGCGCCGAGGAGTGGCGCTTCGGCACGGTCGGCAAGGTCATCCAGGGCATGGAGATCCGCCTCGTGCCGGTGGAGGACAACGACCTCAAGGACGGAGAGGGCGAGATCCAGGTCCGCGGCGAGGGCGTGTTTGCCGGCTACCTGCCCGACCTCGAGGGCAACGACCCCGCCCCGGGCGCTTTCACCGAGGACGGCTGGTTCCGCACCGGCGACATCGGCCAGCTGGACGACGAGGGCTTCCTGAGCATCACCGGCCGGACGAAGGACATCATCGTCACCGACGGCGGGCGCAACATCTCCCCCGCCGGCATCGAGAACGTCATCGACAGCGACGACCTCATCGAGTACTCGATGGTGGTGGGCGACAACCGGCCCTACCTGACCGCCGTCGTCTCGCTCGACCAGGCGGTCCAGGCCGAGCTGCTCCCCGGTGCGAGCGCGGAGGAGATCCAGGCCGAGGCGACCCGCCGCGTCACCGCGCTCACCGCGGGCATGGCGCGCTACGAGCGGATCACCAAGGTGCTCGTGGCCCCCGAGCCGTTCACGATGGAGGGCGGCGAGCTCACGCCGACGCTCAAGGTGAAGCGCCGGGTGGTGGCCGAGAAGTGGGCCGAGGAGATCGACGCCCTCTACGGCTGAGGGGTCACCCTCCGGCGGTGAGCGCCCGGCCAGGCGGTCACCGCCGGAGCGCTCACTTCGCGGGCTGGAGGAAGACCACCCGGTCGGACAGGTCGAAGGCCTGCACGACGTCCAGGACCGTGTCCTCGGGATCGCGCACGCCGAAGGCCACCGGGAAGCTCGTGGTCTGGCCGACCTCGAGCTTGGAGGCCGGCAGCGAGTTGATGCCGTTGCCGGAGTCGTAGACCGGGGAGGCCTTGTCCCCGCCGCTCTGGCCGCCGATGCGCAGGTCGCTGAGCCGGAAGGCCTCGTGGGAGCGGTTGGTGAGGGTGATCTCGTAGCGCATGAAGTCCGAGTAGCCCTCCGTGCCGGCGGCGGCCAGCGACGGGAAGTAGGACTCGCCCTCGGAGACGTGGACCACCAGGCCGGAGGGCCAGCGGTAGGCCTCCCCCCGGTGCGGGATGCCCGGGGACTCCACCACGCGACCGCGCGCATCGGCGGGGGTGGAGCCGTCGTCCTGCCCGGAGGAGCCGGACGACTCCTCGGAGGCGGACTCGGAGGCGGACTCGGAACCGGACTCCGAGCCGCTGGAGGACGAACCCTTCCACTCCCGCGAGGACTCGCCGGAGGAGGGCGAGGCGTCGCGGGAGGCGCTGCTCCCGGAGGCGGCCGAGCTGCTCCCCCAGGTCTCCTCGCCGGAGGAGGGCGAGGGGTCCGCGTCAGAGCTCACGGAGCCCTGCGAGGTGGGCTCGGCCGAGCTGCTGCTCCCGCTCGGGGACGAGGTGGAGGACGGGGCGCTCGAGGCGGTGTCGGTCGAGCTGGCCGTCGTCGGCTCGACCGACGCCCCGGAGGTGGTCGAGCTCTCCGAGGCCGTGGTCTCCCCCGACCCCCCGATGGAGATGGTGCCGCAGCCGGAGAGCGTCGCCGTCATGGCCACGGCCACCGCGACACCCGTCAGACGCCGCCCCAGGGGGCGCGCTGTTCCGGTGGTGCGGGTGGACTGATCGGTGGGCATCCAGGGCTCCTGGCTGATCGGGATGGAGGGTGCTCGGTGGCGTCCGGGGAGGGGCCCGCGCACGCCGCGGCTGTGGACGAATCCTACGCCAGGGGGCCGATTCCCCCGCGACGCGGATCAGGCCCTGTCCTCCGCGGTGATCGCGTGCGAGACTGCGGGCGGTGCCGGCCACCGTCGGCACGGATCCCACCTCAGAAGGAGCGCCCGTGGCCCTGAGCGTCTTCGACCTGTTCTCCATCGGCATCGGCCCCTCGAGCTCGCACACCGTCGGTCCGATGCGGGCGGCCGTGATGTTCGCCGAGCGGCTCGAGGAGGAGGGCGTGCTGGACCGGGTGGAGCGGATCCACTCCCAGCTCTTCGGCTCGCTGGGCGCCACCGGCGTGGGCCACGGGTCGGACAAGGCCGTCATGCTCGGCCTGTCCGGCGAGCGCCCGGAGATCTGCGACCCGCGCGCCGTGGAGGGCACGCTGGAGCGGATCCGCACCGAGAAGCGCCTGCCGCTCAACGGGGGGCGCGAGATCGCCTTCGACGAGGACCGCGATCTCGTCCTGCACCGCCGCAAGACGCTGCCGGTCCACCCGAACGGCATGAGCTTCACCGCCTACGACGCCGCCGGGGAGGTGCTCAGCGAGCACGTCTACTACTCGGTGGGCGGCGGATTCGTCGTGAACGAGGGGGCTGACGGGTCCACGCAGATCGTCGAGGACGACACCGACCTGCCCCATCACTTCACGACCGGTGACCGCCTGCTGGAGATCTGCCGCGAGACCGGCCTGACCATCCCGCAGGTGATGATGGCCAACGAGACCGTCTGGCGCTCCGAGGAGGAGGTCCGGTCCGGTCTGCTGAAGATCTGGGAGGTCATGCGCGAGTGCGTCCGCAACGGCACCCATGCCGAGGGCACCCTGCCGGGTGGGCTCAAGGTGCCGCGACGCGCCCCGGGGCTGTGGCGTCACCTGCAGGAGACCGAGGGCGATGCGCACGACCCGCTGTCGGGCATGGACTGGATCACCGTCTACGCGCTGGCGGTCAACGAGGAGAACGCCTCCGGCGGCCGGGTGGTCACCGCCCCCACGAACGGTGCAGCCGGCATCATCCCGGCGGTACTGCACTACTACGTGGAGTTCTTCCCCGGCGCCGACGAGGAGGGGGTCGTGGACTTCCTGCTCACCGCGGGGGCCATCGGCGTGATCTTCAAGGAGAACGCCTCGATCTCCGGCGCCGAGGTGGGCTGCCAGGGTGAGGTCGGCTCGGCCTGCGCCATGGCGGCCGGCGCCTTCGCCCAGGTCATCGGGGGAACCCCGGCGCAGGTGGAGAACGCTGCGGAGATCGGCATGGAGCACAACCTGGGGCTCACCTGCGATCCGGTGGGCGGCCTGGTGCAGATCCCCTGCATCGAGCGCAACGCGGTGGCCTCGGTGAAGGCGATCACCGCGGCCCGGACCGCCCTGCGCGGTGACGGCTCGCACATCGTGAGCCTCGACAAGGTCGTGAAGACCATGCGCGAGACCGGCCAGGACATGAAGGTGAAGTACAAGGAGACGGCCCGCGGCGGGCTGGCGGTGAACGTCATCGAGTGCTGAGGCGCCCGCCGCCCCCGCCACAGATCCACCGCCCCCGCCGCAGGTCCACGGTTCTGCAGAGGAATCACGGTTCACTCATGGTGGGTCTGGACGAGAACGGTGATCCTGGTCGGGCCGCCTCAGCCGACGGCTTCTATCGGGACCCACCCGGCCAGCCCCCCGAAGCCACCCAGCCGACGCCTGGGGATCACCCAGGCAGCCGACCACTCCGCCATGGCCCGGTCGCGGCCTGCCGCACCCGTTGCACCAGCTGCTTCCGCCCCTGCTCGCTGACGACGTCATGCCAACGCACCCGCACCACGGTGTAGCCGAGCTCCCGCAGTGCGTCCTCCCTGTCCTTCTCGAGGACGAGGGCCTCCCTACCACCTGCCGAGCCGTACTTCACCACACCGTCGAACTCCACGATCACGCCCTCGTCCTCCAGCAGCAGGTCTACCCGGAATTCACCGCGGCGTGTGCGCAGCACCACCTGCGAGCGCGGTCGCAGACCAGCCAGGACCAAGGGGACGCGCGTCAACGTCTCGCCCGGTGACTCGCACGCAGGGTCCACGAGAGCCAGTGCCGCCCTCGCCGTGCCCACGCCCTTCAACCCGGTGGTCAGCTCGGCGGCGATCTCGGTCCGGGTCACCATCCCGGCGTGGAGGGCCGCGTCCCACGGGACCACCGCCCAGGGCAGGTGACGACCCGGTTCCATCGCGTGCCGCACCAGCGCACGGGTGAGGTGGGTGACGGGCCAGGGCGAGGTGCACCCCGGTGGGGTCACGACCTCCGGTTCCTCCTGATGACGATGCAGCACCACGGGGCCCATGGCCCGGCGCCGGTCCCGGTGGTGAGGGGCACCGAGATGGACTGGTTCGTCGTCCCCCAGGACGGGCAGGCCGTGCAGCACGAGCGCGCTGGTCGCGGTGGCGCAGTGCCCGGGGCGCTTGAGCAGATGGGCTGTGGTCCGGAGCAGGTGCCGTTCGGCGGCGCGAGCAGGAGGAGGGCCGGCGGCCAGCACGCCGGGAGCCGGTCGCCACGCAGCGCCCCGAGCGATCGCACGGTGGACCGCTGCGTCGGTGATCCCGTGCGCGCGGATCGTGCTCAGCCGGGCCAGGTCGTCGCGCCAGACGACCCCCCGGGAGAAGAGTCTAGGTGGGATGTCCACGCTGCGAGCGTGCCCGGCCGTCCGTTTCCCCGGTGGTGGGGCGCGATGTGCCTGTGGATGGATCGAGGACGGACCCGGTGCGGCACTGGGCGGTGTGGATGGCCGCAGGGCCGGGGCGCTGGGGCCGGTGGGCGAGGGGGCGCGGCATCGGACGGAAGTCTGGAGCGGCCCGGGGCCGTCTGAGTGGGCCCCGGCCAGAATCACCGTTCTCGTCCAGTCCCACCCTGAGTGAACCGTGATTCCTCTGCAGAACCGTGGGCCTGTGGTGGCGGCGGTGAGCCTGTGGTGGCGGCGGTGGGGGCCTGCGGTGGGGGTGGTGGGTTCAGGCCCCGGGGACCTCCCGGGGCCGCACCCACTGACCGTGCCGGAGCACGCCGCGGACCGTCCACCCGGCGTCGAGCACCACGAGATCGGCCCACGCCCCGGGGCGCAGATGACCGACGTCCGCTGCGCCGACCATGGCCGCGGGCGCCGAGGTGGCCGCCCGCAGGGCCGCGACCGGCTCCACCCCCGCCCCCTCGATCGCGAAGCGCACCGCCCGCTCCAGCGTGAGCGTGCTTCCGGCGATGGCCCCGCCCCCGGCGTCCCCGTCCCCGGGTGCCAGCCGTGCCACACCAGCCTCGACACGCACGTCGAGACTACCCAGCCGGTAGTCCCCGTCGGGCGCACCCGCGGCGGCCATCGCGTCCGAGACCAGGACGGCCCGCTCCCCGAGCGCCCGCAGGGCCCACCCGAGCACGTCCGGGGCGAGGTGCACCCCGTCGGCGATGAGTTCCACCCACGCCCGGTCGTCCTGCAGGGCGGTCAGCACCGGCCCCGGCTCCCGGTGGTGCAGCGGTCGCATCGCGTTGAAGAGGTGCGTGAAGGCACTCGCCCCTGCGCCCAGGGCCCGGCGAGCCTCCTCGAGCGTCGCTTCGGTGTGGCCCACGGCGGCCACCACGCCGCGCTCCGCCAGGTGCCGCACGAGCTCCTCCCCGCCGGACGGCTCGGGCGCCACGGTGACCATCCGGACCGTGCCCCCTGCCGCCGCCTGCATCGCATCGAACTCCGCGACGTCGGGCGCCCGCAGCAAGCCCGGGTCGTGCGCCCCGGCCTTGCCCGGCGCCAGCCACGGCCCCTCCAGATGCACCCCCAGCAGATCACCCTCGACCACAGCCTCACCCAGCACCGCCAGCTGTTCGCGCAGGGCAGGGAGGGGTGCGGTGACCGTGGAGGCCATGACGGACGTGGTACCGGCCCGGCGATGGGTGCCCACCGCCCGTCGGACGGCCTCGGCGCCCTCGGTGAAAGCGGCCCCACCCCCGCCGTGGCAGTGGACGTCGACGAAGCCCGGCGCCACGGTCCACCCGGCGGGCAGCTCCAGGCAGGGCTCCCTGCGCCCACCCCCGGCGCCCTGGCCCTCCACTGCCCGACCAGTCTCCGGCGCCCCCACCAGCGTGAGGCGGTCGCCCTCCCAACGAACCTCCCCCGGCCCGGTGAGACGTTCCCCGTCGAAGACCTGCCCGGCCCGCAGCACCCCCACGGTCAGACCGGCCGGTAGGCGGTGGCGGCCTCGGTCCACCGACGAGCCGATGGCAGGAAGAGCAAGGCAGTGGCCGCCAGCCCCACGCCGAGCATCGCCAGCGCCAGAGCCTGCAGGGCGGCGGAGTTCACGAGACCCGCGCCGGCCACCCACCGGCCGAGCAGCAGGACCCCGACGACCCACAGACCCGCCAGGAATCCCCGGGCCATGGGCACCCGCTGGCGCACCATCAGCAGCGCGACCACCCAGCCCAGCCCACTGACCACGGCCAGCACGACGGAGGTCCCGTTGAGCATCCGGCGCAACTCCTCGCCGTCGTCAGGGAGGTCCCACCCACGCCCGCTCGCGGCCGTGCTGATCTCGGTCTCGTCGACGGCGGTGCTGGTGGCCTCGAGGTCGACCCACCACCCCTGCGTCGCGCCGAAGGCCCACAGGCCGCTCAGGAGCAACCCGACGAGCAGCAGCGCCTGGGAAGCACGCACCGGCCCCGGCACTCGGTGCGCGGGCGACTGCTGCACCGGTCCCGACGGGGTCGCGGCGTGGGGGCTCATGCCGGGATCCTCGCACGGAGAAGGGGCCCCCACCAGCACCTGCTGGCGAAGGCCCCTCGGGGCTCGGGCATGGCCCCCGCGCGGGTCAGCGCTGGCCGTAGAAGGCCTTGTTCTCCGGGCGCCACATGAACCACATGGCCCCCAGCGAGATGAGCAGGCCGAGGATGCTGAGGATCATGCTGAGGACGTTCCCGCCGGCACCGATGCCCATCCCCATCCCGACCAGGCCGAGGAGGGTGGAGAGGACCGACAGGACACCGAGGATCGTGCCGGTGATGCGGGCCCAGCTCATGCCCTTGCCGTTCGCCCAGGCGTGCAGCAGCCACAGCCCCACACCCACGAGGCCGAGGACGACCCCGAAGATCAGGCTTCCCATCAGGGTGGTGTCCACGAGGCTCTGGTCCACCACCTCGCCGCTGGCCTCGAGCTGCTCGCGCACCTGCTCCTCGATCTGTCCCTTCATGAGGAAGGGGACGATGAGGTTCAGCAGCCACAGGCCGGCGCCGGCGTACATGAGCTTCACGGCGGTGTCGACGGCCTTGGGGCGGGCGACCGGCTGACGGGCGCCGTAGGCGTCGTCGGTGCCCGGGGCAGGGGCGTAGCCGCCGTAGCTCGGCTGATCGCTCTGGTTCAGCTGGCCGCCGTAACCCGGCTGGCCGCCCTGGCCGGGCGGGGGCGGGTAGGCACCGGGGTTGGGGTTCTGGCTCATGGTGAGTCCTTTCTGGTTTCGGACAGGGTTCAGGGGGAAGGGAGAAGGGGCTCAGGAGGTCCGTCAGCGGCGTTGGAAGTACACCCGGTTGCTCGGGTTCCAGAGCAGGATGATCGTCACCAGCGCGATGAACCCGATGAGCATGGCCGTCAGGGACATGAGGATCGAGGCGAGGTCCCCGGCGAGCAGACCGAGGAAGGCCGGCAGGGTGGCGATGATCCACAGCACGCCGAGGATGGTGCCGGTGATGCGGGCCCACATGTGGCCCTTGCCGTTGGCCCAGGCGTGCAGCGCCCAGAGCGCGGCACAGACCACGAAGAAGAGCAGCAGACCGACGAAGATGGCGTTGGCGAGAGCCTCCAGGTCGCTGGTGGTGAAGTCGGCGCTGTCCTCCTGCGCGGACTCCAGGAAGCCCTCCACGAACTCCCCCCGGGCCAGCAGCCAGGTGAGGCCGTGCAGCAGCGAGGCGAGCGCGCCGGCCCACATGAGCTTCACCGCCAGGGAGAGCGGCTTCGGGCGGCTTCCGTCCCCTGCCGGACCGGGCTGGCCGTACTGCCCGTACTGCCCGTACTGGCCAGGCTGCCCGGACGCAGCACCGGCACCGTGAGCCGGCTGCCCGTACTGCGGCGGGGCCCCGGGAGCGCCCTGACCGGCGTAGGGGCTCTGCACCCCGTACTGGGGCTGCCCGCCGTGGGCTCCCTGGTCGCCGTACGGGTGCTCACCCGCCGGCTGGGCGTATGGGTCGCGCCCGCCTCCGGGCCCCTGGCCGGGTGGGGGCGGGTAGCTGCCGGGCTGGGGGGTGCTCATGGGGAAAGTGGCTCCTCGGGGGTGGGTTGTCGTGCGGCGCAGGGCGCCTCCACCCCGCACTGTGCCAGTGCGAGCGCGCACACCCCCGCTTTTCTGCACCGCAGGTCGCCGATCTCCGCCCCCGGAAGGACACCCCCTGTCTCCGGCGGAACTCCGGTCGTACGCACCTGGTGAGCGTGGGAGATCCCAGCCGGTGCCGGGTGGGATGATCTGCACATGGATTCTGCGACCCTCCCCACCGCCGCGGCAGGTGCGGCCCTCCTGCTGGCTCTCGTCTACGGCACGAGCGGGGTCGCGAAGGTGCTCGACGGGGAGAGCACGCGCAGCGCCTTCCGCGAGCTGCGCCTGCCCCGCTGGCTGAGCGAGTCCTTCGCGCCCCGGCTGCTCGGCCCGGCGGAGATCCTGCTCGCCGTGCTGCTGTTGGTGCTGCCGCACCCGTGGTTCTGGCTGCCGGCGGTGGCGGCCCTGGGGCTGGGGATCGTCTACACGGTGCTCATCGTGCGGGCGCTGGGCTTCGATGTGCCGGTGACCTGCGGCTGCTTCGGCAGGCTGGGCCAGGGCACGGTCACCCGCACCACGGTCGTGCGCAATCTCCTCCTGGTCGTCCTGGGTGCCGTGGCGGTGGCCGACGCGGCGACCGGCGGCAGCGTCCTCGCCCGCCTGGGAGACACGGGCACCTGGTGGTGGCTGCTCGTCGTGCTGGCTGCGGTGGCGCTGACCCGCCTCATCGGGAGTGGCGAGGACGAGTCGGCACCGGAAGGGGGCGGCGCGGCGAGCCGCGAGGTCCCCGACGAGGAGCTGGAGGACTACCTGCGGCTGCCGGTCCCCTTCGCCGAGGTGACCGGTGCCGACGGGCCGGTCCAGGTCCGGGACCTGGCCGCCGGGCGCGCCTGGCTGATGCTGTGGGTGTCGCTGGGGTGCGGCAGCTGCGTCCCGGCGATCGAGCGGGCCGGACGGTTCGCCCGGGAGCATCCGGAGATCGGGGTCATGCTCGTGGCCACCACCCCGACGGCGCAGGACGACGAGCGCATCCCGGAGGGGTGCGAGCTCGCCTGGGACGAGCACGGCCAGTTCCGGACGATGTTCCAGGTCCACCGCTCCCCGAGCGCGGTGCTGCTCGGCGCCGACCAGCTGCTGGCCGGCGGCCCGGTGGCCGGGGCGCCGACGGCGGTGTCGTTCATCGACGACATCGAGGCCGAGCTGGCATCGGTGGAGGGTCAGGCGCGTCCGCCGGTGCCGCCGGTGAGCTCCCCGGGCAGCAGCATGGGCTTCACCTCCCGGCCGACCGGCGCCTGAGAGCGGTACCGTCCTCCCACAGGGCACGCCCGGTGCCCACACAACCTGAGGAGGGATGCCGATGAAGCTGTTCGGCAAGATTCTGACCGCACTGGGGGTCCTGTCACTGATCCTCGGCATCATCGGCGCCGTCCTGGCCGGCATGCGGGGGAACGACCTCGCGGATGCTCTGAACGCCGCGCAGCCGCTCCCGGCCACCGTGGAGATGGAGGAGGGCGAGACCCGGATGGTGGTCGGCGACTCGGCCGACGCGACGTGCACCGTGAGCCCCGAGGGCGCCACCTTCACCGCCCCCCCGTCGGGGACCAGCGGTTCCGCCGGCGAGGAGACCATCGTCGGTGTCGTGCAGGCCGAGTCCGCAGGCAGCTACGCGGTGACCTGTGACGGGTCTGGCATGGAGATCACCGGTCCCGCCTCCCTCGGCGACATGATCGCCATCGGCCTGGGTGCCCTGGGTGCCATCCTGCTGATCCCGCTCGGCCTGCTGCTGCTGGTCGTCGGTGGTCTGCTGTGGTTCTTCGGCCGCCGCAAGAAGAACCAGGCCCAGACCAGCTACACCTCGGGCACCTACCAGGACCAGTTCTCCCGCTCGGCCCCGTACACCCAGGGTGGCGCCGTGCCGCCGGCCCCGGGTCAGTACGACCAGGGCCAGCCGGGCTACGGCCAGCAGACCTACGGTCAGCCGGCCGCCCCGCAGTACGGCCAGTCGACGCCGGAGCAGACCGCTCCCCCGGCCCCGGGCCAGTACGGCCAGACCGAGGGTGGCTCGTCCTCCTACGGCCAGGCCCCGTACGGTCAGACCGAGGGTGGCTCCTCCCCGTACGGCCAGCCGGACGCCGGCCAGCAGGGCCCGTCCTTCAACGAGTCCAGCGGCCAGGTCCACGGTGCCCAGCGCTGGGACGCCGACGACCTCGGCGACCGTCGTGACGACGGCCCGACCGGTGGCGGCCAGACCCCGCCGCCGCCCCCGCCCAGCGCCTGATCACCCGCTGATCCGCGCCTGACGCGCATGAACCGGCCCGCCACGGAAGAGCCTTCCGTGGCGGGCCGGTTCATGCGCGGGGCGCCCCGGTCACCTCGCGGCGATGACCGCGCCGTCGTACTGCTCGTCGATGAACTGCTCGGTCTCCTGCGACTGCAGCGCCTCGAGGAGCTTCGTGAGGTGCTCGTCGTCCTTGCGGTCGGCGGTGGTCACGAGCAGGTTGGCGTAGGGGTTGTCCTGGGCGTCCTCGACGGCCAGGGCGTCGTCCTTCGGGGAGAGGTCCGCCTCGATCGCGTAGTTGCCGTTGACCACCGCGGCGTCGACGTCCCCGAGGGAGCGGGGCAGCTGGGCGGCCTCGAGCTCGGTGATCTCCGGCCCGGAGGTGACGTCGTCGACGGTCGGGGCCTTGTCGCCGGTGTCGGCGAGCTCCAGGATCCCGTGGTCGGCGAGCAGCTGGAGGGCCCGGCCACCGTTGGAGGGGTCGTTGGGGATGGCGATCTCGCTGTCCTCGCCCAGGGCGTCGGGGGCATCGACCTGCTCCGAGTACAGGCCGAGCGGCTCCAGGTGGACCGGGCCGAGGGCCTCGAAGTCGTACCCGCGGGCCTGCACCTGCTCGTCGAGGTACGGCTGGTGCTGGAAGTAGTTGGCGTCCAGGTCCCCGGCCTCCAGCGCCTCGTTGGGCTGGATGTAGTCGGTGAACTCGACGATCTCCACGGAGTAGCCGGCGTCCTCCGGCAGGCTGTCGGCGACCTCCTGGAGGATCTCGCCGTGTGGCACCGGGCTCACCCCGATGCGCAGGGTGGGGTTCTCTCCCCCACCGGCCTGCTCGTCCCCGCCACAGGCGGAGAGGCCGAGAGCGAGGGTGGCGGTGAGGGCCAGGGCGGTGCGGCGGGTCAGGGTGCGGTGCATGGTGGGCTCCTTCGGTCAGGTGGTGGAGAGCTGTCGACGGGGGTGGGGACGGGGCACGGGCGGGTCAGAGCTGCACGACGACGCCCTTCCAGGTGTCCTGGATGAACTGGCCGACCTCGCGGCTTCCGAGCACCTCGACCAGTGCGGTGACCCGGGGGTCCTCGACGAGCTCGGGGCGGGTGACCACGTTGATGGCGAACCGCTCGTCGGCCGGGTCCTCGGTGACCAGGGCCGTCCGCGGGTCGAGCTCCGCCTGGACCGCGAAGTTCCCCGGGATGGCGGCGAGGGCGGTGTCCCCGAGCGATCGCGGGAGCTGGGCGGCCTCCAGCGGGACGATGTCCAGCTCGTGGGGGTTCTCGATGACGTCCTCCGGGAGCGGCGTCTCGACGCCCTCTGCGAGGGTGATGATCCCCTGTTCCTCGAGGAGCCACAGACCACGGGCACCGTTGGCGGGGTCGTTGGGCACCGCCACCCGGGTCCGCCGCGGCAGGTCGGCGAGGTCGGTGATGGACTCGGAGTAGATCCCCATCGGCTGGTTCGTGACCGGGGCCACGATGTCGAACGCGTACCCGGCCTCCTCCTCCTGGGCCGCGAGGAAGAGTCGGTGCTGGTAGTAGTTGGCATCGATCGAGCCCTCGTCGAGGGCGACGTTGGGCTGCACGTAGTCGGTGAACTCGACGACCTCGAGCTCGAAACCGTGCTCGGCGTCCAGTCCCCGGTCGTGGATCCAGGTGAGGATCTCGGCGTGGGGCACCGGGGTGGTGCCGACTCGCAGGGGACCGGTGGTCGATGTCGCCCCTGCTCCTCCACAGGCGCTGAGGGCGGGGAGGGTGAGCGTTCCGAGGCCGAGGGCGAGGGCGTGGCGGCGGGTGATCATGGCGTTCTCCTGGGATCAGTGGCGGGCGGCGCGGGCGAGGAGGTCGCCGAGGAACTGCACGGCGATCACCAGTCCCATGAGGATCGCGACGCACCAGAGGGTGACGGTGAGGTCGAAGGCCTGGTAGCCCTTGCGGATGGCCAGGTCACCCAGACCCCCGCCACCGACGGCTCCGGCCATGGCCGAGTAGCCGATGAGGGCCACGACCATCACGGTGGTCGCGGAGATCAGTCCGGGCAGGGCCTCCGGGAGGAGGACCGAGCGAATGACCTGGGCGCGGGTGGCTCCCATCGAGCTGACGGCCTCCACCTTGCCGGGGTCGACCTCGTGCAGCGCGGTCTCGACGAGGCGGGCCAGGAAGGGGATCGCGCCGACGGTGAGCGGGACGACCGCGGCCTCCGGCCCGATGGTGGTGCCGGCCACGGCCTTGGTGAGCGGGCCGATGAGCACGAGCAGGATGATGAACGGGATGGAGCGGCCGGCGTTGACCAGGGCGCCGACGACGCCGCTGACCCACCGGTTGGGCAGGAGGCCGCCGGGGGCGGTGATGACCAGGAGGACGCCCAGCGGGACGCCGAGCAGGACGGCGACGGCCGAGGAGATCCCGACCATGTAGAGGGTGTCGAGGGTGCCCTCGACGAGTGCGTCGGTGAGTCGTTCGCGGGTCATGCGCGGGCCCCCTGTCGGATGGCGAGGTCGATGGTGCCGACGCGGGCACCCTGGATGTTCTCCACGCGGGCCGCGAGGACCTCGGCGTGGTGGCCGGTGGCCGCGAGCTCGGCCAGCACGGTGGAGAGCTCCTCCCGGGCGAGGTCGACCGTGCGGACCGTGGCATCCGTCGGGAGGTCGGCGGCCTCCACCGGGCGGACCGGGCGGGGCACGAGGGTCTGGGCGAGACGGTGGCCGGGGCTGACGACCTGCGCCAGCGGGCCGGTCTCCACGACGCGCCCCTCGGCCAGGAGGGTGGCGGTGTCCGCGGCCCGGGTGATGACGTCCATCTCGTGGGTGATGAGCACGGTGGTGAGGCCGAGGTCGTCGGTGAGCTCGCGCAGCAGGTCCAGGACGCTGGCGGTGGTCGCGGGGTCGAGGGCGCTGGTGGCCTCGTCACAGAGCAGGACCGTCGGGTCGGTCACCAGGGCACGGGCGATGGCGACGCGCTGCTTCTGGCCCCCGGAGAGCTGGCGGGGGTGCGCCGCGGCGCGCTGGCCGAGCCCCACCCGCTCGAGCAGCGCCCCGGCACGCTCCCGACACTCGGCGCGGCCCACCCCGGCGAGCTCGAGCGGGAGGGCGACGTTCTCCAGGGCGGTGCGGGAGTCCAGCAGGTTGAAGTGCTGAAAGATCATGCCGATGCTGCGGCGAGCGGCGCGCACCTCGCGGGCACTCAGGGCGGTGAGCTCCTGGCCGCCGACGACGACGCGGCCGGTGGTGGGGCGCTCCAGGAGGTTGAGAAGGCGCACCAGGGTGGACTTGCCGGACCCGCTGGGGCCGACGACGCCGTGGAGCAGTCCACGGTCGAGCTCGAGGTCGACCTCGGTGAGCGCCTGGACGGGCTCGCTCCCCCGGCGTCCGGGGTAGGTCTTGGAGACGTTCTCCAGGGTGATCAACGGAAACTCCTGCGGGACGGGAAGAAGGGTCGACGAAAAGACCCCCGAAAGGGCCTGCTCACGACAGAAAAAGGGGGCGGAGAATGACCGGTTCCCGGGAGCCGACAGGGCTCACCGGTGCGTCCGGGGTCTCCGGGGGTGGGTTCTGAGGGCCTGACCCGTCACCACGAGGGTGTACGAGGCTCAGGACCTCTGGTGCATGTGCATTCGCATGGTTCCTCCATCGCTTCTGGCGTGAGCACCCTCGCCCGTGCAGGGGGGTTGCTGCGGTTTCAAAGAGCCAGATCTCTCCACCGCTCTGGATGTCGTGGCCGCAACAGTAGACGGTCGGCATCGTGGAGGCAAATCGACGAAAGGTGCCGGAAAATCCAGTCGACGGCGAAGGGCGCCGCGCCCCGCGAAAGGGGGGCACGGCGCCCTTCGGCGTCGGAGCTCGGCCGATCAGGTGGCCGCGACGTGGAGGGCGGATCGTGCAGAGGCCCAGCGCTCGTAGTGGTCGAGCACGTCGTGGCAGAGGGCGTCGGCGTCGTAGCCGAGCACGTCGTACACCTCCCCGGTGGGGAGGGCCACCTCCAGCCGGGTGGTCGTGTCGTCGGCCTCCAGGAGCCGTGCGCCGTAGCTCGGCTGGGGCACCACGCGCACCTGGACCGGGTACCGGAAGGGGTCGGCGGCGGCACCGTTCGTGGCGCCTTCCGGGGCCGGCACGACGAGCGCCGCCCGCCGCTTCACCCGGCCCTGCTCGATCTCCTCGCTGGCCCGCACGTGGGCCTCGACCCCGCGCCCGCACAGCTCGGCGGCCACCGACTCCAGCGCCGGAAGCACCGTGCCCTCCAGCCGCTCGGTGGCCCGTGCGACGCTCACGGAGCCCAGGGCCAGGCCGAGGCGGCGTCGCCAGGACTCACCGTGGCCGTCGGGCCCGGCGAGCTGCCCGGTGAGCGAGGCGCGGTGGGCGTCGGCCCGGGCGCGCTCGGCCTCCAGCGCCCGGTGCAGCCCGACCATCACGAGGATCATCACCACGGCGAAGGGCAGACCCATGACGATGGTGGCGCTCTGCAGAGCCGGGATCCCGCCCACCAGGAGCATGGCGATGGTCAGCACACCGGTGGCCACGGCCCAGAGGATCCGCAGCACCGGGTGGGCGTCGGACTCCGGGTCCGGCAGGTGGGAGGACAGGTTGGCCATGACCAGCGCCCCGGAGTCGGCGGAGGTCACGTAGAAGAGCAGCCCGACGAAGGTGGCGACGGCCACCAGGAGCAGCGGGAGGGGGTGGTCCTGCAGGAGGGTGAAGAATCCCAGCTCCGGGGAGCCCATCGCGAGCTCGCCGAAGTCCGCGTCACCGGAGCGGATCCGCTCCACCGCCGAGTTCCCGAAGATCGAGACCCACATCACGATGTAGCAGAAGGGGATCGTCAGGGTGCCGAAGACGAACTGGCCGATGGTGCGCCCCCGCGAGATGCGGGCCAGGAACATGCCCACGAAGCTGGCCCAGGCCACCCACCAGGCCCAGAAGAAGAGGGTCCAGGCGCTCATCCACTCGGACTGGTCCTCGAAGGCCATGGTGTCCAGGGTCATGCCCGGGAAGAGCGCGACGTAGTCCCCGACGTTCATCGTGACCGCGCGCAGGAGGAAGGCGGTCTCCCCGGTGACGAGCACCCAGGCGGCCAGGGCGATGGCGAGCACCACGTTGAGCTGGGAGAGCACCCGGATGCCGCGGTCGACCCCGGTGGTGGCCGAGATGGTGGCCACCACCACGGCCAGGACGACCAGGCCGACCTGCTGGGCGATCCCCTGGCCGGTGCCGAAGAGGATGTCGATGCCGACGTTGAGCATCACCACGCCGATGCCCAGCGAGGTGGCCACGCCGAAGATGGTGCCGAGGACGGTGGCGGTGTCGACCGCGTGACCGGCTGCACCCTGCACGCGGCGCCCGAGCAGGGGGTACAGGGCCGAGCGCACCGCGAGCGGCAGCCCCCGCCGGTGAGCGAAGTAGCCCAGGGCGATCCCCATGAGGGTGTACATGCCCCACCCGGTGATGCCGTAGTGGAAGAGGGTCCAGACCGTGGCCTCGCGGGCCGCGTCGAGCGATCCGGGCTCGGCCTGGGGCGGGGCGAGGAGCTGCGTGGCGGGCTCGGCGACGGCGAAGAACATGACGTCCGTCCCGATGCCGGCGGCGAAGAGCATGGCTGCCCACGCGAAGGTGGAGAACTCCGGCCGGTCGGTGTCGGCACCGAGACGGACGCCGGAGTGCCGCACGGCCAGGTACACCACGAAGACCAGGACGAGGGTGGCCAGGGCGATGTAGAACCAGCCGAACCAGTTCGCGATCCACCCGACCACCTCCCCCAGCCGGGTCGCCGCCTGCTCGGGGGCGACGAGGGCCCAGCCGGCGACCAGCGCGGTCACCAGGCCGGCGGAGACCAGGACCGGCCAGACGACGCGCGGCCCCTCCCCCGCGTGGTCCGGCGGCGCGATCGACTCCTCGGAGATGGCGGAGCTCATGGATTCCTTCCTCCCGGTGCGCGGGTGGCCCGGGTGCAGGGTGGTGATGGGAACGGGGGCTGCGGAGCACCCCTCGGGATGTCGGGGGCGACGTGCGCCGAGGCGGGGACCGGGTGGTCCCCGCCTCGGCGGTGTGGGGGGGCTCAGGCGGTGGTGCCGCCGGCCCGCACGGCCTCCTCGGCCGTCGGGACGTTCGCCCGGGCGTCCCAGGCCTCGTTGCGCGGGTCGCCCTGCGGGTAGAGCGGCATCCCGGCGTTGGCGCGGTACACCGGCGGGTGCTCCGGCGCGAGCGGTGTGTTGCCCGCGATGAGGTCGGCGGCCTTCTCGGCGACCATCATCACCGGGGCGTAGATGTTGCCGTTGGTGATGGACGGGAACACCGAGGCATCCACCACGCGCAGGCCCTCGGTGCCGTGCACGGCCATGGTGTCGGGGTCCACGACGCTCATCCGGTCGCGGCCCATCTTGGCCGTGCAGCTGGGGTGCAGCGCGGTCTCGGCGTCCTGGGCCACCCAGTCGAGGATCTCCTCGTCGGTCTGGACCGAAGGGCCGGGCGAGATCTCGCCGCCGTTGAAGGGGGCGAAGGCCGGCTGGGAGAGGATGTGGCGGGCGGCGCGGATGACCTCCACCCACTCGCGGCGGTCGTTCTCGGTGGAGAGGTAGTTGAACCGGATGGCCGGGTGCTCGAAGGGGTCGGTGCTGCGGATGCGCAGGTCGCCGCGCACGTCGGAGTTCATCGGCCCGATGTGCACCTGATAGCCGTGGTCCCCGCCGGAGGCGGTGCCGTCGTAGCGCACCGCGATGGGCAGGAAGTGGAACATGAGGTTCGGGTAGTCCACCCGGTCGCTGGTGCGGATGAAGCCACCGGCCTCGAAGTGGTTGGTGGCGCCGGGCCCGCGGTTGCCGAAGAGCCAGGCCGCACCGATGAAGGGGGCCTTCTTCATGTCCAGCCACGGGGCCATGGACACCGGCTGGGTGCAGGTGTGCTGGAGGTAGACCTCGAGGTGGTCCTGCAGGTTCTCGCCGACGCCGGGCAGGTCGACGCGCGGGGTGACCCCGGCGGCCTGCAGCGTCTCGGGGTTGCCGACCCCGGAGAGCTGGAGGACCTGCGGGGTGTTGAACGCGCCACCGCAGAGGATGACCTCGCCGGCCTCGACCGAGTGGGGGGTGCGGCGGGGGCCGCGGACGAAGTCGACGCCGGTCACGCGGTTGCCCTCCCAGCGCAGCTGGGTGACGTGGCTGAGGGTGCGCACGTGGAGGTTCTTCCGCTTCCGGATGGGCCACAGGTAGGCGCGGGAGGCCGAGAGACGGCTGCCGTGGCGCACGTTGCGGTCGAAGGGGGCGAAGCCCTCCTGGCGGTACCCGTTGACGTCGTCGGTGCGGGGGTAGCCGGCCTGCTGGGTGGCCTCGAAGAAGGCCTGGAAGAGCGGGGAGCTGGCGGGGCCGCGCTCGAGCTCCAGCGGGCCGGTCCCACCGCGCCAGGCGTCGGCACCGGACAGGCAGGTCTCCATGCGCTTGAAGTAGGGCAGGGCGTGGGCGTAGTCCCAGTGCTCCATGCCCTCGTTCTGCGCCCACTTGGCGTAGTCGCCGGCGTTGCCGCGCTGGAAGATCATGCCGTTGATGGAGGACGAACCGCCCAGCACCTTGCCGCGGGCGTGCTTCACCCGGCGGCCCCCCATGTGCGGCTCGGGCTCGGACTCGTAGGCCCAGTCGTAGAGCGGGTTGCCGCTGGGGAAGACCAGGGCGGCCGGCATCTGGATCAGCGGGTCCCAGACGAAGTCGGCGCGGCCGGCCTCGAGCACCAGGACGCTGGTGGAGGGGTCGGTGGACAGGCGGTTGGCCAGGACGGAGCCGGCGGAGCCACCGCCGACGATGACGTAGTCGTAGCGCTTCTTCATGGTCGTCTCCTTCGGTCGTGCGAGCTGTTGTCGGGGTGCGTGGGCGCGGGGTGCGCCACCCTCGGGTCGGGTCAGCCGCGGTCGGCGAACCAGTCGGCGCGGGCCGGGCGGGTGTTGTGCCAGACGTGCTTGGTTTCCACGTACTCCCCCAGGCCGGCGATGCCGAGCTCCCGGCCGACGCCGGACTGCTTCATGCCGCCCCACTCGGCCTGCGGCACGTAGGGGTGGAAGTCGTTGATCCAGACCGTGCCGTGGCGCAGGCGGGCGGCGACGCGGGTGGCGCGCCCGGCGTTCTCGGTCCAGACGGCCCCGGCCAGCCCGTAGATGGTGTCGTTGGCGAGCGCCACAGCCGCGTCCTCGGCCTCCTCCCGGGTGCTGCCGGAGAAGGTCTCCACGGTGAGCACCGGGCCGAAGCTCTCGGTCTGCACGCACTCCATGTCGGTGCGGCAGCCGTCGAGGATGGTCGGCGGGTAGTGCCAGCCCCCCGCGAGCTCGCCGCCGGGGATCTCGCCACCGCAGAGCAGCTGCGCACCCTCGGCCACGGCGGACTGCACGTAGGCGTGGACCTTCTCGCGGTGGGTCTCGCTGATGAGCGGGCCGGTCTCGGCGTCCTCGTCGAAGGGGCCGCCGAGGCGGATGCGGCCGGCACGGCGCACGAGCTCGGAGACCACCTGGTCGTGGACGGACTCCTCGACCAGCAGGCGGCTGCCGGCGGAGCAGACCTGGCCGGAGTCGAGGAAGATCGCGGTGAGGGCGTTGTCGATCGCCGCGTCGAGGTCGGCGTCGGCGAAGAGGACGAAGGGGTTCTTGCCGCCCAGCTCCAGGGCGACCTTCTTCACGGTGCCGGCGGCGGCGGCCATGATGCGGCGGCCGGTGTGCAGGCCACCGGTGAAGGAGACCAGGTCGACCTCCTCGTGCTCGGTCATCACCGCGCCCACCGGGTCACCGGGGCCGAGGACGAGGTTGCCGACCCCGGCCGGCATGCCGAGGCGCTCGAGGGTGCGCAGCAGCCACACGGCGGTGTGCGGGGTCAGCTCGCTGGGCTTGAGCACGAAGGTGTTGCCGGCCACGAGCGCGGGGGCGACCTTCCAGGCGGTCTGCAGGAGCGGGAAGTTCCACGGCGTGATGAGGGAGCAGACGCCGACCGGCTCGGTGACCACCTTCGACTGGACGTCGGGCATGCCGGTGTCCACGACGCGGCCGGCCTCCTGCTGGCCGAGCCGGGCGAAGTGCCGGAAGACGCCGATGATGTCGTCCATGTCGATGCGGGCCTCGACGAGGCGCTTGCCGGTGTCGAGGGTCTCGGCGCGGGCGACCTCCTCCTTCTCGGCCTCGAGGGCGTCGGCGAGATCGGCCACCAGCTGGGCCCGCTCGGGGGTGGGGCGGGTCGACCAGTCGCCGGCGTCGAAGGCCCGCCGGGCGGCGGCGATGGCGCGCTCGGCGTCGGCCGCGCCGGCCTCGGCGACGGTGCCCACGTGGGACTGGTCGGCCGGGCAGACGATCTCTCGGGTGGCGCCGGATTCCGCGGGCTCCCACCGTCCGTCGATGAACAGCTCGGACATGGGTTCCTCCTGGGTCGGGGGGGCGAGTGGAGCTCCCCGAGGGCACACCCGAGGAGCAGTAACGTGCGTTTCACTGTAACGCACGTTTCACTGTCCTAGGATGCGGGGATGTCCGCCAAGGTGCCGGTGCGTGAGCGCCTCCTCGATGCCGCGACCCGCCTCATGTTCGTCGACGGCTCGGTGAGCACCCCCGTCGACGTGCTGCTCAAGGAGGCCGGTGCCTCGGCCGCCAGCCTGTACGCGCACTTCGGCAACAAGGACGGGTTGCTGGCGGAGGCGCTCGAGCGGCGGCTCGAGGTGTGGTCCGGGGTGTGGGACCGCCACTGGGCAGCGGCCGGCGACTCCCCCCGGGACCAGCTGCTCTCGGTGTTCGCGGCCATGGAGGACTACCACCACAACCGGCTCGAGGAGCGGTGGTGCTCCTTCCACGCCACGGCCTCGGCGCAGCCCGATCCCGCCCCGGCGGTGGCCCGCGTCCTGGCAGCCGACCGGGACCGGCTGCGCACCCGGCTGGCGCAGGCCGCCACGGCGCTGCACCCCGACGACCCGGCACGCGCCCAGCGGCTGGCCGGGCACGTCGAGGTGGCCTACGAGGGCATGCTCGCGCTGATGCTCCGCGGACCGTCCGAGCAGGCGATCGCCGCGGGGCGCGCCACGGCGGAGTCCCTCGTCGACGCCGCGCCCGGCACCGGCGCGTGAACCGCTGAGCTCGTCAGGCCCCCCGTCGGCGTGGTGTGATTCGCCCCACAACCCTGCTGTCGATCCCCGACGGCCACCCCTCGCGTCCCCGACCCCGGAGGCCCCATGAGCACTGCCTCTCCCCCGTCCACCGACGATCGTCAGATCGGCGGGTTCTCCCTCGTCGGCCCCGGCCTGGTCGTCGCGGCCACCGGTGTCGGTGCCGCCGACCTCGTGGCCACCGTGGTGGCCGGCCAGAAGTTCGGCTACGCCCTGCTCTGGGCGGTCGTGGTCGGCTGCCTGCTGAAGATCGCCCTCGTGGAGGGGGCGGGCCGGTACACGCTCGCCACCGGCAACACGATCTACGAGGGCTGGCGCAGCCTGGGCCGGTGGACGAGCTGGTACTTCGCGCCGTACATCGTCATCTGGGGCTTCGTCTACGGCTCGGCGGCCATGGCGGGCACCGGGCTCCCCCTGCACTCCCTCTTCCCCGCACTGTCGGTCACCTGGTGGGGCATCCTCTCCGGGCTGACGGGCATGGCCCTGGTGCTGCTGAGCCGCTACGACGTCTTCGAGAAAATCTGCGCGGCCCTGGTCGGGCTGATGTTCGTGGTCATGGTGACCGCGGCGGCCTTCACCCTGCCGAACATCCCCGAGCTGCTGCGCGGCCTGGTCCCGACCATCCCCCAGGGCGGTCTGGTGAACCTGCTCTCGGTCGCCGGCGGCGTGGGCGGCACGATCACGGTGGCGGCCTACGGCTACTGGATCCGGGAGAAGGGCTGGACCACGAAGCGCCACATGCGCCTCATGCGGGTGGACAACACGGTGGCCTACGTGGTGACCGGCCTCTTCGTGACGGCCACGCTCATCGTCGGCGCGGAGCTCCTGTACTCCTCGAACCAGGCCGTCGAGAGTGGCGACAAGGGCCTGCTCCAGCTCTCCACGGTGCTGGCCGACCGGTACGGCGAGGCCGTGGGCACGCTCTTCCTGATGGGCTTCTGGGCGGCGGCGATGTCCTCGCTCATCGGCGTGTGGAACGGCGTCTCGATGATGTTCGCGGACTTCGCCGGGGACGCCCTGGGCAAGCCGGAGGACCACCCCGACCGGCAGGCGGGCGGGCGCTGGTACACCGCCTACGTGCTGTGGCTGACCTTCCCGCCGATGCTCATGATGTTCCTCGGCAAGCCGATCTGGCTGATCCTGGCCTACGGCGTGCTGGGTGCCTTCTTCATGCCCTTCATGTCGGTCACGCTGCTGTGGATCCTCAACTCCGACCGAGTGCCGCGCGGGTGGCGCAACGGCCCGCTGAGCAACCTGGCGCTGCTGGTGTGCACCGCCCTGTTCGCCTACCTGGCGGTGCAGCAGGTGGTCGAGCTGGCCCCGAAGATCGGCGGGCTGCTGGGGCTGTGATCCCCGCACGAGGTGAAGGGGCCGGGCTGCAGGTACAGACCGGCCCCTTCGTCCTCCGGCGTCACTCCTGGCCGACGGACTCGTCGGACTCGTCGGGCTCGTGCTTCCAGGTCAGCACGCTGAGGAAGGCCCGGGCGGCCAGGAGGTAGACGACCAGCTGCCAGGGGTCCTGACCACCGAGGTCGAGCTGGAGGTCGACGGCCAGGTCACGGACCCAGCCCTCGACGACGTCCCCGGCGAAGAGCAGCGCGAAGAAGGTCACCCAGTTGCCGGCCAGGAGCTGGCCGACGGCGGGCCAGACGACGCCCACGCCGGCGGCGATCGCGCCCCACACGATCCGTCCGGTCCAGTTGGGTCCGCTGTCCCCGGCGGCGCGGGAGACCGTCGGGGAGGTGACCGTGCCCGACCGGGAGGCGTCGACGGTGGTGTCGACCGACGTGGTCGTGTCCACCCGGTCCGGGGACGGGGCCGACGCGCGGACGGCCGGACCGGCAGCCTCGTGCGAGGGCGGCGGCTGGTGCTGGGCCACGGGCTCGTCCCCCCGCACCATCCCCCGGGCGGCGAGCAGCTCGGCCGCCTGCTCCCGGCTGCGTCGCTCGGCCTCGGCGTTGAGGTGGGCGAGGTACTCCTGCGGGGTCATCGAGTTGGGGTCCAGGGCCATGCGGACAGTCTGCCGTCCGACCACGGCCCGGTGGGCTCCACCCCTGGTGGCAGGGGTGAGTGCCGGGGTGTCCCGCAGACTGCGCCCCAGAGAAGACCTCGAGGAAGGGAAGGCAGTGAAGACCTTCGGCAAGATCCTGACCGCGCTCTCGGTGCTGGGTGGCATCGTCGCCCTGGTGCTGTGCGGGTGGTCGATCCAGCACGCCATGGACATCGACTCCCGGGTGTACGGCGGCCCGGTGGTGGAGGGCTCCCTCACCGAGACCCTGCAGGCCGGGGACACCCACGTACTCACCGCGGACGGCGAGGGGGCCGACGCCTCCTGCTCGGCCTCCGGGCCGACCGGGACGGTGGACCTGACCCCGTCGGAGGAGAACACGATCTTCGAGGACCCGGAGACCACGCTGGTGGGCGCCCTGGACGTCGAGGAGTCCGGTGAGTACCAGTTCACCTGCACCGGCGCCGCCGAGGTCACCCTGTCGGAACCCGTGGACGACATGGAGTGGGCCACGATGGGCATGAAGATGCTCGGCGGTGTCCTCCTCGGTGGTCTGGCCTTCCTGGGGCTGGTCCTGGGGATCGTGCTCTGGGTGGTCGGCGGCAACCGGACGCGGCGGGAGGAGCAGGCCCGGCAGTGGCACGGGGGTGGACCCGGCGGACCGGGGATGCCGGTTGGCCCGAGCTACCCCAGCCAGCCGGGCGGGGGCTACGGACCGCCCCCGGGTCCGCAGCACAACCCCGGCCCTCCGCCGGCGCCTCCCGCGCCGGAGCAGTCGGCGCCGGGCGGGTACGGCCAGGACCCGTACGCGCCGACGGATCTGCGTCACGACCAGCGCGGGCCGTGGAACTGAGAGTGGTGATCTCCCTCGCCCCCTGGTTGTGACCTGCCGGGTCCGGAGATCACGACGAGGTCACCTTTTCCCCCCGGAATCGGTCAAGGAGCCTCTCGCGCGCTGGCGCGAGGGGCTCCTGCCGTTCCACTGTCACGCATCAGCCGCCGCAGAGGACTGCGAGACCCCGGCCGCCAACGCCCGCCTGCACCCCGGTGCGGACAAGAACCTCGACCCCAACACGATCACCCCGCGCCAGGCCCGGGCCCAGGAGGCCGCCCTCGACAAGGCGCTGGCCGCCAAGGGCCTGGCCCGCGGGAAGGACGGCGCGCTGCGCTCTGCCAACGCCGAGCAGGGCAAGGGGAACGGCAAGGGCAAGCCCGGCACCCGGGTGACCACCAGCCCGGTCGTGGTGGACGTCTACTTCCACGTGATCACCGACTCCCCCGGCAACGGTGCGGTGACCCAGTCGCAGATCGACCAGCAGATCCAGGTGCTCAACGAGTCCCTGCCCGGCGGCTCGGCCGCCCCGTACAACCTGGGCGACACCGGCACCCACGAGGTGGGCCACTGGATGGGGCTCTACCACACCTTCCAGGGCGGCTGCGCCGACGGCGACTACGTGGCCGACACCCCGGCCGAGGCCCAGCCGGCCAGCGGCTGCCCCGAGGGCCAGGACTCCTGCACCGCCCCCGGCCTGGACCCGGTCCGCAACTTCATGGACTACTCGCACGACGACTGCATGGACCACTTCACCCCCGGTCAGGTGGACCGCATGAAGGCCCAGTGGGGGGCCTACCGCGCCTGAGCCGATTCACACGCCGACAGGCCCCGTCCCGCAGCGATGCGGGGCGGGGCTTCGCGCTTTCACAACCTGTACGAGCCCCCCGCTCTGGACGACGCCGGACCCAAGACCTCGAGTGTGGCCTCTCGGATGGCCCCCCGGAAGACGGACTCGAGTTGCTTCTCCGCCATGGCGGGAAGTGCCAGAACCGCACCACGCCTCAGGGCCGCGCGCGCGTATGCACGACTCACGGCCTCGCGCATGCCGGCAGGCACGTGACCCGCTGCCACTTGGCTCCGAAGAACCTCCGCGAAGGCTCTGGCAACCAGCGGGCAGGATCCCAAACTTCCCGGCCTCTCAGTGATCCCGACGAGCTCGTCCTCGGAGAGGAAGTCCACCAGCTCCTCCCCGAGGAGAAGGTTCCGCCACCACAGCCGCCGAAGTGCGTTACGAGGTCCCCCCAACAGACGGTCCCGGTGCAGGGATCCATCGCCGGAGGAGCGCCACCGCCAGAGCGTGAGATCCGGAAGCAGAACCAAGGACATGTGGTTCCACACCTCAGGGCGCCCGCCTTCCGCCGGTGACAAATCGACCAAGGAACCCATGAGACGGCCCATACGAGCGTCAAAGGCACGGAAGCCTTCCCTTGTGGCTGGTAGACCCGCCACAAGCGCGAGTGCCTGCTGGCGAAGATCTCGCAGGTCTTCGTCACTCTTACGGGAGAGAGCTGTCGGTTGGAAGTGAGTACGGGGATGGGAAGTCTCCGCACGCCGGGCCAGCTCCTCGACGCCCAGCGGTCTCAACTGCTCCAGAAGGCGATTCGCGCCCCAAGCATCGAGCCGGGGATACGCGGCGAAAGTCATGCCAAGAACCTCGTACGTGCTTGGAGCGTCATCTCGAACCATCCACGGTCGCGGTCCCTCTGCGCCGCGATCTCAGCCGGCGACTGGCCCGGGAAGTTGCGCTTGAGAGCACGGTCAAGCGCCTCCCCGAAACTGCCCTCGTCATACGTCGACCGAGTCTCCAACTCCTCGAAACGATCCAGCGCTGCCTCGACCAACCGCCGTTCCATCTCCAGCCTCAGGGCGCTGAGGAGAAGGGGATCGGGCGCGTCACCTTCGAGCAGGGAGGTCAACCGGGGGTGATCACTGTTCAGGTAGAGGAACACCTGAGCTCCTGCGAGGTCATCCAACCCCGCTTCCTCCTCGACGTGGAGACGCCATGCCGCCGCCGGGAGGCCCAAGCCCTGTTCACTGAATGAAAGCTGTTGCGTCTGCAGCCGGTTCCCGTCGCCCTCCAGCGTGTATGAGGTCTGTTCGCGCCAGACCACCACCCCCGCAGCAGTCGCAGCCAAGGGATGCCCCGGGTCGGGAAGGTCGAGGATGACAACCGACTCCACGGTGAGCGTCCCCCCAAGGACCGCCCCCTCGAGATCCAACTGAAGATGAACCACACCATCGACTGCCGGGACGGACTCGCTCACGCCTCGCAGCCCTGACCCCGTGGCATGCCACATCAACACACTTCTGAAGCGTGCACCCTGGCCCTGTCCCGTAGCGGCCAACAATCCCGGAAGATCCACCTCGAGCGGCCGACTCACCATCAGGTCGATTGATGGATCCCACCCCTCGACCTGCGCAGCACCGGACACATCACGCCCACCCGCCAACACCGACCAAGGACCGCCGGTGACATTGCTCCCGGCAAGAAGGAACCCAGGCACCACCGCTTTGGCCATCAGCACCACCCCGCTTCGATAGTCACTCCCCTGAGAGGCATGGTTCCGACCTCGACCGTCACGACGGAGTCGCCCTCCGGCACCTCAAGACGGCTCCACTGACCGGATTCCACGCGACTGCCGTTGAGCACGACACCGACCAAGGAAGGAGTGACCTGTTTGTCCACACCACCTCCGTCCAGCACGAACCGCGGAGTCACTACTACCGCATCCCCCTCACTCGCCGAACGTACGATGAGCGTGAACTCGGCTGCCATCACCCCGTCGATCAACTTCAGGGACCCGGCTGGGTCGACGGACAACTGACGAGGGGAACGCGGCCCACCCGTTGCGGATCGCGCTGAACCCGAAGTCAGGGGCTGACTGCTGGCGTCCACACCCAATCCAATGTGACTACCGAGCGCTCCTGCGAGTTGGTTGACGACCGAGGAATGCTCGGCTTCTCGGCTGGGTGGGGCGGCTGCTCGGACTGCATCAGCGATCTCCTCGGTCATTCGTCGGAATGCGACGCGCACCGCGTTCTGCTCCCCTTTCGCCACCCCCATCACCGCTGGCGACCAGTCATCGTGAGCCACGGGTTCCGCGGCCGCGAAGTCCGCGTCCCTCTCGTCGTCCGCAACGAACACGCCCAGGTTGCCGCTCCCATCCGGCAGTGGCTCCACAGCCCTGTACTTGACAATGAAACGAGGCCGGCGCATCAAGGCGACATGGCACTCCGCGCCCCCCTCCGGCACCCATCCCCCTGAGGAGCCAACGCGACGCTTGGCCCGCCAGGCGAGAGTTCCCAAGGAACCGAGACCTCGGCGACCTGCAATGGCAGTTCGGTACCACGGCCACCCCACCGGCTCGTCCCCCGTGGCTCGCTCGTACGCCTCGCAATACACCCCCACGATGGGATGGTGTCGTGGGTCCGGTACAGCCACCGACTTCCCTTCGTGGGTCACAACGACACGAATTGTTCCATCCACAGCATGTGGCCAGCACCACCAAAGAATCGCGTCACGGATGCTCTCCACGATGTCGGCCAATGACGAGGCGTCTTCATCCTGCACTGGCCCCAAGACCATGAGGGACGTACCCGTCTCACCGGCCTCGAACGGGAGGAAACCAACCCGTTCTGCCCATTCATCCGCTTCACTTTCCACGAACGGCTCAGCCCCCGTCGCGGGATCAGCAACCCCCCACCAGTGACGCCCCGTGTACCGCTTTCCGCCCTGGGTGTAACTGCCGGAAAGAGTGACGCCGATCAGGCGGGACTCCAGTCCTTGCTCACCCTGCGCCCTCGAATACACGAGGACTGTCCGGCAAGTGCTTGAAGACCACAGAATCCCCTTCCCGAAACCGTACGTTCCCCCCCCAATCGCCTTCGCCGCGTCCCGACCGATGTTTCTGACGAAGTCGACGAAGTTCGATTCTTTCCCGGTCTGCACGTCAGCACGCGTGGGCCCTCCCAACCCGGAGGTCCCCCTGTCACTGACCACCAGTACGGTGCCACACTGGGTGTGGAGGAATTCATCCAAGGAGAGGTCGCCCTCGAAGGCCGACTGCGGCGGGGTACTGGAGAAGAACTGATGCAGCCCCGACATGTGAGCAGCCCCCAGAGTCCGGGCGTCGACACGAAAATCCACAGCGCCCCCCAGTCGAGCGTCCCAACTGTTCTGGATCGTCTCACGCAGAAATACGTGCCAATGCGGCAGGTTGGGCCGCCCCAAGGTCTTGGTTGCCGCTCTAGCGTCGATATTTCCACTGGCTTGGTACGGCTCGCTGTAGAGGTGAGGGGACTCAGTCGACATCATGCGCCTCGATGAGGTTTTCCAGTGCAGTGTTCACCGGGGGGACGGCAGACACATCAACCGTGTACCTGACGGCCATGAGCGAATCCGCCCACTCCGGACGCGACAGCGTGTCAGGAGAAATCCTAGGAAACTCTGCGTCCACAGCGAGAACACGGGATGAGCGGTGGGAGAAGCGCAAGCGGTCCGCTTGCTCGGGCGCGTCGGGTTCACACCCTGCCATCGCCAAGGCCAGACGCAACCTTTCATCATTCCTGACGACTTGCGGAAGATCTGCGATCACACCGCTCAGAGTCAACTCACCCTGCGGCGTACGTTCCAGTTGGTGGACAACCAGGTGGAGGCCCCCCTTCTTGGGTTCAACGAGTTGCCGCAGGCCGTGGAAAGTCACCTTCAGACCGTCCTCCGCCGCGAGTGTCTTGACCTCCAGCGCTCCGGTGGATCCCACGAAGTCATGACGCATTCGATCCGGCCCCGTCCACATCGCGAGGGCAGCAGACGCCCCGAGCGCACCGACGAGTTCACGAAGGGTCAGCAACTCCCCCAGCAACCCCAGGACACCTTCCGGGGATATCTCGTGAGCCTCACGACCGAACAGTGTCGCCCACTCCTGGATCGTGGTGAGAACGACCGATTCGACGGACTCTGCCGGGGAGCCCTCGAGATCCTCACGCAGTTGGTCACACAAGAGCGCGAACTGTGCCTCACCACGGTCTGAGTCATGGCGCACGATGAGAGCCGGCGTGTCGTGCCCCTCGACGATGAGCCCACTGGAACGCCAGAGGACACCACAGTTGGGCACCAAGGGCATCTCGACGTACAGCACACGCCTGCCCTCCGCGTCGTAACCGACAAAGATCTCCGGACCGCCCTCGCCTTCAACAACCCTGCGCACATGCAGGTTTGCCTGCTGCGACCCGAGCTCCTGCGCCCTGACGAGCGCAACCTCACGAAAGATCACCGCTGTCGAGACCCTGTCCATGCTCATGCTCCTTCCGTGGCAGTGACCTCGTCCCACGCCGCCTCGTAGTCGGCCTGGTAGAGCTCGTCCTCGGGTACCGGCGCCGCGACATAGCTCACAGCGTTCGACACACGCTTGGAGGTGGGGAAGAAGAGGGCGACCCCCATCACGTCGTGCACCGCGTCAAGAGGTCGACGACGACGCCGCCGACCGCCGGTGTCGTCCACCGGGTCGGACTCCGGAGGGGTCGATGTCCGCGCGATTGGATAGAGACCGACCATGGGATTCGCCCCGATCTTGTCCCTCTCCTCGAGGATTCGTCGATCCGACAACGGGGTCGCACCAGTCAGACGCTGCATCAACTCCGGGGGCAGTCCGATTGCTCGGTCGTGAGAACCCACGAGTACCTTGATGTCCGCCACCCCGGGTTCGCTGGGCTCCAACCGTGTACGAGTGATGAGCGTGATCTCCTGCCCCGCGAAACTTGCGGAGGGTCCGGTGCGGCGGCCCATCAGGAAGACGTCCCACTTCCCGAGGTCAGCCCCCGCCTCCTGGATGTACTTCAGCAACGGCTCGGGCCGGAGTCGACGTGCTCCCGTATAGAAGTCGTACGACTCCAAGAAATCCCGAACTAGGCCCGCGGGGACGTCCCGCAGAAGAATCTGCGCTGGCCCTTGCGGGCACTCGTCCTCCGTCGTCGAGGAGATGTGCCGCGCTGCCTGGACCAAGTCCTCGGCCGCCTGCCAGTTCTTCCGGAGCAGATCCACATCGTCAACCTCGAAAAGGATCGTCTGTTCCCGCTGCCCGGAGTAGCTCAAGCTCGCGTGCACCGCGCTGCGCATCCTGGCAGCGGAGGTGACACTCATCGCCGGATGCGTGCGAATCGCGACCGGCAACTGCAGTGGGGTCTTTCCCTCCACCGCCAAGTCATGAATTCTTTCCCTAATCTCGGCCTCGACGAGGGCCAGATCGCGGAACCACCCCGCCAACTCATCCGTCATCCAGATCCTCACGAGATCGGAGTATCCGCTCCGATACCCGAACCAACGCCCCATCTGCAACAACGTGTCGTAGGTGGTCGATGCCCGCACGAAGTAACTGACGACGAGCCCTTCTAGGGTCAAACCCCGCGCGAGGGTGTTCCCTCCCACCGCAATCATCACCGCGGGCTCCTCCTCGGAGTACGCCAAACGGCGGTCTGATCGGTAGTTGTCAACGACCACAGTGCACAGAGACAGAACATCGCCGATCGCCCCCTCGATCTCCTCCCAAGCCACCGGATCCTCCAAGGGCAGACGGCCGGTTTCCTCCTCCCACAGGGATCGCACCGCCTCTCGGAGGTCATCATCCTCGGCACTCCAGCGCTTTCGGAATCCCTCAAGCAGGCGGTCCAGCTCCTCCGCTATCATTTCCTGAACGCCGGTGTTCATACTCGTGTGCACCAGCATGGACGAGTGCTTGCTCGCCTGCCTCCTCACGCGACGGGCCGCGGTGGCCACGAGGAACCAGATGAAAGCAGCACGAAGCGATGCAGGCACGTCCGGCTCCCACTGCTCAGGTCGCGTACCCCGAGGCGGCCGCACACCGTCCGCCTCGGCAGAGGACACGCTGCGGATCACGTCCATACCATCCGAAGACTCGCCGTCCTCGTGGTCCAGCAGCGCCCTACCGAACAACTGCTCCGGCCCAAAGTACCCCTCACCCGGGCGCAGGGAGCGCACGAAGTCTCGCGGATACAGGTCATCCTTCACCGATGCGTCGATCAGAAGATTCGCAAACGGGGTGGCCGTGTAGGCGACATACGCCGCCTTGGGGAAAGCTAGGATCTGACGAATCTGATCATTGATGCGCGAAACGTGCTCATTGCGCGCAATATTGATGGAGGCTTGGTCCGCCTCGTCATCGATCACCAAAATGGGGCACGCCTGAGCATCCTGCCCAGCGTCCCGAAGCCACTGGAGCAAATTCTTCAATGTCGTGGGGTTCTTTTTCACCACCGCCAAGATCCGGTGGTCCGGGTTCCCCAAGATGGTCCCCGCATTCCTCTCGCGCCGGAAGTCGTCATCCGCGGTCGTCACCACATACCAGAGATTCCGCTGCGCACCCTGCCCGACAAGATCCCGTTCGAGTCGCTCCTGAGTCTGCTTTCGCAGCGAGTTCGTGATGCCCGAGAGAACGATAATGAACCGATAACCGACATCGGCCGCCTTGGCCGCGACCGCCATGAAACTGGTGGTCTTGCCACTCTGAACGTGACCAAGAACCAGCCCCCGCGTATTGAAGGAGTCTTCCCCCGGCGGCCGCAGGTCGTTGATGATGCGGGTTGAACTCTGATCAATTTCCTCCAGCGCCGACCTTGGCATCCCATTGTCCCGCAACCTCTCCATCAGCGCATGGAAGAAATTGTCACTTTCTGACGGCACGTACCAGTCGAACCCCTCTTGCCGACGCAGAACCGCCCCTGGATCAGGGATCGAGATGACAGCCTCCCGCGCTTGGAGGTAGCGCGCACGGGCGGCTTCCTTCACCTCCTGCGGGACGAAGCTCATCCAGCCCAAGGCGGTCTCCACGGACTGCCCGCCGTGGACCATCGCCCTCAACTGCATGAAGACCTCTTCAACGGCTTGGTCGTCGTAGTTCGTCTCCATGACCCTCCTCGATGGCGATGTGGCTTCGGCCACACTAGAGGCACGCTGAGGACTCGGCCAGGTGAAGTGCCATCTCCACCGCATGAACCGCTTCCATGCGTGGGGCGTGCTCCCACACCCGCACCACAACCCAGCCCTGTGCGACGAGAACCTCGTCCGTGGTGCGGTCGCGCACCACGTTGTCCATCAACTTCCGGTGCCACCACTCCGCGTTGCTCTTCGGTCGAACGCCGTGTTCGGGGCACACATGCCAGAAGCAACCGTCAACGAAGACAGCGACCTTGCGCTTGGGGAAGGCCACGTCGATGGTGCGGCGCGGCGCCCTTGGAACCTTGAATCCGACCCTGAAGCGCCACCCCCGTGCATGAAGGGCCCTACGCAACCGCATCTCGGGCCCTGTCCCCGCACGCCTCTGACGCTGCATGCGCAATGACACGGAGTTCGAGACCGGAGAGGGTGCCATCGTCACTCAGGCAGTCAGAAGCTCGTATACACGTTGCGCGATCTGGCGGGCCAAGAAGGGCGGCACCGCATTTCCCACCTGCTGGTACTGCTTCGTTCGGTTGCCCGCGAAGAAGTAGTCATCCGGAAAGGTCTGCAGGCGCGCAGCTTCACGAACGGTGATGCTCCTCATCTGCGCGGGATCGGGGTGGATGAAGTAGTGCCCGTCCTTGGACAGGTGAGCTACAACGGTGGACGAGGGGTGGTTCCACCGCTGCACACGGAAACGGTCGGAGAACGGAACCTTCTTCTTGGTCACGTTCTTGTGCTGAGGACGTAGCGCCTCGGGCAGGTCCTGGACGTGAGGGCGATCCCCCTCCTCCGCCAAGTGGGCCAAGTATGCGTACCGCACCAGATCCGGTGCCATGTGTGACCGAGTCTCATGCTGCGAATACCCCTCTGGAGAGTGCCGCAGCCACTCCATGAGTTCCTTCACCGCTGGGCGGTGCTCCGCATACTCGGAAGCTGGGACCCAAGCTCCTCCCAAGGGCGGGACGGCCTCGGGCAGGGGTCGGTGAACACTGGCAAATGCTTCGCGCCGAATCTCGTTCCACGCAGCGGCCGAATCGCTCCTCCGGGGAGAGAGCCGGGACCGGAGCTTGGGGAGGTCAGCCAGCACGTCCGACAGGGTGGGGACGTGGAACTGCACGTCGAGAGGCCTCCACGCGTTCTTGGACTTCTCATGGAGATCATGTCGAACACCCACCAGGATCACACGATGGCGGGCCTGCGGCACTCCGTGATTCTCTGCCCTCACCACGAAGTCACGCGGCTGCTTCACAACCGGGGTCGCCACTGTCAGGCTGCGGAGGTGGTATCGCTCCAGCTCACCGCCCAGTGGGTTCTCCAGGTCATCGCGAATACGCTGGAACAGGCCCTGGCCACCGTGTTGTGTGGACAACATGCCCTTCACATTCTCCATCACGAACACGGCCGGCCGGAACTTCCGGATGATGTGGAGGTACTCGCGGTACAGGAAGTGCTTGACATCCTGCTCAAAGGCCTCGTCGTGACGACGCCTCGACCGCCCCGCCATGGAGTACGCCTGGCAGGGCGGTCCTCCGATGAGGACCCACGGGTCCCCTGCCGAAAGCCCTGCAAGGGCCTGGCTGATGAGCGAGTCCGATTCCCGCCGGGTAGCACCGCCAAGCTCGATCTGGTGGACATGAGCAGCGGCTGAGTCCCATGCATCAACCACATCTGGGTGGTTTCGGAACGTCGCCAGGTCGATCTGTCCTCGCAACAACTGCTCGTGCACGGGGTGGTTCGCCCCGGTCTTACCACGGAGGATTCTCTGCACCGAACGAATCGTGAGCGTCTCAATGCTCGAGGTGTCCATCTCGAAAGATCCCGCCACGCTGAAGGCGGCCCCCCGTTCAAGACTAGCGAAGCCCTCGTTCAGCCCCCCGGGCCCCGCGAACACGTCAATCACCGGGATGGCGTCGGCATGCCCTATGTTACGTGGAGACACCCGGAAACTCCTCGGAAGTGGGATCGGCTGGCCAAGTCTAGAGCCGGCCACTGACAACTCGACCCAGCGAGCTGGCCCCGCGCCGCGCGAGCTGCGAAGCTCGGCGGATGGCTACGCAGACCGACCTGAAACCGTGGATCTTAGACGCCCTGACGGCGCTGGGCGGACAGGCCCACTGGGTGGACGTCGCGAAACACATCTGGGGCGCACATGAGGATGAACTCCGTGCTTCAGGAGATCTCTTCTACACGTGGCAGTACAAGCTCGGATGGGCTGCCAAGCAGCTTGTCGACGAAGGTCGCCTAGAGAAGCCCGGCCGTGGAGTCTGGATCCTGCGGACCTGACCACCCCATGCCCGCCGAGACCCACCTCGCCGCCCGAGCGGTCGCCTGACCCTCAGCCCTCGTCGTCCCCGTGCTGGGTGACCCGCACGCGGGAGGCGGCGTGGCGCGTCATGAGGAAGAACGGCGTCACGGCGATCACCACGCTGCTGAGCATCACGGTGAGGGGCAGGTCCTTGGGCGCCCCCGGTGCCAGAGCCACCCAGGGCCCGGCCACCAGCCCCACGGCCAGCACCGCCAGGGCCATGAAGAGCCACGGGCGCAGACGGTTCCCCATCGCCCGACGGCACGCGTCGCAGTGGTTGGACTGGCCCCCCTCCATGCCCACCACACCGCTCAGCGAGCCCGCGGGCCTGCCGGCGGCACGGAGGTCCAGCACCAGCAGGCCGGACATCACCACCAGCAGCGCCCACACCGCCAGGTCCAGGGTGCTCACGCGCCGCGCCTCCGCGCCGGCCAGGGCAGCCACACGTCCACCACGAAGCGGTCGTCCTGCTCCCCCGCCGAGACCCGGCCACCAGCCAGCACGACCCGCTCCTCCATGCCGGTCAGGCCCATGCCACCACCGCCCAGGTCCGGACGCTCCTCGCCCCGCTCCCCGATGTCGTTGACCACCCGCATGGTCAGCCCCCGACCCGGCTGCCCCCCGACCTCCATGAGGACCGGCGACCCGTCGCCGTGCTTCACCGCGTTCGTCAGCGCCTCCTGCGCCACCCGGTAGGCGTGCCGGCTCACCGACTCCGGCAGAGTCTCCAGAGCGTCGGCCCACAGTCGGTCCGGCAGCTGCAGCTCCACCGGCGTGGCCCCGCCCGAGGTCTCCTCCACCAGCTGCGGCAGACCCGCCAGGGTGGTGGGCACCACCCTGCCGGCCACCACACCGTCCTCCACCGTGGAGTCGGCATTGGCTCCGTCGGCCCGCAGCACCCCGACGATCTCCCGCAGGTCCTCCAGCGCCCCCTTGGCCTGGGTGGAGATCGTGGTCGCCGCCGCGTGGACCTCCTCGGCGGCGTACGGCTCCCCCTCCGGCTTCACCCGGTAGGCCAGGGCGCTGGAGTGCATGGAGACCACCGCCAGGCGGTGCCCGAGGGCGTCGTGCATGTCCCGCGCGATGCGGTTGCGCTCCGTGACACGCGCCTGGGCCTCCCGCGCGGTCTGCTCGCCCTCCACGGCCGCCATCTGCCGCGACCAGCTGGCGATGAGCGCCCGCCGCACCCCCACGTTCCACCCCAGGAGGATGAACACCACCCCCAGCAGGACGGTGGACAGCAGGTTGAGCAGGAAGTAGATCGAGTCCCAGACCACCTCACCACGGTGGAAGACCACGGTGTCGCCCACCCACTGGTAGATGAACCATCTCGCCGGGATGAACAGGGAGGCCAGCAGGATCCGCCTCACCTGACGGTGCGTGGCCAGGGAACCGAGCGCGTACAGGTACACCATGCCGGCGAAGGTCGAGAACGAGCCCAGCAGACCGGTCACGAGCGCCACCGTCAGGGGACGCTTCCGCCGGCACAGGAGGATGAGCGTGGCCACCTGGCCGATCGCGAGATCCGTCCAGACCCAGACCGCGTAGCGGGCGGCGGTCTCCGGGTCCTCCGGGCGGAGGCCGGTCAGCGTGATGTCCGTGAAGGACGCCAGCCACCAGTAACCCAGGGCCAACGCCCAGATGGCACCCAGACGCAGGGCCTGCTCCCACCACGTGAGGGGCGGGAGCAGGTCCTCCGGGGCCACCCTCGGACCGGTGAGGGTGGCCCACCAGGTCGAAGGATGGGGAAGCGTCGGCATCGCGCTCATCATAGGTGCCTGACGGGCCCACGAAGGCCGGGATCCGGCCCCGTGGAAGGGGCCGGATCCCGGCCTTCAGGTCACCCGCGCGCGGCGGGTCTCAGTCGATCAGCTGCAGCCGCTGGTCGAGCCGCAACCCTCGCAGATGTGGCAGGAGCCGGCCGGGCGCATCTTGATCCCGCAGGTCATGCACAGCGGGGCGTCGGCGGCCTTGCCGAGCTTCTGCTCCATGAGCTCGGCCGAGGAGTGGACCTCCGCCGAGACCGTGGTGCCTCCGGCCACCGCGGCACGGTCAGTCGCTGCAGCCGCACCTTCCACGGCCGTGTCCGCCGGCTCCACGGCATCGGCAGCGACGCTGGAGGCACCCTCCGGGCGACGGGCCGAGGCCGGGGCGATCGACTGGCTGTAGGACTCCAGCTGCGACTCCAGGTCGGCGTCGTCCTCCTGGGTCGGCTCGGACTCACCACGGGTCTCCGTGCCGGCCTCCGGGGCGTAGGAGCCGGTCGCCAGGTGGCGGGCCCGCTCCTCCGCGGTGTGGATGCCCATGAAGTCACGGGTGTCGAAGTCCAGGTAGTCCAGCGCCAGCCGGCGGAAGACGTAGTCCATGAGCGACTGCGCCATGCGCACGTCCGGGTCGTCGGTCATGCCGGCGGGCTCGAAGCGCAGGTTGCTGAACTTCTCCACGTAGGTCTCCAGCGGCACGCCGTACTGCAGACCGACCGAGACGGCGATGGAGAAGGCGTCCATCACACCGGCCAGGGTGGACCCCTGCTTGCCGAACTTCAGGAAGATCTCGCCCAGGTCGCCGTTCTCGTAGGTGCCGGCGGTCAGGTAGCCCTCGGCCCCGCCCACGGCGAAGCTCGTGGTCTGCGCCGTGCGGCGCTTCGGCAGGCGACGGCGCACCGGGCGGTACTCCACGACCTTCTCGACCGCCGGTGCGGGCGCCTCGGCGGCGGGCTTCCCGGAGGAGTCGTCCGCGGTGCCCTTGTTCTCGCCCTTGCCGCTGGAGAGCGGCTGGCCGACCTTGCAGTTGTCGCGGTAGACGGCCAGCGCCTTGAGGCCCAGCTTCCAGCCCTCGAGGTAGACCTCCTCGATCTCCTCGACGGTCGCCGACTCCGGCAGGTTCACGGTCTTGGAGATGGCACCGGACAGGAAGGGCTGCACAGCCGCCATCATGCGGACGTGGCCCATCGGGGCGATGGCGCGCTCCCCCATCGCGGTGTCGAAGACCGAGTAGTGCTCCGGGTCCAGGCCCGGGGCGTCGATCACGTGGCCGTGCTCGGCGATGTGGTCGACGATGCCCTGGGCGGTCACGTCGTCGTAGCCCAGCAGGCGCAGCGCCCGCGGGATCGTCTGGTTGACGATCTGCATGGAGCCGCCGCCGACGAGCTTCTTGAACTTCACCAGCGAGAAGTCCGGCTCGATGCCGGTGGTGTCGCAGTCCATCATGAAGCCGATCGTGCCGGTGGGGGCCAGCACGGAGGCCTGCGCGTTGCGGAAGCCGTTCTCGGCACCGAGGGTCACCACGGCGTCCCAGGCCTCCGTGGCGGCGTCCTGGACGTGGGTGTCCATCTCGTGCATCGGGGCCAGCTGGGCGTTGGCGTCCCGGTGCTGGCGCATCACGCGCTGGTGGGCCTCGGCGTTCGGGGCGTACCCGGCGTACGGGCCGACGATCGCGGCCAGCTCGGCCGAGCGCTTGTAGGAGGCGCCGGTGAGCAGCGAGGTGATCGCGGCGGCCAGCTGGCGGCCGCCCTCGGAGTCGTAGCCGTGGCCGGTGGCCATGAGCAGCGCGCCCAGGTTGGCGTAGCCGATCCCCAGCTGGCGGAAGTTGCGGGTGGTCTCGCCGATGGACTCGGTCGGGAAGTCCGCGAAGCAGATGGAGATGTCCATGGCGGTGATGACCAGCTCGGTCACGGCCTGGAAGCGCTCGGTGTCGAAGGTGTTGTCATCCGTCAGGAACTTCAGCAGGTTGAGGCTGGCCAGGTTGCACGAGGAGTTGTCCAGCGACATGTACTCCGAGCACGGGTTCGACGCGTTGATGCGACCGGTCTCGGGGTTGGTGTGCCAGTGGTTGATCGTGTCGTCGTACTGGACGCCCGGGTCGGCGCACTCCCAGGCGGCCTTTGCCATCTTCTCGAAGAGCTCGCGGGCGTCGACCTTCTCGATGACATCGCCGGTGGTGCGCGAACGCAGACCGAACTCGTCGCCAGCCTCCACGGCGCGCATGAACTCGTCGGAGACGCGGACCGAGTTGTTGGCGTTCTGGTATTGCACCGAGGTGATGTCCTCGCCACCCAGGTCCATGTCGAACCCGGCGTCGCGCAGCGCACGGATCTTGTCCTCCTCGCGCGCCTTGGTCTCGATGAAGGTCTCGATGTCCGGGTGGTCCACGTCCAGGACGACCATCTTGGCCGCGCGACGGGTCGCACCGCCGGACTTGATGGTGCCTGCGGAGGCGTCGGCACCACGCATGAAGGACACCGGACCCGAGGCGGTCCCACCGGAGGACAGGAGCTCCTTGGAGGACCGGATGCGGGAGAGGTTCAGGCCGGCACCGGAGCCGCCCTTGAAGATGAAGCCCTCCTCCTTGTACCAGTTGAGGATCGAGTCCATCGAGTCGTCGACCGACAGGATGAAGCAGGCCGACACCTGCTGCGGGCTCTTGGTGCCCACGTTGAACCACACCGGGGAGTTGAAGCTGAAGATCTGGTGGAGCAGGCAGTAGGTCAGCTCGTGCTCGAACACGAGGGCGTCGTCCTCGGTGGCGAAGTAGCCGTGCTTGCGGCCGGCCGCCACGTAGGTGAGCACCACGCGGTCGATGAGCTGCTTCAGACCGGTCTCGCGCTGCGGGCTGCCGACGGCGCCGCGGAAGTACTTGGTGGTGACGATCGTGGAGGCGTTGACGGACCAGAAGTCGGGGAACTCGACGTCCTCCTGGCGGAAGATCACCTCACCGGTCTTCCAGTTGGTCTGCTCGACCTCGCGCTTCTCCCAGGTCACCTCGTCGTACGGGTGGACGCCCGGGGTGGTGTAGATGCGCTCGATGGTGAGCCCCTGGCCCGTGGTGCTCGCGCTGGGTGCCTGCGTGGTGTCGGTCATTCCTTGCTCTCCTCCGGTGGGTGGCTCCCCTGACGGGCGCCGGTCCTCGTGGTTCTGAACAGCTCTGGGGTGGTGCGGGTGGTCAGGCAGTGACCGATTCGTGCTCGGGGCGTCCGGCCTGCTCGGGACTCTGCGGCCGGGGTTCTCGACGCAGCTGCTCGATCTCCGTGGCGAAGTCGTCCAGGGAGTCGAAGTTCCGGTAGACCGAGGCGAAGCGCAGGTAGGCCACCGTGTCCAGCTCCCGGAGCACCGGGAGGACGGCCATGCCCACCTCGTGGGCGTCGATCTCGGCCTGGCCGGTGGCCCGGATGCTCTCCTCCACCTCCTGGGCCAGCAGGTGGAGCTGGTCGTCGGTGACGGGACGCCCCTGGCAGGCCTTGCGGACCCCGGACATCACCTTGTCGCGGCGGAAGGGCTCGGTGGCCCCGGAACGCTTCACGACGTTGAGGGTCGCGCTCTCCAGGGTGCCGAAGCGTCGCTCGCAGGAGGGACAGTGGCGGCGTCGGCGGATGACGGTGCCGTCCTCCTGCACGCGCGAGTCCACGACCTTGGTGTCGTCATGGCGGCAGAACGGGCAGTGCACGGCCATCTCCTCCGTCTCGGTCGATGTCGCCGGCGACCCTCGGGGCCCACCGGACGCGGTGACGGCACCCTGTCCCCAGAACTGCCGCAGCGGTGCGGAATCCCGCCTGTGGGCACGCTCGTTGTCCACAGGTTTTCCACTGGAATCCACAGGATCTTGTGTCCAATCCATCGGGGCACCACTAGATGTAGATAATAGGCCGGGCTGGCGCCCAATGCAAAGGGGCTCCAGCAGGCCGAATCCACCCACCCGGGACGCCGCGCGACACCCCGGGAACCGCACCAGAAGGCCCCGACGCGCCCCCTGCTGACACTCGACAGGAGACCCGCGCGTGGCGCTGTGCGGTGACTCACGCCCATGTGGTGGAGTGGCCCCCATGGACACGCAGCGCCCGGCACCCACCGAGACCGACCGCCTCCACGCGCTGACGCGCGACAACGCCGATCGCGAGGCGATCACCGCCCTGTGGCGCACGGCCTTCGCCATGCCGCGCTGGTGGTTCCTCCCCGCCGGCCCCGAGGGCCAGGTGGCACCGGCCGCCGCCGAGATCGAGGGCGCCATGATGCTGCTGGGCTTCAGCTCCAGCGAGCGAGCCCGACACTTCGCCGTCGAGCAGGGGATGCTCGACCCCGAGGAGCCGGCCGACCTGCTGGCCCGCGAGCCCCGGGACGTCGTACTCGGCGCCGCCGACTTCATGACCGCTGGCATCCAGGGCCTGGTCATGGACGTGCACCTCTCGGGCTGGTTCGCCCCCTTCGAACAGCTGGGCCCTATGTGGCGCCTGGCCACCGGAGAGTCCGTCACCCAGGACTGACCCCCATCTGCGGGACCGGGGCCCGCCCGAGCACCCTCGGCGGTCAGCCCGCGGGGATCTCCAGCACCTGACCGGCCTCCACCGCAGTGGTGCCCAGGTCGTTGGCCTCCTGGATCCGCAGCACACCCTCGGCGGGCGCGAGCCCCGGCAGGTACTCGGACGCCAGGTGGCTGAGGGTCTGCCCCTCGGCGACCACCACCTCCTGCGCGGCGACCCCTTCACCACCCACCCCGGCAGCCTGCCAGGCCACGAGCAGCACGAACACCACGGCCAGCAGCACCGCCAGAGTGCGTCGACGCCGGGCGCACTGGAGCCGCTGGGCAGCCGTCGAGTGCGGTCGGGCCGCACCCCGGACCACCGGCCGCTGCAGGTCGATCGTCATCGTGCTCATGCTTCCTCCTCTCGCTCGACGAACACCTGTCCGTCGCACCTCTGTACTATGTCTAGCACAGGTGGCCGACCCCGGTCCAGACACGCCCGAACGGTTGTCCGTGCGAAAGGCGGGCCGGTGGCCTACCCTGAGAGCAGTGAAGCGGTGACCACCGACAACATCGGATCGCGCACGATTCCGCGGCGACGGAGCACGACACGGGCCACGGGATCACCTGCCGGAGACGGTGGCCGGGCGACACCGGGACACCGCAGCAGACGACCAGACCCGTGAAGGGGGACCACATGGCCCAGTCGAACAGCGAGCCGGGGCGCCGCAACCAGGAGAAGCTGACCGACCGTCAGCTCCGCGTGCTGGAGGTCATCCGTGCCTCCATCGACTCGCGCGGCTACCCGCCGAGCATGCGCGAGATCGCCGAGAAGGTGGAGCTCGCCTCGGCCAGCTCCGTCCAGCACCAGCTCAACGCGCTGCAGCGCAAGGGCTACATCCGCCGCGACCCGAACCGCCCGCGCGCCCTGGAGATCCTCGACGCCGCCTGGCCCGGCGACCGCGGGTACCGCCGCCCCGAGGAGTCCACCTGGGACCCCTCCGAGGCCGCGGACAACCAGCCGCCCGCCACCTACGTCCCCCTCGTCGGGCAGATCGCCGCCGGCGGCCCGATCCTCGCCGAGGAGCGCGTGGAGGACGTCTTCCCGCTCCCCCGCCAGATCGTCGGTGACGGCGAGCTCTTCCTCCTCCGGGTCAAGGGGGACTCCATGATCGACGCCGCCATCTGCGACGGGGACTGGGTCGTCGTGCGCAGCCAGCCCACCGCCATCAACGGCGACATCGTGGCGGCGATGCTCGACGACGAGGCCACCGTGAAGACCTACAAGAAGGTCAAGGACCAGATCTGGCTGCAGCCGCACAACCCGCAGTACGACCCGATCGACGGCAACGACGCCACGGTCCTCGGGAAGGTCACCGCGGTCCTGCGCCGCGTCTGACACCCCGGGGCGACGAGACCCCCCGACCCCGCCGGCACGGCGGTCAGGGGGTCTCGTCGCCCCGGGGTGCCGCCGGGAGGTCGACGCCCAGCGTCTCGGCGACCGCGGCGAGGGTGCTGTCCACCATCGCATCGACGCCGAGGGTCACCTCCCGCTCGGCCCGGTGCCACCCGCGCGTCACCACCGCCACCGGGTCACCCCGCCGGTGCACGTGGCGCGCGAAGCGGTACCCGCTCATGACCGACAGGCTCGACCCCAGGACCAGCAGCCCCTCGGCGGCGTCGACCATCGCGTAGGCGCGGTCCACCCGCTCCCGCGGCACGTTCTCCCCGAAGTACACGACGTCCGGCTTCAGCTCGTCCGAGCCGCAGCGCAGGCACCCCACGGTGACGAAGGAGGCCACCGCCTCGTCGTCCAGCGCGACGTCACCGTCCGGCCGGACCTGACCGGTGTGCGGGTCGAGCGCCAGGTGGTCGGGATTCGCCGCCGCGAGCCGCCCCTGGAGCGCCTCCCGGTCCTCCACGGCACCACAGGCCAGGCAGACGACCCGGGTCAGCGTGCCGTGGAGCTCCAGCACGTCCGGGGAACCGGCCCGCTGGTGCAGCTGGTCCACGTTCTGCGTGATCACCCCGGTCACCCCGGCCACCGCCCTGGAGTCGACCCCGGCGGTCTGCAGCGCGGCCAGCAACCGGTGCGCCGGATTGGGCTCGGCGGCGGTGAACCTCCGCCAGCCCACGAAGGCCCGGGCCCAGTAGCGCCGACGCGCTGCGGGCCCCTCCCGGAAGCTCGCGATCGTCATCGGCTCCACCCGGCGGACACCGTCGGGACCGCGGTAGTCGGGGATGCCCGAGGCGGTGCTCATGCCCGCGCCGGTCACCACCGCCACCGGGCGGGTGGCGAGCAGCTCGGCCAGCGCGTGCACGGCCTGCGGGGCCGCCTGCTGGTCCGGCGGGAGGGTCCCCCCGGACTCCCCCAGCTCCGGGATCCGGGAGCTCATGCGCGCCCCCGGCCCGGACGCCCGCCTCGCCGCCGCCTCGCCGCCCGCCGCTCCGGGCCGGTGCCCGAGGAGCGACCGAGGAGCGACACCCGTCCCGACCTGCGCAGCGCCTGCAGGGCCACCTCCGGGTCGGCCACCTCCGGGTGCGGGTACTGCGCCGGGGCGTCGCGCAGGATGAGCTGCGGGGCGTGGCGGCGGATCGCGGAGTCGGCCACCCCGTACCCGTGCCGCTCCAGGATCTTCTGCTCGTCGGCGGTGAACGCGTCCATGTCGGTGCGCACCTGGTTGATCCGCGCGGCCACCTCGACCGGGTAGCTCTGCGGCACCCGCGAGTCCATCGCCCACGTGGCCCCCTCCAGTACCCCCCAGTTGAAGGCCGAGTGCAGCCAGCGCAGCCGCGTCACCTCACCACCACCGGCCGCGATGGAGATGACGTGGAGGATCCGCCCGAAGGGGGTCCGGGCCGAGCGCGCCCGGAAGACGGCCCCGCCGTCGCTCACGAGCACCCCGGCATGCTCCCGCCAGACCGGCTCCAGCGCGAGGTTGTCGTAGATGCCCCCGTCGAGCAGCTGGATCGTGTGCTGCAACCGGGCCCCGGCGGTGGGGTCCATCTGCCCGACCTTGCCACCGCTGAGCTCCAGGCCCCGGGCGTCGAGGTCGAAGGGCGCGAAGTAGGGCGGGTACGCGCTCGAGGAGGCCACGACGTCAGCCATCCGCAGCCCGGGGGGCGGGTCGCCATACCCGAGCCGGTAGTCCCCGACCCGGCCGTGCGGCGGATGGGCCCGGGCGTCGGCGAAGGTCCAGTTCACCCCGTGGGCGAGCTCGGTGGCCTCCACGACGATCGCCGGCCCGCTGGCGCGCTGCCCCGAGCGCATCTCGGCCGCCCACCAGGGGATGTGCTCGACGAGCTGGTCGGCCAGCCGCCGCGCGGAGGCGTCCGAGCGGCGTCCCAGCCGCGGCCCCCAGCCGGCCACCAGGGCCCGGGTGCGCAGGTTGTGGCGGGTCAGTCGGTAGAGCGGCTCGGCGACGTACTCCTCGAAACCCCTGACCCGCTGGGCGGAGAACAGACCACCGGGCACCGGGCCGGGGATCGGGAGGGGCGGGGCGCTCGGGTCGGCCTCCACCTCGTCGGCCGAGTCGATGCTCTCCGAGAGGTCGTGGGCGCTGGGCCACTCCAGCCGCGGGTCGGCCAGGAGCATCGCCGGGATGGAGCCGCCGGAGACGGCCGAGACCGTCCGGAGCTGACCCAGCATGCCGAGCTCGTTGAGCCGGCGCAGCGCACCCAGGTGGAAGAGCGCCGCCCGGAAGCCACCACCGGAGAGGCACAGGGCGGTCCCGCGGCGGGGTCCGCGCCAGCTGGGGCCGTGGTGTGCCTCGTCGCGCGCGGCAGCCATCTGGGCACCGGCAGGGTCGGGCAGCTGTGACTCGAGCACCCCGGCATCACACCACACCGGAGCTCCGCCCGTGCCGGGGGTGGCGTGCCCGGCGCCCGCGGCCGAGCTCAGTGCCGCACGAAGGGGGCGAGCACCTCGGCGGCACGGTCCGCCTCGGCCTCGGTGTTCCAGACGTGGAAGCTGAGCCGCAGACCGCCGGCCCGCTGGGAGACGGCCAGCCCGGCACGCTCCACGGCATCGGTGGCGGCCTGTGGGAGGGCCAGGGAGACGATCGCGGAGTCCCCCGCCTCCAGGCCCAGCCCGGTGCGCAGCCGGTTGGCCAGCCCGACGTCGTGGGCCCGCACCTCCTCCGGCGAGACGCTGGAGAGATCCTCCAGCGCGGCCACCGCCCCGGGCCACAGCGGCCAGCCCGGGGAGACGTCGAAGCGCGAGGCCCGGTCGGCCAGGTGCATCTCCGGGCCGTACATCGAGTCCCAGACCACGTCCCCGGCGTACCAGCCGGCGGCCACCGGGACGATGCGCTCCATCGCCTGCTCGGAGACGGTCATGTAGGCCGTGCCCCGGGGCTGGCACATCCACTTGTAGGCCGAGCAGAGGGTGATGTCGACCAGGCCGGCGTCCACCGGCCGCCAACCCAGAGACTGGGTGATGTCGCAGACCGTCAGCGCCCCCACGGCCCGGGCCGCGGCGGCCACCTCGGCCAGGTCCGTGAGGCTGCCGCAGGCCGACTGGCACTGGGAGAAGACCACGGCGGCGGTCCGCTCCGTGACCGCCCCGGCCAGGTCCGCCCGCTCCACCGTGCGGACCGTGATCCGGCCGCCGCTGCCGCTCGGGTGGGGGCGCTGGGCCTGCACGAGGAAGGGGTAGACCAGCGAGGAGAAGTCGGTGCCGATGACGACCACCTCGGCGCCGTCCGGCACAGAGGCGGCGATCATCCCGGCGAAGACCGAGGTCTGCGAGCCGGTGGCCACCCGCTCGGGGGCGATCCCGACCAGGGCGGCGTAGAGGGCCCGGGCACGGGTCACGTCCTCGTGGTAGGTCACCGGCGAGATCTCGCCACGCGCCCAGCGCTGGGCGTCCCGCGCCATCGCCTCGGTCGTGCGGCGGGTGGGCAGGCCACAGGTGGCGGCGTCGAGGTACCCGCCGGGAGTGGCGAACTCCTCCCGGAGCTCGGCGACGGTACGGGTTCCCGGAGAGGCCACGGAGATCATGCGCAGAGGGTGCCCCAGATCGACGGATCACACAATGTCGCACGTCTTTACTCAGGACAAAGCGTGGGTTATGTTTCGGCCATGATCGACACGGCAGGGCTGCGCATCATGCGCGCCATCTCGGAGCAGGGCTCCTTCACCGCGGCGGCCAACTCGCTCGGGTACACCCAGCCGGCCATCTCGCAGATGGTACGACGCCTCGAAGGACGCATCGGGACACCGCTGGTGCAGCGCCAGGGACGGACCGTCCGGCTCACCCAGGCCGGCGAAGTCCTCGCCCGCCACGCGGTCACCGTGCTGGGGATGATGGACGCCGCGGAGCAGGAGCTCAGCGCCATCGCCGGGCTGGCCAAGGGCCGGGTCCGCCTCGCGGCCTTCCCCTCCAGCTCCGCCGCCCTCGTCCCCCAGGCCCTGGGCTCGCTGCGCGCCGAGCACCCGGGCATCGAGATCACACTGCTGGAGGCCGAGCCGCCGGAGGCGCTGGCCGCCCTGCGCGGTGGCCGCTGCGACCTGGCCGTGGCCTTCTCGTACAGCGGGGCCGACGTGGGTCGCGGCGTGGACGACCTCCACGGGTTGGAGATCCGGGACCTGTTCACCGACGAGATGGTGATCGCCATGCCGGAGGGGCACCCCAGCGCCGGACAGGACCGGGTGGCCATGAAGGAGCTCCAGGAGTCGCCGTGGATCGCCGGGTGCGCCCGCTGCCGCGGCCACCTCATGGACCTGGGGCACCAGGCCGGCTTCGCCCCCCGGGTCGAGTTCGAGACCGAGGACTACGTCGCCGTGCTGGGTCTCGTCTCGGCCGGGATGGGGGTGGCGCTCGTGCCGCGCATGGTGCTGCGTCACATCCGCCACGAGGGTGTGGTGACCCGTCCGCTGGCGACCCCGAGTCACCGCACCATCCACGCGGTCTCCACCCAGGACCTGCTGCGGGTCCCGGCGGTCGGATCCGCCCTCGGGGCCCTCGTCGCGGCCGCGGCGGAGCTCGCCGAGACGCACGACGTGGAGCTCGCCACGGAGTGACCCCGGCCGGCGCGCCAGCACGCGCCGTCCCACCCGCTCAACGGCTCCACCAGAGCCGGCGCACACCGGCCTCGGCATCGGTGCCACCGGGCTCCAGCCCGACAAGGACGTGGCCCTCGCCGTGGGTGGTCACGACCTGGCTGCCCGCCCGCTCGAGCGCCTCGACGGTGGACGGGGCCGGATGGCCGTGGTCGTTCTCCCGACCCACGCTCACCAGCGCCAGCGGCGCACCCCGCTCGAGGATCCCCCGACCCTGGGTGGCCGACCCGTGGTGCGGCACCTTGAGCACGTCCACCCCGTCGGCGGCCGTCCGACGCTGCACCTCCGAGCCCCCACGGCGCTCCAGATCCCCGGTGAGGAGCACCCGCAGCCCCTGCCCCGCCTCCGGACCGACCGTGGCCACGAGGCTCAGCGAGAGGTCGTTCCGCAGCTCGTCCGGTGTCTGGACGGGCCCGTCCGCCTCGGGCCACACCGCCCGCAGGTGCACCTGGCCCACCTCCACCTCCTGACCGGCCGCCAGCGGGGCCACGGGGAGCCCGTGCTCCTCGGCGACCTCCCGCCACTCCGCCGGGTGCCCGGGCTGCCGGGCGCGCGCGATCTCCCCGGGGGCCGCCCAGACCACCCCGACCGGCACCTTCCCGGCGACCGCGTCGAGCTGTCCGGAATGGTCCGCGTGGGCGTGGGTGATGACCACGGCGTCCAGCACCCGGACCCCCAGGTCCGTCAGGCACCCGGCCAGGTCCCCCTCCGGCGGCCCGGTGTCCACGAGCACGGCCCGATCGGGTCCCGACCGCAGCAGGAGCGCGTCCCCCTGCCCGATGTCGCAGGCCGCGAGCCGCCAGTCCGCGGCACGGGCCGACCCTCCGGGCAGCCACAGGGCCACCGGCCGCGGCAGGATCCCCGTGGTGAGCAGGACCGTGGCCACCAGCACCGCCGCCCCACCGAGCAGCGCCGGGCGCCCCTGCCGGCGCACCCCGCGGACGGCCGGTGGGCCGCAGAGCACCAGGCCTGCCAGGAGCACGGCCAGCGCCAGCCCACCCCGCCCGTCGGCCGCCCAGGGGATCGCCCCGTGCGGGACCGCCGCACCCCACCGGGCGGTCAGGCCGATGAGCTGGGCCGGGGCGGCGGCGCCCCAGGCGATGGCCGTCGCCCCGGCGGGCCAGAACGGGTGGACGAGGGTGGCCCCCACTCCGCCCAGCGTGGACGGGGCCACCAGGGGCGCGGCCAGGAGGTTGGTGAGCAGACCGACGACGCTCACCTCCCCCTGCAGCATGGCCACCACCGGGGCGGTGGTGAGCGAGGCCGCCACCGGGATGACCAGCCCCTGCGCGACCGGTTCCGGCAGGCGCGGCCAGCGGCGCCGCAGGGCGACGGACCAGGGGCGCACGAAGAGCACCAGCCCGAGCGTGGCGAGCACCGAGAGGGCGAAGCCGTAGGAGCGGGCCAGCCAGGGGTCCAGCACGAGCAGGAGCACGATGGAGGCCGCGAGCGCCGGGAGCGAGGCCGCGCGCCGGGTGGCGGCCATGCCGAGCAGGGCCACCCCACCCATCACCCCGGCCCGCAGCACCGACGGCTCCGGGCGGGCCAGCACCACGAAACCGAGCAGCGCCACCGCCGCCAGCCAGGGGCGGGCCCGGCGGGGCACCCCCGCCAGCGAGCACAGCCACACCACGGCCCCGACGACGATCGCCACGTTGGACCCGCTCACCGCCGAAAGGTGCGACATGCCGGTGGCGACCATCGCCTCGGTGAGCTCCGGCGGGGTGAGCGAGGTGTCGCCGAGCACCAGACCCGGCACCAGTCCCCGGGCGTCGGCCCAGACCGGGTCGACCGCCTGCCGGAGCCCCTCGCGCAGACCCTCCGCGCCCTGCCAGAGGCCCCCCGGCGGGCGGACCTGCTCCGGCGGCCGGGCCGGGCGCAGGACCGCCACCACGTCGTCCCCCGGCTCCGCCGGGCTCAGGCGACCGCTGGCGGTCAGCCCGGTCCGCCAGGTGATCTCGTCCCAGCCGCTGTCCGGGCGGGCGATGACGAGGACCGGCGCGGAGCTCGGGGCCCCTCCTCCGCGCCAGTCCAGTCGTGTGGCACGCGCCCGCAGGATGACCACCTCGGAGGGGCCGAAGCGTCCCTCGGTCCGCACGCGCCGGGCATCGGTCGTGGCCTCCAGCCGGAGCTCCACGACCGCCTCGGAGGCGACCGCCTCGTCGACGACGCCCCGGTGGCGGTGCGTGTCGGCCAGCGTGGAGGAACCCACGACGAGCAGGGTGAGCAGGGCGGTCAGCGCCACCGGGCGAGCCCAGGGGCGGGGGCCGTCCCCCGGGATCCAGCCCCTGCCCGGTGCACCGCTGGCCCGACCGAACCGGTGGTGGAGACCGGCCGCGACCAGCCCGAGCGCCAGGGTGGCCAGGAGACCCCAGCGGACGGGGTGCCCCCAGGCCAGGCTGGCCGCCCCGACCGCCCAGGCCACGAGGGCGGGGAGCAGCAGCCGCAGGTCCTGCCGGGGTGACTGGTCCGTGTCCCCGGGACCGGGCACGGGGATGGGTGCGGGGGCGCCGCTCATCCGACGGTCACGTGGGGGCGCAGCGTCTCGAGCGTCTTCTCCCCGATCCCGCTGACCTCCATGAGCTCGTCCACCGAGGTGAACCCCCCGTTCTGGGTGCGCCACTCCAGGATGTGCCCGGCCGTCACCGGGCCCACTCCGGGCAGCTCCTCCAGGGCGGCCTGGTCGGCGCTGTTGAGATCCATCACAGCGCCACCTCCCGCGTCCTCCCCCGTGCTGGTCACCGGGCTGCGGACTCCCCCGGGACCGTTCGCCGGCACGCCCCTTGGGGCCGGGGGCGGCGGCTCCTCCCCCGGTGCCAGGACGACGACCTGCTCACCGTCCACGAGGGGCCGGGCCAGGTTGAGCGCCCGCAGGTCGGCCTTCCCGGTCACCCCGCCAGCGGCCTCGATTGCGTCGGCCACCCGACCACCGGTCGGCAGCTCCACGACCCCCGGTTCCCGGACCCGTCCGGCGACGTGGACGACCACCGGCCCCGCTGCAGCAGCGGACGACGGACGCTCCCCCGGAGAGCCGCTTCCGGAGGCCCCCGGAGGGACGGTGGAGCCGGTCGGCACGGCCGAGGGCACTGGTGCGCCACCCGCCCCCAGCGCCCCGGGCGCCGCCTCCCCGGACGGCACCTCCCCGTCGGAGCTCGCCGCCACGGATCCCGCCGCGGCCCGCGGGGGCGCCTCCACCGTCTGCCGATCGGCCTCGCGCCCCGACCACCACACCCAGGCTCCCAGCAGCACGAGCGCCGCCACGACGCCGACGAGCACACCCCGGAGGGCCGAGGGTCCCGGGTCCACCCGGGCGTCCCGCACCCCCTCGGGCAGCTCCACAGCCTCCCCGACCGTGGACCGCACGGACTGCCTCCAGCTCGAGACCGGCTCTCGCTCCTCGTCCCACTGCGGCCTGTTGGGCCCCATCGGCACCACCCCCTCGGACCCGCACGCTAGGCGCGGGTCGGTGGCCACCGTGGCGGGAGAACGGTCAGCCTGTGGACGGGCAGGTCCCCGCGCCGGACACCCCTGCCCGGCGGTCTCCCTCAGTCCTCCAGCGCCCAGCGCCCCGGGTCCCCGGGCACCCGCGGGGAGACCACGATGCCGACGGTGCCGACCCCCGTGTGGGCGCCCACCACCGCGCCGAGCTCGCAGAGCTCGACAGCGACCTCGTCCCCCACCGCCCGGAGCTCGGCCGCCATCGCCTCGGCGACCTCGGGCCGGTCCAGGTGGTGGATGCTCACGTCGACCGCCACGCCGCTCCCCTCGTCGAACTCGCCCTCCCGGATGCTGTCGACGACCGCGTCGGCCACGTCGGCAGCGCTGTCCTGCCCCCAGTCCACGAGCGCCTGGCGTGCGGCCCGCAGGGTGCGTACCTTCTGCCAGCCGTCCACGCCGCCGTCCCGGGTCACCTGCAGCAGCGGCTTGACCGCCAGGGCCGTGCCGACGAAGGCCTGGGCGGCGCCGATCCGCCCGCCCCGACGCAGCTGGTCCAGGGACTCCACGACGAACCGGACCTGCGTGTCCCGGGCCGTGCGCTCCACGAGGTCGACGACCGCCGCACCGTCCGCGCCCGCCGCGGCGGCCCGTTCGCCCGCCAGCACCGCCGCGGCCAGCCCGCCGGAGACCGAGCGGGAGTCCACCACGTGCACCGGCAGACCGGTCCGGGCAGCGGTCGCCCGGGCGACCTCCACCGTGGACGACAGGCGCCCGGAGAGGTGCACGCTCACCACCTCCCGAGCCCCGGCCTGCAGGGCCTCCCACCAGACGGTCTCGAAGTCGGCCGGCCCCGGCGAGGCGGTCGAGACCGTGCTGCGGGAGGCCAGCGCGGCCGCCAGACGGCTGCCGTCGAGGTCCTCACCCTCCCGGAAGCTGCGCCCGTCGATCCTGACGTGCAGGGGCACCACCCCGACCCGCCCCGCGGGCAGGTCGGAGCGGGTGGCGAGATCCGCGGTGGAGTCCGTGACCAGGGCGACCGTGCGCGCCATCAGACGACGATGTTCACGAGCTTCGGGGCCTTGACGATCACCTTGCGGATCTCGGCGCCGTCGAGGAGCTCCTGCACCCGGTCGGTGGCCAGCGCCTGTGCCTCCAGCTCCTCGGCGGTGATGTCGGGCGCCACCTCCAGCCGGGCCCGGACCTTGCCCCGCACCTGCACCACGCAGGTGACGGTGTCGGCCGCGAGGTACTCCTCGTCGGCCTGCGGGAAGGGCTCCGTCGCCAGGGAGCGCTCGTGCCCCAGCCGCGACCACAGCTCCTCTCCGAGGTGCGGGGCCAGCGGGGCCACCATCTGCACGAGCGGCTCGGCCACCGCGCGCGGCACCGCGTCGAGCTTGGTGACCGTGTTCGTCAGCTCGATGAGCTTGGCCACGGCCGTGTTGAAGCGCAGGCCCCGGTAGTCCTCGGCAACACCGGCGATGGTGCCGTGCAGGGCACGCAGGGTCGCCTCGTCGGGGGCGTCCTCCACCACTCGCAGCTCACCGGTGGCCTCGTCGACGACGGCACGCCACAGGCGCTGCAGGAAGCGCTGGGAACCGACGACGGCCCGGGTGTCCCAGGGGCGGGAGGCGTCCAGCGGGCCCATCGACATCTCGTAGACGCGGAAGACGTCGGCGCCGTACTGCTCGCACATCTCGTCGGGCGTCACGACGTTCTTCAGCGACTTGCCCATCTTCCCGTACTCCCGGGTGACGCGCTGGCCGTTCCACTCGTAGACGATGCCGTCCTGGGCCTGCGGGTCCTCCGGGGCCTCGCGCTCGGTGACCTCGGTGGCCGGAACCGGCTGCCCGCGGTGGTCGCGGAAGGCGTAGGCCTGCACGTAGCCCTGGTTGAACAGGCGCCGGAAGGGCTCGTCGGAGGAGACGTGCCCCAGGTCGAAGAGGACCTTGTGCCAGAAACGGGCGTAGAGCAGGTGCAGCACGGCATGCTCCACCCCACCCACGTACAGGTCGACGCCACCGGGATCGCCCTCGACGCCGGCACCCGCACCCCGGCCCGGGCCCATCCAGTACTCCTCGTTGACCGGGTCGACCAGCGTCTCGTCGTTCGTCGGGTCCACGTAGCGCAGCTCGTACCAGCAGGAGCCCGCCCAGTTGGGCATGGTGTTCGTCTCGCGGCGGTACCGCTTCGGCCCGTCGCCCAGGTCGAGGGTGACGTTCACCCAGTCCTCGTTGCGGCCCAGCGGGGACTCCGGCTGGGTGTCCCAGTCCTCCGGGTCGTAGGTGCGGGGGCTGTAGTCGGCCACCTCGGGCAGCTCGACCGGGAGCTGGTCCTCCGGCACGGCGTGGGCACGGCCGTCCTCGTCCCAGACGATCGGGAAGGGCTCGCCCCAGTAGCGCTGGCGACTGAAGAGCCAGTCGCGCAGCTTGTAGCTCGTCGTGCCGCGGCCGGCGCCGATCTCCTCCAGGTGCGCGATCATCGCGGCCTTGGCCTCGGCCACGCCCATCCCGTCGAGGTCGATCGCGTCGGTGGCCGAGTTGATGGCCGGCCCCTCGCCGGTGAAGGCCGTCTCCTCGTCGTGCCCCTCGGGCGGCTGCACGGTGCGGACGATGTCCAGCTCGTAGCTGCGGGCGAAGTCCCAGTCGCGCTGGTCCTGGGCGGGCACGGCCATGATCGCGCCGGTGCCGTAGCCCATCATCACGTAGTCGGCCACGAAGACCGGCAGCTGCTGGCCGGTCACCGGGTTGACCGCCCAGACGCCGGTGAAGACGCCGGTCTTGGCCTTCTCGTCGGCCTGCCGCTCCAGCTCGGTCTTGCGGCTGGCCGCCAGCCGGTAGGCCTCCACGGCCTTCCGCGGGGTGGCGTGACCGCCGGTCCAGGACTCCTTGGTGCCCTCCGGCCACTGCGCCGGGGCCGCCTCGGCCACCGGGTGCTCGGGGGCCACGACCATGAAGGTCGCCCCGAAGATGGTGTCCGGCCGGGTGGTGAACACCCGCAGGTGGGGGTTGCCCTCGGTGGCGCCGTCGACCTGGGCGGCGTGCGGCAGGGCCAGGTCGAAGCTCACCTCCGCACCGTGCGAGCGGCCGATCCAGTTGCGCTGCATCGAGGCCACGGACTCGGGCCACTGCAGCCGGTCCAGGTCGTCCACCAGGCGGTCGGCATAGGCGGTGATCCGCATCATCCACTGCGGCAGGTTGCGCTGGAAGACCGGGAAGTTGCCCCGCTCGGAGCGGCCCTCGGCGGTGACCTCCTCGTTGGCCACCACGGTGCCCAGACCCGGCACCCAGTTCACGGGGGCGTCGGACAGGTAGGCCAGGCGGCGGGCGTCCACCGCATCGGCGCGCTCGGCCTCGGTGAGCTCGGCCCAGGGACGACCGTCGGGGGTCTCCACCTCGCCGGCGGCGTAGGCGGCCTCCAGCTCGGCGATCGGGCGGGCCCGGCCGGTGGTGTCGGGGCGACGTCCGGGGGCCTCGGGGTCGTACCAGGAGTTGTACACCTGCAGGAAGATCCACTGGGTCCACCGGTAGTACGCCGGGTCGATCGTGGCGAAGGCGCGCTGGTCGTCGTGGCTCAGCCCCAGCTGGCGCAGCTGCCGCTGGTAGGTCTCGATGTTCGCCTCGGTGGTGGTGCGCGGGTGCTGACCGGTCTGGACGGCGAACTGCTCGGCCGGCAGACCGAAGGCGTCGAAGCCCATCGTGTAGAGCACGTTGCAGCCGGTGGTGCGCTGGAAGCGGGCGTAGACGTCGGTGGCGATGAAGCCCAGCGGGTGGCCGACGTGGAGGCCCGCCCCGGAGGGGTACGGGAACATGTCCTGGATCATGATCTTGGGCTGCTCCGCCACGGCCGCGCGGGCCGCGGGGTCCTGCGGGGCCAGGTCACCCGTGGGGTTGGGGGCCCGGAAGGTGCCCTCGGCCTCCCAGCGCTCCTGCCAGCGGGCCTCGATCTCGTTCGCGAGGGCCGGGGTGTACCGGAACGGGGTCTCGTTGCGGTCGGTCTGGCTCATGCGCTCCTCCTGGAGTCTCGGGCCGGGTGGGGACGGTGGGTCGGGGACGGCCGGGCGGCGGCCCGGCGGGCCGCGGCACAAAAAAGCCCCTCACGCAGGAGGGGGTGGCCGCGGTGGTGGGTGCTCACCGCGGCGAACGAAGAAGCAGCGTCGCCGACGACATGGAGACAGGGTAGCCGACGCGTTCAGTGCTTGGTCCAGATCCGGGTGTTGAGGTCGAAGTGCTCGACCACCGTGAGGAAGAAGACGAAGTCGTCGTAGATGATCTCGGTCTGCCCCCGGTGAAGGAGAGCGCGTACTCGACGGCGCCGCAGTGCTCGGCGAAGGTCAGGATGGCCTCCAGCGTCTGCGGGGAGATGAGGTACCGGGCCTCGAGCTGGTCGGTGGTCCAGCCGGTGAACAGCTCGCCGAAGCGCACCCCCTCCAGCTCGAGCGGGGTGAGCCCCTGCCCCGCGGCCTCCTCCGGGAGGATCCGACGCAGCGCACCCGCCCCACCGCTGGAGGAGGCCTGCACCTTCGAGGTGCTCCGGGAGAACAGGTAGGTCTCGCTGGTGAAGTCCTTGTGGAAGTCGGCCGTGAAGAAGACCAGGATGGCCCCCGTGGGCAGGTTCTGGAGGACCTTCGCGAAGGTCCTCCCGGCTTCGCTCGAACGACCGGGGAGCAGCCAGCTCAGGTCGCAGAACGCGAGGTCGGTGCGGCCGAAGCGCCCGTGGACGAGGTCCTCACCGAACAGGTCGGGTTCCCGGACGATCCCGCTGGCCGCGATGAGCCACGGGTCGATCGACCCCCGCGGGTCGTAGCCCGCTTGGAGGGTGACCGGCTCACCGCCGACGACGTCCCGGGCGTGGGTCTGCTGCACGAGGGCGTCGACGAGGGGACCCACGACTCCCCTCTGGTGGTCCGCCTTCACCCCCCACAGGCCGGCCACGCTCGTGATGAAGGACCACCCGAACCCCACGATCCCGACGAGGCCGAGGAGCCCACCGAGCAGGTCGAGCAGTTCGTGCCCGAGGAGCGACAGTCCGGTGGCCGCCAGGATCAGGAGCCCGTACCAGCAGCCGCTGCCGCCCCACCCGGTGAGCCTCTTGGCATCCTGGGCCGCCTTCTCGGCGTGCGGGGCGATCCCGGGCCAGAGCTGCTCGAAGGGCGGGACGCTGACCCGGTGGGGCGTGGGCCGCGGGGCGCGGCTCACCCGAGGTACCCGTCCAGGTCGTAACCCTCCCGCTTGCCGGGGGTGCTCACCTCGAAGAGATCGTGGGGGCCGACGCCGAGCAGGGGCGCGACGAGCAGGGGCGCGACGAGCAGCGTGGGGGAAGGACTGGCGGGCGGTGTTGTAGTCGGTGGCCGCGGTGTTGTAGTGACGACGGGCAGCCCCGAGGCGCTCCTCCAGCTCGTTGATGGTGCGCTGCATCATCTCCACGTTCTGGGCGTACCCGCTGGAGGCGTAGGCCTCGCCGGAGGCCAGGGCCCCGGGCAGCTTCGCCTGGGCCTGTGCCTTGAGCGCGTCATAGCGCTGCTCCAGCAATGCGTCGATGCCCCGCAGGATCTCGGTGGAGGCGTTGCGCCGCTCCACCAGGAAGTTGTACACCCCCACCAGCCAACCCCCCGAGGAGGAGCACGACGGCTCCGAGGACCAGGAGAACGATCAACCAGGTGGGCATCTGCCGCGCTCCTCAGCATCAGGTCGGGTCGACCCCCGGCTCCTACTACGCACCGTAGCCCCCGGAGGCCCCTCTGGGCAGCCGAGAGGCCGGCCACCCCGTGGGGTGACCGGCCTCTCGTGGAGCGGCGCCGGCTCAGAGAGCAGCGGCGCGCTTGGCCATGGCCGACTTCTTGTTGGCGGCCTGGTTCTTGTGGATGACGCCCTTGCTCACGGCCTTGTCCAGCTTGCGGCTGGCCACCTGCAGCGCGTCCTGCGCGGCAGCGGAGTCGCCGGACTCGGCGGCGGCACGGAACTTGCGGATCCAGGTGCGCAGCTCCGACTTGTACGCGCGGTTGCGCTCGGTGCGCTTCGCGTTGGTCAGAACGCGCTTCTTCTGCGACTTGATGTTCGCCACGTGGGTCTCTCCCAATGAGGTCGTTGGTGTCTGTCAGTGCGACAGCACTCGTCGGCAGACGGCCGAAGTGCCTGTCTAGAGGGTTGGAGATCCGCTCGGGACCGGGCGTGGGGACACCCTTTGCGTGAGCGGCTCTCTCCGGCGTGCGGGGCGCGCACGACCCTCTGGCGCGCCTGCAGTGCTGGACAGGTTATCTCATGCCCGGCCATTCGGTGACATCGTCGCCTCGGGGAACCACTCAGGAGTGCAGGCGGCTGATGGCGTCGACCGCTCGCTCCACCGCCCCCTGCGGGTCCCGGGCCGCTCCCTTCACCTCGTGGTCGGTCTGCGCCAGACGCTCGATGACCGTCCCGAGCCGGGCGGCGTCCCAGCCCCGCAGCATCCGCCGGGCCTTGTCCACCTGGAAGGGGGCCATGCCCAGCTCCTTGGCCACCTGGCCGGAGCCACGCTGCCCCGCCGAGGCCACGAGGCCGATCTGCCGGGCCTGTCCGGCGAGCACCGCCACCAGGGGCACCGGGTCCAGCCCGCCGATCATCGCGTGGCGCACCAGCCGCAGGGCCTCGGCGCGCTGCCCGGTGAAGGCGGCCTCCGCCACCTTGAACCCGGTCGTCTCCACCTTGCCGCCGTGGTAGAGGTTCACCTCCTCCACGGTGACCATGCCCTCGGTGTCCGCCACCAGCTGCGCACAGGCCGCCGCCAGCGTCCGGGCATCGCCCCCGGCTGCGGCCACGAGCACCTGCACCGCCTCGTCCTCGATGCGCCGCCGGGCGGACCGGAACTCGCGCTGCACGAAGGCCACCTTGTCCCGGTCGCTCTTGAGCGCCGGCGCCTCCACCGTGTGGGCGTGCGCGCGGGCCAGGGCGTCCAGCACCCGCTTGTGCTTGTTCCCCGAGCGGTGCCAGACCACCAGGACGTTGCCCTCCCCCGGGTCGGCCACCGCGGTGAGCAGCTCCTCGGCCAGCGCGTCCGGCGCCACCTCCAGCCCCCGCACCTCCAGGACCGTCCCGCCCCCGAAGAGGCTGGGGCTCAGGGCCATCGCCACGGCCCCCGGGGTGTACCCGTCCGGGTCGAGGCGCACCGTCTCCACCTCGGGCTCCACGGCCCGGGCGGCGCTCACCACCTCCTCCACGGCCCGGTCGGCCAGGAGCTCCTCGGGGCCCTTCACGAGGACCCGCTGCGGCACACCCTTCACGTCAGACTCAGCTCCAGCTGCTCCAGGCGCGCCGCCACCGCGTCCGGCGCGCGGTCCACGGCCCGGGCCACGACCTCGATGGCAGCGGCTCCGTCCTCGCCCCGGGCGGCCTCGAGGGCAGCCCGCAGGGCCTCGTCCTCCTGCGGCGTCCACGGCTCGCCCCCGGTCACCGCGCTGCGGGCCGACCGGGCCACCGGCGGCGCCCCCGCCCGGCCGGACCCGACGAGCGAGCGCGCCGCCACCTCGGCCACGGGCACCGGCTCCGGCGCGGTGGCGTCGAGCCGCTGCAGGGCACCGAGGACGAGCTCCCGGTCCTGGGTGGGCCAGAAGGGAGGCAGGGAGCGCTGCAGGAAGCCGGCGTACCGGGCGGTCACCATGCGCGGGTCGAGGAGGGCCACCACGCCGCGGTCGTCGGCCCGCCGCACCAGGCGCCCGGCACCCTGGGCCAGCCGGAGGGCGGCGTGGGTGGCCGACACGCTCATGAAGCCGTTGCCCCCGTTGCGGGCGATGGCCTGCGAGCGTGCCGAGCTCAGCGGGTCGTCCGGGCGGGGAAAGGGGATGCGGTCGATGAGCACCAGCTGGCAGGCCGAGCCGGGCACGTCCACCCCCTGCCACAGGGACAGGGTGCCGAAGAGGCAGGTGCGGGGGTCGGCGGCGAAGCGACGGACGAGGGTGGGCAGCTGGTCCTCGCCCTGGCAGAGCACGGGGAAGTCCTCCCCGAGGCGCCCCCGCATCTCCTCGGCGGCCGTGGTGGCCGCCCGCATCGAGGAGAAGAGACCCAGCGTGCGTCCCCCGGCGGCGCGGACGAGGGCCTCGATCTCGTCGAGCTGCTCCGGGGCGGTGCCGTCCCGGCCGGGCGGCGGCAGGTGACGGGCCACGTAGGCCATCGCCTGGCGCGGGTAGTCGAAGGGGCTGCCGACGTCGAGACCCCGCCACTCGGGGGCACCCGCCCCCAGGAGACCGAGGGTCCCGGCCACCGCGTCGAAGGATCCGCCGAGCTCCAGCGTGGCCGAGGTGAGCACCACCGTCCGGTCACCGAAGACCTTGTCCCGCAGCAGCATGGCCACGCTCATCGGGGCCACGCGCAGGGCGTTGCGGTAGGTCGTGGCACGGCGGTCGGGGGCCACCCAGACCACGTCCAGCTCGCGCTCCTCGAGCAGTCGCTCGGCCACGTCGCCCACCTCGTCGACGGCCGCCTGCGCGGTCTGCTGGGCGCCGTCGACCTGCTCCCCCTTGCCCGGCTTCAGGTCCCGCGAGATCTCCCGGGAGGAGTCACGCAGCACCACCAGCGCGTCGGTGAGCACGTCCGGCAGGGTGCTCAGCGAGCCCTCGGGCAGCGCGTCCAGGGCCTGCAGCAGCGCCTCCTGGGCCTCCTCCATCCGCGCCGTGTCGGTGTACCGGCCGGCCTTGCGGGCCGCCGCCGCCACGGTGGCGGGGGTCAGCTCGTCGGTGGCCACGCCGGTCACCCGGTCCACCAGCTCGTGCGCCTCGTCGATGACGAGCAGGTGGTGCTCCGGCAGCATCGACCGGCCCTCGATCGAGTCGATGGCGAGGAAGGCGTGGTTGGTCACGATGATGTCGACATCCGCCGCCGCGGCCCGCGAGAGCTCCACGAAGCAGTCCCCGGCCGCGGGGCAGCGGGAGGCGCCCAGGCACTCGCGGGCGCTCACCGAGACCTGCCGCCAGGCCTTGTTCGAGACGCCCGGGACGAGCTCGTCCCGGTCCCCGGACTCGGTCACCTCGGCCCACTCCCGCAGCCGGACGACCTCCTTCCCGAGCCGCGAGCGCTCCGCGTCCACCGCCCCCATCGGCACCACGGCGCCCTCGTCGTCCTCCTCCGGGAAGCCCCCGAGCAGCTTGTGCTGGCAGAGGTAGTTCGACCGGCCCTTGACGAGCGCGTAGGTGACCGGCCGTCCGACCTTCTCCCGCAGCGCCTCGGCGATGCGCGGCAGGTCACGGTCCACGATCTGCGCCTGGAGGGCCAGGGTGGCGGTCGCCACGACCACCGGCCGGCCGGTGGAGACCGCGTGCGCGATGGCGGGCACCAGGTAGGCCAGCGACTTGCCCGTCCCTGTCCCGGCCTGCACGAGGAGGTGCTCCTCCCCGTTCACCGCCTCCCCCACAGCGCGGGCCATCGCGGTCTGCCCCTCCCGGGGCTGTCCTCCGACCGCCCCGACGGCGGTGGTGAGCAGGTCGTCGAGGGAGAAGCGTCCCAACCTCACGGCATCGGGCTGGGCAGTCATGGGGAGCACTCTAGGCGTCCGGCCCGGCCCACCGACACGGGCGGCGGACCGGGCCGGCTGCAGGAGCCCCCGCGCTCACCCGGTGCAGATGAGGTGGGCCACCAGCCCGGTCCACCCGCACTGGTGCGAGGCGCCCAGGCCGACCCCGGTGTCACCGTCGAAGTACTCGGAGAAGGTGGGGTGCACGTCCCACAGCTCCCCGCCGGGGTGGTGGACCGGGGTGCCGGGGCGGCGACCGTCCTCACCGGGGAGGAAGAGGGAGATCAGCCGGTCGCGGAGGTCCACGGCCACGTCACTGAGCAGCACCTCGTTCCCGGAGCCGGTCGGGAACTCCACCGTCGCCTCCGGGTGGGCGATGGCCGTGACGGCCAGGGCGTCGATGAGCAGCAGGTTGGTCGGGAACCAGATGGGTCCGCGCCAGTTCGAGTTGCCGCCGAACATCAGCGAGTCCGAGACGCCCGGGGTGTAGTGCAGCTCGTACTCGCGCCCGCCGAGGGTGGCCTTCACACCGTCGCGGTGCGCCGCGGAGAGGGAGCGCAGACCGTGCGGGGCGAGGAACTCGTCCTCGTCGAGCATCCGGGCCAGCATGCGCCGGCGACGCTCCTCCCCCACGAGGGTGAGCATCGCGGCACGCTGGTCCTCGCGCTCCAGCAGGTAGAGGCCCTTGGTGAGCTCGGGGCGGCGGTCGATGAGCCACTCCACCTCGTCGTGGAAGTCCCGGATCTCGCCCCACACCCACTCGGGCACGATGCCGACGGCCATGAGCGGGAGCAGCCCCACGGTGGAGCGCACCGTGAGCTGCTCGGTGCTGCCGTCCGGCGAGACCAGGGCGTCGTAGAAGAAGCCGTCCTCCTCGTCCCACAGGGTGACGCCGTGGGAGCCGGGTGCCTCCATCGCCCGGTCGATGCGCAGGAAGTACTCCAGGAAGGTGGTGCAGGCGCCGTCCCAGGCCTCGTCGTGCCGGCTGAGCTCCAGCGCGGTGCGCAGCATCGTCAGCGAGAAGAAGGCCATCCAGCTCGTGGCGTCGCTCTGCTCCAGGCGGACATCGGCCGGCAGGTCGGAACGGTCGAAGAAGGCGATGTTGTCCAGCCCAAGGAAGCCTCCGGTGAAGAGGAACGAGCCCTCCGGGTCCTTCCGGTTGACCCACCACTGGAAGTTCATCATGAGCTTGGTGAAGGTCTGGATGAGGAAGCCCCGGTCCCAGGCCCCGTCCAGGTGGTACACCTGCCAGCAGGCCCAGGCGTGCACCGGCGGGTTGGTGTCCCCGAAGTCCCACTCGTAGGCGGGCAGCTGGCCGTTGGGGTGCTGGGCCCACTCGCGCAGCATGAGGATGAGCTGCTGCTTGGCGAAGGCCGGGTCGACGTGCGCCATCGCCACGGTGTGGAAGGCCGTGTCCCAGGTGGCGAACCAGGGGTACTCCCACTCGTCGGGCATCGAGATGACGTCGGCCAGGTCGAGATGGCGCCAGGCCGTGTTGCGCCCCGTCGCGTGGTCCTGACGGGCACCCGGCGGCGGCGGGGAGACCGGGTCTCCCTCGAGCCACTCCTGCACGGAGTAGCGGTAGAGCTGCTTGGCCCACATGAGCTGGGCGAAGGCCCGCCGGGCGACGTGGTTCTGCTCCGGGGGCACCTCCCCGGGGATGACCCGCGAGTAGAACTCGTCGGCCTCCCCGCGGCGGGCGTCCAGGACCTCCTGCACGCCCTCGGTGGAGACGGCGTGCCCCTCGCCCGCCGGGTGGGGCAGCGGGGCGCCGGCCACGCCGAGGTGCGCCTCGGCGCCCGGGGCGAGCCCGGTCATGCGCAGCTCGACGACCACCTGGGCGCCGGGCTCCACCGACTCGAAGCGGAAGTGCCAGGCGCACTTGGTGCCCCGGTTCCCCGGGTTCGTGGCCCCCTGCTCGCCGTGGACCACGGCGCGATCCACCGCGTTCTTGGCGTGGGGGCTGCCGAGGCGGTCGGACCCGAAGACGGCGACCTCGTCGGTCTCGTTCTCGCAGAAGAGGATCTCGGAGGGGGCTGCACCCTCGCCGGTGGCGGCCGTCACCTCGTAGGTGCCCAGCCAGTCGTGCCGGGCCCGCACCCGGGCCGTGGCCCCGGGCCGCTCGTCACCCTCGTGGGCGGGCTCGAGCCACAGCTCGGGGCGGCGGTCGTCCCGCCCCCAGGACCAGGTGTTGCGGAACCACAGCTGCGGGAGGATCCGCAGGGGGGCGGCCTCCGGCCCGTGGTTCGTGGCGGTGATGCGCACGACCAGGTCGTTCTCGGAGGCCTTGGCGTGCTGGACGTCGACGTCGAAGAAGCGGTTCTCGTCCAGGACCCCCAGGTCGGCCAGCTCGACCTCCTCCTGCCCCAGGCCGGCCGCGGCGTTGCGCTCCACGAGCTCCGCATAGGGGTAGGCGGCCTGCGGGTAGCGGTACAGGTAGGAGCTCCAGGAGTGGGTGGGGGTGGCGTCCTGCGCCCACCAGTACTCCTTGACGTCCTCCCCGTGGTTCCCCTGCGGCCCGGAGAGCCCGAACAGGCGTTCCTTGAGGCGGTCGTCCTGCCCGTTCCACAGGCCCAGCCCGAGGTTCAGGAAGCCGAAGCGGTCGCTGATCGCCGCCAGGCCGTCCTCACCCCATCGGTAGGCGCGCTGGTGGGCGTGGTCGAAGGGGAAGTAGGTCCACGCGTCCCCGTCGGCGGAGTAGTCCTCCCGGACGGTGCCCCACTGGCGGGCGGCGGCGTAGGGCCCCCACAACCGCCATGCGTCATCCTGCGTCGGCGCCTGGGCCAAGCGCTGGTGCTCCGTGGAGGTCTCGGGCTGGTCGGGAGTCGGTGGCTGCTGTGTCACGCGGCGCAAGTCTGCCAAACTCAGGCCTGCCCACCGGCCGTCGGGAGTGTGATCCCGGCGACCCTCCGGCCGATGGGGTGCGGCCACTTGGCGACCTTCCCGCAGGTGCACCGACCGCACCCACGCCCCCACCCCTGCTCCAGGAGGCCCACCATGAAGCGCACCGCCCTGCTGATTTCCGCCGGCCTGACCATGGCCGCCGCACCCGCCGCAGTGGCCGCCCCGGCGGCGGGTGCGATGCCGGCCCACACCGACCCGTCCGCCGCCTGCGCCGGTGACTCCGGGGTGACCGTGGTGGTCCAGATGCCCGACGCCACCCACTACGGCTGTGCCACGGGCGACCCGGCCACCGGCGAGGAGGCCCTGACCGGCGCGGGCTTCGAGCTGGAGCACGACACGAGCGGCATGGTCTGCTCCATCGGGCACGAGGGCACCTGGTACCCGGTCGAGGGTGAGGACGGCTGGACCTGCGGCGACTTCGACGGCACCTACTGGAGCTACTGGACCGCGGAGGAAGGGGATTCCGAGTGGACCTCCAGCCAGGTGGGCGCCGCAGAGCACGACCCGGCGGTCGGTGAGGCGATCGGGTGGCGTCACGGCGACGGCAACAAGGCGCCGGCCGATGGGGAGGTGCCCACCCCGGACGCCACGGGCGACGCCACGAGCGACGCCACGAGCGAGTCGAGCCCCGCCGGGTCGAGCCCGGCCGGTTCCGAGGAGTCGCCGACCACACCCCCCGCATCGGACGAGGCCGCCGACGGCGCGGCGGAAGAGGCCTCCGACCAGGGCCAGTCCCCTTGGGTGACCTGGGCCCTGGTGGGCGGTGTCGTCCTGCTCGCAGCGGCCGTCGTGACGGCGGTCCTGCGCCGCCGCCGCTGACCCGAGCGCTCCCCTCCCCCCGGTGGTAGCCTGCCCAGCGAGGTCCATCTGGGGAAAGCCGGTGAGAGTCCGGCACTGACCCGCAACCGTGAGGCGCATGCGCCGCAGTCGGACTGCCCACTGGCCCTCGGCTCACACACCCGTCGAGGTCTGCGGGAGGGCCAGCCGACGCAGGTCGATGCTGCTCTTCGAGACGGACCGTCACGAAAGGCTCTCTCATGCGTCAAGCTCATCGCCTGCTTGCTGCCGGGTTTGCAGCAAGCATCGCCCTCTCCCTCCCCGTCTCCGCGGGGGCCGCCCCGGGCGGTCCCGCCCTGGCCCACCCGGTCCTGACGGCCAAGCAGCAGTCCGAGGCACACGCCGCCGCCGACTGGATCGTCGAGCAGCTCGCCGGCGCCGACCACTTCCCCGCTGGTGGTGACACCGTGGACGCCCTGGTCGCCTTGGCCGCAGCCGGCAACCACGATGACGTCGCCCGCAAGTTGGGCGCCTACCTCCAGGACGACCCGGCGGCCAAGGAGTACGCGAGTGTCCAGCCGGGCGCCGCGGCGAAGGTCGTCATCGGCCTGGACGCCGCCTGCATGGACACCAGCGCCTACGACCAGATGATGCTCAAGGACATGAAGGACGACGGCTCCCTGCCGGGCTTCGCCTCGGCCTTCAACCACTCGCTGGTGATCATCGCCCTGGAGCGTTCCGGGCAGGAGATCCCGCCGGTGCTGGTGGAGAAGCTCAAGAGCTGGCAGACCGCCGAGGACGGTGGGTTCGAGTACGACGACTTCATCTCCGGCGGCAAGGTCTACGACGTGGACGGTGGCGCCATGGGCGCCATGGCCCTCCAGGTGGCGGGTGAGGACGAGGCCGCCGAGCGCGCGCTCGACTCGCTGCGCGCCCACCAGGAGGCCCCCGGGTACTGGCCGAACTACTCGCCGGTGAACTCGACCGGTCTGGTGGTGCACGCCCTGGAGATCGACGGCCGGGACGTCTCCAAGGCGCAGGCCTGGATGAAGACCCAGCAGCTGTCGGATGGCGGTTTCCCCGCCTCGCTCGACGGTGACACCTCCAACGTGATGGCCACGATCCAGGGGATGCAGGCCATCGCCGGCGCCGGGTACACCAACGCTGATCTGGGGTGTGAGGCTGAGCCGACCCCGGAGCCCACCACTCCCGAGCCGACCACCCCGGAGCCCACCACTCCCGAGCCGACCACCCCGGAGCCCACCAGCCCCGAGCCGACCACCCCGGAGCCCACCAGCCCCGAGCCGACCACCCCGGAGCCCACCAGCCCCGAGCCGAGCGGGCCGGTCGCCGACACCGGTGTCGGGGCCAAGGAAGGTGACGGCCAGCTGGCCGCCGCAGCCATGGGTGGTCTCATGGTCCTTGCTGGGGGCGCCGTCGCGGCTGCCCGCCTGCGTCGCGAGGGGAAGTGATCGCCGTGGCACACGTCAAGAGCGTCATCGGCTCCCTGAGTGCCGCGTCCCTGGTCACCGTGGGCCTGGCGGCCTCCGGCCTGTCCGCCGCATCCGCCGCCCCGGGTCTCGACCGAGCCTGCAAGGACGGTGAGGGCATCACCGTCGTGGTGCAGGACCCCACCCGGAACATCATCCGCTGTGGCCTGGGCGACGCGGACAACGGGGCCGAGGCACTGGAGAACGCCGGGTTCGAGATCGACTACCGCGAGGAGGGCTTCATCTGCCGCATCGGCTACGAGGGCCAGTGGTTCCCCGCCGGTGCGTTGGACGACGACTCCCAGTGCGTGGAGTTCCCCCCCGAGGGCGGCTACATCTACTGGGCCTACTTCCACACCACGTCGCCGAACGCGCCGTGGGAGTACTCCCAGTGGGGCGTGCTGAACCGAGACCCGGCGCTGAACTCCGTGGAGGGGTGGCGGTGGGGCACCGGCAAGGAACAGCCGAACAACGGCACGGTTCCGCCGTACCACGTGGAGCCCAGCCCCGAGCCGACGACCCCGGAGCCCACCAGCCCCGAGCCGACGACCCCGGAGCCCACCAGCCCCGAGCCGACGACCCCGGAGCCCACCAGCCCCGAGCCGACGACCCCGGAGCCGAGTGAGACCGCCCCGACCGGCCCCGTCGTGGACACCGGCGTGACCACCGGTGGCAACGGCGAACTCGCCATCGCCACCCTTGCCGGCCTGCTCGCACTGGCCGGAGGAACTGTCGCCGCGACGCGCCTGCGCCGCCGCTGATCCCCCCTGCCCCGCCGCGTCCCCCCGACGCGGCGGGGCCCCTCCTTCCCCCTCCCGGAGACCCGCATGACCACTCCTGCCGACCGCGCCCCACACAACTCCCCCCGCCTGACCGGCACCCTGGGGAGGGTTCTCACCGCGGCCGTCCTGGTCTCAAGCGCCACGGTGGCGGGCCCCACCTGGTCGCAACCGGCCCACGCCGCCGGAAAGCCGGGCGCCTGCGCCAAGGGCGAGGGGGTCACCGTCATCGTGCAGGACCCCAACAACAACGTCATGCGCTGCTCGCCGGGCGACCCCGCCAACGGCGAGGAGGCCCTCGAGGGGGCCGGCTTCACCATCGTGCACAACTACTCCGGCCTGATCTGCCAGATCGGCTACGGGGACATCATGTACCCGCAGGAGTGCCCCCAGCTGCCGATGCCCTACTGGTCCTACTGGCAGGCCCAGCACCCGGGCGACAGCTGGTACTACTCCGACTGGGGCGCCATCACCTACGACCCCGACATCGACGACTTCGAGGGGTGGCGCTTCGGCGTCGGCCACACGACCCCGAACAACGGCATCGTGCCGCTGTACGCCGGGCAGAGCGGACCGCAGCCCGCCCCGGCGCCGCCGGAGAACATGCCTCGTGGCGTGGTGCCTTCGGGCGACTCCGGCGTCAACGACGGCAGCTGGGACGGCGGGGACTACTCCGACGGTGACCCCAACCACCCCGGGGAGACGTTCACGCCCTCTCCCACCACCACGGCACCGGCCCCCACCTCACCGCCGACGTCGTCCCGGCCGGACCCCACGACATCGCGGCCGACCACGAAGTCACCCCAGCCCACCCGCACGGACGCGCCGCGGTCAACTGCCCCCCGCCCGACCAGTGCACCGAAGACCTCCGCACCGAAGCCATCCGAGGAGGCGACCTCCCGCCCCGCTGGCACGGACGCTCCGCCGAAGCCCTCCACCGAAGGCTCCACCAGCAGCAGGTCGACCGGTGGCTCCGCCCCACGCTCCTCCGGAGAGGCCACCGACGACACGTCGGTTCGGTCTTCCCCCCAACCCACCGCACCGGGCACAGCGGACTCCGGCCCCACCGGGCCGGCGCAGGCAGGGACCCCTGAGGCCGACCGCTCGAGCCAGAACCCCACCGGACAGGAGCGCAGTTCCTCATCGACGTCCGCGGCGACGCCGCCCCAGTCCGCCGCCGGTGAGTCCGAGGCGGATGCTGCCGCGAACTCATCGCAGAGCCCCTCCAGCAGCAGCCAGCCCGTCCCCACCAGTGAGGCCGCCGCGAGCGACCCCGCCGCCCCCGTCGGCGAGCCCACGCGCAACGAGAACGCCGCCGGGCCGTCCGGTGAGGCGCCCGGCTCCGGATACGGCAGCCTGCTGCTGACCGGAGGTCTGTTGGCCGCCGTCGCCGCTGGCGTCGGTGCGTGGCTGCGTTTGGGCCGGAGGTGAGCGCCAGCTACCAAGCACGCCCCTCGCTGCCCGGCCGCACCGCAGCCGGTGGTCAGCGAGAGCGCGAGCGACACGACGGGGACGCCACAGGGCGCGAGCACTCGCCGGCCGGGGACTCCTCAGCCCGCACCGTCGGCCGCCGGCTGCACCCGTGGGCCTGGTGGGTGTGGGCCCTGGGCACCGCCGCCGCGGTCTCTTTGACCACCAACCCCCTTCTGGTGCTCCTGGTTGCCGCCGCCGTCGTGGTGGTCACCTTGGTGAAGCGGTCCGATGACGTGTGGGCACGCAGCATCGCCGCCTACCTCTACCTGGCCGCCGCGATCATCGTCATCCGCGTGTTCTTCCAGATCGTCGTCGGCGCCGACCGGCCCGGCGGGGTGCTGTTCACGCTGCCGGAGATCCCGCTGCCCGAGTGGGCAGCTGGCATCCGCCTGGGGGGACCGGTCCGCACCGAGTTCTTGATCATCACCGTCTACGACGCCCTGCGCCTGGGCACGATGCTGTTGTGCGTGGGCGCCGCGAACGCGCTGGCAAACCCGCGGCGCGCGCTGCGCTCGGTGCCCAGCGCGCTGTACGAGGTGTCCGTGGCCGTGGTGATCGCCCTGACCGTCGCCCCCCAGCTGGTGGTCTCCGCCGTGCAGGCCCGGCGGGCCCGACGGCTGCGCGGGGGCGGCGCGAAGGGGTTGCGGGCGGTGCGGGCGGTCCTGATCCCGGTGCTGGAGAACGCCGTCGAGCAGTCCATGGCCCTGGCCGCCGGCATGGAGTCCCGCGGCTTCGGTCGAACTCGCACCGGACGGGGGCGGTGGCTGGTGACCGTGCTGGTGCTGGCCGCGGCCAGCCTCATCGCCTACGGCGTGTTCATGGTGCTCGGCAGCCCTGGCGGACTGATGACGGTGCCCTACCTCCCGCTGTGGACGGGGCAGCTGGCACTGCCGCTCGGCATCGCCCTGGCGGTGGTGGCGTTCTGGTGGTCCGGTCGCCGCATCCGCACCACGCGCTACCGGCCGGACCCCTGGCGGGCTCCGGAGACCCTTGTGTGTGCCGCCGCGTTGGCCGCACTGGCCGTCATGATGTGGCTCAGCGGGTCGTTCGAGGCGGTGGGTCTGGACACCCCGCTGCGCCAGGCCTGGCTGATCCCCCCGGTGGAGCCGCTCGCCTTCCCCCAGCTGCACCCGCTGATGATGATCGTGCCGACGCTGGTGGTCCTGCCCGTCCTGCTGGCACCCCGCCCCCCGGCCTCGGTGCGACGGCAGTCGCGCGAGCAGGACGCCGCACCCCACGCCCCCACCACCCAGGAGTCCTCGTGACCGACGCCATCGTGCTCTCCGGTGTGAGCTTCCGCCACGCCGACTCCCCCCGGCCGGTGCTCGACGGCATCGACCTGACCGTCCACGAGGGCGACCTGGCGCTGGTGGCCGGCCGTACGGGGGCGGGTAAGTCGACCCTGCTGGGTCTCCTCAACGGCCTGACGCCCCACTTCAGCGGGGGCACCCTCGCCGGCGACGTGCGCGTGCACGGCCGCTCCACCCGCACCCACGCGCCGCGGGACATGGCCGACCTCGTCGGTTACGTCGGCCAGGACCCGCTGGCCGGCTTCGTCACCGACACGGTCGAGGACGAGGTCGCCTACGGCATGGAGCAGCTCGGCATCGGTGCCGAGGCGATGCGCAAACGGGTGGAGGAGACCCTGGACGTGATGGGCATCGCCGACCTGCGGCGCCGGGTGCTGGCCGAGCTCTCCGGCGGCCAGCAGCAGCGGGTCGCCATCGCCTCGGTGCTCGCCGCCCAGCCGCGGGTCCTGGTGCTCGACGAGCCGACCAGCGCCCTTGACCCCACGAGTGCGCAGGACGTGCTCTCGGCGGTCACCACCCTGGTGCACGAGGTGGGCTTGACCGTGGTGCTGGCCGAGCACCGCCTGGAGCGGGTCATGCACGCCGCCGACCAGATGATCTGGGTGCCCGGTGACGGTTCGGTCGTCTCCGGGGACCCACGGGACGTCCTGGCCCGCGCCGAGATCCACCCGCCCCTGTCACGGTTGGCCCGCGCGGTGGGATGGGGATCGGTGCCCCTGTCGGTGCGGGAGGCACGACGCCGCATCGCTGATGAGGGAGGGCCGGAGCGGCTGCTCGCCCCGACGGACCGGGGCCCACTCGACGGATCCGTCGCCCCGGCAGGTGCGAGGGCGACCGATGTGGCGTCATCGTCTCGCGCCCTCGAGGCCGAGCCCCCGACCCGGCCTTCACGACGCACGCAGGCTTTGGGACGCCGCACGGCCCCGGGCATCCGGTTAGCCCTGGCGGCCCGCGGCATCCGGGTGGAGCACGGGGACCTGCTGGCCGTGGCCGACGTGGACCTCGACCTCGCCGCCGGCGAGGTGGTGGCGCTGATGGGGCGCAACGGGTCCGGCAAGTCCTCGCTGCTGTGGGCGCTGCAGGGCACCGGCAAGCGGACCGCGGGCCGGGTGCGCACTGGCGACGGCTCCGACCCGAGTGACCTGTCCCCCGCCGAAGCCCGACGGCACGTCACCCTGGTGCCGCAGGAGGCCAGCTCGCTGCTGTGGTTGGAGTCGGTGGACGCCGAGCTCGCCCAGGCCGACCAGGAGTCCGGGGCTGCGCCGGGCAGCGGGTGGCAGGTGCTGGAGCGGCTGGGAGTCCCCCTGCCGGGCGACGCCCACCCCCGGGACCTGTCCGAGGGGCAGCGGCTGGCCCTGGTTCTGGCCATCCAGCTCACCGCGGCCCCGGACGTGGTGCTCCTGGACGAGCCGACGCGCGGCCTGGACTATGCCGCCAAGGACCACCTGGGCACGATGCTGAACACCCTGGCCGCCGACGGCGCCACCGTGGTGGTGGCCACCCACGACGTCGAGTTCGCCGCCGGGGCCACCACCCGGATGCTGTTGATGGCCGACGGCGACCTGGTGGCCGACGGGCCCACCGCCCAGGTGGCGACCAGCTCCCCCACCTTCGCCCCCCAGGTGTCCAAGGTGTTCGCACCGCACCACGTGTTGACCACCGAGCAGCTGCGCCCGGCACAGGGGACGGCATGAGCAGCCCTGTGTCCACCTCAGGCGTCCAGCCGGTCGAGGGCGACCGCTCGCCCGTGCGGGAGGTGCGCGGCCGCATCGAGAGCCGGGCGGTCCACATCGACCTGCGTGGCGCGGTGATGTTGGCTTTCGTTGCCGTGGTCGGCCTGCTCGCCTTCACCTGGCCGCTGCTGGTCACGCCCGACTCGTCCCTGGCGGGGTCCACCCAGGCGCCGCTGGTGTTCGCGCTGATCCTGCCGGTGGTCATCGGACTGGCCCTGAGCGAGCTGACCGGTGAGGGCATGGACGTCAAGGCGTTGGCGATGTTGGGGGTGCTGTCCGCGGTGGGTGCGGTGCTGCGCCCCCTGGGTGCCGGGACGGCCGGCATCGAGACGGTCTTCTTCCTGCTGGTGCTGGGCGGGCGCGTGTTCGGGCCGGGGTTCGGCTTCATTCTGGGCAACACCACGCTGTTCGCCTCGGCGCTGCTGACCGCCGGAGTGGGGCCGTGGCTGCCCTTCCAGATGATCAGCTCCGGCTTCGTCGGGCTGGGGGCGGGCTTGCTGCCGCGCTGCCGTGGCTGGCTGGAGATCGGGCTGCTGGCGCTCTACGGCATCGTGTCGGCGTTCATGTTCGGCATGTTGATGGACCTGTCCTTCTGGCCCTTCAACCTGGGCACGGGAACCGACGCGTCCTACTCCCCCGACCTGAGCGCCTGGGAGAACCTGCAGCGCTTCTGGGTGTTCAACCTGGCCACCGCGATGGGGTGGAACACCGGCCGGGCGATCACGAACACGGTGTTCATCGTGCTGGTGGGCCCGGCCGTTCTGACGGTGCTGCGCCGCGCCGCTAGGCGCGCCCAGTTCGTCTGACCCCCGGGGTCATCCACGCCCAGGGCGGTCCTCGTTCTGAGCCACCCAGTCGAGTGTCTCCCAGTCGGGGGTCATCTCCGGCTCCCACGCGACATCGGTGTAACCGCTGGAGACCCTCCACCGCACGTCGCCAACGGTCCCGGTCCGGACGTTCTCCAGTTCAGGGTCCATGGGGCAGGAATACCGGTCCACCACCTGTGCGACGCACACCGTGTAGACGCCCTGGAGACGCCGATTCACGTCCATGATGAAGGTGCTGGCCTCACCTTCGGTCGGCAGCACCCCGGCAGCGGACACGAACAGTTCCTCGGGGAGTTCCTTCGGGACCAGCACCAAGCCGCTCGGGCCCGCCTCCCGCAACTGGGGAGGCAGGTCCACCGGAGTCGGCGTGTCGGGCGCGATGCACCCGGCAGTCCCGGTGAGAAGAACAGTGCAGAGCAGGGCAAGAACCGGCCGCGCTCTCATCGGGTCACCCAAAGGGGTGTTCACCACCTCCATGACTCCCTGGGGCGCCGCCCCATCACGCCTGCTCATGCAGGACACACTGCTCGTCCCGCGGGACCCCGTCCATCCACCCAGGGGGGTGTTGACGGCGGCGGGCCAGGAAGGTCAGCCCACGCCTCAGCGCGCCTGCACCACCGGGGTCAGCGCCCCGGCGAGGTCGGCGTTGATGCGCGCCACCAGGTGCGTGCCCTCGGGCAGGTGGCGCTCCGCGAGCACCTCGCCCTCGGAGTGGATGCGGGCCACCAGGTCGCCGCGCTCGTAGGGCACCACCACGTCCACCTCGATGTCGGGGCGCGGAAGCTCGGACTCCACCAGCTCGCGGAGCTCGGTGATGCCCTGACCGGTCCGGGCGGAGACGGCGATCGACCGCTTCTCCGCGCGCAGCAGGCGGGCCACCACCTCGGGGTCGGCGGCATCGGCCTTGTTGATGACGATGATCTCGTTCATCCCGCTGGCGCCCTGCTCGTCGAGCACCTCGGTGAGCACCTCGCGCACCGCGGAGATCTGCCCCTCGGGGTCGGGGTGGGATCCGTCCACCACGTGGAGGACGACGTCGGCCTCGGCCACCTCCTCCAGCGTGGAGCGGAAGGCCTCCACGAGCTGGTGGGGCAGCGAGCGCACGAAGCCGACCGTGTCGGCCAGCGTGTAGGCGCGCCCGTCGGCGGTCTCGGCGCGGCGGACGGTCGGGTCCAGGGTGGCGAAGAGCTGGTTCTCCACGAGCACCCCGGCCCGGGTGAGCCGGTTGAGGATCGAGGACTTCCCCGCGTTCGTGTACCCGGCGATGACCACCGAGGGCACGTGGTGCGAGCGCCGCGAGGAGCGCTTGGTGTCCCGCACCGTCTTCATCTGGGCGATCTGCTTGCGCAGGACGGACATCTGGTGGTTGATGCGGCGGCGGTCGAGCTCGATCTTCGTCTCACCCGGGCCCCGGGAGCCGATGCCCTCACCGCCGGCGACCCGTCCACCGGCCTGGCGGGACATCGACTCACCCCAGCCACGCAGGCGCGGCAGCAGGTACTGCAGCTGGGCCAGCTCCACCTGGGCGCGACCCTCGCGGCTCTTGGCGTGCTGGGCGAAGATGTCCAGGATCAGCGCGGTGCGGTCCACGACCTTCACCTTGATGACGTCCTCCAGGGCCCGGCGCTGGGAGGGCGCGAGCTCGGAGTCGGCGATGACCGTGTCGGCCCCCTCGGCGGCCACGATGTCCCGCAGCTCCTCGGCCTTGCCCCGGCCCAGCCAGGTGGCGGGGTCGGGCTTCTGCCGACGCTGGATCACCCCGGTGAGCACCGTCGAGCCCGCGGTCTCGGCCAGGGCGGCGAGCTCGGCCAGGGAGTTCTCGGCCTCCTCCGTGGTGCCCTCGGTCTGCACGTGGGCCAGGACGACTCGCTCGAGGCGGACCCGGCGGTACTCGACCTCGGTGATGTCCTCCAGCTCGGTGGAGAGGGAGTCGACGCGGCGGAGTGCGCGGCGCTCCTCGCGGTCGAGCTGTTCGCCGTCGAACTCCTGCCACTGCTCGGCGCCGGGCCGCAGCTCGCTCTCCTCGGCGAGGGCCGCGGCACGGCCGAGCTCCTGGGGCGGGTTCTGGGGGGTGTGGGTCATGGTCTCCTTCGAGGCGTCGGAACCCAGAGGGTCTCACCGCGTCAACGCAGGACGCCACTGATTTGTGCCCCACCGGCCGGGGGCGGCCCGGATCGGCGGGACCCGGCTCACTCCACCAGCCCGGCCCACTGCTCCATGGTCTGGTCCTCCTCGGCCAGCTGCCGCGCCAGCTGCGGGCCCACGTACCGCCAGTGCCAGGCCTCGTAGCGGTATCCCGTCTCGGCCTGCCGGTCCTTCGGGTAGCGCAGGATCCAGCCGTGCTCGGCGGCGTGCTGGGTGAGCCAGCGGCCGCGCGCGTTGTCGGTGACCGGATTCGGGAACTTCGGCATGTCGGCGATGTCGACCGCCAGGCCGGTCTGGTGCTCGCTGCGCCCGGGAGCAGCGGTGTAGACGAAGACGTGGTCGGGGTCCTTCGCCTCGTACTCCTTCCAGGTCCTCTGCTGCTCGTCGTAGGAGCGGTAGGCGGCGTTGAGGCGCAGCTCGACGCCGTCGGCGGCAGCGGCCGCCCGCAGCGCCTCCCAGGCCCGGGCAGCCTCCGGGGCCAGTCGCATGGTCGGCTGCTTCTCCAGGGCCGATCCCGCCACCTCCACGAGCTCCGGCTCGTAGTCGGCGGGCAGGGCGTTGACACGGTTCACGATGGTCCACGGGGTGACGACGGTGACCTCGTGCGGGGTGATGCTCTCCGGGTGCAGGTAGTCCCCCCGGTAGTGGGCACCCCCTTCCCCGGGTGCGGGGTGCGGCTGCGGGTCACCCTCCGGGTGGGGCAGGCCGGTGGTGGGGCGCGACGACGGGCTCTCCTCGGGCTGACCCCCACCGGGGGATCCCTCCCCCGGCGCGTCGGGCGGGTCCACCTCGGACGCGGAGGGCTCACCCTGGCCGGGGCCCTCGGAACCGTCCGGGGAGGTCCCCGCCGCCCCCTCGTCCCCGGGCGACTGCGGCGACTCCTTCGACGGGGGCGTGGACTGCGCCGACCCGCTGCCACCCCCGCAGGAGGTCAGCCCTCCCAGGGCGAGGACGGCGAGTGCCACGCTGGTCCGGCTGGACCAGCGTGGCGCTCCGGGATCGTCGCTTCCGAACATGCCCCGAGGGTAGGCACGGGCCGCCGGGCGCGCGTCAGTCCCCGGGTTGAGTTGTGGCCGGCGCCTCGGGGCGGCGGCCGCCCGACGGTCCCGCTCAGCGGACGATGCTGCCCATCACCTGCTGCTGGGCCGAGGCGAGGGCCGACCCGCCGGTCCGGCCGGTGTCGACGATCGGGCCCTCGGACCCCTCCGCGGGCTGCAGGGTGCGCGTGTAGAGGACCGCCCCCTCGGCGTCGCGCAGGGAGACGGTGAAGGAACCGGCCTCGTCGATGGCGACGTGGCCGAAGAACTGGTTGCCCACGCGCGGCGACTCGTTGGGCTCCCCGGCGTGCTTCACGAAGTCCAGGTGCGGCCCGAAGGTGCCGTCCAGGTCGTTGGGGCCGAAGGTGCCGGCGTTGATCGGCCCGGCCACGAACTCCCAGAAGGGGTCGAACTCGGTGAAGGCGGCCCGCTCCGGCGAGTAGTGGTGGGCTGCGCAGTAGTGCACGTCCGCGGTCAGCCACACGACGTTCTGGATGCCGGCGTCCTTGATCGCCTTGAGCACCCAGGCGATCTCCTGCTCCCGGCCCAGCGGCTTCCCGGCGTCGGCGTTGCCGACACCCTCCTGGGCGAGGTCGCCGTCGGGCACGACCAGGCCGATCGGCAGGTCGGCGGCGATGACCTTCCAGGTGGCCTGCGAGCGCTTGAGCTCGCGGATCAGCCAGTGGCGCTGCTCGGCACCCAGGATCGGGGTGAGGCGGTCCTCGGTGTTGGCGGTGTTCTCGCTCTTGTGGGTGCGCATGTCCAGGCAGAACACGTCGAGGTGACGGCCGCGGGCCACCTTGCGATGGATGCGGCCGCCGCCCTCCGGGGTCCACGGGCGGCGGCCCTTGCCGTCGGCCAGCGGCTGGTACTCGAAGAAGGCCCGGCGCGCCTGGGCAGCCAGCACGTCCACCCGGTTCTCGCGGTCGTACAGCGGGTCGTCGAGGATCTCGCCGGGGTACCAGTTGTTGGTGGTCTCGTGGTCGTCCCACTGGGCCAGCACCGGCACGTGGGCGTACATGGCCCGGATGTTCTCGTCCATGAGGTTGTAGCGGTGGCGGCCCCGGAAGTCGCCGAGCTCCTGCGCCACGTGCGTCACCTCGTCGATGAGCAGGTTGCGCCACACGTGACCGTCGGGCTCGATGACGGTCTCCTCCATCGGGCCGTCGGCGTAGATCGTGTCACCGGAGTGGATGAAGAAGTCGGGGTCGGTCGCGGCCATCGCCGCGTAGGAGCGCATCCCGCCCAGCTCGGGGTTGATGCCCCAGCCCTGGCCCGCGGTGTCCCCGGTCCACACGAAGGTGGTGGCGCCGGAGGCCTCGTCGGCGGTGCGGAAGGAACCCGTGACGCTCTCACCCTCGCGACCCTCGTCGTCGGCGAAGGAGACGGTCACCTCGTGGTGGGCGCCGGGGGTGAGGCCGGAGAGCTGCAGCTTGGCCGTGCAGTCGCGGGTCGGGTCGGTCCAGGGCCCCTGCAGAACGGTGGGCTTCGCGCCCTCCGTGGCGATGCGGACGATCATGCGGCCCGGCCGGTCGGCGCGCGACCAGACGATGCCGTCGGTGGCCGAGACGTCACCGAGCTGGAGGCCGGAGGTGAGGGCGGGGCGGTCGGTGACCAGGCCGGCAGCGCGCGGAGCGGTGGCCTGGCCGAGGGCACCGGCGGTCACGAGGCCGGCGGATCCGGCCAGCAGGGTGCGGCGAGAGGGGCGGGGGGCGTCGGTGATGTGCATGGTCGGCATGCTGCCGGGCCCGGGTGACGCGCCCGTGTCCGGCACCTGTCCGCTGCGTAACCTTTCGGTGTGAACTCCTCCCCCGAGCACTACTTCAGCGCCGAGCCGGCCACCCCCGAGCAGCGGCGCACGCTCACCGTGCGCCTGGCCGGGAGAGAGCTCCAGGTGGTGACCGCCGGGGGGATCTTCTCCCCCGACCACGTGGACCACGCCACGGCCTTCCTGGTCGAGCACTGCCCGGTGCCGGAGGGGCTCGTGGCCCGGGCCGCGGAGACGGACGGCGCCGAGGGTGGCGCGCCGGTCACGCTGCTCGACATCGGTTGCGGGTGGGGCCCGATCGCGCTCGCCCTGGCCCTGCAGGCCCCCGGCGCGGCGGTCTGGGCGGTCGAGGTGAACCAGCGGGCCGCCGAGCTGGCCCGGGAGAACGCCCACGCCGCCGACCTCCTGGCCGCCTCCCCCGGCGCACCCGGCATCACCGTGGCCACCCCGGACGAGGTGCCCGCCGAGGTGACCTTCGACGGCATCTGGTCCAACCCGCCGATCCGCGTCGGCAAGGAGGCCCTGCACGGCATCCTGCGGCAGTGGATCCCGCGCTTGGCCCCCGGGGCGAGCGCGTGGCTGGTGGTCGGCAAGCAGCTCGGCGCACCGAGCCTCCTCACCTGGCTGAACCGAGAGTTCAGCGAGAAGCCTTCACCGTACGAACTGAAGTCCGGGGGCTTCACTGCGGAGCGCGTCGGTCGGCACAAGCAGTCCTGGGTGCTCGAGGTCACCCGGCAGGACTGAGCCACCACCCTGCCCCCGGGCGACCCGTCCACCACCCTTCAGGCCAGCTGCTTCTCCCAGATGCCCTCGATGCTCACCGGGCGATAGCCCAGCGCCTCGTTGATCGCCAGCATGTGGACGTTCTCGCCGGCGTTCCACGTGTGGATCCGCTCCACCTGCGGCCACTCCTCCCCGAGCCGTCGCAGTGCCGCGAGCTTCACGAGCATCCCGAGCCGGTGACCGCGGTGCTCGGCGGCCACAAGGGTGTCCTCCTGGTAGGCCGCCTGCGGGCGCCGCCGCGGGGTGGCCAGGTAGGTGTAGGCCACGGCCTGCCCCGTCTCCCGGTGCCGGGCCATCGCGAAGATCGTGCGCATGCCCGTCTCCTCGCGTCGCTGGTCGTTCTCCGCCACACGCTCCGGTGTCCAGACGGCCTCGTCCCGCTCGGTGTCTCCGTGCGGGAGGTCGGTGCTCATGCGGCGGTACAGCTCGCACATGCCCTCCACGTGCTCCGGCGGGGTGGTGCCGGCCCAGGTGACCACCTCGTAGTCCTGCACGAAGGGCTCGATCTCACGCTGGAGCTCTCCGCAGCGGACCAGCCCCTCGGCCGGCACGAGCTGCGAGTGCGTCTCGGTCTGCACGAGTCGATAGCCCTGGGTCAGCGGGAAGGCCACCGAGGCGCCCCGGCGGTCGAGCACCCCGTACCCGGTCGGCGCCTCGAGGGCGTGCTCGCCGGGCAGGTCGGGCGTCGGGATCTGCGCGGAGTAGGAACCCAGCAGGGTGCGCCCGTGGCGATGGGCGATGTCCTCGGCGGCACGGTGCAGGGCCGCCCCGACCCCCTGCCGCCGTGCCTCGGGCAGCACCCCGAGGTCGAGGTCCAGTCGCTCGGTGTCCTCCTGCAGCGGCGCACCGCAGTGCACCGACCCGAGCAGGCGGACGCCCGGATCCACGTCACCCCGACCCGGCACGAGAGGCAGGCCGGAGGACTCGTCGGCCGGAAGGTCGCCGGCGGGGAGGCGGTCCAGGGCCACGACCATCCAGTGGCGCCGAGAGGGCCCGGGCTGGAGCGCACGCAGCACACCCTCGGCGTCGTTGCCGGTGAAGTCGTCGTGGCCGAGGAGCTCGCGGCCCAGCGCGGCGTCCTGCTCGATGAGCTGCTCGGTGAGGTGCGAGGGCGGGGCGTCGGCGGACGAGACGTCCAGGACGGCGAGGGTGAAGGTCTGCGTCATGGGAACATCCCAGCAGGCTCGCGCTGCCGGGCACCACTGATTTTCCGTGGCCCCGGCCTCAGCCGTCCGCCACGGCCGCGAGCGCCTGCTCCACCAGGCCCTCCGCGTCGTGCTCCAGCCACACGATCCGCGGGTCGGGCCGGTACCAGGCGCGCTGCCGCCGGGCCAGCCGCCGGGTGGCCTGCTGGGTGTCGGCGATCGCCTCGGCCTGCGTCATCTCCCCGTCGAGCTGCGCGAGGGCCTGGGAGTAGCCGATCGCCCGCCGTGCCGTGCGTCCCGGCCCGGCCCGCAGCCCCACCGCGTCCAGCGCCCGCACCTCCTCGAGCAGGCCGGCGGCCCACATCCGCTCCACCCGCGCGTCGATGCGGGGGTGCAGCACCTCGTCGTCCGCCCGGAGCCCGATCAGCACGCTGGGCACGAGGAACTCGCGGGTCGGCATCGTCGAGGAGAAGGGCCGCCCGGTGAGCTCGATGACCTCCAGCGCCCGCACGATCCGCCGGCCGTTGCGCGGCTCGATCCCCTCGGCCGCCCGCGGGTCGAGCCGCTGCAGCTCCCCGTACAGCCGCTCCACACCCTCGGCCTCCAGCCGCTGCTCGAAGACCGCGCGCACCGCAGGGTCGGTCGGCGGGATCTCCAGCCGATCCAGCAGCGCCCGCACGTAGAGGCCGGTCCCCCCGGCCACCACCGGCACGTTCCCACGTTCCCGGATGCCGGCGATGTCCCGCCTCCCCTCCTCCTGGAAGCGCGCCACCGTGGCCTCCTGCGTGACCTCCAGGACGTCCAGCTGGTGGTGCGGGATCCCCCGCCGCTCAGCCACCGACAGCTTGGCGGTGCCGATGTCCATCCCCCGGTAGAGCTGGGAGGCGTCGGCGTTCACCACCTCCCCGCCGAGCCGCTCGGCCAGCGCCAGCCCGAGATCCGACTTCCCGGTGGCCGTCTGGCCCACGACGGCGACGATCGGCACCGGACCGGCCAGCGGGTGGTCGCGGTCGGGGGACGGGGCGCTGCACATGCTCACACCGCCATTCTCCCGCACGGAGCACGACGACCCGGGGCCTAGTGTGAATCCCATGACCTCCTCCCGCATCGAGCTCCACGTGGTCGCCGACTCCACCGGCGACACGGCCGCCCGCGTGGCCCGCGCCACCGCCGCCCAGTTCCCCCACAGCGACGTGCACATCGTCCGCCACCCGCGGATCGGCACCGAGGAGACCCTCCGCTCGGTGCTGGGGCGCATCGAGGAGGCGCCCCGCCCGGTGGTGGTCTTCTCGACCATCGTGGACGACGAGCTGCACGCCCTCGTCCACGAGCTGGCCCGGCGGGCCCGTCTCGAGCACGTCGACCTGCTGGGGCCGGCGCTCAAGGCGGTCGAGCGGGTCAGCCAGCGGGAGGCCGAGCACGTGGTCCGCCCCGTCGGGATCGGCGCCGACTACTTCACCCGCATCGCCGCGATGGAGTACGCCGTGGCCAACGACGACGGCAACCCCGACCAGCGCCTGGACCTGGCGGACATCGTGCTCATCGGCGTCTCCCGCTCCGGCAAGACGCCGCTGTCCATGTACCTGGGCTACCTGGGCTACAAGACGGCCAACATCCCGCTGGTCAACGGCATCGAGCCGCCCGAGCGCCTCTTCGACGTGCCGCGGTGGAAGGTGGTGGGTCTCACGATCGACCCGACGCGCCTGGCGGACATCCGGGAGCGCCGGGTGAAGACCCTGGGCGGGCAACAGGGCAAGGACGGCTACGCCGACGTGCTGAAGATCTACGAGGAGCTCGACCACGCCGAGGCAATCTTCCGCCGGGTCGGCTGCCCCTCCATCAACACCACCCAGCTGGCCCTCGAGGAGTCGGCGGGCAGGGTCATTGAGATCATCGAGCAACGCCGGGTTACGCTGGGCGGGTGACCCGCGTCACGGCCTCCTGGCCGCCCGGGGATCGACCTCGCCACAACGACGTGACACGGAGGACCGCATGACCAGCGGCACGACCAAGTACATCTATGACCTCTCCGAGGGCGACCTCTCGATGAAGCCCCTGCTGGGGGGCAAGGGAGCGAACCTCTCGGAGATGATCAAGCTCGGAGTCCCCGTGCCGGACGGCTTCACGGTCACGACCGAGGCCTGCGTCGACACCATGAACAACGGCGGCGAGTGGCCGGCCGACCTGTGGGGCCAGGTCACCGACGCCCTCGCGCGCTTCGAGGAGCGCGTCGACCGCCGCCTGGGCGACGCCGAGAAGCCGCTGCTGGTGTCGGTCCGCTCCGGTGCCGTCATCTCGATGCCGGGCATGATGGACACGATCCTCAACCTGGGCATCAGCGACGAGACGGTCGGCTCCCTGGCCGCCGAGTTCGGTGAGCGCTTCGCCTGGGACACCTACCGGCGCTTCATCCAGATGTACGGCGACGTCGTCGAGGGCGTGCCGCACCACGCGTACGAGGACGCCCTGACTGCCCTCAAGGCCGAGCGCGGCGTCGAGAACGACCCCGACCTGACCGCCGAGGACCTCAAGGGCCTGGTCGAGACCTTCAAGCAGGTCTCCCGCGAGCACATGGGCGAGGAGTTCCCCACCGACCCCAAGGAGCAGCTGAAGCGCGCGGTCAACGCCGTCTTCGCCTCCTGGGACACCCCCCGCGCCGGCATCTACCGCAAGTCGCAGGGCATCCCGGACGACCTCGGCACCGCCGTGAACGTCATGCAGATGGTCTTCGGCAACCGCGGCGAGACCTCCGCCACCGGCGTCTGCTTCACCCGCAACCCCTCCACCGGCGCCAAGGAGCTCTACGGCGAGTTCCTCCTCAACGCCCAGGGCGAGGACGTGGTGGCCGGCATCCGCACCCCGAAGCCGCTGGCCGAGATGGAGTCCGTGCTCCCCGAGGCCTACGCCCAGCTCCTGGACACCATGAACCGTCTGGAGGAGCACAACGGCGACATGCAGGACATCGAGTTCACCGTCGAGGACGGCAAGCTCTTCCTGCTCCAGACCCGCAACGGCAAGCGCACCGCCCCCGCGGCCTTCAAGATCGCCGTCGACATGGTCACCGAGGGCAAGCTCGACAAGGCCGGTGCCCTGAAGCGCATCGAGCCGGCCCAGCTGGACCAGCTGCTCCACCCCGCCATCGACCTCTCGCACGGCAAGACCCCGGTCACCAAGGGTCTCAACGCCTCCCCCGGCGCGGCCGTCGGCGAGGTCGTCTTCGACGCCGAGACCGCTGCCGAGCGCGGCAAGGCCGGCGACCGCGTGGTGCTCGTCCGCTGGGAGACCACCCCGGACGACATCGCCGGCGTGATCGTGGCCCAGGGCGTGCTGACCGCCCACGGCGGCATGACCTCCCACGCGGCCGTGGTGGCCCGCGGCATGGGCAAGCCCTGCGTGGCCGGCGCCTCCAAGATCAAGATCGACGCCGAGGCCAAGACGCTCACCATCGGTGAGAGCGTCCTGCGCGAGGGCGACATGATCACCCTCGACGGCACGACCGGCGAGGTCTACGCCGAGGCGCTGGACCTGGTGCCGCCGCAGCTGAACGACGACTTCCAGACCATCGTGGGCTGGGCCGACGAGATCCGCCGCATGGACGTGCGGGCCAACGCCGACACCGGCGCGGACGCCGCCAAGGCCCGCGAGTTCGGCGCCCAGGGCATCGGCCTGTGCCGCACCGAGCACATGTTCATGGAGGCCGACCGCCTCCCGGCCGTGCGCAAGATGATCCTGGCCGAGTCCGACGAGGCCCGCACCCAGGCGCTGGCCGAGATCCTGCCGCTGCAGCAGGAGGACTTCGAGGCGATCTTCGACGCGATGACCGGCCTGCCGGTGACCGTGCGCCTGCTCGACCCGCCGATGCACGAGTTCCTCCCGAACCTCGTGGACCAGTCGCTGCTCGTGCAGCGTCTGGAGCTCGAGGGCCGCGGCGAGGACGATGCCGAGCTGGCCGAGGCCCGCACCCTGCTCGCGCAGGTGAAGAAGCTCACCGAGCAGAACCCGATGCTCGGCACCCGTGGTGTCCGCCTCGCCCTGCTCTACCCGGAGATCCCGGCGATGCAGACCCGCGCCATCGTCCGCGCCGCCCTGGCCTCCAAGGCCCGGGGCAGCGAGCCGCAGGTGGAGATCATGGTGCCGCTGGTGGCCTTCGCCGAGGAGCTCAAGCGGATGCGCGCGATCATCGAGGAGACCATCGCCGAGGAGCTGCAGGCCGCCGGTGAGAGCATGGACTTCCCCGTCGGCACGATGATCGAGCTGCCGCGCGCCGCGGTGACCGCCGACCAGATCGCCGAGCACGCCGACTTCTTCAGCTTCGGCACGAACGACCTGACCCAGACCGGCGTCGGCATCTCGCGTGACGACGCCGAGGGCGCCTTCCTCGCGCACTACATCGACGAGGAGATCGTCGAGGGCAACCCGTTCGGCTCCATCGACCGCGACGGTGTCGGCGGCCTGGTGGGCATCGGTGCCGAGAAGGGCCGCTCCACCCACGCCGACCTCAAGCTCGGCGTCTGTGGCGAGCACGGTGGCGACCCGGCCTCCATCTCGCTCTTCGAGGAGCTGGGCCTGAACTACGTCTCCTGCTCCCCGTACCGCGTGCCGATCGCCCGCTTCGCCGCGGCGCGGGCGGTGCTGGACGCCCAGGAGGGCTGAGCCACGGAGTCGGTGAGGGGCCCCACCCGAGAGGGTGGGGCCCCTCACCCGTGTCCGCCCGCAGGAGCGGCTCCCGGACCCGGCACCACGGGCCTCTCCCCCCGCTCGTGGGAGCTCTGGCTACCCTCCGGAGGCGATGCACACGCACCGCCGACACGATCTCGACGCACTCAGGGCCTTCGCGATGTTCCTGGGCGTGGTCATCCACGCGTGTGCCGACTTCGTGCCCCACTACGCCACCGCCGACCGGCTGGCACCCCTGGTCCTCGACGCCGTGGTCGACCTCATCCACGGCTTCCGGATGCCCTTGTTCTTCGCCGTCTCCGGCTACTTCACCGCCCTGGTCTGGCAGCGACGAGGCCTGGGGAGCCTGCTCCAGCAACGGGCCCGCCGAGTGCTCCTCCCCCTGGCCCTGTCCCTGGTCACCGTCCGGCCGGCCCTGGAGTGGTCCTTCTACCTGGGACGCGTCCTGGCCGGGACGGACCCCGGCCCGGTGCCGGCTTCCGCCGGCTTCCCGGTCAGCCCGACCACCAGCGGCATGGCCCACCTGTGGTTCCTGTGGATGCTGTGCTACCTCGTGGTGGCCTTCGCAGCGCTGGTGGGGCTGGGGCGCGTGGCCAGGAGGCTGGCGCCACGGACCACCCGGGCGCTGGCCCGCCCCGGGCTCTTCGTGGTGGCGATGCTCGCCCTCAGCGTGCTGATGCAGTTCCTCATGCCCACCGGGCAGTTCGGTCCGGCCTACACCGACCGGCTGCTGCTGGACCTGGTCGTGGTGGGCTACTACGGCTGCTTCTTCGGCGCGGGCGCGGCCTGCTACGCCCCCGCCGGGCATCTGCCGAGCTGGCTGCTGACCGCCCAGGCCCGATGGCCGCTGTGGGGGGCGGCGGCCCTGGTGAGCCTCAGCACCGGGCGGTCGCTGCCGGTGGAGCACCCGGTGTCGCAGGCGGCCCAGGTGGCCTTCGCCTGGCTGACCATCCTCATGCTCACGGGCCTCTTCCAACGAGTCTTCGCCGGGGAGCGTGGAGCCGACCCGCGGGTGCGCTGGCTGGCCGACGCCTCGTACTGGACCTATCTCGTCCACTTCCCCGTGGTGCTCGTGCTCCAGGGCCTGGTGGGCGGCCGTGGGCTGCCGTTCTGGGTGACGGTGCCGGTCGTCCTCGTCGGGGCGATGGTCATCTGTCTGGTGAGCTACCAGTACCTCGTGCGGTACACGGCGCTCGGTGCCCTGCTCAACGGCTGGCGGAGCCGGGAGTCGGTCCGGGGTGCGGCGCACCCACGGGCCGGGACCGCCTGATCAGGAGTCGGTGGCGCAGGGAACGACCGTCACGTCCGGGGCGGGCGGCTGCCCGATGCTCGGCATGCCCAGGCCGACGGCCGGCTTCTTTGCCGGCATCCCCTGCGCCCGCTCCCACGCGTCCCCACCGGGGGTGCGGCGTACGGAGAAGGTGCCGCCCTCGACCGCGGAGTCCGCGATGAGATTGTGTGGCGCTCCGTAGGTGACCTCGACGGTGACCATGTCGCCCGGACGGGGACGATCGGCCTCCGGCAGGTCGGCCGGGAGGGCGAAGTGGACGAGGCGGTTGTCATCCGCGCGTCCGGACAGGCGCCGGGTCTCGGCGTCCTTGCGCCCCTCGCCGGGAGCCACCAGGACCTCGACGGTGCGCCCCTCCTGCTTCCGGTTCTCCTCCCAGGATATGCGCTCCTGCAGCTCGATGAGCCGGTCGAAGCGCTCTTGGACGACCTCCTTGGGGATCTGGTCGGGCATGGTCGCCGCCGGCGTCCCCTCGCGGATGGAGTACTGGAAGGTGAACGCGCTGGAGAAACGGCTGGCCTCCACCACGCGGAGGGTCTCGGCGAAGTCCTCCTCGGTCTCCCCGGGGAAGCCGACGATGAGGTCGGTGGTGATCGCCGCGTGCGGGATCTGCTCGCGGACCTTGTCGAGGATCCCGAGGAACTTCTTGCCGCGGTAGCTGCGGCGCATGTCCTTGAGCACCTTGTCCGAGCCGGACTGCAGCGGCATGTGCAGGCTCGGCATGACGTTGGGGGTCTCGGCCATGGCGTCGATGACGTCGTCGGTGAAGGCCGCCGGGTGCGGGGAGGTGAAGCGCACCCGCTCCAGGCCCTCGACCTCGCCGCAGGAGCGCAGCAGCTTGCTGAAGGCCTGACGGTCGCCGAACTCCACGCCGTAGGTGTTGACGTTCTGGCCCAGGAGCGTGATCTCCACGACGCCCTGCTCGACCAGGGCGCGCACCTCGGCCAGGATGTCGCCGGGGCGACGGTCCTTCTCCTTGCCCCGCAGGGACGGGACGATGCAGAAGGTGCAGGTGTTGTTGCAGCCCACGGAGATGGACACCCAGCCGGAGTAGGCGGAGTCGCGGCGGGTGGGCAGGGTGGAGGGGAAGGTCTCGAGGGACTCCAGGATCTCCACCTGTGCCTCGCGGTTGTGGCGAGCACGCTCCAGCAGCACCGGCAGCGAGCCGATGTTGTGGGTCCCGAAGACCACGTCCACCCACGGCGCCTTCTGGACGATGGTGTCGCGGTCCATCTGCGCCAGACAGCCGCCGACGGCGATCTGCAGGTCCGGGTTGCGGAGCTTGGCCTGCCGGAGCTGCCCCAGGTTGCCGTAGAGCTTGTTGGCGGCGTTCTCCCGGACCGCGCAGGTGTTGAACACCACCACGTCCGCCGTCTCGGGGCGCTCCGCGGCCTCCAAGGCGGCCAGGTCGGTGTACCCGGCTCCCTCGAGCAGGCCGGAGAGGCGCTCGGAGTCGTGCACGTTCATCTGGCACCCGTGGGTGCGGACGTCATAGGTCTTGGGAGAGGCGCTCATACTCCGGGCGATTCTACGCGGCGGTGTCGGGGACCCCGGCCGTCGCGCCCTGCGCGGGGGCTCGGGGAGCGCTCCTGCCACGATGGGGTCATGAGCGATGTCATCAAGATCAATGCCATCACCGTGCCCGCCGACTCCGGTGACGAGCTGGCCCGCCGCTTCGCCGCCCGGGCGGGAGCCGTCGACGGGCAGCCGGGCTTCAAGGGATTCGAGCTGCTGCGCCCTACCGACGGCCGCAACGTCTGGCTGGTGGTGACCCGTTGGGAGGACGAGGCCTCCTTCGAGGCGTGGACCTCGGGCCGCGACTTCCAGCGCGCCCACGCCGAGGGTGGGTCCCCGCAGACCCGGGGTGACGCCGCCGCCGACGAGCAGGCGGCGCCGGAGCAGGAGGCCCCGCGCCAGAAGCCGGTCGGCATGAGCGCCGAGCTGTGGTCCTACGACGTGGCCGGCGGCTCCGCGGGCTGACCCGCCTGCTCGGCGCCGCCCGGTCCCGCCCCAGGCGACCCCGGGCGGCGCCGGGCGCCCGCCCCGGTGACGCCGGGTGCCCCGGGGCGGGTGTTCAGTCCCGCTGGTGCTCGGGGTCCTGGTCGAGCGCCTCCCGGATCACGGAGTAGGCCAGCTCTCCCGGATACCCCTTGCGTGCCAGCATCCCGGCCAGTCGACGGGTCTTCACCTGTCGGTCCAGCCCGCTCATGGTGCGCAGCTTCTTGGCCACGAGCTCCTCGGCGCGGGCCCGCTCCCCGTCCGCGGAGAGCTCCGTCGCCAGGGCGTCTCGGGCGATCTCCTCCGGGACGCCCTTCTTCCGCAGCTCGTGGGCCAGTCCCCTCCGAGCCAGCCCCCTTCCCTGCTGCTGGGAGCGCACCAGCATCTGCGCGTAGGCGGCGTCGTCGACCAGCCCGACCTGCTCCATCCGGTCCAGCACCTCGGCCGCCACGGCCGGCTCGCAGCCCCGCTGGGCGAGCTTGTCCTCGAGCTGCTTGCGGCTCCGAGGGGCGGCGGCGAGCTGGCGCAGGACGATAACCCTGGCCACCTCGTGGGGGTCCGCCCCGGCGTCCTGCCGGGCCGGGTCCTCCGGGGCGGGAGCACGCGGGGCGGGGGGTGCACTGGCTCCCGCCACACCAGCCCCCGCGGACGCGGACAGCTCCTCCCCCGCCGCGATGCGCCGGAGCGACTCCATGTCCACCTCGCCACTCCGCACCGGTGACGGCCCCGGCTCGCCATCACCCGCAGGCAGGGCCGGACCCCGACGCGGGGTCGACGCGTCGGGGTCCGGGGTCTGGGGGGCGTGGTTCACGCCATGGCTCCTCGCTGAGCAGTCAGCACGGTCAGAAGGTCACCTCGACCTCACCGGCCTCGCCGGCCAGGGCGGCCGCCTCTGCGTCGACCTCCTCGACCGGGGCGTTCGGGTCGATCCCGATCCCGAGCTTGGTCTTGATCTTGCGGTCCAGCTCCTCGGTGAGGTCCGGGTTGTCCAGCAGGAACTGTCGGGCGTTCTCCTTGCCCTGCCCGAGCTGATCACCCTCGTACGTGTACCAGGCACCGGACTTGCGGATGAAGCCGTGCTCCACCCCCATGTCGATGATCCCCCCCTCCCGGGAGATGCCATGACCGTAGAGGATGTCGAACTCCGCCTGCTTGAACGGCGGCGAGACCTTGTTCTTGACGATCTTGGCGCGGGTGCGGTTGCCGACCGGCTCGGACCCGTCCTTGAGCGTCTCGATCCGGCGCACGTCGATGCGGACCGAGGCGTAGAACTTCAACGCCTTGCCACCGGTGGTGGTCTCCGGGGAGCCGAACATCACGCCGATCTTCTCGCGCAGCTGGTTGATGAAGATGGCCGTGGTCCCGGTGCTGCTCAGCGCACCGGTGATCTTGCGCAGGGCCTGGCTCATGAGCCGGGCCTGCAGACCCACGTGGGAGTCGCCCATCTCCCCTTCGATCTCGGCCCGCGGCACCAGCGCGGCGACCGAGTCGATGACGATGATGTCCAGCGCACCGGAGCGGATCAGCATGTCCGCGATCTCCAGCGCCTGCTCACCGGTGTCGGGCTGCGAGACGAGCAGGTTGTCGACGTCGACCCCCAGCTTCCGTGCGTACTCCGGGTCCAGGGCGTGCTCGGCGTCGATGAAGGCCGCGATGCCACCGGCCTTCTGCGCGTTCGCCACGGCGTGCAGGGCCACGGTGGTCTTTCCCGAGGACTCCGGACCGTAGATCTCGATGACCCGGCCACGCGGCAACCCGCCCAGCCCGAGCGCGACGTCGAGCGCGATCGACCCCGTGGGGATCGTGGCGATCGGTGGACGGACGTCGTCCCCGAGGCGCATGACCGCACCCTTGCCGTGCTGCTTCTCGATCTGGGCCATCACCGTGTCCAGGGAGCGCGCACGCTCCGTGGCCGGGTCGACCGGGGCATTCCGGGCCATGTCCACCACTTCCTTCTCGCTCGTGTCGTGCGCGCCCACCTTCGACGCAGGCTCCTCCGAGCGCTTCGCGATGGTTGATCCCCACCCGTCGAGCTCGGTCTGCGTCAGACGCTAGGGCCACGCACCGACAACCTCCGCCCAGCAGGTGTTCCCCTGTGGACGAGCCGGCGGGCGGGCCGTGAGAAGCACGATACAGAACATCTGTACGACATTCAAGCGACGTGCGTACACCCCCGTGGGCCCCCGTCGCCGGTCCCGCCGGGAGGGCTCAGCGACGGGACGGCGCGTCCACCCCCCAGTAGCGCTCCGGCGGCACCTGGAAGTCCTCACAGAGCTGGTCCCAGACCGCGCGGGGAGGCAGCCCGTCCGCCAGCGCCTCGTCCACCGTCCGCCCCGCGGCGACCCCCCTCCCAGAGAGCACATGACTCCCCCGGAGGTGCCCGGCCATGACGCTCCCGAACTCTCCGGTCAACAACTCCTCGAACTGGCTCTCACGCACGGTCACAGCCTCGCACGGCAGCGGCCCTCGAGTGCTCAGGACCCCCTGGGCGAGCCCTGGGTGAGGGACCACACAGTGCACTTCCTGCACCGCACGAGAATGCGGATTCTCCGCTCCCGGAAAGTCCCTCTCCCCGGTTCTGTGCGTGCATTCGCCAGTTCGTCGTGGTCGGGTTGAAGCAGTCGGGCAGAGACGCTGCCCCACACCGCACAGGAGTTCACGATGAACCGGAAGACGACGGCACTGCTGCTGGCAGCCGCCCTCACCCCGGCCGCGGGCACCTCGACCGCCGTGGCCGCCCCCGCGGCCCCCTCGGTGGTCACCGCGGGTGACGCCGCCTCCGACGCCACGGATGCCGCGGGGGACGCTGCGGGTGACGCCACCGACGCAGCCGGCGAGGTCGCCGACGAGGCGGAGAGCAACGCCGGCAAGTGGGCCATCTGGGGCCTGGCGGGTCTGGCAGGCCTCCTCGGCCTCCTCGGCCTCCTCAAGCGCCGCTGACCCCCCCTGACGACACCGACGACCGTTCACCCCGAACACCAAGGAGTCACATCATGCGTACGACCCGTTCCATCGCCCTGATCATCGCCCTCGCCGCCACCCCGCTGGCCGCCGCGGCCCCGACCCACGCCGCCGCCGAGGCCGAGTCCGTGGCCACCGAGGCCACCGACGGCGGCGAGGAGACCACCGACGCCGAGCCCACCCCGAAGGAGGACGAGGGCGGCGACAAGACCGGCCTCTGGGGCCTCCTGGGTCTGCTGGGTCTGGCCGGCCTCCTGGGTGGCAAGAAGAAGAAGGAGGTCGACGTGCGCACCGCTGACCACGTGCGCACCACCGACCGCACCCCGAACCGCACCACCACGGTCCGCGACGACCGCCGGGACGACGTCGTCATCGACGACCACACCCGCCGCGACGGCGTGACCGACGTCCGCCGCGAGGGCGTCGACTACGACGACCACCGTCGCAACGACGGCCTGCAGGGCCGCGTCGACGACCGCTTCGGTGACGGCGACGGCCGCCTCGACGGCGACGACCTCAAGGGCAACAACCGCCGCTGATCACCTGATCGGATCTCTCCTCTCCACGGGGCCCCGGACCACCCGGTCCGGGGCCCCGGTGCGTGCCGACCGGCTCAGCGCAGGAGGAGGACGAGCAGCATGGTCACCGGCAGCGAGAGCAGCGTGGTGGTCAGGACGACGTCCCGGCCCAGCTCCGGGGCCTGCCGGTACACCGTGGCCAGGACGAAGACGTTCTGGGCCGAAGGCAGTGCACAGGTGACGGCCACCACCAGGAGCAGCTGCGCGTCGAGCCCCCACAGCAGCCCCAGCCCCAGGCCCACCAGCGGCATCGCCGCCATCTTGAGCAGCACGGCCGCGACGACCTCCCGGCCGGCGCCCCCGCGCAGCGGCCGTGGCCCCCAGCGCAGCGACATGCCGAAGGCCAGCAGCATGGCCGGCACGGAGAGGTCCCCGATCATCTCCAGGGGTGCGCCCCACTCACCGGGGATCGACCAGCCCTGCACCGAGAAGAGCAGGCCGAGCAGCGAGCCCACCGTCATCGGGTTGCGCAGCGGCCGGGTCATGGTCCTCCACCGGGAGGCCGTGCCATCCGCGTCGAGCAGGTCCAGGCCCAGCAGGGCCATCGGCTGGACGAGCAGGAGCTGCCCCAGGAGCACCGCACTGGCGTACACCGCGTCGCCCAGCACGTAGACCGCGATGGGGATGCCGAGATTGGCCGCGTTCACATAGCCGCTGGCCATCGCCCCGATGAGCTGCTCCCCCGGGGTGAGGCCCCAGGCCCGACCGAGCAGCCAGAACACCCCGGCCACCAGGAGGGCCGCGGTGACGGTGATGACCAGGGGCGGGGAGAGCACCTGGTGGAGCGGCGCCGCGGCGATGATGGTGAAGAGCAGCGCCGGCGTGCCCAGCGTGAAGGTGACCCTGGAGAGGGCCTCGACGGTCCCGTCGGGGACGAGCTCCCGGGCCGCGGCGAGGTAGCCGACGCCGATGACGACGCCGATCGTCCAGAAACCCTCGATGACGTCCAGCACGGGGGCATCCTCCCGCACCGGGTCGTCGGTGGTCGGTGGCAGGCTGACCCCCGATGTCCGATGACGTGCTGCAGCGGTTCTCCCCTCCCACCCGCGCGTGGTTCGAGGCGAACTTCGCGGCGCCCACCACCGCCCAGGCCGGGGCGTGGGACGCGATCAGCCGCGGGGAGAACACGGTCGTGGTGGCCCCGACCGGCTCCGGCAAGACGCTCTCGGCCTTCCTGTGGTCCCTCGACCGGTTCGTCCCGCACGGGGATCAGCAGCCCCCCGACGCGCCGTGCAGCGTCATCTACGTCTCGCCGCTGAAGGCCCTGGCGGTGGACGTGGAGCGCAACCTCTCGGCGCCCCTGTCCGGCATCGGGCACGCGGCCACCCGACTGGGGGGCGAGGCGCCGCAGGTGAGTGTCTCGTTGCGTTCCGGGGACACCCCGGCGGCCGAGCGCCGCCGGTTCGCCAGCCGCGGGGCCGACGTCCTGATCACCACCCCGGAGTCGTTGTACCTGCTGCTCACCTCACGGGCCCGGGAGCAGCTGACCGGGGTGACCACCGTGATCGTCGACGAGGTCCACGCGCTGGCCGGCACGAAGCGGGGCGCCCACCTCGCGCTCTCCCTGGAGCGCCTGGACGCGATGCTGGAGCGGCCCGCGCAGCGGATCGGGCTCTCGGCGACGGTCCGCCCGGTGGACGAGGTGGGGCGCTGGTTGACGGGCGGGCGCCCGGTGACGATCGTCCAGCCGCCGGCCGAGAAGGCGTGGGAGCTGTCCGTCCACGCCGACGTGCCGGACATGGCCGACCTGAGCACCGCGCCCCAGGTCTCCCCCGCCCAGCCCGATGCGGGGAGCGTGCCGGGCGGGGCGGGTGCGGTGGCCTCGGCGGGCGACAGCGCGCCGGGAGCGCCGGGCGTGCCAGGCACCTCGGACGTCGAGTCCGAGCTCTCCCTTCCGGAGCACCTCACGCTGGCGGACCTCTCCCCGGAGGTGGCGGGGGCCGATCCCCGCGACCGGGCGAGCATCTGGCCCCACGTGGAGCACCGCATCGTCGAGGAGATCGCACGCCACACCTCGACCCTGGTGTTCTGCAACTCGCGCCGGTCGGCCGAGCGGCTGACGGCGCGGCTCAACGAGATCTGGGCCGAGCGGGTGGCCCTGGCCGACACCGACGCGGGCAGCGCAGCCGAAGCCGACGAGGGTGCAGACGGCGGCGACACCGACCGCGGCCGCGCAGGACGAGTCACCGCATCGAGCCCCCGATCACCCGCAGAGATGATGGCGCAGGCCGGCGCCTCGGCCGGGGCACCCGCGGTGCTGGCGCGGGCGCACCATGGGTCGGTGAGCAAGGAGCACCGGGCCGAGATCGAGGACGCGCTGAAGGCCGGCACGCTCCCGGCCGTGGTGGCGACGAGCTCGCTGGAGCTCGGCATCGACATGGGCGCGGTGGACCTGGTGGTCCAGGTGGAGTCCCCGCCCAGCGTGGCCAGCGGCTTGCAGCGGGTGGGGCGCGCCGGTCACCAGGTGGGGGCGGTCAGCCGCGGCAGCTTCCACGCCCTGCACCGGCAGGACCTGCTGGAGACCGCGGTGGTGGTCGAGCAGATGCGCAGCGGCGGCATTGAGGCGCTGCGGATCCCCGCGAACCCGCTGGACGTGCTCGCCCAGCAGGTGGTCGCGGCGTGTGCCATGGACGACTGGTCGGTCGGGGAGCTGCACACGATGGTGCGGCGCGCGGCCCCGTGGTCGGACCTCTCGCGCGCGGTGCTGGAGTCCGTGCTGGAGATGCTCACAGGCCGCTATCCCTCAGAGGACTTCGCCGACCTGCGGCCCCGGCTGGTCTGGGACCGCGTGGACGACCTGCTGACCGCCCGCCCGGGGGCGCAGCGCCTGGCCATCCTGTCCGGCGGCACCATCCCCGACCGCGGGCTCTTCGGCGTCTTCCTCGCCGGGGGTGACGGGCCGGGACGGCGGGTCGGCGAGCTCGACGAGGAGATGGTCTACGAGTCACGGGTGGGCGACGTCTTCACCTTGGGCACCTCCGCCTGGCGGATCGAGGACATCACGCACGACCGGGTGCTCGTCTCCCCTGCGCCGGGGCAGCCGGGCCGTCTGCCCTTCTGGCACGGCGACGGGCTGGGCCGCCCGGCCGAGCTCGGGGCGCACCTGGGGGCCTTCGTCCGCGAGGTGGCCACCGCGCCCGCCACCACCGTGCGGGAGCGACTGGAGGAGGCAGGCCTCGACGCGTGGTCGGTGGCGAACGTCACCGCCCACGTCCGAGCGCAGACCGAGGCGACGGGCACCGTGCCCGGCGACCGGGACCTCGTGGTGGAGCGCTTCCGGGACGAGCTCGGCGACTGGCGCGTGGTCCTCCACTCCCCGTGGGGCTCGCCGGTCCACGCGCCCTGGGCGCTCGTGCTGGCCGAGCGGCTGCGGGAGCGCTTCGGCGTGGACGTGCAGGCCCTCCACGCCGACGACGGGATCGTCCTGCGGATCCCCGACCTCGGCGGGATCGACGCCTGGGCCGTGCCCGACCCCCTCCCCGGTCCGGCTGGTGCCGGCACCCCGGCGGGACCGGGGCCCGTCGCCGTGGACGCCGGCTCGCTGGACACCGCGCTCGGCGAGCTCCTCGCGATCGACCCCGAGGAGGTGCACGACGCGGTGGCCGCCCTGGTCGGGGGCTCGGCGCTCTTCGCCTCCCGCTTCCGGGAGTGCGCGGCCCGGGCGCTCCTCCTGCCCCGCCGCCGCCCCGACCGTCGGCAGGCCCTCTGGCAGCAGCGGCAGCGAGCAGCCTCCCTGCTCGAGGTGGCGGCCGGGCACCCCGACTTCCCGATCGTCCTGGAGACCGTCCGCGAGGTCCTGCAGGACGTCTACGACGTCCCCGCGCTCACCGAGCTCATGCGGCGCCTGGCCGCCCGGGAGGTCCGGCTGCACGTGGTGGAGACCCCGCAGCCCAGCCCCTTCGCCCAGAACCTGCTCCTGGGCTACGTGGCCCAGTTCCTCTACGAGGGCGACTCCCCCCTGGCCGAGCGGCGGGCGGCGGCCCTCGCCCTCGACCCGACGCTGCTGGCCGACCTGCTCGGACGCTCCGAGGGCACCGCCCTGCGCGACCTGCTGGACCCGGAGGCGGTGGCCACCACCCAGGCCGAGCTCCAGCACACCACACCGGACCGCCGCGCCCGGTCCGCCGAGGACCTGGCCGACCTGCTGCGCGTCCTCGGCCCGCTGCGCCGCAGCGAGATCGCGGCCCGCAGCGTCGAGGGGGCCGATCTCGAGGCGTGGACCGCTGAGCTGGCCGCCGCCCGCCGGGCGGTGGAGCTGCCGATCGCCGGGGACCCCCGCTGGGCCGCGGTGGAGGACGTCGCCCGCCTCCGCGACGCGCTGGGCACCCCGGTGCCGCCCGGCCTCCCCCAGGCTGCCCTCGCGGCGAGCGACGACCCGCTCACCGACCTCGTCATCCGCCACGCCCGCACCCACGGCCCCTTCACCCCGGGGGCGCTCGCCGAGCGCCTCGGCCTCGGCCGGGCGGTCGTGCTCCCGGTGCTGCGGGAGCTGGTCCGCTCCGGGCGCCTGGTCGAGGGCGCCCTGCTGCCCACCGCGCTGGGCGGCCGGGAGAGCGTCGACGGGGTGGGTCCGGACTTCTGCGACGCGGAGGTGCTGCGCCGGCTGCGGCGCCGCTCGCTGGCCGCCCTGCGCGCCGAGGTGGAGCCGGTCGACCCCGACGACTTCGCCCGCTTCGTCCCCCGCTGGCAGGGGCTCGACGCCCCGGGCCGTGGGGTCGACGCGGTGGCCCGCGCCCTGGAGCAGCTCACCGGGGCGGTGCTGCCGGCCAGCGCGGTGGAGTCCCTCGTGCTCCCGGCTCGCGTGGTCGACTACGACCCGGCCATGCTCGACGAGCTCCTCGCCAGCGGGGAGTTCCTCTGGGCCGGCCACGGCCTGCTGGCCGCGGACGATCTCTGGGTGAGCTTCCACCCGGCCGACCAGGCACCGGCCACGCTGCCCCTGCCCCCGGTCGACGCGGCACCGTCGGGACCGGGGGCCGAGCAGGTGGCGCAACTGCTGGCCGCCGGCGGCGCCCAGCGACTCGCTGAGCTCCGGGCCGCCCAAGAGCGCGGGGGCGAAGCAGCCGAGGAGACGGCGCGGCCGGTCACCGACCCGGAGTGGACCGAGGCGGTCTGGGAGCTCGTGGGCGCCGGGCGCCTGACGAGCGACACCTTCGCCCCGGTCCGGGCCCGCCTCGCCGGGGGACGCACGACCCACCGGTCCCGACCGAGCGGCCGCCGGTCCCGGGTCTCGGGCCGCCCCACGTCCCTGCGGGGCCTCGCCCCCGCCCGCTCCGGCGGGCTGCGCAGCCAGGTCGGTGCCAGCACCCCGGCGGTGCTGACCGGGCGCTGGTCCCTGCTGCCCGAGCGGGAGACCGATCCCACGGTGCGCGCCGTCGCCGCCACCGAGGTGGCGCTGGACCGGCACGGGATCGTGACCCGCGGCGCCGTCGCCGCCGAGGAGGTGGACGGTGGGTTCGCCGCCCTGTACAAGGTGCTCGCGGCGGCCGAGGACGCCGGACGGGTGCGCCGCGGGTACTTCGTCGACACCCTCGGGGCGGCCCAGTTCGCCACCACCGGGGCGGTCGACCTCGTCCGCGGCGAGCAGTCCCGGGGCACCGACCGGCTCCTGAGCGCCTGCGACCCGGCGGTCGCCCACGGGGCCGCCCTGCCCTGGCCGGAGACCACCGGCGGTGGCCACCGCCCGGCCCGACGGGCCGGAGCGCTCGTGGCCCTGGTGGACGGCCTCCCCGCCGTGTGGTGGGAGCGAGGGGGCCGCACGGCGCTCACCTTCACCGAGGACCCCGCGCTCCTCGCCCGGGCGGCCACCGTGGCGGCCCACGCGATCCGGCAGCGGCGGGTGCCCGTGCTCTCGGTGGAGAGGATCGACGGCGAACCCGCCCTGCGCGGGGACTCACCACTCGTCCCGGCCCTGGAGGCCGCCGGCTTCGTGCCCACTCCCAAGGGGTGGAGGCTCCGTGCCTGAGGGGGACGTCGTCTGGCACACCGCCCGGCAGCTGCACGCCGCGCTGGCCGGGCACGAGCTGGCCCGCAGCGAGCTGCGCTGGCCGACGCTGGCCACCACCGACCTCACCGGGCGCCGGACGCTGGAGGTCGTCCCCCGTGGGAAGCACCTGCTCCACCGCCTCGAGGGCGGGCTCACCCTCCACTCCCACCTCCGCATGGAGGGCAGCTGGCGGGTCCACCCCGCAGGTCGCCCGCCCCGGCTGCCCCGCACCACCCGCGCCGTCCTGGCAACCGCCACCCGGCTGGCCGTCGGCGACACCCTGGGGATGCTGGACCTCGTCCCCACCGAGGCCGAGGAGCACCTGGTGGGCCACCTCGGACCGGACCTGCTCGGCCCCCACTGGTCCCTGCCGGTCGCCCTGGCCAACCTCCGGCGGGACCCGGACCGTCCGATCGCGGCGGCCCTGCTCGACCAGCGCAATCTGGCGGGGATCGGCACCATCTACGCCAGCGAGCCGCTCTTCCTCCGCCGGGTCGACCCCTGGCGCCCGGTCGGCGCGGTCCCGGACGCCACCCTGGAGGCCGTCGTCGAGACCGCCCGGATGGCGCTGGCGGCGGCCTGCCGGACCCCGGGGCCGTGGGAGGGCCGCACCACGCCCCGCCACCTGCGGGAGACCCGGTGGGTGCACGGCCGGGTCCGCTCGGCCTGTCTGGTCTGCGGCACCCCGATCGCCCTCGACCCGGTCGGGGATGCGCCCCACGACCGGGTGTTCTTCCACTGCCCGAGCTGTCAGGCGTCCACCCCCGGGGCAACGCCCCGCACGAGCTCCCGAACGCAGTGAGCCGCCCCGAGGGGCGGCTCACCGTGAGATCGGCGGCTGGTCAGCCCACCGGGGCCGGTTCGCGCCGACGCACCGTCCCGGCCGGGAGCTCGGCGAGCGAGTCCGGCACCCGCATGGCCTCCTCCGCCTCGGCCACGGCCACCCGCATCGCCACGTCGGTGAGCATCTCCGACATCGGCAGGTGCAGAGCCCGGCAGATCGTCGCGAGCATCTCCGAGCTGGCTTCCTTCTCCCCCCGCTCGACCTCGCTGAGATAGCCCAGCGAGACCGAGGCGTCGGAGGACACCTGCCGCAGGGTCCGGCCCTGGTCCAGCCGGCGCTCGCGCAGGACGTCGCCGACCTCTCGTCGCATGACCACCATCTGGCCCTCCTCCTCGTCGTGATCCCCCGGCTCAGGCGAGCAGGTCGCCGGCCCGGGAGGGATCGTCCAAGTCTAGTTGCCGGTGCAAGTCGAGCAGCAGGGCCGTCACCGTCCCCTCCCGGACGGCCTCCCGGTCACCGTCGAGACGCAGCACCCGGTCGGTGAGCTCCCACCGGTCCTCCCGCCCCGCCCGACCGCGCCGCGCGACGGCGACGTGGACGGTGCCGGCCGGGTGCCCGTCGGCGGGTCCGGGACCGGCCACGCCCGTGGTCGCCAGTCCCCAGTCCGCACCCAGCAGCCGGGCCACTCCCCGCGCCATCTCCCGGGCCACCTCGGCATCCACCGGCCCGGTGCGCTCCAGCCGGGCGGGGTCGACGCCGAGCACCGAGGCCTTGACCTCGGTGGCGTAGGCCACCACACCACCGCGCACCACGACCGAGGCCCCCGGCACCGCCGTCAGGGAGGCCGCCACCAGCCCTCCGGTGAGGGACTCGGCGACCGCCACGGTCTCCCCCCGGGCCGTGAGCACCGCGACGACCCGGGCGGCCGGGCTCATCGCTGCGGGGCGGGGCGCTCGCGGCGCCCGCGGGTCCACAGCCGCCAGGCGTCCACGAGGTAGTCCAGGCCGGTCACGACCGTGACGACCATCGCGGCGATCATGATCCAGAAGCCGACCATGACGACCGGCTCGACGGGCATGAGCATGAAGGCCACCGCCACCGACTGCAGGACCGTCTTGAGCTTCCCGCCCCGGCTGGCGGCCATCACGCCGTAGCGGATGACCACGAAGCGCACCAGGGTGATGAGCAGCTCCCGGGCGAGGATGACGACGGTGACCCACCAGGGCAGCAGGCCGACGAGGCTCAGGCAGACCAGGGCCGACCCGATGAGGGCCTTGTCGGCGATCGGGTCGGCGATCTTGCCGAAGTTGGTGACGAGATTCCGGCTCCGGGCGAGGTCGCCGTCGATCCGGTCGGTGATGGCCGCCAGGGCGAAGACGGCGAAGGACCACCAGGCGGCCAGGTGCTGACCGTCCGGGGCGGGATCGTGCAGGAGCAGCCAGACGAACACCGGGACCATGAGGATCCGCAGCACGGTCAGGCCGTTGGCGATGTTCCAGGCGCTCGCCTCGGGATTCACCTCCGTGGCCCCGGTCCGGCGCGGGGCGCTCGACGGGTGGCTCATGCGAGCTCCCCCCGGGCCACGAGGTCGACCCCTTCGGAGCCGACCACCGTGGCGGCCACGATCTCCCCCACCCGCAGGTCGGGGGCCGAGCCGTCGGTGCGCTGCAGGATGGTCACGCCATCGACCTCCGGACCCTGGTGCTCGGCGCGACCGATGACCTGCCGGGCGCTCTCCCCGGTCGGCTCCCCGGTGTCCTCGTCGAGGAGCTCGAGCTCCTCGATCTCCTCCACGAGCACGCTGACCGACTCCCCGACACGGTCGGCCGCCCGCTGGGCCATGACCTCCTCGGCGAGATCGCGGATCCGGGCGACCCGGGCGTCGACGACCTCCTGCGGCAGCTTGTCACCGAGCCGCTCGGCCTCGGTGCCGTCCTCGTCGGAGTAGCCGAAGACCCCGAGCACGTCGAGCTGGGCGCGCTCCACGAAGTCGGCCAGCAGGTCGACCTCTTCCTCGGTCTCCCCCGGGAAGCCGCAGATGACGTTGGAGCGGATGCCGGCGGTGGGCGCGGCCGCACGCACCTGCTCGATGAGTCCGAGGAAGGACTCGGCGTCCCCGAAGCGACGCATCCGGCGCAGCAACGGACCGGAGGCGTGCTGGAAGGAGAGGTCGAAGTAGGGCACCACCCCGGGGGTGCTCGTCATGACTGTGAGCAGCTCGGGACGCGTCTCCGCCGGCTGGAGATAGCTCACGCGCACCCGCTCGATGCCCCCGATCGCGGTGAGCTCGGGCAGCAGCGCGTCGAGCAGCCGCAGGTCGCCGAGGTCCTTGCCGTAGGAGGTGGTGTTCTCGCTCACCAGGAAGAGCTCGCGGACCCCGTTCTCGGCCAGCCAGCGCGCCTCGGCGAGCACGTCGGTGGGGCGGCGGGAGATGTGGGCCCCCCGGAAGGACGGGATGGCGCAGAAGGCGCAGCGCCGGTCACAGCCCGAGGCGATCTTCAGCGGCGCCCACGGGCGGTCGTCGAGCCGGCGGCGGATCACCGACGAGGGCCCCGAGGCGGGCGCCGGCCCGTCCAGGCTCGCGTCACCCGGCTCGACCGGCGTGATCGCGGCCAACCCGGCCGCGGCGGCCTCCTCCGGGGAGACGTCGCCGTGCCCGGGCAGAGCCACCCCCGCCGCCCCGGCCTGCCGGTCCACCGGGGACAGCGGCAGCAGCCGGCGCCGGTCCCCCGGGGTGTGCGCGGCCGGGGCGTTCCCGTCGAGCACCGCCCGCAGGGAGGCCGACATGTCGGCATAGGAGTCGAAGCCCAGCACCGCGTCCGCCTCCGGCAGCTCCGCGGCCAGCTCCGAGCCGTAGCGCTCGGCCATGCACCCGACGGCCACGACCGCCCCGGTGCGCCCGTCGGACTTCAGGTCGTGCGCCTCCAGCAGCGCGTCGATGGAGTCCTTCTTGGCCGACTCCACGAAGCCGCAGGTGTTCACCACGGTGACATCGGCGCCGTCCGCCTCCTCCGCGAGCTCCCAGCCGGCCGCGGCCAGCCGCCCGGCCAGCTCCTCGGAGTCCACCGCGTTGCGGGTGCAGCCCAGGGTCGCGATGTGGACGCTGGGCCGCTCGGTCTCGGGGAGGGCGTCGGTGGAGGGAGAGCTCATGGACCCAGTCTAGGTCCGCGACCCCCGGCCGGGGTCTGCCCGGTGCAGCACCCTGCTCGGGGCGGCATGGGAGGGTGAAGGCATGTCCGACTGTGCCGAGATCCGCTCCCTGCTGCGCGAGACCCCCCTCGTCGACGGCCACAACGACCTGCCCTGGCGCCTGCACGAGCTCGCGCTGGAGCACCCCGAGGAGACCGACCTCACGGTCGCCGACCTGGCCGGCGGGACGCTCGGCACGCACACTCCCACGCACACCGACCTGCCCCGCCTGCTGGACGGCGGGGTCGGGGCCCAGTTCTGGAGCGTCTTCGTGCCGGCCCAGCTCTCCGGGGACGCCGCGGTGAGCACCACGCTGGAGCAGATCGACCGGGTGCGTGCCCTCTGCGCCCGCCACCCCGAGCGCCTCGAGCTGGCCGACTCCGCCACCGAGGTCCGCCGGATCCACGCGGCCGGCCGGGTGGCGAGCCTGCTGGGCGCCGAGGGTGGGCACTCGATGAACAGCTCCCTGGCCACGCTGCGCCTGCTCCGGGAGCTGGGTGTGCGCTACATGACCCTCACCCACAACAGCAATGTCGATTGGGCCGACAGCGCCACCGACGTCGAGCGCATCGGCGGCCTGAGCCGCTTCGGCACCGAGGTCGTGGCCGAGATGAACCGGATCGGCATGATCGTCGACCTCTCCCACGTGGCCCCCGGCACGATGCGCGACGCGCTGGCCGCCACCCGGGCCCCGGTCCTCTTCACCCACTCCGGCGCGCGGGCGGTCACCGACCACCCGCGCAACGTGCCCGACGACGTCCTCGCCGCCCTGCCCGCCAACGGCGGGGTGTGCATGGCGACCTTCGTGCCCAGCTTCGTCAACCAGGCCGTCGCCGACGCACGCACCGCCCGGGAGGAGGCCGCCCGGGACGCCGGGCACGCACCGGGCACTCCGGAGTTCGAGGCCTTCACCGAGCGGCACCTGGCCGAGCACCCCGACCCCGTGGCCACCCTGGAGGACGTCGTGGCCCACGTGGAGCACCTGCGGGAGGTGGCCGGGATCGACCACGTCGGCCTCGGGGGCGACTACGACGGCACCCCGCTGCTGCCGCAGGGGCTCGAGGACGTCTCGAGCTATCCGCGGCTGCTCGCGGCGCTGTCCGATCGTGGGTGGAGCCGGGAGGAGCTCACGAAGCTCGCCGGCACGAACGCCCTGCGGGTCCTGCAGGCCGCGGACGACGTGGCGGAGCAGCTCGCCGACGAGCCGGCTCGCCGGTGGCGGATCGAACAGCTCGACGGGGTCGGCTGAGGCCGGGCTCAGCGGTTGCGGAACTTGGTCAGGGTGAGACCCATGAGGCGCGCGACCACGAGCGCCACGTAGTTCATCCCCGCCATCTCCTCGAGCACGATGACGGACCGGGCGTGCGCGCCCGCCGGGGCGATGTCGGACAGGCCGGTGCCGGTCATGGTGGTGAACGAGAGGAAGATCAGCTCGAACCAGGCGAGCTGCTCCCCGTGCGGCGCCGAGAAGGAGCCCGGCCAGATGATCTGCACCGCGCCGTAGGTGTAGGCGAAGGCCCAGACGGCCACCGTGAAGGTGGCCCCCGTGGCCCACAGCTCGTCGCTGGTCACCCAGTTGTCGGCGAACATGTAGACCAGCAGCGAGACGACCACGTAGAAGTAGAAGGCCGAGCTGACCAGCATCGTGGCCAGCTCGATCGCGGCGCTGTCGGGCCACACGACCTGGGCCAGGGTGAGCAGCGCCGCGGGTCCGCCCACCAGCACCGCCACCCAGGTGAGCGTCGGGGTCCGGCGCACGGCGCGCAGCGCGAGCACCAGCACGAGCAGGCCGAGCAGGGCCAGCCCCACCCGCCCCGGGCCCCGGTCGCTCGTGAAGGGGTAGAGGATGACGCTCACCAGCTGCACCGCGAGCAGCACCGCCGAGGGGTTGGCCAGCACGGCCCGCCACCAGCGGACGTACCAGGGCGGCAGGGGGCGCGTTCCGTGGCGCAGCATCAGCGGCCCGTCAGCTGCCAGGCGTCCTCGTCCTCGTCGTCCTCCTCGGACTCGACGGAGAACTCGGAGGTGTCCACGTCGGCATACCGGTCGGTGGCCGGCCGGGGCGCCGCGGCCGGCTCACCACCGGTCGCGTCCTCGGCCTGCTCCTCCCCGGCGGCGTCCTCGGCCAGGTCCTCCGGCACGTCCTCGCCGCGGAGCCGGGCGAGGGTGGCCGGTAGGTCCTCGGGGCGCACGAGCACGTCGCGTGCCTTGGACCCCTCGGAGGGACCGACGATGTCCCGGGACTCCATGAGGTCCATGAGGCGCCCGGCCTTGGCGAAACCCACCCGCAGCTTGCGCTGCAGCATGGAGGTCGAGCCGAACTGGGTGTTCACCACCAGCTCGGTGGCCTGCAGCAGCACGTCGAGGTCGTCGCCGATGTCCTCGTCCACATCCTTCTTGGGGGCGACCTGCGCGACGTCCTCGCGATAGCTCGGGGCGAGCTGTCCCTTGACGTGGGCGACGACCTCCGCGATCTCGGACTCGTTGACCCAGGCGCCCTGTACACGCATCGTGCGGCTGGCCCCCATCGGCAGGAAGAGGGCGTCACCCTGCCCGATGAGCTTCTCGGCACCCGGCTGGTCCAGGACCACGCGGGAGTCGGCCAGCGAGGAGGTCGCGAAGGCCATGCGGCTGGGCACGTTGGCCTTGATGAGACCGGTGACGACGTCGACCGAGGGGCGCTGGGTGGCGAGCACCAGGTGGATACCGGCGGCACGCGCCAGCTGCGTGATGCGCACGACCGACTCCTCGACGTCGCGCGGGGCGACCATCATGAGGTCGGCGAGCTCGTCGACCACCACGAGCAGGTAGGGGTAAGGCTGCAGCTCCCGCTCGGAGCCCGGCGGCACCTTGACGGCACCGGACCGGACCGCCTTGTTGAACTCGTCGACGTGCTTGAACCCGAAGTTCGCGAGGTCGTCGTAGCGCTGGTCCATCTCCCGGACCACCCACTGCAGCGCCTCGGCGGCCTTCTTCGGGCTGGTGATGATCGGGGTGATGAGGTGCGGAATGCCGCCGTAGACGGTGAGCTCCACCCGCTTGGGGTCGACGAGCACCATGCGCACCTCCTCGGGCGTGGAGCGCATGAGGATCGAGGTGATCATCGAGTTCACGAAGCTCGACTTTCCCGAGCCCGTGGCACCGGCCACCAGGAGGTGCGGCATCTTCGCCAGGTTGGCGATGACGTACCCGCCCTCGACGTCCTTGCCGACGCCCATGACCATCGGGTGGGTCTGGTTGCGCGCCTTCTCGCTGCGCAACACGTCGCCCAGCGAGACGTTCTCGCGGTCGGTGTTCGGGATCTCGATGCCGATGGCGCTCTTGCCCGGGATCGGCGAGAGGATCCGCACCTCGGCGGAGGCCACCGCGTAGGAGATGTTCTTGCTCAGCGCCGTGATCCGCTCGACCTTGACGCCGGGGCCCAGCTCGACCTCGTAGCGGGTGACCGTCGGCCCCCGGGTGAACCCGGAGATCTGGGCGTCGACGTTGAACTCCTCGAAGGTGTTCGTCAGCGCCTCGACGACCGCGTCGTTGGCCGCCGAGCGCTCCTTGTGCGGGGAGCCCGGCTTGAGGAGGGAGGAGTCCGGGAGGGTGTACGTGACGTCACCGGAGAGGGCGAGCTGCTCGACCCGCTGCGGCAGCTGCGAGGTGGGCGGGGGCACCGCGTCGGTCGGCTTGTCGACCGGCTTCTCGGGCGTGGGCCTGGCGCCCGGCTTGGCACCTGGCCGGGCGCCGGGACGCCGGCTGCGGGCGGGCTGGTCGCTCGGCGCCTCGTCCAGCGGCGTGGCACCGCGGTCGTCGGGCTGCTCGTCGACCGCCAGGGCACGGGTGTCGTCCTTCCCCAGCCCGTCGGCCAGGTCGACGGCATCGGCCTTGCGGGTGCGGCGCGCGGTCCGCACGGACTTCCGGGGGCTCGGGTCCACCTCCGCGGCCTGGTCGAAGGGGACCGTCTCCTCGCCCTCGGCTTCCCCCCGGCCCCGGCGACGGGCGCGGACCGGCTGTCCGTCCTCCTCGTCCGCACCGCGCAGCCGGCGCGGCAGACCCCGGGAGTCCCGCTCGCCGTCCCACTCCTCCTCCCGGCCGAAGAGGCGCTCCCCGAGCTCGCCGAGCCGGTCGGGGATGCGGTGCACGGGCGTGGCCGTCAGCACCAGCAGCGCGAAGAAGGCCAGCAGCGAGAGGACGATGGTGGCCCCCAGGCCGGTGATGCCCACCCGCAGCGGGTTGGCCACGAGGTAGCCGAGGATCCCGCCGGCCCCCCGGACATCCCCCAGTCCCTGGGCGGCGTCGGGGAAGCCCTGGGCCGCGGCGGTCAGGCCGCACGCCGCGAAGATCGCGCTGGTGGAGCCGACCACCCAGCGGGCGTTGTCGGCGGACTCCGAGGGGCGCCGGAAGAGGTGCACGGCCACCAGGAGGAGGAGCAGGGGCAGGGCCTGAGCCACGAGACCGAAGGTGCCAGCGGCCACCGCGTGGATCGCCCCGCCGAGGGCACCCGAGAGACCCCACCACTCCCGCAGGGCGATGACCACCGCGAGCGCCAGCAGCACGAAGGCCACGCCGTCCCGGGCGTGGTCCCGCTCCAGGCCGCGGGCAGACCCGCCGACGCTCCGGACGGCCCCCCCGAAGATCCCGGTGATGCCGTTCCAGGTGCCGGTGACCATGCGGCTCAGGAGACCCGGACCGCTGCGCTCCGGGGCCCGTGAGGCCGCCCGGCCACCGCGGGCCGGGGACGCGCCGGAGCCCTTGCGGGAGGCGGCTCCACGGCTCGCCGACCCCTTGCCGGCACCACCCCCGGAGCGCGTCGAGCGGGCAGCCGTCGTCGTGCGGCGCGAGCGCGAGGCGGTCCGGGAGTCGGAGCGGGGGGTCGAACGCTTCGGGGAGGTCGTGCGGGTACGTGAGTCGGCCACCCTCGCAGGGTAGGCGCCTCCGGCGACAGGGCCTCGCCCCCCACGCCGGACCCTCCACGCTTGAAGGGCGCGAGCATGAAGGGTCTATGCTTCACCGTCATGGGTGAAGGTCAGGGACTCATCGTCATCACGGCGGACCAGCGGGCCTCGCGCCGCCATGCCGACGCGGTGCCCGGCGCGCTGGAGGCCCTCGCCGCGCTCCCCACCGCCACCCTCCCGGGGAGCCTCCCCTTCGAGCGCACCGCCGGTGACGAGATCCAGGGGGTCACGCCCAGCGCCGAGGCCGCTGTGGACACGATCGGCACCCTCCTGCGCACCGGCCAGTGGCAGGTCGGCATCGGCCTGGGGCCGGTCGAGGAGCCCCTCCCCCGGTCGGTCCGCTCGGCGCGCGGCCCGGCGTTCATCGCGGCCCGCCGGGCCGTGGAGCGCGCTCATCGCTGCCCGCAGGACCTCGCGGTGGACGCCAACGTGGGCGTTGACGAGCCGGCGGAGGGCGGGATCGAGCAGGCGGTGCTGGCCGCCGAGGGGGCCCTGTGGCTGTGGGCCGCCCTCCTGTCCCGTCGGACCGCGGAGGGTTGGGAGGTCACGGACCTGCTGGAGCGCTCCGACTCCCAGAAGGCGGTGGCCCGCACCCTGGGGATCAGCCCCTCCGCGGTCAGCCAGCGCCTGCGCACCGCCGGCTGGACCGAGGGACGCCGTGGCGGGATCCTGTGTGCCGACCTGCTCGCGGCAGCGGCCGGGCGAGCGGTCGGGAGCACCCGCACCGGCCCCGTCCCCGACGACGGGGGCGACGAGGACGAGGACGAGCGATGAACTGGCTGGACCCGAACGCCCTCCCCATCGTCCTGCTCTGCGGTGCCGTGGCGGCCGCCCTGGGCAGCCCGGTGGTCCGCTGGTTCCTGAACCGGGTGGAGTCGGCGGACCCGGACGGGTTGGAGCTGCCTGGTGGGCGGTGGATCGGGGTCCTGGAGCGCACCGCCGCCTTCGCCGCGGTGTGCGCCGGCTCGGAGTACGCCCTGACCATGATCGTCGCGGTGAAGGGACTGGGGCGCTACCCCGAGCTGCGCACCGCCAAGAGCGGCGCGGTTTCCGAGCGCTTCATCATCGGCACCTTCGCCAGCCTGCTGTGGGCCTGCGCCTGGGGTGGGATCGCTCGTCTCCTCCTCCTGCTCTCGACCTGAGCCGGAGCGGTGCACCGCTCCCCCGACCGGGCCAGGGGGACGCGCTCTGGCCGGAGGGGCCGGGACGACGAGGGGCCGGGAGCCGCACGGCTCCCGGCCCCCTCGTGCGGGGTGACCGTGGTCAGTCGATCTGGCGCACCGAGGTCAGGCCCAGGTCGGCGGCGTGCGCGGACTCGCTCGGCGGCAGGGCGCCCGCCCCGGCAGCCCGGACGGTGGCGCCCAGGGGCGCCTGGTTCGGACCGGTGCCGTAGATGCGCAGGTTGCGGTCCCCGCGGATCCATCCGTAGGAGATGAACCGGTTCATGGCGGCGACCGTCAGGCGCGCGCAGCCGTGGCTGTCCGGGTAGGGCGGGATGAAGGTGGAGCCGTGGATGGCGTAGCCACCAGGGGCGAAGAACCAGGGACGCCACATCTTCCCGAGCTGACCGTGGCGCCAGCCGTCCTCACCCGTGGTCCACATGCTGTACCAGGTGCCACGCGGGGTGACGGCGTGCGGGTAGTACTTGCCGTTGAACCAGTAGCCCTTGCCGTTGCCGGTGGAGGTGTTGTGGATCTCCACGACGCGGCCGTGGCGGACGTAGACCAGCAGCTGCTTGTCCAGGTCGATCTCGACCCACCGCCCGGAGGTGGCCCGGGGCACGAAAGGCTTCGGCGCGAAGAGCGCGGCCCAGGTCTGCGGGCCGACGACGCCGTCGGCGTACAGGCCGTTGGTCTTCTGGAAGGCGTAGACCGCCTGCTGGCACTGCGGGCCGAAGTAGGTGGTCATCGCGCCCGGCCAGCACTTGGCGGCCACGAGCCGCTTCTTCATCCAGAGGACGTACTGGCTCCTGGAGCCCCGGCGGAGCTTCGGTCGCCGGGCGGCCGCCGTCACGGCCTCGGCGGGCTCCCCGGCGAGGCCGGCGACCCCGACCGCTCCGAGCGCGCCAGCGCCCAGCATCAGCTGGCGACGGTCAACGGTGGCGTCGTGCAGGATGGCGTGCATTGGTTCTCCCCTCTCTCGCGCCGACCCGGCGAGGCATCCCCTCACCTGCCCCGTCCCCCTGGGGCGTCGGCTTGCAGCACCAGCCTAGCCAAGGTGGGCCGAGATGTCTCCCTCGCCGACCCACTGTGAGGAATCTGTGCACGAGCGCGCCGCCGCTGTGAGGGGCCTGTGAGCACTCACCCGATCTCCCAGCACCGGGTGTGCCAGTGCCGGCGGTCCTCGACGCCGAGCATGCCGTCATGGGGCCAGACCACGTAGTGGGGCACGGCCGAGGCGAGCTCCTGGTGACAGCCCGGGCAGCGGTAGACCCGCCCCTCGCTGTTCCCCCGGAGGGTGCGGACCACGAACTCCCGCCCGCCGCGCCACTCGGTGCGGTCGGGGGTGTGGGAGAGGGCGCCCAGCGGCGGTCCGCTGGCACCGATGGAGCGGCGGGCCCGGGCGCTCCCCCGGGACCCGCCGCGCCGTGCGCCCTTCCCCACCCGCTCAGGCCCCGAAGGGACGGTTCAGCGTGGCCCGCTCCACGAGCTCGGCCGCCGGGGCGAGCCCGGGGTCGCCGGTGGTGGCGAAGAGCTCGTCGACGATGTCGAGCACCCGGTCGGCGCCCCAGTGGTCGATCATCGCGAACGGCCCCATCGGGTAGCCGCAGCCGAAGCGCATGGCGCTGTCGATCTCCTCGGGCGTCGCGTAGCCGGACTGCGCCATGAGGACCGCCTCGTTGAGGAAAGGGCCCATGAGGGACTCCACCACGAGGCCCGGCTGGTCGCGGACGACGACCGGGGTGAGGCCGGCCGCGCCCAGGACCGCGCGGAGCGTGGCGAGCACCTCCGGCGAGGTGCCGGCCAGTCGGCCGAGCTCGATGACCCGACCGGCGGGGGTCGCGTCGTGGAGCACGCCCCGCACCGAGGCGTCGTGACGACCGGTGAGGGCCGCGACCTCCACCGCACCGTCCGCGGAGAGGCTCACGACGGCCGCGCCCTCGGGCAGCACCCGACCGAACTCGATCAAGAGCTCGGTGAGCTCGGCGTCGTGCTCCGCCAGCGGGACGTCGACCAGCCACTCGTCCTCGGGCTCGGCGACCTCGGCCGCCTCCACGACGACCTGCACGCCGGCCAGCGCAGAGAGGTCCGCGGTCGCCGCCTCGATGCGGACGACCTCCACCCCCGCGCCGGCCAGCGCCGCCGCGAGGTCGTCGGCCCGCTCGCCGGCGCCGACGACACCGACCGAGGTCACCTCGCGCGGGGTCGCGGGCGCAGCGGCCCGGCTCTCCTCGGCCGCCTTGGCCTCGGGCGAGTAGGGGTAGAAGCCGACGCCGCTCTTGCGACCCAGCAGGCCCGCGCGCACCATCGTGGCGAGCTCCTGGCTGGGGGCGTGCATGTCCTTGTGCGTCAGCGCGTGGATGACGCCGCCGATCTCGCTGCAGACGTCCAGGCCCACGAGGTCCATGAGGGCCAGCGGGCCCATCGGCAGGCCGGCGCCCACCTGCATCGCGGCATCGAGGTCCTCGCGGCTCACGACGCCGTCGAAGTACAGCTGGCCGGCGCGGTTCATGTAGCCGAAGAGCAGGTGGTTGGCCACGAAGCCGGCGCGGTCGGCGACGACCACCGGCACCTTGCCGATCCGCTCGGCGAGCTCTCGCACGGCCTCGACGACCTCGGGGTCGGTCACTGCGGTGCGGATGACCTCCACGAGGCGCTGCACGGGGGCCGGGTTGAAGAAGTGCATGCCCACCACCCGCTCCCGGCGCTCGGTGACCGCGGCGATCTCGGTGACCGAGAGGCTGGAGGTGTTCGTGGCCAGGATGGCCCCGGGCCCGGTGACGGCGTCGAGCCGACGCATCACCTCGCGCTTGACCTCCATGCGCTCCGGGACGGCCTCCACCACGAGGTCCACCTGCGCCAGGTCCGCCAGGTCGGTCGTGACGGTCACCGCCTCCAGGGCGGCGCGACCGGCGGCCTCGTCCAACCGCCCCCGGGCCACCGCTCGCTCCACCGAGGCGGTCAGCAGCCCCCGCCCCTGCTCGGCGAGCTCCGCGGTCGTCTCGACCCCCACCACGGGCACACCGCCCCGGGCGAAGACCTCGACGATGCCGGCGCCCATGGTGCCGAGCCCGACCACTCCCACCGACTCAATGCGCATCATGTCCCCCACTGTGCCACGGCGCATCCAGGGCGTTCCGGGGGGCGTCGCCTAGAGTGCGCCCCGTGCGTCTCGTCATCGCCCGCTGCCAGGTCGACTACACCGGAGCCCTCACCGCCCACCTCCCGCTGGCCACCCGCCTGCTGGTGGTGAAGGCCGACGGCTCGGTGCTCGTGCACTCCGACGGGGGCTCGTACAAGCCCCTCAACTGGATGACCCCGCCGTGCACGCTGATGGAGTCCGAGCCCTCCGAGGAGCTCCGCGAGGAGGGGGTCCGGCAGGTGTGGACCGTCCGTCACGCGAAGTCCGGCGACCAGCTCGTCGTGCACCTCCACGAGATCCTCCACGAACACAGCGAGGAGCTCGGCGTGGACCCCGGGCTGGTCAAGGACGGGGTGGAGGCGCAGCTCCAGAAGCTGCTCGCCGAGCACGTCACGACGCTCGGTGACGGGTGGTCGCTCGTGCGCCGCGAGTACATGACCGCGATCGGACCGGTGGACCTCCTGTGCAAGGACGCCAGCGGCACCACCGTCGCGGTGGAGATCAAGCGCCGCGGCGGGATCGACGGCGTGGAGCAGCTGACCCGCTACCTGGAGCTGCTGAACCGGGACCCGCACCTGGCCCCGGTGCAGGGCGTGTTCGCCGCCCAGGTCATCAAGCCCCAGGCCCGGGTGCTCGCCGAGGACCGCGGCATCCGCTGCGTCACCCTCGACTACGAGGCGCTGCAGGGCATCGACGACGCCGAGGCACGTCTCTTCTGAGGGTTCCCCGGTCCTTCGGGGCGCACGAGGACACGCACGTGTGATGGGGTGGCCCCATGGTCAACCTCACCCGCATCTACACCCGCACCGGCGACGACGGCACGACCGGGCTGGGCGACTTCGGCCGCACCCGCAAGGACGACCCACGGCTGATCGCCTACGCCGACTCCGACGAGGCCAACGCCGCCCTCGGTGTCGCGATGCTGCACGCCGACGACCGGGCGGACATCGCCGCGGTGGTCCGTCGGGTGCAGAACGAGCTCTTCGACGTCGGGGCGGACCTCTCGCTCCCTCTGCGCGCCAGCTACGAGTACGAGCCGCTGCGCGTCACGCAGGAGTGGATCGACGACCTCGAGGCCGACTGCGACCGCTTCAACGAGGAGCTCACGCGGCTCACCAGCTTCATCCTCCCCGGGGGTGGCCCGCTCTCGGCGCACCTGCACGTGGCACGCACGGTGGTCCGTCGCGCGGAGCGCGCGGCCTGGACGGCTGTCGAGGTGCACGGCAGCGACCCTGCGGCGGAGGACGCCCCCAAGGGCACCGGTGGCGTCTCCCCGCTGCCGGCGAAGTACCTCAACCGGCTCTCGGACCTGCTCTTCATCCTCGCGCGCAGTGCCGCGGGGGCCGAGGGTGACGTCCTGTGGCAGCCCGGTGGGGGCCGCCAGGCCTGAGGCCACCGTCCGCTGACGCAGGAGGGGCCCGCCGGTGGCGGGCCCCTCCTGCGTACCGTCAGAGCGAGAACCGGACGGCGTGCCCCGGGGGCAGCGTCTCCTGCCAGGCCCGCAGGGCCCGGCCGTCCCCGGGGGTCAGCGCGAGATCGACGCTGGTGCTCTCCCCGCCGAGCACGGTGCCCCGGGCGCGCACCCAGCGGCTCCCGGGCGTCGGCCCGGTCTCCTCCAGGAGCTCCAGCTCGATGCTGGTCCGTTCCACGGCCAGCTGCGGCCGGGTGCTGAGTCCCCACAGGGGGTGCAGGGCCAGGGCCCGCGGTCCGAGGCGGACGAGGACGGTCCCGGACTCGTCACCCCGCCGGAACACCCCGACGACGGTCGAGTACCCCCCGGCGATGCGCCACCGACGCCAGCCGCTGAAGCCGATCCAGAGGAGCGTCAGGAGGAGGGCGAGAGCGAGGACGATCTCGACGAGCGTGAGTGCGTCCTGCGCCACCGCGGTCAGGCCGGCAGGGTGCTGGCGTCGACCTGCTCGGCCACGATGGTGACACGGTCGGAGTCCACGGAGAGGAAGCCGGTGTTGATCTGGACCTCCTGCTTGCCACCGGCGGTGTGGATGCCGACGGTGCCCTCGGTCAGCGCGCCGAGCAGCGGGGTGTGGCCCGGCATGATGCCCAGCTCACCATCGGTGGTGCGGGCGGTCACCATGGAGGCCTCACCGCTCCACACCTGGCGGTCCGCGGCAACGAGGTCGACGGTCAACTGGCTCACCGGCATCTCCTAGGGGTCTGCAGGGTCTGGGCCTGCGTCGTCTGGGGCACCGGCCACGCGACCGGTGGGGTCATCCTACGCGTCCCGGCGCCCCTCCCCGACAGGTGGCAACACCCACCCGTGGCGGCGGTGGGAGGATGCGCAGCATGTCTGCTGCGACCGAGAGCACCCGCCCGACGAACCCCGACTTCATCGAGGTCTACCCCGACGCCCTGAGCCCGGAGCTCTGCGACCAGATCATGGCCGCCTTCGAGGCCAGCCCGCACCAGCGCCCGGGCGCCACCGGCGGCGGCGTGAACAAGGAGATGAAGGACTCGGTGGACATCCACATCACCGGGCGCCCCGAGTGGCAGGCCCTCGAGGCGCAGCTCGTCCAGGCTGCGAGCCGCTGCCTCGTGCAGTACGTGCGCACCTATCCCCACACCCTCATCGCCCCGCTCGTCTTCCAGCACCAGGCGCCGGACGGGACCGTGACCCGCATCGACGAGGACCGGATCGCCCAGATGTCGGACCAGGAGATCATCGACCTGGCCGGCGCGGCGCTGCGCCCCGGGGGCATCAACATCCAGCGCTACACGGCCGACTCCGGCGGGTACCCCTACTGGCACTGCGAGACCATGCCGAAGGACTCCTCGCACGAGAGCCTGCACCGGCACTGCCTGTGGACCGCCTATCTCAACGACGAGTTCGAGGAGGGAGCCACCGAGTTCCTCTACCAGGACCGCAAGGTGGAGCCGAAGAAGGGCGCCCTGGTCATCGCCCCGGGTGCCTTCACCCACACCCACCGTGGGAACCGCCCGGTCGGTGGCGACAAGTACATCGCCACCTCCTGGTTCCTCTTCCACCGCCGCTGAGCCCAGCGCCCCATCCCCACGCTGACGGGGCCGGCCGGCACGCGAGAGGCCCCGTCGACCAGCTGGTCGACGGGGCCTCTCGCGGGTGCTGTGGGGTCAGCTGTTCTTCTCGAGCTCGTGGGCGTTGCGCTCCACGTCCTCGAGGCCACCGCACATGAAGAAGGCCTGCTCCGGAAGGTGGTCGAACTCGCCGTCGGCGATGCGGGTGAACGCGTCGATCGACTCGGCCAGCGTGACCGTCGAACCCTCGATGCCGGTGAACTGCTTGGCGACGTAGGTGTTCTGGGAGAGGAAGCGCTGGATGCGGCGGGCGCGGCCGACGAGGATCTTGTCCTCCTCGGAGAGCTCGTCGATACCCAGGATCGCGATGATGTCCTGCAGCTCCTTGTACTTCTGCAGGATGGACTTCACGCGGACCGCGGTCTCGTAGTGGTCCTTCGCGATGTAGCGCGGGTCGAGGATACGGCTGGTGGAGGTCAGCGGGTCCACGGCCGGGTAGATGCCCATCGCCGAGATCGGGCGCGAGAGCTCGGTCGTGGCGTCGAGGTGGGCGAAGGTGGTCGCCGGGGCCGGGTCGGTGTAGTCGTCGGCCGGCACGTAGATCGCCTGCATGGAGGTGATCGAGTGACCACGGGTCGAGGTGATGCGCTCCTGGAGCACGCCCATCTCGTCGGCCAGGGTCGGCTGGTAACCCACGGCGGAGGGCATGCGGCCCAGCAGCGTGGAGACCTCGGAACCGGCCTGGGTGAAACGGAAGATGTTGTCGATGAAGAGCAGGACGTCCTGGTTCTTCACGTCACGGAAGTACTCGGCCATCGTGAGGGCCGAGAGGGCGACGCGCAGACGCGTGCCCGGCGGCTCGTCCATCTGGCCGAAGACCAGGGCGGTCTGGCCGAGGACGCCGGCCTCCTCCATCTCCACCATGAGGTCGTTGCCCTCACGGGTGCGCTCACCGACACCGGCGAACACCGACACACCACCGTGGTTGCGGGCGACACGGGCGATCATCTCCTGGATGAGCACCGTCTTGCCGACACCGGCACCACCGAAGAGGCCGATCTTTCCACCCTGGACGTACGGGGTGAGCAGGTCGATGACCTTGATGCCGGTCTCGAACATGGTCGTCTTGGACTCGAGCTTGTCGAAGTCCGGGGCCGGGCGGTGGATGCCCCAGCGCTCGTTGACCTCGAGCTGCTGACCGGGCTCCAGGTTGAGGCAGTCACCGGTGGCGTTGAAGACCTTGCCGAGGGTGACGTCGCCGACCGGCACCGAGATGGGGCCGCCGGTGTCGCGCACCTCGGCGCCGCGGACCAGGCCGTCGGTCGGCTGCAGCGAGATGGCGCGCACCATGCTGTCGCCGATGTTCAGCGCGACCTCGAGGTTGAGCGTGGAGGTCTCGCCGTTCATCTCGACGTCGACCTGCAGCAGGTTGTAGATGGACGGCACGGCGTCCGGCGGGAACTCGACGTCGACGACCGGCCCGATGCTCCGAGCCAGACGTCCGACGGCGCCGGCCTGCGGGGCGCTGGCCGTCGTCTCCTGAAGGGGGGTGGCGTTCATGTGATCAGTTTCCTTCTTGTCCGTCACTGCTCGGGTCACTTGGAGTCGGAGAGGGCGGAGGAACCGCCCACGATCTCGCTGATTTCCTGCGTGATGTCGGCCTGACGCGCCTGGTTGGCCAGTCGCGTGTAGTCCTTGATGAGGTCGTCCGCGTTGTCGGTGGCTGCCTTCATGGCCCGCTGGCGGGCAGCGAGCTCGGAGGCCGCCGACTGCATGAGCATGTTGAAGATCCGCGAGGAGACGTACTGCGGGAGCAGCGCGTCCAGCACCTCGTCGGCACTCGGCTCGAAGTCGTACTCGGGGACGAGGCCCTCCTGCTCCACCGGGGCCGCGCTCGCGTCACCGTCGAAGTGGTCGTCGGCCTCCACGACCTCCAGCGGCAGCAGCCGCGCACCGGCGACCTCCTGGGTCACCATGGTGCGGAAGCGCGTGTAGACCACGTGCACCTCGTCCAGGCCACCCTCCTCGGAGGGGGTCAGGAAGGCCTCAATGAGGGCGTCGGCCACCTCGCGGGCGGCCTCCACGGTGGGGGCGTCGGAGAACCCCGCCCAGTTCCGCGCCCAGTCGCGGTTGCGGAAGCGGAAGTAGTTCTCCGCCTTCCGCCCCACCAGGTAGGGCACGACCTCCAGGCCCTGCTCCTCCAGGTGCTCGCCGAGCCGGTCGGCGAACTTCATGGGGCCCGCCGGGTAGCCGCCGGCCAGACCGCGGTCGGAGGTGATGACCACGACACCGGCGCGGCGGCGGTCGGTCACCTCCGTGGTCAGCGGGTGGTCCTCCTGCGAGTGGGTCGCCACGGCGGAGACCGCCTGCGTCAGGGCCCGCGCGTAGGGAGTGGTCTCGGCCACCTTCTGCCGGGCCTTGGCAACGCGGGATGCCGCGATGAGCTCCATGGCCTTGGTGATCTTCTTGGTGGCCTTGACGGACTTGATGCGTTGGCGGTACTCCCGCTGCCCCGCTGCCATGTCGTTCCGCCTTCCGGTGGTCAGTGCCTTGGTCGTCTGGTCCCCGCCGCGGCGGGATGGTCCCTGTGGGGACCGGCGCCGTGTGCCGGCGCAGCTGGAGGGTGGCCGGGGCCTGGTCGACCCCGGCCACCGTCTCAGCGCTTGGCCTTGCGGATGCGCTCCTGGTTGATGTCGCCGTCCTCGATGTCCTCGAGGTTCTCCTCGTCCGAGCCCGGGCGGATGCCGCCGTCCTCGGAGGTCTGGAACTGGCGCTTGAAGGTCGCCACGGCGGACTTCATCTCCGCCTCGACGTCCTCGGAGAGCTTCCCGGTCTCGATGATGCTCGAGAAGATGCCGCCGTGCTCGCGGCGCAGGAAGTCCAGGAACTCGGACTCGAAGCGGCGGACGTCCTCCACCGCCACGTCGTCCAGGTGGCCGTTGGTGCCGGCCCAGACGACGGCCACCTGCTCCTCGACGTCCATCGGGGAGGACTGCGGCTGCTTGAAGAGCTCCACCATGCGCTCACCACGCGCCAGCTGCGCCTTGGAGGCTGCGTCCAGGTCGGAGGCGAACATGGCGAAGGCCTTCATTTCCTCGTACTGAGCCAAGTCCGTGCGCACGCGGCCGGCGACCGACTTCATGGCCTTGATCTGGGCCGAGCCACCGACTCGGGACACCGACACACCCACGTTGATGGCGGGGCGGACACCCGAGTTGAACAGGTCGGACTCGAGGAAGATCTGCCCGTCGGTGATCGAGATGACGTTCGTCGGGATGTAGGCCGAGATGTCGCCGGCCTTGGTCTCGATGATCGGCAGCCCGGTCATGGAACCGGCACCCATGTCGTCGCTCAGCTTGGCGCAACGCTCCAGCAGCCGGCTGTGCAGGTAGAACACGTCACCCGGGTAGGCCTCACGGCCCGGCGGGCGGCGCAGCAGCAGCGACACGGCGCGGTAGGCCTCGGCCTGCTTGGAGAGGTCGTCGAAGACGATGAGGACGTGCTTGCCGTCGTACATCCAGTGCTGGCCGATGGCCGAGCCGGCGTACGGGGCCAGGTACTTGAAGCCCGCCGCGTCGGAGGCCGGGGCCGCGACGATGGTGGTGTACTCCAGCGCGCCGTTCTCCTCGAGGGTGCGACGCACCTCGGCGATGGTCGAGCCCTTCTGGCCGATCGCCACGTAGATGCAGCGCACCTGCTTGGTCGGGTCGCCCGACTCCCAGTTGCGGCGCTGGTTGAGGATGGTGTCCACCGCGACGGTGGTCTTGCCGGTCTGGCGGTCACCGATGATCAGCTGACGCTGGCCACGGCCGATCGGCACCATCGCGTCGACGGACTTGATACCGGTCTGCATCGGCTCGTGGACCGACTTGCGGTCGACGACCGAGGGGGCCTGCAGCTCGAGGGCGCGACGACCCTCGGCCTGGATCTCGCCCAGCCCGTCGATCGGCTGACCGAGCGGGTTCACCACGCGGCCCATGAAGTTGTCGCCCACCGGGACGGAGAGGACCTCACCGGTACGGCGGACCTCCATGCCCTCCTCGATGCCGGCGAAGTCGCCCAGGACGACCACACCGATCTGGTGGACGTCCAGGTTGAGGGCCAGGCCCAGGGTCCCGTCAGCGAACTCGAGCAGCTCGTTGGTCATCGCCGAGGGCAGGCCCTCGACGTGCGCGATGCCGTCACCGGCGTCGGCCACGCGGCCGACCTCCTGGGTGGCGGCCGCCTGCGGCTCGTAGGACTGAACGAACGAGTCCAGCGCGTCCCGGATCTCCTCGGGACGGATCGACAGCTCCGTCATGATCTCTCCTTGATGGGCCGCTGCGGGCCCGGGTCTGTGTCTCGGCCGATGTTCTTGTCGGTGGGGCGGACCAGGCGCTCAGTAGCGCCCGACCATCCCCTCGCGAGCCTCGGCCAGGCGGCGCGAGACGGTGCCATCGATCACGTCCTCCCCGATCTCCACCCGGACGCCACCGATGACGTCAGGGTCGATCTCGGTGTGGAGCGTGACCTCACGGCCGTACTGCTGGGCGAGCGCGGAGCGCATGCGCTCGCGCTGCTCGTCGGTGAGGGGTGCGGCGACATGGGCCACGGCGATCAGCCGGGCCGCACGGGCCGCCGCGATCTCGCGGTAGGCCTGCAGGGCGAGGTCGAAGCGCAGGGACTTCGCACCGCCCACGGCCTGCTCGACCAGGCGTCGGGTCTCCGGGGTGGCCCGGTCACCGAGCACGCGGTCGACGAGCTCGATCTTCCGAGACCGGTCGATCCGTCGGTCGCTGAGGGTGGACCGCAGCTCGGAGTGCTCCATGAAGCGCTCCTGGACCTCGAACAGCTCGTCGGACACGCGCTCGGCGTGTCCCGCCTGCTCTCCGGAGGCCAGCACGGACTCCACACCGAGGCGGATGATCGCCTCGCCGAGGTCCCCCTCGGTGCTCCACCGCTGACCGGCCACGGCGATGATCACCGCGCGGGCCGACTCGGAGAGCGAGGTGAAGACCTTCGCGGCGAGACCGGCACGGTCCTCCCCGGAACGGGTCGGGTCACCCAGCGCGCGGCGCAGAGCAGCGTTCTCGGCGAGCACGTCGGCCGCCCCGAAGAGCTGGTCGGCCAGCTCGAGGCCGGTGGCGCCGGAGCGCACCTGCTCCTCGAGCACCTCGCGGCTCGCGGCGTATGCGCTGATCGAGGTCCCCTGCATCAGCGGACCCCAGCCGAGTCGGCCCCGGTGGCCTTCCCGGACTCGAGCTCGGCCAGGAAGCGGTCGACCAGACCCTTCTGACGGGTCTCGTCCTCCAGCGACTCACCGACGATGCGGCCGGCCAGGTCGGTCGACAGACGACCGACCTCACCACGCAGCTCGACCTGCGCCTGCTGGCGCTCGGCAGCGATCTGCTTCTGGGCGGTGTCGAGGACGCGCGCGGCCTCGACCTCCGCCTGCTGACGCTTCTCCTCGCGGATGGCGTCGCCCTCCTCGCGGGCCTTGTCCCGGACGGCGTTCGCCTCAGCGCGGGCCTCAGCGAGCTGGGACTCGTACTTCTGGCGGGCTGCCTCGGCCTCGGCCTCGGCCTGCTCGGCTCGGGCCATGCCGCCCTCGATGGCATCGCGGCGCTCGGCGTAGGCCTTCTCCATGGCGGGCACGAAGAACTTCGAGGCCACGAAGAGCACGATGCCGAAGGCGATGAGACCGAAGACCAGCTCGGGCAGGTGGGGAAGCAGCGCGTCGGTCCCGCTACGACCCTCCCCGGCGGCCAGCACACTCACGTTGTGCACGGTGACTCCTTCAACGGATTCGACAGGGGGTGCGTGGCGCCGATGGCGTCACGCGGGTGGACGTGAATCCGTCAGTTCAGGATGAAGGTCAGCACGAACGCCAGGATGGCGAGCGCCTCGGCGACGGCCATGCCCAGGATGGCGATCGGCTGCAGGAGACCACGGGACTCCGGCTGGCGAGCGACACCGTTGATGTAGGCGGCGAAGATGAGACCGACGGCCAGGGCCGGGCCCAGGGTGGCGATGCCGTAACCGACGAGGTTGAGGTTGCCGTCCATGTTGTTTCCTCTTTCCTTGGGACCTGCGCGGTCCTTCCGAGCAGGCTGGGATTCAGGGGGATGTTCAGTTGTGGGTCAGGAAGTCTGGTCGCGGCCGGGCCGCGGGTGGGGGCGGACGGTCAGTGGTCGTCCGCCAGGGCGGCCCCGATGTAGGAGGCCGACAGCAGGGTGAAGACGTACGCCTGCAGGCACTGGATGAGGATCTCGAAGAAGGTCATGAGCAGACCCATGATCCAGGAGCCGGCACCGGCGATCGCCATGAGCGGGCCGGAGTTCACGAGGAACCAACCACCCATGATGAAGAGCGCGAGCGCCATGTGCCCGGCGAGCATGTTGCCGAAGAGTCGCAGGACGAGGGTCAGCGGCTGGGTGATGGTCTTGGAGACGAACTCCAGCAGGAAGACCACCGGCACGATCGGGGCCGGGAGACCGGAGGGCACGAAGGTCTTGAGGTAGCCGACCAGGCCGTGCTGCTTGATGCCCGCCACGTGGTAGGTCAGGTAGACCACCAGGGTGAGGGCCAGCGGGAAGGCGATGGAGGACATCGTCGGCATCTGGACCGGCGGGATGACACCCAGCAGGTTGTTCACCAGCACGAAGACGAAGAGCGAGAAGATCAGCGGCAGGTAGGGCTTGAACTTCTGGCCGCCGATGAGGTCGCGGGCGATGTCGTTGCGGGCGAAGTTGTAGATGCCCTCGGTGACGAACATGCCCTTGCTCGGGACGACCGCGGCACGCTTGGCGGCCCACAGCATCCAGGCCACGAGCAGGCCCGTGACGAGCACGATGACGAGCATGCCGCGGGTGAACTCCAGGCCGCCCACCTCGAAGAGCGGGAGCCAGAAGTCGTTGGTGCTCGGCGAGTGGAACTCGACCTCGGCCAGCTGGGCCGGTGCGTGGCTCACGTGCAACTCCTCCACGGGGTTCATGGGTCACGACCCCGATCACGTGCGCCGATGCACGGGGTCCGACGGAACGGGTCCCAGCGGCCGGCTCACGGCCGGGCCGATATCGCTCCCCCGAGCACCGGAAAGGTGCGGCGGTGAGCGGGCCTCGACCCTGAGGCTCCGTCGTTGTCAGGGGTCACCATACCTGAGGATCACCACCCACAAGGACATCCCCACCCCGAGGAGGACGCAGACCGCGGTGAGCCATTCCCACCCGGTGAGCTCGGCGGCGAACCACCCGAGCGCGGCGAAGGCGAGGATGGAGGTGAGCAGGGTCCCCAGAACCGCGGCACCGAGGTCGGAGCCGGCCGATCCCCCGCGCCGCCAGAGCTCCGCCTCGGCGGGGTCCTCCGGCTGGTCGTCCCCCACCCAGGGGCCCTTGTAGGGGGCGGTCGTCGGCGTGTCGCGGGTGTCGTCGCGCCCCGGCCCGTCGTGCCGCCGGTCGTCCGGTCCGGCCATGGATCAGCCCTCCCCGTCCGCGCTCGGGCGCTCCGGGGCCACGGGGGTCAGCGCGTGGCGCCCCCGCGCGTACCCGAGGACCACACCCGCCTGCCACACCACGACGACAATCCCGCCGACCAGCGTCTGGGCCGCACCGCGGGGCCACGGGAGCATCAGGACCACGGCCGCGAAGAGCCCCACCTGCGCGAAGAAGACCAGCAGCCCCATGGGCAGCACCAGCGCCCGCGGGCCCTCGAGGATGATCCGCACCATGACCAGGCCGCTGGTCAGGACGATCACCGCCACGAGACCGATGCCCAGCGCCGCGATCGCCTGCTCCCGACCGGAGACGAGCCCGGCGACGAGGACGCCGGCCAACGTCGCCACGGCCCCGGCGGTCACCCCGTACCCGACCATGAGCACGAAGGGGTCACGCCGCCACGCGGGACTCACCGGGGCCCCCGGGTCATGAGGGCAGGGATCGCCCAGGTGACCAGGACCGCCAGGAGGATGCCTCCGGCCAGGGTGGCTGCGGCGAGCTCGAGCACCAGGTAGTTGAAGGAGAGCACTCCCCCGGCCACCACGGCCACCCACAGGTAGAGGGTCAGCACGGCGCCCCGGTGCGAGTGCCCCAGGCGCAGCAGCTGGTGGTGCAGGTGGCGGGCGTCGGCGTCCCAGGGGCGCAGCCCGGCCCGAGTGCGGCGGATGATGGCCAGCACCATGTCCACCAGCGGGATCGCCATGACCGCCACCGGGACCGCGACCGGGAGCATGACCGCCGCGGCCTGGGACGCCCCGCTCACCGAGGCCGGGTCGATGGTGCCGGTCAACGAGATGGAGGCCGCCCCCACCAGGAGCCCCAGCAGCAGCGAGCCGCAGTCCCCCATGAACAGTCGCGAGGGGTGGAAGTTGTGGGGCAGGAAGCCGGCCGTGACCCCGACGAGCGCCGCGCAGAGGAAGGTGGCCGTGGAGAACACGTTCGGCGGGTCGTAGGTGTGGGAGAGCTCGTAGCTCCACACGAGGAAGGCGGCCGACGCGATCCCCACGACCCCGGCCGCGAGCCCGTCCAGGCCGTCCACGAAGTTCACCGCGTTCATCGTCCCGACCACCACGAGCACGGTGAGGATCACCATCACCGGCGTGGGCAGGATGGTGTACCCGAAGATCGGCAGGCTCACGAGCATGACCCCGTGGAGGCTGAGCACGAGCGCGGCGGCCACCTGGCCCCCGAGCTTGAGGGACCAGTCCAGGTCCCACTTGTCGTCGGCGGCGCCGACGAGGGTCACGAGCCCGGCGGCCAGCAGGACCCCGCGCAGCTGGGCGTCCTGGTAGACCTGCGAGAGATAGGGCAGCTGGGAGGCCACCACGGCTGCCGCGAGGAGCCCCAGGAACATCGCCAGCCCCCCGAGCCGCGGCTTCGGGCGCACGTGGACGTCACGGTCCCGCACCGGGGTGATGGCTCCCGCGTGCACGGCGAACCAGCGCACCCAGGGGGTCACCCAGAAGGTCACCCCGAGGGCGGTCATGAGCACGAGGAGGTACTCACGCACCGGCACTCTCCTCACCCGCGGCGGAGCTGCGGCGCCCGCCCGACGGGCGCACCCGCCGGACCGGCAGCGGCATCAGCGCGCGTACGCCGGGAAGCGCGCGGTCAACTCGTCGACCTGCGCGCGCAGCTCGCGGCTGACCGCCGACCCGCGGTCGGCGTCACCCTCGGTGACGGCGCGGTGGATGAGATCGGCGATGACCTGCATCTCCTCGACCCCCATGCCCTGGGTGGTGACGGCCGGGGTGCCCACGCGCACGCCGGAGGCGAGCATCGGCGGGGCCGGGTCGAAGGGGATGGTGTTCTTGTTGAGCACGAGGCCCGCGGCGTCGCAGCGCGCCTCGGCGTCCTTGCCGGAGACGTCCAGTCCGCGCAGGTCGTGCAGCGAGAGGTGCGTGTCCGTGCCGCCGGAGATCGGCCGCAGACCGTGCTCACCCAGCGCGCTCGCGAGCTTCTTGGAGTTGTCCAGCACCTGCTGGGCGTACTGCTTGTACTCCGGCTGCATGCACTCGTGGAAGTTCACGGCCTTGGCCGCCACCGCGTGCATCAGCGGGCCGCCCTGCATCATCGGGAAGACGGCCTTGTCGATCTTCGAGGCGAACTCCTCCTTGCAGACGATGGCACCACCACGGGGTCCTCGCAGCACCTTGTGGGTGGTGAAGGAGACGACGTCGGCGTGCGGCACCGGCGAGGGGATGACCCCACCGGCGACCAGGCCGATGAAGTGGGCGGCGTCCACCCAGAAGATGGCGCCGACCTCGTCGGCGATCGCCCGGAAGCGCGCGAAGTCGATGAGCCGCGGGATGGCCGAGCCGCCCGCGAGGATGATCTTGGGGCGGTGCTCCTTGGCCAGGCGCTCCACCTCGTCGTAGTCGATGTGCTCGGTCTCGGCGTTCACGCCGTAGTGGACGGCGTTGAACCACTTGCCGGAGAAGCTCACCTTGAACCCGTGGGTGAGGTGCCCGCCGTGGTCCAGGCTCATCGCCAGGATGGTGTCGCCGGGCTTCGCGAAGGCACCGTAGACGGCCTGGTTGGCCGAGGCACCGGAGTGGGGCTGGACGTTCGCGTGGTCGGCACCGAAGAGCTGCTTGGCGCGCTCGATGGCGAGGTTCTCGGCCTTGTCGACCTCGGAGCAACCGCCGTAGTAGCGCTTCCCGGCGTAGCCCTCGGCGTACTTGTTGGAGAGCGTGGAGCCCAGGGCCGCGAGCACCGCGGGACTGGTCTGGTTCTCGCTGGCGATCAGCTGGATGCCCGTGCGCTGGCGCTCGAGCTCGCTGAGCAGGATGCCGGCGATCTCGGGGTCCTGGCTCTGCAGCAGGTCGAAGTCGGGACCGTAGAAGGTCGGCTCGCTCATCGGGTGCTCCTGTCGTCGTCACGGCGGGTGTCGGGGGCGTCGTCGGTGGTCACCGAGTGCCCACCACGCAGCGTACGGGGCGAGGCCTCGGGGATCTCGTGCCCTTCGGTGTCCACCCCCACGATGTCGAAGTTCTGGTCCACCGGCAGCGCCACCGTGCGCAGGGTGCTCGCGGTCGGGGCGTGCGCCTGCGCGATGCCGTCCTCACCGCGATCGGCCTCCGCCGGGGCGGCCGGGACGTCCTCGGGAGCGTCCGGGGCGGCGGACCCGTCGGCAGGATCCTCCGCGGCGCGCTCCTGCCGCTCCAGCTCGGCCAGCCAGGCGAGCTGCTCCTCCTCCTCGCGGCGACCGGCCTCCTCGTCGAGCTCCTCGGTCGGCGGCAGCTCCGGGTCGACCCCGGGGCCGGGGGCGGTCCCGTCGGCCTGGGCGACCGGCGGCTGCGGCGCCGGCTCGGGGGCCATGCTGCGCCCCTCCGCCTTGAGCTGCTCGGCCAGCGCCTCCCGGTCGGCCTCCGGCTCGGGCTCCGAGGGGGACAACCGCAGGTGGACGTCCTCGCCGAGCACCTCCTCCAGGCGCTCCACGGACAGCGCGCCCAGCCGCAGGATGACGGGGCTCGGCCGGGTGCAGTCGAGGATGGTGGAGGGCCGGTTGCCGGGGGTGGGTCCGGCGTCCAGGTAGACCTCGGCGGCCGGACCCAGCTGGGTGGCGGCCTCCAGCACGCTGGTGGCCGCCGGCTGGCCGGTGATGTTGGCGCTGGTGACGGCCAGCGGACCGGTCCGGGCCAGGAGGCGCAGGGCCAGGTCGTGGTCGGGCATGCGCAGAGCGACGGTGCCGTTGGTGTCGCCCAGGTCCCAGGAGAGGGAGGGCTGCGCCTGCACCACGATCGTGAGCGGGCCGGGCCACAGCTCCTTGACCAGGCGCTTCACGTAGGGCTGCAGCTCGGCGCCCAGGCCGTCCAGGGTGCGCTGGTTGGGCACGAGGACCGGCGGCGGCATCGCGGCGGTCCGCCGCTTGGCCGCCAGGACGTTGGGCACGCCGTCCGGGTGGAAGGGATCGGCAGCGACGCCGTAGACGGTGTCGGTGGGCAGGACGACGACCCGTCCCTCGGCCAGCGAGGCGACGGCGGCCTCGAAGGCCTCGTCACGCTGCTCCTCGGTCGGGTCGATGCAGTCGAACACCGGGCTCATGCGGGCACTCCTCGTTCCCTCCACTGCGGTCGGGGCAGTCTGTCACGTCGCGGTGCCCGGACGCAGTCCGCCTACCCTCGTCCCATGATCCGTGACGACGAGGCCCCGGCCGCCGAGCGACTGACACGCGAGCAGCTCGAGCGCACGGCCCGCGCGGGTGAGCGACTGGTCGGGGGTGACGCCGCGGATCTCGACCTGCGCGGCGCCGACCTGGCCGGGCTCGACGTCCGAGGAGGCACCTGGGCGGGAGCCCGGCTGGACGGCGCGGACCTCACCGACGCACGCTTCACCGAGGTGGACCTCCAGGGCGTGACGGCCCCCGACGCCCTGCTGGCCGACACCCGCTTCGAGCGCTGCCGGCTCACCGGGGCGCAGCTCGCCCACCCCCGCGGGCTCGGGTTCATCCTGCGCGGCGGGACCGCCTTCGGGGCGGACCTCAGCGGCACCTGCCTGCGGGAGAACTTCTTCGAGGGCACCCGCCTCACCGAGGCGGTGCTCCGGGGCGCCGACCTGCGCGGGGCCCGCCTGGACGGCTGCGACCTGCTCGGGGCGGACCTCCACGGCGCTCGGCTGGACGGCGCCGACCTGCGCGCCGCCCGCGTGCCCGACGACCTGGCACTGGCCGACCTGGAGGGGGCGGTGCTCACCCCCGCACAGGTGGCCCGCCTCGTCGCCGCCCAGCTGGGGATCGTCGTCCTGGAAGGCTGACCCCTTCCCCCGCTCAGGGACGCACGGCCTCCACGAAGCGGGGACGCCCGGCCAGGTCCCGGTGGTCGCGGACCCCTGCCCACCCCCGGTCCTGCAGGGCGGACGGCAGGCTCTCCCCCTGGGTGTCGTCGTGCTCCATGAGCAGGGCTCCCCCCGGACGCAGGAGCCGGTGGGCCCAGTCGACGAGGGCCAGCGGGAGCGCCAGCCCGTCCTCGGACCCGCCGTACAGGGCGAGCTCCGGGTCGTGCTCCCGCACCTCGGGGTCGGCGGGCACCGCGCCGGCCGGCACGTACGGCGGGTTGCTCACCACGAGGTCGACCGCCCCCTGCAGCTCGGGAAAGGAACCCACCGCATCCCTCACCCTGAGGTCGAGAGTGAACCCGCTGCGCTCCGCGTTGCGACCGGCGAAGCCGGCGGCCACCGGGTCGATCTCCGCGGCGTGCAGCCGGATCTCGCGGTCGACCGGGACCCGGCCCCGATCCTGCACCCGCTGGGCGATCCCCAGCACCAGCGCACCGCTGCCGGTACAGAGGTCCACCAGCTCGAGCGCCGGTCGAGGCCCGGGACCCTCGGCCGTGGCCCACTCCTCCACCCGCTCGGCGGCCCGCTCGGCCAGCAGCTCGGTCTCCGGCCGGGGCACGAACACCCCCGGCCCCACCTCCAGCTCGAGCCCCGCGAAGTGCGCCCGCCCCAGCACGTGCTGCAGGGGCTCCCGGGCCTCCCTCCGGGCGACCCAGCCCTCCAGGGGGGTGCACAGATCCGGCGGGAGACGACGGCCCAGCAGGGCCAGCCGGTGCACCTCGCCGAGCTCCACCTCCAGCACGCCCGCCACGAGCTGGGTGGCCTCGGAACGCGGGCTGGCGCAGCCAGCGACCGCCAGACGGCGAGTGATGTCCTCGACGAGCTCCCGCAGCCCGGGGCCGTCGCCCCCCGGGCGGGGGCCGGACACGGGGTTCACTCCTGCCCCGCCAGGAGCCGCGCCTCGTGGTCCGCCACGAGGGAGTCGACGACGGGGTCGATCTCCCCGTCGAGCACGGCCGGGAGGTTGTGGGACTTGTACCCCGTCCGGTGGTCGGCGATGCGGCTCTCCGGGAAGTTGTAGGTACGCACCCGCTCGCTGCGGTCGACGGTGCGGACCTGCGCCCGCCGCGCCTCGGAGGCCTCGGCCTCGGCCTCCTCGACCGCCATGCGGTGCAGGCGGGAGACCAGCACGCGCAGGGCGGCCTCCTTGTTCTGCAGCTGGGACTTCTCGTTCTGGCAGCTCACGACCAACCCCGTCGGCAGGTGGGTGATGCGCACGGCCGAGTCGGTGGTGTTGACGCTCTGGCCGCCGGGTCCGCTGGAGCGGAAGACGTCGACCCGCAGGTCGTTCGGGTCGATCTCCACCTCGGTGTCGTCGTCGACCTCCGGGAGCACCATCACCCCGGCCGCCGAGGTGTGGATCCGACCCTGGGACTCGGTGACCGGCACCCGCTGCACCCGGTGCACACCCCCCTCGTACTTCAGCCGTGCCCACGGCGACTCCCCCGGCTCGGACGCCCCGCCGCCGCGGATGGCCAGTCGTGCCTCCTTGACCCCACCCAGGTCCGACGGGGTGGACTCGAGCACGACCGCCTTCCACCCCCGCCGCTCGGCATAGCGCAGGTACATGCGCAGCAGGTCCCCGGCGAAGAGCGCGGACTCCTCACCGCCCTCCCCCGCCTTGACCTCCAGCAGGACGTCCCGCCCGTCGTCCGGGTCGCGCGGCAGCAGGGCCCGGGTGAGGGCCTCGCGCGCCCTCTCGAGCTCCGTGGCCAGGTCCTCGACCTCGGCGGCGAAGGCAGCGTCCTCCTCCGCCAGCTCACGTGCGGCCCCGAGATCGGCCTCCAGGGACTCCACCCGGCGCGCCGCCCGCACCACCGGTTCCAGCGCCGCGTACTCCCGGGACGCCGTCCGCAGCGCCCCGGGGTCACCGACGACCTCGGGGCGGGACATCTCGGCCTCGAGGCGGGCGTGCTCGGCCAGAGCACGACGCAGGGCCTCACTCATGGGGAGATCTCCTCGTGGGACGGGTGCGGTCGGCAGCGGGTCCGTGCCCACCGCCTGCGGACGTGGAACGAGCGACGGCCGGGACACCGCATGGTGTCCCGGCCGTCAGCTGGAGAAGTCTCAGTCGGCCTTCTTGCCGTAGCGCTGCTGGAAGCGCGCGACACGACCACCGGTGTCCAGGATCTTCTGCTTACCGGTGTAGAAGGGGTGGCACTGGCTGCAGACGTCGACGCTCATGCGGCCACCCTCCTTCGTGCTGCGGGTGGTGAAGGTGCTGCCGCAGGTGCAGACGACCTCGGTGGTGTCATACGCGGGGTGAATGTCCTTGCGCATGGTGATCTCCTCGGAATGGGCGGGGTCCGGGTCGTCCGCGTGCCCGTGTGGACGGATCGCCGCGTGCAGCGCCCAGCGGGCTGGGCCGTGCGTGACGTGAACCGGATGCAACGGGCCATTCTGCCACGCGCACCACAGCCAGCGGAAATCTCGACCACCCCGCCGTCTCCACCCTCCCGGGCCGGACGGGCTCCGACCGGGGGCGGTCTCGCCGGGTCCGCACTCCCGACACTCCACCCCTGGGACCACGCGGGGACCACGCGTGCGGCCTAGAGTCGGCGCCATGACGGACATGCTCCCCGACTCGCAGTGGCTCTGGTGGCTGGGCGCCGCCCTGGCCCTGGGTGCCATCGAGATGCTCACCCTGGACCTGATGTTCCTGATGCTGGCCATCGGTGCACTGGTGGCCGTCCTGGCCGCGGCGATCGGCGTGCCCTTCACCGCCCAGGTCGTCGTCTTCGCCCTGAGCGCCCTGCTCCTGCTGCTCTTCGTCCGTCCCAGTCTGCGACGCCGGCTCGACGAGTCCATCCCCCACGCCCCCACGAACGCCGCCGGCCTGATCGGCCAGGAGGCCCGCGTGGCCGAGCCCGTCACCGAGCTGGCCGGCACGGTCAAGCTCGCCGGGGAGATCTGGACCGCCCGCCCGGCCTGGGGCGGCGAGACCTTCGCCGTCGGCGAGGTCGTGCGGGTCGCCGAGATCGACGGAGCCACCGCCCGCATCGAGCGCGTGAACCGCGCCGACACCCTCTGACCCGCAGCACCCACCCCCACCGAAGGAGGCGACATGCCGGAAGTGATCACCGCAGTGGTGCTCCTCCTGCTCCTGCTGTTCGTCGTCGTGGTCCTCGTGCGATCCATCAAGATCGTCCCGCAGGCCACGGCGGTCATCGTCGAACGACTCGGCCGCTACAGCTCCACGCTCGACGCCGGCCTCAACCTGCTCATCCCCTTCATCGACAAGCCGCGCGCGAATGTCGACCTGCGCGAGCAGGTCGTGAGCTTCCCGCCGCAGCCGGTGATCACCTCGGACAACCTGGTCGTCTCCATCGACACGGTGATCTACTTCCAGGTGACCGACCCGAAGGCCGCGACCTACGAGATCGCGAACTACATCAGCGGCATCGAGCAGCTCACCGTGACCACGCTCCGCAATGTCATCGGTTCGCTCGACCTAGAGCAGACCCTGACCAGCCGTGACCAGATCAACGGCCGCCTCCGCGGCGTCCTCGACGAGGCCACCGGCCGCTGGGGCATCCGCGTCAACCGCGTGGAGCTCAAGGCGATCGACCCGCCGCCCAGCGTCCAGGATTCGATGGAGAAGCAGATGCGCGCCGAGCGCGACCGCCGCGCCGCCATCCTCAACGCCGAGGGTGTCAAGCAGTCGCAGATCCTCACCGCCGAGGGTGAGAAGCAGGCCGCCATCCTCACCGCCGAGGGCGACGCCCAGGCCGCGGTCCTCCGCGCGCAGGGTGAGTCCCGCGCGATCATGCAGGTCTTCGACGCGATCCACCGCGGCAACCCGAACGCCAAGGTCTTCGCCTACCAGTACCTGCAGGCCCTGCCGGAGATCGCCAAGGGCGATGCGAACAAGATGTTCATCATCCCCAGCGAGATCACCGACGCCCTCAAGGGCGTGGGTGGTGTCATCGGTGGCCAGGCCAGCATGGACGGCGCCCGGGGTCAGGTCCACGAGACCAACACCCAGGGTGAGGCGATGCGCCTCGACATCGAGGAGGCCTCGCTGGAGGACCCGGCCGAGGCGCTCCGCAAGGCCCGCGCCGAGGCCCGCGGAGCGACCGACGAGGTCGCCGATTCCAGCACCGCCCGCCGCGGTGCCGCCGGCGGGCTGGGCGGTTCCACCCCGAGCGGGGCCCAGCCGCCCACGCCCGAGGGCGGTGAGACGCAGGCCCTCCCGCGCCAGGACGGCCCGACGGACGACCTGCCGCCGCGCGCCTGAACCTGCCGACGAGGAAGGGCACCTCCCCCTGAGGGAGGCGCCCTTCCTCTTTGCCCCGCCGCCCTCGGCCGGCCGGAAGAGCTGGCGGCGTCACCCCACCGGCAGCGGGGTGTGCTCGGCCGGCACCCGCTCCCCGGCAGGGACCGGGCCCGGCGCGCTGCCCCGACCGAAGGGGGTACCGCCCAGCGCCTCCCGCCCGTGGGGCTCCAGCAGCCAGCCCATGTCCGGACCCTGCGGCACCACCCCGGTGGGGTTCACCTCGTGGTGCACGCCGTAGTAGTGCTGCTTGATCTGCTCGAAGTCGGTGCTGTCCCCGAAGCCGGGGGTCTGGAAGAGGTCCCGCAGATAGGCCGAGAGCACCGGCATCTCCCGCAGCGTGGAGCGGTTGCACTTGAAGTGGCCGTGGTAGACGGGGTCGAAGCGCACCAGCGTCGGGTAGAGACGCACGTCGGCCTCGGTGATCTGCTCCCCCACCAGGTAGCGCCGGGTGGCCAGGTGCTCCTCCAGCCGGTCTAGGGCTGCCCAGAGCCGGTCGTAGGCCTCGTCGTAGTGCTCCTGGTCGGCGGCGAAGCCGGCCCGGTAGACCCCGTTGTTCACCTCGGTGTAGATCCACCGGGAGATCTCGTCGATCTCGGGTCGCAGCGCCTCGGGGTACAGCTCCGGCGCCCCGTCCCGGTGGTGCTCCCGCCACTCGGTCGAGAGGTCCAGCGTGATCTGGGGGAAGTCGTTGGTGACCAGCTGGCCGGTGGGCACGTCCACGAGGGCCGGGACGGTGATCCCGCGCGGGTAGTCCGGGATGCGCGCCTCGTAGGCCTCGCGGAGGCGGTGGATGCCGAGCACCGGGTCCACCCCGCCCTCGTCGAGGTCGAAGTTCCACGACGGCTCCCCGTGGAGCGGGTGGGCCAGCCCCAGCGAGATGATCTCCTCCAGCCCGAGCAGGCGACGCACGATGACGGCCCGGTGGGCCCACGGGCAGGCCCGCGCGGCGACCAGGCGGTAGCGCCCGGGCTCGACCGGCCAGACCATCTGCCCGACCCGCTCCCCGGTGGGCCCACCGGGCGGTGCATCCGCGGTGATGCGGTCCTCCACGTAGGTGGTGTCGCGGTCGAACCCGCCCTCCGTCGCCGCGTTCGCTGCCAGCCGCTCACTAGGTGTCATGTCACCCATGGTAGCGGCCCGCGGTCCCGGGTGCTCCCTCCGGAAACGCCCCGACCCCGGTGCCGTCGGCATCGGGGTCGGGGCGGGCTGGCGCTCAGGAGCTCTCGCCGGGAGGCGGTCAGTCCTCCTCGTCCTCCAGCTTGATCGAGGAGGTCTGCTGCACCTGCATGAGGAACTCCCCGTTGCTGGAGGTCTTGCGCATCCGGTCGAGCAGGAGCTCCATGGAGGCCTGCGAGTCCAGCGCCTGGAGCACGCGGCGGAGCTTCCACACCACCTTGAGCTCCTCGGCCCCCAGGAGGATCTCCTCCTTGCGGGTGCCGGAGGCGTTGACGTCCACGGCGGGGAACACGCGGCGGTCGGCCAGCTGGCGCGAGAGACGCAGCTCCATGTTTCCGGTGCCCTTGAACTCCTCGAAGATCACCTCGTCCATCTTCGAGCCGGTCTCCACCAGCGCAGTGGCGAGGATGGTGAGCGAGCCACCGTTCTCGATGTTGCGCGCGGCACCGAAGAAGCGCTTCGGCGGGTACAGGGCCGAGGAGTCCACACCACCGGAGAGGATGCGGCCGGAGGCCGGGGCGGCGATGTTGTACGCGCGCCCCAGGCGGGTGATCGAGTCGAGGAGGACAACGACGTCCTGCCCGAGCTCCACCAGGCGCTTGGCCCGCTCGATGGCCAGCTCGGCGACGATCGTGTGGTCGTCGGCCGGACGGTCGAAGGTGGAGGCGATGACCTCACCCTTGACCGTGCGCTGCATGTCGGTGACCTCCTCGGGGCGCTCGTCCACCAGGACGACCATGAGGTGGGCCTCTGGGTTGTTCTCCGTGATCGCGTTGGCGATCGACTGGAGGATCATCGTCTTGCCGGCCTTCGGCGGGGCCACGATGAGGCCACGCTGGCCCTTGCCGATCGGGGCGACCAGGTCGATCACACGGTTGGTGTAACCCTTCTGCGTGGTCTCCAGGCGCAGGCGGTGCTGCGGGTAGAGCGGCGTGAGCTTGCCGAACTCCACCCGTCGCTTCGCCTCGTCGGGCTCCTGGCCGTTGACGCGGTCGACCTTCACCAGGGCGTTGAACTTGTTCTTGTTCGGCTTCTGGTTGCGGCGGCCGCCGCCGGAGGGTGCCGGGGTCGACTCGTTCTCGAGGTCGTGGCGCGGCTTGATGCGGCCGATGACCGCATCACCCTTCCGCAGCCCGTAGCGCTTGATCATCTGCATCGGGACGTAGATGTCGCTCGGGCCCGGGAGGTAGCCGGTGGTGCGGACGAATCCGTAGCTGTCCATGGTGTCGAGCAGACCGGCCACCTGGACCAGGTCCGCGTCGTCCTCGCGCCCCTGCTGCCCGCGCTCCTCCTGGCGGCCCTGCTGGTCGCCGTCCTCCCGGTTGCGACCGCGGTTGCGACGGTTGCGACGGTTCCGCCGGTTGCGGCCGCCTCCGTTGTCGTCGTCCTCGTGCCGGTCGTCACGTCCACCACGGTCGTCGCGACCCTGCTGGCCCCGCTCCCCGCGCTCCGGGCGGTCGTCACGGTCCCCCTGCTCGGAACGCTCGGAGGACGCGGTACCGCGCTCAGCGGAGCTCTCCCCACGCTCCGGATTCCCGGCCTGCTGGCCGGCCTCCGGCTGCGCACCCTCCTCTCCCCCACGGGTGCGGCCCCCACGGCGGCCACGGCGGGTACGCCCCTCGGACTCGCGGCGGGCTCCGTCCTCGGCATCGCCGCCGGAAGCCTGGCCCCGGTCCTCGGTGTCCTGCTCGGCGGCCGGCTGCTCGGTGGAGGGCTGGTCGTGGGAGGGCTGGTCGTGGGAGGGCTGCTCGGTGGCCGGTGCCTCGGCGCGCTCCTGCTCGGCGGACTGCTCGCCCCGCTGCGTGGAGCTCGAGCCCTTCCCGGCGGACTGGGCGGACCCTGCCTCGACCCGGGCCTGGCGGATCTCGGCCACGAGATCACCCTTGCGCTTGCGCTCGGTGGGGATGCCCATGCTCGCGGCCAGCTCCTGGAGCTCCGCGAGGCGCATGGCGCTCAGCGCGGTGGGGCGCTTGGGGGTCTCGGCCGACTGGGTGGTGTCAGTCATGCATGTCCTTCCGGACTGCGCACGCCGCAGGCGGCGCAGAAGGTGTGATTGCTGCACCCGACGCCGAGCCCCACGGGGCGTGGCGGCGTGTGTCAGTGCGTGTGGGCAGCGGGGTCCGGGGTGACGAGTACGGAGAACCGTCGACGCCACCACTCCGAGCAACGCGAACGCTGAGATCTCGGGGGACGACCTGCGGCCGGAAGATGTCGGCGGACGGAGCGTCCATTCGGCGTGGCACCCGAGGCGCCACAGGGACTCACTGCCCAACCGACGCGCTCACAGTACCACCGACCCCCGCCACGCGCGCTGGGGCGTGGCGGGGGTCGGTGGACGGGGGGCACCCGCCGGCCGACGGGTGCCCACCGACTCACATGCGCTCGGGCGCCGAGACACCCAGCAGATCCAGGCCCCGACGAAGGACGGTGCCGGTGGCCTCGTTGAGCCACAGCCGGCTGCGGTGCAGGTCGGTGACCTCCTCGCCGTCACGGGGGCGCACGCGGCAGGCGTCGTACCACTTGTGGAAGGAACCGGCGAGGCCCTCCAGGTAGCGCGCCACGCGGTGCGGCTCCCGCAGCTCGGCGGCCTGCGCCACCACGCGGGGGAAGTCACCGAGGGCGGCCAGCAGAGTGGCCTCGGTCTCGTGGGCCAGCAGGGAGGGGTCGAAGCCGTCCTCCCGGTGGACGCCGTCGGCAGCCGCCAGTCGCGAGACGTTGGCGGTGCGGGCGTGGGCGTACTGCACGTAGAAGACCGGGTTGTCGTTGGTCTGCTTGCGCAGCTCGTCGCCGTCCAGGCTCAGCGGCGTGTCGGCCGGGTACCGGGCGAGCGAGTACCGGATGGCGTCGGCGCCGATCCACTCGAGCATGTCGTCGAGGTCCACCACGTTGCCCGCACGCTTGCTGAGCTTGGCCCCGTTGATGGAGATGAGCTGGCCGATCCGGATCTCGATGTTCTGCTCGGGGTCGTCACCGGCGGCGGCGCTGATCGCCTTGAGGCGGTTCACGTACCCGTGGTGGTCGGCACCCAGCAGGTAGATCTTCTCGGTGAACCCGCGGTCCTTCTTGGAGAGGTAGTAGGCCGCGTCGCTGGCGAAGTAGGTGTGCTCCCCGTTCGACCGGACCAGCACCCGGTCCTTGTCGTCGGAGAAGTCCGTGGTCCGCAGCCAGATGGCACCGTCCGCGTCGTACACGTGCCCCTGCTCCCGCAGCCGGGCGATGGCCTGGTCCACCTGGCCGCTGTCGTGCAGACTCTGCTCGCTGAACCACACGTCGAAGTGCACACCGAAGTTCTGCAAGGTCTGCTGGATCATGCCGAGCATGAGCGGGTAGCCCAGGTCGCGGGCGGCGGTGATCGCCTCCTGCCGCGGCAGGCCGGCCAGGTCGGGGCGCTCGGCGAGCACCTTCTGCCCGAGCTCCTGCACGTACTCGCCCGGGTAGCCGCCCTCCGGGGTCGGCTCCCCGAGGGCCGCGGCCAGGACGGACTCGCCGAAGCGGTCCATCTGCGTGCCGGCGTCGTTGATGTAGTACTCGGCGGTCACGTCGGCACCCGAGGCGGCCAGGAGCCGACGCATCGAGTCACCGAGGGCTGCCCAGCGGGTGTGCCCGACGTGGAGGTGGCCGGTCGGGTTGGCGGAGATGAACTCCACGTTGACGGTGTGCCCGACCAGGGCGTCGTTGCTGCCGTAGGTGTCCGCGGCCTCGACGATGGTGCGGGCCAGCTCACCGGCGCTCGCGGCGTCGAGGGTGATGTTCAGGAAGCCGGGGCCGGCGATGTCGACGGCCGCCACCCCCTCGGCCCGGCGCAGGTGCTCGGCGACGACCTCCGCGAGCTGGCGCGGGTTCATCCCCGCCTTCTTCGCCAGCTGGAGCGCCACGTTGCTGGCCCAGTCGCCGTGGTTGCGGTCCTTGGGTCGCTCCACACGGACCTCGTCGGGGACCTCCACGGAGATCTCCCCGGCGTCGACGGCGGCCTGGAGGGCCGCGGTGATGGCGTGTGCGAGCTGTTCCGGCGTCATGCGGCACAGGGTATCCGCCGTCGGTGGCGGCGCCCGGCCGGTGGCGGGGGCCGGTGGATCCCCGTCGAGCACGCACCGGATTGGGTGGTCGCCGGGGCACTGGTATGCTCGCCCCTCGTTCCGCTGCCGCGGAGCAACACGTGCCCCCGTAGCTCAGGGGATAGAGCACCGCCCTCCGGAGGCGGGTGCGCAGGTTCGAATCCTGCCGGGGGCGCACGGCGAGGAGGACTCGCACCAGAAGGCCCCGGTCCACACTGGACCGGGGCCTTCGTCGTGCGCCGGCGTCAGTCCAGCGTGCCGGCGACGTGGCGCTGTGCGTCACCGAAGGCCGAGCCCCCGGTCGCACCGGTGTCGATGACCGGCCCCTCGACCTGGTCGGGGTCGGCGTTCGACGGGCGGCCCCAGGGGCCGGTGATGGCGAAGGTGCGGCCCGGCTCGCCCTGGATGTTGGCGAACAGGGTGTCCCCCGCGGCGTTGAAGCAGGGCCCGGCCCACTCGCTGTCGTCGAGCAGGTTCTGGGCCAGCTTGTAGGCCTTGCCCTGGTCGGTGACACCCACCAGGTGCGAGAGGCCGTCGCCGTCCTCGGCCAGGATGATGCCGCCGTGGGGCGAGACGGTGATGTTGTCCGGACCGTCGACTCCGCCGGCCTCCGGGTCGGGGTTCACGCCGAAGACGGTGGTGAGGGTGATGGTCTGCTTCGCGGGGTCGAAGAACCAGACCTGGCCGTCGTGCTCGTGGAGGGAGCCGTCGTCCTTGCGGGCGTAGCTGGCGACGAAGTAGGCGCCGCCGTCGGCCCACCACTGGCCCTCCAGCTTGCGCGAGCGGGTGATCTGGTCGTCGGTGAACTGCTCGCGCACCGAGGTCTCCCGGGCGTCCCGGTCCGGCACCTCGACCCACTCCACGGAGTAGGTGGTGTTGGTGCGGGTGGCCAGCGAGAGGTCCCGGACGTGCTCGCCGCTGGGCGTGTAGGCGACGAGGGCCTCCAGGGTGCCCACCTCCGGGTCGCCGGACTCGGCCAGCGCGTGGAGGGCACCGGGGCCCTGCCGGTAGTCGGCCGGCGGGGTCCAGCGGTAGTACAGGCCGTTCGGCTCGTCGGCGTCCTCAGTGAGGTAGATGCAGCCGGTCTCGGGGTCCACGGCGGCGGCCTCGTGGGCGAAGCGGCCGAGGAACTTCAGCGGGACGTTGGCCTTGCCGAGGTTGGCCTCCGCGCTGGTCGGGTCGACCTCGAAGACGTAGCCGTGGTCCTTCTCGAAGGTGTAGGTGACGCCGTCGTCCTCGTGGGTCCCGGCGCGCTCCTCGGTCTCCTCGCAGGTCAGCCAGGTGCCCCACGGGGTGATGCCACCGGCGCAGTTGTCGACGGTGCCGGCCAGGGAGGTGTAGTGCTCCTGCACCTCGTTGTCGGCGTTCACCACGAGGGTGGAGGTGCCGCCCTTGCCGGCCGGGTCGTAGACGAGGCCGTCCACGTGCGGGACGCCCTCGGAGGCGTCGCCGCCGACCTCGTGGTTGCAGACGATGACGGAACCGCCGTCAGGGCCGGCGAAGCAGCCCATGGCGTCCTGGTCGCCGGCCACGCGGTAGCCGCCGACGGTGTCGGTGCCGGACTCGGCCAGCACGGTGTAGGAGAAGCCCTCGGGCAGCGCGAGCAGCGGGCCGGCGGGGCGGAGGGGGCCGTACCCCGCGCCCATGCGCGTGGTCCGGGCCGCGTGGGCGTGGGAGGCGAACGGGGAGGCGCTGCCGGCGACCACGAGGCCGAGGGCGGCGGTGCCGAGGAAGGTGCGACGGTCGACGGAGCGGGAGGCGGAGGTGGAGCGGTTCATGGCTCTCCTGGGTAGAGGACGGGCACTGGCGACTGTAGCGAGAGACCACGATCTGGGGAATCTGCTCGAGATACCCTGTGCCACTGGAGTTTTGGTGGGTCATGCACCTCCTGTGGAGGTACGCCGCAGGGCCCGCTGATCACCCTCGTCCATGCGGCACGGGGGCCCCGCCCACCCCACCCACGCCCCCTCCTCGATGCGGCGGAGATGGCTGTCTGACGCCGCCGAGGACAGCCACCTGCGCCGCATGGATGCAGACCGCAACTCGACTGGCGCGCGGGCCATCGATGCGGCGCAGATGGTCGTCCTGCCACCACCCCAGCAGCATCCCCTCCTCGATGCGGCGGAGATGGCTGTCTGACGCCGCCGAGGACAGCCACCTGCGCCGCATGGATGACCCAGTGGGGCTCAACCCTCCCGACGGGGCGACGGACCCGGACGCAGGATCCGGACCCGCGAGGGAGGCCCGTCCACAGGGGCCGCTCGCCTTCCCGACGCCGGACGCGCAGGTCGGGCCACGCTGGCACCAGCCCCCCCTGCCCCATCCCCGTCGCCCGGAGGCACCGTGCCCGCGCCCGACAGCACACCCGAGCACTTCACGGTCCACGACGCCCGCACCCACGGATGGACCCGGGCACGGCTCCGCTCGGCCCGGTGGCACCGCCCCACCTACGGCGCACGGTCCCGGACGGCCCCCACGGAGCACGCGCACCACGTCGCGGCGGTGATGACAGCCGTGCGCGACGACGCCGCAGCCAGCTGCCACAGCGCGGCGGTCCTCCACGGGCTGCCGCTCCCCCGGCCCGTCCGCCCCACCGCGCCGGTGCACCTCATGGTCCCGACCGGACAGCGCATCCGACGCCCCGAGGTCGTGGCGCACACCGGCCTCGAGGGGCGCGAGCTCGTGACGGTGCAGGGACTCCGGGTGCTCTCCCCCGTCGACACGTGGGTGGGTCTCGCCGCGCCCGGACACCTGGACACCGAAGCCCTCGTCGTGGTCGGTGACCACCTCGTGCGCAGGCAGCACGGGCAGCGGCTGGAGGCGCTCGACGCGGCGCTGGAGCGGCTGGCCGGGACGCCCGGCATCCGCCGCGCACGCGAGGCGAGGCGCTGGGTGCGGCGGGGGTCGAGGTCGCCGAGGGAGTCGGTGGCGCGGTTCGCGATGATGCAGTGGGGGCTGCCCGAGCCCGAGCTCAACGCCGACGTCTGCGATGCGCACGGCGCCTGGCTCGGAGAGGTCGACTTCGTCTGGCGCGCTCAGGGCGTGGTGTGCGAGTACGACGGGGCCTTCCACTACGACCCCGAGCACCTGCAGCGCACCCTGCGCCGGCGCGAGCGCCTGGTGGACGCGGGCTGGTCCCACCTGACCCTCACCCGGGACGACATGCACCCCGCCCGGAGAGCGGCCTGGCTCCGGGACCTGGAGCGCCGGCTGGCCGGCGGTCACTGACGACGACAGCACCGGACGGGGCGGGCACGCCGGCACCGCGTCCACCCAGGCGGCGCCGACCATCCATGCGGCACAGATGGCTGCCTCGCCACCGCTCAGCCCATCCATGCGACGCAGATGGCTGCCTCAGGGGGCGAAGAGCAACCATCTGCGCCGCACCGATGAGGGCGCGCGACAACCCACCCCCGCCCTACCACCATGCGACGCAGATGGCTGTCCGCGATGGCTTGATACGACCATCTGCGCCGCATGGATGGGTCGCACCGGTCCGCAGGGAGGGCTGGCCGCCTGCTGGCCGAGCCGAGCAGCCCACCCACTGGCCGAACCGCGAGGCCCGGCGCCCCGCCCCGTCCTCCCACGGGATGACATTCGTCATGAGATCTCATTCCGCGGCTCACCACTCCAGCGCCCGGCGCGGTGATCAGATGGGCCAGTCGCCCGCCCTCGTGAGCGCCCACCGCGCACCGGGTCGGCAGCGACGAACTCTCCGCCTCGCACCCACCGGTGCGTGGCCCGTCCCCACGCCCCAGGAGGTGACATGAGCACAGCGGCCTTCCAGGGGTCCCCCACCCCGGGGACGTCCACCCTGCAGGGAGATGCGCGCGGCGCCCACGTCGACATCAGGAATCTCACCAAGGTCTACGGGAGCTTCCGCGCCGTCGACGACCTCAGCTTCACCGTCGAGCCCGGCCGGGTCACCGGATTCCTCGGCCCGAACGGCTCCGGCAAGACCACCACGCTGCGCATGCTGCTGGACCTGATCCGCATCACCGAGGGCACCGCCCTCATCGACGGTCAGCGCTACCGGGACATCAAGCAGCCCCTGCACACCGTCGGCGCGGCGCTGGAGGCCACGAACTTCCACCCCGGCCGCTCCGGCCGCGACCACCTGCGCGTCCTGGCCGCGACCCACGGCATCCCCGACAGCCGGGTCGACGAGCTCCTCGAGCTGGTCGGCATCCCGGCCGCGGCCCGCAAGAAGGCCGGCGGCTACTCGATGGGCATGCGCCAGCGCCTCGGCCTGGCCACCGCCCTCCTGGGTGACCCGCGCCTGCTGGTCCTCGACGAGCCGGCCAACGGCCTCGACCCGCAGGGCATCCGCTGGCTCCGCGGCTTCCTGCGTCACCTCTCGGCCGACCTGGGCAAGACCGTCCTCATCAGCTCGCACATGCTCAGCGAGGTGCAGCAGACGGTCGACGACGTCGTGATCATCGCCAACGGTCGCAAGATCGCCGCCGGCCCGCTCAAGGAGCTCGAGGGCCGGGCGAGCACCCGGGTGACCACCCGCGACGCCGAGGCCCTCGCCGCGGTCTTCGCCCAGCGCGGCCTCGAGGCCCGGGTGAGCGACCCGCGCCAGGTGGAGGTGGCCAGCGAGGACCTCGTCCTCATCGGCGACACCGCCCTGGCCGCCGGTCAGCCCATCCACGGCCTGGCCTCGGCCGGCACCGACCTGGAGGAGATGTTCGTGCGTCTCACCGAGCAGCACGGCAACCGGAACACGGAGGGAATCTGACATGGGCATCCTGACGGCTGAACTCCGCAAGATCTTCACGACCCGCATGTGGTGGGGGCTGGCGCTGACGATCTTCCTCCTCGCATTCGCCATCTCGATGCTCTTCGGGTTCATGTTCGGCTCCAACCCGGTCAGCTATGACCAGAACATGAACGAGGTGCCCATGGACCACCTCGAAGTAGCTCGCAGCGTCTACACCGGCCAGATGATGTCGCTGACCCTCGGCTACATCCTCGCCCTCGTCGGCGGGGCGCTGGTGGTGGGCACGGACGCCCGCTACCGCACCCTGACCAGCACTTTCCTCGCTGAGCCCCGCCGGGCCCGGGTCATGATCGCCAAGGTCCTCGCGATCCTCACCGTCGGGCTGGTGCTGGGTCTCGCCTATCTGCTGGGCTCCTTCTCCGGCGGCGCCATCCCCTTGGCGATGAACGACATCTCCGTCTTCCCGGAGCCCCTCGAGCTGGGCAAGACCTTCCTTGGGTGCGGCGCCGTGATCATGCTGTGGTGCCTCTTCGGGGTCGGCCTGGGGATCTTGCTGCCGAATCCGCTGTGGTCCACCATCGTGGGAGTCTCGCTCGCCCTGATCGTCGAGCCCATCGTGACAAGCCTCATGACGTTCTCCGACGTGTCGTGGCTGTCAACCGTCTCGAAGTACATGCCGTCGAACGCTACGATGGCCGTGACGGGCCTCGGAGACCTCTTCGGAATGGAGATCCTCCCCTGGTGGGGCGGGATCCTCACGATGCTGGCCTACGGCGCCGTGGCCGCCCTGATCGGCATGCTCTTCACCACCAACCGGGACGTGAACTGATCCCCCCGACAGCATGAGCCGAGCCCTCCCACCGGTGGTCCGCGAGACCCGGTCGGGAGCGCCCCGGCGAGGCACGCACCGCCCCTGATGCCCCACGTCCGCACCGCTCGGACGTGGGGCATTAGGCTTGGCTCCGTACGTGCTCGGAAAGCCCTGCGACGAGATCTCTGACAGCCGGGTGGACCTCCCGCACGACTCGATCGGACGACTTCAGGGAAGAAGGCGCAGTAACCGTGGCCGACAACGACTTCACCTCCGACGCGCAGGCGACCTTCGGCGCCAACGACTGGCTCGTCGAGGACAAGTACGACCAGTGGCGGGAGGACCCGCAGTCGGTCAGTCAGGAGTGGCAGGAGCTCTTCGCCTCCTGGAACCCCTCCGGCGAGGACTCCCCCGTCCCCGCGAAGACCGGGTCGAAGGCCACCCCCACCGCGAAGACCGACCGTCCCGTGCCGGTGGGCCGCGCCAAGGGCTCGTCGGACGACGCCACGAAGGCCGCCGCCGCCCAGGCCGACGAGATCGAGAGCGTCACCGGTGCCGACGAGGGCGCCGACGCCGAGGCCCAGGACCACCCCGGCCGCACCGCCCGGAAGCCCAAGGCCCGCCGTGCCCCGGAGAAGGTCGTCCCCTCCCAGAAGCGCTCCCACGTGCCGGGCTTCGACGAGCGCCAGCCGCTCTCCGACGGCTTGAACCCGCCGCGCCGCCGCCCGCTGAGCCGTGACCTCCCCGCGGCCAAGAACGTCCAGGCCGAGGTCGAGGCCCAGACCACCAAGATCAAGGGCACGGCTGCCGCGATCGTCAAGGCCATGGACGCCTCTCTGAGCGTCCCGACCGCCACCAGCGTCCGTGGTGTGCCGGCCAAGGCGCTCATCGAAAACCGCATCGTCATCAACAGCCACCTCGCCCGGAACCGGGGCGGGAAGATCAGCTTCACCCACCTCATCGGGTACGCGCTGGTCAAGGCCGTCCGGGCGATGCCGGACATGAACGTCTCCTACGGCCTCGACGAGAAGGGCAAGCCGCAGGTCGTCGACCCCGGCACCCTGAACCTCGGCATCGCGATCGACATGAAGAAGGACGACGGCAGCCGCACGCTGCTGGTCCCCTCGATCAAGCACGCCGACCAGATGGACTTCGTCCAGTTCTGGTACGCCTACGACGCCCTGGTGGCCAAGGCCCGCGACAACAAGCTGGAGGTCTCCGATCTCACCGGCACCACGATGTCGCTGACCAACCCCGGCGGCATCGGCACCAGCCACTCGGTCCCCCGTCTCATGGCCGGCCAGGCCGCCATCATCGGCGTCGGGGCCCTGGACTACCCGGCGGAGTTCCAGGGGACCTCCGCGGAGCGCATCGCCCGGGACGGCATCAGCAAGATCCTCACGCTGACCTCCACCTATGACCACCGCGTCATCCAGGGCGCCGGCTCCGGCGAGTTCCTCAAGCTTGTCCACGGCTACCTGCTGGGCGAGGACGGCTTCTACGACGAGATCTTCCAGTCGCTGCGCATCCCCTACGAGCCGGTGCGCTGGAGCCCGGACATCGCCGCGGTGCGTGAGACCGACCTCTCCAAGGACGCCCGCGTCCAGCAGCTCATCCAGGCCTACCGGGAGCGCGGCCACCTCATGGCCGACACCGACCCGCTGGAGTACCAGCTGCGTCGCCACCCCGACCTGGACATCAACACCCACGGCCTGACCCTCTGGGACCTGGACCGTGAGTTCGCCACCGGTGGCTTCGGCGGCGCCGACCGCATCGCCCTGCGCGACATCCTCGGGATCCTGCGCGACTCCTACTGCCGCACGATCGGCGTGGAGTACATGCACATCTCCGACCCGCGCCAGCGCCAGTGGATGCAGGAGCAGCTCGAGCAGTCCTTCGAGAAGCCGAGCCGCGAGACCCAGCTCAACCTGCTGAGCCGGCTCAACGCCGCGGAGGCCTTCGAGACCTTCCTGCAGACCAAGTTCGTGGGGCAGAAGCGCTTCAGCCTCGAGGGCGGCGAGTCCGTCATCGCGATGCTGGACACCATCCTGCGCGAGGCCGCGCAGGAGGGCCTGGACGAGGTCTGCATCGGCATGCCGCACCGCGGCCGCCTCAACGTGTTGGCCAACATCGCCGGCAAGTCCTACGGCCAGATCTTCCGCGAGTTCGAGGGTGAGACCGGCTCCACCCACGGCTCCGGCGACGTGAAGTACCACCTGGGCACCGAGGGCACCTTCACCGACGACGAGGGCCGCGAGATCGGCGTCTACCTGGCGGCGAACCCCTCGCACCTGGAGGCCGTGAACCCGGTCCTGGAGGGCATCGCCCGCGCCAAGCAGGACCGCATCGCCGGCCCGGGCGAGTACCCGGTGCTGCCGATCCTGCTGCACGGTGACGCGGCCTTCGCCGGCCAGGGCGTGGTCGCCGAGGGGCTGCAGATGAGCCAGCTCACCGGCTACAAGACCGGCGGCACCATCCACATCGTCGTGAACAACCAGGTGGGCTTCACCACCTCCCCGATCGAGGGCCGCACCAGCCGCTACTCGACCGACTCGGCGAAGATGATCGAGGCCCCGGTCTTCCACGTGAACGGCGACGACCCCGAGGCCTGCGCCCGCGTGGCCGAGGTGGCCTTCGCCTACCGCGAGGCCTTCAACAAGGACGTCGTCATCGACCTGATCTGCTACCGCCGCCGGGGCCACAACGAGGGCGACGACCCGTCGATGACGCAGCCGCAGATGTACGGCCTGGTCGGCAACAAGCGCTCGGTGCGCAAGATCTACCAGGACTCCCTGCTGGGTCGCGGCGACATCAGCGAGGACGACGCCAAGGCGATGCTGCAGGACTACCAGCAGAAGCTGGAGTCGGTCTTCACCGAGACCAAGCAGGCCCTCAAGGACAACGCCGCCGGCGAGAGCGACGGCGCGAACGTCGAGGAGGTGGCCGCCAGCTTCACCCACGGTTGGGACGACCAGGAGGTCGACACCGCCCTGGACGCCGAGCTCATGACGCGCCTCGGCGAGGTCTGGTCCGAGGTGCCCGAGGGCTTCACGGTGCACACCAAGCTGGCCAAGCTGCTGGAGCGCCGCACCCAGATGACCCGGGAGGGTGATGTCGACTGGGGCATGGGCGAGCTGCTGGCCTTCGGGGCCACGCTGGCCGAGGGCCGCACGGTGCGCATGACCGGTCAGGACTGCCGTCGCGGCACCTTCACCCAGCGCCACGCCGTGCTGGTGGACTCCACCAACGCCGACGAGTGGACCCCGCTGCGCCACATCGCCGAGGAGCAGGGCGAGTTCGAGATCTACGACTCCCTGCTCAGCGAGTACGCGGTGCTCGGCTTCGAGTACGGCTATGCGGTGGAGAACACCGAGGGGCTGGTCCTCTGGGAGGCCCAGTTCGGTGACTTCGTCAACGGTGCGCAGAGCATCATCGACGAGTTCATCTCCTCCTCGGAGCAGAAGTGGAACCAGAACTCGCGTGTCGTGCTGCTCCTGCCGCACGGTTACGAGGGTCAGGGCCCGGACCACTCCTCGGCGCGCATCGAGCGCTTCCTCACGCTCTTCGCCGAGCAGAACATGACCGTGGCCTACCCGTCCACGCCGGCCAACCACTTCCACCTGCTGCGCAAGCAGGCCCTCTCCGAGCCGGGCCGCCCGCTCGTCGTGTTCACCCCCAAGCAGCTGCTGCGCCTCAAGGCCGCGGTCAGCTCGGTGGAGGACTTCACGCAGGGCGCCTTCCAGCCGGTGCTGGGTGACCCGACCCAGCCCGACCCGAAGAAGGTCGAGCGGGTGCTGCTGTGCTCCGCCCGCGTGTACTACGACCTGGCGGCCGAGCAGGCCACGCGCGACGACGGCAAGACCGCCATCATCCGGGTGGAGCAGCTGGCCCCGCTGCCCGGCGCCGAGATCGCCGAGGCCCTGTCCGCCTACCCGGACGCCGAGGTGATCTGGGTGCAGGACGAGCCGAGGAACCAGGGCGCCTGGCCCTTCATGGCCGTCAACCTGCCCGAGGCCCTGGCCGAGCACGGGGAAGAGCGTGCGCTGCGCGTCGTCTCCCGCCCGGCGGCCGCCTCCCCCGCCACCGGCGTCAACAAGAAGCACAAGATCGAGCAGGCCGACCTCATCCGTCGCGCCTTCGAGGAGTGATGCGATGGACGACTTCCGTGAGGCCTACCACCGAGAGCTCGCACTGGCGCTGGACATCACCGACGGGGTGACCGACGGTGAGGACCAGCTCCCCGAGGGGTGGGCTCTCCGGAAGCCCGTCGCGGCGGAGACCCCGGGGATGACCCGGCTCCTCGCGGCGCATCAGGAGCGCGTGCTCGGGACGAGCCGCGCGGCCTGGATGGACGTGGACGACAAGGTCCTCGGGCGGGGCGCGGAGTTCCGCTTCCACCGCATCGCCAAGGACGCCGACGGGGAGATCCGTGGCTGGGTCAGCGTGGCCGACCGCGCCGTGCACCGGGTGCTGGTCGACATCCACCTCGACCCGGCCGTCGTGGCCGGGGAGCTGCCGGGGGTCGACGCCGCGGCCCTGTGGCAGGCCCTCATGGCCTGGGGTCGGGGCGCGGCCCAACGGGTGGCGCAGCGACGCGGCGTCTCCAGCGCCGTCCTCGACTCCAGCCCCTACGCGGAGGACCCCTTCACCCTGGGGATGCTCGAGCGGGCTGGTTTCCACAAGGCCCGCACGTGGTGGCAGATGCGCCGCCCGGTGGCGCCGGAGGAGGCCGACCCGGAGGTGCTGGGCCCGCCCAAGGAGGGTCTGGTGGTCCGGATGGTCGACCAGAACACCTCCGGGCGCCTGCCCAACGAGGAGGACCTCCGAGCGGTCCATGCCGCCCTGGAGGACGCCTTCCAGGACCACTTCGACTCGCACCCCGAGCCCTTCCTGGAGTTCGTGAGCCGGCTCCGTGAGGACCGCGCTCACCGCTGGGACCACTGGTGGCTGGCCGAGCTCGCGGAGGACGGCACCATCGCCGGTGCGGTGATCTCCGCGGCGATCCTCGACGACGGGGACCTCCAGGAGCAGCTCCGCCGCGCCGAGGAGGGCCTGCAGCAGGAGGTTCCCACCGCGATCGGGACGTACATCGAGTACATCGGCGTCACCCGGGCCGCCCGTGGCCGCGGGGCCGCCAAGGGGCTCCTGCACGCCGTGATCCGGGACGCCGCCGAGCGGGGTCGGGAGTTCGTGGACCTCGAGGTCGACGCCGACTCCCCCACCGGCGCCCAGGAGATCTACAGTTCGATGGGCTGGCGCACCAAGTACGTCACCGAGACCTGGCATGCGACCCTGACGGTGGACTGAGCCAGCCGCGCAGTCATCCTGCACGACGCCCCTCCGGGGGCGTCCTGCAGCACCACCCGATCACCCCCACCCGAGGAGCAGGCGTGAGCGACCGCCCCACCTACCCGACCGACAGCAGCCGTCCCACCTTCGACAGCAAGCAGCAGTTCCAGGTGGCCGAGGGCCAGCGCCGCATCGGTCTGTGCTTCGCGGGCGACGCCTCGGTCTCCGGCTACGGCGACGAGCGTGCGCTGGGCTGGGTGGGCCGCGTGCTGGCCCGCACCCCGCTCGACCAGGTCGACATCGCCGCCTACAACCTCGGGGTCCTGGGCGCCACCTCCGCGGACCTGCTGGGCCGTTGGCGCGCGGAGTGCGACCCGCGCTGGGCGGGCCGCAACGAGCGTCGCCTCGTCATCGGGGTCGGCGCGCACGACCCGGAGGCCGGCCTCACGACCGCCCGCTCGCGGCTGAACCTCGCGAACATGCTCGACGACGCCGCGACCCACGGCATGGCCACCTTCGTGGTCTCCCCCACGCCCCGGGCCAACGACGCCGCCAACGAGCAGCTCCGCGCGATCGTGGACGCGCAGGCCGACGTGTGCGCCCGCCGCGGGGTGCCCTTCGTGGACTGCTTCACCCCGCTGCTCGGGCACGAGCAGTGGGAGGCCGACCTGCTCGTCGGTGACGGCCGCCACCCCGGGCGCACCGGTTACGGGCTCGTGGCCTGGCTGGTCCTCAATGGTGGCTGGGCGCGCTGGATGCGCCTGGGCGGCTGAACGACCCCGTGCGCATCGGGCTGGCCCGGGTGACCGGGCGGTCCATGGAGCCCACGCTGCGGCACGGTGACCGCGTGCTCGTCCTCCACGGGGCTCGCCCCCGCCCGGGCCGGCTCGTGGTGGCCCGCCTGCCGGACGGCCCCGCCGGGCCCCGCCCCCTGGGCGTCAAGCGGGCCACGCACCGGCGCGTCGTCGCAGGCGAGCTGTGCTGGTGGCTGTCCTCCGACGCCCCCGAGCGGGGGACGGACTCGCGCACCTTCGGCCCGGTCCCCCAGGGGGAGGTCGTGGCGGTCGTCGTCGTCCGCCTGCCGCGTAGCCTCCACCTCGCGGCGGAGGCACCGGGGAACCCCTGACGGTTACCCTGCTCCGCACCAGTGACGAACGAGGAGATCCGCGTGCAGCACGCTCAGGCACAGTCCGCCCGGCCCGACCCGCGCAGCGAGGTCGTGGAGGACGCGCGGCCCTGGGGACGTTTCGAGCAGTTCACCCACAACGAGGCGACGACTGTGAAGCTCATCACGGTGCTGCCCGGGGAGCGTCTCTCCCTGCAGGTGCACACCCACCGGGACGAGCTGTGGGTGGTCACGGTCGGGCCCGTCACCGCCCAGGTCGGTGAGGAGGTGCGGGAGGCCGTCGCCGGTGAACGCATCTGGATCCCCCGCGGCACCACCCACCGACTGGGCAACCCGGGGGCGGTGCCCGCCCAGATCCTCGAGGTGGCCTTCGGGGAGTTCGACGAGGCCGACATCGAGCGCTTGGAGGACGACTACTCCCGCGGGTGAGGGTGGTGGTTCGGGGTTCCCCGGTGGGGTAGTTTCGGGGGTTGAGGCGTTGTCCCGGCGCCCCTCCTCGTTCCCAGTACCCCGAAGGAGCACTGTGCCCGCACTCAGTCAGCGCGACCAGATGGTGAGGCGCACGTGGGCTGCGCTCGACGCACTCATGTGGTTCCTCGCGATCTTCGTGGCCAGCGGACTGCGCTTCGACTTCGCGCCGTCGGAGACCCTCACCTGGCCGACGCTCACGCTGGCCCTCGCCGCGGCGGTCCTGCAGGTGGTCGTCGGCTTCACGACGGGGCCCTACGGCGTGGGCCACCAGCGGGGATCCTTCGAGGAGGTCACCGACCTCGGCCGCTCGGTGCTCATCACGATGATCCCGCTGGCGCTGGCCCTCTTCCTGCTGAGCAACCACGGCGTCCCCCGCAGCGTGCCCTTCATCGCCGCCCCGCTGGCCCTGGCGGCGATGATGGCACTGCGCTTCATCGTGCGGACCCGGCACACCCGTGAGGCGGCCCGCGCCGAGCGCGAGCACCGGGCCCTGATCTTCGGTGCCGGCTCGGCCGGTCGACAGCTGGTCCGCTCGATTATCGAGGACCCCAACGCCGCCTTCGAGCCCGTGGGCATCGTCGACGACGCCCCGGAGAAGGCACGGCTGCGCATCGACGGCGTTCGCGTGCTCGGCAACCGCTCCGACATCAAGGAGCTGGCCGAGGAGCACGACGCGAGCCACCTGCTCATCGCCCTGCCGAACGCGGACTCGGCCATGCTCCGTGAAATCGCCGAGCTCGGGGACGGGGCCGGTCTGCGGACCCAGGTGCTCCCGCCGGTGGCCTCCATCGCCGACGGCCGCCCCCAGGTCTCGGACCTGCGCGACATCAATCTCGCCGACCTGCTGGGCCGTCGCCCCATCGAGCTCGACCAGGCCGCCATCTCCGCCGAGCTCTCCGGCCGGGTGGTCCTGGTGACCGGTGCCGGCGGCTCCATCGGCGCCGAGCTGGCGCGCCAGATCTCCAAGTTCAACCCGAAGAAGCTGCTCCTCCTCGAGCGTGACGAGTCCTCGCTCCAGGCCACCTCGATGTCGCTGCGCGGGCACGGGCTGCTGGACTCCGACGACCTGGTGCTGGCGGACATCCGCGACCCGCAGGGGCTGCGGGAGGTCTTCCAGAAGCACCGGCCGGAGGTCGTCTTCCACGCCGCGGCGCTGAAGCACCTGCCGCTGCTGGAGGCCTACCCGCACGAGGCCTGGCTGACCAACGTCCAGGGCACCTACAACGTGCTGAAGGCCGCCTCGGACGCCGGCGTGGAGACCTTCGTCAACGTCTCGACCGACAAGGCCGCCAACCCCACGAGCGTGCTCGGGTACTCCAAGCGTCTCGCCGAGCGCATCACCAGCGACTTCGGCCGCAAGGAGCCGGGCCGCTTCGTCTCGGTGCGCTTCGGCAACGTGCTGGGCTCCCGTGGCTCGGTCATCCCGGCCTTCACGGCGCAGATCAAGAACGGTGGCCCGGTGACGGTCACCCACCCGGACGTGGAGCGCTACTTCATGCTCATCCCGGAGGCCTGCCAGCTGGTCATGCAGGCCGCGGCCATCGGGCACGACGGTGAGGTCATGGTGCTCGACATGGGCACCCCGGTGAAGATCGTGGACGTCGCCAAGCGCCTCATCGCCATGTCGGGCAAGCGCAACATCGAGATCACCTACACGGGCCTGCGCCCCGGCGAGAAGATGAGCGAGGAGCTCTTCAAGCCGGGTGATGACGCCCGCGTCACCGAGCACTCGCTGGTCTCCGCGGTGGAGGTGCCCCTGCTGGACCGCGACGTCGTGGGTTCGATGAGCTTCGACGACCACGAGTCGGCCCGGGCGTACATGACGCAGGAGGCCACCTTCGACCTCAAGGAGCGCCGTCCGGACGACACCGGCCTCAACCAGATCATCAAGGGCGACTGACCGCCGCCGTCCGCGCGAGGGCCGGGTCCCACACGGGGCCCGGCCCTCGCGTGTGTCCGGTCGGCGTACTAGCGTGGTGCCGACCGCACGTTCACGACGAAAGGTGTGACATGTTCTCCCGTCTGTTCGCCCCGACCCTCGAGGTCAGCGCCCACTGCGACCTGCCCTGCGGCGTGTACGACCCCGCCCAGGCCCGGATCGAGGCGGAGTCCATCAAGGGGATCATCGCCAAGGTCGACGGCGAGAAGGCCGGTGACGCCGACTTCCGCACCCGCGCGATCATCATCAAGGAGCAGCGCGCAGAGCTGGTCAAGCACCACCTGTGGGTGCTCTGGACCGACTACTTCAAGCCGCCGCACTTCGAGAAGTACCCGCAGCTGCACCAGCTGGTCAACGAGGCCACCAAGCTCGCCGGTGCCTCCGGCGCCAAGGGCACCCTCGACGCCGAGGTCGCCGACCAGCTGCTGGCCAAGATCGACGAGATCGCCGAGATCTTCTGGGAGACCAAGAAGGCCGCCTGAGCAGCCTCCGCCCACGTGTCGGCCCGGTCACCACACCTCGGTGGCCGGGCCGACACGCGTTCTCGTTGCGGGCGCGGCCCCGTAGGATCACGACCATGACCGCCGACATTCAGATGGCCCGAGAACTCGCGACTGGCGCCGGGGAGGTGCTCCTGCAGGTTCGTCAGAGCTGGAAGGGGTCCGACCCCAAGGAGCTCAAGAACCTCGGCGACCGAGGCGCCCAGGAGTGGTTGGCCGCAGAGTTGGCGCGCCGCGTTCCGGGCGACGCCGTCCTCAGCGAGGAGGCCGAGGACGGCCGGGCCCGCCTCACCGCCGACCGGGTGTGGATCATCGACCCGCTGGACGGAACGCGCGAGTTCAGCGAGCCCCCGCGGGACGACTGGGCAGTCCACGTGGCCCTCTGGGAACAGGGGGATCTCACCGCCGGTGCGGTGGCCCGCCCCGCTGCTGAGGTCACGTACGACTCCTCCCCCGGGCACGAACTGTGGACGCGCTCGGAGCGTCCGATCCGCCTGGCTGTCTCCCGCTCACGGCCTCCGGCGTTCCTCCACGCGCTGCAGGAGGTGCTCGGTGCCGAGCTGGTGCCCATGGGCAGCGCCGGTGTGAAGACACTCTCCGTGGTCACCGGTGAGTGCGACGCCTACGTCCATGCCGGCGGACAATACGAGTGGGACTCCGCCGCCCCCGTGGCCGTGGCGCGATCCCGCGGGCTGACGGTCACCCGGGTGGACGGCTCGCCGATGGAGTACAACCGTGAGAGCCCCTGGCTTCCTGACCTCATGGTGGCCCACCCGGACGTGGTCCCGGCACTGACGGAGGCCCTGCAGCAGGTGGACCTCCCCGACTCGCCGTGACCCGCTCGACCACCTTCCGCGCGGCGGACACGACCACCGGGTCGAACTCGTACCCCGCCTGCCGGTTGATGCGCTCCATGGCGCGGGCGAAGGCCTCCGGGGTGCGCTCCCCCGCCGTGTAGTCGTCCAGGGCGTTGGCGACCTTGAGGATCCGTGCGGGCCGGGGGACGTCCGCCCGGTAGCTCACGTGGTCGATGTAGGCGTGAGCCTGGTGCTCGAGCACCTCGACCACGGGCGGCGGAAAGTGGAGTTCGGCGGCGATCTCCGCGGAGCGCAGGGCCACCCGCTGCTGGTCGCGGGGGGCCAGCTGACTGGTGCTGCCGCCACGGATGGGCCGCACCAGCGAGACCAGGCCCACGTCGTGCAGGCGCGCAGCCGAGAGCAGGGTCTCCCGTTGCTCCGCGTCGATGCCGATCTCCTCGGCAAGGCAGGCGCACACGCCCTCGACCGCCTGCGCGTGGTCCGGCCTGGAATAGCCGAGCACCTCCGGGAGCCGCATGGCCGCGACCACAGTCTCGTCGGCCACCGCGACCGCACGAATGCGGCCGACGAGGGCACTGCTCAGGGCCACGAGGCTCACCGTCACCAGTGGCAGGAACCACCAGCCGACGGTCGGCGCCCCGACCACGGTGGCCGTCATGGTCGCCGACAGGGCAAGCACGAGCTCGGCGTCGAACACACCGAGCGACTCCCCACGGCCGGGCCACGGCGCACCGCCGCCGGCTGCCACCTCAAGCCCCAGGGCGAGCGCGAGCCACGCCAGGAGCACCAGCGGCCCCCAGGGCTCCAGGCCGGGAACCCTCTCGCCAAGCCACAGGGCGATGCCCGTACCAGTCCCCGTCCCCGCCCACCAGACCGGCGCGAGGTACCGGCCTCGCTCGCCCCCGGGGCCGTGAAGAGTCCAGCCCGCCGCCCCGGTGACGGCCGCCATCCCCGCCAGGAGGGCGAGGCCCTGCCACGAGGGGCCCATGGAGCTCGCCAGGAGACCCAGCACGCAGGCCTGTGCCCAGCGGCCCAGTATCCACCACAGCAGGGGACGGTCGGTTCCACGGAGAGTGACGACGACACAGCCCACAAGTAGCCCTGCCAGCAGGAGGCAGGAAGCAGTCGCCCCCGTCATCGTGTGCCCTCCCGCGCCGCGGGGAGGTCGTGCACGAACCACCCGGGCAGGTCCTCGGGCACGGGCTGGAGCGGCGGCCGGGCCCGCTCCAACAGGTGCAGGGCCATCGGGTGGTACGTGCCGGCGGCAGCCATCCGGCGTAGCGCCTCGTCCAGAGTCGTTGCCGGATCATCGGCCACACACGCGTCCAGAGCGTCAGCGACCTGCAGAATCCCCAGCACCAGCTCCTCTCGATCCGATCCGGCCTTGTCTCCGAGCGGCTGGTGGCTCCGTCGCACCAGATCTGCCGTCCCCTCCAGAAGGTCGAGGCCCGACACCACCTTCGCTCCCCACTCCGCGTGACCGGGACGGGGGTCGTGGCCACGGGGGGTCGGGGCGATGAATCCGACGTCATGGAGCCGAGCCGCCAAGTCGAGCCTTTCGATCTCCAAGGGCCCCAGCCGCCCCTGCCGCCCGAGGGTCTGGGCGTAACGGGCGACCCGCTCCCCGTGGCCCACCACGTAGGGGTCGCTCGTGTTGGCTCCACCCACGATCGTGGCCACCGTCTGCTGCTGGGTCCTTTCCGCCAGCCCGATGCGACGCAGCAGCGCCATGTGGACCAGCAGAGGCACAACACCGAGCAGGAGGCCGATTCCATCGGGCTTGACCGCCCACACCAGCAGGGCCCAAAGCACGGCACCGACCACTTGGTTCAGGGAACCAAGGTTGAGCGCTCGGATGCCATCACCGAACGCCCTGACGATCCCGACCCCCCTGACGACCCAGAGCCCCCATAAGGCCAGCAGAAGGTTCACACAGAGCTGTGCAAACGAACCCAGGGCCACGGGAACCGCGAGTTCTGACAGCGGTACACGAACGGACGCGATGTTCTGCCCGCCCGCGAGAACAAAAATCCAGTAACCAGCGCACGAACAGATCATCAGCCCCGCCCAGTTGTACGCTCGTGTACTCAACTTCGGCGCCCTGGACCAGAACAGCGCAGCAACACTGGACAGCACCGCCACCCATGGGCCAGCGACCATCCAGCTGACTGCCTGCACGGCACCCATCAAGGACTGTCCGAGCCCCAACCACCGGGTGACTGCCGTCATGGTCTGGGACCACACCGCGAGCACGAGAAGCACGCCGGCGAACGCCCATTGTCCAGGAGTCACCGGCGCGCTCGGATGCGCGAACAAACTGAAGGTGCCGACGGCCAACGCCGCCGGCACCAAGAACTGGAGTGTGCGCCTCATGCAGGATCTGCCGACTGGTTCCCGCCCTGGGCGATGCTCCCCAGTGGGATCAGATCAGCACTCCACCGTGATGTTGGTGATCGTGTTCACGATGTCACCGGCGGCGGAGGCGACCTGCGGGAGGGCGGAGAGGATGTCAGCGAACATGGTGTGCTCCTTCGGAGGGAACTCCCCAGGTCGGCGACCCGGAGCAGGACGCCTCAATACTGCCTCGCAGGCACCGTCGATCCCAAGCCCTTCTGGCACTTCTTGAGCAAGTCTTTACCAATCCTCGACTCACTCACCCACGATCGGGGCCCCTCACCCCTGGCGGCGGACCACGGTCACCGAGGTGTGGATGGAGGTCACGATGCGCTGCCGCAGCTCGCTCGGGGCCGGCTGGCAGGCACAGGACCGGCGGATCAGCTCCTTGAGCCGCACATCGCGCTCGTACTCGGCGCGGCAGGGCGCGCACTCCCGCAGGTGCTGCTGGATGTCCTCACAGTCCTGGGCGGACATCTCCCCGTCGAGATAGGCGTAGAGCTCCTCCATGAACTCGTGACACATGCGATTCACGAGGAGACCTCCTGCTCGCTGTCGGCATCCTGGGTTCCGAAGCCACGCTCGGCTCCGTACTCGGCCAACATCTCCCGCAGCTGCTTTCTTCCCCGGTGCAGGCGCGACATCACGGTCCCGATGGGGGTGTCCATGATCTCCGCGATCTCCTTGTACGCGAACCCCTCCACATCGGCGAGGTAGACCGCCATGCGGAAGTCGTCGCTGAGCGCCGCGAGCGCCTCCACCACCTGCCGGTCGGCGATGTGGTCCAGCGCCTGCGCCTCCGCCGACTTCAGTCCCGTCGAGGTGTGGGACTCGGCCGCCGCGAGCTGGTAGTCCTCCACCTCGGCGGCGTCGGACTGCAGCGGCTGCCGCTGCTTCTTGCGATAGGAGTTGATGTACGTGTTCGTGAGGATCCGGTACAGCCAGGCCTTGAGGTTCGTCCCCGGCTTGTACTGGTGGAAGGCCGCGAACGCCTTGGCATAGGTCTCCTGGACCAGGTCCTCCGCGTCCGTGGGGTTGCGGGTGGTGCGCAGCGCCGCACTGTAGAGCTGGTCGAGATGGGGCAGCGCCTCCCGCTCGAAGCGAGCAGCGCGCTCCTCGGGGGTCTCGGTGGCCACGTCGACGACCTCGTCAGCCGCGGCCGACGCGGGCATCTCACGGGTGGTGGGCGTCATCACCGGATCTCCTCACGGGCACTCATCGCACCCATGCTAGAGCCCGCATCCCTGCCCGCACCCGGCTGTTCGCCCACGGCGCACCCGGGGCACCGCAGGCCGTGCGGGACGGCGCTCGACGCGCGGTACCGTGACCACAGTCAGCCCCCCTTGCGCGAAAGGCAGCCCATGACGGACCGCATCCACCTCTCCATGGCCAACATCTCCCAGGCCGAGGAGGACGCCGTCGTCCGCGCGATCCGCTCCGGATGGGTCGCCCCGCTCGGCCCCGAGGTCGACGCGTTCGAGGCCGAGATCGCCGAGCGGGTGGGCGCGAAGCACGCCCTCGCGCTCGCCTCCGGCACCGCCGCCCTCCACCTCGGCCTCATCCACCTGGGTGCTCGCCCCGGCACCCACGTGGTGACCTCCTCCATGACCTTCGCCGCGACGGCGAATGCGATCGCCTACACCGGTGCCACCCCGGTCTTCGTCGACTCGCAGGAGTCCGACGCCAATGTGGACGCCGAGCTCATGCTCCAGGCCGTGCGTGACCTCAAGGACCGCGGCGAGGAGGTGGTGGCCGCCGTGCCCGTGGACCTCTTCGGCCGCGCCTGCGACTACGACGTCCTGGAGCCGGGTCTAGCCGAGCTCGAGGTGCCCCTGTTCTGCGACGCCGCTGAGTCCCTCGGCGCCCGGCTGGGCGACCGTGCTGCCGGCTCGTTCGGGCTGGCCTCGGCCTTCTCGTTCAACGGGAACAAGATCATGACCACCTCCGGTGGCGGCATGCTCGTCAGCGACGACGAGGCACTCATCAACCATGCGCGCAAGCTCTCCACGCAGGCCCGCGAGCCTGTGCCGTGGTACGAGCACACCGAGCACGGGTACAACTACCGGCTCTCCAACATCCTCGCCGCCATCGGACGCGCGCAGCTCGGGCGCCTGGACGAGCTCATCGGCCGCCGTCGAGAGATCCGGGCCCGTTACGTCGAGGCGCTCGGTGGGCTCGAGGGGGTCCGTGTCCTGGGAGCGGAGGACGACGAGCACTTCGACAACTGCTGGCTCACGTCCATCGTGGTGGACCGCCCCGGTTTCGACGTCGACGCCGTCCAGGCCTCGCTCTCCGAGCAGGGCATCGAGGCCCGCCACCTGTGGAAGCCGATGCACATGCAGCCGGTGTTCGCCGACGCCCCGGTCGTGGGCGGCGAGGTGTGCGAGAGCCTCTTCGCGCGCGGGCTCAACCTCCCCAGCAGCAGCACCATGACCGATGAGCAGCAGGAGCGCGTGATCGACGCGGTCACCACCCTGCTGGACGCCTGACCACGAGCACGGAGACGACATTCATGACTGACCTCAACGGAGCCCGCATCGCCATCACCGGGGGGACCGGCTCCTTCGGCAAGACGATGGTCAAGGCCCTGCTCACCGAGGGCGTGGACCAGATCAACATCCTCAGCCGCGACGAGGCCAAGCAGGACGAGATGCGCCACCAGCTGGCCGACCCGCGCCTGCGCTTCTTTCTCGGCGACATCCGCGACCGCCACAGCGTGGACAGCGCTTTCGTCGGCGTCGACTACGCCTTCCACGCCGCCGCCCTGAAGCAGGTGCCGAGCTGCGAGTTCTTCCCCGACCAGGCCGTCAAGACGAACGTGACCGGCAGCCAGCACGTCATCGAGGCCGCCCACCACGCCGGCGTGAAGTCCCTCGTGTGCCTCTCCACCGACAAGGCCGTCTACCCGGTGAACGCCATGGGCATGAGCAAGGCCCTCATGGAGAAGACCGCCCAGGCCTTCGCCCGGAACTACCCCGACTCCCCTACCACGGTGTCGATCACGCGCTACGGCAACGTCATGTACTCGCGCGGTTCGGTGATCCCGCTGTTCGTCAAGCAGCTCCGCGAGGGTAAGCCGCTCACGGTCACCGAGCCGAAGATGACCCGCTTCCTCATGTCCCTCGACGAGTCGGTGGACCTGGTCAAGCACGCCTTCTTCCACGCCGAGCCCGGCGACCTCTTCGTGAAGAAGGCCCCGGCCTGCACCGTGGGGACGCTGGCGCGGGCCGTGGCCGTGGTCTTCGACCGCCCGGACCACGAGATCCGCAAGATCGGCATCCGCCACGGCGAGAAGATGTACGAGACGCTGCTCTCCGGTGAGGAGATGCGCAAGGCCACCGACCAGGGCGACTACTACCGCGTCCCGCTGGACGCCCGCGAGCTCGACTACTCCAAGTACGTCGACGAGGGGGAGGACCTGCCCGTCCTCGAGGAGGAGTTCGACTCCAACAACGCCGACCAGATGGACGTCGAGCAGACCGCGGAGGTCGTCCGCCAGCTGCCCGAGGTCCAGGAGATCCTCGCGAACGGAGGCATTTGATGCGCATCGTCCTGACCGGGGCGCGTGGCTTCATGGGCTGGCACACCCGGCTGCGCGCCCACGCCCTGACCCAGCACGAGATCACCCCTGTCGGCCGAGAGGAGTGGCCCGACCTCCCGACCCTCGTGGCCGAGGCTGACGCGGTCATCCACATCGCCGGCGTCAACCGGGCTCGGGACGAGGAAGGGGGCCTCTCCCCCGACGAGCAGGTCAACCTGGGCAACGTCCGCCTGGCCGAGGAGCTCGCGGAGGCGGTCCGGGGCGCGGGCAGGCCCGTGCGCGTCGTCTACGCCAACTCCATCCAGGCCGGCAACGGCACGCCCTACGGGGCGGGCAAGCAGCGGGCGGGCGAGGTCCTGCGCGAGGCGGTGGAGTCGACCGGCGGTCACCTCACCGAGGTGATGCTGCCGAACCTCTTCGGGGAGCACTGCCGCCCGAACTACAACTCCTTCACCGCCACCTTCATCGACAAGGTGATCAAGGGCGAGGAGCCCACGATCAACGACAACCCGGTCAACCTGCTCCACGCGCAGAAGGCGGCCGCCGCGCTGCTGGAGGGCCTGGAGACGACCGAGACGGTCCTCGAGCCGAAGGGCGAGGACGTCGGCGTCCAGGAGGTCTGGGACCTGCTGGTGGAGTTCCACGAGTCGTACGTGGGCCGCGGTGAGATCCCCGACCTGTCGACCGACTTCCGGATCGACCTGTTCAACAGCTACCGGACTGCCCTCTTCCCCGAGCACTACCCCATCAAGCTCAAGCCCCACGCCGACCCGCGGGGCTTCTTCGTGGAGACCGTCCGCTGCGCCGGCGGGCAGGGCCAGTCGTCCATCTCGACCACCGTGCCCGGGATCACCCGCGGTGAGCACTACCACCTGAGCAAGATCGAGCGCTTCGCCGTCGTGCAGGGCACCGCCCGCATGAGCCTGCGCAAGATGTTCACCGACGAGGTCCTCGACTTCCACGTCACCGGCGAGGAGACGACCGCGGTGGACATGCCGGTCGGGTGGGTCCACAACATCACGAACACCGGGGATGACACCCTGATCACCCAGTTCTGGGTGCACGAGTTCTTCGACCCCGAGAACCCCGACACCTTCCCCGAGCCGGTCCGCCCGGCCACCGACGCCGAGGAGAACGCCCGATGAAGGTCATGACCGTGGTGGGAACGCGCCCGGAGCTCATCCGCCTGGCGCGAGTGATCCACCGACTCGACGACACCGCCGGGGTCGAGCACGTGCTCGTGCACACCGGGCAGAACTACGACTACACCCTCAACGAGGTGTTCTTCGAGGACCTCGGGCTGCGCAAGCCCGACCACATGCTCGGAGTAGACACCTCCTCCCTGGGCGCCGTGCTGGGCGGCACCCTCATCGCCGCCGAGCAGGTCATGCGCGAGGAGCAGCCCGACGCCGTCCTGGTGCTGGGTGACACGAACTCCTGCATCGCGGCGCTCATGGCCCGCCGACTGCGGATCCCGACCTACCACATGGAGGCCGGCAACCGCTGCTTCGACCTCAACGTGCCGGAGGAGACCAACCGGCGCATGGTCGACCACGTCTCGGACTTCAACCTCGTGTACACCGAGCACGCCCGCCGCAACCTCCTCGCGGAGGGGCTGCACCCGCGGCGCATCCTGAAGACCGGCTCCCCCATGCGCGAGGTGCTCAACGCCTACCGCGAGCAGATCGACGCCTCGACGGTGCTCGAGGACAAGGGCCTGAGCGAGGGCGGCTACTTCCTCGTGAGCGCCCACCGTGAGGAGAACGTGGACCGCCCGGAGCGCCTCCAGCAGCTGCTGGACTGCCTGACCGCGGTGCACGAGAAGTTCGACCTGCCGGTCTTCGTCTCCACCCACCCGCGCACCCGCAAGCGACTGGAGGCCCTGCCGGACTGGGAGGAGCCGGAGGGCATCATCTTCAGCGAGCCGCTGGGCTTCCACGACTACAACAAGCTGCAGCTCTCGGCCGCCTGCGTGCTCAGCGACTCGGGCACGATCGCCGAGGAGAGCTCCCTGCTCGGCTTCCCCGCGGTCACCCTGCGCGACTCGATCGAGCGGCCGGAGGCTCTGGACACCGGCGGGATCATCATGACCGGCCTGCACGCCGAGGACTGCGTGGCCGCCGTGCAGGTGGCGATGGACTCCGGCTACACCCGGGACGGCGTCTCCCACCTCACCCCGGACGACTACCTCATCGACAACACCAGCGAGCGGACCGTGAAGTTCATCCTCTCGACCGCGCACCGCCACCACCAGTGGGCGGGGATCCGGGTGGGGGCATGATGAGCCGAGGCATGGAAAGCACACACCAAGGAGTGCACTATGGACATTGAATCCCTGCAACGTCAAGCGGGCCAGGCTCTCGATGAACAAATGCGCCGCGCCAGTGCTGAGTCCACGCGTCGCATCGCGCTACGCTTCGGGTCCTCCCTTCCCATGTGGATCGGCTGTGGCTTCCCGAAGTCAGGAACCGTGTGGCTGTGCGATCTCATGGCCACCTACTTGGGTGTCCCCTATCCGAAGAACTACCGGTTGCCGATCGCCATGTCGTCGGTCATTCACGCCCACTGGCCCTATGATCCCAGGATGCCGACGACTGCGTACATAGCACGCGACGGGCGCGACATAACTGTCTCAACATACTTCTACTACCTGCGCGCCCTTTCTCTGGACAAGTCTCCCGCACGCAAACACCAATTGCGCGACCTCTTCCAACATCTTTACGGCGACTCCTTCGACCCATCTGATACGCAACGTAACATGCCAGTCTTTGTCGAGCATATTCTTAGCCGTCCGCGGGCGACGCGCGGACTCACCTGGTCCCAACACATTCTGGACTGGGCTGACCGCCCTCAGGTGCATACCACCACCTACGAGGCTCTCCTGCGTGACACTACGACCGAGTTGAGCCGACTCATGGGTGAGATGACCGGCGAGGAGGCCGACCCCGTCCGCGTTCGCTGCGCCGTCGACCGACACTCGTTCGCCACCGCCACAGGTCGTGGCGGTGGCCAGGAGGACCGCAGAAGCTTCCAGCGCAAGGGGCAGGCTGGCGACTGGCGGAACCACTACACTCGAGAAACGGCGGAGGTCTTTGACTCGCTGGCAGGCGATGCCCTCGTCGCCATGGGATACGAGCAGGACCGTTCGTGGGTCGACGAGGTGCCAGTCGCATGACTCACTCTTCACACGAGTCCCATCGACACGCCTACGGGAACCCCACTCCCACCCCCACGAGGAGTTGTGCATGAAGCGCTTCGAGTTCGTTTCCGATGGTGCTTGGTCCGGCGGTGGTGGCGCCTACTTCAACAATGTAGCCCATGCTGCCGCCCGCCACTCCATTTTAGCCGGTGGCCCAGGCGCGATTCCGGTGTTTCCCCGGAACGTTCCCCACGGACGAAATCTGCCTGAGACATACCTGCTGGCCCCACAGAACGCTTGGCCTTGGGCGATCCGAGGGGCGGCGAAGTCCGAACTGCGCCGGGTCTTGCTCCTCCGGGCGGCCTCCGAGTGGCACATGCGCCGCGCCTCCGCCATCCACCGAATCTCCGGGGCAATCCCCACGCTCGGAGATCCCGCTAAGTACTCGCCTGTGATGCACAACCCCCTCGACACGGGGTTCGAAGAAGCCCTGGCTGCCAGCGAGGACGAAAGCGTCCCTGTCGCACGTGGTCGATTCGTAGCCATCGGGTCGCTCAACTCCTACCGTAACGTCAGCACGCTCTTCGAGGGCTATCGCCGCTACCGCGAGGGTGGCGGCACCCATGGCCTCTACGTCGCAGGGCCGCCAAAGGCCCCGGAGGTACTTAGATGCCTCCAAGCCCAGGCCCAGGGCATCCCCGACCTGGAGTTCCATCCCGGCGCCCTTAGCCGCCCCGTGGCCCTGGCCGCCTTGCGAGAAGCGCACGCCGTGGTGATCCCGAGCCGAGTAGAGGCATCTCCGTTCTCCGTCCTCGAGGCCGTGTCCCTGCAGCCGCGAGTCATACCTAGTGCAGCCCTTGGTGTCCGCGAGATCCTCCTGCGGCTGAAGACCGCTGACGACGAGGCATTCTTCGACCCGGACTCTCCCGCAGCTCTGGCCCGAGCCCTGTGGACGCCTCCTGACGTCTCCGCCGACTGGCACCGTGCCCTGAGGACACACGCCCAGCGTGAGCAGGAACGGCTGGTTTGGGGGGATGAGCTTGCCAGATGGCTGGAGTCCCTTGAAATCCCGATTCCCCGCCCATGACCCCCTCCCCCGCAAAGAGGAGTAATTTGTGAACGCACTCATGAAGCCGACTTCCGCCCTAAGGAAAGTCGGGAGAAAGGCCACCCTGGATGCGCTCTCCACAAAGGCGCGACTCAACGGGGAAATCGAGGAGGCGTGGTCCCTTCCACGGGTGCACTTTCTCTACCTCCATGCCGTGCCGGCCCAAGAGATGGACTCCTTTAGAAGACTCGTCCAAAGGGTGGCTGCCACGCACCGTGTCGTAAGCCACAGCGAAGCTGTGCGCCTAGTGCAGGAGGGGCCAATCGATCATCCTATCGCATCGTTCAGTTTCGACGATGGTTTCGCAAGCAACCTGCAGGTAGGCCGAATCCTCGCCGAACATGGCATTTCTGGAATGTTCTATATTCCGACAGGATTTGTCGATACGAGTTCCACCGCAGCGGCCCGGCGGTTCTTCGGCTTCACTAGAGGCTGTGATGAGGTGGCCATGACTTGGGGGGACCTCGAGGAACTGCTGACCCTCGGGCACGAGATCGGCAATCACACCGTCACCCACCGAACAGTCGCAGAGTTGACCCCGGCGGAAGCCACGGAGGAAGTCTACTCGGCGGCGGAACTCCTCCGCCGCCGACTCGGAGCCAGCGAACACTTCGCGTGGCCCAATGGCCGCTGGGAACACTTTACATCACGCGCGGCCAAGGATGTATTTGCCGCGGGACATGTCTCGGCCGCATCGGCTACTCGCGGTGCGCACACGGTGCGTCACGAGGGGCCGCCGGAGTCCCTGTGCATCCGCCGAGAGCACCTCATGACAGAGTGGCCTGACGCGCATATGGACTACTTCATCGCCAGAAGCGCCCGACTGTCGACGGTCACGGACAACCGCTGGCCTGAGGTGTATCACTCCTCCACTCTTGAGGGAGCGACGCCAGCCCCCTTGCCCACCACCTGAGGATTCACTGTGAGCCACGCCCACTTCCTGGTCATCGGAGCGCAGAAATGCGGGACCACCAGTTTTTATGAAGACCTGCGCTCCCACCCGCAACTGGCGCTACCCGACAAGGAGTCTTCCTTCCTATCAGGCCGCACTCTGTCTGCGGCCGAGGTTCACGCGGCTTTGGCAACGATTCCGACGACGCCTACGACCGCCCTGATCGGGGAGGTTGACACGACCTACAGCATGCGCACGGTGCATCCCGAGGTGATCGGCAACGCGGCCCACCTACGGGACCTGCGCGTCATCTACATCGTTCGGGACCCCCTCCGCCGAACGCTCAGTCACCACCACCACGACTACGCGCTCGGGCGAGCCCCCGCGGACGCAGACACCGCCGTGCGCACCATTCCAGAGATGGTCGACAACTCACGGTACGCTTTTCAGATCTCCCCTTGGATCGACCTCGTGGGGGTCGAACGAATCCTCCCTATCCGGTTCGAGCACTTCACGACCCGTCGAGAGGAGACGCTGAAGCAGGCGCTGAACTTCCTGGGCGTCGACCCCACCTTGGGACATGCCACCGGCATAGCCCATAACGCAGCCGGCACCAAGGTCGTGGCGCGTGGCCCGTGGTCCGTGATTAGCAACAGTAGCCTGTACCGCAAGCGGATTCGCCCTCTGGTTCCCGAGGCGGGGCGGAAGCGGCTGATGAAGGCTGTGCTGCCAAAGGCCCCGCCTCGCCCTGCGACACCGTCCCGCAAGACACTCGAGTGGCTGCAGGACCAGCTGAGCGAGGATGTTCAGCAGTTCGAGAGCCTCCTCAACCTTGACGGATGGTGGGACCTCCAAGCCACGGTGAACGCACTACGCCCCTTGCACTCGAATGGCTGAGGCGGGATCACGGCGTTCCGCCTTCGCTTGGAACTTTGCCGGCACCACACTCTATAATTTCTCCCAATGGCTTGTTCTGGCAATCCTCGGCCGTCTCTTCTCCCAGGCTACGGTCGGTGAGTACTCGCTGCTGCTGGCCCTGACGGCACCGGTCTTCCTATTGACGGGCCTCAACCTACGAGTCATCCAGGCCACCGATGCCCGCAGGCGCTGGAGTGTGTCCCAATTCGAGCGAATGCGGCACCTACTTAACGCCGTTGCCATGGGGATCTCCTTCCTCATTGGGGTGTTCACCTTCACCGACATGGGTCTGCTCGCAGCCCTGGTGGCTGTCTGCGGCGCCAAGGCCGTGGAGGCGCGTGGGCAGTTGAATTACGGGTACTTCCAAGTGCACGACAGACTGGACTACGTCGCCCAGTCACTACTCAGCAGGGCACTTCTTGGCCCCATGATGGTCGCTCTCGCCGCCTTCCTCACGGACAGCCTGGCGTGGTCCGCCGTCGGCTTGATGGTCGGGTGGGTCATCCCCCAGCTGCTCCTCGACAAGCCACGGGTTCAGCGATTGATCCGTAACGACCCACAGGCCACCCGGCCAGAAGAGCCCCGCACAGTCCCTGCCCTTCGAGCGATGCTCACCAAGGGATTTCCCCTGGGCGTGGATGCGGGCGTGAGTTCCCTGTCCATCAACGCCCCGCGGTACCTTCTGCAGGCCACCGCCGGTAGCGCCGCACTCGGTGGATTCGTCCCACTGGCCTACCTCGCCCAGTTGATCTCCAGCATCACCTCAGCCATGGCCACTACGCTCATCTCACCGATGTCCCGCGCCTACCATGAAGGGCGCCGGAAATACTTCGTTCGATCACTAGTGAGGCTGGTCGCTTTCGGGGCAGGGGTATCTGCCGCTGCCATGGTGGCAGCGTGGGCGATTGGGGATTGGGTAATCGCCCGCGCCCTAGGCCCGGAGTATGTGAATCGCCCGCTGCTCATGGCACTGCTCCTCTCGTCTACTGTGATTACCCTCCAGCGTATGCTGTCCAAGGCACTCGAAGCATCCACTGCATTCACCCGCTACATGCTGGTAGATAGCGTCACACTCGCCACAGTGGCGCTGGCCAGCGTGGTTCTTATCCCCAAGTTCGGTGCGCTCGGCGCCGCCCACTCCCTCACCATGGGATTCCTGCTGGGAACAGCCGTGGTCCTCGCAATGGTCGTTAAACTTGTTAACACAATGCCTGACTCACCGGCCTCAAGGGACTGATGCACGTTTAGGGGGCTCTTCACAATCGAGGGTGTAGTTAGGGTCTGAAGCCGCCTGCTTCGAGGAGGCTGCGTGATGTAGTGGGGGGAGGTTGCGAAAGCCCAGGGCCAAGCCGCGTAGGTGCTCCAGGCGACCGTTCACCGCCTCGGTGGGGCCGTTGCTGGTGTGTGGCCGATCGAAGTAGGCCAGGACGTCCTCGGCGCGGCGGGTCAGGGTGCGGCCGAGCTTGCGCAGCTCGGCCAGTGGCTCGGGGACGCCGGCGGTGAGGGCCTCGATCACGGAGTTCATCTCGACGCGTCCGGTTGTCCGGTCGGGGTGCCGGTAGGCGTGGATAATGCGCTGGTAGATCCCCCAGGTCGCCTCAACCTCGACGTGGTCCTCTGTCGCGAAGGGCGCGGTGAGCCGGATGGTCTGTTTGTCGGTGAGCAGGTCGGCGCCGGTGTGCAAGGTCCGCCGCGCGCAGTAGAGCGGGTCGCCCTTGCGGCCGCGGTGCCCATGCAGCTGCTGCTGGACCCGCGCCGGCACTCCTCCAGCGCGTCTCCGGCGAGGCGGATCACGTGGAACGGGTCCGTCACAACGCCACCGCGTCCGGTAGCTCCTCGGTGGTGGCGGTCTTGAACCCGGTGAACCCGTCCATCGCGACGACCTCCACCCGGTCACGCCAGGCATGGGGACGTTCGGCGAGCCAGGTCTTGAACGCCTGCTTGGAGCGGCCCTCGACCATCTCCAGCAGCCGTGCTGGGCCGGTGCCGTCACGGATGCCGGTCAGGTCAACCATGTCGGTCACGTACTTCTCGCCACGCCGGGTGTGGCGCCAGACGTTCTCGTCCACGCCGATCGCGGTGACGCCGTCAAACCGGGCCGGGTCGTCGATCAGGACCCGCTTGCCCTCCGCGAGGACCGCGTCGTTGGCGGTGTCCCAGGCCACTCCCAGAGCCTCGGCCAACCTGGCGACAGTCAGGTGCTGGGTCACCAGGGCCACCAGCGCCCACCGCACCGCTGCACGCGACAGCTTCGCCCGCCGGTCCGCCGCCGCAGTGGTGTCCTGGCGCCACACCCGCCGGCACGCCTGACAGCCGAAGCGACGCACCCGGATCAGCAGCGTGGTGGGCCGCCACCCGAACGGCTCATGCGCCAGCTGCCGGGTCACCGTGCCCCGCGCGGCGCCCTCGGCCCCGCAGTGCCGGCAGAACGCGTCGTCATCGCCCGCGACCACCCGGCATTCCAGCACCGCCCGGTCAGGCTCCACGCGCTGGCCAACCGCAACGAGGCCAAGCTCGTCCAGGCGGGCGAAGGTCGTCAGATCAGGGGCATCAAAGGTAAGTTCACGCACGTCGAGGTCTTCTGGTCGGGTCGGTGTAGGAACCCCCATCATCAGGGGACCTCGACCCCTACCTCGACCCGGTCACACCACCACTGCTACACCCTCAGATCGGAAGAGCCCCCTTAGCTCTGTGACCCCGGGAAGCGGCGCCACCTCACGAGGAAGGGCGCCGACACCACCTCAGGAGCCAGCGGCTCCGTGGTGCACCCCACTCCGGAACGCCCCTGCGGCGATTGCACACAGCGAGACGGCCAGGAACATGTACACGGAGGCCTCGAGGGACTTGAAGAGGGCACCCCCAATCCCTGAGGTCAGGGCGAACGCCCCGAAACGGAGGAGGCCACCACCGAAGAGCGCAATCCAGGCAGTACTGGCGCTCGAGATGTTCTTGAGTCGCGATACGAGCCCTACCAAGATCCCACCCACGAAAGTACCCACCACGATCCCTGGCCACTGCCAGTTCCACCACATCTCAGCCACGATGCCCGGAGGGACGCCCGAGCGACCGTTCCCGTAGATGTACTCCCCGACGATGGGACCCGGGTTCACCAGGGGCTTCTCAGGCCACAGCGCGCGCGGGATGGGCGCGGCAAGCCACCCGGTGATCGTGGAGCCGTTCGCAGAGGGGAGCACCTCCGGCGTGTTGGCAATGATGTGGGATGCGTTGTAGAGGTCCGCGAAGTTCCGGTTGTAGATCACTGACTCCTCGATGACGCTCACCGCGAGGACATCCGAGAGCTCAACCTCCGAGGTGCTCGACCCGCGGGACAGCGTCAGGAAGTTGATCACGCCGATGCCCACGACGGTGACCAGCAAGAGAGCGATCAGCTTGGGCGGACGCTTCAGGAGAGACGCGATCGCGAGGGCGACGAAAACCGTGTACGCGATGTCCGAGCGCGCGTTGGTGATGATCGGGAAGAGGCAGCTCAGGATGAAGAGCAGCACGCCCGCGACCACCTCCGTCGACAGGAGACGAATCTTGTTGCCGGGCCGAAGGGAGTAGGCGACGTGCAGCCAGAAGGCCACAACCGAGAACTGGGTGAGGGAGCGCGCCACCCCGTGGCTCTCATAGTCCTGGGAGATCTCGGTCCCCCCACTTCGTGCCTTGCTGGAGAAGTCGGACAAGTTGACGCCACCGGCGGCAGAGACATACATGTACAGGGCCGCGAGACCTATGAGGGCACACAACAACACCACCACGGGCGTGCTGGGTCCAAGAACCGGCTTGCTGAGAATCCGCAGCGGGGAGCCCTTGAATTCCTTCTCAGGCCCCGCAAAGATGTAACCTGCGGTGAAGAGAGCGATGCCGAGCAGGTAGACCAAGCCGTTGTCCAGAAAGAACTCAGGCGGCTGCCCGAGCAGGAACAGCTCGTCCACCGAGCGCCCAGGAGAATCTCCAGTCAGCACGTACATCGGCCTGATACCGCAGGCGACGTACGTGATGGCAATCACCAGCGTCCAAGGCCCGTAGGCCGTGTAACCCCGCTGCGTGGCGGGCAGCGTGACGATGGCCGACGCGGCCGCACCGAGACACACCTGCCACAGCGAGGGGTTTCCCATCGCCATGATCCCCGCTACCGCAGCGACGAGAGACCAGCCCAGGAGGAGCAGGTTCGGGAGAACCGAGCGGCCCTCCTGGGCACCTTCTGCATGTTCCACCGCCGCCGTGATGGCCGTCATCGGACCTGCCCCCCGAGCCACGACACCACGGGCCACGTCATGGTCTGGATCAACCTCTGATCCGTTGCCGACAGCTCACTTCTCCACCGGTGGTCCTCACGGAGGGTGATCCGCTCGCCGCCACGGCCCGGGTTTCCGACGGCCGAGTGGCTCTCCCCCAGCTCCACCGTGCGCCCGACAAAGGGCGACGAGTCCGGGGGGATGCCCAGGGACGCAACCAGCTCGAGCGTCATCTGCTCGGCGTTCTCCACGAATCGCTCGTAGTCCCATCTCACGGCGCTGCGAGCCCTGGAGATCTTGAGAACAAGGACCGCATTGAGGTTCGCCCACACCCAGCGCGCCACCCCGACCGCAAGACTTCCTCCGGGCGGTGCGGACTCAGCGTTCCCCCGCTCCACCCCCCGCGACCTGAGGGTGGAGGACACGACCGCCTCCGGGCGGCGCATGACGTGCAGCAGTGAGTACTCAGCCCCACACAGGTCGAGGAAGAGCGCACCAGGCGTCGTCTTGGAGGTGTCCACCACGACGTCCGCCCCCGCTTTCTCGGCGGCCGCCGCCACGAGCCAGGTCGTTGCCGCGACCAGCAGTCGCACGTCATCCGGCCACGCGTGAGCAGGGGTACGGCGAAGACGCAGGAGCTCGGTGGGTCGAGTGGTCCGAGCCAGTCGGGCCCGTGTCGCGGCCAGGTCTCCGTAATCGGCGGACGAGATTCCAATCCTCGCGCAGACCTCCTGCAGCGCGTACGACCAGAGCGGGCAATCCGTGAGCACCTCACCGCACGCACACCTGTTGCCACGAGCCACATCGCGCCAGAAGAGCGAGATCTCGCCGATCGTCAGGACGCCCGGCTGCGTTCCGATGACCTCGCCGATCAGGGTCGACCCACTTCTGGCCGCACCCGTCACGTAGATGGTCCGGGGGTATGAGGGGGACCCAACCTCAGAGTGATCAACCATCTGCGTCTCCCGCAACTTCTTTGATTCGGACGATCTGATTTTGGGCCCCTTCGATCGTATTATCATCGAGCGTCGTGGTTGGCGAATTCTCCAAGGTGACCCCCGAGATCTGGGTGCCCTGAGTGTTCACCACCTTGTTCCGACGGACCCGAACCGCCTTGGCGGACGTCACGCGGATGCCCACCCGACCGTGGTCCTTACGATCACCCATGCGATTCTGGCCGTTGTCAACCAAAACATTCTCCTCCACCAAGATGTCCGCGGCAGTGGAATCGAATCGAGAGCCGACATATATTCCTGCGGTGTCGTTCTCGCGCACCTCGTTGCGCACGACGCGGACCTTCCGAGAGTGCGCGACGGTGATACCCACGTCGCCGCCACCCACTGAGGTGTTGTCCGCCACCTCCACATCTTGGGCGAACCGGACCGCGATCTGGTCAGCCGTGCCCGGTTCCTTCTCGTCTCGATATGACCTACCTGGCCCCGTGACCTCGCAACGGGTGATATTCAAGCTCTTGGTGACGTATCCCCGGGTGCCAGTCACGACCAGCGGGTACCTGGACGAACCACCGGCCCGGAGATCACTGATGCGGCAATCGGCAACACTCACCTGGGAGAATCGTTGGTTCCTCTTCTGTTGCAGGTAGATCCCCCGCTGTGACCAGTTGGCGACCTCGACACCCTCCAGCCGGACCCCGGAGCCCCCGCCCACAAGGCTCACGCCAGTAGCTGGCCCGTCGAGGAGGCACTGCTTGACCACCAGATCTCGCGGCATCCCGTGCGCCATGATGCCCAACGCGGCTGAGGTGCCCACCACCTCGCAGTTCTCGATCTGGACGTTCCTCGCTTCGCGCACCACCTGAATGCCGGAGATCAGGGGAGCCCCCCGGGACTCGATCCTCAGACCCGACAAGTGGGCGCCCGACTCCAGGATCACTGCGGACTTCAGCCGACCGGCGGCGTAGAGAAGAGCGCCCTCGTCCCCGGCCAGAGTCACCCCCGTTGGGACCTGAAGTGGTCTGTTGAGGCGGTGCCCGCCCTCGCGGCTCTCCAAACGCACCGTCTCCCCAGGCCGCGCACCGCGGAGCTGGTCGCGAATCTGCTTGAGGCCCGGCCGGTCGGGCGTCTCCTCTGGAGGGGTCGAACACGCTGCCACGACCGTCACTCCTGCTCCCAGCACAGCCGCCAGCACCGGGCGTCGCGAGACGCCCGGTGCCCGTAGTCCCGATGGACCATCGTTGCGGTGAGTCACCCCTCAGCCGTTCACCATGCCCGCGCCGACGGTGACTCCGGTGGCCTCGTCGATGAGGATGAACGAGCCCGTCGTCTTGTTGCGCTCGTACGGGTCGACCATGAGCGGCTGCGCCGAACGGATCTGCACACGGCCGATCTCGTTCAGGGCCAGCTCCCCGGCCTCCAGGTCACGGTGCAGCGAGTTCACGTCCAGCCGGTAGTCCACCGACTTGACGAGGCACTTCACCTGCCGGGTCGTGTGCTTGATGAGCAGCTTCGACTTCGGCTTGAGCGTCCTCGCGCCGTCCATCCAGCAGACCATCGCGTCGATGTCCTGGATCGGCTCCGGGGCGTTGTGCGGACGGCAGATCATGTCGCCGCGGCTGATGTCCACGTCGTCCTCGAGGCGCAGGGTGACCGACATCGGCGGGAACGCCTCGTCCATCTCCTGCTCCGCGAGGTCGACACCCGCGACGGTCGAGGTCATGCCGCTGGGCAGCACCATCACCTCGTCGCCCTTCTTGAACACGCCACCGGCGACCTGCCCGCCGTACCCGCGGTAGTCGTGCCACTTGTCGGACTTCGGACGGATCACGTACTGCACCGGGAAGCGGGCGTCCGTCATGTCCCGGTCAGCGCCGACGTAGACGTTCTCCAGGTGGTGCAGGAGGGAGGGCCCCTCGTACCACGGCATGTTCTCGCTGCGGTGGACCACGTTGTCGCCGACGAGGGCGGAGATGGGGATGATCTCCAGGTCGGGAGCGTTGAGCTTGGTCGCGAAGGCCTCGAACTCGTCGCGGATCTCCTCGAAACGCTCCTGGGAGTAGTCCACGAGGTCCATCTTGTTGACGCAGAGCACCATGTGGGGCACCCGCAACAGGGAGAGGAGCACCGCGTGGCGCCGCGACTGCTCGCTGAGTCCGTTCCGCGCATCCACCAGCACCATGCCCAGGTCGGCGGTGGAGGCACCGGTCACCATGTTCCGGGTGTACTGCACGTGCCCCGGGGTGTCGGCGATGATGAACTTGCGCTTCGGGGTCGCGAAGTAGCGGTATGCGACGTCGATGGTGATGCCCTGCTCGCGCTCGGAGCGCAGACCATCGGTCAGCAGTGCCAGATCGGTGTAGTCGAAGCCCTTGTCCTGAGACGTCTTCTCGACCGACTCCATCTGGTCCTCGAAGATCGACTTCGAGTCCATGAGCAGGCGACCGATGAGGGTCGACTTGCCGTCGTCCACCGAGCCGGCGGTGGCGAAGCGGAGCAGGTCCAAGCCAAGTTCGTTGCCCATCAGAAGTAGCCCTCCTTCTTGCGGTCCTCCATGGCGGCCTCGGAGAACTTGTCGTCGCCACGGGTAGCCCCGCGCTCGGTGATACGGGAAGCGGCCACTTCCTCGATGACCTTCTCCACGGTGTCGGCGTCGGACTCCAGACAGCCGGTGAGCGTCATGTCCCCCACGGTACGGAAGCGCACCGTGCGCTCGGAGACCGTCTCGCCCTCGCGGAGCGGGTTGTTCTCCGTCTCGGTGAAGAGCATGCCACCGCGCTCGAAGACACGGCGCTGGTGCGCGAAGTAGATCTCCGGGATGTCGACCTTCTCCCGGCCGATGTAGTCCCAGATGTCCAGCTCGGTCCAGTTGGAGAGCGGGAAGATGCGCATGTGCTCACCCTCGTGGATGCGCCCGTTGTACAGGCTCCACAGCTCGGGACGCTGGTTCTTCGGGTCCCACTGGCCGAACTCGTCACGGTGGGAGTACACGCGCTCCTTGGCGCGCGCCTTCTCCTCGTCCCGCCGTCCGCCTCCGAAGGCGGCGGTGTACCCCTCGGTCTCCAGGGCATTCAGCAGGGTGCCGATCTGGAGTCGGTTGCGCGGCGTCTTCCCGTCGTCCACGACGATGCCGTCCTTGATGGCCTGCTCGACCGACGCCACGTGCAGACGCAGCCCCAGACGCTCCACCCACCGGTCACGGCAGGCCAGCACCTCGGGGAAGTCGTAGCCGGTGTCCACCTGGAGGACCGGGAAGGGCACCTTGGCGGGGTAGAAGGCCTTCTCCGCGAGGCGGAGCATCACGATGGAGTCCTTCCCACCGGAGAACATGAGCACCGGCTTCTCGAACTCCGCAGCGACTTCGCGGAAGATGTGGATCGACTCGGCCTCGAGTTCGTCGAGCTGCGAGAGCCGGTAGTCAGGAAGAGTCGACATGTGCGACCTCTCTGCTGGCGGGCGGGTTGTCCAACTCACCATACCGCCCAGAATCACTGCCCCCGCCCCGGTAGGTCGCACCCCGTGCGGAGCTGCTCGGTCGACGGCCCGGAAGGTGCCATACTCACGAGATGTGAGTACCTCTCCGCAGACATCCCTGACCGGTGACGCCCGGCTCCTGGACCACTTGGACGCCCTGCGCCAGCTCGCACCCGAGGAGGGAGGCGTCGAGCACCTCCCCCGAGCGGGAGGGGCCGCTGCCCCGGACGGCAGCACGGTCGTCCTGGACCCCGAGGGCGTACCGGTCGCGCGCCTGTCCCCCCAGCCCATCGAGGGCGGTGGGGACGATCTGCTGACAGCGACCGTCGAGTGGCTCTCCGAGGCGTCCCCGCTCCCCTTCGCCCACCTCCGCCGGTGGCCCAGCGCCCCTCCCCGCACCGTCACCGTGCTCGAGGGGTTCCTGCCCACGCCCCCACCGGCTGACGTGACGGATCTCAATGCCGACGACCTCGTCCTGACCACCGTCCCGCTACGCACCGATGACGGGGGGATCGACCCCCGGGGCGCCGACACGCTCCGCCGGCTCAGCGAGTGCTCCAACGCCCGGGTGCTGCACGTGCCGGCCGCCGGCCGCGATCACTCACTCCGCCGACGAGTGCTCGCCGCGCTCGGGGCGGGCAGCACCCACCGGACCGCAAAGGGGGGAGCGCAACAACCCCTGCCCGGCGCCGGGGTTGTGCTCTTCACCGGCCTGAGCGGGTCCGGGAAGTCCACCCTCGCCCGCCACCTGCGGGACCAGCTGGTGGAGGCGAGCGACCACCGGGTCACCCTCCTGGACGGTGACGTCGTGCGGCACCACCTCTCGAAGGGGCTCGGCTTCTCCGCCGAGGACCGGCAGACGAACGTGCGCCGGATCGGCTGGGTGGCCACCCAGATCGCCTCTCACGGCGGGTTGACCATCTGTTCCCCGATCGCCCCGTTCGAGGTGGACCGGCAGGAGATCGCCGCGATGTGCGCCGAGAACGGCGTCCAGTTCCTCCTCGTCCACGTCGCCACTCCGCTGGAGGAGTGCGAGCGCCGTGACCGCAAGGGCCTCTACGCACGAGCCCGTGCGGGTGAGATCCCGGACTTCACCGGCATCTCGTCTCCCTACGAGACCCCGGCCCACCCTGACCTGCGCGTCGACACCACGGGCCGGACCATCGAGGAGGTCGGTACCGAGGTGTGGGACCTCCTGGCTGCCCACGGCCTGACCACCGCCGACACGCCTGACAAGGACGCCTCATGACGGAACTGTTCACCGGAGACTTCCTCCCGCTGCTCCTCGTGAGCAGCCTGATCGGCGTGGTCATCGGGTTGACCGGCATGGGTGGTGGGGCACTCATGACGCCTGCTCTGGTGTTCCTGGGCATCCCCCCGAGCACGGCCGTGGCCAACGACCTCGTGGCTGCGGCCGTCAACAAGAGTGTGGGAGCGACCGTGCACGCCAAGCACGGCTCACCGCACTTCAAGCTGGCAAAATGGCTCATCATCGGATCGGTGCCGACGGCCTTTGCGGGTGCCTTCATCATCGACAACCTGGGGGATTTCGACGTCCAGCAGACCTTCCTCAAGACAGCCATCGGGTGCACCCTGCTGATCACCGCGACCACGTACTTCCTCCGGATGTACCTGGAGCTGGCCCGCGGAATCCTGGACGACCCAAACGCCCCAGACCCCGAGGTCCGCCCGATCCCGACCCTCCTGATCGGCACTCTGGGTGGTCTCCTGGTCGGCATCACCAGCGTCGGGTCCGGCACCCTCATCATGGTTCTGCTCCTGCTGCTCTACCCCGCCCTGAGCGCTGTCAAGCTCGTGGGGACCGACCTCGTCCAGGCCATTCCCCTCGTCGTCTCGGCCGCGATCGGTCACGTCATCGTCAACGGCGTCGACTGGAGCATCCTCGTCCCCCTGCTGATCGGTGGCGCGCCGGGGACCTTCCTGGGGGCCAGACTGGCCGCCGTCGTGCCCCAGTCCATCGTGCGCCGCGGCATCGTCATCGTCCTGACGGTCAGCTCGTTGGCCATGCTGGGCGTCCCCTCGCTGTGGGTGGGCTTCAGCGGAGCCGCCCTGCTGATCCTCGGCCCCGTGGTGTGGGGACTGCTGCGCATGCACCACGGACTGCCTGCCTTCGAGAACGAGCACCTGCCCGGAGGGCGGCCCAAGGCCGCACGAGGTCGCGACTCAGAGTAGTTCCACACGCTGATGCGGCTCCCCACACCGACGTGTGGGGAGCCGCACCTGTGTGGATGGCCCTCAGCGCCCGGGACGCACCGTCTGGAGGATGCATTGCACGTCCTTGAGGAGCGACCAGTTCCGGATGTACTCCAGATTGATCCGAACCTTCTCCGGCCAGATGACCTCCCGGTTGTAGCGCTCGGGGTCATCCTGCTCCGCCAAGATCTCCTCTTCGTTGCGGAACGCCAGGGTTCCCGGCGAGGTGATGCCCGGGCGGATGGAGAGCAGCAGTCGATCCTCACCCTCGAGCCGATCAGCGAACCCGGGGACGTCGGGGCGAGGGCCCACGAAGCTCATGGCCCCCCTGAGCACGTCCCACAGCTGAGGGAGCTCGTCGATCTTGGTCCGGCGCATGAACGCCCCCGACCGGGTGATCCGGGGGTCGGTACTGGCGGTCACCGTGGTGCCGGGCGTGGTGGTGCTGCGCATGGTGCGGATCTTGTGCACGGTGAACGGCTCACCGTGTCGCCCGATGCGCCGCTGGCTGAAGATGCCCCACTCACGGGTGTCGACCGTGGCGACCACCGTGGCTGTCACGATGACCGGAGCTGCAGCCACGAGCCCGATGGAGGACACCGTGAGGTCGAACGCCCGCTTCACCGCCGCCTGCCGCGAGGTCAGTCCCGTCATGCCAGGCCGTCCTCTGGGTAGCCCAGGCGCTGCATCGTCGGGCCGACCATGTCCGCCAGACGCTCCCTCTCGGCGGGCGGGTACTGCGTGAGCGACTTGCCGATGCTGCCCGCAGAAACCGTGGCCACCGACTCCGCGGCGTAACGGTCCTCCAGCCCCAGCTCGTCCAGCAACCGACGCAGCTCGGCCTCCGGCTCCTGCACGAAGTCCTCATACGCCACGCGGTGGACCTTCTCTGGAGCCACGGCGGCGAGCTGGTCGAGGGTCAACGACGCGCACCGCTCCCACTGGGTGAGGGCCACCTCCTCCAAGGTGCAGCTCTCCTGCAGCTGCCGGAAGTCGTGCGGCCGCGGCCCCCACCACGTGGCGACCTTCAGGTCGGCTTCGGTGCTGCCAGCCTGGCCGCTTAGGATCTTGCCCAGACGGGTACGCAGGAAGGCCAGGATCTGCATCGGCAGATCCGCAACCGGCACGTAGCGCACCTTGCGCAGCGTGTACGCCAGGTCGAAGGGGGCGTTCCAGCGCTTCATCGTAGAGGCTGCTGCATCGAAACCGTCGCGATGGATGAAGACGAACTCCGCCTCGGGGAAGGTCTTGGCCGCGAAAGCCACCCGCATGGAGGTGGCACAGGTCTTCTCCACCAGCACGTCACATCCGAACTCCTCCGCCGCGTGGGCGAAGTTGCGGCGCAGGAAGCTCACGACCTCCGGCCGAGCATGCTCCGGGAGCAGCTCATCGTGCGGGACATCGAGATTGCCGTGCTTCCAGATCGGGTTGATCTCGTCGCAGGGCCAGGTCGAGACGCCCTCGAGGGACGTGAGGACGTCCCGCAACATGTTGGTGCCGGAGCGCGGCGCACCCACGATGATGATGAGCTTGTTCATGACTGGTGCGCTGCCCTCTCCTCGGCGATCTGGTCCAGCAGTCGACTCCACCTGCCCAGCACGACCGCTGCGTCGAACTCCGCCACAGCGTAACGCCGCACACGCTCGTGCCGTTCACGCCAGATCCCGTCGCGCAGCTCCCGGGCGGCCTCCATGAGACCGCTGGCGATCGCAGCGGCGTCACCGGGGGCGGCGTGCCATCCCAAGCCCTCGGTGACGACCGTCCCGGCCAGCTCGGAGTCGCCCTCGCAGACGACCAGCATCGGCAGGCCCTGCTCAGCATAGGTCGCCGTCTTCGACGGAAAGGCGTAGCGGACCACCTCGGGCTGCAGCGAGACCAAGCCCACGTGGGCCGAACGCATCAGGGCCTTGGCACTGGCCGGCGAACCGTGAGGCAGGAAGACGATCTCCACTCCGGCAGGCAGGTCGAGCCCCTCCGCCCGGGCGACGAGCTCGGACTTCGCCCGCCCCTCGCCCATGAAGACCAGCTGGACCGGTGTCTCCCCCGGGATCTGCGCCATGGCGTCAACCACTGCGTCAAGCCCCTGGAAGCGCCCGACGTTGCCGGTGAAGACCACCCGCAGGGTGCCTGTCTCCGGCGGGGGCAGCGGACTCCCGACCGGCTCGTCACCCCCCGGGAGGGAGAAGTTGTTCAGGATGACCACACGCTCGGCAAGCGTCTCGTCCCGCTGACGAACGGCGGCTGCCATGTCCTCGGAGAGGACGATGATGCGAGTGGCCTGACGCATGGCCCAGGTGTCGGCCGCCAGCAGGGTTCGGTACACGACAGGGTGCGCGAACTCCCCCGAGAGACGACCGATCTCCGGTTGCAGGTCCATGCAGTGGTAGACGAACGACATCCCCCGCAGCCTGGCAACGGCTGCCATGGCCACGCCCAGGGTGACCTGCGGCACGGTGGAGCACATCAGGACATCCGCATCACGGCGTGCCACGGCAGAAGCGATCGTCACCGGGAAGCCCACCAGGTTGACCAGCTGACGCCACCCGCCCCCACGCTCCTTCAGGGCGGGCACGCGAGTGACGGTGAAGCCGTCGAGCTCCTGGCTGCGCGGTACGTCCTCGACTCGCTGGGACGAGGTGTACGACGGCGGCGAGGAGAGCACCGTGACCCGGTGCCCGTCCCCGGACCAGCGGCCTGCGATGGATCGAAGAAGACTGGCGTAGGGCGGCGTGTCCGGCCAGAAGTAGCGGTGGACGGCGATGATCTTCACGACTCAGCCCTTCTCGTCTTGGTGTCTGGGTTGGCGGGCAGCCCGTAGTTGTCGCACAGCCGCTGGCAACTGGCTCGCGCCTCGAGCCCAGTGAGCCGGCAGTGCCCTCAACCTGTCCCCCGTCCTCCAACGGTCCTGCCCTCTGGGACGCGGAACGAGGGCCGATATCGCGAGCGTTAGGCGCTCACGCCAGCTCCGGGCAGCCTTGAGACGCATCATCCACATCGCCGCTCCGGAGCGCTGCCCGCTGCGAAGGGCCCACATCTCATCCCACCCGCTTCCCCACGTACCCCAGAACTCAGACCGCACGTTGAGGGCCGGACCAGCACCGAGAGTCTGGACTGCCCGCTGCAGATCTCCCGTCTCTCCATCGCCCAGCTCAGCCAGGGCTCGATCAGCGATTATCTGGGTTTTCGAGTCCACTGGGCTCCTGAGTGCATGGAGCATCAGGAGGAGACAGTGCTCAGACCGAGCCGGCACAGGCACCGGTCGATTGGCGAGCAGCAGACAGCTTCGTCGGGCCCACAAGAACTCGAAGGCAACAATGGGGGCGACCCCCACCCCGGGGAAGGTGCGATGCACGTCGACGGTGAGGCCCCACAGGTCGTGGGTGAGCACCACTGCATGGTCGGCCAGCGATGGCAGCCAATGAAGATGGGGCGTCTCCCACCCATCTGCCACGAGCGCTCGCATGACGGCCCTCTCCGTCAGTGGGTCAACCCAAACGTCCACATCCGAGGAGACGTGCCGGATCCCATCGGCCGCTCGTGGGAACTGTCGGGAGACCACCGGCCCCTTGATGAACAGATGACGTATCCCGGCTGCAGTCAGGCTGTCCCCCACAGCCACATGTGCAATCTCCACCCTCTCGGCGATCGTTAGTGCACCCGCCTGGATCTGAGAACTCACCGCCACGTCACCCAGCCACCGAGGAGTACCCCTGCGGGTTGGACCGCTGCCAGCGCCACGAATCCTCCACCATGCGCCTCAGTCCATGACGAGCACTCCACCCGAGTTCGTCCAGCGCCTTGTCCGCCGAGGCGTACACAACCGCGAGGTCCCCAGGGCGGCGTGGCCCGATGACCACGGGAACAGGATGACCACTCACCGCCCGGAACGCCTCCACCATCTCAAGGACCGATACCCCCGCTCCCGTTCCAAGATTCCAGACCGAGAAGGGCTGTGAGGTCTCCTGCAGCCGCCTCAGAGCGGCTGAGTGGCCGGCTGCCAAGTCCTCGACGTGGATATAGTCCCGCACGCCCGTCCCGTCCGGCGTGTCGTAGTCAGCTCCATGCACCGTCAGATGCTCCCTACGCCCCACGGCGACCTGAGAGATGTAGGGCACCAAGTTGTTGGGAGTACCCCGTGGGTCCTCCCCGATGAGCCCGGAACTGTGCGCTCCCACCGGGTTGAAGTATCGCAGGGACGCGATGCGCCAGTCAGGGTCCGCAACCGTCAGGTCCCGGAGGATCTGCTCGATGAAGACCTTGGTCCATCCGTATGCGTTGGTGGCCGACGTTGGAAGCTCCTCGGTCAGCGGACTCGCCCCGTCCTCGCCGTAGACGGTGGCCGAGGAGGAGAAAACCAGACAACGGACCCCGTGGCTCGCCATCGCATCCAGAAGATTGAGCGTTGTCACGACGTTTTGTCGGTAGTATTTCAGCGGCTGCTCGACACTCTCACCCACCGCCTTCAATCCCGCGAAATGCATGACTGCGTCGAACCCCCGCGCAAGGACGGCGTCCAGCCTCTTCGGGTCCATCAGGTCCACCTCGTGGAACACGACCTCCTCACCGGAGATCTCCTGGATCCGCTGCCAGACCACCGGGGACGAGTTGGACAGGTTGTCAATCACCTCCACCTGATGACCCCTGTACAGCAGATGGATGGACGTGTGTGACCCGATGTACCCCAACCCACCAGTGACGAGGATGCGCATGGTCACAGCCTACCCACACACCGTGGACGCCCTACGGAAGTCCCAAGAACGTGCACCCTCTGAATCGCCCCGGTTTTGGTGGAGGCTCTGATCCCACGGAAGGATGCAGAGCATGCCAGCACCATGGAAGTACCCCGACGAGCTGCGGGAGCGGGCCACACGGATGACGGTCGAGCCGACGTGATGGTGGGTGCGGGAGCGGTGGTCGCCCGCGACGTGCCCGACGGGGTCACCGTGGCCGGGGTACCCGCCCGCGTCATCGGCTGAGGGAGTCAGCCCTCATAACCCCGCGGGTTGCCTCGCTGCCAGCGCCAGGTGTCGGCAGCCATCTCCGCCAGCCGCTTCTCGGCCCGCCAGCCCAGCTCGTCCGCCGCCTTGTCCACCGAGGCGAACGCCTGCGCCAGGTCCCCCGCCCGGCGCGGGCCCACCCGCACCGGGATCTCCCGGCCGGTGACCTGGCGGAATGCCTCCACCATCTGCAGCACCGAGACCCCTCCCCCGGTGCCCAGGTTCCAGACGCCCACCGGGTGGTCCATTCGCGCCAGCTGGTCCAGCGCCGCCACGTGGCCCCGCGCCAGGTCGTCCACATGGATGTAGTCCCGAACCCCCGTGCCGTCCACGGTGTCGTAGTCGTCCCCGTGAACCGTCAGGTGCTCGCGGCGCCCGACCGCCACCTGCGCGATGTAGGGCACCAGATTGTTGGGGATGCCCTGCGGGTCCTCCCCGATCAGCCCGGACTCGTGGGCCCCGATGGGGTTGAAGTACCGCAGCAGCGCGATCCGCCACGTGGCGTCCGCGGCGGCCAGGTCGCGCAGCACCTGCTCGATGAAGACCTTGGTCCAGCCATACGGGTTCGTCGCCCCGGTGGGGGCGTCCTCCGCCAGGGGCGACACCCCATCGGGGCCGTAGACGGTGGCCGAGGACGAGAACACCAGCTGGCGCACCCCGTGGCGGGTCATGGCCTCCAGCAGGTTGAACGTTGACTCGAGGTTGGTGCGGTAGTAGCGCAGGGGCTGCTCCACGCTCTCCCCCACCGCCTTCAGGCCGGCGAAGTGGATGACCGCGTCGAACCCGCGGGAGACCACCTGGTCGGTGGCGTCGCGGTCCAGCAGGTCCACCTGGTGGAAGGTGATTGGCCCGCCGGCGATGTGGCCCATCCGCTCCAGGGCCACCGGGGAGGAGTTGGACAGGTTGTCCAGCACCTCCACCTCGTGGCCCTCGGCCAGCAGGAGCAGGGTCGTGTGGGAGCCGATGTAGCCGGCTCCGCCCGTCACCAGGATGCGCATGGGCCCATGCTAGCCGTCCGCCGGGGTCACGACGCACCCCCCCCGAGCCGCAGGGACCCCGGCGGGGGGGGCGGGAGGACGTTCGTGACAGGTCTCACACAAGGGTTCGATGTTGCTCAAAACCCCTGTGTGGCAAAGGCTTGCACGGGGGCGACAGCGCGCTGACAGAATCAGCGTTGCGCCGGGGCCCGCACGAGGGTCACACTGAACAACACCTGGACGCAGTCCCACCGCTGCTCGGGCCGCTGGCTGATCCCCCGCGCGGCCCGGATCCCCTACGCTGCGGGCGTCCCCCCATCAGCAAGGAGCCCTCCTCATGCCCCCCCGCCCCCTGCTCTCGCGCGCCCTGAGCGCCCTGACCCTCACCTCCCTGGGCCTGATCACCCCGGCCACCGCCCAGGCCGCTGACGCCCCGGCCCCCTCGGTGCAGGTCGTCGCCGACCCCAGCATCGAGCTGGTGGTGCTGGTGCTCGATGACGGGTCGCCGACGATGGACGCGTACACCGACCGACTGGTCCGCGAGGGCGTGCCCCACCGGCTGGTGAACCTGAACGCCGCTGACCGGCCCACCATCGACGCGTCCTTCCTGACCGTCGGCGGTCGCGCCGACCACGCCGCCTTCCAGGGCGTCATCACCCCCAACTCGGCTCCCGCGCAGCTCTCCGAGGCGGAGGCGGACGCCCTGCGCGACTGGCAGGCGCGCTTCGCCATCCGCCAAATCTCGGCCTACGTCTACCCCTCGGCCGCCGTCGGCCTGCAGACCCCCGAGGCCGCCGGGCCCCTGGACGACAGCACCCTCCAGGTGACCCCCAGCGCCCGGGCCGGCGCGTTCAGCTACCTTGACGGCCCGGTGCCGGTGGACGACGTGAACCCCGCGGTCACCGAGACCTACGGGTACCGCGCCGCCGCGCTGGAGGGAGGCGCCGAGGCGGTGGCCACCAGCAGCGCGCCGTCGGGAGCCACCGCGGTGATGACCGGCATCCACCGCGCCGACGGCCGGGAGGAGATGTTCAACACCTTCTCCTTCAACCGCTACCAGGTTCACACCCGCATCCTGGTCCACGGCCAGATCGAGTGGCTGACCCGCGGCATCCACTTGGGCAGCTACAGCAACGCGTTCTCCGTGCACTCCGACGACACGTTCAGCGCCAGCAGCCTGTGGAGCCCCCACGGCAACTGCACCATCGGCGCCGGGTGCGACCCGGCCCAGGTGCTCCCCGACGAGCCGGCCACCGCCCGGATGGACGCGGCCGACGTGGAGTTCATGCGCTCCTGGCAGCAGCAGTGGGGCCTGAAGATCGACCAGGCCTTCAACGGCGCCGGCTCCCGGGAGTACGCCGCCACCCACGGCACCGACCCGTTGCTGGCCGCGCTGCGCACCCGACCCCGCGACTTTCGCTTCATCAACCACACCTGGAGTCACCGCCACCTGGGCTGCGAGCGCCAGTACGACCCGGTGACCGGCGCTGCCAGCTGCCAGCGGGATGCCGCCGGCGCCGTGGTGACCGTGCCCCGGGCCACCCTCGTCGAGGAGATCCGGCGCAATCTGGACTTTGCGTTCTGGAACGGCCTGCCGGTGGACCGCACCGAGCTGATCACCGGGGAACACTCCGGCCTGCTGGGTGACCCGGAGCTGTCCACCGACAACCCGAACCTGGGCGGCGCGCTGCGTAGCACCGGGGTGCGGTGGATCGCCGCGGACAACAGCCGCGACCCGTGGCAGCGCCCGGTGGGCCCGGCCCTTACCGTGCCCCGCCACCCGATGAACATCTTCTACAACGCGGCCACCGAAGAGCAGCAGGTGGACGAGTACACCTGGATCTACTCCTCCCGGGCGGACGGTGGCTCCGGCCACTGCGAGACCGACCCCCGCACCACCTGCCTGCCCCCGCTGAGCGGGGCGGAGGACTTTCAGGACGTGCTGGTGCCCCGGGAGGCGGCCAACGCCCTCTCCCGCGTGGTGAACAACGACGCCCGCCCGCACTACGTACACCAGGCCAACCAGACCGGCGATCGCATCATCTACCCGGTGCTGGAGCGTCTGCTGACCGACTACCGCGCGATCTTCGCCGACAACACGCCGCTGGTGAACCCCACCCAGGCGGAGGCCGGTGAGCAGCTGCGCGCTGCGGCGGCCTGGCAGGCCGAGGGCGACGCCCGCGCCACCTGGCGCGGCGGCCGGGTGCAGCTGCGCGCCACCGGCGACGGCGCCACCATCCCGGTCTCGATGCCGGCCGGCACCACCAGTGGCTGGTCCCGCCTGCCCCAGGAGTACGCCGGCAAGGCCGTGGGCACCTACGAGGTTGGCACCTGGCTGCCGCGCACCCTCACCGTTCCCGGCGACGGATGGGGTGCTTCGGCCACGAGGTCCTCGTGACCGCGCCGCCCGTGCGGGTGGCGATGGTCACGGAGGGCACCTATCCCTACACGACCGGCGGCGTCAGCACGTGGTGTGACCAGCTGGTGCAGGGCATCGACGTGTCCTTCGACCTGGTCGCCCTGACCGGGACGGGGACCGAGGAGCTGCGGTGGGAGCTGCCGGCCTCGGTCCGAAGCGTGCAGCAGGTGGGCGTGTGGGCACGCTGGGAACCCACACGCACCCGACGGGAGCACCGCCGGGCCCTGCGGGACGTCACCACCCGGATGTGGGATGCGGCCATCGCGCCCTCCGACGAGCGCACCGACGAGTTCGACGCCGCGATCGCGGACTGGCTCGAGCTGGCCCGGGACACGTCGGTGAGCGCGCTGCTCACCCGCGAGGGGTCCCTGGGCGGGCTTCTGGATGCCTGGAACCGGCACGCCGGGGACCTGCCGCCCCTCTCGGTGGCCGAGGCCGCACGCGCCTGCGGCCTGGTGGACCGCACCCTGGCCCTGGCCGACACGCGGCTGGCCGACGACATCGACGTCGTCCACGCCACCGGCAGCGGCCCCACCTCGCTGGTGGCGATGGCGCACGAGGCCCGCACCGGTGCCCGGTGGCTGCTCACCGAGCACGGGGTGCAGCTGCGGGAGCGCTACCTGGCGGCCGCGGACGAGCGCAGCTGGTCGGTCCGCCGGGCCGTCACCTCCTTCCACCGGCATCTGGCGGGGCTGGCCTGCCGACGGGCCGACCGGTTGCTGCCGGTCACCGAGTTCAACGCGCGGTGGGAACGGCGCCTTGGGGCCCCGGCGTCCGCCATCCGGGTCATCCACAACGGGGTGGAGGTGGACCGGTACCCCGTGATCGAGCGCGAGCCGGAGGTGCCCACCACGGCCTTCGTCGGCCGCATCGACCCGCTGAAGGACCTGGCCACCCTGATCCGGGCCCACGCCCTGGTGCGCCAGCGGGTGCCGGACGCACGGCTGCGGCTGTTCGGCCCGCTGAACGACGCCAACCGTGAGTACGCCGCCAGCCTGGAGCAGGTGGTGGACGAGCTGGGGGTGGGCGACAGCGTGACCTTCGAGGGGGCCTCCCCCGGCAGCCGCCCCGGCTTCGAGACCGGCCACGTAGTGGCCATGTCCAGCATCAGCGAGGGCCTGCCCTTCGGCCTCATTGAGGCGATGATGTGCGGCCGCGCCACCGTCTCCACCGACGTCGGCGGGGTGTCCGACTGCGTGGACGAGGAACAGACCGTCGGGGCGCTGGTCCCGGCCCGTGACCCGCAGGCCCTGGCCGACGAGCTGGCCCACCTGCTGACCGACCACGAGGCGCGCCACACGATGGGGCGCCGCGCCGCGGTGTGGGCGCGCGAGCGCTTCGACCTGCGCCAGTGCCTGGAGGCCTACCACGAGGAGTACCTGCACGCAGCCGAGACCCGGACCCGCTGATGCCCTCCTCCGTCGCGCCCCGCCCCCCGGTGGACCCCGGGCCGGACGTCGCCCAGGCTGCCGCCGGGGCGGTGGACGCGTGGGACATGACCGCGCGGATCGAGGCGGCCGGCGTCACCGACCGCACGGCGCGCGCACTGTGGGGGCACCCGGACGTCTTCTCCGTGGCCGAGGAGATCTACGCAGAGCAGGAGGCCCCGCCCACCCGGCGGCACGCCATGGTGCAGCGGCGGCTCATGACCGCCTCCCTGCGGCGGGCCCTGCTCATCGTGGCGTGCGCGCTGCTCTCGGCCGCGGTCCAGCACGCCCTGGGCATCTCGGTGCTGGCGATGGGCACGGCCGGCGGGTTGGGGTGGGTCGCCGGTCAGACCGTGGCCGGGACCTCCTGGCACGCCCTGGGTGCCGGCCAGCCCCAGCGCGCGCTCGACGTGGGCTGGTGGCTGGCCCAGCGGCTGGGGCAGGGCAGCCTGGTGCTGGTCCTGCTGTACGCCACGCTGGTCCCGGACCGGGTGGAGATGGTGCTGGTCTGCCTGGGGTGGATGGTGCTGACCTGTTGTCTGTCCCTGTTGCTGGTGGTCAACCGCTACGGCGGCGCGCTACTGGCCTGCGGGGCCGCGGCCGGGCTGGCATGGCTCCTGCAGTGGCCGCTGGACGGGCGGGCCGAGCAGTGGGCCGTGGCCGGCGTCGCCCTCACCTGCGTGCTGGGGGTGGCCTGCGCCGTGGTGCTCCGCACCACCCACGTCTGGCGGGTGCCCGCGCCCACCGGCACCGAGGCCCGCGCCGCGGTGCCTCCCCTGCTGCAGGCGCTGGTGCTGGTGGTGGCCCTCCTGCTGGCCCTGAACGCGGCCCCCGCGAACGCGACCACCGCGATGGTCGCGGGTATCGTCGGGGCCATGTGCCTGCTGGACCCGTGGATCACCGGCGTCCGGGTGAGCCTCGCGAACGTCGCCCACCGGAGCACGTCCCTGGGGTGGTCCCGCAGCGCCGCGTGGTCGCTGGTGCTGGCCACCTCCGTGGCCACCGCACTGGTCTGCGCCGGAGCCGTGCTGCTGGCCGCCCCCCCTCCTGCAGATCCCTTCCCCCGGGGCGCGGGGGGCCGCCTACGCCGCGGCCGGGTTCGGCGTGCCGGCGGCCCTCTCGGCCCTGCTGGCGGCGTTCGGTGACAAGTGGGGTCCCCTGGTCCCCGCCGTCGGCGCCCTGGTGACCGCCTGGGCGGCCCTGGCGCTGGACCGGGCCCTGTGGGTGGTGGTGGTCGCCGCCCTGTGCACCGCGGTGAGCCTGCTGTACAGCATCCGCCACTTCCACGACGCGCGGGTGTTCGTGTGACCACGCCGGAGCACGTCCGGGTGCCCCGCCCCGCGCCGGGGTGGCCGCTGTACGCCCACCCCGTCACCCACCCCGCCGTGTGGGAGCGCGCCACCGCGATGGCGGCCAGCTGGCGGCAGTGGGGCGACGGCCTGGTGGTGGTCAACGTCCACGACGGTCCCGGTGACCAGCGGTCGTGGCAGGCCTACCAGCCCGCCCTCTGTGCCCTCACGACGGCGGCCCCCGCCCCCTGCGTCGCGGGGTACGTGCACACCGGGTGGGGGCTCCGAGCCGTCGAGGCGGTGCTGGCGGACGCCGCCACCTGGCGACAGCGTGACGGGCTGCGCACGCTCATGCTGGACGAGTGGTGCAGCGGCGACGAGCACCCCGAGCAGGTGGACCGCTCGCTGCGCATGCTCGAGCTCCTGCGGCCCGACTGGGAGCGGGTGGTGATCAACCCCGGGCGCCGGCTGGACCCCGGGTACGCCCGCCGCCTGGATGGCCTGGTCGACGCCGCCTGCACCGCTGAGGAGTCCAGCAGCGCCACCCCTCCGGAGCCGGAGCCGGGTCACCTGCCGGACGGTGCCCTGCGGTGGACCCTGGTGCACTCCGCCCCGCAGGGACGTGCGGTCCCCGGCGTGCTCGGGGCGGACCTGGCGTGGTGCACCGCCTCAGCCCCACCCCACCCCTGGGACGGTAGCGGCTCGGCCACGGCGCCGTGATCCCGCCCGGGGCGGGGCCGGGGGCCAGGGACACGCCACGCCCGCTCCCGGGGGTGGGGGCGCCAGGTGCTGACCATGGCCAGGGCCAGCAGCAGCTCGGCGATGTCCCCGGCGTAGGACATGAGGTCGGCGCCGGCCCGCAGGTCGTCGGCGGGTGCCTGCACGTGCGGCAGCACCCCGGCGTACACCAGCTGGGCAAGCACCGCGTGGCCGGCGACGGCCACCCCCAACACCACCAGCCGCGCGGGCACCGAGGGACGGTGCGGGGCAGGATCCGGCCCGGCCATGGAGGACGCGAACAGGTAGCCCGCCAAGAAGAAGTGCAGGTGCACCACGTGGTGCAGGGCCGGTTGCTCGGTGGTGGCCTGGTACAGGGGCGCCAGGTACAGCAGGTAGAGCCCGCCGACGTTCAGCACCAGCGCGGTCACCGGGTGGGCGAGCACCCCCAGGGGGGCCGAGCCCAGCAGACGCCCCAGGACCCGGGCACGGCGCTGCGGCAGCGAGCGCAGCAGCAGCGTGACCGGGGCGCCCAGCACGAGGGCCAGCGGCGCGTACATGCCGATGAGCAGGTGCTGGTACATGTGGGCGGCGAAGGAGCCGTGGGGCAAGGGGATGAGGGCCGGCACCAGGCCGGCCACCAGCAGCGCGCAGCCGGCGGAGAAGCTGGCCACCCGCCAGCCGCTCCACCCACGGTGCTCCCGCCGCCGGAGCAGGGACAGCACCAGGTAGCCGACCGCGACGGCCACCACCACCGCCACCGGTCCCACGACGGCCCAGTCGGTGCCGGAGCCCGCGGGGTGCGCGTGGCCGCCGTGCCCAGGGTCCGTGCCGGGGTGCAGGCCCCTGACGGGGTACAGGCTCACGGCCGGGCGGAGGCTGCCGCGGGCTCGGCCGGACGGCCCCCACGCTGCAGCAGCCACCCGCCCAGCACGAGCAGCGCGCCGAGGGCGAGGAAGGCGAGGTCGGCCACCGTCTGGTACCGGCCGCTGATGACGTGGTGGATGCCCAGCAGGTGGTGGTCCACCACCCCCTCCACCAGGTTGAACAGCCCCCAGCCCACGAGGATCCACCCCCACAGCACCCGGGAGGCCCAGACCCGGCCGCGCGCGTGGGACACCCGGGCATAGAGGACGCCCAGGCCGGCGAGCACCGCCAACCAGGTGGCGGTGTGGAACAGCCCGTCCCACAGCGTGTTCATCTGCAGGCCGTGGACGGAGGTGACCGGGTAGGAGCCGATGTCGACGTTCGCGCTCTCGGAAGCGCTGAGCATGTGGTGCTACTGCAGAATCTGGTGCAGCAGGATGCCGTCGAGGAACCCGCCCAGTCCCACCCCCAGCAGGATGCCGGGGAGCTGGATGCTGGGCGGTTGGTCGTCCGCACGGGCCTGACCGACGGTGCTGCCGGTGTCAGTGGAGGGGATCATGGTGCTCTCCCGGTGCTGGTGGGACCCCGACCGCCGACCGGCCCGGGCGCTGCCCCTGCCACGCTACTCCTGCTGGGAGTGGCGCGGGTTGAGACGTAACGGCTTTGGAGGTTCCCCCGGCGGCGGGCCAGGAGGATCACCACTAGACTCGCGGCGTGAGTCAGACCCTGCCCACCCTGCCCACCCCGCGCGGCCTGCTCTCCGGAACCGTGGTCGCGCTCCTGGGAACGGACCCGCACCAGAAGGGGCCAGAGGACCGGGCCGCCCTGGCCGAGGCCCTCACCGCCGCCGACTCCCTGGCGGGGACGGCGGTGCTCCAGGACGAGGACGCGTTGCTGGCCCTGTGGACCCTGCAGGGGCTGGCATACCACGGTTTCGACGGCGTCGACGGTCGGTGGGAGGTGGACCACCGCCTCGTGCACCTGCGGGTGGCCCTGGAGGACGCCCTCGAGCGGGCGTTGCGCCCCCTCATCGAGCCGGCCGTGGCCCGGCATCTGGCCGCGGCGCGGGAGGACCTCGCGACCACACTGTTCGCCCTGCCCGACGCCGAGTTCACCGACGCGCCCTCGCTGGCGGTCCGGGCCCGGCGCTCGCTGACCCTGGAGCAGTGGCGGGAGGTGCTGGTCCTGAAGTCCGCCTACCAGCTCAAGGAGGCCGACCCGCACACCTTCGCCCTGCCGCGCCTGCCGATGCCGGCCAAGCTGGCGATGTTGGAGATCCAGGTCGACGAGTACGGCAACTGCCGCGCCGAGGACGTGCATTCGGGGCTGTTCGCCCGGGCGATGACCGCCGTCGGGCTGGACCCCACCTACGGCGCCTACGTGGATGCCTGGCCCGCCCCGGTGCTCGCGGCCAACGTCGCCCTCGGGTGGTGGGCCTCCCGGCGTGACTGGGCCGGGGCCGTGGCGGGGCACCTGGCCATGATCGAGACGACCAGCTCGCTGCCCTGCCAGCAGTACGTGGCCGGTGCCCGACGGCTGGGGCTGGACCGGGAGGCGTGGGCGTACTTCGACGAGCACGTGGAGGCCGACGCGGTCCACGAGCAGGTGGCCCTGCGGCAGATGTGCCCCGCGGTGGCCCGGGCCGAGGGTCCGGAGCGGCTGCTCTTCGGATTCCTGGCGGGGCTCTACCTGGAGGGACGGGTGGGGCAGGAGGCCATCGCCCGCTGGGACGCAGGGGACAGCGCGTTGCGCCCGGCGCCCGTCGCGGTGGCCGGGTGACCGCCGCTGACTCCCCCGGCCTGCCGGTGGAGGTCCTCCCCGCCGAGGGGGTACGGGTCCTGGACTGCCCCGGCGGGCCGGCGCTGCTGCGCGGCGCCACCCACGTGGTCGACGCGGCGGGTGAGACGCACCCGGTCACGCGCCCCGTCGTCGCGGTGTGCCGGTGCGAGTCCTCTGGCAGGCTCCCCTGGTGCGACGGCACCCACAAGCTGCTCGGCGCGCCGTCTCGCCCGTGACCCTCCGGACCCACTGGGCCCGCCGGGCGGTGGGCCCAGTGTCAGCGCCCGCGACGACGCGGTCCCCGCGCCACCCTCCGAGACGGGGGTGACGCGGGGACCACGGGGAGCCACCCGCGGTGCGGGGGCGCAGGACTCACTCCCAGGGCGACCAGATGTCCTTCTCGCAGGGCGGGAAGGCGGGGATGGCGACCGTCTCGGTGAGCGTGTACACCTTGCCGTCGACGGCCACGGTGTAGGTGACCTCCACGGAGATGTTGGCCGAGTTGTCCGAGAGCAGGAAGAAGACGACGTCGCCGCCGCCGGGCTGGATGGTGTAGCTGTCCCGGTTCTGGTCGTTCGCCCAGGTGAGCTCCTTGCCGTCGGGGCCGACGATGTCGACGATGGTCACCGTGCCGGTGACCTCGGACTCATTCGAGAAGTGGACGGCGATGCGGTAGGCCTTCTGGCCCCGGCTCCGGCCCGGGAACTTGCAGCTGCCCTCCGCCTCCCCGTCGATGACGATGGGGGTCTCCGGGGTGGGCGAGGCAGCCAGGGCCGGGGTGGTGGTGGCGACGGCGATGGCGGGCGCGGTCCAGGCGGCGCCCTGGACGAGCGTGCGGCGCGAGATGGTCATGGTGTTTCCCCTTCTGAGAGCATGGTGTCTGTCCCCTGTGGACACTGACTCCCCCACCGTAGGCTGAGCCGCATCCACGACAAAGCCCTTCCCACCCGCGTGACAGCGCCGTGACAGCAGTGCCGAAAATAATGGGCCGGACGACACGCAGGAGGGAACCCGTCGACCACCACCGACCTCATGCGGCCGGCCCGGCGACAGGCCCACGTCCTGCTCGCCTGCTGGCCCTGGGCCTCCTAGCCGCCGCCGTGTGAACCGCTCTGCAACCGGTCCGCTACACCGCGCACGCCGTGGGCTTCGTCCACGGCACGAACAGCGAGTCCACCACGCAGTCGTACTCCGCCACCCTGCTGGCGGAGAAGCGCACCCAGCCCTACCTGCCGCTGGTGAGCAGCCTGCCTGTGGTCGAGCAGGTGCGCGAGGCCCTCCAGCTGGAGGAGAGCCCCACCACCATCGCCTCTTGGCTGACGGCCGCGGCCCCGAGAGCAGCGTGAACCTGACGATCACGGCCAAGGCGTCCACCCCGGGCGATCGCGAACGCGGCTATGCAGGCGACGGCCGACCGCGCCGTGGAGATCGAGGGGGGAAAGACCGAGCTGGAGCTGGTGCCGCTGGAGACGGCCACGCTGCCCACCTCCCCCTCGGAGCCGCTGCCGGCGCGCAGCCTGGCCCTCGGCGGTCTGGCTGGACTGGCCCTCGGGTTCGGCGTCGGCAACTGCTGAGCGACCCATCCCCCCGGGTGACGTGTTACACGTCGCGTGCGGCGGCGGTCCAGATGCCTGCACGATAGGCTCGAAGCACACCATCACCCGTCCCGAGGAGGACAGCATGGACCTCATCCGCATAATCGCCCGCCCGATGCTCGGTGGCCTGTTCGTCGCCTCCGGCATCAACCACGTCAAGAGCCCCGAGCACGGTGCCGAGGTGGCCCAGCAGGCCGCCGACAACGTGCTCGAGCCGATGGGCGTCGAGACCGACGGCCAGACGCTCATGAAGGCCCACGGTTACGTGTCCGTGGTCGCCGGTGCCGGCCTGGCCCTGGGCATCGCCCCCCGCCTCTGCGCCCTCGCGCTGGCCGCCGACGTCACCGCCGTGAACCTCACCGCCAACCGATTCTGGGAGCAGGACGGCGAGCAGCGCCAGGGCACCCAGATCCAGTTCATGAAGGACCTCGCGATCGCTGGCGGCCTGCTCATCGCCGCGGCCGACACCGCCGGCAAGCCGGGCCTGGGCTACCGCGCCCAGATGCTGGCCGACCAGGCCTCCGCCCGCGCGGACCACGCCAGCACCATCGCCGGCCTGAAGAAGGACATCGCCAAGCTGCAGGCCGAGAACAAGGGTCTGGCCGCGAAGGCCTCCCTCGCCGCGCAGGCCGGCAAGGCCTCCGGCGCCGCCGGTCTCCTCGGCACGCAGGCCAAGGCCGGCGCCAAGACCGCCAAGGTCGGTGGCCGTGGCAGCATGAAGGCCTTCGCCGCCAAGAAGCGCAAGGACTCGATGATGGACCGGTTCACCGACGCCGTCGACGACGCCGTGAAGCAGGCCAAGAAGACCGTCAACGCCTGATCGATCCAGTGACCGATCACACCCCAGGGCGCGGGCTGCACTCCGGTGCGGACCCGCGCCCTGCTGCGTCCCCCCACACCTGGGCAGCACCCACGCCGACCAGCCCCGTCGAGGCCACGGTGACCGTCCCGGGGTCCAAGTCGTGGACCAACCGGTGGCTCCCCCTGGCGGCCCTCGCCACCGGCACCAGCCACCTCCACGCCCCGCTCGACGCCCGGGACACCCGCGCCATGGCCGCCGCCCTGCGCGCCCTCGGGCACACGGTCACCACTCCTGCGGACGGGCCGTGGAGCGTCACCCCCTCCCCCGACTGGCGGTCCCCCGCCGGCCCGATCGACTGCGACCAGGCCGGGACCGTGCTGCGCTTCCTCGCCCCGCTGGCGAGCCTCGCCGACGGACCGGTCACCTTCACCGGCGAGACGCACCTGGGGTTCCGCCCACTCACCGGGCTCCTGGACGCGCTGCGCTCGCTGGGCGTGCGGGCCCAGAGCGCCCCCGGGGCCGACGGCGTCCTCCCGCTCACCCTGACCGGCCGCCTCGCGCCGCCCGACCCCGCGGACCCCCGGGTCGAGCTGGACGCCCGCGCCTCCTCCCAGTTCGTGAGCGCCCTGCTGCTGGCCGGGACGACCCTCCCCGACGGGCTGACGATCACCGCCACCGGCGAGGTCCCGAGCCTCCCCCACGTCGAGATGACGCGGGCCGCCCTGGCGCACACCGGCGTGCGGACCGAGCAGCGCGGCGAGGGCTCGTGGTGGGTCGAGGGCAAGCGCCCCGACCCGGTGGACGTGACCGTCGAGCCCGACCTGAGCAGCGCCGCCGTCTTCCTCGCTGCGGCCGCCGTGACCGGAGGGCGGGTGACGGTCACCGGCTGGCCGGAGCGGACCACCCAGGGGGGCGACCACGTCCGCGGGCTCCTGGAGCGCATGGGCGCCCGGTGCGTCCTCGACGCCGACGGGCTGACGGTCACCGGCCCCGCCGCCCACCACGTCGGTGGCAGCGGGCTCCACGGCATCGAGGCCGACCTGGGCGCCTGCGGCGAGCTGACCCCCGTCCTCACCGCGCTGTGCGCCCTGGCCGACGGACCGAGCACGCTCACCGGCATCGGCCACCTCCGCGGCCACGAGACCGACCGGCTAGCCGCCCTGGCCACCGAGATCAACACCCTGGGCGGCGAGGTGCGCGAGCTGCCCGACGGGCTGGAGATCACCCCCCGGCCGCTCCACGCCGGGCGCTTCAGCACCTACCACGACCACCGAATGGCCATGGCCGGGGCCGTGCTCGGGCTGGCCGTCCCCGGACTGCTCGTCGAGGACGTCGAGACGACCGACAAGACCCTGCCCGGCTTCACGGGACGCTGGGAACGCCTGCTGGGAAGGACCACCTGATGGCGCGACGCCTCTCGGACTACTCGGAGGCGGACGCCAAGGTCCGCCCGCCCAAGCGGGGCTCCCGGCCACGCACCAAGCAGCGCCCGGCCCACGAGGACGCCATCACCGGCCGTGTCCTGGCCGTGGACCGCGGACGCTTCGACGTGCTCGTGGACGGTGTGCGGGTGCGCGCGATGAAGGCCCGCGAGCTGGGCCGCAAGGGCATCGTCGTCGGTGACGAGGTGGCCCTGGTCGGCGACGCCTCCGGGGACCCCGACACCCTGGCCCGCATCGTCCGGCGCGAGCCCCGACGCACCCTGCTCCGCCGCACCGCCGACGACACCGACCCGGTGGAGCGGGGCATCGTCGCGAACGTCGAGCGCATGCTCATCGTCACCGCCGTCACGGACCCCGAGCCCCGGCCCCGGCTCATCGACCGCTGCCTGGTGGCCGCCTGGGACGCCGGCATCGAGCCGGCGCTGGTGGTCACCAAGGCCGACCTGGCGGACCCCTCCCCCCTCCTGGCGCAGTACGCCGCGCTCGACCTGCCCGCCGTCGTGGTCGCCCGCTCCGGAGAGGACCCCCACGACGGTCTCGACGCCGTCCGCGAGCTCGTCGCCGACCGGTGGTCCGTGCTCGTGGGCCACTCCGGGGTGGGCAAGTCGACCCTCGTGAACGCCCTCGTCCCCGGAGCGGGACGATCCACCGGAGTCGTCAACGACACGACCGGGCGCGGCCGGCACACCAGCACCTCCGCCGTGGCCCTCGAGCTCCCGGGCGGAGGGTGGACGGTCGACACCCCCGGCATCCGCTCCTTCGGTCTGGCCCACGTGGGGGTGGAGGAGCTCATCGGCTTCTTCCCCGACCTGGCCCCCGGGACGGAGGACTGCCCCCGCACCTGCCCCCACCTGGGCGTGGACGACTGCGCCCTGGACGACTGGGTCTCCAGCGGTCGCGCGGGGGCGGGCGGGGAACAGCGCCTCGACTCGCTGCGCCGCCTCATCGCCGCCCGCGCCGGCGAGTGACGCCGAGGGCGTCGACAATGCCAGCGGCAGCAACGAACTCGTCGCCCACGGCGAAGGGCCCCGACCATCCGGTCGGGGCCCTTCGCCGTCCTCCCCTCTCACCGCGAGGACCCGGCAGGGAGGCGCGCCGCCCCTCAGGCGCCCAGCGCCTCACCCCACACGTCGGCGTCACCGACGAGCACCATGACCCACCGGCCCCCCGCCCACCGCTGCCAGGCGGCCCGCATCTGGTCGGCCATCTCCGCGGCGCTGGTCTCCCCCAGGGAACCCAGCGTCCGGGCGCTGAACTCCGGCCCCACCCCGTCCAGGGTCAGCACCGCCGCCTCGTGGGCGAGGGTCTCGGCGGTGGCATAGCGCATGGGAGCGGTCAGGAGTGTGTAGTCCCGTGCGGCCGCAGCCGCCCGCGCGTCGAGCCCGTCGGGCACCCCGCGCAGCAGCCGCAGGAGCTCCCGCACCGCCGGAGCCGTGTCCGCCGTCGTGAAGCTCCCCGCCACCAGGAACTCCCCCACCCGGTGCCGAGGACGGAAGGCGGCCCGCATGCCGTAGGTCCACCCCTTCTCCTCGCGCAGCACCTCGTCCAGCAGCGAGGTCGGGGAGGCCCCCACGTGGACCGCCAGCGGGGCGTAGGGGTGGAAGCCCCCCGGCTCCCGGCGGGTCGGTCCGAGCCACCCGAGGCGCACCTCGGTCTGGGCAGCACCCGACCGGTGGACGACGACCGTCTCCACCCCGTCCACCTCGATCCGGCGCCGGACGCCCTCACACACCGCGCCCCCGCCGGCCTGCGCGGCCTCAGCCTCGCCTGCACCGGCCTCCACAGCGGCGCCAACAGCCCCTGAGCGCTCCGCGGCCTCCGCCCCCACGACCGTCTCCTCCGGACCCGCAGCGGCGCCCTCACCGGCAACGGCAGCCGCCCAGGGGTCGATGAGGTGCTGCTGCACCCGGGCCACGGCCTCACCAGGAGCACCGAGGCCGCTCAGGTCCCCGGCCAGCACCACCCCGGCACCGTCGGGACGCACCCACCGAGCATGGTGCGCCCGGACGTCCGCGGCGGTGATGGCGCTGACGGTCTGCGCGGAACCCGCCCCCGGGCGCCCCTCCCGGGTGTCCTCGCCGTGCAGGAGCGTGGCGAACTCGCGCATGGCTCGGACGCTCGGGGTGGCCCGCTCCTGGGCGATGTCGAACAGTCGCCCCCGCACCTCTCGCTGCACCGCCTCGGTGGGGAAGGTGGGGCGCCCCAGCAGCTCCGCAGCCAGCCCCAGCGCGTCGTCCAGGTGGGAGGGGGTGCACTCCAGGCCGACCATCAGACCCAGCTCGGTGGAGCTCAGCTCGAGCCCCACCCCGGCCCGCTCGAAGGCCCGGGCCAGGGACTCGGCGTCGTGCTCCTGCGTCCCCTCGTCGAGCGTCGCAGCCAGGATCACGCTGAGCCCCTCCATCTCCCGGGGCTCCTCGACCCACGGCATCGGGACGACGATCTCCAGCGCCAGCACCGGCTGCCCCGGGAGGTCGACCAGGCGCACCCCTCCGGCACCGGCCAGCGGCAGCAGCTGCGAGGCGGGGTACTCCCACGCGGCGGGCGCCCCCACCGGCGGGGCGACGGTCCGGTCGGCGGTGCTGCTCATGCGTCCTCCTGCGGGGTGTAGGTGATGACCTCGAAGGCTCCCGGCTGCCACCAGGTCGCCGCAGCACGGCGGACGTCCTCCTCGGTGACGGCCCGCACCCCGTCCAGCCACTCCCAGGCGGCGTGGGGACGTCCGTGGACGGTGGCGAACTGCCCCAGGACGTCGGCCCGCTGGTCGTGGTGGGCCAGCGCGGAGAGCCAGGACCGCTCCGTATCGGCCTGGACGGCCGCCAGGTCGTCGGCCCCCACGCCGTCCCGCCCGACCCGGACCAGCTCCTCGACGATGGCGTCGGCCACCTCCTCGGCCGTGTGCCCGTCGGCGACGTCCGCGATCACGAAGCCCGGCGAGACCCCCGCCGCGTTGCCCATGACGTGGCCGGACACCCCGTGGACCGACTCCTCGGTGCGCAGCAGCCGCTGGGTGAGCCGGCTGGAGGCCAGCCCGGCCAGGACGTCCATGCCCACCGCCAGCGGCAGGTGGTCGGCGTCCAGCTCCCCGGGGGCGCGGAAGGCTACGTGGACGCGCTCCGAGGGCACCGCGTCCGGCACCCGGTGGTGCCGCGGGGCCGTCCCCTCCAGCGGCAGCAGCGGCGCGTGCGGGGCGGGCAGGAGCGGCTCCTCCGGGCGAGCCCACTCCCCGAACCAGTGCTCCACCCGGGCCAGGGCGTGCTCCGGCTCGACGTCGCCCACCAGGGTCAGGACGGTGTTGTCCGGCCGGTAGTGCCGGGCGTGGAAGGCGTGGGCGTCCTCCAGGGTCGCCGCCGCGAGATCGTCCATCGACCCGATCGTCGAGTGGTGGTACGGGTGGTCGGCGGGGAAGAGCGCCTGCTGCATGCGGTGGAAGGCGTCCCCGTAGGGCTGGTTGTCGTAGCGCTGGCGCTTCTCCTCCACCACCACGTCGCGCTGGTTGTCCAGCGTGCCCTGGTCGAGCGCCTCCCGGAGGAAGAGGTGCCGGTCCGACTCCAGCCACAGGGCGAGGTCCAGCGCCCCGGCGGGCAGGGCCTCGAAGTAGTTGGTCCGGTCCAGCGAGGTGGTGGCGTTGGCCGATCCCCCGACGTCCATGAGCCGGGAGAAGTGCTCCCCCTTCGCCACACGCGGCGACCCCTGGAACATGAGGTGCTCGAAGAGGTGGGCCAGGCCCGTCCGGCCCGGCTCCTCGTGACCGCTGCCCACCCGGACCCACAGGTTGACCGCCACCACCGGGGCCGTGCGGTCGGGCTGGACCACGACGCGCAGTCCGTTCGGCAGGGTGTGCTCCTCCAGCGGCAGGTCCAGGGACATGCGCGCCACCCTACGACGGAGCCCCCGCACCCTCGCGGGGTGCAGGGGCCTCGTCGGCGCGGTCAGCCGACCCGCCGGTCGACCTCACCGCATCGGGTCACTTGCCGAGCTGCTCGCGCTCCGGCACGGTGACCCGCTGGTTGCGGGCGTTGGCCACGGTGTTGCCGGCCCAGGCCACGAGCGTGGTCAGGCGGTTCTTCAGGCCCGGCAGGTAGGCCAGGTGGATGCCCATCCACATGAGCCAAGCGGGGATGTGCGTCATCTCGAACTTCTTGTCCGCCCCCAGGTAGCCCACGGCCTTGCCCTTGGCGATGACGGCGAAGGAGCCCTTGTCGAAGTACTCGTAGGGCTCGGAGGTGTCCAGCCCGATCGCCCGGCGCGCGATGGCGTCGGCAGCGTGGGCGCCGGACTGCATGGCGTTCTGGGCCACCCCGGGGAACTTCTTGAGGCTGATCATGTCGCCCACGACGAAGATCTCCGGGTGGTTGCCGACGGTGAGGTCCTCGTTGACCATGACGCGACCGGCGCGGTCCGTCTCGGCACCGGCCTTGTCGGCCACGACCTTGCCGATCGGGGCGACCTGCACACCGGCGGCCCAGATCTTCACGTCGGCCTCGATGCGCTCCTCCGGCTGGTCCTTCACCGAGAGGGTGATCGAGTCGGCGTCCACGTCGGTGGCCATGGTGTTGAGGCGGACCTCGACCCCGAGGTCCTCCAGCTGCTTCTGCGCCGAGCGACCGAGCTTCTCGGAGAAGGGCGGCATGACCTGGCCCATGCCCTCCACCAGGAGGATGCGGGACTCGCTGGTGTCGATGTGCTTGTACTGGCCGGCCAGGGTGTCGTGGCAGATCTCGGCGAGCTGGCCGACGAGCTCCAGGCCGGTCGGGCCGGCACCGACGACGACGAAGGTCAGCGCCTTGCGGGCGTCGTCCATGCGGCCGTCCGCGGCAGCCACCTCGGCACGCTCGAAGGCGCCGAAGATCAGGGAGCGCAGGTACAGGGCGTCCTCGACGGTCTTCATGCCCGGGGCGAACTCGGCGAAGTGGTCGTTGCCGAAGTAGGACTGGCCCGCACCGGCGGCAAGGATCATGTCGTCGTACTCGAAGCGGGACTCGCCCTGCTCGGTCCTCGCGATGACGGCGCGGCCGTCGACGTCCACGTCGGTCACCTCGCCGAGGACGACGGTCACGTTGTCCTGCCCGGAGAGCACCTCACGGATGGTCGGCGCGATCTCCCCCTCGGAGATGATGCCGGTGGCCACCTGGTAGAGCATCGGCGCGAACATGAAGGTGGGCGTCTTGCTCACCAGGGTGATGTCGACATCGGCGTCGGCCAGGGACTTGGCGGCCGAGATGCCGGCGAAGCCGGAGCCGACGATGACGACGCGGCGGCGGCCGGTGGGGGCCGCGGGGGTGTTGGCCATGGCGGGCTCAACGGACACGGGTGTCTCCTTGGTGATCGCGATGATTGGACGCAGGGCGGGACGCGGGGTCCCACCACCACGGTACGCCACCCCCGCTCAGCGTGGGGCTTGCCCCGCGAGGCGATCCCCCCACGGTGAGCGGGACCGGACGGCTCAGTCGAGACCGGCCACGACCGCGTCCCCGAACCCCGGCACGTCCTCCACGAGCTGGCGGGAGAAGCCCTTCGCCCCCTCGGGAGCCAGGTGGATGGCGTCGCGGCTGGAGCCGTCCCCCCACCAGGAGCCGAACCGGTCCACCGGGAAGTGCTCCACGCCGGCCGCCTCGGCCAGGCTCCGGGCGGCCTCCTGGCGGCGCTGGTCGTAGTCGCGACCCATCTCCTCCAGGGTGTCCTGGTGCGCCGGTGTGTAGGGCACCTCCGTGGTGATCACCGTGACCCCCTCGGACTCCAGGAAGTCCACCAGCTCGGTGAACTGCTCCACTGCCGCGTCCTGGGTGGTGGGGAAGCCGGGGAAGCCCCTCTCCCCCCGCTCCTCGGACGCCTTGCGGGCCGCTGCCTCGGAGATCCCCGGGTGGGTGATCTGGCCGTTCGCCAGGACGTGCGAGCCCTTCCGGAAGTTCAGGGTCTGCTGGAGCGGGTTCCCGTCCAGCGCCCACTCCACCTGGCCACCACCCTGGCGGTAGCGGAAGCGCAGGTCCCGGACGTCTCGCCGGCAGGTCGTCGCGTCCTGCGCCGTCCAGGTGTCCGCCGCAGGACGGTCGCACCCCTCCACCACGTGCGAGAACGGGGTGTGCTGCACCTCCCCCGAGTAGAAGGCGTCGTTCTCCGCCGCCCGGGTCGAGACGACGAGCACGGCCACGTCCGGCAGCTTGTCGATCGAGGCGGCATAGCGGGCCACCAGCGTGTTGACCCCCCAGCGGGCCCGGCTGCTCGCCGCGTTGAAGACGCTGACCTCACGGCCGGCCTCCTCGGAGAGCAGCTCCCCCAACACCTCCGGGTCGACGCCCTGCTGGGTCATCGAGTCCCCGAAGAGCATGACGTCGTGCCTCGGCTGCAGGGTCAGTGCGTTGGTCATCGTCTCGAAGGCACCGCCGTGGGTGGGGGCCACGGGGATGCGCTGCTCGGCGATGAGCTCCTCGAGCTGCGCCGCGGTCACGTCGGCGGGGAGGGACTCGTTGAAGTCCGGCTGCGGAGCCAGCCCGTTGGGGCCCTTGGCCTCCTTCCCACCGGAGGCGTTCTTCCCGCCGGAGGCCTCGGGACCGGACCCCTCCGACGGCGAGGCCGGGCTGGCGCTGGTCGAGGAGCCCGTGGCGGAGGGGTCCTCCTGACCCTCTCCACACGCGGTGAGGAACAACCCCACCGTCAGGATCGACACGGCCGCCTGCGCACCTCTCGAGTTCATGGGCGGCAGCATAAGCGCCGATCGTGGTGCCGGCCGGGCGCCCGCACGGGAGAGGCAGAAGGCCGGGACAGGCAGAAGGCCGGCCCTGACGGATCAGGACCGGCCTTCTGGAGTGGTAGCGGGGACAGGATTTGAACCTGTGACCTCCGGGTTATGAGCCCGGCGAGCTACCGAACTGCTCCACCCCGCGTTGCGATCCCCAACACTAGGGGACGCATCGAACGTTTGCAAATCGGCCACGTGCAGGACACCGGGTGTTCACCCCTTCGTCCCCTTCCACGATCCCTCCCGGTCGGCCGGGTCGATCGTCGCCCGGCCGCCCTCCGGGGCCGCCTCGGTGGCCCGCTCGATGGCATCGCGCAGCTTCTCCTGCGCCTTGCCGTAGCGCGTGAAGTCACCCTCCGCGAGCGCCTCGTCCGCCTCCGCCACAGCCTTCTCGGCGTCGGCCAGGGCCTTCGCGAGCGCCTCGGGGTCCTCGGGGTCCGGGGCGGACGAGGACCAGCCGTCCTCCGTCGAGCCCTTGCCCGACTCACCGCCGGACTCCTTGCCCGACTCCTTGCCCCACTCCTGGCCGGACCCACCGCCGGAGCCCTCGCCACCGGAGCCGGACCCCTTCCCGCTCCCGGAGCCGCTGCTCTCGGAGAAGAGCTGGTCGAGCGCGGAGTCGAGCGTCTCGCCCCACGCGAGCTCGTTGCCGAAGGAGACCACCACGAGGCGCAGCAGGGGGTAGCTCGAGTCCCCCGTGGACTGCACGTAGATCGGCTCCACGTAGAGGATCCCGCCGCCCACCGGCAGGGTGAGCTGGTTGCCGAAGGAGACGTCCGAGCCCCGCTGCTGGTTGAGGCTCAGGAACTGCGAGAGCGTCTGCGAGAAGTCCGTCGACGAGTCGTTGGAGCTGGTGAGCATGTTCTGCATCTGCCCCGGGCCCGGCACGGAGGTCTCCCGCGGCAGCTCCAGCAGGCGCAGGTCCCCGTAGCCCTCCCGAGGCTCCCCGGCGTCCGCGCCGGCGTCGGCGTCCACCGCCAGGAAGCCGCTGAGGACCTCCCGCTCGCCGACCGGCTTGTAGGTGCTCGTCAGGGAGAAGCGGGGCTCCTCCTGCTCGGGCATCTGCACGCTCAGGTAGTAGGGCGGCTGCGTGTGCCCCCCGTCCTCCTGCGTCGGGTCGTCCGGCACGCGCCAGAAGTCCTGCCCGCCGAAGAAGGCGCCGGCACTGGTGACGTGGTAGCGCGAGAGCATCTCCCGCTGCGCCTTGAAGAGGTCCTGCGGGTAGCGCAGGTGGCTCATGAGCTCGCTGCCGATCTCGCTGCGCGGCCGGACCGTCCCCGGGAAGGCCTGCGACCAGGCCGCGAGCAGGGGGTCCTCCTCGTCCCAGGCGTAGAGCGTGACCTCGCCGTCGTAGGCGTCGACCGTCGCCTTCACCGAGTTGCGCAGGTAGTTCACCCGCCCGCTGGCGGTGGCGACGTTCGCGCTCGAGGCGGTCGTCCCGTCGGCCGTGGTGCGGTCCAGCTGGGTGGTCTCCGAGTACGGGTAGTGCGAGGTCGTGGTGTACCCGTCGACCACCCACAGGACCCGGCCGTCGACGATCGTCGGGTAGGGGTCCCCGTCCAGGGTCAGCCACGGGGCCACCCGCTGCACCCGCTCCCGCGGGGTGCGGTGGTCCAGCAGCTGGGACTCGGCGTTGAACGCGTCGGCCAGCAGGAAGTTCGTCTCCTGGTACTTCACCGCGTAGGCGATGCGGTTGACCCAGCTGCCCACCGGCACGCCACCGTCGCCGTCATAGGTCGTGTTCGCCTGCCCGGTCGCCGACCCGTCCGGACGGTCGAGCTCCCGCGGGGCGGCACCCTCCGGGGCACCCACCACCGAGTAGACCGGCGAGGACTCCCCGAAGTAGATGCGGGGCTCGTACTCCCCCGCCAGATCCTGGGTGGGCGGGATGTTCTTCTCGGTGAAGACCGGCTCGCCCTTGCCCGACTTCTCCGAGGAGTCCGCGGCCACCAGGCCGAAGCCGTGCGTGTACACCGTGTGGTCGTTCACCCAGTTGCGCTGCCCGGCCGGCACCCCGTCCAGGTCGAGCTCGCGGACGGCCACGACCTGCTCCTCGGTGCGCCCGTCGACCTCGTAGCGGTCGACGTCGAGGGTGTCGGGGAACTGGTAGTAGTTGCGGATGCCCTGCAGCTGCTTGACCGTGGGGCCGATGACGTCCGGGTCCATGAGCCGGATCCCGGGGATGGACTCGCGGTCCTCCGCCAGCGCGTCGGAGGTGGCCGCCGTGCGCGCGTCGTAGGGGACCACCTCCGCCCCCTCGATGCCGTAGGCGGCGCGCGTCGCGTCGATGCCGCGCTGGATGTACGGCTCCTCCTTCGAGGCCTCCGAGGGGAGCACGACGATGCGCTGCAGCAGCGCCGGGTACACCCCGGTCCCCAGCAGCGAGGTCACCACCAGCAGCCCGGTGGCCGCCAGCGGAAGCCGCCAGGAGCGGGTCCGCGCCGAGTGGAGCACCACCAGGGCCACCACCACCGCGCTGGCAGCGAGGATCGCCAGCATCGGCAGCCGGGAGTGGACCTCGGCGTAGCCCGGGCCTGCCGTCCGCGGCCCCATCGCCGTGGTCGACTGCCAGCGCTGCACGAGCCAGTCCACGGCCTTCACGACGAGGGACGCCGCGGTGAGCCCCGCCACCTGCCAGGCGGCCGCCCGGGTGATGTGTGCCCCGTCGTGCCGCCGGGCGAGGCTGATGCCACCCCACAGGTAGTGGGTCAGGACGTTGGCCACCAGCGCCAGCAGGAGCACCGCCAGGAGCACGTCCACCACGACCGCCACGAAGGGCAGGGTGAAGACGTAGAAGCCGACGTCGTGCCCGAACTCCGGGTCGGTCACCCCGAAGGGCTGTCGGTTGAGGAAGAGCAGGGCGTCCTGCCAGGAGGCCGCCATCGCCGCCCCGAGGAAGAGGGCCACGAAGGCCGGCAGCCCCAGCAGGGTCCACCGGGGCACGGCCTCGACCTGCTTCCGGTAGCGCTCCAGCGGGTCCGTCCCCGCCGCCAGGGCGCGAGCCGGTGGCCGCACCCGGTGAGCCGCCCAGATGGCTCCCGCCACCACCCCGAAGGAGAGCAGGGCACCCAGCAGGAAGAGCCCCAGGGTGGTGGCCAGCACCCGCCACTGGACCCCGAGGAACCCGACCGAGCGGTACCAGAGCACGTCCGTCCACAGCCGGGCCACCCACGAGCCCACCACGCTCAGGAGCAGGAGGACACCGAGGAGGCCGACCACCCGGCCCAGCAGACCGGGGGAGCGCGAGGACGTGGACGCCATGGAGGGACCTTTCCGACGGGTGGGGCCAAGGGTACGCAGCCCGCCCCCCGCACCCGGTGGCCGACCTGCGGGAGACTGGACCCATGACGACTCCCCCCAGCACCCCCGAGATCGCCCCCGAGCTCCTGCAGGCCGCCCGCGAGACCGAGCGCCACGTGGCGGAGTCCGGCTGGGGCCAGCCCGACCGGGTCTTCGCCCTGGCCCGCACCGCCGACCTCGTGGCCGCCGAGCCCTCCCTGCGCGGCCAGCTGGGCGACGAGTCCGGCTACAGCGCGGTGGAGCAGGAGCTGCCCGCGGGCACCGAGCTCGTGGAGTTCCTCGGCCACACCCGCTGGCCGGAGGCGGTCGTGGGCTGCGCCCTGGCCGCCGAGCGCCGGATGACCGTGCCGCCCGCCCAGCGCGCCGCCGGGGCCGGGGACGAGCCGGAGGCCATCCGTCTGCTGGTGGCCGTGACCCGGCAGGGCGAGCGCGTCACCCTGCTGCGGATGGAGCAGCACGACCGGGACACCGACGTCGCCGTCGCCCACGACGCGGCCCGCGAGCTCGAGGACGCCCTGCTGGTCACCCTCGGGGACTGACTCAGCCGGCCGACGAGGCGCTCGGTGCCGGCTGCTCGGAGAGCACCTGCTCGCAGGTCTCCAGCCCCGCGGTGTCCCCGGCGGCGATCGCCTCGACCGTCGACCGGGCCTCGGAGAAGTCGGTCACCGCGAAGGCCTCCATCCCCCCGGGGACCCGGCCGACGACCTCCCCGCAGTTCGCGTCCGGGGCCAGGAACCAGTCCGCCCCCGAGTCCCGCGCGCCGATCATCTTCTGCCGGATCCCGTCGATCGGACCGACCTGCCCCTCGGCGTCGATCGTGCCCGTCCCGGCGATGTCCTCACCCCCGGTGAGCGGCCCCTCGGTGAGCTGGTCGTAGATCCCCAGCGAGAGCATCATCCCGGCCGAGGGTCCCCCGACGGCCCCGGCGTCCACGGTCACGTCCACCGCGCTGTCGGCCCGCGCACCCAGCAGCACCCCGACCACGGTGCGCCCCTCGGCCGTCCCGGTCGGCACCTCCAGCGTGCGCTCCCGCCCGTCGCGCCGCACCCGCATCGGCACCTTCGTGCCCGGCTCGGCGGCTTGCACCACCTGCTGCACGTCCGCCGGCTGCTCCACCGAGCGCCCGCCCGCCTCGAGGATCACGTCGTCGGTGCGCAGCACCCCCCGGGCGGCGGCGTCCGGCAGCACCTCCCCGACCACCACCTCCTCGGTGACCTCCACCCCGGCCGCCCGCAGCGCCACCACGGAGGCGCCGCTCTGCGAGCCCTCCATCTGCGCGCTGGAGTGCTGGTCGACCTCCTCCTCGGTGACCTCCGCGGGGAAGACCTGCTCGCGCGGGATGATCTCGTCCTGCCCCCGCAGCCGCGACCAGGTCACCTCCCACCAGCTGGCCTCGTGCCCCGGGCCGCCGTACATCGCGACCGTCGTCATGCGCAGCCCACCCTCGGTGGGGTGGGTCTCGTGCCCCTCGATGCGGATCATCGGCCCACCCCCCGGGCCCTCCTCGGCGAGCACGTCGTAGGCGGTGCCCGGCTTGAGGAGCACGTAGGGGGCCGTGACCAGCTGGGAGGCCACGACGGCCACCACCACGAGCAGGGCCAGCAGCATCGTCCCCAGGCCCAGGAGGCGGCGTCCGGTCGTCATCGGGCCATTCTCACACCGCCCGCGCGCGCTCCCGCACCCCCGGCGCGGGAGAATGGGGGAAGGCCCGACGCCGACCCGGTGTTGTCACCGGGGACCACGAGGAGGCACGCATGACGCAGGACAACGGACCCCGCGACGACGAGAACGGCACCCCCGACGAGCCGCAGGACCCGATGAAGGAGATGCTCCGCGGCTTCCTCGGTGACGCCGTGGACTCCCCGGAGGTCGACGAGATGCTCCGCTCCCTGGGGATGCAGGGAGGCGTGCCCGGCGCAGCCCCCGGTCAGACCCCGGGTGGGGTGCCCGGGATGCCCGGGGCGGGTGAGGCCGGCGCCAACCCCTTCGCGGCGATGATGGCCGGCAATCCCGCCGCCTTCGGCGCCCTCCAGGCCCAGGTGCAGGCCATGTTCAACGCCGACGACTCCGCGGTGAACCCCGACCTGGCCCGGGACGTGGCGCGGCGCGTGGCCGTGGCCGGCGGCGACCCCTCGGTGGGCGAGACCGCCCAGCGCGATGCCGACCAGGTGGCCCAGGTGGCCTCCCTCTGGCTGGACGCCGCCACCGAGTTCTCCGCCCTCGACGGCCGGGCCCGGGTGGTGAGCCGCTCGGAGTGGGTGGAGGCCACGCTGCCCACCTGGGTGCAGGTCCTCACCCCGCTGGCCGAGGGCGTGAACAACGCCGTGGCCGGCTCCCTGGAGGGACGCTTCGGGGACGACCCCGAGACGCTGGAGTCCCAGCTGCCCCCGGGCATGCTCCCCCCGGGCATGGACCTCTCGGCCGTCATGGGTCAGATGACCCCGATGCTGCGCAAGATGTCGGCCTCCATGTTCTCCGTGCAGCTGGGGCAGGCGGCCGGGGCGCTGAGCCGCGAGGTCGTCTCCGGCACCGACGTCGGCCTGCCCCTGGTGGAGGGCGAGGAGGTGCTCATGGTGCCGGCCAACGTCCGCGAGTTCGCCGACGGTCTGGAGATCGACCCCGCCGAGGTGATGCTCTACCTCACGGTGCGGGAGTCCGCCCGCCAGCGTCTCTTCGCCGGGGCGCCCTGGGTGCGCTCGCAGGTCATCGAGGCGGTCCGCGCCTACGCCGCCGACATGCGCCTGGACACCGACTCGATCGAGTCCAAGGTCGCCTCGGTGGACCCCACCGACCCGGAGGCCATGCAGTCCGCCCTGGGGGACGGTCTGTTCCACCCGGAACCGAGCGAGGCCCAGCGGCAGGCCCTGGCCCGCCTCGAGACCTGGCTCGCCCTCATCGAGGGCTGGGTCGACGTGGTGACCGACCGCGCCACCGCGAGCACCCTCCCCCACGCCCAGGCGCTCGCCGAGACGGTGCGCCGGCGCCGGGCCACCCAGGGGCCGGCGGAGAAGACCTTCTCCGGCCTGGTCGGCCTGGAGCTGCGGCCACGGCGGATGCGCGACGCCGCCAACCTGTTCGCCGCCATGGAGGACCGCCACGGGGCCGCCGCCCGGGACGCCGTCTGGGACCACCCGGACATCGCCCCCGACGCGGCCGCCCTGGACGACGTGCTCGGCTACGTGGAGGCCTGGGGCCGCAACGAGCCCGGCGAGGCCACCGGCACGGACTTCGACGCCGAGCTGGAGGCCCTGCTGCGGGACGCTCAGGGGCAGGCCGAGGACTCCGACGGGTCGAGCGGCTCCGGGGAGTCCGAGGGCCCCGGGGAGTCCGGCGAGGACCCCGGCCGCACCTGACCCGCCCCCGGCGGGGGCACCCGCCACCCGTGGGCCACCCCGTCGAGGAAGGCCATGGCCCGGTCGTAGTCCGGGTAGCGCGTCACCAGCGCCCGGAACTCCGGGCCGTGGCCGGGGACGAACAGGTGGGCCAGCTCGTGGACGACCACGGCGTCGATCACCCAGTCCGGCATCGTGGCCAGGGCGTCGCTGAGGATCACCACCCGCCGGCGTGGCTGGCAGGAGCCCCAGCGCTGCCGCTGCCGCCCGGACCAGGTGATCGACGCGACCTCCGCCCGACCGTCGAAGTAGCGCTGGCTGATCCGCTCGGCCCGGCGCCGCAGCGCCCCGGCGTCCCGCGCCCGCCACTCCTTGCGCAGCACCTTCTCCACCAGGGCGTCCACCTGCTGGCGCTCCAGCTCCGGGGGCATCCCGGCCGGCACCGCCACGTGCACCGCACCGTCCACCCGCCGAGCGCTCAGCGTCTTGCGCCGCCGCGTGCTGCGGGTGATGACGACCTCGGGGCGCTCGTCCACGTCACTGCCCCGTGAAGCGCGGCACGCGACGCTCGGAGGCCGCGGCGATCCCCTCCTGGAGGTCCTGCGTGGCCAGGGTGACCCCCTGGGCGAGCGACTCCCACTGCAGGCAGTCGGCCAGCGAGTCATGCCCGCCGTCCCGCAGCGCCACCGTCGTGAGCTGGGCCGCGACCGGGGCCGTCGCCGCGATGCCCCGGGCCATCGTGAGCGCCTCCGCGAGCACCTCCTGGGCCGAGACCACCCGGGAGGCCAGACCGAGCCGCAGCGCCTCCGAGCCACGGACGGAACGCCCCGTGAGGAGCAGGTCCCGTGCCACCGCCATACCCACGGTCTGCGGCAGCAGCCAGGTGGAGGCCATCCCCGGGTGGAGACCCAGCTGGGTGAAGGGCATCGCCAGCTTGGCGGTCTCCGAGGCCACCCGCAGGTCGCAGGCCAGGGCCACGGCCAGACCGGCCCCGATGGCGTGACCGTTGATCGCCGCGATCGTGGGCACCTCGAGCTGGCCGATGGAGAGCCAGTCGCTGTAGAAGGCCTGCATCCGGGAGCGGAGGGTGGCCACCGAGGCGTCCGGCTCGGAGGAGATCCAGTCGAGCTGGCCGCCGGCGCAGAAGGCGCTGCCCCGACCGGTGACGACCACCGCGCGCAGGTCCGGCTCGCTGCGGAGCCGCTGGACGGCCTCCACCCAGGAGGCGGTCATCCCCGCGCTCATGGCGTTGCGCTTCTCCGGCAGGGCCAGCTCGATGACGGCCACCTGTCCCTCGGACTCGTCGAGGAGGTGCAGCGCGAGATCGTCGAGCGGCTCGGTCCGCGCGTCGGCCAGCAGGGTGTGCGGGGCCGCGGGCTCAGGGCTGTGGTCGGTGCTCATGGGAGGCACGCTATCCGGGCCGACCCCGGGCGCTCCCCCGTGCTCCGGACGGCCTGTGGACGCAGCCCGGCCCGGGGCCGCAGGATCCTGTCATCGTCCCGGCCATGCGCGAACTCGTCCGGCTGCTCCCCCACCTCACGCCCCTGCCCCACCCCTCCGGCGGCGTCCAGCTGGGTGGGCCCCCGGGGCGCCACGAGCTCCTGCGGGATCTCACCGGGGCCCAGCGGCAGTACCTGCTCGCCCTGGGTGCTCCCCGCTCGCTGGCCGGGGAGCTCGCCGCCGTCCGGGAGGCCGGCATCAGCCCCGAGGAGCACACCGAGCTCATCACCCGGCTGCGCGGCCTCCGGGCCCTGCAGGAGATCACCGACCCGCCCTGGGCCCGGGAGCTGGCCGGTGACCGGCGCGACCGGCTGCGGGAGGTGGCCCGGGCCGTGCACGCCGCCGGGGGCCCGGCGGGCTTGGAGACCGCCCGGCGGCGCGAGGCGGCCACGGTCCAGGTCATGACCGGCACACCGTGGGGCGATCCGCCCCGGGAGGGATTCACCGAGGCCCTCGTGCGCGCTCTCCGCGCGGCCGGGGTCGGGCAGGTCCTGGCCCCCTCGCAGGCCCACCGGTGGTGGCGCCGGCTGACGGGCACCGGCCACCCCGGGAGCCTCGACCTCGTGGTGGTGACGCAGCGGGATCTCTGCGAGGCCGCAGGTCTCCGGGCCCTGGTCGAGGCAGGGGTCCCACACCTGCCCGTCCTGCTGACCCCCGGGGCCGTGGTGGTCGGTCCGGTGGTGCACCCCGGCGGAGCCTGCACGGAGTGTTGTGCCCTGCACGAGCGCCCGGGAGACGGCCCGGTGACGCTCCCCCTGGCCGACCTGGAGCACTGGGGCGGCCGGCAGCCACCGCCCGCCCTGCAGGAGGCGGCGCTCCAGCACGGGGTGGCCCTGGCGACGGCCTGGCTGGACGCCCCCGGGTCGGCCGTGGGGTCCCCCCGGTGGCTGCACCGGGTCGGCGACCCGCTGCCCCAGGCCGGGCCCACCGCACCGCACCCGTCCTGCTGGTGCGCAGGACGGGTCAGGCGGCGACAGGGTGCTTCCGGGGTCGGCCTCGTGACCGCTTCCGGGGGATGACCCGGCCGGCGTCGAAGAGCTCCCCGCCCCAGACGCCCCAGGGCTCGGAGCGCTCCAGCGCCCCGGACAGGCAGGTCCGGGCGACCGGGCAGGTGCGGCAGAGGGACTTCGCGAGCTCGACGCCGTCGGGGGTGGTGGCGAACCAGAGCTCGGGGTCGTGGGTGAGGCAGGGCAGGGAGTCGCCGGCCGCCCGGGCCTCGTCGAGCAGGGTCAGGTGATGGGTGTCCAGGGCAGGCATGCCTGGTGGGTCCTTCCGGGGAGTTCGGGGCATCACCGAGGGACCGACCACGGTCGGTTCCGGCTGCGGTGGTGGGGTGGGTGTGCGCGAGGGGCGCACCCGGCAGGGCGAATCAGCCGATGCGGCGGTCGACGATCGCGGAGGAGCTATCTCGGGTCGCAAGGACGCCGGGGGCGTCGACCTGCAGACGGTCGATGAACAGCGTGGTGGTGTTCATGTTCTGCTCCTCCTTCCTTCGATCGCGGACACGGACCCACCCGGCAGGGAGCGGTCGGCGCCGTCCCCGGAAGGTGTGCCCTCACACTAGGCAGAGCCCGCAGCGCGGGTCCAACCCTTTTTCCCGCAGCCCCCGGATCGTTGCCGTGTCGTGACCTCAGACGGCCGGCGTCTCCTCGGCCACGACCTGCGGGTCCTCACCCGCCATGACCCGCAGCAGCGCGGCCCCGTAGCGCTCCAGCTTGGCCTTCCCGATGCCGGGGATGCCCGCCAGGTCCTCCAGCTCGTCCGGGTCGGCCGTGGCCACCGCCTCCAGGGTGGCGTCGGTGAAGACCACGAAGGCCGGCTTGCCCAGGCCCGCGGCGACGGCCTTCCGCCACTCCCGGAGCGCCTCGAAGGTCGCCTCGTCGTACTGCGGGGGACAGTCCGCGCAGCGGCGCACCTTGGCCTCCGCGGCCGTGTCCAGCGGCCGGTTGCACTGGGCGCACACGGCGGGCCGCCGTGGCTTCCGCCGCGCCGAGCGCTCCTCCCGGACCGCCGCCCGCTCGGAGCGGGCAGCCTCCCCCAGCAGGTCGCTCGCACCGGCGAAGAAGCGCGAGGGCTCCCGCTGCCCCCGGCCGCCGACCCGGCCCCGGGCCCGGCTGAGGTGCAGCTGGTCCCGGGCCCGGGTCACCCCCACGTACGCCAGCCGGCGCTCCTCGGCGAGCGCCTCCGGGGTGCGCGCCATCGAGATCGGCAGCAGACCCTCCGAGCAGCCCACCATGAACACGACCGGCCACTCCAGGCCCTTGGCCGAGTGCAGCGAGGCCAGGGTGACGCCGTCCACCGCCGGGGCGTGCTGCTCCGCGGCCCGGCGGTCCAGCTCGGCCACGAGATCCGCCATCCGGGCGTCCGGGTCCACCGCGGCGAGGTCCTCCGCCACCGAGAGCAGCGCCTGGAGGGACTCCCAGCGTTCCCGCTGCGCCCCGGTCGAGCTGGGCGGCTCGGGGGACCAGCCCGCCCCGGAGAGGACGTCGGCCGTCTGCCGGACCAGCGGGGTCGACCCGTCGTCGGCCCGCACGGCCCCCCGCAGCAGGACGATCGCCGAACGCACCTCCTGGCGGGAGAAGAAGCGCTCCCCACCCCGCACCAGGTAGGGCACCCCCGCCCGGGCCAGGGCGGTCTCCAGCGCCTCGGACTGGCCGTTGGTGCGGAAGAGCACGGCCACGTCCCCCGGGGCCACCGGGTGCTCGGGGTCCTCCCCCATCTCCCGGATCCGGTCGGCCACCCAGCGGGCCTCGGCCTCCTCGTCGTCGTGGACGGTCATGCGCGGGGCCGGGCCGGGCGGACGCTGGGCGTGGAGCTCGACCTGCCCCTGCGCCGCCCGCGGGTCCGCGGCGAGGAGGCGATTGGCCACGTGGAGGATCTGCGGGGTGGAGCGGTAGTTCCGGTGCAGCTCCACCGAGTCGGCCCCCGGGTGGTGGCTCGGGAAGTCCAGCAGGTGCCGGGCGCTGGCACCGGTGAACGAGTAGATGGTCTGGGCGGCGTCACCCACCACGCACACGTCGTGCCGCTCCCCCACCCAGGCGTCCAGGAGGGCCTGCTGCACGGCGTTGACGTCCTGGTACTCGTCCACCACGAAGTGCCGGTACTGGCCGCGCACGGTGCGGGCGACGTCCGGCCGCTCCCGGAGGATCCCCAGCATCGAGAGCAGGACGTCCTCGAAGTCCATCACCCCCCGGTCGCTGGCCACCTCCCCGTAGACCTCCAGCACGCGGGCCATCGCCGAGGCGTCCAGACCGCCCACCTCCCGCTGCTGGCGGCGCGCCTCGGCCGCGTAGGTGGTCGGGGTGAGCAGGGAGACCTTCGCCCACTCCACCTCCGCCGCCAGGTCCCGGATGGTGGTGCGGTCCACCTGCAGGCGCAGGCGGGAGGCCGCCTCGGCCACCAGCGGCGCCTTGGAGGCGATGATCTGCGGCGGCGCCCCGCCGACGACCTGCGGGTGGAAGAACTGGAGCTGCCGCAGCGCCGCCGAGTGGAAGGTGCGGGCCTGGACGCCGGGGACCCCGAGCTGCCGCAGCCGGGTGCGCATCTCCCCGGCCGCCCGGGCCGTGAAGGTGACCGCCAGGAGCTGCTGGGGCGGGAAGGCCCCGGAGTGGACGCCGTAGGCGATGCGGTGGGTGATGGCCCGTGTCTTGCCGGTCCCTGCACCGGCGAGCACCCGCATCGCCCCCACCGGGTGGGCGGCCACCTGTCGCTGCTCGGGGTCGAGCCCCTCCAGGAGCCGCTCGGCGTCAGCCACGCACGGACCCCCGGATCTCCTCGGCCACGGGCAGCGGACCGCCGTACCAGCGCTCGATGAGCTGCCGGGCGATGGAGATCCGGCCCGGCAGGCCGATCTCGCGGGCCTCCAGCGCCGCCGTGAGCTCCTCGCGGGAGAACCAGTGCGCCTCGGCGATCTCGTCGTGCTCGAGGTCCTCGACCGCCGGCGCGTCGGGCTGGTCCCCGGTGCGCGCCATGAAGGCCACCATGAGGCTGCCGGGGAAGGGCCATGGCTGCGAGCCCACGTAGCGGACCGAGTCCACGCCGACGCTCACCTCCTCCTGCACCTCGCGGGCCACGGCGGCCTCCAGCGACTCACCGGGCTCCACGAAACCCGCGAGCACCGACAGCCTCCCCTCCGGCCAGGAGGGTCCCCGGGCCAGCAGCAGCCGGTCCCGGGAGTCGACCACGGCCATGATCACCGCGGTGTCCGTGCGGGGGAAGTGGTGCCGCCCGTCCGGTGCCCGGCGCACCCAGCCGCTGGCGGTCACCTCGGTCGGCTCCCCCGTCTCCGGGGAGAACCCGTGCCGGCGGTGCCAGTGCGCCATGCCCGAGGCCGTGACCGCCGCGGCCACGTCGGTGTCGCCGAGCTCCGGACCGATCTCCCGCAGGTCCTCCCAGACCACGCCCTCGGGGAGCTCCCAGGCCCCCTCGTCCGGCACCACGAGCGCCACCAGCGGCTGCTCCTCCTCACCGAGGAAGAGCTCGATGACCCCGGCCGGCAGGTCCGAGCGGTCCGCCGGCAGACCCTCCGGGCACTCCTCCCAGTGGAGCCCGACCGGCCCGTCGGAGGTCACGGCCAGCAACCCCTCCAGGGTGACGACCATGCGCCGGTGCGCCCCCTCCCGCGACCAGGCCGGGCCCTTCCCACCAGCCCCCCGCAACCAGGCCCGGCGCGGCAGGGCCGCCCGTCCGAGGGAGGTGTCCAGCAGTTCTTCAGCGTGGGGGATCACCCCACCACCCTAGGCAACCGCGCTTAGAGTTGCGCCATGGATCCGGCGCCCTATCTCGCCCTGGTGGTCGGCCTCGCCGTCGTGTGCCAGTGGGTCGCATGGCGGGCGAAGGTCCCCGCCCTGCTCGTACTGCTCGTGGCCGGCTTCACCCTCGGCCGACTGTTCTCCCCCGACGAGATCCTCGGCCGGGAGCTGCTCTTCGCCGGGGTGCAGCTGGCGGTGGGCATCATCCTCTTCGAAGGAGCCCTGGGCCTGCGCTTCCGGCAGGTGCGGGACCTCGGCGTCCCCATCCTCCGCCTGTGCTCCCGGACGGTGGTCATCACCTGGGTGCTGGTCACCCTGCTGGCCTGGGGGCTGGGCTTCGACCTGCGCGCCGCCCTCCTCGTGGGCGCCATCCTCACCGTCACCGGACCCACCGTCATCAACCCCATCCTGCGCACCCTGCGCCCCACCCGACGGGTCTCGCAGCTGCTCCGCTGGGAGGGCATCGTCGTCGACGCGATCGGCGCCATCCTCGGCGTGCTCGTGCTGCAGGTCATCACCTCCTCGGGGCGCACCGGCCCCCTGCTCGACGCCGTCATCACCCTCCTGCGCGCCGTCGGCATCGCGGTGCTGCTCTCGGTCGTCGTCGGCTGGCTGCTGACCTGGATGATGCGCCGGGACCTCCTGCCCGACTACCTCCAGGGCGTCACCTTCCTGGCCGCCGCCCTCGGCACGATGACCCTGAGCAACGCGGTCCAGTCCGAGTCCGGCCTGCTGACCGTCACCCTGCTGGGCATCCTGCTGGCCAACCAGCCCGGCCTGCACATCCAGCACATCATCGAGTTCTTGGAGCACCTGCAGGTGCTCTTCGTCGGAGCGCTCTTCGTCATCCTCGCCGGGCGGGTGGAACCTCGCGACCTCGTGGGCGTCGCGGACGTCGCGGGGCTCTTCGTCCTCGGCCTGCTGGCCATCCGGGCGATCTCCATCGCCGTGGGCCTGGCGGGCACCGAGGTGACCAAGCAGGAGCGGACGCTCATGATGGCGATGGCCCCCCGCGGCATCATCGCGGCCTCCATCACCTCGATCTTCGCCCTGGAGTTCACCCACGCCGCCGAGACCGCCTTCGCACGGGGGGACGAGGCCTGGGCTGCGGAGGACTTCGCCGGGGCCGAGACGCTCTACGCCCGGGCCGGGGACCTCTACAACCTGGCCCAGGAGGTGGACCGCCTGGTGCCGCTGGTCTTCCTCGTGATCGTCTCCACGGTGGCCATCTACGGCCTCGGCGTGGGTCGCCTGGCCGAGCGTCTCGGGCTGGCCACCGTGACCCCGCGCGGCGTGCTCTTCGCCGGCTCCGCCCCCTGGGTGGTCGCCGCCGCCAAGCGCCTCCGCGAGCTCCAGGTGCCCACGCTCATCGTCGCCCGGGAGCGCGGTGACCTGCGGCAGGCCCGCATGTCCGGGCTGCGCACCGAGACCGCCTCGATCATCAGCGAGTACGCGGTGGAGGACATGGACCTCGCCGGCATCCGATCGCTGGTGTGCGCCACCCGGGACGACAACACCAACGCCATCGCCGCCTCCGAGTTCTCCCACGTGCTCGGCCGGTCGAATGTGCACACCCTCAAGCGGCACGACGAGGAGGAGTCGACCGCGCGTCGGGCCACCGCGGGCCGCCTCAAGGGCAACGTCGCCTTCTCCCCACCCACCGACTACGACACCCTCCTGGCCAACTCGCGCAACCACTGGCGCGTCACGAGCACGGTCCTCACCGACGCCTACTCGGCCGACGACTTCTGGGTCGAGCACCCCCGCGCCATCGTGCTCTTCGTGCACAGCGAGAGCGGCACGAACGTGGCCTCCGGGGCCCGACAGGGCGGCGAGACCGGGGACGTCTTCGTCGCGATGATCCCGGACGCCGAGACCGAGGAGGCCGAGGCCGCGGAGCGTCGCCGCACCGAGGCCGGACACCGTGAGACAGTAGGGCCCCGCTGACCGCCGCCCCGTGGCCCCACGGAGGTCGGGCAGCGCCTGGAGCGCCACCCCGAGGAGTGTGTGAGAGATGCAGTCGGTGAACCCCACCTGGGCACGCATGGCCGCCTGGGCAGTGGTCGCGCGACCGTCCCTCCACCCCCGCTCGGTGGCCTGGCTCGCACCGGGGGTGGCGGACCGGGTACGCATCGCCCGGCTCGAGGACACCGCGGGGGCCCGCTGGGCGGTGCGCCTCACCGACCGGGACCCGACCCCCGGGGACCGCTTCGCTGCCGCGCTGCCCTCGGACGTCCCCGGGGCCCCACCGGTGGCCCGGGGCGCGGTCACCCTGGCCGACGGCCGCGTGGTCACCGTGACCCGGTGGGCGCCCGGGCGGCCGCTGCGCTGGGTGACGGTGCGCCCCGGCGACCCGGTGGTGGCCCAGTTCGGCGAGCTCCTGGCCACCGTCCACGGAGCCGACGCCGCCGAGCTGGTGACCGGTCCGGTCCCCGGCGCCGAGGAGCTCCGGAGCCAGCGCCTGGAGCAGCTCGACGCCGCGGCCGGGACCGGCCTCGTCCCGTCCCGCCTGCTGGCCCGGTGGGAGGCGATGCTGGAGGACGAGGACCTGTGGTGCGCGGAGCCGACGCTGGTCCACGGGGCGCTGCAGGGTGATCACGTGCTGGTCTCCGACGCCCACGCGCTCTCCGCCGTCTTCGGCTGGGGCAGCGTGCGCGTGGGCGACCCGGCGGAGGACTTCGCGCACCTGGCGGGTGCGGCCACGCCCGACGTCCTGGCCGGGGTGCGCTCCAGCTACGAGGAATCCCTGGGACGGCCGGACGAGCGTCTGCTGGAGCGGGCCCAGGCCCTCCTGGAGCTGCAGGAGATGACTGCCCTGGTGGAGGCCGACGCCGCCGGTGACCGGGAGGGGCTGCGCGAGGCACGGGCTGCCCTGGCACACCGTGACCGGATGCTGGCCGAGGCCGAGGAGCTCGACACCTGGGAGTGAGCTCCCCTCAGCCGTGCATCACCCGCTCGACCAGCTGCTCCAGGGCCTCGCCGGTGGGGAGCTCCGGCCGGAGGGTTCGCCCGTCCGCCGCGTGGTAGAACGCACCGCCGACCCGGTCCCGGTCGACCCCCTGCCAGCGGGCGAAGGCCTCGACGTAGCAGGCCAGCTGGACCGCCGCCGCCCGTGCCGCCGCCCCGGTGGGAGCCCGGGAGGTCTTCCAGTCCACGACCACCCACTCCAGCCCGCGGGCGCGTTCGGCCGCGTCGGCCGGGAAGACAGCATCGGCCCGCCCCCGGATCGTGAGCCCCGCGACGGTGGTCTGCAGCGGCAGCTCCACGAAGGCCGGCACCCGGTCGGCCCAGGAGCTCGCGAGGAAGGTCTGCTGCAGGTGGGCCAGGTCGAACGCGTCGTCCTCCACGACCTCCCCGAGCTCGCCGACCGGCAGCTCCCCCTCGGCCCGGGCCCACCGGTCGTCGTCGAGCTCGTCGAAGAGACGCTGGCCGGCCCAGCGGTCCTCCAACCAGGCGTGGAAGGCCGTCCCCCGGCGGGCAGAGGTGGCCGGGGGCGTCGGGACGGGACGACGCAGCGCCCGGAGGAAGCCGGGGTCACGGGCCAGGGCCACCAGCGAGCTCGTGGCCAGGTGTCGCAGGTCGAGCCCCGCGGCCTCCTCCACGTGGTCCCGCTCGGCGAGGAGCAGCCGGGTGTCCTGCCGGAAGCGCCGCAGCTCCTGCTGAGCGGCCTCGTCGACCCCCGCCCAGCCGGTCTCCTGGCCGGGTGGGGTCGCCAGGGCGGTGGCCATCTCAGCGGTGGCCGCCGCCACTGCGCGGGCGAGCCCGTCCTCCTCCACCGGCCGTGGCCAGCGGACCTGGACGGGCACGGCGAGCACGGGGTTCTCCGGAGCAGGGTCCACCGGGGGCATGGGTTCCCACCGGCCGCGCTCCACCAGGTCGAGGCACTCGGTGAGGAAGTCGCTCGTGGGCGTCGGACGGCTGCCGGTGCCCCAGGTGCTCGCGGCCAGCAGCACCCGTGACCTGGCGCGGGTGACCGCCACGTAGGCCAGCCGCCGCTCCTCCTGCACGCCGCGGGTCCCGACGGCACGCCGGAAGCCGGCCTGCACCTCCTTGAGGTCGGTGTGGGTCGGGTCCGCGGGCAGGCGCCATCCGGGCAGGGCGGCGACGTCCCCCCGCAGCGCATAGGGCAGCTCCCCGCTGGTGGGTCCCCACCACCCGGAGTCGGTCGCCTCGCCGCCCACCCACTCCCCGTCCTGCGGGCGCGGCGTCCCGGTGCCCGAGGGGAAGGTGCCGGCCACCCAGCCCGGCAGCGCCACGGCGTCCCACTCCAGCCCCTTGGAGGCGTGGACGGTCATGATCTGCACGGCGTCCGGGTCCACCTCCACCGCCCCGGGCTCCAGGGCGCCGTCCTGCTGCTCGGCGGTGTCGAACCAGCGCAGCAGACCCGCGAGGCTCGCTCGTTCGCTCGTCTCGGCATAGGTCGCGACGTGGTGGTGGAGCGCCTCCAGGTGGGCCCGGGCGTGGGCCGGGTCGCTGTCGGGGCGGGCCGCCAGCTCCGCGTGCACCCCCAGGGCCTCCTCGGCCAGCACAGCGAGCTCGTCCACCGGCAGGTGGGCGCCGGCCCGGCACCGGTCGACGGCCTCGGCGAGCCGTGCCAGCCGGCGCCGCGCGGTGTCGGTGAGCCGGACCCCGTCCAGCCCCGTCCAACCGTCCGGCGGGGGTGTGCAGACCGCGTCGAGCAGGGTGACCTCCATCGCGCGGGCGTCCTGCCGACCGGCCGGTCCGTCCGCGGCGCGGGGCACCGACCACCTCCGGCCCAGCTCCCGGCGCCACGTGTCCAGGGCCACGAGATCCGCCGCCCCGAGGCGCACCGCGGGTCCGGTGAGGAGCCGCATCAGCCGGTCCCCGCGGGCGGGGTCGGCCACCACCGTGAGCAGGGCCCTCACGTCGGCCACCTCCGGCAGCTGGAGCAGACCCCCGAGGCCGACCACCTCGTGGGGGATCCCGGCCTCCTCCAGCGCGGACACCATCCGCGGGAACTGGGCCCGCTTGCGGCAGAGCACCGCCGCACTCGTGCGGCCGGGGGACCAGTGCCGCCGCAGCCAGGCGGCCACCGCCGCCGCCTCCTCGTCGAGGGTGCCGAGGCGCGCCGCCTCGACACCCGCGTCCGAGCCCTCCCCCGGACGTGGCCGGAGCACCGGCAGGTCCAGGGTCGACCCCTCCCGCAGGGGCTCGGCGATCCGGTTGGCCACCGCGAGCACCCCGGCGGCGTTGCGCCAGCTCGTCGAGAGGCTGCGCTGCACCGCGCCGAAGGACTCCACGAAGGACTCCATCGTCCGGGCCGAGGCACCCCGGAAGCCGTAGATCGCCTGGTGCGGGTCCCCCACCGCCGTGACGCTCAGCGCGGGGTGGCCGGCGAAGACCGAACGGACCACGGAGAGCTGCGCCTCGGTGGTGTCCTGGAACTCGTCGAGCAGCACCGCCCGGCTGCGGGCCCGCTCCACCCGGCCCACGACCGCGTGCTCCCGCGCCAACCGGGCCGAGAGCCGGGTCTGGTCGGAGAAGTCGAGCACACCCTGCTCGGCCTTGGTGCGGGCCCAGTCCACGGCGAGCGGCACCAGGGCGCGCCGGGCCGCGAGCACCGCCCGGGCCCTGGTCACCTCGGCGTACTCGGACCCGTCCTTCTTCCCGGCCACCGTACCGAGCGCGGCCTCCACCCGGTCCAGCTCGGCGAGGACCTGCTCCCCCTCCACGAGGTGGTCGCCCATCTGCCCCGAGAGCGTGAGCACCCCCTCCACGACGGTCTCCAGCGAGCCCACCTCGGCTGGCAGGTCGTCCGGCCACCGGGTGACCAGGTCGGTCACCCCCTGCCAGGACTCGACCGCCGAGAGCACCCGGGCGCCCGGTTCCACCCCGAGCCGGAGCCCGTGCTCGGCGACGATCCCACCGCTCCAGGCGTTGTAGGTGGAGACCACCGGGGCCTCGAGGGCCTCGTCCGGGAGGATCCCGGCGGCCTGCAGGGTGGCCAGCCGGGCACCCAGTCGCTCGGAGAGCTCCGCGGCGGCCTTGCGGGTGAAGGTCAGCCCGAGCACCTGCTCGGGGCGCACCAGCTCGTTGGCGACCAGCCAGACGACCCGGGCGGCCATCGTCTCGGTCTTGCCCGAGCCGGCGCCGGCCACCACGAGCTGGGCCGGGTCGGTGCACTCGATGACGGCGGCCTGCTCTGGGGTCGGTGGGTGCTGGCCCAGCACCCGGGCCAGGTCGGCGGCGCTGTGGCGGATCATGCGACCTGTCCTCCTTCGGGCTGCGCGGGACAGCTGGTCCGCACCGGGCAGTGCCGACAGGCGTCCCCGACGGTGGCGAGGTGGGTGGCCGCGAGCATCTCCCGACCGGTCTCCTGCAGCCGGGCGGCGTGGTCGACCTCCCCGGCGGCCAGCGCGGCCTGGCGACGGTCGATGGTCCGGATGGTCTGCCCCTCGGCGAGCTGGACGAGGGAGGCGCCCCCGGAGACCGCCGCGGTCCCGGCGTCCGGGGCGACCACCTGCAGGCCCCCTGCCTCCACGGCCACCTGGTAGGCCCCCAGCTGGGGGTTCTCCGGGAGCTCCTTCGGGGACCCGACCTGCCCGGACTTCAGGTCGGCGACGTGCAGCGCCCCGGAGTCGGGGTGCCGCTCCACCCGGTCCACCCGGCCCACGAGACGCACTCCCCCGACGGTGACGTCGAGCGGCACCTCGGTGGCCACCAGCTCCCGCCCGCACTCGTGCCGATAGGTGTCGTAGCGCCGCAGCCACTCGCTGAGCCGCTCCCGGTCCCGCCGGGACCACCACACCTCCGGCGAGCCGAACTCCTCCCACTGGGCGTCGACGGCGGCCTCCAGCTCCCGCACCGGCGCCTCGGGGTGGTCGGCCAGCACGTCGTGGACGAGGATCCCCAGCTCCTGCTGCGGTCCTGCCGGGGACTGCCCGCCGTGGGCGGTGAGGAAGCCCTTGAGCGCACAGTCCTGCCAGGTGCCCAGGGCCGAGGGGCGGGCCACGGCCAGGGTTCCCTCGGGCCACGGCGGCGCCGCGGAGCTGGGACGCCGACCGAGCCACCAGCGGTCCGGGTCCGCCGCCCCCACCCCGGCCCGGGCCAGGGTCACGAGCTCCCCGGCCCACGCGGCCCGCCGGCTGGCGTCGACCTGCTCGATCCCCCGCTCCTGCCGGGCACCGTCCGTGGGGCCCTCCGTGCCCGTCGGCCGGGCCCGCGGACCGGGCGCCCCGGCGGCCAGGAGCAGCTCGCGTCGGGCGCGGGCGACCTGGGTGGGGAGGTCCAGGGGTGGCACCCAGGCACTCACCGGGCGGGTCTCCACCCCGGGCGGCAGGGGGTCGACGAGGTCGAGGAAGGGCGAGGGCTGCTCCTCGGCGTCCCGCACGGCCGTGACCACCAGCCGCCTCGTGGCCCGGGTGCAGGCCACGAGGAACTGCCGGGTCTCGTCGTGCCGCACCGCGGCGATCTGGTCGGAGAGCTCCCCGTGCCGTCCCTCCACGAGATCCACCAGGCGCCCTGCTCCCAAGAGAGAGCCTCGAAGTCGCAGGTCGGGCCACGCACCGGCCTGCACACCCGCCACGAGGACCACCTCCCACTGGCCACCGGCCGCGGTCTGCGGGGTGAGCATCTGCACCGCGTCCCGGCGCGCCCCCAGGACGAGCGAGTCGCGGGCGACGCCGGAGGAGCTCACGGTCTCGACGAAGACCTCGGGACCGGCCCCGGGCCGCCGCTCGGTGAACTGCTCCGCGAGCGCGAAGAGACTCATGACGGCGTCGAGATCGCTGTCCGCGCGCCGCCCGGCCACGCCACCCTCCAGGGCCGTCCGCTGCCACCGGTCGGCCACTCCCAGCCCGTCCCAGACCGCCCAGAGGACCTCCTCGGCGGTGACGCCCGGCCCCCCTGCGCGCCCGTCCCCGGACCGCCCCCCGGTGCGCCGGGCAGCCTCCACCCCGCGAGTCAGGGCGGTGGCCAGCCGTCGCAACGGTCCGAGCTCGGCACCACGGCCCTCCCACACCTCGGGGGGCTCGGTGAGGGCGGCCACGAGCAACTCGCCGCTGGTCACCGGTGCCGCCCCCTCCTGCTCCCCCACGCCGGCCAGCAGCAGCCGGCGGAGGCGACGCACCCCGGCGGCGTCCAAGCCCCCCAGGGGCGAGCCGAGCCAGGCCAGGGCGCGCTCCTCGTCCACGCTCAGGTCACCGGTCCGGGCGGCGTGGACGGCGGCCTCCAGCAGGTCGATCAGCACGCTGACCACCGGGTGCCCGGTGAGCGGCTGCCCCCCACCGGTCACCTGCACCGGCACCCCGGCCCGTTCCAGGGCCCGCCGGACGCGGCCGCTCTGCGCCCGTCCCCGGACCACCACCGCCATGCGCCCCCAGGGCACCTCACCGAGCACGTGCTCCCGCCGCAGCTCAGTGGCGATCCGCACCGCCTCCACGTGGGGCGAGGGCAGCACGAGCGCCTCGGCGCCGCCCCGCCTGGCGGCCGGCGCGGGCGTGCGGTGCGCCACCGTCGCGGCCCCCACCCGGCCGGTGATCCGCTCGGCCACCGCTGCGAGCCCCGGCCCGAGCCGGTGCCCCTGCTCGAGCACCTCGACCGAGGCCCCCTGCGACCGGGCCCAGTCCACGAAGAGCTCCGGGCGGGCACCGCGGAAGCCCTGCGTGGCCGCGTCCGGATCCCCCAGCAGCACCGCGCGACCGCTCACACCGGCGAGGGCGGCGGTGAGCAACCGGTGTGTGCCCACCGTGAGCTCCTGCGCGTCGTCGACCACGACGAGCCGCAGCGGTCCCAGCACCTGCGTCGCCAGGTCGTCCTCCACGAGCAGCAGGTCCGCCGCCGCGGCCACCACCCACGCGGCGTCCACCGCAGCGGGGGCCGCCAGCGCCGTCACCCGTTCGAACTCGGTCATCAGGCTCGCCGCAGCGCGCCACAGCCCCGGTGTCCCGTGCTCCCCCTGGTGGTCGTCCAGGGCCGCCAGCTCCGAGGCCGTCACACCGTGCTCGACGGCCCGGGCGAAGAGATCCCGCAGCTCGTCCCGGAAGCCCTGCGTGCCCAGTGCCGGCACGACCTCCTCCGGCCACGGGTGACCGGCCCCCGTGGAGGACTGCAGCAGCTCGGCGAGCACCGCGTCCTGGTCGGCCCCCGAGAGCAGGGTGGGCGCCGGAAGCCCCTCCCGCCGGGCCCGCTGGGCGAGCACCGCGAACCCGAAGGCCTGGTGGGAGTGCACGGGCATCCCCGTGGCGGCCACCCCGAGCTCGGCCTCCAGGCGCTCCCGCAGGTCGGTGGCCGCGGCGCGCGTGGGCGCCAGCACGAGCACCTCCTCCAGCCGCCCCCCACCGGTGACGTGCTGGATCACCTCCTGCACGGCACGCTGCGAGGTGCCCGTGCCCGGGGCCCCCAGGACCAGCTCCACCGATGCCGTCATGCACCCATCCCAGCAGGCGCCCCCGACAACCTCACGACACGGTCCGGCCCGGTCACCAGATCGGCAGGTCGGGCTCCACCTGGTTGGCCCACTCCATGAGACCCCCCTCCAGCACGTACACGTTCGCGAAGCCCTGCTCGTGCAGCAGCCGAGCGGCCTCCGCCGAGCGCACCCCGTTGCGGCAGTACGTCACCACGCTGTCGTGCGGTCCGAGCACCTCCCGGGCACGGCCGGCCCGGACCTCCTCCAGCGGCAGGTGGTAGGAGGGCTCCAGCGCCCCCAGCTCCCGCTCGTGCTCCCCGCGCACGTCGACCAGCACGAAGGGCTCGAAGTCCTCCGGGCGCTCCAGCATCGCCTGCATGGTGGTGACCGGGATGAGCGAGGGCTCCCAGTGCTCGTCGGTCTGGACCGGGACGGCCTGGGTGCGCGACCACGCCTCCTCGCCGGAGGTGTGCGGGCGGCACACCGTGCACTGCGGGTCGGCCGCCCGACGGTCCTCCGTCCACCGCTGGGTGAGGGTGTCCAGCTGCAGGATCCACCCGAGCAGGGACTCGTCCAGCCCGAGCACCAGCTTGAGCGCCTCGGCGGCCATCACCGAGCCGATCTGCCCGCAGGTGGGACCGAAGACGCCGTGCTCCGAGTAGACCCCGCCGTTCTCCTCGATGTCCTGGCTGCACTCCGAGCAGGGGCCGTGCGGCGGCCACCAGACCGCCACCCGGCCGTGGAACTGCGTGACCGCCCCCCAGACGTGCGGGATGCCGAGCTCCGCGCTGGCCGAGGCCAGCACCCGCCGCGTTCCGGGGTCGTCGGTGCAGTCCACGATGACGTCGTAGGGGGTCAGCAGCTCCACCGCGTTGTGGGCCTCGACATAGCCCTCCACGAGACGCACCGCCACGTGGGGGTTGATGCGCTGGGCGGCGTCCGCGGCCGCCTCCACCTTGCGCCGCCCGACGTCCGGGGTGCTGAACATCGGCTTGCGGTGGAGGTTGGACAGCTCGACCGCGTCCACGTCCGCCACCATGAGCTCCCCGACGCCCGCCGCCGCGAGGTACTCCAGCACCGGCGAGGCCAGCCCGCCGAGACCGATGACCGCCACCCGCGCGGCCGAGGTGCGCCGCTGGCCGAGCATCCCGATGCCCGGGGTGGCGATGTGCCGGGCGTAGCGCTGCACGGTGCTGCGGTCGAACGGAGCGACCATGTCCTGCAGCGGCTGGCCGGGCCCCGGCATCCGGGGCTGCGGCGCCTCCTCGGGCTGGGCGGTCTCCGGCTGATGGTGCGGGACGTTCAGGGCGTCGGACATGGCCTCCACCCTACGGGGAAGCGCCGCGGCGGGCAGGAACTACGCTGGCCCGAGCCCGTCACCCCGCCGGACCCCCGGCCCACCCCAGGAGGACACATGGACATCCGCATCGGCATCCGCGACGTCGCCCGCGAGGTCACCCTCGAGTCCCAGCAGGACCGCCACGAGGTGGAGGCCCTCGTCACCGAGGCCCTGGAGGGTCGCACCACCGTCCTCGCCCTGCAGGACTCCCAGGGGCGCCGCGTGCTCGTCCCGGCCGCCGGCATCGCCTACGTGGACCTGGGCAGCGAGGACCGCGGGCGCGTGGGCTTCGGCGCCGTCTGAGGCCCGCTCCCGACCCCCGTACGATGGGGGCTGTTCACGGTGCCCGGTCGGCACGACCATGACGCGGCGCCCGGCGCCCGGGGGTGAGGCAGGACGCCACCCCAGACCTTCTCCGATCGGCCCGCCCCACCCCGCTCGCCCGGGGCCGACCGCAGGAGAACCATGACCGAGAAGACCTTCGCCGACTTCGACGTGCACCCGAAGATCGTCAGCGCGCTGGAGGCGCACGGGATCGTCCACCCCTTCCCCATCCAGGCGATGACGCTGCCGGTGGCCCTGAGCCGGCAGGACATCATCGGGCAGGCCAAGACCGGCACCGGCAAGACGCTGGGCTTCGGCGTGCCGATGGTGCAGAACGTCGTCACCCCCGACGACCCGGCCTTCAACGGGCTGGAGATGCCCGGCGCCCCGCAGGCCCTGGCCGTGGCACCGACCCGTGAGCTGGCCGTGCAGGTGGCCGGTGACCTGGAGCGGATCGCCGCCCCGCTGGGTGCGCGCGTGCTGACCGTCTACGGCGGGCGCGCCTACGAGCCGCAGATCGAGGCCCTCGAGCGGGGTGTGGAGATCGTGGTCGGCACCCCCGGTCGCCTCATCGACCTCGCCGAGCGCGGCCACCTGCGCCTCGGCCAGGCCCGCACGGTCGTCCTCGACGAGGCCGACGAGATGCTCGACCTGGGCTTCCTGCCGGACGTGGAGAAGCTCCTCTCGCTCACCCCGGCCGGCCGCCACACGATGCTCTTCTCCGCCACCATGCCGGGTGCCGTGGTGGCCATGGCCCGCCGGTACATGAACCAGCCCACCCACATCCGCGCGATGGAGGAGGTCCCCGGTGCCGGGGCGACGGTCGACGCCATCGACCAGTTCGTCTACCGCGCGCACGCCATGGACAAGGTGGAGATGCTCTCCCGCCTCCTGCAGGCCGAGGGCCGTGGCCTGACGATCGTCTTCACCCGCACCAAGCGCACCGCGGCGAAGGTGGCCGACCAGCTCGTGGAGCGCGGCTTCGCGGCCGGCGCCATCCACGGCGACCTCGGCCAGGGCGCCCGGGAGCAGGCGCTACGGGCCTTCCGCACCGGCAAGGTCGACGTCCTCGTGGCCACCGACGTGGCCGCCCGCGGCATCGACGTGGAGGAGGTCACGCACGTCGTGAACTACCAGTGCCCGGAGGACGAGAAGACCTATCTGCACCGCATCGGCCGCACCGGTCGCGCCGGGCACAGCGGCGTGGCCGTGACCCTCGTGGACTGGGACGACCTGCACCGCTGGGCGCTCATCAACAAGGCGCTGGAGCTCGGCGCCCCGGAACCGGCCGAGACCTACTCCACCTCCCCGCACTTCGCGGCGGACCTGAAGATCCCGCAGGGCGTGACCGGCGAGCTCCCGCGGGCCCAGCGCACGCGCGCCGGTCTCGACGCCGAGCGCCTGGACGACTCCGGCGACCTCAAGCCGGCCGGCCGGGGCGAGGGCGGCCGGGGCGGCTCCGGCTCGCGCGGTGGCTCCGGCGGGGGCCGCGGTCGCAGCGAGGGAGGCCGCTCCCGCGGTGGTGACGCCGACGCACGCCGGCAGGAGAAGGCCCCCGAGGGTGGCGCGCGCCGCCCGCGCCGCCGGCGCCGCACCCGCGGCGGCTCCGCCGGCTGACCCGAGGCCTGCGGAAGGGGATCAGCCCCGGCGCCGCCAGAGCTCCTCGAGCTCGTCGGCGCCGGTGGTGTTCTCGGCCAACCGGTTCGGCTTGCCGTCACCGTGGAAGTCGCTCGCCCCCGTCGGGACGAGCTCGTAGGCATCCGCCCACCGCGCCGCCAGCACCCGCTCGCCCGCGTCGTGGTCCCGGTGGTGCACCTCGAGACCGGCCAGCCCGAGCTCCACCATCTGCTCGACCTCCTCGCGCACCACGACCCGCCCCCGTCGTCCCGCCAACGGGTGGGCCAGCACCACGACCCCACCGGCGGTCCGCACTGCCGGGATCACCTCGTCGACCGTCGGCACGGGGTGCGGCAGGTTGTAGCGCCCACCCGGGCCGAGGACGGTCGCGAAGGCCTCGTCCCGGTCGGCCACCGCACCGAGGGCCACCAGGGCGTCGGCCACGTGGGGGCGCCCGGGGGTCGCCCCGGGCGGCACGTGCGCCCACACCTCCTCGACCCCCACCCCGTGGTCCGCGGCCACCAGCTCAGCCATCCGGTCCATCCGGCGCGCACGACCTCCCACCGTGGCCTCCAGCAGCTCCTGCACCGTGGCCCCCGGCCCTGCGCCCGGGTCCCCGTCCAGCTCGTAGGCCAGCAGGTGGACGCTCACCGGGCGCTCGCCCGCACGCGGGACGCAGGCACTGACCTCGATCCCGCAGCGCACCGCGATCCCGTGCCGCTGCCCTGCCGCCCGCGCCTCGGCCCAGCCGGCCGTCGTGTCGTGATCGGTGAGCACGATGCCGTCCAGCCCCGCCGCGGCGGCCTGACGCGCGAGCTCGGCCGGGGCGTCGGTGCCGTCGGAGGCGGTGGAGTGGACGTGCGGGTCCCAGCGCCCGCTCACGTCTCCACCACGCGGCTGGCCTTGCGCTCCGAGCGGGTCAGACCGCGCGAGGTGCGGGCGACCCACGTCCCGAGGCTCACGCCCCCGGCCAGCGCCAGCCCGCTGGCCACGGCCCCCAGCAGGTCCTGCACGCCCAGCAGGTAGGTGGCCGGGTCGTTGTCCATGAGCTTGAACAGCCCGCGGTAGACCATCCCGCCGGGCAGGAAGGGGACGATGATCGCCGTGGTGAGCGCCAGGGCGGGCACGTGGGCCAGCGAGGCGAGCCAGTTGGCCAGCACCGAGACGAGGGTGACCGCGAGGAAGACGCGCATCTCGTAGCCCGCCCCGGTGAAGTCGAGCGTCCAGAAGACGAAGAAGACCGTGGCGCCGAGCACCGAGGAGAGGGCCGCCGCCCGGAGGCTGGCGTAGGTGGCGATCGCCGCGAAGAAGCAGAAGACGAACGAGGACCCCACCAGGGTCACGAGGTCGTCCGAGAGGTAGGGGCGGTTGAGCACCGTCATCTGCACCCCCGCCCGGTGCGCCGCGGAGAGCACCAGGGCCACCCCGAGCGTCACCCCGAGCGTCATCATGACCACCTCGAAGGCGCGTGCGGCGGCCGTCACGTAGTAGCCGTCCAGGGCGTCCTGCGCGGTGCCGACCACCCCCAGACCGGCCAGCAGGACGATGATGCCGGCGGCCACGACGAGGGAGTGCACCTGGTTGCCCGGCGGATCGAGCGGCACCCCCCACAGGTGCGGGTCGTGCTCCTCGACGAGGTAGATGGCCACCGCGAACATCGTCGGGATGGCCGCGGCCACCGCCTGCCCGAAGAAGGGCGGCAGACCCCAGCGGCCCAGCCGGCCGAGGGTCTGGTCGATGAGCAGGGTGGAGACGAAGGTGATCACCCAGGTGACCATGTCGGCCCCGAGCAGGGCGGAGATGGCCGCTCCCATCATCGCCAGGGCGAAGCTCGTCACCCAGGGGCGGTAGGCCCGGGGGGCGTGGAGGATCTCCTCCAGCCGCGCCGAGGCGCCGGCGAGGTCCTCGGGGTTCTCGGCCAGCTCGTCGACGAAGGTCTCCAGACGCTCCACCACGAGGTAGTCCGCCACCCGGGCGCGCACGATGCGCATCACCGAGAGGGGGTCCTCCCCCAGTCCGCGGTGGATGCTCACGGTGATCGAGGTGTACGTGATGTCCACGTGGGCGGCCCGCACCCCGAAGGCCGCGGTGAGGCGCAGCACGGTGGCCACGACGTCCGCGGCCGGGGTGCCGGCGGCCAGCAGCGCCTCCCCGGTGCGCAGGGCGAGGTCGATGATGAGCCGGCCGCGGCGCTCGTCGAGATCCGAGTCCCCCGACTGGACCAGCGGCGTCGCGCTCGCCGGACGCACCACCTCCGAGAGCCGGATGACCCGCCGGCGGGGTGCGGTCTCCTGCGGGGTGGTGGTCGGCCCGTCCGCCGGTCCGCGGACGGCCCCCGGGACGGAGCCGGGGCCGGCGAGCTCCGAGGGTTCCGTGACCTCTCCCGGGGCCGGCGCCTCCTCCACCGGGAGGGGCGTCGGTTCCTCCCCGGCCCGGTGCGCGAGCTCGTCGAGGCTCTGGGGTGCGCGAGAGAGGGACACGAGGCCAACTGTCACCCCGGGGAGGCCCGCGAATCAAGTCAACCCGCGGCCCCCGGAGAAGGCCCCCGTGACAGACTGGAGCGATGAGTGAGCCCGAGAAGAAGCCAGACCACCGCAGCCGCCCCGACTCCCCGGCGTTCCGCGAATTCATCGCCGCCGACTGGGCCGAGCGGGACGTCTCGGGCGTCCAGCCGCTCGAGGCCGCCCGTCACGCCGCCCCGCGCCGCAGCGCACTCGCCGCCCAGTTCCCCGGCCAGACCCTCGTGGTGCCCGCCGGGGGTCTCAAGGTGCGCTCCAACGACACCGACTACGTGTTCCGTCCGCACTCGGCCTTCGCCCACCTGACCGGCCTGGGCGCCGACCGGGAGCCGGATGCCGTCCTGGTGATCCGCGCCCCCGAGGAGGGCTCCGAGGCCGAGCCGGAGGCGATCTTCTACTTCCGCCCGATGGGGGGCCGGGACTCCGAGGAGTTCTTCGCCGACTCCCGCTACGGCGAGTTCTGGGTCGGGCCGCGCCCGGTCGAGGAGGACATCCGCCGCGAGCTGGGCCTGGACGCCCGCCACGTGGATAGCCTCGAGGAGGACCTGGTCGCGGACGCCGAGCACCTGCGCGTCATCGCCGATGCCGACCCGCAGGTCGCCGCCCTGGTGCGACGGGTCCGTGGTGACGAGCCGGTGAGCGCCGACCAGGACCCCGCGACCGAGGCCGACGAGGAGCTGGCCCGCGCCGCCTCCGTGCTCCGTCTGGTGAAGGACGAGTGGGAGGCCGAGCAGATGCGCGAGGCCGTCCGCGCCACCGGCCGGGCCTTCGACGCCGTCATCGCATCGATCGACGAGGCCGTGGAGCGCGGCCGCGGCGAGCGCTGGGTGGAGGGCATGTTCGGCCTGTACGCGCGCCACGCGGGCAACGGGGTGGGCTACGACTCCATCGTGGCCTCCGGCGACCACGCGAACACGCTGCACTGGATCCGCAACACCGGTGACCTGCGACGCGGCGACCTGCTGCTCCTGGACGCCGGCGTGGAGGTCGACAGCCTCTACACCGCCGACGTCACCCGCACCCTGCCCATCAGCGGCACCTTCTCCGAGACGCAGCGCAGGGTCTACGACGCCGTGTTCGCCGCGCAGGAGGCGGGGATCGCCGCGGTGAGGCCGGGCAACAAGTTCTCGGACGTGCACGCCGCCGCGATCCGGGTGATCGCCGAGCACCTCCACGAGTGGGGCCTGCTGCCCGAGGGCGTGTCCGTGGAGGACACCCTGGACCCGGAGGGCCAGTACCACCGCCGCTGGATGGTGCACGGCACGAGCCACCACCTGGGCATCGACGTGCACGACTGCGCGTTGGCCCGCCGCGAGGAGTACATGGGCGCCGAGCTGCTGCCGGGCATGTGCCTGACCGTCGAGCCGGGCCTGTACTTCAAGGCCGACGACCTCAAGGTGCCCGAGGAGTTCCGCGGGATCGGCGTCCGCATCGAGGACGACGTGCTCGTCACCGAGGACGGCTGCGAGAACCTGTCGGGCTTCATGCCGCGCACCGCGGACGACGTCGAGGCCTGGGTGGCCCGCCTGATGGGCTGACCCCCGGTTGCCGGGGTCGCCCGGGCCCTCCCCCACGACCATCACCTCCTGCCCAGGAGCATCACCTGTTCCGGTGAGCCCCCTGCGCAGGAGGTGATGGTCGTTCGGCACCCCGCCCCCATTGTTGACACGTCACCTTTCAACTCTTTATAGTTGACGTATCACCAACCAAGGAGGATGCATGACCACCCTTCACGAGCTCGACGGCACCTACACCCTCGACCCGAGCCACACCCGCATCGGCTTCACCACCCGCCACGCGATGGTGACCAAGGTGCGCGGCTCCTTCACGGACTTCGAGGGCCGGGCCAGCACCGGGCCGGGGCTCCAGGACGCCGCCATCGAGTTCACCGCCCAGGTGAGCAGCATCGACACCGGGTCCGCCGACCGCGACGCGCACCTGCGCAACGGCGACTTCTTCGAGGTCGAGCAGTTCCCCACCCTGAGCTTCCGCTCCACCGAGGTCACCGCCGTCGACGCCGAGACCCTGCGCGTGACGGGCGAGCTGACCCTCAAGGGCACCACGAAGCCCGTGACCATCGACTTCGAGTACACCGGCGCGGCCACCGACCCGTTCGGCAACGAGCGCATCGGCTTCGAGGGCTCCACCAGCCTCGACCGCTCCGACTACGGCATCACCTTCAACGCCGCGCTCGAGACCGGCGGCGTCCTGGTCTCCGAGAAGGTCTCCCTCGACCTGGACGTCTCGGCCATCAAGCAGGCCTGAGGCCGTCAGTCCCGGCGCTGCTCCCGCTCCATCGCGTCGATCGCCTCCCCGTAGGTGCGGCGCGGCCCCCGGTGGGTCGGGGCGGGAGCGCCGAGGCCGAGGATCTCGCGGGCCCGGCCGACCTGGTCGTGCTCCGCAAGCACCTCGTAGCTGGTGGCCACCACGGCCGTCACCGAGGTGAAGTCGCGCTGCCCCCGCGAGACGGCGTAGCCCATGGCGGCCGAGATCATCCCGAAGCCCGCACCCAGCACGAGCGTGGTGCCCAGCAGCCGCCACAGCGAGTCCTCGCTGAACAACGAGATCACCAGGCCGACGAAGAGCCCCAGCCACAGCCCGCTGAGCAGCCCGCCGAGCAGCACCCGCCCCCACGTGAGACGCCCGGTGACCCGCTCCACCTGCTTGAGCTCGCTGCCCACGATCGAGAGGTTCGCCACGGGGAATCCCTCGTCGCTCAACCGGTCCACCGCGGCCTGCGCGTCCGCGTAGTCGTCGTACGCGGCGACCTGCCGCGGGTTGCGCAGCTCCAGCAGGGAACGACCGGCGCCCAGGCCCGCTCCCTGCCCGGTGAAACCGGTGCCGCTCTGCATGCCAGTCGGGGTGCTCATGGGGACAGTCTGCCTGCCGCCCGGTCACATCCCGGACGGGGCGTCCGCCGGCCCGGCAGGGCGGGATGCATCCCCTACCCTTGGGCGGTGTGAGTGTTCCCCGCGTCTTCGTCTCCCACCTGATCGGCCTCGGGGTCTTCGACCCCCTCGGCGACCGGGTCGGCCAGGTGCGCGACGTGGTGGTCCAGCACTCCACCCAGCGCCATCTCACCCGCGTCATCGGCATGGTCCTGGAGGTGCCGGGACGCCGCCGCGTGTTCGTCCCCATGACCCGCATCACGAGCATCGACGCCGGTCAGGTCATCACCACCGGCCTGCTCAACATGCGCCGCTTCGAGCGCCGCCCGCGGGAGGCCCTGGTCCACTCCGAGCTCTTCGACCGCCGCGTCACCGTGCGCTCCGACGGTGACGAGCCCTTCGAGGCCACGGTCGAGGACATCGGCATCAACCAGCAGCGCAACCGCGACTGGCACGTCACCAAGGTGTTCGTCCGCAAGACCAGCGAGCGCCCGCGCCGGCTCGGCCTGCGGCGCCGCGGGGAGACCCTCGTGGTCGACGCGATCGACGTCCAGGGTCTCCACGTGACGCAGGGCGACCAGGGGGCCGAGCAGCTGCTGGAGAGCTTCGAGGAGCTCAAGCCGGCCGACGTCGCCGACGCCCTGCAGGAGCTCACCGCCAAGCGGCGCCGCGAGGTCGCCGACGCCCTGCCGGACGAGAAGCTCGCCGACATCCTCGAGGAGCTGCCGGAGGAGGAGCGCGTCGAGATCGTCGAGGCCCTGGCCACCGACCGTGCCGCCGACGTGCTGGAGGCCATGCAGCCCGACGACGCCGCCGACCTGCTCGGCGAGCTCGACGGCGCCACCGCCGCGGTCCTCCTGGGGGCGATGGAGCCGGAGGAGGCCGAGCCGCTGCGAACCCTGCTCACCTACGGGGAGGACAGCGCCGGAGGCATGATGACCACCGAGCCGGTGATCCTCGGGGCCGACACCTCGATCGCCGAGGGCCTGGCCATGGTCCGCCGGGCGGAGCTCCACCCGGCCCTGGCCGCCACGGTCTTCGTCTGCCGCCCGCCCCTGGAGGTGCCCACCGGCAAGCTCCTCGGCGTGGTCCACCTGCAGCGGATGCTCCGCGAGCCCCCGCACGAGTCGATCGGCGCCATCGTGGACAGCGACATCGAGCCGCTGGACGTCGACTCCACCCTCGGCGAGGTGACCCGCTCGATGGCGAACTACAACATGATCTCGCTGCCGGTCGTCGACGAGGACCGGCGTCTGCTGGGAGCGGTGACGGTCGACGACGTGCTCGACCACATCCTCCCCGACGACTGGCGCGAGGAGCGCGACGAGGAGGCCCCCGACCTCAGCGAGGCCCCCGAGGCCCTGACCGATGCCCTGCCCGTCCAGCGGGACGCCCCGCTGCCCCCGGGTTCCGAGGAGGTGCGCGATGCCCGTTGACCAGGATCCCGAGGACCGCGCCGCACGCCTCCGGGAGCTGCGGGAGCGCCGCGCCCGTCGGCTGGAGGCGGCCGGCGAGTCCACCCGTTCCCGCAGCACCCGGGAGCGGGAGCGCTCGCCCGAGCGCAGCGAGCTCTCCGTGCCGCAGCCGGCCCGGCGTCGGCTGATCCCCCGGCCGAACATCGACTCCGAGGCCTTCGGCCGCGCCAGCGAGGCCTTCGCACGCTTCATGGGCACGCCGCAGTTCCTGCTCTACATGACCCTCTTCTGCGGTCTCTGGCTGGCCTGGAACACCTTCATGCCCGAGGAGGCCCAGTTCGACCCGCGCGCGCTGAACTACACCCTGCTGACGCTCATCCTGTCGCTGCAGGCCTCCTACGCCGCCCCGCTCATCCTCCTGGCCCAGAATCGGCAGGACGACCGCGACCGCGTGAGCATCGAGCAGGACCGCGCCCGGGACGAGCGGAACCTCGCCGACACCGAGTTCATCACCCGGGAGGTCGCCTCGCTGCGGCTGAGCGTCGGGGAGATGGCCAGCCGCGACTTCGTGCGCTCCGAGCTGCGCGACCTCCTCGAGGAGCTTCTGGAGGAGCTCGACGAGCGTGACCGCCGCACCCAGGAGGAGGAGCCGCCGGAGGACGCGGCGCAGCGGTCGGCGGGAGCCAGCGTGTGGGAGCCCCCGTACGATGGAGGACATGTCCCTTCCTGACCTCGAAGCCATCCACCGTGCCTTGGGCACGGTGCAGGACCCTGAGATCCGCCGCCCGATCACCGAGCTCGGCATGGTCGACACGGTGCAGCTCTCGGAGACCGACCCCGGCCACGTCACCGTCCGCGTCCTGCTGACCGTCGCCGGCTGCCCGCTGAAGTCCACCATCGAGCGCGACGTGACCAACGCCGTCCAGGGGGTCGAGGGCGTCTCCGGCGTCACCGTCGACCTAGGCGTCATGGACGACGACCAGCGCGCGCAGCTCAAGCAGACCCTCCGCGGCGGCCAGGCCGAGCGGGAGATCCCCTTCCAGCGCCCCGACAACATGACCCGCATCTACGCGGTGGCCTCCGGGAAGGGCGGCGTCGGCAAGTCGTCCGTCACCGTCAACCTGGCGGCCGCGCTGGCCGATCAGGGGCTGAAGGTCGGGGTCGTGGACGCCGACATCTACGGCTTCTCCGTGCCGCGCATGCTGGGCGTCGAGCACCAGCCGACCCAGGTCGACGAGATGATCGTGCCGCCGGTCGCGCACGACGTGAAGGTCATCTCCATCGGCATGTTCGTGCCCGGCAACCAGCCGGTCGTGTGGCGCGGCCCGATGCTCCACCGCGCCCTGCAGCAGTTCCTCTCCGACGTGTTCTGGGGCGACCTGGACATCCTCCTGCTGGACCTGCCGCCGGGCACCGGTGACATCGCTATCTCGGTGGCGCAGATGCTGCCGGGCTCCGAGCTGCTCGTCGTCACCACCCCGCAGCAGGCCGCCGCCGAGGTGGCCGAGCGGGCCGGCGCGATCGCGGTGCAGACCAAGCAGCGGGTCGCCGGCGTCATCGAGAACATGTCCTGGCTGGAGCTCCCGGACGGCACCCGGCAGGAGATCTTCGGCGCCGGTGGCGGCCAGGTGGTCGCGGACTCCCTGGGCCGCACCGTCGGCGGTGAGGTGCCGCTGCTCGGCCAGGTGCCGCTGGACACCCGTCTCCGCGAGGGGGCCGACGCTGGACGCCCGGTGGTCCTCGACGCCCCGGACAGCCCGGCCGGCGCGGCGCTGCGCGAGATCGCCACCGGGCTGGCGCAGCGCAGCCGGGGGCTCTCCGGCCGCAAGCTCGGCATCAGCCCCGTCTGAGCCGACCTGCCCCACCCGCCTGAGCCGACCTGCCACGAAGGGCCCCTCACCACGAGGGGCCCTTCGTGGTGCCCTGCTGCCGCACCCCCTCCCCGCCCTGCTTGTCTGTCGCGCCAGACGCACTCCACCCTGCTGCAGCGCGGTGGAGTGCTTCTGGCTCGGGGAGGGCAGGGGCGCTCGGCTGAAGGCTTCCCGGCTCAGGTGGCGAGGGGGTCCGGCCTCAGGTGGCGTCGGGGTCGTACGGGGTGGCCACCAGCGGGTCGTAGCGCTGCGCCATGCCCCAGACCCGGGCGGGCTCGGTGCCCGCCAGCGCCCCTCCGGCGGCTGCGGGAGCTCCGGCGGGGACCGCCGCCCGCTCCGGGCGCGAGCTCGCTGCTGCGGCGCCGGCACCGAGGGCCGCAGCACCTCCCCCGGCAGCCCCCAGCGCGGTGGCTCCGCCCCGACCGGACTCCCCCAGCCCGACAGCCGCCCGCGCGTCCCCGCGCAGCCCCTCGAGATCGCCCTTGAGGTCCGTGACGGGGTCCAGGTCCTCCAGCAGGGCCTCCCGCACGATCCGGCGCGGGTTGTACTGGCGGGGGTCCCACTTGCGCCAGTCCAGGTCGGCGATGTCGTCACCCACCTGCTCGCGCAGCTCGCCCTTGGCCTGGTTCGCCATGTCCCGGGCCTGCCGGATCCAGCGGCGCACGTTCTCCAGCGCCTCGGGCAGCCGGCTGGGGCCGATGAAGACCAACAGGGCGATGATGATGAGCAGGATCTCGCCGTAACCGAAGGGTCCCATCGTCCTCCCTCACTCCTCGCTCACCGCGCCCGTCCGGGCAACCGGTGGACGACGCCGTCCGATGACGGCGCGCACTCAGTGTGCCAGCCCGCGGGCACTGCTCCGGACCCGCCCCGACCGTGTCACCCGACGCGGTCCCGGCCGCCGGTACCTCAGGGACTGGTGGCCAGCGCGAGGCCGGCGCCGACCGGCACGATCGTCGCGCTGATGTCCCGCTCCTGCCAGTCCGCCAGGACGTCCCGCAGCCGCTGGGTCCCCGGGGTGCGGTCCACCGGGTCCGTCAGCGCCCCGTCCAGCCCCACACCCCACAGGACCACCAGGCCCTCGCTGCGGGTCAGGCGCTCGGCGTGCTCGATCTGTGCCGGGAGGTCCGGGGCCGCGGCGTCCACCACCACCAGGTCATAGGCCCGGTCCCGCAGGCGCCCCAGGACCGACGAGGCCGGCTCCCCGGGGATGATCCGCCACCGGTGCTGCGGCACTCCGGCCCCCAGCGCCGCCGTCCGGGTCATGCTTGCGGCGGGTTCGGCGTCGATGCAGGTCAGTGCCCCGTCGGTGGGCATGCCCTGCAGGATCCAGAGCGGCAGCACCCCGCCGTGGGTCACCGTGGTCACTGCCGCGCGGGCGCCACGGGCCCGCGCCACGAGGCGCAGCAGCGAGCCCTCCGCCGCGATCGGGCGGACGACCCCCTGGTCCCGGGCCCGATCCACCGCGGCCGCGACCCCCTGCGGGGGCCGCGGCCAGTGCTCCGCCATCGCGGAGAGAGCCAGCTGCTCGGTGCTCACGGCGCGAACGTGCGGGCAACAGGCATCAGGAGCTCAGTGGGGTCGATGTGATCAACCGACGGCGTCGGTGATGACCTTCGCCAGGTCCTTCGCCTCGTCGGCGTTCATCTCGACCACGAGGCGACCGCCGCCTTCAAGGGGCATGCGCAGCACGAGTCCACGACCCTCCTTGGTCATCTCCAGGGGGCCGTCACCGGTGCGGGGCTTCATCGCAGCCATGGTCTACCTTTCGTCGTGACGCCGATCTCAGGGTGTGCACCGATCGGCGGCCGGGTGGTCGTGCGCACACCTGCATGTCCTATTATCGCCCATCCTCCGTGGTGGTCCGTGCAGGCCCTCCTCCGCAGCCGCCTTTCGTGGCAGGCTGGAGGCCCATCGCGCAGAAGGAGCCGCACCGTGAACACTGCTTCCCCCCAGGCCGTCCTGCTGGACGTCGAGCAGGGAGTCGCCACCGTCACCCTCAACCGTCCGGAGGCGATGAACGCCCTGGACCGGACCGTCAAGGAGGGGCTGCTGGAGGCCCTGCGCTCCGTGGCCGAGGACCCCGCGGTGCGTGTGGTCGTGCTGACCGGCGCCGGGGACCGCGCCTTCTGCGTGGGGCAGGACCTCAAGGAGCACGTCACCCTCCTGGAGGACAGCTCGCCGTGGGAGACCGTCACCGAGCACTACAACCCGATCGTCACCCTGCTCGCGGAGATGCCCAAGCCGGTCATCGCCCGCGTCAACGGCGCCTGCGCCGGGGCGGGGGTGGCCTTCGCCATGGCCTGCGACGTGCGGATCATGGCCGCCGAGGCCACGGTCACCTTCGCGTTCTCCGGCATCGGCCTCTCCTGCGACTCCGGCACCAGCTGGCACCTCCCCCGCCTCGTGGGAACGGCCCGCGCCAAGGAGCTGCTGCTCCTGGGCGGTCGTCTCTCCGCCCAGGAGGCCCTGGACATGGGCCTGGTGGGCTCGGTCGTCCCGGCCGCCGAGCTCGACGAGGCGGTCCAGGCGGTGGCCGCCCGCTTCGCGATGGGCCCGACGCTCGCCTTCGGCGCGATCAAGTCCGCCCTCCACCACGCCCAGGGAACCGATCTCCAGGGGGCCCTGGCCCACGAGGCCACGCTGATGAAGCGCACCGGCTCCTCGGAGGACCACCGGAACGCGGTCGACGCCTTCCTCGCCAAGGAGCAGCCCCGCTTCACCGGCCGCTGACCCGCCCCGAGCAGGTGTGAGGGGCACCCCGGACGGGGTGCCCCTCACACCTGCTCGACCTCAGCGCGCGCGGTGCGTGGCCTCGGCCTCGGCCACCGCCCGCTTGAGGGCCTTGGTGACGGCCCGCTCCTGCGCCCCGTCGCCCCCCAGACCGGACGGGCGGACCTCCTCGCGCCAGGAGATCCGGCACCCGCGCGGGTGCGGCGTGAAGGTGACATCGCACCACCCGGACACCTTCGCCCCCGTCCGCCGCAGCGAGAAGGCCCCCAGACCACCGGAGGGCGGGGTCCAGCGAGTCACCTTCAGCCGGTCGGAGGCGGAGCCGAGACCCGTGGGGGTCTTGCACTCGAAGGTCCAACCCAGCCCGACCGGCCCGGAGTCCGCCGACCTCACGGAGTACGGGTTGTAGGGGCTGGAACCGGTGAAGTCGGCCACCAGTGCCCACACCGCCTCGACGGGGGCCTGGGCGAAACGCTCGACCTCGAATGACTTCACGGTGTTCCTCTCTGCAGCGGGTTCTCCTGCCCACCGACTGTGTCCTGTGCGCTCGTTCCTGGATCCGCCGCCTGCCGGGCATCGAGCTCCGCGGCGAGGCGGCGCAGCAGCGCGTCCACCTCAGCCATCCGGTATCCCCTCACAGCCGTCGGCAGCGCCACCGTCCGGAGGTCCTCCCCACGCAGCGGCTCGTCGGTCAGGTGCAGGGCCGGCGACGCCCCCGGATCCGGTGGGAGCGCCCCCTCCTCCCGCGGCAGACGCCCCAGCACCGCGGCCGCGGCCCACGCCACGACACAGACCAGGACCCCGACGAGAACGACCTCCATCCATCGCATCCTGCCACGTTTCCCGCCGGTTCACCCGACGGGCCGGGCGCGGGCCCCCCGGGCCGGGTTCTCGACGATGTGGCGGACCGCCTCCCGCGGGTCGTCGGTGAGGCGGACGAGGTCGACATCACCCGGCGCGATCATCCCCTCCTCGACGAGGGTCCCGCGGATCCACTCGAGCAGCGGCGACCAGAAGTCCACCCCCATGAGCACGACCGGGAAGTGCGAGACCTTGCCCGTCTGCACGAGGGTGAGCGCCTCGAAGAGCTCGTCCAGGGTCCCGAAGCCGCCGGGCAGGACGATGAAGCCCCGGGCGTACTTCACGAACATCGTCTTGCGGACGAAGAAGTACCGGAAGTTCACCCCCAGGTCCACGTAGTCGTTGAGCCCCGTCTCGAAGGGCAGCTCGATGCCGAGGCCGACGCTGTCCCCCCGCGCCTCCTGGGCCCCCCGGTTGGCGGCCTCCATGGTCCCCGGCCCGCCCCCGGTGATCACGGCGAAGCCCTCCGCGGCGAGGAGGCGGCCCACCTCCAGGCCGTAGGTGTAGGCCGGCGAGCCCTCCCGCACCCGGGCGGAGCCGAAGACGCTCACGGCGGGCCCGAGCTCGGCCAGGGCACCGAAGCCCTCGACGAACTCGGCCTGGATGCGCATCACGCGCCAGGGATCGGTGTGCACGAATTCCGACTTCCCGTCGTTGCGCAGGAGACGCTCGTCGGTCGTCTCCTCCGGCACCCGCCGACCTCGCAGCCGCACCGGGCCCTTGTAGTAGTCCTGACCCGATCTGGCGGGCCATCCCTCAGGCTGCGGCTGGTCACGGGTCGGGTCCGTCGCGGCCCCACCCCCCTCGGGGAGGTCGTCGGGCCCCGGCATCGGCTGCGTCGTCATCACCGGCCCACGGTAACGCCCGCCCCCGACCGGTCGCCGCCGGGCACGAGGAGGGGGCCCGACCGCCACGGTCGGGCCCCCTTCCTGTCACGCCCCGCGGGGCGCTGCCGGCCTCAGGCCGTCGGGTAGTCGCGCTGGGCGGCACCCGTGTAGACCTGCCGCGGCCGGCCGATCTTCGTGGTGGAGTCGTTGATCATCTCGCGGTACTGGGCGATCCAGCCCGGGAGACGGCCGATCGCGAAGAGCACCGTGAACATGTCGGTCGGGAAGCCCATCGCCTGGTAGATCAGGCCGGTGTAGAAGTCCACGTTCGGGTACAGCTTGCGCTCGACGAAGTACTCGTCGGTCAGCGCCACCTGCTCGAGCTTCTTGGCGATCTCCAGCTGCTCGTCGCCGGCGCCCAGGTGCTCGAGGATCTCGTCGGCGGTCGTCTTCACGATGGCGGCGCGCGGGTCGTAGTTCTTGTAGACCCGGTGGCCGAAGCCCATCAGCTTGACGCCGTCCTCCTTGTTCTTCACCTTGCGGACGAACTCGTCGACGTCGCCACCGTTCTCCTGGATGCCCTGCAGCATCTCCAGGACGGCCTGGTTGGCACCACCGTGCAGCGGACCCCAGAGGGCCTGCACACCGGCGGAGACGGAGCCGTAGAGGTTGGTGTTCGCCGAGCCCACGAGACGCACGGTGGAGGTGGAGCAGTTCTGCTCGTGGTCCGCGTGGAGGATGAAGAGCATGTCCAGGGCGCGGGCCATGCGCTCGTCGAGCTCGTAGCTGCCGTCCGCGTCGGCGAAGGTCATGCGCAGGAAGTTCTCGACCACCGTCAGCGAGGTGTCGGCCTGCATCGGGGCCAGCCCCTGGCGGTTGCGGTAGGCGTTGGCCGCCAGCACCGGCACCTGCCCCATCAGCCGGCGGGAGGCGTTCTCCAGCTGCTCGGCGTCGAAGGGGTCGAGATTCTCGGTGTCGTAGGTGCACAGCGCGGAGATGGCCGAGGAGAGCACCGGCATCGGGTGGGCGTCGGCCGGGAAGGACTTGAAGAAGCCCTTCATGCCCTCGGGCATCTCGGCGTGCGCGCGGACGTCCTGACGGAAGGTCTCGAGCTCCTCGGCGGACGGCAGCTCACCGTCCATGAGGAGCTTGGCGACCTCCATGAAGTTCGACTTCTCCGCCAGCTGCTCGATCGGGTACCCGCGGTAGCGCAGGATCCCCTCGTCGCCGTTGATGAAGGTGATGGCCGAGGAGCAGGAGGCCGTGTTGACGAAGCCCGGGTCCAGGGTCACGTTGCCGGTCTCCTTGCGGAGCGCCGAGATGTCGTACCCGTTGTCGCCCTCGACGGAGGGGACGAAGGGGAACTCCACGGTGTGCTCACCGTGGGTGAAGGTGGCGGGTGCCTGGTCGGCGGTCATAGACGTCCTCTCAACGGGCCGGCCGAGCCGGCACACAGCAGTTCCCGCGGCCTCGGAGACGGCCGACGGGAGGTCAGGATCTGTTCTCACGGTACCCCAGCGGGCCCGTGCGGGAGTGCCGGACCGAGAACGGCCCGGCGGGGGCGCAGGGCGCCCTCAGGCCTTCTCACCCTGCGGCGGCAGCGCCGCGACGACCGGGTGGTCCTTGGGGATCACGCCCAGCTTGGCCGCGCCGCCCGGGGAGCCCAAGTCGTCGAAGAAGTCGACATTGGCCTTGTAGTACTCGGACCACTCGTCGGGGAGGTCGTCCTCGTAGTAGATGGCCTCCACCGGGCACACCGGCTCGCAGGCACCGCAGTCGACGCACTCGTCGGGGTGGATGTACAGCGAGCGCTCGCCCTCGTAGATGCAGTCGACAGGGCACTCGTCGATGCAGGCCTTGTCCTTGAGATCGACACAGGGCAGTGCGATGACGTAGGTCACGCCGGTCCTCCTGAGCAGGTGTGGTGGGTGGGGAAGATTCTACGCGCCGAGCACCAGGGCACAGGGTGACGGGGAGTCGCCCCGCCACCTTCAGCCCTGCTCGGCACCACGGGAGTCCGCCTCCACCTCGGCGAGCTCCGCCTCGCGGCGCCTGCGCTCGTCCTCCCGGCGGTCCTGCTCCCGCAGCTCGATCGGCCGGTAGTCGTCGCTCGGGGCCCACTGGGAGCCGGAGTAGCCCGGGGCCTCGGGATGGGTGCAGTACACCTCGTCACTCGGGTCGTAGTGCGTCTCGGTGCGCTCGACCCGCTTCTCCCCCGCGGAGCCACCGACCGGGGTCAGGTGGCGAGAGACGGTGATGTCGAAGCCCTCCACGCCGTGCTGGCTGATGCAGTCCTCCGCCCGGCTGAAGTACTGGCGCGGCTCCACCACCTCCCGGCGCTCACCGGTCCGGCTCTCCACCTCGTAGCGCTTCTCCCCGTACAGGGTGAGGACGAGCTCGTCCCCCCGCACCTCGCTGCGGAGCACCACGGGCGCCTCGGTGTCGTTGGTCCAGGTGTTGTCGATCACCGGGTGCCACAGGGTCGCCTCGCGGCCCTCCGGATAGCGGGCGATGTAGTAGCTGTGGGCCTTGTGCTCGTCGAGCTGCACCCCGGCCAGGAAGGCCACGTTGTAGACGGCCGTCGAGACCTGGGAGAGCCCCCCACCGACGGCGTTCTTCAACCGTCCCCCGCTGATGACGTGGGCCTCCTCGTACCCGTTCTCCTCCGTCGGCGAGCCCATCACCTCCAGCAGGCTGAACTGCTCGCCGGGGTCGACGACGTACCCGTCGAGGGCCTTGGCGAGGGTCCGGATGTTGTGGGTGCGCCCGGCGTTCTCCTCACCGCCGGGGAGAACGGTGCTGAAGGTGGCCATGCGCTCGATCCGCCAGTCCTTCCCCTCCTCCTCGGCCGGGGTCGTGCGCACCGGCACCGCGGCCCGACGCTCGGGGGCGCGCAGCGCGCGTTCCACCGCGGACTCGACGTCGCCCACCGCCACCGAGCGAGCGGGGCGCGCGGGGACGATCCGGGCGGCGGTGTCCGTGAGCTCCACCGAGGCGTCCCGCGCCCGAGCAGTGGCCAGCGGACTGCTCCCGGGAAGGTCCTCGACCCAGGCAGCGGCGTCGACGGACAGCGACGGCCGCCCCGGCTCCCCGTCCACGCTCAGCATCCGGGCCAGCTCACGGGGCGGGAGCTCCACCTCGCGCGGCCGCGGCAGCCCGTCCACCTCCCGGCCGTCGGCCGCCCTCGGGGTGGCCACGAGGGTCACCGGCTCGGCCAGGGCGGGCTCGAGCGTCCCCTCCACGAAGTCCCGCAGTTCCTGCGCCCGCACCGGGGGCTCCACCGTCCTGACCTCGGCCCGGACGCGCGGCTCGCCGTCCAGCCAGGCCTCGCGAACCGCCCGGACCGTCGCCCCACGGTCGAACTCCCGCCCGGAGGTGCCCTCCTCGACGCGGACCTGCGTGCCCTGCAGCCCGACACGCGCCGGGGCGGCCTCCACCTCGGTGTCCTCCGCGAGGGTGCCCACGGCGCGGCGCAGGCGCTCGTCGTCCACCGAGCGCACCCACCCACGCTCCACCGAGCGGGTCGTCCGCTGCTGGAGGTCACGGGGGTCCCAGGTGCGCCCGATGAGCCCCTCGAGGCTCTCCTCGGCCTCCAACCCGAGACCGAGCTCGGAGGCAGGGATCCGCTCCACCCGTCCGTCGACGACCAGCTCGACCGGCTCGGCGAGCTGCTCCTCGGCCGCCCTCTCCAAACGCTCCACCGCGGCCTCGCGAGACAGGCCGGACACGTCCACCCCGCCGACGGTGGCGCGGCGCGGCGTCTCGCCGGCCACCACCTGCACCAGCGCCAGGTACGCCAGCGCGAGGAGACCCAGCAGCAGGATCAGCCCCGCGAGCCAGCCCCGCCCCCCGCGGGACGGCGAGCTTCCGCTCACGCGATCCCCCGCATCCGCCCCCGGTGGGTGAGCAGCGGGCCACCGGCGGCGCCCGCCGTGGCCGCCTCCTCCACCAGTCCGACGAAGAGCGTGTGGTCCCCCACGGGCACCGAGCGCACGAGGCGGCACTCGAGGGTCGCGAGGGATTCCTGCAGGAGGGGAAGACCGGTCACCGATCCAGAATAGGTGGGCACCTGGGTCAGCTGCCCCACCAGCGGGCGTCCCGGCGTGGCCAGCCACTCGCCCGCGCCCCGGGCGGAGTCCGCCAGCACCGACACCGCGAACACCCCCGACTCCTCGACGGCCTCCGCCCAGCGGGACATCGTGCCCACCACGACCCCCAGCAGCACCGGGTACAGGGAGAGGGAGACCACGGCACTGGCCGTCATCGCCTGGACCTGCCCCCCGGCCCGGGTGCTCAGGACGCACACCCCGGCCGCCAGCTCCCCCATCGCGGCCCGCATGTCGTCGACCGGGGCCATGGGCCCGGCCAGCGGGGCCCGCAGGTCGCTGTCCCCCGCGATCACCCGACCGCTGACGGGGTCGATGCGGGAGTACCCCTCCCGCCCGCTGGTGCGCTGGGCCACGAGATTCGACAGCTGCCACCAGCCGTCGTGCACGAGCACCTGGGTGGCGTGGGCCGAGCGCGCCGCGTCGACCGCCGCCGCCGAGCCCGCGGTGGCGTGGATCTCGTGGGTCACCACCTCGTCATCCCGCACCGAGGGCGGGTAGGGCTCGCCCGCCCCCTCGACGTCCGGGACCAGGACACCCGCGGTGGGGCGCCCGTGGAACTCCCCCGAGGGGGCCACCGGCTCCACGTGCTCCTGCACCCACCGGCGGTCCGCGACCGCCCACGAGCGCGGCGTGACGGCGGCGTACAGCTCGGGCCGACGGTCCTGCGGCAGCCGGCGGACGGCCGTGGTGGCGGCGCGGTGGACCGCCACGTGGTCCGGGTGCCCGTACCCGCCGTGCTCGTCGTAGGTCAGGACGATGCCGGCCCCCACCCGCTCGATCTCAGCGGCCACCTCGGCGGCCAGCTCGTCCACCGGGGCCCCAGCCAGGGCCCGTGGGTGTTCTGCCTGCGGGCTGCCGACCATGCCGGAGTCCAGCCACCGCACCGCCCCGGGGTCCGGCACCCCCGGGGCCTCGCCCACGACCCGGTGCTGCACCCCCAGGGCCGCGCAGGCGGCGGCGAGCTCGTGCCGACGGTGCGCGGCGAGCGCGGCCCCGCCCTCGGCCCCCTCCAGGTGTTGGAGCCCCGCCGGGATGACCTCCCCGTGGTCCCCCAGGGTGAAGGTCAGCACGTGCACGGGGTGCCCCCGCTCCGCGAGCGTGGCCAGTGCCACACCGGTCCACAGGGACTCGTCGTCGGGGTGGGCGTGCAGCGCCAGCACCGGCAGGTCGCGGGGGTCCGGGGAGCTCATGGGGCCACCGTAGGCGCCGGGTGTTCATGCGCCGGACACCTGGGGCAGTTATCTTCGCCACCATGCAGATGGAGTTGCGCGAGTACATCGACCGCCTGTCCGCCGAGGGCTACACGGTCCGGGACGACCAGGGGTCCGACCCGGATCTCATCGACCCGGGTGGCAACGCCGTCACGACGTGGATGGAGAACTACCCGTACTCCGAGCGGATGACCCGCGAGGAGTACGACGTCGAGAAGTACCTGCTCCAGGTCGAGCTCATCAAGTTCCAGAACCACGCCCTCAAGACCGGCTCCCGCCACGTCCTGGTCTTCGAGGGTCGCGACGCCGCGGGCAAGGGCGGCACCATCAAGCGCTTCATGGAGCACCTCAACCCGCGCTTCGCCCGGGTGGTGGCCCTGAACAAGCCGAGCGACCGGGAGCAGGGGCAGTGGTACTTCCAGCGCTACATTCGGCACCTCCCGACCGCCGGTGAGATCGTCTTCTTCGACCGCTCCTGGTACAACCGCGCCGGGGTCGAGCGGGTGATGGGCTTCTCCACCAAGGCCCAGTACGAGCAGTTCATGGAGCAGGCGCCCCAGCTCGAGAAGATGCTCACCGACTCGGGCATCACGCTCACGAAGTTCTGGTTCTCCGTGACGCAGATGGAGCAGCGCACCCGCTTCGCCATCCGGCAGATCGACCCGGTCCGCCGCTGGAAGCTCTCCCCGATGGATCTCGCCTCGCTCGACAAGTGGGAGGACTACACGGCCGCCAAGGAGGCCATGTTCGCCCGCACCGACACCGACTGGGCCCCCTGGATCACGGTGAAGTCGAACGACAAGAAGCGTGGACGCATCAACGCCCTGCGCTACTTCCTCAGCCAGTTCGACTACGAGGGAAAGGACGAGGGCATCGTCGGTCAGGCCGACCCGAACATCGTCAAGCGGGCCAAGGACGCCATCGGCGACTGACCCCGGTCCCCTCCGCCCCCCACGGAGGTCCGACGGTTAAGGTGCGGGGTGCTCTGACCCCCACCCACCGGAGGCCTCCCCCATGCCCGTGCGTCATCGCACGAGACCGAGCGGTGCCACCCTGCTCCGCCACGACGAGTCCGGCCAGCCCGCCGGCAGCGATCTCGCCTGGACGATGACCCTGTTCGGCACCGCGGTGGGCGCCGGCATCCTCTTCCTGCCGCTGAGCGCCGGGGCCGGAGGTTTTTGGCCCCTCCTGGTGGGCACCCTGCTGGTCTTCCCCATGACCTTCCTCGGCCACCGGGCCCTCTCGCGCGTCGTCACCGCCGGGGAGGGTGACGAGGACATCACGCACCTCTCCCGGAGGTACTTCGGCGAGGGGTGGGGACTCGTCGTCACGGCGCTCTACGCCCTGTGCTTCGTCCCGATCCTCCCGATCTACGGGGTGGCCGTCACCAACGCGGTGAGCAGCGTGATGGAGCACCAGTTCGGCTGGGACTCGGTCCCCCGCTGGCTGCTCTCCCTGGCCCTCGTGGGCCTGCTCATGTCGGTGGTCGTCGCCAGCCAGAAGGTCATGCTGTGGATCGCCCAGGCCGTGGTCTACCCGCTCATCGCCATGCTCGCGATCGCCACGGTGCTGCTGGTGCCCGACTGGCACTTCCCCGGCACCGGCCCCTGGCCCGGGTGGGGCTCCCTCTTCATGAACGTGTGGCTGACCATCCCGGTCCTCGTCTTCGCGTTCAACCACTCCGCGGCGGTCTCGACCTTCTCCCTGGCCATGGAGAAGGCGCACGGCCCCCGGGCCGCCGAGCGGGCCTCCCGGGTGCTCTTCACCTCCGCGGCCCTGCTCGTGCTCTTCACGATGGGCTTCGTGTGGTCGTGCGTGCTCGCCCTCGGCCCCGAGGGCGTCGCCGAGGCGCGGCACCAGAACCTGCCGGTGCTCTCCTATCTCGCGAACGAGAAGGGCGACTGGTTCTTCGGCGTCCTCGGCCCGCTGGTGACGATCGCCGCGATCGTCTCCTCCTACTTCGGGCACTACCTGGGCGCCTCGGAGGGGCTGGTCGGCCTGACACGGGCCACCGTGGACCGGAAGCACCGCATCAGCGAGCGGACTCTGCGAGGGGGTGCGGCGGTCGCCCTGTTCCTGCTCACCTGGGGGGCCGCGGTCCTGGACCCGGACATCCTCGACCTCATCGAGCAGCTCTCCGGTCCCGTCATGGCCGCGATGATCTTCCTGCTCCCCCTGGCCGCGGTGTACACGGTGCCGGGCCTGGCCCGCTACCGGCGCTCCTGGCAGAACGTCTTCCTGCTGGTGATCGGCCTGCTGGCCGTGGGCGGGGTGCTCTTCGGCCTCATCCGCTGACCGCCCCGGATCGATGCCGGATCGTGATCCCCACGTGGGCTCGACGGTCTGATCACGGCTCTCCGGTGACCTAGCCTTTCGCCATGGAACCCCCGCCCCCTCCCGCACGCCGCCCCCGTCTCGGCCTGCTCCCCCGCGTCCTGCTGGCCATCGTCCTGGGGATCCTGGTCGGTCTCGTCGCCCCCGACTGGCTGACCCGCACCATGGCGACCTTCAACGGCCTCTTCAGCAACTTCCTCGGCTTCGTCATCCCGCTGATCATCCTGGGTCTCATCGCCCCCGCCATCGGCGAGCTGGGGCGCGGTGCCGGCAAGTGGCTGGCCCTCACCGCGGGCATCGCGTACACCTCCACGGTGCTCGCCGGACTCCTCGGGTTCGGCGTGAGCATGGCCGTGCTGCCCGGCCTGCTGGAGGGGCGCGGGGCCCCCGAGGTCGCCAACCCGGAGGACGCGCTGCTCTCCCCCTGGTTCGAGATCGAGATGGACCCGGCCTTCGGCGTCATGACCGCCCTGCTCCTGGCCTTCACCCTGGGTGTCGGCATGACCCTGGTGAAGGGTGACACCCTGCAGCGCGGCTTCGAGGAGTTCCGCGAGATCGTCAACAAGGTCATCAGCGGCATCATCATCCCCCTGCTGCCGGTGTACATCCTCGGTGTCTTCCTGAACATGACCGCCGGCGGCGAGGTGTGGCGGGTCATCTCCACCTTCGCCGGGGTGGTCCTCATGGTGTTCGTGCTGACCGCCGTCCTGCTGCTCGCCCAGTTCGGGGTGGCCGGTGCCCTGTCGAGCCGCAACCCGCTGGTGCTGCTGAAGAACATGCTCCCGGCCTACGCCACCGCCCTGGGCACTTCCTCCTCGGCGGCCACCATCCCGGTGACCCTGCGGCAGACCCTGAAGAACGGGGTCTCCGAGCCGGTGGCCTCCTTCGTCATCCCGCTCTGCGCCACGATCCACCTGGCGGGCTCGATGGTGAAGCTGACCTGTTTCTCCGTCGCCGTGATGCTGCTGAGCGGCCAGGACGTGGCCACCGGCACGATGATCGGCTTCATCCTCCTGCTGGGCATCATGATGATCGCCGCCCCCGGCGTGCCCGGTGGTGCGGTGATGGCCGCCGTGGCGCTGCTGGAGAGCAATCTCGGCTTCAACGAGTCGCAGGTGGGCCTCATGATCGCCACCTACATCGCGATCGACTCGTTCGGCACCGCCACCAATGTCACCGGTGACGGCGCCATCGCCCAGATCGTCGACCGCCTGGCGCGCATGCGCGGCTTCCGCCGCACGGACGCCGACGAGCAGCCGGCCGCAGGGGCCGAGATCGCCCCGGCCTGACCGCCGCACGCACGACGGAGCCCGGCCCCCGCGGGGGCCGGGCTCCGTCGTGCGTGCGGCGCTGGTGCGCCGCGGGATCAGGCGTTCTTGGCCCGGCGGGCATCACGGCCGCGCGTCGTGGCGTCGAGGACCACCTTGCGGATGCGGACGGCGTCCGAGGTGATCTCCACGCACTCGTCCTCGCGACAGAACTCCATCGACTGCTCGAGACTCATGGCGCGCGGCGGGGCGAGGCGCTCGAGCACGTCGGCGCCGGCGGAGCGCACGTTCGTGAGCTTCTTCTCCTTGGTGATGTTCACGTCCATGTCGTCGGCGCGGGAGTTCTCACCGACGATCATGCCCTCGTACACCTCGGTGCCCGGGGCGATGAACAGGGTCCCGCGCTCCTGGATGTTGAACATGGCGTAGGAGGTGGCGGAGCCCGCCCGGTCGGCCACCAGTGAACCGGCCACCCGGGTGCGGATCTCGCCGAACCACGGCTCGTAGCCGTCGAAGATGTGGTTGGCGATGCCGGTGCCCCGGGTCTCGGTGAGGAACTCGGTCCGGAAGCCGATGAGGCCACGGCTCGGCACGCGGAACTCCATGCGCACCCACCCGGTGCCGTGGTTGCTCATCTCCTCCATCCGCCCCTTGCGGCTGGCCATGAGCTGGGTGATGGCACCGAGGTACTCCTCGGGGGCGTCGATCGTCAGGGCCTCGACCGGCTCGTGAACCTTGCCGTCGATCTCTCGGGTGACCACCTGCGGCTTGCCGACGGTCAGCTCGAAGCCCTCCCGGCGCATCTGCTCCACGAGGATGGCCAGCGCCAGCTCGCCACGCCCCTGGACCTCCCAGGCGTCCGGGCGCTCGGTGGGCAGGACCTTCAGCGAGACGTTGCCGACCAGCTCGGACTCCAGGCGCTCCTTGACCAGGCGCGCGGTCACCTTGCTGCCCTTGACCTTGCCGGCCAGCGGGGAGGTGTTGGTGCCGATGGTCATCGAGATGGCCGGTTCGTCGACGTGGATGAGCGGCAGAGCGACCGGGTTCTCCGGGTCGGCGAGGGTCTCGCCGATCATCACCTCGGCGATGCCGGCGACGGCCACGATGTCGCCCGGGCCGGCGGACTCGGACGGCTTGCGCTCCAGGCCCTCGGTGACCAGGAGCTCGGAGAGGCGCACATTCGAGACGCTGCCGTCGCGCTTCATCCACGCCACGGTCTGCCCCTTGCGGAGCTCCCCGTTCTTGATGCGCAGCAAGGCGAGACGGCCGAGGAAGCTCGACGAGTCGAGATTGGTGACGTGCGCCTGCAGCGGGGCCTCGTCGTCGTACACCGGGGCCGGCACGGTCTGCAGGATGGTCCGGAAGAGCGGCTCCAGGTCGGGGCTGTCCGGCAGGGCACCGTCACCGGGGGCCTCGAGGGAGGCCCGGCCGGCCTTGCCGGAGGCGTACACGATCGGGAAGTCGATCTGCTCCTCCTCGGCGCCGAGGTCCATGAAGAGCTCGTAGACCTCGTCGATGACCGCGGCGCAGCGGGCGTCGGGGCGGTCCACCTTGTTGATGACGAGGATGACCGGCATCTGCGCCTCGAGGGCCTTGCGGAGCACGAAGCGGGTCTGCGGCAGCGGCCCCTCGGAGGCGTCCACGAGCAGCACCACGCCGTCCACCATGGAGAGGCCGCGCTCGACCTCGCCACCGAAGTCGGCGTGTCCGGGGGTGTCGATGATGTTGATGACGACGCCGTCCGGACCGACGCCCTCGATCTCCTGGGCCGCCGGGCCGCGGTAGTGCACCGCGGTGTTCTTCGCGAGGATGGTGATCCCCTTCTCGCGCTCGAGATCACCGGAGTCCATGGAGCGCTCGTCGACCTTCTCGTGGTCGCCGAACACCCCCGACTGGTGGAGCATCGAGTCGACGAGTGTGGTCTTGCCGTGGTCGACGTGGGCGACGATGGCGACATTGCGCCGGTCAGCGCGGTGGGTGAGCGTCATGTCCGCCAGTATCCCGCACCCGAGCCGATCCCACCGACCGCGGCGGGTCCCGGACGGCCGATCAGCGGAGGGATTCGCCCAGATGGGACACAGATCACGATTGGGTGACAACCTCCTCTCCGGCGCACCACAGGTGCTGACAACCCCCCGCCCCCTCCCTACTGTCGACTACACCCGGTCACCAGACCCCAGCCGCGTGACGGTTCCCCGCCGCGCCACCGTGAGGAGAATCCATGACCACGTCCCGCAGGGCGGCCCTCGCCGCCAGCTTCTGCGTCGCCGCCATGACCCTGACCGCCTGCGCGGAGTCGCAGCGCGAGGAGGGCGGCGGCTCCGGCTCCGGCGGTGGGGGTGAGCAGGCCTCCGGGGGCACCATGACCTTCGGCGCCGCTGGCGATCCGAAGCTCTTCGACCCCTTCTACGCCACCGACGGCGAGACCTTCCGCGTCACCCGCCAGGTCTTCGAGGGCCTTCTCGAGGTGAAGCCGGGCACCGCCGAGGTCGGCCCCGGGCTGGCCACCGAGTGGGAGTCCGACGAGGAGGGCACCGAGTGGACCTTCACCCTCAAGGAGGGCGTTGAGTTCCACGACGGCACCCCCTTCAACGCCGAGGCCGTGTGCAAGAACTTCGAGCGCATGTCCACCCAGGAGGGTGCCGGACAGAGCCCCTCGGTCTCCGCCTACTGGCAGGACACCATGGGCGGCTTCGCCGACGGCAAGGCCGAGTCCCTCTACGAGGGCTGCGAGACCAAGGGCGAGCACGAGGTGGTCCTGAAGATCACCCGCGCCACCTCGAAGTTCCCGGCGATGCTGACCCTCGACGCCATGTCCATGCAGTCCCCGACCGCGATGGACGAGTACAAGGCGAACGACGTGAAGGCCCAGGGCGAGGGCTTCGCCTACCCCGAGTACGCCACGAAGCACCCGACCGGTACCGGTCCGTTCACCTTCGAGGGCTACGACAAGGCCAACAAGTCGATCACCCTGAAGCGCAACGAGGACTACCACGGCGAGAAGGCCAAGCTCGACGAGCTGATCTTCAAGGTGATCCCCGACGAGTCGACCCGCAAGCAGGAGCTCAAGGCAGGCTCCATCCAGGGCTACGACCTGCCGAACCCGATCGACTGGGAGGCCCTCAAGGCCGACGGCAACCAGGTCTTGATCCGCGACCCCTTCAACGTCCTCTACCTGGGTCTGAACGCCACCGAGAACCCGGACCTCAAGAAGCTCGAGGTCCGCAAGGCCATCGCGATGGCGATCAACAAGGAGCAGCTGGTCAAGACCCAGATGCCCGAGGGCTCCAGCGTCGCCAGCCAGTTCATGCCGGAGGCGGTGAGCGGCTACGACAAGGGCATCGACCCGATCCCCCACGACCCCGAGCAGGCCAAGCAGCTGCTCAAGGAGGCCGGGGCGGAGAACCTGGAGCTCGAGGTGTGGTGGCCGGCCGAGGTCTCCCGCCCGTACATGCCCAACCCGGAGAAGATCTTCGAGGCGATCCGCACCGACCTCGAGGCCGTCGGCATCACGGTCAAGGCCAGCTCGAAGCCCTGGAACGGTGGCTACCTCGACGGCGTCGACACCGGCAAGGCCCAGGCCTACCTCCTCGGCTGGACCGGCGACTACGACTCGGCCGACAACTTCATCGGCACCTTCTTCGGCACCACCGACAACCGGTTCGCCACCGGTGAGTACGAGTGGGGCGAGGAGCTGGCCCAGGACCTTCAGGCGGCCGACGGCACCGTCGACGAGAAGGAGCGCGAGAAGGCCTACCAGAAGCTCAACAAGGAGCTCGTCGAGGACTACCTGCCGGCCGTCCCGCTCACCCACTCGCCGCCCGCGATCGTGGTGGCCGACAACGTCGAGGGCCTCGTGGCCTCGCCGCTGACGGCCGAGACCTTCGCCACGGTCTCCATCAAGGAGTGACCCGACGCCGGGGGCCGGGGCAGTGCACCAGGCACGGCCCCGGCCCCCTTGCACTGCGCGCAGCACCCCCTGCCCTGCCGCCGTGCCCCTCCGAACCCCGAGGAGTGACCCCGTGATCCGCTTCATCGTGCGCCGTCTGCTCCAGATGGTGCTCGTGCTGCTGGCCCTGAGCCTGCTGCTCTTCTTCTGGCTGCGCTCCCTGCCGGGTGGCCCCGTCTCCGCCCTGCTGGGCGACCGCGCCACGCCGGCCACCCGCAAGGCCCTGGAGGAGCAGCTGGGTCTCGACCAGCCGCTGCCCATGCAGTACGTCGCGTTCGTCCAGCGCGCCGCGAGCGGCGACTTCGGGGTGAGCACCGGCATCCAGCCGGGCACCCCCGTCACCCAGATCTTCGTCGAGCGCCTGCCCGCGACCATCGAGCTGTCCGCGCTGGCGATCACGCTGGCCGTCGTGGCCGGCGTCCCGCTGGGCTACCTGGCGGCCCGGCGCCGCGGTGGGTGGTTCGACAACCTCTCGGTCATGAGCTCCCTGGTGGGCGTGGCCGTGCCGGTCTTCTTCCTGGCCTACGTGCTGCGCTGGATCTTCGCCCTCGAGCTGGGGTGGCTCCCGGTCTCGGGGCGCCAGGACGCCTCGATCGACGCCACCCACATCACGAACTTCTTCGTGCTCGACGGGATCATGACCCAGGAGTGGGACGCCGCGTGGGACGCGCTGAAGCACCTCGTCCTGCCGGCCCTGGCCCTGGCCTCCATCCCGTTCGCGGTGATCTTCCGCATCACCCGCGCCTCGGTGCTGGACGTCCTCGACGAGGACTACGTGCGCACCGCCCAGTCGAAGGGCCTGGCCGCACGCACGATCCGCGGCCGGCACGTCCTGCGCAACGCGCTCATCCCGGTGATCACCGTGATCGGCCTACAGGTCGGTGCGCTGCTCGCCGGCGCCGTGCTCACCGAGAAGGTCTTCTCCATCGCCGGGGTCGGCAACGCCCTGGCGGAGGCCTTCACGCAGCGTGACTACGCGATGCTGCAGCTGCTCATCATGGCGGCGGCCAGCATCTACGTCCTGGTCAACCTGGTGGTTGACATCCTCTACGCGGTCGTCGACCCGCGCGTCCGGACGAGGTGAACGACATGACCCAGATGACGACCACTCCCCCGGTGCCCCCGGTCCGGGAGGCCGGCGGTCTCGACGACACCCGCGGCGAGTCCCTCTGGGCCGGCGCCTGGAAGCGGCTGCGCACCGACGTCGCCTTCCTCGTCGGCCTGGCGATCGTGGTGGCCTTCGTGGTCCTCGCGATCATCTCCCCGTGGATCGCCCCGCACGACCCGACCAGCGGCATGCTCCTGGACCAGGTCACCCCCAGCACCCCGGTCCCCGAGCCGCAGCCCGGGCACCCGCTCGGTGGTGACGCCCAGAGCGGGCGCGACCTGCTCTCCCGCCTCCTGGTGGGCTCGCAGCAGACCCTCATGGTCGGCGTGCTCGCCACCCTCGGCGGCCTCGTCGGCGGTGTCCTCCTGGGCACCCTCGCCGGCGCCTTCGGTGGCTGGGTGGACGCGGTGGTCATGCGCATCGTGGACGTGATGCTCTCCATCCCGTCGCTGCTCATGGCTTTCTCCATCGCGGCCCTCTTCTCCGAGCCGACGCTCCGGACGGTCATCATGGCGATCGCGATCGTCCAGGTGCCGATCTTCGCCCGCCTCCTGCGCGGCTCGATGCTCGCCCAGCGCGACAGCGACCACATCGTGGCCGCCCGTGCCGCGGGGGTGAAGTTCGGACCGATCGTCTTCCGGCACATGCTGCCCAACGCGATGGGCCCGGTGATCGTCCAGTCCACGCTGGTCATCGCCACCTCGATCATCGACGCCGCCGCGCTGAGCTTCCTCGGAATCGGCAGCGCGGACACCCGCCGCCCGGAGTGGGGCCAGATGCTCGGCGAGGCCCAGAAGCACATCGACTCCTACCCCCACCTGGCCATCTACCCGGCCCTGTGCATCATCGTCGTCGCCCTCGGCTTCACGCTGATGGGCGAGGCGCTGCGCGAGGCCCTCGACCCGAAGAGCCGGAGGTGACGTCCATGAGCACCCCCCTGACGTCCGCTGAGCCCACCGACCCGATCGAGCCCGCCCGCACGGCGACGCCCGCGCACACCGCCCGCACCCGGCGCGAGCCGCTCCTGCAGGTGGAGGACCTCTCCATCACCTTCCAGCGCCGCGGGGCCGAGCCGTTCAGGGCCGTCGACGGCGTCTCCTTCTCCGTCGAGCCCGGCCAGACGGTCGGCCTCGTCGGTGAGTCCGGGTGCGGCAAGTCCGTCACCTCGCTGGCCATCATGGGCCTGCTGCCCCGGCGTGGGGTACGGGTCGGTGGCCGCGCCCTGTTCGAGGGCACCGACCTGCTCGGCCTCTCGGACCGGGAGCTGCGGGACCGTCGCGGCCGGGACCTGGGCATGATTTTCCAGGACCCGCTGAGCTCGCTGAACCCGGTGGTGCCGATCGGCCTGCAGGTCGCCGAGGTGGTGCAGCGCCACAAGGGCATGAAGCGGGCCGCGGCCACGGGCTACGCCCGCGAGATGCTCCACCGCGTCGGCATCCCCGACCCGGACCGGCGCCTCAAGGAGTACCCGCACCAGCTCTCCGGCGGCATGCGCCAGCGGGCGCTCATCGCGATGGCCCTGGCCTGCGAGCCGCGCCTGCTCATCGCCGACGAGCCGACCACCGCCCTGGACGTGACGATCCAGGCACAGATCCTGCAGCTGCTCAAGGAGCTCGTGCAGGAGTCCGACACCGCGCTCATCATGATCACCCACGACATGGGCGTGGTGGCCGGGCTGTGCGACGAGGTGAACGTCCTCTACGGCGGGCGGATCGTGGAGCGCGGCGAGCGCCACCCGCTCTTCGCCCACCCGCGCCACCCGTACACGAACGGCCTGCTCGGCTCGATCCCCAGCCTCGACGGAGACCGGGGCGCCGAGCTGACACCGGTGCCGGGCTCGGTGCAGGACAACCTGCCCTGGGCGGACGCCTGTGCCTTCGCCCCGCGCTGTTCCCAGCCGATCGAGCGGTGCACCGCCGCCTCCCCCGAGCTCGTCGACGACCCGCGCGTCGCCGACGACCGGACGCTGCGCTGCCACAATCCCGTCGAGGAGTCGCGATGAGCACGAAGCTGCCCGAGAGCACCCTGCGGCCCGAGCAGGGCCCCCGTCCCCGCCGGGAGGGTGACGACTACCTGGTGGAGGTCGACGACCTGAAGGTTCACTTCCCCATCAAGCGGGGGGTCGTCTTCGACCGCACGGTGGGCCACGTGAAGGCTGTCGACGGCATGAGCCTGCGCATCCGCCGCGGGGAGACCTACGGCCTGGTCGGCGAGTCCGGCTGCGGCAAGTCGACCTTCGGCCGGGCCCTGCTGCGCCTGGAGGAGGTCACCGACGGGGCCGTGCGCTTCGACGGCAAGGACCTCACCGAGTACCAGGGTGAGGCGCTCCGGAAGCAGCGCCGCCACATGCAGATGGTCTTCCAGGACCCGATGGGCTCGCTGGACCCTCGGCAGACCGTCGAGTCCCTGCTCATGGAGGGCATGTCCGCCCACGGCCTCACGAAGGACCGCGAGGCGGCCCGCCAGCGCCTCAAGGACCTGCTCCACGAGGTGGGGCTCCCCCCGCAGGCGCTCACCAAGTACCCGCACGAGTTCTCCGGCGGCCAGCGCCAGCGCATCGGCATCGCCCGCGCGCTCTCGCTGGACCCCGAGCTCGTGGTGGCCGACGAGCCGGTCTCCGCCCTGGACGTCTCCGTGCAGGCCCAGGTCATCAACCTGCTCCGGAAGGTGCAGCGGGACCACGACCTGACCTACCTGGTGATCGCCCACGACCTGGCCGTGGTCCGCCACATCTCCGACACGGTGGGGGTGATGTACCTCGGCGGTCTGGTCGAGGAGGCCCCGGCCGAGGAGCTCTACGACGCTCCGCTGCACCCCTACACCCGGGCGCTCATGTCCGCCGTCCCAGTGCCGGACCCGGTGGCCGAGGACGAGCGGGAGCAGCTGCTCCTGGCCGGTGACCTGCCCTCCCCGGCGAACCCGCCGAGCGGCTGCCGCTTCCGGACCCGCTGCCCCTTCGTGCAGAAGGACCGGTGCAGCACCGAGCGCCCCGAGCCCCGGACCGTGGACCTCCCCGGCGTCTCGGCCGAGCACACCGTCGCCTGCCACCACGTCGAGGCGGTCTTCCGGGGGGAGATCACCCCGCGGAGCCCCGACGAGGTACCGGCGGTCACGCCCACCCCCTGAGCCGGGGCGCTCCGCGGAGCAGGGGGTGGTGGGCCCGTGCCCACCACCCCCTGCGGCGTACCCGGGGCAGGTATCCCTTGGCTTGGCTGCCACCCCCGGTCTTCCCTGCCACCATCCGGGCATGACTGCACCGATCGTCCACCCCAACGGAGAGGTCCACGCCGCCACCGGCGACCGGCTGAACTGGCTGCGCGCCGGCGTGCTCGGCGCCAACGACGGCATCGTCTCCACCGCCGGCCTCGTCGTCGGCGTGGCCGGCGCCACCACCGACAGCCGGGTGCTGCTCATGACCGGCCTGGCCGGTCTGGTCTCCGGCGCCCTGAGCATGGCGGCCGGCGAGTACGTGTCCGTCTCCACGCAGCGGGACGCCGAGCGCCAGCTGCTCCGTGACGAGGAGCGGCACCTGGAGGAGATGCCGGAGTTCGAGCTGGCCGAGCTCACGAAGATGTACCGCGAGCGTGGCGTCTCCCCCGAGCTGGCCGACCAGGTGGCCCGGGAGCTCACCGAGCACGACGCGCTGGCGGCCCATGCGGAGATGGAGTTCGGCTTCACCCCCGGCGAGGAGACGAACCCGTGGTCCGCCGCCCTCGCCTCCCTGGTGGCCTTCGCCCTGGGCGCGCTTCTCCCCCTCCTGGCGATCGTGCTCACCCCGGCGGAGATCCGGGTGCCGGTGACCGCCGTGTCCGTCCTGCTGGCCCTGGCCGTCACCGGTGCCTCGAGCGCGCGCCTGTCGGGCTCCCCGGTGGGCCCCGCGGTGCTGCGCAACTGTGCGGGAGGCGCTCTGGCCATGAGCCTCACCTACGGCGTGGGCTCGCTCATCTGAGCAGGCTATAGGGTTCTCCCATGACGAAGCGCCCCGCCCTCCTGGTCATCCAGCACGAGACCGAGGGCCCGCCCGGCTGGCTCGGCGAGCACCTGGCCGCCCGCGGCGTGGAGCTCGACCTGGTCCGCGCCTGGGAGGAGTGGCCCGCCGACATCGAGGAGCGCCTGGACGCCGCCGCCGGCCTCCTCGTGCTCGGCGGGGAGATGGGCGCCCACGACGACGCGACGCACCCCTGGCTCACCCCCACCAAGGCGTTGATCCGCCGCGCCGAGGAGCGCGGTCTGCCGCAGCTGGGCATCTGCCTGGGGCACCAGCTCATGGCCGTCGCCCACGGTGGCCGGGTCGCCCCGAACCCTGCCGGTCACGCCACCGGTGTCACCCCGGTGACACTCACCGAGGCCGGGCAGCAGCACCCGGGCCTGGCCCCGGCGGCCGGCGGTGAGCTGGTGATGTGGAACAACGACGTGGTGACCGAGCCCCCGGCCACCCTGCAGGTGGTGGCCACCTCCCCCGACGGCAGCGTCCAGGCCGCCCTGCACGGCGAGCACGGGCTGGGCATCCAGGGCCACCCGGAGGTCACCCCGGAGATCTTCGACTCCTGGACGGTCAACAAGCCCAGCAGCGAGCAGGTGCGGGAGGACGGCATCGACGTGGTCGCCGCCGCGGCCCGGGTGCGGGAGCAGGACGCCGCGCTGCGTACCACGTGGAGGCCGCTGGCCGACTGGTTCGCCGAGCGGCTGGGGGCCTGAGCCCCGGGTGCAGGAGGCCCGCCCCGTTCCCGGGGCGGGCCTCCTGCATGGTGCCGGCGGTCAGTGGGTGATGACCGCCACCGGGCAGTGCGCCTCGGCCAGCACGCCCTGACTCACCGAGCCGAGCAGGGCCCCCCGGACACCTCCGCGACCGCGGGAGCCGACGATCACCAGGTCGGCGGTCTGCGAGGCTGCCACCAGGGCAGTCAGCGGGCGACCGTGCTGGACGTCGATCTCGACCTCGACCTCCCGGATCCGCTCGTCCCCGGAGCGCACCTCCTCGACGACCTCGGCGACCCGCGCCTCCATGTCGGCCACGGTGCGCTTCCACTCCTCGGACTCCGGCTCGGTGACGACGTAGCCGTCGACGACCGCCATGTTCCAGGTGGCCAGGGCGACGACCTTGTGCCCCCAGCGGGAGGCCGCGTCCATCGCGAAGTGCAGCGCCTTGGAGCTGTCCCGGCTGCCGTCGACACCGACCACGAGACGGCCCTGCGACTCGGGGACGCCGTCGGGCCCCACGACGACGACGGGGCAGCTCGCGTGCATCGCCACCGTGAGCGAGGTGGAGCCCAGCAGGAAGCGGGTGAGGCCGTGCTTGCGGGCGGTGCCCACGACGATCATCTGCGCCACGCCGTCGGCCTCGAGCAGCGTCTGGCTGCCGGTGCCCCAGGGGGCGGAGAAGGTGAGCGGCGGGGCCTCGGGGAGCTCAGCGAGGATCTCCTCCACCGACTCGCGCACCGGGGCACCCTCGTCGACCTCCTCACCGGCCTGGGTGACGAGCGGGGCATCCAGGCCGAGACCGAGCGGGGCGTAGGCGGTGGCCATGGCCTCCTGGGCGAAGATGGCATGGAGGCCCACCCCGCGGCGCAGGGCGGCTCCGGCGGCCCAGCGGACCACCTCCCGGTCTCGCTCCGTGCCGTCCACACCCACGACGACGCTGTTCTCGGGAATGGGGGTCTGGCCCATGACGCCTCCTTGCGCTGTTGGTGACTCCAGCCTACTGGTGCCGGCACGGCGACCCCACGGGCACCGGACGCGGACGCCCCCAGAGGTCGTCCGCTGCCCTCGGCACATGCATCGCGCCCGCGGTTATCACACCAAATGCGGCGAGCCCTCCACGTGACATCTCCATGACGCTTCGTTATGGTCGAAGCCGCTCCTGCCCACGACCCCCGGAGATCGCATGTCGCTGATCGTCCAGAAGTTCGGCGGCTCCTCGGTGTCGGATGCCGCCGCCATCCACCGAGCCGCCGCCCGCGTTGCCAACTCCCGCCGGCAGGGTCACGACGTCGTCGTCGTGGTCTCTGCCATGGGAGACACCACCGACGAGCTGCTCGACCTCGCCGCAGCCGTCACCGACACCCCCTCCGCCCGGGAGCTCGACATGCTCCTGACCGCCGGTGAGCGCATCTCGATGTCGCTCCTGGCGATGGCGCTCCAGCGCGAGGGCGTCGGCGCCCTCTCCCTGACCGGGATGCAGGCCGGCCTGCGGACCACCGCCACCTTCGGGGCGGCCCGCATCACGCAGGTCGACCCCACCCGGCTGCGGGCCACGCTCGACGCCGGGGAGATCCCCATCGTCGCCGGCTTCCAGGGATGGACCGACGCCGAGGAGACCACCACCCTGGGCCGCGGCGGCTCCGACACGACCGCCGTCGCCCTGGCCGCCGCCCTCGAGGCCGACGTCTGCGAGATCTACTCCGATGTCGACGGGATGTTCACCGCCGACCCCCGCGTGGTCCCCACCGCCCGGCGCATTCCGTGGCTGCGCTATGACGACGCCCTGGAGCTCTCCGCCCACGGCGCGAAGATCCTGCACCTGCGCGCGGTCGAGTTCGCCCGCCGCCACGGGGTCCCGCTCCACGTGCGCTCGAGCTTCTCCGACAAGCCCGGCACCTGGGTCACCACCAGCCGTGACCACGTGCCCACCGACCACCTCACCCCCCAGGAGGCCCAGATGGAGGATCCCCTCATCGAGGGAGTTGCCCACACCCACGACCAGGCGATGTTGACGATCGTCAACGTGCCCGACGTCCCCGGTCGTGCCGCCCAGATCTTCGCGGTGCTGTCCGGCGAGGTGTCGGTGATCGACATGCTCGGTCAGACCCACACCGCCCGCGAGAACGGGCTCATCGACTTCTCCTTCGCCCTGCCGGCCGCCGACGCGCAGCGCGCCCGCGAGGTGCTGCTCACCCAGCAGGAGGCGCTGGGATTCACCGACGTCTCCGTCACGGAGACCGTCGGCAAGGTCTCGGTGAGCGGACACGGCGTCCGCTCGAACCCGGAGGTGCCGGCCCGCCTCCTGAAGGCGCTGGCCGACCAGGGCATCACCGTGCACATGTTCACCACCTCGGAGTCCCGCATCTCCGTCGTGGTCGAGGCACCCCAGGTGGAGGCCTCCGTCCAGGCCATCCACACCGCCTTCGAGCTCGACAGCGACGAGGGCGAGGCCGTGGTCTACGGCGGGACCGGCCGATGAGCGCCGCCCGCCCGACCATCGCCGTCGTCGGCGCCACCGGACAGGTCGGCACCGTCATGCTGCGCCTCCTCACCGAGCGGAAGGTGCCGGTCGGCGAGCTGCGCCTCTTCGCCTCGGCCCGCTCCGCCGGTCGGTCCATGACCTGGACCGACGGTGAGGGCCACGAGCGCACCGTCACCGTCGAGGACGTCGCCGCCACCTCCACCGAGGAGCTGCAGGGCATCGACATCGCCCTGTTCTCCGCCGGCGGGAGCACCTCCCGGGAGCACGCGTCCCGCTTCGCCGAGTCCGGAGCCGTCGTGATCGACAACTCCTCGGCCTTCCGCCGCGACCCGGAGGTCCCGCTCGTGGTCAGCGAGGTGAATCCCGACGCCGCCCGGACGCGCCCGAAGGGGATCATCGCCAACCCGAACTGCACCACCATGGCCGCGATGCCGGTGCTCCGCCCGCTGCACGAGGCCGCCGGCCTCGTGGCCCTGCAGGTGGCCACCTACCAGGCGGTCTCCGGCTCCGGGCTGGCCGGCGTCGACGAGCTGGCCGGCCAGGTGCGGGCCGCCACGGCGGCCGGTGAGGGGGCGATGGAGCAGCTCGTCCACGACGGCTCCGCCCTGGACGGGACCCTCCCGCCCCCCTCGGCCTACCCCGAGACGATCGCCTTCAACGCCTTGGCGATGGCCGGGGAGCTGGTGGACGACGGCTCCGGGGAGACCAGCGAGGAGCAGAAGCTGCGCCACGAGTCGCGCAAGATCCTCGGCATCGAGGAGCTCGCCGTGGCCGGCACCTGCGTGCGCATCCCGGTCTTCACCGGGCACGCGCTGGCGATCCACGCGCGCTTCGAGAACCCGCTGGCGGCCGCCGAGGCCGAGCGCCTGCTGGCCGACGCCCCGGGGGTCCGGTTGACCGAGATCCCCTCCCCGCTGGCCGCCGCCGGGGCCGACGAGGTGCTGGTCGGCCGCCTCCGCGCCGACCAGTCCGTCCCGGAGGGCAAGGGCTTGGCGCTCTTCGTCGCCGGGGACAACCTGCGCAAGGGCGCTGCCCTGAACGCCGTGCAGGTCGCCGAGGTCCTGCTGGAGCAGGGGGTGGGCGCGTGAGCAAGCCGACCTTCCGCCGGGCCACCCTGGCAGACGGGGCCGCCATGTGGCGGATCGCCCGGGACAGCCGGGTGCTCGACCTCAACACCTCGTACGCCTACCTGATCATGGCGCGCGACTTCGGCGAGCACTCGTCGGTCGTGGAGGTGGACGGCGAGGTGGTGGGCTTCTGCATGTCCTACCTCCGCCCAGCGGACCCGAGCACGCTCTTCGTCTGGCAGATCGCCGTGGACTCCTCCCAGCGCGGGAAGGGTCTGGCCGGCCGGCTGCTGGAGGAGACCGTGCGGGCCACCGGGGCCACCGCCCTGGAGAGCACCGTGACCGCGGACAACGACGCCTCCAACGCCCTCTTCGCCGGCTTCGCCGCGCGGAGCGGAGCCACCGAGACGATCACCGAGTTCATCACCCCTGACCACTTCCCGGCCGACGACGTGCACGGCGCCGAGCTGTTGCACCGCATCGAGCCGCTGCCCGGCGCCTGAGCCGGGCCCGTCCACACGATCTGTGAGGAGCCCTGAGATGACCCAGACCACCGAGAACCAGCCGGGCGACAGCGCGATCTTCGAGGCGCGCGAGTCCTCCGTCCGCTCCTACTGCCGCCAGTGGCCGAAGGTGTTCACCACCGCCTCCGGCGCCCGTCAGCAGACCGAGACCGGCGAGAGCTACCTGGACTTCTTCGCCGGCGCCGGCGCCCTGAACTACGGACACAACAACCCCACCCTCAAGACCGCGCTCATGGATCACCTCGCCGAGGACGTGGTGATCCACTCGATGGACATGCACACCCCGGCCAAGCGTCGCTTCCTCACCGCGCTCACCGAGCAGGTCCTCGAGCCGCGCGGGATGGACCACAAGGTGCTCTTCCCCGGGCCGACCGGGACGAACACCGTCGAGGCCGCGCTGAAGGCCGTGCGCAAGGCCACCGGTCGCACCGAGGTGGTGGCCTTCACGAACGGCTTCCACGGCATGACCCTGGGCGCCCTCTCCGCCACCGCCAACCAGATGAAGCGCGCCGGCGCCGGCGTCCCGCTGACGGACGTCACCCGGGCCGCCTACGAGGGCCACTCCGGCCAGGCCGCCGACCTGCAGGCGCTGGACGCCCAGTGGGCCGAGGCCGGTGAGGACCGTCCGGCCGGCGTCATCGTGGAGCTCGTGCAAGGTGAGGGCGGTCTGAACGCCGCCTCCACCGAGTGGGTGCAGCAGCTGGCCGAGCTGTGCACGAAGCACGACGTGAAGCTGATCGTCGACGACGTGCAGGCCGGCTGCGGCCGCACCGGCACCTTCTTCTCCTTCGAGCCGGCCGGCATCACCCCGGACGTGGTCTGCCTCTCGAAGTCGCTCTCCGGCCTGGGCCTGCCGCTGGCGGTCACCCTGATCCGCCCGGAGCTGGACCAGTGGCAGCCGGGTGAGCACAACGGCACCTTCCGCGGCTTCACCCCCGCCTTCGTGACCGCTGCCGCGGCGCTCGAGACCTACTGGGCCGACGACGCCTTCGCCACCGAGGTGCAGGCCCGGGCCGAGCGCCTGCGCGCCGGGCTGGCCGAGCTCGTGGAGGCCGCCTCCGGCGAGGCCGCGATCCGCGGCCGGGGCCTCATGACCGGCATCGTCTTCGCCGACACCGAGGCCGCCGAGAAGATTGCCGCGGCCGCCTTCGAGCGGGGCCTGATGGTCGAGACCTCCGGTCCGGAGAGCGAGGTCGTCAAGCTGCTGCCGCCGCTGACCGTCACCGACGAGGAGATCGACGAGGCGCTGCGCATCCTGCGCGAGTCGATCGTCGCCATCGGCGCCTGAGCCCCACCCCGAAGAAACCCACGAACTGCAGGAGGAGAAACCCATGAAGGTCATGCACCTGGACGAGCTGAACGGCACCGAGAACGACGTCGAGCACGGCAACTGGCGCTCGCGCCGCTTCTTCCTGGCCGACGAGGGCGTCGGCTTCAGCTTCCACGTCACCGTGCTCAAGGCAGGCACGACCACCGACATGTGGTACGCCAACCACGTGGAGTGCGTGTACGTCTACCAGGGCTCCGGCACCTTGGTGAACCGGGACACCGGCGAGGAGCACGAGCTGCGCCCCGGGACGATGTACCTGCTCAACGACGCGGACAAGCACAGCGTGATCGCCGACGAGGACATCCACTGCACCTGCGTGTTCAACCCGCCGGTGACCGGCCGCGAGGTGCACGACGAGCACGGCGTGTACCCGCTGCTCGACGCCGAGGGCAACCGCCTGGACACCCCGAAGGGCTGAGCAGGCAGCGGCACAGCCGCTGAACACACCCCGGGAGCGGGGGTCAGGTCGACCGGACCGGGCCCCCGCTCTCGGGAACTCCCGAGAGGACACAGACCACAACCCCACAGCGTGAAGGAGGACCCGTGACCACCACCCACCAGAACCCCCACCAGACCATCGCCGAGCGCGCCGACCACTACCCGACCCGGTACGTCGAGCAGCCCGGCCTCGTGGACCGGAACGATCCGGTGGTCGCCGGTACGGCCGAGGACGGCCCCTTCGACGGCGATCACCTGCAGCGCATCGAGGAGAAGGGTTACACCCAGGTCCCCGAGCTGTTCACCGCCTCCGAGGTGGAGCGGATGCGACAGGAGCTCAACCGGCTCGCCGGTGACCCGGAGGTCCTGGCCGACGAGCGCACCATCACCGAGGCCGGCAGCGGGGCGCTGCGATCGGTCTTCGAGGTGCACCGCACGAACGAGCTGTTCCGCTCCGTGGCCCGCGACCCCCGGCTGGTCGCCCGGGCCGAGCAGGTGCTGGGCGGGCCGGTGGCCATCCACCAGAGCCGGGTGAACTTCAAGCCCGGCTTCACCGGCAAGGAGTTCTCCTGGCACTCGGACTTCGAGACCTGGCACGCCGAGGACGGCATGCCCACCCCGCGGGCCATCAGCGTCTCCATCGCGCTCACCGAGAACCACGCGTACAACGGGCCGCTGATGATCATGCCCGGCTCGCACCGCCGCTTCGTGTCCTGCGTGGGTGAGACCCCGGAGGAGAACTACCGCTCCTCGCTGGTGATGCAGGGGGCGGGCACTCCCGACGAGGGCAGCCTGACCCGCCTCTACGAGGAGTACGGCATCGACGTCCTGACCGGTGGGGCCGGGGGTGCGATCTGGTTCGACTCGAACTGCATGCACGCCTCCCCGGGGAACATCACCCCGGCACCCCGCTCCAACGTCTTCATCGTCTACAGCGCGGCCGACAACGAGTGCGGGGCACCGTACGCCGCGCCGGCTCCGCGGCCGGAGTTCCTGGGCGCCCGGGAGCACCGGGAGGTGCTGCAGAGCCACTGAGCACCGGATCGGAGCGAGGATTTTCTTCTGCCCCGGAAAAGGGTCCGCCACACCCGGCGGGCCCTTTTCCGGTGGCCCCTCGCAATGCATTACACAATGTGGCAGAGAACACAATTCGCGATAAGATGGAGGCGCATCATCCCCCGAGGCCCAGGAGGCCCACATGCGCGCATGGCACTTCGTCGGAACCCACAAGCCCTTCGAGCGGGTCGACATCCCCGAGCCCACCGCCGGCCCCGGCCACGTCGTCATCGATGTGAAGGCCGCCGGCCTCTGCCACTCCGACGTCGGCATCCTCGAGGACGAGAAGTGGCTCGACCTCATGCCCACCCTGCCGGTCGTCCCCGGCCATGAGACCGCCGGCGTGATCTCGGAGGTCGGCGAGGGCGTCACCGACTGGAAGGTCGGCGACAAGGTCGCCGTCTACCCGATGGTCGGCCCGATGGGCTACGGCGTGAACGGTGGCTGGGAGGACCGCGCCGAGGTCGCCACCGAGGCGCTGGTGCCCCTGCCCGAGGGCATCTCCTTCGCCCAGGCGGCCGCCGCCACCGACGCCGGCATGACCTCCGTCGGCGCCCTGACCACCGGTGGCGTCGAGTCCGGCATGAAGGTCGGCATCATCGGCTTCGGTGGGCTCGGCCAGATCGGCGCTCGAGTCGCCCACCTCCGCGGCGCCGAGGTCTACGTTGCCGAGATCAACGAGGACGTCTGGGATCGCGCGAAGGAGGCCGGTGCCGTCAAGGTCGCGCAGTCCATCACCGAGTTCAAGGACGACGAGCTCGACGTCATCATCGACTACGCCGGCTTCGGCACCACCACCGCCGACGCGGTGGAGACCGTGAAGTACGAGGGCACCGTGGTCATCGTCGGCATGGGCAAGCTCGAGGCCACCCTCAACACCTACGCGATGATCCTGGGCCGGGTCACCGTCCACGGCTCCAACGGTGGATCGAAGGAAGACATCGCCGAGTCCATGAAGTACATGGCTTCCGGAGAGCTCAGCCCGCTGATCACCGAGATCGACTTCGAGGAGATCGCCGACGGCGTCCAGCAGCTCGTCGACGGCACCGCCCGCGGCCGCCTGGTCGCCAAGGTCGCCGACTGACCGCCTGAGCGACCATGCCCACCCCGAGGAGGGGGCCCCGCCGTGGCGGGCCCCCTCCTCCCCGTGGGGGCGGTCGTGCGGTGCGGCGGGCGCCCACGTCATAGGCTGGGAGGCAGTCCGTCGCCCGCGGGCCACCCCTGCGTGCCCGCGAGCGATCACCCGAGACGAGGAGTACGACCGATGGCCACCATCAGCTGGACCCGGACCGACGAGGCGCCCCTGCTGGCAACCTATTCGTTCAAGCCGGTCGTGGAGGCGTTCGCCGCCACCGCCGACATCGGCGTGGAGACCCGCGACATCTCGCTGGCCGGCCGCATCCTGGCCCTCTTCCCCGAGCGCCTGGCCGACGACCAGAAGGTCGAGGACGCCCTCTCCAACCTGGGTGAGCTGGCCACCACACCCGAGGCCAACATCATCAAGCTCCCCAACATCTCGGCCTCCGTGCCGCAGCTCAAGGAGGCCATCACCGAGCTGCAGGGCCAGGGCTACGACATCCCGGACTACCCGGAGGACCCGCAGTCCGACGAGGAGAAGGCCGTCCGCGCCAAGTACGACTCCGTCAAGGGCTCCGCGGTCAACCCGGTGCTCCGCGAGGGCAACTCCGACCGCCGCGCCCCGCAGGCGGTGAAGAACTTCGCCCGCAAGCACCCGCACTCGATGGGTGAGTGGTCGAAGGACTCCCGCACCCGCGTGGCGACCATGGGTGAGGACGACTTCGCCTCCCACGAGAAGTCCGTCACCCTCGAGGCCGACGACACCCTCACCATCCGCCTCACCGGTGCTGGTGAGCCGACCGTCCTCAAGGAGGGCATCAAGGTTCTGGCCGGCGAGGTCGTCGACGCGACCTTCCTCGACGTGAAGGCGCTCAACAAGTTCCTCGCCGAGCAGGTCGAGGCCGCCAAGAGCGAGGACCTCCTCTTCTCCGTGCACCTCAAGGCCACGATGATGAAGGTCTCCGACCCGATCATCTTCGGCCACGCCGTGCGCGCCTTCCTGCCGCAGGTCTTCGCCGAGCACGGCGCCGCCCTGGAGTCCGCCGGCCTCTCCCCCAACGACGGCCTGGGCGCGATCCTCTCCGGCCTGGAGAAGCTGCCGGCCGAGCAGGCCGACCCGATCCGTGAGGCCATCGAGAAGGGTCTCGACGAGGGCCCGGACCTGGCGATGGTGAACTCCCACAAGGGCATCACCAACCTGCACGTGCCCAGCGACGTGATCATCGACGCCTCCATGCCGGCGATGATCCGCACCTCCGGCCAGATGTGGAACAAGGACGACCAGCAGCAGGACACGCTGGCGGTCATCCCCGACTCCTCCTACGCCGGCGTGTACCAGACCGTCATCGAGGACTGCCAGGAGCACGGCGCCTACGACCCGACGACCATGGGCTCGGTGGCGAACGTCGGCCTCATGGCCAAGAAGGCCGAGGAGTACGGCTCGCACGACAAGACCTTCGAGATCCCGGCCGACGGCACCGTCGAGGTCGTGAACTCCGCGGGTGAGGTGCTCATGTCCCACAAGGTCTCTGCCGGTGACATCTGGCGCGCCTGCCAGACCAAGGACGAGCCGATCCGCGACTGGGTGAAGCTGGCCGTGACCCGCGCCCGCGCCGCCGGGACCCCGGCCGTGTTCTGGCTGGACGCCAACCGCGCCCACGACGCGCAGCTCATCGCCAAGGTGGAGAAGTACCTCAAGGAGCACGACACCGAGGGCCTGGACATCCGCATCATGTCCCCCGAGGAGGCCACGCAGTTCTCGCTGGACCGCATCCGCGCCGGCGAGGACACGATCTCGGTGACCGGCAACGTGCTGCGTGACTACAACACCGACCTCTTCCCGATCCTGGAGCTGGGCACCAGCGCCAAGATGCTCTCGGTGGTGCCGCTCATGAACGGTGGCGGCCTCTTCGAGACCGGCGCCGGCGGCTCGGCCCCGAAGCACGTGGACCAGGTCGTCGAGGAGAACCACCTGCGCTGGGACTCCCTGGGTGAGTTCCTCGCCCTGGCCGAGAGCCTGGACCACGTGGCCTCCCACGAGGACAACCCGAAGGCGCAGGCACTGGCCGACGCGCTGGGCCGCGCCACCGAGACGCTGCTCAACGAGGGCCGCTCCCCCAGCCGCAAGGTCGGGGAGATCGACAACCGTGGCAGCCACTTCTACCTGGCCCTGTACTGGGCGCGGGAGCTGGCGCAGTCCGAGGACACCGAGCTGGCCGGGGTCTTCGGCCCGGTGGCTCAGGAGCTGTCGGACAAGGAGGAGACCATCACCGGTGAGCTCCTCGCCGCACAGGGCTCCCCGGCCGACCTCGGTGGCTACTACCACCCGGACGAGGAGAAGGTCACCTCGGTGATGCGCCCCTCGCAGACCTTCAACGCGATCATCGACGGCCTGCGCAAGATGGCCTGAGACACCGCCTGAACGCGAGGCGCCCCGCCCGAGCAGTGCTCGGGCGGGGCGCCTCGTCGTGGGGGGGGTGATGCGTGCTCAGTGGGCGTGGGTGTCCAGCACCACGCCGGGGTCTCGGCTCAGCCTGGCGACCGCAGCGCCCGGGAACGCCACGTGTAGCCCAGCAGCGGCAGCACGGTGTAGACGACCGGGACGGCCGCGAGCAGGAGCACGTTGAACAGGACAGCGCGCGTCGCTCCCAGCATCTGGAGGATGACGAGGAGGAGGACCCACAGGGAGACGGTGACGATGCTGTAGCGGGTGAACTGCTTCTGCTGACGCTGCAGCTCCTCGCTCCGGGACTCCCGCGTCGTGTGGACAGGAGGAGTCCCGGGCTTCGCCTTGAACACGTGCGCGTCTCCCATGGAGACGACCGGCGACCAGCCAGCGGCACGGAAGATGTCGAAGTACTCGGTGTCTGGGTCACGTTCGTAGGCGAGATCGAAGACTGCGTCTTCCGGAGGTGCGTCCGTGAAGGTCCACCCGTGTCCCAAGCTGCTGAAACCGCTGAGGCGCTTTCCCTCAGCGGCCATCCGAGAGAACATCGCGAGGTCCTTCTCCGGCTCGAAGGCCAGACCGTTGCTCATCTTGAGTGTCTTGCTCATGCTTCCTCCAGGATGCGGTCGGCGAGGGCCAGCAGCCGTCTACGTCGTTCGACGTTCCGGGCGAGGACCTCGCGGCCGGCGGGGGTGATGCGGTAGGTGCGGCGGGTGCCCTCGCCTTCGAGCTCTGCGATGAGTCCCGCGGCGGAGAGCTTCTTCAAGGTGGTGTAGAGCGAGGCCGGACCGAGCGTGATCTCCCCGTCGCTGATCTCCTCCAGGTACTTCATCACCACGTAGCCGTGTCGAGGCTGCACCAGCGCCAGCAGGACGTGGAGGGCCGTGTCCGGGAGGTCCCCGTTGGCCAGGGCGGGGTTAGGAGCCATCGGCCCCACATCCCGATGTATCAGGTTCCGATATATCCATGAGTGATATTCAACCACACGGGAGCCCCCACAGCGGGTACCTTCATTCGATGCACCGCGCAGCACAGTGGGGACCCCTCGCAGAGCAGGTCGCCGACATTTGCGTCGCCCACCTCCGGACCTTGGTGGGCGCCTACGTGCAAGGTTCGGCCGTGCTCGGCGGCTTCACCGGGGCTTCCGACCTCGACGTCCTGGTCATCGTGGCTGACAGCACCGGACTTGAGGATTTCGGAACAGCGTTGTCCCGCATGACCTCGCTCGACCGCCCCGTGGAGCTGTCAGTCGTCACCGCGGCAGCGGCAGCCACCCCTGCCTCGCCATGGCCCTACCTGCTGCACGTGAACACTGACACCGAGGACGTTGTCCATGACGACGGGTCCGGCGACCCGGATCTCCTGGCCCACTACGCCGTCACCCGCGCCCACGGCCACACACTGGTCGGGCCGGAGCCCGACCGCGTCATCGGGGAGACGCCTCACCACGACCTGGTGGACTACCTTGCGGGCGAGCTGTCCTGGGCACTCGACCATGCAGACCAGCGCTACGCCGTGCTCAACGCCTGCCGGGCGGTCGCATTCGCGGAGTCTGGAGAGCTCCTCTCGAAGGTCGAAGGTGCCCGCTGGTGGGCGCTACACCGAGGCTGGAGCCCTCTGGTCGAGGGGTGCTTGGAGGCGCAGCTGGACGGCAGGGACATGGGCAGTCCCAGCCCTGCGGCCCGGTCCTTCGTGGCGGCTTGCATCGACGAGCTGCGTGTGTGACGCAACTCAGTCCTCGGGCACGTCCAGTCCGTCGATCCAGACTTTGACGGCCATCCACACGCAGGCGGTCGCCAGAGCCAACACGAACGCGGACGACAGGTCCTCGACGAGCAGCGAGTAGGCAGCCCAGGCCAGCAGGGTGTCGAGAACGCCGGTCACGACGTCCGCTGCGCGCCGACCGCCCCCGAGCAGGGCCACCAGCACCTTGACGGGCAGACCGAGGGCCCCGCTTACGACCATCACCCCTGGCGTGACGAGCAGCGAGTACAGGAGCACCTGCCACAACGGGTACTCCCACGCGATACCGCGGAGCGCCGCTGCGCCGAGCACGACGAGCGTGGGCACCGAGACGAGCAGGAGCAGCCCCAGGATCACCACCCCATAGCCGAGGACCGGGTGGAGGGCGGTATCCGCCTCCACCCGGTCCTCGGGTCGAGCGTCGTCAGACGACGAACTCATCGGAGTGCTGCGCTCAGCGGGTGTGGGTGTCCAGCACCACGCCGGGCTTGCGGAAGGCCAGCAAGGCCAGGGCCAGCGCCGCACCGAGGATGAGCAGGCCGAGGATGATGTGCGCCCAGCGCTGGCCCATCTCGGCCAGGCCGATCTGGATCAGGGCGAGCACGGCCACGCCGGCAGCGTGCATGAACAGGCCGGTGTTGCCGCTGACCTTCTTCCACAGGAAGGCACCGATGGCAGCGGCCACGGCGGCGATGAAGGTGGCGTAGCCGAGCCAGCCGTGGGCGTTGACGGCGTCGAAGTCGGTGAAGGCCACGAGCAGGCCGATGACGGCCTGCGCCACGGCCAGCAGGGCGGTCACGGCCGAGAAGTTGCGCAGGAGGTTCAGGTGAGGGGAGGTCTGGGTGTTCATGGACCCCAGTCTCCCAGAACACGGCGCCCTCCCCGTCATCCGGGAGCCCCGCGCTCGGCCACGAGGTCGACCGGTGCATCGAGCTCCGCGGGGGCCAGGCGCGGACCGCTCGCAGCGCACCCGGCCACGAGCAGACCGGCGAGCACCAGCACCCCGACGACCGCTACGTCCCGGCCCACCGCGCCGGCCAGGGCCGGCAGCCAGAAGGGCCACAGCGCCGGCAGCACGATGGAGGCCGAGTAGGCCGTGCCGTACCCGGTGGCCCGGATGCTGCGGGGCAGCCGCTCGGTGAGATAAGCACCCATCGGGCCGTAGCCGCAGACGGTGCACACCTGGAGGGCGGCCGCGGCCAGGGCGGCGGGAAGCACGGCGGTCTGCTGCACCACCACCCACCACAGCAGGGGCCCGAGCACCGCGGCCATCAGTCCCCAGACCACGAGGAAGCGTCGCCGCCCCCAGAGCGTGGAGAGGTGGCCGGTCAGCGACATCCCGACGGCCTGGGCCACGGCGGCCGCGGCCATGACCAGGGAGACGGCGGTGTCGGGGAGCCCGTCGGCCGCCAGGCGCCCGCCCAGGTGGAGCACCACCATCTGGGTCATGAGCCAGAGCCCGGTCATGAGGCCGAACATCTGCCAGAAGACCCCGGCGTACCGACCGGCGACGAGCTCGACCCACCGTGGGCGCCCCGGGGCCGCGGGGCCCGAACCCGGCACCGGGCGGTCCCGGCCCGGCGCCGAGCGGTCCACCCCTGACCATCTGGACAGTCGAGATGGCCACTCGTGACCCTCTCGTCGCGGCTGGTCGGCCACGTGGCGGCGGTAGTACTCGAGCATGAGCAGGGAGGCCAGGCCCCCGGCCACGAAGCTGACCCGCCAGCCCCAGGCGGCATAGTCCTGCGGCCCCAGCACGGTGAGCAACCCCACCGTGACCACCCCGATGGTGGCCTGGGCCCAGGGCGCCATCGCCATGATGAGACCGCTCACCAGGCCACGCCGCGTGGGGGCGGACCACTCCATCGCCAGCGGGATGGCCGAGGTGTACTCCCCCGCCAGAAACATGCCACCGAGGAAGCGCAGCACGAGCACCAACCCGATCGCCCAGGCCCCGATGACCTCGTGCGAGGGAACCGCCGCGACGAGCAGCGAGCAGGCCGCCGTCCCGGCGATGGCCACCTGTGTCACCGCGGTGCGGCCCCACGCGTCGGAGAGGGTGCCGAACACCGCCGCCCCCACCGGCCGGGCGAGCAGGGTGGCCATGACCACCATCGCCCCGGTGGAGGCCGCGGCGTGGGGTCCGGCGAGCGTGCCCATCGCCGGGGCCAGGGCGAGTGCGGGCAGGAAGATGTGCAGCTGGTCGACGTAGTTGCCCCAGACGCCGCCGCGCACCGCAGCCGCCCCCGCCGCCGGGAGGCCAAGGGCGCACCGGTGCGCACGTCGACCGTCGAGATGCGGACCGGTGCGCCCCTCAGGGCAGGCCGACGTACGGGATGCGGACCGGTGCGCACCTCGCGTGTCGGAGGCGGTCACCGGCCCGTGGGTGTCGGGTCCGTCGGGGCCGCGCCGATCTCCACCGGGACCGGCCCGGCCTCCACCCGCGGGGAGCAACCCACCGCGGGCGCCTCGGCCGCCAGCTGGGCGCCGAACTCCTCCCGAATGTCCCGGCTGATCCGCATGGAGCAGAACTTCGGCCCGCACATCGAGCAGAACTGGGCGTTCTTCGCCGGCTCGGCCGGGAGCGTCTCGTCGTGGAACTCCTGGGCTGTCACCGGGTCCAGGGCCAGCGCGAACTGATCGTGCCAGCGGAACTCGAAGCGGGCCCGGCTCATCGCGTCGTCCCAGTCCCGGGCGCGCGGGTGCCCCTTGGCCACGTCGGCGGCGTGCGCGGCGATCTTGTAGGTGATCACCCCGGTCTTCACGTCATCCCGGTTCGGCAGGCCCAGGTGCTCCTTCGGGGTGACGTAGCAGAGCATCGCCGTACCGTGCTGGGCGATCGGCGCGGCCCCGATGGCACTGGTGATGTGGTCGTAGCCCGGCGCGATGTCGGTGGCCAGCGGGCCCAGCGTGTAGAAGGGCGCCCCGTGGCACCACTCCTGCTCCAGGTCCACGTTCTCCTTGACCAGGTGCAGCGGCACGTGGCCGGGGCCCTCCACCATCACCTGCACGTCGTGCTCCCAGGCCCGCTGCGTGAGCTCACCCAGGGTGCGCAGCTCGGCCAGCTGGGCGGCGTCGTTCGCGTCGGCCAGCGAGCCCGGACGCAGGCCGTCGCCCAGCGAGAAGGCGACGTCGTGCGCGGCGAAGATCTCGCAGAGCTCCTCGAAGTGCTCGTAGACGAAGGACTCCCGCTGGTGCGCCATGCACCAGCCGGCGAGGATCGACCCGCCGCGGGAGACGATGCCGGTCACACGCCCGGCGGTGAGCGGCACGAACTCCCGCCGCACCCCGGCGTGCACGGTCATGTAGTCCACGCCCTGCTCGGCCTGCTCGACGACCGTGTCGCGGAAGACCTCCCAGGTGAGCTCCTCGGCCACACCGTCGACCTTCTCCAGGGCCTGGTAGATGGGGACCGTGCCGATCGGCACCGGGGAGTTGCGCAGGATCCACTCCCGCGTGGTGTGGATGTCCTCCCCGGTGGAGAGGTCCATCACCGTGTCGGCGCCCCAGCGGGTGGCCCAGGACATCTTCTCCACCTCCTCGGCGATGGAGGAGGTGACGGCCGAGTTGCCGATGTTGGCGTTGACCTTCGTGAGGAAGGCCCGCCCGATGATCATCGGCTCGGACTCGGGGTGGTTCACGTTCGCCGGGATGATGGCGCGGCCGGCGGCCACCTCCGAGCGCACCAGCTCCACCTCGCAGCCCTCGCGCAGGGCCACGTAGCGCATCTCCGGGGTGATCTCCCCCCGGCGCGCGTAGTGCATCTGGGTGACCGTCCGGCCGGGGCGGGCCCGCAGCGGGGTCTGCGTGCGCCCGCGCCAGGCCGCGGAGGCCTCGCCGCGACGCTCGGCCGAGCGGCCGTCGTCGGTTAGCTGGCGGCGCCGCGGGCTGGGGTTGACCTCGGTGTCCCCGCGCTCCTCGATCCACTCCTGCCGCGCCGGCTCCAGGCCGACCGCCGGGTCGGAGCCCGGGCCCATGGTGCGGTAGACGAGGAAGTCCTCGTTCGGGCGCCCGTCGGGCGAGTCGTGCTGGGAGATGGCCGTGGCCGGGACGGTCACCTCCCCGTCGGTGAGGTGCACCAGGCGGTGCTGGGGGTGGTTCTCCACGGTCTGCGCCGTGGTCTCCTCCACGGTGGGCCGCACGGCCCCCGGGGTGTGCTGGTGGTCGGTCGTCAGGTGCTCAGGCGTGCTCGACACAGCCGTCCTCGCTTCCTCCGCCGGTGCTAACCGGACAGGTTCGAACGGTCCGGACGGCGTCAGTCCGATCTCAGCCCGTGCCCGGGCACCCGTGGGGATAGGTGCTCACAGGGAACCACAGGACGTGACGCAATGCACATCCACCCCCGGCGGGGCCGGCCCCTCAGGGCAGCGGGCCGCCCCGGGCGGTCACCCACAGCTCGTACCACTCGGCCCGGGAGAGGTGCACCCGGCCGGCCGCCGCGTCGGCGCAGGCCGCGATGCGCTGCGGCGAGGTCGTCCCGACCACCGGTGCCACCCGCGCCGGGTGTCGCTGCAGCCAGGCCAGGACGATCGACTCCGGGGTGGTGCCGTGCTCGGCGGCGAGCGCGGCCACCCGCCGAGCGGTCTGCTCCTCCCGGGCGGCCTCGAGCGGATCGGTCGCACTCGACGCCCGCCCCGAGTAGCGTCCCTGGGCCAGCGCGCCCCACCCCTGGACCCGCGGCCCGCCGGCCAGCGCCTGCTCCAGCGCCCCGTGCGGGAAGCCCACCCTGGCCCCCTCGTCGGTGTTCACGAGCACCCCGGACTCCACCCAGCCCCGGGCGGCCAGGCTCGTCTCGAGCTGGTTGACCACCAGCGGCTCGGACATCCCGGCCTGCAGGCGGTCCACCTGCGCCGGGGAGTGGTTGGAGACGCCCACCTGCCGCACGAGCCCCTCGGCCACCAGCGCGTCGAGGGTCCGGCCGAGCTCCCCGGGGTGGGTCAGCGGGTCGGGTCGGTGCACCAGGAGGACGTCGAGATGGTCGGTGCGCAGGCGGGCCAGGCTGCCCTCGAGCGAACGACGCACGTGCTCCGGGGAGCTGTCGTACCGGCCGTGGGTCTCCCCGGAGCACATCACCCCGCCCTCGCCGGGCAAGAGGATCCCGCACTTGGACTGGAGCCCGATCCGCTCGCGCAGGCCGGGCCGTTCCGCCAAGGCCCGCCCGAAGGCCTCCTCGGCCTTGCCGCGGGTATAGATGTCCGCGTGGTCGAACCAGGTGAGACCCGCCGCCAGCGCCGCCTCCACGACCGCCCCGGCCTGCTCCACCTGCTCGTCGGTGACCGGCTCGGCGTCCCAGCCCCCGCCCAGCCCCATGCAGCCCACCAGCAGGTCCGCCCGCCGCACGTCCCGTACCTCAGCGTGTGTCATGTCACGAGCCTAGGACGGCTCGACGGCGGGCCGCGCCGCCACAGCCCGGTTAGGCTGACGAGGTCCCAGCCCCTGACACTGCCCGGAGGTTCTCCATGGCCGGCGGACTCGCTGCCCTCCTCGACGACATCGCCGCGATGTCCCGCCTGGCCGCGGCCAGCGTGGACGACGTGGCCGCCGGTGCGGCGAAGGCCAGCACGAAGGCCGCCGGGGTGGTCGTGGACGACGCCGCCGTCACCCCGCAGTACCTCGACGGGGCCGAGCCCGCCCGCGAGCTCCCGATGGTCCGCCGCATCGCGGCGGGCTCCCTGCGGAACAAGGCGATCATCATCCCGATCGCCCTCCTGCTCAGCCAGTTCGCCCCCTGGTTGCTCACCCCGCTGCTCATGCTCGGTGGCACCTACCTCGCCTTCGAGGGGGCCGAGAAGGTGTGGGAGATGGTCAGCGGCCACGACGAGGACGGCAAGGCCGCCGAGGAGCGCTCCCCGGAGGACGAGGACTCCGTGGTCCGCAGCGCCATCACGACGGACTTCATCCTGTCCTGCGAGATCCTCGTGATCTCCCTCAACGAGGTGGCCACCGAGCCCATCGTCACCCGCGCACTGATCCTCGTGGCCGTGGCGATCGCCATGACCGTCCTGGTCTACGGCGCGGTCGCCATGATCGTGAAGATGGACGACATCGGTCTGGCCATCGCCAAGCGCCACGAGTCCGGTGCCCTCCACTCCTTCGGCAAGGGGCTCGTGAAGGCCATGCCGCACGTCCTGAGCGGCATCTCCTTCATCGGCATGCTCGCGATGCTGTGGGTCGGCGGGCACATCCTCATGGTCGGCCTCGACGAGTTCGGCCTGAGCTGGCCCTACGACCTGGCCCACCACCTGGCCGGGACGGTCGAGGGCGTCCCGAGCATCGGTGGCTTCCTGGCCTGGCTGGCCGATACCTTCGTGGCCATGGTCCTCGGCCTGGTCTGGGGCGCGGTGATCGTGCTGGTGCTCCACCTGCTGCCCTTCGGGCCCTTCGCGAAGGATGCCAAGGTCAAGCACGGCCAGCACGGCCGCCACACGCGGATCCACGACGGCGTGCACGGCCCGGCGGCCGACGGCGCCTCGCGCCTGGGCCGGTGATCCCCCGCCGCCCCTCCCCGCTGGGTGGACGCCGCCCCCACCGCGACGAGCTGGACGTCTTCGCCGGGGGCACGGTGGACGACCTGCTCGGCCCGGACGTGCGTCTGCTTGTCGTGGGGATCAACCCGGGGCTGTGGACCGCCGCGGTCAACGCCCCCTTCGCCCGACCGGGCAACCGCTTCTGGCCCTCGTTGCACGCGGCGGGGCTGACCGACTGGCAGATCGACTGCACCGCCGGACTCACCACCAACGACGCCATGCACCTGCTCTCCCGCGGCCTGGGCATCACGAATCTCGTCGACCGCGCCACCGTGCGGGCCGACGAGCTGACCGCCGAGGAGCTGCGCGCCGGCCGGCGCCGTGTCGAGGGCCTGGTGCAGGGACTCCACGCCGGGACCGGGCGGCTCCCGGTGGTGGCCGTCGCCGGCATCACCGCCTACCGCACGGCCTGGGAGGACCGAGGCGCCCGGCTCGGCCGGCAGGAGCAGACCGTGGCCGGTGCCCCGCTCTGGGTGGTGCCTCAGCCGTCAGGTCTCAACGCCCACGAGAACATCGACTCGCTGGCCGAGAAGTGGCGGCAGGTGGCCGCCGAGGTCGACTGGGCCTGATCCGGTGCGAGGTGGCGTCCACACGCCTTGGACTGTACCTTTGGTACAGAACCATCTGCCGAGCCCGCGAAAGGGCCACCATGGAATCCACGTCCTCCCCCGCCACCGCCCGCACGAGCCTCCTCCCCTTCCTCGGAGTGATGGTCGCGCTCAACACCGTCTACCAGCTGGCCATCGCCCTGACCGGCCACCAGGTCGGGGTCGGCGCCGCCCTGGGACTCCTGGTGATCGCCCTCACCATGGCCGTCTACCAGCGCACCACCGGCCGGGCCCTGGGCAGCCTGCGCTTCGGCCGGCTCGTCGCCCACACCCTGGTGTACGTCACGGTCAACCTCGGCTTCCACCTGCACGCCGCCTGGCTCATCGCCACGAACGACACAGGGGTGGAGGGTGCGTCGGGCATCCCCGTGCCGGCCGACTGGGTCGGCCCCCTGGTGGTCATGCCCACGGTCTGGGGCATCGGCCTCCTGCTGCACGCCCTGGGCAGCCTGCTCGACCGCGGCTTCGAGACCCCTCGCGCATGACGGGGCTCACCCCCGAGGAGCAGGAGTGGGTCTCCGAGCTCACCGACAGCTGGGTGGCGGTCTACAAGAAGTCCGCCACCACCCTGGTGCTGCTGCAGATCCTCCGGGAGGACGGCCCGGCCAGCGCCGGTGACCTCGCCCCGCGGTTCACCCGGCGCACCGGGTGGACCGTCACCGAACGAGGGCTGTACCGGACCCTCCGCCGCCTGGCCGACGCCGGGGTGCTCAGCATCCAGAAGGTCGACGCACCACGCACGGGCGCCAAGCGTCAGGAGCTCCACCTGACCCCGGCGGGCCGGGAGTACCTGACCCGGATCGAGGCCCAGCTCGTGGCGGACGGCGGCCTCAGCCCTCGACGAGCTTGAGCCCCGCCACGCAGCACACGAGGCCGAGCAGCAGCAGACCCTTCACCAGGCTCATCGTCTCGCTGCCCGTGGCCACCGCGTAGAGGACGGTCGTGGCCGCCCCGATGCCGACCCACACCGCGTAGGCCGTCCCCACGGGGAGCTCCCGCAGCGCCCACCACAGGCCCCCGAGGGAGACGATCGACCCGAGCACGTAGACGGTGAGCGGGCCGACGTCCCGCCAGCTGCCGATCCGGTCCATCGCCGTGACCCACACGGCCTCGAACATCCCCGAGAGGATGAGCACGATCCACGCCATGACAGACACGCTCCTCGTGGTCGTCTTTGCGCGTGACCGGGTACGACCACCCTCGTCCGGGAGCCGGTCGGGCTCGGGCGCAGGATAGTCGTCCCGCGCCGGACGGGGCCTGCCGACCCGCGTCGTCCACCGCCCCGGCGACGGGGGCGACGGCGACGGGGGCGGGGGCGACTGAGCCCGCGACGACCCGCGCCTCACTCCCCGTCGGCGAGCAGCGCACCGACTGCATCGGAGCGCACGAAGGGGGGTGGGGCCGGGGGCTGTGTCTTCACAGAACGCGCGACCACACCTTCCACTTGCAGGAACTGTGAAGGGCGACAGGGTCGAGGGGGACGGCCGCCGGACCACCCCTCGGCGTGGTTCACGTCACCTTTGCGTTCGACCAGTGGCGGAGCCGGGCAGGACTGGGATACTCACCGGTGTGAGGCGACAGGTGATGTGGGACGGACAGGACGAGCTCCGCTGGTCGATGGAGCAGCTCGCCGACGAGGCGCTCGAGCGGGCCGGGGTCGACCTGGAGGCGCGCGGCTTCCTCGTCGGCCTGCCGGAGGACGACCAGGACCTCCCGGTGGTCATCGAGCCCTCCCGCCGGGCCTTCGACGTCCAGGGGCTCGATGGCCTCATGACCGAGGCCCGGTCCCTCTTCGACGACCTGCCCGACCCCGAGGAGGACGACGAGTTCACCGCCTCGGACCACTACGACGCGGCCCGGCTCGAGGGCTGCCGCCGCCAGGTCGTCACCGACGCCCTCACCACCAGCTCCCGCCTGGCGAACCGGACCATGCGGGTGGGGCTGAGCGTGGTGGTGGGCCAGTATCGCGTCTTCCCGGTCCTCGCGGTCCGCCGGGACGCGCTGGAGACCCTCCCCCGCCTCGACCGGGAGCAGGTCGGCGGGCTGCCGCTGGAGGAGTCCTTCCCCGAGGCGATCCTCACCGACGTCCTGCGAGCCGCCTCCCGCGAGCTGGACCGCGTGGTCCCCAGCACCCTGGTGGGCGTGGACGCCGGGGCCATCCTGCGCTCGGCCGCCGACAGCTTCGTCGACAGCGTCGTGGCCCGGACCGGCCAGGACTTCGCCCACGGCCTGCGCGACGCCCTGGACGCCGTCTCCGCCGAGACCTACGAGGGGCGGGCGAGCCTGGGGTCGATCGTGCTCGCGGCCCGGGACCACGAGCACGTCATCGAGGACGTTCGCTTCGAGCACGAGACCGCCCTGACCGCACCGAGCCTGTTCCGCAAGATGCTCGAGATGTCCGGGCGCGGCCTGCGGCTGCTCACCGACGGCCGCTCCGCCCACGGGCTGGGGGCGCTGTCCAGCTCCTACGACCCGTCGGCCCAGGACTGCTTCGTCATCGACGTCGTGGGCAACGGCGCCTGGGAGCTCTCGCACAACGGCAAGGCGCTGCTGCGGATGGACCACGGCAAGCCCTCGGTGCCCACCGAGGCGATGGACCCGGACACCTTCGCGGACACCGTCCAGCGGGTCTTCGGCAAGAACGGTGACGCCGACACCCTGTGGAGCATGGCCCAGGCCTGCGCCGGCCAGCAGCACGGCACGATGCTGGTGGTCCACCCCAACGCCGGGGCCGAGGGGGCCCGGCTCCTGCCGCAGGCCTTCACCATCGAGCCCACCCAGCTCGGCGAGCGCGCCTTCAGCACGCTGACGAAGATCGACGGCGCCGCCCTCGTGGACCCCCGCGGCACCTGTCACGCCGTCGGCGTCATCCTCGACGGGGCCGCCACCGGCACCGGCGACGGCAGCCGCGGAGCGCGCTACAACTCGGCTATCCGCTACCTGGCCGGCGAGGGCAAGGGCTCGATGGTCATCATCGTCAGCGAGGACGGCCGCATCGATCTGCTGCCCACCCTGATGCGCCGGGTGCGGCGCGAGGCCATCCAGGTCCGGGTCGACCAGTTCATCGAGGCCGTCCAGGACGAGGAGGACTACGAGAAGATCGCCCGGCTGGAGCGAGCCTGCGAGAAGGTCGAGTTCTACCTCACCCCCGAGCAGTGCGACGTGGTCAACGAGGCCCGGGAGGCCGTCGCCGAGCGACGCTGGGCCGAGGAGCGGGTGCGGCTCCAGGTCGTGCCCGTGCAGCCCCACCCGGCGATGGACGAGTCCTACTTCATCGATCCGGACTGATCTCGGCCGCGCCGGTCCGAGCCCGTCCGAGCTGCTCCGGCCGGCTCGTCCCCGCTGCCCGGACCGCCGCCCGGTCTTGTTACGATCGACTCCCCTAGGGGAGGAGGAGCAGGCATGGGTGCCGGCCACGACCACGCGCACGCCACGGCGAGCACGGCCCGCTCGCGGCTGGCGGTCGCCTTCGCCCTGACCTCCTTGGTCGCGGTCTCCCAGGCCGTGGGCAGCGTCGTCACCGGCAGCCTGGCCCTGCTCACCGACACCGCCCACGCCCTGGTCGACGCCTCCGGACTCCTGGTGGCCCTCGTGGCGGCCACGATGATGACCCGGCCGGCCAGCAGCGCCCGCACCTGGGGCTTCGCCCGGCTGGAGGTGCTCGCAGCCCTGGCCCAGGCCACCCTGCTCGTCGTCGTCGGGATCTACACCGCCGTCGAGGGCGTCCGGCGGCTCTCGGCTCCCCCGGAGGTGCCGCCCGGTGAGCTCCTGGTCTTCGGCGTCGTGGGCCTGGTGGTCAACCTCCTGGCCATGCTGGTCCTCGCCGGCGGGCGCGACGCCAGCCTCAACATGCGCGCCGCCTTCCTGGAGGTGCTCAACGACGCGCTGGGCTCGGTCGGGGTCATCGTCGCGGCCCTGACGATCCGCTTCACCGGCTTCCTGCGGGCCGACGCCCTGGCCGGCCTGTTCATCGCCGCGCTCATCGTCCCCCGGGCCGTGCGGATCCTGCGTGTGGCACTGCGCATCCTCATGGAGTACACCCCGGAGGGGGTCGACCTGGACGAGGTGCGCCGCCACCTGCTGGAGCGGGACCACGTGCTGGACGTCCACGACCTCCACGCCTCGGCGATCGGCACGAACCTGCCGATCCTCTCGGCCCACGTGGTGGTCGAGGAACGGTGCTTCGAGTCCGCCCACGCCCTGGAGATCCTGCAGGACATGCACGAGTGCCTGCGCACGGACTTCCCGGTGGCCTTCGAGCATGCCACGATCCAGCTGGAGACCCCGGCCATCCACGCACAGGAGCCGACACACAGCCTGCACGACTGAGGCGGACGCTGCCCGCGCGGCAGCCCCACAGGGAGGACCCCGTGACCGCACCGATCCCCGACCCGGGCCAGCGACTGCTCGGCGAGCTGCTGACCCGCGGCACCGTCGTGGTGCCGGTGACCCGGATCGGCGCCGCCTGGGTGGTGGGCGGGCTGTCCGCTGCCGCCGCCTCCGTCGCCCTGCTCGGCGCTCTCGGCGTGGTCCTGGTGCTGACCCAGGAGGGAGGCATCGGGGCCGCGCTCGCGGTGGCCGCGGCGACGGCGCTGCTGCTGGCCGTCACGGTGGTCGCCTTGGTCCTCGTGCGCCGCGGTGGGCACCGGCCGGTGGGCCAGTGGGTCCTGGACGCCCGGGGCGTGACGGTCGACGGTGTCGGACCGGTCCCCTGGGGCGACCTGCTGCCCCCGGAGCACCGGATGGAGTCGGCCCCTCGCGACGACGGCTACCGCCGGGTCCTCGTCATGCCGCTGACCGAGGCCGGCCAGCAGCGCGCGCTGGGGCTGGCCCCTGCGCAGCGACGGGTGCTCAACGAGGCCGTTCGCCCCACCGTCTGGGGACCCCGACCGCTGCAGACGCTGCTGGTCCGCCCCACCCCCGAGCTCTCGCAGGAGGAGCTCGGGGCCGTGCTGGAGCAGGCCCGCCAGGCCGCGCTGACCGGCCGGGTCCCGGTGCCCCACTGAGGAGGCAACCCCGGCCCCGCGGTCCGGCTGAGCCGGGCAGGTGTCGGCCGGCTGCCCGCTCCTCAGGAGTGGGGCAGGAGCATCGTCACCGTCAGCGTGGTCGGTTCCAGGGCAGTCACGGCGTGGCGCAGCATCGGCGTGAGGTGGAGCATCTCGCCGGGCGCCAGCTCGATCGGGCCGTCGGGGAGCGTGAGCTCGACCCGGCCCCGGTGCACCTGGATGATCACCGGGTGTCGGGCCGCGTGGTCGGCCAGCACGTCACCGGCGGCGAACTCGAAGACCACGACCTTCCCAGCCTCGGTGGCCAGGACGTTCTTCGCCCCGGGTCGGCCGCCACGGGACTCCGCCTCGCCGAGGAGCGGGACCCGGGTGGCGGTGCCGGGGTCGTCGTCACTGCCGGCGGCGGTGCCGTCCACGTGGTCGTCGAGCGTCATGGGTTCCTCCTTCATCGGGTCGCCGGACGGTCTCCGGCGTGTTCCGGGGACTGCGGCCCCGTCAGGTCAGGGCAGGTTCCAAGCGCGGTGTGGGCTCGGCCGGGGCAGGCTCACCACGCCAGCGGAGCACCACCTTGCGGAGCTCGTCGAACCAGAGCACGCACGAGGCCAGGGCCAGGCACTTCAGCCACTGGTCGAGGGTGAGCGCCTCGGTGCCGAAGGCCGCCTGCAGGAAGGGCACGTGCACCACGGCCACCTGCGAGACCAGGCCGAAGGCCAGCGACAGCCACAGCCAGCGGTTGGTGAAGAGGCGGTGGAAGGCCGAGACGGTCTCCGAGCGCGAGTTCAGCGCGTTGAACAGCTGCGCGAGCACCAGCGTGGTGAAGGCCGCGGTGCGGGCGTTCTCCACCGACTGGTGGCCCTCGACGAGCCCGCCGGGCAGCTCCATGTCCAGGGCCAGCAGGGTCACCACGGCCATCACCAGGCCGATGGTGAGGATCCCAGTCCACATCCGGGTGTTGATGACCCGCTCGGAGAGCGGGCGGGGCCGGGCGGCCATGACGTCCTCGGTCTCGGGGTCGATCCCCATCGCGAGCGCCGGCGCCGAGTCGGTGACGAGGTTGATCCAGAGGATCTGCGTGGCCAGCAGCGGGGCGACGACGGCCTCCCCGTGGCCGGTCAGGCCGAGGTACCCGGCGAGCATCACGCCGAGGAACATCGTGAGGACCTCACCCATGTTCGAGGAGAGCAGGTAGCGCAGGAACTTGCGGATGTTGGCGAAGATCACCCGCCCCTGCCGCACCGCGGAGACGATCGTGGAGAAGTTGTCGTCCACGAGGATCATGTCCGCGGCCTGCTTGGAGACCTCGGTCCCGGTGACGCCCATCGCCACCCCGATGTCGGCCTTGCGCAGGGCCGGGGCGTCGTTCACCCCGTCGCCAGTCATGGAGACGATCTGCCCCTCGGCCTGCAGGGCGGCGATGAGCTGGAGCTTGTGCTCCGGAGCCACCCGGGCGAAGACGGAGACCTCCCGGACCACCTCGCGCAGCTGCGCGTCGTCCATCCCGTCGAGCTCCGGACCGGCGACCGCCCGGGCGCCCTGCCCGACGATGCCGAGCTCCTGGGCGATCCGCAGGGCGGTGGCCGGGTGGTCCCCGGTGATCATCACGACGCGGATGCCGGCCCGATGCGCCTCGGACACGGCCTCGGCGGCCTCGGTGCGGGGCGGGTCGATGATGCCGACCGTCCCGACGAGGATCAGCCCCTCCTCGAGCGCCAGGCCCGCCTCGCCGTCGAGGGAGCCGTCGCCGGCCAGGGCCGCCTCGTACTCCCCCGGTTCCAGCGGCCGGTAGGCCACGGCGAGGGTACGCAGGGCCTGGTCGGACATCTCGGCGACGTCGCGCTCCACCTGCTCCCGGTCGGCGGCGGTGAGCTCCACGACGCGCTCCCCCTCCCGGGCCCGGGTGCAGTGCTCGAGCAGCACGTCGGGGGCGCCCTTGGCGACGAGGGTCCGCTGGACGCGGCCCTCCGCGTCGGTGTGGTCGGCGTCCTCGACGACCACCGACATCATCTTGCGGTCCGAGGTGAAGGGCACCTCCCCGATCCGGGTGAACCGCTCCTGCCGCCGCTGGGTCAGGCCGGCCTTCTGCTCGGCCACGACGAAGGCCGCCTCGGTGGGGTCGCCGATGACCGACCACGAGCCGTCCTCCTCCTGCCGGACCTCGGCGTCCGAGGCCAGCGTGCCGCCGCTGAGGACGACGATGTCCTCCTCGCGCAGGTCGAGCTCCGGGTCCTGCTCGAGCAGCGGTGCCCCCTCGACGAGCACGTCACCCTCCGGCGCGTAGCCGACCCCGCTGATCTCGGCCGCGCCGGAGCGGGAGCGGACCCGCACCATCGTCATCTCGTTGCGGGTCAGGGTGCCGGTCTTGTCCGAGCAGATCACCGAGGCCGATCCGAGGGTCTCCACCGAGGAGAGGGACTTGATGATGGCGTTGCGCCGGCTCATCGCCTGCACCCCGATCGAGAGGACCAGCGAGAGGATCGCCGGCAACCCCTCGGGGACGGCGGCCACGGCCAGCGAGACGCCGAGCAGGAGCACGTCGACGGCGTCCTGGGCGGTGCGGATGTCGCTGGTGAGCGCGACCGCCCCCATGACCACCAGGGCGATGACGATGACCGACAGGCCGAGCACCTTGCCGACGCCGGCGATCTCCCTCTCCAGCGGGGTGGCCTCCTGCTCGGTCTCGTTGAGCATCCGGGCGATGTGCCCCATCTCGGTGCCCATGCCGGTGTCGGTCACCACGGCCCGCCCCAGTCCCTGCGTGACCGCGGTGCCCTTGAAGACCATGTTCGTCCGGTCGCCCAGCGGGACGTGCTCGGCGAGCGTGGCCGGGGACTTGGTGACCGGCTGGGACTCCCCGGTCAGCGAGGCCTCGGCCACCTGCAGCGAGGAGGCGCGCAGGAGGCGGGCGTCGGCCGGGACCGAGTCGCCCTCGGCGAGGACCAGCAGGTCACCGGGGACCACCTCGGTGGCGGGGACGCGCAGCTGCTGGCCGTCACGCACCACCCCGGCGGTCACCTCGGACATCCGCTGCAGGGCGGCCACCGCGTCGGCGGCCCTGCCTTCCTGGACGTAGCCGATGATCGCGTTGGCGACCACGATGAGCAGGATGACCACGGCGTCGACCGGGAAGCCGTGGGCCCCCTCGAACCACCAGGCCGCCACCGAGATGACGATGGCGGCCAGGAGCAGGTGGATCAGCGGGTCGGAGAACTGGCGGGCGAGGCGCTTCCAGGCCGGTTCCGGGGGCTCGGCGTCGAGCTCGTTGGGGCCGTGCTGCTCGAGCCGGGCGGCGGCCTCGGCGACGCTCAGGCCGTGCTCGGGGTCCGTCCCCAGCTCCGCGGCCACCTCCGGCCCGTCGACCAGGGCCCAGTCGCGCTCCTGATCGGCGACGACCGGGGTGCTGAACGATGCGGCGTGACCCATGTCTCCACGCTAGCCGCCTCCCCCGACAGGCCGCCCGAGGCCCCAGGGTCAGTCCTCGGGGTCCACCTCCTGGCCGCCCATGAACTCCTCGACCCACTCGGGGAAGCCGTCCTCCTCGGGGAGCGCCCACTCGGCCGGTACGTCGATGCCCTGAGCGGTGACCCAGGCCCGGAAGTCCGCGACCGCCTCGGGCTCCTCCGGCGGGCACTGGAGGGCGAGGAGGTCGACCTCGTCGAAGCCCACCGCGAGCATGGCGAGCAGGTCGCGCGGGTTCTCGGCGACCGTGCCGGTCTCCCCGTCGGAGCCGAGGACCACGGCGTGCACCTTCACCGCCGTCGCGCCACAGTGCCAGCCATGAGCCGTCGCCCGAGGCCTCCGCGATGGGGAGGAGCCCGTCGGGCGTCCGCCCGTCGAACCAGTCGGCGAGGTCGAGACCGGCCGCGAAGACCGGCCGAGCTGCTCGTCGTCGGGATACGCGGTGAGGAAGGGGCCCTCTTCGCCCTTCACGACGTGGCCCTGCTCCTCCATCCAGAAGAAGGCCTGCTCGAGCTCTGCGGGAAGGGGGCCCACGAGGGGTGGTCGGCGGTCAGCTAGTCCCCGAGGCGTGACATGCGGCCAACCTAACCAGTCGGCCCACGCCGGGAAAAGGGTGAGTCCGCGACACCAGCCCAGACGGCCGCCGAGCCGCGCCTCCGCCGCCCGGGGAGCCCGTGCAGGCTTCGGGGTGAGGTCGGACTCGCAGAGTCCCACGAGCTCCTCCGATGCCACGACCTCGAGCAGCCAGAAGGCCTCCGAGTCCACCGAGAGCCGGTACTGGCCCGCCACCGAGGGCGAGGAACTCTGCGGTGTGATGACCAGCGTCGAGGGCAGGAGGGGCGACACCGAGGTGGTCTTCCAGGGCGAGGAGGCAGAGATCACCTTCACTCAGCCCAAGAACGCCACCCCGAAGGGCTGACGCCCGCAACACCCCGCTGGGGCTGGTCAGTCACCGCAGACTGACCAGCCCTGGCCCGGCTGGCCCCGCTGAGCGAGCGCGAGCGGGAGGTGGTCGGCGCCGTGGCCCGGGGACTGAGCAACGCCGAGATCGCCGCCGAGCTCTTCCTCTCGGAGGCGACCGTCAAGGCGCACCTGGCACACATCGTCACGAAGCTCGACGCCAACCGCATCCAGGTGGCCATCCTGGGCCACGACGCGGGGCTCGACGCCGCCGGCTGAGCCTCAGGAACCGGAACGCGGGGCGTACATGATGACGGCCATGCCGAGCAGGCAGACCCCCGCACCGAGGAGGTCCCAGCGGTCGGGGCGGTAGCCGTCGGCCACCACCCCCCCCAGAGGATCGAGCCGGCGACGAAGACGCCCCCGTAGGCGGCCAGCACCCGACCGAACTCCCCCTCGGGCTGCCAGCTGGCGACCACCCCGTAGAGCCCCAGCGCGATCACCCCGGCACCGACCCAGACCAGCCCACGATGCTCGCGCAGCCCCTGCCACACCAGCCAGGCACCCCCGATCTCGCAGAGGGCCGCGAGCACGAAGAGTCCCAGCGAGCGCAGCGTGTCCACGAGCGGACCGTAGCCGGGGGTCAGGGCAGGGGCACCTCCCGGCCCCGACGGATGGAAATCCGCCCCAACCCGCCCGCCCAGAACCGCAGCCATCGTCCTCTCCCACCGTTCACACGCATTCCCATGTGACTCCCGTCACATAATTGCTGGGTGCCCACCCCGCTAGGCTTGGCCTGACCGGCAGATTCGCCGTGAAGCGCCTTCGGGCCGACAGTGAGGCAAGGACATGTCCACTTTCTCGTTCTCCAAGAAACTACTTCTCTGGGGCATCCCTGCCCTTGCGGTGACGGCCGCCCCGGCCGCATCCACCCTCCCCGCAGACGGATCCGTGAGCGAGCACACCAGCACGCCGGTGGCAGTCTCCAGCTCGACCGATGAGGCCGACCCCCTCGAGGCGCAGCACCGCCTCGCGGAGTTCAAGACCTGGATCATCGAACACCCCGAGTTCGCCGATGCGGGATACATGGAGCAGATCAACTGGGCGGACGAGTCGCGGGTCACGGCCCTCTGGGACGCCGACCTCTGGGACGGCTCTGAGGCTGCGCGGAGAAGGCTGACTCAGGAGGCGGCCAGCCGGTCCATTCGCTTGGACTTCCAGCAGCGCGCCCACGGTCTGAACGACCTCCAGCAGATCTCCGGTCAGATCCTCGACCAGACGGAGCCGCTCGCGCTCATCGGGTTCGAGCTGGAGGCCGTCAGCACCCTGCGTGTGGACGATGGCCCGATCGAACTGATCGGAACCTTCGTCGAGCCGGCGCCCACCGCCCAGCGAGGCGACCTCGCCTCCATCGCGGGGGCACGCGGAGCGCAGTCCCCGGAGGACGTCGAGCGCATCGTGCGCGAGAGTGTGGGAGTCGACGTCGAGGTCGTCGAGGGAGAGGCGCTGCCGGCCAGGTCCCGCGCAGCGGACACCACGCCTTTCTTCGCTGGGGGCAGATGAAGGCCGATGGTGGCGGAATCTGCTCCAGCGGCTTCTCTCTGCGGTCGGGAGGCAGGACCTACACGACGACCGCCCGGCACTGCCGCGGAACCTTCCGGGCCTACAGCCGACCCTCCAGCGTTTATGGTTCCAACTACCGCTCGAGCACAGACGGAGCTGCAACCATGCTGACCGGACGAGGCGGTAGCCGAATGTTTGATGGCGCCTGGAGCAACTCCCCTGGATACAACAAGCCTGTGGCCGGCTACTACGACGTCAGCCTGAATGACAACGTCTGCACCAGCGGTGCAAACTCCGGTGTCCACTGTTCGGTGAAGATCACGGACATGAGCCGGATGTGGGACGACAAGCGCGGCGCCGTGTCCACCATCGTCGGAGTACGCCAGGGGGCTGGAATTGCCGCCATTCAGGGTGACTCCGGGGGGCCTGTCGCGGTGCCCTACTCCAGCGGCAAGGTGGGAGCAGTAGGGATGATCCAGGCGGTCTCCTCCCCCATGATGACCGGCACAAGCTGTGGTTCCGCCCGCGTCCGAGGCACGAACAAGTGCAGCAAGACCGTCCTTTTCACCTCTATGCGGACCATCGCCCGGAGCTTCAACGCGCCCCTGGTGACGGGGTGATCATGGTGAACCGACCTGCCCTGCGCGGCCTGGCGATCTCAGTGCTCGTCAGCGGTGGGCTGCTGGTCGGCTGCAACAACAGTGAGGGGCCGGACTCCCAGAGTCCCACCAGCCCCTCCGATGCCACGTCCTCGAGCAGCCAGAAGGCCTCCGAATCTACCGAGACCCGCTGCTGGCCCGCCACCGAGGGCGAGGACCTCTGCGGTGTGATGACCAGCGTCGAGGGCAGGAGGGGCGACGCCGAGGCGGTCGACCTCAAGGGTGCCCTCACGGTCGAGGTCACCCCGGACCCCGCCGGCGACGGGTACTCCCTGCTCGCCACCGCCGATGGGTGCCAGCTGTGGACCACGCCCCTGACCGGCACTGCCCCCAGGTGGACCCCCCACCCTGACCGCCGAACGGACTCGGCCATGGGGTGCGACTCCCCGACCGACCAGCCCGACTGGGTGATGGCGATGCTGGACAAGCCCTTCACCGTGCAGGTCGCCGACACCGAGGTGGTCTTCCAGGGCGAGGAGGCAGAGATCACCTTCACTCAGCCCAAGAACGCCACCCCGAAGGGCTGACGCCCGCAACACCCCGCTGGGGCTGGTCAGTCACCGCAGACTGACCAGCCCTGGCCCGGCTGGCTCCGTTGAGCGAGCGGGAGCGGGAGGTGGTCGGCGCCGTGGCCCGGGGACTGAGCAACGCCGAGATCGCCGCCGAGCTCTTCCTCCCCGAGGCGACCGTCAAGGCGCACCTGGCACACATCGTCACGAAGCTCGACGCCAACCGCACCCAGGTGGCCATCGTGGGCCACGACGCGGGGCTCGACACCGGAGGCTGAGCCTCAGCCCTCTTGGCCGAGGACCTCCTCGATCGTGAGCCGGAGAGCGCCTGCGTGCTGGGACACCACCTGCCACACGATCTCGTAGTCCACGGCGTCGTACTCGTGGGCGATGCGATTCCTCATACCGATGGCACGCCTCCATGTGGGGTCCGCACGTCGCTCCTCGAGGAACTCGGCGGGGAGCCGCACGGCCTCGCCCAGCTTCAGCACCAAGGAGTCCGCGGCCAGGTGGGGCACGCCCAGGTCAGGGTCGGAGTCGAACCACTCACGGCCTCTGTCGGCGAGGGCCTCGGCCCGGAGACAGAGCCGGTGGACGTCACGCAGGCGTGCCACCGTCCCCGGCTCGAGCCCAGCGTGTGCGTTCACAGGGCCACCGCGGTCCGCAGGATCTCGTGCCCGGGACGGAGCGCCCGGGAGGCGACCAACTCCACCGGCACCTCCAGCAGGGCCTCGGCCTCCTCAGCGGCGTCGATGAGATCCAGCAGGTCGATCTGAGGGGTCACGTCCACGAGGACGTCGAGATCACTCCCGGGAACGTCCTCCCGCCGAGCCACGGACCCGAAGACGCGCGGGTTGGTCATGCCGTGGCGGGCCAGCAGGGCGATGAGCTCGGACCGATGGCGGGCCAAGGCCCGCCCCGGCGTCGTGTGCAGCATCGTCTCCATCGCCTCAGAGTACCGAGAAGGCCGGTCAGGACCCCAGGGCCGACACCACCACGTGAGCCTCAGCCGCCGGAGCGCGGGGCGTACATGACCACGGCCATGCCGAGCAGGCAGACCGCTGCGCCGACCGGATGGCCCGGCAACCGACCGGAATCACGGCCTTCGTCCACTCCCACCGTTCACTCACGGTGGGTTCGGGGCAGAAGGGTGGGTCTGGCGGAGGAGCTCAGGCCCCGCGCGCGACGAGCGGCATCTCGCGCACCGTGCCGGCCAGCAGGTCGACCACCGCGATGCGGCCCACCAGGGGCCGCCCCTGCCCGGTGAGCAGCTTGACCGCCTCCGCGGCCTGCCAGGCACCGAGCATCGCCGGGGTGGCCCCGAGGATCTGCGGCGGGGCGGGCAGCTCCTCGCGCATGGCGCTGGCGTCCTCCCACTGCGGCCCGCCGGGGACGAACACGCTGAGCACGCCCTGCCAGCCGTCGATCGCCGACCAGATCCAGGGCACGCCGGCCTCCCGGCAGCTCGTCGAGATGGCCGTGCGGGAGGCGACCTTGTCGGTGCAGTCGAGCACCACGTCGAAGCCCTGCACGAGCTCGGCGTCCTGTGCGGTGAGGCGCCGGACCTCCCCCTCGATCCGCGACTCGGGCGAGAGCTCCCGCATCCGCTCGGTGACCCGCTCCACCTTGAGCGCGCCGAGGTCGGCGTGGGTGAAGAGGGTCTGTCGGTTGAGATTGCTCAGCTCCACGACGTCGTCGTCGAGGAGCACGATCCGACCGACCCCGCTGGCCACGAGCGCGGGGATCGCCCCGGCCCCCAGCCCGCCGCAGCCCACGACGAGCGCCGAGGAGGCCCGCAGCACCCGGTTGCCCTCCTCGAGCAGCACCCGCTGCCGGGCCCACTGGTCGTCCTTCATCGCGTCAGCACTCACCGAGACCCACCCACTCGTCACTCCCGTCGGCGAAGACCTGCTTCTTCCACACCGGCACCCGCTCCTTGATGCGCTCCACCAGCTCCGCGCAGGCCGGGAAGGCCCCCGCCCGGTGGGCCGAGGCGCAGCCGGCCACCAGGGCCACCTCGCCGATCGCCAGATCGCCCACCCGATGCTGGGCCACGGCCACCACGTCGAACTCCGCCTCGATCTCGGTGACCACCTCGGCCAGCACGCGCTCGGCCTCCGGGTGGGCCGAGTAGCCCAGCGAGACCACGGACCGGCCGTGGTCGTGGTCACGGACGACGCCCTCGAAGAGCACGACGGCGCCGTGGGTCCGGTCGGCCAGGTCCGCCCGGACGGCCGCCGGCTCCAGCGGCGTGGACTGGACGGTGGAGGCAGGCATGCGGCCCAGCGTACGGCGCAGGCAGGATGGACCCATGGTCCAGCCCCACCCCGCCCCACAGACCGCCTGGCAGCGCACCCCGGCCGAGCACACCGCGGCCGTCCGCGCCCTCGCGCCGGAACCCCGCCCCGAGCGGATCCCCCTGCCGGAGGCCACAGGGCGCATCCTGGCCCGGGACGTCGCCTCCCCGCGGGAGCTGCCGCTCTGGGACTGCTCGGCGATGGACGGGTTCGCCGCCCGCCGCGCCGACCTGGCCGAGGGCGTCGTGCTGCCGGTGCGCGGCGACGTGCCCGCCGGTGTCGCCCCCGGACCGTTGGAGCCGGGGACGGCGATGCGGATCATGACCGGCTCCCCCGTGCCGCAGGGGGCCGACACCGTGGTGCCGGTGGAGCTCACGGACATCCCCCGCGGACCGGTCCCGCTGCCCCAGGAGGTCCGCGTGGACGAGCTGCCGGCCGGGGACAACACCCGCGCCGCCGGCAGCGACGTGACCACCGGGCAGGTCGTGGCGGAGGCCGGGACGGTCCTCGACGCCCTCACCCTGGGCGCCGTCGCCGCGGTGGGGGTGGCCGAGGTCGAGGCCACCCGCCCGGTGCGGGTCCGGGCCGTGGCCACGGGGGACGAGCTGGCCCCGCTGGGCACCGAGCCGGGCCCGGGGCAGCTCCCGGACTGCAACTCCTGGCTGGTGCACGGCCTGGCCACGGCGCTCGGCCATCCCACCGAGCGGGTCCTGCTCGACCACGACGACCCGGAGGAGCTCGGCCGCCGCCTGCCGGAGCTCACCGCGGACACCGACCTGCTCGTCTTCACCGGCGGGGTGAGCGCCGGCGCCTTCGAGGTGGTCCGCCAGTGCCTGGAGCCCCGCGGCATCGAGTTCGGGCAGGTGTCCATGCAGCCGGGCAAGCCGCAGGGCGTCGGGCAGCTCGACGGCGTGACCGTGCTCTGCCTGCCGGGCAACCCGGTCTCGGCGGTCGTGTCCTTCCTGGCCTTCGCCCGCCCGTGGCTGGATGCCGCCAGCGGTCGGGAGGCCCCCGGGCCGGTGACGGCTGTGCTCGGCGACGGGTGGGCCAAGAAGCCGGGCCGCACCCAGTACATGCCCGTCACCCTCAGCCCCGAGGAGGGCCGGCTGGTGGCCCGGCGGCGCAGCGCCGAGGGCTCCCTCTCGCACCTGGCCTCCCGCCTGGCGGGGGTGGACGGATTCGCGATCGTCCCGGCTGCGGCCGAGGGCGTGCAGGAGGGGGACCTCGTCGAGGTCATGATGGTGCCATGAGCCAGCCCTTCACCCATCTCGACGAGCAGGGCGCCGCCCGCATGGTCGACGTCACCCACAAGCAACCGACCGTGCGGCACGCGACCGCGCGGGCCACGGTGGAGCTCGGGCCCACCGTGGCCGCGGTCATGGACGACGGCGAGGTCCCCAAGGGGGACGTGCTGGCGGTGGCCCGCATCGCCGGCATCGCGGCGGCCAAGCGGGTGCCGGACCTGCTGCCCCTGGCCCACGTCATCGGCGTGCACCACGCCCGCATCGAGCTGGAGCGCGAGGGTGAGCTGCTCACCATCACCGCCGAGTGCGGCACCGCCGACCGCACCGGGGTGGAGATGGAGGCCCTCACCGCCGCGAGCGTGGCCGCCCTGGCCGTGGTGGACATGGTCAAGGGGCTCGACAAGGCCGTCCGCATCGGCGGGGTGGAGCTGATCGCGAAGTCCGGCGGCAAGTCCGGCGACTGGCACCGCGAGGGCTGAGCCCGCCCACCGGGTCCCGGGGCCGGCGGCCCCTCAGTGGTCACCGCCGCGCACCTGGTCGAGCAGGTGGTCCAGCAGCGGATCGAGCACGCCGATCGCGTCGCGCACCCCGCCGGTGCTGCCGGGCAGGGTGATGACGACGGTCCGCCCGTGCTCCGCCTCGACGAGGCCGGCCACCCCCCGGGTGAGCGGCGCCCCGGCCACGCCCTTCGCCGCGCCGACGGCCCGCACCTGCTCGATGATCCCCGGGATCTCCACGCTCAGCAGGGGCGCGACCACCTCGGGTGTGCGGTCGCGGGGCGTGACCCCGGTGCCGCCGGTGGTGAGCACGAGCTCGGCCCCCGCCTCGACGGCCCGCCGCACGGCCTGCGCCACGGGCTCCCCGTCCGGCACCACCACCCGCTCCACCGTGTGCCCCCTCCCGGCCAGCCACTCGGCGAGCAGCGGCCCGGAGCGGTCCTCGGCTCGACCGGCGCTCGCCCGGTCCGACGCGGTGACGACGTGACTGGTGACCATGTCACGCATCGTAGGGTTGAGGTCATGTCCCACCTGCCGCTCGTCGACCGGTTCGGCCGGGTGGCCACGGACCTACGACTCTCCGTGACCGACGTCTGCAACCTGCGCTGCACCTACTGCCTGCCGGAGGTGGTCGACGGCTGGCTGCCCCGTGCCGAGGTCCTGGACCGCGAGGAGCTCGTCCGCCTCGCCCGCATCGGCACCCGGACCCTGGGCATCGAGAAGATCCGCCTCACCGGGGGCGAGCCGCTCACCCGCCCCGACCTGGTCGAGATCGTCGCCGACCTGCACCGCGCCCTGCCCGAGGTGGAGCTGGCGCTCACCACGAACGGTCTCGGCCTGGCCCGGAAGGCCGGTGCCCTGCGCGAGGCCGGGCTGTCCCGCGTGAACGTCTCCCTGGACACCGTCGACCGGCACACCTACGCCCAGATCACCCGCCGGGACCGCCTCGACGAGGTGCTCGAGGGGCTCTCTGCGGCAGTCGCGGCCGGGCTCACCCCGGTGAAGGTCAACTGCGTCCCCACCCGCGGGATCAACGACGACGGCCTGCTCGACCTCGTGGACCACTGCGTCGAGACCGGCTGCGAGCTGCGCTTCATCGAGCAGATGCCGATCGGTGCCCCCCGCGACTGGGCCCGGGAGAACCTCGTGACCGCCCAGGAGGTGCGCGCCCAGGTCGCCACCCGGTACGAGCTGCGCGAGGTGCCCGCCCGCGGCGCCGCCCCCGCCGAGCTCTTCGACCTGTGGCGCGACGGGGAGCAGATGGGCCGGATCGGCACCATCGCCTCGGTCACCGAACCCTTCTGCGGCTCCTGCGACCGCACCCGGATCTCCGCCGACGGCCAGCTGCGCTCCTGCCTGTTCTCGCAGGACGAGACCGACCTGCGCGGCCTGCTCCGCGGCGGCGCGGACGACGAGCAGATCGCCCGCGCCTGGCTGGGCACGATGGCCGCCAAGCCCCGCGCCCACGGCTCGGACGCCGGTGGCTTCGGCGAGGACTTCGTGCAACCCGAGCGACCCATGAACGCGATCGGAGGATGACGACCATGACCCTGCAGATCCGCTGGTACGCCGGCGCGGCCCAGGCTGCCGGTACCGAGTCCGAGACGGCCACCCTCAGCGGGCCCGGCAGCATCCGGGAGGTGCTCGCCGCCCACCGCCCGGGCGCGGCGGCCGTCCTGGAGCGCTGCAGCTTCCTCGTCGACGGCCGCCGCCTGGAGGGTGAGGAGCCCTTCCCCACCGAGGCCGGCACGCTCGACGTGCTGCCGCCCTTCGCCGGCGGATGAGAACCGGCGAGGAGGCCACCCTCGAGAACACCGCAGCAATCGTTCTCTCCGGCGGGCGATCCGCCCGCATGGGGAGGCCGAAGCACGCGCTCGTGCGGGACGGTGTGACGCTGCTGGAGATCGCGCTCTCAGCCTGCCCCGGGGCGCGTCCGGTCGTGCTCGTGGGGCCCCCGTCGCTGCAGGCTGACCTGACCGCCGCGGGGCTGGCGGGACGGGTCGCCCTCACCCGGGAGGACCCCCCGGGCGGGGGACCGTGCGCGGGCCTGGCGGCCGGCATCGAGCGGGTGCCGGCCGGGGTGGAATGGGTCCAGCTGCTCACCTGCGACCTCCCCCGGGCCCCGGAGGTCGTGGCCGCCCTTGCCGCCGTCGAGCCTCCCCACGGGGCCGCGGCGGTTCTGGCCACGGACTCCTCCGGGTGGCCCCAGCTGCTCTGTGGCCGCTACCGGGCGGCACCCCTGCGGGCCGCGCTGGCCGGGGAGGTGCGGGACCGCTCGGCGCGCCGGGTGCTCGGTGATCTCGTCCGTCAGGAGATCCCGCTCGAGGACGTGCTCCTCGCCGACGTGGACGACCCGGACGCCGCCCGGCGGGCCGGGTTCAGCCCGCCCGGCGGCTGGTGAAGCGGGACAGCCCACCGGCCCACCGCCCGCGCAGGGCCACGATGACGGCCGCCGAGACGAGGAGCAGGACCACGCTGAGGGTGACGGCGGCCTGGGGGTCGTTCTGCATCGTGAGGTAGACGGCCAGGGGCATGGTCTGGGTGCTGCCGGGCAGGTTGCCGGCGAACACGATGGTGGCCCCGAACTCCCCCAGCGCCCGCGCCCAGCACAGGACCACCCCGGCCAGGAGCGAGGGGGCCGCCAGCGGCAGCGTGACCCGGCGGAAGGTCTGCCAGGCGTCCGCCCCGCACGTCCAGGCCGCCTCCTCCAGGCTGCGGTCGCGCTGGGCGAGGGCACCGTCCACGGTGGTCACGAGGAAGGGCATCGCCACGAAGGTCTGGGCCAGCACCACCGCGGCCGGGGTGAAGGGCAGGGTGACGCCGAACCAGGCGTCGAGCCGCTGCCCCAGGAGCCCGGTGCGCCCGAAGGCCATGAGCAGGGCGACACCGCCGACGGCCGGGGGCAGGACCAGGGGCAGGGTCACCAGGGCGCGCACCCCGGCGGCCACCCGGCGGCGGAACGCTCCCCGCTGGTCGCTCGCTGCCAGCCACCAGGCCAGGGGGACGCCGCACAGGACCGAGAGCGCCGTGGCCACGCTCGAGCTGGTCAGCGAGAGCACGAGGGCCTGCTGGACCGACTCCCGCCCCAGCACCCCGGGCATCGCGACCCAGTCGGCCCGAAGCAGGAGCGCCACCAGCGGCACGGCCACGAGGGCCACGGCCGCGGCCGCCAGCAGCGCCAGCGGCGCGGCTGACCAGTCGGTGCCGGACCGACGGGAGACCGGTGGGGTGGGCCTCGTCATGGCGCCGGGGCGAAGCCGGCCTCGTCGAGGGCGCGCCCGCCGTCCTCGGACCGGACCGCGTCGACGAGCTGCTGCGCCAGGTCGGCCTGCGCGCTGCCCTCGACGACGGCGATCGGGTAGTCGGTCGTCCCCGCGGCCCGCTCCGGGAGGTCGATACCCCGCACCCGGTCCCCCGCCGCCCGGACGTCGGTGGCGTAGACGAGCCCGGCGTCCACCTCGTCGAGCTCCGCCTTGGCCAGGACGGCGCGCACGTCAGGCTCGAGGGTGGCCGGCTCCACGTCCAGCCCCTGGTCGGCGAGCACGGCCTCGGCCAGCGCACCGCAGGGCACCTCCGGCTGGCAGAGCGCGAGCTCGACCCCCGGCCGTGCCAGGTCGGCCAGCCCGTGGACGTCACCGGGGTTGCTCGGCGGCACAGCCAGCTGGAGGCGGTTGCGGGCGAAGACCTCCGGGGAGCCCACCCGCCCCGCCTCCACGGCCGGGGCGAGGGTGCGCTCGTCCGCGGTCGCGATCACGTCGGCGGGGGCCCCGGCGGCCACCTGCGCGGCCAGGGCGGAGGAGCCCCCGAAGCTCAGCCGCACGGTGGTCCCGGGGTGGTCCTCCTCGAACTGCCCGGCGATCTCCTCGAAGGGCTCCCGCAGGCTGGCGGCGGCCAGCACGGTGAGGGTGCGCTCCTGCCCCTCACCCCCGTCCACCCCGGGCCCGGCGGGATCCGCACCGCACCCGGCCAGCAGGGGCAGACCGAGGAGCAGGACGGGCCAGCGAGCTGTCACGGAACCTCCCCGGGCCGGCAGGGCGCGACCGCTCGACGACGTGGACGACTGGGGCCGGACCGAGCCGGCGTCCGCGACAGGTTACTGCCCCTGCGAAGGCAGGTCCCGGCCCGACCGGGGCCGTCCGCTCCCGCCCCGACCTCAGCGGAGTGGCGGTGGCACCCTGAGGGCATGGCACGCCTGCTCCTGGTCCACCACTCCCCCTCGGCAACCACCACGGCGCTCACCGACGCCGTGCTCGGAGGAGCCCGCGACGACGCCATCGAGGGGGTGGAGGTCCACGTCCGTCCCGCCCTGGAGGCCACGGCCGAAGAGGTCCTCGCCGCGGACGCCGTCCTCCTGGGCACCTCGGCCAACTTCGGCTACATGTCGGGGGCCCTGAAGCACTTCTTCGACCGCACCTTCCTGGACATCGGCGGTGGCCTCGGCACGGACGGTGGTGCGACCGGTGGGCACGAGAGCACCCGTACCATCCCCTACGGGCTCTACGTCCACGGCCGCTACGACCTGACCGGCGCGGTGCGCTCGGTCGAGTCGATCGTGTCCGCCCTGCCCTGGCGGCGGGCCGCTCCCGTGCTGGAGGTGCTCGGCGACCTCGGCCCCACCGAGCTGGAGCAGGCCCACGAGCTCGGGGCCACGCTCGCCGCCCTGGTCTCGCCCGGAGGCTGACCCCTCCCCCGGGTACGACCGGCGCACCCCCGCGGACCCGTTAGGATTGTGCGGCCTGTGTCCTCGCCGGGACGCACACCATCCCGACCCCCCTGGGGAGAGAACATGCCCATCCACACCCGTCGCCGGAGCACCCCGCTCCGCCGGCGTGCGCTGCTGTCCGGAGCGCTCGTCGCCGGTGTCGGCCTGTCGGCCTGCTCGCCGCAGGCACCCACCGAGGTGATGCCCGAGCGCTTCGTCGACCCGCCCTACCTGGCGGAGGACATGGACGCCCAGGAGCAGGCCGAGGCCGAGGAGGCCTGGGAGCAGATCTCGGGCTGGGCCCTGGACAACGCGACCAGCGAGGGGGCGCTCGACCCCGAGAGGCCCACCACCGCCGCGGACCTGACCGAGCCCGTGGTCCGGCAGATGACCCCCCGTAGCGCGAAGGCCTGGGAGCGGCACGTGGAGGCCGACCTCGCCGGCGATCTCGACGCCCGCGACACGGTGAACCTCCTGCACTTCCACGAGTGGCCCAAGAACTTCAACCGACGCCGGATGGAACCGGTCCATCACGGCTCCTGGGTGACCGACGGCGAGGTGTACCCGGCCGAGGGCGAGGGATTCGACATCTCGATGACCGTCGTCACCCGAGCCGGTCTGACCTGGGACAAGCAGCTGGTCTCGCAGGACGTCAACCGCCGGGTGAACCTGCGGGTCGTCCCCGAGGGCGACCGCTGGCTGGTGGCGAACTACGACGGGAAGCTCCGCATCACCCCCTCGGCCAAGGACGTCTCCCCCAACGTCTGACCCGTCGCCGCGCGACGAAGGAGGGGCGGCCCCACCCTGTGGTGGGGCCGCCCCTCCTTCGTCGTCAGGCGCGCGCGTCGGCCGCGGCGGGTCGGGTGCCCCGACCGGCGGGGACGAGCGCCCGGGTGGCATGACCCACCAGCCACTCCAACGGTCCCTGCCGCTGCACGCTCAGCCAGGCCAGCGCGAAGACGACGACGACCAGCACCTGCAGGGCGAACTCCACCCCCACCCCGAAGGTCTCCAGGGGGAGCAGCAGCATCAGCAGGTGCAGGCAGTAGAGCGTGAGGGTCATGCGTCCGGGCGCCGTGAGCAGCAGCAGCGACCGCGAGAGCAGGGTCCCCAGCCCGAGCATGACGCCGATCACCAGGAGGGCGACACCGCTGGTGCGGAGCAGGTCCACCGGCGTCCCGCTGTGCGGGGCGATCGTGCTGAGCCACCACCAGGAGGTGGTGGGGACGGTGCCGTCCGGCCCCCAGACGAGGAGGTCAGCCGTCTCGTCCAGGGTCCACCCGGCTGCCATCTGCCCCTCGGCCACGTGCTCCAGCGCCCCCAGCGGCCCGGTGAGCACCTGGTAGACCACCCAGGAGAGGGCCGTGACGGCCACGCCGGCCAGCGCCAGGTGCACCGCCGAGATGCGCCGCCGCAGCCGCAGGCGGCCGATGCCCATCCCCAGCAGGATGTAGGGCAGCCAGCTCAGGGCGGGGAAGAGTCCGGTGACCACCAGGGTCTCCAGGAACTCGAGCGGCCGCGTGAACAGGTCCCCGGGGACCAGGTTGCCCAGGTTCGGCACCGGGTCGCCCTGCCGGAGCCAGTAGCTCAGCACCGGGCCCAGCACGGCCCCGACCGCGGCGAGGACGAAGAGCGGCCTGGCGCGCAGCCCGAGGAAAGGGATCGCCAGGGCGAACAGGGCCGCCAGGTAGGGCAGGATCACGCCGGCCGCGTCGACCGGGATGATCAGCCCCATGATCAGGCCGATGGCCAGGATGAGGATCGCCCGCACCCCCTGCCGCAGCATCGGCGTCCAGCGGCCCCGGGAGAGCGGCCGCGATCCCCCGCTCATGAGCGCCAGCGACACTCCGGCGAGGACGGCGAAGAGCGCCGAGGCCGTGCCCGAGGCCACCGTCCACGCGGGGTGGACCGTGATCTCGGGGGTGAAGGCGGGAAAGATGTGGACCGATATCATGCCCAGCAGCGCCAGCCCTCGGGCCGCGTCGAGACCGGTCAGGCGGTGCTCCGTCGGCCCCTGGTCCTCCGGGGTCGCCCGCCCCGCCGGCTCGCACGCGTGCGGGATGTCGGGGACGACCTCGGTGCTCAGACCGGTGTTGGGCCCGTCCAGGGAGTCGAAGGAGGTGGCGGTGTCCGAGACGAACTCGGTGGCGCGGATGGCGGGACTCATCGGGCGACCTCCAGGGTCTTCTCAACGGTGGTGGCGTCCTCGACCGCGGCCCGGACCGGCTGGGCCGGGATGCCCTGCCAGACGGTCCGTGCCGGCGTCGTCTCACCCTTCATGACCAGCGAGAGGGCCCGCAGGCGCGACCTCTCCTGCACGTCGGAGCCGTAGAGGACCACGGAGCGGGCACCGACCTCGGCCTCGTCCGCGACCCGCACCTCGTCCATCTTCATGACGCGGTCCTCGAAGAGGTGGGTCTGCAGCGAGACCGCGGGGCCGATGTATGCACGGCGCCCGATCGAGACCAGGTCGAACTCGGTGATGTAGGTGGACTCCACCAGGGCGTGGCGGCCCACCCGCACACCGAACAGGCGGAGCACCGGGCCGAGCATCGGGGTGCCCTGGAGGTGCATGAGCAGCACCGGCACCGCCGCGGCCTCGAACACGCCCGTGACGAGCTCGCTGACGCGCACGAACTGGCTCCACAGCGGCTCGACGCGCTTCCGGTAGCGGCCCATGAGCACCCACTTCATGAGGGCCACGAAGAGCGTCGTGGCCAGTCCGGCGAGCATGGCCACCGCCGGCAGGAGCATGATCATGGCCCACACGGGCAGCTCGGCGAAGGCCAGGGCCGAGGCCACCTGGAGGGTGGCGAAGGTGGACAGACCGAGCAGCGTGCCCGGCAGCGTGGCGCGCACGAACTCGATGAGATAGCGACCGATCACGACCTTGCGCGAGGGACGGTAGGTGTCCTCCTCGGAGTAGCCCTCGAACATCTCGCGCTGCGGGAGGAAGAAGGAGGGCGAGCCGAGCCAGGACTCACCGGGCTGGATGCCGGCGGCCGGCGGGGTGGACCCCACGCCGAGCAGGCTGTCCTGCCCCATCTTCGACCCCGAGGGGACGAAGGCGGCGTTGCCGACGAAGGCCCGCTCCCCGACCTCGGTGGGCCGGAAGGCGACGTGCCCGCGGCAGTAGGTCGCGCTGCCGACCGAGGCCATGTCGGCCACGAACGACTCGTCGTGCAGGGTCAGCAGGCTGGGGTCGATGTTGGCGATCGTGGACACCTCGGCCCGCTTGCCCACCCGGGCGCCCAGCAGCCGGAGCCACGGCGGGGTGTACAGCGTCGAGTACATGCTGTTGGTGAGCAGGAGGCTGGCCTCCAGGAGCCGGTCGGCGAACCACTTGTCGACGCCCAGCTGGGAGCGCAGGTGGTGGATCCCCACCGGCATCCGGGGCAGGCCGAAGTTCCGCAGCCCCAGGATGAGAGCGCAGGCGCTCACCACGAAGAGGGGGCCGGTGAGCAGCGAGGCGAGCAGCCCCCACCAGACGCCGCCCGCGAGGAGCGTGGCCCACACCAGGACCACGGGCAGCAGCAGCGCCAGCATCGGGAGGAGCTCCAGCCCGAGCACGCCCCACACGAAGCCGACGACCTGGGCCAGCCCCCAGCGGCGCGGCGCTCGGTCGCAGGCGGCCATCGTCACGACGATGTCGTCCCCGGGGGCGGGCACCACGGTGGCCGGCGAGCCGGCACGGACCTCGCCGGGGGGCATCGTGAGGTCGGGGCCGACGACCGACTGCTCCTGCACCATCGCGCCGATCCCGATCTCGCAGGGGGCGACCACCACGGAGTTGGCCAGGACGGTGGAGTCCTCGCGCAGGTGGATGTCCCCCACCTCGATGCGACCGCCGGACACCGACCAGGCGTCCAGGCGGGTGGCGTACCCGATCGCGACCCCCGCGTCGATCGTCACCCGCGCGGGCAGGGTGATGATCGGCGTCCCGACGTGGGCGGAGTCGTCCACCCGGGCGCCGGCCAGCCGGAGGTAGGGCGCGGCCAGGGCCGAGCCGGCGAGGTGGTTCATCGGGGAGAGCTCCATGGCCCGGCCGGCCATCCACACCCGCAGGTGCTCCATCGAGTAGAGCGGGTAGCTGCCCGGCTTCACGTCGCCCAGCAGGCGGGCCACGACGAGCGGGCCGACCCAGCGGGTTCCCAGGTAGGAGATCGGCAGCGAGACCGCCATGAGCTGCAGCAGGCTGATCGACGGCACACCCGAGTACCACCAGTAGGCGAGGGCCACCGGCGACATGGCGACCATGAGCATGAGCAGCACGGCCACGGCCTGGGCCAGGCCGAAGAGCCAGATCCGGCCCGTCGAGGCGTGCTCGATCGGCTCGGTGGTGAGGGCCTCGCCCACGTCCTCGGTGGCCCCGCTCTCGTCGAGGGTGCCGGTCATGCCGCGGACGGTGGGCGTGGCGTAGAGGTCCATCACCGACAGCTGGGCCCCTCGCGGGTCCTCGCGCAGACGGGAGACGAGAGAGGCCGCGACCAACGAGTGACCACCGAGGTCGTCGAAGAAGTTGGCCTGCACGGACAGCTGGTCGGGCTCCACCCCGAAGGCGTCGGCCCAGACCCCGGCCATCCACTCCTCGGTCGGGGTCGCGGGCGGGACGTGCTCACCGCCACCGACCAGGCGCGGGGTGCTCGGCCGAGGCAGGGCCTTGCGGTCGACCTTGCCGCTGGGCAGCATCGGCATCTCGTCAATGGTCTCGAGGAACGAGGGGACCATGTAGGACGGGAGCGTGTCCCGCATGTCCTCCCACAGCTTCTGCCGCAGGCCGTCGACGTCGGTCTCGTCCTCGTTCACCGTGATGTAGCCGGCCAGGTCGCCACCACCACCGTCGGGCCAGTAGTTGACCGCGGCGGTGGGCACCCGCGGGTCGCGCATCATCACGCTCTCGATCTCACCGAGGTCCACGCGGTGGCCGCGGATCTTCACCTCGGCGTCGGCGCGGCCCAGGTAGACGATCTCGCCGTCCTCCTGGAAGCGCGCCAGGTCACCGGTGCGGTAGATCCGCTCCCCGGAGCCCTCGGGGTCCTGAATGAACCGGTCGACGTTGAGCTCGGGGCGGTTGATGTAGCCGCGGGCCACACCGGGGCCGCCGATGCACAGCTCGCCGACCTCGCCGAAGGGCACCGGCTGGCGGTCGTCGTCGAGGATCGTCGCGGTGTAGGTGGGCACGGGCACACCGATGGTCACCGCCCGACCCGGCCGCAGGACGCCCCAGGTGCAGGTCACGGTCGCCTCGGTGGGTCCGTAGGTGTTGAGCATGCGCCGACCGGGGGCCCAGCGCTCGACGAGCTCGGCCGGGCAGGCCTCGCCGCCGACCATCACCGAGCGGATCGAGTCGATGGTGCGCTCGACGGTCGAGAGCACGGTGGGCACGCAGTAGAGGATCGTGATCCCGCGGGTCTCGAGGAACTCGGTGAGCCCGGCCCCGACGCGGCGAGCGTCGGTCGGGCCGGCCACCAGGGTCGCGCCGGCCGCCCAGGTGGGCCAGACCTCCTCGATGGCGAAGTCGAAGGCGATCGTCATGCCCTGGTAGATGCGGTCGGTCTCCCGGACGTCGTACACCTCGGTGATGACGTGGATGAAGTTGACGATGCTGCTCTGGGCGACGTCCACGCCCTTCGGCCGACCGCTGGAGCCCGAGGTGTAGATGATGTAGGCCGTCGGGTCGTCGAGCCCGTCCGGGGCGGGCCGCGTGGTCGGGGCCGCGGCCACCGCGTCCTGGGTCGACGGGTGGTCGAGCAGCAGCACCGGGGCGGCGCTGGCGTGGTGCGCCGGGATCCCGGAGGTGGACAGCAGCATCGACAGCGAGCTGTCCTCGGAGATGAAGCTCACACGGTCCGAGGGCGAGGCGGGGTCGATCGGCACGAAGGCGCAGCCAGCCTTCATGATGCCCAGCAGGCCGACGTACATCTCCAGCGAGCGGTTCAGGAGCAGGCCGATGCGCTGACCGGGCTCGACGCCCCGGTCCCGCAGGTGGTGGGCCAGGGCGTTGCCCAGCGCGTCCAGCTCCGCATAGGTCAGCCGCCGGTCCTCGAGCTCCAGGGCCACGTGGTGGGGAACGCGGTCCACACTGGCCTCGAAGTAGTGGTGCATCCGCTCCTGCATGGGCGGGCGGACGCCCGAGAGCTCGATCAGCTCGGTGGGCGACTTCAGGCGATCCGGCTCGGTTGGCGTCTGCAGGGCCACAGACTCCCCCTCAGGTGTTGAGTCAACGTCTCGGGTGACCGGCGGGACGTCGGGCCACAGGCACGGTCTCTGCCACTTTACACCCCCCGGAGGGGGTTCCCGAACCATCCCGCCTGCTGGTCAGGCCCCGGGGGTCGGGGTACCAAAGCGTCGCTCGAAGACCACCAGCGCCGCGACGACGACGGCCCCGAGGAGGCCCAGCAGCACCGGCCCGGTCACCGGGTCGGTCGGGCCGGTCACGGCCCCGGCCCCGTGCTCCCCGACGACCTCCTGCCAGGGCCACAGCGCCCGCAGGGAGCCGATCATCAGCCCGCTCATGGCCAGCAGGGTGACCCGGCGGTGGCGCAGCAGGAAGTAGCGGATGACACGCACGAAGGAGGCCAGCCCGACCATCGCCCCGAGGCCGAAGACGGCGATGTAGGTGAGATCGCGCTCGTCGATGGCGGCCATGGTGGGGGCGTAGAGGCCGATGGCCAGCAGGAAGAAGGAGCCGGAGACCCCCGGCACGACGAGCGCGCAGATGGCCACCGCCGCAGCGAGGAAGACCACGAGGAGGTTCGGCTGCATCCGGGTCTCCCCGCCGGCCATGCTGACCAGCAGGAAGCTGATGACGGCGGCCACGACCACGACGAGCACGGCGGCGACCGGGGAGAGCGTGGGACGCCCGGCGGCCTCGTCCTCGCGACGGCTGTCACGGGCCATGAGGAGCGGGACCGCGATCGAGGCCACCACGAGCCCCAGGAAGAGGCCGCGGGCGTGCTCGGGGTGGTCGACCACGAGATCGGCCATGGCCCCGGCAGCCAGCAGGACGGCCGCGAGCATGCCGGCCATGACCGGCACCAGAAGGCCCCACGAGCTCTGGCGCAGCTGACCGACGAAGCCATTCCACCGGTCGGGCCCCTGGACCAGCCGCTTGAGGGCGGACAGGACGTGGGCGGCGGAGTCGAGCAGCTCGTCGTAGACCCCGGTGACCAGGGCGACGGTGCCGCCGGAGACCCCCGGGACGAGCTCGGCCATGCCGATGAGGACCCCGCGGACGAGGTTGAGCAGGATGCCGAGCGGCGTCTGCCGACCGGTGGGTGCTCCGGGGGACGGGGCCTCGTGGGCGGCGTCCTGCGCGATCTGGCTGGTCATGGAGTGTGCTCTTCGTCCTTCGGTCGGCACGGGGTCCGGGGGACTGTATCCACCCCGCGGCCGACGGCAGGAATCCGCGACGGGCACGATGGGGACATGAACGCTGTCCCCTGCCCCTGCGGCTCGCCGGACTTCTCGACCTGCTGCGGTCCCCACCTGGCCGCAGAGACGCTGCCACCCACCGCGGAGGCACTCATGCGCTCGCGCTACTCCGCCTTCGCCCGCGGGGACTCCGAGCACCTGTGGCGCACCTGGCACCCCCGTACCCGTCCGGCCTCGGTGGATCTCGGCGACGCCGAGTGGACCGGGCTGGAGGTGCACGAGGTGGTGGGCGGCCGGCCCGGGCAGACCGAGGGCGTGGTGGAGTTCACGGCCCGCTCCCGGCAACCCGACGGGTCGTGCGAGGCGTTGCGCGAGCGCTCCCGCTTCGCGGTGCGGGCCGGGCGGTGGTTCTACGTGGACGGCGAGCAGCGCTGAGGCGCAGCGCCAGCACCGGCGCTCGGGTGCGCTCAGCCTGCCAGCTCGGTCAACCCGTCCAGATCGAGCAGGGCGATCTCGGCACCGGAGACCTCGACCAGGCCCCGCTTCTCCAGCCGTGCCAGGGCACGGCTGAACGACTCGGGCGTGACACCCAGGTAGGAGGCCACCTCCCGCTTGCGCATGGGCAGGCTCACCCGGACGTCCCGTCCCTGCACGGCGGCCGGCAGGTCCAGCAGGTAGTCGGCCAGGCGGGCTGCCATGTCGGTGCTGGTCAGGCGGGCGATGCGCTGCTCGGCGTCGGCCAGCCGCCGACTCATGGCCCCGAGCAGGTCGCGCGTGATGCGCGGGTGCTCCCCCATCAGCCCCGCGAGCTGGTCGTGCTGGAACACGCAGGCCACGACCGGTTCGATCGCGGTGGCCGTGTGGTCGGCGGGCCCACCGGCCAGGAAGGGGTGCTCCCCCACCACCTGCCCGGGGGCCACCGTGCGGACGATCCGCTGGGTGCCGTCGGCCCGGCCGTGGGTCAGCTTCACCGTTCCCTCGTGCAGCACGAACAGCTGACCGACCTCCTCGCCCTGCCGGTAGAAGTCGTGCCCGGCCTCCACCATCTCGGGGTGCGCGCAGGAGGCCACCTGTTGCTGGGCCTCCGGGTCGAGGCCGGCGAAGATCGGCACCTGGGTCACGCAGAGGTCCTGAGGCATGGATCCATCCTGCCTCGCCCGGCTTGATCTTGGTCAAGGAGACCTGGGGCGGACCTTCCTACCGTGAGGGCATCGACGGAGATCCCGTCGAGGACGGAAGGACGAATCATGACGAACACCGCTCTGCAGCACACCACCCTTCGCGCACAGGGGTTCTCCTGCCCCTCCTGCGTCAGCAAGATCGAGAAGCAGGTCCAGCGTCTTCCCGGCGTGGAGAAGGTCGAGGTGAAGTTCGCGAGCTCCCGGGTCGAGGTCGACCACGCGGAGTCCGTGACCCCCGAGGATCTCGTGGCAGCCGTCCGCAAGGCCGGGTACGAGTCCTCCCCCTCCGTCTTCTGAGCACGGGGCCCTCACCCCGAACGCCACCCAGCACCTCGCGAAAGGACTCCCATGACCATGACCCGGCCGCCCCTCTGGCGGCGCCTCGAGGGCTCCCCCTGGACCATCCCCGCCCTGGCCGCGCTGCTCGTGGTCGTCTCGTGGACGCTGGGCTGGTCCGGGCGGGACGGCGCGGCCGACCTGGTCATGCTGGCGGCCGCGGTGGTGGCGGGTCACCGCATCGCTCTCAGCGCCGTGCGCGCGCTGCTCAACCGGGTGGTCGGGATCGACCTGCTGGTCACGGTCGCCGCCGTCGGTGCCGTCCTGGTCGACAACTACTGGGAGGCCGCGGCGGTGACCACGCTGTTCGCGATCGGCGGGGCGCTGGAGGCCATGACCCTGGCCCGCACCCGATCGGCCCTCTCCGAGCTGGTGGACTCCGCCCCGGACATGGCCATGGTGGTGCGTGAGGGTGTCGAGACCGAGGTCCCGGCCCACGAGGTCCGCCCGGACGAGGTGGTGATCATCAAGGCCGGTGGCATCGTGCCCGTCGACGGCGAGGTCTTCGGCGGCCGGGCCGCGGTGAACGAGGCCAGCATCACCGGCGAGTCGATCCCGGTGGAGAAGACCGAGGGCGACCCCGTCTACGCCGGCACCGTCCTGACCGGGGGCCACGTCCGGGCCCGGGCCGTCTCCATCGGCGCCGAGACCACTCTGGCCCGGATCATCCGCCGGGTCGAGGACGCGCAGGACGCCAAGGCCCGCACGCAGACCTTCATGGAGCGCTTCTCCCGCTGGTACACCCCGGGCATCGTCCTGATGGCCCTGGTGACCGGTCTGGTCACCAGGAACGTGGAGCTGGCCCTGACCCTGCTGGTCATCGGCTGCCCCGGCGCGCTGGTGATCTCCATCCCCGTCGCCCTCGTGGCCGGGATCGGTCGCGGCGCACGGTCCGGGGTGCTCATCAAGGGTGGTGAGCACCTGGAACGGGCCGCCACCGTCGACGCGGTCGCACTGGACAAGACCGGCACCCTCACTGCCGGGGCGCCGGAGCTCACCGACGTCGTCCCCGTGACCCCGGGGGTCGACCGTGAGGAGGTGCTCCGTGCCGCCGCTCTGGCCGAGGTGGGCAGCGAGCATCCCCTGGCCGAGCCGATCGTCCGCCGAGCCCGCCAGGAGGGCCTGCTCGTGGGGAGCCCCGAGGGTGACTTCCGCCCCGTGGTGGGGCACGGCATCGTCGCCAGGGTCGAGGGGCGGACCATCGCGGTGGGCAAGCCCGAGCTGGGTGAGCAGGCATTCCCCGGCACCGACGCCACGGCCCTGCGGGAGCTCGTGGACGAGCTCGGGAGCCGGGGGCGCACGGCCATGGCCGTGGTCCGCGACGGAGAGCCGCTGGGCGTGGTGGCCGTCGCCGACACCCTGCGCCCCGAGTCCGCCGACGTGGTGGAACAGCTCCACCGCAGCGGTGTGAAGCGCGTGCTGATGCTCACCGGTGACCGCGAGTCGGTGGCCAGGGCCGTGGCCGCCGAGGTGGGTGACCTCGAGGTCCACGCCGGCCTCCTGCCGGAGGACAAGCTCGCCATCATCGAGCGGCTCCGGGCCGAGGGGCACCGGGTGGCCATGGTGGGAGACGGGGTGAACGACGCCCCGGCCTTGGCGAGCGCCGACATCGGCATCGCGATGGGTGCAGCGGGCAGCGGCCTCGCGGTGGAGACCGCGGACGTGGCCCTGATGGCCGACCGCATCGACCGGGTCGGCGACGCCCTGGGCCTGGCCCGCTCCACGGTGCGCGTGATGCACCAGAACATCGTGATCGCCCTGGTGACGGTGGCCCTGCTGCTGGCCGGTGTCTTCGCCGGCGGTGTGACCATGAGTCTGGGCATGCTGGTGCACGAGGCCTCGGTGCTGGTGGTCATCGTGAACGCGATGCGCCTGCTGCGTCACGAGCCGTGGGGTCACCGCTAGGGTGATGGTTCTTCCTCACTCCCCGCCCCCGAGCCAGCAGAGGTCCCATGTCTTCCCGCATCCACCACTCCGGCCTGCGTTCCAAGGTGATGTCCGCCGAGGAGGCAGCCGCCTTCATCCGGCCCGGCACCACGGTGGGCATGAGCGGCTTCACGGGCTCCGGCTCCCCGACCGCCGTCCCGCTGGCCCTGGCGGAGCGGATCCGGGCCGCGCACGACCGGGGCGAGGAGTTCCGGATCAACCTCCACACGGGTGCGTCGACCTCCCCGGAGATGGATGGCGCTCTGGCGGAGGTCGATGGCGTGGCCCTGCGGGCCCCGTTCCAGTCGGACCCGGCGATGCGGGCCAAGATCAACGCCGGCGAGATCGACTACGTCGACACGCACCTCTCCCACCTGGCGCAGACGGTGTGGAACGGCTTCTACGGCCCGATGCACACCGCGGTCGTCGAGATCTCCGCGATCCGCGAGGACGGGACCCTCGTCCCGAGCTCCTCAGTGGGCAACAACAAGACCTGGCTCGACCTGGCCGAGCAGGTCATCCTCGAGGTCAACTCCTGGCAGAGCGCCGACCTCGAGGGCCTGCACGACGTCTACTACGGCACGGCCCTGCCGCCGAGCCGCAAGCCGGTGATGATCACCGCCCCGTCGGACCGGATCGGCCAGCCCTACTTCGAGGTCGACCCGGCCAAGGTGGTGGCCGTCGTGGAGACCCACGCGCCGGACCGCAACTCCCCCTTCAAGCCGGCCGACGACGACTCGATCGCCATCGCGCAGCACCTCATCGAGTTCTTCGAGCACGAGGTGGCCCAGGGCCGCTACGACGAGCGCCTGCTGCCCCTGCAGTCGGGCGTGGGCAACATCGCCAACGCCGTGATGGCCGAGCTCGTGAAGTCCCGCTTCAAGGGACTGACGGCCTACACCGAGGTGGTGCAGGACGGCATGCTGGACGCCCTGGACTCCGGCACGCTGGCGACCGCCTCGGCGACCGCCTTCTCCCTCTCGACCGAGGCCGCCGAGCGCTTCAACGACACCGTTGCGGCCTATCGCGACAAGCTCATCCTGCGCACCCAGGAGATCTCCAACCACCCGGAGGTCGTCCGCCGCCTGGGCATCCTGGCCATGAACGGCATGCTCGAGGCCGACCTGTACGGCAACGTGAACTCCACCCACCTGATGGGCACGAAGATGATGAACGGCCTGGGCGGCTCCGGCGACTTCGCCCGCAACGCCTTCACGTCCTTCTTCCTCACCCCGTCGACCGCGAAGAACGGCGACATCTCCTGCATCGTGCCGATGGTCTCCCACGTGGACCACACCGAGCACGACGTGCACGTGGTGGTCACCGAGCAGGGCCTGGCCGACCTGCGCGGGCTCTCCCCGCGGCAGCGTGCTCGCCTGATCATCGAGAAGTGCGCCCACCCGGACTACCGCCCGGCGCTGGAGGACTACTACGAGCGGGCCCTCAAGGGCTCCGACGGCCTGCACACGCCGCACCTGCTGGGCGAGGCGCTCTCCTGGCACCAGCGCTTCCTCGACACGGGATCGATGAAGCAGGGCTGATCCGGGCTGGCCCCGGCTGCCCCGAGCACTCGGGCAGCCCGACCTCAGGGCAGGTCCAGCTCGACGGCCTCAGGCCGCTCGATCCCCGGGGCGCGGGAGGCGAGGAAGTCGAGATAGCGTTCGTCCTCCATCGCGAAGATCTCCGGCCCACCCCCCCATGTAGGCGCGCATCAGCTCGTCCGCGGCCCGGTCGGTGTTGCCGAGCTCGAGCTGGGCCTGCCCCAGCCGCAGGTGGATGAACGGGTTGCCGATCGCCCCGGGGCAGTGCATGCAGGCACTCAAGGCCTCCTGGGCGGTGGCGTAGTCCCCCCCCCCGCTGCATCTGCACGTCGCCGATGCTGGCCAGGACCCAGGTGGCCTCCGGGCGCGAGAAGCGGGGCGCGGGCAGCAGGTCCCACGCCTGGTCGTAGGTCTGGACGGCCTCGTCCGGCCGTCCGTCCTCGAGGAGCTGGTTGCCCCGCTCGCACACCTGCTCGACCTGATCCCTCCACGTGGTCATGGTCATCCCCCTCCGTGATCGATGTGCCGGCGTCCTGCCGATGCCGGTCACCCCAGCAGCCGCGTGGCCAGCTGTCCACCGCCTCGACGGAGGACCGTGCCGCTCCGCCGGCGCTGGAGGAGGGACCGGCCCAGCCCGAGGGCTGCGTGGCCCCGGTGGACGCGCACCAACGATGACTGGCAAGGAGGGGCTGAGCAGGCCGAGGCGCCAGGTTCACACCGAGGAAGTCGCTCATGCCCGAGGCAGGAGAGGCCCCGCCGCACAGGAGTCAGGCCACCACGAGGACCAGCCGGGGGACGTTTCCGTCAAACCGGGCCAGGACGTCGGTGGTGCTCGGGTCCGGCAGCGGGCGGTCCGTCGACCCGCTGGGTCCCGGCCAGAAAGCGCATCAGCAGGGGCAGGCACAGCAGGTAGGCCACGGTGAGCAGCAGCGCGACGGCCGCCACCCCGACGTGCACGTCACGGCCGTCAGGGTGGGGGTGGTCAGTTGGTCACGCTGCCACGCGGCGAGCCCCGGGACGTGGCGCATCCCCAGGCCGACCGCGAGGGCCGCGAGGAAGAGGCCGAGCGCCGGGAGCAGCGCCGTCGTGCGCGAGGTCGATGCGCTCAGCGTCCCCATCCCTCCGGCGCCTCGCGGGTCTCAGGCGAAACGGGTCCCGAGCTGCGGGTCGAACAACCGGTACCCCCGCCCACGCATCATCTCGATGCTCGCGTTGAGCTGCTCGCCCTCCGCCCCGTAAGTGGTGAGCTCGGCGTGCTGGTCCCCCAGGTACACCTCGACCGCCGGGGTCCCCTCCGGGTCGGCCCCCGGCGGGTGCAGGAACTGGTGGTCCCAGCTCCAGCCGGGCAGGCCGTCGGCGAAGGCGTCCACGATCTCGTCGCGCGACACCGCGGTGACCCCGTCCACCGGGCGGCCCTCGTCGAGCGCCGCGTACACGTCAGCGGCGTCGAGGTCGTCCCCGCCCGCCCAGAACACCAGACTCGTACTCATGAGTGGCAGCCTGCCCGGCGGGCGGGCGGGGAGCAACGCCTTGCCCTCTGTCAGGCATCGATGAGGAGCGCCAAGGACTCTCGGATCTCGCTCAGGGCCACGTGCCCCACGTTGCCGTGGGACTCCACGATCCGCACCGTCGCCACCGACCGCACGTGCTGGCACTGGGCCGCCGACGCCACGTCCAAGCCGTTGTGCGGATCCGCCTCGAGGGTGATCTCCACCGCCGACCGCCGCAGAGTACGGGTCAGCGGCACGACCTGCACCACGTTCGGACCACCACTGAGAATCCGGCCGGCCGTCACCACCACCGCGGGCCGACGCAGGCCGGCCTCGCTGCCCAGGGGCACCCCCAAGTCCACCGTGACGACATCACCGGGTGTCAGCATCGAGCCATGCCGTCTCGTCGTCGCGCAGCTCGGCGGCGAGCTCGCGCGCCATCGCGTCCTGACGAAGCGCCCGGAGAGCATGTTGCACCGTCTCGTCCACCGACTCGCGCCGAGCCCTGGCAAGAGTCGTCAAACGGCGATGCGTCTCCCTGCTGACGCGAACGGTGGTGGTCTCGACCATGCGTGGATCGTAGTTGATGTAGACGAGGCCGTCTACACGGGCTCGGCGAGTGCGCCCGCGCTGGCAGCCCCCCCTTTGGGTCAGCGGACGCGGGTCGCCCGGCGGAATCGATCCTGGCCGATGGTGAAGGCCTGCCCGGACACCTGCTCCTCGAGCTCCCGACTCTCCAGCTCGCGCTTCCCCACCCTGACCAGGAGCTGCTGGTGGTCCCTGGTGACGAGGTAGTAGGGGTCGTGACGGCTGACGGCATCCGCGACGGACAGCAGGCCGAACGGAGCGTTGGAGAGGAGCGCGAGCACGTGACCGGCGCGGTCTCCATCGGGTACTTCGACGCCGAGCACGACACCACCACCCAGTACGGCCACGTGGACATCGAGAACGGCGTGCGCGCCGACGAGAGGTCCGTCTACGAGTGGGGGTCCACCACCAAGCTGCTGGTGTGGGTGGCGATCATGCAGCTCGAGGACCAGGGGAGGCTCGATCGCAGCGACCAGGTGTCCGACCACCTGGAGGGCACGGGACTGACCTTCGAGAAGTCCTTCACCCTGCAGGACCTCATGGACCACCGGGCGGGCTTCGCCGAGATCGCCTACCCCCCGGAGACCACCGACCCTCCAGGACTTCCTGACCTTCGGCCGAGCGCTCCTGCCGGACACCGACGGGTCCCGCGCCCTCTTCGACGACCCGGCCACCCTCACCGAGCTCTTCTCGGGCAGCATCCACTACGCGGGGACCCAGATCGTCCGGAGCTCCAACGGGTGCGCCCCAGCACCTGGCTGACGATCGTGCTGGTCATCAGCCTCGCGAACGTCCTGTACTGGCGCTGGATCCTTGCGTGAGACGTGGGGATTGACGAGCCCCCGGACTGGGCTACGGCGATGAAGGCCACACAGAGGCGTCAGTTCGCCGGCGAGATCCCGCCAACCGACGACTCACCCCTGATGAGAGGAAGATTCATGGCTCACCTGCAGCTCGGTGACACCGCCCCCGACTTCATCGCCGACAGCCAGCTCGGCGAGACCGCGTTCCACCAGTGGAAGGGCGACTCCTGGGCCGTCCTGTTCTCCCACCCCGCCGACAAGACCCCGGTCTGCACCACCGAGATGGGCCGCTTCGCCCAGCGCGAGGAGGAGTTCACCAAGTGCAACGTCAAGCTCGTCGGGCTCTCCGTGGACACCGTCGAGGAGCACAAGGCATGGATCCCCGACATCGAGAAGTTCGCCGGCGCCGAGGTCAACTACCCGATCCTCGACGACGCCGACAAGAAGGTCTCGGAGCTCTACGGGATGATCCACCCGGGCGAGGGCGACACGAACTCCGTGCGCGCCGGGTTCGTGGTCGACCCCGAGCACACGATCCGCCTGATCCTCATGTGCCCGAAGTCGACCGGTCGCAACGTCGACGAGATCCTCCGCGTGGTCGACGCGCTGCAGACCGCCGACTCCGCCGGTGCCGCCACCGGCGCTGACTGGAAGGTCGGGGACCGCATCATCGTCCCGCCGACGATCCCCACCGACGAGGCCCGCGAGCAGTTCGAGGACGTCGAGGAGATCTACCCCTACCTGCGCTTCACGACGGGCCGGAAGAAGTAAGGCACGCCCGCACCATCCGTCGGCCCCGTCGTTCCGCGGCGGGGCCGACGCGTGTCGCACAGCACCGCCCACGACGTGCCGACCCCCGCGGATACAGTGCCCGCCATGAGCGCTTCGGGGATGCTCGACTCCCCCCTGACCACCACCCTGCAGGCGTTCCGTGCAGCGTCTCCGCCCGGCGCGGACGAGGACGTCCACATGGTCCCGGCGATCGTCGACCACGTCATCGAACGCCTGAGCAGGCCCGGCGACACCGTGTTCGACCCCTTCGCCGGGTTCGGCACCACCTTGGAGCGGGCCGTGCGGCTGGGACGGCGGGCTGCCGGCGTCGAGCTCCTGCCGGAGCGCGTGGAGTACATGCGCGCCCGCACCCCGGGGGCCTGGGTCGCCGAGTGCGATGCGCGGGACCTGCGGCCCGTGGCGCAGGGGCTGGCGGGCGGCGTCGATCTCGTCGTGAGCTCGCCGCCGTACATGACGATGACGCACCACGAGGCCGATCCCCTCACGGCCTACGAGGAGTCGGGCGGCGACTACGCCCGCTACCTCCGGGAGCTGGGCCTGGTGGCCGAGCAGTGCGCGCGACTCCTCACCCCGGGCGGACACCTGGTGTGGAACGTGGCCGACATCCTCCACGAGGGCGTCCGGACTCTGCTCATCGACGACTGCGCCCGGGTGCTCGACGCCCACCTGACCCGTGAGGCCGTCGTGCCCATCGAGTGGGACGAGCTGCCGCACGACCTCGCGGCGGACGCCCTACTCATCTTCCGTCGGGCCCCAGCCCCGGCCGGGAACGCCGTTCGCAGCGAGCGCCCCTCCCGGGTTGAGGAGCGGCCGCGGGATCTGCGTCAGACGTTGAAGCGGAACTCCACCACGTTATGGACACTACTAAGGTGAGGAGCACTCCGGCTTGACTCCGCTTGACAGGCTAGATTGGATCGCGCCAAGTCCTTAATCACCGCGACCGCAAGGTGTTTGAGGAGGGATCACCCCACGTGGGCTGGGGTGAGCAGCGCATAGTCAGCACCGGGTAGCGCCGGGAACCACGTCGAGATTGAGATACAGACGACCCGGCAGGGAGTGACTTCTCCCGTAAGGCACGGAGGCTCGACAGGGCCCAGTGGAGCATCGCGCACGGCGACCGGGAGAGTAGCCGGACAACTATCCCCCCGTCTCCGGACAGTTCAAGCTGTCTGGAGTTGCCATGGGGTACTCCCCGCCTCCTTCGTCCGATCTCACTCACTACATCACGCTCCAGGAAGTCGTCTCGCTCGGCTACGGCGCGTATCAGACCCTCCGGGAGTGGATCGCTGACGGTCGGCTGCCCGCAGTCAAGATCGGTTCCCGCATCAAGGTGCTGCGCACCGACCTCGACGGGACTGCTGAGGGTGTCACGGGGCACTAGGCTCGGCGCATGCAGCAGACCACCGAGTACCAGCCCGGCCTGACCATCCGCACCCTGCGCCTCGAGGCGCCCGTCGACCACGGCCTGGCCCGGCCTCCGGCGATCGGCCCGGACGCCCCGGCGGACGTGGCCCTGCCCGCAGACACGCTCGAGCTCTTCGCCCGCGTGGTCACCGGCACCGACGGGGCGGACAAGCCGTACCTGGTCTTCCTCCAGGGCGGCCCGGGCGGCGAGGCCCCGCGTCCCTCGCTCACCACCTCCACCCCCTCCTGGCTGCGGCGGGCCCTGCAGGACTACCAGGTGGTGATGCTGGACCAGCGGGGAACGGGCCTGTCCACCCCCGTGGGCAGCACCCTGGGGCCGCGCCGCACCGCGCCCGGGCTGACCGGCGTCCTGGCCAGCACCACGCCCGCCCAGCAGGCCGCCTACCTGCAGCACTTCCGGGCGGATTCGATCGTCGCCGACTGCGAGCTGGTGCGGCAGGCCCTGGGCGCAGAGCAGTGGACCGTCCTGGGGCAGTCCTTCGGCGGGTTCACCTCCCTGCACTACCTCGCCACGCACCCCGAGTCCCTGGCCGGTGCGCTCATCACCGGGGGTCTGCCGCCGGTGGACCACACCATCGAGGAGGTCTACGGCACCACCTGGGAGCTGATGATCGGGAAGTCCGAGGAGCACCACCGCCGCTTCCCCGGCGACCGGGCCCGCCTCGCCGAGCTCACCGAGCGTGCCGCCGCGGGGGAGATCGTCCTGCCGAACGGCGACGTCGTCTCCCCCGAGCGCTTCCGGACCGTCGGCCACGGGCTGGGCATGTCCTGGGGCTCCGAGCGGCTGCACCACCTGCTGGAGCGCGACCACACCTCATCAGCTTTCGCAGCCGACCTCGAGGGGATGCTGCCGTTCGGCGGCCGCAACCCCCTGTACTCGGTCCTGCACGAGTCCTCGATGGCAGACGGCGTCTCCACCCGCTGGGCTGCCGACCGCACGATGCCCGATGCGGTGGCCGCCGACCCGACGCTGTTCGGCGGGGAGCACCTGCACCGGTCGCTGTTCACCGAGGACAGCCTGCTGGCCCCGTTCGCGGAGGCGGCCGACCTGCTGGCCGAGGTCGAGTGGGCGGAGCTCTACCCGGCCGAGGCGCTGCGCCGGGCTGACGTGCCCGTGGCCGCGGCGGTCTACAGCAACGACGCCTACGTGCCGCGCGACTTCTCGCTGGAGGCGGCCGCGCTGCTGCCCGACGCCCGGGTGTACGAGACCAGCGCGCACGAGCACAACGGGCTGGGCGCCGGCGAGGACGTGTTGGACCACCTCATCGGACTGCTGCAGGGCACCCGCTGGCGGTGATCGCCGGCGAGTGCCCTGCAGGGGTGGGGCACTCGGCCCACGGGACGCGCGTCAGGGGGTCATGACCACCTTGAGGCAGTTGTCCTGCTTCTTCTGGAAGACCTCGTACATGCGAGGCGCCTCCTCCAGGGAGACCCGGTGGGTGGCGAGCTGCTCCAGACCCAGCAGGTCCTCGCTGCGGTTCGCCACGTCGAACAGCTCCTGGGTCCACTGCTTCACGTGGCACTGGCCCATGCGCATGGCGATGCCCTTGTCGAACATCGTCATCATCGGCATCGGGTCCACCATGCCGCCGTACACGCCAGAAACCGAGACGGTGCCGCCACGGCGGACCGCCTCAATGGAGGAGTGCAGGGCCGCGAGGCGGTCGATGCCGGCCTTCTCGATGGCGGGCCGACCGAGCGGGCCCGGGAGGTGGGCGACGGCCGAGATCGCCTTGTGGGCCACCGGGTTCCCGTGCGCCTCCATGCCCACGGCCTCGAGGACGGAGTCGGCGCCACGGCCACCGGTCATCTCCCGGATCGCCTCGCCCACCTTCTGCGGGTCGCGCCCGCCGCCGTCCACGTCGCGCAGGTCCAGCACCTCGGCGCCCCAGGCCTTCGCGGCCTCCAGGCGCTCGGGCACCAGGTCCACCCCGATCACGCGGGAGGCCTCCCCGAGCTTCAGCGCGGAGCGAACCGCGAGCTGACCCACCGGTCCCAGGCCCATCACGGCCAGCGTCCCACCATCGGGGACGTTCGCGTACTTCACACCCTGCCATGCGGTGGGCAGGATGTCCGAGAGGTAGAGGTAGCGCTCGTCGGCGCCCTCGTGGGGCACCTTGACGGGGCCGAACTGGGCCTGCGGCACACGGACGTACTCGGCCTGCCCGCCGGGCACGGCGCCGTAGAGGTCGGTGTACCCGAACAGCGAGGCACCCTTGCCCTGCTTCGTGTTCTGCGTGGTCTCGCACTGGGCGAACAGACCGCGGGAGCACATCCAGCAGTGGCCGCAGGAGATGTTGAAAGGCACCACGACGCGGTCGCCGACGGAGAGGTGGCCGGCGGCCTCGGGCCCGACCTCCTCCACGATGCCCATGAACTCGTGGCCCAGGACGTCGCCAGGGTGGAGGAACGCCCCCAGGACGGAGTAGAGGTGCAGGTCGGAGCCGCAGATCGCGGTCGAGGTGACGCGGACGATCGCGTCGGTGGGCTGCTGGATGGTGGGGTCCGGGACGTCCTCGACGCGGACGTTGGAGTTGCCCTGCCAGGTGAGCGCGCGCATGGTGATCTTCCTTGCCCGGCGCGGTGGCCGGATGGGGGTTCCTGCTCTGTCTGGGTTCAGGCTAGGGCCGATGCCGTGCCCCCGCACGGGGCACGGCGGGTCCGCCGTGCCCCTACGGTGGAGCCATGCACACCACCGTGCCGGCCACCACCCCCTCCACCCAGCCCGGCGAGCGCACCCAGCCCGCGGCGCCCAGCGGCCAGCAGCCCCTCGCGCTGGTGATGGGAGCCTCCCGCGGGCTGGGACTGCTCTGCGCCGAGCAGTTCCTCCAGCACGGTTACCGGGTGGTCCTCTCCTCCCGCAGCCGGGACTCCCTCGAGGCCGCCCGCGACCAGCTCCTGGCCGAGTACCCCGGCGCCACGCTGGACGTCGCACCCTGCGATATCTCCGATCGGGCGGCCGTGACCACACTGGTGGAGCACGTGGAGCGGGACCTCGCCCCCATCGAGGTGCTGCTGACCGTCGCCGGCATCATCCAGGTGGGCCCCGTGCAGGCGATGACCCTGGAGCACTTCGACCAGGCCGTCTCCACCATGCTGATGGGCCCGGTGAACCTGACCCTGCAGGTACTGCCCCACATGCGCGAGCGCGGCCGCGGCCGCATCGGCACCGTGACCAGCGTCGGCGGCAAGGTGGCCCCGCCGCACCTGCTGCCCTACTCCACGGCCAAGTTCGGTGCGGTCGGCTTCAGCGAGGGGCTCACCGCCGAGCTGGCCGGCACCGGCATCACGGCCACCACCATCGTCCCGGGCCTGATGCGCACCGGTTCGCACGACGCCGCGCAGTTCACCGGCGACGTGGCCCGCGAGTTCGCGTGGTTCGGCCCCTCGGCCTCCTTGCCCCTGCTGGCCATGGATGCCGAGCGTGCCGCCGAGCGGATGGTCCACGGCGTGCTCGAGGGGCACACCCACGTGATGCTGTCCCCGGTGACCCAGGTCGGCTCCCGGGTGCACGGCCTGGCGCCCTCGTTCACCACGCGGCTGATGGGGCTGGCCAACCGGGTGCTCCCGACCGCCCCGGCCGTGGACCCGCTGGGCCCCGGCACCACCGTGGAGGGCCGGGTGGCCCGCCAGGGCCTGACGGGTCGCGCTCGCCGGGTGGTGGACGCGCTCTCCACCCTCGGCGACCGCGCCGGGGAGCAGAACAACGAGCGCTGACCCCCGCCGGGGCCGCGCGGACCTGCGGCACGATGGCGCCATGCAGATCGTGAGCACCGAGGCCGGGACTGCTGTAGGTTTGGTTGACACTTCGGGTGTGGTGTTTCAGGCCGCGTGAGCGGGCCAGTAGATGGTCTCAAACTCGATCGGGGTGGTCTTGCCCAGAGCCCGTTGCCGGCGTCTGCGGTGGTAGGTCCGCTCGATCCAGGTGACGATGGCCAGCCGGAGCTGCTCCCGGGTGGCCCAGCGGCGGCTGTTCAGGACGTTCTTCTGCACCAAGGCGAAGAAGGACTCCATCGCGGCGTTGTCCGCGCTGGAAGCCACACGCCCCATGGACCCGGTCAGGCCATGCCGGTGCAGCGCGCAGAGGTACGTGCGCGACCGGAACTGGCTGCCCCGGTCGGCGTGGACCACGCACCCGGCGGTGGTGTCGCGGCCCCGGCGGGCGATGGCCATCTCCAGGGCGTCGACGGCCAGCTGGGAGGTCATCCGGTCATTGATGGAGTACCCCACGATCCGCCGTGACCAGACGTCCTTCACGGCGCACAGGTACAACTTCCCCTCGGCCGTGGGGTGCTCGGTGATGTCGGTCAACCACAACCGATTCGGGGCCTCGGCGGTGAAATCGCGCTGGACGAGGTCGTCGTGGACCGGCGGGCCGGGCTTCTTCCGTCGCCCCCGGGTACGGGAGTGCGCGGAGACGATCTGCCCCTGGTGGCAGATCTTCCACACGCGTCGCTCAGACAGGGCATGACCGGCGTCCGCGAGTTCATCAGCGATGAATCGATACCCCAGTCCAGGGTCCTCGGCGTGGATCTCGTACGCGGCGTTCATCGCGTAGGCATCCACCAGGTCCCGGTCGCTGACCGGGTGGGCGCACCAGGCGTAGAACGCCTGCGGGGAGAACTTCAGCACCCGGCAGGCCACCGTGACGGGGATCCCGTCAGCGGCAAGGTCACGGACCAGCGGGTAGGTCATTTGGGGGACTGGCCCAGCTTCAGGTTCGCCTGTGACAGGTACGCCGCTGCTCGTCGTTCTCCTGCTCCAGCAACCGGTTACGGCGCTTCAGGGCACGCACCTCCTCGGACTCGGCCTTGGTCACGCCCGGACGGGCGACGTCCGCGCCGGGCTCGTCCACACTTTCACGCATTCCGAGGGCGCCACCACCTCCGACTTCGTCCGCACCGCCATCCTGGAGAAGATCGAGGACTCCTACGACCTCCAGGAGCTGCGCAAGGCGATCGCACAGGACTCGGGCGAGCGCTTCAGCATCGACGAGATCCTCACCGAACTCGGCTGATCCACCGACCCACGCGCCGTCGGCAAGGGGCTCACCGCGAACCGCTCGAGCGAGTGGCGCTACCGCGTGGGTTCCTACCGCATCCTCGCCCTCATCCACGACGACGTCGTCACCATCGAGGTCTTCGCGATCGGCCGCCGCGACAAGGTCTACGACGGCTGAGCCAACGGGTCACACGTTGAAGCGGAACTCCACCGAGTTTCGTTGGATAGAGCCATCATGCGACGCACTGCCCTAACTAATGCCCGATGCGCCTGAGGACGAGCCGGCCAGCTTCCTACCTAGTTCATCAACTGAGTTCATGGTGTTGCTGAGCACGACCACGCCCCGCCCACGGCCGGGACAAAGACTCATCCAGCTGCTGAAGCCACCAGTCATACCGTTGTGCCACACCAGCGAGTCCTGGTCGATATGCCAGCCGTAGCCGATACGAAGACTGCCGTCGACGACAGCAGCCGGCTCCAAGGCACTCGCGCCAGGAGCGGTGCCGTCCAGCAGAGCCTGCAGGTATCGGGTCATGTCAGCGAGAGTTGATCGAACACTGCCACTGGGCGCTTCAGCGCCCAAGGTCCAGGGCGCGGCCCGCCTCCCCCACATGATCGAGTAGCCGCGGGGCGCATCGGCTGGAAGTGATCTTGGATCTGCCGGAACGAAGCTGTCGACCATCCCCAGTGGTGCGAACAATCGTTCCTCCAGCAGCCGAGGGAAGGTCGTCCGGGAATGGCGAACCAGCGCCTGCCCAAGCAAGGAGTACCCGAGATTGGAGTAGGCATACTCCTTCGGCCCCACGCGAGACCGTCGCGCATCCACGACCAGTCGCTCGAGAGTCACCGACGAACTGGGGTCATGCACGAGCAATGGCCAGAGCACAAGCCCGGCGAAGTTGCGCCAGGTGCTCGCCATGTCAGGCAACCCGCTTGTGTGCGTGGCAAGCTCTTCCAGCTCGACGGCGGCTACCTCGCTGCCCTCCAGCTCGAGGAAGGCCCCCAGCAGGGCCCGTCGGCTGATTTCACCGCGCTCCACCATGTCGGCGAAGACTGCGGCCGTCATGGTCTTGGTGATCGAACCGATTTCGTACTGTGTGTGACGATCTGCACCGAAATGAGCTTCACGGAGTACACCATCGTCGATTACCGCAATACTGGCCCGGCCTCGAGGACCATGCGATCGTCGAAGAATCGCCTCGGCTTCGCGGATGAGCCAAGAGTCCCCTGATGACGGGCTGCACAGGTTCGGAGTTCTGGCTCGGGCGAATACCTCGAAACTCGCCGCCCCCGCCATCACCAGGCCCGCCCCGACAGCCAGCCGCCTGCGCGAGCTCACGCGACCTGCAGCGGCTTGATCTCAGCCACCTGATCGGCCACGCGGTCCTCCGCCAGCTCCAGCTCGTATCGACTCTGCAGGTTGAGCCAGAACTGCGGCTCAACACCGAAGTAGCGACCCAGGCGAAGTGCCGTGTCCGCGGTGATGGCTCGCTTGCCGTGCACGATCTCGTTGATCCGCCGCGGCGGCACCCCGATCGACACGGCGAGCTTGTGCTGCGTGATGCCGAAGCCTTCGATGAAGTCCTCCATCAGGACCTCGCCAGGGTGGATCGGCGCGTAGAGCTTCTCAGTCATGGTGCACCTCAGTGGCAGTCCTCGATGATCAGGTTGAGCGTCTGGGATCAAGGAGTAGCAACATTCAGCATCTCGAGCCCACTCAGTCCTCCAGCAGTACCGCTAGCTGGTCAGCGAGAGGAGACAGCCGCGCATCGACCACCGCCCACACAATCGCATGATCCACAACTCCGTACTCATGGGCAATGATGTTGCGCATCCCGATGATCTGATCAAGATTCGGCACTTCCGCAGCGGTCCGGGCATCGGTGCGTCGCAGACGGTTCAAGGCCTCACCGAGAATCTCCAGCTGGCGCTCCACTGCCGATTGCACGAGTAGGTTGACCTGAAAATCGTGAACGTCGATCCCCTCTACGAAGGAGAGGGCAGCCAGGCATGCCTGATGGGCGTCCCAGAGATGGGCCTTAGACGTCGGCAACATAGACGGTCTCCACCTGGCTGAGCGCAGACTCACGGAAGTACGGATTGCGAATCGCTCGTTTCACGACGAGATCGACGTCGCGACCCACGATACCCCGAAGGTCATCGCGCAGCGCACAGAAGTCCTCGAACGGATCCGGCCGATCGGGGAGGAAGTCGACGAGGAAGTCGACGTCGCTGTCCGCGTCGAAGTCCCCGGTGACGGCTGACCCGAACAGTGACAACTCGGCCACGCCATGGCGCTCAGCGGCGCGACGGATCGCAGCGAGGTCAACGCCAGCAGTGACAGTCATAGTGCCAGTATCTCATCACTGCCGACTCGTGGAGCGGATGTCGATCTCTGATGGCGGGTCACACGTTGAAGCGGAACTCAACCGCGTTCCGTAGCCGATTAGCATGGCGTCGCACCCACGCCACCACTAGACAGCGCCCGATCCTGACGTCGATCTCCACGTCCGGTCAGTTGTGCCAGCGCGCACCGGGCGCGCGACCCGTTACGGTTCGGATCGCCCACGCCAGCACGTGGGCCAGCTTCCCAATACGCTGGATCCATGGCAAACGGGCGAGGCGACTCAGACATCCACTCTTCCGAGGCGATCCAAGGGTTGGAGGCGCTTGAGACGGGCACGGTCGCGATCTATCGCACCCTATACGATCGGATTTTTTGGGACCTCGACCACGCGCACAATCAACTCTCTGGTCCAAAAATTGACTTTGCCGACCTCATACACAGCGCGGCCCACCTTCGCTTGGTGATAGAGCAAATCACGATGGCATCGTTCGTTGCCAGTCACACCTTGGTATCACAGGCTAACGTAGCCGTTTCAAACTCTCGAAACTTCGACTCCGCCCGAAAGATTCTGCAGAGACTCAACCCGCACTACTGGCCCGCGTCCTTCGGGCAAGTGACTCACGGTGGCCGTGAAGGGCTTGGGGTGCGCTCGGGAGTTGGACTGCAGGAAGCCGAAATTGGCCGATACTTCGGGCTTCTCAGCGAGGTTCTCCATGCGCAGACACCTTACGTCCTCAAGAAGCGACGACGCCCCCCAGAGGAGTATTTGTCTGAATATCGTACTCTTGGGGAGAAGTTGAGCCTCCTACTCGAAAGCCACATTGTGCAAATGGCCGATCAGCCCAAGTACCTCTACCTGACAAGGAATGGCAAAGAAATCAGCACCCAAGCCTTTTCAACAGACCAAAAACTGCTGGACTGAGCGCCAATAATCGTATCCTTGATCATACATTGAATCTAAATTCGACCACATTCGTCAAGTCGTCGTATGACGGCCCGCCTGGTCTGTTGACTCGTGGCAATCCTCGCTAGACTGGGAGGTGCCGCTCATGGAGCACACGGGCGGAGGCGCAGACCCTCGGTTGGTGACCGAGCAGCCGCGAGCTGATCTGCGTGGCAGGCGGTGAGCCTCCCTGACGGTGGAGGCAGATTCCGGATTGGCCTGAGCCGGGACGTGCGGTGTGCATTCCCTTGCGCATCAGCGAGGCCACCGCGGCGTCACAGCCCATTCACGACCGTCAACCTGTCCGTCGGCCCCTCCCCGAGCGGGAGTGGCTCACCCTCACCGAAGTAGTCGAACTCGGCTACGGCTCCCATTGGACGCTGCGCCAGCGCATCAAGCGCGGGGAGCTGGCTGCCGCCAAGATCGGCAATCTCATCAAGGTCCGCCGCGAGGACCTCTCCGCTCTGGTCGTCCCCATCGAACCGGCGGAGCCCACGTTTGCCGACGTCGAGGCGGCGGTCGAGCGGATCGTGGCGAGCGCTCCCCCGTTGACCGATGAGCAGTGCCGTCGCCTCGCCTCCCTGTTCGGGGGTGCTGCATGAGCACCGTCGACAACGACTTCCAGAGCATCTCCGAGCAGCTCCGCAACACGTCCTGGACCGTCTCCTGCGAGGAGGTCTCGGGGGTCTCGACGGCCGTGCTCGTGAGGCGCGTCGAGAGGGCTCCAGGAGGCCCTTCTGAGGCTCGAATCGGGGCCTCTCGTGTCACCGAAATCGAAAACGGTGACACGAAAAATCTCTCGAATGACCCTCTGGCCAGGGAAAAGGCTTTCAGGCCATATTCCCCTATGGGAGTGCAGACTGGCCTGGCCGGAACGGCCAGTGCCAGCGTGCCCCCGCTGACCGTCTCAGGAGCCGGTTCTCCGGCCTTCGGGGACCTCGCCACGGTGCGTGCGATGAGCACCGGCGAGTTCGCTCCGACGATCGCCTTCGACACCGAGTTCACCTACCTCCCCGACGGGTCGCGGCGGATCGACAGCTACCAGTTCTCGGTGTTCGATCCCGAGGATCCTGCGTGGCGGTTCGAGATCGTGCTCCTGCCGTTGGTCGATGAGTGTCTGGCGGTCGAAGACTCGCTGGCCGTCGTGGTCCGTGAGAGCGGTCTGTGGCGAGCCGCTGGTCTCCCCGACCCCAAGGGCGTGCCACGTCGGGACTTCTGGGTGGACGGGGACTACCGGGCGAGCATGGCCGCCCTGTTCAAGCACCACAGCGTCGAGATCGTCTTGGCGGGTCACTACCTGCCTGCGGACTTGACCGCCTTCGCGCGGCCGGCGCGCCAGCGCGGGGACGGTCGCTACGACGACATCATGCGCCGGGTGACCTCAGCGTCTGGTGGCCTCGTCTCGCTCAAGCCGATCCGCATGATCGCCCGCCCGGGCTCCCACGGGACGGGTGAGCGCTGGCTGCCCCTCTCGATCACCGTGCGCGACACGATGGGTCAGTCCGCTCCGGGGCAGAAGTCGCTGGCTGTGCTCGGTGCGGTCTGCGGCGTGCCCAAGCTCGGCATCGGTGACTCGATCGAGGACATGACCCGCTTGAGGCGCGAGCGGCTCGTCGAGTTCCTCGACTACGGCGTCAACGACGCGGTGATCGTGCTGGAGTACTTGACGGCGCTGTGGGGCGTCGACGCCGTGCCCGCGGTAACCCTGTCGGGTGGCGGTGCCCACGCCCTGCGGGCGGGCATCAAGGAGTACTGGGGCATCGCTGGGGCGAGCAACGCCGAGTTCATGGCGCGGTTCCAGGGGCTGGTCCGGGTCAACGACGGCGAGGCCGCCGACGACGACGGCCTGAGCTTCTATTCGGTGCGGTCACTGACTCCGGTGGATGGCGATGCCAACCAGGCGCACTCCGCGTACAAGAAGGCCTTCCACGGGGGCTGGAACTCCTGTCTGCGGGTCGGGCACTTCCCTACCCGGACCTACGACCACGACATCCAGTCGGCCTACCCCTCGGCGATGGCCGCGATCGTCGATGTCGACTTCGAGAACGGGTGCATCGAGGAGGTGATCAAGGACCGCGACCTCACCCCCGAAGACTTCCCGCTGGGGATCGTGACGCCGTTGGTGGCCTATGCGAGCTGGGAGTTCCCCGAGGGGGTCGAGCCGTGCCTGCCGGTCAAGGTGGGCCAGTCCGTGGTCTACTCTCGCACCTCCGAGGGAGCCGGGGCAGCCCAGGGCGAGGGTATGGACGCCGTCGGCTTCGACGGCTTCAACGGCGCATGGGTCTGCGGTCCCGAGCTTGCGTTGGCCCTCAAGCTCGGGGCCCGGGTCCGGGTGCAGATCGGGTACCGGCTGCGAGTGCTCCAGCACGACGGCGGACCGTCGCGCTCCATGCGTGCGGCCGTGCGTCAGATGGTCGCCGACCGCGCCGAGGCGAAGCGTGTCTGGGGTAAGGGTTCGCTCGTCGAACAGGTGGTCAAGGTGGCCTGCAACTCCTGCTACGGCAAGCTCGCCCAGGATGTCGCCGAACGGTCGGGCTGGAACGCCTGGGCCGAGGAGATGGAGTCCATCGGCGGATCGTCGGTGACCAGTCCCTACCACGCCGCGATGATCACCAGCCTCGTCCGCGCCCTCCTGCTCGGGATGGCCAACGAGGTCGACCTGATCTCGGTGACCACCGACGGCTTCATCACCACCGAGGATGACGTCGAGGCCTTCGACTGCTTCGGTGCCTCCGACGTCTTCCGTGATGCGCGCGAAGCGCTCGTCGGCGACCCCGGGGTCTGGGAGATCAAGCACACCCAGGACGACCTGGTGAACCTGACCACCCGTGGGAACGTGAGCGCCCGACTCGGCGGCGTGCTCGCACGCGCCGGGCTCAAGACTCCGTCCGACCTGCGTCCTCGCTTCGATGCCGACGACACCGAACGGGATCGCCTGTCGCTCGAGGAGCGCCGCTGGTTCCGCAACCTCGCCGTCTCCCGGACGGGGAAGGTCGTCAATGAGTACACCTCATTCCCGTCGTTCCGGGAACTGTCCCGGTCAAAGGACCGTGTCGATTTTCATCCCGTCGAGCGTGCGCCGGAGGTGAGTCTCGACTTCGACATGAAGCGTCGTCCTGTGATGGAGACGCTGCGTGTCGATCGCGTCGACGGCTACGAACTGGCGGGGTTCGACACGGCACCGTGGGACAACGTCAATGACTACCAGCGCGCCCGGGAGATCGCCCGCCACATCGCGGCGATGCGCCCAGGCACGACCGGCCCTGACCGGCCGACAGGGTGCCTGCGCACCGAGGAGGAATGGCGGACGTGGCAGCGTCGCTACGACTCGGTGGCGGGGCGGCGCATCCGCACGGCTGAGTCGGCGCTCCTGACCGAGTTGGTGGCCGCGCGCAAGGAGGGGCTGGTGTCCCTGCCCGTGCTCGCCTCGCGGGTGCCCGTGGAGCAGAAGTTGGCCTGGCTCGGGTCGCTTGGTTACGGCGAGTTCTCTCGTGCGCAGTGGGAGCACATGTCCAAGCGCGACCGTCGTGCTCGTGTGCTCGCAGATGTCGATCTGGCCGCCCTGGTCGAGGTCGTAGAAGGGCTGCCCGAGTGGTAGCTCCACCTATCGCCCACCCCGGGGATGGGCTCCCGAACAACGACGCCCGAGGAGGCATCACGATGACCGAGAACACGACCATGACCAGGCGCGAGCAACGGGTCCAGCGGCTCGCCGACCTCGTGGCCGAGCGGAAGGCCTTTGAGGCCGAGCTGGCCGCGAAGCAGGCGGCCATCGAGGCTGAGGAGAGGGCCGCCGCGAAGGCCGTCAAGGACGCGCTCAAGCACGCCGGTGAGGCGCGCTGCGCCGCGATGGAGGAGCTGTACGAGCTGTTCGGCATCGAGGAGGAGGTGACCGAGAAGACGGCCAAGGACGGCACAGTGCGCCGGGTCCGCAAGGACCGCGACGAGGCCAAGCGGGCCGCGCGCCTCGTCGAAGCAGTCGTCGCGCTGAAGGCGCGCGGGGCCGCGAGCGAGGCAAGTCTCGAGCAGGCCGAGGAGCCCGTCCTCGAGGACGGGGAGACGGTCGCCGACGGTGGCGTCCACGAGGACGACGACGAGCCCGAGGAGCGCGAGGACGCGCACGAGCGGGGCTTCTCGGTCTACGGCGCGTAGTCGTCGTGGACGGTCCCCAGGACCCCGGTTCCGCGGATGCGGGCCGGGGTCCTTCGACGCACTGGGAGGGGCCCCGCCGGGGCGCAGCAGAGATGGGGAGGGCGGTAGCCCTGTCCCCCGAGGAGGCGGAGCCGACGAGGGGCGGGCAGCAACTGGGAGGGGGTTTGGCGGAGCCAAACACCCGTACAGTTGAACTGCTCGCCCGTAATGCTGCAACCGGGTATACTGATGGGGGTGCGCAGCCCACCGGACAGCCCGGTTGCAGCATTACCGAGGGGAGGTCGGCCGACGTGGTGACGATGCCGGACGAGGCGCAGCCGAGGCGGCGAGGGGGTAGGCGGGCGATCTACCCGAAGCGGGTCGAACTCAGGATGACGCAGTCATCGTTCGACCTCGCCGAGGAGTCCGCGAAGCGGGCGAGCGAGGCGACGGGCCGGACCGTCACCGTCTCGGACATCATCCGCGAAGCGGTGGAGGACGGATGCCGACGACTGGCCCGCGAGCAGGCCCAGGCATCGGCACGAAGGGGCGGTGCCGATCCCGATGTGGTGGACGGCCTGATCGACGGCGTCCAGGAGCTGAGGACCGAGATGAGGAAGGTCGGTCACAACGTCAACCAGATGGCCAAGGTCGCCCACCAGACGGGTCAGGTGACCGGCGACCTCGACGACGTGAAGCGCCAGCTCGAAGCGATCGACGGCAGGCTGGTGGAGCTGGCCGGGCGCATCGCGGGAGTGGCTGACTGAGGTCATGGTGAAGCCCATCGCAGCGGTCGTGATGTCCAGCCCGACGAGGAACTCGGCGCGGCTGATTGCGTATGCGCTCACCGAGAAGGACGGTCAGGCCAAGGGCGACCGGTTCGTGGCTGCGAGCGGCATCAACGGCTGCATCCCGGAGTTCGCCGAGGGGCAGTTCCGGGACAATCGGAAGCGCTGGCGCAAGGACGGGACGAGGACGGTCAAGGTGCAGTGGGGCACCGACAAGGTGACGGGCCAGCCGACCTACCGCGACGTCACCGAGGGCGCCTATGTGCAGGCGTACCACGTCATCCAGAGCTTCGCGCGGGACGGTGCGGGGGCGCTCGACCCCGACGATCCCGACGACTGGGAGGAGGGGCACCGGCTGGGCCAAGAGCTGGCCCGCTCGCTCGCCGGTGACCACCGCCGCGCGCTGGTCGTCACCCAGGTCGACGGGAAGACCGGCTGCGTCCACAACCACATCGTGATCGACTCGATCGACAAGGCCACGGGGAAGAGCTTCGCGTCGTCCAACGTGAAGCACTCGGTCCTGTCCAAGACTCATGACGCCGTGCTCGCCGCGCAGGGGTACGAGCAGCGCAACGAGCTGACATCCACGGGCTGGGAGCTGAAGGAGAAGTCCGAGCAGCGGGGGCTGGACAAGCACCAGAAGTGGAGCGCCGGGGCCTCGCCGAGCGAGCCGGAGCCGTTCAGCTTCGCGGTGCTGAAGGAGCGCATCCGGACTGCGCTCGAGGCCACGGGCTACACCGACTTCGACGGGTACGCCCAGGTGCTGGCCGAGGTCGGCGTCGTGGTCGAGCAGCGCGGCGAGAAGGGCCGCGGGCTCACCTACCAGATGAAGCGCCGCGGGGCGGACGGTGAGTACATCGAGCCGAGTCCCAGCGACCGGCGACGGGCCAGCAGGCTCGGCCGCTTCGCCATGCTCGACCACGTCGAGGAGACGATCCAGCGCAACGCCGAGCTGGCTGCGCAGGCCGCGCCGAAACCGGCCATGTCGGCGGCGCAGATGCGCCCGGCGATGGCGAGCAGCCTCGACGACGCCCTGGCTGAGCGGCGCAGCGAGAGCGCCGCGGCGCTGGCCGCCCAGTGGGAGCAGGAGCGCCGTGCGGAGGAGATGATGGCTGAAGCCCGACGGGCTGGATTCGAGGCGGTCATGGCGCCCGCTGGGCCGTCGCCCGAGAGCGCAGGCGACGGCGTCGCCGTGGCGGATGGATCCGATGCGGATGGACCGGACGCGGATGGACCGGACGCGGAACTGGCCGACAAGGTCGTCCTCGACGCCTGGGACCTCCAGAAGTGGCGGCTGCGCACGCCCGACCGCGGCGCGATGCGCAGCGCCGGGATGGGCTACGCGGAGGTCGACGCCGCCATCGCCGCGTGGCGCGCGCTCGACGAGCCGAAGACCGCCTGGGAGCGCGAGCGGGAGGCCGAGCAGCAGCGTGCCATCGAGACGGTCGAGGACGTGGCCGAGGTGAGCGCGCCGGCTGCCGCCGACACGACTCCGGCCCCAGCCCCGGCTACCGCCGGGTCCAGGGCCGAGGCGTCCTCGACCTCCGAGGTGCGGGCCGCTGCGCCCTACGAGTCGCCGCTGCGGGAGAGGAGGCCGACGCGCGAGCGCGAGGTGGCTGCATGGGGGCAGATGGTCCAGATCGACGAGCGCTGGCGCGTGCAACTGGCCGCCGGGGAGCCGCTGGACGGCGCGCTGGCCAAGGGGCTCAGGAGCGCCACGCTGGAGCGCTACGAGGACGCGCTGGACGCCTCGGTGGCCTTCGAGCTGTGGCGCCGCGCGGCGAAGCTCGCCGTGGCCCGCAGGGCCGTCGAGGTGCGCCAGGACAAGGCACTGGCCGACGCGATGCGCGCCGAGGTCGCTGCGGGCGACCACGCCTGGGACGGCGAGCCCTCGACGCTGGCCGAGCTGAGGCACGAGGCCACGAGGCGAGAGCTGACCAGCAGGGAGAAGGCACTCAAGTCGGTCCATGAGGCCGACCTCGAGGTCAACCACGAGGACGGGCTGGAGCGCCCACCGAACGCCGGAGGGGTGGAGGGGTGAAAGACGACAGGCCCGCTCCGACGGGAGCGGGCCTGCGGCTGCGCGTGGTCTACTTGGCGATCCAGTCGCCGTTGACGTCGCGCTCGTAGTCCTCGACCTCGGCCTCGACCACGGTGATCGAGCCATCGGACAGGACGGTGTAGTCGAACTCGGCGAAGTCGGCCCCCTCCCCGTCCTGGGAGGTCCGGAAGGTGAAGGTCTCGGTGGCGTCGTCGTCGGTCGGGTTGGCCGCGCAGCTGCCCACGTTGATGCCGGAGGCGAAGTCCGCAGCCAGGTACAGGCCGGTCTCGGGCGCGGACTCGTTCAGGTCGGCGAGCGGGTACACAAGGCCGTCTTCGTGCCGCGCGGGGTGGGCAACTCCTACCAGACGCTCGAGCCGGACACGGCCTACACGTACCTGGTGAACGACCACTGGTCCGCCGACGCGCAGGGCCAGTACACGTTCCTCAACCTCGCGGACCCGACGGCGGCCATCGCCTGGCCCATCCCGCTCGAGGACGCCGAGCTCTCGGACAAGGACCGCGCCCACCCGATGCTCGCGGACGTCACCCCCATGCCGCCCGCCCCGATCCTCGTGCTCGGCGCCGGCGGGCAGCTCGGCCGCGCCCTCGTGGCCCGCGCCGCGGCCGCGGGGATCCCGGTCGAGGCCCACGGCCGGGACACCTGGGACATGACCGACCCGGCCTCGTGGCCGCGGGAGCACTTCCGCGGCCTGCGCGCCGTGGTCAACGCGTCCGCCATGACCGCGGTGGACGCCGCCGAGACGCCCGAGGGCCGGGCCCAGGCCTGGGCCGTCAACGCGACCGCCGCCGCCGAGCTCGCCCGCCGCTGCACCGAGGCCGGCGTGCCCCTGGCGCACGTCTCCACGGACTACGTGTTCGACGGCACCCTCCCCGTGGGGCAGGAGCACCCGGTGGACCACCCGCTCGCGCCGCTGGGCGTCTACGGCCAGTCGAAGGCCGCCGGTGAGGCCGCGGTGCGCACCGTGCCGCGGCACTGGATCGTCCGCACCTCCTGGGTGATCGGGGAGAGGAAGAACTTCGTGGCCACGATGGCGTCCCTCGCCGAGCGCGGGATCGACCCGGCCGTCGTCGCCGACCAGCACGGCCGCCTCACCTTCGCCGACGACCTCGCCGACGCCCTGCTGCACCTGGTCACCACGGACGCGCCCACGGGCACGTTCCACATGACCAACAGCGGTGACGTGGTCACCTGGCACGACGTCGCCCGGTGGGTCTTCGAGGACACCGGCCACGACGCCGGGCGCGTCTCCGCCACGACCACCGCGGCGGACCTGGCCGGCAAGGAGGGCGTGGCACCGCGGCCGACCAACAGCGCCCTCGACCTCGGGCCCCTGGCCGCCGTCGGCTACACCGCCCCGGATCAGCGCGAACGCCTGCGAGACCACCTGTCAGAAGCGGCGGGTGGCACACGTGATACTCTTCGGGTGGCACACGTGACACTCTTCGTGTGGCACACGCTGATACTCTTGCAGAAATCGCGTCTGCTCAGAGAGAATACATCTGGCATACATCGCCCCCGAAAGGTCCCGTCATGAACGCTCACTCTGCTTCCACCACCGCGTCAGGCCCGAGTCGGCGCGCCGTCGCCACCGGTCTGGCCTGGTCTGTCCCCGCCGTCGCCATGGTCTCGGCGGCACCGTCCTTCGCCGTCTCGCTGCGCAAGGATCCCGGCATCAACGGCTGGGTGCTGAACTCGCCGACTGATCTGGGCCGTTGCCGCTATGATCTCGATGTCAACTCGGCGCCCTCCGGCTGGGGCGACACTCCCGATGGCGCGCCCTGGGGGCTCTACGTCTACGACGTCTCCGAGGACGGCAGCTACAGCAACGCCAAGCTCGTCTACTGGGTGCGCGGCACTCATACTGCGACACAGAACCCGATCACCTGGCAGGCGGCCGCGGGGCATTCTTCGCTGTGGTCAGGCCCCGTGCTGGGTGCCCCGCAGGTCAAGGCCGACGGGTTCGTGTACACCCCCTACACCTGGACGTACACCGGCATCATCGACCCGGCAAACGTCGCGAGTGACGGGCGGCTGTACCTCGACACCTTCCATGTGAAGGCCGCCAACTTCTCCATGTCCGAAAATGGCCGGTGCCTGCCCTTGGATATCTGGGCATACCGGGAGATCCTCGTGGACCCGGACGGGCCCACCGGGCCGCAGCAGCCGGAGACTCTCAACTTCGAACGCCGCTGGGGGAGGAGCGGACCCTACCCTCCCAGCACTCAGGGGCGCATGGCGGTCACGCCGGACGCCGAGGCCACGGCAGAACTGCAGCAGGGGAGCAGCTGAACCGGGCCACCGGCACTTGCACGGGGACGCGGCCGAGACGCCAGCACTGGCCCGCGCGCAGACGCAGTGGGGCCCCGCACCGGAAGGTGCGGGGCCCCACTGCGTGGCGTGGACTGGCGTCAGTCCTTCTTCGTGCGATTCCTGTCCGCGCGTGCGGCCCGACGGGACTTCTTGCCGGCCGTGCCGACCGTGCCGGTTCCCTGCAGGTACTTCTCGTGGGACTTGTGGTACGTGCTCTCGTACCCGTACCCATAGGCGGAACTGCCGCGCTGGGAGCGTGTGATGCCGTTCATGACGACGCCCAGCAGACGCGAATCCACTGCGGCGAGATTTTCCACAGCTGAACCGCCCCGGTTTTGGTGGAGGCTCTGATCCCACGGAAGGATGCAGAGCATGCCAGCACCACGGAAGTACCCCGACGAGCTGCGGGAGCGGGCCACGCGGATGACGGTCGAGGCTCGTAGAGACCCGGTGACACGGCGCGGCGCGTTCAAGCGCATCGGTGACCAGCTCGGGGTCCACCCCGAGTCCCTGCGCAGCTGGGTCCGCCAGGCAGAGGTGGACGACGGCACGGTGCCGGGAGTGACCTCGCAGGAGGCCGCCAAGGTGGCCGAGCTGGAGAGGGAGAACCGTGAGTTGCGGCGGGCCAACGCGATGGCGGATTCAAGCGGTCAGTGCAACGAGTCCTGTGAGATGAGGTAGTCGCCGATCACAGGAGGGCCCGGATGCAGGGCAAGCACGGTCATCTCAGTCGGGAGCAGAAGCAGCTCGCGCTCAGGTTGCATGCCAAGGGCTGGCGGCTGGTCGACATCGCGAAGGAGGTCGGTTGCAGCGCGCCGATGGTTGGCATCATGGCCCGCGCTGGCAGGCACGTCGAGGCCAGGCCGTTCGGCTGGGAACCACGTCACGGCTGCCTGAGGATCGACGAGCGCGAGCAGATCCTGATCGGGATCAACCGCGGCGACACCTTCACGGCGATCGCGCGCCAGCTGGGTCGGGCCGTGTCCACTGTCAGTCGCGAGGTGAAGCGCGGTGGTGGCCGAGCCGGGTACTCGGCCTGGCACGCCCACGAGCATGCCCGCGAGCAGGCTCGACGGCCCAAGCGGTTCAAGCTCGCACCGGGCCGACTCCTCGAGGAGGTGGCCAAGCGTCTCGAGCAGCTGTGGTCACCCCAGGAGATCGCCGCGCGCCTCCGGTTGGATCACGCCGACGACCCGGAGATGCGCGTGAGCCACGAGACGATCTACCAGTCGCTGTTCGTGCAGGGACGCGGCGAGCTGCGTCGCGAGCTGGCCCGGTGCCTGCGGTCCGGCCGCGCCACTCGCAGGCCCCGTGGGACCACCGACGGCCGTGGCCGAATCCCCGGCATGGTGATGCTCAGCGAGCGTCCTGGCGAGGCAGATGACCGTGCAGTACCGGGTCACTGGGAAGGCGATCTGATCCTCGGGGAAGGCAGCCGCAGTGCAGTCGGCACCCTCGTGGAACGATCCACCCGGATGACGCTCTTGCTGCACCTGCCAGACGGGAAGAGCGCTGAGCAGGTAGAGGCCGCGATGCGTGAAGCGATCACGACGTTGCCCACGTCATTGGCCAGGACGATCACGTGGGACCAAGGCGCCGAGATGTCCAAGCACGCCGCGTTCACCACGGCCACCGGGATCCCGATCTACTTCTGCGACCCGCACTCGCCGTGGCAGCGTGGCAGCAACGAGAACACCAACGGGCTGCTGCGCCAGTACCTCCCCAAGGGCAGTGACCTGAGCACCGTCACCCGCGAGGAGCTCGACGCGATCCAGGACAGCCTCAACGGCCGGCCACGCAAGACGCTGGGCTATCTGACACCATCAGAGAAGCTCGCAGAGTTCCTTGCGCCCACCGCTTGAATCCGCCGATCTGAAGTCGGCCTCGGCTTTCTTCGCGGCGGAGCTCGACCGCCCACACCGTTGATCGTGGACTTCATCGATCACCACAGGCACGAGTTCGGAGTCGAGCCGATCTGTCGCACGCTCACCGCTGCGGGCACGAAGATCGCTCCGAGCACGTACTACGCCGCGGCCACGCGGCAGCCCTCGAAGCGGGACCTGCGCGACGCGCAGCTGTTGGTGGAGATCCGGCGGGTCCACGTGCAGAACTACGGGGTGTACGGGGCCCGGAAGGTCCACGCCCAGCTGCGGCGCGAAGGCATCGACGCCGCACGGTGCACCGTGGAACGCCTCATGAGAGCCGATGGGCTGCATGGTGTCAGCCGCGCCAAGGGCCCTCGCACGACGGTGCCGGGCAAGGGGCCGGAACGTCGGCCGGACCTGGTGGAACGCGACTTTCCCCCGCAAGCGGGAGGTGCCCCCACTGCCACGGCCCCGAACCAGCTCTGGGTCGCTGACATTCCCCCGCAAGCGGGAGGTGCCCCCACCTATTGCCGCACTTTCGCGGGATGGGTGTACGCCGCGTTCGTGATCGATGTCTTCTCCCGGATGGTCGTGGGCTGGCAGGTCTCGAAGTCGCTGCGGACCGACCTGGCGCTGGATGCCTTGGAGATGGGGTTGTGGAACCGGCGCCGTCATGGGCAGGACGTGACCGGGTTGAAGCACCACAGCGACAAGGGCGTCCAGTACGTCGCCATCCGCTACACCCAGCGACTCGCCGAGGCCGGTGCGGCCGCGTCGGTCGGGTCCACGGGTGACTCCTACGACAATGCCCTGGCCGAGGCGTTCAACTCGCTGTTCAAGGCCGAGCTCGTCCGCAACCATGGCCCCTGGCGAGGCATCGACGACCTGGAGATCGCCACCGCGGAGTACATCGACTGGTTCAACCACCAGCGACTCCACGGCGAGATCGGCATGGTCCCACCAGCCGAGAAGGAGAACACCTACCATCAGCACCACCCCGTGACGGCGCCCGCCGACACGGTCCTTGCGAGCCTCTAAGAAAACCGGGGCGATTCACCCAGAGTCGTGGAGTGTCGAACTGCCCCGACTGCGAGAAGTACCCCGAGGAGCGCAACGACCAGGGGACCCGGATCTGGCAGCTCGCGGAGATGGACGGCGACCATGTGCAGCCGTGGTCGAAGGGTGGCAAGACGATCGAGGCTAACTGCCAGATGTTGTGCAGGCGCCACAACAACGCCAAGCGCGACATCTGGTGATCCACCGATGAAGATCGGTTACGCCCGCGTCAGCACCAAGGGCCAGAGCGAGTCGCTGGAGACCCAGCGTGGGGCTCTGGAGGCCGCCGGGTGCGCCCGGGTGTTCGAGGACACCATCAGCGGCGCCAAGTCCGCCAGGCCCGGCCTGAAGGCCGCCCTGGACTACATGCGCGACGATGACGTGCTGGTGGTCACCCGCCTTGACCGGCTCGGCCGCACGGCACTGGACACGCTGCGCACGATCGAGCGACTGGCCAAGCAGGACGTCGCGGTCATCGTGATGAAGCCCGAGCTGGACACCCGCACCAAGGAGGGTCGGCTCATGGTCACGATCATGTCCGGCCCCGCCGAGTTCGAGCGTGACCTGTTGATCGAGCGCACCAAGGAGGGCGTGGCGCACGCCCGGGCCGAGGGGCGGGTGGCTGGCCCCAAGCCGAAGTTGTCCGCTGAGCAGGTCCGGCTGGCTGGCAAGGCCGTCGAGAGCGGTGAGAGCGTCGCCGCTGTCGCTCGGTCGCTGGGGGTGTCGCGTCAGACCGTCTACCGTGCGCTGGATAGGCCTACGGGTGACTGAGGACGAGCAGGATGCTCTGGCCTCGATCCGCCTGGCCTACGAGGATCTCGATCGGTGGCGGGCACGGTCCCGCGGGGTGGAGCGCCCTGAGCCCGGCAGCGAGCTGGCCAGCGACGAAGCGGTGTGGCCCTATCTCGATCCTGCCGAGGTCGCCCGCCAATCCCTGGTGTCGGCGACCCAGCACCTGAACCTGGCCCGGGCCGCGATTGAGGCTGGGGAGGTGTTCCCGACCGCGCACTTCTCGGTGCTTCGAGGCGCCCTGGTGGGCAGCAGCATGGCTGTATGGGTGCTCGGGCCCGACCCCGCGGTGGACCGACAGCAGCGGGCGCTGAGGGTGGTCGAGGAGTTCTACAAGCGGGCGCTGCAGTACCACGACGACATTCGGCCTCACGTTGACGTGTCGCACCCGGATGCCGCCCAGTGGTTTGACGCCGGGGAGCACATGCGTCGTAGACGGGCTGAGGCCCGTGCGCGTTGGCGTGCTGCTGACGGACTGAAGGAGGGCCAGGCGCTGGAGATGACCAGTATCGTGCGGGTTGTCTCGGAGTTCGTGTTCGCCCCGCAGGAGGCCCTCAACGTCCGTCTGCTGTGGCGGCAGCTCAGCGGGGATGCCCATGCGCTCACGTGGCAGCTGGTGGGCCGGAGCAGCCATGCGCAGCACGTCGGCGGTGGCATGGCCGAGTTCGCTGCGGGAGGTGACCTCGTCGAGCTGGCAGACGTCTTCGGCAAGGTCTTCAGCCTCACTAAGCGTGGCTGGTCCCTGTTTGACCGCCGCTGCGAGGGGTAACGACCTGTCCTGGGGGCACTGCGTGCTTGCGGTGACTTTAGCGGTCACTTTGATCTTGGAAACGACGATGGCCTGGTCAGAACATCGTTCTGACCAGGCCTTTCGTCGGGCTGACAGGATCTGAACCTGCGACCACGCAGGCACCTACTCCTTGATGGCGGGCTCGTCGCCAAAGGCGATGCCAACGCTTTCGATGAACTTCGGGTTGACGACCTTCTCACCCCTGACCATGAGGTTGACCTTCGAGCCCTGGGGCCAGGGGAACAGCCGCACGGTGGCCAGCGTCTCGACGGTGGCGCGCTGGGTGTTCAGGTCGCCGTCGAGGAACGCCTGGGCGGGGTCCTCTGCGGCCAGGACGGGCACGTTCACTGTCCCGCGAGGCAGGTCCCTCACCTCGGCCTCCAGCCGGGCGATGGCATCGTTCGAGCGGTCCCGGTTGCGCTTGAGGTCTGCGGCTTCGAGGAAGCCTTCGTCGTAGTCGCGCTCGGCGCGCTTGATGCGGTCCCGGTGTTCGTCGATCTCGGCGAGCAGCCCTGCCAGCCGCGGCGAGTCAGTGGCGGGCACGGTGCGCAGCGCGTCGGGCTCAGCCAGCCGTCGGGCGATGGTCTTGCGGACGAAGTCGTCGATGTCGCGGCCCGAGCGGTTGATGTGGCCGTGCTTGCAGCGGTACCCGCGCGACGCGCCGCGCACCGGCTCGTCGCACAGCCCGCACAGATAGAGCCCGCTCCCGAGGTGGCGGCGGTGGGTGCCGACCCGGTTGGTGACGCGCTCTTCGGAGTCGAGGATGTCCTGGACGCTCTCCCACAGCTCGACCGAGACCAGAGGCTCCCACTTGCCCATCACCGGCTTGCCCTCGCCGTCCTTGACGATGAACTCGCGCCACTCGCGGCGCTTGCCGCGAACCGCCTTCACCTCCTTGCCCGTCTGTGCTTCCAGCTCGGCCTTCTTCTTCGCGTTGGCCTGCCGCACTTGGATGCGGTATTTGACGTCGGTGTAGACCGAGTAACCCGCGTAGCGGGGGTTTCTCAGGATTCCCAGCACGCTGCTCTCTGCCCAGGGACCGTCCTCGGGGACGTCCTTGAGAGCCAGCCCCTCGGCGGCGCGACGCTTGTTGCGCTCGATGGCCAGGGTGCGGGTATGGCGCTGAATCTTGGGAACGCCCGCGACCTGGTGGGCCTTCTGATCGTCGGTCTCCTGGATGCCCGACAGTGCGCGAGCGATGCCTCGCAAGGACGCCCCGCCGTGGAAGGCCGCGTAAATCGCCTGCACCGCCTTGGCCTTAGGCTTGAGGACTCGGCCGTCGAGGGAATAGCCCAGCGGGCGGATGCCCTTGGGCGGTCGGCCCTGCTGGGAGCGCTGGACCTGAGCACGGCTCTGACGGGCGCTCTTGCGCTCCATCTCGGCGCGAGCGACGGCGGCCTTGATGCGCGCGTACATGCGCCCGCCGTCGGTGGACAGGTCGGCGTCACCGTTGGCGGTGACGAGTTGCAGGCCGCGCTCCTCGGCCCAGTCGATCCAGTCTTCGAGCTGGCGCGGCTGTCGGGTGAGCCTGTCGAGGTCGTAGCAGACGATCGCCGTGAAGTGTCCGGCGTGGTAGTCGGCGACCATCTGGTCGTAGGCGGGGCGCTTCTTCGTCTTGTCGGTCGCTCCCTTGGACTGGTCGATGTAGGTCTCAGCGTGATGCCAAACCGCTGCGGAACTCGACCACGTCGCCGTCGGCCATGACGTACTCCTTGCCCTCCATGCGGACCTTGCCGGCCTCCTTGGCGGCGTTCATCGAGCCCAGCTCGTCCAGGTCCTCGAAGCTCACCACCTCAGCCTTGATGAAGCCCTTCTCGAAGTCCGTGTGGATCACCCCGGCCGCCTTCGGGGCGGTCCAGCCCTTGTGGATCGTCCAAGCACGCGTCTCCTTGGGCCCGGCCGTCAGGTAGGTCTGCAGCCCCAAGGTGTGGAATCCCTTGCGCGCCAGCTGGTGCAGCCCCGGCTCATCGATGCCGACGCTCTCCAGCAGCTCCGTGGCCTCGGCCTCGTCCAGCTCGGCCAGCTCGGACTCCAGCTGCGCGTTCAGGAAGATCGCGTCCGCCGGGGCCACCAGCTCGCTCATGCGCGCCTTGAACGCGTCGTCGGTCACCTGGTCCTCGTCCACGTTGATCACGTAGATGAACGGCTTGGTGGTGAGCAGACCCAGCTGCGCGGCCTCCTCCATGTCGACTCCGGCGGCCTCACCACGGGCGAAGAGCGTATGGCCCTCCTCCAGCACACCGCGGGCCTTGACGGCGGTGTCGAGCACCGACTTCTCGATCTTCTTGCCCTTGACCTCCTTCTCGAGGCGCGGGATCGCGTTCTCGAGGGTCTGCAGGTCGGCCAGCACCAGCTCGGTGTTGATGGTCTCCAGGTCACCCGCCGGGTCGACGCGACCGTCGACGTGGTGCACGTCGGTGTCCACGAAGGCGCGGACCACCTGGCAGATCGCGTCGGCCTCGCGGATGTTGGCGAGGAACTTGTTGCCCAGCCCCTCCCCCTCGGAGGCGCCGCGCACGATGCCGGCGATGTCCACGAAGCTCACCGTCGCCGGCAGGATCTTCTCCGAACCGAAGATCTCGGCCAGCCGCGCCAGCCGCTCGTCCGGCAGCGGGACCACGCCCACGTTCGGCTCGATCGTCGCGAACGGGTAGTTCGCGGCGAGCACGTTGTTCTTGGTCAGCGCGTTGAACATGGTCGACTTGCCGACGTTGGGGAGACCGACGATTCCGATGGTGAGTGCCACGAGCGCGGAGTCTACGTGGCCGGACGAGCCCTCAGTCCGCCAGCACGCGCCCGCGCCGCCAGAGGACGGTCACGCACACCGCGGCCGCCGAGGTGCACGCCAGCATCGCCAGCCCCATCGGGAGCGCCCCCTCCCCCGGCAGAAGCCCGGCCAGCGGGGTGGTCACCCCGCTGATGCTGAACTGCAGCGCCCCGAGCACCGCCGCAGCCGAGCCGGCCGCCTCCCCGTGCCGGGTCAGGGCCAGCGCCGGCCCGTTGGGGAAACTCAGCCCGCCGGCCGAGACCGCCACGAAGAGCGGCACGACCACGCCCCACAGACCACCGATGCCGAGCAGCGCGCAGAGCACCACCCCCAGCGCCCCGATCACGCCCATCGTGATGCCGGTGGTGAGCAGTCGTAGCGGGTGCCAGCGCTGCACGGCCCGCCCGTTGACCTGCGCCAGGACCACCAGCCCCACCGCGTTGGCACCGAAGGCCAGCCCGAACTGCTGCTCGCTGAGGCCGAAGCCACCCTGCAGCACAAAGCTCGCCCCGGAGATGTAGCTGAACATGGCGGCGAACATCAGCCCCGCGGTGGCGGCCAGAAGGAGGAAGTCCGGGTCGGAGAGGATCCCCCGGTAGGTGCCCAGGAGCGCCGCGGGGCGCAGCGAGCGACGCCGCTGCGGGGGCAGGCTCTCCCGGAGGAAGAGGGCGGCCAGCAGGAGCTGCACCAGGGCGATGCCCCCGAGCACGAGGAACACCCCGCGCCAGTCGGTGCGGGTGAGGATCAGCCCGCCCAGGGTCGGGGCCAGGACCGGTGCCGCACCGTTGACCAGGGCCAGGTGGCTCATCGTGCGCGCCGCCGCCCGGCCGGCGAAGTGGTCCCGCACCATCGCCATCGCGGTCACCGACACCGCGGAGGTCGCCAGCCCCTGGAGCAACCGGGCCGCGGCGAGCACCGTCACCGAGGTGGCCGTGGCACAGAGCAGGGAGGCCACCACGTGGAGGGCCAGCCCCACCAGCAGCGGTCGCCGCCGACCGAAGGCGTCGGAGGCCGGGCCGTTCACGAGCTGCCCCAGCCCCATCCCCAGCAGGGTGCCCGAGAGGGTCAGCTGGACCGCCGCCTGCGTGGTGAGCAGCTCGGCCTGGATGGCCGGGAGCGCCGGCAGGTAGGTGTCGATGGTCAGCGGTCCCAGCGCGGTGAGCGCGCCGAGGACGAGGACCAGCTGGAGGTAGTCGCGCCCGGTCGGGGTCGTCGCTGCGGAGGAGGTGGAGGAGCTGGAGATGGGTGCGGTCACGAGGGCACAGTCTGCCGTCCGGCCACGAGGTCGCGGCGGAGACGGCATCCGGTGCAGCGCTTCTCGCTGCCCGGCATCATGCCCCCGAGGCGCCCTGTCGGACCGGGCGGGCGCCGTGGCATGAGGGGGGAAATGCACGTGCCGCTGAACGCACTCGCAGGACGATCGGGCCGATCCTCGGCGACGCGACTGACGGGGGTCCTGCTCGCAGCCAGCCTGGGGCTGTCCGCCTGCACCCCGCAGTCGCGCTCGGAGGTGCTGCCCGAGCGCTACGTCGATCCGCCGCGGATCGCCGAGTCCCTGGACGACAGCGAGACCGAGGAGGCGGAGGAGGCCTGGGACCAGATCACCGGCTGGGCCCTGGACAACGCCACCGAGGAGGACCTCCTCGACCCCGACCGCCCCTCCCGGGAGGAGGCCCTCACCACACCGGTGACCGAGCGGATGACCCCTGAGACCGCCGAGGCCTGGCAGGAGTTCGTCGACGCCGACCTGGCCGGCGACCGGGAGGCCCGCGACACGGTGAACCTCCTGCGCTTCCACGAGTGGCCGGCGAAGTTCCACGCCCGCCGCATGGAGCCCGTCCACCACGGCTCGTGGATCACCGCGGGCACGGTGCGCCCCGTGGACGGGGAGGCCTACGAGCTGAGGTTCACCCTCGTGACCCGGGCCGGCCTCACCTGGGAGAAGTCCCTCGTGGAGCGAGACATCAACCGACGCCTCAAGCTGCGCGTGGTCCCCGACGGGGACCGCTGGGTGGTGGAGGACTTCGACGGCGAGCTGCGCATCGCCCCCTCCCCGGAGAACCGGCAGCCGGTGCTGTGACCCGGCGACGACCGGCCCCGTGACCGCAGACCGGTGACCTCAGCAGAGGTCGTGCCGCCGGACCTCGGCCGCCACCCGCGGGCGGCGGCCCCACCGGCTGCCCAGCACGGCCACCGCACCGACACAGGAGCCCACGGCGACGTCCTGCCCCCGCAGGGAGGGCACCCGCGGCAGGCGTGCCACCCACTCGCCCGACCCGCCACGGGCACCGGTCACGGTCACCGCGGACAGGGGGACCGCCAGCCCGCAGCCGGCCGCCTTGAGCACCGACTCCTTGCGGGCGAACGCCCTCCGCACCCCGGCGAGCCCCGTTGCCGGGCCTGACTCCAGCTCACGTGGGCTGAACACGTCCGCCGGCCGGGGCACGTCCCCGCACGGTCCGACGAGGTCCAGGCCGATGGCCGGCACCCGACCCCACCACCTCGCGTCGGTCGCGGCCACCGCGACGACCCAGCCACCCTGACCGTCCGGGGCGCGGGAGGTGCTGAACTGGACGGCGCCACTGGGGAGGCGAGGGCGCCCGTGGGGACCACCGCACCACTCGCAGGAGCGCACCGGCGCCGGGAGCCGGGCCTGCGGCACCCCCAGGCGACGGGCCAGCAGGAGGTCACGCAGCCTCCAGCCGGCCTCCCGTCGGGCATGGGGGTCGGCCCCCACCGGTGTCCAGAGCACCTCCACGCGGAGGCGTCGGGTCACCGTCCGACGAGACCCGTCACCGCGGTGGCCAGGTCCATGGCCAGGTCCCGGGTGGAGTTCTGCGGGGGCTCGAGACCGGCGTCGGTGTACCAGTCGACGGTCGCCTCCGGGTGCGGGCCCGTCAGACCGACCCACCCCCGTTCCCACCGGGAGAGGGTCGCCGCCACGTCGCCGTTGACGTAGCGGGCGAGGACCCGGATCCAGGGGTCCTGCTCGTCGACGAGCAGGACCGGCGCGTCCTGGACGAACACCTCGCGCCACTGGCCCCGCCACTGGATCGTCGTCGTGGCAGGGTCACCGTGCGTCACGTCGGCCCCGGGCCGCCGGAACCACTGGTCGGTGTCGCCACCGCCACGGATGATCCCGTAGCCCGGCCCCTGCCCGGCGAGGTAGGCGCCAAGGCAGAAGCCGAGGTACCCGCCCCCGCCGGCCACGTAGGGGGCGACGAGGTCGACATCGGGGCCGATCCGCTCCCACTCGTCCTGGACCGTGCCCCCGCCGGGGTGGGCCAGCACCAGCGGACCCTTGGCCAGTGCCTCCCCCAGGCTCATCTCCTCGCCGGGCCCGACGTAGTGGCACCACACGCCCAGCGGCTCCAGGATGGCCGCGACTGCCTCGGCACACCCGGGCACCGCCCCCCTGCCGCGGAACACCGCCGCCCAAGGTCCGAACCGTTCCGTGCTCATGCGCGATACCTCTCCTGCCGGGCGAGCTGCTGCACTGACAGGTCAAACGCTAGCGGGGCCTCGCCCCCGGTGGGGAGCCGAGGGCACGTGACACCTCCGGCACTCGTCCCGGGGCTGCTCCCTCCTCCCGGCCCGGAGCCGGGGCCGTGGCTGTCGGTAGTGGCTGCGATGCTGCGCGCATGTCAGAGGACCCCACCACCCTCCTGCCCATGCTGCTCGTCTGCGCCCTGGCTCTGCTGGCCCTCGGGACGCTGCTCGGCTGGTGGGCCCGGGGCACGCGAGGATCCACCCAGCTGGCTGTCCTGCGGGAGCGTTCGCGGTCCCTGCAGGAGCGGGCCGAGCGGGCGGAGACGAGCCTGCAGGAGCGCGAGGCCGAGGCCGCCTCCAGCGCCCGCGTCCTGGAGGCCGTCACGCCGGTGCAGCGCAGCCTGGAACGGATGGAGCGGCAGGTCACCGCCCTGGAACGCGACCGGGTGGAGCAGTTCGGCGAGGTCGGCGAGCGGCTGCGACACGTGGCCGCCTCCACCGAACGCCTCGACGCAGCGACCACCTCCCTGGCCGGGTCGCTGGCCTCCAGCGGGGTGCGCGGCACCTGGGGCGAGACCCAGCTGCGGCGGCTGGTCGAGCACGCGGGGATGCTCGCCCGGGTGGACTTCGACGAGCAGGTCCGCGCGGTGAGCGATCACGATCGCGAGGTGCGCCCCGACATGGTGGTGAACCTCCCTGACGACCGGGTCGTGGTGCTGGACGCCAAGGCCCCGATGACCGCCTTCCTCACCGCCCAGGAGGTCGACGAGGCCGACCGGCCCGGGCTGCTCACCCAGCACGCCAAGGCCCTGCGCCAGCACGTCGACACCCTGTCCGGGAAGGCCTACTGGAGCGCGTTCCGCCGCACCCCCCAGTTCGTGGTCTGCTTCGTCCCCACCGACGCCACCCTGGCCGCCGCGCTGCAGGCCGACCCGGCGCTCTACGACGACGCCCTGGCCAAGGAGGTGGTGCTCGCCTCGCCGTCCACCACCATGGCGCTGCTGCGGACGGTGGCGGTCACCTGGCAGCACGACACCGTCGAGCGCAACGCCGAGGAGGTGCTGCTGCTCGGCCGCCAGCTCCACGAACGGCTGGCCACCACCGCCGGGCACCTGGACCAGATGGGCCGCCAGCTCACCCGCACCGTCGAGAGCTACAACCAGCTGGTGGGCGGCCTCGAGTCGCGGGTCCTGGTCAGCGCCCGGCGGTTCACCGACCTCGGGCTCCCGGGTGAGGAGCTGCCGCACGCGCCGGGGGTCACCGCCGCAGCGCGCCCGCTGACGGCGCCCGAATTGACCGCCCGAACTAACCGCCCGAACGAATGAGACGACCGACGTCACGGCCACCCGGACCTCTCCACCGCACACCCCCCCGGCCGCGGGACTCCACCCCCCTCGACACTGGGTGATGCGTCACATGATTAGGCTGGGGGGCATGAAGGCATTCGGGTTCCTGAGTTTTGGCCACTACGGTGGCGACCCCTCACGCGGCGGACTGAGTGCCCGGCAGATGTTGCACGACGCGCTCGACATCGCCGTCGGCGCGGATGAGCTGGGCGTGAACAACGCCTCCTTCCGCGTACACCACTTCGTCCCCCAGTCCGCCGCTCCCTTCCCCCTGCTGGCCGCGGCCGCAGCGCGCACGCAGCGGATCGAGGTGGGCACCGGCGTGATCGACATGCGCTACGAGAACCCGCTCTACCTCGCCGAGGAAGCAGCCGCGCTGGACCTCTTGGCCGACGGCCGCGTGGCCCTGGGCGTCTCCCGAGGCAGCCCCGAGCCGGCGGACCGCGGATGGGAAGCCTTCGGGTACACCGGGTCCACCGACCCGCGCGGGGCAGACATCGCTCGCGCCAAGTTCGAGCTGTTCCTCAAGGCCATCTCCGGCGAGCCCATGGCCCGTGCAGCCGAGCAGCCCTACGGCGCCCCGGTGCGCCCGGGCCAGGGCCTGCGGGTCGAGCCGCACTCCGAGGACCTGGTGCGCCGCATCTGGTGGGGTGCCGGTTCCCGCGAGACCGCGGAGAGCACCGGCCGCCAGGGGCTGAACCTCATGAGCTCCACCCTGCTCACCGAGGCCACGGGCGCGTCCTTCGGTGACCTGCAGGCCGAGCAGATCGAGCGCTACCGCGCTGCGTTCCGCGAGGCCGGGCACACGCACACCCCGCGGGTCTCGGTTTCCCGGAGCGTCTTCCCCATCGTCACGCAGCAGGACAAGATGCTGTTCGGGGTGCGCGGCGGCCAGGACGGGGACCAGATCGGCATCATCGACGGCCACCGGTCGACCTTCGGGCGGACCTACGCTGGGGAGCCGGACGAGCTCATCGAGCAGCTCCAGGCCGATGCGGCGGTGCAGGCAGCGGACACGCTCATGCTGACCATCCCCTCACAGGCCGGGGTGGACCTCAACCTGCACATCCTGGAGAGCTTCGCCCAGTACGTGGCCCCGGCCCTGGGCTGGAAGCCCAACACCGAGGGTCCCGTGCAGGGCGACCCGGTGTCCTGAGGCCGCCCCCGGTGGCGCGTGGCAACTACCGTGGACCACCACGCCAGAGGGCCGGCAGCGGACATGTCCGCTGCCGGCCCTCGTGGTGCTCAAAGGCTCAGGGAAGAGCCCCCGCATCGTGACGGATCTCGGTGGAGGTGTCGTCCAGACCCGAGGCGCGCAGGTCGCGGCGCAGCTCACCGGGCAACTGGAAGAGCATCTTCTCCTCGGCCGCGGTGAACACGTCCACGTCGAGGTAGCCGCGGGCGGCGAGGTCGTCCAGCACATCCCGCACGAGGATCTCCGGCACCGAGGCACCGGAGGAGACACCCACGGTCTCCACGCCCTCGAACCACTCGTCCTGCACCTCGGCGGCGTAGTCGACCAGGTAGCCGTCACGGGCACCGTGCTCCAGGGCGACCTCCACCAGCCGGCGGGAGTTCGACGAGTTGCGGGAGCCGACCACGATCATGAGGTCCAGGTCCGGCGCCATCTGCTTCACCGCGGACTGGCGGTTCTGCGTGGCGTAGCAGATGTCGTCGCTCGGCGGGTCCTGCAGGGCCGGGAAGCGCTCCCGCAGCAGGCGCACCGTCTCCATCGTCTCGTCGACGCTCAAGGTGGTCTGGGAGAGCCAGACGACCTTCTCCGGGTCCCGCACCTCGATGGACGCCACGGACTCCGGGCCGTCGACGAGGATCACGTGCTCAGGAGCCTCCCCGGCGGTGCCGACGACCTCCTCGTGGCCCTCGTGGCCGATGAGCAGGATGTCGTAGTCGTCGTCCGCGAAGCGCACGGCCTCCCGGTGCACCTTGGTGACCAGCGGGCAGGTCGCGTCGATGGACTTCAACGAACGGGCCTGCGCCTCCTCGTGCACGATCGGCGCCACGCCGTGGGCGGAGAAGATGACGGTGGCGCCCTCGGGCACCTCGTCGGTCTCCTCCACGAAGATGGCGCCCCGCTTGGTGAGGGTGTCCACCACGTGCTTGTTGTGCACGATCTCCTTGCGGACGTAGATGGGCGCGCCGTAGAGCTCGAGGGCCTTCTCGACCGTCACGACGGCCCGGTCGACGCCGGCGCAGTAGCCGCGAGGGGCGGCCAGGAGGACGCGCTTGGTCTCAGGGGTCGTCTGGGTATCCACCCCTCCAGTCTAGGCCTCGCCCCTCCGCTGGCCAGCCCCCGGGAGGGAGCCCCCCACCTGCGACCAGGGGAGAGAGGGCGATGTCGGGATCCCCCCCTGCAGGGTGACTTCGAGCCGGCGGCCCACACCTAGCGTCGATCTCGCGGGTTGGGGGGAATCGACCCGCGAACGGGCCGACAGGGGGTCGGCTCGCACCCCGCGGATCGGCAGGGGGTCGATCCGCAGGACACGGGAGGGAAAGAACCATGAAGACCCAGCGCTCCATCCTGACCGGCACCCTGGCGGCCGCTTGCTCGCTCGCCCTCACCGCCGGCGTCCCCGCGGCCGCTGCCAGCGGCTTCCTGAAGCCGGTCGAGGAGGCGCCGTCGGTGCGCGCCTCGGGCGGCTGCCCGGGCGTCTGGATCGACGGCGGCAGCGTGGGCGGCAACCGGCTGCCCGACCCGACCTACCGGGACGAGGGCATCTACACGACCTATGCGGGCCCCGCCTCCAACAAGAACATGGCGAGCCAAGTGTGTCGATGTGCACGCACTCATCATCGACAACTGGAAGACCTACAGGACCGACATCGGCCCCTTCCACTGCGGCTGACCCCCAGTCACCACCCGGCGCCCCGGGCCCGTCCACAGCGGATGCGGCGCGGGGCGTCGCCGTGTCCGAGGCGGGCGCCTAGAGTCTCCGGCATGTCCGAGCCCACCCCGCACCAGCTGCCGGAGAAGGCGGCGCAGACCACGCCGGAGAACCCCTGGCCGCTGCGCACCCTCTCGCGGAAGATCGACGAGTACGTCGAGCGCATGTCCCCGCTGTGGGTGGAGGGGCAGCTCATCGAGATCACCCGCCGTCCGGGCGCCCGCTGGGTGTGGATGACCCTGCGCGACGCCGACGCGGACGTCTCGATGCGGGTCATGGCCCCCTCCGGCGTGGTCGACAAGGTGCAGCCCGAGCTGCAGCAGGGCGCCCGCGTCGTGATGCAGGCCAAGCCCCGCTTCTACGTGAAGAACGGCTCCCTCTCCCTGTTCTGCCGGCACATCCGGCTCGTGGGGGTGGGTGAGCTCCTGGCCCGGGTGGAGCGGCTGCGCCAGCAGCTGCAGGCCGAGGGCGTCTTCGACCCCGGCCGCAAGCGGGCCCTGCCCTTCCTCCCCCGCCGCATCGGCCTGGTGTGCGGGCGGGCCTCCGCCGCGGAGAAGGACGTGGTGGAGAACGCCCGGCGCCGGTGGCCCGGGGCGCAGTTCGTCATCCACAACACCCCCGTCCAGGGGCCGCAGGCGGTCACCGGCGTCATCGCCGCCCTGGAGGAGCTGCAGCGCACCCCGGAGGTGGACGTGATCGTCGTCGCCCGCGGCGGAGGCAGCTTCGAGGACCTCCTGCCCTTCAGCAACGAGGCGATGATCCGCGCGGTCTCGGCCTGCCCCGTCCCGGTGGTCAGCGCCATCGGCCACGACGTGGACCGCCCCCTGCTCGACCTGGTCGCCGACGTCCGCGCCTCGACGCCCACCGACGCCTCGAAGCTGGTGGTGCCGGACGAGGCCGAGGAGCGCCGCGGCATCGCCCTCGGCCGGGAGCGGCTGCGCGGCGCGCTGGGCCACCGCCTGCGCACCGAGCGGCAGGGCCTCGAGGCCACGCGGGCCAGGCCGGTCCTCGCGGACCCCACCGTCATGGTCACCCGCCCCCGCCAGCAGCTCGACGAGGTGCGCGCCCGGGCCCGGGCATCCCTCCAGCGACGCCTGCATGCCCAGACCGAGAACGTCACCGCCACGCGCGGGCACCTGCGGGCCCTCAGCCCGTTGGGCACGCTGGAGCGCGGCTACTCCGTGGTGCGGACCGCCGACGGGCACGTCGTGACCAACCGGTCCGAGGTGGAACCCGACCAGATCCTGCGCGTGACCGTCGCCGACGGTGACTTCGCCAGCCGTGTGCTCGGCGCCCCCGAGCCGGACTCCCAGAAGGAGACAGCATGACCGAGCAGACCCCGCAGCAGACACCCGTCGAGGAGCTGAGCTACGAGCAGGCCCGCGCCGAGCTGCTCGAGATCGTGGCCACCCTGGAACGGGGCGAGCTGCCCCTGGAGGAGTCCATGACGCTCTGGGAGCGCGGCGAGGCGCTGGCCGACCACTGCGCCTCCTGGCTGGACGCCGCCCAGCAGCGGATCACCGACCGGGTCGAGGCACGAGCACCGGGTGAGCAGACCACCGCGGGCGCAGCGGCCGACGCCGGTGGCTCCGAGGAGGCCAGCACCCCGGACGACAGCGACGAGGACTGACCCCGCCCCCGGGTCAGTCGGAGCCGAGCTCGAGCGCCTCGACGAGCTCCCGCAGCTCGGCCTCGGAGGCGTCCCCGCTGACCACCACGGCCGAGCGGTCCGGCGCCTCGGCGAGCACCGCGGAACGGCGGTCCGGGTCGGGGCGCAGACGGGTCTCCCAGGTGCGGCCGCCGATCTCGACCTCCCCGGTCGCCTCGGAGGTGCCCGCCACGGAGTCGACCCACGGCCCGATGCCGGCCTTCCCGTCGCTCTTCTGCCCGTCGGAGTCCGCCGAGAGGATCCGCTGGTCGATGCTCAGGTGCTTGCCCTCCGGGGTCCGGTAGGTCACGTGCCAGACGCGATCCGCGCCATCCGGCGAGAGCGAGGTGTGCGAGGCACCCCAGCCCTCCCCGAGACCCACGGCCTGCGCGACGTCGCGCCCCGTCTCGCGCTCGGCCACCTCGGCCTGCACGTCGGCGTCGACGGTGCGATCCGGCACCGAGTCCGGCATCGCCGCCATCACGTACCAGACGAGCACGATCGCCGTCACGATGAGCGTCGACCAGAGCATGCTCTTCCAGTTGCCACCCCGGCGCGGCCGCGGAGCCGGAGCCGCCTCGCCGGACGGCTGCGCGCCGGCCTCGACGTTCTCGGCGGCGGGGTCGGTGGCGGGCGGTGGGGTCGGCTCGGTCATGGCGCGCATTCTCGCACCGCGGTCTCGGGCCCACGCGCTAGGCTCACCTGTGCCCGCGTCAACGCCGACGCCGGCCCGACGACCCGCAGGAGAGCCCATGAGCACCCCGTCCCCGTCCCCGTTGCGCACCGACCGGAACCTGGCCATGGAGCTGGTCCGCGTGACCGAGGCCGCCTCGATCGCCGGCGCCCGCTGGGTGGGACGTGGTGACAAGAACACCGCCGACGGCGCCGCCGTGACCGCCATGCGGGAGATGATCTCGACGGTCTCCATGAACGGCGTGGTCGTCATCGGCGAGGGCGAGAAGGACAACGCCCCGATGCTCTTCAACGGCGAGCGCGTGGGCGACGGCTCGGGCTCCGAGGTCGACGTGGCCGTGGACCCCATCGACGGGACCACCCTGACCGCCAAGGGCATGCCGAACGCCGTCTCGGTGATGGCCGTGGCCGACCGGGGCGCCATGTACGACCCGAGCGCCGTCTTCTACATGGAGAAGATCGCCGTCGGCCCGGACGCCGTCGACGCCATCGACATCACCGCCCCCACCGGGGAGAACGTGCGCAACGTGGCCAAGGCCCTCAGCAAGGACGTGGACGACCTGACCGTCGTCGTGCTCGACCGCCCCCGCCACGACCAGCTCGTGCAGGAGATCCGCGAGGCCGGCGCCCGCATCCGCTTCATCTCCGACGGTGACGTGGCCGGCGCCATCATGGCCGCCCGCCCCACCTCCGGCATCGACATGCTCATGGGCATCGGCGGCACCCCCGAGGGCATCATCGCCGCGTGCGCCATGCAGTGCATGGGCGGCGCGATCCAGGGCCGCCTCTGGCCGCAGGACGACGCCGAGCGCGAGAAGGCCGTGGCGGCCGGTCACGACCTGGACCGCGTCCTCACCACGGGTGAGCTGGTCACCGGCGACTGCTACTTCGTCGCCACCGGCATCACCGACGGCGAGCTCCTCGACGGGGTGCGCTTCAGCGCCGGCGGCGCCCGCACCCACTCGCTCGTGATGCGCTCGGCCTCCGGCACCATCCGCGAGGTCGTCGGCCAGCACCACCTCGCCAAGGTCAACGAGGTTGCCTGAGGAGCTCCCCGCGCTCGTCGTCGGCGAGGCGCTCGTCGACCTCGTCCGCCCCGCCGACGGTGGGGCGGACGTGGAGCACGTGGGTGGGTCCCCGGCCAACGTGGCCCGGGGACTCGCCCGTCTGGGGCACGGGGTGGTCCTCGCGACGCACCTGGGGGCGGATGCGCGCGGTGACCGCATCGAGGCCGAGCTCGCCGCCGACGGCGTGCGCCTGACCGCAGGGAGCCGCGGTGCCGAACGAACCTCCACCGCCCTGGCCACCCTCGACACCTCCGGGGCCGCGCAGTACGAGTTCGCCCTGGACTGGCAGCACGACGCCAGCAGCGTGGACGACACCGGGGTCGGCCACGTCCACACCGGCAGCATCGGCGCCACCCTGGAGCCCGGCGGGTCCCAGGTGCTGGGGCACCTGCACGGGCTCCGGGCGGGGCACACGATCTCCTACGACCCGAACGCCCGCCCCACGCTCATGGGCACTCCCGCGGCCGTCCGCGAGCGCCTCGAGGCCGTGACCTCCCTGGCCGACATCGTGAAGTGCTCCGACCAGGACCTCGACTGGTTCTACCCCGAGCTGGGGTGGCAGGAGGGCGCAGCCCACCTGGCCACGCTCGGCCCCCGCCTGGTGGTGGTGACCGCCGGCGGGTCCGGGGCGCACGTCCTCCGGCCCGGTGGGGCGGGCCGGAGGCCGGCCACCTTCGCCGTGGCCGCTCCCCCGGTGGGGGTCATCGACACGGTGGGGGCCGGCGACTCCTTCATGGCCGGGCTCCTCAGCGGATTGCTCGACGCCGGCCTGCTGGGCGGTGCCGGGGCCCGAGCCGCGTGGGCCTCCCCGGCCGCCGAGGCAGCCGTCCGCACGGCCGTGGCCCGCGGCATCGCGACCGGGGCCTGGACGGTGCAGCGTGCCGGCGCCGGCGGCCCCACCCGCGCCGACCTGGACGCCTGAGGCCGCCCCCGCCGCAGCGGTGGCCGCGCGACGGCACGGTGATCCCGCGAGCACGCCGGAGGGGCTGCCCACCCGGACCGCCCCTCACCCACGCCGTGCTCAGGTGCTGCTCAGTTGTTCAGCACCTCGTCCCGCTGCCGGGCCCGCTCGAGGGCGCGCTTGCGCACCTCCTCCTGCTCGGCGGCGATCCGCGCGGCCGCCTCCTCGTTGCGGGTGAAGTTCTCCCCGGTCTCGGGGTCGAAGACGTGCATGAGACGCGGGTCGAAGACCAGCTCGGCCTCGTCGCCCTCCAGGATGCGGCTGTTGCCCGAGAGACTCACGACCAGCGTCGTCCGCGCGCCCTCGCCGTCGAGCTCCTTCTCGAGCTCGTCGAGCGTCGACATCACCGACTGGTCGGCCTCGAAGGGGATGTACGCGTACTGCTCGTTCCCCAGCCACTCGGTCTGCTCCACCACCCGGTTGAAGCGGGCCCCATCGTGCGGGGCATCGGGCGCCGCGGCGTCCTTGAAGTGCTCCGGGCGGATACCGCAGATGACGATCTCGCGGCCCGCCACCCGATCGGCCAGGGCAGGCGCCATGGGGATGGTCACGAAGGGCAGCTCGAGCTCCTGGCCGCGCACCCGCGCCGGGACGAAGTTCATCGGCGGCGAGCCGATGAAGCCGGCCACGAAGAGGTTCACCGGCTGGTCGTAGAGCTCCCGCGGGGAGGCCACCTGCTGCAGCACACCCTTCTTGAGGACGGCCACGCGGTCGCCCAGGGTCATGGCCTCGGTCTGGTCGTGGGTGACGTAGACGGTGGTGGTGCCCATGCGGCGCTGCATGCGGGCGATCTCGGTGCGCATCTGGCCGCGCAGCTTGGCGTCCAGGTTCGACAGCGGCTCGTCGAAGAGGAAGGCGTCGGCGTTGCGGACGATCGCCCGCCCCATCGCCACGCGCTGGCGCTGGCCACCGGAGAGGTTCCCCGGCTTGCGGTCCAGGTGTTCGGTGAGCTCCAGCATCTCGGCAGCGTCGTTGACCCGGCTCCGGATGTCGGACTCCGAGAGCTTCCCCTTGGCCAGACGCAGCGGGAAGGCGATGTTCTCGAACACGCTCAGGTGCGGGTAGAGGGCGTAGTTCTGGAAGACCATCGCCAGGTTGCGGTCCTTCGGCGCGAGGTCGTTGACCACCTCGTCCCCGATCCGCAGCTCGCCGGCGGTGATGTCCTCCAGGCCCACGATCATCCGCAGCAGGGTGGACTTTCCGGAGCCCGACGGGCCGACGAGGATCACGAACTCGCCGTCGGCGATGTCCAGGTTCACGTCCTTCACGGCCTTGTAGCCGTCCGGGTAGGTCTTCTCGATGTTGTTCAGCGTGATGCTGGCCATGCTTGCTCCTTGGTCTCAGGAAGTCGTCAGGGGCGTCACGGGCGTCAGCCCTTGACGGCTCCCGAGGTCAGGCCGGCGACGATCTGACGCTGGAAGAGCAGCACCAGGACGACGACCGGGATGGTGACGATGACGGACGCCGCGGCGATCGCGCCGGTCGGCTGCGTGAACTGGCTGGCACCGGTGAAGAAGGCCAGCGCCGCCGGGACCGTGCGGGCGTTCTCGCTGGTCAGCGAGACGGCGAACACGAAGTCGTTCCAGGCGGTGAAGAAGACGATGATCGCGGTGGTGAACACACCCGGCAGAGCCAGCGGGACGATGACCTTGCGGAAGGCCTGCCAGCTCGTCGCACCGTCCACCTGGGCGGCCTGCTCCATCTCCCACGGGATCTGCTGGAAGAAGGCGGTGAGCGTCCAGATGGCCAGCGGCAGCGTCAACGACAGGTACGGGATGACCAGACCGGGGATCGTGTCGAACAGCCCGATGGTGCGCCACACGTTGAAGATCGGCGTCACCAGGGAGACCACCGGGAAGAAGCTCACGGTGAGCGCGGTGAACAGGATGAGCCCCTTGCCCGGGAAGGACAGCCGGCTGATCGCGTAGGCGCAGAGGGTGGCCAGCAGCACCGAGATCGCGGTGGCCAGCAGGCAGATCACCAGGGAGTTGACGAGCGCCGGGACGAAGAGCGGCTGCGCGTCCCCGGTGAGGATCAGCTTGTAGTTGTCCCAAGTGAAGCCCTCCCCGACCGGCCAGAAGTTTCCGAAGGTGTTGAGCTCGGGATCGGACTGCGCCGCGTCGCTCTTCACCGAGAGCGAGAACATCCACGCCAGCGGGATCACCGTGTAGAGGATCACCAGCAGCGAGGCGAAGAACATGGGCCACTTGCCCTGGGTGCTCGTGGGCTGGTCAGCTGCCATGGCCGATCACTTTCCTTCCGTGAGGTCGACCTTGAAGCCCTTGACGAAGACCAGGGCGATGAGGACCACGTAGGCGAACAGGAGCACCGAGAGGGCCGAGCCCAGCCCGATGTCCATCCGCTCGATCGTCTGCCGGTAGACCACCATCGAGAGCGTCGAGGTCTCGTTGGCACCACCGGTCATGATGAACGGGTTGTCGAAGATGCGGAAGGCGTCCAGCGTGCGGAAGAGCAGGGCCACCATGACCGCCGCCTTCATGTTGGGGATGACGACCTTCCAGAGGCGCTGCCAGAAGCCGGCGCCGTCCACGGCCGCAGCCTCCTCCATGGCCCCGTCGATCTGCGCCAGACCGGCCAGCAGCAGCAGGGACATGAACGGGGTGGTCTTCCAGATCTCCGAGAGCGAGATGACGAAGACCGCCGGCCAGAACGAGCCGAACCAGTTGAAGCCCTCCCCGAAGGCGCCGAAGGTCAGCGTGTTCATCCAGTAGTTCACGAAGCCGGTGTCCACCCGGAAGGCGTACAGCCAGGCGTAGGCGGAGACCACGGTGACGATCGAGTACGGGATGAGCACGATGGTGCGCAGCGTCTTGCGCGGCAGCACCACCCGGTGCATGAGCAGGGCGATGAGGAAGCCCAGCACCAGCTCCACGACCACCGTGATGAGGGTGATCACCGCGGTGACCCCGGTGGCCTTCCACCACAGCTCGTCGCCCAGCGCGGTGGCGTAGTTCTGCAGGCCCACGAAGCGCCGCCCCTCGGGGTCGGTGAGGCGGAACTGGAAGAGCGAGTTCCACAGGGCGTACAGGATCGGGAACAGCGTGACGGCCAGCATCACGAGGAAAGCCGGGCCGGACAGGAGCCAGCCCAGGTTCCGCTCGCTGCGGGCGCGGTCGGAGAGCGGGGCCTTGCGGCGGCTCTGCTGCGGGGTGTCGTCGACGGCGGTGCTCACAGCAACCTCTTCCCGGTGATGACCTCGGTGATGTACTCCTGGGCGTCCGCGGGGGTCGACTCAGGGCTCACCTCGTTGGGCGGGCTGAAGGACTTCTGCAGTCCGGTGGAGATGTCCGAGTAGAACTGGCTCTGCGGACGGGGCTTGGCGGCGTCCAGCGACTCCCGGATCAGCGGAGCCATCGGGAACTGCTCCTTGATGGCCTCGTCGTCGAAGACCGCCTTCCGCGAGGCGGGGTTGCCGGTCTTCTCCATGTAGAGCTTCTGGTGCTCCTCGTCGGTGATGCACCGGATCGCGTCGTAGGCCTCCTCGGGGGCGTCGCTGGCGGCGTTCACGCCGAGCTCGATGCCGCCGAAGGGCGGGGCGGACTCCTGGCCCTCGACCGTCTGCGGGTAGCGGGCCCAGCCGACGTCGTCGATGAACTTCACCCCGTTGGCCGGGAGCGCCGCCCACACGTAGGGCCAGTTCACGAGGAAGCCGGAGGACTTCGTGGACTGGAAGAGGTTGAGCGCCACGGTCTCGTCCGCGGTCCCCATGGCCGGGCCGCCGACACCCGTCGTCGAGATCTTCTGGATGACCGCGGCGGCGTCCTGGCCTGCCTGCGAGTCCAGCCCGAGCTCGGTCTCCTCGGCCGGGGCACCGGGGTTCTCGATGATCTGGCCACCGGCACCCTCGACGAGCGCGTTGATCCACACCGCATAGCCCTCGTAGGGCTTGGCCTGCACACCCACCGTCCGGTCGGACTTCTCGGCAGCGTCGATGATCTGGTCCCAGGTGACCGGCTTGCTCATGTCCAGCCCGGCCTTCTCGGCCACGGACTTCCGGTACCAGAGCACCTGCGTGTTCGCCCAGAACGGGACGGCCACGAGCTCGTCCTCCCAGGTGGAGGCCTCGATCGCCGACTGCACGCGGTCCTCGGTGAACTCCTTCTCGAGCTCCTTCGGCACGTCAGCCAGGTAGCCGGCGTTCGCGAACTCGGCCAGGTACGGCGGGTCGAGGCTCATGATGTCGACACCGGGGTCCCCGGCCGCCACGCGGCGCAGCAGCTGCACCCGCTGGTCGGTGGCGCTGTTGGGGAGCAGCTCGGTGCGGATGCTGTAGGCGCCGTCCGCGGCCTCGGTGCACTCCCGGGCGATCTGCGCCTGCCCACCACCGTTGGGGTCGTTGCCGCCGCCGTCGGGGTTGATGTACCAGGTCAGCTCCGTCGGGCCCTCGGCGGAGTCCGTGGACCCTCCGCACCCGGTGACCACCGTGGTCGCCAGGGCCGCGCCGGCCACGATGCGGGTCGCTGCAGCGCGACGTCCCATGTGGCTCTCCTCTCCACTGTCCGGCCCGCTGGCACCGCACCCGGAGGTCGTGCGCGGCGGTGGGCCACCGTCATCGTAGATCCGTGTGCGGCAGGACACATGGCGGACACCCCTTCGTGACGGAATCGCAACGCCTGCGGCCGTGATGGGATGTGCCCATGAACGCACCGCTGAACCCCACCCCCACCCAAGCCTGGGAGACGATGCTGGAGGGCAACGCCCGGTTCGTGGCCGACACCCCCCTGCACCCCAACCAGGACGCCGCGCGCCGCGCCAGCCAGACGACCGGTCAGGCACCCTTCGCCACCGTCTTCGGCTGTGCCGATTCGCGGGTGGCCGCGGAGATGATCTTCGACCGGGGCCTGGGGGACCTGTTCGTGACGCGCACGGCCGGGCAGGTCATGGACTCCGCGGTGCTCGGCTCGCTGGAGTTCGGGGCGCACGCCCTGGACGTCCCCCTCCTGGTGGTCCTCGGCCACGACTCGTGCGGTGCGGTGAAGGCCGGGCTCGAGGCCCACTCGACCGGTGAGCTGCCTCCGGGGCACCTGTCGGACATCGTCCAGAAGGTCACCCCGAGCGTGCTCAGCGCGCACCGCGACGGGATCGACGACGAGCGCGGGGTCATGGAGCGCCACGTCGCCGCCACCGTGGAGCTCCTCCCGGAGCGCTCCCGCATCCTCGCCGAGCGGGTCGAGGACGGCCGTCTCGCGATCGTCGGGGCGGCCTACGACCTCGCGGACGGCTCGGTCCGCGTGGTGGCGCAGCAGGGCCTGTGAGCACGACGGTGCCCCCTCACCCGGCCGGGTGAGGGGGCACCGTGTGTGCGGGGGGGACTCTGCCCCAGCCCGGCTCAGAGGCCCAGGGCCTCCTGGACCACCACGGCCAGGCGCTGGGCCTGCTCCTCGGCCATCTCCTCGGTGGGGGCCTCCACCATGACCCGGACCACGGGCTCGGTGCCGGACTTGCGCAGCAGGACGCGCCCGCCGTCACCCAGCTCGGCCTCGGCGGCACGGACGGCCTCGGCGACCCGCTCGTCCCCCTCGAGCCGCTCCTTGTCCACACCCTTGACGTTGATGAGGCGCTGCGGCAGGAGCTCCATGCAGGTGGCCAGGTCGGCCAGGGTGCGGCCGGTCTCGGCCACGCGAGCGGCCAGCATGAGGCCCGTGAGCACACCGTCGCCGGTGGTGCCGTGGTCGAGCATGATCACGTGGCCGGACTGCTCGCCGCCCAGCGTGAAGCCGCCGGCGCGCATCTCCTCGAGCACGTAGCGGTCACCGACCTTCGAGCGACGCACCTGGATGCCGTGCTCGGACATGGCGCGGACCAGGCCCTCGTTGGACATGACGGTGGCCACGAGCGTGTCGCCGGCCAGGGCGCCCCGGTCCTTGAGCGCGATCGCGAGGATCGCCATCACGTGGTCACCGGTGACCTCGTTGCCCTCGGCGTCCACGGCCAGGCAGCGGTCGGCGTCCCCGTCGAAGGCCACCCCGAAGTCGGCGCCGTAGGCCGGCACCGCGGCCTGCAGCGGACCGAGGTGGGTGGAGCCGCAGCCGTCGTTGATGTTCAGGCCGTCGGGGTCGTTGCCGATGAGCGTGACCTTCGCCCCGGCCTCCCGGAAGACCCGGGTGCCGACGTCGCTGGCCGCACCGTTGGCGGCGTCCACCACCACGTGCAGGCCCTCGAGGCGGTTGGGCAGGATGTCGAGCAGGTGGGCGACGTAGGCGTCCGCACCGGTGTCGTAGGACATGACACGGCCGACACCGGCCCCGGTGGGGCGCTCCCACTCGGCGTCGAGCCCGGCCTCGATGCGGTCCTCCATCTCGTCGGGCAGCTTGAAGCCACCGGCGGCGAAGAACTTCAGGCCGTTGTCTGGCATCGCGTTGTGCGAGGCCGAGAGCATGGCGCCCAGATGGGCATTCGTGGTGGCCGTGAGGTGCGCGATGGCCGGGGTGGGCAGCACCCCGGCGTCGTAGACGTCCAGACCGGCGGAGGCGAGCCCGGCGACGGTGGCGGCGCTGAGCAGCTCGCCGCTGGCGCGGGGGTCGCGGCCCACGATGGCGTGGGGGCGGGTGCTGCGCTCGGGGTCCTCCGAGGTGTGCGCCGCCTGGGCGGCAACGTTCTCCGCGTCGGCGAGCACCTCGCGGGCGGCCGAGACCGACAGGCCCAGGACGAGCTCGGGCGTGATGTCTGCGTTGGCGAGGCCGCGGGCCCCGTCGGTTCCGAAGAGTCGTGGCATGTTCAGCACTGTACAAGGGGGAACGGCCCCGCACGGCGCGTCCGGACGTGGCCCTCGCCACCCTCCGCCGCCGCTCGCCCCACCCCGGGGACGCGAGAGGGGCCCCGCGACTGCGGGGCCCCTCTCGGGCAGGTCGGCGGAGGTCCGCCGGCGCGGATCAGCGCTTGCTGAACTGCGAGGCCTTGCGGGCCTTCTTGAGACCGGCCTTCTTGCGCTCGATGGCGCGCGGGTCACGGGTGAGGAACCCGGCCTTCTTGAGGGCCGCACGGTTCAGCTCGGTGTCGATCTCGTTGAGGGCACGGGCGACACCGAGGCGGACGGCGCCGGCCTGGCCGGACTTGCCACCGCCGGTGACGCGCACCATCACGTCGAACTGGCCCTTGAGCTCCAGCAGGCTCAGCGGGTCGTTGACCTCCTGCTGGTGCAGCTTGTTCGGGAAGTACTCCTCCAGCGTGGAGCCGTTGATGGTCCACGTGCCGGTGCCGGGCACCAGACGGACGCGGGCGACCGCCTGCTTGCGGCGACCCAGCCCGGCGCCGGGGCCGGAGGCCATCGGGCGACGCTCGGCCTCACCCTCCTGGGCGGCGGGGGCGGACTCGGAGGTGTAGGACGTCATCGGGGCCTCCTCGGCCTCGACGGCGGTGTTCTCGGTCATGTTCTCGGCCACGGTTTCTCCTTGGTCGTCTTCTGCGCGCAGGGCCCGTGGCCTTACTGCGCCACCTGGGTGATCTCGAAGGGCTGCGGCTGCTGGGCGGCGTGCGGATGCTCGGCGCCGGCGTACACGTGCAGCTTGCTGATCTGGGCGCGGCCGAGGCGGTTCTTCGGCAGCATGCCGCGGACGGCCTTCTCCACCGCACGGGTGGGGTGCTTCTCCAGCATCTCGGCGTAGGTCTCGGAACGCAGGCCGCCCGGGAAGCCGGAGTGGCGGTAGGCACGCTTCTGGGCGAGCTTGGCGCCGGTCAGGGCGACCTTCTCAGCGTTGATGATGATGACGTGGTCACCGGTGTCGACGTGCGGGGCGAAGTACGCCTTGTGCTTGCCGCGCAGCAGCGTGGCGGTGTGGGCGGCGAGCCGGCCGAGCACCACGTCGGTGGCGTCGATGACGTGCCAGGTGCGGCCGTCCAGGATCTCCGCCTGCTTCGGGGTGTGGGTACGCATGAATCGCACTTTCTCGAGGGTCGTACACGGTCGATCGTGCGCCGGTCGCACCCATGTCCTGAGGGGTGGGGTGGCTCAGCGCCGACCTCCTATTCTACGGACCTCGCGGAAGCCACCCAAATGGGACGAACTCCGCGGGAGGACGCGCTTCTCGAGGGTCGTCCGGATCGATCCCGGACTGGTGCAGCCATCCTCTGCACAGATACTCTGCACAGATGACCGACGAGCGCACCACCGACCCGACCGCCCTCGCCCACCCGGTGCGGGCCCGCATCCTGGCCCACCTGCGCAGCAGCGGGGCCGCCACCTCGGCCGAGGTGGCCCGCGCACTGGGCACCAACACCGGGGTGACCAGCTACCACCTGCGTGCCTTGGGCGCCGCCGGCTTCGTCACCGACTCCCCGGGGCCCGGCCGCCGTCGGGTCTGGGAGGCCGTCGCGGACCCCTGGCAGGAGTCCGCGCGCGCCGAGGACGACCCGGAGGCCGCCGAGCTCGGCGCCTGGCTGGAGCACGACCTGGTCGACCTCTTCGCCGCCCGCGCGCACCGCCATCTCGAGACCCGCGAGGCCACGCCCACCCCACCGGGCGGCACCGGCGCCCCCGACGTCACCGGCCTGCAGGAGGCCGGGGTCCTGGTGAGCGCGGAGCAGGCCGCCTCGCTGCGGGCGGAGCTGGACGCCGTGCTGGCGCGCTACCGGCGGGTGGGCCAGGGAACCCCCGGCGCCCAGCGGATGGTGGCCTGGACGGCGCTGCTGCCCGTGGACTCCTGACCCCGGGGCGCTCACCGCCCCTCGGCGCCGGCCTCTTCCTCCGTGCGGGAGCGCCGCGCCTCCTGCGCCCGCCGGGCCCACTCGTGGGCCGGTGGGTACTCCACCTCGGTCAGCGTCAGGCCGTGGGCCGGCATGACCGTCACCGCCCCGACCCGCTGCCGCCCGGCGAGCACCTCGGCGGGCCACTCCTCGGCCCGGCGGCCCTCCCCCACCGGCACCACCCCACCGACCAGCGCACGCACCATGGAGTGGCAGAAGGCGTCGGCCACCACCCGGCCGACCACCACCCCGTCGGCACGGCGCTCCCAGGTGAACTCCTCCAGGGTGCGGATCGTCGTGGCCCCCTCCCGCGGCTTGCAGAAGGCCGCGAAGTCCTGCAGCCCGGTCAACCGCCCGGCGGCCCGGTCCATCGCCTCCACGTCCAGCTCCCGGCGCCAGCTCACGACCATCCGCCGCTGCCGGGGGTCCACGCTGGTGACCCGGTCGGCGAGCAGATAGGTGTAGCGGCGGCGCAGGGCCGAGAACCGGGCGTCGAAGTCCGCGGTGACCTCGGTGGCCGCGTGCACCACGAGATCCGGCGGGAGGACCCCGCGCAACCGGGTCACCAGGGCCTCGGCCGGTGGCCGGTCCGAGCGCCCGGGGACGGCCGCCCACGCCGCCTCCTCCAGGTCCACGTGGCAGACCGACCCCGTGGCGTGCACGCCGGCGTCCGTCCGGCCGGCCACGGTGAGCGGCCCCACCGCGCCTCGCGTGATGACGCCCAGCGCGGCGTGCAGCTCCTCCTCCACCGTGCGCAGCCCCGGCTGGCGGGCCCAGCCGTGGAAGTCGGTGCCGTCGTAGGCGAGGTCGAGGCGGATGCGCGGCATGGGCGCAGCGTACGCACGGGCTGTGAGCAGATGCACAGCACCACGACCCGCCTCGCGAGGGGGCCTGCTGCCCTGCCCGCCTACGCTGGCGGCATGAGCTCTGCGCGCCCTCCGCTGCCCGATCTCCGTGAACTCTCCGCCGTCCTCTTCGACCTCGACGGCGTCCTGACCCCCACCGCCGAGGTGCACCAGCGTGCCTGGGGCGATCTCTTCACGGCCTTCCTGGCCGAGCACGCCGAGCGCACCGGCCAGTCCCAGGCACCCTGGCAGGAGCAGGACTACTTCGACCACGTCGACGGCAAGCCGCGTCTCGACGGGGTGCGGGACTTCCTGGCCTCCCGCGGCATCGAGCTGCCCGAGGGGAGCGAGCAGGACGGCCCCGCGGAGCACACCGTCCACGGGCTCGGGGGGCGGAAGAACGCCGCCTTCATGGGCGTCCTGCAGCGCGACGGGGTCACGGCCTACCCCGGGTCCGTCGCCCTGCTCGACCAGCTGCGCGCCGCCGGCACCCCGGTCGCCGTCGTCTCCTCCTCGGCCAACGCCACGGAGGTGCTCGCCGCCGCCGGGCTCACCCACTACTTCACGGTCGTCGTCGACGGCCGGGTCGCGCAGGCCGAGGGCATCCCCGGCAAGCCGGCCCCCGACACCTTCCTCACCGCCTGCGAGCGCCTCGCCGGCACCCCGGGCTCCGCCGCCGTCGTGGAGGACGCCACCTCCGGCTGCCGCGCCGGGGCCGCCGGGGGCTTCGCCCACGTGATCGGGGTGGACCGCGGTGCCGGGGCCGAGGCCCTGACCGCCGCCGGAGCCACCACCGTCGTCCCCGACCTCCAGGAGCTCGTCCGATGACCGCCGCGAACCACATCACCACCAGCCCGAGCGGCAAGCGCCGCACGGACCCGCTGGACCGCAGCCGCTTCCCGGTCGACCCGTGGGCCCTCGTGGAGACCCGTCTGGACCCGCAGGACCTCGGCGTGACCGAGACCCTCTTCGCCGTCGGCAACGGCTATCTCGGCCTGCGCGGGAACCCGGAGGAGGGACGCGACGCCTTCGTCCACGGCACCTTCGTCAACGGCTTCCACGAGACCTGGCCGATCCGCCACGCCGAGGACGCCTTCGGCTTCGCGAAGGTGGGCCAGACGATCATCAACGCCCCGGACACCAAGCTCATGAAGCTCTACGTCGACGACGAGCCCTTCATCGTGGCCAGCGCCGACGTCGAGAGCTACGACCGCCGGCTCGACATGCACCGTGGCGTGCTCTCCCGGGAGCTCGTCTGGCGGACCCCTGCCGGCAAGCGCCTGCGGGTCCGCTCCGAGCGGATGGTCTCCTTCACCGAGCGCCACCTGGCCCTCATGAGCCTCGAGGTGGAGATGCTCACCGGGGACGCCGCGGTGACCGTCTCCAGCCAGATCCTCAACCGCCAGGACGGGGAGGACGAGTACGAGGTCGGCTCCGAGGCGATGGGGGCCGGCTTCGACCCCCGCAAGTCCGCCGCCATGGACCACGAGGTGCTCCTGCCGCAGGCCCAGGAGTCCACCGAGCAGCGGCTGGCCCTCGGCTGGCGGGCCGCCAACTCCGGCATGACCCTCGGCGTGGCCGTGCACCACACCGTCTCCAGCGAGGCGGAGGTGAGCACCAGCCGGGTGGTCGAGGAGGACCTCGCCAAGCAGGTGCACACCCTGCGCCTCGCGGAGGGGCAGACCTTCCGGTTGGAGAAGTGGGCCTCCTACCACTCCTCCACCGGGGTGCCGGTCCCCGAGCTGCTCGACCGCTGCCACCGCACCCTCGACCGGACCGTCGCCGAGGGGTACACCGCGGCCGTGGATGCCCAGCAGGAGTGGTTGGACGACTTCTGGGCCAACGCGGACATCGAGATCGACGGGCAGCCGGCCACGCAGCAGGCCACCCGCTACGCGCTCTTCGCCCTGGCCCAGGCCGCGGGCCGGGCCGACCGGGACGGGGTGCCGGCCAAGGGCGTGACCGGCAGCGGCTACGAGGGCCACTACTTCTGGGACACCGAGGCGTACGTGGTCCCCTTCCTCACGTACACGATGCCGCACCTGGCCCGCAACGCCCTGAACTTCCGGGCCCGGATGCTGCCGATGGCCCGCCGCCGTGCCCGCGACCTCGCCCTGGACGGCGCGCTCTTCCCCTGGCGGACCATCAACGGCGAGGAGGCCTCGGCCTACTACGCCGCCGGGACCGCGCAGTACCACATCGACGCCGACATCGCCTACGCCCTGGCCCAGTACGTGGACGCGACGGGCGACACGGACTTCGCCCAGCGCGACGGCATCGACATGCTCGTGGGGACCGCACGGATGTGGGTGGACCTCGGCTTCTGGCGCGGTGGCCCCACCCCCAGCTTCCACATCCACGGCGTGACCGGTCCGGACGAGTACACGACCGTCGTGGACAACAACCTGTTCACCAATGTCATGGCCCGGTTCAACCTGGAGCGCGCCCACCGGGCCGTGCGGGAGATGCAGGAGTCGGACCCCGCGGCCCACGCTGCCGTGGTCGACCGCCTGCAGCTGGGCGAGGACGAGGTGCAGCTCTGGGCCCGGGCGGCCGAGGCGATGTACATCCCGTGGGACGACACGGTGGGCGTGCACCCGCAGGACGAGCACTTCCTGGAGCGCGAGGTCTGGGACCTGGCCGCGACACCGGCCGACCAGCACCCGCTCCTGCTGCACTTCCACCCGCTGGTGATCTACCGCTACCAGGTGCTCAAGCAGGCCGACGTGGTGCTCGCCTTGTTCCTGCAGGGCCATCGCTTCACCGACGAGGAGAAGCGCGCCGACTTCGAGTACTACGACCCGATCACCACCGGCGACTCGACCCTCTCGGGCGTGGTCCAGTCGATCATCGCCGCCGAGGTGGGCTACCACCGGATGGCGATGGACTACTTCCTGCGCTCGCTCTACGTGGACCTCGCCGACGCCCACGCCAACACCGTCGACGGGATGCACATCGCCTCCGCCGGCGGCACGTGGTCCACCCTCGTCTGCGGGTTCGGGGGGATGCGTGCCCACTCCGGCGCGCTGCACTTCGCCCCGCGGCTGCCCGCGGAGTGGGACCGCCTCACCTTCCGGGTGCAGTGGCGCGGTTCGCGGCTGCGCTGCACGCTCACCCAGGACGCGCTGGAGCTCACTGCCGAGACCGGCCCGGCGGTCGCGGGCCACGAGGAGGTCGTGCTCACGGTGCGTGGCGAGGAGGTGCGGGTCGGGGCCGAGCCGGTCCGCGTCCCCCTGCCGGACCAGGGGCCGCGGATCGACACCATGCTCACCTTCGGCGCCCACGAGGGCATCCGTCGTGCGGACGGGTCGAGGATGAGCGCCAGCATCCCGGAGGAGGTCGGTCTCGACGACCACGTCTGACCCCCGGTCCGGGGCGGTCCGCCCCCGGACCTCGGCCCGGGTACGAGGAAGGGCCCCACCATCCGGTGGGGCCCTTCCTCGTACCCGACGTCAGCGCGCCGGGGCGGCGATCAGCTGCCGGCCTTCTTGAAGCCAGCGGCCTCCGCGTCCTCCTCGGTGCGGAACCACACCTCGGCGACGGTGGAGGCGTACCAGCGACCACCGGGCTGGTGGTACTTCATGGAGTCCATGTTGCCCTTGACGACGAACTCCTCGGAGGGGGCGGAGCCGTCCTCCAGGGCAGCGGCGCCACCGGTCGGGACCGGCTTGCCGGAGCGGGTGACCGCGGCCTCGGTGCTGGCCTCGGTGGTCTCCTCGGCCGGCGCCTCGACGGTCTCGGTGGTCTCCTCGACCGGCTCGGACACGGCGGCGTCCTCGACCGGCGCCTCGGCGACCACGGGGGTCTCCTCGACGACCTCGGCCTGCGGGGCCTCCTCGGCCGGGACCTCGGTGGCACGCGCAGCGTTCTGCGTCGCGCGCTCGGCCTCGGTCACGGTGGCCTTGCGGGCCACCGGCTCGCGGACGAGCTCGATGACGGCCATGGGGGCCTTGTCGCCGTTGCGCGGGCCGATCTTCACGATGCGGGTGTAGCCACCCTCACGCTCGGCCACGTCCGGGGCGATCTCGGTGAACAGCTTGTGCACCACAGACTTGTCGTGGATGGTCTGCATGACCTTGCGACGGTTGTGCAGGTCGCCCTTCTTGGCGAAGGTGATCAGGCGCTCGGCCAGCGGGCGCAGGCGCTTGGCCTTGGCCTCGGTGGTCGTGATGCGGTCGTGCTCGAACAGCGCGGTGGCCAGGTTGGCCATCATCAGGCGCTCGTGCGCCGGGCCGCTGCCCAGGCGCGGGCCCTTCTTGGGGGTAGGCATGTGATCTCTCCTGTGCTTTCCAAGTGTGTCAGCGACACCCGCAGGCGCGGGCGTCAGGTGTCACCGTGGACCTCAGTACTGCTCGTCCTCGAGCACCGCGTCGTCGGCCTCGCCCTCGTCGGACTCGTCCTCGTCACGGTCGAGCACGATCGTGGACGGGTCGAAGTCGGCGGGGGTGTCCTTGAGCGCCAGACCGAGCTTGTGCAGCTCCACCTGGACCTCGTCGATGGACTTGGTGCCGAAGTTGCGGATGTCGAGCAGGTCCGCCTGACTGCGTGCCACGAGCTCACCCACGGTGTGGATGCCCTCGCGCTTCAGGCAGTTGTAGGAACGCACGGACAGGTTGAGGTCCTCGACCGGCAGCGCCAGGTCGGCGGCCAGCGAAGCGTCCGTCGGGACAGTGCCCATCTCGATGCCCTCGGCCTCGACGTTCAGGTCGCGGGCCAGGCCGAAGAGCTCCACCAGGGTCTTGCCGGCCGACGCCATGGCGTCGGCCGGGCTGATGGAGTTCTTGGTCTCGACGTCCACGATCAGCTTGTCGAAGTCGGTGCGCTGCTCGACGCGGGTGGCCTCCACCTTGTAGGTGACGGCCAGGACCGGCGAGTAGATGGAGTCGACCGGGATCCGGCCGATCTCCTGCTCGCCGCCCTTGTTCTGCTGGGCCGAGACGTAGCCGCGGCCACGCTCGACCGTCAGCTCCAGGTCGATGGCGCCCTCGTCGTTCAGCGAGCCCAGGTACAGGTCGGGGTTGTGCACCTCGACGCCGGCCGGGCAGCTGATGTCGGCACCGGTCATCTCCCCCGCCCCCTGCTTGCGCAGGTAGGCCACCACGGGCTCGTCGTGCTCCGAGGAGAAGACGAGCGACTTGATGTTGAGGATGAGCTCGGTGACGTCCTCCTTCACACCGGGCACGGTGGAGAACTCGTGCAGCACACCGTCGATGCGGATGCTGGTGGCCGCCGCACCGGGGATGCTCGAGAGCAGGGTGCGACGGAGCGAGTTGCCGAGGGTGTAGCCGAAACCCGGCTCCAGCGGCTCGATGGTGAACCGGGAGCGGGCCTCGGAGATCTTCTCCTCGGTGAGGGTGGGGCGCTGGGCAATCAGCACGTGCGTTTCCTTTCCGCGCAACGACCGCTATATGACGTTGCTGGCAGTGACACCCGACGCGAGCATCGGGTGGGTGCACCCGGGCCGTCGGTCGGCTCCGGGGGCGGTGCGCCGGGCGACGGGGCCGGGCGCGGTGGCGACGAGTGGTCGCTGATCAGTTCTTGGAGTAGAGCTCCACGATGAGCTGCTCGTTCAGAACGGTGTCGATCTGCTCCCGCATCGGGCGGTCGAAGATCAGGACCCGGAGCGAACCGGGGACGACCTTCATCCAGGCCGGGACGGGACGCTCGCCGTAGACCTCACGGGCGATCTCGAACGGCTGGGTCTCGACCGACTTCGGGCGCACGTCGATGATGTCGAACTTCGACACCTGGTACGACGGGACGTCCACGCGCTGGCCGTTCACCAGGAAGTGACCGTGGGTCACGAGCTGGCGGGCGGCACGGCGGGTCGGGGCGATGCCGGCGCGGTAGATGACGTTGTCGAGACGGGACTCGAGGATCGTCAGCAGGTTGTCACCGGTCTTGCCCGGGCGACGAGCGGCCTCGGCGTAGTAGCGACGGAACTGCTTCTCCATCACGCCGTACATGAAGCGGGCCTTCTGCTTCTCCTGCAGCTGGGTCAGGTACTCCTTCTCCTGCATGCGGCGACGGCCGTGCATGCCGGGCGGGTACGGACGCGAGTCGAAGCTCTTGTCGTTGCCGACGAGGTCGACCTTGAGACGACGGGACTTCTTGGTGATGGGGCCGGTGTAACGAGCCATGATTCAGTCCTTTCCTCTCAGAACCGACGACGCTTGGGCGGACGGACACCGTTGTGCGCCACAGGGGTCACATCGGAGATGGAGCCGACCTCGAGGCCGGTCGCGGTGAGGGAGCGGATCGCGGTCTCACGACCGGGGCCGGGGCCCTTCACGAAGACGTCGACCTTCTTCATGCCGTGCTCCATGGCACGACGGGCAGCGGCCTCGGCGGCCATCTGCGCGGCGTAGGGGGTCGACTTGCGCGAGCCCTTGAAGCCGACCTGGCCGGCGGAGGCCCACGAGATCACGGCACCACTGGGGTCCGTGATCGAGATGATGGTGTTGTTGAAGGTCGAGCGGATGTGCGCGTGGCCCGCTGCGACATTCTTCTTGACACGACGGCGCGAGCGCGTGGCTGCGGCGCGGGTCTTGGGGGGCATGTGTACTCCTGACTAGCTGGGGGGTGTGGCCGAGCGGGGCTCAGGCCTTCTTCTTGCCGGACACCGTCTTCTTGGGGCCCTTGCGGGTACGCGCGTTGGTCTTGGTGCGCTGGCCGCGCACGGGAAGACCACGACGGTGGCGGAGGCCCTGGTAGCTGCCGATCTCGACCTTGCGGCGGATGTCGGCGGCCACCTCGCGGCGGAGGTCACCCTCGAGCTGGAAGTTGCCCTCGAGGAAGTCACGCAGAGCGACGAGCTGCTCGTCGTTGAGGTCCTTCACACGGGTGGAGCGGTCGATACCGCAGGCCTCGACGGCCTGCAGGGCGCGGGTGCGACCCACGCCGAAGATGTAGGTGAGGCCGATCTCGACGCGCTTGTCGCGCGGGAGGTCGACACCGATGAGACGTGCCATCGTGTTCCTTCGGGTTGTCGTGGAGGTCTGGTGCACCATCAGCCCGGTTGGTCCACCGCCTGGACTGCTCGGTGGCCCCGGTCCCCGGCCTCCACGCCGGGGGTGACGTCCCGCAGCCTCGCGGGGGTCGGATGGTGCGTGCTGCATTCACTGCTGGTGGCGCCCCGGTGGGGGTGCCTGCGTGCGATCCGTGTCGCGTGCGATGAGTTGCGTCAGCCCTGGCGCTGCTTGTGGCGCAGGTTGTCGCAGATCACCATGACTCGGCCGTTGCGGCGAATCACCTTGCACTTGTCACAGATCTTCTTGACGCTCGGCTGAACCTTCATGTGCCAATGCCTTCGGATCGTGCGCACACGCCCGCCGGTGTCATCACCGACAGGCGTGAACGGTGCGGATGGTGGTCGTGCTGTGAGTGCTGGGGCGCGAGCCTCAGCGGTGGCGGAAGACGATGCGACCGCGGGACAGGTCGTACGGGCTGAGCTCCACCACCACGCGGTCCTCGGGGAGGATCCGGATGTAGTGCTGTCGCATCTTGCCCGAGATGTGGGCGAGAACCACGTGGCCGTTGGTCAGCTCCACGCGGAAGTTCGCGTTCGGCAGAGCCTCGACAATGGTGCCCTCGACCTCGATGACGCCGTCCTTCTTCGCCATGTCCTCCACTACTCACTTGGTCGGCCTCCCCCCTGCTGGGTTCGGCCATCGACGATGCGGACCCCGCCCGCGTGCGTGAGCACGCAGGAAGAACCCGACGGGCAAGCGTACCCCAGATCACCCAGCGGTCACGAATCGGACAGCGGCGCGCAGCGGCCGCCGAGCTCGGCGAGCCCCGACTCCCCGCCGTCCGGCTCGGTGAGCACCCAGACTCCCCCCTCGGTGACGGCGACCGTGTTCTCCCAGTGGGCGGCGGCCCGACCCGAGGTGGTCACCACGGTCCAGTCGTCGGCCAGGGTCCGGGTCTCCGGCTCGCCGAGGGTGATCATCGGCTCGATGGCCACCGTCAGCCCCCGGGGCACCCGTCCACCGCTCCCCCGGGCGGCGTAGTTCGGGATCCACGGGTCCTCGTGCATCTCCCGGCCGATGCCGTGCCCGCCGTACTCCTCGACGATCCCGTAGCGCAGGCCGCGCTCCTCCTCGCACCGGGCCACGTGCTCCTCGATGGTGTCCCCGATGGCGTGCAGGGGGCCGCGCTCCCGCAGTGCGGCGATGGCCGCCCACATCGCGGTCCGGGTGTCCTCGAGCAGCGCCGCCTGGGCGGCTGCGGCCTCGCCGTCGGGTCCACCGGGCACGATCCAGGAGCGCGCGGCGTCCCCGTGCCACCCCTGCAGGATCGCGCCGCAGTCGACGCTCACCAGGTCCCCGGCGGCGAGGACCCGCTCCCCCGGGATCCCGTGGACGACCTCGTCACCCACGCTCACGCAGATCGAGGCGGGGAAGCCGTGGTAGCCCTTGAAGCTGGGCACGGCGCCGGCCGAGCGGATGACCTCCTCGGCGACGGCGTCCAGCTCGCGGGTCGTGACCCCCGGGCGCAGCGCGGCCTCCACGGCCGCCAGGGCTCGTGCGACGACGAGCCCCGCCGACCGCATGAGGCGGATCTCGGCGGGGCTGCGTCCGTTCAGTCGGTTCCGACCGAGCACGTCACGTCCCGGCGATCGGGTCGAGCACGGCGTTGAGGCGCTCGGTGACCTCGTCGATCTCGCCCTCGCCGTCGACGGTGGTGAGCATCCCGCGCTCGGAGTAGGCCTCGCTGAGCGGGGCGGTCTGCTCGGTGTAGACCTCCATGCGGTGACGGATGACCTCCTCGGTGTCGTCCACCCGCCCCTCGATCTCGGCGCGCTTGAGCAGTCGCTGCACGACCTCCTCGGAGTCCACGACCAGCTCGACGACGACGTCGAGCTGCACCCCGCTGTCGGCGAGCATCCGGTCGAGGGCCTCCACCTGGCCGAGGTTGCGGGGGTAGCCGTCGAGCAGGAAGCCCTGCTGGGCGTCCGGCTGCGCCAGCCGGTCGGCGACGATGCGGTTGGTCAGCTCGTCCGGGACCAGGCCGCCGCTGGCGGTGATCTCCTTGACCTGCTGCCCCAGCTCGGTCTCGGCCTTGATGTTGGCGCGGAAGATGTCACCGGTGGAGATGGCCGGGATGCCGTAGCGCTCGGCGATGCGGGAGGCCTGGGTGCCCTTGCCGGCACCGGGGGGGCCGAGGATGATCATGCGGGTCATCGGAGGAATCCTTCGTACTCGTGCTGCTGCAGCTTGGACTCGATCTGCTTGACCGTCTGCAGACCGACACCCACGACGATGAGCAGCGAGGCACCGCCGAAGGGGAAGTCGCCGATGCTCCCGAGCGCGTCGAGGGCATAGAGCGGGATGAGGGCCAGGACGCCAAGGTACAGCGCACCCGGGGTGGTGATGCGGTTCAGGACGTAGCGCAGGTAGTGGGCGGTCGGCTTCCCGGCGCGGACCCCGGGCACGAAGCCGCCGTAGCGCTTCATCGAGTCCGCGACGTCGTCCGGGTCGAAGGTGATCGACGTGTAGAAGAAGGCGAAGAAGACGATGAGGACGAAGTAGACGAGCACGTAGACCGGGTCGGTGCCCATGGTCAGGTGCCGGCTCACCCACTCGATCCAGGCCGCCGGTCGGGTCCCGTCGTCGGGGGTCCGGAACTGCGCGGCCATCATCGGCAGCATGAGGATCGAGCTGGCGAAGATGATCGGGATGACGTTCGCCATGTTGAGCTTCAGCGGGATGTAGGTGGAGGTCCCGCCGTACATGCGCCGTCCCACCATGCGCTTGGCGTACTGCACCGGGATCCGGCGCTGGCACTGCTCGACGAAGACCACGATCGTGAGGATCGCCAGGCCCAGGAGGAGCACCAGCACGAACTTGTCCCAGCCCCGGTCCTTGATGGCCCACAGCGAGCCCGGGAAGCCGGCGGCGATGGCCGTGAAGATGAGCAGCGACATGCCGTTGCCGACGCCGTGCTCGGTGATCTGCTCACCGAGCCACATCACCAGGCCGGTCCCCGCGGTGAGCGTCAGAACCATGAGCGAGACGGTCCAGAGGCTGTCGTCGGTCATGATCGTCGGGCACGCCTCCGGGGCTCCCCCGAAGAGCTGCCACGGGTTGCGCGCGAAGGTGATGAGGGTGGAGGACTGCAGCACCGCCAGACCGATCGTCAGGTAGCGCGTGTACTGCGTCATCTTGGCCTGGCCGGAGGAGCCCTCCTGCTTGAGGCGCTCGAAGTGCGGGATGACCACGGTCAGCAGCTGCACGATGATGCTCGCGGTGATGTACGGCATGATCCCGAGCGCGAAGATCGAGAGCTGCAGCATGGCGCCGCCGGAGAACATGTTGGTCAGGCCCAGCAGGGAGTTGCTGCCCGATCCCATCTCGCGGCACTGCTGCACCAGCTGGTAGTTGATGCCGGGCGTCGGCACGTGGGAACCCAGGCGGAAGAGCGCCATGATCGCCAGCGTGAACAGCAGTTTGCCCCGCAGCTCGGGCGTGCGGAACGCCCGTCCGAATGAGCTGAGCACGGAACCTCCAGGTCTCCCGCCCGTGCCCGCACGCAGCGGCACCGGGGCGGTGGGAAATCGTGGGCCGACGAAGCGGCGCTCCGGCGGGTCGCGGACGCGGCTGCGTCGCAGGCGACCCTAACACCCGGGGGTCGCCGGAACCGGGGACGACGACGCCCCCGTCGACCTTCGTCGGCGGGGGCGTCATCGGGTGCGGTGCCCGGGGGCACCACGGTCACACGGTCAGCGTGCGGTGACGGAACCGCCGGCGGCCGTGATCTTCTCCTGCGCGGACGCGGAGAACTTGTCGACGGTCAGGGTGACCGGGACGGTGATCTCACCCTCGCCGAGCACCTTGACCGGCTGGTTCTTGCGGACCAGGCCCGCCTCCACCAGCTTCTCGACGGTGACCTCGCCACCCTGCGGGAAGTGCGCAGCGATCTGCTGCACGTTCACCACCTGGTAGCTCACCTTGAACGGGTTCTTGAAGCCGCGCAGCTTCGGCATGCGCATGTGCAGGGGGGTCTGGCCACCCTCGAAGCGCTCCGGAACCTGGTAGCGGGCCTTCGTACCCTTGGTACCACGACCGGCGGTCTTGCCCTTCGACGCCTCACCACGACCCACACGGGTCTTGGCCTTCTTGGCACCGGGGGCCGGACGGAGGTCGTGGACCTTCAGCGGGGACTCGCTCGTCTCGACCTGCTCGGTCTGCTGGGTGTCGTCCTTCGCCATCGTCAGTTCACCTCCTCCATCGTCACCAGGTGGGTGACGCTCTTGACCATGCCACGGATCTCCGGGCGGTCCTGCTTCTCGACGGTGTGGCCGATCCGCTTCAGGCCCAGCGTCCGCAGCGTCTCACGGTGCTGCGGCTTGGCGCCGATGGCGGAACGGGTCTGGGTCACCTTGAGCGTGGCCATCAGGCCCCCTCTCCGGCAGCCGCGGCGCGGGCGCGGAGCATCGCGGCGGGCGCGACGTCCTCGATCGGCAGACCGCGGCGGGCGGCCACGGCCTCCGGCTGCTCCAGCTGGCGCAGCGCCTGCACCGTGGCGTGCACGATGTTGATCTGGTTGTCCGAACCGAGGGACTTGCTCAGGACGTCGTGGATGCCGGCGCACTCCAGCACCGCACGCACCGGGCCACCGGCGATCACACCGGTACCCGGCGAGGCCGGGCGGAGCATGACGATGCCGGCGGAGTCCTCACCCTGGGTGGGGTGGGGGATGGTCCCGCCGATGCGAGCCACGCGGAAGAAGTTCTTCTTGGCCTCCTCGACACCCTTGGCGATCGCCAGGGGCACCTCCTTGGCCTTTCCGTAGCCGACACCCACGGTGCCGTCGCCGTCACCCACCACGACGAGCGCGGTGAAGCTGAAGCGGCGACCACCCTTGACGACCTTGGCCACACGGTTGATCGTGACGACGCGCTCGAGGTACTGGTTGCCCTCGTCGCGGCCGCCCCGGCCACCACGGCCGCCGTCACGGCCGCCACGGTCGTTGCGGTTGCCACCACGGTTGTCGTTGCGCGTGTTGCCACGCTCGTTGGTGTTGCCACCGGCGCGGTTGTCCTGCACCTCTGCCCCGGTGAGCTCGCCTCCCTGCTGAGTCTCAGCCATCAGAGGTCCTTTCCCTGAGTTGCACGAGTAGCGTTCATCACAGCGTCAGACCACCCTCACGGGCGCCGTCGGCCACGGCCGCGACACGACCGGCGTAGCGGTTGCCACCACGGTCGAACACGACGACCTCGACACCAGCGGCCTTCGCACGCTCGGCGACGAGCTCGCCGACCTTGCGGGCCTTGGCGGACTTGTCCGCCTCGGAGGCACGCAGCTCCGGCTCCATGGTGGAGGCCGAGGCCAGGGTGCGACCGACGGTGTCGTCGATGACCTGGACGAACATGTGACGGCTGGAGCGGTGCACCGCGAGACGCGGGCGCTCGCTCGTGCCGGTCACCTTCTTGCGCAGGCGGGCGTGACGACGCTCTCGGGAGGCCACGCTGCCCTTGGGGCGCTTGACGATCATAGCCATGGCTTACTTACCAGCCTTTCCGACCTTGCGGCGGATGTGTTCGCCCTCGTAGCGCACACCCTTGGCCTTGTACGGGTCGGGCTTGCGGAGCTTGCGGATGTTGGCCGCGACCTCACCGACGAGCTGCTTGTCGATGCCGCTCACGGCGACCTTGGTCGGGCCGTCCAGGGTGAAGGTGATCCCCTCGGGGGCCTTCACCAGGATCGGGTGCGAGTAGCCGAGCGCGAACTCCAGGTCCGAGCCCTTCGCCACCACGCGGTAACCGGTACCGGAGATCTCGAGGCGCTTGGTGTAGCCCTCGGTCACGCCGGTGACCATGTTCTGGATCAGGGTGCGCGCCAGGCCGTGACGGGCACGGGACTCGCGCTCCTCGTCCGGGCGGGACACCACGATGGCACCCTCCTCGTCACGAGCAGCGGTGATCGGCTCCGGCAGGGTGACGTCCAGCTCACCCTTCGGGCCCTTCACGGTGACGTCCTGACCGTCGATGGTCACGTCGACACCGTTGGGCACAGTGACGGGAAGTCGTCCAATACGAGACATTTCTCAGTTCCTTCCTCGTCCGGGGCTCACCAGACGTAGGCGAGGACTTCCCCACCCACACCCTTGGCAGCGGCCTGCTTGTCGGTCAGAAGGCCCGAGGAGGTCGACAGGATCGCGATGCCCAGGCCACCCAGGACCCGCGGCAGGTTGGTCGACTTCGCGTACACGCGCAGACCGGGCTTGGACACCCGGCGCACCCCGGCGATGGAGCGCTCGCGGTTCGGGCCGTACTTCAGGGAGATGACGAGGGTCTTGCCGACCTCCGCCTCCTCCTCGGTCCAGTCGCCGATGTAACCCTCGTTCTTGAGGATGTCGGCGATGTGGGACTTCAGCTTCGAGAACGGCATGCGGACCTCGTCGTGCTGCGCCGAGTTGGCGTTGCGCACGCGGGTCAGCATGTCCGCGATCGGATCGGTCATGGTCATGGGCTGGATCGCCCTTCCTCATCCTGGTTTCGCCGGGCGGTCGGTGTCATCCGACCTGGGATCGTCCGGATCCTGCACGCACGGGGCGCGCCCGGGGACCTGTGATGGAGTGGGTGGATATCAGGACTTGCAGGTCACCAAGAGGACTTGGTGACGCCGGGGAGCTGGCCGGCGTGGGCCATCTCGCGCAGGCAGATGCGGCACAGGCCGAACTTGCGGTACACCGAGTGCGGGCGGCCGCAGCGCTGGCAGCGCGTGTAGGCCCGGACGGCGAACTTCGGCTTGCGGGCGGCCTTGTTCTTCAGAGCGGTCTTCGCCACGTCAGTTCTCCTTGAACGGGAAGCCCAGCGCGCGAAGCAGCGCGCGGCCCTCGTCGTCGGTCTGGGCGGTGGTCACGACCGTGATGTCCATGCCGCGGACGCGGTCGATCTTGTCCTGGTCGATCTCGTGGAACATGGACTGCTCCGTGAGGCCGAAGGTGTAGTTGCCCTGGCCGTCGAACTGCTTCGGGGACAGGCCACGGAAGTCGCGGATACGGGGCAGGGCCACCGACACCAGACGGTCCAGGAACTCCCACATGCGGTCGCCACGCAGGGTGACGTTCGCGCCGATGGGCATGCCCTCACGGAGCTTGAACTGGGCGATCGACTTCTTCGCCCGGTTCACGCGGGGCTTCTGACCGGTGATGACGGTCAGGTCCTTGATGGCGCCGTCGATGAGCTTGGAGTCGCGGGCGGCGTCGCCCACACCCATGTTCACGACGACCTTGGTGACGCCGGGGATCTGCATCACGTTGGCGTAGTTGAACTCCGACATCAGCGTGTCCCGGATCTCGGAGCGGTAGCGCTCCTTGAGGCGCGGGACCGGACGCTGCGCCGGAGCAGCGGTCTGCTCGGTCATCTCGGTGGTCTCACTCATGCCAGGTCCTTGCCCGAGCGCACGGCCACGCGGGTGCGGGTCGCCTTCTGACGACCGTTGCGCTCGACGTTCTCGACGCGCGTGCGGACACGGGTCGGGGTGTTGGTCTCCGGGTCCACCAGCGCCACGTTGGACACGTGGATGGGGGCCTCGACGGTCTGGATGCCGCCGGCGCCTCCGCCCACGCCTGCGCGGGTGTGCTTGGTCACGCGGTTGATGCCCTCGACGAGCACGCGCTGGCGCTCCGGGTACACCTCGATGACGCGACCGGTCTTGCCCCGGTCACCACCGTTGGCCTGCGTACGGCCGGTGATGACCTGGACGAGGTCGTTCTTCTTGATCTTCATCTTGGGCGTCTTGTGGGCCGCCATGATCAGATCACCTCCGGGGCGAGGGACACGATGCGCATGAACTGCTTGTCACGCAGCTCGCGTCCGACGGGGCCGAAGATGCGGGTGCCACGGGGCTCCCCATCGGCCTTGAGGATGACGGCGGCGTTCTCGTCGAAGCGGATGTAGCTGCCGTCGGGACGGCGCCGCTCCTTCGAGGTGCGGACGATGACCGCCTTGACGACGTCACCCTTCTTCACGTTGCCGCCGGGGATGGCGTCCTTGACCGACGCGACGATCGTGTCGCCGATGCCGGCGTAGCGACGACCCGAACCGCCGAGAACCCGGATGCACAAGATCTCCTTGGCACCGGTGTTGTCGGCGACGCGCAGTCGCGACTCCTGCTGGATCACTACATTCTCCTGTCGTCGAGCAGGTTCTCACCCCTCCTTGCGGGGGTGAGCCTTGCCGAACCGGATGGTCGGAGGGTGGGGGCGAAGCGTACTCCGCCCCCACCATCGATGCTTCTTACTTGGCCTTCTCCACGACCTCGACCAGGCGCCAGCGCTTGGTCGCAGAGGTCGGACGGGTCTCGGCGATGCGGACGAGGTCGCCGATGCCGGCGGTCTCGTTCTCGTCGTGGGCCTTCACCTTGGTCGTCTTGCGGATGACCTTGCCGTACAGCGCGTGGGTGACGCGCTGCTCCAGCTCCACGGTGATCGTCTTGTCCATCTTGTCGGACACGACGTAGCCGCGACGCTCCTTGCGGAAGTGGCGGCCGCCGGGGGCCAGCAGCTTGCCGTCCTCGGACACCTGCTGGGTGTTCTGCTCAGTCATCACGCCTCCTGCGGGGAACGACCGATGTTGAGCTCGCGCTCACGCATCTCGGTGTAGATCCGGGCGATGTCCTTGCGGACCGCCTTGAGGCGGCTGCTGTTGGTCATCTGACCCGTGGCGGACTGGAAACGGAGGTTGAACAGCTCCTGCTTGGCCTCGGCCAGGGCGTCACGCAGCCCCTGGTCGTCCATGCCGCGCAGGTCCTCCATGGTCTTGTCGTCGGAGCCGAGCGCCATCAGACGTCACCACCCTCACGTGCCACGATGCGGCACTTCATCGGAAGCTTGTGCATGGCCAGACGCAGGGCCTCACGCGCGACCTCGTCGGAGACACCCGAGAGCTCGAACATGATGCGGCCCGGCTTCACGTTGGCCACCCACCACTCGGTGGAACCCTTACCGGAACCCATGCGGACCTCGGCGGGCTTCTTCGTCAGCGGGCGGTCGGGGAAGATGTTGATCCACACCTTTCCGCCTCGCTTGATGTGACGGGTCATCGCGATACGCGCGGACTCGATCTGACGGTTGGTCACGTAGGCCGGCGACAGGGCCTGGATGCCGTAGTCACCGAAGGCCAGCTCGGTGCCACCCTTCGCCATACCGGCACGCTTGGGGTGGTGCTGCTTGCGGTGCTTGACGCGACGCGGGATCAGCATCAGTTCTCGCCTCCCTCGGCGGCCGGCGCCTGGGCAGCGGCCTCGGTGCTGGCGCCCTGCGGCGCCTCGTTGCGGGGTCCACGACCGCGGCCACGACCACGCGGGGCCTCGCCGCCACGGCCACGGCCCGGACGGTCACCACGACCGCGGCCACGCTGCGGGGCGTTGGCCTGCTCGCGGGCGAGCTCCTTGTCGGTCATGTCGCCCTGGTAGATCCAGACCTTCACGCCGATGCGGCCGAAGGTGGTCTTGGCCTCGTGGAACCCGTAGTCGATGTTCGCCCGGAGGGTGTGCAGCGGCACGCGGCCCTCGCGGTAGAACTCGGTCCGGCTCATCTCGGCGCCGCCGAGACGGCCCGAGCACTGCACGCGGATGCCCTTGGCGCCGGCGCGCTGCGCGGACTGGATGCCCTTCTTCATCGCACGGCGGGTCGACACGCGGGCCGACAGCTGCTCGGCGATGCCCTGGGCGACCAGCTGGGCCACGGCCTCGGGGTTCTTCACCTCGAGGATGTTCAGCTGGACCTGCTTGCCGGTCAGCTTCTCGAGCTGACCGCGAAGGCGGTCCGCCTCGGCACCACGGCGACCGATGACGATGCCCGGACGAGCGGTGTGGATGTCCACACGCACGCGGTCACGGGTGCGCTCGATCTCGACCTTGGCGATACCGGCGCGCTCCATGCCGTCGGTCAGGAGCTTGCGGATCGCGACGTCCTCGCGCACGAAGTCCGCGTAGCGCTGGCCCTCGGCGGTGGAGTCGGCGAACCACCGGCTCTTGTGGTCGGTGGTGATGCCCAGACGGAAGCCGTGCGGGTTGATCTTCTGACCCATCAGCGGGTCCCTCCCTTGGCGTCATCGTCGTTCGGCTGCGACACGACCACGGTGATGTGGCTCGTGCGCTTCAGGATCTTGCTGGCCCGGCCCTGAGCACGCGGACGGAACCGCTTCATGCTCGGACCCTCGTCGACGAAGGCCTCGCTGATGAGCAGCGAGTTCTCGTCAAAGGCAACAGCGTCGCGGTCAGCCATGAACCGGGCGTTCGCAATAGCGCTCTGCAGCACCTTCATGACCGGCTCGCTCGCACCCTGGGGGGCGAACTGCAGCACGGACAGGGCCTCAGCGGCCTGCTTGCCACGGATCAGGTCCACGACGCGGCGAGCCTTCATGGGCGTCACGCGGACGTACCGCGCCTGCGCCTTGGCTTCCATGTCAGTCCCTCTTCAGTCGTAAGTGGTTGGTTGTGGTCGCCGGACGGCGATCACGGTGCTGAGATCAGCGACGGCCCTTGCGGTCGTCCTTGACGTGACCCTTGAAGGTCTTCGTCGGCGCGAACTCCCCGAGCTTGTGGCCGACCATCGCCTCGGTCACGAAGACCGGGACGTGCTTGCGGCCGTCGTGCACGGCCAGGGTGTGGCCGAGCATCTCCGGGGTGATCATGGAACGACGCGACCAGGTCTTGATCACGTTCTTCGTGCCGGCTTCGTTCTGAGCGTCCACCTTCTTGGCGAGGTGGTCGTCGACGAAGGGGCCCTTCTTGAGGCTACGAGGCATCTCCAGGTGCTCCTATCAGCGCTTCTTGCCGGTACGACGACGGCGAACGATCAGCTTGTCGCTGGCCTTGCCCTTCTGGCGGGTGCGGCCCTCCCGCTGGCCCCAGGGGCTCACCGGGTGACGACCACCGGACGTCCGGCCCTCACCACCACCGTGCGGGTGGTCAACGGGGTTCATCACGACACCACGCACGGTCGGGCGCTTGCCCTTCCAGCGCATGCGGCCGGCCTTGCCCCAGTTGATGTTGGACTGCTCGGCGTTGCCGACCTCGCCGATGGAGGCGCGGCAGCGGGCGTCGACGTTCCGGATCTCGCCGGACGGCATGCGGAGCTGCGCGTACGGGCCCTCCTTGGCCACCAGCTGGACGCGGGTGCCGGCGGAGCGGGCGATCTTCGCACCGCCGCCGGGCCGCAGCTCGATGGCGTGGATGACCGTACCGACCGGGATGTTGCGCAGCGGCAGGTTGTTGCCCGGCTTGATGTCGGCGCCGGGGCCGGACTCGACCGTGGCGCCCTGCTCCAGGTGACGCGGCGCGATGATGTAGCGCTTCTCACCGTCGGCGTAGTGCAGCAGCGCGATGCGCGCCGTGCGGTTGGGGTCGTACTCGATGTGGGCGACCTTCGCCGGCACGCCGTCCTTGTCCGCTCGACGGAAGTCGATCAGACGGTAGGCGCGCTTGTGGCCACCACCGATGTGACGGGTGGTGATGCGCCCGGAGGTGTTGCGTCCTCCGGACTTGGTCAGCGGACGCACCAGGGACTTCTCCGGGGTGCTCCGGGTGACCTCGACGAAGTCCGCGGCGCTCGAGCCGCGGCGGCCCGGGGTCGTGGGCTTGTGCTTGCGGATTGCCATGTTGGGGTCCTAGCTCCGTACTCGTGTCTCGTCTCGATATCCCGGGCTCAGTTGCCTGCGCCGAAGATGTCGATCGAGCCTTCCTTGAGCGTGACGATGGCGCGCTTGGTGTCCTTGCGTCGGCCAATGCCGAAGCGGGTCCGACGGGCCTTGCCCACGCGGTTCATCGTGTGGACCGAGGCGACCTTGACGTCGAAGATCTTCTCGACGGCAAGCTTGATCTCGGTCTTGTTGGCGCGCGGGTCGACCAGGAAGGTGTACTTCCCCTCGTCGAGGAGGGCGTAGGACTTCTCGGAGACCACCGGCGCGAGCAGGATGTCGCGGGGGTCCTTGCCGATTGCCGCGGCGTTGGTGGTGGGGGTGCTCATCGGGCGACCTCCTGCTTCTCAGCGTTCTCGTGGGCGGTCTGCTGACCACCGGAGATGAAGGCCTCCAGCGCACCGGCCGTGAAGAACACGTCGTCCGCACACATCACGTCATAGGTGTTCAGCTGGTCGGCGAAGAGCGCGTGCACGTCCGGGAGGTTGCGCAGGCTCTTCAGGGCCAGCTCGTCCCCACGCTCCAGCACGACCAGCAGGCTGCGACGGTCGGTCTGACCGCGGAGCAGCGTGGCCGCGCTGCGGGTGGACGGGGTGTCCCCCTCCAGCACGCTGGACAGCACGTGGATGCGGCCGTGGCGAGCACGGTCGGAGAGCGCGCCACGCAGGGCGGCGGCCTTCATCTTCTTGGGGGTCCGCTGCGCGTAGTCACGCGGCTGCGGGCCGTGGACGGTGCCACCGCCGGCGAACTGCGGCGCACGGGTCGAGCCCTGACGGGCGCGGCCGGTGCCCTTCTGGCGGTACGGCTTGCGACCACCACCGCGCACCTCGGCGCGCGTCTTGGTGGCGTGCGTGCCCTGGCGGGCGGCAGCCAGCTGGGCCACGACGACCTGGTGGATCAGCGGCACGTTGACGGCCACGTCGAAGATCTCGGCGGGCAGCTCGGTGGTGCCGGTGGTCTGGCCAGCGGGGCTGATGATGTCGATCGTCGGCATGTCAGGCTCCCTTCACGGAGGAGCGCACGAGGACGAGGCCGCCACGCGGGCCGGGAACGGCACCGGTGATGAGCAGCAGACCCTTCTCGGCGTCCACGGCGTGGATGGACAGGTTCTGGGTGGTCTGACGCTCGCCGCCCATGCGACCCGCCATGCGGGTGCCGCGGAAGACGCGGCCGGGCGTGGCGCAGCCACCGATGGAACCGGGCTTGCGGTGGTTGCGGTGCGCACCGTGGGAGGCGCTGACACCAGCGAACCCGTGGCGCTTCATGACACCGGCGAAACCCTTGCCCTTGGTGGTCCCGACGAGGTCGACCGACTGGCCGGCCTCGAAGGTCTCCACGGTGAGCTCCTGGCCCAGCTCGTAGGACTCGAAGTCCCCGGTGCGCAGCTCGGTGAGGTGGCGACGCGGGGTCACGCCGGCCTTCTCGAAGTGGCCACACATGGGCTGGCTCACCTTGCGGGGGTCGATGTCGCCGGTGGCGATCTGGACGGCGCCGTAGCCGTCGGCCTCCGGGGTGCGGATCTGGGTCACCACGTTCGGGGCGACCTGCACCACCGTGACCGGGACCAGGCGGTTCTCGGCATCCCACACCTGGGTCATGCCGAGCTTGGTGCCCAGCAGTCCGGAGTAGGTGCGCTGCACGGTCTTCTCAGTCATGGTGGCGCTCACAGCTTGATCTCGATGTTCACGTCAGCCGGGAGGTCGAGTCGCATCAGGGAGTCGACCGCCTTGGGGGTCGGGTCCACGATGTCGATGAGGCGCTTGTGCGTGCGCATCTCGAAGTGCTCTCGGCTGTCCTTGTACTTGTGCGGGGACCGGATGACGCAGAAGACGTTCTTCTCCGTCGGAAGGGGCACAGGGCCCACTACGGTCGCGCCCGCACGGGTCACGGTGTCCACGATCTTCCGCGCCGAAGAGTCGATGACCTCATGGTCATACGACTTCAGCCGGATGCGGATCTTCTGTCCCGCCATCGGTTCGTTGACTCTCTCTCGTCGTACCGCTCTGGTCATGGCGGCCATCTCCCCGACCCCCGCGCTCGGGCGTGTCGCGCTTTGCGGACACACCACGACCTTGCGGGTCGTTCCGGGTGGGGCCTGCGGCCCCGGATGACCGGGTTCGTGCTCCGGTCGGACAGCGACCGGTCTCCCAGCGGGAGGGGAGCACGAGCTCCACGGTCGGACCTGCCTCGTCCGGAAGGGCGCGGGTGCTGACCAGCAGAGGATCCGGGTCCCAGCGGGACCGACCTTCTGTGCTGATGTGCAGACACGCCCAACAAGCAACTTGCCTATTCTGGCACACCCGGGAGCAGGAACAAAATCTGCACCCCGGACGACGCGGAAGGCCCCCGACCATGGAGGTCGGGGGCCTTCGGCGGTGCGGACTCTCCCGCGGCGCCCAGTGCCCGTGAGGGCGCTGGATCAGTCCAGGATCTTGGTGACCTGGCCGGCGCCGACGGTGCGGCCACCCTCACGGATGGCGAACTTGAGGCCCTCCTCCATGGCGACCGGCTGGATGAGCTCGACGGTCATCTCGGTGTTGTCACCGGGCATGACCATCTCGGTGCCCTCCGGCAGGTCGACCACACCGGTGACGTCCGTGGTGCGGAAGTAGAACTGCGGACGGTAGTTGTCGTAGAACGGGGTGTGACGGCCACCCTCGTCCTTCGACAGGATGTAGACCGAGCCCTCGAACTTCTTGTGCGGGGTGATCGAGCCGGGCTTGCAGATGACCTGGCCGCGCTCGACGTCCTCGCGCTTGGTGCCACGGAGCAGCAGACCGACGTTCTCACCGGCGCGGCCCTCGTCGAGCAGCTTGCGGAACATCTCGATGCCGGTGACGGTGGTGGACTGCTTGTCCTCACGGATACCGACGATCTCGATCTCGTCGTTGACGTTCAGGACACCGCGCTCGATACGGCCGGTCACCACGGTGCCGCGACCGGTGATGGTGAACACGTCCTCGACGGGCATCAGGAACGGCTTGTCGATGTCGCGCTCCGGCTCCGGGATGGCCTTGTCGACCTCGGACATCAGCTCGATGATCTTGTCGCCCCACTTCTCGTCGCCCTCGAGCGCCTTGAGTGCGGAGACCTGGACCACCGGCACCTCGTCGCCCGGGAAGTCGTACTCGGAGAGGAGCTCACGGACCTCCATCTCGACGAGCTCCATGATCTCCTCGTCGTCGACCATGTCCGACTTGTTCAGCGCGACGCAGATGTACGGAACGCCGACCTGGCGGGCCAGGAGGACGTGCTCCTTGGTCTGCGGCATCGGGCCGTCGGTCGCGGCGACCACGAGGATGGCGCCGTCCATCTGGGCAGCACCGGTGATCATGTTCTTCACGTAGTCAGCGTGACCGGGGCAGTCGACGTGCGCGTAGTGGCGCTCCTCGGTCTGGTACTCGATGTGGGAGATCGAGATCGTGATGCCGCGCTGCTTCTCCTCGGGAGCCTTGTCGATGGTGTCGAAAGGCGACGCCTCGTTCAGCTCGGGGTAACGGTCGTGCAGCACCTTGGAGATGGCGGCCGTCAGCGTCGTCTTGCCGTGGTCGATGTGACCGATGGTGCCGATGTTGACGTGCGGCTTGCTCCGCTCGAACTTTGCCTTCGCCACTGGGGTCCTCCTGTTGGACTGTGGTCTCGCGCCCGTCCCGCCGCGGGATTGCGGCGGGCGGGACGCAAGTATTGCTGGTTACTGGGAACTGGTGCGAATCAGGCCGTGTGAGTGTACCCGGTGGGGGTCACTCGCCACGAACCTTCTTCACGATCTCCTCGGCGACGTTGCGCGGAACCTCGCCGTAGGAGTCGAACTGCATGGAGTAGTTGGCACGACCCTGGGTCTTGGACCGCAGGTCACCGACGTACCCGAACATCTCGGACAGCGGGACCGAGGCGCGAACGACCTTGGCACCGGTGATGTCCTCCATGGACTGGATGGTGCCACGGCGCGCGTTGATGTCACCGATGACGTCACCCATGTAGTCCTCCGGAGTGCGCACCTCGACGGCCATCAGCGGCTCGAGGAGGACCGGGTCCGCCTTGCGGACGGCCTCCTTGAGCGCCATGGAACCGGCGATCTTGAACGCCATCTCCGAGGAGTCGACGTCGTGGTAGGCACCATCCATGAGGGTGGCCTTGATGCCCACGAGCGGGTAGCCCGCGAGGACACCGAGCTGCATGGCCTCCTGGATGCCCTGGTCCACCGAGGGGATGTACTCCTTCGGGACGCGGCCACCGACGACGGCGTTCTCGAACTCGTAGAACGTCCCGTCCTCGGCCTCCTCCATCGGCTCGAACTTCAGCTGGACCTTGGCGAACTGACCCGAGCCACCCGTCTGCTTCTTGTGGGTGTAGTCGAGCTTGTCGACCGCGCGACGGATCGTCTCGCGGTAGGCCACCTGCGGCGCACCGACGTTGGCCTCGACCTTGAACTCGCGCTTCATGCGGTCCACGAGGATGTCCAGGTGGAGCTCGCCCATGCCGCCGATGACGGTCTGGCCGGTCTCCTCGTCCAGGCGCACGGTGAAGGTGGGGTCCTCCTCCGCGAGCTTCTGGATCGCCGTGCCGAGCTTCTCCTGGTCACCCTTGGTCTTGGGCTCGATGGCCACGTGGATCACCGGGTCCGGGAAGGTCATCGACTCCAGAACGACCGGCTGGTCGATCGCGGAGAGGGTGTCACCGGTGGTGGTGTCCTTCAGGCCGATCACGGCGTAGATGTGACCAGCGGTCACCTTCTCCACCGGGTTCTCCTTGTTGGCGTGCATCTGGAAGAGCTTGCCCAGACGCTCCTTCTTGCCCTTGGTCGCGTTGTACACGGGACTGCCGGAGGCGATCTCGCCGGAGTACACGCGGATGTAGGTCAACGTGCCGAAGAAGGGGTGCGTGGCGACCTTGAAGGCCAGGGCCGCGAAGGGCTCGTCGGCGGACGGCGCACGCGTGACGGTGGTCTCGTCGTCGCTGGCGAGGAGGCCCTCGATCGGGGGCAGGTCCACCGGGGACGGCAGGTAGGCCACGATGGCGTCGAGCAGCGGCTGGACACCCTTGTTCTTGAAGGCCGTGCCGCAGAACACCGGGTTGACCTCGCCGGCCAGCGTCAGCTTGCGGACGCCCGCGTGGATCTCCTCCTCGGTGAGCTCCTCGCCACCGAGGTACTTGTCGAGCAGCTCCTCGTCGGCCTCGGCCACCTTCTCCACGAGCTGGGCGCGGTACTCCTCGGCCTTCTCCTGCAGGTCGGCCGGGATGTCAACGGTCTCGTAGGCCTCGCCGAGCGGGGTCTCCTTCGACCAGGTCATCGCCTTCATGGTGACCAGGTCGACCATGCCGATGAAGTCGGACTCGGCTCCGATGGGCAGCTGCATGACCAGCGGGGTCGCACCGAGACGGTCGACCATGGTCTGCACGGAGTAGTAGAAGTCCGCGCCCATCTTGTCCATCTTGTTGATGAAGCACATGCGCGGGACGCCGTACTTGTCGGCCTGCCGCCACACGGTCTCGGACTGCGGCTCGACGCCCTCCTTGCCGTCGAAGACGGCGACGGCGCCGTCCAGGACGCGGAGGTTGCGCTCGACCTCGACCGTGAAGTCGACGTGGCCGGGCGTGTCGATCAGGTTGATCTGGGTGCCCTTCCAGAAGCTGGTGACCGCGGCGGAGGTGATCGTGATGCCACGCTCCTTCTCCTGGTCCATCCAGTCGGTGGTCGACGCACCGTCGTGCGTCTCACCCATCTTGTGGTTCACACCCGTGTAGAACAGGATGCGCTCGGTGGTCGTGGTCTTGCCGGCGTCGATGTGCGCCATGATGCCGATGTTGCGGACCTGCTTGAGGTCCGTGAGGACGTCCTGTGCCACGTTGTCTCTTCTCGTGTTGCGGTGGTCGGTGCGAAATGGGACTGACGGTCACCGATGATGCCGCAGGGGCACCATCGGTGACCACCCGGTCACCAGCGGTAGTGCGCGAACGCCTTGTTGGCCTCGGCCATCTTGTGGGTGTCCTCGCGGCGCTTCACCGCAGCACCCAGACCGTTCGAGGCGTCGAGGATCTCGTTCATGAGACGCTCGGTCATCGTCTTCTCGCGACGCTGCCGGGCGTAGCCCACCAGCCAGCGGAGGGACAGGGCGGTCGCACGACCGGGCTTGACCTCGATCGGCACCTGGTAGGTCGCACCACCGACACGGCGGGACTTGACCTCGAGCGCCGGGCGGATGTTGTCCAGGGCGCGCTTCAGGGTCTGGACGGGGTCGGTGTCCGTCTTCTCGCGCACGCCCTCCATGGCGCCGTAGACGATGGACTCGGCGACGGACTTCTTGCCGTCCACCAGGATCTTGTTCACCAGCTGCGTGACCAGCGGCGACCCGTAGACCGGGTCGATGGCCAGGGGGCGCTTCGGAGCGGGGCCCTTACGAGGCATTACTTCTTCTCCTTCTTCGCGCCGTAGTGGGAACGAGCCTGGTTGCGGTCCTTGACGCCCTGGGCGTCGAGGGCACCACGAACGATCTTGTAACGGACACCCGGGAGGTCCTTCACGCCGCCGCCGCGCACGAGCACGATGGAGTGCTCCTGCAGGTTGTGGCCGACGCCGGGGATGTAGGCCGTCACCTCGATGCCGGAGGTCAGGCGCACGCGCGCGACCTTGCGGAGGGCCGAGTTCGGCTTCTTGGGGGTCGTGGTGTACACGCGTGTGCACACGCCACGACGCTGGGGCGAGCCCTTGAGGGCCGGGGCGTCAAACTTCTTGACCTTGTCCCGGCGGCCCTTGCGGACCAGCTGGTTGATGGTAGGCACTGAGGAAACTCCGTGTTTCGTCGTTGTCGCCGCCTGAGCGGCTCCTTGGATGAGTCGCGCGGGGTGGATGTTCCGGGAACCACGGGCGGCACCGCCGCCTGCGCCCTCGCGCGCTCCCCCACCTGCACTTCCGGGATCGGAGCCGCCCATGGAGACCATGGACGGGCGGTCGATCGCGGCTGCCCGGCGGAGGTGGTGTGGACCGAGCCCACACCAATCGAAGATTCTATGGGGAACTGCCGAACAACGCCAAATCAAGCAGACGCGACGAGGGGCCCCTCGGTGGAGGGGCCCCTCGTCGCGCTGGGAGGCGGTGCCCGGCGGGTCCGCTCCCCGTTCAGGTCACCAGCGGAAGTCGCCGGTGTCGACCTCGTCGAGGCGCACCGCCTCGCCGGTGCCCTCGCCGAAGGCGGAGAAGTCGAAGCCCTCGAAGTCGGTCATCGAGTAGGCCTGCGCCTTCGCCTCCTCCGTGGGCTCCACGGTGACATTCCGGTAGCGCTGCAGACCGGTGCCCGCCGGGATGAGCTTTCCGAGGATGACGTTCTCCTTGAGCCCCAGCAGCGGGTCACCCTTGCCGTGCATGGCGGCCTCGGTGAGGACGCGGGTCGTCTCCTGGAAGGAGGCGGCCGACAGCCACGACTCGGTGGCCAGCGAGGCCTTGGTGATGCCCATGAGCTCCGGACGACCGGCGGCGGGCTTGCCACCCTCGGCCACGACCTCACGGTTCTGGGTCTCGAAGCGCGAGCGCTCCACCAGGTCACCGGCCAGCAGCGTGGTGTCGCCCTGGTCGATGATCGTGATCCGGCGCAGCATCTGGCGCACGATGACCTCGATGTGCTTCTGGTGGATGGACACACCCTGCTGGCGGTACACGCCCTGCACCTCGTCCACCAGGTGCTGCTGCACCGCACGCGGGCCGAGGATGCGCAGGACCTGCTTCGGGTCCACGGCACCGATGACCAGCTGCTGACCGGCGGCGACCTGCTCGCCCTCCTCCACCAGGAGGCGGGCGCGCTTGCCGACGAGGTACGCGTGCTCCTCCGTGCCGTCGTCCGGCACCAGGATCAGGCGACGCTGCTTGTCGGCGTCCTCGATCCGGATGCGGCCGGCGGCCTCGGCGATCGGGGCCACACCCTTGGGGGTGCGGGCCTCGAAGAGCTCGACGACGCGCGGCAGACCCTGCGTGATGTCGTCACCGGCCACACCACCGGTGTGGAAGGTGCGCATCGTGAGCTGGGTACCGGGCTCACCGATCGACTGGGCCGCGACGATGCCGACGGCCTCGCCGATGTCGACCAGCTGACCGGTGGCCAGGGACCGGCCGTAGCACTTGGCGCAGGTGCCGACCGAGGACTCGCAGGTCAGCACGGAACGCACCTTGACGGTGGTGACGCCACCGGCGACGAGCTCCTCGATGAGCACGTCACCCAGGTCGTCCCCGGCCCGGGCCAGCAGCTGGCCCTCGTGCTCGACGTCCTCGGCCACGGTCCGTGCGTAGGCACTGGACTCGACCTCCTCGTCGACCACCACGGAACCGTCGCCGAGCGCCTGGCCGATGGTGACCTTCACGCCCCGCTCGGTGCCGCAGTCGGCCTCGCGGACGATGACGTCCTGCGAGACGTCCACGAGACGACGGGTCAGGTAGCCCGAGTCGGCGGTACGCAGAGCGGTGTCGGCCAGACCCTTGCGGGCACCGTGGGTCGAGATGAAGAACTCCAGCACGGTCAGGCCCTCGCGGAACGAGGCCTTGATCGGACGCGGGATGATCTCGCCCTTGGGGTTGGCCATGAGGCCACGCATGCCGGCGATCTGACGCAGCTGGAACCAGTTACCACGGGCACCGGAGGTCACCATCTTGAAGATGGGGTTGTCGGCCGGGAAGTGGGCCTCCATGACCTTGGCGACCTCGTTGGTGGCCTGGGTCCAGATCTCGATGAGCTCCTGCCGGCGCTCGTCGTCCGTGATCAGACCACGCTCGTACTGCACCTGGACCTTGGCGGCCTTGCTCTCGTACGCCTCGAGGATCTCGGTCTTGTTGTCCGGCACCACCACGTCGGAGATGGCGACCGTCGTCCCCGAGCGCGAGGCCCAGTGGAAGCCGTTCTCCTTGAGCGCGTCCAGCGAGGCGGCGACGTCGACCTTGTCGTAGCGCTCGGCCAGGGCGTTGATGATGTTCGACAGGACCTTCTTGTCGACCGCGTTGTTGACGAACGGGAAGTTCTCCGGCAGCGACTCGTTGAAGATCGCCCGGCCCAGCGTGGTGCGCAGGGTCAGCGTCGGGGCGTAGCCGTGCTCGTCGAGCTCGACCTCCCCCTCGAAACCGGCCGGCGGCACGACGTGGTCCAGCCGCACCCGGATCGGGGTGCCCAGCGTGATCTCGCCACGGTCGAAGGCCATGCGGGCCTCGGCCGGGGAGGTGAAGCTGCGGATCTCCTCGTCGGGCAGGTCCTCGGTCCCGAGCTCCGCCAGCGTCAGGTGGTACAGGCCGATGATCATGTCCTGGGTGGGCATGGTCACCGGACGACCGTCCGCCGGCTTGAGGATGTTGTTGCTCGAGAGCATGAGGATGCGCGCCTCGGCCTGGGCCTCGGCAGACAGCGGCACGTGCACGGCCATCTGGTCACCGTCGAAGTCGGCGTTGAACGCGGTGCAGACCAGCGGGTGGATCTGGATGGCCTTGCCCTCGATGAGCTGCGGCTCGAAGGCCTGGATGCCCAGTCGGTGCAGCGTGGGAGCACGGTTCAGCAGCACCGGGTGCTCGGTGATGACCTCCTCGAGCACGTCCCACACCATCGGGTTGTGGCGCTCGACCATGCGCTTGGCCGACTTGATGTTCTGGGCGTGGTCCAGGTCCACCAGGCGCTTCATGACGAAGGGCTTGAAGAGCTCCAGGGCCATCTGCTTCGGCAGGCCGCACTGGTGCAGCTTCAGCTGCGGGCCGACCACGATGACCGAACGGCCCGAGTAGTCGACGCGCTTGCCCAGCAGGTTCTGACGGAAGCGCCCCTGCTTGCCCTTGAGCATGTCCGAGAGCGACTTCAGCGGACGGTTGCCCGGCCCGGTGACCGGGCGGCCGCGACGACCGTTGTCGAACAGGGAGTCCACGGACTCCTGCAGCATGCGCTTCTCGTTGTTGATGATGATCTCGGGGGCACCGAGGTCGAGGAGGCGCTTGAGCCGGTTGTTGCGGTTGATCACCCGGCGGTACAGGTCGTTCAGGTCGGAGGTCGCGAAGCGGCCACCGTCCAGCTGCACCATCGGGCGCAGGTCCGGCGGGATGACCGGGACGACGTCCAGGACCATGCCCTCGGGCTCGTTGTCGGTGGTCAGGAAGGCCGTGACCACCTTGAGGCGCTTCAGGGCACGGGTCTTCTTCTGGCCCTTGCCGGTCTCGATGATCTCGCGCAGCTTCTCGGCCTCGGCCTCGAGGTCGAAGCTCTGCAGACGCTTCTGCAGGGCACCGGCACCCATGCCGCCCTCGAAGTACATGCCGAAGCGGTCCCGCATCTCGCGGTAGAGCATCTCGTCGCCCTCGAGGTCCTGGACCTTGAGGTTCTTGAAACGGTCCCAGACCTGCTCGACGCGCTCGATCTGCTGGTCGGCCCGCTTGCGGATCTGGTTCATCTCCCGCTCGGCCGAGTCACGGACCTTGCGCTTGGCGTCGGACTTGGCGCCCTCGGCCTCCAGCTCGGCCAGGTCGGCCTCGAGCTTCTTGGCACGGGTCTCCACGTCTGCGTCGCGACGGTTCTCCAGGGCCTTGATCTCGGTCTGGATCTCCGCCTCGAGCGAGGGCAGGTCGTCGTGGCGACCCTCCTCGTCCACCGAGGTGATCATGTAGGCGGCGAAGTAGATGACCTTCTCGAGGTCCTTCGGAGCGAGGTCCAGGAGGTAGCCCAGACGGCTCGGGACGCCCTTGAAGTACCAGATGTGCGTCACCGGGGCGGCGAGCTCGATGTGGCCCATGCGCTCACGACGCACGGCCGAGCGGGTCACCTCGACGCCGCAGCGCTCGCAGATGATGCCCTTGAAGCGGACGCGCTTGTACTTGCCGCAGTAGCACTCCCAGTCCCGGGTGGGGCCGAAGATCTTCTCGCAGAAGAGGCCATCCTTCTCGGGCTTGAGGGTGCGGTAGTTGATGGTCTCGGGCTTCTTGACCTCGCCGTGCGACCACGTGCGGATGTCGTCCGCGGTGGCCTGGCTGATGCGAAGCTCGTCGAAGAAGTTGACGTCGAGCACTGATGTCCTTCTCTCGTGTTCCGGGGCTAGAGGGTTTGCTCGTGCGGGGTCGTGGATCAGACCTCTTCGACCGAGCTCGGCTCACGCCGGCTCAGGTCGATGCCGAGCTCCTCCGCCGCGCGGAAGACCTCCTGGTCCTGCTCGCGCAGGTCGATGTTCTGGCCGTCGGTCGAGAGGACCTCGACGTTCAGGCACAGGGACTGCATCTCCTTGATGAGCACCTTGAAGGACTCGGGGATGCCGGGCTCCGGGACGTTCTCGCCCTTGACGATCGACTCGTAGACCTTCACCCGGCCGGTCACGTCGTCGGACTTGATGGTCAGGAGCTCCTGCAGGGCGTAGGCGGCGCCGTACGCCTCCAGGGCCCAGACCTCCATCTCACCGAAGCGCTGACCACCGAACTGGGCCTTGCCGCCCAGCGGCTGCTGGGTGATCATCGAGTACGGACCAGTCGAACGGGCGTGGATCTTCTCGTCCACCAGGTGGTGGAGCTTGAGGATGTACATGTAGCCCACGGAGACCGGCTCCGGGTACGGCTCACCGGTGCGGCCGTCGAACAGCCGGGCCTTGCCGGACCCGTCGATCAGGCGATCGCCGTCGCGGGAGGGCAGGGTCGAGTCGAGCAGACCGGTGATCTCCTCCTCCTCGGCGCCGTCGAAGACCGGGGTGGCCACGCGGGTCCACGGGCCGGCCTCGTAGTGCTCCGCGGAGAGGTTCGCGGCCCACTCGGGGTCGCCCTCGATCTTCCAGCCGTTGGCCGCGGCCCAGCCGAGGTGCAGCTCGAGGATCTGACCGACGTTCATGCGGCTCGGCACACCGAGCGGGTTGAGCACCACGTCGACCGGGGTGCCGTCGGGCAGGAAGGGCATGTCCTCGACCGGGAGGATCTTGGAGATGACGCCCTTGTTGCCGTGACGGCCGGCGAGCTTGTCACCGTCGGTGATCTTGCGCTTGTTCGCGACGTAGACGCGGACCATCTGGTTCACGCCCGGGGGCAGCTCGTCGCCCTCCTCGCGGTCGAAGACGCGCACGCCGATGACCGTTCCGGTCTCACCGTGCGGCACCTTCATGGAGGTGTCCCGGACCTCGCGGGCCTTCTCGCCGAAGATCGCGCGCAGGAGGCGCTCCTCCGGGGTCAGCTCGGTCTCACCCTTCGGGGTGACCTTGCCGACCAGGAGGTCGCCGTCACGCACCTCGGCACCGATGCGGATGATGCCGCGCTCGTCCAGGTCCGCCAGGACCTCGTCGGAGACGTTCGGGATCTCCCGGGTGATCTCCTCCGGGCCGAGCTTGGTGTCACGGGCGTCGATCTCGTGCTCCTCGATGTGGATCGAGGAGAGGGTGTCGTCGCGGACGAGGCGCTGCGACAGGATGATCGCGTCCTCGTAGTTGTAGCCCTCCCAGGGCATGAAGGCCACGAGCAGGTTCTTGCCCAGCGCCATCTCACCACCATCGGTCGACGGACCGTCGGCCACGAGGGTGCCCTTCTCCAGGCGGTCGCCGGGGGCGACCACGACCCGCTGGTTGTAGCAGGTGCCCTGGTTGGAGCGGCTGAACTTGTCGATCCGGTAGCTCTGGTAGGTGCCGTCGTCGTTGGCCACCTGCACGAGGTCGGCGGAGACCGACTGGACCACACCGGGCTTCTCGGCGCGGACGACGTCACCGGTGTCCAGGGCGGCACGGTGCTCGATGCCGGTCCCCACCAGCGGGGCCTCGGCCTGCACCAGCGGCACGCCCTGACGCTGCATGTTCGCACCCATGAGGGCGCGGTTGGCGTCGTCGTGCTCGAGGAAGGGGATCATCGCGGTCGCGGCCGACACCATCTGGCGCGGGGAGACGTCCATGAAGTCCACGTCGTCGCGCGGCACGAACTCGACCTCGCCGCCCTTGGAGCGGACCAGCACGCGTTCCCCCGCGAACTGACCGTCGGAGGTCAGCTTCGCATTGGCCTGCGCGATGACGAACTCGTCCTCCTCGTCCGCGGTCAGGTAGTGCACCTCGTCGGTGACGCTGCCCTGGACGACCTTGCGGTACGGGGTCTCGACGAAGCCGAAGGGGTTGATGCGCGCGTAGGACGCCAGCGCACCGATCAGACCGATGTTCGGCCCCTCGGGCGTCTCGATGGGGCACATGCGGCCGTAGTGCGACGGGTGGACGTCACGGACCTCCATGCCGGCGCGGTCACGGGACAGACCGCCGGGGCCCAGGGCGGACAGACGGCGCTTGTGCGTCAGCCCGGCCAGCGGGTTGTTCTGGTCCATGAACTGCGACAGCTGCGAGGTGCCGAAGAACTCGCGGATCGCCGCCACCACCGGGCGGATGTTGATCAGCGTCTGCGGGGTGATCGCCTCGACGTCCTGGGTGGTCATGCGCTCCCGGACCACGCGCTCCATGCGCGACAGACCGGTCCGGACCTGGTTCTGGATGAGCTCGCCGACCGTGCGCAGGCGACGGTTGCCGAAGTGGTCGATGTCGTCGGTCTCGACGCGCAGGTCGACCGTCTCGCCGTTGCGGACGCCCGCCATGTGGTTCTCGCCGGCGTGCAGGGCCACCAGGTACTTGATGGTGCGCACGATGTCGTCGACGCCGAGGGTGTTCTCCTCGAGGCCGGCGTCCAGGCCGAGCTTCTTGTTGATCTTGTAGCGGCCGACCTTCGCCAGGTCGTAGCGCTTGCCGTTGAAGTACAGGTTGTCCAGCAGGTTCTGCGCGGCCTCCACCGTCGGGGGCTCGCCCGGGCGCAGCTTGCGGTAGATGTCGAGCAGCGCCTCGTCCTGGTTGGCGGTGTGGTCCTTCTCCAGGGTGGCCCGGATCGACTCGTACTCGCCGAACTCCTCGAGGATCTGCGCCTCGGTCCAGCCCAGGGCCTTGAGCAGGACGGTCACCGACTGCTTGCGCTTGCGGTCGACGCGCACACCGACCATGTCCTTCTTGTCGACCTCGAACTCCAGCCACGCACCACGGCTGGGGATGATCTTGGCGCCGTAGATCTCCTTGTCCGTCGCCCGGTCGAAGGAGCGGTCGAAGTAGACGCCCGGGGAACGCACGATCTGGGACACCACGACACGCTCGGTGCCGTTGATGATGAAGGTGCCGCGCTTGGTCATCAGGGGGAAGTCGCCCATGAAGACGGTCTGCGACTTGATCTCACCGGTGTCACCGTTCATGAACTCGGCGGTGACGAAGAGCGGAGCGGCGTAGGTCATGTCGCGCTCGATGCACTCGTCCTCGGTGTACTTGATCTCCTCGAAGCGGTGCTCGGAGAAGCTCAGGGACATCGTCTCGGAGAAGTCCTCGATCGGGGAGATCTCCTCGAAGATCTCCTCCAGACCCGACTTCTCGGAGATGTCGTTGCGCCCGGCAGCCTTCGCCTCGGCGACACGCTCCTGCCAGGCTTCGTTGCCGAGGAGCCAGTCGAAGCTCTCCGTCTGGAGCGCGAGGAGGTCCGGCACCTCCAGTGGCTCGTCGATGCGGGAGAACGACAGACGCCCGGAAGCGGTGCGTGCGGTCACAACGGTCTGGTCAGCAGTGCGCGAGGCAGCCAAGGAGTGTCCTTCCTCAAGGCCGTGCATGTTCGGTGCGGTCCGCGCCACCGGAGGTCCCCCACCACTCACCGGCATCGTGATCCTCGGCCACACCCGACGACACTCGGCTCCCTGCGGGAAGAACCGGTACGAAGGGGGGTCTCACCGACTCCGGTCAGGAGTGGCATCGCGGACGGATGATCAGACGGGCTAGTAGCAGGCAGCGGGCAGCGCAAAGAATGACTCTACCTGCCCCCACCCAATCAGTCAACCCCCGACGGGTCCGCGAGACCGCCGACGCTCCACCCCCTCGGCCCGCGCCGGCGGCGGCACCATGCCTCACGGAAGGGCGCCGGGTCAACCGGGCCGCTCAACCGGCGATGTGCCCCCACCGCTGGTGGAGCGAGGCCCAGTCCCCCCGGTCGACCACGCGGCCACCCTGCAGGACGAGCACCTGGTCGGCCCGCTGCAGGGCTGCCCGCTTGGAGGTGGACCCGATGACCGTGGCACCTCTTTCCCGCAGCGCCTCCCACAGCTCCACCTCGGTCCTGGCGTCCAGCGCGCTGGAGACGTCGTCGCCCAGCACGAGCGCGGCGTCCGCCGCCAGGGCCCGGGCCAGGGCGAGCCGCTGGACCTGGCCGCCGGACAGGCGGACGCCCCGGTGCCCGACCAGGGAGTCCACTCCCCCGGCCTGCGACACGTCCGGCCCGAGACGAGCGACGTCGATGGCCCCCTCCAGGGCCCGCTCGTGGTCGAGCCGGAGGTTCTCCGCGAAGCTCCCGGACATCACGCGCGGGACCTGGGCCACCCAGGCCACCCGTCCGGGCCGGAGGAAGGTCTCCGGCTCCTCCACCACCTCGCCGTTCCACCGGATCGTCCCGGTCCCGTACTCGAGCCCGGCCAAGCCGCGCAGCAGGCTGGACTTCCCCGAGCCCACCGGGCCGACCAGGAGCACCAGCTCCCCGGGTCCGACACGGAGGTCAACCCCCTCCACGCCCACGGTGCCGTCGTCGTGCACCACCGAGAAGTCCTCGAGCTCCAGCTGCCGCAGGGGGGCCCGCGGCAGCTCGACCGGGCCGGGGGCGGTCCCGGCCTCCAGGTCGACCCCCTCGGGCAGCCGGACCAGGTCCCGACCTGCGGCGAACTCGTGGGTCGCCTGCTGCCAGGAGCGCACCCCCGGCGCCTCGGTCACGACGGCCCCGGCGACCTGGCCGAAGTAGACGAACCCGAGCACGGTGCTGGCCACCAGCAGAGTGGTCGACAGGTCCCAGATCCCGCGCACGTGGGCCCACCAGGCCCCGACGGCAGCGGCCTGGAGCAGGATCGGCGGGAGTCCCATGAGGGCCGCGGAGACCCGGTGCTCCAGCACCGCGGCCTCCACCCGCCCCCGGTCGAGCTCGAGCAAGTGGGCGCGCACCTGCGGCATCCGTCCCGCGAGCTTGACGGTGCGGGCGGACTCCAGCGCGGAGCCCACGGCACGCCCGAACTCGGCCCGGAGAGCCGAGGCGCGTGTCGCGGAACGCCCCGCGACGGGACGACCGAGGGCCGAGACCAGCGCCGAGGCCACCATCACCACCAGGAGGAGCAGCCCGCTGGTGACGTGCCCGGAGACCACCGCGGTGAACACGACGACGAGCAGGCCGTTGCAGACGTCGACCCACCGGTCGGTGTACCGGACGTAGCGGTCGGCGTCCATGGCGCGGGCGACGACCTCCCCGGCCGGCTCCTTGGCCGTGCGCCGCTGGTCGGTCTGCCCCACCAGGACGTTCATCCTCACCCGGAGCATGAGGTCGACCCACCAGCGGGGGTAGCGCAGGACGCCGGCTGCGAGCAGCAGCGGGGCGGCCAGGAGTGCCACGACGATGACCCCCACCCAGAACCAGGGGCTCTCGCCGGCCTGGAGGGTCTCCACCAGACGCCCCCAGGCCCAGGCCGTTCCGGCCCCCACGGCTCCGGTCAGCGAGAGGAGGAGGAAGAGGAGCACCGAGAGCAGTCCCCACTCCGGCCGGGTGGTGATCGCCCGCCAGACCGCACGGGCCAACGCCGGCGCTCGGCCGGCGACACGGCTGGGTGGGGGCGTCGTCACCCGTCGGGCGGTCCCGATCCCCCGCCCAACGTCCTCCTGGGCCGCACCTGCGGGCGGTGCGACGAGCTCGGCCGAGGACGCCGGGGGCTCCTCCCCCACCTCCCGCTCCGCCTCGCTCGCCGCGGAGAGCAGGTCCCGGAAGTGCCCCTCCTGCAGGGACAGGTCGGCGTGCGAGCCGAACTGAGAGATCCGGCCCGCGTCGAGCACCGCCACGAGATCAGCCCGCTCGATCGTGCCCAGCCGGTGGGCCACGAGGATGCCGGTGCGGCCGGTCAGGAGCCGCTCGGAGGCCCGCACCACCCGTTGCTCGGTGAGCGGGTCCATGCGGGCCGTCGCCTCGTCGAGCACCACCACCCGGACGTCGCGGATGAGCAGGCGGGCGAAGGCCAGGAGCTGCTCCTCTCCCGCCGACAGGGTCAGCCCGCCGGGACCGAGCGGCGTGTGGATGCCCTCGGGGAGGGCTGCCACCCAGTCGGTGAGTCCCAGCTCCGCGACCACCGCCTCGACCTCGTGGTCCGGCCGGTCGTCGAAGAGGGTGATGTTCTGGGCCAGCGTGCCGGCGAGGACCTCGGTGCGCTGCGTGACCGTGCCCACCGTCTCCCGCAGGGAGGCCAGGTCCGTGTCCGTGACGTCCTGCCCCCCGAGGAGGACCGTGCCGGCAGGCGGTTCGATCGCCCGGGTCACCATCGAGGCCAGGGTGGACTTGCCGGAGCCGGTGCGCCCGACGAGGGCCAGGGTCTGGCCCGCCGGGAGGTGCAGGTCGATCCCCTGCAGGGCGAAGGTCCCCTCGCCGTAGGAGAAGGTGAGATCCCGGACGGTGAGGTCCAGCGCCCCGTCGGGGACCGGCGCACCACCCGCCGGCTCCGGCTCGGAGTCCATGATCTGCCGCACCCGGATCACCGCCCCCATGCCCGCCTGCAGGTCCGGGAGGCGCTCGGCGAGCTGCGACATCACCCCCACGAACCGGCTGCTCACCAGGAAGAGCGTGACCAGCGCCGACACCCCCAGGGCCCCGCCCTCCACCGCCAGGGCGCCCCCGACCACCAGGAGCACCATGAGGAGCTGCAGGGTCAGACCGCTGCGGAGGATCACCGTGACCTCCTGGCGCAGCACCGCCAGGAAGCGCCGGTGGACCTCTGCCGAGAGCTCGGCCAGGCGACGCACCGCGAAGGGCTGCCCGAGGCTCGTGCGCAGGTCGTCCCGCGCGGCGATCCCCTCCTCCAGCGCCGCGGCGTGGGCGGTGAAGGCGGCCTCCTCGTGCACCTTGAGCTCCGCGATCCGGGGGAGCAACGGACGGATGACCACGAGCGTGAGCACCCCGATGGCCGGGAAGAGGAACCATGCCGGCCACCAGGTCAGCCCCGCGACCACCCACATCGGGACGATCGTCACGAGGGTCGACAGGACACCCCAGAGGATGTCCCGGCTCAGGGAGCCGATCTCGTAGGCGTCGTCGTCGATCCGGTCGAGCAGCTCGCCGACGGCCTGGTCCCCGAGCGCGGAGACCGGCTGGGCGGTGACGGCACGCAGGACGTCCCGTCGCAGCTCCCCCTCGGCCCGGTCGACCTCCCCCACCCAGAGCACGCGTCCCAGCGCGTCGAGGAGGGCGCCCCCCACCAGCGCCAGCGCCAGCCAGCCGACCAGGCCCATGCGGGCGTCCTCGGCGAGCCGGCCCGCCAGCACCGCCCCGACCGACTGGCCGACGCCACCCACCGTGAGCACGAGCAGCGCCCCTGCCGAGACCGGGGTGGCCAGCCGCCGCCAGGTCACGGGGCGGGGCGGGGTGGTGGGCACGTCGGCGCTCGGAATCACCCGCGCACAGTAACCCCCCCCCTCCGACACGCGCACCGCATTTTCCCCACCCCGGACACGCCACGGGCGGGCCCCCCGCAGTGGGGAGCCCGCCCGTGGACGGAGAGGGGGTCAGCGACCCCCGGAGATCACTTGACCTCGACGGTGGCGCCAGCGCCCTCGAGGGCCTCCTTGGCCTTGTCGGCCTCCTCCTTGGAGACACCCTCCAGGACGGCCTTGGGGGCGCCGTCCACGAGGTCCTTGGCCTCCTTCAGACCCAGGGAGGTCAGACCGCGCACCTCCTTGATGACGCCGATCTTCTTGTCACCGGCGGCAGCCAGGATGACGTCGAACTCGGTCTTCTCCTCGGCGGCGTCACCGGCGTCACCGGCAGCGGCCGGGGCGGCACCGGCGACCGCGACCGGGGCGGCGGCGGTGACCTCGAAGACCTCCTCGAACTGCTTCACGAACTCGGAGAGCTCGATGAGGGTCATCTCCTTGAACTGCTCGATGAGCTCGTCGTTGCTGAGCTTGGCCATGATGGCTTCCTTTCGTTCCTGCCGTGAGTGGCGTTGCCCGGGATCGGGCGGTGTTTCAGGGGGCTGATGCGCGGGAGGGGTCCCGGGCGATCAGTTGTCGTCGCCACCCTCGGCGACGTCGGTGTCGGTCTGCTCGTCCGCGGCCGGGGCCTCGGCGGAGTCGGCGGGGGCGCCGGAGACCGGGCCCTCCGTCTCGACCTTGGCGCGCAGGGCCTCGGCCAGGCGCGCCATCTGGGCCGGGGCGCCGTTGAGCAGCGCCGCGGTGTTGGCCATCGGAGCCTTCATCGCGCCGGCCAGCTTGGCCAGCAGGACCTCGCGGCTCTCCAGGCTGGCGAGCTTCGTCAGGTCGTCGGCCGTGTAGGCCTGACCGTCGACGAGACCGGCCTTGATGACCAGAGCCTCGTTCTCCTTGGCGAAGTCACGCAGGCCCTTGGCCACCTCGACCGCGTCACCGGTGACGAAGGCGATGGCGGTGGGGCCGGACAGGTAGCCGTCGAACGCGTCGACGCCCGCCTCGGCCGCCGCACGGGCGGTCAGCGTGTTCTTCACCACGGAGTACGTCGCGTTGCCGCGGAGCGCCTTGCGGAGCTCCGCCATCTGCGCCACGGTCAAGCCGCGGTACTCGGTCAGCACGGCCGCGTTCGAGTCGCGCAGCTGAGACGCGATCTCGGCGATGACGGCATCCTTCTGGGGATTCGCCATGTGGGCCTCCTTACAGTGGTGGTGCCGGGCCCCACGAACGAAAAAACCCCGTGCGCAGGCACGGGGCAAACTCCCGCGGATCGTGCACGTCACCTCCTGGGAGGGAACGTGACGGCTCCACCGGAACTCGTCTCACACCTACGCGGGTCGTCCGTCGAGCGGAACCTTCGATGGTGTCCGGCATGCCTCTGCACCGAGGACTCACAGCAGAACACCAACGACCGGCGGTCATTGGTCCAGCCAACGATAGCCGCCTGTGCGCGCCAGCGCAAAGCCGGGGCGCGGGGCAGGGGGTGACCCAGCATCCCGAACCCCTGGTCGCTGTCAACGGTGGGTTGACAACGGCACGCACTCCTCGACACGCTTGCCCCATGGCTCCCCGTCTCGTCACCGTCGTCGCGTTCGTCGCACTCACCGTCGTCAGCACCCTGCACCCCACGCTGGCGGACGGGGGGTTGTGGGGCCGGTGGGCCACTGCTGCCCTCGGGGCCCTCGCGACCCTCGTGGGTGTCTGGTGCGCACCGCTGTTCGCCGCCGACGGCGCCCTGCCCGGCACCCTCTTCGCCCGGTGGCGCCCGGAGTGGGACCGACCCAAGACCCTCCAGGTGCTCTCGGGAACCATCGCCAACGCAGTCCTGGTGCTGGCGCTGCAGTTCCAACCGGGCACGGCAGCCATCCTGGGGATTGCCGTCGCGATCGGGGTGGGGGCGCTGCTCCCCGCGCCGGGTGGGGTCGACGCCCAGCACGACGCCGCCAATCCGCACGCCCACCGCGACGCGTGACCGACGCTGGAGCCGCCGACCACACCGCGGCCGTCGACGCCGTGCGCCGTGCCCTGGCCTCCCGTGAGGCTGCCCTTGCCGCCGGGGCCCGCGCCGAGCAGGAGCTGGTCGATGCAGTGCACGCGGCCCGCCGCGTGGGGCTCAGCTGGCAGCAGCTCGCTGACCTGCTGGGGGTCACCCGCCAGGCGGCGGCCCAGCGGTTCGGTGGGGGGGGGCCCACCGACGCCCCACCGGTCCCCGGCCGTTCCCCCATGTACGACCACGGGGGACCCGTCGACGACCCAGTCGGTGACCGGGTGGGACGCTTGGCCACCACGGCCCTCGAGCGCCTGCTGGAACACGACATCGCCACCCTGCGGCGTCTGCTCAGCAGCACCGCCCGGCGACAGCTCACTCACCAGGTGCTCTCGGAGCTCGCCGAAGAGCTGCCCGACGCCGTGGGCCCCGTCTGGCGGCTGGAACCGCCCACGACCCACACGCCGGAGGGGGCCGTCCCTGCCACCGGGGCGCTGCCGCTGATCGCCCGCATCGAGCTCGTGGCCGAGCACGGCCGCCCCGTCGCCCACGTCCTGGTGGGCCGCGCGGGCAGCATCGCCGGTCTCAGCATCCGCCCGTCGGACGCCCACGAGAGCTGGCCCCTCTGAGCGGCGGACGCACCGGAGCCCGCCCCACCGTTCGGCGGGACGGGCTCTGGTCAGTGCGGCGGTGCCGCGGTGCGCCGGGCGACGCGGTGGGTCACTCGCTCTTGGAAGCGATCTCCAGCGGGATGCCGGGGCCCATCGTGGTGGAGAGCACCGAACGGGTGATGTAGCGCCCCTTGGCGGCGTTCGGGCGAAGGCGCATGATCTCGTCCATCGCGACGGTGAAATTCTCCACGAGCTGCTCGGTGGTGAACGAGGTCTTGCCGATGATGAACTGCACGTTGCCGTGCTTGTCGTTGCGGAACTCGATCTTTCCGCCCTTGATGTCGGTCACGGCCTTGGCGGTGTCCATGGTGACGGTGCCGGTCTTCGGGTTCGGCATGAGGCCACGGGGACCCAGGACCTTGCCGAGACGACCGACCTTGCCCATGAGGTCCGGGGTGGCGACCACGGCGTCGAAGTCGAGCCAGCCACCGGAGATCTTCTCGATGAGCTCGTCGGAGCCGACGTGGTCGGCACCGGCGGCACGGGCGGCCTCGGCCTTGTCACCGTTGGCCAGCACGACGACGCGGGCGACCTTGCCGGTGCCGTGGGGCAGGTTCACGGTGCCGCGGACCATCTGGTCGGCCTTGCGCGGGTCGATGCCCAGACGCAGGGAGACGTCGACGGTGGAGTCCCACTTGGTGGTGGAGATCTCCTGGGCCAGGGCGATGGCCTCGGCCGGGGCGTAGGCCTTGCCGGCCTCGATCTTCTCGGCTGCGGCGCGGTAGTTCTTGCTGCGCTTCATGATGCTCCTGAGTTCGGGAGGGAGTCGTGGTGACTGCGGGCCAGCGCTGGCCCTACCACTGGGGGTTCCCGGTGCCCGCCACCTGGCGGGCACCGGAGGAGAGGGACGTTCAGCCCTCGACGGTGATGCCCATGGAGCGGGCGGTGCCGGCGATGATGCGCTTGGCCATCTCGATGTCGGTGGCGTTCAGGTCCTCCATCTTGACCTGGGCGATCTCGGCGCACTGGGCGTCGGTGATCTTGCCGACCTTGTTGACATGGGGCTCGCCGGAGCCCTTGCCGACACCGGCAGCCTTCTTGATGAGCTGCGCAGCCGGCGGGGTCTTGGTGATGAAGGTGAAGGAGCGGTCCTCGTAGACCGTGATCTCCACCGGGATGATGTTGCCGCGCTGGGACTCCGTCGCGGCGTTGTACGCCTTGACGAACTCCATGATGTTCACGCCGGCGGCACCGAGCGCGGGACCGACCGGGGGTGCCGGGGTCGCGGCGCCGGCCTCGATCTGCAGCTTGATGAAGCTGGCGACCTTCTTCTTGGGGGCCATGTTCTTCTCCTTGTCGTGGGCCGACGCCGTGGGCGATGACCCGGTTGCATCCCCCGCGGGCGGGGGCGGCCGCGGACCGGCCGGCCCGCGGGGGACCCGTCACGCGGACGGGTGGTCTGTGGGTGTCAGATCTTGGCGACCTGGTGGAAGCCGAGCTCCACCGGGGTCTCGCGGCCGAAGATCGAGACGAGGACCTGCACCTTGCGGGCCTCGACGTTGATCTCGGAGATCGTCGCCGGGAGGGTCTCGAACGGGCCCTCCATGACGGTGACGGCCTCGCCGACCTCGAAGTCCACCAGCGGCTGCTGCGGCGAGCCCGGCTGCGGGGTGGCGGCGCTGGCGCCCTCGACGGCCCCGGCGGCGGCCTCCGCCTGGGACTCGAAGTCCGGGGCCAGCATGGTGAACACCTCGTCGAGGCTCAGCGGCACCGGGTCGGTGGCGTTGCCGACGAAACCGGTCACACCGGGCGTGTTGCGCACGGTGCCCCAGGACTCGTTCGTGAGGTCCATGCGCACCAGGCAGTACCCGGGCATGCGGACGCGCTCGACGGTCTTCTTCTGGTTGTTCTTGATCTCGGTGACGGTCTCCAGCGGCACCTCGGCCTGGAAGATGTAGTCCTCCATGTTCATGGAGACCGCACGCTGCTCGAGATTGGCCTTCACGCGCTTCTCGTACCCGGCGTAGGTGTGCAGGACGTACCAGTCACCGAACTGGCCGCGGAGCATCTCCTTGAACTCCTCGGCCTGGTCGGCTGCCGTGGGGAGCTCGTCCTCGGCCGGGGCGGCGTCGGCCGGCTCAGCGTCCTTCGACTCCTCGGCCCCTTCCGCCTCGTCGGCCGGGTCGGTCTGTTCGGCGGCGTCGTGCGGCTCGGCGGCCTCGACCTCGTCGACGACCTCCTGCTCGACCTCGCCCTCGGGCGCGGCGGGCAGGTCGACGTCACTGGTCTCGTCGACCTCGGGGGTCTGCTCGGACATGGTCTGGCTCCTCCACTGCTGGTGTTCCGGTGTGGCGGTGGCTCCGCCGTCGTGGGTGTCCCGTGCTGGCCGCGGTGCGGGGCGGGAGGTCAGGCGAAGACCTTCTCCACGACCCACGAGAACAGCTGGTCAAGTCCGAAGACGAACAGCATCATGGCCACCACGAAGACGATCACCACGATCGTGTAGCTGACGAGCTCCTCGCGCGTGGGCCGGACGACCTTGCTCAGCTCGTCCATGACCTGCTGGAGGAACAACCCGATGGCACTGACGGCCCGACTCACGGGGTTGCCACCCTCGGGCTTCCGCTCCCGCAGCGGCAGCTCACCGTGGGAACCGGGCGTGCCGTGCTCGGCCGGGGCCGCGCTGTGCTCGGTCACGCTGACTCCTTCGGTTGGTGCGTTCGCTGTCGCGGACTGCGCAGGGCATGAGGGACTCGAACCCCCAACCCCCGGTTTTGGAGACCGGTGCTCTACCAATTGAGCTAATGCCCTTCGACGACCCGTGGGGAGGAACGTCGCGGCGCATCCCGACGGCTCGACGCAGGGTGCCCTGCAGCTCGAACCACCGGTGGCGATGCACCGACCGGGCACTTTACTGCACAGTGCACCCTGAGGGCCAACCGGCCGTGCGGGACCGGCCGGTGAGCCCTTCCTCGTCCGCACCTCACGGGGCCCTCGGGGGCCGGTGCTTGAATGGGGGCATGACCAGCCAGGACTCGACCCAGACCACCCCGACCCGCGTCTCGGCCCGCATCGGGGCCATCGCGGAGTCCGCCACTCTGGCGGTGACCGCCAAGGCCAAGGCCCTGAAGGCCGAGGGTCGTCCCGTCATCGGCTTCGGTGCCGGCGAGCCCGACTTCCCCACCCCGGAGCACGTGGTCCGCGCCGCCCAGGAGGCCTGCGCCGACCCGGCCAACCACCGGTACACCCCCGCCGGCGGCCTGCCCGAGCTCAAGGACGCGATCATCGAGGTCACCCGCTCCCACAGCGGCGTGGAGCTCTCCCGCGAGCAGGTGCTCGTGACCAACGGTGGCAAGCAGGCCGTCTACAACACCTTCGCCGCTCTCCTCGACCCGGGCGACGAGGTGCTCCTGCCGGCTCCCTACTGGACCACCTACCCCGAGTCCATCGCCCTGGCCGGCGGCACCCCCGTGGAGGTCTTCGCCGACGAGGCGCAGGGGTACAAGGTGACCGTCGAGCAGCTCGAGGCCGCCCGCACCGAGAAGACCAAGGTGCTGGTCTTCGTCTCCCCCTCCAATCCCACTGGCGCCGTCTACACCCGGGACGAGGTCGAGGCGATCGGCCGCTGGGCCGTGGAGAAGGGCGTCTGGGTGGTCACCGACGAGATCTACGACCACCTGGTCTACGGCGAGGCCGAGTTCACCTCGATGCCGGCGCTCGTGCCGCAGCTGGCCGACACCTGCGTGGTGCTCAACGGCGTGGCCAAGACCTTCGCGATGACCGGGTGGCGGGTGGGCTGGATGGCCGGCCCGGTGGACGTCATCAAGGCCGCCACGAACCTGCAGTCGCACGCCACCTCGAACGTGGCGAACGTCTCGCAGCGCGCGGCGATCGCCGCCCTCACCGGTCCGATGGACGACGTGCAGGCGATGCACGAGGCCTTCGACCGCCGCCGCCGGACCATCGTGCGGATGCTCAACGAGATCGAGGGCGTGGAGTGCCCCGAGCCGCAGGGTGCCTTCTACGCCTACCCCTCCGTGAAGGGTGTGCTGGGCAAGGAGATCCGCGGCCAGCGCCCGCAGACCTCGCTGGAGCTCGCCGAGCTCATCCTCACCGAGGCCGAGGTGGCCGTCGTCCCCGGCGAGGCCTTCGGCCCGTCCGGCTACCTGCGCCTCTCCTACGCCCTGGGCGACGAGGACCTCGAGGAGGGCATCGGCCGCATCCAGAAGCTCCTCGGCGAGGCCCGCGACTGACCCCCCCCGCACACCGACGTGGCCGGTCCCTGCGGGGGCCGGCCACGTCTGCGCGCGCACCCCTCAGCGGTTGTTGGACTCCCCCTGACGCCGCGGGTGCGTGGCGTGCCAGACACCCACACCCAGCAGCGGGATGAGGAGGAGCAGGTAGGCCGAGTCCGGCCAGGGTTCCCCGGTGAGGCCCGGTACCACGGTGGGTGCCCCCAGCAGGCCGCCCACCATGAGCAGGACACCGCCGGTCACCCCGACTGCACCCCTCACCCGGAGCGCCAGCAGCAGACCCATGGACGCGGCGACGGCCAGCAGGGCCGTGAGCACCCACGTCATGGAATCGACCTCCCCCCTCACCCACTCGTCGCTCGTGACCTCGACGACAGGGTCTCACGGGCAGGGGCGCCCGGGGAGGACGACCGTGCGGTGGACACGGCAGCGGCCGATGCGATGATCGGGACATGAGCGACACGTTCCCGCAGTCCGCGCAGAACCCCGACGCCATCGACGGCCTGGTCGACCCCGACCAGGAGAAGAGCAGCGAGGGCACCGTCTCCTACGACGACGCCCCGGACGACCGCGGCGAGCAGGCTGAGGCCCAGCAGCACTACGGCGAGGTCACCGCGGAGGACCTGAGCACCGACGACCAGGTGGCCGACGGCGGAGACCTCCTCGACGCCGACTCCCCGGCCGGGGTGGACACCGCCCTGGCCTCCGTCGACCCGGACACCGCCGAGGCGCAGCCCGACGGCGACCGACTGGTCTCCGAGCAGGCCGGCGAGGGCTCCGACACCGAGCACGGTGGCATGAGCGACCCGGCCGTGGACCACGTCGCGGACGCCGACGAGCGCTGAGTGGCCCTCCTCGACGAGCAGGACCGGGTCACCGGAGGTTTCGACACCACCGGTGACCCGGTCCTGGACCTGCCCAAGGCACACCTCCACCTGCACTTCACCGGCTCGATGCGGATCACCACCCTCCGCGAGCTGGCCGCCGAGAAGGGCCTGCGCCTCCCCTCCGCCCTGCTGGAGGACTGGCCCCCGACCCTGAAGGCCACCGACGAGCGCGGCTGGTTCCGCTTCCAGCGGCTCTACGACACCGCGCGCGCCTGCGTGACCACCGAGGCCGACATGCGCCGGATCGTCCGGGAGGCCGCCCAGGACGACGCGGCCGAAGGGTCGACCTGGCTGGAGATCCAGGTGGACCCCACGAGCTACGCCCCGCACGTCGGGGGCATCACCCCGGCGCTGGAGATCGTGCTCGACGAGGCCCGCGCAGCCTCCGCCGAGGAGGGGATCGGGGTGGCGGTCATCGTGGCCGCCAGCCGCACCCGGCACCCCCTGGACGCCCGCACCCTGGCCCGGCTCGCCGCCCAGCACGCCGGGGACGGCCCCGGCGAGGTCGTCGGCTTCGGCCTGTCCAACGACGAACGCCGCGGGGACACCCACGCCTTCGGCCACGCCTTCCGGATCGCCCGCCGCGCCGGCCTGGCCGCCATGCCCCACGCCGGGGAGCTGCTCGGCCCGGAGCACGTGCAGGACGCCCTGGACAGCCTGGCACCCACCCGGCTCGGCCACGGGGTCCGCAGCACCGAGGACCCGGAGGTCCTGGCCGAGGTCGTCCGTCGCGGGATCGCCCTGGAGGTCTGCCCGGGCAGCAACGTGGCCTTGGGGGTCTACTCCCACCTCTCCGAGGTGCCGCTGCGCCAGCTCCTGCAGGCCGGCGCGACGGTGGCCTTGGGGGCCGACGACCCGCTGCTCTTCGGGTCCCGGCTGGCCGACCAGTACGTGGCCGCCCGGGAGGTCATCGGCCTCTCCGCGGCGGAGCTGGGCGACCTGGCCCGGGGCTCCTTCGCCGCCAGCCGGGCGCCGGAGGAGGTCCGGCAGGAGGCCGAGCGCCGCATCGCGGCCTGGGTGGCCGAGCAGGGCTGACCCGGCGACGAGTCGTCACCTACCGGTCATCTGCCGCTCACCCACCGCTCACGCCGCGGCCCCCGGGCGGTCAAGACGGTGCCCCACGATGCGCCCCATGACCACTCACCGGACCCCTGTCCTCACCCTCCTCGCCGCACTCGGCACCTCCGCGCTCGCCCTCCCGGCCCACGCGGCCGAGGACCCCTCCTCGTCCGAGGCCACCCGGGTCGCCATCCTCGGCGACACCCCCTACGGCCCCGAGCAGACCGAGCAGTTCCCCGCCCTCGTGGAGGAGGTCAACGCCGCGGACGACTGGGACTGGGTGTTCCACGCCGGCGACGTGAAGTCCGGCTCCACGCCGTGCTCCGACGAGCTGCTGGCCCACAAGCTGGACCTCTACAACACCTTCGCCTCCCCCTTCGTGATCACCCCCGGCGACAACGAGTGGACCGACTGCCACCGCGAGAAGGCCGGCCAGTACCTGCCGACCGAGCGCCTCGAGCACTTCCGCTCCACCTACTACCCGGACCCGAGCGGCACCATCGGCGGTGAGTCGATGCCGGTGACCCCGCAGTCCGAGGCCCAGCCGCAGCACGCCCAGTCCGTGGAGAACGTGCTCTTCCGGGCCTCGCAGGTCACCTTCGCCACCGTCCACGTGGTGGGCAGCGACAACGGCGAGAAGCCCTGGGACGAGCTGCCCGAGGGCGACCACCCCGCCGAGCGCATGGCGGAGGTCGAGGAGCGCCGCGCCGCGAACCTCGACTGGATCGACCACGCCTTCGACGCCGCCGAGCAACAGGGCGACGTGGCCGTTGCCCTCATGATGCAGGCCGAGCCGGTGGTCGACGTGGAGGGCTTCGCCGCGGAGCGAGCGCTCATCCTGGAGCGCGCCGCCGCCTTCGACGGGCCGGTCCTGCTCCTGCACGGCGACGAGCACGTGCACGAGTACGAGGAGGCCTACGGCGGCGTGGAGAACCTCACCCGCGTGGAGACCTTCGGCGACACCGCCACCGAGTGGCTGAGCATGACCGTGGACCCCACCACCGAGGAGGTCTTCACCTTCGAGACCCACGCCGTCGGGGACGACGAGGGCCCGATCGTCGACACCGGTGTGGCCGCTCCGGGACGGGCTCCGCTGGGCGCCCTGGCGGGCCTGTCGCTCCTCGGCCTGGGCGGCGTCACCCTGCGCCGCGCCCGCACCGCCTGAGCGGGACGGACCCGGGCACCCAGAGCGCAGCACGGAGGCGCCCCACCCGGCCGGGTGGGGCGCCTCCGTGCTGCCGTCTCAGAGGGAGTGGCCGACGAAGACCGGCTCGTTGACCAGTCGCACGCCGAAGGCCTGCTCGACGCCGTCTCGCACCTCGCGGGCCAGGGAGGCCACGTCCGCGGCCGTGGCGCCACCCCGGTTGGTGATGGCCAGCGGGTGCTTGGTGGACAGGGCGGCCGGGCCCGGCATCGCATAGCCCTTCCCGAAGCCGGCCTTGTCGATGAGCCAGGCAGCGCTGGTCTTCACCAGCCCGCCGTCGGTCTCGAAGCGTGGCGGCTCCACACCCCCCCCGAGGCGCTCGACGGCGCGCTGCCGCACCTGCTCCCAGGCGGCCGCGGTGATGATCGGGTTGGTGAAGAAGGATCCGCACGACCAGGAGTCGTGGTCCTCGGGGTCGAGGACCATGCCGCGCTGACGACGCTGGGCCAGCACCGCCTCGCGCGCCTCGGCCAGCGGGACGCGCTCCCCCATCGCGACACCGAGCCCGTTGGCCAGGGCGGCGTAGCCCACCGGGCGGGAGAGCTCGGAAGGCTCGAGGGCGAAGACCACCTCGACCACGACGAAGCGCCCGGTGGATCCCCGCTGGGAGCGCTTGAACAGGGAGTCGCGGTACCCGAAGGCGCACTCCGGCGCCGAGAGCACCCGCAGCTCGTCGCGCTCCCGGTCCAGGGCGGTCACCTGTACGACCGTCTGGGCCACCTCCTGGCCGTAGGCCCCGACGTTCTGCACCGGCGTGGAGCCCACGCACCCGGGGATGCCCGAGAGGGCCTCGACCCCGGCCAGCGAGTGCTCCACGGTCCAGGCGACGAAGTCGTCCCACGGCTCGCCGGCCGCGACCCGCACGAGCTCGTGCCCCACCGGGGCCGCCACCGCCAGGTCCGCGCGGTCGACCCGCTCGATCCCTCGGCTCGCGACCTGCACGACGGTGCCGGCGAAGCCCTCGTCGGAGATGACGAGATTCGAGCCGCCGGAGAGGACGAGGAGGTCCTCCCCGGCCTCGTCGGCCGCCCGCGCGGCCGCGACGACCTCCTCTGCGGTGGTGGCCCGCACGAGGGTGCGCGCCGGCCCGCCCACCCGCAGGGTCGTGAGCTCCGCCAGGGGGACCTCGTGCTGCACCTCAGCGCTCATCGGGTGGTCTCCTCGAGGTCGACGACGGCGGTCGCCCGGCCGAGGACCGGCTTGGGGCCCGCACCGGGGGTGGTGACGGTGAGGGCTACGGTGACGCGGCCGCCCTCCACCGCCTTCGCGCTGCCGGACACGACCAGACGGACGCCCTCCGGGTCGGGCACGACCACCGGGGCCGCGAAGCGCGCCCCGATCTCCACCACCCGGGCCGGGTCCCCCGCCCAGTCGGTGACGGCCGACGCGGCCTGCCCCATGGTGAGCATGCCGTGGGCCAGGACGCCCGGCAGCCCCACCTCGGCGGCGATGCGATCGCTCCAGTGGATCGGGTTGTGGTCACCCGAGGCCGCCGCGTAGGCGATGAGCTCGGCGCGGCCCAGGTGGCACTCGGTGCTGAACAGCTCGTCCCCGACCTCGGGGACGGCGGGCGGGGTGGCCCGGGTCATGACGCCTCCTCGGCGGTCGGTGCGGAGATCACGAGGGTGGAGCGGGAGGCGGCGACCTCGTGCCCCCCGGCGTCCACCACCTCGGTGCGCAGCACGGTCATGCAGGAACCCCCCACCATCCGGGCGCTCTCGACCCGGGCGGTGGCCGTGAGCTCGTCCCCGGCCACGACGGGGCGGGCGTGCTGGAAGGACTGCTCCCCGTGCACGACGTTCTGCAGCTGGACCCCGATCGCCGGGTCCCCGAGCATCGCCAGGTCCGCGGCCTGGGCGACCGTCACCACGTAGGTGGGCGGGGCGATGAGATCGGCGTGCCCGGCAGCGCGCGCGGCCTCAACGTCGTGGTGGACGGGGTGGTCGGACCCGACGGCACGGGCGAAGGCGCGCAACGCGGGCCGGGTGACCGGGCGCGGCTCGGGGGAGGTCAGCGACAGCCCGGCGATGCGCTCGGCGAGGGTGCCGCCGGCCGGGGGACTCTGGGGAGCGGTCATGGCGGCAACCCTATGTGACCGCGACCGCGGGAGGGATCGCACGTGACATGCGTGAGGGCCGCTCCCCCGGGCGGGGAAGCGGCCCTCACGTGATGGTTCTGGTGCGAACCTCAGCGGGTCTCGCGGTGCGCGGTGTGCGCGTTGCAACGGGCGCAGAACTTCTTCATCTCGAGACGGTCGGGGGTGTTCCGACGGTTCTTCTTCGTGATGTAGTTGCGCTCCTTGCAGTCCGTGCACGCCAGAGTGATCTTCGGGCGGACGTCAGCGCTCTTGCTGGCCATGGGGCAACCTGCTCTCGGACGATGGTTCGTGGTGTGCCTCGGTGGACACGGCTTTCGGCTCTCACCAGAACCGTCTGCCAGTAGCGGGGAGGGGGCTCGATCCCCTGACCTCACGATTATGAGTCGTGCGCTCTAACCAGCTGAGCTACCCCGCCTCGGCGGGTTGACCGATCAGCTGACCGGCCACCACCAGAGCCCCCAAGCGGAATCGAACCGCTGACCTTCTCCTTACCATGGAGACGCTCTGCCGACTGAGCTATAGGGGCGTGCGGCCTGAACCGCTCGGAGAATGCTACACACTCTCCGCTCGAAGTGCCAATCGGCGCCGTGGCAACGATCTGCACCCCACCTGCAGGCCGCGGGGATCCTGATGGCACGGATCCCTGCGCCCTGCGGGCCGGGGAAAAAGTACACGATTCCCCGGCCCGCAGGAAGTCGGGCCGCCCAGCCCCTGGCGAGAGGGACCGGGCGGCCCGGCCGGGCCGAGCCGGGACGGCCCGGCGGTCTCAGCCGCCCAGTGGCCGGACGACACCCGTCATGTGGACGCGCGAGGCGTCCTTCCCGGTGACCGCCAGGTCCACGCCCTGACCGCGCTCCCCGACCGCCTGCGAGCGCAGCACAGCCGTCGAGGGCAGCAGCAGCGGCTTGGCGAACTGCACGGCGATGCGGTGACGCTCCGGCACCATCGGGCCGACCGCGGCCACGGCGCGCGCAGCCGTGTACATCCCGTGCGCGATGGCGCGGGGGAAGCCGAAGGCCTTCGCCGACAGCGCCGAGAGGTGGATGGGGTTGGCGTCGCCGGACACCCCGGCGTAGCGCCGCCCCGTGCCAGCCCCCAGGCGCCAGACGGCCCGCTCGGGCAGCGCCGCCGCATCGATGCCGGTGGCGGCCGCGAGCAGGTCGACGGGGGCCACGTCGGGCACCTCGTCGGCGAGCCGGGCCCCGCGGGCGAGGTAGTCGCTCCAGCCCTCCCAGACGACCTGGCCGTCGAGCTCCGCCCGCGCACCGAGCGTCACGAGCGCGCCCTTCGGGTGGCGAGTCAGGCCCTCGGACCAGACCGAGAGCGTCGGGCGGTCCTGCGGACCCACCGGCGCGTGCACGGTCCAGCGGTTGGCGATGTGGACCAGGCCGAGCAGCCGGAGCGGGAAGGACTCCCCCGTACGACCGGTCATGAGCGCCATCTGCAGGCCGAAGGTGCGGACGTGCAGCCAGGTGGCCGGCACCGGGCCGCCCAGGCCGTAGCCGCAGACCCGCGAGTACGCCGCGAGCTCGTCGAGCGACCAGCCCGCGTCGGCCACCTCGAGGCGACCGGACGGCAGCGATGCGGGGCTGAGCGCGCCCTTGGAGCCACGAGGTACGGCGGCACGGGGGAAGAGCCGCGCCGGGACCGGGACCTGCGCGAGGCGGGTCACCGGGCGGTCGACGGGAGCCGGGGTGGCCGTCGCCGGAGCCGGGTTCGGGGTCGAGGCAGGCATGCTCATGCCCCCAGCTGGCTCTGGCCGCACACGCGCAGCACCTGGCCGGTCACGCCGTCGTTGCCCGGGCGGGCGAGGAAGGCGATGGTCTCGGCGACGTCGACGGGCAGGCCGCCCTGCGCCATCGAGTTGATGCGGCGGCCCACCTCGCGGGTGACCGCCGGGATCTTGCCGGTCATCTCCGTCTCGATGAAGCCCGGCGCCACCGCGTTGACCGTGATGCCGCGCTCGGCGAGGCGCGGGGCCATCGAGCGCACGAGGCCCATGACACCGGCCTTGGAGGCCGCGTAGTTGGACTGCCCGCGGTTGCCGCCGATGCCGGAGGTGGAGGCCACGCCGACGATGCGGCTGCCCTCCCCCAGGCCACCCTCGGCGCCCGAGAGGAGCACCTCGTTGATCCGCAGCTGTACGGCGAGGTTCACCTCGAGCACCGAGGCCCAGCGGGCGGCATCGGTGTTGACGAGGAGCTTGTCCCGGGTGATGCCGGCGTTGTGCACGATCGCGTGCAGGCGGGCCGGACCGGTGCCTCGCGAGGCGCGGGCGACGGCCTCGGCGATGCGCTGCCCCGCCTCGGGACGGGTGATGTCGAGCTGCAGCGCGAGGCCGCCGATCTCGTTGGCGACCGCGGCGAGGGCGTCGCCGGCCTGCGGGACGTCGACGCCGACGACCGTGGCCCCATCGCGGGAGAGGACGCGGGCGATGTCGGCCCCGATGCCGCGGGCGGCGCCGGTGACGACGACGACGCGCCCCACGAAGGGGGTGGCGTCCTCGGCAACGGGTAGGAGCTCCGGGGTCGCGGGGCGAGCAGCGCCCGCCGCACGCCGGACGCGGAGCGGCTGGCCGGAGACGTAGGCCGAGCGGGCCGACAGCAGGAAGGTCAGCGGCTCGACGAGCTCGGCGGGGAGGACCGCGCCCGCCGAACCACCGGACGCGGCCGCATCCTGCATCGCACCGACGAGGTCACGGTCGACCCAGAGGAGGTTCGCCGTGGCACCGCCGCGGAGCTCCTTTCCGATCGAGCGCATGATGCCCTCGAGGGCCTGGGCGGTGGCCACCTGCTCGCTCGACGCGCCGGCGGCGACGAGCGCCTCGGGGGTGGCACCGAGGACGATGACCCGGCCGGATCGGCCGAGGCGCTTGAGCGTGGCGCGGGCGGCGCGACGGAGGACGTCGAGGTCCGCGAGGCGCTCGGCGCCGGTCATGTCGACCACGAGGGCGGCCGGGCGCACGCCATCGGTCAGCGGGAGCTCTGCGGGAGCCGCGGGCTCACCGTCGGCACCCGGGGTGCCGTCCACGCCCTCGAGCTGCGGGCGGACGACCTCGACGCCGCGGGGCGCCAGGAAGCCCCCGAGGGCGTCGAGCAGCGGGGCGCTGCCGGCGCCGGCGAGGACCGCCGGGCCCTCGAGGAGCGGCTGGCCGGGCACGTATCGGCGCAGCGGCACGGGGCGCGGGAGGCCGAGCGAGCCGGACACCTTCTTGCCCAGCTCGCTGTTCACGAAGCGCAGGTAGGCGTCCTGCGAGCGGTGCAGGCGCGCGGTGCTCGTCTGCGGCGCAGCGGGCTGCCGCAGGGCGGGGTTCTGGTTGGTGCTGGTCATCACACGGCCTCCAGGATGGCGACGATGCCCTGCCCACCGGCAGCGCAGATGGAGATGAGCCCCCGGCCGCTGCCCTTCTCGTGCAGCAGCTTGGCGAGGGTGCCCACGATGCGACCGCCGGTGGCGGCGAACGGGTGCCCCGCGGCCAGCGAGGAGCCCTTGACGTTGAGGCGGGAACGGTCGATGGGGCCGAGCGGCGCGTCGAGGCCGAGGCGGGTGCGGCAGAACTCGGCGTCCTCCCAGGCCGCGAGGGTGACCTCGACGGTGGAGGCGAAGGCCTCGTGGATCTCGTAGAAGTCGAAGTCCTGCAGGCTCAGGCCCTGGCGCTCCAGCATCCGCGGCACGGCGAAGACCGGGGCGGTGAGCAGGCCGTCGGGCCCGTTCACGTAGTCCACCGCGGCCACCTCGGCGTCGACGAAGCGCGCGAGCGGGGTGAGGCGGTGCTCGGCGGCCCACTCCGGGGAGGAGAGCAGCACGGCCGCGGCGCCGTCGGAGAGCGGCGTGGAGTTGCCCGCGGTGAGGGTGCCGGGCTGGCCGGCGAAGCCGTCCTTGCCGAACACGACCTTGAGCTCGGCGAGGCGCTCCGGGGTGCTGTCGGGGCGCAGGAACTGGTCGCGGCTCAGGCCGAGGAAGGGCGTGACGAGGTCGTCGAAGAAGCCGGAGTCGTAGGCGGCGGCGAGCTTCTGGTGGCTCGCTGCGGCCAGCGCGTCCTGCGCCTCGCGGGAGATCCCCCACTCGGCGGCGGTGCGGGCCATGTGCTCGCCCATGGAGAGGCCGGTGCGCGGCTCCGCGTTCTGCGGGGTCTCGGGGGCGAGGTCACCGGGGCGGATCGCGGCGAGCGCCTTGAGGCGCGCCATCGGCGTCTTCGCGTGCTGGGCGTCGAGGAGGGCGCGGCGCAGGCCGTCACCCAGGGCGATGGGTGCGTCCGAGGCGGTGTCGACGCCGGCTGCGATGCCCGCATCGATCTGGCCGAGGCGGATCTTGTTCGCCACCTGCACCACGGTCTCGAGGCCGGTCGCGCAGGCCTGCTGGAGGTCGTAGGCGGGGGTGCGCGGGTCGAGCGCGGAGCCGAGCACGGCCTCGCGGGTGAGGTTGAAGTCGCGGGAGTGCTTGAGCACGGCACCGGCGGCCACCTCCCCGAGGCGCTCGCCGGCCAGCCCGTGGCGGGCCACGAGGCCGTCGAGGGTGGCGGTGAGCATGTCGCTGTTGCTGGCCTGGGCGTAGCACCCGCCGGCCTTCGCGAAGGGGATGCGGTTGGCGCCCACCACGAGGGCGTCACGGGGTCCGGGGGCCGGGCTGGGGGTGTTCATGGGGTGCTCCTGTGTTCGGTGGGCGGTCGGCCCAGACGGGTGGTCGGCACCGACCTCTTCCTCCAGACTAACAAGTACACCACGCACCGGATACCCCCCGAATGCACTACTCTGTGGCCATGATCACCCCCGACCCGGTTCCGCCCGCAAGCCCCTCCGCTACACGGACGCCGGGCCGCCCCGCCCACCGCATCGACGGCCGCACCACCCGCTGGGACGCCCACCGCGTCCGCCGCCGCGCCGAGCTCACCCAGGCAGCGCTCCGCGCCATCCGCCGCCACGGACCCGGCATCGGGATGGAGGAGATCGCCGCCGAGGCCGGGACCTCCCGGACGGTCCTCTACCGGCACCTCGGGGACCGCGCCGGCGCCTGGCGTGCCGTTATCGAGTCGGTCGACGCCCTTGTCTGGGGCGACATGGCCGCCGCGAGCGAGGCCGCTGCCACTCACCCCGACCCCCCCACCGTCATCGCGGCGATCACGAACTCCTACCTGACCCTCGTGGAGCGGGACCCCGCGATCTACCGCTTCGTCGTCACCCGCCCGCTCAACGACACCGACGGCGACGACCCCGTGGCGGGCATGTCTTCGCGGATGGGGCAGCGCCTCACCCCGGTCATGGCCAGCCTCCTGCGCTCCTCCGGCGCCGCGTCCGCGGCCAGTCCCGAGACCGCCCGCACCCTCGCCCACGGGCTGGTCGGGATGGTCCGGTTCGTCTGCGAGGACTGGGTGGGCCGCGAGCCGCGCCCCCCGCGCGAGGAGCTCGTCGCCGAGGTGGCCGAGCTGTTCGGAGCCCGCTTCGACGCACTGTGCACCGCCGCGGACGGCAGCGCACCCAGCCCAGCCACGCCGCTGGACCCCACCCCCACCATCGCAAGGAGCACCCGATGACCACGTCCGCCTCTCCCGAGATCCGCGCCGCGCTCCAGCAGCTGCTCGACGGCCGCTGGGCCGACCTGCGCGCCGAGCTGCGCGCCGGTCTGGACCCGGAGACCACCCTCCTCCCCTACGAGGGAACCCTCGAGGAGCAGCGCTCCCGCACCACCACCGCCCTCGCCGGGCTCGCCGGGCTGGGCCTCGCCTCGCGCGACTTCCCGCCCGCGGCCGGTGGCACCAACGACATCGGCGGCTCGTGCACGGCCTTCGAGACCATCTCCGCGCTCGACCTCTCGCTCGCGGTGAAGATGGGCGTGCAGTTCGGCCTCTTCGGCGGCGCGATCGCCAACCTGGGCACCCAGGAGCACCACCGCACCCTGCTGCCGGCTGTCGGCGCGGGCGAGCTGCTCGGCTGCTTCGCGATGACGGAGCTCGGCCACGGCTCGGACGTCCAGTCCCTCGAGACCACCGCCACCTACGACCGCGCGACCGGTGAGTTCGTCATCCACTCCCCGACCCGCTCGGCGACGAAGACCTACATCGGCAATGCCGCGCGCGACGGGCGGATGGCCGTCGTCTTCGCCCAGCTGATCACCCCCGACGACGACTCGCTGCCCGAGGGCATCACCGACGCGGACCCGACCCGCCGCGGCATCCACGCGCTCCTCGTGCCGATCCGCGACGAGGCCGGCCAGCCGCTGCCCGGCGTCACGCTCGGCGACAACGGCCACAAGGGCGGGCTCCTCGGCGTCGACAACGGCACGCTCGCCTTCGACGAGGTCCGCGTGCCGCGCTCCGCACTGCTGGACCGCTACGGCCAGGTCGACGCGGAGGGGCGATACAGCTCGCCCGTCGACTCCCCCGGCCGCCGCTTCTTCACGATGCTGGGCACGCTGGTCCGCGGGCGCGTCTCCGTCGGCGGTGGCGCGAGCGCCGCGGCCCGGTCCTCGCTCACCATCGCCACCCGGTACGCCGACCAGCGCTCGCAGTTCGCAGGCCCCGACGGCGAGGTGACCCTGCTCGACTACCGCGCGCACCAGCGCAAGCTGCTCCCCGCCATCGCGACGAGCTACGCCTTCGCGTTCGCGCAGAACGAGCTCGTGGAGACCCTCCACGAGGTGCAGCAGGCCGACCCGCTGGAGCGCGACGAGCGCAACCAGCGCGAGCTGGAGTCGCGCGCCGCCGGCCTCAAGGCCGTGCAGACCGAGGAGGCCAACCGGGTCCTCCAGGTCACGCGCGAGGCCTGTGGAGGCGCCGGCTTCATGGCAGGATCCGGCATCACCCGCCGGCGCATGGACGCGGACGTGTTCGCCACCTTCGAGGGCGACAACACTGTCCTGCTGCAGCTGGTGGCCAAGGGCCTGCTCACGAGCTACTCCAAGGCCATCGGCTCGCTGAACATGACCGGGATGCTGCGCTACGGCGCCACGCAGTTCCGCGGCGTGGTCATCGAACGGACCGCGGCGAAGGGCTTCGTGAACCGGCTCGTCGAGGTGGCGCGCCGCCGCGACATCGAGGACGTCACCCTCGACCGCGCCTGGCAGGCCGAGTGCTTCGACTTCCGCGAGGTGCACCTCCTGGAGACCGCCGCCCAGCGGATGCGCAAGGCGCAGCGCGGCACCGAGGCCGAGCAGTTCGCCGCCTTCAACGACGTGCAGGACCACCTGCTCGCCGCGGCCCGCGCCCACATCGACCGGGTGGTCTTCGAGGCCTTCGTCGCTGGGGTGGAGCGCGCCCGCGAGGAGCACGGCCCGGAGCTGGCCGGCCTGCTCGACCAGGTCTGCGACCTCCACTCGCTGTCGGTCATCGAGGGCAACGCCGCCTGGTTCCTCGAGCACGAGCACCTGCGCCCGGCGAAGTCCAAGGCCGTGACCGCCAGCATCAACGCGCTGTGCGCCCAGCTGCGCCCGCACGCGGTGACGCTGGTGGACGCCTTCGGGATCCCGGACGCCTGGCTCGCCAGCTCGCTGCTGGACGGCCAGGACGACGCCGGGATCCCGGACCGGGGCTGAGCCCCGATCCGTGACCGGGCGGGCACCCGCGGTGCCCGCCCCTGGTCAGCGCCCGCTTCCCTCTCAGCGACCAGCGTGGCGCTCGCGGACGGCGCAGAGGTCGTCCTCGAGCGAGCTGCCACGGTTCCACGGCATGAGTGCGAGCGCACCCGCCATCGGGCAGGCCCCGGTGGCGCCGGAGACGGCCAGGCCGGTGCCGACGCCCGCGGCCATCCACTTGGCGGCGGGCACCTTCGCGGAGAGGGCGATGGCGCCGAGCACCAGCGTGCCGGCCACGAAGCGCACCTGGCGCTGCATGTCCCACACACCCGTGCCGTCGCCCTCGGCGGAGTCGCCACCGGCCTGCTCCCAGGCCGTCATGCCGCCGGTGAGCACGCGCAGCGGGGTGGCGGCGCCCAGGTGCGGGGCCAGCTCCTCGGCGGCGGTGGAGGCTCGCTTGCCCGAGCGGCAGACGACGACGACCTCGCCGCACGGGGCGAGCTCGGACGCGACCTTCGCCGGGCCCTCCTGGACGCGGTGCAGGGGCAGGAGCACCGAGCCCGGGATGTGCCCGGCCTCGAACTCGCCGTCCGTCCGCACGTCGAGCAGGAGCGGGGCGCGGTCGCCGTCGGCCAGCGAACGGCGGAGCTCCGCGGGGCTGATGGTGCCGGTCTGGGTGGTCTGGGTGGTGGTGTCCGCGGACATGGTTCTCCTCCTGGAGGGGTGGATGGGGGCGCCCGGTGGGCGGCGCGCCATGGGGTGGGGGGTGTTCAGGACGGCGCCCTGGGCTCAGGCGAGCGCGAGCTCGCCGAGGGTGACCACGGCGACCGCCACGAGCAGGACCGCGAAGGCGGCCTGCAGGCGGTGGGCGGGCACGGCCTGCCCGATGCGGCCGCCGAGGAAGCTGGCTGCCATCGCCGTGAGGGCGAACGGGAGGACGATCTGCCAGTCGAGGTCCAGGCCGCCGGAGAGGGCCCGGACGGCCAGCGCCGAGAGGGCGCTGATGAGGATGACCAGCAGCGAGGTGCCCACCGCCCGCTGCATCGGCAGGCCGAGGGCCAGGGTGAGGGCCGGCACGACAGCGAACCCGCCCCCGACCCCGAAGAAGCCGGTGAGGAGGCCGACGGCGGTGGCCAGGGCGAGCACCAGGGGGAGCTGGTCAAGGTGGACCCGCAGCGGCCGGAAGGACACCAGCGGGGTGCGCGAGGTGACGGCGTCCCCCGGCTCCCCGCGCCGACCGCCGGCTCGCGCGCGCCGCCACATGACGAGCGCCACGACCAGGAGCAGCCCGGCGAAGGAGGTCATGAGGACGACCTCCGGGACCCGGTGCGAGGCCAACGACCCGACGGCAGACCCGACGACGCCGAGCAGTCCGAAGACCGACCCCTCGCCCCAGGCCACCCGCCCGGCCCGCCCGTGCTGGGTGATGCCCGAGAGGCTCGTCATCCCGACGATGACCAGGGAGGCGGCCGTGGCGGCAGCGGGGGACTGGCCGAGCAGGTAGACCAGCGCGGGGATGGCGATGATCGCGCCGCCGCCCCCGAGCGAGCCCATGAGGAGCCCGACGAGGACGCCGACGACGAGGGGGACGAGCAGGGTCACGCGGTGATCTCCAACCCGCCGTCGGCCGCGTTGTCGAAGCTGTCGTCGATCGCCACGACCCGGTACCCGGCCCGGGCCAGCAGGGACGCTGCGACCGATGCCCGGAAGCCGCCGGCGCAGTGGACCCAGAGCTCACGGTCCGTGGGCAGCCCCTCGACCGGGGAGTCGATGCCGAGCCCGCCCATGTCGATGAGCGAGTGCTGCACGGCCCCCTCGAGGTGGCCCTCCTCCCACTCGTCCTCGCGGCGGACGTCGACGACGGTGAGCTCCTTGTGGTGGCGGGCGTCGCGGAGCTGGGCGAAGGTCGCCTGCGGGAAGCTGGCCGGCTCCCCGTCGGTCCAATCGGTCGGGCCACCGGTGGCGTGCCCCGCGAGACTGTCCTCGATGCCGATGCGGGAGAGCTCACGCACAGCCTCGTCGACCTGCTCGCCGGTCTCGCCGAGCAGGAGCAGCGGGGTGCCCCAGGGGATGAGCCACCCGAGGTAGGTGGCGAACTGCCCCTGGAGGTCGATGCCGATGGTGCCCTCCACGTGGCTCTCCGCGAAGGCGCGCTGGCTCCGGAGGTCGACCACCCAGTGCCCGGCGGCCAGCGCCTCGGCGATGACCCCCTTGTCCGCGCGCTCCGGGCGCTCCAGCCGGGAGGCGGAGGGGCCGGCCGAGTTCGCCGGGCCCATGTGGCGGTAGTAGGCCGGGTAGGCGGCCAGGCCGTCGTAGAGCTCGGCGAGCCAGTCCTCCCGGTTCTTGGTCATGACCGGGTTCTGGCGCTTCTCGGCACCGATGGTCGAGCTGTCCCCCGTGGTCTGCGTGGCGGAGCAGAAGCTGCCGAAGCCGTGGGTCGGCATGATCCGCGTCTCCTCGGGCAGCTCGTCGGCCAGGCGGTGGGCGGAGTCGTACTGGTGGTTCGCCAGCGCCTCGGTGTGGTCGGGGCCGAGCAGGTCGGGGCGACCGGTGGAGCCGAAGAGCAGGGAGCCGCCGGTGAAGACAGCAGGGTCCGAGCCGTCGGCCGGGGTCACCGCGTAGGACAGGTGGGTGAAGGTGTGCCCGGGGGTGGCCAGGGCACGGACCGTCATCGTGCCGACGGTGAACTCCTCCCCGTCCCGGACGCCGTGGCGCTCGAAGGAGACCTCGTCCTCGGCGTTCACGCGGTAGGTCGCGCCGACCTGCTGGGCCAGCGCGTACCCGCCGGTCACGTAGTCGTTGTGGATGTGGGTCTCGGCGACGTCCGTGATGCGCACGCCGGCCCGCCCGGCCACGGCGAGGACGCGGTCGATGTCGCGCTGCGGGTCGATGACCAGGGCCACCTCGCCGTCGTGGACGAGGTAGGAGCGGTCACCCAGGGAGGGTGTCTCGATGATCTCGATCTGCATGGTCAGTCATTCTGTGCGAGGGCCTCAACTCCTCCACACTAAACCCCCGGGGGTATCCAGCGCAAATAGGGGTGGGGGTATACGATGGGAGGCCTGCGGGATCACCTGAGAGCCCCGCCCCTGCCCCCCAGCGTTCGGAGAACCCGTGCACCTGCCCCACGAGGAGACCGCCTCCACCCTCAACCGCCTCCGCCGCGCCCGCGGCCAGCTGGACGCCGTCATCCGCATGCTCGAGGAGGAGAGCGACTGCCGGGACGTCATGACCCAGCTCGCCGCCGCCTCGAAGGCCCTGGACCGCGCCGGCTTCAGCCTCGTGGCCACCGGGATGCGCCACTGCCTGCTGGACGAGCCCACCGAGGACGAGTCCACGACGGGCACCGAGCAGGACAGCGAGGGACGCCCCCGCCTCACCGTGGAGCAGATGGAGAAGCTCTTCCTCTCGCTCACCTGAGCCCGGGCGCGGCCCTCCCGCGGCCGAGCATGCCGGAGGGGCGGAACCACCGTGGTGGTTCCGCCCCTCCGGCATGCTCATCGCCCGTCAGTTCCGCGCGGGCGAGCTCTGCGGGCCCCTCAGGCGTCGACGCCGAGGACCGCGCGCAGGGCGCGCAGGATCTCCTCGATGTCCGCCTCGGTCGCCGTCAGCGGCGGGGCCAGACGGATGGTGGAGCCGTGGGTGTCCTTGGCCAGGACGCCCTCGGCCATGAGCTTCTCGCAGGCCTCCCGGCCGGTCATGAGGCTGGTGTCGATGTCCAGACCGGCCCACAGGCCACGGACGCGGACGGCCACCAGGCCCTCGCCGACGAGGGCCTCGAGCCCCTCGGCCAGCTGCTTGCCTCGCTCTTGGGCCGCGTTCTGGAACTCGCCGGAGGCGAGCATCTTCACGACCTCGTGGGCGACGGCGTTGGCCAGCGGGTTACCGCCGAAGGTGGAGCCGTGGGTGCCCTTGGTGAAGACCTTCATGACGTCCTCGTCGGCCAGCACCGCCGAGACCGGCACGATGCCGCCGCCGAGCGCCTTGCCGAGGGTGTACACGTCGGCGTCCACGCCCTCGTAGTGGCAGGCCAGCGTGGTGCCGGTGCGGCCCAGGCCGGACTGGATCTCGTCGGCCATCATGAGGATGTTCTGCTCGCGGGTGATCTCGCGGACCTCGGCGAGGAAGCCCTCCGGCGGGATCACGACGCCGCCCTCACCCTGGATCGGCTCCAGGAGGACGGCCACGGTGTTCTCGGTGATGGCGTCGCGGATCGCCTGGGCGTTGCCGTACTCGACGATCGTGAAGCCGGCGGTGTACGGGCCGTAGCCGGCGCGGGCCTCCTCGTCGGTGGAGAAGGAGACGATCGTGGAGGTGCGGCCGTGGAAGTTGCCCTCCATGACGATGATCTCCTGCTTGCCATTCTCGACGCCCTTGACCTCGGCGCCCCACTTGCGGGCCAGCTTGATGGCGGTCTCGACGGCCTCGGCACCGGTGTTCATCGGCAGCATCATGTCCTTGCCGATGAGGGTGGTGAGGTCACGGGCGTAGGGGCCGAGCTGGTCCGAGTAGAAGGCACGGGAGGTGAGCGTCATGGACGCCAGCTGCTCCTGGGCGACCTGGATGAGGCGCTCGTTGCCGTGGCCGAAGTTCAGGGCCGAGTAGCCGGCGAGGGCGTCCACGTAGGTCTTGCCGGCCACGTCGGTGACGGTGGCGTTCTCACCCTGGGCCAGGACGACCGGCAGGGGGCCGTAGTTGTGGGCCGCGTGCTTGTCCTCCAGGTCGATGTACCACTGGGGGTCGGTGGACGTCTCGTCGGAGGGGAGGGTCACGGGATTCACGGTCTGCGTCATTCCCCCACGGTAAGACAACGGGCCGGGGTCCGGCACGCCACCTCAGGCATCCAGCGCCTCCCCCGCGCGGTCGGGCAGCAGCGCGGTGGCCGCGGCGGCGAGCACGAAGGCCGCGGCGTAGACCGCGAACAGCCCGACCGCTCCGACGCGCGGGAGCAGCACCGGGACGAGCAGCGGGGCGATAATGCTCGCGATCCGCCCGAAGCCGGCGGCCGAGCCCGCGCCGGCCCCACGCAGCCGGGTCGGGTAGATCTCCGGGGTCACCGCGTAGAGGGCACCCCAGGCACCGAGGTTGAAGAAGGACAGGGCAGCGCCGGCCGTGAGCAGCACCGGCAGCGAGTCCGCCATCCCGAAGACCGCGGCCGAGGCGGCCGAGCCGACGAGGAAGGTGGCCAGGGTGGCGCGCCGCCCCCACCACTCGATGAGCACGGCGGCCACCAGGTAGCCCGGCAGCTGGGCGAGGGTCATGAGGAGCACGTAGCCGAAGGACTTCACCTCTCCGAAGCCGCGGTCCACCATGAGCGTGGGCAGCCAGATGAAGGCGCCGTAGTACGAGAAGTTCACGAGGAACCAGATGGCCCAGATGCCGGTGGTGCGGCGGGCCAGACCCGTCGACCAGACCCCCTCGGGCGCTGCCCCCGGCTCGGTGACCAGCACCGGGTCCGCCGCCCCAGCACCGGCCGCGGCGGACGGGAGCCCCTCCGCCGGGACCCCACCGGGAGCCCGCCCGGAGGCCTTCTCGAAGCGCCGGACGACGCTCTCCGCCTCCGCGTGCCGCCCGCGGGAGGCGAGCCACAGCGGCGACTCCGGCAGCCCGAAGCGCACCACCGCCGCGTAGACGGCCGGCACCGCCCCGAGCGCCAGCGCCCAGCGCCACCCGAGCTCGGGGACGACGAAGTAGCCGACGCACGCGGCGAGGATCCACCCGACCGCCCAGAAGGACTCCAGCGCCACGACCATGCGGCCACGGATCCGGGTCGGCGACAGCTCGGAGACGAGGGTGGAGGCCACGGGCAGCTCGGCCCCCAGCCCCAGGCCCACCAGGAAGCGGAAGGCCAGCAGCGCCCCGAGCGACCACGAGAGCGCGCTGGCGCCCGTCGCCAGGCCGTAGACGAGCAGGGTGAGGGCGAAGACGTTGCGGCGACCGAGCCGGTCGGCCAGCAGGCCGCCGAAGGTGGCGCCGATCGCCATGCCCAGGAACCCGATCGAGGCCACCCAGGAGAGCTCCCCCTTGGTGAGGCCCCAGTCGGCGGCGAGGGCGGCCATGACGAAGGAGATGAGCCCGACGTCCATCGCGTCCAGGGCCCAGCCGAGGCCGGACCCGGTCACCAGCTTGCGGTGCTGGCGGTTGAACGACAGGCCGCCGAGGCGGTCGGCGAGGGACGGCTGGGACTCCGACGGGCTGGCGACGGTGGCCATAGCGCTCCTTTGCGCACGTCACGGGGGCACCCCACCGGTCTCCCCCACGGGTATGGGTCGGCCCCCGGGAGCCGTGCTCCCGGGGGCCGATGCGGTGGCAGGTGCAGGATTCGAACCTGCGTAGGCTTTCGCCGACGGATTTACAGTCCGCTTCCATTGGCCGCTCGGACAACCTGCCAAACTGCGGGCTGGATACTACGCGGCCTACCCTTGATCGGACAAACCGGCCGCCTCCGGGCCCCACGCCGGGCGGAATCCGGACCACCTCGAGACACCAGGAGCACACATGGCCAGCGAGTCCTCGTTCGACGTCGTGAGCAAGGTCGACCGCCAGGAGGTCGCCAACGCGGTGAACCAGGCCGCCAAGGAGATCAACACCCGCTTCGACTTCCGCAACGTCGGCGCGTCGGTGGAGCTCAACGGCGACTCCCTCACCCTGAAGGCCAGCTCCGAGGAGCGCTGCCTGGCCGTCCTCGACGTGCTGCAGACCAAGCTCGTGAAGCGGGGCGTCTCGCTGAAGTCGGTGGACTTCGGCGAGGAGGCCACCCCGAAGGCCTCCGGCAAGGAGTACCGCCTGGACGGCGTGCTCAAGGAGGGCCTGAGCCAGGAGACCGCCAAGAAGATCGCCAAGCAGATCCGCGACGAGTTCGGCAAGTCCGTCAAGCCGGTCATCCAGGGTGACGAGCTGCGGGTGAGCTCCAAGAGCCGCGACGACCTGCAGGCCGTGCAGCGGGCGCTGAAGGCCAACGAGGACATCGACGCGGCGCTGCAGTTCACCAACTACCGCTGAGGCACCGAGCAGCGCGGGTACGTGCGAGGGCCCCGGGTGATCGCCCGGGGCCCTCGCTTCGCCTCGCCCGACGGCTCAGTCCGTCGGCGTCCCGGCGATGCGGGAGGCCGGCACCCCGGGGTCGGTGAACCCGTACTTCAGGCCCATCCCCACCTCGAACACCGCCGAACGCAGCGCCGGCCCGGGGTACTCGAACCACCGGTGGTCGTCGGCCCGCACGAGGCGCTCGGCCAGGTCAGGCCGCAGCTGCTGGACGTGACGACGGGCCCGCAGCCCGTGGAAGGCGTCGCTCACGAGCGCGATCTCGTCGCAGTCCCCCACCAGCGGCAGGCTGTTGCGCACGTTCTCGAAGGTCGTGGAGGCCGTCTCCTCCAGGAGCACCTCGTCGGCCCGCAGGCCGAGCCGCTGCGCGTGCTCGGCCATCACCGCCGCCTCCGATCGGTCACACTCCGTCGCCGTGCTCCCGGCCCAGCCGGTGAAGACGGCCCGCACCGGACCGGGGTGCGCGGCCGCGGTCCGCACCGCGTTGAGGCAGCGCTGGTGCTGCAGCCCGTGGACCTTCCCGCCACGCGCGCTCGGGCGCCCGAGGACGATCATCCCCAGCCGCCCGGCTCCCTGCGGCTCCTGCGCCGCTGTGCGGTGGGCGATCGCCTGCGCGATCTCGCCGGGCAGCGCCACGGCCATGACGCCAGCCCGCGCCAACGCCCCGCCCATCCCCTTCGCCGGGGTGCTCATGCGCCGTACACCTGCTGCGAGCGCAGGATCTCCCCCAGCACCGAGCGCTGGTCGACCATGCTGCGGCGGACGGCCGGGGAGACGGTGTCACCGGCCAGCACCGCGTCGACCGCCTCGGCGGTGGCCGCGGTGGGGACCTGCAGCGGGAAGGCCAGCTGCGCCACCCGGGCCAGCGCGTCCTCGCCGAGGACCCCGGAGAGCGCCGGGATCTCCTGGAGGTAGCGCTCCACGTAGGGCGCCAGGAGCTCGGCCCCACCGGAGGCCCAGAAGCCCTGCGCGAGGCTGTTGCGCTCGTAGTTGGAGCGGCCCGACTCCCGCCCGGCCAGCTCGCCCCAGGCCCAGTCCTTGCTCTCGGTGTCCGGCTGGGCGGCCCGTGCCTGCAGGGCGGCCAGGCGGCCACTCAGCGATCCGTCGTGCTCGGCCATCAGCTCCAGCTCCCCGTCGAGGGCGCCCAGCTCGGCCAGGCGGCGCACCGCCAGCCAGCGGAAGTCGTCGTCCTCCTCCAGCCCCGCCGGGAGCTCCGCGCCACGGGCCCAGGGGCGGATCGCCTCCGCCTCGATGGCCACCTGCGCGATCGTGCGCGCCGCCAGCCAGGCCGTCGAGCTGCCCTCCTCGGCCGAGTCCAGCCGCGCACGGGCGGCCTGCTCCACGGCTGCCTCCCGGGACCGGCGGTCGGTGACCGGGACCATGCGCCCGATCGTGCGCAGCGTGTACATGCTGCTCAGGGTGAGGATCGAGGCGTCGGTCTCCACCGGGAAGGCCTCGGCGAAGAGGGCGACCTGCTGACGCGGGTCCATCCGTGCCTCGGCGACCGCGTCGACCACCGCGGCCCAGAGCATCGCCCGGGTGCCCGGGTCGGTCACCTGCGGCAGCTGGGTCGGCAACGTGCGGAGCGAGTCCTCGTCGAGGACGGCCGTCGCCCAGGTGGTGTCGGCCGCGTTGGGCACCACCAGCCGGGGCACCGGCCGCCCCACGAGCTCCGGCAGCTCGGTCCGGTCCCCCTCGACCTCCACGTCCACCGACCAGGCCCGGTCGCCGTCGGTCCAACCCGTCACGGTCAGCGCGTGCGGCCGGTTCGGCGCCTCCCCCTCGACACCCTGCGGCTGTTCGCGCACCAGGGTGGCGGTCTCGACGACCGGCATCCCCTCGGCGTCGTCGGTGGTCGTGAGCTCCACCGAGAGCCGGTCCAGCCCCGCCGTCTCCAGCCAGGCCGCCGCCCAGGCGTCCACGTCCCGGCCCGAGGCCGCCGCCATCGAGCCCAGGAAGTCGGCCAGCGTGGCGTTGCCGTAGGAGTGCCGGGTCAGGTGGTCGCGGACGCCGGCCACGAAGGCCTCGTCCCCCATCCACGCGATGAGCTGCCGCAGCGCGGAGGCCCCCTTGGCATAGCTGATGCCGTCGAAGTTCTGCAGGGCGGTGTCACCGTCCGGCGCGGGCGCCCCGGCCACCGGGTGGGTCGAGGGCGAGCGCTCGGCCGCGTACCCCCACGGCTTGCGGGCGATGCCGAAGTCCACCCAGGCCTCGGTGAACTCGGTGGCGTCCACCAGCGCCCGGTGCGCCATGTACTCGGCGAAGGACTCGTTGAGCCACAGGTCGTCCCACCACACCGGGGTCACGAGGTCCCCGAACCACATGTGGGCCATCTCGTGGGCGATGGTGTTCGAGCGGCTCAGCAGGCTGGCCCGGCTGATGGCCCCGCGGAAGAGGTACTGGTCGCGGAAGGTCACGCAGCCGGGGTTCTCCATCGCCCCGGCGTTGAACTCCGGCACGAAGACCTGGTGGTACTCGCCGAAGGGGTAGTCGATGCCGAAGAGCTCGTGGAAGTAGCTCATGCACTGCCGGGTGATCTCGAACATCTGCGGCGCCTGCGCGTCGAGCTCGGCCTCCAGCGAGGCGCGCCCGTGGATCACCAGCGGCACCCGCTGGCCCTCCGGGCCGGTCCAGGCGTCCGTCCGCGAGACGTACGGCCCGGCGCACACGGTGACGAAGTAGGTCGAGAGCGGCTTGGTGGTGGCCAGCCGCCACTGGCCGTCCCCCTCGTGGACCGGGTCGCCGTTGCCGGTGACGACCCACTCCTCCGGAACCCGGACGCTCACGTCGTAGGGCGCCTTGAGGTCCGGCTGGTCGAAGCAGGCGAAGACCTTCGGTGCCGCGTCGAGGAAGAGGTGCCCGTAGACGTACTCGGCCTGGTCGGCCGGGTCCACCGAGCGGTGGAGCCCCTGCCCGTCGTTGCTGAAGGGCATCGTCGCGCGGACGACGAGGGTGTTGCGTCCCTCGCGCGGGGTGATCGGCAGCCGGCCGTCGGCCGCCAGGGCCGGGTCGAGCACCTCGTCGTCGAGCTCGACCTCGTGGACGTCGACGGCCTTGAGGTCCACGAAGGTGGGCGTGGCCGAGGAGGCGTGGAAGACGATCTCGGTGAGCGACTCGAAGGTCGCGCTGTCGGTCGTCAGGTCCAGCTCGACCCGCATCGACTCCACGTCGATGAGGTCTGCACGGGCGATGGCTTCGTCACGGGTCAGCGGCATGCGCCCCATCCTGCACCCCGGTACCGGCCCCCGTCACCCGTGGCACGGTGATCATGCCCGGGACGGGGGGCGGCGCAGCCGCTCAGAGGTGACCGAGGGCCCGGGCCTGCGCCTCGAGCCGGGCCACGCGGGCGTCGGTCGAGGGGTGGGTGGAGAAGAGCTGCGAGACGTCCCCGGCCCGGAAGGGGTTGGCGATCATCATGTGGCTCACCGTCTCCACCTGCGGCTCCGGTCGCAGCGGGCGGGCCCGGACGCCTGACTCGATCTTCCGCAGGGCGCTGGCCAGGGCCAGCGGGTCCCCGGTGAGGGCAGCCCCGTCCTCGTCGGCGTCGTACTCGCGGGTCCGCCCGATGGCCAGCTGGATGACGCTGGCGGCGACCGGGGCGAGGAAGACCATCGCCAGCATGACCAGCGGGTTCGGCCGCTCCTGGTTGCCGCCCCCGAAGAACATGAGCATCTGCGCCACCGAGGTGATGACACCGGCGATCGCCGCGGCCACCGACGAGGTGAGGATGTCGCGGTTGTAGACGTGCATCAGCTCGTGGCCCAGCACCCCGCGCAGCTCGCGCTCGTCGAGCAGCTCGAGGATGCCGGTGGTGCAGCAGACCGCCGCGTTCCGCGGGTTGCGCCCGGTGGCGAAGGCGTTGGGCGCGCTGGTGGGCGAGACGTAGAGGCGCGGCATCGGCTGTCCGGCGGCGGTGGAGAGCTCGTGCACGATCCGGTACATCGCCGGGGCCTCCACCGGGGAGACCTCGCGCGCCCGCATCGACCGGATCGCCAGCTTGTCGGAGTTCCAGTAGCTCCAGAAGGTCGTCACGACACTCAGCAGGGCGAAGAACCAGATGTAGCGGCCACCCCCGACGACCGCTCCCATGCCGAGCAGCAGGGCCCAGATGAGGGAGAAGAGCAGGACTGTCTTGAGTCCGTTGAAGTGCGAGCGCATGACCTGCATCATGACACTCCCCCGGGGGTTCCGGGAGCGCTCGGGCACCTCCCGGAGCACCGGTCCTAGACTGCGGCGGTGACGACCTCGCCCGCCCCCGCGCCCCCGGCCGCGGACGCGCGCGCCGACGGTCGCCTCCTGGCGGTCCTGCTCGTCCCCCTCTTCATGGCCCTGCTGGCCGTCTCGGTGGTCAACGTCGCCCTGGCCCCGATCGGGCACTCCCTGGAGGCCGACGACAGCGCCCTGCAGTGGGTCGTCTCCGGGTACGCGCTGGCCTTCGGCGTGTTCCTGGTCCCCGCCGGCCGCCTCGGTGACCTCATGGGACGGCGCCCCCTCTTCCAGCTGGGCGTGGCGGTGTTCACCCTCGGCTCGCTGGGTGCCGCCCTGGCCCCGACGGTCGAGCTGCTCAACGCGGCACGCCTCCTGCAGGGGCTGGGCTCCGGACTCATCAACCCGCAGACGATCGGCCTCATCCAGGCCCACTTCCGCGGTCAGGCCCGGGCCCGGGCCTTCGCCACGATGGCCACCACCGTGGCCCTGGCCACCGCCTTCGGGCCGGTCGTGGGCGGGCTGCTCATCCAGCTCCTCGGGGACGAGCTGGGCTGGCGGTGGATGTTCGCCCTCAACGTGCCCCTGGGCCTCGTGACCCTCGCCCTCGCCCGCCGATGGGTGCCCGAGGACCGGGTGCGCACCGGCGGGTTCCCGGACATCGACCCGGTCGGGACCGTCCTGCTCGCCCTGAGCACGCTGGCGTTCATGTGGCCGTTCGTGGAGCGTTCCGGGTCCAGCTGGTGGCTCCTGCTCCCGGCGGCCGCGCTGACCGGCTCCTTCGTCCTCTGGGAGCGCCGCTACCGCCGGCGGGGCGGGCACCCGGTCGTGGACCTGGACATGTTCCGGAGCCGGGCCTTCCGCAACGGCATCGCGATCGTCTCCATCCACTTCCTGGGGGCCACGAGCATCTTCCTGGTGATCCCCCTGTGGCTCCAGATGCACCTGGGGCACGGTGCGCTGGCCGCCGCGCTGGCCCTGCTCCCGGCCTCGGTGGGTTCCGGCTTCTCCGCCCAGGTCGCAGGACGGCACGTCCTGCGGATGGGGCGACGGCTGGTGATCGGGGGTTTCCTCGTGGTGATCACCGCCCTCCTCCTGCTGGTGCTCCTCGTCCCGCTCATCGAGTCCGGGCAGCTCCCCTGGTGGACGGTCTGCCTCTCCACCCTCCTCATCGGCCTCGGTCAGGGGTCGGTCGTGAGCCCGAACACCACCCTCACCCTGCAGGCGATGGACAGCCGGCAGGGCGGCGTGGCCGGCGGACTCATGTCCCTGGGGCAGCGTCTCGGCACCGCGGTGGGAACCGCCCTGGTACCGGGCGTGCTCTTCGCGCTCGTGGGGGCCGAGGCCGGCTGGACGGACGCCTTCCGTGCCACCCTGCTGACCATCGTGGCCCTCACCCTGGCGGCCACCGCCCTCAGCGTCCTGGACCTGCGCCGCGAACGACAGGAGCGTCACGCATGAACCCGCAGCAGAGCCCCGGTGTGGTCTTCGGCTTCCTCGCCTACCTCCTCTGGGGCGCCTTCCCGCTGTACTTCATGATGCTGGCGCCGGCCGGCCCCTGGGAGATCCTCGGCCACCGCGTGGTGTGGTCCCTCCTCTTCTGTCTCGTGGTGCTCATGGCCCTCGGCCGGCTGGGGGACCTCGCCGAGCTGGCGCGGGACCGGCGGCGGGCCTGGCTCATGGCGGCGGCGGGCCTGACCATCGGCGTGAACTGGACGGTCTACGTGGCCGCGGTGACCACCGGCCACGTCACCGAGGCCGCCCTGGGCTACTTCCTCAACCCGCTGGCGACCATCGTGCTGGGGGTCGTGCTCCTGCGGGAGCGGCTGCGCCCGCTGCAGTGGCTGGCCGTCGGCATCGCCGGCGTCGCCGCGGCCTACCTGACCCTCGACTACGGCGAGCCGCCGTGGATCTCGCTGGCGCTGGCCCTGAGCTTCGCCACCTACGGCCTGCTCAAGAAGCGGGTGGGGGCGAGCGTCTCGGCCCTGCAGTCCCTGACCGCCGAGACGATCGCGCTGCTGCCGATCGCCCTGGGGATCCTGACCTGGCTGGCCCTCTCGCCCCCCGGCTCGACGACGACCCACCAGACCTTCGCCGGGCACGGCTGGGGGCACGCGCTCTGGCTGGTCTCGGCCGGCGTGGCCACCGCGATCCCCCTCCTGCTCTTCGCCGCTGCCGCCTCCCGGGTGACCCTCGTGACCATCGGGATGCTGCAGTTCCTCACCCCGGTCCTCCAACTGCTGGTCGGGGTCCTGCTCATGGGCGAGACGATGCCGGCCAGCCGCTGGGCCGGCTTCACCCTGGTGTGGATCGCCCTGGCCCTGCTGGTGGTCGACATGGTGCGTGCCGCCGGACAGCGGCGGCGCCACGACCGGCTCGCCCGAGCCGCCGGGGGAAGCTCGGGCTCCTGAGGCACCGGTACCCCGGACGGCCACGTGGTGGACACCCGGCGTTCACCTCCACACCACCGACGGGCCACCTCGTGCCCCTAGGTTCGAGAGGCGGCCTGTCCCGTGTGCCGCACCACCACCACTCGAACCCCTGCGGAGGACCCCATGCGCAACGAGAAGCGCCGTTTCCTGCCGATCCTCAACCAGCCGCTGACCGGCGGCCGTTCGGCCATGACCTGCAAGTACCGCTGCGCCGACCAGTGCTCGCAGCCGGTCCCGAACCCGTCCGACAACGCCTACTTCGGTGACGTCGTCGCCGAGGGTGCCTCGCGTCGTTCCGTGCTCGTCGCCGGTGGCCTGGGTCTCGCGGCCGCCGCTGCCGCGGGCACCGCCAACATGCCGTCCGCCCGCGCCGCCAACGTGCAGGCCGAGGGTGCCGAGATCCTGGGCTTCGAGGGCATCGCCCCGACCCCGGCAGACGTGGACGCCGTGAAGGTGCCCGCCGGCTTCGAGTGGAACGCCACCTCCTACTGGGGCCAGCCGCTGAAGGCCGGCGCCCCCGAGCTCGACTTCGAGAACCAGACCGAGGCCGCCCAGAAGGAGCAGGTCGGCTACAACGCCGACTTCGTCACCGTCATCCCGACCGGTGACAACACCGCCATCCTCGGCTTCAACAACGAGTACGTGAACCCCGAGCTCATGTGGCAGTCCGTCGCCGACGGCGAGGACATGACCGACGAGCAGATCAAGGTCACCATGGCCGCCCACGGCCTGACCATCATCGGCCTGAAGCGCAAGGACGCCGACTCGTTCTACGAGCACGACCTGAGCTCCCCGGTGAACCGCCGCATCCACATGCACACCGAGTTCGCCATCTCCGGCCCGGCCGCCGGCCACGAGCTCATGAAGACGTCCGCCGACCCGACCGGCACCGTCGCCTACGGCACCAACAACAACTGCGCCGGTGGCCTGACCCCCTGGGGCACCATCATCTCCGGCGAGGAGAACTGGCACGGCTACTTCGCCTCCGCCGGCGCCCCGGCCGAGATGGCCGAGGAGATCGAGCGCTACGGCATGGGCGAGGAGGGCCGCTTCCAGTGGGAGAAGGTCGAGGACCGCTTCTCCATGGCCGCCGAGCCCAACGAGACCCACCGCTTCGGCTACATCGTCGAGATCGACCCGGCCGACCCGACCTCCACCCCGGTGAAGCACACCGCCCTGGGTCGCTTCAAGCACGAGGGCGGCAACACCATCATCGCCGCCGACGGCCACGCCGTGACCTACATGGGTGACGACGAGCGCTTCGAGTACGTCTACAAGTTCGTCTCGAAGGACAAGTACGTCGAGGGCGACAAGAAGCACAACATGACCCTCCTCTCCGAGGGTGACCTCTACGTCGCCACCTTCACCGGTGACGGCTTCGAGGACGGCGTCTGCGACGGCACCGGTGTCTGGAAGCCGCTGGTCAAGGACGGCAAGTCCATGGTCGACGGCATGTCCGTGGCCGAGGTCCTCATCTTCACCCGCATGGCCGCCGACAAGGTCGGCGCCACGAAGATGGACCGCCCGGAGGACGTGGAGCCGAACCCGGTCAACGGCCGCATCTACGCCGCCATGACCAACAACTCCAAGCGCTCCCCCTCCGAGATCGACGAGCCGAACCCGCGCGCCGAGAACAAGCACGGCCACATCGTCGAGATCGCCGAGGCCGGCGGCGACCACACCGCCACCGAGTTCCAGTGGGCCCTGGTGCTCATCGCCGGTGACCCCAACGACCCGGACACCTACTTCGCGGGCTACGACAAGTCGCAGGTCGCCCCGATCTCCTGCCCGGACAACGTGGCCTTCGACTCCAAGGGCAACCTGTGGATCGCCACCGACGGCATGCCCGGCACCCTGGGCCACTGCGACGCGCTCTACATCATGCCGGTGGACGGCGAGGACCGCGGCAAGCTGCAGCAGTTCCTCTCGGTGCCCGCCGGCGCCGAGTGCTGCGGCCCCTGGATCGGTTACGACGGCACCTCGGTGTTCATCGCCGTCCAGCACCCGGGCGAGGTCGACGACGCCTCCCCGGCCAACCCGGTCTCGAAGTTCCCCTACGACGGTCTCGGCCAGCCGCGCCCGGGCGTCGTCGAGGTGAAGCGCCAGGGTGGCGGCCCGGTCATCGACACCGGTGTCACCAACTCCTCGGCCTTCACCCAGGCCCAGGCCCAGGTCGGCGGCATGCTCCGCTGACCCCCCGGTCCGACACCGGAGGCCCCGTCCCCTCGTGGGGGCGGGGCCTCCGGGCATCCCGGGGAGGAACGCAGAAGGGGGCGCGCCCGCAGGCGCGCCCCCTTCTGCGTCGTGCGGGTGTCACACCACGCGGTCGGCCACCGCGTGGACGAGATCACGCAGCGCCTCGGGCACCTCGCCCTCACCGAGGGGCTCCAGCAGCTCGATCGTGCGCCGGGCGTACTCCTGGGTGTACGCCCGGGCCTCGGCCATGGCCGGGTGAGCGCGCAGCAGCTCCAGCGCCTCGTCCAGGTCCTCCTCGGCCACCGGCCCGGCCAGCAGCTCGCGCAGGCGGGCCCCCTCCGGGTCCGTGCTTCGACGGGCGAAGAGCACCGGGAGGGTCGCCTTCCCCTCGCGCAGGTCGGTACCCGGGGTCTTCCCGGAGGTCTCGGCCTCCGCGGCGACGTCGAGCAGGTCGTCGGCCAGCTGGAAGACCACACCGAGACGCTGCCCGTACTCCCCGACGAGCTCGATCGTCGCGTCGTCGCAGCCGGAGAACATCGCCCCGTAACGAGCCGCGGTCGAGACGAGGATGCCGGTCTTGTCACCCAGCACACCCAGCAGGTACTCCACCGGGTCGACACCCTCCGGCACCGGACGGTCGTCGCGGATCTGGCCCGCACAGAGCCGGACGAAGGTCTGGGCCTGCAGCCGGACCGCCTCGGGTCCCAGGTGGGAGACGAGCTCGGAGGAGCGTCCGAAGAGCAGGTCCCCCACGACGACGGCGGTACCCGTGCCGAAGCGGGCGTTGGCACTCGCGACACCGCGCCGCAGGTCGGCCTCGTCCATGACGTCGTCGTGGTACAGCGAGGCGAGGTGGACCAGCTCGACGGCGGCGGCCGCCTGCACCACCTCCGGGGTGACACCCCGCCCCAGGTGCGCCACGAGCAAGGTGAGCTGCGGGCGGAAGCGCTTGCCGCCGGCGTTCAGCAGGTGCGCCGAGGCCTCGGCGATGAAGGGGTCGTCGTGGGACACCACGTCCTGCAGCAGTACGTCGACCTGCTCCAGGCCGGTCTCGACGCCGCGGGCGGCATCGGGGCAGGTGTTCTCCACGGTGGGACCTCGCTGGGACTCGGGGGGATGGTTCATGGTCGACGGGGCCCGGTCGCCGGACCCCACCGCCGAGTGCTCAGTATCACCCGCGGCGGCGCGCGGTGTGCAACGCGACGATGCCACCGGTCAGGTTCCGGTGGTGCACCTCCGACCACCCGGCACCCTCCACGAGGGCGCGGACGCCCTCCTGGTCGGGCCAGGCGGTGATGGACTCGGCCAGGTAGTCGTAGCTCTCGGGGTTGGAGGAGACCACGCCGGCCACGCGGGGCAGGGCCCGGGTGAGGTAGGCGTCGTAGGCCTTCCGGAAGGTCGGGTTGGTCGGCGTCGAGAACTCGCAGAGCACCAGGCGGCCGCCCCGGCGGGTGACCCGGGCCATCTCGCGCAGGGCCACCGCGGGGTCGGCGACGTTGCGCAGGGCGAAGCTGATGGTCACGACGTCGAAGGAGGCGTCCTCGAAGGGCAGGTCCATCGCGTCGGCGTGGGTGAAGGGCAGGTCCGGGCGGCGGCGGCGCCCCTCGGCGAGCATGCCCTCGGAGAAGTCGGCGGGCACCACGTCGGCGCCGGCGTCGGCCAGCGGCTCGCTGGAGGTACCGGTGCCGGCACCCAGGTCGAGGATCCGCATGCCGGGACGCGGGGCGATCTCCCGGGTCACGGCCCGGCGCCACAGGCGCGACTGACCACCGGAGAGCACGTCGTTCGTCAGGTCGTACCGGGCAGCCACCTCGTCGAACATCGACGAGACGTGCGAGGGGTCCTTGGCGAGGCTGGCGCGACTCATGGGGTCCAGTCTCCCACCCGGTCGCTGGCGCGGAGAGGGTGGCTACTCTCGGCCCCGATGAGCCACCCGACGCAGCCCTCGACCCCACCCTCGACGCCGGCTCTCCCGCCCACCTCGGGCGAGCCGGCGCTGCGGGCGGTGACCAGCCTCCACCCCGCCGACGAGATCGACCTCGTCCGGCTGCTGCCCCACGGCCCGGCCACGGAGCTCGTCGCCTGGGTGCGCGGGGGCGAGGGCATGGTCGGCTGGGGGCGCGCCCTGGAGCTGAGCGCCACCGGACCGGGGCGCTGGGCGGAGCTGGCCGACCGATGGCGGGAGGTGACCGACGCCTCCACCGACGAGGGGTCCGCGGGGGCACCTCGGGGTGCCGGGCTCGTGGCCTGGGTCTCGGCGGCGTTCAGCGACGACTCCCCGGCCGGCTCGACGCTCGTTGTGCCCCGGACCGTCGTCGGGGTGCACGAGGGGGTGGCGTGGGTGACCCGCATCGAGCAGCTCTCCCCCGGCGTGGTGTCGGAGGACGTCCCGTCCACCGGCACCACGGGAGCCACGGGAGCCGATGCCCTGCCCCGGGAGGGCACCCCGCCGGTCGCCCCGCGGGGGCTGCGGGAGGCCCCGGGACTCACCCCGGACGAGGGCTGGGAGGAGGTCGTCGCCGCAGGCATCGACGCCGTGCGGGGCGGACGGGCCGAGAAGGTGGTGCTGGCCCGCGACGTGCTCGCCACCGCCGCCGAGCCGCTCGACCTCCGGTGGCTGCTGCAGCGCTTCGCCGCCGGGTATCCCGACACGTGGACCTTCGCCGTGGACGGGCTGGTGGGCGCGACGCCCGAGATGCTCGTGCGCCTCGACGGCGGCCGGGTCTTCAGCCGGGTGCTGGCCGGGACCATCCCCCGGGAAGCGGGCGCCGGGCAGGACCAGCGGGTCGCCGACGGCCTGCTCCACAGCACGAAGGACCTGGCCGAGCACGCCTTCGCCGTGGAGTCCGTGGTGGAGCGGCTCGCCCCGCTGTGCACGACCGTGGAAGCGCCGGGCACGCCCTCCGTGCTCCCGCTGCCCAACGTCTTCCACCTCTCCAGCGACGTGGACGGCCGGGTGCGGCCGGGCACCACGGTGCTGGAGCTGGCCGGGGCGCTGCACCCCTCCGCAGCGGTCGGGGGCACGCCCCGGGAGGCCGCCCTGGAGCTCATCACCGAGCTGGAGGGACGCGACCGGGATCGCTACGCCGCCCCGGTGGGCTGGGTGGACGCCGCGGGCGACGGGGACATGGGGCTGGCCCTGCGCTGCGGCCGGGTGCTCGAGGAGGACCCGGCCACCCTCCGCCTCTGGGCCGGCGGCGGGATCATGGCCGACTCCGACCCCCGCACCGAGTGGGTGGAGACCGGCGCCAAGCTCGCCCCGATGCGCTGGGCCCTCGGCACGGACTGACCCGGCGGGTCAGCCGGCCAGGACCGCCTCGACGACCCGCAGGCCAGCCGGGGTCTCGGCGAGGACGGCCCGCAGCTCGTCCGGGTCGGTGACCCGCTCGCAGGGGACCCCGAACCCGGCGGCGAGCTGCCCGACCCGCGCGCCGGTCGGGGTGGTGAAGACCCGCCGGAGGGTGTCGGGGCCGAAGGCGTCCAGCTGCTCGGGCCGGCCGTACTCGAGATCGCCGAAGATGGCTCCCCCGTCGTCGGAGAGGACCACCACCGTGAGGTCGGGGCGGGGCTCGTCGGGTCCGACGGCCAGGGCGTTCACGTCGTGCAGGAAGGTGAGGTCCCCGACCAGCGCGGTGGTGGGGCCGTGGGTGAAGGCCCACCCGGCCGCGGTGGAGAGGCAGCCGTCGATGCCGGCCAGCCCGCGGTTGCCGACGATGCCCGCGACGCCCCCACCCGGCGTCCCGAGCCCGAGGTCCAGCGAGCGCGGGGCCCGGGAGCTGCCGAGGAAGAGCAACCCCCGCGCGTGCTCGGCCACCACGGCGGCCGTCGAGGCGGACGTCAGCCCGGAGCGGGGGGAGGTGCTCCCCCGCTGCTGCAGCGCCCGCTCCCCGGCCTCGCGCCAGGCACGGGCCCAGGCGGAGGAGGGACCGTGGCCGTCGGGGGCGGCATCGCCGCGGGCGGGGGTCGGGGCGTTGCCGTCGGCCCCGCATCCCGCCCAGCGCCACGGGTGCACCCGCTCGGCCCGGTGCCCGGGGTCCGGCCAGGTGGCCGCATCGGTGACCACCTCGACACGGGCCCCCGGCCGGCGGAGGAGGGCCCCGGCCGCCCGGTGGAGGGTCAGCCGCCCGACCACGAGGACCCGCTCCGGGGCGTGCTCGGCGAGGAAGGTCTCGTCGGCCAGCAGGTGGACGCCCCCGGGGACCGCCTCGTCCCCGCCGAAGCGCCCGAAGGGCTCGGCCACGACCGGCCAGCCGCGTGCGGCCGCCCCGGCCTGGGCGGCGCGGGCCCGCGCCGGGGAGCCGGTGTCGCCGAGCAGGACCAGGGTGCGGTCGGGGCCGTCCGACAGCTCCAGCACCTGCTCCGGGTCGCCGAGCACGCGGGAGATCCCAGCCGGTCTGGCCTCGTCCGGGACGACCGTCCAGGGCGCGCCGGCGGCTCGGCCGGCCAGTGCGTCCGGCCCGCTGCCGTCGGCCCCGGCAGTGCCCTGCTCCCCGGCGGTGCTCTGCTCCCCGGCGCTGCCCCGGCCCGGGGCGCTCGGCACCAGCGGGTCCCGGAAGGGCACGTTGAGGTGCACCGGCCCCGCGTCGCCCCCGGCGGCCCCGGTGGCGGCGGCCCAGCAGCGGTCCACGGTGGTGCGCCACCCCGCGGCCTCGGCGCGCTGCCCGGCCTCGTCCTCCCGGGAGGGCGTCCCCAGGTCGACCGCGGAGCGCACGTGCTGCCCGAAGATCCCCGGCTGGTCGGTGGTCTGGTTCGCGCCGGTGCCGCGCAGCTCCGGGGGACGGTCGGCCGTCAGCAGGAGCAGCGGCACCCGCTGGTGGTGCGCCTCGAGCACGGCGGGGTGGAGATTGGCCACCGCGGTGCCGGAGGTCGTCACGACGGGCACCACCCGCCCCGAGGCCGCCGCGAGGCCGAGCGCCAAGAAGGCGCCCGTGCGCTCGTCGGTCCGCACGTGGAGCCGTAGCTGCGTCTCCGGGTCGGCGTCGGCCGCCGCGAGGGCATAGGCCAGCGGCGCCGAGCGGGACCCTGGGCACAGGACGGCCTCGCGGACGCCGCAGCGCACGAGCTCGTCGACCAGGACACGGGCAGCCAGACCGGAGGGGTTCACGGGGGCCATTGTCCACCGGGGACTGTCCCTCCACAGGGTGCGGACAGGTGTTGCAGAATGACGTATGTCTGTACTATCTTGAGGGCAGGTCGAGGGGAGGACTCGACCAGAGGGTCACCGTGGGGCGACCCGAGGGGACGTGAGGCGCGGGGAGGTTCGTGGCCATGAGCGCGATGGTGGCGCCGCAGGGCTCGGCGAGGGGTGGACATGCGCACCCGGCCGAGGCCCTCGGCGCGCTGCTCGCCGAGGCTCACCGCGTGGCGGACGAGCTGCTGGGGCTGATCGGGGGCCTGGGGGACGGTTCGGGTGTCGACGGGTCGGAGCTGCGCTCGCTGGAGGGCGAGCTGACGCGGCTCCGGCACCGGGTCGACGCCGGGCGCCTGCGGCTGGGCGCGGTGGCCCGTGCGCAGCGTGAGGCCGGGCGGATGCATCATCGGGACGAGCGGCAGTTCTTCGGGCGCGGGGGCCGGATGGACGGCGCACCGGCGGCGCGGGACGACTTCCTCGCGGGAGCGCTCGGGAACCCGGTGCCCGCGGGTCGGCCGGCGCCCTCGGGCCCGGGCGGCGCGGCGGGGCGGACCCGGGCCGGCCAGGGCGCGACGGGGCAGGCACTCGACCAGGGGCTCATCTCGCCGGACCACGCGCAGGTGATCGCCAAGGCGCTGCAGCGGCTCCCGGAGCAGGTGACTCCCGAGGAGCGGCGGGTCGTGGAGCAGGAGCTCGTCCGGAAGGCCCAGCGGGTGCGGCCGTCGGAGCTGCGGCGGGAGGCCCGGCGCTGCCTGGCGGCGGCCGGGTGGTCGCAGGACGCCCTGGACACCCACGAGAACCACCAGGTCGCCACGGAGGAGGAGCAGGCCCGCGCGCGGGCGGCCTTCCGCATCCGCCACGACCAGGACGGCACCAGCACCGGGTCGTTCACCCTGCCGAGCCTGCAGGGACGGCAGCTCGAGAAGGTGCTGCGCGAGATGGTGGCGCCGCGGAAGCGCAACCGGCCGGGCGGCGGGGGCGCTGCAGGTGTTGCGGGCCGCGAGCGGGGCATGGGGCACGAGCGGGGCGTGGGGCATGAGCGGGACGCGACGGACGCGGGGAGCACGGCGGCCACAGCGGACGAGGCATGGCGCGAGCGCCAGCTCGACTGGCAGCACGAGCAGGGCAAGGCCCTGGCCGACCTGGTGGACCACCTGCCCACGGGGCACCTCCACGGGGCCGTGAACTACTCCGTGGTCGTGCACACCGACCTGGAGACGCTCCGGGGCGAGTGCGATCGCGCGGGCGTGACGGACGTGGGCGAGACGGTGAGTGCTGGTCAGGTCCGGCGCCTGGCGGCGCAGGCCCGGATCATCCCCTCGGTCCTCGGCGGCGACTCGCTCCCCCTGGACCTGGGGACCGCCCGGCGCTTCTTCACCGATGCGCAGCGGATGGCCGTGAGTCGCCTCTACACCCACTGCGCGGTGGAGGACTGCGACATCCCCTTCTCCTGGTGCGAGATGCACCATGACGAGCCGTGGGCCGCGAGACGAGGGGGCCCGCCGAGCGCGAGGCCGCCGGAGCCGGCACCGGACGATGGGAGACCACAGGGCGCCGGACCACCGGGGACGAGAGCGGCGGGACCGGGAGCGGGGCGGGGCCGCGGGAGGACGGACCTCTCGAACCTCATCCCCCTGTGCGGGCACCACAACCGGCTGGTCGAACGACCCGGCGTGGTGCACCGGGTGGTGCGGGACGACCGCGGCCGGGCGACGGTGGTGGTGGAGTCGTGAGCCGCGGGTCTTCCCTGCCCTGCGCCGGACCCGTCCCATGGAGGCCAGCCCGGCCCCTCACTCCCGCTTCGCGAGGTCGACCTCTCGAAGCAGAGCGGTGGCGACGCGCGCGACGGGCTGGGTCCCGTCGAGCACGATCGTGCCTGCAGGGAGGTGGGCACGCGCCGTCAGACACCGCTCGATCTGGGCAGTACGCCATGCCGCGATCCTGGCGTTGTGCCCCGGCTCGTCGACCAAGACCTGCGTCTGGATGCGCTGCCGGAGCACCTCCGCCGGGACGTCGAGCCAGACGTGGTGCACCGGCTCCCCCGCCGCAACCGCACCTCCGACGATCTCCTCGAGGTACGCCGGCACGACGAGCGTCATCGGCACGAGCAGCGTCCCCTCATGGTGCCGGCGGATGCTCGCGATGGCAGCCAGCACCAGGTCACGCCACACCGGAAGGTCCTGGAAGTCTCCAGAGGGCGGCGGCGGGACGACCTCACGCACCACGGACCCGAGTTCCTCGGGGTCGAGGACCAGGGCGCCAGGGAGACGCTCCCGGAGCTCCTCGACCAGCGTCGTCTTGCCCGCGCCGAACGGGCCGTTCACCCAGATGATCACCGATTCATCCCACCACGGCGTGGCATGGGCGGCGCCGGCACCATGGTGGGCGAACCCCACGGAATGGGGGCGGGTCGCCGAAGATCCACAACTACTCCGTGGGGCTCCTTGCCCCGCTCCTCAGCGGTGGATGCCGAGGATCTCCAGCGCCTGCTCGCGCATGTCCACCTTGCGCACCTTGCCGGTGACCGTCATGGGGAACTCCTCCACGACGTGCACGTAGCGCGGGATCTTGTAGTGCGCGAGCTTGCCGGTGCAGAACTCGCGGACCGCGTCGGCATCCAGCGGGTCGGCGCCCTGGCGGGTGATGATCCACGCCATGAGCTCCTCGCCGTACTTCTCGTCCGGCACGCCGATGACCTGCACGTCCTGGACGGACGGGTGGCCGTAGAGGAACTCCTCGATCTCGCGGGGGTAGATGTTCTCGCCACCGCGGATGACCATGTCCTTCATCCGGCCGGTGATGGTGACGTAGCCGTCCTCGTCCATCACCGCGAGGTCCCCGGTGTGCATCCACCGGGCCTCGTCGATCGCCTCGGCGGTCTTCTCCGGCTGGTCCCAGTACCCGAGCATCACCGAGTAGCCGCGGGTGCACAGCTCACCGGGCTGGCCGCGGCGCACCGGGCGCTGCGTCGCCGGGTCCACGATCTTCACCTCGACGTGTGGCATGACCCGGCCGACGGTCTCGGTGCGCTGCCGGACGTCGTCGTCGGTGGCGGTCATGAGCGACACCGGGGAGGTCTCGGTCATGCCGTAGCAGATGGCCACCTCGGACATGTTCATCTCGTTCATGACCCGGCGCATGATCTCGGCCGGGCAGGGCGAGCCGGCCATGATGCCGGTGCGCAGGTGGGAGAGGTCGAACTCCTTCTCCCCCTTGTCGATGAGACCGAGCTCGGCGATGAACATCGTCGGCACGCCGTAGAGACTGGTGCACTTCTCCTCCGAGACCGCGCGGAGGGTGGCGGCCGGCTCGAAGGACGGGGCCGGGATGACCATGCAGGCCCCGTGGGAGGTGGCCGCCAGGTTGCCCATGACCATGCCGAAGCAGTGGTAGAAGGGCACCGGCAGGCAGATTCGGTCCTCCTCGGTGTAGTGCACCCGCTCCCCGACGAAGAAGCCGTTGTTGAGGATGTTGTGGTGGCTGAGGGTGGCACCCTTGGGGAAGCCCGTGGTGCCCGAGGTGTACTGGATGTTGATGGCGTCGTCCGCCGAGAGCTCGGCCCCCCGGGCGGCGAGCGCCGCGGCATCCACCTCGTCGGCAGCGCCGAGCAGGGTGTCCCAGCTCTCGTCGCCCAGGTAGACGACCTCCTCCAGGCCGGGGCAGCCGGAGCGGACCTTCTCCACCATCCGGCGGTAGTCGCTCGTCTTGTGCTTGATGGCGCTCACCAGCCAGCGCATCTGCGACTGGTTGACGACGAACTGCAGCTCGTGCTCCCGGTAGGCCGGGTTGACGTTGACGAGCACGGCACCGACCTTGGCGGTGGCGTACTGCAGGAGGGTCCACTCGGCGCAGTTCGGGGACCAGATGCCGATGCGCTCCCCCGCCCGCAGGCCGCGGGCCATGAGGGCCCGGGCCAGCTCGTCGACGGCCTCCCCCAGCTCGGCATAGGTCCAGCGGCGCCCGGTGGCGCACTCCACGAGTGCCTCCCGGTCGCCGAAGCGCGCGATCGTGGCGTCGAGGTTCTGCCCGATGGTCTGCCCGATGAGCGGCACCTCGCTGGTACCGGACACGTAGGCGACCTCCGGGAACGACTCCGCGGTGTGATCGGTGGTGCTGCGAGACATGAATCCTCCTGGCAGACGACAAAGGGTGACCTGCGTCACCTGTCGCCACTCTGCCACGACCACCATGAAGAGGTCCTCATGTTCTCCTCACGATGCGGTCACGATCCGTCCCTAGCGTGGAGCCATCACCGAGGGACACGCCCCTCCTCCCCCGCCCCAGGAGCACACGATGACCACCACGGCCCTTCCCCCCACCCACACCTCCTTCCTCGACGACGCGCTCGCCGCGCTGGCCGAGGGCGCCACCCCGGAGGTCCTGCCCCTGGCCGGCGACCCCTCCGCCGCGACCACCGAGCAGGGCACCGTCGTCACCCCGGTGCCCACCGAGCGTCTCCGCGCCGCGAAGAAGGCGTACACCACCCGCCATCTCGCCGCCCACCTGGACGACTCCGACGGTGACTTCACCCTCGTCTCCGGCGAGGACGTGACCCCGCGGGCCGGGCAGGTCGTGCTCGCCCGGGTCGCCGCCTTCGGCCACCACAAGAAGCTGCCCGACGTGCACGGCCGCCGCCAGACCCTGTACCCCGATGACGAGGTGCTGCTGGCCTACGCGCCCCGCTACGCCCCGGACCAGTTCGAGGCCGAGGTGCCCGGCTCCCTGGCCATGACGAACCTGGCCGCGGCCGGTGGCCTGGCCGCGGACGTCGTGACCCAGCACGGCAGCACGAACGACCCGACCGTCATCGAGCCCCTCGGCCTGGTCGCCGACGCCGGCGGTACCCCGCTGCAGCTCACCGACGTGGCCCCGTTCTCCGTCACCCCCGCTGCGCACACCCCCGCCACCGACGCCCCGGGCGCCACCACCGAGCCCCCGGTCGTCTACGTGCTGGGCAGCTCGATGAACGCGGGCAAGACCACCGCGGTCGCCCAGATCGTGCGCGGCCTCTCCCTGGCCGGCCTCCGGGTGGCGGCCGGCAAGGCCACCGGCACCGGCGCCTGGGGCGACCCGGGCCTGTTCCACGACTCCGGCGCCGAGACCGTCCTGGACTTCACCGACTTCGGCCACGGCAGCACCTTCCGGATGGACCTGCCGGAGATCGAGCAGCTCGTGGGCGCCGTGCGCCGGGAGCTCGTGGCCACCGCCCCGGACGTGGTGGTCGTCGAGATCGCCGACGGGCTCTATCAGCGGGAGACCTCGCACCTGGTCCGCTCCGGCCTGCTCGGTCGGAACGCCCACCGCGTGGTCCTCACCGTCGGGGAGGCCCTCGGCGCGGTGGCCGGTGTGGCCGAGCTGCGGAAGCACGGTCTCCCCCTGGCTGGTGTGACCGGTGCGATCACCGCCTCCCCGCTGGCCACCCAGGAGGCCGGTGAGGTCCTCGACCTGCCCCTGCTGGACACCTACGCCCTGGCGGAGCCGGCCGTGGTGCGCAGCTTCCTGGCCCTGTGAGACCGGTGCGCCCCCGAGCCGAGGACCGCTCCGACCTGCCGCAGACCCACGAGGCACGGCTGGCCGCCGCGGAGCTCCCTCCCGTCTGGGAGGGGGCCCGCCGGCGCCACCTGACCCTCCTCGTCCTCTCCGGACTGGGGCAGGCCGCGGCGGCCGCCACGATCGCGTGGTTCACCCCCCACCTGCTCTCCGCCCCGTCGGCGGGGGCCCGGTGGAGGCTCACCGCCGTGCTCGTGCTGGCCGCCGTCGCGGTGGGTCTGCTCCGTTGGGCCGAGTGGGTCCTCGCCGAGCTCCTGGGTCAGCACTACGTGCTGGAGGTCCGTCGCCTGCTGGTCTCCGCCGCGCTGGCTCCCGGACGACAGGCCAACCTCGGGATCACGGTGGCGCGCACCACGAACGACCTGTCCGCACTGCGCAACTGGGTGGCCCAGGGGATCGCCCCCCTGGCCTCGGGGATCCCCCTCGTGGTGGGGGTGGTGGTGGCACTCCTGCTCATCTCCTGGCCGCTGGGCGTGGCCGTCCTCGTGACGGCCCTGGCGCTCGTCGGGGTCATCGGCCTGCTGGCCGCACCGGTGCTGGCCCGCAGCCGCGAGCTGCGACGCCGCCGGGGCCGGATGGCCTCCCACATCGCCGACACGGTGGCCGCCGCCACCACGGTCCGCGCCGCCGGCGGGGTGGAGCGGGAGCTGCGCCGCCTCGACGACCTGAGCGACGAGGTACGACGCGCGTCCGTCACCCGGGCCGTGCTGGCCGGCGTGATGCGGGGCGGTGCCGCCTCGGTGGCGGTCCTGGCCATGATCCTGGCCGGCATCACGGCTGCCTGGGTGCGGCTCCCCGCCGACCAGCTGACCACCGCCCTGCTCCTGGTGGGCTTGGTCTCCACGCCGGTGCAGGACATGGGCCGGGTGGCGGAGTACCGCCAGGCGCACCTGGCCGCCTGCATCGTGCTGGCCCGCGCGCTGCGTCGTGGGCGGACTGAGCCCGCCCCTGAACCGCGGTCGGGACGCCGCGCCCACGGCGGCCGCGGCTTCCTGCACGTCCACGACCTGCCGGGTCCGGACCCGCACCGCGGGGCGCCGGAGCTGCTCGCCGGGCAGGGAGCCCGCGTCCACGTCACGAGCCGGGACCCCGAGCAGGTGGATGCCCTGGTGGCCCGCCTCGTCGGCGACGAGCCCGGGACGGACGGCTGGGTGCAGCTGGACGGGTGGGATCTCGACACCGTGCCGGGCCGCCGCCGGCGTCGCCTGCTGGGCTACGTCTCCGCCGACGCCCCGCTCGAGCAGGGGCGGCTCTCCCGCGCCGTCCGCTACCGCCGTCCGGACTCCGACGAGCCCGTCTCCGAGGTGCTGGAACGGGTGGGCCTCACCCAGGCGGTCACCGCCCTGCCCCGCGGCGAGCGCACGATGCTGCGCCGCGGCGGCGAGCCCCTGACCCGCGAGCAGCGGGTCCTGCTCCACCTGGCCCGCGGGCTGTACGGGGACCCCCCGCTGCTGGTCCTCCACGACGTCCACGACCAGCTCTCCCCGACCGGTCAGGAGGCGCTGGCCCGGGCGCTGGAGACCTACCGTGGCGTGGTCCTGGCCACCGGTGACCGGACCCCGCCCGGCTGGCGCACCTGGACCCTGGACGGGAGCACCCCACTGCGGCTGGTCCCCGCACCCACCACGCCTCGTTCCCCGGAGGAGTCCCCGTGAAGCCCTCGATCCGCTCCGCGCCCCTGGTCGTGGCGGCCCTGGCGGTCGTGGTGGCCGCCATCGTCGTGGCCCTCGCCCTGCGGGTCCCGCCCGGCCCCTCGCTGGACGGCGTCGAGGCCCCACGCCCCTCCCCGTCGAGCGATCGGACACCGGGGGGCGCCAGCTCCTCGACGCAGTCGACACGCCCCTCGACCGCCCCCTCCTCCTCGGGCGGCGCCACAACCTCGGCCAGCCCGACGTGGGGGCGGAGCTCCGCGGCCAGCCCGACGGGCCCACCCACCCCTGCCGCCGACCCCACGACCTACCGCGCCCCCCGGGACGACTCGGCGAGCCCGACCGCCGGGGGCACGGTCTCGACCACCCCGCGGTCCGCCCCGCCGACGCGTTCCCCGGCTCCGTCCCGTCCGGGCTCCACCTCGGTCCGGGAGGTCCCACCTGCGGTGCAGCGCCCCACGCCCTCCCCGACCGCGACGAGCCCGAGACCCACCGCCGAGGAGGACGACCGCGACGCTGACCGCGAGGACGACCGCGACGACACGGATGATGAGATCGACGACGACCAGGACGATGACGCGCAGGAGGGTGACGATGACTGACAGCCCGTCACGCACCTTCGGGGTGCGGGGGCGGATCGTCCTGTGGCTGCTGGGCATCGTGGCCCTGGCGATGGCCTGCCTGGCCCTCCTCACGTACGGGCTCGTGCGGGCGGACAACGCGCACCGGGCCAACGAGGACGTGGTGCAGGAGATCCGGGAGTTCCACCAGCTCACGGCCGAGGGCGTCGACCCCGAGACCGGTGAGCCCTTCGAGTCCACCGAGCGACTCCTGGAGCTCTTCCTCGCCCGACAGCGCCCCAGCGACAGCGAGCTGCTCATCGGCCGCACCTCCGACGGTCAGGTCCTCCACGTCTCCGGGGCCGCCGTGGAGGACGCCGACTCCCTGATCCGTTCCGGGGAGCTCGTCGACGAGCACCCCACGGCCGAGAGCGGCATCGTGGACACCCCGCTCGGTGAGGCGCGGTACGGCCGGACCACCGTGGAGCTCGGCGGTGGCAGCGGTTCCCTGACCGTCGCAGTCTTCCCCGAGCGGGAGAACCGCGCGGTCCAGGGCGTGCTGCGCCGGGCGCTGCCCGTCGCGCTGGCGATCCTCGCACTCACCGGGCTGGTCGGCTGGGCCGTGGCCGGGCGGATCCTCGCCCCGCTGCGGAGCTTCCAGTCGACCGCCCAGGAGATCTCCGAGCGTGACCTGACCCGCCGGCTCCCGGTGAGCGGGCACGACGAGGTGGCCCAGCTGGGTCGTACCTTCAACGGCATGCTGGACCGGCTCGAGGATGCCTTCGCCACCCAGCGGCGCTTCGTGGACGACGCCGGGCACGAGCTGCGCACCCCGATCACCGTGATCCGCGGGCACCTGGAGCTCATGGGCGACGACCCGCAGGAGCGCCGGGAGACGGTGCAGCTGGTGCTCCACGAGCTGGATCGGATGAACCGGATCGTCACCGACCTGCTCACCCTGGCCAAGGTCGACCGACCAGACCACGTCCGCCCGGTGGAGACCGACGTGGCAGCCCTCACCCTGGAGCTCGACTCCCACGTCCGCCATCTCGGGGAGCGCGACTGGGTGCTCGACGAGGTGGCCGAGGGGCACGCCCTGCTCGACGCGCAGCGGGTCAGCCAGGCGGTCCTCCAGCTGGCCCGGAACGCCGTCCAGCACACCGGGACGGGCGACCGGATCCACCTGGCCTCCCGCTGGCAGCTCCTCGGCGACGGCCGCTGGGAGCTGGCCTGGAGCGTCGCCGACCACGGCCCCGGGGTGCCCCCCAAGCAGGCCCGCCGGATCTTCGAGCGCTTCCATCGCGTGGAGGGCAGCGCCGCGGACCACGACGGCGCCGGCCTGGGGCTGCCGATCGTGCGGGCCATCGCGGAGAACCACGGTGGCGCGGTCTCCGTCTCCGAGACCCCCGGCGGCGGCGCGACCTTCACCCTGACCCTTCCCGTGGTGGGCCCCGGCCCCGCCCCGGCGACCGACCCCGACTCCCCCGAGGAGGACTGAGTGGCCCACATCCTCATCGTCGAGGACAATCCGCGGATCTCCGCCTTCATCGAGAAGGGGCTGCGCGCCGCCGGGCACCAGACCGAGGTGGCCACGGACGGCCGGACCGGTCTCACCCTGGCCACCCACGGCGGTTTCGACCTCATGGTCCTGGACCTGGGCCTGCCCGGTCTCGACGGCTTCGAGCTCCTCCAGGCCCTCCGTGGCCAGGGGCACGAGCTGCCGGTCATCGTCCTCACCGCCCGGGACTCGGTGGAGGACACCGTGGCCGTCCTGGAGGGTGGCGCGAACGACTACATGGCCAAGCCCTTCCAGTTCGCCGAGCTCCTGGCCCGGATCCGGGTCCGGCTGGCGGACACCCCGGACGCCGCCCGGGGCGGAGCCGACGCACTCACCCTGGAGGCTGGAGGCCTCGTGCTCGACCAGCGCACCCGGATCGTGGAGGGCGCCGGGCTGCACGCCGAGCTCACCTCCCGCGAGTTCGGCCTGCTCACCATGCTCATGCGCCACGCCGGCCAGGTGCTGAGCCGGCAGCAGCTCCTCGCCGAGGTGTGGGGGGTGGACCACGACGTCGCCTCGAACGTGGTGGACGTCTGTGTGCGGCAGCTGCGGCAGAAGGTGGGGCCCGGTCGGATCGAGACCGTGCGCGGGGCCGGTTACCGGTTCCGGTGACGGCCGCTCCCGGCCGACGGACTAGCGTGGAGGGGTGACCCCTCCGCCCCGCTCCCGCGCGTCCGCGCCGAGCCGCCCCGACTCCGGGGGCTTCCGCTCGCTCGCCGACGACCTGCGTGGACGCTCCCCGGAGGAGCTGGCGGACCTGCTCGAAGCCCGCCCGGACCTGGCCCGCTCGAGCAGCACCGACCTGGCCGGTCTCGCCGCCGCCGCGACCACCCCCACCTCCGTGCAGCGCGCCCTGGAGGGGCTCACCCGCCCGGAGCTGCAGGCCCTGGAGGCCGTGCTGGTCCTGGCCCCGGTGGACGCCGCCGCCGTCGCCCACGCGACCGGTGCCCCCTCCGACGATGCCCGCACCTGCCTGGCACACCTCGTGGAGCTGGCCCTGCTCTGGCGCAGCCCGGAGGGTCTGCGACCGCTGCGCACGATCACCGAGCTCATCCCCCGACCGGCCCGGCTGGCCGGGGCCCAGGAGGCCGGGAGCACCCCACCCCCGGAGGTCACCCCGGCCGTGCTGGCGGGCCTCCCGTCACCCGAGCGCGCCCTGCTCGACGCCCTCCTCTGGGGGCCGCCGGTCGGGCAGGTGACCGAGGCCGCACCTCCCTCCACGCAGGCCGCGCGGGACGCCCTCGTGGAGCGTGGACTGCTGGTCCGGGTGGCCCCGGGCACGGTCCTCCTCCCCCGTGGGGTCGCCCTGGCGCTCCGGGAGGGCAGGACGCACCGTGCCTGGGAAGGTGCCCCGCCCCGCCCCGCTCCCGGTGGGACGCCCCGCCCCGACCTGCTCACCGACGCCGCCGCCGCGCAGGTCTCCGACCTGCTCGGCCGCACCGACGAGCTCCTCCTCGAGCTGCAGGACCGTCCGGCCACCCTGCTGGCGGGTTCCGGGACCGGGGTGCGGGAGGTGGCGCGCCTGTCCCGCGCCCTGGACACCGACGCCGATGGCATCCACCTGCTGCTGGAGACCGCGCACGCCGCCGGCCTCCTGGACGTCGGTCCCCTCCCGGCGGAGGCCGACCGCGCGGGGGAGCACGTCTGGGGCCCCACCCCCATGGCGGACCGCTGGTGGCAGCAGCCCGACCCCGAGCGCGTCCTCGCCCTGCTCGAGGCCTGGTGGGCGATGCCGGCCGACCCCGCGGCCCGGGAGGGGGACCGCCGCGCGAACGCCCTCTCCGAGGGGGCCCGTTCCCCGCTGGTGCGCCGGCTGCGACAGGAGCTGCTCGAGGAGGTCGTCCTCCTCGATGGGGCTCCGGCCTCGCCCGAGGAGCTGCTGCAGCGCTGGCGCTGGCGGCACCCGCTGCGCAGGACGCCCCCCGCCGAGCGGGTGGAGGCCGTGGTGGCGCAGGCGCGCGCCCTCGGCCTGGTGGCCTCCCCGGCCACCGATCCCACCCGGGTGGTCGCCGCCCCGTGGCTGGCCGTGGTGCCGGGATCCCGTCCGGCGCAGCTGGACGCGGGCGCGCTCTCCGCCGGCCTGGAGGAGCATCTCCCCGCCGCCGCCGACCGGGTGCTGCTGCAGGCCGACCTCACCGCCGTCTCGCTGGGGCGCCCCACACCTCATCTCGCCGGGCTGCTGCACCTCGTGGGCCAGGTGGAGTCCCGCGGCGGAGCGACGATCCACCGCCTCACCGAGGCCAGCCTGCGCCGCGCCCTCGACGCCGGGCACAGCGCCAGTGACGTGCGCGCCGCGCTGGAGGCCGCCTCGGCCACCGGGCTGCCGCAGCCGGTGGACTACCTGCTGCGCGAGGTGGCCGCCGGCCACGGCCGGGTGCACCTGACGGACGCCGGGAGCGCCCTGGTGCTCGACGACCCGGCCCTGGCGACGCGCATGCTGCACGACCCGGACCTGGCCCCGCTGGGCCTGGAGCTCCTGGCGCCCACCGTCCTCGCCTCGCGGCTGCCGGCCGCACGGGCACGTGCCTTCCTCCGGGACCACGGGTACGGCCCGTCGGTCACCCGTCCGAGCACACCGCCCCGGGTGAGTCCGCGCTCGGGAGCCCGGGAGGTCCTCTCGCAGCCCCTCACCCGGGAGGCAGCCCTGGACCGGGCCGAGCGGCTCCTCGCGGCGGGCGAGCCCACCCCGCCGGAGCAACCGGCCACCCCCGACGCCCCCGCCATGGACTCCCGCGACCCCGCCGTGGTGCAGGCCGTCCTGCGCGAGGCCGTGGCCGACGCGCGCCCGGTGTGGATCTGGCACACCGACCCGCTCGGCGGGGTGCAGCACGCCCTGGTCACCCCCGGCTCGCTGGAGGGTGGACGGCTCCACGCGGTGCGGGCCGGGGAGCGCCTCCCGCGGGTGTGGAGCGCCCACCGGATCGTGGGGGTCGCGCAGGCCCGGTGACGCCCGGCCGCCTCCCCCTCCGGCGCGTGGTACAGGGACCACGGAATCTGTCGTAGAATGGAAGGTATGGCCGTTCCGAAGCGCAAGATGTCCCGAAGCAACACCCGCCACCGCCGCTCGCAGTGGAAGGCAGAGGTGCCCACCCTGCAGACGCAGACCATCGACGGCAACGAGGTCACCGTGCCCCGCCGTCTGGTCAACGCCGTCAAGCGCGGCCTGATCAAGCTCTGAGGCGTACCCCCTGCTGAGACCTCGGGTCTCTGAGAGGTACACCCAGCGCCACTGAGGCGGGGAGACCCGCCGCGCAGCTGTGAGGCTCCGACCCGTTCGCGGGTCGTGGGCCTCCTTCCTGTCTGCCCCCGCCACCCCACCGGGTGACGGGGGCAGCGCGCTGTCCGGGCGCTGTCCACCCACGCGACTACTCTTCGCGCATGCACACGACGCCGCAGCTCGTTGGACCCGGTCCTGGACCTGGCCCCGGCCCGGGCCGCACCCAGCCCCTCGGGCCTCTGGAGCAGCTGCGCGCCGGGCGCCTGGCCGTGCGCATCCCGCTCCTCGTCGCCGGCCTCCTCCTCTACGGCGCGGCGCTCGCCCTCATCATCCGGGCCGGGCTCGGGACGGCCCCGTGGGACGTCCTGCACCTCGGCCTGACCCGGTGGCTGCCCGTCTCCATCGGCACGATGGTGGTCATCGTGAGCTTCGTCGTGCTCCTGCTGTGGATCCCGCTGCGCGAGATGCCGGGCCTCGGGACGGTCGCGAACTCGCTCCTCATCGGCCCCGCCGCCGACCTGACCCTCATGGCGCTCCCAGAGGTCGAGGGCCTCGCCGTCCGCGTGCCGATGGTGATCGCCGGAGTCGTGCTCAACGGCCTCGCCACTGCCATGTACATCGGCGCGCAGCTCGGCCCCGGCCCCCGCGACGGGCTCATGACCGGCATCGCACGCCGGAGCGGTCGCTCGATCCGCTCGGTGCGCACGGCCATCGAGATCGTCGTGGTGGCCAGCGGCTGGCTGCTCGGCGGGGTGGTGGGCCTGGGGACGGTGCTCTACGTCCTGCTCATCGGACCGGTGGCCCAGGCGGCGCTGCCGTGGTGCACGGTGCGCCTGGAGCCGCGAGCGGCCCCGGACCCTACCGACTGAGGCAGGGTCCGGGGCCGGAGTGCGTGCGGATCAGAAGATGCGCACCCGGTCGGCCTCGTCGAGCCACATGCCGTCACCCGGCTGGGTACCGAAGGCCTCGTGGAAGGCGTCGAGGTTGCGGGCCACGTTCGCGCGCGCGTCCATCGGGGCGTGCGGGTCGACGACGAGCAGCCGCTTCGCCTCGGCCTCCCTCGCGGAGCCGCACCAGATCTGCGCCCAGGAGAGGAAGAAGCGCTGGGCGCCGGTGAGGCCCTCGAGCTCCGGGGCCTCCTGGTCGCCCAGCGACAGCTGGTAGGCGGCGTAGCCGATGGCCAGGCCACCGAGGTCGCCGATGTTCTCCCCCACGGTGAGCGCCCCGTTGACGGTGTGGCCCGGGGCGTCGATCGGCTCGAGGGCGGAGAACTGCTCGACGAGCTGCTGAGCCAGGGCGTCGAAACGCTCCCGGTCCTCGGCGGTCCACCAGTCCTCGAGCTTCCCCTCGCCGGAGTAGCGGGAGCCCTGGTCGTCGAAGCCGTGGCCGATCTCGTGCCCGATGACCCCGCCGATGCCGCCGTAGTTGGCCGCCGGGTCGGCCTCGGCGTCGAAGAAGGGCGGCTGGAGGATGGCCGCCGGGAAGACGATCTCGTTCATGCCCGGGTTGTAGTAGGCGTTGACCATCTGCGGCGGCATGAACCACTCCTCGCGGTCCACCTCCTTCCCGATCTTCGCCAGCTCACGGGCGGTCTCCACGAGCGCCGACCGGCGCACGTTGCCCAGCAGGTCGCCCGGGTCCACCTCGAGCGCGGAGTAGTCCTTCCACCGCTCCGGGTAGCCGATCTTGGGCCGGAAGGTGCCCAGCTTCTCCAGCGCCCGCTCACGGGTCTCGGGCCCCATCCAGTCGAGCGACTCGAAGCACTGCCGGTAGGCCTCGACGACATTCGCCACGAGCTCCTCCATGGCCGCCTTGTGGCTGGGCGGGAAGTGCTTGGCCACGTAGAGCTGACCGACCAGCTCACCGGCGGCCCCTTCCACGAAGGCCACGCCGCGCTTCCAGCGGTCGCGCAGCTCCGGCGCACCGGTGAGGGTGCGACCGTGGAAGGCGAAGTTCTCCTCGACGATCGCCTGCATCAGGTAGGGCGCGCGGGAGCCCAGGACGCGCCAGGCCAACCAGTCCCGCCAGGTGTCCAGCTCGACGGCGTCAAAGCCCTCGACGAGCCCGCCGACGCGGGAGAGGAAGTCGTGCTGGCGGGCGATGACGCGCTCCAGCCCGTCGTCCGGCAGCCCGAGCGCGGCGGCCCACTCCTCGAGGTGCAGGCCCGCCGTCCGCGCGCCGAGCTCCTCCCGGGTCCACGGGGTGAAGGAGGCCACCGCGTCCCGGGCGCGGACGGCGTCCCAGTGCAGGCCGGCGATCCGGGTCTCGAGGTCCACCACGCGCTGCGCGAAGCCCTCGGCCCCGGCCTCGTCGACGATCCCACCCAGCACGGCCAGGCGCGCCACGTGCTCCTGGTAGGCGCTCAGCACCTCGGCGTGCTGCTCCTCGCGGTAGTAGGACTCGTCCGGCAGCCCCAGCCCGCCCTGGTGCAGGTAGACCGAGTAGCGGTCCGGGAACTCGTTGTCGTTGTCCACGAAGGGGTGGACCAGGCCCTCCACGCCCCGGGCCTGCAGCTCGCCGAGCGCCCGGGCCAGCCCGGTGGCATCCTGCACGGAGCGGACGCGCTGCAGGTCCTCGGCCAGGGCGTCGGTGCCCGCGGCCTCGACGGCCTCGGTGTCCATGAAGGAGCGGTAGAGGTCGCCCACCCGCTGCGCGTTCTCGTCGGCACCCTCATCGGCCGCCTGCTCGGCGGCCTCCTCCACGAGGACGCGGACGTCCTCCTCGGCGCGCTCCCGCAGCGCGTCGAAGGTGCCGTAGCGGGATCGGTCGGCAGGGATCTCGTGGGTCGCGCGCCAGGTGCCGTTCGCGTGGAGGAACAGGTCGTCCTGCGGGCGGACCGAGAGGTCCCGGTGGTCGAGGGAGAGTCCGAGCGTCGTCATGGGGCCACGATGCCACTCGGGGCCACCTGTCCGTGCGAGAGGTGGCCCCGAAGCGGGCGAGCGGGTGGTTCGGGTCAGCGCATCACCGTGGCGCCGTTGGCCCGCTGGGCAGCCAGTGCGTTGTACTTGGTCAGGGCGCTGTACTCCCAGTGCCAGTACTCCGGCTTGTACGCACCCTCACGGGCCCAGGTGGGGTTGTCCCAGCCGTACTTCGGTGCGTTGAGGCGGAGCCAGCTGTACTTGGCGCTCCGGAAGCCGACCTGGGCCTCGCCCTCGTTGAGATCGCAGGCCGCAGCCCAGCCGTGCTGGGAGGTGCCCGGCACGGCGGCCCGGAACCCGCGACGCTGCTTGTAGAGCACCTGGGTCTCGTAGGTGCGGTAGCACTCGCCGAGGCCCATGTCGTGGCCGAACCGGTTCTTGTACGCGGCGTTCAGACGGGACAGGCCGTCCGCGGCAGCGCACTGGAGGAGCTGGTGCTCCTGGCCGGGGATCGGGTTGTCGCACAGGGTGTTGGGGTCGAGGCGGCCGTTCCCGCCGGTCCACACCTGGTGGTCGTCGCCGAGCTGGCTGGCCGGGATGAAGCTCCGCGGCCCGGCCTGGAACCAGAGGCCGTCCGCGGTGTACCGGCCCCGGACGACACCGCCCTCGGCCACGTACCCGGTGCGGCCGGAGGAGTAGGACGGACCAGCGTAGACGTCACCGAACTGGTCGTTGCCCGGCAGCTCGACGTACTTGACGAGCTCCGCGCCGGGGGTCGGCGGCTCCACCGGCTCGGGCTCGGGCTCGGGGGTCGGTGTCGGGGCGGGCTCGGGGGTCGGCGCCGGGGCCGGCGGCGGCAGCAGCTCCGGCTCAGGCGTCACACGCTCGTCTCCCGGCTGGACCTCGGTGGCGAAGGAGTGCCAGAACCAACCCTTCTCGGTCTTGACCCAGCCTCCCTCCGGCGTGCCCTCGACGAGCGTGCCGGCCTGGAGCATGCCGGTGATCTCGTGCCGCATCCCGGCTCCCGCACGCACGTTCACGCTGCGGTCGACGTGGTACGTCTTCGTGTCCGGCGACGGGGCCGGGGCCGGCGTGGGGTCGGGCTCCGGGGCGGTCTTGTCGACCGCCGTCATGTAGGCGCCGTGGGCGTAGCCCTGCGGGGTCTTCACCCAGCCGTTGCCCACAGGGGTGCCGGTGACCGACTGGCCGGGCACGTAGAGACCCACCACGTCGGAGGCGGCCGTCGGGGCCTGGCGGACGTTGAGATAGGTGTTGACGCGGTAGGTCGTCTCGGCAGCGGCCGGCGGCGCGGACTTCAGCCACGATCCGTGGACGTAGCCGCCGGAGGCCAGGGAGACCCAGCCGTTGCCCAGCGGGGTGCCGGAGACGACGTCGCCCCGCTCCAGGGAGCCGATGGTGGAGGAGGCGGTGGTCGGCTCGGCGCGGACGTTGAGGTACCACGCGGTGACGGAGAACTGCTCCGTGGCCGAGGAGGCACCGGTGGCGTGAGCGCTCGTCGAGGTCAGGGCGGCAGCACCGAGACCGAGCGCCGCACCGCCGAGGACCACGGGCAGGCGTGGGACGCTGGGGGTGGAGGGCATGGCATTCCTTGCGGTTGAGGGGTCGTCGCGAGGCATGGAGGAACCTCGCGGGTGAGATTTTCGCCTCATTCCGCATCTGTCAAATGTGACACGCCGCGTTCTCTGCTGCGTCACCTACCGTTCATCTTCGCCCCCGGGGACGAGCAGAAGGTCGCGTGCACGAGGTCGCCCAGAAGCGCCTGCGAGCATTCAGCCGGCGAGCGCCTTGACCACGCGGCTGGCCGACGGGCGACCGAGCTGCTCGGCCATCCAGGTGCTGGTCTCCACGAGGGCGGGCAGGTCCACGCCGTGCTCGATGCCCAGGCCCTGCAGGGTCCACACGAGGTCCTCGGTGGCCAGGTTGCCGGTGGCCGACTGGGCGTAGGGGCAGCCGCCGAGGCCGCCGGCGGAGGCGTCCACCACGGAGACGCCGCGGGTGAGGGCCGCCATCGTGTTGGAGAGGGCCTGGCCGTAGGTGTCGTGGAAGTGGACGCCGATCCGGTCGGCGCTCAGGCCAGCCTTCTCCAGTGCGTCGAGCAGGCGGTGGACGTGGGCGTAGGTGCCCACCCCGATGGTGTCGCCGAGGCTCAGCTGGTCGCAGCCCATGTCCATGAGCCGCTGGCAGGTCTCGGCCACCTGGCTGATGGCGACCTCGCCCTCCCACGGGTCGCCGAAGCACATGGAGACGTAGGCACGCACCCACATGCCGGACTGCCGGGCCTGCTCGACAACCGGCTCGAACATGGCGAACTGCTCGGCGTGGGAGCGGTTGAGGTTCTTCTGGGCGAAGGTCTCGGTGGCCGAGCCGAAGACCGCGATGCTGCTCAGGCCCAGCTCCTGGGCACGCTCCAGGCCGCGCATGTTCGGCACGAGCACGGGGCGCTTCAGGCCCTTCGCGTCCGCGCCGAGCAGGCCGACGAGCTCCTCGGCGTCACCCAGCTGGGGCACCCACTTCTGCGGCACGAAGCTGGTGGTCTCCACGGTGTCCAGGCCGGCGGCCAGGAGGCGGCGGACGAACTCGGCCTTCACCGCGGTGGGGATGACGCCCTTCTCGTTCTGCAGGCCGTCCCGGGGGCCGACCTCGTAGATGGTGACCTTCTCCGGCATCCCGCCGAGGGCCCCGGTCTGCGGGGGGAGCTCGCGGGCCGGCTCGATCTGGGCGGTGCGCATGGGGCCTCCTGGGTGTGGACCGGGCATCGTGGTGATCTGCGGCACACCAGTGAACCACCTCGCCGGCCGGGGGCATCACACGGCCGCGGGCATGACCGGTACCGCGTCGACGAGCTGGCGGGTGTACGGCTCCCGCGGACGGTCGAGCACCTCGGCCGTCGGGCCCTCCTCCACCACGAGGCCCTCCCGCATCACGACCACGCGCTCGCAGAGCTCCCGCACCACCGCGACGTCGTGGGTGATGAAGAGCAGCGCCAGGTCACGCTCGGCACAGAGCCGGGCCAGCAGGTCCACGACCTGCCCCTGGACCGCGAGGTCCAGGGCGCTCACAGCCTCGTCGCACAGCAGCACGCGGGGTTCCACGGACAGCGCCCGGGCGATCGCCGCGCGCTGCAGCTGACCTCCGGACAGCTCAGCCGGCAGGCGCCCGGCGAGCTCCGGGTCGAGCCCGACCTCGCCGAGCAGCTCGGCGACGCGCTCCTTCTGCCCCCGGCGTGACAGCCGGCCTCCCAGCGCGCGCAGGGGCTCGGCCACCGACCAGCCCACCGTGCGCGAGGGGTCGAAGGAGGTGTGCGGGTTCTGGAAGACCGGCTGCACGGTGCGGCGGAACTCCCGGTGGCGACGGGCGACCTCCTCGCCGTCCACGCGCACCCGGCCGGCGTCGGGCTCCACGAGGCCCAGCACCGCCCGGGCCACGGTGGTCTTGCCCGACCCGGACTCCCCGAGCACCCCGAGGGCCTCCCCGGCCCGTAGCTCGAGGCCCACCCCGCGCAGGGCGTGGACGGTGCCGCGGTCCTGGCGGTACTCCTTGGTCAGCCCGGTGGCCTGGACGACGACCGGCCCCGGGGCCGCGAGAGCCCTCGGTGCGCGGGCCCGCCGCCCCGGTACGGACTCCACCAGGGCGCGGGTTGCGGGGTGCTCGCCACCCGAGAGCACCACCCGGGAGGGACCGGACTCCACGAGCGCGCCCTCGTGCAGGACGTGCACGCGCTCGGTCCGGGAGGCGGCCACCGCGAGGTCGTGGGTCACGACGACCATGGACATGTCCTGCTCGGCCACGAGGGTCTGGAGCCGGTCGAGGATGCCCCGCTGCACGGTGACGTCGAGCGCGCTGGTCGGCTCGTCGGCCAGCAGCAGCGCCGGGCGGGTGACGATCGCGGCGGCGATGAGCACGCGCTGGCGCTGCCCGCCGGAGAGCTGGTGCGGCCAGCGGCGCCCGATGGCCTCGGCGTCCCCCAGCCCGGCGTCGCGCAGGGCCTGCAGGGCACGCCCCTCGCGGCGCCCGGGCTCGCCGAGGCCGTGAACGTCCAGCGGCTCGCGCACCTGGTCGAGCACGCGGCGCAGCGGGTCGAGCGAGCTGCCCGGGTCCTGCGGCACATAACCGATGGTGGTGCCCACCAGACGTCGCCGCTGGGCCGGGCTCAGCGCACTGAGCTCCCGGCCGGCGAGCCGGATGGATCCCTGCACCTCGGCCTGCCGCCCCAGGAGCCCGAGGGCGGCTCGGACGACGGTGGACTTGCCCGAGCCCGAGGCGCCCACGAGGGAGACGGCCTCACCGCGCTCCACCGCGAGGTCCACCCCGCGGACGGCCGTGGTGGAACGGCCCCGGCGGCGGTAGGTCACCGCGAGCCCGCGCACTTCCAGGAGCGGGGCGCGGCCCGGAGAGCTTCCCCCGGGGGCGGTGGCCTGGTCGATCTGCGTGCTCATGCCTCGCTCCTCGTGCCGACGCGTCGGCTCAGTCGGTTGACCGCCAGGACGGTGCCGGCGGCGAGGAGGGCCGGGAAGAGGCTCCACCACCACGCGGTGGCGATGTAGAGCCGGCCCTCGTTGATCTGGGACCCCCACTCGGGGGTGGGCGGGACGGCGCCGAAACCGAGGAAGGACAGGGCGGCCACCGAGAGGATGGCACCGCCCAGGTCGATCCCGGCCACGACGGCCACCGCGCCCCAGGCGTTGGGGACGACGTGCTGCAGCACGGCCCTCAGGCGCCCGGTGCCGCTGGTGGTCGCGGCGTCCATGTACGGCAGGGCGTTGATCCGAAGGGTCTCCGAGCGGGCGATGCGCACGAAGGTCGGGATGCCCGCGATGCCCACCGCGATCGCCACCTTCTCGATGCCGAAGCCGAGCACGGAGATGATCGCCATGGAGAGCAGCAGGCCGGGGATGGCCACGATGACCTCCACGGAGCGGGAGATCACCGCGTCGACGACGCCGCCGAGGTGCCCGGCGAGCATGCCGAGCAGGGAGCCGGCGACCAGCGAGATGGTCACCGCGATGACGCCGGCCAGCAGGGAGCGCCGGGTACCGTGGACCACGCGGGACCACACGTCGCGCCCGGTGAGGTCGGTGCCGAACCAGTGGCTGGGGCTCGGCGGGGCCAGCGAGGGCCCGGCCGGGTCGACAGGGTCGTACCCGGCGAACAGGCCCGGCACGAGGGCGAAGCCCAGCAGGAGGAGCAGGAACGCGGCGGCGAGCGCGGCGCCCGGCTCGCGGAGCAGGGTGCGGAGGGTCATCAGTGGCTCCTCGGGGCGGTGACGGCGCGACGCGGCCGAGCGCGGCCGCCGGGCGAGGCGATGCGCGGGTCGAGCAGGGGGTAGGTGAGGTCGACGACGAGCGTGACGAGCACGTAGAGGCCGCCGGTGAGGATGATCAGCGCCTGGATGAGCGGGAAGTCGCGGGCCTCGACGGCCTCGACGTACAGCTGGCCGATGCCGGGCCGGGCGAAGACCGTCTCGATGATGGCCGCGCCGGAGACGATGCCGCCGACGAGGATGCCGACCAGGGTGTAGACCGGCAGGCTGGCGTTGCGCAGCACGTGGCCGGTGAGCACCTGGCGGGGCGAGAGCCCCCGGGCGCGGGCCACCTCGACGTGCCCCTCCCCCTGCACCTCGCGGATGCTGCGGGCGAAGACCTGGGCGAGGGTGCCGGCACCGAGCAGGGCGATGGCCAGGGAGGGCAGCACCAGCGAGCGCCACCCCTCGGTGCCGAAGGCCGGGAACCACTGCAGGCCGAACGAGAAGATCTGCAGCAGCACGATGGCCAGCACGAACGAGGGCACGGCGATGCCCACGAGGGTGATCGTCTCGGCTATGGCGCGCAGCCAGCGGGTGGGCAGGAGCACCGAGGCGAGCGCCCCGGCCAGGCCGAGGAGGAGCAGCAGGGTGAGGCTGGTCAGGCCGAGTTGGAGGGTGGGGACGAGCCCGTCGCCGAGCACCTCGACGACCTCGCGCTGCTCCTTGGACCACGCGACGCCCCAGTCGAGGGTCACGACGTCCCCCAGGTAGCCGAGGTACTGCTGGAGCAGGGGCCGGTCGAGGCCCATCTGGGTCCGGATCTCGGCGAGCTGCTCGGCGGAGGCCGTGCCGCCTCCGCCGGACTCCTTGCCGGTGAGCACGAGCCGGGCGGGGTCGCCGGGCACGAGCTGGACGATCACGAAGGACAGGGTGATGGCGCCCCAGAGCACGACGAGGGCGTGCCCGATGCGGCGCAGCACGTAGGGGATCACGGCTTCTCCTGACCGGCCGGGCGGGCGCCGGCGAACGAGGGCTTGAGCTCGGCGTCGAAGGGGATGGTGGCCACCTCGCGGCCCCAGCCGATCGTCCCGACGGAGTCGAAGAGGGGGATGCTGTAGCCGTCGCGGAGGATGAGGCGCTGCGCGCGGGCGGCGGCCTCGGCGCGCTTCCCAGTGTGGACGGTGCGCTGCATGGCGAGCAGGGCGTCGTCGATCTCCCGGACCGGGCGACCGAAGAAGAAGGACTGGTTCTCGTAGAACGAGCTGTAGACCACGCGGAGCACGTCGGGGTCATTGCGGCCCTGCGACCAGGAGCTCAGGTCGTAGGGGGCGTCGTAGATCGAGTACTCGCTCATCTGGGCGGGAGTGGTGGGAGCGAGCCGGAAGTCGATGCCGACCTGCCGCCACTGGTGCTGGAGCAGCTGGTACATCTGCTCGTAGGTGCTGCCGGACCCGCTGTAGCGGATCTCGATCTGCAGGCGCTCCCCGTCGCGGCGGCGGATCCCGTCGGGGCCCTCCTGCCAGCCGGCCTCCTCGAGGATCTGCCGGGCCCGGGCGGGGTCGTGGCGGAGGTACTCGGTCATGTCGACCCAGCCGGGGGTGGCCCGGGTGAGCACGGAGGTGGCGGGGCGCACGCGGCCCTGGAAGATCCGGTCGGCGATGGCCTGCCGGTCGGTGGCGTGGTTCAGCGCGCGCCGGACGGCCGCCTCCTTCATGAGGGTGCGGTGCAGCAGCGGCACGAGGGGCACGGAGATGCCCGATCCGGTGCGCGAGTCGAGGGTGATGCGGTCCTCGGGGATGGCGCCCAGGGTGGCGACGTCGAGCGGGTAGGCGGCGTCGACCTGCCCGGAGACCAGGGCTCCCACGAGGGTGGTGGGGTCGGGGATGAACGACAGGTCGACCCGTTCGAAGGCGGCCGGTCCGCGGTGGTCGACGGCCCCGGAGCCCCAGGGATGGTCGGGGCGGCGGCGCAGGACGAGCTTCTCGCCGGGGCGGTAGTCCTCCAGGAGGTACACCCCGGAGCCGATGACCTCGCCGCGGGCGACCTCGTCGGGCGTGCGCTGCAGGGTGGCGTCGGCGAGCAGGCTGAGCGTCTGCGTGGTGGCGCCCTGCAGGAACTGGGCGTTGGACTCGCTGAAGGAGACGCGCACGGTGCGCTCGTCGAGCACCGTCGTGCCCTCGTAGCCGGCGAGCAGGTTGGCGCCGACGTAGGCCATCGGGCCGAGCTCGACGATCCGGTCGAAGTTGGCGCGCACGGACCGGGCGGTGAGCGGTTGCCCGTCGGAGAAGGTCACGCCGTCGCGGAGGCGGAAGGTGAAGTTCCGGCTGTCGGCGTCCGCCTCCCACTCGGTGGCCAGCCAGGGGCGGATCTCCCCGGTCCGGGGGTCCTGGTCCACGAGCGTCTCGGCGATCTGGCGGGCCACGGCCCGGGAGACGGTGAACGGGGGCTGGTGGGGGTCCCAGTTCTCCGGGTCGTGGGGAAGGGCCAGATGGAGCACCGGGCCTCCCTCCTCGGCTGCGGCCGAGCCGCCACGCGTGGCACAGCCACCCAGTCCTGCCGCGGCGAGCAGGGGCAGGCCGGCACCGAGCAGGGCACGGCGCGAGATGGGGGGTGGGGGCACAGCAGACCTCCGGGGCGAGCCGGCGCGACGGCCGGCGGGAACGGGCAGGAAGAAGCCCCCGCCACGGCGCGGTGCACCCCCGGCGAGGGATAACCGAACGTTAGCATGGTCCTAACCCCTCGATTTTCGCGCGATCGGGTGGCCCGGATCACGCACGGAACAGCGCAGCCACCGAGACCGTTGACGCCCCCATGACCGGTCCCCTCATCGTCCAGAGCGACAAGTCCGTCCTGCTGGAGGTCGACCACCCCGGCCACGAGGCAGCCCGACGCGCCATCGCGCCCTTCGCCGAGCTGGAGCGCGCCCCGGAGCACGTGCACACCTACCGGATCACCCCGCTGGCCCTGTGGAACGCCCGTGCCGCGGGCGTGGACGCCGAGCAGGTCGTCGACGCCCTGGTGAACCACAGCCGCTTCCCGGTCCCGCAGCCGCTGCTGGTCGACATCGCCGAGACGATGGACCGCTACGGCCGCCTCACCCTGCAGCAGCACCCCACCGCCGGGCTCGTGCTGCGCTCCACCGACCGGGCCGTCCTCACCGAGGTCTCGCGGCAGAAGAAGATCGCCCCGATGCTCGGCGAGCGGGTCGACGAGGACACCGTGGCCGTGCACCCCAGCGAGCGCGGGGCCCTGAAGAGTGAGCTCATCAAGGCCGGCTGGCCGGCCGACGACCGGGCCGGGTACGTGGACGGCGAGGCTCACCCCATCGCCCTGGAGGGTGAGTGGTCGCTGCGCCCCTACCAGCAGCAGGCGGTGGACGGCTTCGCCGACGGCGGCTCCGGCGTGGTCGTGCTGCCCTGCGGCGCGGGCAAGACCCTGGTGGGGGCCGGGGCGATGGCCCGCCAGCAGGCCACGACGCTCGTCCTCGTGACGAACACCCAGTCGGCCCGGCAATGGAAGGCCGAGCTGGTGGCCCGCACCTCCCTCACCGAGGAGGAGATCGGCGAGTACTCCGGCACCGTCAAGGAGGTCCGCCCGGTCACGATCGCGACCTATCAGGTGCTCACCACCAAGCGGAAGGGCGTCTACAGCCACCTCGACCTGCTCGACGCCCGCGACTGGGGCCTCATCGTCTACGACGAGGTGCACCTGCTGCCGGCGCCGATCTTCCGGATGACGGCCGACTTGCAGGCCCGCCGCCGGCTCGGGCTGACCGCCACCTTGGTCCGCGAGGACGGGCGGGAGGACGAGGTGTTCAGCCTCATCGGCCCGCAGCGCTTCAACGCGCCGTGGAAGGACATCGAGGCCCAGGGGTGGATCGCCCCGGCCGACTGCGTGGAGGTGCGGGTCTCGCTGCCGGAGTCCGAGCGGATGGTCTACGCCACTGCCGAGGCCGACCAGCGCTACCGGCTGGCGGCCAGCGCCGACGTGAAGCTGCCGGTGCTGGAGCGGATCCTGGAGCACCACGCCGGGGAGTCGACCTTGGTGATCGGCCAGTACATCGAGCAGCTGGAGGAGATCGCGAACCGACTGGACGCCGAGATCATCACCGGCCAGACCCCGCAGAAGGAGCGCTCGCGGCTGTTCGAGGCCTTCCGCTCCGGGGAGATCACCACCCTGGTGGTGAGCAAGGTGGCGAACTTCTCCATCGACCTGCCCGAGGCCACCGTGGCCGTGCAGGTCTCCGGCACCTTCGGCTCGCGCCAGGAGGAGGCCCAGCGTCTCGGCCGGGTGCTGCGGCCGAAGGCCGACGGCCGCACCGCGCACTTCTACACGGTGGTCACGCGCGACACCGTCGACGCGGAGTTCGCCGCGCACCGGCAGCGCTTCCTCGCCGAGCAGGGGTACGCCTACCGGATCCTCGACGCCGACGAGATCCCGGACGCGCTCGTGCGCGACTCGCTGGACTGAGGCGACTCGCTGGCCTGAGGCAGGTCCTCGGCCCTGGGAGCAGCGCAGGACCCGCATGGTCAGCTCCCTGACTTTGACCTGGGCCCCAGCTTTGACAAGCCCCCCCCACCCTGCATGAGGGTGAACTGGCCCATGCACCCGACACGGTCGGGGTCATTCACCATGACCACACACGTCAACAGGCGCGCGGTTCTTGCGGGAGGAATCAGCGTTGGACTCCTGGGAAGCTCCTCTTGAGCCGTTGCCGCTGGATCGACCACAGCTTCTGCGGAAACAGCAGAGCTGGACAGCCTCATCGCAGACCTCGAGGCTCTTCCCCCGTCGCTGAAGTACGCCGACCCCAGTTCGACGCCAAACTACGAGGCCCGGCTGAATCGTGCGCTCAACGGACGCAAGGTCATCGATGGACCTTCGATCATCGGGGCATCCGCGTCGGGGGACAGCATCACGACTGCTTCGGGCTGGCGCTGCAGCTTGGAGGTCGCCAAGGTCGTGGCCACCTATGGCGTGCCGGTCTTCAAGGTCCTCGACTGGATTCGAAAGGCACGCAAGATCTGGGGCGGAGTCACTGGCATCTGGAGGGCTATCCGCTCCGGCCCCGCTGCGGCCGAGATCGGCCCGGAGGCTGCTGCCGTCCTCGAGGGGATTCTGGGTTATGGTTCCATCAAGGAGCACTGCTTCTGAGAGGCAGATTTCTTCGATGACTGAGGCATCCAAGCGACCGAGAGCACCCATCGACCTGTCGACCGCCTTGATCGGCCACCTCATGACGGGTGTGCTCAAGTGGCCCGTCGTGGCCGCCTCTCTGGTGGCACTCGACAGGTGGGCCCTGGACTCGGGGCTCACCACGGAGACCCTGCTCTGGGCAGCAGCGCTCGGGGTCGCGGTGTGCGAAGTGCTCATGACCCTCGTCCAACGGCCCTTCGTCGTGAAGCACCAGCACCCGGATCCAGGCGACCCCCTGATGACTTCGCTCCTGCTGGTGGCACCGGTCCTCGCCTGGGCAGGTGTGCTGAGCCTGTCGGACGCAGGCAGGTCATGGACCCTGTGGGGCACGGCCACCGCCACCCTCGTCTACGCCGTCTTCACCGTGGTGCTGGAAAAGCCGTGGAAGCAGGGGGACACGCGCGGCGACGTCGCCGAGAAGTGGCAAGAGACCAAGGACATGACGCGGGATCTGTGATCCCCCAAGGTGGGCCCCGGACGAGACGCCCGGGGCCCACTGCACGTCCTGCCCCTCATCACCCCGTCGTCCAGGCAGCACCCCGCCCGGAAACCACCCTCAGCTCCTGCTGCGCCCCGGAACCGTGGCAGGCCCCACCAGCCCTGCCCGCAGCACCGCCCAGCCGAGCAGCGCGATGGTCACCACGCCGGTGATCACGTAGTCGTTCCCGATGAGCACCTGCATCAGGTTCCAGTCGAGCTCCTGCATCTCCCGCCCCGGCGACCACCAGTGCATGTCCGCCACCAGCACCACCGCGATGCCGGCAGCCAGCACCCGCAGGTGCTCCACCCCCATCCCCAGGACACCGGTGAGCCGCGGCGCCGCCTCCCACAGGGCGATCGCGAGGCAGACGGCCCACACCCAGTGGTGGGTCCACGCGACCGGTGAGGCCAGCACCATCGCCAGGGCGGCCACCCAGAAGCCCACGCCCCGCTCGCCCCGCAGGGTGATGAGCGCACCCACCCCGACCGCCGCGAGCGCCACCACCCCGCCGACCAGCAGCCAGCCGAGCGTCGCGGCACCGGTGTCCGGCCCGAAGGCCCTGGCCATGACGCCCATGACCGACTGGTTGCCGACGTACTCCTTGGGCATCGAGTGGGCGATCGCCGCGCTCATGTCCGTGGGCTCCCCACCGGTGGCCGCCGGCATCGCCCCGAACCAGAAGCTCCGCGCCGCACCGGGCACGAGCAGGAAGGACAGGACGACCGTGCCCAGGAAGGTGCCCACCGCCACCCCGGCCGCGCGCCACTGCCGGGTGAGCAGCAGCCAGGCCACGAAGGTCAGCGGGCTGAGCTTGATGCCCGCGGCGATGCCGAGCCCCGCCCCGCGCCACCAGCGTTCCCGCCCCGGCACCAGATCGGCCGCGACGAGGGCCGCCAGCACGAGGTTGATCTGCCCGAAGTGCAGGGTCAGCCACACCGGTTCGGCCACCGCGCAGGCCAGGAGCAGGAGCGTGGCCGCCGCCCACCCGAGCCGGGCCCGGCCCACCGCCAGGTGCACCAGCACCGCCAGCCCGAGCAGCGAGGTGAGCAGCACCATCACCGCCGCCGGCCCCTGCCCCAGCCACACCAGCGGCACGAAGAAGAGCAGCGCGAAGGGCGGGTAGGTGAAGGTCAGCTGGGCGCCGCTGTAGGTCTGCCCGTAGACGTCCTGGCCGGCCAGCAGGGCCTCCGCCCCGCCCCGGTAGACGAGCAGGTCCAGCGGCGCCTCGGTGCGCATCCCCAGCAGCACCATCACCCCGACGGCCAGGAGCCCCAGCCCGGGGAGCCAGCGGGTCAGCGGGGTGCCCGCCCCGTCAGCGTCATCACCTGCCGGGCCGCCAGCGGCAGCAGCGCGCCCAGCAGCACCAGGCCGCACCACACGTACACGTTCCCCACGACGACCTGCCACGCGTTCCACTCGAGCTCCACTCCGTAGCGTCCGGGCACCCACCAGATCATTTCCAGCAGCATCGCGACCGCCAGGGCCAGGGCCGACCAGCGGGCGAGCACCGGCACCTCCCGGCGGGCGCTCGTGAACCCTAGCGAGCCCGCCAGGAGCACCACCCACACCCAGTGGTGCGACCAGGACACCGGGGAGGCCAGCAGCATCCCCACCGCCGCCACCGACAGCCCCGCGGCCTCGTGCCCCCGGCGCGAGAGGCGGGCGGCCGCCAGCACGGCGACCAGCCCGACGACCAGCGAGATGACGAACCACGCCGGGTCCAGGAGGCCGGAGTCCGGCCCCACGAAGCGGGCCACGACCCCCTTGATCGACTGGTTGGTCTGGTACTCCGGAGTGCCGATGCGGTCGGTCTCCAGGAGCACCTCGATCCAGTAGGCGCGCGAGTCGGCGGGCAGGACGAGCAGGCCCACCAGCGCCGTGCCGACAGCCGAGGCGACGGCCACCGCCGCCGTGCGCAGGCGCCCGGCGAGCACCAGCCAGGCCACGAGGAAGATCGGCGTGAGCTTCACCCCCGCCACCACACCGAGCCAGACGCCCGCCCAGGGCCGCTCCGTCCGGCGCAGCAGATCGGCGGCGATGACCCCCGCGATGACCAGGTTCACCTGGCCGAAGCTGTAGGTCGACCACACCGGCTCGAGCGCCAGCGCGGCCACTGCCAACCCGAGCAGCACCCCGGTGGAGAGCCGCCGATCCACCGCGCGGCGCACCAGCGCCACCAGCCCCAGCGACGAGGCGACGTAGAAGACCCCGACGGCCAGCCGGACCGGCATCACTGCGAAGGGCGTGAAGAGCAGCGCCGCGAAGGGCGGGTAGGTGAAGGGCAGCCCCTCGGCCGGGGCGTAGAGCGACTGGCGGTCCAGCACCAGCTCCCCGCCCCAGCGGTACACGAGCAGGTCGATCGGGGTGATCTGCCGCAGCAGGATCATGAGGACCATGAGGGCGGTGGCCACGAGCACCGCCGGCCAGGCCCGGGCGGATGCGGGGCGGGTGGGCGCGTCGGTGACCATGAGGCGGCATTCTGCCAAGGAGATGCCACCCCGCCGCGCCCAGTGGACCTCCAGCGAACTCCCAGACTCGACGGCCACCATGGGGGCATGGACACCCAGCCCGAGGCGACCCTCCTCGTCGTGGAGGACGAGCCCAACATCCGCGAGCTGCTGGCCACCAGCCTCCGCTTCGCCGGGTTCACGGTGCACACCGCCGCCCAGGGGTCCACCGCGCTGGAGACCGCCGAGGAGGTCCAGCCCGACCTGCTCGTGCTCGACGTGATGCTCCCGGACATGGACGGCTTCACCATCACCCGCCGCCTCCGCGAGCGCGGCCACGAGATGCCGGTGCTCTTCCTCACCGCCCGGGACTCCGTGGACGACAAGGTCAAGGGACTGACCGTCGGCGGGGACGACTACGTGACCAAGCCCTTCTCGCTGGAGGAGGTCGTGGCCCGCATCCGCGCCATCCTGCGCCGCAGCCAGACCGACGGCGACACCGGGGCGGAGGACCGGGTGCTCGCCTTCGAGGACCTCACCCTCAACGAGGACACCTACGAGGTCACCCGCGCCGGGCGCGTCGTCGAGGTCTCCCCCACCGAGTTCAACCTGCTGCGCTATCTCATGCAGAACCCCAACCGGGTGCTCTCCAAGACGCAGATCCTCGACCACGTGTGGGACTACGACTTCCGCGGGGAGATCGGCATCGTCGAGAGCTACATCTCCTACCTGCGCCGCAAGATCGACAGCGAGGGTCTCCCACCGCTCATCCACACCAAGCGCGGCATCGGCTACGTGCTGCGGCTGCCCCCCGAGAGCCCGTGAGCTCCCCCGCCCACTGGTCGCTCCGCTGGCGGCTGCTGGCGATGGTCGTCCTCCTCCTGGCCGGGGCGCTGTGCGCCACCGCCCTGGCCACCGCGGTGCTCATGCAGAAGTTCATGGTCCAGCAGGTGGACGAACAGCTCGAGCAGGCCGCCGTGCCCGTCGCCCAGTCGGCCCTGCAGGGCGTGACGCAGCAGGACGACGAGGGCCGCCCCCCGAACAACTACTGGATCCAGTTCATGCCAGTCGACGGCAGCCAACCCATCGCCGTCTCCCGCTCCATCGCCACCGACGAGCAGCCCCGCATCGGCCACCTCGCCCCCACCGACGAGCGGGTGCGCAGCGGGGAGCCGTTCACCGTGAGCAGCGCCAGCGGCCACCGCTGGCGCGTGGTGGCCGGGGTGGACTCCCGCGGCATCGCGACCTTCGCCGTCGCCCGCCCCCTGCACGACATCGACGAGGCGGTCCGGCAGATGCAGGTCGTCGCGCTGACGATCGGCCTGTTCTCCATCCTCGTCGGCGCCCTTCTGGGCTGGCCGCTCATGAACCGGGCCTTCCGTCCCCTCACGCAGATCGAGGACACCGCGGCCGCCATCGCCGACGGTGACCTCTCCCAGCGCGTCCCCCACCCCGGCACCCGCGACGAGGTCGGCTCGCTGGCCGCCTCGCTGAACCTCATGCTCACCCACATCGAGCGCTCCTTCGCCGCCCGGGACGCCTCCGAGGAGCGGATGCGCCGCTTCGTCGCCGACGCCTCGCACGAGCTGCGCACCCCGATGGCCGCCGTGCGCGGGTACGCCGAGCTGTACCGCTCCGGGGCGATCCGCGGCGAGGCGGACACCGCCGCCGCCATGCGTCGGATCGAGGACGAGGCCACCCGGATGGGCGGGCTGGTGGAGGACCTCATGACCCTCACCCGCCTCGACGCCGGGCAGCGACCGGGGGTGGCCGCCACGGAGCCCGCCGGCACCGTGGACCTGCTCCCCCTGGCGACCGACGCCGTGGCCGACACCCACGCCTGGGCCCCCGAGCGGAAGGTGCGCCTCCGGGGACTGGCGGGCGCGCCGCTGGGCCCGGCGGAGGTGACTGGCCGGGAGACCCAGCTGCGCCAGGTGGTCACCAATCTCGTGGCCAACGCCGTGCGCCACACCGACTCCGGCCCGGTCGAGGTGGAGCTCGGCCGGGTAGAGGGGGCCGCCGGCCGCGAGGTGGTGCTGCGGGTGGTCGACCACGGCCCCGGCATCCCGGCCGAGGAGCGTGAGCAGGTCTTCGAGCGCTTCTACCGCTCCGACCCCTCCCGCCAGCGCGGGCAGGGCGGGGGCTCCGGCCTCGGCCTGGCCATCGTGGCCTCCACGGTGGAGGGCCACGGGGGTACGGTGCGGGCCCTGGGCACTCCCGGAGGTGGCGCCACCTTCGAGGTGCGCCTGCCGGCCACCTCCCAGCCGGAGCACAGGGACGCCCCAGACGTTCCCAAGGTCGACGGCCCACAGTGGGTGGGACGGAAGGAGATGCCATGACCTGGTCGCAGGACCCGATGCAGGAGCCGCCGCAGCAGTGGGGGCCGTACCCCGGCCAGCCCGGCCCGCGCGAGCCCCAGGGGTCGCCGGAGCCGCCGCAGCGCGGGTCGGGGCGTGGCTGGTGGCAGGTGCCCACGGCGGCCGTCCTGGCCGCCGCGCTGGCGACCGCCGGGACCTGGACCCTGGCCGAGCAGGGCGTCATCGGGCAGGACGAGCCGGCCCAGAGCGTGAGCCGGGAGCCCGCCGAGGGCACCCCCGCCTCGGCCTCTGCTCAGCAGGGTGACGACTCCACGAACCAGCCCGCCGAGGCCGAGGTGGCCGCCGGCAGCACCCCGGCCTCCGACCCGCACTGGAGCGGCATCGCCGAGAAGGTCAGCCCGTCGGTCGTGGCGGTCACCCTGGCCAACGGCGCCGGCTCCGGGGTGGTGCTCGACGACGAGGGCCACATCGTGACCAACCACCACGTGGTGGCCGAGGGCGGCCCCATCCACGTGACCCTCCAGGACGGCCGCAGCTACCCGGTCGAGGTCGTGGGCAGCGACCCGGTGACCGACCTGGCCGTGCTCGAGCTCGAGGATGGGCCGAAGGACCTGCAGCCCATCACCGTGGGCGACGACAAGGACCTGAAGGTCGGGGACCCGGTCATGGCCATCGGCAACCCGCTGGGCTACGCCGGCACCGTCACCACCGGGATCGTGAGCGCCTTGGACCGCCCGGTGCGCGCGAGCGGGAAGTCCCCCGAGGAGCCGGTCGTCACCAACGCCGTGCAGACCTCGGCCCCGATCAACCCGGGCAACTCCGGGGGCGCGCTCGTGGACTCCCGCGGCCGGCTCGTGGGCATCAACTCCTCCATCGCCTCCCTGGGGCGCAGCGCGGACACCGCCGGCAGCATCGGCATCGGCTTCGCCATCACCGCCACGCAGATGAAGAACGTCACCGAGGACCTCGTCGAGAGCGGCAGCGCGCGCCACCCGCAGATCGGCGTGCGCATCGAGGACGGGCGGGTGGAGCACGACGGTGCCCAGCTGGCGGCCGCCGGCGTGGTGAGCGTCGAGGAGGGATCCGCCGCCGCGAAGGCCGGTCTGCAGAAGGGCGACGCGATCGTCGGCCTGGACGACAACCAGATCGACGGCGTGTGGTCCCTCATCGCCCAGGTCCGGGAGCAGCGCGTGGGGGACGAGGTGAGCCTGCGCGTCATCCGGGAGGGCAAGGAGCGGGAGGTCTCGCTGACGGTCGCCTCGGAGGCCAAGGGCGAGGCGACGGCGGAGGGCGGGACCCCCTGACCGCCCCCGCCGGGCACACTGGGGGCATGCCCCCGCACATCACCCGGTGGACGCAGGACCTGTGCGCCCTCGCCCCGGGGGCCGGTGCACGGACCGTGACGGACGCCGGCACCCGCCTGCTGGCCGCGTGGGCCGGCCCGGGGCGTCCCTACCACTCGACCCAGCACCTGGTCGAGATGCTCCGGGCGCTGGAGGAGCTGCAGGAGGCTGCGGAGATCGATGCCCGGGGAGCCCGCACCGCCCGGGTGGCCGCCTGGTTCCACGACGCCGTCTACGACCCGACCGCCGGGCCGGGCCGCAACGAGCAGGACTCCGCCGACCTGGCTCGCCGGGAGCTCACGGACCTCGGTGTGGAACCGGGTGTGGTGGACGAGGTCGAGCGGCTGGTGCTGCTCACCACCGAGCACCACGCAGCGGCCGACGACCGCCTCGGGCAGGTCCTCTGCGACGCGGACCTGTGGATCCTCGCGGCCCCGCCGGAGCGCTACAGGGAGTACACGGCTCAGGTGCGGCAGGAGTACGCCCACGTGCCGGAGGACGCCTTTCGCGCTGGTCGGGCCCGGGTGCTGGAGCGCCTCGGGGCCGGAGAGCTCTACGCCACCGAGCACGCCCGGCGTGCCTGGGGGTCGGCGGCACGGGAGAACCTGGCCCGGGAGCTCGCCGCGCTGCGGTGAGATCGGCTCAGGCTCCCCAGCCGCGCTCGAACCCCCGGGCCACGAGTGGCCACCAGAGGGCGTGCCCGCACTGCTGCGCCGCCTCGGGCACCGGCACCCAGCGCCCCTCGATGGGAGCGGAGCCCCGGGAGGGCCCCACGCCCCGGTCCACGAGGGTCAGCGAGTAGGCCACGTGGGCCCGCTGGACCCGACCCTCGCGGCGGGTGGCCCGCTCCAGGAAACCGATCGGGCGGGCGGGGTGCGCCGGCGCGGCGGGAAGGTCCCACCCGTCGGAGGTCTGGGCCAGGAGCACCCGGTCCCCGTCGGTCACCACCTGCTGCTGCCGGACGGTGCTCCCCGCATCGGGGACACGGGAGGACCGGACGAGGTCGGTGCGCTCCTGCTCAGAGTGCACCCGACGGACGAGGCACCTTCCCTGCCTGCCCTTGCGCAGCCGCTGCCCCGTGGCCTCCAGCATGCTGGTGATCTCGCGGGCACTCCGGAGGCGGGCACCCAGGCCCAGGAGCTCCTCGAAGGATTCCGCCGGCACGTCGGCGTGGTCCCCGTCGAGCCAGCCGGGGTGCAACCCGGCGGCGGCGAGCGCCTCCCGGAGCTCCTGCGCGGCCCCACCCCAGGAGGCCGCCCCGCTCTCCTCCAGCCCGCCGTCGCTCACGAGGTGGCTGAACAGCGTGTCGTGGGCGGCCCACACCGGGCGGTCGATCCACAGCGCCATCGCGCCAGCCTACGTGTCGCACCAGGTGCGCTCCTTGCTGCTGCAGCGCGGTGGAGCGTGTCTGACGCGGGGAGAGGCGAGTGGAGGGGGCGATGCCGGGCAGCGGGTGCATCGCACGCCGACGGGCGGCCCTCCCGCAGGAGGACCGCCCGTCGTGAGGCTGGTGCACCGTCACCCGGTGCGACCGGGGGATGGGATCAGAAGCCCATGCCGCCCATCTCGGCCATGTTCGCGTCGGGGCCCTCGTCGCCCTTCTGCGGCTTGTCCACCACGATCGCCTCGGTGGTGAGGAAGAGCGCGGCGATGGAGGCCGCATTCTGCAGCGCGGAACGGGTCACCTTGGCCGGGTCGATGATGCCGGCGCCGATCATGTCGACATACTCGCCGGTGGCCGCGTTGAGGCCCTCGCCCGGGGTGAGGCCCTTGACCTTCTCCGCCACGACGCCGCCCTCGAGGCCGGCGTTCACGGCGATCTGCTTCAGCGGGGCGCCGGAGGCCACCCGGACGATCTCGGCACCGGTGGCCTCGTCGCCCTCGAGCGACAGGCCCTCGAAGGCCTTGGCAGCAGCCTGCAGCAGGGCCACGCCACCACCGGCGACGATGCCCTCCTCCACGGCGGCCTTGGCGTTGCGCACGGCGTCCTCGATGCGGTGCTTGCGCTCCTTGAGCTCCACCTCGGTGGCCGCACCGGCCTTGATGACAGCCACGCCGCCGGCCAGCTTGGCGAGGCGCTCCTGCAGCTTCTCGCGGTCGTAGTCCGAGTCGGAGTTGTCGATCTCGGCGCGGATCTGCTTCACACGGCCCTCGACCTGGGCCTCGTCGCCGGCGCCGTCCACGATGGTGGTCTCGTCCTTGGTGACGACGACCTTGCGGGCCTGCCCGAGCATGTCGAGCTCGGTGGTCTCCAGCGAGAGGCCGACCTCCTCGGAGATGACCTGGCCACCGGTGAGGATGGCGATGTCACCGAGCATGGCCTTGCGGCGGTCACCAAAGCCCGGGGCCTTGACGGCCACGGCCTTGAAGTTGCCGCGGACCTTGTTGACGATCAGGGTCGCCAGCGCCTCGGCCTCGACGTCCTCGGCGATGATCGCCAGCGGCTTGCCGGACTGCATGACCTTCTCCAGCAGCGGCAGCACGTCCTTGATGGCGCCGATCTTGGAGTTGACGATGAGGATGTACGGGTCCTCGAGCACCGCCTCCATGCGGTCGGTGTCGGTGACGAAGTACGGGGAGATGTAACCCTTGTCGAAGCGCATGCCCTCGGTGAGCTCGAGGTCGATGCCGAAGGTGTTGCTCTCCTCGACCGTGATGACGCCCTCCTTGCCGACCTTGTCCATCGCCTCGGCGATGACCTGGCCGATCTCGGGGTCGGCGGCGGAGATGGACGCGGTGGAGGCGATCTGCTCCTTGGTGTCGATCTCCTTGGCCATGGCGAGCAGCTCGTCGGAGACGGCCTGGGTGGCCTTCTCGATGCCGCGCTTCAGACCCATCGGGTTGGCGCCGGCGGCCACGTTGCGCAGGCCCTCGCGGACCATGGCCTGGGCCAGCACGGTGGCGGTGGTGGTGCCGTCACCGGCGACGTCGTCGGTCTTCTTGGCGACCTCCTTGACGAGCTCGGCGCCGATGCGCTCGTAGGGCTCCTCGAGCTCGATCTCCTTGGCGATGGAGACACCGTCGTTGGTGATGGTGGGGGCGCCCCACTTCTTCTCCAGCACGACATTGCGGCCCTTCGGGCCCAGGGTCACCTTCACCGCATCGGCGAGGGTGTTCATGCCCTTCTCCAGACCCTTCCGGGCCTCCTCGTTGAACGAAATCATCTTGGCCATCGGTGGTTCCTCCCACACGCGTAGCGAATGACCACCGGTCGCCCGCGACGGACGGGGCGCCCCGCGCGGCACGGACCGGCGCGGCGTCGAACCCCTCGACCTGTGGTCGGCTGTCTTCTTCTGTCCTCGTGCCCCGTCGTGGGTGGTCGTGGCCCGGTGGCACGGCCGGTGGGCTCCCGCCCTGCCTCGACCTGTCACTCAGGGGCACTGAGTGCTAACTCGGATTCTGGCACTCCCGCCCCGCGAGTGCAAAGCCGGGTGGGGTGGAAGAATCGGGCCATGTCGACCCCTCGCACCGTGCGTCTCCTCCTGCTCGATGCCGACGCCGTCGTCCAGCGGATGCCCGATGGCTGGCTCGAGTCCGTGCTGGCCCACATCGCGGGCGGATGGGGCCACGCCCCCGACGCCCTGGCCCACGACACCGCCCTGTGGGGCCGGTCGCGCGCGGTCCTCGACGAGGTCTTCGCCGCCGAGGTCGGCCTGCTCTCCGGGGCGGAGGGCGACCCGACCTTCCCGCAGGTGATCGCCGAGGTGCTGGCCGCCCACGACAACGCCGCCGATCCCGACACCCTGGCCGAGTTCTGGTACCAGACCGAGCCGCTGGTGGAGCAGCGCGCGCTGGTGGTGCGGGCTCGCCGCGCGGGACTGCGGGTGGTCATGGCCACCAACCAGCAGCCCTCCCGCGCGGCCTGGCTGGCCGAGAGCGACGCCTTCGCCGACATCGCCGACGCCGTCCACACCTCCAGCGCCCTCGGGGAGGCCAAGCCGGACGCCGCCTTCTTTGTGGCCCTCCTCGCCGCCGAGGCCGCGGCCGGCCACCCGGTGGACCCCGCCGAGGCGGTCTTCATCGACGACCGGGAGGAGAACGTGGCGGGGGCCCGACAGGCCGGCCTGGTGGCGCACCGCTACCACTTCGGCGAGGGGCCCGAGGCCTTCGCCGCGCTCCTGCATGAGACCGGGGTTCTCCCGGGCGCATGACCGGCTGCACGACGGCGCCGCGGGGTCACTGATGGGTGCGCTCTTCGGGGACGATCTCCTGCCCCGGAGCCCGCAGGAGATCGCACCGGGCTGCCAGTGGGTACCCGGGTGGTTGACCGAGCGCCAGCAGACCTGGCTCGTGGAGCAGCACCCCCGCTGGGCGGCCGGCCCCGTGCCGGCGCACCGGCCGGAGGTGCGCGGCGGGCGGATGACCGTGGCGATGGTGCCCTTCGGGTGGGTGTGGACCTCCACCGGGATGGCCCGCGTGGCCGAGCAGGGCGCGCCGGGGGCCCGCCCGCTGCCGGTGCCGGAGTGGATGCAGCGGGTCTACCGGCGAGCACTGGCCGCAGCGGGATTCGACGCCTGGCACGCCACCGGGGTGGTGCCCGACGCGGCCCTGCTCAACCACTACGCACCCGGGGCGTCGATGGGGATGCACCGCGACGCCGACGAGCCCTCCGAGGCGCCGGTGGTCTCCCTCTCGGTGGGTGATGCGTGCACCTTCCGGTTCGGGAACACCGAGACCCGCACCAGGCCGTGGACCGACCTGCGACTGGAGTCCGGGGACCTCGTGGTCTTCGGTGGCTCGGCGCGGCGCGCCTACCACGGGGTGCCGGCGATCCACACCGGCACGGCCCCGGCGCCCGTCGCGGCAGCGATGGCGCGGGTCGGCCTGACCGGGCGGCTGAACCTCACCCTCCGCGTGTCCGGCCTGGAGTCATGAGCGTGCCGCCCGTGCCCGCCGGTTCCGAGGTCGTCATCGGGACCGACGGCCTGCCCCGCACCCCGTGGGGCGACTCCTCGGAGCTCATGCGGCACTACTACGACACCGAGTGGGGCCTGCCGGTCCGCGACGAGCAGGGGCTGTTCGAGCGGCTGAGCCTCGAGGCCTTCCAGTCCGGGCTGTCGTGGGCCACGATCCTGCGCAAGCGGCCCGCCTTCCGGCAGGCCTTCGCGGGCTTCGACCCCGACGCCGTCGCAGCCTTCGGGCCCGCCGACGTCGAGCACCTCATGGGCGATGCGGGGATCGTGCGGAACCGCCGGAAGATCGAGGCCACGATCCAGAACGCGCGGGCGACCGTGGCGCTGCGCGAGGACGGCGGGCTGGCGGAGCTGGTCTGGTCGTACCGGCCGGAGGCCACCCCATCGCCGCGGACGGTGGAGGAGGTGCCGACGACCTCAGCGGAGTCGGTCGCCCTAGCCCGGGAGCTCAAGCGGCGCGGGTTCGCCTTCGTGGGGCCGACCACCTGCTTCGCGCTCATGGAGGCGGTCGGCATCGTGGACACGCACCTCGTCGGCAGCCACCGCCGCGGGACGAGCGGGGTCTGGCCCGGCTGAGCGGGCGGCCTCCTCCGCCTCCCGGCGCGCGACGAGCTCGCGCAGGTCGGCAGCGAGCCGGGCGCGCAGCCGGGCGGCCTCCGCATCGGCCCCGGCGGTGCCCTCACGGTGACGACGCAGGCCCGCCCGCGCCGCCCAGAGGCCGAGGAGGACCGCGACGACGAGCTGCTCGTTGTCGAACAGCCAGACGACCACCGGCTCCACGGGGCGCAAGAGGTCGCGGAGCCACGAGAGGTCGGGCCAGGGGACGTCTGGCAGGTCGATGCGGGGCCAGGGGATGTCGTCGACCCAGCCGAAGAGGAACGAGAGCACCGCCTCCACGAGGCCCCAGAGCCAGCCGAGGGCGGCGCCGATCCAGCGCGCGACGGCGGCCACCGCATCGAGGAGGGGTTGGAGGAGGCGGCCGATCCACTCGGTGACGGGGCGGAGGCGGTCGGCGACCCAGTCCAGCAGCGGACGCAGGGGGTTCATGAGCCAGCCGAGCAGGTTCGGGGCCACGAGGGTGAGCAGGCCGAGCAGGAGCAGCAGCAGCTTCGGGCCGGCGACGACGACAAAGTCCCGGACCGCACCGGTGCGGGGGCGGCGGCTGCGGAAGGCGGCGCGCTGCTCGGCGCGGCTGCCGGACGGGGCGTGGAGGGCGACGCGGCTGCGGCGCGCGGGGTCGCGGTCGCGGCGGATGACGTGGACCTCCCGAACCGCGCGCGGGCGGACGAGGGGGACCTTCGTGCTGATGACCTCGAGGGCGAGGCTTCCCTCGGCATCCACGTCCCATCCCGCACCGGCCAGGGCGGTGCGGCCGAGGGTGACCTTCTCGGTGTTGTCGGTGAAGGGCTCGGTGGCCACGTGCGCGCCGTCGAGGAGGACCTCGACGCGGTCCTGGGCCTCGGGGGCGGTGAGTGCGGCGGCGCCGGCGGAGGGGTCGCGTGGCGGGGCGGGGTGGATTCGGGCCTCGAGGCGGCGCTCGGCGACGGCGCCATGCCAGACGTGGTCGACCCCGGGCTCGGTGGTGCGCTCGACGTGGCGGGCGTGGAGGGCGGCAGCGCGGCGTCCGAGGGCGGCCCACCCCATCAGCGGGTGCGGCGGTCGCGCGCGGCCAGGCGGGTGGTGTGGCGGGCGTCGCGCTGCCGGCGGAGGCGCTTGACGAGCAGCGGGTCGGCGGCCAGTGCGGCCTCGGTGTCGAGGAGCTGGTTGAGCCGCTGGTGGTACTGGGTGGTCGTCATGCCGAAGAGCTCGCGGATCTCCTGCTCCTTGGCACCCGCGTACCGCCAGGCCTGCCGCTCGAAGGCCAGGATCTCCCGGTCACGGGCGGTCAGGCCGCCGGTCTCCCCCACGTTCTGCTCTGCTGCACCCATGCGGGCAAGCATACGTACCGAATCACAGCCATGTTACTCCCCGCTCCTCCCACCCCCACCCCACCGAGGTGTGCACCGGTGCGCTTTTCGCCGTGCCGCTGCCCCACCGGGAGCAACCCGTTGCGCCCCAGACCGTCACGTGACAACCGGGAGCAACCCGTTGCGCCCGCAACTGTCGCGGGGTCGACCGGTTGCTCCCGGTGGGACGGGCGACAGGCTGGGGGTCGACCGGTTGCCCTTGGGATGGCCGCCGCCCCCGCCGTACCGTGTGCCCGTGACCGCCCCCGCTGAGAATCCCACCTTCGCCGGCCGCGTCCACCCCTCGTGGGTCCCCGTCCTGGAGCCTGCCGCCGGCACCCTCGCCGAGCTGGGCCGGTTCCTCCGCGCCGAGAACGCCGCCGGCCACGGCTACCTCCCCGCCGGCGAGCACGTCCTGCGCGCCTTCAGCCTCCCGCTCGAGAGCGTCCGGGTGCTGATCGTCGGCCAGGACCCCTACCCCACCCCGGGCCACGCCGTCGGCCTCAGCTTCTCCGTCGCCCCGGAGGTCCAGCCGGTGCCACGCAGCCTGCAGAACATCTACACCGAGCTGGTCGAGGACGTCGGCTGCGCACGGCCCACCACGGGCGACCTCTCCCCGTGGTTCGAGCGCGGCGTCATGCTGCTCAACCGCTGCCTCACCGTCCGCCCCGGCGCGCCCGCCTCCCACCGGGGCAAGGGCTGGGAGACCATCACCGAGCTGGCGATCCGTGCGCTGGCCGAGCGGGCCGCCGCCGGCCAACCGCTGGCCGCGATCCTCTGGGGGCGCGACGCCCGCAACCTCGCCCCGCTCCTGGCCCCGATGCCGTGCGTGGAGTCCCCGCACCCCTCACCGCTGAGCGCCCGCTCCGGCTTCTTCGGCTCGCGGCCGTTCTCCCGCACCAACGCCGCCCTCGAGCAGCAGGGCGCCGATCCGATCGACTGGAGCCTCCCGTGAGAACCACCCCCGGACCGCTGCAGCACCTGGCCACCGAGCCGCGCCCGTGGGGCACGTACATCGCCCTGGGCGACTCGTTCACCGAGGGCATGTGCGACGACGACGGGCCCGCCGCCGGGGAGTTCCGCGGCTGGGCGGACCGCCTGGCCACGATGCTGGCCGCCACCGCCCCCGCGCCCGGCACCACGCCGGACGGCTCCCCCGAGCCGGGCTTCCGCTACGCCAACCTGGCCGTCCGCGGCCGCAAGCTGGCGGACGTGGCCGGGCCGCAGACCGAGGCCGCCCTGCGCCTCGTCGAGCAGGCCCGGCGCGAGCGACCGGGCACCCCGGTCCTCGTGAGCATCGTCGGCGGCGGCAACGACATCCTCCGCCCCCGCGCCGACATCGACGCCCTGGCCGCCGGGCTGGAGGGCGCGATCGCCCGGCTGCGGGCGACCGGTGCGGAGGTCCTCTTGGTCACCCCCACCGACCCGGCCGGCGCCCCGCTCATCAGCGCCACCCGGGGGCGGGTCGGGCAGTACATCGCCCACCTGCTGGGCATCGCGAGCCGCCACGGCTGCCACCTGTGCAGCCAGTGGAGCCTGGACTTCCTGAAGGACTGGCGGATGTGGGGCGAGGACCGCATCCACATGACGCCGGAGGGGCATCGCCGGGTGGCGCTGGCCGCCCACGCCGCGCTGGGCTTCCCCGAGGCCGACGGGGGCGCCTTCCGCGAGCCCCTGGAGGTCTCCCAGGCCCCGGTGAAGACCTGGGCGGAGCACCGGGAGTGGACCCGCACCCACCTGGGGCCGTGGGTGCGGCGCCGGGTCACGGGTCGCTCCTCGGGCGACGGGCGCACCGGCAAGCTCACCGCGCTGACCCCCTGGCCACCGGCCTGACGGGTGGTGCGTCGCAGCCGGAGTGTGGGCCTCGTTACCCTTGGCCCATGGCCGTCACACGTTTGATGCCGACCCCCGAGTCGGAAGACCTCATCGAGCTCGTCCGCGACATCGCCGCCCGCGAGGTGGCGCCGAAGGCGGACGAGTACGAGAAGCGCAAGGAGTTCCCCGAGGAGGTGTTCGCCACTCTCGGGAAGGCGGGCCTGCTCGGACTCCCCTACCCGAAGGAGTACGGCGGCGGCGGCCAGCCCTACGAGGTCTACCTCCAGTGCATCGAGGAGCTCTCCAGCGCCTGGATGGCGATCGGCGTGGGTGTCTCCATCCACGCCCTGACCTGCTTCCCCGTCTACAACTACGGCACCGAGGAGCAGCGCCAGCGCCTGCTGCCCGACATGGTCGGCGGCGAGTGGTTCGGCTCCTACTGCCTCTCCGAGCCGGCCGCGGGGTCCGACGTCGCGTCGATGAAGACCCGGGCCGTGGGCTCCGGCGAGGTCGACGACACCGGTCGCAGCGAGTCCTACGCGATCTCCGGCGGCAAGATGTGGATCTCCCACGCCGGCCACGCGGACTTCTACACGACCTTCGCCCGCACTGGTGAGAAGGACGGCAGGGGCATCTCCTGCTTCCACGTGCCGGCCGGGGCCGAGGGCCTGACCTTCGCCGAGCCGGAGCGCAAGATGGGTCTGCACTCCGACACCGTGCGCGAGGTGCTCTACGACAAGGTCACCGTCCCGGGCACCGACCTCATCGGCACCCCCGGCAAGGGCCTGAACATCGCCCTGGCCGCCCTGGACTCGGGCCGGCTGGGCATCGCCGCCGCCTCCACCGGTCTGGCCCAGGCCGCCTGCGACCTGGCCCTGAAGTACGCCGCGGAGCGCGAGCAGTTCGGCAAGCCGATCATCGACAACCAGGGCCTGCAGTTCCTGCTGGCCGACATGCAGGCGCAGACCACGGCGGCGCGGTCGACCTACCTGCACGCGGCCCGGCTGAAGGACGCCGGCAAGCCCTTCGGCCGGGAGGCCGCCATCGCCAAGATGTTCGGCTCCGACACCGCGATGAAGGTGACCACCGACGCCATCCAGGTGCTCGGCGGCTACGGCTACACCACCGACTTCCCGGCGGAGCGCTTCTTCCGTGACGCGAAGATCACCCAGATCTTCGAGGGCACCAACCAGATCCAGCGGATGGTCATCGCCCGCGACATGCTGAAGTCCCTCGGCTGACCCACCCCTCTTCCCCTCAGGAGCACTTGATGCAGATCACCCCCGACACCGTCGCGCTCGTCACCGGCGGCGCCCAGGGCCTGGGCAACACCACCGCCCGCCGTCTGGTGAAGGCCGGCGCGAAGGTCGTCCTGGTGGACCTCCCCGGTGACGCCGGCGAGCAGGCCGCGCAGGCGATCAACGAGGAGCACGGCGCCTCCGCCGACGCCCCGATGGCCCTCTTCGCCGGCGCCGACGTGCGCGACGAGGAGCAGGTGGCCGCCGCCGTGGCGCGCGCCGCCGAGCTGGGCACCCTGCGCATCGCGGTGAACTGCGCCGGCGTGGCCACCCCGGGCAAGATCCTGGGCCGCAAGGGGGTGCTGCCGCTGGAGAAGTACAAGACGGTCATCGACATCAACCTGGTCGGCACCTTCAACGTGCTGCGCCTGGCCGCCGAGGCCATGGCCGCGAACGAGCCGGTGGAGGACGAGCGCGGTCAGGGCGACCGCGGCGTCATCGTGAACACCGCCTCGGTGGCGGCCTACGACGGCCAGATAGGGCAGGCCGCCTACGCCAGCTCGAAGGGGGCCATCGCCTCCCTCACCCTGCCGGCCGCCCGCGACCTGGCCGCCTCGCAGATCCGCGTCATGACCATCGCCCCGGGGGTCATGGAGACCCCGATGATGGCCGGCATGCCCGGTGACGTGAAGGAGACCCTGGAGGCCCTCGTGCCGCACCCGGCCCGTCTGGGCAAGCCGGAGGAGTACGCGGCCCTGGTGGAGCACATCGTCGCCAACCCGCTGCTCAACGGCGAGGTCATCCGCCTCGACGGCGCGCTGCGCATGCCCCCGAAGTGACCGGGGGCAGCACGGCCGAGCAGTTCTCCCCCAGCACCACCGACCGCCCGTCCGGAGCCACCGCGCCCCGGGCGGGCGGTACGCCGCGTGGCGCCTGGGTGGTCTGGGCCGCAGCGGCCACCGCCTTCGCGATCGCGGTCTTCCACCGCAGCTCGATGGGGGTGGCCGCGCTCCCCGCCGCCGAGCGCTTCGAGGTCGGTGCCGGCGTCGTCTCCACCTTCGTGGTGGTCCAGCTCCTCGTGTACTCGCTGGCCCAGCTCCCCGTCGGGGTGATGCTGGACCGTTTCGGGCCGCGACGCATGATCACCATCGGTGCCGTGCTCATGGCCCTGGGCCAGGCCTCGATGGCGGTGGCCGATCAGCTGGGCTGGGCCGTCGCCGCGCGCGTGCTGGTGGGTGCCGGGGACGCGATGACCTTCGCCTCGGCGATCCGCCTGGTCCCTGCCTGGTTCGCGCCCCGCCGGGTGCCGCTCATGACCCAGGTCACCGGTCTGACCGGGCAGTTCGGGCAGATCCTCTCGGCCGTGCCCCTCGTCTGGCTCCTGCGGACCACGGGCTGGAGCACCTCGTACCTCGTGGCCGCGGCCACCGCCGTGCTCTCCGCCCTGGTGGCGGGGCTGCTCATCCGGGACCATCCCGCCGGCGGCACCACGCCCCGCTCCAGCGGCCGCCCCCGCGCCGGTCTCGGCGACGTGCTGGGTCACCCGGGCACCTGGCTGGGGGCCTTCACCCACGCCTCGACCGTCTTCGCCCCCATGACCTTCGCGATGATGTGGGGCTTCCCGTACCTGACCTCCGCCGAGGGGCGCAGCGACGCGACCGCCTCCGGCCTGCTCAGCCTGCTCGTCGTGCTCGGGGTCTTCGTCGGCCCGATGGTCGGCTTCCTCACCCAGCGGCACCCGCTGCGCCGCTCCACCCTGGTGCTCCTCGTCGTCATCGCGAACGCCCTGCCGTGGCTGATGGTGGTGCTCTGGCCGGGCCCGGCCCCCCTGTGGCTGCTCACCCTGTGGGTCGTCGGTCTCGCGACGGGAGGTCCCGGGTCGGCGGTGGCCTTCGACTTCGCCCGCACCTTCGCCCCGACCGAGCGCCTCGGCACCGCCACCGGGTTCATCATCATGTGCGGCTTCGCGGTGACCCTGGCGACGATCCTCGGCATCGGGCTGGCGCTGGACGCCCAGGGCGGGAGCTACGACCTGCAGTCCTTCCGCCGCGCCTGGCTCGTGATGCTCGTGCCCTACCTGCTGGGCCCCCTGGGCATCGTCTGGACCCGCACCCGTGCCCGGCACAAGGAGGACCTCCGGGTGCCGACCTGGCGGGAGGTCTGGAAGCGCGAGATCGGCAACCGGAACTGGCCGCGCCTTGACCGGGGGCGTCGTTCCTGACGCACGGCCACCGTCGTGGGCGGCTACGGCCACCGACTCGACCGCCACCCAGGCCGAGGTGCTCGACGTCCCGCAGGGCGAGTACATCGTGATGCTGGACCTGCCGGCCGAGGCCAAGGGCACCAAGGCCCTGGCCAACGAGACCGCGCAGGCCGCGGTGGAGCGCGCCACGAAGGCCCAGGCCGAGCGCTTCGAGGCCAAGGGCATGAAGGTCCGCCAGTAGTTCACCCACCTCGGTGGCTTCAGCGCCGACCTGACGTCCGCCCAGGTCCAGGAGCTGGAGCAGGACCCGGAGGTCGTCGCGATCTCGAAGAACGAGACCGTCTCCGTCACCGACACCCAGGCCGGCGCCCCGTGGGGTCTGGACCGCATCGACCAGGAGGCCCTGCCCCTCGATGGCGGTTACACCTACGCCGGGACCGGCGCCGGGACCACCTCCTACGTCCTGGACACCGGCATCCGCGCGGACCACACCGACTTCTCCGGTCGCGTGCAGGGGGGTGCCACCGCCATCGACGACGGCAACGGCACCAACGACTGCCAGGGTCACGGCACCCACGTCGCCGGCACCGTCGGCGGCGAGAAGTACGGCGTCGCCAAGGACACCACCCTGGTGCCCGTGCGCGTCCTGGGCTGCGACGGCCGCGGCCCGTCGTCCGGCGTGATCGCGGGCATGGACTGGGTGGCCGAGAACGCCTCCGGCCCGTCCGTGGTCAACATGAGCCTCGGTGGTGGCGCCTCCGACGTGGAGGACGCTGCCGTCAAGCGCCTCACCGACGCCGGTGTCGTCGTCGTGACCGCTGCCGGCAACGACACCGACAACGCGTGCAACTACTCCCCGGGCCGCGCCGCCTCCGCCATCAACGTCGGGTCCACCAACAACCAGGACGGTCTCTCCTGGTTCTCCAACTACGGCTCCTGCGTCGACATCCTCGCCCCGGGCTCGGACATCCTCTCGGCCAGCCACGCCAGCAGCACGGGCTCCACCGAGATGTCCGGCACCTCGATGGCCTCCCCGCACGTGGCGGGTGCTGCCGCCCTGTACCTCGGGAAGAACCCGAACGCCACCGTCGCCCAGGTGACCGAGGCGCTCACCTCCAGCGCCACCCCGAACGCCGTCTCGGGCGTGAACGGCTCCCCGAACCTGCTGCTGAACACCACCGCCCTGCTGGGTGCTCCGGCTCCGACCCCGGAGCCGGAGCCCACCCCCGGTTCGGGCATCGTGAACGGTGACTTCGAGGACGGCTCCCAGGGGTGGAGCGGTGACACCTGGGCCATCAGCTCCTTCGGCTACCCGGCGGCCGGCGGCTACTCCAAGCTGTGGCTCGGCGGCGCCGGCTACACCAGCCAGGTGAAGGTGCAGCAGGCCCTCACCATCCCGGCCGGTTCCACCGCGCTGGACTTCGAGCTGGGCGTCGACACCGACGAGTGGACCTCCTACTCGGCCCACGACACGATGGAGGTCCGCCTGCTCGACGCCAGCGGCAACGAGCTGGAGACCCTGGGCACCTGGTCCAACCTCGACAGCTCCCGGGGCTACGAGACGCAGTCCCTGGACATCTCGGACCACGCCGGCCAGCAGGTCGTCGTGGAGTTCGCCTCCTCCGAGAACAGCGGCAACCAGACCTCGTTCCTGGTCGACGACGTCGCCACCCGCTGAGCGGCTGAACCCGGGGCCGTCTGACGGCTCCCACCGCACGCCGAGGGCCCGCCCCGTCCGGGGTGGGCCCTCGGCGTGCGCCGCACACTCTGCGCGCGCCACCCCTCGCACGGGCTGGGCGCGAGACCAAGAGCAGGTGCGACGGAGCGGCCAGCAGGCCCGGCCAGTCCAAGAGCGTGTCAAGAGATCGCCAAGACGCCCTGAGGAGTTCCCCAAACCGCTTGTTATGGCAGATCTCCCAGGGGAGGGTCTTCCCAGACCGAACACCCGGTCACCCTGGAGGCTCACACCTTGGGGAACCAAGCACAGGAGAGATCTGATGGCTACCCTTCGTACCACCGCTGGTCTGGCCTTCGCGGCCGCGCTCACCGTCGGCACCGGGGCAGGCGCAGGTGCCGCCCAGACCGCTGAGGTCATCCCCACCACCGATGCCGAGTACATCGTCATGATGGACACCCCGGCCGGTGCCCAGTCGCTCGGCACCTCCGCCGGCAAGAAGGCCACCGCCTCGGCCACCGCCGCCAAGGCCCAGGAGCTCGGCGCCAAGGGCATGAACGTCACCGCCCAGTACAAGAACCTCGGTGCCTTCGCGGCCGACCTCTCCGCCGCCGAGGCCGCCGAGCTGAAGAACGACCCGGAGATCGCGGTCGTCGAGAAGAACCAGACCGTCTCGATCGACGAGGCCCAGACCGGCGCCCCCTGGGGCCTGGACCGCGTCGACCAGGACGCCCTGCCCCTCGACGGCACCTACAACTACGACGCCACCGGCGAGGGCGTGACCGCCTACATCCTCGACACCGGTGTCCGCTCCACCCACCAGGACTTCGGCGGCCGCGTGCTCGACGGCCACACTGTCATCGACGACGGCAACGGCACCGAGGACTGCCAGGGTCACGGCACCCACGTCGCCGGCACTGTCGCCGGTGAGCAGTACGGTGTCGCCAAGGGCGCCGACATCGTCCCGGTCCGCGTGCTGGGCTGCGACGGCTCCGGCTCCATGCTGGGCATCATCGCCGCGATGGACTGGGTGGCCGAGAGCCACACCGGCCCGTCCGTGGCCAACATGTCCCTGGGCGGCTCCTACTCCTCCGTCCAGGACGAGGCCGTCGAGCGTCTGACCCAGGCGGGCGTGACCACCGTGGTGGCCGCCGGCAACGACACCGACGACGCCTGCAACTACTCGCCGGCCGCTGCTCCGTCCGCCATCACCGTGGCCTCCTCGGACAACACCGACTCGCTGTCCTACTTCTCGAACTTCGGCTCCTGCGTCGACATCATCGCCCCGGGCTCCGACATCGAGTCGGCCTGGATGGACAGCGACACCGCGACCAACACCATCTCCGGCACCTCGATGGCCTCCCCGCACGTCGCCGGTGGCGCCGCCCTGTACCTGGAGAAGAACCCCACCGCCACCGTGGCCGAGGTCACCGAGGCGCTCACCTCCACGGCGACCGCCGACGCCATCTCCGGCGCCAACGGCTCGCCGAACCTCCTGCTCAACACCACCAACCTCACGGCTGGCTGAGCCGACGGTCTTCTCTTCTCCACCAGGTGTGTGAGTGGCGCCCGTCCCCTTCGGGGGGCGGGCGCCATGCCGTGTGCGCAGCGGCGTCGTGGCGACGCACCCCGCGGCGGCCGCGGTTCAGCCAGCGAGCGCGGCGCGCCAGTCCGCGGCCGTGCGGGCCGCGAAGGTGGCGTTCACGTGGTCGGCATTCGTGTAGACCGGGGTGGCTCCGAGGACCGGGGGGCAGAAGCCGTCCGGGCACTGCCAGGCGGCGGCGTCGAGACCCGGGAACCACATGGCGGCGTGGCTGTCCCCGAGGAGCACGACCGGTGCGGAGGAGCTCGCCCCCTCATCCGCCGCGCCGCACCGGCAGCCCGGGTCGATGCGACGGTCCGGGTAGTCGCCCACGCAGCCGTCGTCGTAGAGGACCACCAGGTCCTCCGGCGAGTCGGCCAGGGAGGGCTCCAGGTGGGCCGGGAGCGCGGCCCCGGCCACCGGGAGCAGGGCCGCGCTGGCAGCAGGAAGTAGGCCCACGGCTGGCGGGTGTCGGTCCAGGCCAGGTTCGTGGCCAGCCTCGCGGCCACCACCGCCAGCACGCCCAGGGAGACGGCGGTCCGGTCGGTGGGGCCCCCGCCGTCGCACGCCCGGGGCAACCCGCGCGTGCGGGAGGAGGACCGGGCCGCCCCCCCAGAGCGCCCTGAGGGCCAGCGGCCAGAGCAGGTAGAACTGTTCCTCCGCCCCCAGCGACCAGTAGTGCTGCAGGACGCTCGGGTCCTGGGTGGCCAGGTAGTCCGTCCCCTCGGCGGCGGCCGGGAGCAGCCGGCGGATGCGGCGGGCCCAGAAGGCTTCCAGGTCCACCCGGCCGGTGCGGTCCAGCTCCCGCAGCAGGTGGGAGGTGATGAGGAAGCCGGAGATGACGAGGAAGACGTCCACCCCGACGCAACCCCCGGGCAGGGGGCCAGCGCCGCGTGGTGGAGCAGCACGAGCAGCACCGCCACCGCCCGGAACCCCTGGATGTCCGGTCGGAAGTCCCACCGCGCTCCCACCGGGCCCCCGACCGGTGGCGCCTCCCGGCGCACCCCACCCCCGACGAGCTCACCCCTCCGGGTGCTCCAGGGCCTGCTCGGGGAGCTTCTTGACCTTTGCCCGCCGACGGCGCTTGGGGGCCACCATCGAGCGCATCTCCTCGAGCTTCCCGAAGCACAGCAGGCGGTCCCCCGCCTCCAGCACGGAGGGACCCGTCGGGTTGGGGACAACCGACGTGCCCCGGTGCAGCGTGAGGACGGTGACGTCCCGCTCCCGCAGCCCGGACTCCTCGAGGGTCTTCCCCACCATCGCGTGCCCGGCGTGCACCTCGAGCTCGGCCACCCCGTACCCGGTGGACACGGTGAGCCGCTGCCGGACGTCGATCTCCGGGAAGTCCACCTGCCCGGCGACGTAGTCGATGATCGCGCCGGCCACGTCGAGCTCGGTGGCCCGCTCGATGCCCTCGAGGCCCGGGGAGGAGTTCACCTCCATGACCAGCGGCCCCCGGTCGCTCTCGAGCATGTCCACCCCGGCCACGCGCAGCCCCATGATCTGCGCCGAGCGCACCGCCGCCGCCTCGAAGGCCGGGTCGAGCCGGACCGCCTCGACACTCCCCCCACGGTGCACGTTGGAGCGGAACTCGTCCCCCTGGGCCGAACGGCGCATCGCGGCGACGACGCGGTCACCGACCACCAGGGCGCGGATGTCCCGCCCCCGCGACTCGGCGATGAACTCCTGGATGAGCACGTTCTGCTGGGTGGACTGCAGGGTCTCGATGACCGCCTCGGCCACCTTGACGTCCGGGGCGAGGATCACCCCGATCCCCTGGGTGCCCTCGAGGAGCTTGATGACCACCGGCGCCCCGCCGACCCGCTCGACCGCGGCCTTGATGTCCGCCCGGTCGCGCACGAAGGTGGTGCGCGGCATCCCGATCTCGTGCTTCGAGAGGATCTGCGTGGCCCGCAGCTTGTCGCGGCTGTTGGCGATCCCGTAGCTGGTGTTCGGCGTGTAGACGTCCATCTGCTCGAACTGCCGGACCACCGCTGTGCCGAAGTAGGTGATCGAGGCCCCGATGCGCGGCAGCACCGCGTCGTAGGTGCTCAGCCGGCGCCCCCGGAACTGCAGGTCGGGCTCGTCGCCGGTCAGGTCGATCCCGAAGCGCAGCGTGTTGAGCACCTTCACCTCGTGCCCCCGATCCAGCGCAGCCGCCCGCAACCGCTGGGTGGAGTAGGCCCGCGGCGCGCGCGACAGGACGGCGATCTTCATGGGGGGAGCCTGACACACTGGGTCCGTGCCCCCGTACACGCCCACCGAGGCCCCCGAGCCCGCCGACGACGCGGTGCAGGAGGCCACCCCCGAGGCGCTCGCAGCCACCGGCGACATCGCCCCGGAGGAGACCCTGGAGCAGACTCCGAGCACCCCGCCCGATCGCGCGCCGGTGCTCGTCGGCTGGCGCGAGTGGGTGACCCTCCCCGACGTGGGGGTGCCGTGGATCAAGGCCAAGATCGACACCGGGGCCCGCACCTCGGCCCTCCACGCCTTCGACATGCTCGAGTGGCGCGACGACCGGGGGGTGGCCCGGGTGACCTTCTGGGTGAACCCCTGGCAGAAGTCCGCCGCCGACGCGGTGCGCCTCACCCGCCCGGTGCACGACCGCCGCTCGGTCCGCAGCTCCTCGGGGCACACCGAGCAGCGGGTCGTCGTGCTGCTCGACCTCGTGCTGCGCGAGGAGCGGACCACCGCAGAGGTCACCCTCACCAGCCGCGACGAGATGGGCTTCCGGATGCTGATCGGCCGGGAGGCCCTGCGGCAGGGGTTCGTCGTGGACTCCGCGGCCTCCTACCTCGGCGGGCGACCCCCCGTGGCGCACCGGCGCCGGAACCGGGGGCGCTGATGGCCCGCGCGAGCTTCCCCATCGGGTCGGTGCGGGTACGGGCCGGGAGGTCGCAGAAGGTGGAGCTGCCGATGACGCGCACAGTCACCGGCGCGGAGACGAACCTCCCGGTGCGCGTGGTGCACGGCCGGGAGGACGGGCCGGTGGTGTGGGTGAGCGCCGCGGTCCACGGCGACGAGGTCGTCGGCATCGAGGTGGTCCGCCGCGTCCTGCGGGGTCTGGACCCGAAGGAGTTCCGCGGCACGCTCATCGCCGTGCCGATCGTCAACGTCTTCGGCTTCATGACCGGGGACCGCTACCTGCCCGACCGGCGGGATCTCAACCGCTCCTTCCCCGGCTCCCCGCGCGGGTCGCTGGCGGCCCGGGTGGCGCACCTGTTCATGACCGAGGTGGTGACCCCGTGCGAGGTGGGGATCGACCTGCACACCGCCGCCCACCGCCGGAGCAACCTGCCCCAGGTCCGGGCCGACCTCGACGACCCGTTGACCCGACGGCTGGCACGGGCCTTCGGGGCCCCCGTGATGCTGCACGCCCAGCTGCGCGACGGCTCCCTGCGCCAGGCCGCCCGCGAGCACGGGGCCAAGGTGCTCCTCTACGAGGGCGGGGAGGCGATGCGCTTCGACGAGTGGGCCATCGCACCGGCCGTGGCCGGGGTGCACCGGGTGCTCGGCGAGCTAGGGATGACCGCGCCCGGGGAGGACGGGCCGCCGGTGGCGGACTCCGTCGAGCTGCGCTCCAGCGGCTGGGTGCGGGCCCGCCGCAGCGGCATCGTCCAGATGGAGTGCGAGCTCGGCCAGGAGGTCACCCGGGGAGACCGGCTCGGCGGCCTGTGGGACTCCTTCGGCCGGGCGCTGGCCGCGGTGAAGGCCGACCGCGACGGGGTGGTCATCGGGCGCACCGAGATGCCCCTGGTCAACGCCGGCGACGCCCTGGTGCACATCGGGACCCCGTGACCTGACCGGCGAGGTGCGCACCGACACACGAGAGGCGCACCGGTACGCATCCCGACAGTTCACATGCGCACCGGTACGCCCCGGAGCCAGCAGACCACGCCAGGTGCGCACCGGTCCGCATCTCACCCGTCACCCCACCACGAGAACCGCACCGGTACGCATCTCGACAGTTGAGATGCGTACCGGTGCGGTTCTGGGGAGGCGGCTCCATCGAGATGCGGACCGGTGCGCATCTCGACGAGTCAGCGGCTCAGAAGTCCTCGTCGAAGGAGACGCTGCCCTCCACCCCGACCTGGTAGGCCGAGACGCGGCGCTCGAAGAAGTTGCTCAGCTCCTGGACGTCCTGCAGCTCCATGAAGCCCAGCGGGTTCTTCGTCCCGTAGATCTGCGGCATCCCCAGCTGCACGGCGCGGCGGTCCGCCACCGACTCGAGATAGGCCCGCATGTCGGCCACCGGCAGCCCGGCCACGCCCCCGTCGAGCAGGTCGTGTGCGAACTGGGTCTCGGCCTCCACCGCCTCCATGAGCATCTGCCGCACCTGGGCGGCCATCGCGTCGTCGAACAGGTCCGGCTCCTCCCCGCGCACCGCCTCGATGACCTCGAAGGCGAAGGCCATGTGCATCGACTCGTCCCGGAAGACCCAGTTGGTGCCGGTGGCCAGCCCGTTGAGCAGCCCGCGGGAGCGCAGGAAGTACACGTACGCGAAGGCGCCGTAGAAGAACAGCCCCTCGATGCAGGTGCCGAAGCAGATGAGGTTGAGCAGGAACTGGCGGCGCTGCTCCTTGGTCTCCAGCCGCTCCAGGTCGTCGATCGAGTCGATCCAGCGGAAGGCGAACTCGGCCTTGGTGCGGATCGAGGGGATGTTCTCCACCGCGGCGAAGGCCTGGTGCCGCTCGTCCTCGTCCGGGACGTAGGTGTCCAGCAGGTTCAGGTAGAAGTGGATGTGCACCGACTCCTCGAAGAGCTGGCGCGAGAGGTACATCCGCGCCTCCGGGGAGTTGATGTGCTTGTAGAGGCTGAGCACGAGGTTGTTCGCCACGATGGTGTCCCCGGTGGCGAAGAAGGTCACCAGCCGGCTGATGAGATGGCGCTCGGCCGGGGTCATCCGGTCGCGCAGGTCCGGCAGGTCGCCGGCCAGGTCCACCTCCTCCACCGTCCAGGTGTTCTTGATGGCGTCGCGGTACATCTCGAAGAACTGCGGGTAGCGCATCGGGCGCAGGGTCAGGGACATCCCCGGGTCGAGCAGGCGGGAGCCCTGGGCCACCGCGTCGCGGACGTCGGCCTGCAGCTGGTCGGTGGGGTTCTGGGGGGCGGCGTTCTGGTCGGTCATGGGGTCCTCCGTGGGTTCGTGGCGGGGCGTGGGTCCGGTGACGGGCGGGGTGGGGGCGCCGACCGTCACTCGCAGGCCTCGCAGGTCTCGGGGTTCTCCAGCGAGCAGGCGAGCGCCTCGGCGTCGGTGACGGTGCGCTGCCCGGTGGCGGCCTGGGCCGCGGCCGGCTGGGCACTCCCCCAGCTCGCCGTGGCCCGGGCGCCAGCAACGGTGGCCTGCTGGATGCGGGTGGCCGGCCGGGAGCGCAGGTAGTAGGTGGTCTTCAGTCCGGCCTGCCAGGCGTACCGGTACATCGACGAGAGCTTGCCGATGCTCGGGCTCTCCAGGAACAGGTTGAGGCTCTGCGACTGGTCGACATAGGTCTGCCGGGCCGCGGCCATCTCGACGAGCGCCTTCTGCGGCAGCTCCCAGGCGGTGCGGAACAGCCGCCGCGACTCCTCCGGCAGATCGGCGATGCCCTGCACCGAGCCGTTGTCGGTCTTGAGCTTCTCGCGGACCTCCTCGGTCCACAGCCCGCGCGCCCGGAACTCGGCCACCAGGTACTGGTTCACCTGCATGAACTCCCCGGAGAGCGTCTCGCGCTTGAAGAGATTGCTCACCTGCGGCTCGATGCACTCGTAGCAGCCGGCGATCGAGGCGATGGTGGCCGTCGGCGCGATGGCGATCATCAGCGAGTTGCGCAGCCCGTGCTCGGCGATGCGTTCCCGCAGCGCCTCCCAGCGCTCGGTCTGGGTGGGGGTGACCCCGTACAGGTCGTGCTGCAGCTGGCCACGGGAGGCGCGGGTCTCGGCGAAGGTCGGGTGCGCCCCGAGCTCCTCGGCCAGCTCGGTGGAGCGCTCCATCGCCGAGAGCTGGATCTCCTCGGCGATCCGGGTCGAGAGCTCCTTGGCCTCCGAGGAGTCGAAGGGCAGGCGCAGCGCGAAGAAGACGTCCTGCAGGCCCATCGAGCCCAGGCCGATCGGGCGCCAGCGCGGGTTGGAGGCGGCCGCCTGCTCGGAGGGGTAGTAGTTGATGTCGATGACCCGGTCCAGGTAGGTCACGGCCAGCCGCACGGTGGCGCGCAGCCGCTCGGTGTCGAGGCCGGTGGCGGTGGCGGTGGGGTCCAGCGGCCGGGGCCCGGTGGTGCCGTCGCTCCAGCGCAGGTGGGCGGCGAGGTTCACCGAGCCCAGGTTGCACACCGCGGTCTCGTCGTTGCTCGTGACCTCGATGATCTCGGTGCACAGGTTGCTCAGGTGCACCACCGGGGCGGGCTGGAGGGTGCCGTCGGCGGCCACCCGCGGGGTCTGGTCGTCGCTGGTCTGGTTGCAGGCGCGGTTGGCGGCGTCCTTGAAGGTCATCCACCCCTGCCCGGTCTGGGCCAGGGTGCGCATCATCCGCCCGTAGAGCTGCCGGGCCGGGATCGTGCGCACCACGTCTCCGCGGGCCTCGGCGGCGCGATAGGCCTCGTCGAAGGCCTCGCCCCACAGGTCGGGCAGCTCGGGCACGGTGTCGGGGTCGATGAGGGACCACTCGGCGTCGGCCTCGACGCGGCGCATGAACTCGTCGGGGATCCAGTGGGCGAGGTTGAGGTTGTGGGTGCGCCGGGAGTCCTCGCCGGTGTTGTCGCGCAGCTCGAGGAACTCCTCGACGTCCGGGTGCCAGGGCTCGAGGTAGATGCACGCCGCTCCCTTGCGGCGGCCGCCCTGGTTCACCGCGGCCACCGAGGCGTCGAGGGTGCGCAGCCAGGGCACGATGCCGTTGGAGAGCCCGTTGGTGCCGCGGATGAGCGCCCCGCGGGAGCGGATCCGGCTGAAGGCCAGGCCGATGCCGCCGGCGAACTTCGAGAGCTTGGCCACCTGGTGGTAGCGCTCGTAGATGGAGTCCAGGTCGTCCTGCGGGGAGTCGATGAGATAGCAGCTCGACATCTGGGTGTGCCGGGTGCCGGAGTTGAACAGGGTCGGCGAGGAGGGCAGGTAGGCCAGCGAGGAGAGCAGCTCGAAGAACTCGATCGCCTCGTCGGCGGTCTGCGAGAGGCCGGCGGCGACCCGCATCAGCCAGTACTGCGGGGACTCGATGACCGCGCGGGTCAGCGGGTGGCGCAGCAGGTAGCGGTCGTTCACGGTGCGCAGGCCGAAGTAGTCGAAGCGCCAGTCGGCGTGGGCGGCCTGGGCGCGGCGCACGGCCTCGTCGAGCTGCTCGGCGTGGGCGGCGACGAACTGGTGGGTGACCTCGCCGACGAGACCCTGGTCGTGGCCGGTGCGGATGCTCGCGGAGAAGGAGCCGATCCCCTGCCCGCGGACCTCCTTGTCGATGACATTCGCCAGCAGCCGCCCGGCCAGGCGCGAGTACTGCGGCTCGGTGGCGGTCATCTCCGCGGCGGTGGCGATGGCGAGCTGATCGAGCTCGGCGGTGGTGGCGCCGTCGTAGAGGCCGGCGATGGTGCGGGTGGCCACGCGCATCGGGTCCACCTCGGGCAGGCCGTCGGTGCAGCGCTCGATGGCGGTGACGATCTTGGTGAGGTCCACCTGCTCGTGCTCCCCGCTGCGCTTCACCACCCGCATCTGGCTGCGGGGGGTGGTGGCGGGGACGCCGTCCAGGGTGGGCTGGTCGACGGGGACCTCGGGGGTGCCGGCGGTGGGCGCTCCGGGCTGTGCTCCGGCGCTGGTGGTGGTCATGCTCTCTCCTCGCGAGCTCTCGCCGCGAGGGGGCGCACGGCCATCCCGACCGGCGCCCAGCGCACGACCGACCGGGAACCGCCCGTGGGGGGTTCCGCGTGCCGGGGTCGACACGTCCGCAAGCCGTCCCGCGCGGCTCGACGTCACCGCCCGGGGTCCCGGGCGGGCGCTGGCAGGTCTTCGGACTCACGGGCGTCCTCGTCGCCGAGGCGTCCGGCCTGGCCGGACGTGGACCTACTGGCCGTCGCTTCCCGGGTGCTGGCTGCACCCAGTGCCGTTGACGGCGGTCGTTCCCGAATACCGCTGCGGGGCAGTCCCGGACTCGCACCGGGTTCCCTCTTGCCCCTCCCCTGCGGTGCCGCGCACGGGGTCACCACGAGGTGACCCGCCGGGCGGCGGTGCCGGGGAGGACCAGCAAGAGCACCATATACGGTGATTCACCCGACCTGCCACCACCAGATGTTGTGGAGCCCGGGAGGGCGGGCGACACGCCGTGGCTGCGGACCGCCCGGCCACCCGTGGTTGTCGGCCCCCGCTGGCAGGCTCCCCCTCATGCCCCTGCACCTCCGGCGGCTGCTGACCGTCTTCACCCTGGGCCAGCTCGGCTCGTGGACCGGCACCGGCGCCATCGCCTGGATCGCCGTCCGGCACCTGGACGCCACCGGGACCGAGCTCGGCCTCCTGCTCGGCCTGGGGACCTTCCTCGGGATCCTGCTGGCCAACCTCGCCACCCCGCGCACCGCCGGTGCGCACCCGGCCACCGTGCTGGGTGGCTCGGCCCTCGTCGCCGCGCTGGCCGCCGCCTCGCTGGCGGTCGCGGGCTGGCTCGCGGCGGTGACCCTCGTCCACCTCGGCGTGACGCTCTGCCTCCAGACCGCCGCCGGGATGCTGCAGGCGGCCCGGATCGCGCCGGCGATGCGCCAGGTGGCCGGGGAGCACCTCGACGAGGCCCTGGGCCGTCAGGAGGCCATCGCCTGGACGGCCACCATCATCGGCCCGGCCCTCGGCGGCCTGCTCACCGACGCCCTCGGGGTGGAGGTGACGCTGCTGACCGTCGCCGTGCTCACCCTGGGCAGCGCCGTGGCCGCCCGCGGGGTGGCCGGGATGGCGTGGGATCCCCCAGCGCCCCGCGAGCGCCCCCGCGCCGACGCGGGCTACCGCACCATCGCCGGCAGCCCGCTGCTGCGCCGGCTCCTCGGCAACGCCCTGCTCTTCACGGCCGGGTCGATGGCCAGCACCCCGCTGGTGGACCTGCTGCTGCTGCGCACCCTGGAGCTCTCGGCGCTGGAGTTCGGGCTCTCGCAGGGGCTGCCCTGCCTCGGGGGGATCCTCGCCGGGATGGTCGTGCACCGCCTCATGGGGCGCTTCGGACGGCGCCCCGTCCTGCTGGCCTCGGGGGTGGCGCGCACCCTGTGGATCGCCCCGCTGGCGCTGGTGCCCACCGGGCTGGCCGGGCTGGCCGTGGTGGTGGGCCTGCAGCTCGGCCTGCTCCTCGCGGCGGGCTTCTTCAACCCGGCCTTCAGCCGGGTGCGGATGGACGCCGCCCCGGGGGACCTGCTGGCCCCGGTGATCGTGGCCTGGGCCACCCTCAACCGGGCGGTGAGCGCCGCCGCCATGGCCCTGGGCGGGGTGCTGGGCAGCCTCGTCGGCATCCGCCCCGCCCTGGTGGTGGTGGGGCTGGTGACCATGGCCAGCGCCCTCTTCCTGGTCGCCCTGCCCCACCCGCCGAGCACCGACCCCGAGCCGGAGGACGCCCCCGCGGCCTGACTCCCCGGACACACCGGAGCCGCCGCGCCCCTCCAAGCGGTCGCGGCGGCTCCGGGGAGCGGGGTCAGCTCACAGCGAGCCCTTGCGCCACGGGCCGGTGATGGCCAGCGTGATGCCCGGGGTCTGGATGTTCACGAACAGCCAGTTGCCGTTCTTCGGCTCGAAGGTCGAGCCGCACCACTCGGAGGTGCGGTAGTCCCCGGCCTCGACCGTGCTGCCAGCCATCCCGGAGCGCGGGATGACGACCTCGTTGCGGGCGAACGGGAAGATCTCGCCGTCGGTGGTCAGACCGTGCAGGTAGGAGTCACCGCCGCCGTCCTCGCAGAGCACGATGCCGCCACGCGGCGAGACACAGATGTTGTCCGGGTTGTCCAGGACGGTCTCGTCCGGGGAGGCGAAGAGGATGACCAGCTCGCCGGTGCGCGGGTCGTAGGTGAAGACCTGGCCGTTCTCGTCCGGGCCACCGCTGGTGGAGACGATGTTCACCACGTCGTTGCCCCACCAGGCGCCCTCCAGGCGGGCGAACTGGGCGCCGCCCTTGGCGATGCCCTGCTGCACGGTGCGCACGCCGTCGTCGGCCGGGTCCGGCTCGTCGATGGTGACCCAGGAGGTCTGGTAGCGCTCGCCCGTGCCGTCGGTGTAGGTGACGTAGGAACCCTCGCCGCGCTCGATGCGCAGCATCTGCAGCTCGCCGCCGGCGTCCAGGTCGCCCGGACGGTTGGGCAGGAAGCGGTAGAAGCCGGAGGGGGTGGCGTCCTCGGTGAGGTACACGATGCCGGTGGAGGGGTCCACGGCGACGGCCTCGTGCACGAAGCGGCCCATCTGGGTGAGCGGCTCGGCCGAGGAGACGCCGTGGGTGGGCACCTCGAAGACGTAGCCGTGGCGCTGGCCGGTCTCGGAGGTGTAGAAGGTCTCCTCGCAGGAGAGCCAGGTGCCCCACGGGGTCGGGCCGCCGGCGCAGTTCACGGCGGTGCCGGCCAGCGAGGCGTAGGACTCGACGAACTTGCCGGCGTCCGGGTCGAACACGATGGTCGTGGTGCCACCGGGACCGGTCGGGTCGTAGTGGGTGGGGTGGTAGGCGCCGTCGCCGCTGCGCAGCTCGTGGTTGCGCACGAGGCGGACCTGGTCGCCCTGGCGGAAGGCGGCCATGCCGTCGTGGGCACCCGGGGTGGGGCGACCGTCGTCCATGATCGAGCCGGTCCAGCCGTAGGAGATGTACTCGAAGCCCCTGGGCAGGCTGATGAGCTCCAGCCCGGTGGTCTCGTCCTTCACCGGGTGGAGCGGGCCGTAGTCGGGGCCGTGGGGGCGCTTGCGCATCTGGTGGCCGCCACCGTTGCCCTGCGCACGGGCACCGAGGGCGGCCAGCGGGGTGAGGGCGGCACCGGCGGCGGCGCCGCCGAGGACGGTGCGACGGCCGACCGAGGACGGCGTGGAGGGGGTGGTCATGAGTCTTCTCTTGAGGGGAGGGTGCAGGGGCGTGGTGACGCTAGGTGGCACACCTGACCCCGCGATGAGCGCCGGGTGAACACCAGATGCACACCGGCTCAAGGAGTCCGTCGAGGCAGCGTCACCGTGGCCAGCGCGAGGGCCGCCAGGGCCATCCCCGCCAGCACGGCCAGCGGCTCGGCGAGGTCGGCCCCCATCCGCGCCTGGTCGCGGACCACCGTCACGGCCTCGACGGCGTGGCTCAGCGGCAGGGCGGTGCTCACCAGCTCGAGCACCCGCGGGAGCGCCTCCCGCGGCACGATGAGCCCGCAGAGCAGCACCTGCGGGAGCACGAAGGCGGGCATGAACTGCACCGCCTGGAACTCGGTGCGGGCGAAGGCGCTGGCCAGCAGCCCGAGGGCCGTCCCCAGCGACGAGGCGGTGAGGGCCACCAGGAGCAGCGCCCACCACGGACCGGCGAAGCTCAGCCCGACGAGCACCGCGACGGCCGCGGTCACCGCGGTCTGGAACACGGTCATCACCCCGAAGGCGAGCGCATACCCGGCCAGGAGCTCCCCGCGCCGCAGGGGTGTCGTGAGGAGCCGCTCCAGGGTGCCGGACTGCCGCTCCCGCAGGGTGGCGACGGAGGTGACCACGAACATCACGGTGAAGGGGAAGATCGCCAGCAGCACGGCGCCCACCCGGTCGTAGAGGCCGCTGAACTCGTAGACCCAGCCCAGCAGGGCCAGCAGTCCGGCCGGGACGCCGAGCAGGAGCACCATCGTGCGCGGGTCGCCGACCAGCTGGCGCAGGACGCGCCCGGCCGTCGCCAGGGTGCGGGTGGGGTTCATCGGGTCTCCTCGGTCTCGACGAGCCGGAGGAAGGCCGACTCGGCATCGGGGGCGCCGGTGTGCGCCAGCAGGTCGGTGGGGGTGCAGTCGGCCAGGAGCCGCCCCTCCCGCAGGAGGAGCACGCGGTCGCAGCGCATCGCCTCGTCCATGACGTGGCTGCTCACGAGCAGCGTGCGCCCGGTGGCCGCCAGGCGGGCGAAGAGCCCCCACAGGTCCCGGCGCAGGACGGGGTCGAGCCCCACGGTCGGCTCGTCGAGGAGGAGCACCTCGGGGTCGGCCACGAGGGCGGCCGCCAGCGAGACGCGCGAGCGCTGCCCGCCGGAGAGCGCGTCGACTCGGGCGGCGGCGTGGTCGGCCAGGTCCACCTCGGCCAGGGCCCGCTCCACGACCGCCTCCCGGGTGGTGCGGGGGTGCCCCGCCAGGGTGGCGAAGTAGCGGAGGTTGGCCCGGACGGAGAGGTCCTCGTAGACCGAGGCGGCCTGGGTCACGTAGCCCACCCGTCCCCGGTTCGCCGGTGACCCGGCCGGCTCGCCGAGCACCTCCACCTCTCCGCCGGCGACCCGCTGGACGCCGGCGATGCTGCGGATGAGCGTCGACTTCCCGCTGCCCGAGGGGCCCAGCAGGCCCATCACCTGCCCGGCCGGGACGTCGAGGTCGATGCCGGGCAGCACCTCGCGCCCGCCCCGCACCACGCGCAGCCCCCGCACGCTGATGGCCGGGGGCTGCGCCGTCCCGGCGGCCACCCGCGAGGCCGGGGTCACCGGGCCTCCACGAGCACGCGCCCGTGCCCACCGGTCCGGTGGTGACCCACGGCGATGAGCCCCAGGCCCAGCGCGACCCAGCCGGCCAGCGTCAGCCACGGCACGAGCGCCGGGGCCTGGGGGAAGTACGCGATGTCGCGCACCAGGGTTCCCGTGGCGCCCGGGACGAAGAGCTGGCCGACGGCACCCCACGCCCCGGGCAGGAACTCCGCGGGGGCCTGTGCCCCGGAGATCGGGTTGCCGAGCAGCATGGTGAGCAGGGCCCCGACCGCGATGCCCGGGGCGCCGATGGCGCTGTGCAGCCCCACGATGAGGGCGACCGTCGCCAGGAGGCTCAGCGAGATGGCCCCCCACAGGGGGAGGCTCGGGGCAGGCAGCAGGTTGAACCACCAGTCGAGCACAGCCACCATGAGCAGCCCACCGAGCGCGGCATAGGAGAGCACCCCCACCATCCGCCGCCAGGTGCCGCGCAGCCTGTTGGACAGGAGCACACCACCGAGCAGCCCACCGATGGTGAGCGGGAGGGAGGCGACCGCCAGGCCGGCGCCGCGCGGGTCGTCCGGCGAGAGCGGCACCACGTCGGTGACCTGCGGGCCGGCGAGCGCCCGCTGGAGGATCTGCGCCCGCTGTGCCTCGGGTGCCCGGGCGGCGGCCTGCTGCGCGGACCCCGTGGCGAGGCCGGACCCGGCGGAGTGCAGCATCTGCGCGACCGAGGCGTTGGCGGCACTCGCGGTGAGGACCTCCACCCGGTCACCGGGGGTGGCGGGCAGGACGAGGGCGCCGTACAGCTCCCGCTCCTCGATGCGCTGGACGGCCACCGCACGGGAGTCCGCGCGCTCGAGCTCGAAGGGCAGCTCCTCGCCGGACTCCGCGGCCCGCTGGCCCATGGCCTGCGTGACCTGGTCGACCTGCTGCGGGGTGCCGACGACCGCGACCGGGAGGCCCTGGGGCGTGGACGTCACGGTCGGCCAGAGGAAGGCCAGCATCACGAGGGCCACGAGGACCGCGGACAGGATGGCGGTGCGCAGGGCGGCAGACCACGGACTGCGACGGTCGACGCGCTCGGTGGCGGCGAGGTGGGTGCTGTGGGCGGGGGGACATGGTGCTCCTGTCAGACCGGGCGCCGAGAGAACCAACGCCATAACGAACGATCGTTCTGCATCGTAGCCCCGCGCCCCCAGCCACGCAAAATGATCGTTCTCTTTGTAGGATCTCCCCATGCCCCGCCTCACCCCCGCCCGTCGCGAGCAGCAGCGCGCCCGCATCGTCGACTCGGCCCGCCGGGTGATGCTGCGCCGCGGCCTGGCCGGGACCTCCATGTCCCAAGTCATCGAGGAGTCCGGGCTCTCCGCCGGCGCGATCTACGGTTACTTCACCGGCAAGGACGAGCTCGTGGCCGCGGTGGCCCTCGAGGTCATCCGCCGCCGCACCTCGACCTTCGCCGAGATCGCCGAGCGCACGCCCGTCCCACCACCGCACGTGGCCCTGGGTGGATTCCTCGCCGAGCTCCCCGAGCCCGGCGAGGGCGCGCTCGTGCTGGAGATCTGGGCCCTCGTCGGGCGCGAGCAGGGCCTGCAGGATCTCGGGGGCGAGGTCTTCGCCGAGATCGCCCGGGGCGCCCAGCACTACCTGGCGGCCTGGTACCAGCAGGACGAGGACCTGGACGAGGAGCAGGCCACCCGCCGGGCCACCCGTGCGACCCCGGCCCTGCTCGCCCTGGCCCAGGGGTACATCGTCCAGTCCGCCCTGCTGGGTCCCTCAGCCCGGGAGACCTTCGGCGACTCGATCGCAGCCCTCCTGGCAGACCGCCCCGAGGAGGAGCGATGAGCGCCGAGCACCCGAGCAACCGGGTGTGGGAGCGCATCGTCGAGGACCCGTCCGCCGGCGCCGACGCGCTCGACCCCGCCGCCCGCCGCGCCCTGCCCCGCAACGGCACCCGCATCCTCGGGGCCACCTCGGCCATGAACGCCGCCGACCAGGTGGTCCACGCCCCCACCGTCCTCACCTGGGCGCTCACCGGCCTCGGCGCGCCGGGATGGGCGGTCGGCCTGCTCGTCCCGGTCCGCGAGGCCGGGTCGATGCTGCCGCAGGCCGCGATGACCCCCTGGGTGCGCTCCTGGGCGAGGCGCCACCGCCTCGTGGCCCTCGGGGCGCTCGTGCAGGCGGTCGGGGCCGTGGCGATCACCCTCTGCCTGGCCCTGACCTCCGGAGTCGCCGTCGGCCTCGGGGTGCTGGCCGGGCTGGCCGTGCTGGCCACCGGCCGGGCGGTGACCTCGCTGGCGAGCAAGGACAGCCAGGGCCGCACCATCCCCAAGGGGCAGCGCGGGCAGCTCACAGGCACCGCCACGGTGGTGGCGGGGCTCGTGGCCCTCACCCTCGGCGTGGGGCTGCGCCTCTCCGGCGGCGGGACCGACCCGCGCCACCTGGCCGGGGTCGCCGCCCTGGCCGCCCCACTCTTCCTGCTCACGGCCTGGGCCTGGCTGCGCGTGGAGGAGCCGCCGTCCGCCGACAGCAGCGACGGGCCGCCGGCCGCCCCGTGGACCCTGTGGCGCACCGCCCCGGACTTCCGGCACTTCGTCACCGTGCGTGCCCTGCTGCTCATCACCGCCCTGGCGCCCACCTTCCTCGTGGCGGCCTCCGCCCAGCAGAGCTCCAGCCCGCTCACCGGGCTGGCCCCCTTCGTCCTCGGCACCGGCGTGGCCTCCCTGCTCGGCGGGCGGGTGTCCGGACGACTGGCCGACCGGTCCAGCCGGCTGCTCATGGTGGGTGGGGCCACGGCCGCGTCCGTGGTGCTCGTGGCCACGCTGGCTCTGGCCGCCCTGACCGGCGACACCGTGATGGCCTGGGTCCTGCCGGGGGCCTACTTCCTCGTCACGCTCTTCCACACCGGCGTGCGGACCGGACGCAAGACCTATCTGGTGGACATGGCCGAGGGTGACACCCGGACCGCCTACACGGCGGCGGCGAACACCCTCATCGCCGTGGTGCTGCTCGTGACCGGCGGCCTGGCCGGCCTGCTGGCCGGGGTGAGCCCCTGGTGGCCGCTGGCGATGCTCACCGCGCTCGGGGTCGCCGGCGCCGTGCTGGGATTGCGCCTGCCGGAGGTCTCCCGCCGCTGACCCACCAGCCACCCCGCACCCGCCACCCCCTCCTCACGCGAGGTGCACTCCCCCGCGCCACAACGCAGCCAAACGCACCTGGCGCGAAATGGGCGCGGGGGGATCCCGTCAGGCGGTGGCGCGGGCGATGGCCAGCACGTCGGCGATGACGGCCGAGGCCGTGGCGTCCCCACCAGCCCCCATGCCGGCCACCTCGATCGGCCCAGCCGCCGCACAGTCGACGATCACCCGGTTGTCCCCGTCGTGGACCCCGGCCAGGGTCTCCGTGCGCGGCACCCGCTCCGGGCGCACCGTGAGCGTCGGCAGGTCACCGGGCCCGGCCGGCCCGACCGCCCGGGCGATGAGCTTGATGACCGCCCCCTCGGCCGCCGCGGCGTGGACGTCCTCGGAGGTCACCTCCCGGATGCCCGTGCAGTCGACCGCCTCCGGCCCGAAGTCGCCGCCCCAGGCGTGCCGGGCCAGGATGGCCAGCTTGTTGGCGGCGTCGTGCCCGTCGAGGTCCGCCGAGGGGTCGGCCTCGAGGTAGCCGAGGTCGGAGGCCAGACCGCAGGCCTCCTCCATCGACAGGTAGTCGCGCTCCATCCGGGTCAGGACGTAGTTGGTGGAGCCGTTGACGATGCCGCGCATCCCCAGGATGCGGTCACCGGCCAGGTTGTCGGCCACCATCGCCACGACCGGCATCGCCCCACCGACCGCGGCCTCGTAGCGCAGTCGCGCACCGTGCGCCCGGGCCAGCGCGTGGAGCTCCACCCCGTCGGTGGCGATGAGGGCCTTGTTCGCGGTGACGACGTGCGTCCCGGCACCCAGCGCCCGGCGCACCCAGCCCCCGGCCGGGTCGTGACCCCCGACGACCTCGATGACGAGATCCGCGGAGTCGACGAGACCCTCGAAGTCCGTGGTGAACAGCTCGCCCGGCACACCCTCGATCTCACGGTCCGGGGTGCGCACCCCGATGCCGGCGAGGGTGATCGGGCGACCAGCCCGCTCCCCCCACAGCTCGGGCTCGGCGCACAGCATCCGGGCGACGGACGAGCCGACGGTGCCGGCTCCCAGCAACGCGATCCTCATGGGGGACCTCCTCTGCTCGGAGGTGCCGCTCCGCCGCGGCACCTTTGGCGAAGTCTCGCAGGCAGGTCGACACCGATGATCGGCACCCCTTGACGCACCCCTGCGACGCCCCGGCAGGAGCCGACCCCGCACAGACACCAAGACTTAGGCTTGCCTCACCTAATGGGCCGGGATATGGTGGGGGCATCGCACGGGCGCAGGGGCCCACGCGGTGCACGGCGGACGAGCCGGGTGGTGGTCGTCGTCCGCACACGCCGAGAGGCCGGGACCTTCACGGGTCCCGGCCTCTCGGCACGCGCAGGGCCCCTCGGGCCGGCGGACGGGCTGGCTCAGCGCGATCCGGCCAGCAGCGCTCCCGCGTCCTGCCCGGGGGTGGAGGCCGGGACGTCCGCCGGAGCGGTGCGGCGCGCGTGACCGGCCCGGCGCCACTGCCACTCCACGAGCAGCAGCCCCACCCCCTGGAGCAGCACCGTCACCAGCAGCGCCCACGGGGTCGAGGTCGTGTCGGTGGAGACGAAGCTGTCCTCGAAGCCACCGAAGACCAGCGCCATCACCATGAGCACCACGTTGTTCACCGTGTGCATCGCCACCGCGGCCTCGAGGCCACCGGTCCGGACGGTGAGGAAGACCGCCACCGCCGCGAAGAGGCCCAGGTCGGCCAGCACCCACACGTCCATCGACCCGTGGGCCAGGGCGAAGAGCGCCGTCGAGGTGAGCGTGGCCAGAGCCAGCGCCAGCCAGCGCCACGGGATCCAGCTGCCCCACCACTGGAGCACGAAGGCCCGGAAGAGGTACTCCTCCCCCGCGGCCTGCAGGGGGGTGGTGAGCAGCACGATGGCGAGCATCCACCACACGTGCGGGTGCAGGTCCAGGGCGAAGCCCTCCCCGGACAGCAGATTGGCCCCCACGAGGAAGGCCAGCCACCACGGGGTGAGCACCGCCAGACAGCGCAGCGTCCACCCCCACCGGAAGCGCCCGGCCACCGAGTGCACGTACCCGGGCCGCAGCCAGAAGGCCAGGGCGATGCAGCAGACCGCCACCGGGATGAGGACGGCCAGGCCGATGTTCATCCCGAGGAAGGTCTCCGGGCGCATCACCGGGATCTCGCCGCCCCCGCCAGCGGGGTCGAAGATCTCCATCTGGTCGGGGTACATCGCCAGCGGGACGAAGGTGGCGATCCCCATGACCACGAAGGCCATGAGCAGCGTCGGCAGGAGCAGGCCGAAGGAGGCCAGCGGCCGCCACCACGCCCAGCGGGGCCCCCGGGTGAGCTCCTGGTACTCGGCACCGGGCCGGACCGAGGAGTAGCGCGGGGCAGGGCCGTACCACCCGGGCTGGATGCCCGGCTGGAACGCCGAACCCCCGCCCGGGGACTGCCCGGGCGGGGGCTGCTGACCCCCGTGGCTGTAGGGGGCGGAGTGCGCGTACTGGCCGTACTGCGGCTGCGGGGTGGGATGCTGGTGGTCGGTCACCCCCACACCCTAGGCCGCACCGGGCCGACCGTGCGACGGGCTCAGGCGTTGAGCTGGCCGTCGCGGATCGCCGTGATGATGGCCGAGAAGTCACGCTTCGGGCCGTCGATCTCGGCGAAGCGCGCGTAGGCGTCACGCGCAGCCCGGCCGAAGGCGGTGTCGGCACCGGCCAGCTCGGCGGCGTCCTGCGCCAGACCCAGGTCCTTGAGCATGAGGCCGGAGGCGAAACCGCCGGAGAAGTCGCGATTGGCCGGGGAGCCCTCGACCGGGCCGGGGACCGGGCAGTTGGTGTCCAGCGCCCAGCAGCGGCCGGTGCTCGTGGAGGCGACGTCGAAGAAGGCCTGCGGGTCCAGGCCGAGCTTCTCCCCGAGCACGAAGGCCTCGGAGACGGCGATCATCTGCACGCCCAGGAGCATGTTGTTGCAGATCTTCGCGGCCTGGCCGTTGCCGGCGTCGCCGCAGTGCACGGTCTTGCGGCCCATCACGTCGAGCAGCGGCTGGGCCCGCTGCACGGCGGCCTCGCTGCCGCCGACCATGAAGGTCAGAGTGCCGGCCTCGGAGCCGACCACACCACCGGAGACCGGGGCGTCGATGCTGGAATGCCCGGCCTCGCGGACCATGTCCGCGGCCTTGCGGGCGGAGTCCACGTCGATGGTGGAGCAGTCGATGAAGAGCACGTCCTCGCGCTGCACGGCGGGGACGATCTCCTCGTAGACCGAGAGCACGATCTGGCCGTTGGGCAGCATCGTGATGACGGCCTCGGCGTCGGCCACGGCCTCCGCGGCCGTCTCGACGACGGAGACGCCCGCCGCCGCAGCGGCCTCACGAGCCTCCGGCACGAGGTCGAAGCCGATCACCTCGTGGTCGGCCTTGACGAGGTTCGCGGCCATCGGGCCGCCCATGTTTCCGAGTCCCAGGAATGCGATCTTCATGACTCGAGACTACTCCCGGCGGTGAAGCAGGTCACAGGGGCTCGGTGACGGGTCAGAATCCGAACGGTCCGTCGAACGCGGCCTCGCCCGCCACGGCCACGTGGTCCATCGGCCGGTGGGCCAGCCAAAGGAGTCCCGGCAGCGAGAGCATCCCCAGGGCGAGCAGCACCGTGCTCCACCACCCGACGGACCCGGTGACGGTGAAGGCGAGTGCCATCAGGGCGGCGAGCCACCCGAAGGCCCCGACGACGACCAGCGGGACGGCCACGAAGGGGCTCCACTCCCAGGTCCGGGTCAGGGACCAGAGACCCAGCGTGACCACCAGCATGTAGGCCAGGACCAGCGGCGCGGCGAGGAACCACCCCAGGCCCTCCGGCCCACCCCGCGAGCCGCCCAGGAGCGGCACCAGCACGGCGCCGAGGACGACCGACAGCACCGTCCAGGCCACCGCCTGCCCCACCCAGGCCAGGAAGAGCCCGAGCGGGTTGAGGCGCCGGCCGTCCATCGCCCGGGCGAAGCCCTTGAACGGGAACGCGGCGACCCCCAGCCCCCCGGCCCCGGCCAGGACACCCCACAGGCCCATCTCGTCACCCGGCCCCACCTCGGGCCCCAGCCAGGACAACCCGCCCAGGACGACGCACAGGGCGGTGACCCCGCAGAGCGTCACCAGCGAGGGCCCCGCCAGCACCCGGAGCGTCTCCCCGAACCCAGCCCGGCGGGGTGGCTGGTGGATCTCCTCCTCACGGCGCGCATGCTCCCGCCGCCGGAAGCGGTCGGCGTAGTCGGCGAAGGGGTTCGGTGACTCAGTCATGCGGCCCTCCCCGCGGCGGCCCCGCACCCAGGGCGTAGCTCAGCTCCTCCTCGGTGAGGGCCGGGAGATGGTCCATCGGCCGCAGGGCCAGCGCCAGCAGGGCGGGAAGCGACACGATCGGCGAGGCCAGCATCACCCAGAGCCACCATCCGTAGTCGCCCATGAGCACCAGCAGACTGGCCAGCAAACTGGCCAGGAAGCAGAGTCCCCACACCAGGCCGAGGACGACCACCAGCCAGATGGGCAGCCGCCAGAGGCGGGTGAGCAACCAAGGGCCCAGGGTGTTCAGCAGCAGGTAGGCCATGAGCAGCCAGGCGACCAGCCCCCAGCCGGCCGGATCGCCCAACGCCTCGCCCGCCAACCCCCGCATCGCGGCACCGGACGCCAGGGCCACCGCCACCCAGAGCGCGGCCTGCACCAGCCACGCGACGAAGAGCGCCACCCCGGAGAGCCGCACCCCCTGCATCACCTTCTGGATGCTCGGGAAGGAACCCGTCGTGACCATGAGCCCACCGACCAGGACGGTCAGGTGCCACAGCTCCCAGGGGTCGATCGCGTCGCCGTCCGCCCACATCGTGAGCAGGACGAGGCCCAGCACGAGCACCATGAACCCGACCGAGCCCCCGAAGGCCGGCACCACGGCCCCGAGCAGGCGCACCAAGGAGGGCCAGAAGCCCACCCGGGGCAGCGGGTTGCGCGCTGCGGCCGCCTCCCGGGCCCGCAGGACCTCCCGATTGCGCTCCGGGTCGATCCGCAGCATCTTCAGGTAGTCAATCATCGGCCCCCCTCGGGCGGGCGATCGGCTCGAAGCGCCCCTTGACCCGGCGGCGCACCTCCACCCGGCGCATGTCCACGAACTCGCTCATCGCCACCAGGTAGCGCTGGGCCAGGTCGAAGGCCTCGTGGTCCTCGGCGTCGTCGTTCGACTCCGGGACCACGCAGCGCACCGTCACCACCGGCACGCCCCGGGGCATGTCCAGCGAGACCTTCTCCACCAGGTGGGTGCGCGAGACCACGTCGCGGGCGATGCTCAGCACGTCGGTCGGCCGGGTCTCACCCCGGACCGCCATCACCTCGGCCAGGACGCGATAGCTCGGCATGGGGCCAGTCTGGCAGGCCCCACCGACGGCCGGAGTCCCTCTGCGGGACGGTCTCAGACCCGCGGGATGTCCCGCCGCCGCAGGCCGATCGCCCCGAGGGCGGAGAGCACCACCCCCAGCAGGACCAGGACCGCGGCCGCGCCGAGCCGGAAGTCGTCGACCGGCACCTGCCCCACCGCGGTCAGCGGGGCGACGTCCATGACCCACTGCGGCAGGTCGAGGGCCGGCCCGAGCCAGCCGATGACGAGCGCCGCCGCGAAGGGCAGCCACACCAGGCCGCGGTGCTCCGGCACCCAGCCGAGCAGCAGCGTCACCAGACCGAGGAAGAGCACGACCGCCGGCAGCTGCGCCAGCCCGGCGGCGAACAGCTCGCCGAAGCGGCCCGCGTCGTCCGTGCTCACCACGATGCTGCCGGCGAGGGCGGCGCCACCGACGAGGACGACCAGCAGCGCCCCCAGGGCGATGACGACCGCGTGGGTCCACCACCAGCCGGTGCGGGAGACCGGTCCGGCGAGCTGCTGGGAGAGCAGCCCCTGCTCCTCCGCGGTGCGCAGTCCCCCGGCGGCCTGGAGCACGCTCGCCACCGCGAGGGCCCCGAGCAGCATCGCGAAGGTGGCCACGACCGTGTCCACGACCTCCTCGGCGGCCCGGAGGTATCCCTGCAGCTCGGGCATGTCCCGCAGCGCGTCGATCATCGGCTGGGTGAGCAGCCCGTAGGCGCCCATGAGCACGGCCGTGCCGACCGCCCAGCCCAGGATGGTCAGGCCGTGCTCGTGGAGGGCCAGGCCCCACGGGGTGCGCAGCCTCCCGCCAGCGCCCGCCGGACCCGGGCGGGCCGACCACAGGGAGGCCTCGAGGTCGCGGCGAGCGGCGAGCGCCACCGCCGCCCCGGTCAGCACCAGGAACACGCCGAGACTCAGGGCCAGCGGCCACCACCGCGGGTCGTCGCCGAAGGAGCGCAGCGCGTCCAGCCAGCCCAGCGGCGAGGCCCAGCCCCACGGACCGCCCCGCACGGCACCGACACCGCGGAGGACGAAACCGACCACGACCACCAGGAGGGAGACCGCCCACACGCCGCGGGTCTGCCCCACGAGCTGGGCGACGAGGGCCGCCACCGCCGCGTGCACGGCCCCGAGGGCGAAGAGCCCCGCCCCGTAGTACAGCGCCCCCGTCCCGTCGGCACCGTTGGCCACCATGAGGACGGCACTCCCGGCGGCCATCGCGGCGAGGGCTCCCAGCGCCGTCAGCAGGGCGGCCGCCAGCGGAGCCAGACGGCCCAGCGGACCGGCCCGGAGCATGGCGTGGCGGCCGGCCTGCTCCTCGGTGCGAGTGCCCCGGACGACCAGGGCGATGGCCATGAGCGGCACCGCGAAGCCGGCGATCTGCCCGAACTCGTTGGCGGTGATCCCGCCGAGGGTGTCGACGCCGGCGACGTCGCCGGACAGTGCCGACATGCCCGGGCTCCCGGCCATGCGCGCGTAGGCCGTGCGCTCGGCCTCGGTGGTGTAGACCGAGGCGATGGAGCCGGCCGTCATCCCCATCAGCGCACAGAGGCCCACGACCCAAGCGGCCAGCCCGCGCCACCCGGAGCGCCACCCGAGGAGGAGCACCCGCCCCCACCCCGCCGTGCTGCTCATCGCACCTCCCCCGAGCCGGCGTACTGCTCCAGGAAGAGCTCGTCGAGGGTCGGGGGCTCCACGGTCAGGCTCTGCACCCCGGCGGCGTGGAGGCTGCCCACGACCTGCGGCAGCGCGGCGGGCTCCACCCGGCAGCGGGTGTCCGTGCCGCGCGGAGCACCCGCCCCCGGAGCCGCAGCACCGGCCACCGGCTGCACCTGCAGGCCACCCACCCCGGGCAGACCCTCCAGCCCGGCCGGGGCGTGCACGGTGACGGCGTGGACGTGGCTGCTCGTCGCACCGCGCAGCTCCGCCAGGCTGCCGATGGTGACGGTGCGCCCCTCCCGGATGATCGTCACCCGGTCGGCCAGCGCCTCGACCTCGGACAGGATGTGGCTGGAGAGCAGCACCGTGGCCCCCTCGGCGACCCGCTCCCGGACCACCTGCTGGAAGACCTGCTCCATGAGCGGGTCGAGACCGGAGGTCGGCTCGTCGAGGACAAGCAGGTCGGCCTGCACCCCGAGGGCGGCGACGAGGGCCACCTTCTGGCGGTTGCCGGTGGAGTAGTCGCGGGCCCGCTTCGTGGGGTCCAGCGCGAACCGCTCGAGCAGCTCGGCCCGCCGGGCCGCCGGGATGCCACCGTGGCCCGCGGACAGCACGTCGAGGCACTGCCCTCCGGTGAGGCGCGGCCACAGCGCGACGTCGCCGGGGACGTAGGTCAGTCGGCGGTGGAGCCCCACCGCCTCGGCCCACGGGTCCCGGCCGAAGAGTCGGGCGCTCCCGCCCGTGGCCCGGGCCAGACCCAGCAGGATGCGGATGGTGGTGGACTTGCCCGAGCCGTTGGGGCCGAGGAAGCCGTGGACCTCACCGGGCTCCACGCGCAGATCGAGCCCGTCCAGCGCGTTGAACCGGCCGTAGGTCTTGACGAGGCTCTCGACCTCGATGACGGGGGACGGGTTGACGGGAGAGGCACTGCTGCGCGTCGCACTCACGATTCGACACTACTCCCAGGGCGTTCCCGTCCAGCGGTCAGTTCCCGCCAGGGCCCGTCCAGACGGCGAAGGACGTCCGGTGGGCCCGGGTGGGGGCAGGCGATGGTTCGCCCACCCGAGGGGCTCAGGCCTGACGGGACCAGTCGCTGCGCAGCGCCGCGAGGATCTCCTCGGCGGCCTCGGTCGCAGGCATCGCGCCCTCGGCCACGGCGGCCTCCCACTCCCGGCGCCGCGCCCTGACCGACGGGGTGGTCCGGGCCGCGGCCCGGAGCTCGGCGTCCACGAGCGACCACATCCAGGCCTGCTGCTGCTCGGCCCGTCGGGTCTCGAGGCGGCCGGCGTCCACCAGGGCCTGCCGGTGGTCCAGGACCGCCTGCCAGACTTCGTCGAGCCCCTCCCCGGTCAGCGCGGACGAGGTGAGCACCTGCGGGGTGTCGTCAGGGCGCATGAGGTGCAGCGCCTGGCGCAGGTCGCGCGCCGCCACCCGGGCCTCCGGGGCGTGCTCCCCCTCGGCCTTGTTCACCGTGATCACGTCGGCGATCTCCAGGATGCCGCGCTTGATGCCCTGCAGCTGGTCACCGGAGCGGGCCAGCGCCAGCAGAAGGAAGGTGTCGACCATGCCCGAGACGGCCACCTCGGACTGACCGACGCCCACGGTCTCGACGATGATCACGTCGAAACCGGCGGCCTCCAGGACGAGCATCGACTCCCGGGTCGCCCGGGCCACGCCCCCCAGGTGGTCCCCGGTGGGGCTGGGGCGCACGAAGGCCTCCGGCCGGCTGGCCAGCTCGCCCATCCGCGTCCGGTCGCCGAGGATCGACCCGCCGGTGCGGGCGCTCGACGGGTCCACCGCCACCACGCCCACCCGGTGCCCGGCATCGATGAGGCGCCGCCCCAGGGCGTCGATGGTGGTCGACTTGCCGGCCCCGGGCACCCCGGAGATGCCCACCCGGACGGCCCCACCGGTGTGCGGCATGAGCTGCTGCAGCATCCGTCGGGCCGCCTCACGACGGTCGGAGCGCATGGACTCCACGAGCGTGATCGCCCGGGAGACGGCCCGGCGGTTGCCCGCCAGGACGCCGCGCGCCAGCACCTCGGGGTCGAGCCCGGCAGCCACCCCTCAGCCCTCGGCGGACCCGGCGTCCGCGGCCCCGGAGCCCAGGCCCACGCGCTCGCGAATGGTCTCCACCAGGTTGAGCGCCGCCTTGGCGATCACCGTGCCGGGCGGGTAGATCGCGTCCGCGCCGGCGGCCCGGAGCTCCTCGAAGTCCTGCTCGGGGATCACGCCACCCACGACGATGGCGATGTCCTGACCGTCCAGGGCGTCGAGCTCCGACCGGAGGGCGGGCACCAGCGTGAGGTGCCCGGCGGCCAGCGACGAGACGCCGACCACGTGCACGTCGGCCTCCACGGCCTGACGCGCAACCTCCTCCGGGGTCTGGAAGAGCGGACCCACGTCCACGTCGAACCCGAGGTCGGCGTACGCGGTGGAGACGACCTTCTGGCCACGATCGTGACCGTCCTGGCCCATCTTCGCCACGAGGATGCGCGGGCGGCGACCCTCCGCCTCGGCGAAGGCGTCGACGGCCTCGCGGGCGGCGTCGATGTGCTCGTCCTGTCCGGCCTCCTGGGTGTACACGCCGGAGATCGTACGGATCTGCGCGGTGTAGCGGCCGAAGACCTCCTCCATCGCGTCGCTCATCTCCCCGACCGAGGCGTGGGCCCGGGCGGCATCGATGCACAGGGCCAGCAGGTTGCCGTCGCCGCGAGCCCCCTCGGTCAGGGCGCGGAGAGCGGCCTGGCAGGCCTCCTCGTCGCGCTCGGCGCGGAGCTTCTCGAGCTTGGCGATCTGCTCGGCGCGCACCTTGGCGTTGTCGACCTTGAGGATCTCGATCGGCTCGTCCTCGTCCACCGGGTAGAGGTTGACGCCGACGAGGGCCTGGCGGCCGGAGTCGAGGCGGGCCTGGGTGCGGGCGGCCGCCTCCTCGATGCGGAGCTTGGGCAGCCCGGCCTCGATGGCCTTGGCCATGCCGCCGGCCTGCTCGACCTCCTGGATGTGCGCCCAGGCACGCTGGGCGAGGTCGTGGGTGAGCTTCTCGATGTACGCGGAGCCGCCCCACGGGTCGACCGTGTGGGTCGTGCCCGACTCCTGCTGCAGCAGCAGCTGGGTGTTGCGGGCGATCCGGGCCGAGAAGTCCGTCGGCAGCGCGATCGCCTCGTCCAGGGCGTTGGTGTGCAGGCTCTGCGTGTGGCCCTGGGTGGCGGCCATCGCCTCGATGCCGGTGCGCACCACGTTGTTGTAGACGTCCTGCGCCGTGAGCGACCAGCCGGAGGTCTGGCTGTGCGTGCGCAGCGACATCGACTTGGGGTTCTGCGGGTCGAACTCGCGCACCAGGCGGGCCCACAGCAGGCGGGCCGCGCGGAGCTTGGCCACCTCCATCGCGAAGTTCATGCCGATCGCCCAGAAGAAGCTCAGGCGGGGGGCGAACTTGTCGACCTCCAGCCCGGCCTCGATGCCGGCGCGCAGGTACTCCACGCCATCGGCCAGGGTGTAGGCCAGCTCGAGATCCTGCGTGGCCCCGGCCTCCTGGATGTGGTACCCGGAGATGGAGATCGAGTTGAAGCGCGGCATGTTCTCGCTGGTGTGCGCGAAGATGTCGCTGATGATCCGCATCGACGGCTCGGGCGGGTAGATGTAGGTGTTCCGGACCATGAACTCCTTGAGGATGTCGTTCTGGATGGTCCCGGAGAGCTGGTCCTGCCTCACCCCCTGCTCCTCGGCCGCCACGACGTAGAGCGCCAGGATGGGCAGCACCGCGCCGTTCATGGTCATGGAGACGCTCATGCGGTCCAGCGGGATGCCGTCGAAGAGCTGGCGCATGTCGAGGATCGAGTCGATCGCCACGCCGGCCATGCCGACGTCGCCGGCCACGCGGGGGTGGTCGGAGTCGTAGCCGCGGTGGGTGGCCAGGTCGAAGGCGACGGAGAGGCCCTTCTGCCCGGCGGCCAGGTTGCGACGGTAGAAGGCGTTCGACTCCTGCGCCGTGGAGAAGCCGGCGTACTGGCGGATCGTCCACGGCTGGTTCACGTACATCGTGGGGTACGGGCCGCGCAGGTAGGGCGCCGCGCCGGGGACGGTGCCCAGGTGGTCGACGCTCTCCAGGTCGGCCGAGGTGTACAGCGGCGGGACGTCGATGCCCTCCGGGGTGGTCCACGGCTCGCGGCCGGCAGCGGCGTCGGATGCGGACCGGTGCGCATCCGGACCGTCGAGGTGCGTACCGGTGCGCATCTCGGCGGGGGCGCCGGAGCCGGTCTCGGGGGCCGGGATCTCGTGGAACTGCGGGAAGGTGAACGAGGGCGCGCTCATCGGGCGACTCCCATCTGGTCGAGGAGCTGCGTGAGGAAGGCGATGACATCGCCTCCGGTGGCGATGGCCGAGTCCACGGAGGACCCCGCCCCGCCGAGCTCTGCGGGCTTGCCGGCCAGGGCCACGTGACCGATCCCGGCGGCGCGCAGCGCGTCGGCCACGGCCCCACCGTGCTCGGTGTTGGTGGCCGGGGCGGCGGCGATGACGGCGGCGGCGGGGGTCTCGTCCTCGCCGAAGGCGTTCTGCAGGGCGGCGTCGACACCGGCCGCGTCGGCCGTCTCCACGAGGACCGGCTCGATGCCGGCCACGAGGAGGACGTTGGCGGCGAAGGTCTCGCGCGGGCTGAAGTCCTTGCGGGCACCGACGCAGACCAGCGCGGCCCGCGGGGCGGCTCCGGCCAGCGCGGCGGCGGCCGAGCGGTCGCGCAGCACCTCGAAGGGCAGCGCGTCGTGGGAGCGCGGCAGCGCACCCTCGGGCAGCTCCACCTCCGGGCGCGGACGACGCTCCAGCGGCTCCTCGCCGGCCATCGGGAACTGCGAGACGCCGGTGACGGACAGCTCACGGGTGGCGAGGCGCTCGGTGCGCATCTCCTCCACGGCGGCCACGTTCTTGGCGAGCAGCTCGCGGGCGGTCACCGCCTCCATGCCGCCGGCGGCCTCGAGGCCCTGCACGTACGCCCAGGCGAGGCGCACGTAGTGGTCGGTGAGGGCCTCGACGAAGTAGGCACCGCCGGCCGGGTCGGTCACGGCACCGATGTGGGACTCCGCGGCCAGCACGGTCTGCGTGTTGCGGGCCACGCGGCGGCTGTGGGCGTCCGGCAGCCCGGCGGCGGTGTCGTGCGGCAGCACCGTGATGGCCTCGGCCCCGCCGGCGGCGGCGGCGAAGCAGGCGATGGTGCTGCGCAGGATGTTCACGCTCGGGTCGTCGCGGGTGATCATCCGGCGGCCGGTCACGGCGTGCTGCCGGGCGGCGGCCACGGCCGGCTCCAGGTGCCACTCGGCACCCTCGGCGCGGGCCACCTGCCCGGCCACGTGCGCCCAGAGGCGGCGGGTCGCGCGCAGGCGGGCGATGGTCGGGAACTGCTGCTGCGTCGCCGAGACGCGGAACTCCACCAGGCGGAAGGCGTCCCGGGCGGCGATGCCGGCTTCCACGAGGAGGCGGACGGTGGCGATGCCGGTGGCGATGGCGGCCGCGATCTCCTGGACGTGCGAGGCGCCGGCCTCGTGCCAGGGCAGGGTGTCGACGGTGATCGCGCGCATCGGGGCGAGCTCGCGCCCCTCGGCCAGCTCGAGGGCCGCCCGCACGATCGCGAGGGTGTCCTCGTCGAGCGTGACCGGACCCTCGTGGCCCTCCAGGGCGCCGTGACCCACCGGGTCCAGGCCGAAGGAGCCCTGGGTGGCGGCCTCGGGAGCCTGGGTGAGCAGGTCCTTGCCCGCGAGCGCCTCCTGCAGCGCCCGGGCGGCGGCGAGGGAGTCGGCCCGACCGGTCGGGGAGCCCAGCGAGATCGGGGCCAGGTCGGTGAGGACCGGCTCGACGGCGCGGGCGATGTCCTCCGCGGCGAGACCGGCGGCGCCCACCACGAGGTGGACCGAGCTCACGCCGTGCTCCAGGTCGGCGCTGACCGCCTCGGCGGTGGCGGCGGCGTCGGGGTCGTCGAACGCCTGGCGGACGTCCCAGGGCAGGTCGGCGGGGCGGAGGGCGCCACCGCGGGTGTAGGGGAACTCGCCCGGCGCCTCGGTGGGCATCGACGGGGCGGTCCCTTCGTCGTAGAGCGGCTCCACGACGAAGTCGTCCAGGGTGCGGGTGCGCAGCACGTCGAGGGCAGCCTCGAGATCGAGCTGGCGGTCCTCGGGCCGGCCGCGGTTGACCACCTTGGCAGCGGACTCGGTCCACTGCTCCAGGGTGCGGGGCTCGAAGCCCTCGGCCAGAGCGATGCGGGCCTCCCCCACGTCGGCCGGCGGCGCGGCAGCGCCCTCGGCCTCCCCGGTGGCCGGGACGGCGTGGTCGGTGGCGTCGCTCATGGACTCGCTCCCTCGGTGGTGTGGCGTGCGCTACAGATCCTCAGGATAGTTGGCACCCCGACCGGGCCCGCGTCCGCCCGCTCCCGGGCCTCAGCGCGGTGTCGGCAGGGCCGGGCGCAGGGTGGGCAGCCCGCTCTCCAGCCGGAGCAGCACGTGCAGGTCCAGCGAACGACCGGGCTGCCGCCACTCGGGGCCGAGCAGCCGGTCCACGACGGCCAGCCGCTGGTAGACGGTGTTGACGTGCACCGAGAGCGCGGCCGCGGCCCGGCTCGGGCTGCGCCCGGCGTCCAGATAGGCCTGCATGGTGGCCAGCAGGGGCACCCCGCGCTGCTGCTCCTCGACCTGCACGGGGCCGAGCTCCCGCTCGACCTCCGCCCGCAGCCCGTCGCGCCCCAGCTCGGTGAGCAGGAGCCGGTGGATGCCCAGGTGCCGCCGGGTGGCCACCATCGGACCGTCGTCGAGCACCTTGAGCGCCAGCAGCACCTCGCTCGCCTCGGTGTGCGCGGCCGGCAGCCCCCGCTCGGCCGGCACCGGTCCCGCCACACCAGCAGTGACCCCGGCGGCCCGCAGGGTGGCGGCCAGCTTCTCGGGATCCCCCGGCGAGACCACCAGGGCGTCGCGGTGGTGCCGCACCACGACCGCCTCGGTCGGCAGCCCCTCCACCCAGGCGGGGTGACCGGTAACGGCTGCTCCCCGGCCGGCGACGACCGCCACGGAGTACTCGCCCGTGGGGTCCAGGCCCGCCAGGCGCAGCTCCCGGGTCCGGGGCTCGGCGTCGGGCGGGGCCGTGACCAGCTCGATGAGGCGCAGGTCCCGGGCGCGGCCCGTCGCCTCGGTGGCCGCCTCGTGGGCCACGGCCGCCAGCGCCACCGTCGGGGCGGCCCGGTCGAGGGCGATCCGGCCGGCCTCGGAGACCTCCTCACGGCCGAGGACCAGCCAACCGAGCACCCGCTGTGCCGCGACGACGGGACTGGACACCGGGGGCAGCTCGGGGTCGGGCTCCCCGACCCGGTGCCGCACGAAGCGCACCGGGGAACCGACCGCGCTGCTGACCTCCGCCAGCAGCTCGGTGATCCCCCCGCCCCGCAGCACCACCTCCCGCAGGCGGTCGTCCCAGTGCAGGGCGTGGGCGAGCCGCTCGGAGCGGTGGTCGAGCTCCTCCAGGGTGGCCTCCAGCTGCGCCAGCCGGCGCGCGTTGTCCACCGCGATCCCGGCGTGGGCGGCCAGGGCGGAGAGGAGCGTGACCTCCTCCTCAGAGAAGTCGCGGGGCAGTCGGTCGGCGGCGAACAGGGCTCCGATGACCCGGCCGCGCACCGTCAACGGCGCACCGAGGGTGCCGTGCATGTGCTCGGCGCTCGCCGCCGCGTCGGCCTCCGGGGCGCGCACGAAGGTCGTGTCCGCCTGGTAGTCGTGCGACCAGCGGGGGCGGGCGTTGCGCATGATCCAGCCCATGACCCCGCTCTCGAGGTCGAGCTCCACCCCGACCAGCTCCGGGGTGAGCGCCCCGTCGGTCACCTCGATGCGGAGGCAGTCCCGTCCCCTGTCGTCCGTGCGGGCCAGGGCCAGGTAGGCGAGGTCGACGCGCAGCAGGTGCCGGGCCCGGGTCACGATCTCCGGCAGGAGCTCGGTCGGCGAGCGCATGCCGAGGAGGTGCCCGGCGATGTCGTTGAGGGCCGCCAGCTCCCCGGCCCGGCGGGAGCGTTCCTGCAGCAGGGCCTTGACCTGGAGGGCCTGACCGGCCTGACGTGCCCCCTCCGACCCCAGCTCCTGCCCGTGTCGCAGGAGCTCCTCCACCGGGACACCCCGCAGGAGCAGCTCGAGCCAGCGCGCGCCCGCCCCCTTGGTGGTCGGATCCTCCATCGACTGCCCTGGATGCTGTGTCATCACCACATTGTGACCCCTCTCGCTGCGCACCTACGTTTCCCAGAACCACCCGACGCCCCGTCGTCGCCCCTCCGAGCAGCTAGGACCGCCATGAGCACCGCTGAGTTGGACATCCAGGCACCACCTCCCGCTGCCGACCCCGAGCTGGAGAAGCGGGTGATGCGGAAGGTCTCCCGTCGCCTGATCCCCTTCCTCATCGCCCTGTACTTCGTGAACTACCTCGACCGGACCAACATCGGGTTCGCCGGCCCCAACGGCATGAGCAAGGAGCTGGGCCTGACGGCCACGATGTTCGGTCTCGCCTCGGGCATCTTCTTCGCCGGCTACCTGCTGCTCGAGGTGCCCAGCAACCTCGCGCTGCACAAGTACGGGGCCCGGCGCTGGCTGGCCCGCATCATCATCAGCTGGGGTCTGGTGGCCTCCGCCATGGCCTTCGTGCCCAACGCGACCTGGCTCTACGTCGCACGCTTCGCGCTCGGTGTGGCCGAGGCCGGTTTCTTCCCCGGCATCATCCTGTACCTCACCTACTGGTTCCCGAAGCGGGAGCGGGCCCGGGCCACGGCGCTCTTCCTGCTCGCCCTGCCGCTCTCGAGCGTCATCGGCGCACCGGTCTCGGCTGCCCTGCTGCAGGCCGGTGACGACCTGGTCGGCGGGATGTCCGGCTGGCGCTTCATGCTCCTCATGGAGGGCATCCCGGCGGTCCTGCTCGGCATCGTCTGCTGGTTCTACCTCACCGACCGCCCGGCCGACGCGAAGTGGCTGGACGACACCGAGCGCGCGTGGCTCACGGACCGGATGGCCCACGAGGAGGAGAGCACCGGCCAGCGCTACCACTACCCGCTGCGCAGGACCCTGCTCAACGGCCGGATCTGGGCCCTGGCCTTCGTCTACTTCGGCACCACCTACGGCCTGTACGCCCTGAGCTTCTTCCTCCCGACGATCATCGCCGGCTTCCAGGAGACCTTCGGCGTGGAGTACTCGGTCATGGAGATCGGCCTGATCACCGCCATCCCGTTCGCCTTCGGCGCGCTGTCGATGGTGTTCTGGGCCCGGCACGCCGACCGCACCGGCGAGCGCGTCTGGCACCTGGCCGCACCGCTGCTGCTCGGTGGGCTGGTGATCCCCTCAGCCCTGTACATGAGCTCGCCCTTCACCGCGATGGTGGCCGTCACGATCGTCTGCGTGTGCATCTGCGGCGCCCTGCCGAACTTCTGGCCGCTGCCGACCCGCTTCCTCTCCGGGGCCGCTGCCGCCGCCGGGGTCGCGCTCATCAACTCGGTCGGCAACGCGAGCGGCTTCGTGGCGCCCTACGTCACCGGCTACCTCGCCGACCTCACCGGCACCCAGAACGCCGCGATGTGGGTGCTGGGCGCCATGATGATCGCCGCCGCCCTGATCGTCCTCGCCCTCAAGGGGGCGCCCGCCGCCGACGACGAGACCGTCGTGGAGACCGACCTCGAAGGAGCCCGCTGATGACGGCACCCACCCCGAACACCCCGCACGACCCGCAGGAGCGCCTGGCGCTCCTGGAGGCCGAGCTCGCCCCGCAGCTCCCCCCCGGCGCGATGACCGCCGACGCGGACATCCTCCAGACCTACTCGGCCGACCGCGCCATCCAGTGCGAGGCGGAGGGGGCGGCCGTCCTGGTGCGGGCCGCCTCCACCGAGGACGTACAGGCGGTGATGCGCTTCGCCTCGGCCCACGGCATCCCGGTGGTGCCGCAGGGTGCGCGCACCGGGATCTCCGGCGGCGCGAACGCCGTGGCCGGCTGCATCCTGCTGAGCGTGGAGAAGATGGCCGAGGTGCTGGGGGTGAACACGGCCGAGCGGACGGTCACCGTGCAACCCGGCATCATCAACCAGCAGCTCAAGGACCACCTGCGTCCCTACGGTCTGAGCTACCCGCCGGACCCGGGCTCCGTGAACATCTCCAGCATCGGCGGCAACATCGCCACGAACGCCGGCGGCCTGTGCTGCGTGAAGTACGGCGTCACGAAGGACTACGTGCGCCAGCTCAAGGTGGTGCTCGCGGACGGCTCGCTGGCCACCCTGGGGCCGCGCACCGCCAAGGGCGTGGCGGGTCTGGACCTGCGCGGCTTGTTCATCGGCTCCGAGGGGACCCTCGGCATCGTCGTGGAGGCCACCCTCCGCCTGGTGCCGCTGCTGGCGGAGCCGCTCACCGCCGTGGCGACCTTCCCCGACGAGGCCACCGCCGGCACCTGCGTGGCCGAGTTCATGGCCCGGGGTGCCCAGCCCTCCATGCTGGAGCTGCTCGACCGCACGACGCTGTCGATGCTCAACGACTACGGCGACTTCGGGCTCGACGAGCAGGCCGGGGCGATGCTGCTCATGCAGTCGGACGGCTCCGGCGACCCGGCCACGGCCCAGCGCGAGGTGGAGGCCTTCGCCGAGGTGGCCGAGTCGGTGGGCGCCCTCGACGTGGCGGCCTCGGACGACCCGGCCGACAGCGAGGCCCTGGTCGCCACCCGGCGCCTGGCCCACCCGGCCTACGAGAAGTACACGGCCGCCCACGGGGCGAGCGAGCTCATGGAGGACGTGTGCCTGCCCCGCTCGCGGATGCCGGAGTTCTTCGCCCGGCTGGCCCAGCTCCGGGAGGAGTCCGGGATCGTCATCGCCGTGGTGGCCCATGCCGGCGACGGCAACCTCCACCCGGCGATCTTCTACGCGCGGGACGACGCCGAGCAGGAGCGGCGCGCGCACGCGGCCTTCGAGGAGCTCATGCAGCTGGGGCTCGACCTCGGCGGCACGATCACCGGTGAGCACGGGGTCGGTTCGCTGAAGGCCCGGTGGCTGGCCAAGGAGCTGGACCCGGTCAACCAGCGGCTCCACCTGGCGGTGAAGCAGGCCATCGACCCGCAGGGGATCCTCAACCCCGGCAAGATGCTCAGCCACCTGGGCGGCTGAGGGGACCCGGCCCTCGGCGGAGGGAGCACACGCGAGGGGCGCCTGCCCCGGCCGGTGAGCCGGAGCAGGCGCCCCTCGTGCGGATCACTGCTCCTTGGCCTCCTTGAGGTCGGCGGAGCAGCGGGCGTACGGGAAGGTGCTGGTGTCCTCGTCCTTGGCGTTGCCGCGGACGTCGGAGCCCGAGACCTCGCACGAGACGTCGAACTCCTCCTGGTCACCGGTGGACTTCGCCATGATCGAGAGGGAGTAGGTGGACTGGTACTCGTTCTCGATCGTCACCGACCTCGACCAGTCACCGGTGATCGTCTCCTTCTGGAGCCGCCCCTGGTCGTCGAACCACGTGATCTCGGCCGTCTGACCGTCGGACACCGACGCCTTGAGCTCCACCGTGCGCGGCAGGGCCGTGGCGCTCTCCTGCGGCGTGGTCTCCTCGGGGGTCGTCTCCTCCGGCGTGGTCTCCTCGGGGGTCGTCTCCTCCGGCGTGGTCTCCTCGGGTGTCGTCTCCTCCGGCGTGGTCTCCTCGGGTGTCGTCTCCTCGGGGGTCGTCTCCTCCGGCGACTCCTCGCCCGGCGACTCCTCGGAGGAGCTCGACTTGTCGCCCCCCGGCATCGCCGGGATGTCGATCCCGCCCGTGGCGAGCTTGAAGACCAGGAAGCCCAACAGGGCGATCACGAGGAGCGACAGGCAGCCCACGACCGCCAACGGTCCCATGTCCCGACCGCCACCGTTCCCGGTGGCACCGCCGGCGGCGTGGGTGGAGGAGTGCCAGGCCGTGCCCTCCGGCTGCGGCCCCCCGTGCGGACCGGTCTGCCACGGGGCCTGCCCCCCGTACGGCGCCTGACCGCCGTAGGCCCCAGAAGGCGCCTGCCCTCCGTAAGGCGCCTGGTCGCCACCCCACGGTGTGGCTCCGGCCGCCTGCTCGTGGGCGAACGAGTCCTCCTCGTCGTACGGCGAGGCGGGCGGGTGCTGCGGGGCGGTCTCGGCGTTGCCGTCCACGGGCCGGGAGCCGTACGGGGAGCCCTGACCGTAGGGCGGCAGGTCGTCGGGTCGGTCCCCGGGAAGACCTCCGGGGGGCGGGGGCGTGGTCATGGTCGTCCAATCGTCTGCTGAGCACTGGGCCGGTCGAGTCTTCCTCCGCATGATGCCACCCCGAGGATCCCTCCCGGAGGGATGGAAAACGGGGAGAACCCGTCCCCCGGGAGGGGATTCCGCGACACCCCGCTGCCGCTCTGCGGTGGCGACAGCGACAACGTGCCCCACGACAGCGCAACGACAGGAGGGTCCCGCACGATGGCAGAGCCGGGTGAGGCCGCTCCCCCGGTACGAGTCTCGAGAGGTGCGTGCGTCAGCTGGAGGGGGCTGACGCGGGCACGGCATCGACCGTCACACAACGGGGGGAACCCTACGATGGGTTCCCCCGGGTTCGACTTCGAAGGAGGCCGATGAGGATCGCCGTTCTCGGCCCCCTCGAGGCCACCACCACCGAGGGGATCCCGCTCGACCTGCCGCTGCGGGAACGTCGTGTCCTGGAGATCCTGGTGACCGCGGCCCCGCGGGCCGTGGACCAGAAGGAGCTCGTCCGGTCGCTCTGGCCGGAGAACCCGCCCCGCACCGCCGGCAACCAGGTGCAGGGCTGTGTGGCCCGGATCCGGCGCGCGACCGCCTCCGAGACCGAGCAGGTGGTGGTCACCACGTCGACCGGCTACCGACTGGGCGCCACGGTGGAGACGGACCTCGCCGAGTACCGCGAGCACAGCCGCGCGGCCTCCCAGGCCATCCACCGCGAGGACACCGAGCGTGCTCGGAGCGCCTCCGAGTCCCTCCTGGCACTGTGGCGCGGAGCCCCCTTCCCGGATGCGGTGGACGGCTCCCGCCCCGCCGCGTTGGCGATCCAGCTCGACAGCACCCACACCGAGCTCTGCGAGCGATGGTGGGTCCTGGCGGCCGCCGACGACCCCACGCGCGCGGTCGCCGAGCTGAGGCGCCTGCTGGCCCTGCACCCGCTGCGGGAGAGCACCTCGCGGGCTCTCATGCAGGCCCTGGTGACCGCCGGACGCAGCTCGGAGGCCCTGAAGGTCTACGCCCAGGTGCGCTCCCGGCTCCGCGACGAGCTCGGGGTGAACCCCTCCCCCGCCTCCCGCGAGCTCCACGAGCAGATCCTCCGGGGGCAGGAGGACGAGGGGGCCGAGCAGTCCCGGCGGGCCCAGATCACGAGCCAGCTGCCCCCGCCCCCGGAGGACTTCGTCGGCCGGGAGGAGCTGCGGGAGGAGGCCGCCGCCCTCCTGACCCGGTCCGGCCGGCGCCGGATGGTGGTGCTCCACGGGCACCCCGGCATCGGCAAGCGGGCCACGGCGCTGCAGATCGCCCAGGACCTCCAGGACGAGTTCCCCGGTGGCGTCCTCTACGTGGGCGTGCGCGGCAACTCGGCCCAGGGTCGGTCGGCCGGGGAGGTGCTCGGGGAGCTGCTCTCGCAGGCGGGCGTGCACCAGCACAACCTGCCCAAGACCGTCCCCGAGCGCCGGCAGGCTCTGGCCGAGCGCCTCGCCGGCCGGGAGGTCCTCCTCGTGCTGGACTCGGTGCCCACTCCCGAGCTGGCCGAGCACGTGCTGCCGGCGGGGGAGGTGGCGGCGCTCATGACGAGTCGGCGGGTTCTCCGCGGCCTGCCCGGTGCCCACCACCTGCCGGTGGAGGCGCTGACCCCCGCCCAGGCGGTGGAGCTGCTGCACCGCCAGGTGGGCCTGCACCGCACCGAGGGACACGAGGAGGAGCTCACCGCCATCGCCCGGCTGTGCGGATACCACCCGTACGTGCTCCTCATGGTGGCCGGACAGCTGCGCACCCAGCGCGACTGGACCCCCGCCATGGCGCTGGACCGACTGCGCAGCTCCAACCAGATCCTGCCGCAGCTGGCCACCGACGGCCTCGACCTGCGCACCACGACCGAGGAGCTCCTGGAGGAGCTCCCGGAACCGGCTCGGGCGGCCTTCGGTCTGCTCTCCCTGCTCGGTGAGGAGCCCTTCCCGGGCTGGGTGGTCGGTGCGCTCACGGGGCAGACCCAGTGGTTCGACACCCTGGACCTGCTGGTGGAGACGCACCTGCTGCACCTGGAGCGGGTGGACGAGCTGGGCCAGCCGCGATACGTCGTCCCGGCCCTGACCAAGGCTGCCGCCGGCTCCCACTGGTCAGGGACGCCTCCCGAGGAGCTGCGCGCCGCGGCCGAGCGTCTCGTGCACGTCTGGTGGTGTCTCGCCGACCAGGCCACGGCGGGCATCCCGCCGACGCTCTACGACCCCGAGCTGCTCGACGAGGCCCCGGACCTGCCCTCGCAGGAGGCCTTCCTCGATGCCACGGCACGTCGGGCGCTGGAGTCCCCGCGGGAGTGGCTCAAGGCGGAACGGAGCCACCTCGTGCAGGCGGTGGAGCTCGCGGCCGACCAGGGCCTGTCCGAGCTGGCAGCACGCCTGGCGCTCACCCTCTTCCCGTCCTTCGACTTCCAGTGGCTCCACGAGGACTGGCAGCGAGCCTGCTATGCCGCGCTCCGCGCCCTGCCCCCGGTGCCGAACCGCAGCGTGGAGGACTCCGACCCGGGCTCGCTGGCCGCGGACGAGCGGGCCCTCCTCAAGCTGCGGGCGGCCCTCGTGCGCGGTCAGGCCCAGGTGAAGCTCTACCGGGCCCGGTACGAGGCCGCCGAGGAGCTGGTCCGGGAGGCGATGGACCTCTTCGCCGCGGCGGGGTGCGACGCCGGGGTGGCCCTGTGCCACCTGAACCTGGTGACCTCCCACCGCGAGACCCACCGCCGGGAGCAGGCCGCCGAGCACGCCCGGGTCGCCGCGGAGAGCCCGGTGACGCGGATCCGGGCCTCGGCCCGGTCGGTCGGGGGCGGGCTGCGGAACATGGCCGGCGACTACGCGGCCGGGCTGGAGATGTTCGACCAGGCCGTGGCCGATGCCGGACGGGCCGGGGACGACCACCGACTCGGCCAGGCCCTGCGCGGGCGGGGCATCTCGCTCTGGAAGCTGGGGCGGGGGCAGGAGGCCGTGGACGTCATCGAGCGCGCGGTGGGTCTCTTCGACGAGCTGGACGACGTGGGCTGCCTGGCCCACACGCTGCGAGCCCTCGGCCGGGTCCACGACGACCTGGGGCATCCGGAGCCGGCGCAGGAGGTCAACGCCCGGGCCGAGGAGCTGTACCTCCAGGTGGGGCGGCCGGGGGCCAGGGGCCCGTACGACGCGCAGGCCCGCCGCCGCTGACGGGGACCGCACGAGGGAGAATCGGGGGCATGTCCGCGCCCTCCACCTCCGTGCTCGACCCACGCACCCTGCGCCGCACGGTGCTCGTGGTCGCCCTGCTCAACCTGGCCTACTTCGTCGTCGAGGCAGGCGTGGCGGTCTCGATCGGGTCGGTCTCGCTCCTGGCCGACAGCGTCGACTTCCTGGAGGACACCGCGGTCAACCTCCTCATCGCCTTGGCCCTGGGCTGGTCGCTGGCCCGGCGGGCGACGGCCGGGAAGATCATGGCGGGCGTCATCCTGCTGCCGGCCCTGGCTGCCGCGTGGGGTCTGTTCGTCAAGGCCGGCGACCCGGTGCCACCGGACGTCACCGCCCTGGTGCTGACCGCCGGTGGTGCCGCGGTCGTCAACGGCATCTGCGCCCTGCTGCTCCTGCGGGTGCGCCACCACGGGGGCTCGATGACGACGGCTGCCTTCATGGTGGCGCGCAACGACGTGCTGGTGAACGTCGCGATCATCGCGATGGCCTTCGTGACCCTGTGGACCGACAGCGGGTGGCCGGACATCGTCCTCGGCGCGCTGATCATCCTGCTGAACCTGGACGCGGCCAAGGAGGTCTGGGAGGTGGCCACCGAGGAGGGCCTAGCGGCCAAGGCGCTGGCCGGGGAGGACGTCGACCCCTGCAGCTGCTGACCGCGGCGAGCGGGCCGGCCTAGGGTGTGCGCATGCACCCCCAGCGGCTCGACTCCCCCGACGACCAGCGGCGCTTCACGACCGCCAGCATCGCCGCCGCGGTGGTCTTCGTGCTGGCCTGGGTGGTGCTGGGGGCGCCGATCCCGTCGCTGAACGGCCTGCACGGCTGGGGGCCGGTGCTCATCGCGGCCGGGTTGTCGGCGGCAACCTTCGTCGTGGCACTGTCCCTGCGGCCGAGCGACCCGAACGACCCCGACCACGAGGACATGGGCACGGTCTGACGGGGCGTGAGAGGGTCCTCACCGCCCCCGCAGCGCCAGCACCGCCCACGCGCCGGCGGCCAGGGCGAGCCCCGCCACGACGGCCACCAGCCCGCCCCAGCCGACCCCTCCCCACGCGAAACCGCCGGCGTAGCCGACCACCGAGCTCCCGGCGTAGTAGGCCAGCGTGTACAGGGACGTGCTCTGCGAGCGCCCGTGCTCGGCGGCGGCCCCGGCCCACCCGGAGGCCACCGAGTGCGCGCCGAAGAACCCAGTGGTGAACACCACCAGCCCGACGATGACCACCGGCAGCATCGACGACAGGGTCACCAGCACCCCGGTCACCATGAGCCCCACCGAGGCCAGCAGGACCGGCAGCTGCCCCCAGCGGTCGGCCAGCGAGCCCGCCACCCGCGCCGACCCGGTGCCCGAGAGGTAGGCGAGGAAGAGCAGGCTCACCGCCCCCACCGAGAGATTCCATGGCGGCCCCTCCAGCCGGAAGCCCAGGTAGTTGTAGACCGCCACGAACCCACCCATGAGCAGGAAGGCCTGCATGTACAGGGCCATCAGCCCCGGCCGACGCAGGTGCTCCCGGCAGGTGCGTGCCACCGACCCCACCGACGAGCGCTGTGCGCGGAAGCCCCGTGGCTCCGGCGGCAGCACCCAGAAGGCCACCACCGCCACCGCCGCGAGCGCCGCGACGGCCGAGACCCCCGTCCGCCAGCCGGCGAGGTCACCCACCGGTGCGGCCACGATGCGCCCCATCAGCCCGCCCAGGCTGGTGCCGGCCACGTAGGTGCCGGCCGCCACCGCAGCGGCCCGGGGACTGACCTCCTCGGAGAGATAGGCCACGGCGAGCGCCGCCACCCCACCCAGCGCGGCGCCCTCCAGGACGCGCAGCACCAGCATCAGCTCGAACCACGGGCACCAGGGCACCAGCAGCCCCAGCCCGGTGCCACCCACCAGGGCGATGCGGATGGCCGTCAGCCGTCCGATCCGGTCGGCCACCAGCGACCACGGCAGCACCGAGAGCGCCAACCCGCCCGTCGCCGCCGAGACCGCCAGCGAGGCCTGCGAGGCGGTGACCCCCAGGTCGGCGGCCAGCAGCGGCAGCACCCCCTGCGGCGAGTAGAGCTGGGCGAAGCAGGCCATCCCCGCGGCGAAAAGCGCCCACTGCATCCGCCGGTAGCCGGCGGTCCCCCGCTCGTGGCCCGGCCACGCGGTGTCGGGGGTGGCGCTCATGTCGCCGAGGCTAGCCCGGGCGGGAGGGGATAAGCGCCCCGTCCCCGCGTGCCGGGCCACCCCTCAAGGGCGGATCACCGTGATCCCACCCCCACCACCCGTGGAGAGCTCAGCGAGCGCCTGCGGTCCCTCCTCGAGGCCGATGGTGCGTCCGACGAGGCCCGCCAGGTCCACGCCCGGTCCCCCGTCGGCCCCGGTGACGAGCGCCAGCATTGCCGGGTAGTCCTGCGCGGCCAGCCCGTGCGTGCCGTGGACGGCCAGCTCCCAGGCGACCACCCGGTCCATCGGCAGGGCCGTGCGCGCGGCCTCCCCCAACAGCAACCCCACCTGCACGTGGCGTCCACGGCGGCGCAGCGACAGCACCGAGGCGAGCGCGGCCGACGGGGAGCCGAAGGCGTCGAGCGAGACGTGCGCCCCTCCGGCGGTGGCCTCGTGCACCGCCTCGGCGATCTCCTCCGGGGCCTGCCCGCGGCCGTCGACGACGGCCTCGGCCCCCAGCGCGCGGGCTCGCTCGAGGGCGACGGGGGCCAGGTCCACGACCACCACCCGGGCACCCAGGGCGCGGGCGATCAGGATCGCCGAGAGCCCCGCCCCACCGGCCCCGTGCACGGCCACCCACTGCCCCGGCCCGATCTCACCGTGGGCGACCAGCGCCCGGTAGGAGGTGGCGAAGCGACAGCCCAGCGCAGCGGCCTGCACGTCGTCGAGGCCGTCGGGCAGCGCCACGAGGTTGTGGTCGGCGGCGTGGAGAGCCACCCGCTCGGCCCAGGAGCCCCAGCCGGTGAAGCCGGGCTGGGTCTGGTCGGGGCAGACCTGGCCGTCTCCCGCGGCGCAGAGCTCGCACCGGCCGCAGCCGCAGACGAAGGGGGTGGTGACGCGGTCGCCGACCGACCAGCGCGTCACCCCATCCCCGACCTCGCGGACGACGCCGGCGAGCTCGTGACCGGGCACGTGCGGCAGGGGCACCGGGTCGTGGCCCTGCCAGGCGTGCCAGTCCGAGCGGCAGACCCCGGTGGCCGAGACCTCGACGACCACTCCCCCGGGCGGGCAGACGGGCTCCGGCAGCTCACGGACCTGTGGGAGGACACCGACCTCGTCGATCACCACGGCTCTCATGGAGCAAGCCTAGCCAGCCGGCGGGCCGGGCCAGGTGGTGGCGTCCGGGCGTCGGGCCCACCCGGACCACGAGCAGGGGCCCTGCCGGACGAGTCCGGCAGGGCCCCTGTGGGCTCGGTGAGCTCAGGTGCGGTTGCGAGCCACGCGACGGGCACCCAGGAGGGTGGCGCCAGCGACCAGCAGACCAGCACCGGCCAGCGGGGCCACGGAGTTCTCCTCAGCGGTCACACCGGTGTCGATGATGGGGTTCGGGCCGGGCTCGGGCTTGGGCTTGGGCTCCGGGGTGGGTTCGGGCTCCGGGGTCGGGGCCGGCTCGGTGCCGTCGCACTCGTCGCCCTCGACCGTGAAGGTGACCTCGTCGGTCACGGCGTTGCCGTCCTTGTAGGTGGCGGTGACCAGGGCGGTGTACTCACCCGGGCACAGCTCCTGCTCGTGGACGAAGTCGTTCAGGGTCCCGAGGGTCAGGTCGTAGGACTGACCGTCGAGCTCCAGCACCACGGAGTCCACGTCCACGCCGGGGCCGTCGGTGAGAGAGGCGGTCAGCTGGCTCGGGTCCTTGACCACGGTGCAGGTGCCACCGGTGGCCTGGGCAATCTTGCCGAGGTCCGTGCAGTCGGAGCTCTCGGTGATCGCGAAGGTGCGGAAGCTGGTGTCCGAGGCCTGCAGGTTGGCCAGGGTCTCGTCGGAGACCCAGCTCATGCCGTCGGAGAGCATGAAGACGTGGTCGGCCTTGTTGATGGTCTCGGCCACAGCGGCGTCGAAGTCCGTGCCACCACCGGCGTACTCCGGGGTGTAGAGCTCGACCTCACCGTTGGCAACCGAGCGGACCATCTTGTCGAACTGGAACTCGTTGCCGTCCTTCAGCGAGATCGGCGCCTTGGTGGAGCCGTCCTTGTACTTCGCGGTGGCGGCCTCGGAGCCGAAGATCGCCAGCGAGAGGTTCACGTTCGGGTTGGTGGCCCGCAGGCTCTTGGCCAGCGAGAGGGCACCGGCGATCTCGCAGTCGAGAACGTCGCCCTCGTTGTGGTCACCGTTGAGGTCGTCCTGGGCATCGGCCACACCATCACCGTTGCAGTCCATGCCGTTCGGGCTGTAGGTGGAGCCGGACACGTCGAGCATGATCGTCACGTCGTTGCCGCCGCCACCCTCCTGGCCGACGACGCCCTCGACGGAGACGGGGCTCTCGACGGTGGCGCCCTCCTCCGGGTTGGTGATGGTCACGGACTGGTCGGCGGTCGCGGCCACGGGCAGGGCCACGACGGACGCGGCCGCACCGGCCACGGCTGCGCGCAGGGACATACGCATGTGTCTCTCCTCAGGAAGAAGTGGTGAGCAGGGTGCGGGATCCACCCCGTGGGAGAACGTTTTCCCTTCCCCCGAAATCAACGTAGCAGAGATCACATCGCCCCCGACGCCTCTCCTGTCGGAACGCTTTTCCACACAAGATGATGATCCATCACCCCGAAGAAATGGGTGACGAGCCACCTTTGTTCGGACAGGAATGAGGGGCCGAGCCACCCGGCCCGGCCCCTCATTCCTGTCGACGTCGATCCGCGTCGATCCGCGTCAGTCCGTGCTGGCGCGCGGCGCCCCGATGCCGGGGTCGATCTGCGGCGGCTCACCCACACCGGGACGGATGTCGATGTCGAAGATCTCCGTGGGCAGGTACACCGTCGCGCAGGCGTTCGGGATGTCCACCACGCCGGAGAATCGGCCCTCAATCGGGGCCGCGCCGAGCAGCAGATAGGCCTGCTCGGGCGACCAGCCGAAGGTCGTCAGGTAGTCGATGGCGTGCAGGCAGGCCCGCTGGTAGGCGAGGTGCGAGTCCAGGTAGCGCTGCTCACCGTCGAGGGTCACCGAGGTGCCGGAGAAGCTCAGCCACTGGCTGTAGCGCGGCTCCACGTTGCCGGGCATGAAGATGGCGTTCTCGTGCACGCCGTACTTCTCCATCCCGCCGGGAATGATGTCGACGTGGAAGTCGATGAATCCACCCATCTCGATGCCACCGCAGAAGGTGATCTCACCGTCACCCTGGCTGAAGTGCAGGTCGCCGACGGAGAAGTTGGCCCCGTCCACGTACACCGGGTAGAAGACGCGCGTTCCCTTGGACAGGTTCTTGATGTCCTGGTTTCCACCGTTCTCGCGCGGCGGGGCGGTGCGCGCCGCCTCACCGGCGATGCGCTCCCGGTCGCCCTCCGGGACACCGCCGAGGATCGCGTCCTCCGGCTGCGGCGGCAGGGCCAGCGGCGGCACCCGCTCGGGGTCCGTGGCGATGAGCGCCGCCTCCCGGGTGTTCCACTTCCCGAGGAGCTCGGTCGAGGGGGCGGTTCCCATGAGGCCCGGGTGGATGATGCCGGTGAAGCTCACGCCGGGGACGTGGCGGGAGGTGGCGGTCTGGCCGGTGAAGTCCCAGACGGCCTTGTACGCGTCGGGGAACTGATCGGTGAGGAAGGAGCCGCCGTTCTTCTTCGCGAAGATGCCGGTGTAGCCCCACCCCTGGCCGGCCAGGGGGCCCTCCTCCTGCGGGATCGGGCCGACGTCGAGGATGTCCACGACCAGCAGGTCGCCCGGCTTGGCGCCCTCGATCCGGAACGGCCCGGAGAGGGTGTGGACCTTGTTCATCGGGGCATCACGGATGTCCTCGGCGGAGTCGTCGTTCTTCATGAAGCCGTCGAACCACTCGCGGCAGTCCACGCGGAAGGTGTCGCCGGGCTTCACGGTGACGACCGGCGGGATCTCCGGGTGCCAGCGGTTGTGGCCGAGCAGCTCTTGCTCGGTGAAGGACTTGGCGGAATCCAGCGGGAAGATGTTCTTCGGCATCACGGGCTCCTTCGGGGTGACCGCCCCGGGACCCTCCCGAGGCGGGGCTCGGGGTTACGGGCGCGGCAGCTTCGCGTGGCGCGGGTCGCGGCTCACCGGGGTGGGGCGCCGATTGCCGCTGGCCGGTATCGCGTCGACGACGCCCGGCTGGTGCGCGGTGGCCTGCGTGGATTCGATGAGGCGGGCCCGCGGATCGTTGCCGCGGCCGATGCGGGGGCTGGAGATGCGGCGGCGGGCGGCGGTTCCGCACTCGGGGCAGGCGACGGGGTCGTCGGCCTGTGCGAGCGGGATGTTCACCTCGGTGTCGTGCTGCGCCTCGCAGCGGATCTCGTACAGCGGCACCGGCGGCCTCCGTCCAGGGGGGGTGGGTAGAGCTCGACCGTAGGGCCGGCGAGGCGGCGGCGCAAGGGTGGGTCACGCCAGAGGCCTTCCCGGCCGTCGCCCCTCCTCGACGTCCGTGATGAACATGTGCCCGGGGGCGTGGGTGATGGCCCACGGCGGCCGGCTCTCCTCCAGGACGGCCTGCGGCGTGACTCCACAGGGCCAGAAGACCGGCAGGTCCCCCTCGTGGAGGTCCGTCGCCTCCCCGTAGTCGGGCGCGGCCAGGTCCTGGACACCGATCCGCTCGGGGTGGCCCACGTGCACCGGCGCCCCGTGAGCCAGTGGCACCCCCGCGCTCACCTGGACCGCTGTGGCCACGAGCTCGGCCGGGATCGGCCGCATCGAGACCACCAACGGCCCCCTCAGCCGGCCCGCGGGCTCCAGCTCGTGGGAGGTGCGGTACATGGCGACGTTGCGCCCCTGCTCGATGTTCCGCACGGGCACCCCGGCGGCAAGGAGTGCGCGCTCGAAGCCGAAGCTGCACCCCAGGAGGAAGGCCACGGCATCCTCCCGCCAGTGCTCGGTGGCGTCGTCGACCTCCTCGACGAGCTCTCCCTCCCGCCAGATCCGGTACCGGGGGAGATCGGTGCGAAGGTCGGCGTCCGGCGCCCAGGGCGTCGTGACGCGCCCGGGCTCGGTGACGTCCAGCAACGGCATCGGTGCGGGGTTGCGCTGAGCCAGCAGGAGCATGTCGAAGGCCCACCCCGCAGGGAGGACGACCATGTTGGCCTGCGTCGCCCCGGGCACCAGTCCACTGGTGGGACGGCAGGCGCCGGCGCGGAAGCGCGCCCGCACCTCCTGCGCAGCAGCGGAGACGGGAGACACGGCCTGAGGTTCCATCGACCCAGCCTGCCCCAGATGATCCGGGGCGGCCAGCCCCGACCACGGGCTCAGCCGCGACGAGCGGCCAGGATCCCTCCGACGACATCCTCCTCCGCGGTCGCGAGATACCCCCGGAGCTCCCGGGCGCTGGCCGCGAAGTCCCCGGCCGCCAGCAGCGGCACCAAGGAGGCGTTGCGGGGCACGAAGTCGGCGTGCAGGCGCTCGGGCACCTCGTGGCTGCGGAAGGCGAGTCGGGCTCGCGCCAGCAGACGCTCGCCCCACTCCGTCAGGGTCGGCACCCCAGGCATCGCGATGAGGGCGCGGTGGAACTCCGTGTTGAGATCGCCGACCGCCCGGAAGTCGCCCTCGTGGACGGCCTTCTGCGCCCGAAGGACCAGACCTTCGAGCCGGTCCACCTCCTCCACGGGCGCCAACCCACCCCTCGCCCGCAGCTCCGCCTCCCGGAGCGCCCCGCACTCGACCGCTCGACGAGCGGCGTAGAGGTCGCGCACGTCCTCCACGGAGGGTGAGTGCACGAAGACCCCCCGGTGGGGACGGTGGACGAGGAGACCCTCTGAGGCAAGCACCCGGAATCCCTCACGGAGGGTGTTCCGGGAGACCCCGAAGCGTTCCGCGAGAGCCACCTCCACGAGCTGCTCGCCGGGGGCGAGATCCCCACCGGCCACGAGCGCCCGGAGGCGCGAGGCGCACCCCTCCGCTCCGGTCGCCACCTTCCCGACCAGGGGGCCGGCTGGCGCCTCGGCGGGGACAACCGACGCGTCTGTCATGGGGACATTGTGCGCCAGTGGCCCACGTCACAGGTTCATCACGATCCGCACGACCCTCTCCACAGATTGTTCAACAATCCTTAGCCTCGCCCCATGCGGCATCGACGCCGCGCCGCCTTCTCCCTGGAGGAACCATGACGACCCCGACCCCCGACGCCTCGGGTGCCACCGTGGCGCCGACCGCCCCCGGCACCCCCCACGGCGATGCCGGCGAGGACCTCCCCCGGAAGGCCCGGGCATCGCGCGCGACCCTGCTGGGCGCCATGTTCCTCATGGCCACGAGCTCGATCGGCCCGGGCTTCATCACGCAGACCACCCAGTTCACCGTCCAGCTCGGCGCGGCCTTCGCCTTCGCCATCCTTGTCTCGGTGCTCATCGACATCGCCCTCCAGCTCAACGTGTGGCGGGTCATCGGCGTGTCCGGGCGCCGCGCTCAGGAGCTCGCCAACGAGGTCCTGCCCGGCCTCGGATGGCTGCTGGCGGCGCTGCTCCTCGTCGGTGGCGTCGTGTTCAACATCGGCAACGTGGCCGGCACCGGCATCGGAACCGAGGCCCTCATGGGCCTGGACCCCAAGATCGGTGCCGGGTTGTCCGCCCTGCTCGCCATCAGCATCTTCGTCAGCCGCTGGGCCGGCATGGCCCTGGACCGGGCGGTGGTGGTCCTCGGGGCCCTCATGATCGCGCTCACGACCTACGTGATGTTCGTGTCGAACCCCCCTGTGGGCAGCGCCCTGAAGAACACCGTGGCCCCCGAGGTCGTCGACTCGCTGGCCATCACCACGCTGGTCGGGGGCACCATCGGCGGCTACATCATCTACGCCGGCGCCCATCGACTGGTGGACGCCGGGACGACCGGGCCGGAGTCCGTGAAGGACATCAGCCGGACCTCGATCATCGCAATCCTCGTGACCTCCCTGATGCGGGTGCTGCTCTTCCTGGCGATCCTCGGCGTGGTCGCCGGTGGCGCTGAGCTCGCGGGCACCTCCCAGGCCGCCGCCGCCTTCCAGTCCGCGGCCGGCGAGGTCGGCCTGCGCCTCTTCGGCGCGGTCTTCTGGGCCGCCGCCATCAGCTCGGTGGTGGGCTGCTCGTACACGACGATCTCGTTCCTCACGTCGTCCACGAAGACCCCGGCGCGCACGCGCAACCTCCTTACCGGCGGCTTCATCCTGCTGAGCGCGATCCTCTACCTCGTGCTCGGGAAGGCCCCCACGACGCTGCTGGTGTTCGCCGGGGCCTTCAACGGCATCCTGCTCCCGCTGGGCATCGGTGTGATGCTGTGGATCGGCTGGACCCGACGCGATCTCCTGCACGGGTACGAGTACCCGCGGTGGCTCCTGGTCATCGGCACCCTCGCCTGGCTGGTCACGCTGTACCTGGCCGTGGTCTCCGTCCAGCCACTCATCGACCTCATGACGAGCTGACGCACCTGCACCACGCGGAGACCACCGCCCCCGACCTCAACCCCGACGGAGGAGACATGCACTCGATCGACCTCAACGCCGACCTCGGCGAAGGGCTCGGCCCCTGGCTGATGGGGGACGACGAAGCCCTCCTGGAAGTCGTGAGCAGCGCCAACGTGGCCACCGGATTCCACGCCGGGGACCCGTCGATCATGCGCCGCACCTGCCGTCAGGCCGCACAGCGCGGGGTGGCGATCGGAGCCCACGTCGCCTACCGGGACCTGCACGGGTTCGGCCGCCGGGCGATGGACATCGCACCGGAGGAGCTCGCGGCGGACGTCCTCTACCAGGTCTCCGCCCTGGAGGGCATCGCCCGGGCCGAAGGTGCCGAGGTGGCGTACTGCAAGCCGCACGGGGCCCTGTACAACACCATCGCCCGGGACGAGGGGCAGGCCCAGGCCACTGCGGAGGCCCTCGCGGCCTTCCGGCCGGGCCTGAGGGTGCTCGGGCTACCGGCCACCCCCTGGCAGGCCGCGGCGGAGGCCGCCGGCCTGCGCTTCGTGGCCGAGGCCTTCGCCGACCGCGCCTACACCCCGGAGGGTCTGCTGGTCTCCCGGCAGCAGCCGGGGTCGGTGCTCCACGACGTCGAGTTGATCACCGCCCGCTGCGTGGCCATGGCCACCGGACAGCCCGTGGCCGACGTCGAGGGCGGGCAGATCACCCTGAGCCCCGGTTCGATCTGCGTGCACGGAGACACCCCGGGCGCGGTGGAGATCGCCCGTTCGGTGAGGGGAGCGCTCGAGGAGAACGGCATCACCGTGGAGCCGTTCTCCAGCCCCGCGTCCGCGGCCGGCACCGCTTCGTGAGCCCGCGCCTGCTGCGGTCCGGTTCCCGCGCGGTGCTCGTCGAGGTGGAGGGCCTCGAGGCCGTCCGGGCCCTGCACCGCCACCTGCGCGGCGCCCTGGAGGCGGACGAGCTGCCGGGGGTGATCGACCTGGTGCCCGCCAGTCGGACGCTCCTGGTGGTCTTCGACCACGAGGAGGCCCTCGCCGGGGCGCGCGGCCGGCTCGAGGAGCTCGCGACCCAGGAGCACAGCCGGGCGGACGACCACGGCGAGCTCGAGGTGGTCACGGTCCCGGCGGTGTTCGACGGTGAGGACCTCCGGGACGTCGCCGACCACTACGGCCTCAGCCCCGAGGCGCTCGTCGAGCGCGTCACCAGCGAGGAGTGGAGCGTCGCCTTCGCCGGGTTCGCCCCGGGCTTCGGCTACTGCACCGGTGGCGAGCACGTGTGGGACACCCCGCGCCGCAGCGAGCCCCGCACCCGGGTACCCGCGGGCTCGGTCGCCCTGGCCGGCGAGTACGCCGCGGTCTACCCGCAGGACTCTCCCGGCGGGTGGCAGCTCATCGGACACACCGACCTGGAGCTGTTCGACCCTGACCGTCAGCCCCCGGCGCTGTTCCGCGCCGGGGTGAGAATCCGCTTCGAGGAGGTCTCCCGGTGAGCCTGCGCGTCCACGCCACGGGTCCGCTCACGACCGTCCAGGATCTCGGCCGCCCCGGGAACGCCGACATCGGGGTGGGCCGCTCCGGGGCGGCCGACCGGGCTGCCGCCCGGCTGGCGAACCGCCTGGTGGGCAACGAGCCGCACGCCGCGGTCCTCGAGGTGACCCTCGGAGGCCTGGAGGTTGAGCCGACCCGAGACGTGGTCGTCGCCGTCACGGGCGCTCCGTGCCCCGGGGTACCGATGGAGAGCACCACCGAGTGGCGGGCCGGCGAGCGCCTCGCGCTCGGCACCCCGAAGGTCGGCCTGCGGACCTACCTGGCCGTGCGCGGTGGTGTCGACGTGGCCCCGGTGCTGGGTTCACGCAGCACCGACCTCCTGGCGCGCCTGGGGCCGCCCGTGGTCGAGGCGGGCACGGAGCTGCCCCTCGGGGCCGACCGCTCCGCCGGCCCGTACGGTGCGGACTTCGCCCCGCACCGGTCGTTCCCCGACGGCCCGGTGCGACTCCCCGTCCTGCGCGGCCCGCGAGACGATTTCGTCGGAGACGCCGGCTGGAAGGCCTTCCTGGCCCGTCCCTGGACCGCCTCGAGCCGGAGCAACCGAGTAGGTCTGCGCCTCGAGGGCGAGGCCCTGAAGAGGGTCGACATCTCAGAACTGCCCAGTGAGGGCATGGCACGCGGGGCGATTCAGGTGCCCCCCAGCGGTGAGCCGGTGGTGTTCCTGGCGGACCACCCGCTCACGGGCGGTTACCCCGTCATCGGGTACGTGGACGACGACGCGGTGGACCTGGCGGCCCAGGTCCGTCCCGGACAGGGCGTCCGCTTCGTCGAGCGAGGCTGAGCCTCGGCCCCCCCGGGGGGGCAGCCCCGGTCCCTCACCAGCTCTCCTGCCCGGACCGCCTGGCAGGATGCCCGCATGCAGACGATCACCAAGGTGGCGAACTGGCTTTCGCCGGAGTCGGACATCTACCGGGCGACCGTGGCCGACCCGGACCTCCCGTGGTGGCAGTACCGGCGGCGGGCCGCGCAGGACGGGCTGCAGAAGGCGGCTCGGCGCACCGGCCTGTGGGTCGGCGGGCGCGTCACCGTGGATGCCGAGGCGGTGAGCTTCGGGCCGAACGCCGTGAACGAGGCGATGCACCGGATCCCGACGCACTGGCGGGTGCCGTTCGGCGCCATCCAGCGGGTGGCGGTGCGCTTCGGCCTGGTCTCCCGCATCATCGACCTGCACACCGCCCGCGGTGTGGTGACCTTCCGCTGCTACGGGGCGCGGGCGCTGGCGCAGGAGATCGCGGCTCGCGCCGGCGCGCCGATGGGCTGACCGGGCGGGGCGGGGCCGCTCAGTAGCCGCCACCGCGCCGGCGGGGGCCACGCAGCAGGCGCACCCCGAGCCACACGAGAAGAACCCCCAGGCCCAGCAGCAGGAAGGCCACGAGCCCCCCGGCCCGGTAGGCCGTGTTGCCCGCCCACGCCGCAGCGTCGAAGAGATTGGGCCCGCCCGCCACATCCGGGTTGCCCACCCGGCCCAGCTGCAGCAGGCAGTTCACCAGGATCCACAGCGCACCAACGGCCACCAGCAAGCCCCCTGCAGCCTTCTTCATCGCGCCCACGCCCCTCGCTCCGCCTCGGCCTCGTGCTGCCACCCTGGCCAGCGCTGCTCAGTACGCGGCGGCCACCAGATCGGTGTGCGTGAAGTCATCGCCGACGAAGAGCAGGGGCTCCCCGGACTCGGCGGCCAGGGCGTAGGAGTAGCAGTCCCCCAGGTTGAGGCGCGCCGGTGAGCCGGTGCCCTGCCCGAAGTCCCGGTAGGCCTCCCGGGCCAGGAGGGCGTGCTCGACGGTGAGCGGGACGACCTCCACGCCCAGCACGTGCAGAAGCTCGTCGAACCGGCGGCGCGTGGCCGGGGAGGAGCGTCGGTCGACCACCACCGCGCACTCCACGTAGGTGGCGGCCGACATCCGCACCACCGGAGCGGCCACCAGGGCCTCGAGCAGTCGCTGGGCGGGACCCTCCCCCTCGAGGACCGCCACGAGGGCCGAGCTGTCGACGATCACCGCGGCAGCCCGTCGGCGTCGTAGAGCTCGACCAGGCCCTCGGCGAGAGAGCCCTCCCCCTGCTCGATGCCGCACCGGATCTGCTCGACCAGCAGCGTGGCGCGGGCGAGTCGGTCGCCACGCTCACCCGCGCCCGCATCGGCCTCGGCGCCATGACGCTCCAGGAACTCCTCGAGCGCCCTCTCCAGCGCGCCGGTCTGCGTCGTCCCCTGCAGCTCCGCCGCCTGCCGGGCCAGCTGGTGCACCCGCTCGTTCTTGATGTTCAGCGCCATGCATACACCTTACACCGTGGGCTTTACACCATGGCACCTCCGGAATGGGGTCAGGCGCCGACCCGTCGACCCACCCGACTGGGCCATGATGAGGGGCCATCACCACCCCAGGAGGACGCATGACCACCCACCTCATCCCCCAGGAGACCGGCGCGCCCGGCATCTCCGCCGAGCGCGAGCCGCGACTCACCGTCACCCCCGGTGCCGGGGACCGCATCACCTTCGAGACCAGCGACGCCGCCTACGCCCAGATGGACGAGGTCCGGGACCTGTCGAAGGTCACCGAGCCGCTCAACCCCGTCACCGGGCCCGTGCTCGTCGAGGGCGCCGAGCCGGGCGACGTGCTGGCGGTGACCATCCACGACATCGAGCTCGGCGAGCACGGCTGGTCGGTCTACATCCCCGGAGCCGGCGCGCTGGCCGGGCCCATGGGGGACGAGTGGTTCGTCCGCCGGGTGCCTCTGGCCGACGGTCGCGCCCAGGTGGCCGATGGGGTGAGCGTGCCGATGGCGCCGATGATCGGCTGCATCGGCGTGGCCCGCCCCGGGGGCGAGATGTCCACGGTCATGCCCTCCTACCCCACCGGCGGGAACATGGACCTCACCGATGCCGCCGTGGGCAGCACCGTGTACCTACCGGTGCAGGTGGCAGGCGCGCTGCTCTACATCGGCGACCTGCACGCGGTGATGAGCCGGGGCGAGTCCTCGTTCGTGGCCATCGAGGCGGCGGGGCGGGCGACCGTCTCGGTGGACCTGGTCAAGGCCGCCGACGTGGTGGTGCCGCTGACGGCCGCTCGCGTGGACACCGGGAACGAGCTGGTCTGCGTGGGGCTCGGCGACCCGGTGCAGGACTCGGTCATCCAGGCCTATGAGGCCCTCTTCGCCGTGCTCACCCAGGAGCACGGGTACTCGAAGGACGACGCCTACGCCCTCATGAGCGCCGTGGCGCACACCGAGCTCGGCGGGCCGACCGGCTCGCAGGACCCCGACCCCGTGCACCCCTTCCGCAGCGTCGGGGCCGTGACCCTGGCGCGGATCAGCACCGAGTACCTGCGCGGCGGGGCGAAGCACCCCGGGGCGTGACAGGGGGGCGTTGGCCGGCGGCGTGGGCTGAGTGGCAGTCATGACGAGGGGGCTGGGCCACGCGGCCCAGCCCCCTCTCACGCGCGGTCGGCGCCCCCCTCAGCGCTGGTTCATGAACTCCCGTGGGCTCAGAGCACGCCCGACGATGCGAACGTCACCCAGCGTCGTCCGGGTCACGGCGTCGAGCACGCCGTCCCACTCGTAGCCGCCCACGAGCCAGCGACGGTCGAGGGTGCGCAGCCCACGGTTGCGGGTGTGCGGGTTGCGGGCGACGGGGCAGCCCTCGACGTACATCGTCGTGTGCTTGCGGTCGTTGACCACGGCCACGTGCCACCAGCGGTCGGTGCGCAGCTCGTGGCCCCAGTTCGTCAGCCCCTCGCGCTGGGAGATCGGGTAGGAGACGAACTGCAGCTGGCGCTCCCCGGAAAGGTTCAGCGAGACCACGGGCTCCTCGGCGTCGCCCCCGGTGCCGCCGGCCTCGCCGGCGCTCCCCTGGCGGGAGAGCAGCGAGGTCCAGGCGTCCCGGTCGGACCAGTCCTGCGGCATCCGGAAGAACGCCTCGATGGTGTAGCCGCGCTCGAGCTCGTCGTCGTTGAGCGGGGCCCCGGCCACGGTCCGCAGGTAGTCCCCGGCGTCCTTGACCGCACCACCGAAGGCCAGGCTGGCGTGGCCGGGCTGCCCGGGGTGGAACTCGCCGACGACCTCCACACGACGGCCGTTGCTCACCACCTCCAGGTGGTTCCCGTGGCCGGAGAGGTCCTCGATGCGGGCGGCCCGGTCCAGCGCACCCGTGGGCAGCTGGTCCCACCGCCAGTAGGCGAGGGTGTCGCGCACCAGCACCGCCTCGGCCGGGCGGGGCTGCGGGGTGGGCTCCGGCGCGAAGCCCGCGAAGCGCTCGGCGAAGTCGATCTCGACGCTGAAGCGGTCCGCATCAGAGGTGAGGGTGAGCTCCTCCCGGGCCAGGGCGCAGTCGGCGGCCTCGTTCGTCTCCAGCCAGGGCACGACGGTCTCGACGTCGATCACACCGCGGGCCAGGTCGAAGCGGTACAGGCGCAGGGCAGCGGCACCGCCGTAGTAGAGCTGCTGGTAGTTCGCCAGGTGCAGGTGGGTCTCGTGGCCAGCGTCGTTGGTCATGACCGTGCGACCGGTGGGCCAGAAGTGGCCGTTGATGCTCAGGAAGACGTGGTCGTGGCGGCGGATCAGCCGGTCCCAGACGTCCTGGCCGTAGTCGGAGAGGTGGCCCACGCCGTCACCGTGGTCGGCGTGGATGACGTCGTGGGTGGTGAGGATGGTGGGCAGGTGGCGGTGGCGGGTGAGAACCGTGTCGGCCCAGGCGAAGCCGGCCTCGGAGAGGCGCCAGTCCAGGGCCAGCACCATCCACTCGCGGCCGGCGGCGGTGAAGGCGTGGGCGGTGTTGTAGCCGTCGGGGCTCACCGCCAGCACGCCCGGCTCGCGGGTGGAGCGGCCGAAGTGCTGCAGGTAGGGGGTGCGGCCGCGCTGGTCGGTGGTCGAGGAGTCGACGTCGTGGTTGCCGGTGAGCGTCGAGAAGGGGATGCGGGCGCGGCGGACGATGGACCACGCGTCGTCGAAGGCGCCCATCTCGTGGGGCAGGCCGCTCTCGGTGAGGTCACCGAGCTGAGCGAGGAACGCCAGGTTGAGCTCGTCCCGGTGGCGGCGGAGGTACTTCAGCGAGGCCACGAGCGGCTCGGCGACGATCGAGTCGTCGTCGAAGAGGTACTGGGTGTCGGGCAGGACGGCGAGGGTGAACTGGAGGTCGGGCGAGGCGTGGGGGCCGCGCCGGCCGGGCTTGCCGTGGCCCTGGGGCCCGTGGCCCTCGGACGCGGCGGCGGGGTGGGCGCCGGCCAGCGCGGGTGCGGCGAGCAGGCCGCTCAGGGCGGCGGTGGACCCACCGGTGAGGAGGGCGCGGCGGGAGGGGGCGGTGGCGGACGTCTGGGCAGGCGGCTGCGAGGGGGTGGTCATGGGCCGGAACGTAGGAGGTTTCCGTGACCGTGGGATGGCGGGTGGGTGAACGCGCGGATGACGAGCGGATGACGAGGGGCCGGGGCCCGCCCGCCACGCCGCTCAGCCGCGGTCGTGCTGGAGCAGCCAGGCCCGGAGCTCGGCGAGGTGGTCGGTGTTGATCGCGTCCACCCCCGCGGCGAGCAGCTCGGCCCAGACGTTCTCCCGCAGCCAGATCGTGTCCGGCGTGGCCCAGAAGCGCACCTGCTGCCCACGGGCGTGGGCCTCCGCGACTAGGGCGTGGAGGCGGTCCCGCTGGGTGGCCGGCATCGGGCCGATGCCCACCCAGGAGAAGTGGGAGGACCAGCTGGCCGAGACCAGGGGCAGGTCGGCGGCGGTGGCACCGTCCGGCAGCGGGGTGCCCAGACGACCGTCGGAGGCGGTCCAGCGAATCGGTGCGTCGAGCACTTGGTTGGCCTGCTGGCCGGAGAGCACCAGGGTCACCGCACCGGGCCGCTCGGTGCCGTTGCGCCAGGAGGTGAAGGTGCGGCCGTAGGTGGGCAGGAGCTCCTCGAGGAGGGCACGGGCCTCGGCACCACCGGACTTCACGTCCACCAGCAGGCGCACCGGACGGGCGTGACCGGGGTACACCCAGCCGCCGTTCGCCTCCGCGATGCGGGCCAGCGGGTCGAGGTAGAGCTCGCGCAGGGTGCGGGACGGGTCGGGCCAGGCGTGGCCGATGAGGAGCTCGTCGCCCTCGAGCCAGACGTCGGCCTCGACGGAGGTGAACCCGTGGGAGAGCGCGTCGAGCAGCGGACGGGCGTGCTCGTAGTCGTTGTGGGCGTGGGCACGCCAGAGCGGGGTGATGCCCGTGGCGGGCGTGGTGGCCCGGGTGTTTGCGGCGCGAGGGCCGGCGACAGCCCCGACGTCGGGCAGGAGGGTCAGGGCGGAGGCGAACGCACCACCGGCCAGCAGGGTGCGACGGGTCACGAAGGCGGAGTGCACGGAGGACATGCAGGCACCCGAACACAGGCGAGTGACGCAGGGGTGAACGGCATGGTGGTGAGGCCCCACACCCGGCAGTTCCACAAAGTCAGGCGTCGTCGCTGCGAGAGTCCTGTTGCCCGAAGCCCGCTGACTAAATATCATGTGGGTGTCATTTAGTCAGCAGGGGAGGTGCCATGAAGGCCCATGACGCCTTGACGACCTTGGTGGAACTCGGCACCGAGCAGGACGGCCTGGTCACGACCGCCCGGGCCCGCGAGTTCGGCGTGACCCCCGTGGACCTGAAGCGCCTCACGGACACGGGACACGTGACCCGCCTTCGTCGAGGGGTGTACGCCCTGCCCTCCGCCCCCCCAGGCCCCCTGCAGGAGCTCCGGGCAGCCTGGCTGGAGGCCAGCGGCCGGGACCGCTCGGGGGCCGAGCCGCCGGACACGGTCGTGAGCCATGTGTCCGCCGCCGCAATGCACAGCCTGGGCGATCTGATCCCCCAGAAACACGAGTTCACCTCGCCACGACGGCGCCAGACCATCCACCCGGACGTGACCTTCCACCGGTCCGGCCTGTCCCCGGCGGAGTGCACGATGGTGAATGGCTTGCCGGTCACGACTGTTGCCCGGACCCTGGAGGATCTCGCGGCCACCACGACTGACTTCGACCACTTCTCCGCGATGGTCAAGGACGCCTTCTCCGCTCCGGGGGTGAGCTTCGGGGCCCTTCTTCGCACCCTCGATCGCTGCGCCCCGCACTTCGGCCTGGAGGACCACAGCGAGCTCATGACCGAAGCGTTCGAGCGCGCCGGGACACCCCCCGAGCTGGAGGCACTCGAGAAGGTCGTACGGCAGGCCGTTCAGCCCATTGCCCGCCGGGCGGCCGAGCATCTCGCGCCCCTGACCGCTGCACTGAAGAACTCGGCGCTCACCGCACAACGCTGGGACCGAGCCCTTGCCCCCACACTTGTCGGGCTGAACTCGAGCCTGGCTGACGAGCGTCTTCAGCGCAGCCTCCAGAAACTCGCCGCGGACATCACGGCCGCCGAGGCCACGGCAGCACTCGATGACCAAGAGTCCGAGAAGGAGACCCCTCGGTGAACCCCCGCCGCCCCCAGACACCGCAGGCCAGGGCCCGTCAGCTCACTGACCGGCTGCGCCAGGAGGCGCGCGGCCGTGGTCTGCCCGTCGATCGCCTGCGCAAACAGTTCGTCTTCGCCCTCCTGTTCAAGCGTCTCTTCGCTGACAACCAGGACGAGTGGCTGCTTCTGGGTGGGAACGCCCTGCTGGTCCGCATCGGCGGAGGCCGCCTCACGCAGGACATCGACCTCGCACATGCATCACAGAGCGGTGATCCCCACGCGCTCCTGGAGGATCTGCGCGCCAAGGCCGCCACCGACAACGGTGACGGGTTCAATTTCGAGTTGCTCGACATCACCACCCACGACCGCGTCGATGAGTACGGATACGGCACCCGGGCCCACAAGATCCGTGCACGCGCCATGCTGGGCGGCACCCTGTTCGAGCCCTTCTCCATCGACGTGACCCAGCGCCGCCATGTCGAGGGACCGGTTGATCGGGTGCGCCCCACCCCTGTCATCGATGACCCGGCGCTCGACGACCTGCCCGCCATCCCCGTGGCCCCGATCGAGAACCACATGGCCGACAAGGTCTGTGGGATGTACGAGCGCCACAAGCGCGACACACCCTCCACCCGCTGGCGCGACCTGGCGGATCTCGTGCGCGTCACCACCGCCCTGAAGATCGACGCAGGGCGTCTCCACCGGATGCTGGCGCACGAGGCCGAACGACGTCGCCTCTCCCTGCCGTCGGCCATGGTCTCCCCAGGGCCTCGCTGGGCAGGTGAGTACCCGCGGAACGCCAAGACCTTCGAGGAGTTCCCGGAGGAGTTTTACGCCCTCAACGCCTCGCTGGCTGCGGCAGGGCGGTGCTTGGACCCCGTGCTCGATGGCACCCGCACCAGGGGCACGTGGGACCCTGCTCGCCAGCGATGGGAGGACCCCGCGTGAGCGACCTGAAGCTCTTCCGCATCGAGGGCGGCCGGCCACGCACTGGGCGTTGGACCTGACCCAGCTGGCCACGGCACCCCTTGCTTGGCTGGTTCCGGTCCTAGCCCTGGTCTTCGACGCCGGTTTATCTAGGCGTCCCCACTGACACACCCACCCACCGCGCTACCGTGACTCCCCGGACTACAGAGGAGACACATGGCCCCGCAAGGCTTCGAGGACAAGGTCGCCTTCGTCTGGCGCATCGCCGACCGCCTGCGCGGCACCTTCAAGCAGCACGAGTACGGCTCGGTGATGCTGCCACTGCTGGTGCTGCGCCGCATGGATGCCGCTCTGGCGGAGACGAAGGACGCCGTCCTGGCGCAGGCCGAGGGCTGGGACACGATCGGCCCGGGGCAGGACAAGCTCCTCAAGCGCACGGCGGGCCGCCCGTTCTACAACACCTCGAAGCACACGTTTGCCACGCTGCTGAACGACGCCCCGAACCTGCGGGACAACCTGGCCGACTACATCGCCCGGCTCTCCCCGGAGGCCGGCCGGGTCATCGAGGCGTACAACTTCGACCCGAAGATCGAGCGGATGGACCGCGACGACATCCTCTACGGGGTGATGGCCGACTTCGCGGACCTGGACCTGCGCACCTCGGTGGTCTCCAACGAGGCCATGGGCTACATCTTCGAGGAGCTGCTGCGGAAGTTCTCCGAGATGTCCAACGAGACCGCCGGTGAGCACTACACGCCGCGCGAGGTCATCACGCTCATGGTGGAGCTGCTGCTGACGGGCAGGGCGCACACCGAGCTGATGGAGAACCCGCGCCCGGTCCGCACCGTCTACGACCCGGCGGCGGGCACGGGCGGCATGCTGGTGGGTGCACTGGACCGCATCACCGCGCTGAACGGCCACGCGACGGTCACCGTGAGCGGCCAGGAGCTGAACGACGAGACCTGGGCCATCGCCCAGTCCGACCTGATGATGCTGGAGATCCCGCCGGAGCGGATGCAGCGTGGCAACTCGCTGACGCAGGACGCCTTCCCCACCGAGCGCTTTGACTTCATGCTCGCCAACCCGCCCTATGGCGTGGACTGGAAGAAGTACGCCCAGCCCATCAAGGACGAGGCGGAGAACCTCGGCATGAGCGGCCGCTTCGGCGCCGGGTTGCCACGCGTCTCGGACGGTTCCTTCCTGTTCCTGCAGCACATGCTGAGCAAGATGAAGCCGGGCGGCTCGCGCATCGGCATCGTGCTCTCGGGATCACCGTTGTTCTCCGGGCAGGCGGGCAGTGGTGAGTCGGAGATCCGCCGGTGGATCCTGGAGAACGACTGGCTGGAGGGCATCGTGGCCCTGCCGGACCAGATGTTCTACAACACGGGCATCAGCACCTACGTGTGGATCCTGACGAACGCCAAGGACGAGGCGAGCCGCGGCAGGGTCCGCCTGGTCGACGCCCGGGAGATGGGCACGAAGATGCGCAAGTCGCTGGGTGACAAGCGCAAGGAGTTGCGCCCGGAGGCCATCGAGGAGATCGCGCAGTTGTACGGCGCCCCGTTCGACGAGTTCGCCGAGGACGCGCGCGTGCGGGTGATGGACCGCAACGACTTCGGCTACCAGCGCCTGACCGTGGAGCGCCCGATGCGGCGCCGCTGGGAGATCACCCCGGAGCTCGCCGAGGCGTACGAGGGGTTGGACGACCTGGTGGGTCAGCGCTTCGAGACCGAGAAGGCCCTGGCCGCCGCCCTGCCGGAGATGGACACCAAGGCCCGCAGGGCCGTGTTGAAGGCCGCCTCGCTCCACGACGAGGACGCGCCGGTCATCATGAAGAAGGGCGAGCCCGCCCCGGACCCGGACCTGCGCGACCACGAGAACATCCCCCTGCCCGACGGGTGGCTGGACCTGCCCGAGGGCAAGCGGTACTCCGCCCTGGAGGAGGCGGCCGAGAACCACCTGCACGAGGAGATCCACCCGTACGTGCCCGAGGCCTGGCTGGACTACAGCAAGACCAAGGTGGGCTTCGAGATCCCCTTCACCCGCCAGTTCTACGTGTACGAGCCGCCCCGCCCGGTGGAGGAGATCGCCGCCGAGATCAAGGAGCTCGAGCGGCAGATCCAGGAGTGGATGAAGGGACTGGGGCTGTGAGCGGCTGGCTGGCTCAGCTGCCTCCTTCGTGGCTTGTCATCCAGCCGCGCTCACACTTCCGTGAGCGCCGCGAAACCTCCAGACCTAACGACGAACACCTCACCCCATCGCAGCACCATGGGGTTCTGACCCAACGCGACTACATGGCACGCACGGGCTCCCGCGTGGTCCTCAACCTCAGCGGCGCTGACAAGATGAAGCATGTCGAACCTGGGGACTTTATCGCTCACTTGCGCAGCTTTCAGGGTGGACTCGAAACATCACAAATCCACGGGAAGGTGAGCACTGCCTACACGGTTATGCGCGCACTCGACGGCGCACAGTCCCACTACTTCCGCTGGGTCTTCAAGTCACGCGCGTTCATTGGCGAACTAGCCTCCACGACACAACAACTCAGGGATGGCCAGACTGTCCGCTTTGAGGACATTTGCTCACTGCGACTCCCACTGCCGCCAGAGCCTGAGCAGCGGCGCATCGCGGACTTCCTCGACGACCGCGTGGCCCGCATCGACAACATCATCGCCGCCCGCCAGCGGCAGGCCGCCTTGGCCAGCACCATGCCGTGGCGGAAGTTCGATGAAGCAATCAAGGAAACAGACCTCCCGCAGGCACCATTTCGCCGCTTCATCCGCTTCATCTCTGACGGACCCTTCGGCAGCGCCTTCTCCAGCGCAGACTACACCGACAATGGGGCAGCGGTCATCCGGCTAGGAAATATCGGATTCGCCAAGTTTCACGGAGAGGACGTCGCACGCATACCTTCCCACATCTACTCACAGTTTCCCCGCTGCCAAGTCCAGCCGGGTGAACTGCTGATCGCAAGCCTCGGCGACGAGAATAACCATGCGGGGCGGGCCTGCATCGCACCCACAGGGCTCGGCCCAGCCATGGTCAAGGGAAAATGCTATCGCGCAATCACCAACAGCAACATCGCAACGGCAGAATTTGTGCAGATTTGCCTGAGCTCTGGGACCGGTCGAGCAGCCCTGGCAAAGGCAGGAACTGGCGCCACCCGGAACATGGTGAATCTTGACCGCCTACAGAGTACGCGCCTCCCGCTGCCCCCACTCGAACAACAACGCGATTTCGCAGAAAACTTCCGAGAGCATGAGCGGGACACCGGGCGACTCACTCAATCCCTCACCCGATTCATCAAACTCCTCACCGAGTACAAGCAGTCCCTCATCACCGCTGCCGTCACCGGGCAGCTGGACGTGACCACCGCAAGCACCCGCATCCCGGAGTGACGCCATGGCAAACCACCGCGAGCTGCCCTTCGAGGCCAATGTCGAGCACCACCTGCTGAACAACGGCTGGTCCCGCCTCGACCCCGCCAGATACGACCGGGCGCTCGGCCTCTTCCCCGACGAGGTCGCCGCCTGGCTGGCTGAGAGCCAGCCCAAGGAGTGGAAGCAGCTCGTCACCCGCCACGGCGGGGAGGCCCTGGCCGGGCAGAAGGTGGCCCTCGCCCTGAAGGACGCCCTCGACCACCGCGGCACCCTCAGCCTCCTGCGCGACGGGCTGAAGAACCAAGGCGTCACCATCGCTCTGGCCACCTTCCGCCCCGCCAGTCGCCTCAGTGAGACCACCGCCCGGCGCTACGCCGCCAACCGCCTGGCCATCGTCCGCCAACTCCACCACTCCGAGAGCCGCCCCTCCGACTCGGTGGACGTGACCCTGGTGCTCAACGGCATCCCCGTCGCCACCGCCGAGCTGAAGAACCCCTTCACCGGGCAGACCGTGGAGAACGCCAAGGCCCAGTACCGCGAGGCCCGGAACCCGCACGACCTCATCTTCGCCTCCCGCGCCCTCGTGCACTTCGCCGTCGACCAGCACCACGTGGCCATGACCACGAAGCTCGCTGGCCCCGAGACCCGCTTCCTGCCCTTCGACCAGGGCAGCAACGGCCCCGGCCACCCCGGCACCGCCGGCAACCCGCCCTCCGGCGGCTACCAGACCGCCTACCTGTGGGAGGAGGTCTGGCAACGCGACGCCTGGCTGGAGCTCCTCGGATCCTTCATCCAGCAGCGCAAGGCCAAGGACGGCGGCTGGGAGGTGCTCTTCCCCCGGTACCACCAGTGGCACGCCGTCCGCACCATCCTCGAGGCCACCGCCCGCGACGGGGCGGGCGTGGACCGGCTCATCCAGCACTCCGCGGGATCGGGCAAGTCCAACACCATCGCCTGGTCCGCCCATCTGCTCTCCCGCCTCCACGGGGCCGATGACCGGCCGGTCTTCGACAAGGTCGTGGTGCTCACCGACCGCCGCGTGCTCGACCGGCAGCTCCAGCAGACCGTCGCCGGACTGGAGCACACCGAGGGCACCGTCGTGCGGATCGACAAGAACTCCAAGCAACTCAAGGAGGCTCTGGAGGGCAACGCGGCCCGCATCATCATCACCACCCTCCAGAAGTTCCCCGTGGTCGCCGAGCTGGCCAAGGAGCAGGCCCGGGAGGAGGGCACCGCGGGCGAGGTGAAGGGGCAGCGCTTCGCGATCATCGTGGACGAGGCCCACTCCTCCACCGGCGGCAACGCCACCAAGAAGGTCAAGGAGGTGCTCCACGGAGCCAGCGAGGAGGAGCGCCTCGCCGCCGCCGAGCGGGCGGAGGCCACCGACGGCAACGCCACCACCGCCGACGAGGACCTCGTGCTGCACAGCGCCGAGACCCGCGGCCAGCAGCAGAACCTCTCCTTCTTCGCCTTCACCGCCACCCCCAAGCCGAAGACGCTCGACCTCTTCGGCCAGCTCGACGAGCACGGCGTCAAGCGGCCCTTCCACACGTACTCGATGCGGCAGGCCATCGCCGAGGGGTTCATCCACGACGTGCTGGCCAACTACACGACCTACGGCGTCTACTACCGGCTGGTGAACACCGCCCTGCAGGACCCGGAGCTCGACTCGAAGAAGGGGCGGGTCGCGCTGGCCCGGCACGCCTCCCTGCACCCCCACATGATGGAGGGCAAGGCCGAGGTCATCGTCGAGCACTTCCGCACCAAGACCGCCCACAAGATCGGCGGGCGGGCCAAGGCCATGGTGGTCACCCGCTCCCGGCCCCACGCCGTGCGCACCTACCAGGCCATCCAGCGCTACATCGAGGCCAAGGGGTACGACCGCGGTCCGAACCCGCTGCGCACCCTCGTCGCCTTCTCCGGGGCCGTCACCGACCCCGACGACGAGACGATCGCCTACACCGAGGGCGGCCTCAACGGCTTCCCCGAGAGCGAGCTGCCCCAGCGCTTCGAGGAGGAGGGCCACCTGCTCGTGGTGGCCGAGAAGTACCAGACCGGGTTCGACCAGCCCCTGCTGCACACCATGTACGTGGACAAGACCCTCACCGGGGTGAACGCCGTGCAGACCCTCAGCCGGCTCAACCGGACCACCCCCGGCAAGGAGGACACCTTCGTCCTGGACTTCGCCAACACCCCCGAGCAGATCCAGGCCGCCTTCGAGCCCTTCTACGAGGAGAGCCTCGCCCGGCCCACCGACCCCCAGGTGCTCACCACCATGGAGCACGAGCTCATGACCGCCGGGGTGCTCGTCGTGGACGACATGGAACGCACCGTGGAGCTGCTGCTCGGCGGCGACGGGAGCGACCAGCCGGAGATCTACCACCTCGTCGGGCTCGCCCGGGGGCGGTGGGACATGCTCCACGAGCGGGACGAGGACGCCGCCGAGGAGTTCCGCGGACGGCTCGACGCCTTCTGCCGGGCGTACACCTTCATCGCGCAGGTGCTGCCCTGGGCCGACCGGGAGCAGGAGCGGCTGTACCTGTTCGGGAAGCTGCTGCTGGCCGACCTGCCCGCCCAGGAGGGCGATCCCATGCCGCAGATCAGCAAGTCCGTGCAGCTCAGCCACCTGCGGATCGCAGCGCGCACCGAGGGGGCCATCGAGCTGGAGGGCACCGACGAGCCCGGCGAGGCGCTGCCCGGCCAGGGCAAGGGCGGGCAGTCCGAGCCCGTGGAGGACCGGCTCTCGGCGCTCATCGCGGTGATGAACGAGAAGTTCGGGATGGACCTCGGTGAGGCGGACAAGGTCTGGTTCGAGCAGCAGACCACCGTCTTCCGCGAGGACGTGGACATGCGCGACGTGGCCCTGCACAACGACCGGTCGGCCTACACGCTGGTGGTGGACGACCGGGTGGAGGACATGCTGCTCGACCGCGACCAGGCCAACACGCGCCTGTTCAACAAGTTCTTCGAGAACAGCGAGTTCCGGCGGATGATGGTCGAGCACATCGTCAGCGCGACGTACGACGAGATCCGGCGCAGCGCGGGGTAGGCGAGGTTGTCGGTGGAGGCTGGTGGGTTCCTCCCTGAGGAGGAACCCATGGACACACCCACTGTGATCAGTGCACTCACCCCACTTGCCAGCGTCGGCATCGCGCTCACCTCAGGTGTCATGCGACGTCGCCCTTGGGCCCCGGAACACCTGGAGGACATCGCCGCCGACTTGGCTCGCGAACTCGAACGGATTTCTTTGTGCCCCCTCGCGGCCCACTTGACTCACCGCGAACGCCGCGTCCATCAAGTGGAAGAGCAAGCAGTCAGCCGTTGGCTGTACGCGGACCTCTTCAGCCGAGGTGAAGAGCCTGGCCGACGCCTCGCGGCCGCCATTCAGTGGGCAGGCATCTCCATCGCATGCAGTGTGATCGGGCTCAGCATTGCTGTCGCCATGCAGGCCCCCGCCAGCCGAATCCTGATGGCTGCTGCCTTCATAGCAGTCTCGTTCAGCGCTCTCAACTGGACCGTCGGGACCTATCAGCTCCTGCGCGCAGGCTGCGATGCAAGCCGCCGTGCTGCGTACCGATCATCCCTTGAGTCCCTTCTGGAGCGCTACGGATACGGGCCCCATGGAGAATCCATCCGCCCTGAGTGAGGGAAGAACAGAGGATCCGTGCGCTGGAACAGAACGACCTGAGAGCCCCGGGGAAGGGCGGGACACCTTCCCCACCGCGCCCGAACGTCCCACCCTCCCTCACCCCCGCACCGGCTGACGCGACCACACGGTGACCCCGCGGCCGACCGCCTGCACCACCGCGTCAGCCGCGCCGGAGGGCACCGCGAAGCAGGCCGGGTCACGGTCCGCCCCGCTGCCCATGTCCATGTGCAGCACGGGCACCTCGTGCTCCCACGCGGCCGCGAGCGCCTTGCGCACCAGCCGCCCCGGCCCGAGGAACCACGCCCCGGCGCCCGGCCCGTAGTCCACCGTGAGCAGGTGGCGCGCGCCGCCGTAGGTCCAGGTCATGGGTTCGAAACACCACCCGGGCTCGCCGTCGACCCCGTACGGATAGCCGCCCAGGTACGCGAACACGTGGTACACGCGCGTGCTGACGCAGACCACCACGTCGACCGGGTCCACGTCGCTCCCCAACTCGAGCTCCAGAGCCTCGATCTGCAGCCGCCCTCGCGTGAGGTCGGGCGCCATCCGCGGGGTCCACCCGATACCCGCCTGACGCAGGACGGTACCCGCCGCGGAGAGCCCGGCGTGCGACCCGAGTAGGTGGAAGGTGCGGTCGTCCTGCTCCAGCAGGAACACCGAGGTCTTCATCGGGCGCAGCCAGGGGGTGAACACGTCCACGGAGGTCATGGCGGCAGCATGGCGGCGACCCCCGACAGCATCCGCGCGTCGGACCCCGGGAGGCGGCAGGTGCCTGTGGGTCGTTCCCTGAGACTCTCCACTCATCCACATGTTCTAGTTTCATCCTTGCTTTTTGGGAACTTGTGTACTAATCTGAGTGCATCGACCGCGGGGAGGTGGTCGACCGATCACCGAGGGGTGGGTATGGACGATCTCGCGAACGGCGCGGCAGCACCGGTATCGCCCGGACCACTGCCCGCGAGTGCGTACGGGGCGCGTCACGTCACCCCGACGCCTGCCCCCTCCCCTGATCCGCGGGCGACGGCGCGCGAGGCGTTCGCCCGAGCCCACGAGGCGGCGGACGCACTGATGCACGCCGTGGCCGACCTGGGAGGCGCGGCCGAGTCGCTCACCGCAGGTGATCTCGACTGGCTCGTGCAGCAGGCACAGACGCTGGCCAACCGGCACGACCGGGTGCGTGTGCGCGCGCTCGACGTGGTCCGCCAGGCCCGCGAGGCGGGACGGGCCCGTCACGACGACGATGCGCAGTACACCGCCGGACGGACGCGCACGGACGTGCGCCAGATGGGCCGAGACGCCGGACTGGCCGAGCGCCTCGGCAACCACCAACCGGCACTGGCGGCACCCGGGGGCACAGGGGCGGGCACCGCCGGCTCCAGCACTGACGCACCGGGTGCCACCGCGGCCCCGCAGCAGACCCCCGCGGCCCAGGCGTGGGACGAGGGCGCGATCACCCGGGCACACGCCCTGGTGATCACCGGGGCGCTGGACGACCTGCCCGAGGAGCTCTCGGCCGAGCAGCGGCTGGAAGCCGAGCGGATCCTCGTGGCCAAGGCCGGGCGCATGAAGCCGGCCGCACTCCGGCGGGAGGCCCGGCGCATCCTGCACGACCTGGGCTTCTCCGAGCGGGAGGCCGACGCCCACCACAACGAGCTGGTGCGGAGCGAGGAGGACGCTGCTTGGGCGGCCGCGCGGTTCTGGATGACCGACCGGGGCGACGGCACCGTGCACGGCCAGTTCACCCTGCCCGTGCTCCAGGGTCGGATGCTGGCCAAGGCGCTGCAGGCCATGACCTCACCGCGGCACCTTGCGCACAAGCAGCGGGCAGCCCAGCAGACCGCAGGCACGGGCACGGGCACGGGCACGGCCGATTCGGGCACGGGCATGCCGGGCGCGGGCGCGCAGGGCACCACGACCGCACCGGGCGGCTCGTGGAAGGACCACCAGTTCGACTGGGCGCACGAGCGGGGCAAGGCGCTGGCCGAGCTCATCGACCACCTGCCCACCGACCAGCTCGGCTCCAAGGTGAACGCGATCCTCCTCGTGACCACGGACCTCGAGACGCTCCGCGGTGAGACCGATCGAGCCGGCGTCACCGACACCGGGGACGAGATCTCCGCCGGGCAGGTCCGCCGACTCGCCTCCAACGCCGGCATCATCCCGGTGGTGATGGGCGGCGACTCCCTCCCGCTGGACCTCGGCCGGCAGGAGCGCTTCTTCACCCAGGCCCAGCGAACAGCGCTGGCCACCCGGTACACGAGCTGCGCCGAGGAGCACTGCGACCGACCGTTCTCCTGGTGCGAGATCCACCACGACATCCCATGGGCTCCCGTTCGGGGGCCGGGTGGTCGGATCCTCGACCCCGGCGGAGGAAGAACCGACCTGGCCAACGCGATCCCGCTGTGCGGACGACATCACCGACGGCTCAGCGACCCCGAGGTCACCCACACCACCGAACGGCAGGACGACGGCACCGCCGTGGTGCGCTTCCACCGACGCGGCGAGCCCGAGCCGACTCGGAGGCCGGCAGGTGCCCCAGGAGAGAGGCCCCGGCAGCCTGGGAGATCTCAGCAGGCACGGGAGGCAACCCCCGGAAGCATTCAGTGACCCAGGTCACGGTTCGGACACAACTTCCCTCGTGGGCCCCCCGCCCGCCGGGGAGCGGCTGAGGATGAGCAGCGACCCACTTCCGAGACCTCCGGAGGCGCCATGTCGCTCGGCCTCATCGGCATCTTCCTCTCCCTGGCCTTCCTCATCGGCATGGCCTACCGCGGCCACTCCGTTCTGCTCCTCGGCCCGCTGGCGGCGCTCATCGCCACGATCCTGTCCGGCGCTCCCCTGCTGGCCAGCTACACGCAGGTGTTCATGCCGGCCGCCGCCAAGTTCATCTCCTCGTTCTTCCCGCTCTTCTTGGCCGGCGCGATCTTCGGTCAGCTCATGACCGCCAGCGGGATGGCCACCCGCATCGCCGGACTGGCCGCACGAGTGCTCGGAGCTCGCTTCGCCGTCCTGGTGACCGTGGTGGCCACGGCCCTGCTCACCTACGGCGGCGTGAACGGCTGGGTCGTGGTGTTCACGATCTTCCCGATCGCCATGAGCCTGTTCAAGGTCGCCGACGTGCCCCGCCGCCTCATGCCGGGCGCCATCGCCTTCGGCATCTTCACCTTCGCCGCCGCGGCTCTGCCCGGCAGCCCGCAGATCCACAATGCGATTCCGGCCCCCTTCTTCGGCACCGACACCTTCGCCGCCCCCGGCCTGAGCCTCATCGGCACCGCGATCGTGCTCGGCGTGGGCATGCTCTGGCTCGCCCACCGCGAGCGCACGCTGCGGGCCGCCGGGGAACACTTCGACACCCCCACCCACAACGAGCGCACCGGCAAGGTCGACCCAGCCGACCTGTCGGTGGTGTGGAAGTCCAAGCAGACCGACCACGACGACATCCTGCGCACCACCACCGGGCAGGGGCTGCTCGCCCTGGTGCCGATCCTGGCCGTGGTGGCCACCAACGCCCTCATGACCTACGTGGTCGTGCCCCGCATGGACGCCGGCTACCTGGCCGAGGAGAAGTTCGGCGGCGTGGACCTGAAGTCCGTGGCGGCCCTGTGGTCGGTGACCGTCGCCCTGGTGGTGGGTTGCCTCATCGTGATGGCGCTCAACGCGCGACACGTGGGGCGCCTCTTCACCGAGATGTCCGAAGGTGCCCGCAACGCGGTGCTGCCGATCTTCAACACGGCCAGCGAGGTCGGTTTCGGCGCCACCATCGCCTCCCTGGCGGCCTTCGCCGGGATCCGCGACGGGATCATGGGCGTCAGCGACAACGCGGTGGTCACCTCGGCGGTCTCGTCCGCGACGATCTCGGGCGTGACCGGTTCGGGGTCCGGCGGCATGACGATCGCCCTGGAGGCCTTCGGCGAGCAGCTCGCGACCATGGCGCAGCAGCAGGGCATCGACATGGAGCTCATGCACCGCGCGACAGCGATGGCCGCGGTGAGCTGGGACTCCTTGCCGCACAACGGCGCCATGGTGACGCTGCTCCTGGTGACCGGCCTGACCCACCGCGAGAGCTACAAGGACATGTTCGTGCTCACGGTGCTCATCCCGTTCATCGGCGTCGCAACGGTCATCGCGCTCGGCTTGGCCGTCGGCTCGTTCTGACCGGCACGCTCTGCCCAACCCGACGCGGGGTCCGCGACGTGCGGCAGGAGGCACTGGTCCGCACCCCAGCGCACCTCACCCGACCCGCGGGTAGCTCCCCACCAGCCGGTAGAAGACCGACCCGGCGCGCAGCGCCTCCAGGGCGGCGGCCACCTGCGGGTCCTGGGCGTGGCCGTCGAGCTCCAGGTAGAACAGGTACTGCCACAGCCCGCCGCGCATCGGGCGCGACTCCAACCGGGTCATGGAGACGCCGTGCTCGGCCAGCGGCTTGAGCATCCCCAGCAGCGCGCCGTCCCGGTCGGTCTGCGGCGGGGCCACCACCAGGCTCGTGGTGTCGGACCCGCTCGGCGGCGGCGACTCGTGGCCGAGCACGAGGAAGCGCGTCGTGTTCTCCGGGTCGTCCTGCACCCCCGGGCGCAGCACGTTCAGCCCGTACACGGCGGCCGCGCTCTCCGGCCCGAGGGCGGCCACGTCGGTGACCCCCTGGGCGGCCAGCTCGGCCACCAGTCGGGCGGCCTCGGCATTGCTGCTCACCGGCAGCCGTTCCACCCCGGGCAGGTGCCGGGTGAGGAAGTCCTGGCACTGCGCGAGCGCTTGCGAGTGCGCATACACCCGCCGCACCCCACTCACCTCGCCACGCCCCATGAGCTGGTGCTCGATGCGCAGCCGCACCTCGCCGACGGCCTCCAGCGGGGTCCGGGTCAGCAGGTCCAGGGTGCGCCCCACCGACCCCTCGGTGGAGTTCTCCACCGGCACCACCGCGTAGTCGGCCTGCCGGGCCTCCACCTCGCGCAGCACCCCCTCCAGGCTCGCCGCCGGCACCGGGCGCGCAGCCCCACCGAAGTGCTGCACCGCGGCCTGCTCGGTGAAGGTCCCCCGCGGCCCCAGGTAGCTCACCGTGAGCGGTCGCTCGACGGCCAGGCACTCGCTCATGAGCTCCCGGAACACGCGCCGCACCGCGTTGTCCGGCAGCGGACCGGGGTTGCGCTCCACCAGGCCGCGCAGCACCTGCGCCTCCCGCTCGGGGCGGTAGGCAGCCGCCGTGCCCTTGATCGCCCCGATGGCGCGGGCCTGGGCCGCCCGGGCGCTGATCAGGCGCAGCAGCTCCCGGTCGATGCGGTCGATCTCCACCCGGTGCGGGGCCAGCCGGGCAGCCATGTCGTCGACCCGGGCGGCCGCACCGTCCTCCGCGTCGCCGGCCTCACCCGTGGCCGCACCATCGGCCCCGGCCCCCGCAGCGGGCACCCCGGCACCGGCCGCGGCGGCCTCCTGCGCCTCGTCCCGCGCCGCGGCTCGCAGCTCCTTGGCGGCGGCCAGCAGCTCCCGGCTCTCGGTGAGGAAGCCCTCGGAGTGCGTGGCGAAGTGCTCGCCCACCGCCTCGAACTCCGCGACGAAACCCTCCCGGTCGCCGGCCCGCAGCCCGGTGATGAGCTCCCCGAGGGTCTGGTGGAAGCGCTCCAGCAGCTCCAGGTTCGCCTCGGAGGCGGTGATGATGTCGTGGTAGAGCCCCGGGTCCTGCGCGAACAGGCGCCCGACCATCATCAGCTCGGTGCGGTAGATGGGCGAGCTCAGGGCCAGCAGGGTGTCCAGGTCGGCGCCCTCCCGGCGCAGGTTCACCCCGTAGGCGGCGGTCACCGTGTGCCGCAGCGCCTGGATGAGCCCCATCAGCCGGTCATGCTCTGCGGCGGCCACGGGCTCCACCCGCAGGCCCCACCCGGTGAGACGCTCGAGGAGCCAGTGCACGTCACCCCGGCCGGGGCTGTGCACCACCACCTCCCCGGCCGGTCCGGCGACGTCCGGCCCGAACATCGGGTGCAGGCCGGCCACCGGCCCGGCGTGCGCGGCAAGCATGGCCTCCAGGGCCGGGCCCTTCACCGAGGTGAGGTCGGCCAGCACCGCGTCGGGCCGCAGCGGGGGCAGCCCGGCGATGACCTCCGGGGTCACCGGGATCGGCACCGCCACCAGCACCAGGTCCGCCGCGGCGAGCACCTCGGCGTCCCGGGCGGCGACCTCCGCCGGCGAGCCCCCGGCCGGCGCGTGCCCCTCGGCGAGGCCGGGCGCGGGCGCGGCCGGGTCCACGACGTGCACGAGGTCCCCGTCGCCCCGGAACCACTCCACGAAGCGCGAGCCCAGGGCACCGGCCCCTCCCACGACGACGATCCGGCGACTTCCCTCAGGCGGCTCCATGCCGCGTCAGTCTAGGTCGGGCCACAGGGGCACCAGCCGCCTCTCCCCAGCACCGTGACCCACACCACGGGGTTCGTCACGATTCAACAACGAAGAATTTCATCTCTCGTGCCGCGGAAAGGGCCCACCTAGCGTGAGGCTCCCGAGCAGAGGAGTTCCGCATGAACCTCTTGTCCGACGCCGAGGCTCTCGCCGGCGAGCTGTCCGCCCTGCGCCGTGAGCTCCATCAGATCCCTGAGGTCGGCCTGCTGCTGCCTCAGACCCAGGCTCGCATCTTGAAGGCCCTGGAGGGCCTCGACCTGGAGATCACGACGGGTGAGTCGACGACCAGCGTCGTGGCCGTGCTCCGAGGTGGTCAGCCCGGCCCGGCCGTCCTCCTCCGCGGCGACATGGACGCCCTCCCCGTCACCGAGCAGAACGACCTCGAGTACCGCTCCACGAACGGCAGCATGCATGCCTGCGGCCACGACCTCCACGTCGCGGGGCTCGTGGGCGCCGCCCGACTCCTCGCCGCCCGGCGGGAGGAGATCAAGGGCTCGGTGATCTTCATGTTCCAACCCGGCGAGGAGACCTGCGGCGGCGCGCGCTACATGCTCGAGGAAGGTCTGCTCGAGGCCGCCGGGGTCCCGGTGGTCGCGGCCTGTGCCATCCACGTCTTCCCCGGGGAGCTCGGTCAGCTGCAGTACAAGACCGGTCCGGCCATGGCCAGCGCCAACGAGCTCCACGTCACCTTCCACGGCCGCGGTGGCCACGGGTCCAAGCCCAGCACGGCCATCGACCCGGTCCCGGCCCTGCTGGACTACGGGTCCCAGCTGCAGGTGATGGTCACGCGCCGGTTCAACGTGTTCGACCCCGTCGTGGCCTCCATCACCCGGCTCTCGGCCGGAGAGGCGATCAACGTGATCCCCCCGGAGGCGTCCCTCTCCGCGACCGTCCGCACCCTGTCCGACGAGTCGATCGCCGCCTTCCGCCAGGAGGCGACGCACCTGGCGGAGAGCATCGCGGCGGCCCACCACTGCACCGCCACCGTCGACTTCGACGAGCAGTACCCGGTGACCGTCAACGACGGCCCCCAGACCGAGCAGGCGGCGGCCTGGGCGGCTGAGCTCCTCGGGGCGGAGAACGTCGTGGAGGTCCCGACTCCCTTGATGGGCTCCGAGGACTTCAGCTTCGTCGCCCGCGAGGTGCCCGGCACCTTCCTCTTCCTCGCCTGCAGCCCGCCCGGCACCGACCTCGAGACGGCCACCTACAACCACTCCCCGCTCGTCCTCTTCGACGACGCGGTCCTCCCCCGGCAGGCGGCCCTCCTGGCCGACTTCGCCATCCGGCGCCTGGACCAGGAGGCCTGACGTGGAACCCGTGTTCGCAGCCGTCGCCGTGCTGGGCGCCATCGCCCTGGGCGAGATCGTCTCGATCGCCACCCGCGCACGTGTCCCCTCGATGCTCGTGGCCCTGCTGGCGATGGTCGTCGCCGTCCAGCTCGGCTGGTTCCCGGCCAAGGTCGTGGAGTCCTCCGGGTTCGTGGCCATGAGCGCCATCCTCACGCCCGCGATCATGGTCCACATGGGCACGCTCCTGCCCATGTCGGTCCTGCGGGCCAACTGGAAGTCCGTGGTCATCACCGCCGGCGCGATGCTCGGTGCGTGCCTGATGATCCTCCCGATCGTCAGCCAGTTCTTCGGCTACGGAACGGCCGTGGCCGGCGCAGGCCCGGTCGCGGGCGGCATCGTCTCCACCCTGCTCACCGTGGAAGGACTGCAGAGCGCCGGCTTCGACAAGCTGGCGACCATCCCGCCGCTGGTCATGATGCTGCAGTTCCTCCCGGCCATGCCCCTGACGAACTGGCTGCTCAAGCGGTACGCCGCGGACCTCGTCGGCCCGGACGGGAAGCTCGCCCAGGGCGGCCCGGCCCCGGCGGCGGTGGACTTCAACACCGTCGACGACTCCCGCCTGAAGCTGCCCGAGCAGGTCGTGCAGAGCCAGACCGTGCTCTTCTTCCTGCTCGTCGGCCTCGGTTCCCTCGGCTGGTGGCTCGGCGAGCTGAGTGGCGTGAGCTACAGCCTCTGGGGCCTCGGCCTCGGTGTGCTGCTGGCGGCGCTCGGCTTCCTCCCGCAGCGGGCCATGGAGCGGGCGAACGCCTTCACCCCGGCCATGGTCGGCGTGATCGCGACGGTCATGGCTCCCCTGGCGCTCGCGTCGCTCGACGAGATCATCAACGCCCTCGCGGCGGTGACGACCATCCTGGTCATCGGCCTGCTCGGCATCGTCGTCGGGGGCTTCATCACCTCCAAGCTGGTCGGCTGGGACCCCCGGCTGGGTGTTCCGGTGGCCCTCACGGCGATGCTGGGGTTCCCGGCCGACTACATCATCAGCCAGGAGGTCGCCCGGAGCGCCTCCCCTGACGAGAAGGAGCAGGAGGCCGTCCTGGGGCACCTCCTCCCCCCGATGCTCGTCGGAGGCTTCGCCTCGGTGAGTGCCGGGTCGATCGTCATCGCGAGCGTGCTGGTCTCCACCTTGTGACACCGCCGTTCCCCCAGAAAGAGGGGGTCCGCACCGAGTTCGGTGCGGACCCCCTCTTTCTTCTGCTGAGGATGCCCCCCGTGGTCACTTCTGCGGAGGACGCCCCGCACTCAGACGACCTCGGCGCCCTTCAGCCACACCCGCAGGTCCCCGGCTCGCAGCTGCCCGAGGCGCTCCAGGTCCCCCTCGGGGACGGCGACCAGGCTGGCCGTGGCCTCCTTCTCGACCCGGCCGAGATCCGGGCGGTTCAACAGGTCCGCCGCGGTGGAGGTGGCCGCACGGAGCGAGCCCTCCAGGGAGAGCCCGGCATCCTGGAGCAGCCCGATCTCCTCGAGGTTGGTGCCGTGCACGCCCACGCCGGCGTCCGTGCCCATCGCGATCTTCACCCCGGCCTCGATGGCGCGGCCGATGGACTCACGGTGCGCCTCCACCACACGACGCGCCTTCTCCACGACCACGGGCGACAGCGAGGCCGCACCGGACTCGGCGCCCCGGATGACCTCGAGCGGGGCCTGGAGGGTGGGCACCAAGAAGGCGTCCTTCTCCAGGAAGAGGTCGATCGTCTCGTCGTCGAGGTAGATGCCGTGCTCGATGCTGCGCACCCCGGCCCGGAGGGCGTTCTGGATCCCGTCGGTCCCCTGGGCGTGGCTCATGACGTAGCTGCCCTGCCGACCGGCCTCCCCGACGACTGCCCTGATCTCCTCGTCGGTCATCTGGCTGTGCCGCGGGTCGTCCGTCGGCGAGAGCACTCCACCGGTGGAGCAGATCTTGATGTGGTCCGCACCGGCCCGGAAGAGCTCACGCGTGAGGCGGAGGAAATCATCAGCTCCGTCCGCCACGCTGCGGGGCCGCCCCGGGTGACGCTGGAAGAAGGGCAGGTCCGCTCCGGAGGCCGTGTGGTGGTCGCTGTGCCCGCCGGTCTGGCCGATGATCTGCACCGCGATGGCCAGCTCGGGCCCCTCGACCCAGCCGCGCGCCAAGGCCTCCTTGACCCCCAGGTCAGCGCCACCGGCGTCCCGGGCGGCCGTCACACCGGTGCGCAGGGTGGCCCGGAGGTTCTGGACAGCCCGGAAGAACTCGAGGGAGAAGGGCTCGTGGACGGCCTCCAAGGAACCGGCACGTTCCGCGACCACGTGGACGTGGCAGTCGATGAACCCTGGGAGGAGCACCTGACCGGAGAGGTCCACCACGTTGCCCTCGGCAGGTGCCGCGCCGGACGGACGAATCTCCGTGATGCGAGTACCCTCCAGGACCACGTCCTGGGGGCCGTCGAGAAAGGTCATGCCGTCGAAGACGGATGCGCTGGTCAAGGTGAGGGGGCCGGGGACGGACTGTGCGATGTTCTTCACGGCGACTCCTTCAGCAGGGTGATCCACCCACCGTACGCACACCGTCACGAGGCGTCGAGACCCAGACCGCGCCCACTGCTCTTCCCGGAGATCCCGGGCCGTCCGCGCAGGTCCTGACCAGAGTAGCTTCCAAGACCCTGGCCACCCTTCGGGCACCGTGACGACAGCCTGGTAGAGCGCCGAGACACATCGGCACCGAAGCAGCCTCGCGCCAACGAGCCTCTTTCCCGGCGCGGGTCTATCGTGGACCGTCCCATCACCGAGCGACCGGGGGCCACATGAGCTGGAGCCACACCCGACAACTCACCAGCACGCTGCTCGTACTGCCCCTGCTCGCGGGCTGCTTGGGGGCATCGGACGAACCGGCCAGCCACGACGGCAGCTCGCCGACCTCCCCACCACCGGGACCGAGCGCCTCGGCGAGGCCGGCCCCGCCCCAGCCGAGCCGAACCCCCACCACGCCCCCGGACGAGGCCACCACGGAGCCACCCAGGAAGGGCTCGACAGCGAAGGCCCGGGACGACCGTCGCGGGGAGCCCGGGGCGGTGAGCGCAGCACGATCGGACCCCGACAAGCCCTTCGGCGGGATGACCCTGCTGATCGGGAGCACCAACCCGCTGGACCGCGCCGAGGCGTGTGCCTTCGTGGAGGCCTTCACGGCCCAGTCTCCCGAGAACGTGCTGGCGGACCGGCAGGGAGCGGTGACCGCCCTCGCGGCCTTCGCCCACGTGGCACCGCGAGACCTGGCGGGGCTTGCGCTGGCCCTCCAGTCCGAGACCAGAGGGGCCGCCGGCGACGAGCAGCTCGACCCTCAGGTCCGGGGGCTGACGAGCAGCATGCAGCAGATGTGCGCCAGCAGCCGCTGACCGGCCGGCCCACCGTTCCCGCTGCCCTCGGGCCACCGGGACGTGGTGGGCACCTCAGCCCCCGTCGGCCACCTGGAGCACCGTGAGCCCGCGCTCCCGCCACATGGCCACCACGCCCGGGCGGTCCTCCAGGACGCACACCACGCGATAGCGGCCGGCCACGTGCTGCTCGAAGAGCTCGGCCTTGGTGAGGACGTCCTTGCGGAAGTCGCGGCGACGGCGCATGAGCACCGGTTCCTCCTCGGTGCGGCCGACGTGCTCGGCGAGCCATGCCTCGGTGTCGCGGCGCGACTCCTCGCTGCGGCCGGTGCAGAAGAGGACCCGGTGACCGGCAGCGCGGAGGGCGGTGACGACGGCGATCACGTCGGGCACCGGGGCGTCCCGGGAGACCAGCCCCCAGTCGAAGGGCCCCCGGTCGGTGATCGTGGCGACTGTGCCGTCCACGTCCACCAGCACGGCCGTGGGCAGCTCCGCCGGGGTGGTGCTCGTGGTCATGCGCGGCATCCTCGCAGGCCGGATGACGTGAGCCCGCGGCACCGGCGGATGCCGCACCGCGGCGGTGGGTCGGATTTCTTGACCGAACCCTTACCTACTGCTGTGGATTTTCGCCGCCAGGCCGGGCTGTCTTCTGCCAAGGTGTGATTCAACCCACACTCACCTCTGGAGGCCCTGTCACCATGCGGAACTCACCCACGCTCACCCACCTGCTGACCGTGCTCGGCAGCACGGCCCTGCTGGCTGGCTGCACCGCCGAGGCCGGCGACGAGACCGACTCGCCCAGCACCCCGCCTGCTGCCAGCAGCGCACCCCGCGCGAGCACCGGTGAGACCTCCACCAGCCCCGACGGGGGCAGCCACGACAGCGCCAGCGAGACGACGGACGCCACCCCCGACACCAGCCCCTCCCCGCCGAAGGAGCCCTCCAGCAAGCCCACGGACGACGGGCCTCCGGCCATGCCCGCCGTGGCCAAGGAGAACTCCGAGGAGGGCGCCGAGGCCTTCGCGCTGTGGTACGTCGAGACGCTGAACTACCTGTACCAGCACCCCGAGACGGGCATCCTGGAGAAGTACGCCGGCCCGGACTGTAAGACATGTCAGCGGCACATTGACCTCGTGGAGGAGGGCAAAGACACCGGAGTGGTCGCCACAGGAAACCTTCACAAGATCACCGGCAGTCGAGCACTCCCCGGCCAAGGGGGATCTACTGAGGTGACTGTCACCTTCGACCAAGAGGCCACAGACTTCATCAATAAAAATGGCGCCGTCAAGGAGTCCGTGCCCGACGAAGGCCAACTGGGCTACATTTTCGACCTAAACTTCCAAGATCGATGGGAGATCCTCACGATCCAGTATAACGTGAATCGGGCACCAGTCGAATGATTTTCGCGACCATCCTCGCCGCCACCGGAGCCTCTGACTGCGGCCACCTCGCCGTCTGTCGCGAAACACCGGACGGAATCGTCGCGGGCATGACACTGAGGGAAACCCGCGAACTAGTGAATGAGTTGCCACCCAACTCCAAACAGCCGGACCCTGCAGAACCCCCAACTTTCTATTACCAGTACACCGCCGTTCCCAACTGCCCCGGCCGCCGCAACGGGGACATCGAGGGGAACGACTGCGACCTGTCACGTCACCGATGCGATGGCAATGTCTTGGGTGACGGGCCCTTCATGATGATCGTCCGACGAGAGATGCGGTCTGAGGACGACACTCCAGTCTCTTCGTGGATGGACCTCGACGCCACCTGCTTCCCCGATGCGATGCCGCCCCGCTCCGGGGTCCCCGGTGCCGAGCTCGCCCGCAAGGCCTTCGACACCACCACGTTCGCGGCTCCCGTTCCCGAGTGGCAGCCGCCCACCGACGACGCGCTGGTCAACAAGCCCGTCTTCTTCATGGCCGGCTTCGCCGAGGAGGGCTACGAGGACGGTGAGGTCCGACGTCTCGACCCCGCCGACATGCTCGGCCACGACCTGTCGATCCGTCCCCGCCTGATCGACGTGACCTACGACTTCGGCGACGGCACCACGCACGGCCCCACCGACGACCTGGGCGGCCCCTGGCCCGACGGCACCGTCACCCACACGTACTCAGGCACCGGCACGGTCTCCCCGGAGGTCACCGCCACCTACACCGCCGACTACCGCCTCGACGGTGGACCGTGGACGCCCGTCCCCCACCAGGTCACCCTGACGAGCGAACCGCAGGAGCTCACGCTGGTCGAGTACCTCACCCGCAACACCACTCGGTGAGCAACCCGCCGGCGAGAACCCGACCCCGCAGCGAGACACTGCTGACATGACGACCCCTGACTCCCCCGACGCGACGCCCCAGCACCACGGGCACCAGCGCGCCGAGCACCCGCCGGAGAGCGCCGAGCACTGGGACGAGATGTACGCCGAGGGGACCCGCTGGAGCGGCCACCCGAACGAGGCTCTGACCGCCGAGGCCGCCGGCCTCGCCCCGGGGCGCGCACTGGACGTGGGCTGCGGCGAGGGCGCCGATGCCGTGTGGCTCGCCCAGCAGGGCTGGGAGGTGACGGCGCTGGACATCTCCCAGCACGCGGTGGAGCACACCCTGGCCGCAGCGGACCGGGCCGGGGTGCGGGTCACCGGGGTCGCCAGCCCCCTCCAGGAGGCCGAGCTCGAGGCCGGCCGCTTCGACCTGGTGGTGGCCATGTACCCGGTGCTGCAGCGCACCGCGGAGCAGGTGGCCGAGAGGCGGCTGGCCGAGCTGGTCGCCCCGGGAGGCACCCTGCTCTTCGTCCACCACGTCATCGACCCCGCCGACACCCACGAGGGCGGCTTCGACCCGACGCGCTTCCTCACCCCCGACGCGGTCCGCGACAGGCTGGGCCCGGAGTGGGAGGTCGTCACCGACGAGCTGCGCACCCGGCACGTGACCGAGGGCGCCGGGGCCCACCGCAGCGAGGACCACGTGGTGCGGGCCCGCCGCCGCTGAGCACCCACCCCGACACCACGGCGCCGAGCGACCCCGGAACGCACCCGGGTGGCGCGCACAGCCACCGCCGAGGGCCCACCGTGCCCGTAGGCTCCCGAGCGTGAGCACCCGCCTCGAAGAGACCTCCGCCACCCCTCCCACCACGGCCGGCGGCCACAGCGCGCCCGCCGGCCCCCTCGCCGGCCTGCTCGGGCTCGCGGCGCTGGTCATCATCGCCGCGGGGATCCGGGCCCAGGCCGGCATGCTCGGTCCGATGTTCCTGGGCCTGACCCTCGTCGTCACCGCCTACCCGATGGTGACCTGGCTGCGCGCCCGCAGGGTTCCCGGACCGCTGGCCACGCTGGCCTCCTTGGTGGCCGTCTACGCGGTGCTGGCCGCGATCATCGCCGCCATGGTCTGGTCCGTGCTGCGCCTGGTGGACGTCATGCCGCAGTACCTCGAGCAGGGGCGCGATCTCTACCAGCAGGCGATCGACCTGCTGGCCGGTTACGGCGTCGAGGAGTCCCAGCTGGAGGAGCTCATGAGCTCGATCGACCCCCAGCAGATCGCCTCCCTCGTCCAGAGCCTGGCCTCGCAGCTGTCCAGCGGCGCCTCCCTGCTGGTGCTGCTCCTCACCGGGCTGATCTTCCTGGTGCTCGACACCGGCTCGGTGGAGAAGCGCATGGCCGTGCTGACCGACCAGAACCCCCGAGCGGCCGCGGCGTTCACGGACTTCGCCCGCCGCGTCCGCTCCTACTGGGTGGTCACCACCGTCTTCGGCCTGCTGGTGGCCGTGGTCGACGTGGTCTTCCTGCTGGCCCTCGGCATCCCGCTGGCGCTCACCTGGGGTGTGTTCTCCTTCGTCACCAACTACATCCCCAACGTCGGCTTCGTCATCGGCCTCGTCCCGCCCATGCTCATCGCCCTGCTGGAGAAGGGGCCCGTGATGGCCGTGGTGGTGGCCGTCGGCTACTGGGCCATCAACTTCATCGCCCAGACGGTCATCCAGCCCCGCGTCACCGGCGACATGGTCGGCCTCAACGCCACGGTGATCTTCATCAGCCTCATCGTGTGGGCCTACCTGCTCGGCCCGCTCGGGGCCCTGGTGGCGGTGCCGGCCACGATCTTCATGAAGGCCGTGCTGGTGGACCACGTGCCGGGCAACCGGTGGCTCACGGCACTGCTGGGCGCCGAGCCGCGCCCGGAGCAGGCGCCGGCCGACACCCCGCAGACCACGACCTGAGGCCGCATCCGCTGCCCCGCGGCGCCCTGCACGAGAGAAAGGCCGGAAGCCTTGGCTTCCGGCCCTCTCTCGTCCCGTGCGGTGGTCCTTTTCAGGCGTCCCTCCACCGTTCGGATCAGAGAAACACTCAACGGGAGATCCCATTCCCCGTCTCAGCAGGACCAACTCTCCCCCACGGATCTGCTTCGCGCCAGCCAGAACGACCCTGAACCGGGAAAGATCACCAAACCTTTACCTTCCCGTGCTGCCGGTCACAGGCCGACTCCGCCCCGGGCCCCGACCGCACCGTGCTCCCGGGCCCCAGCCCCGCCAGCCTCGCCCGGCCCGCCCTCGTTCGACCACGGCTCCCGTTCCTCCCCACGACTAGGGTGGACGACATGTGCCCCGCACGCCTGCCCGACGGAGTGACCACCCACCCCAGCAGCAGCGGCGCCGAGGAGCTGCGCGCCGCCACCGAGGCCTGCACGCTGCGCCTCGACCTCCAGGGGGCCCACCTGCTCTCCTGGATGCCCGCCGGGGGCGAGGACCTGCTCTGGCTGAGCCCCGAGGCCGTGCGCGCCCCCGGCCGGGCCATCCGCGGTGGCATCCCCCTCTGCGCCCCCTGGTTCGCCGGCGGCCCCGACGGCGAGCACACCCCCAGCCACGGCCCGGCCCGCACCCAGCCGTGGCAGCTGCGGGAGGCCCACGTGGAGCCCGACGGCACCGTGGACCTCACCCTGGCCACCAACGCCGACGGCGTCGACCTCACCCTGGCCCTCTCCGCCGGGGCCACCCAGCTGCACCTGGAGCTCACCACCGCCCTGCCGGCCGATGCCGAGCCGCGCCGCGTCGAGGCCGCCCTGCACACCTACCTGGCCGTCCACGACGTCCGCGCCACGTCCGTGACCGGCCTGGCCGGGTCCGTGGTGGTCGACAAGAACGCCCGGTCCGTCGGGGAGGCGGGCGAGACCCTGCGCCCCGACGGTCCGACCGATCTCATCCACCGCACCGCCGGCCCGGTGACCCTCGAGGACGGCGAGCGCTCGGTCCGCCTGGAGACCCAGGGCGCCGCCGACACCGTCGTGTGGACCCCCTGGGCCGAGGGCGCCGCCAGCATGACCGACGTGCCCGACGACGGCTGGCACCGCTTCCTGTGCGTCGAGACCGCCTGCATCGGCCCCCGGCGGGACGAGGTGGACCACTCCATCGCCCTGGAGCCCGGCGGCTCCCACGCCCTGGCCGTCACCTTCACCCCCTCCGACGCCGGCGGCGCCGCATGACCGGCCGCAGCCTGACCCGGGTGCCGCTGCGCTCCGACGACGCCGACGTCCTCGTCGTGGGCGCGGGCGTGGCCGGGCTGGCCGCCACGCGCCGCCTCGAGGAGGCCGGGCTCACCGTGGAGCTCCTGGAGGCCGAGGTGACCGCCGGCGGCCGCATCGGCAGCGAGATCGTCGACGGCTTCACGGTCGACCACGGCCTGCAGTGGCTCAACCCCGCCGGCCCCGAGCTGGCCGCCCATGTGGACCTCGACGCCCTCGGCCTGGAGAGCTTCCTGCCCGGCGTGGAGCTCCTCGTGGCCTCGGGCCCGGAGGTCTCCGACGTCCGGCGCGTCACGAACCCGCGCCGCGCCCCGCAGCACCTGCTCTCCACCCTCCGCTCCGGGCTGGCCGCCGACGCCGCCGACGTCCGGGAGGTGTGGGCCCTGCGCCGGTGGTGGAGCGGGCACGACCAGCCCACCGGCTCCCCTGACGCCACCTGGCTCGACGCCCTCGACGCCGGAGGGCTCGAGGGTCGCCCCCGCATCGCGGCCGAGCGCCTGCTGGAGGCCGTCACCCTGGAGAACACCCGCGATTCGCGGATCCGGGAGCGGGCGAGCGCGGCCGAGGTGGCGCGCCGTCGCCTGGCGGACCTGGCCCGCGGCTCCTTCGCGCTGCCCGCCGCGGGCATGGTGACCCTGCCGGTCGTCATGGCCGGGGCCCTGCAGCGCCCGGTGCGCACCGAGTGGCCCGTCGACAGCCTCGTCCGCCGCGGCGGAGCCTGGGAGGTGCGCGGCCCCGCGGGCGTGCTGCGCGCCCCGGCGGTGCTGCTGGCCACCCCCGCCGACGCCGCCTCGGACCTGCTCCACGGCAGTGGGAGCACCGCCGCGCTGCTCCCCCACCTGGGCTGGCACGGCGCCACCACCTGGTGGTTCACCGCCGACGAGGCCCCCACCGACTCGACTGCCCTGCGCGTGGACGTCCGCCCGCACCGCGGACCGGTCGTCGTGAGCGCCGTGGTGAGCAACGTGGCCCCGGAGTACAGCGAGTCCGGGCGGCCGCTGGTGGCCGCGACGGTGCTCTGGCGCAGCGGCCACCCGGAGGGGGAGGAGGCCGCCGTGCGTGTGCACCTCTCCGAGCTCTGGGACACGCCGGCCTTCGGCTGGGAGCTCGTGGCCCGGCAGGACATCCCCCACGGCATGCCGGCGCTGCCGCCCACCGCCGAGCGGGTGCCGACCCGACTGGACCACGGGCTGTACACCGCCGGCGACCACTCCGCCGCGGCCCGGGCCGGCGGCATCGAGGGGGCGCTGACCGCCGGGGCGCGGGCGGCCGAGGTGATCCTCACGGCGCACCGCAGCGGGGCCTGACGGGGCGGAGCCCCACGGCGCGGGACCAGCGCCCCGCACCGCCCGATGGTGACCCGGGGCCCGGGGCGGCGACCCACGGTGCGTCATGATGTGACCTGCCCCACCACGCACCGACCCCAGGAGCCCCCGTGTCGCTCGAAGCCGCCCACGTCTACGACACCGTCCGCACCCCCTTCGCCAAGTTCGGGGGCGCCCTGGCCGGGGTGCGGGCCGACGACCTGGCGGCCACCGTCGTCCGGGAGATGGTCGCCCGGCAGGACGGGCTCGACCCGGCCAGGATCGACGAGGTCGTCTTCGGCGCCGCGAACCAGGCCGGGGAGGACAACCGCTGCGTCGCCCGCATGGCCACCCTCCTGGCCGGGCTGCCGACCAGCGTGCCCGGCACCACCGTGAACCGGCTCTGCGGCTCCTCCCTCGACGCCGCGATGGTGGCCAGTCGGACCATCGAGACCGGGGACGCCGAGCTCGTCCTCGTCGGCGGCGTGGAGTCGATGAGTCGCGCCCCCTGGGTGGTGCCCAAGCCGGAGCGGGCCTTCCCGGCCGGAGACGCCGAGATGGCCTCCACCACGCTGGGCTGGCGCCTGGTGAACCCGCAGATGCCCGCCGAGTGGACCGCCAGCCTCGGGGAGTGCAACGAGCAGCTGGCCGACGAGACCGGCATCGACCGGGCACGGATGGACGAGTTCTCCGCACGCTCCCACCGGCTCGCCGCGCAGGCCTGGGAGTCCGGCTTCTACGCCAACTGGACCTGCGGGGTGCCGGGGGTCGACCCCTCCGACCTGCCCCACGACGAGACGGTGCGCCCGGGCTCCACCCCGGAGACGCTCGCCGGGCTCAAGCCCTCCTTCCGCCCCGACGGGCGCATCACCGCCGGCAACGCCTCCCCGCTCACCGACGGTGCCTCCACGGTGCTGCTGGGCTCGGAGAAGGCCGCCGAGCGGCTCGGGCGGGAACCGCTGGCCCGCATCGCCGGGCGGGGCACCTTCGCCCTGGACCCGCAGCGCTTCGGCATCGCCCCGGTGGAGGCGGCGAACCGTGCCCTGGCCCGGGCCGGCATCGGCTGGGACGAGGTGGGCCTGGTGGAGCTCAACGAGGCCTTCGCCGTGCAGTCGCTGGCCTGCGTGGACGCCTGGGGCATCGACCCGGAGATCGTCAACACCCGCGGCGGAGCCATCGCCATCGGTCACCCGCTGGGGGCCTCCGGCGCGCGCGTCCTGGGCACCCTGGCCGCCGCCATGCGGGCCGACGGGGTGCGCTGGGGCGTGGCCGCCCTGTGCATCGGCGTGGGGCAGGGCCTCGCGGTGGTGCTGGAGAACCCGAACGCCTGAGCCGGCTGGCACCACCTGTGGAGCCTCCCCCAGGCGCCAGGCTCCCCCGCTCCCCACGCACGACGACGGTCACCTCCTGCGCACGACGGTCACCGGAACCGGTGATGGTCGTGCGCAGGAGGTGACCATCGTCAAACGGGGCGGCGAGCGGCCGGCCGGCCTCGGAACGTGGCCGGCGGCTCAGCGCCTCAGCGGCGGGAGTGCTTCTTCTTGCGCCCCAGGCTCTTGAGCACCTGACCGACCGACCAGCGGGCGCCGGCGGCCACGGACTGGACCGGGCGCTCCCGGAGCTCGCCCCAGGCGCCGTTCGGCAGGGCGTACTTGAAGATCTTCTTCCACGCGCTGCCCAGCTGCACCGGCATCGGGCCGGTCACGTAGTCGAACCCGTAGCGGTCGAACACGTCGCGGACCTCCACGGCCACCTCGGCGTACCGGTTGCTCGGCAGGTCCGGGAAGCAGTGGTGCTCGATCTGGTGGCTCAGGTTGCCGGTCATGATGTGCATGAGCGGCGAGCCGGAGATGTTGGCACTGCCGAGCATCTGCCGCAGGTACCACTCACCACGGGTCTCCCCGACGGTCGAGGCGCGGCTGAAGGTCTGCACGCCCTCCGGGAAGTGGCCGCACAGGATGACGCCGTTGCTCCACAGGTTGCGGGTCAGGTTGGCCGTCCACGTGGCCGCCAGCGTGCTCTTCCAGCCGGGGCCGGAGAGCGCCGGGGTCACCACGTAGTCCTTGGCCACCTGGCGCACCACCTTGCGGGCCACCCCGAGCAGCCCGGGGATCGCCGGCTTCCAGGCCTTGAGCGGCTTGCCCTGGTAGCGGCCGAGCTCCAGGTCGTAGAGCGCGATGGAGTACTCGAAGGTCAGCGCGTTGACGGCGTTGAGCACCGGCTGCCACACCATCCACGGGCGCCACGGCTGGTCCTTGTCGACCCGGGCGATGCCGAAGCCGAGGTCGTTGTCCCGGCCGATGACATTCGTGTACGTGTGGTGCAGGTCGTTGTGCGAGTGCTTCCACGCCTCGGCCGGGGAGGCGTGGTCCCACTCCCAGGTGGAGGAGTGGATCGACGGGTCGCGCATCCAGTCCCACTGTCCGTGGAGCACGTTGTGGCCGATCTCCATGTTCTCCAGGATCTTCGCCACGGTGAGCGCCCCGGTGCCCAGCACCCAGGCGGCCTTGTTGCGGCTGCCGACCATGAGCACGAGGCGTCCACCCATGTCGAGCCCGCGCTGCACGGCGATGACCCGGCGGATGTAGGCCGCGTCGGCCGCACCGCGGGAGTCGATGATGCGCTGGCGGATGGCGTCCATCTCCCGGCCCAGCTCCTCGATCTGCTCGATCGTCAGGTGCGCGGCCGGGTCCTCCCCGCCGGAGCGCTTCGGCTTCCAGTGGCGCTCCGGGTTCTCGGTGGAGGTGATGCGGTTGACCCCGCGGCGGGTGTCGCGGCGAGTCCGTGCGAAGGCCTTGTTGACCTGCATCGCGTCGCTGAAGGCCGCCGGGCGGAGTCGCTGCTCGAGCTGCCCGTCGGGGGCGGTGGTGTGCGTGGGGCGGGCGGGCGTGGTCGTCATGCCGGTACCTCCAGGTGGCAGTCGCCTGCAGCCGTGGTGACGCAGGTCTGGACGAGGGTGGGGTCCTCGGGGGTGGCCAGGACGATCGAGTCGTCCCGGACATCGCGCACGGCACCCTCGCTGAGGGTGAGCACGCACGAGTGGCAGATGCCCATGCGGCACCCGCTGGGCAGGAGCAGGCCGGCCTCCTCCCCCGCGTCGAGCAGGGTGGTGGCGCCGTCGTTCTCGACCTCGGTGGCCTTCCCGCCGGCGGTGAAGGTGGCGGTGCCGCCCTCCCCGGGGGTGATCTCGACGGTGCGGAAGCGCTCGGTGTGGAGCTGGTCGGCCAGGCCCTCAGCCTCGAAGTGGGCCTCGACCTCGTCGAGCATCCCGGCGGGGCCGCAAGCCCACACCTCGCGCTCGCGCCAGTCGGGGACCTCGAGGTCGAGCTGGTCGGGGGTGAAGCGCCCCGCCTGGGCGGTCTGGCGGGTGATGAGCCGGAGGCCGAAGCGATCGGCGATGGCCGGCAGCTCCTGCGCGAAGAGCTGCTCCTGGGGGGCGCGGAAGGACTGCACCACGACCACGTCGGGCGCGTTCTCCCCGTGCCAGCGGTGGCCGCGCAGCAGGCCCATGATCGGCGTGATGCCGGAACCGGCGCCCAGGAAGAGCACCTTGCCGGGGCGCGGGTCGTCGAGGGTGAAGTCGCCGTCCGCGCGGTCGAGCATCACCAGGTCACCGACCTCGGTGTGCTGCGTCAGCTGGGTGCTCACGATGCCGTCGGGCACCTGGGTCACGGTGATCTGCAGCAGGCCGGCCTCCCCGGGGGTTCCGGCGGGGGCGGGCTTGCTGGTGAGGCTGTAGGTGCGCCAGTGACGGACGCCGTCGACGTCCACGCCGATGCGGACGTACTGCCCGGGGCGGTGCTTGCGCCACAGCGCGCCCGGGCGCAGCCACAGCGAGACGGTGCGCGGGGTGTCCCGGCGGATGCGTTCCACCTTCGCCCGCAGCCGGACCCGGGAGTGCAGCGGGGCCAGCATGTCGACGTAGTCGTCCGGCACCACGGGGGTGGTCACCGCGGCGGCGGCGTCGATGAGTCGCCCGGTCCACTCGGGCCGAGGGGCGACGCGTCGGAGGGGGTAGGTCATACGCTCCATCCTCACTGCTCCCCGCAGCCAATTCCACGGCCCAGAAGGTGGAGAAGCCGCCAGGCATTTGTCTCACGGGAACAGATCGGCCATGATCCGGCCATGACGAGCACCCTGCACGGCGCCCCGTGGAGCCCGACCGTGGTCGACGCCCTGCGCGCCGCCGTCGACAGCGCCTCCGCGGAGTCGGTGGAGGCGATCATGGCCGAGCTGCCCGCCTACCGGGAGGAGTTCCGCGCCGGGGCCCAGGTCCTGCGGGAGGCGGTGGCCATGGCGCTCTACGGCTTCCTCGACCTCATCGCCACCTCCGGGCGGGGGTCCGCCCCCGCCCGCCCCACCATGCTCGGCGCCCGCGGCCTGGGCCGCTCCGAGGCACGTGCCGGACGCTCGGTGGAGACCGTGCTCGCGGCCTATCGCGTCGGGGGCCGCGTGTGCTGGGTGACCTTCTCGGACGTGGCGCTGGCCCAGGGTTTGGAGGCCCGCGACCTGCAGGCCTTCGCCGCGCTGACCTTCGCGTACATCGACGACCTCTCGGCGGCCACGGTGGCCGGCCACACCGAGGAGCGCGCCCACGCCGAGCGCTCCCGCACCCAGGCCCGGGCCCATCTCGGGCTGCTCATGCTGCGCGGTGCACGTTCCGGGGAGGTGGACCGCTCGGCCCGCGCCGCCGGGCTGACCAGCCCGTCCGAGGTGGTGCCGATCATCTGCCGCACCGGTGACGTCCCCGCCCTCACCGCCCGGATGCCCCTGCGGACGCTCACCGTGGACCAGATCGGCGTCGGCGCGGCCGGGTCGGGCTGGAGCACCATGCTGCTGGGCGATCCCACGGAGGAGGAGCTCCGGCAGACGCGTCGGGGGGCGAGCGAGGCGGGCGTGGCCTGCCTCGTCGGGCCGGTGGTCCCGCGCGCGACCCTGCCGGACACCTGGCGCCTCGCCTCGCGCTGGGCGGAGGTCCCCCCGGCGCCCAGGCTCGGCGGACCGGCCCGCCGGGAGGGGCCGCTCGAGCTCACCGACGTGCTGCCCCACCTCGTGGTCCACGGCGATCCGGTGGCCGCGGAGGCACTGGCCCGGGAGGTGCTGGCCCCGCTCGCGGTCCACGGTGAGCAGGCCCGGGAGCGCCTCGTGGAGACCCTGCGGACGTGGATCCTGCTCCGGGGGCAGCGAGCCCTGGTCGCGGAGCACCTCGGGGTGCACCCGCAGACCGTCCGCTACCGGATGACCCAGGTGCGCACCGCCCTCGGGCCGGAGCTGGACGACCAGGAGCGGGCCGCGGCGATCCTGCTGGCCTGCCTCGTGGTGCCCGAGGCCGGATGAGGGCGCGCAAGGCCGGGTGAGGGCGCGCTCGGTCAGATCCGGTCGCGGTGGGGGGCGAGGCGCTCCACGTCCACCTGCTGGACGGTGGGGCGCTTCGGCATCCGGCCGTCGCCGGAGGACCGCCCGGTGAGGCGACGCTCCACCCAGGGGCGCAGGTGCAGGCGTGCCCACTCGCGATGGGCCTGGACCGACTCCAGCCGGCTCAGCGGCTCCACCTCGGGCAACGGGGTGCTCCACGCCCGCTCGTCGCCGCCCTCGACCTCCAGCCCGAGGGTCCACGCGGCCTGCAGCGCCACCCGCCGGTGCCCGTCGGTGGAGAGGTGGATGCGGTCCGGGGCCCACAGCCGGGGATCGCGCAGGGCACGGAGGGTCCACAGGTCGACCACGTAGCAGTCGTAGCGCTGGGCGATGCCCCAGATGTTGGCCGTGAAGTCGGCGAAGCGCGGGGTCACGCGCCGCACCATGGGCAGCTGGGAGGTGTTGGGGGCGGTCAGGAGCAGGACGTCCGCGCCGGTCTCCCGGAGGCGGGCAACGGCGTCCTCGAGCTGATCGACGACGGCGTCCTTGTCGGCGCGCGGGCGGAGGTAGTTGTTGCCGCCGGCGTTGAGGCTCACGAGGTCCGGGGTGAGGGTGAGCGCCTCCTCCAGCTGCTCCCCCACGACGTGCTCGATGAGCCGGCCGCGGATGGCGAGGTTGGCGTAGCCGAAGGGGCGCGGGTCGGGCGTGCCGTCCGGGCCGGTGTGCTCGGCGTTGCGGAAGGCCAGCCGGGCGGCGAGGCGGTCGGCCCAGCCGTGGAAGACGTCCGGGTCGCGGTCGGTGGGGTCCATCATGCCCTCGGTGAACGAGTCACCCAGCGCCACGAAGCGCTCCCACATGCGCCCCTCAGGGGCCTTGCCTGCACTCATGTCCTGCCTCCGCTCGGGCTCGCTCGGGTCCGGGGGCACCGCCGCACGGCGCGCTCCCACCGCACGGTACGCCGACGGACCGGTAGGGCGCTCGCACGGGTCGGGCTAGTCGGGGCACGGTGGGGTGGGGTGGGGCGGGCTGGCCGGGGCGGGGCGTGCCCAGACGCAGGATCACGGTGCTCGTCCAGAACCACCGTCCGCTCACGGTGGTTCTGGACGAGCACCGTGGGTCTGGGACGAGAACGGTGGTCCTGAGCGAGATCGGTGGGAACTCCGGCCGAGGCTGGGCCTGCACTCCCCGGCCCGCTGAAGGGGGCGCAGCCGAGGATCGGCCCCCCGACACGCCGAAGGGGGCACCCACCGGAGTCCGGTGAGCGCCCCCTTCGGTCGGGGCTGCGGGCCTCAGAGGGCCTTGCGCAGGTCCGTGTTCAGCTGGCTGATGACGTCCAGCGGGATGCCCTTGGGGCAGACCGCCGCACACTCACCGATGTTCGTGCAGCCGCCGAAGCCCTCCTCGTCGTGCTGGTTCACCATGTTCACCACGCGGGACTCGCGCTCCGGCTGGCCCTGCGGCAGCAGACCCAGGTGGGTCACCTTGGCGCCCAGGAAGAGCATGCCGGCCGCGTTCGGGCAGGCCGCCGCACAGGCGCCGCAGCCGATGCAGGTGGCGGCGTCGAACGCCCGGTCGGCGTCCTCCTTGCGCACCGGCACGGTGTTGGCGTCCACGGCGGCACCGGTGTTCACGGAGATGTAGCCACCGGAACCGATGATGCGGTCGTAGGACGAACGGTCGACCACGAGGTCCTTGACCACCGGGAAGGCGTCCGCACGGAACGGCTCCAGGGTCAGGGTGTCGCCGTCCTTGAAGGAACGCATGTGCAGCTGGCAGAGGGTGGTGCGCTCCGGGCCGTGGGCGATGCCGTTGACCATGAAGCCACAGGCACCGCAGATGCCCTCGCGGCAGTCGGACTCGAAGGCCACCGGCTCCTCACCGGCCTCGGTGAGCTCCTCGTTGAGCACGTCGAGCATCTCCAGGAAGGACATGTCCTCGGTCACGCCGTCCACCTCGTAGGTGGCGAACTTCCCGCCGTCGTGCGCGCCGTCCTGGCGCCAGATCTTCAGGGTGATTCTCACTTGTAGCTCCGCTGCTTCATCTCGATGGCGTTGTAGACGAGGTCCTCCTTGTGGAGCACCGGGGTGCTCCCGGCACCCGTGTACTCCCAGGCGGCCACGTAGGCGAACTCGTCGTCGTGGCGCAGGGCCTCACCGTCCTCGGTCTGCGACTCGGCACGGAAGTGACCACCGGCCGACTCCCGACGGTGCAGGGCGTCGATGCACATGAGCTCACCGAGCTCCAGGAAGTCGGCCACGCGGCCGGCCTTCTCGAGCGACTGGTTGAGCGTCGCGGCAGCGCCGGGCACCTTGACATTGGTCCAGAACTCCTCACGGAGCGCCCGGATCTTCTCGATGGCGGTGCGCAGGCCGGCGTCGCTGCGCTCCATGCCGCAGTACTCCCACATGATGGTGCCCAGCTCGCGGTGGATCGAGTCCACGCTGCGGGTCCCGTTGATGCTCAGGAGCTTCTCGACCCGCTCGGTCACCTCGCGCAGCGCCGCCTGGGCCTCGGGGTGGTCGGCGGTGACGCCGGACTGCCCCTCGGTGGCCAGGTAGTCGTTGATGGTGTTCGGCAGCACGAAGTACCCGTCGGCCAGACCCTGCATGAGCGCCGAGGCGCCGAGGCGGTTGCCGCCGTGGTCGGAGAAGTTCGCCTCGCCGGCCACGAACAGGCCCGGGATGGTCGACTGCAGGTCGTAGTCCACCCAGAGGCCACCCATCGTGTAGTGGACGGCCGGGTAGATGCGCATCGGCACCTCGTAGGGGTTCTCACCCGTGATGCGCTCGTACATGTCGAAGAGGTTGCCGTACTTGGCGGCCACCGCCTCCTGGCCCATCCGCTCGATGGCGCTGGCGAAGTCCAGGTAGACGCCACGGCGGACCATGCGCTCCTCGCCGTCCGGACCGACCTCGGCGATGGCCGGGCCGACGCCGCGCCCCTCGTCGCACATGTTCTTCGCCTGTCGGGAGGCGATGTCACGCGGCACGAGGTTTCCGAAGGCCGGGTAGATGCGCTCCAGGTAGTAGTCGCGCGCCTCCTCCGGGATCTCGCGGGGGTCCTTGTCGCAGTCCGCGGCGTCCTTCGGCACCCAGATGCGGCCGTCGTTGCGGAGCGACTCGGACATCAGGGTGAGCTTGGACTGCTTGTCACCGGACTGCGGGATGCAGGTCGGGTGGATCTGCGTGTAGCAGGGGTTGCCGAAGTAGGCACCCTTGCGGTGCGCACGCCACGCGGCGGTGACGTTGGAACCCATCGCGTTGGTGGAGAGGAAGAAGACGTTGCCGTAGCCGCCGGTGGCGAGCACGACCGCGTCGGCCATGTGGGTCTCGATCTCGCCGGTGCGCAGGTTGCGGGCGATGATGCCGCGCGCCTTGCCCTCGACGATGACCAGCTCGAGCATCTCGTGGGCGTTGAACATCTCCACGGTGCCGGCGCCGATCTGACGCTCCAGCGCCTGGTAGGCGCCGATGAGCAGCTGCTGACCCGTCTGGCCGCGGGCGTAGAAGGTGCGCTGCACCTGCACGCCACCGAAGGAGCGGTTGTCCAGCAGGCCGCCGTACTCGCGGGCGAAGGGCACGCCCTGGGCCACGCACTGGTCGATGATGTTCGCGGACACCTCGGCCAGGCGGTAGACGTTGGACTCGCGGGAGCGGTAGTCGCCGCCCTTCACCGTGTCGTAGAACAGGCGGTAGACCGAGTCGTTGTCGTTCTTGTAGTTCTTGGCGGCGTTGATGCCACCCTGCGCAGCGATCGAGTGCGCGCGGCGCGGCGAGTCCTGGTAGCAGAAGGACTTCACGTTGTAGCCGGCCTCGCCGAGGGTGGCACCCGCGGCGGCACCGGCCAGGCCGGTACCCACGATGATCACGTCGATCTTGCGGCGGTTGGCGGGGTTGACCAGCGAGGCCTCGAACTGGCGGCGCTGCCACATCGTCTCGACCGGGCCATCGGGGGCCTTCGTGTCGGCGATGGGGTCACCCTCGACCCAGAACTCGTTGGAGGCCGAGGCGTCCTTGTTGATCGGACGGGCGTCGGCGGGCGTGGCGCCGGCGGCGACCCCGTCGACGGTCGGCTGGGCCTGGCCGTCGACCACGGAGGCACCCTCCGCTGCGAGGGCCTCGTCCTTCTTCGAGCGCTTCCAGGGGGCGTTGTCCCCGAACAGTGTTGCCATGGTGATTGTCCTCCCGGAGCGTCAGTTGACGAGATCGAAGAACACGGCCACCGGCGGCACGAGGAAGCCCACCACGACAACAGCCGCGAGGAGGGCGCCGACCGTGCGGAGGGCCGGGGTGTTCTTGGCGGACGTGAGACCCAGGGTCTGCATCGAGGAGAAGAAACCGTGGTGGATGTGCATGCCCAGGGCGATCATCGCCAGGACGTAGATCAGGACGACCCACCAGATCTCGAAGTTCTCCACGTACATCTGGGCCGGGCTGGCGAAGCCGCCGGCCGGCTCGATGGTCTTCGTCGTGAAATGCAGCAGATGGAAGATGATGAAGAGCAGCAGCGCGATGCCGCCCCAGCGCATGGTGCGCGAGCTCAGCGTGGAGGTGAGCGACTTCTTCACCGCGTAGCGGGTGCCGCGAGCCTTCTGGGCGCGCCCCATGAGGCGCAACGCCATGACCACGTGGGCGAGGAGCAGCAGGAGCAGCACGATGCGGACGAGCCACAGCGCGCCCTCGTGCGGGAGGATGGGCTCGCCCATCGTCCGGAGGTGGTGCGCGTAGGAGTCGAACGCCTCGTGCGACTGGAGGATCTTGAGATTCCCCAGCATGTGCGCGATGACGAAGCCGATGAACACGAGGCCGGAGACCGCCATGAGGATCTTGTTCCAGATCGTCGTGGTGGTGGCCGACCGCTTTGCCGGTGCCGAAGTATGAGGTGCCACGAAGCCGGATTCTAGGCGCTGTGGGGTGAGTCACCGGGTGAGGGTCACCTACCCGGCGTGCCGGGCCGCCCTAGGATGCGCCTCATGCGCCCCTCACCGCACGCTGCCACGGGCCTGGAGCAGCGTCTCCAGGTGGACCTCCTGGGACCGTTAGCGGCCACCGGGGCCCGGGCGCGCCGGATCGCCCGCTGGGCGTGGATCGGCCCCCTGCTGTGCATGCTGGTGGGCGGCGGCCTGCGCGTCTGGCACCTGGACCAGCCGCACCAGCTCGTGTTCGACGAGACCTACTACGTGAAGCACGCCTGGTCGGTGGCCCAGTGGGGCTACGAGCGCAACAAGCCCGAGGGCATGGAGGAGCCGGACGAGCACTTCACGACGGGCAACTGGGAGACCGTCTACGCCGACGAGGCGGACTTCGTGGTCCACCCGCCGGTCGGGAAGCTCGTCATCGCCGCCGGGGAGATCCCCTTCGGCATCGAGTCCTCCTTCGGCTGGCGGGTCTCGGTGTGGGTGCTGGGGACGCTGTCGATCCTCGTCGTCGGGCGGGTCGGCTGGCAGCTCACCGGCTCGGCCACCCTGGCGACCCTCGCCTCCTTCCTCACCATGCTCGAAGGTCACCACTTCGTGCACTCCCGGACCGGCCTGCTCGACATCGTGCTCATGTTCTTCGTGCTGGTCGGCTTCTGGATGCTGCTGCTGGACCGGACCGCCTCCCGCCGCCTGCTCGCCCGGAAGGTGGCCGCCCTGCACGGGGACGACCCGTCCCGGTGGGGACGGGTGACGGCACCGGCGGGGATGGCGCTGGGGCCGTGGCTGGGGCTGCGCCCCTACCGGTGGGCGGCCGGCCTCTCGCTCGGCCTGGCCGCCGGCGTGAAGTGGTCCGGCCTGTACGCCCTGGCGGCCTTCGGGCTCATGACCGTGCTCTGGGACGTCATGGCCCGCCGGCGGGTGGGGGTGCTGCGACCGTGGGCGGCCGGGCTCCTCCTGCGCGACGGCCCGTCGGCCTTCCTTGTGTACTGCGGGTCGGCCCTGGCGGCCTACCTGGCCGGGTGGGCCGTGTGGTTCCGGACGCCGGACGCGTACATGCGCCAGTGGGCGGTGGAGAACCCCGGCGAGGGGGTGACCTGGCTGCCGGCGCCGCTGCGCTCGCTGTGGGAGTACCACGTGAAGATGTACGACTTCCACGTCGGCCTGGTGAGCGACCACACCTACCGCTCGAGCCCCTGGAGCTGGCCGCTGCAGCTGCGTCCCACCTCGTTCTTCTACGAGACGAAGACCCTCGGCCAGGACGGCTGCGCGGTGGAGAAGTGCTCCAAGGCGATCAGCTCGGTGGGCTCGATCTCCATCTGGTGGGTGGCCACGCTCGGGCTGTTCGTCCTCGCCTTCTGGTGGCTCACGCAGCGCGACTGGCGGGCCGGCGCGGTGCTCGTCGGCTTCCTGTCCGGCTGGCTCCCCTGGCTGTCGGTGCAGCACCGCACGATCTACCAGTTCTACTCGATCGCCTTCGAGCCCTTCATGGTGCTGGCCGTGGTGCTGGTCCTGGGCCTCGTGCTGCGACAGCGCTGGGGGGTCCCGGCGGTGGCCGGCTACCTGACGCTCGTGGTGCTGAACTTCTGGTGGTTCTGGCCGGTGTGGACCGCGCAGGTCATCCCCTACGACGCGTGGCGCGCCCGGATGTGGTTCGACAGCTGGATCTGAGCCGCCCGCCCGGCGCCGGGCGGCTCAGGCCGCCCGGCTGAACTGGCCGACGAGCTCCGGGCTGGCGGCCCGCAGGAGGCGCACCGCGTCCTCCATCGGCAGGTTCTCCAGGGTGTGCGCCTCCCCGCCCCCGGCGAGGGTCGCGGTCACCGAGCAGAGGCCCAGCCGGCGCTGGAAGAAGGACTCGTTCACCACCCAGCCGAGGATGCCGTCCTTCTCCAGCACCAGGTGGTGGCGGAGGATCGCCCCGGAGCGGAAGTACACGTGGTGGTCGGTCACCCCGTGGCCCAGGGTGCGCCAGGCCGGGTACACCGGCACCAGGAAGAGCACGGCCATGGCGAGCGCCCAGGCCCACGGCCAGGCCACCAGCGGCAGCCCGAGCCAGCCGGTGGACGGGGCGTCCGGGATCGACCACAGGAGGGCCGAGCCCGCGGCAGCCGGCAGGATCCCCAGCCAGAACAGGCCCACCAGGGCCCCCACCGCCATGCGCCGCAGGGCCCGGGGGCCGTGGCTCACCAGCGGCAGGTCGAAGAGGTCGACCGGTGTGGCGCGGTCCTCGCCGCTGTCGAGCACCCGGACGGCCAACCGGCGGGTCTCGTCGCGGTGCACCACGGGGAGGACCTCGACCGAGCCCCCCTCGGCGCCGGTCACCAGGGCCTGCAGCGAGGCGCCTCGCTGCCAGCGTTGCTGCCACGGCTCGATGACGTGGACGCCGCGGATCCGCCGCTCCTCCATGGAATTCGAGCGGGTGGTCGTCAGTCCGCGACGGACGCGGAGGGTGCCCCGCCCGGTGCGCTCCACGACGACTCCCCACCACGAGACCACGTAGGCGATCGTCGAGAAGAGTGCGGCGACCAGGACGCCGGCCGCGAGGGCCCCCGCCAGGAAGCCCCAGAGCCCCAGGTTCTCCACCACCTGCGCGACCCTCCCACCGATCGCCCGGCCGACGGCGGAGCCGATGATCTCGTCGGCGAACTGGGAGAACACACCGAGCGCCGCAGCCGCCACGAGCATCCCGCTGCCCCCCAGCGGTCCGAAGCGCACCCACCCGGGGCGCCAGCGGGCCAGCACCTCCTCGGCCGGGGCCTCCTCGGGCTCGCCGGGGGCGTCGGCGGGAAGGTGCGGGGCGGCAGCCGCACCGGGATCGGCCGTGGCGACGGGCCCGCCCCCGGCGGTGGGGCCGGCCGCCTCCGCCCGGGCGACCTGCGAGCGCCACAGCAGGCTGCGGCGCAGGTCGTCGGCCTCCTGGACCGGGAGGCCCTCGACCTCGACCTGCTCGTCGTCCACCCCGGTGCCGAGGGTGACCTTGCGCAGCCGGAGCACCCGCATGAGGACGTTGCCCTCGATGTCGACGGTGCGGACCCGCTCCAGGCGGGTGGTCGTGTTCACCCGGAACAGCCAGCCCTGCCGGATCTCCAGGGTGTCCTCGGTGATGCGGAAGCGGAAGGTCAGATACTGCGAGAGGGTGACGAGCACCGCCACCACCGCGGCGATGCCGGCGCTGACGAGCTGCCCCACCGCGTTGCCCGAGTTGGTGAAGAGCACCACCAGGAGCAGCGGCAGCAGCGAGCCCGCCAGCCGGACCGGGTGGACCAGCAGCATCCGCGGGTCCTGCCGGCGCCAGGGGAGATCGACCGGGGCGGGCGGGTGGTCTTCGGGCGGGTGCTCCGCGGGTCCGGGGGCGCCCCAGCCCATCGGCGTGCTCACGTGCCGTCCCCCCGCACGGCGGCCGCCGCGTGGGTGAGCTGCTCGAGCAGGGCCTCGGCGCGTGCCTCGTCGAGCGCCTCGATGCTCACGTTCCCGGCCGAGGAGGCGGTGGTGATCTTCACGTCGGTCAGCCCGAAGTGGCGCATGAGCGGCCCCCGGGAGGTGTCCACCGTCTGGATGCGGGCCAGCGGCAGCATCCGCCGCTCGATGTTCAGCCAGCCCCGGCGGGTGTAGACGGCCTCCGGGGTGGCCTCCCAGCGGGCGATCCGGTAGCGCAGACCGGGCATGAGCAGGGTGACCGTGGCCTCCGCGGCCAGGAGCACCCCGGCGATCGCCCACGCCCACCACGGCGGAGCGGCGGACCCCAGCAGCCACCAGCCGCCGAGCGTCACGACCGCGACGACCAGCAGCACCGCGCAGGTGATGAGGTGCCCCACCCGCCAGTACTGCGGGGCCCGCTCGGAGACGCGGTGACGGGGCTCGTCGAGGACAACGACCTCGTCCCGCCCCGAGGGGGCGATGAGCTGTTCGGTGGCGGGGAGGCCGGGGGTCACCCGGTCGGGGAGGTCGAGGGTCACCCGGACATTGTGGCGCATCCGCCCCTCCTGGACGGCATACACCGGGCCGCGGAGGCGTTCTGGGGACATGGCTCTCACCGATCGTCCGCTGCTCTCCGTCCTCGACCTCGTCCCCCGCTCGCAGGGGATGACCCCGCAGGAGGCGATCGCCGCCTCCCGGGCGCTCGCACAGGATCTCGACGAGGCCGGCTACCACCGGTTGTGGATGGCCGAGCATCACGGCTCGGAGGCCTTCATGAGCTCGGCTACCTCGCTGCTCCTGGGCCACGTGGCCGAGCACACCGACCGGATCCGGCTGGGCTCCGGCGGCGTCATGCTGCCCAACCACAGCCCGCTCATGGTGGCCGAGTACTACGGCACGCTGGCGACTATCCACGGCGACCGCTTCGACCTTGGGCTGGGCCGGGCGCCGGGCACGGACCCGATGACGGCCGCGGCTCTCTCCCGGGGCAGCGCCCACCTGCCGGACTTCGCCCGGGAGGTCGGCGAGCTGCACGCGTACCTCGGGGCGCCACGCTCCGGGGCGCGGGTGCGTGCCCTGCCCGGTGAGGGCACGGCGGTGCCGCTGTGGATGCTGGGCTCCTCGACCGGGGGCGCGCAGGTGGCGGCGGCGCTGGGGCTGCCCTTCAGCTTCGCCTCGCACTTCGCACCGCAGCAGCTGGAGATGGCCCTGCAGGTGTATCGCGAGCACTTCGACGCCGAGGCCGAGACCGCCCAGGTGGAGCGGCCGTACACGATGGCCGGGATCAACGTCCTCGTGGCGCCCACCCGGGAGGAGGCCGAGTACCTGTTCACCTCCTCGCAGCTCATGGCCGCACGCATCCGCACCGGGCAGCCGGCCCCGGTGGATCCGCCGGTGGAGGACCTCGCCAGCGCGGTACCCGAGGAGCTGCTCTCGATGACGGCCGACTTCCACCGGGTGCGGGCGGTGGGCACCCCGTCCGAGGTGGTGGCCCAGCTCGAGTCCTTCGCCGCCCAGCACCAGCTCGACGAGCTGATCATCACCACGTACACCCACGACCCGGAGCTGCGCCGCCGTTCCTTCCGGCTGCTGGCCGAGGAGTGGGGCCTGCCCGGCTGACCCTCAGCCCTCCACGGCCAGGACCAGCGGGAGCACCGCCTCGGCACCGGCCCTCCGCAGCTCCCGTCCGGCCACGGTGAGGGACCAGCGGGAGTCGACGAGGTCGTCCACCAGGAGCACGGGTCCCCGCAACGGGGCGAGCTGCTCCGCCAGCTCGGGGCCGACCCGGAAGCGCTCCCACACACCGGCCAGCCGGAAGGCGCTGTTCCCGCCCGGACCCCCGACGGGGCCCCCGTCGACGAGGTCGAGCTCCCCGAGAAGGGGAAGCCGCCCGATCCGGGCGATGCCCTGGGCCAGCGAGCCGACCACGGCCGGTCGACCGCGGGAGGGCATCTGCACCACGCCGACGGGCCGCTGGGTCCAGTCCCAGGCGGCGAGCACGCCGACCACGGCCCGGAGCAGGTCGTCGGGCACCGGCTGGTCCCCGGCGGCGAGCACCGCCCGGAGCCGCTGCCCCCAGCCGAGGTCGCTGAGCCGGGCCAGGGCCCGCCCGGGGGCGACCTGCTCCTCGGCCGGGATCCTCCCCTTGAGCTCCACCCCGAGGCGGGCCATGCCGGTGGGCCACTGGGCCCGTGGCTCGACGACCACCCCGGCGGAGGCCAGCTGCCCCTGCGCCGCGGTCACCGCCTCGGCGGGGAGATCGGTCGGGAACCAGGGGCCGGCGCAGCTGTCGCAGCGGCCGCACTCCGCGGCGGTCGGGTCGTCCAGCTGCTCCTGCAGGAAACGCATGCGGCAGGTGGTCGTGCGCTGGTACTCGACCATCGCGGCCTGCTCGGCCTCCCGGGCGCGGGCCACCCGGTCGTAGCGCTTCTGGTCGTGCGTCCACGGCTGGCCGGTCGTGGTCCACCCGCCCTGCACCCGGGAGACCGCCCCCTCCACGTCGAGCACCTTGAGCAGCAGCTCCAACCGGGTCCGGCGCAGGTCGACGATCGTCTCCAGCGCCTGGGTGGACAGCGGTTTCCCGGCCCGGCCCAACGCCTCGAGCACCGCTTCCGCCTGCTCCTGCCGGGGCATGCCCACGGTGGCGAAGTACTGCCAGATGTCGCGGTCCTCGCTGCCGGGCAGCAGGAGCACGTCGGCCCGGTCGGTGGCACGGCCCGCACGACCCACCTGCTGGTAGTAGGCCACCGGCGAGCTCGGTGCCCCCAGGTGCACCACGAACCCGAGGTCCGGCTTGTCGAAGCCCATCCCCAGCGCGGAGGTGGCGACGAGCGCCTTCACCCGGTCGTGGCGCAGGTCCTCCTCCAGCCCCTCCCGGTCCTGCGCGTCGGTGCGCCCCGTGTACGCCGCCACCTCGAAGCCCGCCGCGCGCAGCGCGGCGGTGACGTCCTCGGCGGCGGAGACGGTCAGGCAGTAGACGATCCCTGAGCCCGGCAGCTCCCCCAGGTGGGTGGTCAACCAGGCCAGGCGCTGCTCCGGGGTGAGCGGGCGCCCGGCCGGGTCCAGCAGCACACCCAGCCGCAGCGAGTCCCGGGCCAGCCCGCCACGGACCGTCTCCACCCGCCGCTCGCTGCCGTCGGAGGCCACCCCCAGCTGCTCCACGACGTCGTGCACCACGCGCTCGTTCGCCGTCGCCGTGGTGGCCAGCACCGGGGTGTCGGCCGGCAGCTCCCCCAGCAGGGTGCGGATGCGCCGGTAGTCGGGGCGGAAGTCGTGCCCCCAGTCGGAGATGCAGTGCGCCTCGTCCACCACGAGCAAGCCGCAGCGGGCCGCGAGGTCGGGCAGCTGCTCCTCCCGGAAGCGCGGGTTGTTGAGGCGCTCCGGGCTCACGAGGAGGACGTCGACCTCGTCGGTCGCCAGTGCCGCCCGCACCTCGCCCCAGGCCTCGGCGTTCGCCGAGTTCATCGTCACCGCCCGCACCCCGGCCCGCTGGGCGGCCGCGATCTGGTCGCGCATCAAGGCCAGCAGCGGGGAGACGATCACCGTCGGCCCGGCCCCCTCCTGCCGGCGCAGGGCGGTGGCCACGAAGTACACGGCCGACTTGCCCCATCCGGTGCGCTGCACCACCAGCACTCGGGAGCGGTCCTCGACCAGCGAGCGCACCGCCTCGAGCTGGCCGTCCCGGAAGGTGGCGCCCGGCCGCCCGACGAGACGCTCGAGCACCTCCTGGGCGCGGTCGGCGAACGTGGGGTCAGTGGTCTGCTCGGGCATGGGGCCACTCTCCCAGCGATCCCCGACAACCCGCCCGGGGCCGTCCGCAGGGCGCTGCTACGTTGCATGGGAAGGCTCGCTGTCGACTCTCGAGGAGACCCCATGAACGCCCAGCCCGTCGCTCCCCTGCTCGAAGGCCGCACCGCTCTCGTCACCGGCGGCACCGCCGGGATCGGCCGCGGCATCGCCGAGGTGCTGGCCGCCCACGGTGCGAAGGTCGCCGTCACCGGCCTGACCGAGGAGGAGTGCGCCGAGGCCCGCGAGGCCGGCCTGCTGGCGCGCCCGCTGGACGCCCGCGACCTGGACGCCTGCCGTCGCGTCGTGGCCACCGTCGTCGAGGAGCTCGGCGGGCTGTCCGTCCTGGCCTCCAATGCCGGCGTCTACCCCCAGACCCCGCTGGCCGAGCTGGACGACGAGGAGATCGACTTCATCTTCGACGTCAACGTCAAGGGCACGATCCACATGGTCCAGGCCGCCACCGAGGCGCTGCGCGCGTCGGGTCGCGGGCGCGTCGTGGTGACCTCCTCGATCACCGGCAACTTCACCGGCTACCCCGGCTGGGCCCACTACGGCGCCACCAAGGCCGCCCAGATGGGCTTCATCCGCTCCGCGGCGATGGAGCTGGCCCGCGACGGCATCACCGTCAACGCCGTGCTGCCGGGCAATGTCCTCACCCCCGGCCTGCAGGCCCTGGGCGAGGAGTACCTGGCCGAGATGGCCAAGGCCGTCCCGCTGGGGATGCTCGGGGAGCCGAAGGACATCGGCGAGGCCGTGGCCTTCCTGGCCTCCGACGGCGCCCGCTACATCACCGGGCAGTCGATCATCGTCGACGGCGGTCAGATCCTCCCCGAGGGCCCGGACGCGCTCGAGGCCATGTGAGTTCCCAGCGCATGAAGGTCCTCGTGATCGGCGGTACCGGGGTGCTCGGCTCGCACCTCGTCGCCGAGCTCCGGCACCGCGGCCACAACCCCGTACCGGTCGGACGAGAGGTCGATCTCTCGGACGGTCGCGCCCTCCGCCACCTGCTCCCGCTGGACGCCGTCCTGGCCGCCTCACCCGCACCGGCAGGCCTGGTCCAGGCCGCCGCTGCGGATGCCGGGGTGCCCAGTGTCGACGTCGGCCTCGACCCCCTGCCGCCCCGGGTGCGCACTGCCCTGGAAGGCGACGCGCTCCCCCACGTCGTGGGGGCCGGCTTCATCCCCGGGCTCAGCGGCCTCGGCGCCGTCGCCCTGGCCAACGAGCACGGAGCGGAGCGAGTTCACGTCCACCTGACCCAGAGCACGAACGCCCGCGTGGGACCAGCGGGTGTGCGGGCCATGCTTGGACTGCTCGCCGATCGCCCTCCCAGGACACCGACCCGCCCGGGGCTCGGCCTCCACCACCCTGAAGCCGTTCCCCTCGCCGGCCGGGGACTCACCGTCACCTACTCCACCGCGTGGGATGACGATCGCACCACCCGCCTCCTGGAGACGGCTCGGCGGCTGCACCTGATTCCCGCCCTCACGGCCCTTCCGGATCGTGCTGTCCGCCTCCTGACCCGTCACTCGCCGGACCGACCGGAAAGAGCTGCCCTGAGGTGGACCGCAGAGGGTGGTGAGATGTCCGTGGTGGCCACCGGGGACTACGCCGCCACCGCCGCGGTCGCCGTGACAGCGGCGGAGCAGCTCCCGACAGCCCCGGGTGGGGTGCACCAGCTGTGGGAGGTTCTGACTCTCGACGACATCACCCGCGCCACCGCCCACGTGCTGAGCTGGTCCGCCGAAGGGCGCGCCGGCATGTGAGCGCCCCCGGGGGGGGGGAGACGGGGGCAGAACCCCGGCCCGGTTGTCGTGACCCAGGTCACCACGGGTTACGCTCGGTCCCCTCCGTCCACGTCGAATGAGGGGTCCCGTGAACCACCCGACCACCCACCGCTCCGGAGCAGTGCTGCTCACCATGACCGCGGCATCGCTCTTCGCCATGTTCTTCGGCGCCGGGAACCTGGTGTTCCCGCCGATGCTGGGCGCCCAGGCCGGGGAGGGCTTCACCCCGGCGCTGATCGGCTTCATGCTCTCGGCCGTCGCCCTGCCCATCCTGGCCGTCCTCGCGATCGCCGTGACCGGTGAGGACATCCGCGACATGACCTCCCGGGGCGGACGCGTCTTCGGCGTGCTCTTCCCGGTGCTGGTGTACCTGTCCATCGGCGCCTCCTACGCGCTGCCGCGCACCGCCGCCGTGAGCTACTCCGCGGCCGTGCCGCCCCTGACGGATGTCGACAACTGGCCGGCGAAGTTCGCCTTCGCCGCCGTCTTCTTCGCCCTCACCTACGTGCTGGCCTTCGACCCCGACGGGATCATCGACACCATCGGCAAGTTCCTGACCCCGATCCTGGTGGCCCTCATGGCCGTGCTGGTGACGCTCACCCTCACCACGATGGAGCGCCAGTCCGCCCCGGCCGCGGCGGACTACGCCGAGCAGCCCTTCGTGGCCGGCTTCCTCGAGGGCTACCTGACGATGGATTCCCTGGCCGCGCTGGCCCTGGGCATCGTCGTGGCCACCACGCTCACCCACTCCGGCATCAAGCCCGGCAAGCCCCTGGTGCGCAGCGTGGCCGTCGCCGGTGTGGCCGCCGGTCTGATGCTGGCACTGGTCTACCTCGGCCTGGCCGCGATCGGCCAGCGCCTGCCCGACGGTCAGAAGTACACCGACGGGGCGACCATGCTCTCCGACGCGGCCCGCGAGACCATGGGCTTCGGGGGCACGGTGGTGTTCGCCCTCATCGTGGTGCTGGCCTGCCTGACCACCTCGGTCGGTCTGCTGGGTGCCACCTCGGCCTTCTTCGCCCGCCTGGTGCCGTCGATCTCCTACCGCACCTGGGCGCTGGTCTTCAGCGTCGTCTCGCTGCTCATCTCGACCCTCGGGCTGGACAAGGTGATCGAGGTGGCCGCGCCGATCATCGGCTTCCTCTACCCGCCGGGCATGGCGCTCATCCTGCTCACCCTGCTGGAGCCGCTGCTGCGCATCCGCCTGCACCTGGCCTTCGTCTTCGCCCTGACCGTGGCCCTCGCCTGGTCGGCCCTCATGACGCTCAGCTCGCTGGGCTGGGGGACGGACGTCATCGAGTCGCTCATCGGCTGGGCGCCGGGTCACGCCGAGCAGCTCGGCTGGATGCTGCCGACCCTGGCCGCCGCCCTCGTCGGTGGCGCGATCGATCTGATGCGCGGGACCCCGGAGCGCCCGGCCCGCCGGGAGACCGCGGAGCCGGCGGAGGTCGGCACCTGAGGCGCTGACCGAACCCCGCACAGGAGAGGGGGTGGACGACGGGATCCCGTCGTCCACCCCCTCTCGCGTGCGGCGCGGCCCCGGGCCTCCCCGACCGGCTGAGGCCACCGTGGTGAAATCAGGGCATGGGTGACGAACTCTTCGAGCACGAGACCACGACCACGCTGACCCGCGAGCAGGCCGCTACCCGACTGCGCGAGATCGCGGACGAGCTGAGCCGGCAGAACGAGATCCGGGTCCGGCAGGGCGAGCGCGACGTGACGGTGGCGGTGCCCGACACCGTCGAGCTGGAGGTCGAGGTGGAGGTCGAGCCGGACGGCGAGTCGGAGATCGAGATCTCGATCAGCTGGTGAGGCGGGGCGGGCTCGACGAACCACCGAGCTGCCCGCTCCACGTGTCCGGGATCCCCAGTGCGCCGGGGACAACCAACGGGTTGGGCAGGAAAGCCGTGGCAAGGTGATCAGCGACCCGATCCGCCCATGTACTTCCGGGCGAGGCAGCCTGGACCAGGTGTGACATGACGGTCAGGGCGCCGAAGATCCTCTCGCTCTGCCCCTGCGGCAAGTCCCTGAACCGCGTGAGGGTTCGGAGGGCCGCCGTGGGGGCCGGAGCGAAGGACCTGTTCCAGAGCCGCCCCTGGTGCGCGCAGGTGTTGCGGACGACCGTCAGCTGATGAAGCCACGGGGCCAGAGGAGATGCTGCCTTGAACTTCTTCTGCTGGTTCCTCGTGAGCTGACCACTATCGACGGCGAACCCCACCCCCTCCACGATCGCTCGCTGTTCACCGGCCTTCATCCCTTCGAACAGCTTGGAGACATCTGCCATGTCCAGCACCTCCGCCAGCACCCAGAAGGGGTACCGGCCGCCGTAGCGCCGCTGGTGATGCCTCACTGGATCGCTGTGCTTCTGTGCGCGGGAGATTCGCTTGTCAGCCGTTGCCATCCACGCCTTGTGCTGGAAGGAGGGGCGGAACCGGCCTTGATCCTCATGCCCGAGCGGCCCCGTCGCACAGAGCCGCTCCCCCACCCGCGTGCGCAGAAGGATCTCGACCCGCTCCATGCCGTCGTGGACGAGGGTGCGGAGCTTGCGGTCGGCCTCGTACAGGGCAACCGCGTCCTCGAAGCGCGTCCCGGCCACGAAGCGGTCCCCTCGTTCACCGCCGGCGGCCCAGTCGCGGGCCGGGCACCAGCAGCCTTGGTGCACCCAAGACTCCCGTCCACCAACGGACTCGCTGACGGGCTCACTGACAAGAGAACTCCACGACCTGCTCGAGGAGTTCGGAGTAAGCGTCTGGTTCTCCGAGAAGGACGTCAGCCTCGGCACCTCCCTCACCCGAGAGATCGACCGGGGACTGCGGACCTCACGCATCGGAATCGTCCTCGCCACACCCAACATGCTCAGGGCGCTGGCGCATCAGGGAATCGCTGATGCCGAATTCTCGAGCCTGTTGCACACGGATCGCGTCATCCCCGTGGCGCACGGCATCACCTTCGAGGAGCTGCGCGGGGAGAGCCCCCTCCTAGCAGCCCATTCCGGTTTGGGCACCGAGCACGAAACGCTGGAGAAGATCGCCGCCGAGATCGCCGACTCACTCCTCCCGGCACCACACCCGTGAGCGCCGAAACCGTCCGCACGCCGGTTCGTGAGAACCGGGGGCGGCCACTGGGGCGCCATGGGCTGAGGCACTTCGCGTGAGGGAGGGTTCATCGATCGGTGGCCCCTCCTCACGCGAAGAAGTCCTCGTCGACCTCCACCAGCTCGTGCACCTTCCGGACCTGCGTCCCCACCTTGAACTGGATCATCAGCCGCGCCAGCTGCTCACCGTCCATGAGCACGATCCGCACAGGGGTCGCCTGCACATACACACGACTCAGGCCCAGGACGTCTTGATCGATGACGCCATCGACCCCTCGGTCATTGGACAGTTGCGTCACCTGACCCCGGCCATTGACGCCGCCATACCCCATCGCCAGCAGAAGATCCACGACTGCGCGCTCGAAGAACTCCGGCTCCTTACCGCGCAGGCGGGTCAGCAGCTCCGCTGAGACCTCCTCCACGATGCGCCCGACCCCCTCCTCGACCTGCTCGATCGGGGTCTGAGCGGGTGCCTCTGCTTCCGTCGACGAGGGGTGTGGTTCCCGCACATTCGTGGCGACATAGGGACGGATCATCGGCCACGCTGGGTCGTCGCCGAGCGCCTTGATCTCGCGCTCTCGCACGTGGTCCGGATAGCGCTCGGCAATCATCCGGCCACCCTGGGTGATCTCATAGTGCCCTCGCTGGGGGCGTTCGAGGGCACCCACGTTGGCCAAGAACGACAGGGCCCACCCGATGCGGTTCTCGAACCTCGACTGTCCACCAGACAGCCGCTCCGTCCTCGGCTCTTCGCTCAGTCCAGCACGGTCCGCCACCAGAGTGAGGATCTCGCGCCGAGAACGAACTGCACCGTCGTCGAGCACCTGCTGAACCCGGGCCCCGGGCATGACGAGGGCCCCGTCCGTGGACGGGGCCCTTCGACATGCTGCTGTGGTGGAGCTAAGGGGATTCGAACCCCTGACCTTCTCATTGCGAACGAGACGCGCTACCAACTGCGCCATAGCCCCTTGTGCGACCGCCAACTGTAGCAGGTCACCTGCCCCCTGTCAGCACTCGTGGCACAGCACCGCGACGAGGTGGGGCGCGGGGCCGCTCAACGGGCGGCCCCGGAGCGCTGGCGGGCGCCCGGTGCCCGGCGCGGCGCGCGGCGCCCCGCCCGACGCCCGGCGCTGCGGGCAGGCAGCGGACGGGCCACCTCACGACGGGCGCCCGACCGGGCCGGGCCACGCCGGGAGGGCACACGCGCCCGCCCCGCGGAGGCACGACCGGACCGGGAGGCCTCCGCCGCACCGCGCCGCACGGAGGTGATGCGCAGGCCAGCACCGCGCAGCTCCTGCTCCGCGCACCAGCGCGACCAGGCCACGGAGGCCGCCACGGCCACCACGCAGGCCAGCACCCAGAACCACGAGATCGCACCGGCCACGGCACCGATCGTGCTCACCAGCAGACCCAGCGCGCTGGCCAGGATGAGGCCGGCCCGCACAGACCGCTCGCGCAGCTGCTCCCCCACCGACCCCAGCGCGAAGAGCTCGGTGCGGCGCTCCGCCAGGGCCTGCCGCTCGGCCTCCCGACGCCGCGCGTCGGCCACGCTCTGCGGGTCGCGACGGGCCTTCACGGTGACCGTGGGGGCGGAGGCGGCGGTGGGCTGCACGCGGCGGGACGGGCCGCGGTCCAGGTTCACCGGGTCGGGGATGTTCACGGTCTTCTCGAGGGCCTCCATGGCATCGAGGAAGGCGTCCATGGACTTCACCGTCTGCACGTGCTCCCGGCGGCGCCACCACCACTGCAGGCCGAAGCCGATCCAGAGGACGACGACGAGCACGAGGACCAGGACGCTGGGCGGCATGCTCGGAGTCTAGAAATACACCGGTGTGATTCGTCGCTGAACACGCCCACGGCGACGCTTTCGCCGACGCCGGCTCGCCCCCTCGGCCTGGTTCAGCCGCCGCCACCCCGGCCGGGAGCCGGCAGGGGCCACTCCGGCGCGGTGACGGCGTGCACGAGGTGGTCCCGCCACCGACCGTCGACAAAGACCGCCGCCCGCCGGACCCCCTCCTCCCGCAGCCCCAGCGCGGCCGCGAGCGCCAGCCCGGCCGGGTTGTCCACCGAGACGGCGACCTCCACCCGGTGCAGCGGCGTGCGGGTCAGGGCGTGCTCCAGGGCCAGCCACAGGGCCGTCCGCCCCACCCCGCGCCCCGAGACACGGTGGTCGACCCAGTAGCCGGCCGAGCAGGACCGGTGACCGCCCCAGCGCATCGCGTCCAGGACCATCTCGCCGGCCAGCCGGCCCCGGTGCTCGACCGCCCAGCGCAGCGACTGCCCCTGCCGGGCCGCCCGCGCCGCCGAGCGCACAGTGCGCAGGAAGGCCGGCCGCACCATCGGTAGCGTGCCCAGCCCGGGGGCGTCCGGGTCGTCCACGCTGCCGGGGCGCAGGTGCTCCAGATTGTCGGCCCGCAGGTCCCGGTAGGCGGTCCAGTCCGCGCGCTGCAGGGGCCGCAACCGCACCGCCTCACCGGCGGCCGTCAGCCCCTCCGGAGCCACCGGCCACTGCAGCCGCACGGCCGTGACCTCAGCTGCGCGGGTTCTCGTCGAGGTCCTTGACGTACTCGCGCAGCCAGGCCTCGAAGTCCGCCCCGAACTCGCCGTGACGGCGACCCAGGCGGACGTTGGCCTTCAGGTAGTCCAGCCGGTCACCGGTGTCGTACCGGTTGCCGCGGAAGACCACGCCCCACACCCCGGCACCCTCACCGGTGGCACCCGCACGCTCCTCCAGGGCGTCGGTCAGCTGGATCTCGTTGCCCCGGCCCGGGGGCAGGTCCTCGAGCACCGCGAAGATGCTCGGGTCCAGCACGTAGCGGCCGATGATGGCCAGGTTGCTCGGGGCGTCCTCCGGCGCTGGCTTCTCGACCATGCCGGTCACCTTCACCACGCCGTTCTCGTCCGGCGCGCCATCGATGGCCGCGCAGCCGTAGAGGTGCACCTGGTCCTCCGGCACCTCCATGAGCGCCACGACCGAGCCACCCCGCGCCTCCTGCACCTCGATCATCTGCTCCAGCAGGCGGTCGTCAGCACCGATGAGGTCGTCGCCCAGCAGGACGGCGAAGGGCTCGTCCCCCACGTGCGGGCGACCGCAGAGGACCGCGTGCCCCAGCCCCTTGGGCTCGCCCTGGCGGACGAAGTGGGGAGCACCCATCTCGTTGGACTTCTGGACGCGACGCAGACGGAGGTCGTCGCCCTTCTTCTCCAGGGCCTTCTCCAGCTCCCAGTGCCGGTCGAAGTGGTCCTCCAGCGCACCCTTGTTGCGCCCGGTGATCATGACGATGTTGCCCACCCCGGCGCGGACGGCCTCCTCCACCACGTACTGGATGGCCGGCTTGTCCACCACCGGCAGCATCTCCTTCGGGATGGCCTTGGTGGCGGGGAGGAAGCGGGTCCCCAGACCTGCCACCGGGATGACTGCCTTGCGCACGGTCGATCGGCTGTTCATGGCCCCACCGTAGGACACCTCGCCGCTCCCCGCTCTCCGCCCGTGGTCGCGCCGCACGGCGGGCGCGGGCGTCAGGAACAATGGGCCCATGGCCCGCCTGACGCCCGCTGCCCCCTGGCCGGACAAGAAGAGCGCCCGGAAGGCCGTGCGCGCAGCCCGGGAGGAGTGGTCGGGATCGGGCGAACGCCCGACTGCCGCAGCCGGACTCGCCCACCACGGCCTGGCCCTCGCCGAGACGCTGGGGGTCCGGACCGTCACCCTCTACGCCGCCTGGCCCACCGAGCCACCGACCGCCCCCCTGACCCGGGCCCTCCTGGACGCCGGGGTCCGCGTGCTCGTGCCCCTCACCCAGCCCGACCTGAGCCTGCACTGGGCTCCCGTCGAGCACTGCCCCGAGGGTGACCTGGTGGACCTCGAGGAGCTCGCCCTCGGCGCGGAGCTGCCGCCCGAGGGCGTCGCGGAGGCGGGTCTCGTCCTCACCCCCGGGCTGGCGGTCGACCGCACCGGACACCGCCTCGGACAGGGCGGCGGGTGCTACGACCGCACCCTGCCCCACCGCTCGCCCGGCACCCCCGTCGTGACGATGCTCCACCCCCACGAGCTCGTCGAGGAGGTTCCGCACGAGGCCCACGACCAGCCGGTCGACGGTGTCCTCACGGCCGACGGCGTGCGGTGGTTCGACGGTCGGGCCGGCGGCAGCCCGTGATCCCCGCCGGACTGACCGGACTGACGGTCGAGGAGTACCTCCCCCTGCTGGGCTTTTGGACCGCGATCCTCCTCGTGGGGGTCGCCTCGGTGCGGCTGGCCACCCGCTCCGGGCTGCCCAGCCTGCTCATCTACCTGGCCCTGGGCGTCCTCATCGGCGAGGCCGGTCTCGGCATCACCTTCGACAGCTTCGACCTCACCCAGGTGCTCGGTTACACCGCCCTGGCCCTCATCCTCGCCGAGGGTGGCCTCACCACCCGGTGGCACGACATCCGGGGCGAGGTCCCGGCGGCCACGAGCCTTTCCACGTTGGGGGTCGCCGTCTCCGTGGCCGTCGTGGGCCTCGCCTGCCGGTTCCTGCTGGGCATGTCCTGGGAGGTCTCCTTCCTCGTCGGCGCGGTCGTGGCGAGCACCGACGCCGCCGCCGTCTTCAGCGTGCTGCGCAGCGTCCCCCTGCCCCACCGCCTCCGGGGCATGCTCGAGGCCGAGTCCGGGCTGAACGACGCCCCGGTGGTCCTGCTCGTGATCTCCCTGGCCGAGGCCACCGGGGCCGCGACAGGAGCCGGTGGCGGGCCCGGCCCGGCCCACTGGCTCTCCGTCGCCGGCCTCGCCGCCCTGAAGCTGCTGGGCGGGGTGCTGCTGGGCCTCCTCCTGGGGCGGCTGGCCGCCTGGCTCATGCCCCGCGCGGCCTCCGGCTCCTCCGGCCTCTTCGCCCTGGGGGTCCTCTCGGTCTGCCTGCTCGCCTGGGTGAGCGGGGAGCTCGCTCAGGTCAGTGGCTTCATCGCCACCTACGTGTGCGGCCTGGTCCTGGGGAACAGCCGGCTGCCCCACCTGCACTCGGTGCGCGGCTTCGCCCAGGCCATCGGCTGGCTCGCGCAGATCATGCTCTTCGTGCTGCTGGGCCTGCTCATCTCGCCGGGCAGCCTCCACGAGGTGCTCGTCCCCGCGCTGGTCGTCGGGGTGATCCTGCTGCTCGTGGCCCGTCCGCTCTCGGTCTTCATCGCCCTGCTGCCCTTCGGCTACCCCGTGCGCGACCAGCTCTTCCTCTCCTGGGCCGGTCTGCGCGGTGCGGTGCCCATCGTGCTCGCGACCGTCCCCCTGACCAGCGGGGCCCAGTACACCGGCTGGCTGCCGAACATGGTCTTCGTCCTGGTCGTGCTCCTCACCCTCGTCCAGGCGCCCACCCTCCCCTGGGTGGCGCGCCGCCTCGGGCTGGTGGGCGAGGGGGAGGAGCACGACCAGGTGGTGGAGCTCGACGTGGACGCCGTCCCCCTGGAGGAGCTGGACGCCCAGGTGCTGCTGGTGACGGTGGGGCCGGACTCGCAGCTGCACGGCACGTCGGTGATGGGGCTGCGCCTGCCCGACGGGGCGAGCGTCTCCCACCTGGTCCGCGCGGGCAGCTCCTTCACCCCGCAGCCGCAGACGGTGCTGCACCACGGCGACCGGTTGCTGGTGGTCACCCGGGCGAGCCGGCGGAAGGCGGTGGAGGAGCGGCTCGCGGCCGTCAGCCAGGACGGAGGGCTCGCGGGCAGGGTGGCCTGAGCGCGGCCGCGCAGGGCCCCGCACGGCTCTAGAATGCGCGCCATGCCCACCTACTCCTATGCGTGCACGGAGTGCAGCAAAGCCTTCGACATCGTCCAGAAGATGACCGACGACGCCCTCACCGAGTGCCCCGGCTGCCACGGTCGGCTGAAGAAGGTCTACGGCACCGTCGGTGTGACCTTCAAGGGCGAGGGCTTCTACCGCACGGACAGCCGTTCCGGTCCCCCGGCCGGCGGGTCCGAGGGTGGTTCCGGGGGCTCCTCCAGCAGCGACTGAGGCGATCTCGGCGGCGCGGTCCGGCCCGTCCACAGCTCCCCGGCGCCTCCCGCCCCGTGGGGCGCGGCGTTCTCCATGCTGCACGGGACACCAGCTCAGGAGGTCCCGATGCCGCTCTTCCGCCGTCCCCCGTCCACCCCGCGAGGGGAGACCACCGGGTCCCCGCGTGCCCGTCGCCACCGACTGCGCCGGGGACGCCGGGTCCTCGCGGTGGCCTGTGCCGTGCCGGCCATCGCGCTGACGGTACAGACGCTGGCCCCCGCGGCACCGGAGACGGTGCCGGTGGTGGTCGCCGCCGCGGACCTGCCGGCGGGGCACGCCCTCACCGAGGAGGACCTGGAAACCCTGCAGCTGCCCGCGTCGGCGGCCCGGTGGGAGAGCACCCCGCCGAGCGAGCTGGAGGGGCACACGCTGGCCACCCCCGTGGCGGCCGGGGACCCGGTGACGGCCCGGCTCGCCCTGGACCCGCCCGCCGGTCTCACCGGGAGCCGCGAGCTGGCCTTCGTCCCCGTGCTCGAGGAACCGGTCCGGCAGGCCGCGACCGCCGGTCGCCACGTGCGCATCACGAGCCGGGCCACCGGGAAGGTCGTCGTGCAGCGAGCCGTCGTCCGGGCCAGCATCGCCCCGGACCCGGACTCCGTCGACGCCGCCGGCGGGCTGTGGGTGGAGCTCACCGCACGGGAGGTCGCGGCCCTGGCCAGCGCCACCGGCCAGGGCGGGTCCGCCGGTCTGGACGGCCCCCTGGCGCTGACCCTGCTCCCCAGCGGATGAGCCGGCAGGGCCGTGGCAGAGGCGACGAGGCCCATGTGACGCATCTGGCACCGTCAATCTCCTGGAAGTGCCCCGCTCGGCACTACCGTGAGGGCGACAAGACCCCTGCCCAGGGGTCACCCCATCCCCTTCGTTCTCCAAGGAGTGACCCATGCAGGGTTTCAAGGACTTCATCATGCGCGGCAACGTCGTCGAGCTGGCCGTCGCGGTCGTCATCGGTGGCGCGTTCACCGCGGTCGTCAACAAGGTCGTCGAGAGCCTCATCGACCCGATCCTCGCCGCCATCGGTGGCGCCGACGCCGCCGGTCTCGGCTTCCACCTGCGCGAGGGCAACCCGGCGACCTTCATGGACTTCGGCGCCATCCTCACCGCGCTGATCACCTTCCTGATCACCGCCGCCGTCGTGTACTACGCCTTCGTCATGCCGATGAACAAGTTCAACGAGCGCCGTGGCGTCGTGGCCGAGCAGACCGACTCCGAGGTCCTCGCCGAGATCCGTGACCTGCTGAAGGCCAACCGCGGCCTGTGAAGCACCCGGGTCACTGACCCCGGGGTCGACGACGACCGTTCCGGCGGCACCGTCCGACCCGAAGGAGCCGCCACCCCCTGCGGGGTGGCGGCTCCTTCGTCGTGGCTCCCGGTGCGCTCCCGGGACGCGACCGGGGCCGGTCAGCCCCAGTGGGGCGGCCGGTCCTCCAGCCACTGCCGGTCCTCCGGCCCCGGCGCCCGGTCCGTCACGACCCGGACGGGGCGCCCGGTCGCCGACGCCGCACGACCGGGCCGGGGAGCGGGCTCCTCACGGACCGCCCGCTCCTCGGCGACCGGGTTGGTGGCCGGTGCGACGACCCGCCGGGAGCGCCGCCGGGCGGGCCCCTCGCTCACGCCCGCCGTCCTGCCCGCTGGGCGGCAGCCCGCAGGACGTTCGTGCGCACCCGCATGGCCTCCCGCCCCAGGTCCGCATCCAGGTCCACCGAGGAGACCCGCTCCACGACCCACCCGGCCTGCTCCAGCCGCTGCGGCCACACCCGGACGTGGGCGTCGATCTCCAGGGGTCCCAGACCGACCGGTTCGTCGAACACCACCGCGGTGATCTCCTCCCGGTCCTGCCCGGGGGCGAGGTGCAGCAACCACCCCATGACCGGGTGACGGCTCGGCCGGACCACCAGCCCCTCGGCCCGGAGTCGCTGGACGAAACGCCGGTGCAGGGGCGGCAGGTCGGTGAGCTCCACCGACGTCCGGCCCCGCGGTGGCGCGTCGAACCAACGGGCCAGCAGGCCGCCGGCGCTCGTGGGCACGGACCGTGCGCCGCGCAGCTCCTCCCAGGTGCCCTCGGTGGCCACCAGGTGGCTCCGACGCCGCGCTCGGCGGAGCGGGAGCAGGACCTTCTCGTCGGAGCCGGGCGCCGCCACGGACTGCCCCAGCGCTCCCCCGTGGCCGTCGGCCAGGACGACCACCACGTCCGCGCTGGTCCGCCCCGCGCGGTGCCAGGGCAGCACGGTGAGCTGGCGCACGACCTCCTCGGACCACCCGTCCTCCTCCAGGCGCGCACCGAGCCAGTCGGCCCAGAACTGGGCCTGCGTGTCCGTGGGAGGGCTGACCAGGACCGACCAGACCCCGGAGGGCCGGACCAGGGTGCTGCGCACCAGCTCCCAGACGGTCTCCGGCACGGAGGCCTGCTCCACCACCCAGAGGTCACGGTCCCCTTCGTTCGTGCCCGGCACGGCCGTCAACGGCGCCCGCCCCGGGAGGCGCGGGTCCAGGTCCGCCGAGAGCGGCCGCCACACGGCGTTCAGGGCGATGTGCGGCACACGGCGGGAGAGGGTCTCCCACGCACTCTCCCCGTGGGCCAGGCCGAGGCTGCCCCCGGGGGTGCTGGCCTGCGGCTCCAGCGGCGTCGGCAGCTCGGTGTCACCGAAGCCGACCACTGCGCGGGCCCGCGCCAGGATGCCGGCCGCGCGCGCCGTGGAGAGGCGGGTCAGGTCGTCCACGAGGGCCAGGTCCACCGAGGGCGAGGGGGGCAGCGCGGCAGCCACCACCCACGGCGAGGCGGTGACCACCGGGGTCAGCGCGCTCATCACCTCCGGCGCCCGGCGCCACCACTCGTGGAGGCCCCACGGACCCTCGCGTCGCGCCGCCTCCAGGAGGGCCATGGCCCGCCGCGAGTGCCGCAGCTCCTCCCGGCGCCGGGCGACGCCCCGGGCCACGTCCTGCCGGGCGGTGCGCTCCCCCTCGGAGCGCACCTGCTCCAGGATCTCGGCGTCCTCCTCCGCGTCCTCGCGGGGACTACTCCCCAGGTCGGCCTCCCCGGAGCGGAAATCCTCCAGCAGCGCCCGCAACCAGATGTGCTCGACCTCCGCCGGAACCTGCTCGGCCGGCACCGCACGCCGCGAGAACTCGGTGAGCACGGCCCCGAACCCCCGGCCGTGCAGCTGCCGCCAGCGCGGCGAGACCTCGTGGAGCACCTCGGCCCGCTCCGGACGGGCGGCCAGCCGGGCCATCCGCTCCTCGAGGGCCGAGAGCTCGGTGTCCAGGAGATCGTCCCCCTCCGTGGTGCCCGAGAGATGGCCCTGGAAGTCCACCACCCGGTCGTGGACGCGGTGCACGTGCGCCAGGAGGTCGTCGAGCTCCGACCCCGGGGGAACCGGTGACGCCGAGCCCTCCCGGCCGGGCCAGGTCTGCCAGCGGCGCAGCGCCTCGAGGGCCTGCTCCACCGCCTCGGCCGGACCACCCTGTGGCGTGGTGCCCCGCTCCTGCAGCAGCTTCCGGACCCGGCTGCGCACCCGCCCGGCCTGCAGCGTGTTCACCTGGGCCTCACCACGACCGCCGTGCGCGGCCGACCACAGGTCGAGATCCTCGGTGAGGACCTCCTCCCCGAATCGGCGGACCGCCGTGCGCAGACCCCGGGCCAGACGCAGCAGGGGCACGGCATCGGCCACCGTGCTCGGAGCAGGCAGCCCCAGACCGGTCGCGACCTCCGCGGCATCGGAGCGCACCCTGCCCAGAGCACCCCCGGCGGACAGCCACTCGGCCGTCGCGACGAGCTCCCGCCCCTGCTCGGCGGTCTCCACCTGCACCCCGAACCACGGGTCGGCATGGCTCCGCTCCACCCAGGCACCCTGCTCGGCCAGCTCGGTGAACTCCTCCTGCAGATGGGGGAGGTCGGCGGCCGTCGTGGCGCTCAGCACGTTCTGCGGCAGCCGCGCGGTGAGACGCGGAGGGGTCGGCCCGGCGGCCAGCTCCGCCAGACGCTGGTAGACGTCGTGGATGCTCACGCCCCAGGGGTGACGCTTGGTGTGCACCATCGAGGCCCGTCCCAGGGGGCGGGCGAAGGCGGCGGCCAGGTCGGCCTGGCGGCCGTCGCCCCGGAGGGTGCCCCGGGGCGCACCCTCGCCCCCGTCCCGCACCGCCCCCGGGGAGCTCCCCATGCTCGTGGAGCCCGCCCGTCCCGACCCGGCCGGCTCCACCTCGATCCCCCCGCGCCCGGCGACGAGGAGGTCCAGCCCCGCCACGAGGGCGTCGTGCTGGTCGGCCCGCTCCTGCCGGGTCCGGGGGGCGTCCCAGACCACCGGGACCGCACCGCCCACCCAGTTGTCGATGACGGCCGCGACCTCCTGCCGGACCGTGCGGTCCGCGGCGCCCACGAGGACGGTGCGCCCCTGGGACAGCGCGTCGGCGACCAGGGCCGAGCGCAGGCTGGTGCGTCCCGTCCCCGGCCGGGCCTCGACGAGGAGGTCCTGTCCGGCGGCCACCAGGTCGACCACCCGCAGCTGCGTGGCGTCCAGGGTGCAGACCATCGGCCTGCTCACACCGGCCCGCGCCGGGAGGTTCGGGGCGACCGGGTTGGTGCTGCTGCGCCCCGTCCCCGCAGCCAATAGGCCGAGCGGCCGGCTGGACCGCTCGGCCACCGCCGCCACGTCGGCGATGGCGGCGTCCTTGGCCAGCGTGAGGCTGGCCACCGCCTGCCCCGGGCGCACCAGGAAACCGGGGACGGCCCGGCAGAGCGACTCCAGGTGGTGCAGCAGGGGCTGGTCGGTGCGGGCGTGGAGCCGGTCGGCCATCTCGGCCAGCACCACCGGGTCGAGGTCCACCTCGTGCGAGACCCGCAGGAAGCGCAGCAGGGCGGGGTTCACCTCGGGCACCCCGGTGATGACCAGCTCGATCTCCGTGCGCGACCGGTCGGTGTGCCGCACCTGCACCGGGCGCAGCACGACCGGCGCCGAGGGGGCGCGGGTCCCGGGCACGTCCCAGGTGGCCGTCCCCGACGAGACGAAGCTCGTCGCCAGCCCCCAGTCGGCGTCGAGCTCGGCGGCCCGGTCGGCGATGGCGGCGAGCACCTCCATCGCGTGGGCGCGAGGGCCCGGGGTGCGGACCAGCTCGGTGAGCGTCACCGGCTGCCCCGAGAGCAGCTTGGCGACGCCACCGGGGTGGGCGGTGACCAGGTCGAGGCGCATCCCCGGCGGCGTGCCCCAGATGAGGCTGTTGCGGCCGCCGGCATCGGCCAGGGCGGACGACCACCGGGTCACGGTGGCGCTGGCGATGGCGTAGGACTGCTCGGGGGAGGTGCTCACCCCAGCAGGGTAGTTGGGTCACACCTCGTACACTGTGACGCCTCGCCCTCGTAGCTCAGGGGAAGAGCACTTCTCTCCTAAAGAAGGTGTCGCAGGTTCGAATCCTGCCGGGGGCACACCCTCGGGATCCCCGCCAGGACGCCGAAATCGGCCCGCCCTGGCGGGGATCCGTGCTTTTCGTGCACCGTGCGTGCCCCCGCCGCGGACGCGGCGAGGACGACGCCCGGTCAGCCCCCTGGGTGGGGCACCGTGTCCGCCGCCCGGGGGGAGGCGCCGGGTCAGGCGACGGAGCCGGCCTCGCGGGCGAGCGCCTCCCGGCGCCACACCAGGCCGTCCTCGATGGCCTGGAGGAGTCGGCCGGCACCGGGCGGACCGTGCCCCGCCTGCCCCTCGTACTCGACGAGGTCGAGGCGCCCCCGGTTCGGGCCGTGCCCCACGGCGTCACGGAAGGCCCCGTAGTGGCGCTCGATGTGCGTGTCGTCGTTGAGGTTCTGGACGTAGACCGCGAAGTTCGGCTGCTCGGTGGTGTAGCGCTCGATGAGCGAGGCACGGGTCCCGAGGGCCTGGGCGGACCAGTCGTCACCGGCGTCGATGGCGGGTCGCAGCTCCTCGGCGAGGTGCGGCATGACGTGCTTCAGGTAGGACACCTGCGCCTGCGGCGTGTACCGGGCGATGGACGCCTGCGGGTTGAAGGCCACCGCCAGGCTGTCCGGCAGCAGGGTGGCGACCTGCATGGCCGCGAAGCCGCCTCCGGAGCTGCCCAGCAGGACGATCTCGTCGGCACCGCAGGCCGCCGCGGCCCGGCGGACCTGCTCGGCGAGGAAGGGGGTCAGGTCCAGGTCGCGCCAGCCGGTGTACCAGGCCAACCGCAGGGTGGGGGCGCTGGCGAGCGTGGGATCCGAGATGAACAGGGCGCTGTGCGGGCTGCGCTCGGCCACGGTCCGGAGCCACTCGAAGCGCGGCAGCGTGTACTTGTTGCGGTCGGTGGAGCCGTGCAGGCCCACGAGCAGGGTGCGCGACTCCTCGCCCCGGTTGATGAAGAGCGTCTCCATCGGCACCCCGTTGGGCAGCGGCGCGCTGTAGCGCAGGGCACCGGGCCCTCGGTGGGGGGCGATCTGCTCCAGGTCTGGCAGGTGGTGCACCGGGGTCTCGGTACCGCCGACGCCGAGGGCGTCGACCGGTACCGGTGCAGGGGGCTGGCCCTGCGGGCTCTCGGCGGGCGTGCTGGGGTCCATCAGTCCTCCGGGGGTCGGTGAGAGGACCCAGCATAAGGAGGTCCCGCTGGGAGGACCCTGAGGGAAGCCCCCGCCCCGATCCGCTCAGCCAACCTCGGCGGCGAGGCGGCCCAGCGAGTCCTCGAGGGCCTCCTGCGGAACGAGCGGGAAGCCGACCTTCTCCAGCAGGGCCTCGTCGGTGACCTCGCTCCAGTCGTAGGTGACCGTCACGAGCGTCGACTCCGGGCCCTGGGCCTCCAGGGTCCAGATCCACTCCCACCCCGGGGGCTGGGTGCCGGCCGGGGCCGTCTTCCAGGCGAGGCGCTGGTTCTTCTCGTACCCGGTGACGTGGTTGTCCGTCTGGTACTGGCCGCCCATGTGCTCGGCCTCCATGTTCATGGTGAACACCTGACCGACCTCCGTGATGCGGTCACCGTGGTCGAGCCCGCGCACGGTGTCCCAGCCGTCCAGGGCGACGTGCTTCTCCGGCAGGGAGAGCACCTCGAAGAGGGCCTCGGTGGACGCCGGGATCTCGCGCTGGGCGCTGATGCGCTTCTGGTCGTCGGTCATGTCTACCTCCTGGGTGGACGTCGTGGTCCCGGTCGGAGGGCCCGGCCGGGACCCCTCGCCGCGGCGAGGGCCTGCCCTCACGCTAGTGGACCACCCGGTGGCCCGCAGCCCTGCGCAGGCTCCGGGTGAGAAGGTTCACCCCGTGGCTCCGACCCGCAGCTCGTCGATCCGCACCACGTGGGCGCTGGGCACCCCGTCGTACCGACCGGGCGTGCAGGTCAGCACCAGGACCTGGCTGTCCCGGCCGGCACGCTCCAGGGCCCTCCCCATCCGCAGCAGCCGGTTCGGGTCGGTCCAACCCAGCGCGTCGTCGAGCACCACCGGGACGCCCTGTACCGGGTCCACCACCCGGGCCACCGCCAACCGGGTGAGCACCGCCAGCTGCTCGCGGGCTCCGGTCGACAGCTGGGACACCGGGACGGGCCGCCCGCCCAGGGTCCGCTCGGTGATCGTGAGATCGGGGGCGACCTCGACCGCGAAGCCCTCCCCGTGGAGGACCGCCCCCAGCTCCTCGACGGCCTCCCGGAAGGGGCGGACATAGCTGGCCTGGGCCTCCGAACGCCGGGCGTGCAGGGTCTCGCGCAGGAGCTGCACCGCGGCCGCCCGGGCCTCCACCCGGGCCGCCTCGGCAGCGGCGTGCTCCAGCTCGGCCTCGGCGGCCGAGAGGTCCTCGGCGCGCCCCTCCCGCCCCAGCGTCTCCAGCGTCGCCTCGATGCGGACCCGGGCCTCCTGGGCCTCCGCCAGACGGGCGCGCGAGCGCTCCGCAGCCGCCCGGGCCGACTCCAGGTCGTCGGCCAACGAGGGCCCGGCGTCCCCCAGCCGCTCGACGAGGGCGGTCTCCTGCTCGGCGGCCCGCTCCAGCTCCTGCTCGAGCTCCTCCACGGCCGCGGTCAGCGCCTCGTCGGGACGGTCCTGCCGCTCCTGCGCGAGACGCTCGGCCGCGAGCTCGTGCGACCGCTGCGCCGCTCCGTGCGCGGCCTCTGCCCGGCTGTGCGCCTCTCGCCGGGAGCCGGCGGCCTCCTGCCGGGCCGCCACGCGGGCCGTGGCCTCCGCAGCCGCCTGTCGCCGGCGCTCCTCCTCGCTCCGGGCCTCCTCCAGGGCCGCTCGGACCTCCGCCCACGAGGTGTCGGCACCCGACTGCCCGGAGTCCCCCCGAGCGGCCTCGTCGGCCTGTGCCAGCAGGGCCGCGGCAGCCTCCGCGTCAGCCCGCCACTCGGAGAGGGTCCGCCCGGCCCGCGCCGCCTCGAGCCGGGCGGCCAGGTCGTGCTGCTCGGCCTCCGCCCGCGCCAGCTCGTGGTGCAGACGGTGGGCATCCGTCAGGCTCTCGGCCCCCAGCTCCTCCAGCAGCTTGGCGAGCGCGTGCCGCGCGGAGTCCACCTCCGAGTCGTCCACACCCTCCGGCGGCACCACCCGCACCCGCAGGCCCTGGTGCTCGATGACCGTCGCGCTGTGGACCGTCGCCCCCCACGGCAGGTCCACGCTCCCCACCACGCTCCCGTCGACCCGGACCTCACCCGCCGGGTCACCGGTGATCTCGACCCGCGGGCTCGCGGCGTCCCGCCCGGCCACCGCGGCGCGCACCGCGTCCTCGGCCGCCGTGATGCGCCGCAGGGCCTCGCCGTCCACGCGTGCCCCGGCCAGGACCCGCTCGATCCCGCGCTGCTTCTCCTCGAGCGCCTCGATCCGGGCCACGGTCTCCGCCAGGGAGGCGTGCTCGGCAGCCGCCCGGGCCACCGCCTCGCGCCCCTCGGCCGACCGCGTCGCCGCCCGGGCCCGCGCCTCCGCCTCGCGGGCGGAGGACTCGGCCTCCCGCGCCTCCCGCAGCTCCTCCTCCACGAAGGTCAGGGGCTCGGCCGCCTCCCGGAGGGCCTGGGCGGCACGTTCCTGCTCCTGCTCGGCCCGCTCGGCCTCCGCGATCAGCCGGACCCGCTGGTCGTGGTCCCGGCGCGCCCGCTGCAGGTCCTGCTCGGCCCGCTCCCGCTGCTCCCGCGCTCGCTCCAGCTCGGCCCGCTCAGCCTCGGTGGCGGCCCACCGCTCCTGGAGCCCGGCCCACCGCTCGGTCGCCCGCTCGGCGGTCTCCCGGGCCCGCTGCTCCTCCTCGCCGAGCCGGGCCGCCCGCTCCACCTCGCCCTCGACCTCCGCGACCGCGGTCCGGGCAGCGGACTCCCGCTCCCGGGCGGCAGCCAGCTCCCGCCGCACCGTGGCGAGCTCCCCGGTGGCCTCCCCCCGGCGGGCGGTCCAGTACCGGCCGTACTCCGTCTCCACCCGCTCCAGCAGCGACTCGGCCTCCCCCGAGTCGTCGGCGGGGTCGCCCCCGGCCGCCGCGTCCAGGGCTGCGGCCAGCGTGCGGGAGGCGTCCAGCCCGGTGACGTCCAGGTCCCCCTCCTGCACCAGCTGGAGCACCCGGCGGAGGGACTCGTCGCCGTGCTCCGCGAGCAGTCCCAGGACCCGCTCGTGGGCCTGGTCGCCGCTGAGCTGCTCGGTCCGGGGCTCGCTGATGTGGAGCTCCGTCATGACCCCCCGCAGCCACTGCTTGGTGTACCGGAAGCGGTGGTCCCCCACCGTCAGCTCGGCCGACACCCGCGGGCCCACGTCACGGCCGATGGGCTGCGCCTCCCGGACCCGCCGGTTGCGGCCCCGGTCCTTCTCCGCCAGGAGCATGTCCAGGGCTCGGACCAGGGTGCTCTTCCCGGCCTCGTTGGGGCCCTCCAGGACCACCACCCCGCGCTCCGGCAGCTCCAGCCGGTAGTGCTCGATCCCGGCGAAGTCCTGCACCTCGATGCTGTGGACCCTCATGCGCGCTCCCCTCCTCGTGCGTAGCGGTGGAGCAGGCGCAGCGCGTCGGCGGCGACCGCCGACCGCTCCGACGCCCCGTCCGTGGCGAGCGCCCGCAGGTCCTCCGCCGCCCGTCCCACGTACCCGCCGACCCCGATGTCGGCCAGCTCGGCGTCCTCCGGCACCACGGCCACGTCGGTGTGCCGCTCCCAGGCCGTCACGGCGGCGAAGGTGTCCTGCGCCCACTCCAGCAAGTCCTGCAGCTCGGCGTCCTCGGTGAGCGTGAGGGTGCCGCTCAGCGCGTGGCGGATGACCGTGCGCTCCTTGTCCACCAGCTGCTCCCACCGGGCCCGCAGCCGCCGGACGTCCTCCAGCCCGGTGAGCTCCTCACGCACCTGCAGGAAGGACCAGCTGCCCACGTGCACCGGTGTCATCGACGGGTCCTGCCCGTCCTCGCCCAGGTCGACCACGAGGACGTCCCCGGGGAGCTCCTCGCGGAAGTCGGTGACCTCCACGGCCCCCGAGTAGTGGATCCGCCCGGACTCCGGATCGGCCCAGCGGCTGTGGCGGTCCCCCAGGGCCACCCAGTGGACGACGCCCTCGTCCAGCGCACGGCGCAGGCGGGTCTCGTCGAGCGCGGAGACGCGGTTCCCCGGGTCGAGCACCCGCAGCTGCCCGTGGGCCACGAGCACCCGCCGCACCCCCGGAGGGGCCGGCTCGAGCGCGTCGAGCACCGGGGCCACCACGTCCTCGTGCGGGGTGTTCGAGTGCAGCGGCACCCCCACGAGCTCCACCCCCGGGGCCGCCTCGACCGGCGTGCTGTCCCGCAGGACGTGCACGTGCTCGAGCCCCGCCTCGGCGAAGGTCGGCGAGTCGTAGACCGACGCGGCATCCAGGGCGTCGTGGTTCCCCGGCAGCAGGTAGACGGGCACCGGGACGCGCCGCAGGGCCTCCATGGCGCGTCGCACCGTCTGCGGGCGCAGCTGGTTGGAGTCGAAGACGTCGCCGGCCACCACGATGAAGGCGCAGTCGTGCTCCGCTGCCACCTCCCCGGCGCGGACCACGGCGTCGTTGCGGGCCTGGGTGTAGCGCGCCTGGTCCTCGGGGCCGAGCCACCGCCGCGTCATCCCCCACTGCCAGTCACTGGTCTGCACGAACCTCACGGGCCCTCCTTCCGTCCGGCCTCAACCTAGGTCAGGCCCCCGACAACTTCTCCCCGACGTCCCGGCCCCTGTGGGCGGGCCGTTCCGCACCCACCTCCGGTCACAGGCCACCGACCGCCACCCACGCCCCCACCCGGGCGGCCCCCGCACAGAGCAGCCAGGTGGCCAGGAACAACCCCCCGGCCACCACCCGGTGCCCAGCCAGCAGCCGCCGAGCGATCTGCACCACCGCCGAGGAGAAGGTGCTCAGGGCCCCGGCCAGACCCGCCCCCACCAGCCAGTGCCGCCCGCCCCGCAGCGGTGCCGCGAACCCCTCGCCGGCCGCCAGGGCGCGATCGGACAGGAGCAGCTCCCCGCCCAGCACCCAGCCCAGGAGGAACGAGGCCACCACGTTCGCGGCGAGCACGCCCAGCTCCGGGAACCGCGGGGACCACCGAGCCCCCGCCCGGTCGGCCGCCCAGCGCAGCACCGCACCCACGGCACCACCCAGGAGGACCCACAGCAGCACCTGCCCGCTCAGCACGCCCGCCGCTCCCCGTCCGGCCGGCACCCACCGAGTCGCAGGCCCAGCAGCGCGAGCACCACGCCCGCCGCCAGCAGCAGCGGCCCGGCCCAGAACCAGGACCAGGAGCCGGCCATCAGCGCCGCCCACGCGCTCACCGTGGTGAAGCCCCCCAGCGCGCCGGTCCCCGCGAGCGCCAGGAGCAGAGGGCGCCGCCCTCGCCAGCGGGCGTCAGCCACCCCCAGCAGGAGCGCCCCCAGCAGATTGACCACCAACACCGCCGGCCCGTCGCTCAGCCCCTCGCCGAGCAGCACCCGCCCCAGCGCCCCGAGCCCTCCCCCGAGGGCCACCAGCGCACCGGTCCGCAGCACGCTCAGCGGAGCCGCCGCAGGGCCCCGGCCGCCTGCACGAGCTCGTCGGTCTCGTCGTCGAACTGGCCGAGGATCTGCTCGAGGATGTCCTCCAGCGCCACCATGCCGACCTTCCGGCCGGCGGGATCGGCGACCATCGCCAGCTGGGCCCGGTGCGCCCGCATCTGGGCGGCGGCATCGATGAGCGGCAGGTTCCGGCGCAGCGTCGGCATCTGCTGCCGCAGCTCGACGACGCCCGGGTTCCTCCCGGTGGCCAGCGCCAGCACCGCGTCCCGGATGTGCACCAGGCCGACGTACCGGTCGCCGTGCGTGACGATGAGCCGCGAGCGCCCGGTCTCCCGGCTGATCCGCTCGACCTCTTGGGCGGTGGCGCCCACGTCGATGGTCACGAGCTCCTGCAGCGGTCGCACCACCTTCGTCAGGCGCTCGTTCTCCAGCCGGAAGGCACCCGCCAGCAGCCGGGCGTCCTCGTCCGGGAGCATGCCGGACTCCTGCGAGCTGGACATGAGGCGCTGCAGCTCGGCCGGCCCGTGCTCCTCCTCGATGGTGTCCACGGTCTCCACCCCGAACAACCGCAGTCCCAGGTTGGTGCACTCGTTGAGCAGCCAGATGAAGGGCTTGGTGAGCATCGCGAAGGCCCGGAAGGGCAGGGCGATGGCGATGGCCGCGGTCTCCGGGTGCGCGATGGCCCACGACTTCGGCGCCATCTCCCCGACCACCATGTGCAGGTAGGTCACGAAGGTCAGGGCGATGACCAGGGCGATCGGATGGATCAGCTGCTCGGGCACGTGGACCGCGTGGAAGAGCGGCTCCAGCAGGTGGGCGATGGCCGGCTCGGCCATCGCACCGAGGCCGAGGGTCGCCAGGGTGATGCCGAGCTGGCTGGCGGCCAGCATGAGGCTCAGCTCCTTGGACGAGGCCACGGCGGCCCGGGCGGCCCGGCCACCGGCGGCGGCCTTCTCCTCCAGCCGGTGGCGCTTGGCCGCCATGATCCCGAACTCGGCCGCCACGAAGAACCCGTTGAGGGCCAGCAGCAGCACGGACAGCAGGAGCTTCTCGACGTCCCCCATCAGGCCACCTCCTCCGCCTCGTCGACGACGACCGGGGCGAGGAGCACCTCGCCGGGCACGTGGCGCTCCACCGACACAACCTCCAAGGAGGTGCGGGCGCGCATCGCGGAGCCCTCGCCGTCCCGCACCACCCAGGAGATCTCGGCGACGTCCCCGACCTCCACGACCCGGCCGAGGGTCTTGAGGACCAGCCCGGAGAGGGTGTCGTAGTCCTCGCTCTGCGGCAGGTCGATGGAGGTGAACTTCTGCACCTCGTCGAGCCGCAGGTTGGCCGGCAGCACCCAGGTGCCGTCGGCACGCTCGGTGGCGGGCGACTCCTCCTCGTCGTCCTCGTCGAGGATGTCGCCGACGACCTCCTCCGCGATGTCCTCGAAGGAGACCACCCCGGCGAAGCCACCGTGCTCGTCCACGACGACCACGGTCTGGCGGTGACGGCTGCGCATCTCCTCCAGCGCTTTGGTGACCCCCAGAGAGGTGGGCAGGAAGACCGCCTCGTCCACGACCTTCTTCACGGTCGTCTCGTCACGCTCCTCCAGCGGCACGGTGATGACGTCCGAGATGCCCACCACACCCACGATGTCGTCGATGTCCCGCCCGTAGACGGGGTAGCGGCTGTGCCCGCTCGCCAGCAGGTCGACCAGGGCGGCGACGGACTCGTCGGCGCTGATCGTCTCGACCTCCACCCGCGGGGTCATCACCTCGCCCACGGTGCGGTGGCGGAAGGCCAGGCCACGGTCCAGCAGGTCCTGCAGCTCGTCGTCGAGCAGGCCGCTGGCGTGGGACTGGTCGATGATGCGCTGCAGGTCCTCCGGGGTGGCCCCGGCCTCCAGCTCCTCGACCGGCTCGATGCCGACCTTCCGCAGCATCCACGCGGCGGAGTCGTCGAAGAAGCGGACCAGCGGGCCGACCAGCTTCAGGTAGACCTCGGTGGGGGCCGCCAGCGCCTTGGCCACGGGGACGGCCCGGGCGATCGCCAGGTTCTTCGGCCCCAGCTCGCCGAGCACCATCTGGACGATCGTCGAGAAGACGATCACGCCCAGCGAGATGGCGGTCGTGACGGCCACCGCGGACGCGGCCTCCGCCCCGACCAGCTCCCGCAGACCGTTGCCGATGAGGGGCTCGGCGGCGAACCCGACGAGCAGCGCGGTCACGGTGATGCCGAACTGGGCGCCCGAGAGCAGGAAGGACAGGCGACCGGTCAGGGCGTGGGCCCGGTCGGCACGCTCGTCGCCCCCGTCCGCCAGGGTCCGCAGCTCGTGCCGGTCGACGGAGACGTAGGCGAACTCCTGCGCCACGAAGAAGCCCGTGAGGGCGGTGAGGGCGAAGACGGTCAGGACGCCGAGGGCGATGAGCACCTGGGGATCAACTCTCCTGGGGGGACCGGGGGGCCGGCGTGTCGGTGCCGACCCGGCTCACGAAGACGTGGTCGGCCGTCTCCCGGGGCAGGGAGACGCCGGGGGCGGAGGAGGACCGGAGCCCCCGGGCGACGTACCGGTCGCCCTCGAGGCGCACCTCGACCCGCTCGCCCGGCAGCACCCCGGCCTCGGTGAGCAGTGCGAGCGCCTCCCCGTCGACCTGCACCGGCTCGCCGATGCGGCGGACGAAGACAGTCTGGTGGCCGTCCTTCACGACGTCGGTGAGCATCTCGACGCCGTCCCGGAAGGTCTTGCCGTCCACCCCGCCGAGCTCGGCCAGGCCGGGGATGGGGTTGCCGTAGGGCGACTCGGCGGAGTTCTCCAGCAGGGCGAGGATCTTGCGCTCGACCCGGTCGCTCATGACGTGCTCCCAGCGGCAGGCCTCCTCGTGGACGTACTCCCACTCCAGCCCGATGATGTCGACGAGCAGGCGCTCGGCGAGGCGGTGCTTGCGCTCGATGCGCACGGCCAGGGTGCGCCCCTCGTCGGTGAGGTGGAGGCGCCGGTCGGGGGCGAGGGTCACGAGGCCGTCGCGCTCCATCCGGGCGATCGTCTGGGAGACGGTGGGGCCGGAGTGCCCGAGGCGCTCGGCGATGCGCGCGCGGAGGGCCGGGATGCCCTCCTCGTCGAGCTCGTAGATCGTCTTGAGGTACATCTCGGTGGTGTCGATGAGGTCACTCACGGCTGTGCACGCCTTCCGGTCCGCCTGCTGTCCGCGCAGTCTACGGGGAGGGGGTGACAGTGGCTTAGGCCAGCCTCACACGACCGGTTCGTCGGCGACTTGCCAGCATGAGCCATGCGCCCCCTCGTCCAACCGCCCAAGGCCCGCCCCGGGGACCGCATCGCGGTCCTCTCCCCCTCCTTCGCCGCCCCCGCCGTCGCCCCGGCGGTGCACGAGCAGGCGATGGAGCGGCTCCGCACGCTGACCGGGCTGGAGCCGGTGGAGTACCCGACCACGCGCGAGCTGGGCGCCCACCCGGCCGACCGCGCCCGAGACCTCGTGGCGGCCTTCACCGACCCGTCGATCCGCGCCGTGCTGGCGACCATCGGCGGGGAGGACCAGGTGCGCGTGACGGGCCTGCTGGACCCCGAGCTGGTGCGGGCCGCTCCCAAGCCCCTCCTCGGCTACAGCGACAACACCAACCTGCTGCAGTGGCTCTGGTCCGCGGGAGTAGCGGCCTTCCACGGTGGCTCCACCCAGGTGCACCTCGGCGCCGGGCCCGGTGTCGATGCCGTGCACGCCGCCTCGCTGCGCGCGGCCCTGCTCACCGGCGAGCGGCTGGAGATCACCGAGCCCGGGGAGTCGGAGGACTTCGGGGTGCGCTGGGAGTCCCCGGAGGCCCTCACCTCCTACGGGGAACGCGAGACCACCGAGCCGTGGGAGTGGTCCGGGCCGCAGCGCGTGGTCACCGGGCGCACCTGGGGCGGCTGCCTCGAAGTGTTCCCCATGATCGCGCTCGCCGGCCGGCTGGACGTGACGGCCGAGGACCTGGCCGGCGGCGTGCTCCTGCTCGAGACCAGCGAGGAGGTGACCCCCGCCCACGTCCTGGCCCGCAACCTGGAGGCCCTGGCCCAGCGGGGTCTGATCGAGTCCGCTGGGGCGGTGCTCCTGGCCCGCCCCGCGTCGTCGAACCACGAGTCGGTGCCCTCGCCGGCCACGCGCGCCGCACACCGGCAGGAGGTGGCCGACGCGGTCCGCGAGGTGGTGGAACGGCACAACCCGGACGCCATCGTGGTAAGCGGTGTGCCCTTCGGCCACACCCGCCCGCAGTGGGTGCTGCCGCACGGCGGGGAGATGACCGTGGACGCCGCCCAGCAGCGGATCTGGGCCGACTACGCCTGAGCCGCGGAGCGCCCCAACGCTTCCCGTGTGACGGAACGGCCGCTCTGACTCCGCCGCGTGTGACGGAATGGCCGCCCTGGTGACCAGAACGCCACACGGCAGGCCGGCGCAATGGCCACAACGCCACACGGCAGGGCGCTCCGGAGGACGTCAGGGCTGCAGGGGCCCGGCGTCAGGGCTGCAGGAGCGTCCGGGTCCAGGCGGCGTCGTCGTCGAGCGGGGCGAGGTCCCCACCCTGCAGTCCGGGGCGGGGCCCACCCGTCCCGCCGACGGCCTCCGGCTGCACCCAGCGCCAGCGGTCGTGGAGTCGGCTCACCCGGCCGGTCCACACCTCCACCGAGGTGGGGCGGACGAGGAACCCGCCCCAGTGCTCCGGGGTGGGCACGTCGGTCTCCGCCCCGGTGTCGGGCCAGCGGGCCACCAGCTCCGCCTCCCGCGCCACGAGCTCGTCCCGGTTCTCCAGCGGGTGGCTCTGCCGGCTGGCGTGGGCCCCGATCCGAGCGCCCCAGGGGCGGTTGCGGAAGTACTCGTCCACGACGTCCCGGGGCAGCTCCTCGGCGAGGCCCCGGAAGCGCAGGGCGCGGAAGATGCCCGGCCAGGTCCAGGTGACGGCCACCCGCGGCTCGTGCTGGATCTGCCGCGCCTTCGCGGAGACCAGGGAGGTGAACAGCTGCAGGCCCTCCGGGGAGATGTCCCGGCACAGGACGGTGCGCACGTCCGGTGCCCCTTCCGCGTCCACCGTGGCCAGCTCCAGGGCGGCCGGCTCGATGACGGTCGGCCCCACCCCGTCGACCCGCGCACCCACGCGCCTCCCGCCGGCCCGGGACGTGCCGGAGACGGCCCGCTCGTGGGCCACCCGCACCCAGTCCTCCACGAGCGCCCAGGGCGCGGTGGGCAGCGCGTCGACGTCCAGCGCCTCACCGGCGTACTCGAGTCGCTGGACGCGGCGGCTCCGGTCTGCGGGAAGGTCCGAGGGATCCATAGCCTTGAGCATAGGGAGGGCCCCGTCGACGGGTCCCTCGAGCAGGCGGGGCCTCCCGCCCGTGTCGCGACCGTGAGGAGAAGACGATGGTGAACCCGCGGATGGTGCAGAAGGCCATCAAGTACGGCCCGCTCATCGTCGGTGCCGCCCAGAAGTACGGACCGACGGTGGTGCAGGAGGCCCGCAAGCACGCCCCGGGCATCGTGGAGGAGGTCGAGCGACGCACCGGCCGCCGCCCGGACGACACCGGCGCCACCCGCATGTCGGACGCCACACCCCGGTCGACCGACTCCCTGGTGGACCGCACCCCGCTGGGCCCCACGGTGGCCCGGCGACGCGCGACCCAGCACGCCCGGACGGTCGTGGACGGCTCCTACCTGCAGACCTTCCTGCACTCCCGGCCCGTGTTCGTGGTCTTCTCCGGGGACACCCCGGTGGCCACCCACCCGCACGTGGACGTGGCCTTCAGCGAGCTGCTGCGCCACGCCGACCTCTCGGCCCGCAAGCGGGTGCGCCCGCAGGCGACGCCACGCCCGTACGAGGGGCAGGGGAGCGAGCAGGGCGAGCCCGGCCAGCCGGGCCCGCGCCCCGACGACGAGCCGCTCGAGGGGACGATCCACACCCCCTGATCCCGCACGCCGGTCCTGCTCGGTGCGGGACCACCGGGCCCCGCACCCGTGGTTGTTAAGTCACTTGCTGGCTTAGATGTTCGTTCTTCATTGCTCGGTGCGGGACCACCGGGCCCCGCACCCGTGGTTGACGGGCCTGTGACACTGGCCCCATGACGCACCGACCGACTGCTCCCCACCGCTCGCGCAACCTGGCCCGCACGGAGGCCGCCGAGCGCTCCGCCCTCATCAGCGAGCTGGCCTACCGGATCGAGCTCGACGTCCGCACCGCCGGCACGGTCGACTGCCCCGACTACGCGAGCAGCACCACCCTGACCTTCCGCAGCGGGGCGGGGAGCACCTTCGTCGACTACCTCGGGGGTGTCGACGCGGTGACCCTCGACGGCCAGCCGTTGGACGTGGCGGCCGCCTTCGACGGCGCCCGCATTCGCATCGACGGCCTGACCGAGGGCGAGCACGAACTCGTGGTGCAGGGCCGCTCGCCCTTCGGGCGCACCGGGCAGGGCCTGCACCGTTTCGTCGACCCGGCCGACGACCGCGTCTACCTCTACACGCACTTCGAGCCGGCCGACGCCCGCCGCGTGTACGCCACCCTGGAGCAGCCGGACCTCAAGGCGGCCATCACCTGGGTGGTCACCGCCCCGGCCGACTGGGTGGTGCGCGCGAACACCGACGAGGCGAGCGCCAGCCCGGTGGAGGCCGGCACCGTCTGCGACACCGCGGTGGAGGCCGGGGTGCGCCGCGAGTTCGCGCCCACGCTGCCGCTGAGCACCTACATCAGCGCGATGTGCGCCGGTCAGTACGAGCGGACGGCCCGCACCTGGACCGGGTCGACCCCGTCGGGCGAGCAGCTGGAGGTGGAGGTCGGGCTCCTGGTGCGCCAGAGCCTGGTCGAGCACGTCGACGCCGAGGAGATCTTCGCCATCACCTTCGCCGGGCTCGACTTCTTCCACCGCACCTTCGACGTCGCCTACCCGTGGGGCACCTACGACCAGGTCTTCGTGCCCGAGTACAACCTCGGCGCCATGGAGAACCCGGGCTGCGTGACCTTCACCGAGAGCTACGTGTTCCGTTCGACCCCGACCCGGGCGCAGCGCGCCACCCGGGCGAACACGATCCTCCACGAGATGGCCCACATGTGGTTCGGCGACCTGGTGACCATGGAGTGGTGGAACGACCTGTGGCTCAAGGAGTCCTTCGCCGAGCTCATGGGCACGCAGGCCAGCGCGGACGCCACCGAGTTCACCGACGCCTGGGTGTCCTTCGCGGTGGGCCGCAAGCTGTGGGCCTACCTGGTGGACCAGCTGCCCTCGACGCACCCGGTCGTCGCCGAGATCGACGACCTGGAGGCCGCGCGGCAGAACTTCGACGGCATCACCTACGCCAAGGGCGCCGCCCTGCTGCAGAACCTCATGAACTACGTGGGTCGGGAGCAGTTCTTCGCCGGCTCGAAGCTCTACTTCGAGCGCCACGCCTACGGCAACACCACCCTGCCGGACCTGCTGGCCGCCCTCGAGGAGGCCTCCGGGCGCGACCTGGACGGCTGGGTGGACCCCTGGCTGCGGACCGCGGGTGTCTCCTCGCTGGCCGTCGAGCTGGGCACCAACGGTGACGGCCAGGAGGACGGCGACGGCGAGCGCGTCACCTCCGCCCGCCTCACCCAGCAGTGCACCGACCCGGTGACCGGGCGCGAGGTGCTGCGCCCGCACCGGCTCGGGGTGGGCGTCTACCACCTGCAGGGCGACGGACCCGCGGCCCGCCTGGAACGGACCGGATACGCCGAGCTCGACCTGGCCGAGGCCGCGGTGGACCTGGCCGGCGTGGAGGGCCTCGACCTGGTGGGTGGGGAGACCCCCGACCTCGTGCTGCCCAACGACGGCGACCTCACCTACGCCAAGCTCCTGCTGGACGACGCCTCGCTGACCACGCTGGTGGAGCACCTCGGCTCGCTGGAGGGCGACACCTCCCGCTCGGCGGCCTGGTGGGCCCTGTGGGACGCCACCCGCGACGGCCGCCTGCACCCCGCCCGGTACGTGCAGGCCGCCATCGCCCACCTGGGCGGGGAGGCCCACGGCGGCATGCTGCAGAACGTGGCGAACAACGCCCGCGCGGCGATCGAGAAGTACCTGCCGGCCGAGCAGCGCGACCCGTGGCGCCGCGCCTGGGCGCAGGCCTGCTGGGAGCGCCTGCGGGCCGTCGGAGCCGGGTCCGACGCCCAGCTGGTGTGGATCCGCGCCTTCGCCGCCACCGCGGCCAGCGACCCTGCCTCCGCCCCCACCCTGCGGGCCCTGCTCGACGGCGCCGAGCTGCCGGACGGCCACGGCCCGGTCGAGGGACTCACGCTGGAGTCCGACCGCCGCTGGGAGCTGTGGACCGCCCTGGCCGCCATCGGGGAGGCCACCGAGGCCGAGCTCGACGCCGAGCTGGAGCGGCAGCGGGACAACGCGACGATCACGCACCACCTGCGGGCCGTGCACTCCCTGCCCGGCGAGGACGCCCGGAAGGCGGCCTGGGAGCAGCTGCTCACCCCGCTGTCGATGACCAACGACCACGTGAGCGCCACCATCGCCGGCCTGCGCCAGCCGCTGCGCGAGGTGGAGCTCGGATGGCTTGGCGCGGCCTACTTCGAGCGGCTGGAGTCCGTCTGGGCCGACCACGCGATGGAGATCGCCGAGCGGATCGTGCCCGGCATGTTCCCCGGCGGCGAGGGCGACGCCGAGCGGGCCGAGGGCTGGCTGGCGGAGCACCCCGACGCCCCGGCCGCCCTGCGCCGCGAGGTGGCCGACTCGCTGGACCAGCTGCGCCGGGCGCAGCACGCGCAGTCCGTGGCCCGCGAGCTCGGCGAGGTGCAGCCCGCCTGACCGGAGCGCACCCGGTGCGTCGGACCACGATGGACGGGAACCCGTCGGGCACAGTGCCTCGGCGGGTTCCCGTCTGTCAGGGTGGGGACATGTCTCCTTCCTTCCCGCCCCGACCGGTCCGGCCCGCCCTCGCGGCGGCCTCCCTGCTCGCGCTCGGCCTCGCCGGCTGCTCGGGTGGCCAGGAGGAGGACCCGACCACCTCGCAGGCCGGGGAGGCACCGGCTGCGGAGGAGACGCCCTCCGCCGAGGAGTCGACCGACGCCCGGGACACGGGAGGCCCGGTCGGCTCGGAGGAGGCCAGCGAGTCGGGGCCGTCCGAGGACGGGAGCTCGTCGGCCGAGGAGCCGGTCCCGGGCACCCCCACCAGCTCGTCCAGCCCCTCCTCGACCACCCCGCGCCCCACCCCGGCCCCGAACGCCCCGAGCGTGGTCAGCGAGACCACCCGGACGTGGTCCAGCAGCAACCGCTGGGGCGGGGGCTCCTCCTCCAGCAGCAGCTGGGGCGGAGGGTCTGGAGGGAGCTCCTCCAGCAGCGGCTGGGGCGGAGGGAGCTCCGACAGCGACACCCCCACCAGCAGCCCCGAGCCCACCGGGTCCGGCCGCTGAGCACCCCGGCGGACGCGGCACGGCCCGGAACCCACCGAGGGGTTCCGGGCCGTGTCGCGCTCGGGGACGACTCAGCCGAAGGCGGCGAACACCATCGGCCCGAGGATCAGGGCCACGAGCGTGATCATGACGATCACTCGTCGGGTTTCATGACTCATCACAGACCTGCCATCTCGCGGAGGGGATCGATGCCGAAGTACAGGAGGAACATCACCGCGATGATCCACATGAGCGGGTGGAGGTGCCGGGCCCGCCCCTGGGCGACCTGCAGGACCACGTAGCTCACGAAGCCGGCCCCGATGCCCGCGGTGATGGAGTACGTGAAGGGCATGAGGATGATCGTCAGGAAGGCCGGGACGGCGATGTCCAGCCGCTCCCAGGGGATCCCGGTGACCTGCTGCATCATGAGGAAGCCGACGACCACGAGGGCCGGGGTGGCGGCCTCGTAGGGCACCACGCTCACCAGCGGGGCCAGGAAGGTGGCCAGCAGGAAGAGCACACCGGTGACCACGCTGGCGAGGCCGGTGCGGGCACCCTCGCCGACGCCGGAGGCGGACTCGATGAACGAGGTGTTCGAGCTGATGGAGCCGACGCCACCGGCCACGGCGGCCAGCGAGTCCACCACCAGGATGCGCTGGGCGTTCGGCGGGTTGCCCTCCTCGTCGAGCAGGTCGGCCTCGGCCCCCACGGCCACCATCGTGCCCATCGTGTCGAAGAAGTCGGCGAGCAGCAGGGTGAAGACCAGGAGCATCGCCCCGACCACACCGATGGAGCTGAACGAGCCGAGCAGGTTGAACTCACCGATCAGGCCGAAGTCCGGCACCTGCACGATCGTCTCCGGGAGGCTCGGGACGTTGAGCCCCCAGCCCTCCGGGTTCACCAGCTCGCCGGACTCGTCGGTCTGGGCGCCGATGCCGACGACGGCCTCGAGCACCATCGCCAGGATCGTGGAGCCGAGGATCCCGTAGAGGATCGCCCCCCGGACCCCGCGCACCATCATCACCACGATGGCCAGCAGGCCGAGGACGAAGACGAGGGTCGGCCACCCCGCGAGGAAGCCACCCACCCCCATCTCGACCGGGACCGGGCCGCCCTGCGGCTTGCGGACGATGCCCGCGTCGACCAGGCCGACGAAGGCGATGAACAGGCCGATGCCGACGCTGATGGCCGTCTTGAGCTCGGCGGGGATGGCGCGGAAGACGGCCTCCCGGAAACCGGTGAGCACCAGCAGCAGGATGATGAGGCCCTCGAGGACCACCAGGCCCATCGCGTCGGCCCAGGTGACCTCCGGCAGGCTGGCCACCCCGAAGGCGACGAAGGCGTTGAGGCCGAGCCCGGCGGCCAGGGCGAGCGGGTAGTTGGCCACCACGCCCATGAGGATGCTCATGACGCCCGCCACCAGGGCGGTCGCCGCGGCCACCATCGCGATGTTGGGGGTGTCCCCGCCGCCGAGGAACTGGCCGGTGCCGTCGGCGACCGTGCCGATCATCAGCGGGTTGAGCACGATGATGTAGGCCATCGTGAAGAAGGTGACCAGTCCGCCGCGGACCTCCCGGGCCACGGTGGTGCCGCGCTCCTCCAGGTGGAAGGTGCGCTCGAGCAGAGCGCTCACCGCGCACCCTCGGCGGCCTCGCCGGTCTCCGCCTCCGGCTGAGCCTGCTCGGCCGGGTCGTCGGAGCTGGTCTCCCCCGCGGTGGAGTCGGACTCGGAGGACTCCGGGACCGCCTCCTCGGCACGCAGCTCGGCCGGGTCGACGAGCTCGATCTCGTAGTCGTCCACCAGGGGCGGGGGCAGCGGGTCGGGCTCGCGGCGGGTGACGCCGGCCTTCTCCTCCTGGCGGATCTCGACCGGCACGATGAAGCCGTGCGTGTCGCAGCACTCGCACACGGCGGGGATCAGCTCGCTCTGCCGCTCGGCGGTGCCCTGGGAGAGGTTCTGCGCGGCCACCAGCACCAGTTGCGGCTCCTCGACCGTGCCACCCTGACCGGCACCGAGGTCCTCCGGGCGCACGCGCTCGGCCCAGGGCACCCACTCCGGGGAGAGCAGCGCACCGTCACCGGGCACCAGGTGCGTCTCGCAGACGGTCACCCGCTTGCTGCGCGGCGCACGGGCGACGGTGACCTCCCACTGCCAGCCCACGTAACCGGGCAGGAGGCACTCGAAGACGTGCGTCACCAGGCGTTCGGCCACCGGGTAGGCCTGGGTGTGGCCGCCCACGGCGCCGGGGGCGGCCACACCGTGGAGCGCCTCCCGGGCCCGGCCGACAGCGGACATCAGCGTCTGGTCACCACGGGCGGCACGGTTGCGCTCGCCCTGGGTGGGGGTCTGGGTGGGCATCAGCGTCCTGCCTCGAACTGGTCGGCCACGGCCCGCAGGGCCTTGGCGAGGGTGGTGCCGTGCCGGGTGTCGGGGTACCGACCGGCACGCAGCTGGTTGGAGGCGTCGTCGAGGAGCCGGATGAGGTCCTCCACCACGACGGCCATCTCGTCGGCCGGCTTCCGGTCCCGCAGGGTGCGCCCTCGCTGCACGGACGGCGGGGCGTCGAGGACCTGGACGTGCATGGCCTGGCTGCCCTTGCGGCCCTGCACGATGCTGTACTCCAGCCGGGTCCCGGCCCGCAGGCTCGTGACCCCCTCGGGCAGCGCGGCGGCGCCGAGGAACACGTCGGCCCCGGATTCGTCGCCGATGAACCCGAAGCCCTTGTCGGCGTTGTAGAACTTCACCTTGCCGGTCGGCACAGAGACTCCTCGAACACGTGACCCGCGCGCGGGCGGGGTCCAGGTGGGTGTGGCCCGGCCATCGGGCCGAGAGCAGCACGGCCGCCCGGAGGGGGCGGCGTCAGAGCCCTCAGTCTACGGCCCGGGGGCCCTCCGGGCCGCTCCCGTCCCCCCGACCGTTGCCGGCCTCGCCGCCGCTGGTGCCGCTCGACGCCTCGTGGCCGGGCGCGTACTGGCCGTACTGCGGGGCCGGGCGGCCGGTGACGCCGTGCAGGGGGTGGGGGTCCCGGGTGGATCCGGTCGCGGCGTGGACGGGGCCGGTGGGCGTGCCACCCCGGAGCGGGGCGGCGTCCTGACCGGCCTGCTGCCACGGCTCCGCCCCGGGGGCGGGGTGACCGGTCGGGCCCTGCGCGGCACCCCGGGGCCCGTGCGCTCCGGCGGGGCCGCCGGGCCCCTGCTGGAGGCCGCTGTCGGTCCGCTTGCCGGTCCGGATGAGCTGGACGATGCCCCAGGTGATGAGCCCCAGGCCGATCAGGAAGGCCAGGGTGCCCAGGCCGAAGGCGACCAGCGCCCAGGTCACCACGCCGTCGGCGGCGTCCCCGGGGGCCACGGCCATCGGGGTGTCGGCGCCGCAGTCGAAGGTGTGGTCCCCCGCCTCGGCGGTCGTGAAGCGCCACAGGAAGTCGCTGTCCTGCACGTCGGTGGTGATCACCGAGTGGAGGTCGAGCTCCTCGCCCTGGGGGCCGGTGACGTGGCACTGGCCGGGCTCGACGCCGCTGGTGTCGGTGGTGGCGGCGTAGAGGACCCGCTCCTCACCACCGGGCAGGTAGCGCGTGTCTCCCTGCTCGATCGGGTCGAGGACGGCACCGAAGAGGTCCCCCATGCCGAGCGCGAGGGGGAGGAAGAGGGCCAGCGGGGTCCCCACGAGGAGGGTCAGCCCCCCGAGGATCAGCGGCAGCAGACCCTTCCGCCGCGGGTGAGGTTGCGGGTGGTAGGCGTACTGACCGGTCGGGCCCGGGGGTGGCTGGGTCATGACCGCATCCTAGTTGGGGATACGCCACGGACCCACCGATGACGTGTGACACCCTGACCCCACGCGCCCCACCGCCCTCGAGGAGAGCCCGTGCCCACCGGAGCGAAGCTGTTCGTGGCCCTGTGCCTCCTGCTGTGCGTGGTGTCCCTCATGGGGGTGTTGAACCCGAAGGCCCAGGACCGCACCTGGCGCCGCCTGACCTTCTGGCGCAAGGCTCCCGAACCGACGCGTGGGCAGCTCGTGCGGCGCGGGGCCATCAACGGGGCGGTGCTCGTGGCCGCGGTGACCTTCATCGCGATCATGGTCTACGACCTCCGCCCGATCTGACCCCGACGGAGCAGTCGGTGGCACCGGCTGAGCCGGTCCGCCCACCACTCCCGGCGTTCCGGCGCGGCCAGCGCCACGCGCCGGTCGGGCTCCACGCGACGCAGGTCGATCCGCCCGCCGACCGGGGACAGGGAGTCGGTGGTCACGTCCTCGGCGAGGAGCCGGACGGTCCCCAGGCCGCAGGCTCCCTGCAGGGCAGGCACCGTGGCGGCGAGCGCCACCCCGGAGGCCAGCCCCACGCTCGACTCCAGGGCGGAGCTGACCACCACCGGCAGCCCCGCGGCGTCCAGCACCTGGCGGGCAGCGCTCACCCCGCCGAGGGGCGCGGCCTTCACCACGACGACGTCCGCGGCAGCCAGCTCCCTGACCCGCAGGGGGTCCTGCGCCCGACGGATCGACTCGTCGGCCGCGATCCGCACCGACACCCCGCGCCGGGCGAGCCCCTCCCGCAGGTCGGCCAGCTCCTCGACCGTGGCGCAGGGCTGCTCGACGTACTCGAGCCGCTCGCCGTCCTCGGCCAACCGGGTCAGGAAGTCCAGCGCGTGGGGCACCGACCAGGCCCCGTTCGCGTCCAGCCGGAGCGCGGCGCCCTCGCCGAGCACCTCCCGCGCCGCTGCGATCCGGGCCCGGTCGGCGCGGTCGCTCACGCCACCCAGCTGGGCGGCGTCCTGGACGAGCGCCCCCTGCTCGGCCACCTTGATCTTGGCCGTGGTGCAGCCGGGGAAGCGCGCGAGGACCCCGGGCACCTGACCGGCCTCGACCGCCGGGACGGTGGCGTTCACCTCCACCGCCTCGCGGACCGGGTCCGGCCAGCCCCACCACCCGGCCTCGAGCGTCGCCGACAGCCAGCGGGAGGCCTCGGCGTCGTCGTACTCGGTGAAGGGCGCGAACTCCGCCCACCCGAGCGGCCCCCGCACCAGGGCGGTCTCCCGGACGGTGATCCCTCGGAAGCGCGCCACCAGCGGGAGCTGCACGACGACCAGCTCGTCGAGGAGCTCCTCGAGCGGCGGCAGGGCACGGCCCAGCGTCGGGTCGTCGAGGGCCTGGGGACGGTCGGGGCTGAGCACGCTCCTGAGGCTACCCACGGGCGGCCTCGCGCTGCGTCGGAGCATCCGGTGCCAGGACCTGCGGTGCCGGATCGCGGCGCGCCGGCTCCCGGTGCAGGTGGAAGCGCACCGTGGCTCGCCCGTGCGCGTCCCGCTCCACGGTGTGGCGGTAGGACCGGTCCGCCAGCCTCCGGTGGTGTCGCCCGCACAGGGGGATCGCATTCCGCAGGTCCGTCCGCCCCGGTGGTCCGCTCCAGCGCCCGTCCGACCAGGTGGTGGACACCCAGGGTTGTTCGTGGTGGATCTCGCACCAGGCGAGCGGCCGGTCGCAGTGCTCCTCGGCGCAGGCGTCGTACCGGGAGACCAGGGCGGCACGCTGCGAGGTGCTGAAGACCCGGGTCTGCCGCCCCAGGTCGAGCGGCTGCGAGGGCCCACCCATGACGACGGGGATGATCCCGGCGGAGGCGGCCAGTCGGCGCACCTGCCCGGCGCTCACCTCTGCCCCGCTGTCGGTGACCCCGGCGCGGTCGGTCTCGCCCCGCAGGGTCTCGAGGTCGGTCATGACCATCACGACGGCGTTGGTCTTGGCACCCAGCTCGTCGGCCGGCAGGTGGTCCACGAGCTCCGCGAAGGCCCGCCCGCGCTCGTGGCGCCAGTCGACCACCTCCTCGACACCCGCCCCCGGGGTGCCACGACGCCGCGGGCTGGCCAGCGCCCCGATGACCTTGTCGAGCATGTGGGCCTGCAGCTCCGGGAGGGTGAACTGGCCGAACCACGTGCCGTCGCCGTTGTCCTTCATCCAGAACTGGGCACTGGCCAGGGACTGCTCCTCGCGCTCGCGCACGCGGCCCTCGTGCCGGCGCTCGACCTCCGCCCGGGGCACCCCGTACTCCTCGAGCAGACGGCGCGCGGCCACCCGCAGCTGGCGCGGTGTCAGCTGCTGGGCCTTCTCGCCCAGCTCGGCCTCGAACCGTCGCCTCACCGCGGCGTCGTGGCTCTCCGGCAGGTCCTCCACCGCAGCGAGCACCACCCGGGCCTGCTCCTCCCGCACCAGCCCCCGGTCCATCGCCGTCGCGAGCGGCCGCGGGCCGCCCTCCGTGGCCCGTCCCGGCGCCTCGCCACCCCGCTCCGTGCCGTTCTCGCCCCGCAGCACCGGGGCGTCGTTGCCCAGGGCCTCGGCCAACCACTGGTCCCGCCGCGCGCGTCGTCCGTCCCCCGCCGTCTTGCGAGCCACGTACTGGCTGTCGTCGTCGTGCGACGCCCGACCGCTCTCCCGCGCCGCCCGGAGCACCCCGAAGGAACGTTGCCGCACCCGGTCACCGCGCGCCGAGAAGGCCGCCGCCGACCGGGCGAGCCACTCCAGCTCCCGGGGGCCGGGCGCGCCACCGTCCCGGCCCGCCTCGGCCATCGCCGCCATCAGCTCGTCCACGGCCCCGTTGGCCCGCGCGAAGGCCTCCTCCAGGGCCTCCCAGGGCCCACACCCCACCCCAGCAGCGTCGGTCATCCGTCCTCACCCCCTCGGCGATCAACTAGTACAAAGATAGCACAAGGATAGAACATGCGCCACCCTTCGATAGAACATGTGGACGAACGGCTTCTCCGTCGCGAGTCCCCACACCCCGCCCCACCTACCCTGTCCCCATGGACGACGCCACCCCCACCCCGCGCCCCGTGAGCGAGACCTTCGACCCCACCGCCTGGGCGACCGTCCCGGGCTTCGAGGAGCTCACCGACATCACCTACCACCGCTCGACCCTGCCCGCGGTGGGCGTCGGCGGGCGCACCGACCGCACCCTCGGCGTCGTCCGGATCGCCTTCGACCGCCCGGAGGTGCGCAACGCCTTCCGCCCCCACACGGTCGACGAGCTGTACCGCACCCTCGACCACGCCCGCCGCTCCCCGGACGTGGGCGTCGTCCTCCTCACCGGCAACGGCCCCTCGGCGAAGGACGGCGGCTGGGCCTTCTGCTCCGGCGGGGACCAGCGCATCCGCGGCCGCTCCGGATACCAGTACGCCACCGAGCACGACGCCGACGTGGCCGCCGCGGACGCCTCCAGCGTCGACGAGGCCCGCACGAAGGCCGAGGGCGGCCGCCTCCACATCCTCGAGGTGCAGCGCCTGATCCGCACGATGCCGAAGGTCGTCATCGCCCTGGTGAACGGCTGGGCGGCCGGCGGCGGGCACTCGCTCCACGTGGTCTGCGACATGACCCTGGCCTCCCGCCAGCACGCGCGCTTCAAGCAGACCGACGCGGACGTCGGCTCCTTCGACGCCGGGTACGGCAGCGCCTACCTGGCCCAGCAGGTGGGGCAGAAGTTCGCCCGCGAGATCTTCTTCCTGGGCCGCACCTACGACGCCGAGACGATGCAGCGGATGGGCGCGGTGAACATCGTGACCGAGCACGAGGAGCTCGAGGCCGAGGGCATCCAGGTGGCCCGCGAGATCCTCGGCAAGTCCCCCACCGCCCAGCGGATGCTGAAGTTCGCCTTCAACCTCGCCGACGACGGCCTCATGGGCCAGCAGGTGTTCGCCGGGGAGGCCACGCGGCTGGCGTACATGACCGACGAGGCCGTGGAGGGCAAGGAGGCCTTCCTGGAGAAGCGCGACCCGGACTGGTCCGCGCACCCCTGGTACTACTGAGGAGCGATCACTCCTCGGCCGTGTCGTCCACGACGTAGACCCGGGACAGCGGGACGAGAGCCCGCCACTGTCGCGGCAGCTCCTCGTAGTGGGTGAGAAAGAGCTCCACGAGCTCCTCACCGCTGATGAGGCGGAGCCGCTGACGCGAGCGCTCGAGGTTCAATGCGTCAGCGGGATAGCTACCCAGCGTGACGAACACCCCCACCTCGTTGTGGTCGAGTGTGCCCACGAGGCTCCGCACATCCGCCACGGACACCCGATTGGTCGTGTGCTTGCACTGCACTTTGATGAGCGGCGGCTCGATGCCGAGCGGGTCCCGGTGTGCCAGCACGTCAACACCGCCGTCGCGCGAGTACTGCGTGACCCGGGCGATATACCCCATCGACTGCAGGATGTCCGCCGTGAGCTGCTCGAACTCGGCGTCAGAGACCCAGGGCCGCTGAAGTCGAGACAGCACGAAGTCACGTGTGAGACGGTCAACCCGCCCCGCGGTGATGCGGTCCTCGTCCTCCCCACTCGACGGATCCACGGCCGGCACGTCCAGCTCCACCTCGCGCGCCGGACTCTCCTGACCTGCGAGGCGACCCTCCCTCTGATCCAGGTGCTCCTGCGCCTCCTCCACACCACCAGCATCGAGGGCGGCCCGGAACTCCTCCTCGTGACGAGAGATCCGGAAGATCGTGATGAAGGCACCGATCTCGTAGAGCGCCGACTGGCTGAACTTGGCGCGGGGAATGCCCACCACGCGCCAGTCGACCGGACGTCGGTGCTGGTGAACGGATGCATCAGCGTCGAAGTAGTAGTCGCCACTGACCACGCCAAGGTTCACGGTCCCGTCAGGCTTGTAGGGGGCCACGATCACGTCACCCGGCTGCATGATGAAGGCGAAGCGGCGCAGAATGCCCGCCCACGAGGCGATGGCCCGCGGCTTCTTGTGGGGGTAGAGGGAGCGCAACCGGGACTTCACGGCCTCTTGGTCGTCGCCGATGCTGCGGAGGTCCCCGACTTCATCCCACCCGACACTCACGAAGCCCTCGTCGAGGAGTTCAGTGGTCAACGTGTCGTTGTGGATACCCCAGGTCGTCATGACCCCAGCCTCGCACGTACCGCCCTCGGACCTCCGCGTGCGGACCTGCTCACATACGCTCGGGCCGATGTCGCCCCCCGCCCCCGTCACCATCCCGCCGGACACCACCGCCGACGCCGTACGCGCCGCCCTCGCCCCCGTGCTGGCCGGCGAGCGTGAGCTCGCGCTGGGCACCTCCGGCTCCACCGGCAGCCCCGCCCGTGCCCTGCTCCGCGGCGCCGACCTGCGAGCCAGCGCGACAGCCACCCATGAGCTCCTCGGGGGCACCGGGCGCTGGGTGCTCGCCCTGCCCCCGGGCCACATCGCCGGGGTGCAGGTCCTGGTGCGGGCCACCGTCGCCGGGGTCGAGCCCCTGATCACCACCGGCGCCGAGGGCTCCTTCGACCCCACCCGCCTGGCCGCGGACCTCACCACCGCCCGGGAGGCCGACCCGACAACCCGCACCTATCTCTCCCTGGTCCCCACCCAGGTCGCCCGCCTTACCGAGGACCCCGCCACGGCCTGCGCCGTCACCGCGGCCACCGACGCCGTCCTGGTCGGCGGCGCCGCCCTACCGGCCGCCGTGGCCGAGCGGGCCGCCACGGCCGGCCTGCCGGTGGTCCGCACCTACGGCTCCACCGAGACCTGCGGCGGGTGCGTGTACGACGGCCTCCCCCTGCCCGGGGTCGAGATCGGACGCACCGAGGCGGGCCGCGTCACCCTCACCGCGCCGTGGGTGACGCGTGGCTGGCTGATCGACGACGAGCTCGTCACCTCCCGTGCCCACGCCGGCGGGCAGGGCGCCCGCCTCGAGGACGCTCCACCCGCCCCTGACGGCACCCCGCGCCGCACCCTGGTCACCGACGACCTCGGCGAGATCGGCCCCGACGGCCGCCTGCGCATCACCGGCCGCGCGGACGACCTCATCACCACCGGCGGCGTGAAGGTCGCGCCCGGCCCCGTCGCCGATGCGGTGGGCTGCCTGCCGCAGGTGGCCGAGTGCGCCGTCGTGGGCGCCCCGGACGAGACCTGGGGCCAGCGGGTGACGGTCGTCGCCGTGCCGCGCGGCGAGCGCCTCCCTCTGGCCACGCTCCGTGACGCCCTGCGCGAGGCGCTGCCCGCGTCCGCGCTCCCGCGCGCCGTCCGCTGGGTGGAGGCGATGCCGCTCACCGGCCCGGGCAAGCACGACCGTGGCGCGCTGCGGCGCCTCGCTACCGAACCGGACGAAGTAGCCTGAGCATTCAGTGGGCGCAGACCGAGCGATTCAGTCACGCTCCGGGGGCCGGTGGTACTGGGGGTCGTCGTCGTTGCGCCAGAACGCCACCGCCCACCCCAAGGAGATCACCGCAGCAGCCACCGGCAGGGCGCCGCTGACCGCGCCCAGACCACCGTAGGCCCAGCCCACCGCCGGCCGGGAGAGAGCGCTGCCTCCCATGGCATTCAGCGCCTGCACGCTGATGACCCTCCCCAAGCGCTCTTGAGGGACAGAGCGGCTGATGCGGGCAAAGACAGCGGCCCCCGCGCTCGGCCCAATGAGGATGCTGAGCGCCAAAGGGATGGCCATTGCCCAATGGCCGCTGAGGGCCGCGCTGGTCGCCAACGAGACCACGGTCAGGAACACACAGAACAACTGCGTCTGGTGGAACGAAAGGCGCTTGGTCACGGCAGGCACTATGGCCGCACCAGCGATGCCCACAGCCCCCAGGAGACCCGAGAGCAATCCGATGACTCCGGCCGAGACACCTGCGCGTTCCAGGTCGATCACCATGAAGAACATCAGTCCCGCGACGGCCAGGTTGTAGAAGAACTGCACCCCCAATATGTCACGCAGCACGCTCTCTCGCCCGACGTAGGAGAAACCCGCCATGACAGACTGGGCGAAGTTCTCCTCCTCGGACTTCTCGACACTCAAGTCCGCTTGGATGAGCAGGTCGCACACCATGGCCACCACACACGCGACCGCCGCGACCGCGCACACCCAACCGGGGCCCACCCCCAGCAACACACCACCCAACGCCGGGCCCGCCAGCTGAGCAGCCTGGTTGCGCCCCTGGTACTCTCCGTGCGACTGCTCCAGGCGTTCCTGCGGAACCACCTGCGTGATTGCCGCATCCTCAGCCGCATCATTGGTCGAGGCGATGAACGCCACGAGCATCGACAACCCCGCGTAAAGCACCACCGACGTGGACCCGGCGAACAACACCGCAGCCATCACTCCGAAGATGACGGCCTGCCCCAGCTGCGAAGCCACCAGGAGATGGCGCCGGTCGTACCGATCAGCCAGGGCTCCACCCGGTGAACGCCCCACCACCACCGCCAAACCCAGCAAACCAGCCACCAGACCGCTGACCCCCGCCGAATCCGTCATCCGCAACACGATGAGTGGCGTGGCGAACACAAACGCCGTGCTCGTCACATCCGCCGGAATACCCCCCATCCACAACAATCGGTAATCACGAAGGTCCGCACCGAGCGCCATCATCACTCCTCACTCATGCAGACCCTGAGTCTGCGGGTCGTTGTCGCCTCCACCTCGTCGAGACCGTAGGTGGCCTCGCGGCCGGCGCGGACATCCTCGACCCGCTGGACGATGCCGTACTCGTAGAGGAGGCGGTCGATGTGGGTCTCCACGGCCTCGCGGAGGTAGTAGGACTTCGAGCGCCCGGTGGCGGCGGCCAGCTGCTCGAGCTTGCGGCCGGTCTCGTCGGACAGCTTCACGGAGGTGGCGACGGTCATGGCGGCTCCCCAGGTTGACTACGGGTAGTCAAGTGTATCGCCGTCACACGCTGCGCGTCCTGCCCGCGCCCACACCCTCGACGCCCCTGAGTCAGTCCTCCATCGGCTCGGCGACGACGTGGAAGACCGGGCCCTCGCCGCAGACCTCGGCCTCCTCCGGGACCTCGTCGCTCAGCCCGCCGCCCAGCTCCACCTCGTCCCCGAGGCGTTCCGGCGTCCCGATGTAGCGCGGCTGCCCCTTCTGGGTGACGTACAGCAGATCCCCCTCCACGCTCCCGCCCTCCAGGAGCACGGCGTCGCGCGGGAAGATCGGCAGCACCGGGTCCCCCTGGCCGGTGTCGACCCGGACACACCCGTCGACGTTCACGAGGCGCCCGGCGAGCAGGGCGTCATCACCCTCCCCGGGGTTCGGCTCGACGGTGACGATGCGGAGCGGCTCGCCCTTCCGGGTCTCCTGCTCCAGCAGGGCATGCGTCCAGGACGCCGAGGCACCCGGCGAGCCCTCCGCAGTGGGCTCCTCCTCGCCCCCGCACCCGGCGACCGTGCCGCACACCATCGCGACGCCGGTCGCGGCCAGCACTCCCCACCCACGCATCCGCTCCATGGTCTGACCGTAGCCCCCCCTGATGGCCATGCCCGCCCGCCCACTGGCGCTCCCGGCTGCCACCGGTGGGAGAATCGACCGGCTGCCGGGACCGACCGGCGCCCGGACACCCACCCACCGCTCGCCCCTGCGAGGGCGCGCCCGCCCCTGCCCAGGAGGACCATGGCCACGCTCGCCCAGTGGATCGACGGCGCCCGCCCCCGCACCCTGCCCGCGGCCGTCGCACCGGTGGCGGTGGGCACCGGTGCCGCCTTCGCCCTGCGCGAGGAGGCGGGCCACGGCGACGCCGGCCACCTCGGGTTCGCCCTGCTGGCCCTGGTCGTCGCGCTGGCCCTGCAGGTGGGCGTGAACTACGCCAACGACTACTCCGACGGCATCCGCGGCACCGACGAGGAGCGGGTCGGCCCGGTGCGCCTCGTGGGGCAGCGGCTGGCCGCACCGGGCACGGTGAAGCGTGCGGCCTTCGCCTGCTTCGGGGTGGCCGGGGTGGCCGGCGTCCTGCTCTGCCTGCTCTCGGGCACCTGGTGGCTGCTGCTGGCGGGCGTGGCGGCGGTGTGGGCGGCCTGGAACTACACCGGCGGCACAAACCCCTACGGCTACCGCGGCCTCGGCGAGGTGGCGGTGTTCATCTTCTTCGGCCTCGTGGCGGTGCTCGGCACCCAGGTCACGCAGGCGCACACCCTGAGCCTCGCGGGGGTGGCCGGGGCGATCGGCATCGGCGCGGTCGCCGCGGCACTGAACCTCACGAACAACCTGCGCGACATCGACGGCGACGCGACGGCCGGGAAGATCACGCTCGCCGTCCGCCTCGGCGCGCAGCGGACCCGCCGCCTCTACGTCGGGCTCATCGTGCTGGCCTTCGTCATGGTGCTCGTCTCCGGTCTGCAGCACAGCTCGGCGGTCCTCGCCCTGCTCGCCCTGCCGCTCGCCTGGGCCCCGGTCCGCAGCGTGCTGCAGCGCGCCCGCGGTCGGGCCCTCATCGCGGTGCTCGGTCAGACCGGGAAGCTCCAGCTGGTGCTCGGGCTCCTCTGGGGCCTCGGCCTGTGGTGGGCCGGCCGCTGACCCAGATCCCCCTCCCGGGGCGTGGGGCTCCGACTCGTCTCGGAGATCCCTCCCCAGGAGGATGTGAGCCAGGGCACGTCGTGTGACGATGCGGGATCGCCCGTGATCCCCACCCGTGGAGAAGACCGTGCCGCGCCGCTCCCGCCGCCCGACCGCCCTGACCCTCCTGGGGGTGCTCGCCCTCGGGGCGTGCAGCTCCACGGACCCCGAGAAGCCGGCCCCGGACCCCTCCGGGACGAGCCCCTCGGAGCCCGCACCGGAGGAGCAGAGCCCGTCGTCGACGGGCACCCGGGCGACCGCCGCCGCCCACGAGGTGGTCCTCCCGCCGGTCAGCGAGGAGGCCGCCGACCGGCTGGAGGTGCAGGAGGAGGACACCGTCCTGGGGCCCTCGCTGCTCGCGGGGAAGCGGCTCGACGTCCGGATCCCCGCGGGCGACCACACCCTCGTCCTGCACTGCCCCTCGCGGGCCGAGGGCGACCCGGGCGCCGTCGGCATCACCGGCCTGGAGCCCCAGACCCGCACCCTCCGCTGCGGCACCGAGGAGCCGGTGGATCTCCCGGCCCGGGGCGAGGAGCGCGTGGTGACCCTCCTGCCCCGCGGCGAGGTGGACCTGGCTCTGGCCGTGGTGGAAGGCACCGACGGGGAGGTGGAGGCCACCGATGAGCTGACGCCCGAGCAGCGGGCGCGGCAGCTGCAGGCGGACCTGCTCCAGCGAGTCGGTGGCGAGGACGGGGGCTGGCGCCCGGGCGTCGTCCGCGCCGGGTCCCTGCCGGGCACCGACACCCTCGAGCTGGACCTCGAGGCGCCGCGTCACCGGCTCGCCGCGACGGTCGAGTGCTCGGGGGACGGCGCCGCGGAGCTCCGCCCCCTGGCCGCGGACGGCGAGCCCGCCGACCCCGGGCCGGGCCGGACCCTGCTGGCTCGGGCCTTCTGCAACGGGGAGCCCTTCGACATGGGGTGGGGGCTCGCCGAGCCGGCCACCAGCGTGGAGATCACCTTCACCGGGACGACCGGTGACTGGGTGGTCGGCCTCGCCGAGAGCACCCGCCCCCTCGACGAGGCGGACCCCAGCACCGCCGAACCCAGCCCGTCGCCCTCGAGCGCCTCGCGCCCCGCGGAGCCCAGCCCCTCGGACTCCTGACCGGAGGGCCCGGCTCAGACGAAGTCGTCGTCCGAGCGCTCCGCCGCGGCGTCCTCGACGGCCTCGTCGCTCACGGCCCGACGCTGCTGGCGCTTGGCCTCCCGCTTGGCGATGGCGTCGTCGATCTGGGCGGAGAAGTCCTGCCGCGGGGCCTTGAGCAGGAAGAGCGAGGCCACCATCGAGGCCAGGGCGGCCGCCGCCACGAGCAGCACCATGCCCATCTGCCCCAGAGGGGTCTGCCCGGCCAGCTCCAGCCCGAGCCAGAAGGCCAGCAGGAAGGCCAGGAAGACCAGGATCCGCAGAACGGTGTAGCGCAGCATTCAGGTCACATCCCCGAGTACGAGTGCCAGCCGACGAAGTACACGTTGACGATGGCGTAGTTGATGACGATGCAGAGGAAGCCCGCGATGGCCACCCAGGAGGCCTGCCGGTTCCAGCCGGCGGTGGCCCGGGCGTGCAGGTAGGCGGCGTAGACCACCCAGATGACGAAGGTCCACACCTCCTTGGGGTCCCAGCCCCAGTAGCGGCCCCAGGCCTTCTCAGCCCAGATCGCCCCGGCCACGAGGGTGAAGGTCCACAGCGGGAAGGCGATGATGTGGGCCGAGTAGGTCAGCTTGTCCAGCCGCGCGGTGGTGGGCAGGCGCCGCATCCAGCGGGGGCGGGCGGCGGCCACCTCGGTGCCGGTGCGCTCGGCCTTCTCCTCGAAGCGGCGCGACAGCAGGTGCAGCACGGCCAGCGCGAAGCCCACCACGAAGATGCCGATGGAGAGCGTGGCGACGGTGACGTGGATGACCAGCCAAGCGCTCTGCAGGGAGGGCATGAGCTCCGAGGCCTCGGTCCACCAGACGCTGGAGGCCATGCCGAGGATGAGCAGCACCGGGATGATGACGAACAGCCCGAGCCAGCGGACGTCCTTCACCAGTGCCCAGCCGCAGTAGGCGAGCAGGGCGAACCCGGCCGCCACGAGGGCGAACTCGTACATGTTGCCCAGCGGGGCGCGCTGCACGGCCAGGGCCCGGGTGGCGATGGTGGCCACCAGGGCCACGGTGCCGGCCAGGGTGAGCCCCTGCGCCACGGTGCCGATCCGGCGCCCGTCGTCGGCCGCGAGGAAGCCGGTGTACCCGAGCATCGCCAGCGCGAGCAGCATCATGGCGACGACGAGCAGGACGTCGGAGGTCCGCGCCATCTGTTCGTCCACGCCGGCCGCGGCCAGGACTGCCAGTGTCATGAGTTCTCCTTCTCACCGGCGGTCTCGCCGCCGGTCGTCAGTCCGAGGCGCTCTCGGAGGTCGTGCTCCAGGCGGGCCACGCCGTCGTCGAGCGTCGGGTCGTGCCCCTTGGCCAGGCCGGCGATCTCCCACCGGGAGCCGCCCTCCCCCGCGGGGACGACGCGGAGGAAGTATCGCCGACGTCGCACGGCGAGGCTGAGGACCAGCCCGGCCAGGCCGATCATCGAGAAGACCAGGGCCGGCACCTGGCCGGGGTCCTCCCGCACCGAGAGGCCGGCGAAGCGGCGGACGTCCTCGAAGGCCACCTGCCCGCTGCCGTCGGGCAGGTCGAAGGTCTCCCCCGGGCGCAGCATGATCCGCACCGGGGTGCCGTCCTCGCCCTGGATCTGCTCCATCTCCTTCGTCTCCAGGGTGAAGACCGACTGCGGACGGCCACCGGGGAAGAGATTGCCCTTCCAGGCGGTCATGAACAGGGCCGGGTCGGCCAGCCCCGGGAAGGTCGAGTGCGGGCCGCGCTGGGCGTCGACCTTCTGGGTGGGCAGGAAGAGCCCGGCCAGACCGATCTGCTCGTCGGCCCCGGCGGCGGACACCTTCACCGCCCCGCTGGAGGCGTAGTTGTTGTCCTGCACCAGGAAGGGAGAGGCACCCTGGAAGAGCAGCGTCCCCGCGGCGTCCCGGTAGCTCACCTGGGGGGCGTAGCCGTTGCCCAGCAGGTGGATGCGGGCGCTGCCGACGGTGAGCGGATCGTTGACCTGCAGCAGCTCCTCGCGCAGCCCGTCGCCGGCGTCGAAGCGGGCATCCACCTCGAAGCCGCGCGGCTGGCCGAACTGGCCCTTGCCGGCGTCCGGGTCCGTCTCGAAGCGCACCCGCACCTCGTCGACGGCGAGGGTGAAGTCCGGCAGGTCCTTGGTGTCCACCCACGGCCCGGCGTTGAGCGTGTCGTAGCGGCCGTTGGAGCTGGTGAAGGTCTCGCCCTCCACGAGCATCACCTCGCCGCGCCAGCCGAAGAGGTAGCCGGCGGCCACGCTGAGCAGCACGCCCACCAGGCTGATGTGGAAGACCAGGTTGCCCAGCTCGCGCAGCATGCCGGTCTCCAGCGAGACCTCGCGCGTGCCGTCCGGGGCGTCGTCCCCGGTCCGGACGCGGTAGCGGCGGCGGTGCCCCAGCGCCTCGGCGGCGTCGGCCAGCTCGTCGACCCCCACCTCCGCGGCGCTCCCGCCCAGGTGCCCGGGCAGGTGGGTGAGGCGGCGCGGGACGCGCGGCGGCTGCTGGCGCCAGCCCTTCCAGTAGGTCTTCGAGCGCGGCAGGATGCAACCCACCAGCGAGGTGAAGAGGAGCAGGTAGATCGCCGCGAACCAGGGGCTGGAGTAGACCTCGAAGAAGCCGAGGGCGTCCAGGGCCGGGGAGATCTTCGGGTGCTCGTCGAGATAGCGGTCTACCGCCCCGGAGTCCACCGAGCGCTGCGGGAAGATCGAGCCGGGCACGGCGGCCACGGCGAGCAGCATGAGCAGGAGCAGCGCGGTGCGCATGCTCGTGAGCTGGTTCCAGGCCCAGCGCAGCGTGCCGACCATCAGATCACCGGCCTGAACGACGAGGTCCACTCGCGTTGCATCCACGCGGTCAGGGCGTCCCAGACACCCGTGAGCATGAGTACGCCCAGCACCATGAGCACCACTCCTCCGACCGCACTCACCAGGTGGTGGCGGTCTCGCATCCAACGGAAGGCCCGGGTGAGTCGCCCCCACCCGGCGGCCACGAGCACGAAGGGCAGGCCCAGGCCCAAGCTGTAGGCGGCGGCCAGGACGGTGCCGCGGGTGATCGCCTCCGAGGAGCCCGAGAGGCTCGTGGAGAGCGTGAGGATCGCCGCCAGCACCGGGCCGATGCAGGCGCTGAAGCCCACCCCGAAGGCCGCCCCGAGCAGGGGGGCGCCGAGCAGGCCGGCGGCCGGGCGCCAACGGAGCCGCCACTCCCGGCCGCCGGTGCCGAAGGTCATGATCGCGCCCATCACGAGCACGACGAGGCCCCCGAGGCGCAGCAGCAGCCCCCGCTCCCCGGCGAGGGTCAGCGAGAGCGAGCTGACCACCACCCCGAGGGCGAGGAAGACCACCGTGAACCCGAGGACGAAGAGCGTCGCGGCGAGCACGAGCCGGCACCGACCGGGCTGCTCGGCCTCGACCCCGCCCAGCCCGGTGATGTACCCGAGGAAGCCGGGGACCAGCGGGAGCACGCAGGGGGAGGCGAAGGAGACGACGCCCCCGGCGAAGGCCAGCAGCATCGCCCAGGGCAGGAAGCCCTGGGTGATGGTCTCCCCGACGCTGGCCACCATCACGTCTGCTCGGCGCGCACGTCGGCGACCAGGCCGTCGAGGGTGGAGACGTCCACCGGGCCCGAGACCCGCGCGGCGATGCGGCGCTGCTCGTCGAGGACGAGCGTGGTGGGGGTGGCGGCGGCCGCCCCCTGCAGCCCCCGCAGGGTGGCCCCGCCGTCGTCGGCCAGGTTCGGGTAGGTGATCTCCAGGGAGTCGAGGAAGGCCTGCGCGGTCTCGACCGTGTCGCGCTGCACCAGCCCGAGCAGGAGGACGTCCTTGCCCTCGTGGGCCTCCCAGAACTCCTGGAGGGCCGGCATCTCCTCGATGCACGGCGGGCACCAGGAGCCCCAGGTGTTGAGCACGACCACGGGCTCCTCGACCTCGGCGAGGTCGAACTCCTCCCCGTCCAGGGTCTTCCCGGTGAGGGTCACCGGGTCGCGTCGCTCCTCCGGCGGCAGCTGCTCCACGGCCCCGTCCCCGGAGATGTAGCCGGCCTCGCCCTCCCCGCGGGCCCGGCCGGTGACGCTGTTGGAGTCGTCCCCGCAGGCGGTCAGCGCGGAGAGGCCGAGCAGGCCGGGCAGGGTGAGCAGGGCCCGACGGCGAACGAGCGGGCTCATGCCCCCGGGACCTTCGTGGCGTCGGTCAGCAGCTCCCCGGCGGGCTCGGCGTAGTGCACGGCGTAGAGCTCGGTGCCGGTGAAGTCGAAGGTGGTGACGCTCGCCAGCGAGCACTCGCGCTGCCGCGGGTCGTGGGCCAGCGGGCGCCCCTCCAGCTTCGAGCGCAGCGTCCAGACGGGCAGCTGGTGGCTGACGATGACGGCCTCCCGCCCGGCGGCGACGGTGCGGGCCTCGCGCAGGGCGGCGTCCATGCGGGCGGCGATGGTCTCGTAGGCCTCACCCCAGCTGGGGCGCAGCGGGTTCCACAGGGGCGGCCAGGAGGAGGGGCGCTTCAGCGCGCTGTCGGGGCCGGTCATGCGCTGCCCCTCGAAGCGGTTGCCGGCCTCGACGACGCGGACGTCGGTGGTCACCGGCAGGCCGGTGCGCTGGGCCAGCGGTGCGATGGTCTCCTGCGCCCGCTCCAGCGGAGAGGCGCCGAGCAGGGCGAGGTCGTGGCCCTCGAAGGCCACGGAGACCCGCTCGGCCATGGCCCGGCCGAGCTCGGAGAGGTGGTAGCCCGGCAGGCGCCCGTAGAGCACCTTCTCCGGGTTGAAGACCTCGCCGTGGCGCACCAGGTGGACCAGCGTGCGGTCGGCGCGCCCGTCGTGACGGACCACCTCCGTGGGCGCCGCGGTCGGCGGGACGGTGGGACGGCTCATGCCGTGATCTCCCGGGCCGACGCGTGGATGGCCTCGACGATCCGGTCGAGCACGTCACCGGTGTGCGCCGCGGAGACGAACCAGGCCTCGAAGGCGCTCGGCGGCAGGTGCACGCCGCGCCGCAGCATGGCGTGGAAGAAGCGGGCGTGGAGCGCGGTGTCCTGCTGCTGCGCCGACGCGTAGTCGGTCACCTCGGCGTCGGTGAGGAAGACGCTGAACATGGTGCCGGCGCGGCCGATGCGGTGCGGGATTCCGGCGGCGGTGAAGGCCTCGGTGACGGCGCCGGTGATGACCTCCCGCGCGTGGTCCAGCGTGGCGTACACCTCGTCGGTGCACCGGCGCAGCGTGGTGAGGCCGGCCGTGGCGGCCACCGGGTTCCCGCTCAGGGTGCCGGCCTGGTAGACCGGCCCGGCCGGGGCCAGCTGGGCCATGACCTCCGCACGCCCGCCGAAGGCCGCCACCGGGAAGCCACCGCCGACGACCTTGCCGAAGGTGAACAGGTCCGGCGCGTCCCCCATCTGCGAGAGACCCAGCCAGCCGGTGCGGGAGGCGCGGAAGCCGGTCATCACCTCGTCGGAGATGAGCAGGGCCCCGTGCTCGCGGGTGAGGCGGCGCATGGCCTGCTCGAACTCCGGGGTGGGCGGGACGATGCCCATGTTGCCCGGGGAGGCCTCCACGATGACGGCCGCGACGCCGGCTCCGTGCTCGGCGAAGGCGGCCTCCAGGGCGGGGACGTCGTTGAAGGGCAGCACGAGGGTCTGCGCGGCCGTGGCGGCCGGCACCCCGGCGGAGTCCGGCAGCGCGAAGGTCGCGAGACCGGAGCCGGCGGAGGCCAGCAGCGCGTCGACGTGCCCGTGGTAGTTGCCGGCGAACTTCACGACCAGCTCCCGCCCGGTGAAGCCGCGGGCCAGGCGCAGGGCGCTCATCGTGGCCTCGGTGCCGGAGTTCACCAGGCGCACCGACTCCACCGGGTCGATGCGGCGGACGATCTCCTCGGCGAGCTCCACCTCGGTCGGGTTGGGGGTGCCGAAGCTGAAGCCCCGGGAGGCGGCGGCGGTGACGGCCTCGAGGACCTCCGGGTGGGTGTGCCCGAGGATCATCGGCCCCCAGGAACCCACGAGGTCGAGATACTCGTTGCCGTCGACGTCCCGCAGCACGGCACCCTCCGCCTCGACGACGAAGCGGGGCTCGCCGCCCACGGCCCCGAAGGCACGGACCGGCGAGTTCACCCCGCCCGGGATGACGGCGCGGCCACGCTCCAGCCAGGCGGCGCTGGAGGCGGTGGGCTGGGCGCCCTCGGCGGGGGAGGCAGTTCCGGGCATGCTCATGACGATCTCAGTCCTTCCTGAGTGTTCGCTGGGCGATCGGGGTGCGGCGAGCCGCCTCCGGGCGTCCGGGGCGGCTCGCCGGGAGGCGTGTCAGTCGGTGGTGCGGAGCCAGTCGGCGACCTCGAGGGCGTGGTAGGTCAGCACCACGTCGGCCCCGGCCCGGCGGAGGGAGAGCAGCGCCTCCAGCACGCTCGCACGGCGGTCGAGCCACCCGTTCGCGGCGGCCGCCTCGATCATGGAGTACTCGCCACTCACCATGTAGGCGGCCATCGGTCGGTCGGTGCGGGCCCGCAGGTCGGCCAGCACGTCCAGGTAGGGCAGGCCGGGCTTGACCATGACCATGTCCGCCCCCTCGGCCAGGTCGAGCTCCAGCTCGACGCGGCTCTCGCGCAAGTTGGCCGGGTCCTGCTGGTAGGTGCGGCGGTCCCCCTGCAGCGAGGAGGCGACCGCCTCCCGGAAGGGGCCGTAGAAGGCCGAGGCGTACTTGGCGGTGTACGCCATGATCACGACGTCGACGAATCCGGCGGCGTCGAGCGCCTCCCGGATCACCGCCACCTGGCCGTCCATCATGCCGCTGGGGCCGACCACGTGGGCGCCGGCGCGGGCCTGGGCGACGGCCATCTCGGCGTAGCGCTCGAGGGTGGCGTCGTTGTCCACCCGGCCGGCGTCGTCGAGCACACCGCAGTGGCCGTGGTCGGTGAACTCGTCGAGGCACAGGTCGGTCATGACGAGCAGGTCGTCGCCGACCTCCGCGCGCACCGCCCGGGTGGCCCGGTTGAGGATGCCCTCGGGAGCGGTCGCCCCGGAGCCGACGGCGTCCTTCTCGTCGGGCACGCCGAAGAGCATGATCCCGGCCAGCCGCGCGTCGCGGGCCCTCCGGGCCAGCTCCACGAGACCGTCGAGGTCGTGCTGCGAGACGCCCGGCATGGAGCCGATGGGGCGCTCCCCGGTGCCCTCGTGGACGAAGGCCGGCAGGATCAGGTCCTGCGGGGCCAGCCGGGTCTCGGCGACCATCCGGCGCACCGCCGGCAGACCGCGGAGGCGGCGCGGGCGCACCACGGGGCCGCTCATCGACGGCTCCGACGCTTCGGCGCCTCCTGCGAGGGCCGGGTCACCGCGCGGCCCTCGGCGACGGCGGTCTCGGCCCGCTGGCGGGCGAAGTCCGTGAGCGCCGCGATGACGGCCTCGCTGCTGGCCTCGGCGGCCACGGCGTCCACGCGCAGGCCGAGGTCCTCGGCGGTGCGGGCGGTGGCCGGGCCGATGGCGATCACGACGGTCGACGGGCTCGGCTTGCCCGCGATGCCGACGAGATTGCGGACGGTCGAGCTGGAGGTGAAGAGCACGGCGTCGTAGTCACCGGCCTTGATGGCCGCGCGGATCGGCGCCGGCGGCGGGGTGGCCCGCACCGTGCGGTAGGCGACGATGTCGTCCACCTCCCAGCCCCGCTCCTGCAGGCCGTTGACGAGCACCTCGGTGGCGATGTCGGCGCGCGGCAGGAAGACCCGGTCGATCGGGTCGAGCACGTCGTCGTAGGGCGGCCACACCTCGAGCAGGCCGCGGGCGGACTGCTCCCCGGTGGGCAGCAGGTCGGGCTCCAGCCCCCAGCGGCGCAGCGCCCCGGCGGTCTTGCCGCCCACGGCGGCGATCTTCAGGCCGGAGAAGGCCCGCCCGTCGAGCCCGAGCGCGGTGAACTTCTCGCGCACGGCCTTCACCGCGTTGACCGAGGTGAACCCGATCCACTCGTAGCGGCCGGTCACCAGGCCCTTGATCGCCTTGTCCATCTGGTGCGGGCTGCGCGGCGGCTCCACGCTGATGGTGGGCACCACGTGGGCGCTGGCACCCCGCTCGGCGAGGGCGGAGACCATCGGCCCGGCCTGGTCCTTGGTGCGAGGCACCAGGACGCGCCAGGCGAAGAGCGGACGGGTCTCGAACCAGCTGAGCGTCTGCCGGTTCGCCAGGCAGGTGCCGAGGGTGGCGACGAGCTGCTCGTCCTCCAGGCCCTTCAGGTCCTGCTCGACGGTGCCGAGGGTGCTCACGATCGTGGCCTGGTGGGTGGTCGTGCCGCCGCTGGTCAGGGCGATCTGGCAGTCCTCGGACTTGCCGGCCTCCACGAGGGCGGCGGCGTGGTCGAGGATCTCGGCGGGGCTGCCGTAGAAGACCAGGGTGGTGTCCTCGTCGTCGACCAGGGCCGGGTTGAAGCGCCCCCCGGGGCCCACCGCGTGGACGACGCTGTTGGTGTCGGCCGCGATGGGGAACCCGGCGTAGGCCGGGACGGCGAGCAGGGCGGAGACACCCGGCACGACCTCGATCTCCAGGCCGGCCTTGCGCGCCACCGCGGCCTCCACCCCGAGCGAGGAGAAGATCGACGGGTCACCGCTGACGATTCGCACCACGAGCGCCTCGGCCTCGAGGACGTGACCGGCCTCGGCACGCTGGTCGGATGCCGCCTTGGCGGCCTTCTTCGCGGTCTGCACGAGCTCCTTGGCGCGGGCGGCGGCGGTGAGCTCGGCCTGCGAGCCGGGCACGGTCACGAACTCGGTGTCCTCCGCGAGCCACTCCGCGTAGTCACCGCGGAGGGTGCCCTCGTCCGCCACGACGACGTCGGCCAGCTTGAGCAGCTTCGTCGCCCGGACGGTCATGAGGCCGGGGTCACCCGGGCCGGAACCGACGAACGCGATGCGCGCCTTGGGCGCGGGGGTCGGCGTCGTGGCCGGAGGGGTGCTGGGGGCGGTGCTCACTCGGTCTCCTTCGAGGACTGGCGATCAGCGGGCTGGGGGACCTCGCCGACACCCGGGAGGGCGTCGGCACCGCGGGTCCGCAGCGCGGTGCCGGTGCGGCGGCCCAGGGCCTCCGCAGCGGACAGGGGGTCAGGGGCGTCGGCCAGGGAGGCGGTGACCTCCTCGCGGAAGGTCTCACCGCCCTCGCGCGGGCCGGCGAAGGTGCGCAGGGCCAGCTCACCGTCGGCGACGGTGGCGAAGGCACCGACCGGGGCGGAGCACCCGGCCTCGAGGGCGCCCAGCACGGCACGCTCCGCGGTCACGGCGGCACGGGTGTCCGGGTCGTCCAGTGGCTCCAGGTGGGCGCGGACCGCCGCGTCGTCGGCGCGGCACTCCACGGCGAGCGCTCCCTGCCCGGGGGCGCACACCATGTCGGTGGGCTCGAGCCACTGGGTCACCGCGTCGGTGAGCCCCAGCCGGCGGATGCCGGCCCCGGCCAGCACCACCGCGTCGAGCTCACCGTCGGCGACGGTGGCGATGCGGGTGGGCACGTTCCCGCGCAGCTCCCGGACGTCCAGGTCCGGGCGGGTGGCCCGGAGCTGGGCCTCCCGGCGCGGGGAACCGGTCCCGACCCGTGCCCCGGCGGGCAGGCTCTCGAGGGTCAGGCCGTCTCGGGCCACGAGGACGTCCCGGGAGTCCTCCCGGGACGGGGTGGCGGCCACGACGAGCCCGGCCGGCTGCTCCACGGGCAGGTCCTTCAGGGAGTGCACGGCCAGGTCGATGGACCCGTCGAGCAGCGCGTCGCGCAGGGCGCTCACGAAGACACCGGTCCCGCCGATGCGGCTCAGCGGGGCCCGGTTGGTGTCCCCCTCGGTGGTCACCAGGACGAGCTCCACCTCCAGCCCGCGGGCGCGGAGCATGTCGGCCACGTGGCCCGACTGGGTGGTGGCGAGCTCGCTGCGGCGCGTCCCGAGCAGCAGCGGGCGGTCGATGCCGGGGGTGGTGGTCACTGGTCTCCTCCGGTGAGCTGGACCTGGGTGTACGAGGTGCTCCGGCCGGCCAGCAGGGGCGTCGGGCCGAGCGAGGGCGGGGCCTCCACGGCGGCCGCCTCCTCCGGGGTGAGGTCGAAGAGCTCGCGCAGCGCCCCGGCGAAGTCGCCGCGCGGGTCACCGGCCAGCTCCTTCACCCGCACGCTGGGGGTGTGGAGCATCTTGTCGACGATCCGGTGGACGGTGCGGGCCACCTCGGCCCGGCTGCCCTCGTCGAGCTCCGGCAGGCGGCGGTCGAGCAGACCCATCTCGGCCTCCACGATCTCACCGGCGGCGCGGCGCAGGGCGGTCACCGTCGGGGCCACCTCCCGCTGGCGGCGGAGGATCTCGAAGCCGGCCACCTCGGACTCGACGAGCTCCCGGACGGCGCGGACCTCGGCCAGCACCGCGTCGTCCTGGGCGGCCGCCCCGCCGGTGGTGTCCCCGAGCTCGCCGAGCCCCACGAGGACCTGACCGGGCAGCTCCCCCACCTCGATCTCGACGTCCCGCGGGAGGGCGAGGTCGACGAGCACGCGACGGCGCTCCGGCAGGGAACGGACGGTCTCGGCGGTGATGACCGCCCCGGTGGCCCCGGTGCAGGTGAGGACGACGTCGGCGCCGGCCAGGACGGCGCCGAGCTCGTCCCAGTCGTGGGCGGTCGCCCCGGTGTCGTGGGCCAGCCGGTCGGCGGTGGCCCGGGTCCGGTTGACGATGTGCAGGTCGGTGCTCACCTGGCGGGCGACCGTCATGGCCGCGAGGGAGGACATCGCCCCGGCCCCCACGACCACCACGGTGCGGCCGTCGAGCGGGCCGAGCTCCGTGGCGGCCGCGGCCAGCCCGCGCTCGACGAGGGAGCGGCTCACGGCGTCGATCTCGGTCTCGGAGTGGGCCCGGCGACCGACCCGCAGGGCGTGGTCGAAGAGCGTCCCGAGCTCGCTGCCGGCGCGACCCGCTCGGCGGGCCCGGCGCAGCGCGGTGCGGAACTGGCCGAGGATCTGGCCCTCCCCGACGGCCACCGAGTCGAGCCCGGCGGCCACCGAGAAGGCGTGCCCGACGGCCCGGTCCTCGTAGTGCACGTAGAGGGTCTCGGCGAACTCCGCCAGCGGCACCCCGGTCACCCGGGCGAGGCTCTGCCCCACGTGGTGCACGGCGCCATGGAAGGTGCTGGCCTCGACGTAGACCTCGAGCCGGTTGCAGGTGGAGACGGTCAGGGCCTCCCGGATGCTCTCGCCGGCGTGGACGGCCGCCGCCAGCTCGCCGCAGCCGTCGTCCGTGAGGGCGATCCGGTCGAGCAGGTCCATGGGCGCACTTCGGTGCGAGGTACCGACCACCAGCAGACTCACCGGGGAACCACCGACTCCTCTCAGCCGCCACCCGTGACGATGGGGCACGCGGCGCGCACGGAACGAGGGGGCGCGCGGCGTGGGGCGCTTATAGCATGGGCGCCGAACGGGCAGACAGCGGGCCCCACTCTACGCGCGCATGTCGTAGTTCACGAAATCGTGACGGTTCACCGTGCGTCTGCGTCCCACGCAGAACGCCCCGACCACGAGGATGTGGACGGGGCGTGAGGACCAGCTGCGTTCAGGCGCAGGGGGTCACTTCTTGTTGCGACGCTGGTGACGCGTCTTGCGCAGCAGCTTGCGGTGCTTCTTCTTGCTCATCCGCTTGCGGCGCTTCTTGATGACGGAACCCATGCTTCACATCCTTCGTCGGGTCTCTGGTCGGCCCGTCGCCCCGAGGGTGCTGGTGCTGGGGTTCAAGCCGAGATGATGGGGGCCCACGCGGTGGCGGGGCCCCAAGAAGTGATGGTCAAGGATACACACGCCACGGGGCCGGTCCCGAACGCACGCGCCTCAGTCGAACCAGGGATCCAGGCCGTGGTGCGGGAAGACCGCCTCGCGGGCGGCCATGACGGCCTGGTCGACCGGGGACTCCGGGTCGAAGCCGAGCTCCCAGCTGCGGTACCAGGGCCACCGACCGTCGTCGTCGCCGAGGGTGAGCGGGAACTCCCCGGCCAGCTCCTCCACCGTGTCGCGCCAGCTCGACGGGGTGTCGGCCGCCAGGTCGATCTCCACCCCGGAGGCCACACCCATCAGGGCGGCCCACGCCCGGGGGACCGCGTCCGAGATCGAGTAGCCCCCGCCGCCGAGCGCGAGCCAGCGCTCCTCGCACACCGACCCGGCGAGCTCGCGCATGGCCCCGGCGGCCGCGGTCTGCGCCTCGATGGAGAGGCCGAGGTGGGCCAGCGGGTCCCGGGAGTGACCGTCGCAGCCGTGCTGGGTGACCAGGACGGTGGGCTCCACGGCGTGGACGATCGCCGGGACCACCCCGTGCAGGGCGCGCAGCCAGGCCGCGTCCCCGGTCCCCGGCGGCAGGGCCACGTTCACCGCGCTGCCCTGGGCCGCGGGACCGCCCAGGTCACCGGGGAAGCCGGTGCCCGGGAAGAGCACCCGCCCGGTCTCGTGGAGGGAGATGGTCACCACCCGGGGGTCGTCCCAGAAGGCCGTCTCCACCCCGTCCCCGTGATGGGCGTCGAGGTCCACGTAGACCACCCGCTCGGCGCCCCGCTCCAGGAGGCGGTGGATCGCCATCGCCGCGTCGTTGTAGATGCAGAAGCCCGAAGCGCGCCCCGGCATGGCGTGGTGGAGTCCCCCGGCGATGTTCACCCCCCGCACGAAGCTGCCGTCCATGATCCCGTCGGCGAGCGTGATGCTCCCGCCGGCGGCCAGCGCGGAGGCCTCGTGCATGCCGGCGAAGGCCGGGGAGTCCTCGTCCCCCACCCCGAAGGAGCCGTCGGCTTCCTGCGGCGCCTCCGACATGCGGCGCACGTGCTCGACATAGGCCGCCTCGTGCACGGTCAGCAGCTCGGCCTCGGTGGCCATGCGGGTGGGGACGACCTCCACCCGGTCGAGCACCCCGATCTCCGCGGCCAGCAGGTGGGTCAGGCGCAGCCGCAACGGATTCATCGGGTGCGCGAGACCGAAGTCATACTGGATGAACGCGTCGTCCCACACGACCCGTGCCGTCTCGAGGGACCGGGGTGCGGGGCGGTCTGCGGCGACGTCCATGAACCAACGCTAGCGGAAGGGCCGTGGGATGCAGCGACACGCTCTCTACAACGAGGACACCCTGGTCATCGGGCTGGGGCGCTTCGGCACGGCCGTGGCCACCGAGATGCACCGGATGGGCTACCGCGTCCACGCGATCGAGGCGCGGGCGAGCCTGGCCGAGCGGCACCACCGCCGCTTCCAGCACGTCATGGCGGTGGACTCCACCGACCCCGAGGAGCTCGGCCGGGCGAAGCTGGAGATGTTCCGGGTCGCCGTGGTGGCGATCGGCTCCTCGGTGGAGGCCTCCCTGCTCACGGCGGGCAATCTCGTGGACGCCGGGGTGCCGAGCATCTGGGCCAAGGCGGTGAGCGAGGAGCACGCGCGGATCCTGGAGCGGATCGGGGTGCACCACGTGGTCTTCCCCGAGGCCGACAGCGGCCGCCGGGTGGCCCACCTGGTGAACGACAAGCTGCGCGACTACATCGAGTTCGACGACGGGTACGCGATCGTCAAGATGACGCCGCCCCACGAGCTGCTCGACAAGACCCTCGCCGAGAGCCAGGTCCGCTCGCGATACGGCGTGACGGTGGTCGGGATGAAGGCGCCGGGCGACGACTTCCACCACGCCGTCCCCGGGACGATGGTGGGCCGCCACCACTCGATCATCGTCAGCGGTCCGGTCGCGGCCATCGAGCGGCTCGCCTCCCGCCCCTGAGCAGGACCGGCACGCCCCCGGACGCGACGATGCCGCCCCCGCGGAGGGCGGGGGCGGCATCGTCGCGGACGTGCGGGTCCGGGCGGTCGGCGGTCAGTCCGTGACGTCCTCGCCACCGTCGGCCTGGAGGGCCAGCGGGGTCTCGAGGGCCGCGTCGGCCCCCAGCGGGAGCACCAGCGCGGCCTCGTGACCGGGCTCGCCCTCCACGGTGACCGGGCGACGCGCCTCGGTGGGGCGGTAGCCGATCGAGCTGGCGAAGGCCACGGCACGGCCGTTGTCGGTGTGCACCCAGTAGACGAGGTGGCTGTACCCGGCGTTCCGGCCCACCGTCTCGGCGTGCTCCATGAGCTGCTTCGCGACCCCCTCGCCACGCAGCTCCGGGGTCACCCAGATGCCGTAGACCTCGCCGAGGTCGTCGTCGTCCCGGGTGTTCTCCTCACCGACGGAGGCCAGGGCCACCCACTCGCCCCCTTGCTGGGCTGCCAGCCGGGTCGAGCGCTGCATCCGCTCCTGCCACTGCTCGTCGGAGAAGGAGGACTCCTCCTCGTAGGTGGCCACGAAGGCCTCCGGGTTCTCCTCTAGGGCGCGCAGACGCAGGGACCTGAAGATCGCCCACTCGTCCTGCGCGAGCTCCCGCACGGTGATGTCAGTCATGCGTGCATGTTCCCACGAGCTGCGTCCCAGTTCACAGTCAACCTCCCTTTTCCCCGGAATCACCCGGTTTCCGCACGCCCGGAGGCGCCCGCCGCTCAGTCGTCGTCGACCACGCCGTCGGAGAGGTCCTTGCTGCGGCGGGCGGCCGCCTCCATCGCCGAGAGGAAGGCGGCGCGGACCTTGTGGTCCTCCAGCTCCCGCATCGCCGCCACCGTGGTGCCGCCGGGGCTCGAGACCATCTCCCGCAGCATCGTCGGGTGCTCGCCCGTCTCCTTGAGCATGGTCGCCGCCCCGAAGAGGGTCTGCACCACGAGCTCGGTGGCGGTGGACCGCGGGAGCCCCAGGTGCACCCCGGACTCGATCATCGACTCCACCACGAAGAAGAGATAGGCCGGGCCCGAGCCGGAGATCGCGGTCACCGCGTCCTGGTAGCGCTCGGGCAGCGTCGTCACGAGACCGGTCGAGGCCAGGACCCCCCGGGCGAGCTCGACCTGTTCGGAGGTGCAGTGAGGGTCCGGGGAGATCGCGGACATCCCCTGCCCCACCTGGGAGGGGGTGTTCGGCATCGCACGGACCACCGCGGTGCCCTGCGGCAGGCGCGCCTGGAGGAAGGCCAGGGGGATGCCGGCCGCCAGCGAGAGCACCACGGTGCCCGCGGTGAGCGCCGGCCGCACCTGACCGAGCGCGGCGTCCATGTCCTGCGGCTTCACCGCCAGGACCACGACGTCCGCACCGGGCACCGCCTCGGCGGTCGGGGCGTTGGTCACCCCGAGCTCGGCGGCGGTCGCCGCGGCCCGCTCCGGGTCCCGGCCGCAGAGGAGGACCTGCTCGGCCGAGTGCCCCGCCCGCAGCAGACCGGCGGTGACGGTGCGCCCCATGACGCCACCGCCGACCATGACGATGCGCGTTCCCGTGTCCAGCACGTCAGCCCCGGGAGAGCAGCGAGCGGGCGAAGAAGGCGACATTCGCCGGGCGCTCGGCCAGGCGGCGCATGAAGTACCCGTACCAGTCCGGCCCGTTCGGCAGGTAGACGCGCACCCGGTAGCCCTCGGAGATCAGGCGCTCCTCCTCCTGCGGCCGGATGCCGTAGAGCATCTGGAACTCCCAGGAGTCGGTCGAGCGCCCCACCTGGTCGGCCAGGAAGCCGGCGATGTCGATCATGTTCGGGTCGTGGGTGGCCATCATCGGGTAGCCGTCCCCGTGCATGAGGATCTTGGCGCACTCCACGTAGTTGAGGTCCACCTCGTGGTCGTCGGTGAAGGCCACCGACTCGGGCTCCTTGTAGGCGCCCTTGCAGAGGCGGACCCGGCTGCCGGCCGTCGCCAGGTCGCGACAGTCGCCCTGGGTGCGGCGCAGGTAGGCCTGGAGCACCGCCCCGGTGTCCGGGAAGTCCTCGCGCAGCTCGCGGAGGATCCCCAGCGTGGAGTCCGTGGTGGTGTGGTCCTCCATGTCCAGGGTGATGGTCGTGCCGGCGTTGGCCGCCGCCCGCGCGATCTCCCGGGCGTTCTCCAGCGCGACCTTCTCCCCGTCGGCCCCGAGGAACTGGCCCAGGGCGCTGAGCTTCAGCGAGAACTCGACCTGGCCGCCCTCGGTGAGGCCCGCCTCGCCCATGTCCCGGATGTACCGGAGGTAGGCCTCCTTGGTGCCCGTGGCCTGGGCGAGGTCGGTGATGTCCTCGCCGAGGTGGTCCACGGTCGCCAGGCGCCCCTGGGAGAGCAGCCCGGCGCAGTCGCGCGCGGCGTCGTCGAAGGTCTCCCCCGGCACGTACCGGGAGACCACCCGGCTGGTCACCGGCAGGTTCACCATCGCGTCGCGCACCTCGGTGCGCCGACTCATGGCCAGCAGGGCGTCACGCATCAGGGTACTCGGGTCAAGGGCGCTCATCGCAGGGCCTCCTTCAGGCGGTCGGGGAGCACATTCTCCCTCACGGGCGGGGCACGGGCTCCGCGGCCACCGGCTCGTCGGCGACGACCGGCACCGGCGGCAGGTCGCCGAGCAGCAGGAGCTGGAGCAGCGGGGCGCAGGCCGCCACCAGCCGCTCGTCCGGGGCCTCGCGCAGCGGCCCGAAGTGGAGGGTCCGCTCCGAGGTGACGACCCCGATGAGGACGGCCACCGAGAGCGCGGCCCGCAGCTCCGGCTCGTCCGGGCTCCACCGCCGGGCGACGGGGAGGAGGAGCCGCTCCAGGAGCAGGTCGTTGATGAAGGAGCGCTCCTCCGGGCAGGCCACCGCGGCCGACAGCAGACCCATCATCTGCGGGGTGGTGTCCCCTCCCCCGAGCCAGTCGACGAAGGCGGCCGTGAGCTCGGCGCCCAGGGTCGCGGGGTGCATGGAGTCCACGACGCCGCTCCAGGCGAGGTCGTCGAACTCCGGGCGGAGGCACTCGCGGAAGAGGTTCTCCTTGGTGCCGAAGTAGTAGGAGACGAGGGTCGGGTCGACCCCCGCGGTCCGCGCCACCATGCGCAGGGACACCTTGCCGTAGCCGTTCTCGGCGAACAGGCCGACAGCCGCGTTCTGGATGTCGGAGCGGGTGTTGCTGCCCTTGGGACGAGGGCCTCGACGAACCGGGATCATGGGCTTCTCCTGGGTGCTGGGACGGGCGGGGCTCCGCCCGGGCCCGGGACGTGGAGGGGGCCGGTCTCAGGCCAGGTGGGATCGCGCGAAGGCCAGGGACCTGCGGAGGCGCTCGACACGGGTGGCGGGATCTGCCCCCCCGTGTCCCGACCTCCACGACCACCGAGCCCGTGAAGCCGATCTCCCCGAGAAGACCGAGGACCTCGGCGCACGGCTGGGTGCCGTCACCGGGAACCAGGTGCTCGTCCTTCAGGGAGCCCGACCCGTCGGCGAGGTGGACATGAGCGAGAGTTCTGCCTGCGGCCCGGGCCATCGCCACGGCGTCGGCGTGCGCCGTCGCCGTGTGGGAGAGGTCGAGCGTGACGTGCTCGTACTCGTGGTGGGTGGGGTCCCAGCCCGGCAGGTACATCGGGACCCGGCCCCGCTCCCCCGCCCGCGGCACCCGCCAGGGGTACATGTTCTCCACGGCGATCCGCACCCCGGTGCGAGCCTGCCGCTCGGCGATCCCCTCGACGAACTCCCGCCCGTACTGCCGCTGCCAGGCGAACGGCGGGTGAGCCACCACCGTGGGGGCCCCGAGCTCCTCGGCGAGCTGCACCGCGCCGTCGATCTGCCGCCAGGTGGTGCCCCACACGTTGGGCAGGAAGAGCAGGGTGGGCGCGTGGACGGCGAGGACCGGCTGGCCGTGGCGGGCCGAGAGGCGGCTCAGCGTGGCGGCGTCCCGGGAGATGCGCTCCCCCCAGACCATGATCTCCACCCCGTCGTAACCGAGCTCCTCGGCCACCCGGAAGGTGTACGGGGTGCCTGCCGGATAGGTGCTCGAGGCGGACAGCCCGACCGGCCAGCGGCTCATCGTTCCAGCGCCCCGTCGAAGGGGTCGACATCTCCCTCAAGGTGGTCGAGGGTGCGCAGGATGACGCCCTCGCGCAGGGCCCACGGGCAGATGTCGAGCTGGTCGATGCCGAGCAGGTCCATCGCCCCCTCCGCCACGAGCGCACCAGCCAGCACCTGCGGGGCCCGGGCCGCGTTGACACCGGGGAGGCGCTGCCGGTCGGCCACCGACATGTGCCCCAGCCGGTCCACCCACTCCTTGAGCGCCTCGCGCTCCAGGATGCGGCGGACGTACGGGCCCTCCCCGCTCGGGGCGGCGCCCTGCAGGCGGGCGAGGGTGCGCATGGTCTTGCTCGTGCCGACGACCCGGTCCGGACTGCGGCGCGTGAGGTCCGGCACCACCTCGCCGATCCGGGCGCGGATGCGGCGGCGCAGGGCCTTGATCTCCTCCGGGGCCGGCGGGTCACCCGGCAGCTCCCGGTGCAGGCGGCCGGCACCCAGCGGGAGGCTGACCGCGACCTCGGGCTCCTCGTCCAGACCGTTGGCCATCTCCAGCGAGCCGCCGCCGATGTCGACGAGCAGCAGGTGCCCGGAGGACCAGCCGCACCAGCGACGGGCGGCCAGGAAGGTCAGGCGGGCCTCCTCCTCGCCGGTGAGGATGCGCAGGGTCACCCCGGTGCGCTCGCGGACCCGGGCCAGGACCGCCTCGGTGTTGCCGGCGTCCCGGATGGCGGAGGTGGCGAAGCCCAGCAGGTGCGCGGCCCCCAGGTCGGCGGCGTGCTCGACGCACTCGGTGACGAAGCCCATGAGCTCCTCGGCCCCCGCGTCGTCGATGTCGCCCTCCGGGGTGAGGTACTCGGCCAGGCGCAGCTCGTGCTTGAAGGAGGACGCCGGGATCGGGTGGGCACCGGGCCGTGCGTCGACGATGAGCAGGTGGACGGTGTTCGACCCCACGTCGATGACTCCCAAGCGCATGGGGGCAAGGGTACGTGCGCCGCGCCGGGGGACGCAGGCGCCACTGAGGTCGTCGGTGGGCTGCCCTACGGTGCACCCGTGAGCACGAGGAGCGCGAAGGCCCGGGACCAGTACCGCTGCACCGAGTGCGGCTGGACCACGGTGAAGTGGCTCGGCCGCTGCAAGGAGTGCCAGGCCTGGGGGACCCTCCAGGAGGTGGGTGGGGCCCCGGCCGGGCGGACCGCCGCGGCCCGGCACGTCCGCGAGCCGGCCCGGCGCATCGCCGAGGTGGACCTCTCGGCCTCCCACCACCGGCCGACCGGCGTGGACGAGCTCGACCGGGTCCTCGGCGGCGGCCTCGTGCCCGGCGGGGTGGTGCTCGTGGCCGGTGACCCGGGCATCGGCAAGTCGACCCTGCTGCTCGACGCCGCCGCCCAGGTCGCCCGCGGGGGGCGGCCCGTGCTCTACGTCAGCGGCGAGGAGTCCTCCGCGCAGGTGCGCATGCGCGCCGAGCGGATCGGGGCCGTGACCGACGAGCTCTTCCTCGCCTCCGAGACCGATCTCGCCTCCGTGCTGGCCCACGTGGAGGCCGTCGACCCGGTCATGCTCGTCGTCGACTCCGTGCAGACCATCACCTCCGGCGAGGTGGACGGCGCGGCCGGCAACGTGGCCCAGGTGCGGGAGGTGGCGGCCGCGGTCATCCACCTGGCCAAGGAGCGCGGCATCGCCACCCTCCTGGTGGGGCACGTGACCAAGGAGGGTGCGATCGCCGGCCCCCGCGTGCTGGAGCACCTGGTCGACGTCGTGGTCACCTTCGAGGGCGAGCGCCACTCGCGCCTGCGCCTCATCCGCGCCGTGAAGAACCGCTTCGGCCCCACCGACGAGGTGGGCTGCTTCGACCTCGACGAGTCGGGCATCACCGGCCTGGCCGATCCCAGCGGCCTCTTCGTCTCCCGCCACGCCCACCCGGTGCCCGGCACCTGCCTGACCGTGACCCTGGAGGGGCGCCGCCCCCTCGTGGCGGAGGTGCAGGCCCTCGCGGTGCCCACCCAGGCCCCGAGCCCCCGCCGAACGACGAGCGGGCTGGACTCGGCCCGGGTGGCGATGTCCGTGGCGGTCCTCAACCGGCACGCCGGCGTGGGGCTGCAGCAGACCGACGTCTACGTCTCCACGGTGGGGGGCGTCCGCCTGGGGGAGCCCAGCACGGACCTCGCGGTCTGCCTGGCCCTCGCGAGCTCGGTGGCCGACCAGCCCCTCCCCGACGGGCTGGTGGCCATCGGGGAGGTCGGCCTGGCCGGGGACCTGCGCAACGCACCCGGCACGCTGCGCCGGCTGCAGGAGGCGCGCCGGATCGGCTTCACACGGGCCGTGGTGCCGCGCGGCTCGCTCGGGGAGGCCGAGCTGCCGCCGGGGGTCCTGGAGGTCACCGACCTCGCGGCCGCCGTCCGTGCCGCGCTGCCGGGGCGCGCGGACTGACCCGCACCCGGGCGCAGCCGCCCCCCGCGTTCAGCGGAAGTCGGGCAGGACGGTCCCGTCGACGTCCAGGTGCTGGATGTCGACGTGCTCGGCCCGGACCGTCTCGGTCGCCTCGTGGGGCACGACGACCCGGCGGCGCAGCACCCGCGCCTCCTCGTAGGGCACGGTCTCCAGAGTGACCACCGGTCGCTGGCGGTGCAGGGTCACCGTCTGGATCTCCTCCAGCTCCTCCCGGCCGTCGGCCCGCTCCGCCAGCTCGGCGGCCTCGACCGCCCCCAGCCGGGCCCGCTCGTCGCCCAGTACACCGTCCGTGTGCCGGAGCTCCTCCAGCTCGAGGACCTCCCGCTGCACCTCGACCTCGACGGTCACGACCTCGGTGACGATCCGCTTGCGGACCCGCGTCGCACCTGCCGGGCGGCGCTCGACGCCCGCCACGAGACGCTCGGCGTGACGCACCATCGAGGTGCGTTCGTTCTGACGGTGGTCCATCTGGGTCTCCTCGAGGTCGACGGGTTCGCCCCCCATCGTGTCTCACGGCGGGGGGCCGGGACCACCCGGGAGCCGACCGGAAGCACCCAGCGCCCCGGTACGGCGCGGGAATCCCGGCCCCGTCGGCGCCTCTCGCCTAGGATCACCACGTGGAGACCGTGGATGCTGACGCCGTGAACGCCGTGCTCACACTGCTCGCCCCGGGGACCGAGCTGCGCGACGGCCTGGAGCGGATCGTGCGGGGCCGCACCGGCGCACTCATCGTCCTGGGGAGCAATCGCACGATCGACTCCATCTCCAGCGGCGGTTTCGAGCTGAACGTGGACTTCTCCTCCACCCGGCTCCGGGAGCTGGCCAAGATGGACGGCGGCATCGTCGTCTCGGCCGATCTCAGCCGCATCGTGCGCGCCGCCACCCAGTTCACCCCGGACCCCTCGGTGATCACCCGCGAGTCCGGCACCCGCCACCGCACCGCCGAGCGCGTGGCCCGGCAGACCGGTCAGCCCGTGGTGAGCGTCTCGGCGTCGATGTCGATCATCGCCCTCTACATGGGCGACCAGCGCGTGGTGCTCGACGAGGTGAGCACCATCCAGTCCCGCGCCAACCAGGCCCTGCAGACCCTGGAGCGGTACAAGGCGCGCCTCGACGAGGTGGCCGGGACGCTCTCGGCCCTGGAGATCGAGGATCTCGTCACCGTGCGCGACGTCGCCGCCGTGGCCCAGCGGCTGGAGATGGTGCACCGGATCCACGAGGAGATCGGCCACTACGTGGTCACCCTCGGCAGCGAGGGGCGCCTGGTCGACCTGCAGCTCTCGGAGCTGACCGCCGGGCTGGGCAACGACCGGGAGCTCCTGGTGCGCGACTACGCGCCGTACCACACCCCCGACGAGGGCACCGAGGCGATCGACGAGGTGCTCGGCCGGATGGCGCGGCTCACCTCGGCCGACCTGCTGGACCTGCTCACCGTGGCCCAGGCCATGGGCTTCGCCAGCGGCGCCGACACCCTCGAGCAGCGGGTCTCCCCGTGGGGCTACCGCCTGCTCTCGCAGATCCCGCGCCTGCCGGCGAACATCGTGGACCGCGTGGTGCTGCACTTCGACGGCCTGCAGGCCCTCCTGGCCGCCTCGACCGAGGACCTGCACGAGATCGAGGGCGTCGGTGACGCGCGTGCCGCCGCGATCCGCGAGGGGCTGAGCCGCATGGCCGAGACGAGCATCCTCGACCGCTACGTCTGACGTGCCCGAGCGCCCCGATCTCACCGGCCCCCTGCTGGCCTGGTTCGACGCCCACGCCCGGGACCTGCCCTGGCGGGCCGCGGACCGGACCGGCTGGGGCGTCCTCGTCTCCGAGGTGATGCTGCAGCAGACCCCGGTGGCCCGGGTGCTCCCCGTGTGGCAGGAGTGGATGCGGCGCTGGCCGCGCCCCTCCGACCTCGCTGCTGCCGGGCCCGGGGAGGCGGTCCGGGCCTGGGGCCGGCTCGGCTACCCCCGCCGGGCCCTGCGCCTCGTGGCGGCCGCCGAGGTGATCCGCGACGAGCACGGGGACGAGGTGCCGGCGGACGCCGAGACGCTGCGGGCGCTGCCCGGCATCGGGGAGTACACCGCGGCGGCGGTGGCGGCCTTCGCCTTCGGCCGCCGCGAGGTGGTGGTGGACACCAACGTGCGCCGGGTGGAGGCCCGCGCGGTGAGCGGGCCGGCGCTGCCGGCACCCTCCTACTCCGCGGCCGAGCGGCGGCTGGCCACCGAGCTGCTGCCCGCCGACCGGGAGCGCAGCGTCCGCTGGAACGCCGCCACGATGGAGCTCGGGGCCCTGGTGTGCACCGCCCGCGCACCCCGGTGCGGGGAGTGCCCCCTCCAGGACCGCTGCGCCTGGGTGGCCGCGGGCTCCCCGCCCCACGACGGACCACCGCGGCGGGGGCAGCGCTGGGAGGGCACCGACCGGCAGGCCCGCGGCCGCATCGTGCAGGCACTGCGGGAGACCGACGGCACCTTGACGCGCGAGCAGGCGCTGGCGGCCTCGGGAGCGCCGGAGCCCCAGGCCGAGCGCTGCCTGCTGGGGCTGCTCACCGACGGGCTGGTGGAGCAGGACGAGGCCGGCGGTTTCACGCTTCCGCAGTAGGCCGCGGGTCACCGAGTGCGCGGCGTCTTGCCCCCCCCCTGATCGGGGTAGTGTCCCGCTTTTGTGACGTGGTCGACGGGGTGGGCGATGGTGACGGCGGGCTTCCGCCGTCAGTCGGCCTACCGCCTGGCCATGCTGGCCGGCCTCGTGGCCAACATGACCTTCGGCCTCATCCGCTCCGCCCAGCTGTCGGCCGCCTCGCAGTCGGCCGGGGGTTCGCTGGCCGGGTACGAGCACGACCAGCTCATGAGCTTCGTGTGGGTCTCCCAGGGCCTGCTGGGGGCGGTGAACCTGTTCGGGTCCACCGAGATCGCCTCCCGCATCAAGGACGGACAGGTGGCGGTGGACTTCCTGCGCCCCACCTCTGTGGTGGGCCAGTACCTCGCCACGGACCTCGGCCGGGCGCTCTACACCTTCGTGCCCCGTGGCATCCCCAGCGTGCTCGTCGGGGCTGCGACCACCGGGGTCGCCTTCGCGACCGCCCCGCTGCACTGGGTGGCCGGTGGGGTCGGCGTGCTGCTGGGCATCGCCATCGCCTACCTGAGCGCCCACTGCCTGGCCACCCTCGGCTTCTGGTTCGTCGAGACCCGCGGCTTCGAGGCCACCTACATGGTGACCACCACCTTCCTGGCTGGCCTCTACCTGCCGGTCTCGATGTTCCCCGGCTGGCTGGCGGCGATCGCCCACGCCTCGCCCTTCCCCTCGATGCTGCAGCGCCCCGTCGACGTGCTCGTCGGCCGCACCACCGGCCTCGACGTCTGGACCTCGCTGGCTACCCAGGCGGGCTGGTTCCTGGTCATGCTCGCCCTGGCGCTGGTGCTCACCCGGGCGGGGCGTCACACCCTCGAGATCCAGGGCGGATGACGTGAGCCTCCTCCCTGCTGCCCTCTCCTCGCGCCTGGCTCCCTACCGGGCGGTGCTCAGCGCCCGACTGCGCTCCCAGACCGCCTACCGGGCCAGCTTCGTGCTCGACCTGGCCGGTTCGCTGCTCATCGGGCTGGCCGAGCTCGCCGAGGTGTGGGTGCTCTTCCACAACATCGACGCCCTGGCCGACCTGGACTACGCCGGGATGCTCGTGGTGTTCGGGCTCGGGTCACTGGCCTTCTCGCTGGCCGACCTGGTGGTCGGGCACGTGGACAACCTGCCGCGCTTCATCCGCGCGGGCACGGTGGAGGCCTTCCACCTGCGCCCCCTACCGGTGCTCACCCAGCTCATGACCAGCGACCTCTCCCTGAAGCGCCTGTCCCGCAGCGGGGTGGGCGTCGTGTCCCTGCTGGTCGGGATGCACCTGGCGGGAGTCGAGCCCAGCACGACCGTGATCGGCATGGTGCTGCTCGCCACCGTCTTCGGTGCGGCCCTGTTCGCCGGGCTCTTCGTGACGGCTGCGGGCTGCCAGTTCTGGCTGATCAACGGCAAGGAGATGGTCAACGCCTTCACCTACGGCGGCAGCTACGCCGCCCAGCAGCCGCCGGCCATCTTCTCCCCCGGGCTCAAGGTCGTCTTCGGTTGGATCGTACCGGTGGTCTTCGTGGCCTACCTGCCGGCCACCGTCGTCCTCGGACTGCCCGGTGAGGGCCTGTTCCCCGCCTGGACGGCCTGGCTCCTGCCGGTGGCCGCCGCTTGGGTGTGGGTCATCGCGCTGCTCGTGTGGCGAGCGGGCGTCCACCACTACCAGGGAGCAGGAGGCTGACCATGAGCACACCCATCCTCCAGACGCACGAGCTCACCCGCGAGTTCGTCCGCCGCGAGAAGGTGCCGGGCCGGCGCTTCGCCCGCCGTCGCACGACACTGCGGGCGGTCGACGGCCTCACCGTCACCGTGCGACGAGGTGAGGCGGTCGGCTACATCGGGGCCAACGGAGCGGGTAAGAGCACCACCATCAAGATGCTGGCCGGGATCCTCGTGCCGACCTCCGGCGAGGTCCGCACCTGCGGGCTCGATCCGGTGCGTCAGCGGCGCGACCTGGCGCGCCGCATCGGCGTGGTGTTCGGGCAGCGCTCGCAACTGTGGTGGGACCTGCCGCTGGCCGAGTCGTTCACCATCCTGGCGGCCGTCCACGGCCTCTCGGCCGCCCGCCGCGACGCCCGGGTGGCCGAGCTCGTGGACCGGCTGGAGATGGGGCCGCAGATGAGCACCCCGGTGCGCTCGCTCTCCTTGGGCCAGCGGATGCGGGGGGAGGTGGCCGCCGCTCTGCTGCACTCTCCCGAGCTGGTGGTCCTCGACGAGCCGACGATCGGCCTGGACGTGCTGAGCAAGCAGCGGCTGCGGGAGTTCCTGCGCGAGGAGCGCCGGGAGCACGGCACCACCCTGCTGCTCACCACCCACGACATGGGCGACATCCAGCGGCTCTGCGACCGGGTGCTGGTCGTGGACCACGGAAGCCTGGTCTACGACGGCGCCCTGGCGGGGCTCTCGGCGAAGGTCGGGGCCGAGCGTGTGTTGGTGGCCGATCTCGCCGGGCCGCAGCCCCGGCTGGACGGCATCCCGGACGCTCAGGTCGTGGACTACGAGGCGGAGGGCGCCCGGCAGAAGTTGGCCTTCGACGCCACCCACACCACTGCCGCTGCCGTGCTGGCCGCCGTCAGCGAACGCGCCGATGTCCGGGACCTCTCGCTGGAGGAACCGGACATCGAGGACGTGGTGCGGCGCCTCTACGAGCAGAACCGTCCCTGACCCACATCAGACAGCTCCATCGCGATCTCGGGGCCGATGGCCTCGACGACCCGCTGCCCGGTCGGACTGAACCCGAGGCGGGCGTAGGCGCGCTGGGCACGGAGGTTCTCCTCGTGCACCCACAGCGTCATCCGGTCCACCCCACGGGAGGCCGTCCACGCCCCAGCCGCGTCCACGAGCTCGTCGAGCACGCCCTGCCCCCGGGCCTCCGGCGCCACCCACACACCCAGCAGCATCCCGCGGTCGCGGGTGATCGTGCCGCCACCGAACTCGCCCTCCCCGGCCCGCTGGAGACGGACCGTCAGGGTCGCGACGAACTCCCCGCCCGACGCGACCCCGACGAGCTGCCTCCCGTCCCGGGACCCCGGGTCGTCCGGGCTGAGGCTCCGGACCAGCTCCTGCCACGCGGCGTCCGGACGTTCCCTGGCCGCATCGAGGGTCTCGAAGAAGGCCTTCCCGGCCACCGGGTCCTGCAGGGCGCGCAGCCGCAGGTCACGGGCCGCGGCCCACTCCTCGGCCCGGAGAGCACGGACCGTGATCCGCTCAGGCACCGGGCGGGCCGAGGAGGAGCAGCACGCCGAAGACCACCACCAGCAAGCCCATCACGAGGAGCAGGGCACCCACCGGACGGCGCAGGCCAGCGGCGAGCACCTTCTCCAGGGCGCCACGGGGCTCCTCGCGCAGCAGCCGCCACCGGTGGGCGAGCAGAGCCTTGCCATCGGCCCAGCGCTCGAAGGGGATCGTGGCCCACGGCACGATCGCCGAGGCCAGCCCGAGCACGGTCCGCCCGACGCCCCAGCGACCGTCGAGAGCGACGGCCAGGACCGTCGCCACGAAGGCGAGGAAGACGAAGCCGTGCAGCCCGCCACCGATCCGGACGCCCAGCTCGGTGGTCTTCGTGACGTACTTCAGGACCATGCCGGCGATGAGCAGGGTCCACGTGATCGCCTCGGCGGCGGCGGCCCACGCGAACACCCGCCGCGGGGACCAGGCGTCCCCGCGGCGGGCCTCCGCCACGGACGAGGTGGTCACTCCGCCTCGCTGTTCACGGCACGGTCGGCGTCACCGGTGAGCTCGTCGACCGGCTGTGCGTCGGGGCGGCGCTCCGAGGAGAAGACGAACTCCTGGCGCGCGGGACCGCCCCCGGCCCCGCTGGCACCCGGGTTGATCGGCCCGGCGGCCGCCTCGGCGGGCTGCTCGGCCTCGCCGGTGACGTCGACCTGGATGAGCTCCCCGGCGGCGAACTCGCCGTAGAGGATCTTCTCCGAGATCGGGTCCTCGATCTCGCGCTGGATGGCGCGGCGCAGCGGGCGCGCACCGAGCACCGGGTCGTACCCGCGCTTGGCGAGCAGCTCCTTGGCCTCCTGGGAGAGCTCGATGCGCATGTCCTTGTCGGATAGGCGCTCGTCGAGCCGGGCGATCATCAGGTCGACGATCTGCACGATCTCGGCCCGCGAGAGCTGCGGGAAGACGACCGTGTCGTCGACGCGGTTGAGGAACTCCGGGCGGAAGTGCTGCTTGAGCTCCTCCGACACCTTCGCCTTGAGGCGCTCGTAGTCCGAGCCCGTCTCGCCGCCGGCGGAGAAGCCCAGCGAGACGCCCTTGGCGATGTCCCGGGCACCCAGGTTGGTGGTCATGATGATGATCGTGTTCTTGAAGTCCACGGTGCGGCCCTGCGAGTCGGTCAGGCGACCGTCCTCGAGGATCTGCAGCAGGCTGTTGAACACGTCCGGGTGGGCCTTCTCCACCTCGTCGAAGAGGACGACGGAGAACGGCTTGCGGCGCACCTTCTCCGTGAGCTGGCCGCCCTCGTCGTAGCCGACGTAGCCCGGGGGCGAGCCGAACATGCGGCTGACCGTGTGCTTCTCGCCGAACTCTGACATGTCGAGCTGGATGAGCGAGTCCTCGTCGCCGAAGAGGAACTCGGCCAACGCCTTGGCGAGCTCGGTCTTGCCGACGCCGGTCGGGCCGGCGAAGATGAACGAGCCGGCCGGGCGGCGGGGGTCCTTGAGCCCGGCCCGGGTGCGGCGGATGGCCTTGGAGAGCGCGTGGATCGCGTCGTCCATGCCGACGATCCGCTTGTGGAGCTCGTCCTCCATCTTGAGCAGCCGGGTCGACTCCTCCTCGGAGAGCCGAAAGACCGGGATGCCCGTGGTCGCGGCGAGCACCTGGGCGATGAGCTCCTCGTCCACGACGGCGGCGGTGTCCTGGTCGCCCTCCTTCCAGGCCTTCTCCCGCTCGGCACGGTCGGCGAGCAGCTTCTGCTCGTCGTCCCGCAGGGCGGCGGCCTTCTCGAAGTCCTGGCCGTCGATGGCCGACTCCTTCTCCCGGCGCACCGTCGCGATCTTCTCGTCGATGTCGCGCAGGTCCGGCGGAGCGGTCATCCGCTGGATGCGGAGCCGGGCGCCGGCCTCGTCCACGAGGTCGATCGCCTTGTCCGGCAGGTAGCGGTCGTTGACATAGCGGTCGGCCAGGTTGACGGCGGCCGCCAGCGCACCGTCGGTGATGGACACCCGGTGGTGGGCCTCGTACCGGTCACGCAGACCCTTGAGGATCTCGATGGCGTGCGCCAGCGAGGGCTCGTCCACCTGGATCGGCTGGAAGCGGCGCTCCAGGGCGGCGTCCTTCTCGATGTGCTTGCGGTACTCCTCGAGCGTGGTCGCACCGATGGTCTGCAGCTCGCCGCGGGCCAGCATCGGCTTGAGGATGTTCGCCGCGTCGATCGCCCCCTCGGCGGCACCGGCACCCACCAGGGTGTGGATCTCGTCGATGAACAGGATGATGTCGCCGCGCGTGCGGATCTCCTTGAGCACCTTCTTGAGACGCTCCTCGAAGTCACCGCGGTAGCGCGAGCCGGCCACCAGCGAGCCCATGTCCAGGCTGTAGACGTGCTTGTCCTTGAGGTTCTCCGGGACGGTGCCGGCCACGATGTCCTGGGCCAGGCCCTCGACGACCGCCGTCTTGCCGACGCCCGGCTCGCCGATGAGCACCGGGTTGTTCTTGGTGCGGCGCGAGAGCACCTGGAGGACGCGCTCGATCTCCTTCTCGCGGCCGATCACCGGGTCCAGGTTCCCGTCCCGGGCCGCCTGCGTCAGGTTGCGGCCGAACTGGTCGAGCACCAGCGAACCCGCCGGGGTGCCCTCACCCTGCCCGCCCGAGGCGCCGACCCCGGCGGCCTGCGGCTCGCCACCCTGACCGCCCTGGTAGCCGGAGAGCAGCTCGATGACCTGCTGCCGGACCGTCGTGAGGTCCGCCCCCAGGCGCACGAGGACCTGGGCGGCGACGCCCTCGCCCTCCCGGATCAGGCCGAGCAGGATGTGCTCGGTGCCGATGTACTGGTGGCCCAGCTGCAGGCCCTCGCGCAGCGACAGCTCCAGGACCTTCTTGGCACGCGGGCTGAACGGGATGTGCCCGGACGGCGCCTGCTGCCCCTGGCCGATGACCTCGGTCACCTGGTCACGCACCGCGTCCAGCGAGATGCCGAGGTTCTCCAGGGCCTTGGCGGCCACTCCCTCGCCCTCGTGGATCAGCCCGAGCAGGATGTGCTCGGTGCCGATGTAGTTGTGGTTGAGCATCCGCGCCTCGTCCTGTGCCAGGACGACGACGCGCCGTGCGCGGTCGGTGAACCGTTCGAACATGAGAGCTCCTTGCCTCGCGGACCCCCCGAGGGGACGTCTGTGCTTCCCAGAACACTGCCTCCCCCGAGGCTGTTCCGCGCGGCAGCCCTTCCGGCGTTCGCTGTCCGCGAACCTCCCCGATCAGGCCCCGGCGAGCATCCGCACGACCCGACCGGTCCAGTCCTCGAGCTGCGCGGCCACCTCGGCTGACTTCTCCGGCCCCCGCCGGTAGGGGTCCTCCACCGACTCCGACCTCGAGGAGGGCACGCGCACCCGCGAGACCGCCTGGACGAGCTCGTCCCCGGCCGGGCGCTGCCCCGCGGCCGCCAGCTCCTCGGCGACGTGCAGGAAGTGGCCCAGGGTGAAGGTGCGACGGACCAGTCCCGGCATCTCCTCCACCACGTAGGCCTTGTGACGCCGCTCCATCGTGAGGACCAGGTCGGTCTCCCGCAGGATCGGCAGGGACACCTGCCGGGAGACGAAGCCCCCGGGGTCGCCGCCGCGCAGCCGCAGCTCGTGCGCCATGTCCCCGTCCATCGGGTCCCCGACCATCGCCATGGTGCCGGCGGAGGAGAAGGAGAGCCCGGCCGGTGCGAGATGGCTCGACCAGCGCTCGGCGAAGGTGGATCGACAGATGTTGCCGGTACAGACGTAGAGGACGCGCACCTGATCTCCTGGCTCTCGGACGGCCACCACGCTCCCGGGCCGACGGGACGTGGTGCGTGCCACCCATCCTAGGCGGCAGGAGCAGCGGAACAGCGGGACCAACGGGCTAGAGTGCACGGAGCGCCTCGGCCGGGGCGCCGACAGCCCCAACCCACCGGAGCACGTCTTGACGCTCGACGACATCCTGCGACTCAGCCGCCGCCACATCATCACCCTGCTGCTCTCCACCCTGCTGGGAATCGCACTGGCAGCCGGATGGGTGGCCATGCAGACCCCGGTCTACACCGCGAAGGCCACCGGTGTGGTGCAGGCCTCCTCCGGTGGCGGGACCGTCGGCGAGTCCCTCTCGGGCAACTCGCTGGCGACGACGAAGGCCCAGACCTACGTCACGTACTTCAACTCCCAGCCGGTGGCCGAGCGGGTCATCAAGGAGATGGGCCTGAAGGACTCCCCCAACGCGCTGGCCAGCCGCATCACGGCCACCAACGAGCAGGAGACCCCGAACATCGAGGTGAGCGCCAAGGGTGGCACCCCGCAGGAGGCCAAGGAGCTGGCCGACACGGTGGTGCAGCAGACCGCGGAGTACGTCGAGGAGCTCGAGACCAAGAACATCTCGAGCACGGGCGTCTACCCCGGGGCCCCGGAGCCGGAGGACGAGGAGGGCAAGGAGGCCGAGGAGCAGAAGAAGGTCCCCGCGACCAGCATCCTCCCGCTCGCCAGCGCCCAGCTGCCGCAGTCCCCGTCGGAGCCGCAGCCGGCCCGCGCCCTCGTGCTCGGCGGCCTGGCCGGTCTGGCCCTGGGCTACGTCATCGCGTGGTTCCGCCACCGTCAGGACACCCGCATCCGCACCCAGGAGGACATCTCCGAGGCCACCGGTGGCGCGTCCACCCTCGGCCTCATCCCGGCCAACGAGGCGCTGTCCTCGCCGGAGCGTGCGGTGCGCGAGGGCGGCGACGTCGACTTCGCCACCCGTGAGGCCCTGCGCCAGTTCCGCACCAACCTGCGCTTCGTCAACGTGGACCACGCCCCGGAGTCCATCGTGGTCACCTCGGCCCGCATGGGCGAGGGGAAGTCCACGATCTCCTCGAACCTGTCCCACCTGCTGGCCGAGGGCGGCGAGCGCGTGATCCTCGTCGACGCCGACCTGCGCCGCCCGTCGGTGGCCGGCATCTTCGACATCGACTCCTCGGTGGGCCTGACCCAGGTGCTCGCCGGGACGGCCGACCTGGCCGACGCGGTGCAGCCGACCGAGCACCCCAACCTCACGGTGCTGCCGGCCGGGACCATCCCGCCCAACCCGTCGGAGCTGCTGGGCTCCCAGCGGATGCGCGATCTCATCGCCACGCTCACGCAGACGCACCGCGTCATCCTCGACGCCCCGCCGCTGCTGCCCGTGACCGATGCCGCCCTGCTCACCACCAGCACGGACGGTGCCGTCCTCGTCGTCGCCGCCAACGACACCCGCAAGGAGCACGTCGAGCGTGCGTCGGCCAACCTGAAGAATGTCAACGCCCACCTGCTGGGCGCGGTCATCAACCGCGCCTCGGTGAGCCGTCTGAACCGCCTCCTCTACGGCGAGGGCTACGGCTACGGCTCGTACGGCTATGGCTACGGGTACGGCTATGGCGACGCGGACAGCAAGAAGAAGAAGGGCCGCAAGAACAAGCGGAAGTGATCCGCGGCCGGGGGCGCTCGGCCGGCCGGGACACGAGGAAGGGCCTCACCCCCGCGGGGGTGAGGCCCTTCCTCGTGTTGCCTGCCCGTGGTGCGCGCCGGCGGTCGTCAGCCCTTGCCGTGGGCCTTCGCGTAGGCCTCCTCGAGATCTGCGGAGAGGCGGCCACGGTCGCTGACCTCCCAGCCGTTCTCGCGGCCCCACCGGCGGATCCGGGCGATCTGCTCCTTGCGCGCCGACCCGGTGGTACGGGAGGCCGAGCCCCCGGTGCGGGCGGTGCGGCGTCCCTGCACCTTGCGCGCGCTGCCCACCCACGGGGCCATGGCGTCACGGAGTCGCTGGGCGTTCTCCTCGTTGAGGTCGATCTCGTAGGAGACCCCGTCCAGGGCGAAGGTGATGGTCTCGGAGGCCTCGCCGCCGTCGATGTCGTCCTCGAGAATGGTCACGTGGCGCTGCACCATGGTCTTCTCCTTCTCAGAAGTTCGTGAATGCATGGGATGTGCCGGAATCCTTGTTTGCCGCATCTTCCCCCCTCTTCCTCCGTCAAGCAAACGTGGGGCCGTCCGAGACGGCCCCACGTTCAATGTTCTTCCAGAAATGGTGCGGAATTCTCACCCGACCGGGTCGGACTCCGCGTCGCGCTCCGAGTGTGGCTGTGCCGCCGCGGAGTCACGCGCACCCTGGTCGGCATCCCACTCCGCGAGGGCCGCCCGCTCCCGACGGTCACCCTCCACGATGTGCTTCATGACCACGGCGAACAGCCACAGCACTCCGACGCTGGGGATGAGCGCGGCCACATAGGGCCAGACGGTGTTGAAGAGATCCTGCATCATGCCTCCGGCTTGGTGTGCGGGAAGAGAATGGTCTCGCGGATGCCGGCCCCGGTGAAGAGCATCACCATGCGGTCGACGCCGAACCCGAGGCCACCCATGGGCGGGGCGCCGTACTCCAGGGCTCGCAGGAAGTCCTCGTCGAGCTGCATCGCCTCCGGGTCACCCGCGGCGGCGGCCAGCGACTGGGCGGTGAGGACCTCGCGCTGGACGACCGGGTCCACCAGCTCGGAGAAGGCCGTCGAGCGCTCGACCCCCGCGATGATGAGATCCCAGGCCTCGATGAGACCGGGCTTGCTGCGGTGCGGGCGGGCCAGCGGCTGGGCCGAGGGCGGGTAGTCGCAGAGGAAGGTCGGCTGGAGCAGGCCGGGCTCGACGAGCTCGGAGAGCAGCTCCAGGACGATCTTCTCCGGCCCCCAGTCGTCCCCGAGCTCCACCTCGTGGCGGGCGGCGTGCTCCCGCAGGGTGGCCTCGTCGGTCTCCGGGGTGACCTCGGCCCCCACGGCCTCGGACACGCCCTCGTAGACCGGCAGCCAGCGCCACTCGCCGTCGAGGTCGACCTCCCCGGACGGGGTGCTCAGGACGCGCGACTCCAGCAGACCCGCCTCGATGAGCGCGTCGGCCACCGCGAGGTACATCTCGCGCATGAGCTCGGCCATGGTGGTCTGGTCGCCGAAGGCCTCGTAGGCCTCCAGCATCGTGAACTCCGGGCTGTGGGTGGAGTCGACGCCCTCGTTGCGGAAGACGCGCCCGATCTCGAAGACCTTGTCGATGCCACCGACGACGGCCTTCTTGAGGTTGAGCTCCAGGGCGATCCGGAGCGTCATCGGCTGGTCGAAGGCGTTGAGGTGGGTGGTGAACGGCCGGGCCATCGCGCCGCCGTGGACGAGCTGGAGCTCGGGGGTCTCGATCTCCAGGTAGCCGCGCTCCTCGAGGAAGCGCCGGACGGTGGAGGTGATGACCGAGCGCGTGCGCACCATCCGACGGGCCTCCTCGCGCACGATGAGGTCGGCGTAGCGCTGGCGGACGCGCTGCTCCTCGGAGAGGTCCTTGTGCAGGGTGGGCAGCGGGCGCAGGGCCTTGCTGGCCATCTGCCAGTCGGTGGCCATGATGGAGAGCTCACCGCGGCGGGAGCAGATGACGCGCCCGGTCACCGAGACGATGTCGCCCAGGTCCACCATCGCCTTCCAGCGGTCGAGGGCCTCCTGGCCGACCTCGGCCAGCGAGAGCATCGCCTGGAGGCGCTCCCCGGAGCCGGCCTGCAGGGTGGCGAAGCAGAGCTTGCCGGTGTTGCGGGAGAAGACCACGCGGCCGGCCACGGAGACCACGTCCTGGGTCTCCTCCCCGGTCTCCAGGTGGTCCCAGGTCGCGCGGACCTCCTCCAGGGAGTGGGTGCGCGGCACCTCGACGGGGTAGGCCTCGCCCGCGGCGAGCAGCGCCTCGCGCTTCTCCCGACGGATCCGCATCTGCTCGGGCAGGTCCGCGGCGGCGTCGGCGGGCGTGATCTCGGGGTTCGGGGTCTGCGCAGTCACACCGTGATTCTAGGCGCTCCCCCTCGGGGGGAGGTCGGCCGCCGCCTCGGCCCACGCGGCGGCGAGCGCCCCGAGGTCCGGGCGGTGCCGCTCGATGCGGCAGCCCCGGCCGTGGGGGCGCAGGGTGATGCCCTCGTTCACCCAGTGGGGCAGGGCCCGGGCCAAGAGGTCCGGGCGCAGCCCGCCGGTGGCAGTGGTGACCCGCCACCAGGCCACCTCGTGCCCCCAGGCGGCCATGACCGCCCCCACCTGTCGGGGGCCGGTGCCGACGACGGCGGCGACGTCCCCGTAGGAGACGACGTGGCCGGCCGGGACGAGCTCCACGCACCGGAGCACCTGCTCGACGAGGAGGTCGTCCACCGTCGGTCCCGTCAGGAGCGGACGACGGGCCGGGCCCCGTCACCCTGCCGGGCCCGCTCGCGGAGCATGATGACCGCCCACACGGCCAGGCCGGCCAGGGAGAGCCCCGCCCCGACCCAGCCGGTCGAGCGCCAGCCCCAGCCGGCGGCCAGGGCCGCGCCGGCGACGGCCGGGCCGATCGCGTTCGCCGCGTTGAAGGCCGCGTGGTTGAGGGCCGCCGCCATCGTCTGTGCCTCCCCGGCCACGTGCATGATCCGGGTCTGCAGGGGCACCACCAGGCCACCACCGATGCCGACGAGGGCCACCGAGAAGAGCATCAGCCACCAGTGGTCGACGGTGGTCGAGTAGACGAGCGTGGCCACCCCGATGAGCAGCTGGAAGAGGCCCGCCGAGAGGAGCAGGCGGCGCTCCGGGGTGCGCCCGGCCAGCAGGTTGCCGATGATGCCGCCGACGCCGTAGGCCATGAGCACCAGGGGCACCGCCCAGGCGGGGGCGTGCGTGTGGCTCATGAGCGTGGCCGAGAGGAAGGAGTAGACGGCGAACAGACCACCGAAACCGATGGCCCCCATGGCCAGCGGCAGCAGGACGTCGGGATTGGTGAAGGCGCCCAGCTCGGCCCGGGCGGAGCGGCGGACACCCCCGGAGCCCTGCGGCACGAGACGGGCCAGGGCCACCGCGCAGACCACCGCGAGCACGGCCACCAGGACGAAGGGCAGCCGCCAGCTGGTGGCCTGGCCGAGGACGCTGAGCCCCGGGACGCCCACCACCGTGGCCACGGTGAGGCCGGTGGCCACCCAGGCCACGGCCTGGGCGGCGCGGTCCCGCCCCAGCGAGGTGGCGGCCACGAGCTGGGCGATGCCGAACAGGGCGCCGTGCGGCAGCCCGGCGACGAAGCGGGCGGCGACGAGGAGCCCCAGGCTGGGGGCGGCCGCGGCGAGCAGGTTGCCCACCGTGAAGAGGCCCAGGAGGGCGAGCAGGGAGACCCGGCGGTCCCACCGGGCCAGGCCGAGGGAGAGCACGGGCGCCCCGACGACCACGCCGATCGCGTAGGCGCTCACCGCCCGGGAGGCCTGCGGCTCGGTGACGCCGAACTCGGCGGCGTAGTGGGGCAGCAGCGTCATCGCCGCGAACTCGGTGAGCCCGATGGCGAAGGTGGCCGCCGCCAGCCAGAGGATCAGCGTGCGGGGGCGGGTGTCCGGCGTGCTGATGCTCAGCCCTCCACCTGGCCGTCGACGGTGGGGCAGGGAGTGAACCGGCAGGCCATGGGGACTTCCTCTCGCGACGGGCACCGGGGTGCTCCTCCCGGTGGGAGGCGGGGTGCCGCTCGCCCCCGATTCTGCCGGAGGCACGACCCCCGACCCCCTTCACGGAGCTGCGAGATGCGTCACCCGTGAGGCGTCACCCGCCGGGTGCTCACATCTGCTGACCGAGGAAGCGGGCGAAGTCGTCGAGCTGCCCGAGGTCCGCCGCTGCGGTCGCCGAGGCGGCCAAGGGCTGCTCCCCCGACGGCGGGGCGTGCCCCGGGTGCTGGTCGTCGGGGCGACCGGTCACCGCGCGAGCAGCCCCGCCATCTTGCGGGCGATGTAGTCCGCCGCCCACTGCGGGGCCACCCGGGAGGCCCAGTCCACGAACCGGGCGTCCCGGCCGATCACCACGCGGTAGGAGCCCTTCTCGAGGCCCCGGATGATGGCCTCGGCGGCGTCGGGGGCAGGGGTCGTCGGGTGGCTGCTGCCCTCGGAGGCGGCGGTGTCGTCGACTGCCGCCCCGACCCGGACCCCGGAGTTCCCGGCGATGTTCGTCGCGATCGCACCGGGGAAGACGACGGTGACCGCCACCGGGCCGTCCCGGTGCTCGCAGTAGAGGCCCTCGGTGAAGAGCTTCACCGCGGCCTTGCTGGCGCCGTAGGCGGACTGCCCCGGGACGGGCGTCAGGGCGCCCATGCTCGCGACGTTGACGATCGCCGCCTCCGGGCGGGCGACCAGCTCGGGCAGGAAGACCTGGCAGGTGTGCACCACGCCCCAGAAGTTCACGTTCATCACGCGGTCGATCTCCTGGGGGTCCAGCTCGGCCACGGGGACGAACTGCTGGATGATGCCGGCCACGTTGACCAGGCCGTCGACAGCCCCGTGGGCGGCGAGGAGGTCCGCCAGCACCGCCTCGACCTCGTCACGACGGGTCACGTCCACGGGGTGGGTGGTGAGCGCCCCGGCGGCCCCCTCGGCCTGGGCCGCGGCCACGGTGCCGGCCAGGCCCTCGGCGCTCAGGTCCAGCGCGGCGACGCGCGAGCCCGCTCGCAGCAGACCCAGCACGACCTCCCGGCCGATGCCGTTGCCGCCCCCGGTGACGGCCAGGATCTTGCCCTCGAGCTGCATGTCAGCCCTTCTTCCCATGGTCGGTGGTCGTGCTGTGCCCGGTGCGCCACCAGGTGTCGTGGATCGTCACCGGGGTGGTGCGCTTGTGGCGGGAGGTGCGCCACTTGTGCTCGATGCGCTCGGCGACCTCCTCGGGGACCTCGCCGCCCTCGAGATAGGTGTCGATGTCCTCGTAGCGCAGGCCCAGCTCGTCCTCGTCGGTGCGCAGCGGCTGGTCGTCGAGGAGGTCCGCGGTGGGCACCTTGGCCCAGAGCTGCTCGGGGGCGCCGAGGTGCCGGGCGAGCTCGCGGATCTGCCCCTTGTCCAAGCCGAACAGGGGCAGGATGTCCGCGCCCCCGTCGCCGAACTTCGTGAAGAAGCCGGTGACGGACTCAGCCCCGTGGTCGGTGCCGAGGACGAGCAGGCTGAGCTCCCCCGCCACGGCGTACTGGGCGACCATCCGCAGGCGGGCCTTGATGTTGCCCTTGTTGAAGTCGACGATCTCCCGGCCGGTGGACCGCTGGAACTCGGCCTCGAAGGCGTCCACGGCGGCGCCGATGTCGAAGGTGAGTTCCTCGTCGGCCGCCACGAAGTCCATCGCGGCCGCGGCGTCGGCCTCGTCGGCCTGCACGTGGTACGGCAGGCGGACCGCGATGAACACCGCCTCGCCGCCCTGCTCCCGGCGGCGCTCGGCCGCCAGCTGGCCGAGGCGTCCGGCGAGGGTCGAGTCGACCCCGCCGCTGATCCCCAGGACGAGGCCCCGGGTGCCGGTGGCCTCGAGGTAGTCGCAGAGGAGCTGGACCCGACGCTCGACCTCGGCGGCCGGGTCGATCGTGGGCTGCACGCCCATCTCCTCGATGATCACTCGCTGGAGCTCTCTCATGCGTCCAGCCTATGCAGGGGAGCCCGCGCGAGGACACCCCGCGCTCCGGCAACGGAGCGTCGGGGTGTCGGGGCGTCACATGTCGAGGGCCAGCGGCACGAACACGGCGAGCACCGAGGCGATGACGGCCGTGTAGACCACGGCCACGGCAACCCAGGCCCACTCCCCGGCGAGGCGGCGCAGTCCGTCCGAGGCGGGCAGCTCGCCGCGCAGGAGCATGCGGGCGGTGAGGAGGACGAAGAGCGGGATCGTGGCCGCCCAGGCGACCATGCAGTAGATGCAGAGCTTCTCGATGACGAAGAGCGCCTGCGACCAGAGCCAGACGAGGAAGCCGGCCGCGAAGACGGTGCCGAGCCACACGCACACCCACCACCAGCGGGCCAGCGGGCCCCGGGCCGCCAGCAGGGCCACCCCGGCCATGATGACCAGCGCGTAGCCGACGATGCCGAGCAGCGGGTTCGGGAAGCCGAAGAGCTCGGCCTGCCAGGTGCGCATCACCGAGCCGCAGCTCACGAGCGGGTTGACATCGCAGGAGGTCTGGTAGAGCGGGTTCTCGTAGATGTGGAGCCGCTCCCAGGTGAGCATGGCGCTGCCGAACCATCCGACGATCCCGGTGAGCGTGAGCAGCCAGCCCATCGCCCGGTCGGTGGCCCAGCCGGGCAGGTGGCCACCCGGGTAGTCGCCGTCGGGCTCCGCATCGCTGCGGGTCGCACCGTCCAGCGTGGTGTCGGTGGTCATGGTCAGTCCCTTCCCGGGGATTCGCCGTCTCGTCGGCCACGCGGTGTCCCGGGGGACGTGGCCCGGCGCGCCGGGGCCGACCGTGCAGCAGGTCCATTGTGTGCCAGACCGTGCACGACGTGGAGGAGACCCTCCAGTCCGACCGGTTCGGCGGCGAGGAGCTCGAGCTCGACCACCGGCAGTCCCGCCAGCTCGGCGACCACCCGGTCGACCTGCTCCTGTTCCGCCGCGCGTCGCTGCTGCAGGAACGCTCCCTCGTGCGCCGGCGAGCGCCGGTTGACCACGAGCCCGGCGGGGCGGACGCCCATCCCGGTCAGCGTGGCGTAGAGCTCGAGGGTCTCGTCCGCGGGGAGGCGCTCGGGGGTCATCACCAGCAGGAAGCCGGTGGACGGGTCGGTGAACAGGGCCCGCAGCCCCTCGAAGCGACGCCGGCGACGCTCGAGGATCTCCCGGATCTCCGCGTCCTGCCGGGCCCGGCGACCGGAGCGGTCGTCCTCCCCCAGTCCCCGCAGGGCCCGCCCGAACCGGGCCGAGGCGTCCTGCCGCGCCAGGAGCGCGTCGGACCAGGCCGTGAGGTGCTCCGGGAGCGAGAGCAGGCGCGAGGTGTGGCCGGAGGGGGCGGTGTCCAGGACCACCAGGTCGTAGCGGGCTCCCCCGGGCGCGTCGACGGCCAGGACGTCCGCGAGGGCCTCGACGAGCGCGGCCTCCTCGGTGCCCGGGGCCGACCGGGCTGCCTCCAGGTGCCGGTCCACCTCGCGGTGCAGGTGCTCCGGCATCATCCGACGGAGCTGGCCCCCCACCGCCCCCAGGTGCTCCTGGACCTGGGCCGTGGTGTCGATCTCGAGGACCTCGAGGTGCTCGTGGGGGCGCGCGCCGCCCACCCCGACCGCTCGCTGCCAGAGGTGCCCCAGGCTGTGGGCGGGGTCGGTGGACACCAGGAGGGTGCGCCGGCCCCGGCGGGCGGCCGCCAGGGCGATGCCTGAGGCGATCGTCGTCTTGCCCACTCCCCCCTTGCCCCCGACGAAGAGGGTGGAGTGCTCGGTGAGCCGGGTCAGCAGATCGGTCACGGCCGTCCTCTCAGCAGCAGGCCAGGTGGTCCAGCGGTGAGCGATCCATGCCCATCCGCTGGTGCCAGGCGTGGAAGCGTTCGTAGACGGCGGGCAGGAGCTCCAGCGAGTGGTAGCCCATCGGGTTCGGGAGACCCAGCGCCTCCCCGGCGACCATCAGCAGGAAGAGGTCGTCCTCGTCGGCCCGTGCCCGGGCCATCGTCGAACGGTAGGGCAGGTGGTAGCTGGCCTCGGCCCACCCGGCCACGGCGCCGACCACCCGGCGGGCGCGGGAGACGATCCCCCGCCCGCCGGTCGCGGTTCGGCCCTGCCCCGGGCCCAGCGGCTCAGCGCCGGGCACTGACCGGGGCCTCGGCCGGGTCGGCCTCGTCGTCGCGCTCGCCCCTCGCCCGCACCATCGCCCCGACAGCCTCGATGATCACCCAGACCGCCGCCACGAGGATGATCAGGTCGAGCGCCAGCAACAGCCAGCTGCCCTCGTCGTAGAAGGTGCCGAGCTGGACGAAGAGGGCGATCACGCTCATCACGAGGACGAAGACCAGCGGGACGAGCGCCGGCAGGACCGGACGGCCGCGGCGCACGAGCATCACGGCCACGACGCTCAGCGTGAGGCCGGCCATGATCTGGTTGGTCGTGCCGAACAGCGGCCAGATGAGCATGCCGCCGGAGCCGTCCGCGCCGGCCGCGAAGGTCAGGCCCAGCGCGACGGCCAGCACGATGAGGGTGGCCACCCACTTGTTGAGCTGGATCCCCATCACCTCGCCGATCTCGGTGACGACGAAGCGCTGCAGCCGGACGCCGGTGTCCATGGTGGTGGCGGCGAAGAGCACCGCGGTGGTGGCCAGGATGGTCGCGCTCAGGGAGGCGGGCAGGCCGAGGCCGTGCTCCACGATCGAGCCGCCGCCCTGCACGAAGGCGGCCACACCGCCCTCGCCGAAGGCCGTGTAGACCTCCTCCCAGTCCGTGAGGGTCTGGAAACCGGCGGTGGTGGCGATGATCGCACCGAGCGCCAGCAGGCCCTCACCGACGGCGCCGAAGTACCCCACGAAGCGGGCGTCGGTCTCGCGGTCGAGCTGCTTGGAGCTGGTCCCGGAGGCGACCATGCCGTGGAAGCCCGAGATGGCACCGCAGGCGATCGTCACGAAGAGCAGCGGGACGATGCCGGGCGTGCCCTCCGGCACGGAGTCGTTGAGGGCCGGGGCCACGACCTCGGGGCGGGCGACGAGCACGGAGGCGAAGAGGATCCCCAGGGCGATGAAGAGCTGCAGACCGTTGATGTAGTCGCGCGGCTGGAGGAGCACCCACACCGGGAGCACCGAGGCGATGCCGGCGTAGAGGAAGAGCACGACGATCCAGAATCCCTCGGCCGGGAGCCCCAGCACGGTCTCGGGGAGGGTGACCGGGAACCGGTCGCCGAGCCAGATCAGGGCGTACAGGGCCACGACACCGACGAGGCTGACCAGCGGGAGGTTCCACCGGAGGCGGTAGATCGCCTGCCCGATGAGCACGGCCACCACGAGGGCACCCCAGGTGGGGATGACCGAGGTCGGCGTGCTCACGAGCAGCCCGGAGATCACCACGGCGAAGGCGGCGTTCACCATGAGCAGCAGCAGGAAGATCACGACGAGGAAGAGGTTGGCCCCACGGCGCCCGATGTAGCGGGAGGACAGGGCGCCGATGGACTGTCCACGGTTGCGCACCGAGGCCCACAGGGCACCGAGGTCGTGCATCCCGGCGAAGAAGACGGTGCCCAGGGTCACCCACAGGAAGGCCGGGAGCCAGCCCCAGATCACCGCGACGGCGGGGCCCACGATCGGGGCGGCACCCGCCACGGACGTGAAGTGGTGCCCCCACAGGACGTACTTGTTGGTGGGCACGTAGTCCACACCGTCCTGCAGCTCGTGCGCCGGTGTCTGGAAGGCCGGGTCGAGCCGGTAGACCGACGAGGAGAGGTAGCGGGAGTACAGGAGGTAACCCAGGAGGATCATGGCGATCCCCAGGAGGGCCAGGAGGAGCGAGTTCACGGGCGCCTCTTTCCGATGTCAGGGTGGTGTGGGCGTGGTCACACATTGTGCAGGACGCGACGCCCCACCGCCTGCCACGGCACCCCGGCCACCGGGATCCCGCCGCCGACCGGGGCGCGATCGGAGACACAGGAGGCGCTGATGGTGAGGAAGCACGAGGACGGACTGGGCGACGAGGCGCTCCGGCAGGCCACCGGCCGCGGGCGGGAGGAGTGGCGCGCCCACCTGCTCGAGACCGGCGCCCGCGAGTGGGACCACGCCCGCATCGCCCGCCACCTGGTGGAGGTCGAGGGGGTCGACGGGTGGTGGGCCCAGGGCATCACGGTGGACTTCGAGCAGGCGCACCAGGGTCGCCTCCCGGGGCAGCAGAAGGACGGCACCTTCTCGGTGAGCGTCACTCGGACCCTGCCGGCGGCTCGGCTGGAGGCCCTGGACGCCGTCACCACGGCGGTGACCGCCCGGCACGGGGAGCCCCACTCGGCGAACCGGGCCGCCCGCTACCCGGTGGTGCGCTGGCGGCTGGACGACGGGACCCGTCTCTCGGCCACCGCCCAGCCGGAGAAGGCCACCGGCACCCCGGTCAGCCTCACCCGGGAGCGCCTGCCCGGCCACCCGGAGATGGAGGGTGCCCGCGAGGAGATCGTGGCCCTGCTGGAGGAAGTCGCCCACCGGGTGGGTTGACCGTCCGCTCAGGCCCTACGCACCCCGGCGGCGAGCAGCGCCGCCTCGGCGGCGGGCGCGATGCGGCGCTGCATCCGGCTCTCCCCTCGCCCCACGGACCGGAAGGCCCCCTGGTAGGTGCCGTCGGCCACCGTCGGCTCCCCCACCCAGGTGATACCGGCCAGCTCCAGCCGGGAGGCCTGTGGGTCCTGCACCGCCAGCACCCGGTTCGCCGCCGCGATGACGATCCGCCCGGGGAGGATCGTGAGCACCACCGGGGTGCTGCGCTGGGTCATGACCTTCTCGACGAGGAACATGCCGACCTTGAGGGGCGCCACCTGCTGCATGGTGCGTCCTTTCCGTGGGCGGGAGGCCCGTCCTCGGGGATCCCCACCCTGACAGGGGAGCTCGCCACCCCGGCATCATTCCGCGGGACCATCCGCATCCGGCGCCTGCGCTCCCCGGATGAGCCTCGTGCGGCGTGCACCGCCCGGCCTCACCACCACGGGTGGAAGTGGTGGACCGGCCCCGGCCCCGCCCCGATGTCGAGCCCGTCCGCCTCCTGCAACGCCCGTGTCAGGTAGTGCTTGGCGCGGCCGACGGCTACCCCCCAGTCACTGTGGTGGGCGTGCTCGGCGGCGATGGCCGAGGAGAGGGTGCAGCCGGTCCCGTGGGTGTTCCGGGTGTCCACCCGGGGAGCCCGGAGCTCGCGGAGCCGCCCCTCCTCGGCGAGCACGTCCACGGACTCCGCCCCCGCCAGGTGCCCGCCCTTGAGCAGCACCCGGGTGCCGAGCCGCTCGGCCAGGGCCACGGCCTGCTCCCGCTGCTCGGCGAGGGTGGTGGCCTCGGCGGCCCCCAGCATCACGGCGGCCTCCGGCCCGTTGGGGGTCACGAGGTCCACCTCCGGGGCGAGCGCACAGACGGCCTCCACGGCGTCGGTGGCGAGCAGCCGGGAGCCCGCGGTGGAGACCATCACCGGATCCAGGACCACGGGACAGTCCACCCGGTCCCGGACCAGGGCGGCCACCTTCCGGGCCACCTCGGCGCTGCCGAGCATGCCCACCTTCACCGCGTCGAGCCGGACATCGGCCAGGAGGGTCTCGACCTGCTCCCGCACAAAGGCTGCCGGGACCGGGTGGATGCCGGTGACCCCCTGCGTGGACTGGGCGGTGAGGGCGGTGAGGACCGCGCAGCCGTGGGCCCCGAGGGCGCTGAACGCCTTGAGATCGGCCTGGATGCCGGCACCCCCGGAGGGGTCGGAGCCGGCGATGCTCAGCACCGAGGGCACCCGGTGCGGGGAGGCCTTACCGGATGCTCCTCCGGCCGAGGCCGTTCGGCCGATCCCGGCCCGGGCGAGCGCCGCCCGCAGCTCCCGGGTGGCGGCGGCCGGGTCGTCGGCGGCGCAGAGGGCACTCACCACGGCCACGCCGTCGACCCCGCTGCCGGCCAGCGCGGCCAGGCTGTGGGCCTTGACGCTGCCGATGGCCACCGCGGGCAGCCAGCTCTCGGCCCGCATCGCAGCCAGCCCGTCGGGGCCGATGGGCGGTGCGTGACCGGCCTTGGTGGCGGTGGCCCACACCGGCCCCATGCCCAGGTAGTCCACGGTGCCCACCGGCAGGGCGCTGGCGGCCCGTACCTGTCCCACACTGTGGGTGGAGAGTCCGATGAGGGCCCCCTCGCCGAGGATCCGCCGGGCCTCGACCGGGTCCATGTCCGTCTGCCCGATGTGCACCCCGTCGGCGCCGATGGGCTCCACGAGGTGCACCCGGTCGTCCACGAGCAGCGGCACCCCGGTGCCGGCCAGGACCTGCCGGAGCTCCCGGCCGAGGGCCACGAGGGAGTCGTCGTCGAGGGTCTTGTCGCGCAGCTGGACGCAGGTGACCCCGGCGGCGACCGCCTCGGCCACGACGGCTGGGACGCCCCGGTCACCGCACAGGACGGTGTCGGTGACGAGGTAGAGGGAGAGGTCGGGGCGAGGACGGGGCCCAGCGCGGCGGGTGCTCACAGGACCACCCGCCCGGCGAGGTGCTCCGGCTCGAGCAGGTGGAGGTCATCGAGGAGGGAGGCGACGAAGGACCCGGGGCCGCACGAGGTGGCGCCGGAGGTCTCCGCGGCGAGCGTGTAGGCCGCAGTGGCGGCGGCCGCCGCCAGCAGCGGGTCCTCGGTCACCGCGCTGCACGCCGCCATGAGGGCGCCCAGCGCGCAGCCGGCCCCGGTGACCCGCGTGAGCCAGGGGTGGCCGTGGCCGAGGAGGACGACGCGCTCGCCGTCGGTGAGATGGTCCACCTCGCCGCTCACCGCCACCGCCCCGCCGGTCCGGCCGGCGAGCTCCCGCGCCGTGGGCAGGGCGCTCTCGGGGCGGTCGGTACTGTCGGCACCGCGGCCGCCCCCGCCTCCCCCCAGGCCGAGCACCTCCGAGGCGTTCCCCCGGATGATGGTCGGCCGGTGGCCCAGCAGGTCCTGGGCGATCCCGCTGCGCCAGGGCAGCCCGCCGGCGCCGATGGGGTCGAGCACCCACGGCGTGCCGGCCTCGACGGCACCGGGCACCGCCTCGGCGATCCCCTGCATCGACTCCTCGGTGGGGGTGCCCAGGTTGACCAGGACCGCGTCGGCCCGGCCGGCGAAGAAGCGCGCCTCCCGGGGCGTGTCCACCATCGCGGGCGAGGCCCCGGCGGCCAGGAGCACGTTGGCGCTCAGGGCGGTGGCCACGCGGTTGGTGAGGCACTGCACCAGCGGTGCGCGCGTCCTGAGGCGCTCCCAGGTGTCGGCCAGCGCGTCGGCGTCCAGGTCGTGGGTGGGCAGCTCGCGGCGCTCCGCGTCATGGGTGTGCTGCATGGTTCGACGTCCCTCCGCTCGTGTGAACGAGATCAGGTTCGACGGGTGTGTTCTCAGCCCCGGGTGGGGCACCCCGCGTCGCAGGCCACCGTAGGGCGGGAGGGGCGGCCTGTCGAGTGCCCGCCCCCCTCAGGCGCCCTCGGCCAGCGTCGCGAAGGCGCCGCCCCGCGCCAGGAGCTCGGCTCGGCTGCCGCGCTCCACGACGCGCCCGGCATCGAGCACGGCAATCTGGTCGACCTGCTCGATGGTGGAGAGCCGGTGGGCGATCGTGATCGTCGTCCGGTCCCGGGAGAGGTCCTCCAGGGCGGCCTGCAGCGCCCGCTCGGTCTCGTTGTCCAGGGCGCTGGTGGCCTCGTCGAGGACGAGCACCGGCGGGTCGCGCAGGATGGTGCGGGCGATGGCGATGCGCTGCTGCTCGCCGCCGGAGAAGCGGTGGCCGCGCGAGCCGACGAGGGTGTCGAGGCCGTCCGGCAGCGAGCCGACGAGGTCCGCCACCTGGGCCCGGCCGAGCGCCGCCCACAGCTCGGCGTCGGTGGCGTCCGGCTTGGCGACGAGCAGGTTCTGCCGCAGCGTGGCGTGCACCAGGTAGGTCTCCTGACTCACCACGCCGACGATCGCGGCGAGCACCTCGGGGTCCAGGTCGCGGACGTCGACGCCGTCGACCGTCACGCGCCCGGCGGTGGGGTCGTGGAGCCGGGCCACGAGCGCGGTGAGCGTGGACTTGCCCGAGCCGGTGTGGCCGACCAGTGCCAACGAGGACCCGGCGGGCACGGCGAGGTCGACCCCGCTCAGGGCGTCGCGGTCGCTGCCCGGGTAGCGGTAGGTGACACCCCCCAGACGCACCTCGCCACGCACCGTCGCCGGGTCGAGCGGCACCGGGTGCGAGGGCGGCAGCACGTCGGGCTCCAGGTCGAGGTACTCGAAGACGCGGCTGAACAGGGCCAGCGAGCTGACCCACTGGGCACCGACGTTGAGCAGTCCCATGATCGGCCGGAAGATGCCGGCCTGGAGGGTGGTGAAGGCGATGAGCGTGCCGATGGTCATGCCCCCGGAGGTGGCCGGGAGACCGGCGGCGAGGTAGATGGCCGCGGGGACGGCGGCGAACACGACCTGCATGGTCGCCATCCGCCAGCGACCGGCCAGCTGGGCGCGCATCTCGAGGTCGATGAGCCCGTGGCTGACCTGCTCGAAGCGCTCCGCGTCGCGCCGGGTGGTGCCCAGGGTCTTGGCGAGCCGGATGCCGCTGACGCTCAGCCCCTCCTCGATGTGGACGTGGAGGTCGGCCAGGGCGGCCTGTTGCTGGGCGGTGATCTCCTTGCGCAGCAGGGCGACCTTGCGGGTCACCCAGACCGCGGGCGGCAGCACCACCAGGGAGATCAGGGAGAGCCGCCAGGAGATGGCGACCATCGCCACGGCGGTGGCCACGGCCGTCGTGAGATTGCTGGCGATCGAGGTGGCCGTGGTGGTGACGACGCCCTGCATGCCGCCCACGTCGTTGATGAGGCGCGACTGCACCTCCCCGGCCCGGGTGCGGGTGAAGAAGCCCAGCGACTGGCCCTGCAGGTGGGTGAAGAGGCGGGTGCGCAGGTCGTGCATGACCTCCTGGCCGACCCGGCTGGCCATCCAGGTCTGGAGCACGCCGAGGATCGCCGAGACCGCTGCGACGCCGACCATGCCGCCGACGAGCCAGAGCAGGAGCGGGACGTCCTGCTGCGGGATGGCCCGGTCCACGGCCTCCCGGATGAGGAAGGGGGTGGCCATCGAGACCACGGAGGTGGCGACGATGAGCAGCGTGACCAGGGCGAGGGTGCCGCGGTGGTCACGGAAGAGGGCGGCGATGCGGCGGAGGGAGACCGGGCGCTGCTGGAGCTGGGCGCGGTCCTTCGGGTTGATGCGCTGGGGGCCGCGGGCGGGGCGGCCGGGGGCGCCTCCACCGGGGGTGCTCCCGGGGGCGCCGTGGGTGGGGGCGTCCGACATGGATGACCCTCCTGACTGTGGTGCTGGCGCGCTGGGCGCGCGAAGTGCGAGGGGCGCGGTGTCGCGCCTCGAACCCGGTGCGGGCTCACAATGAGCCAACCTCACCATCTCCGATAGTATTCCACCCATGACCCCCGAGCACCCTCGCGCCGGCCACGAGCCGCTGCCGGCGGACCTGCTGCTGGCCTGCGCCCGCCGGGTCCGGCGGGGCATGATCCAGGCCCTGGAGCCGGTCGGCCTCACCCCGCACCACGCCCGGGCGCTGGGCACCCTCGACCGGGAGGGCCCGATGCGGCTCGGCACGCTGGCCACCGCCCTGCACGTGGTGCCCCGGAGCGTGACCGACGTGGTCGACCGCCTCGTCGCGGACGGCTGGGCCACCCGGATCCCCGACCCGCACGACCGCCGGGCCCAGGTCATCGAGACCACCCCGGCCGGCCACGAGCTGGCGCAGCGCGTGGCCGAGGCCCGTCGCGTCGCCGGGGAGGAGCTGCTCGCGCCCCTCGGGCCGGAGGAGCGGGCCGAGCTGGTGCGGCTGCTCGGGATGCTGCTGGAGGAGGATCGCCAGCCGTGACGACCTCCCGCACCCTCCTGGCAGCGCCCCGCTTCGGGCAGGTCACCGACCGGTCGGTGACGACCTTCTCCCCCTACACCCAGGTCTCGGTCGGCTTCATCTACCTCGCGTTCCTCGCGGTCGCGACCGCGGCGCTCTGGCAGCAGCACCCCGACGGCCGCTGGTTCACGGTGCCCCTCGTCGTCAGCCTGGCCGCCTGCCTGGTGGCCCTCACGCGCCGGGCCCTGCCCACCGACGCCTCGGAGGACCCCGGCCCGGCCCCTGGGTGGCTCGTCGCCCTCACCACGGCGCTGGGGATCGCCGTGGTGGTCACCCAGCAGTGGCCCGGCGAGTTCGCCGCGCCGGCCACCACGGCCTATACGCTGCCCATGCTGGCGATGCTGTTCGGCATGGCCCTGCGCTGGCGGGCGGCCCTGGCGCTCAGTGCGCTCCCGGCGGCCGCAGCGGTGGGGGTGGTGGCCCTGCACTCCCCCGGGGAGGTCCGCGAGGCGCTGGGGATCGGGCTCCTCGCCCTGACCCTCGGGGTCCCGATGGGCTACGCGACGGCCTGGTCCCTCCACATCGTGCGGGAGCAGGCCCGGGCCCGGCACCTAGCCGCCGACCTGGCGGTGGCCGAGGAGCGGCTCCGCTTCGGCCGCGACCTGCACGACCTGCTCGGCCGGACCCTCTCGGTGGTGACGCTCAAGAGCGAGCTCGCCGCCGAGCTGAGCCGCCGCGGGGACGGACCGGCAGCCGCCGCCGAGCTCGACGGCATCCACGGGCTGGCGCAGGACGGCCTGGAGGACCTGCGCGGCGTGGTGCGCGGCTACCGTTCGCTGGACCCGGCCACCGAGCTGGCCGGGGCGCGCGCCCTGCTGCGCTCGTCAGGGGTGGAGGTCCACCTCTCCGGGGAGAACGCCCTGCACGGCGCGGGCCGCTGGCCGGAGGCCAGCCGCGAGGCGCTGGGCTGGTGCCTGCGGGAGGCGGTCACGAACATCCTGCGCCACTCGGAGGCCCGGCGGGTGGAGATCACCTGCTCGCCCGGCACCGAGCCCGATGCCGGCGCCGGCGCCGAGCCCGACGCGGTGACCCTCACCGTGACCAACGACCGCCCCCGTCCCGCCACGAGCAGCCTCCGCGGCGCCGGCCTGACCGGCCTGCGCGAGCGCGTGGCCGCCGCCGACGGGCACCTGGAGCACCGGGCCACCGACACCCAGTTCACGCTCACCGCCACCGTCCCCACCCGGGAGGCCACCGCATGACCACGCCGATCCGCATCCTGCTCGTCGAGGACGAGACCCTCATCCGCGAGGCGCTGGCCTCCCTGCTGGCCCTCGAGGAGGACCTGGAAGTGGTGGCCCGCGCCGGCTCGGTGGCCGAGGCCCACGCCGTGCTGCGCGGCACCCCGGTGGATGTCGCGCTGCTGGACCTCCAGCTGCCGGACGGCAACGGGATCGACCTGGCCGTCCACCTCTCGGAGGTGCAGCCGCAGGCGGCGAGCCTCATCATCACCAGCCACGGACGCCCCGGGTATCTCAAGCGCGCCCTGGAGGCGGGGGTGCGGGGTTTCCTGCCGAAGACGGTGGGCCGCCGGGCTCTGGGCGAGGCGGTCCGGACGCTGGCGGAGGGTGGGCGCTATGTCGACCAGGCCCTGGCCGCCGACGCCCTGGCAGCCGGGGCCTCGCCGCTGAGCGCCCGGGAGGCCGACGTGCTCGAGCTCTCGGCCGACGCCGCCCCGGTGGAGGAGATCGCCCAGCGCGCCCACCTCTCTCCCGGCACGGTGCGCAACTACCTCTCGGCGGCGGTCACCAAGACCGGTGCAGCGAACCGGCACGAGGCGGCCCGCATCGCGCGGGCGAAGGGGTGGATCTGAGCGGGCCCGCGCCCTGCCCAGCGAGATGACAGGCGAGATGACATCCGTCATGCCGGGCGCGTGAACGACTCCTGCGGACCTGTGCGCCGGCTCACCGGTCCGCAGCCCGATCCGGGGTGAGGGTGGAGCCATCCCCCGATCCCACCCAGGAGGCACCGTGCTCACCGAACTCGTCGACCCGCTGCAGTCCTTCACCGAGGGCCTGCCCCCTGCGCTCCAGTGGGCCGGGGTGGCCCTCATCGCCGCCATCCCGTTCGTGGAGAGCTACTTCGGCTCCACGATCGGCGTCCTCACGGGCCTGAACCCCTCCGTGGCCGTCCCGGCGGCGATCGTCGGCAACGTGGTCTCCATGGTGATCATCGTGAGCCTGGCCGGGAAGGGGCGCGACCTCGCCACCGGTGGCAGCACCCGAGGCGAGGAGGGTGGCCGCCACGCCCGCCTGCGCAGGGCGTTCAACCGGTGGGGCGTCCCCGGGGTGTCCCTGCTGGGCCAGACGATGCTGCCGAGCCAGATCACCTCGGCCGCGATGGTGGGCTTCGGCGCCGACCGCCGAGCGGTCATCCTGTGGCAGTGCGTGAGCATCACCCTGTGGGGCGTGGCCTTCGGTGCCCTGGCCGCCTCGGGCGTGGCCCTGCTGGGCTGAGGAGGACGGGTCCCCACCGACAGCGGGGAAACGCTCCTCGCCCCGCCGGGCACGACAGGGCATGATGGGCGCGCACCGACCGCCCACCCGACCACGAGGAGTCCCCATGAGCCTGGAGTCCGGACTGCACGCGCGCTTCTCGCAGGAGTTCACGGCCGTGGCCGAGCAGGTCTCGGACTGGGACGCCCCCACGCCCGTGCCCGAGTGGCGCGCCCGGGACGTCGTGGAGCACCTCGTCGACTGGTACGAGTCCGTGCTGGAGCACTGGGTCGACATGGACCTGCCCGACGTGGATCCGGTGGCCGACCCGCTGGCCGCCTGGCGGACGCGGGCGCAGGACGTGCAGGAGATCCTGGAGGACTCGGAGGTCTCCTCGATCGAGCTCTCCGACGGCCCCTTCGCCGGTCACACGATCCGGGAGATGACCGGCGAGCTGTACATCCCGGACGTGTACATGCACACCTGGGACCTCGCCCGGGCGGCGGGCGTGGCGCCGGAGATGGACCCCGAGTACGCCGAGCAGCTCCTGGAGGGGATGCAGCAGATCGAGGGGCGCCTGCGCCAGTCGGGGCAGTACGGGCCGGCGGTGCAGACCGACAGCGAGGACCCCGTGGTCCGGCTCGCGGCCTTCATCGGACGCGACCCGGAGTGGCACCCGCAGGCCTGACCCAACCGGGGCCTGTCCGGGCTAAGAGCTCAGCGACCGAGGAGGCGCGAGAGCAGGCCACCGGAGGGCTTGGCCTGGCGCGCTGCAGCCTGCTCGGCCGGGGTGTGCTGGCCGTTGCACCACTGGTCGGCGGGAACCGAGGCCTTCACCTGGTCGACGTGGTTGCCGCACCCCGCCCAGGTGGTCTTCTGGCAGATGGTGCAGGTGGTCGGACGGCACATGGGGGCCTCCTTCATCGGGAACGTGACTGCACGATCATACCCCCGGGGGTACCTGGGTAGGAGGTGTGCCCCCCCCGAGCACTGGAGCGCCCACCGCGCACCGGGCGCAGTGGCCGCTCCCGCGACAGGACCCCGACGGGGACCGTGGTTCGCCAGCCCTGACGGCGCAGGCGGGTCGCACCGGCGGTCGCGGCACCTCGTAGGGGATGGTCACGTCGGGGAGCTCCACCGTGCCGCACCCGTCGAGGACCCACTCGCCAGCGGGCTTCACGGAGACCTCGTCGTCGACCACGGAGAAGTCCTTGAGCTGCAGGAAGTCCGTGAAGTAGGCGGTCTCCCCGGGGGGGGGAGATGATGCCGTCGGCGGCGTCGCCCTCGTTCTCGGCGAGGAAGGCATAGGGGTCGATCCGACCCGCAGCACCGTGGGCGTCGAGAGAGGAGAACGGCGCGGCCAGGAGCTGATCGTCCGTCTCCTCGAGCACGATGTCCTCCGCGGAACCGTTGTGGATGCCCACGTTGAAGATCAGGAAGTCGTGGTCGTGCCACGGGGTGGTGTCATCACTGCGGTCGTCGTTGTCGATGTGCATCGTGGCGTCCACGACCACACCGGAGCAGGCCTCGGCCTCCGGCGCAGTGGCAGCCGGCGCACCGGCGATCAGACCAGCGGCCGCAACGACCTCGGCCACGGTCAGTCCAGGAAAACACATCATGGTTTTCCCTCACACCGAAAACGTCCCCACATCGCCCCGCCAACCCCGGGACCCGACGATCGACCCCCTGCAGAAAACGGCCCTCCCCCGCTGGGAAGATAACGCGCCCCGTGCCCGCGCATCCGCAGGGAGCGGCAGCATCGCCACAGGAATGAGAGAACGACGGTGGCGGGTGCCCAGGCACCCGCCACCGCCGTCTCGAACCAGCCAGCCTCAGCCCCGCGGCGCCGTCAGCCCGTCGAGCGTCGTCGGGTGCTCGTCGATGGCCTCGACGGCGGCGGTGAACTCGCGCTCCACGTCCCGGCGCTTGTCCAGGTGCACCCCGGCGATCATGCAGCGCACCGACCCACCGGCCAGTTCGATGGTCGGGATGTCCACCGCCACGATCCGGCAGGACTCCTCGATCGCCGCCACCTGGGCGTCGGTCAGCGAGCGACGCGCCCGCGCCGACATCGCCATGATCCGCTGCGGGCGACCGTCCACGTCCCGCCCCATGAGCTCGATGCAGTTGCCGGCGAACTCGCGCACCTGCTCCTCGGTGATCTCCACGATCCGTCGCCCGTTCACGGTGAGGCGCTCCCCCACCGCCCAGCGGCGCTTCTCGTCCTTGATCATGTCCAGCGCGAAGAGGGCGACGTCCGTGCCGATCGTGGCCAGGACATTGGTGTGGTAGACGGGCACCCCGTCGGAGTCGATGGCGTCGAAGGCCATCGGCTCGTAGTTGAAGTCCGCGCAGAAGCGCTCCAGCACCATCTCGTCGGCCCGGTGGCTGCGCGCCGTGTAGGCCACACGCGAGACGTGGTCGAGCACCATCGCGCCGGTGCCCTCGAGGAAGATGCCGTCCGGCTCCAGCCCGGAGTAGTCCACGATCGTCTGCACCCGGTAGGTGTTCTTCAGCATCTCCAGCACGTCCGCGCGCCGCTCCAGGCGGCGGTTGGAGGCGTACATCGGGTACACCGCCACGTACCCACCGGCGTGGGTGGACACCCAGTTGTTCGGGAAGACGCTGTCCGGGCGCGTCAGCTCGTCGTCCTCGAAGACGTGCACGGTCACCCCGGCCTCCCGGAGGGCCTCGGCCAGGGCGTCCATCTCGGCCAGGGCCTGCTGCGAGACCTCGGCCTGGCTCTTGCCGTCGGTCACCTCGGACTGGAAGGCGTTGTCGGCGGCCGTCGACGGGTTGGGGGTGAAGTTGAGGGCGCGGATCAGGATGACGCTGGAGGGGGACTGAACGCTCATGGGCCGCAACCTACCGGCCAGCGGGCGTCCACCCCAGCCCGCTGGCCGCCGGCTCAGTCGTTGTCCCCGCCGGTGTCGTCGAGCCGCACGCCCGCCGCCTCGTCCTGGTCGTCCGACCACTGCCACTCGGCGATCTCCGGCAGGTCCGTGCCGTGCTCGAAGGCGTCGTCGTGGTGCCCTCCTCGACGTACCCGCGGACGTGGAAGTCCTAGCCGGTGTCGTTCTTGTAGACCAGCCGGTGGATGAGCCAGGGGTAGCCGTGGCAGGCGAAGACCACCGGCACGCCCTCGAGGAACATCGCTCGGAAGCGTGCCGCCGAGAGCCCGTGCGGGTGCTGCGACTCGTCCTGCAGGCGCATCAGGTCCACCACGTTCACCACGCGCACCCGCAGCCCGGGCGCCTCCCACTTGAAGGCGGCGATCATGTCCAGCGCCTCGTCGAGCACGGCGGCGAAGCGCTGGTGGATGCTCAGCGGGTCCTCGTCGTCGAAGCCGGCCGTGAAGAACGGTGGCGTGTGTCCGTAGCCGCGCATCAGGGCGGCCAGCTCGGTCTCCGGGATGCGCGCGAGCACCGTCGGGTTGGCGATCTTGTACCCGTTGAGGTGCAGGATCGGCAGGACGGCGCCATCGGTGAGCGGGTTGAGCCACTTGGTGGAGTGCCAGGCAGTAGTCCAGCTCGCCGCCCTCGTGGATGGAGCCGGGCACCTCCGGGGCCACGTGCGACGGGATGCCCCCGGGGAAGCTGAACTGCTTGAAGAGCCGCTGCATGCCGGCCTCGTCCTGCCCGACGCCCGGGTAGGTCTCGCTCCAGGTGCCCTCCAGGTAGCTCGCGGCCACGAGGCCGGGGCCGCCGTGACCGGGGCCGGTGACGTGGAAGGCATCGAGCTCGCGCTGGCGGATGGCGCGGTTGGCGTGCGCGTAGAGGAAGGTCAGGCCGGGTGTGGTGCCCCAGTGGCCGAGCAGGCGGCGCTTCACGTGGTCGGCGTGGAGCTCCTCACGGAGCAGCGGGTTCTCCAGCAGGTAGATCTGGCCGACGGAGAGGTAGTTGGCTGCCCGCCACCACCCGTGGAGACGCTCGGCCTCCTCGGCGGTCAGCGGCTCGGCGGTCCGGGTGGTCCAGTCGGGGCGGTCAGCGGGGCAGTGGTCATGGCGACTCCTCGTGCCGGGCGTGGACCCGGGTCTCCGGGCGCGTTCCGCTCCCCACGGTAGTGGCGGGCGTCCGTCCCGTCAGGTCGTCGCGCGCCTCCGCTGGCGCTCGCCACCGTCAGCCCTCGGCGGGGAGCTCCCGCAGGACGACCCAGGCAGCCCCGGCGAGCAGGACGGCCTGGAGGGCACGACCCGCGACCGAGGCCCACGAGTCGTCCGCCTCGGCGTCGACCCCGACGGCCACCGCCGGGACGAGCAGCCCCTGGAGGAAGGACCACCCGGTGCCGAGGGCAGCCACCACCATCGGGACCAGCGCGAGCAGCGCGAGGGCCACGGCGACACCGCCGGTCCCACCCCAGCGCTGACCGACGAGAGCGACGAGGGCGAAGAGCACCACGACCGCCAGGCAGCTCACCAGGGTCATGGCCGCCTGGAGGGCCAGCGGGGTGCTGGTGGGCTCGACGCGGGCCCGCTGGACCACGGCCAGCACCGCCAGGGCCACCGCACCCACGAGCAGCCCGAGCACCAGCTCGGCGGCGAGGAGCGACCTCCCGACCTGGGACCGGGTGGCGCCGACCCGCAGGGCGGGACGTGCCCGGCGGGCCAGGTCGGCGGCGCCCACGACCCCGGCGAGGCCGAGCACTCCCAGGGGCGCCAGCCACCAGAGCACCCCGCCGCGCAGGACGGTGCCGAAGCTGTCGACCTCGACCGCGAACCCACCGGCGGACCCGGCGCCGGGCCAGACCATCCACCCGCCCACCACGAGGGACAGCAGGAGCCCGGCCAGCAGCACCAGGCGGAGCTCCCGGGCGGTGGACCACAGCATCGAGAGGGCGAGCGAGGAACGGTGGGCGCTCACGCGCGGAACCTGCCCATCACCGCGCGGTGGATGACGAGCAGGGCCGCCAGCCGCAGGGCCTCCCACAGCAGCTCGCCACCCGCGGTGAGCCGGGGCTCCCCCACCACGTGGGGGACGGTGGTCGTGAGCGACGGGAGCACGGCGCGCACCAGGGTCCCCGAGAAGCCGGAGAGCACCGAGTCCAGCAGCAGGAGCACCACCGCCAGGGAGATCCCGCTCCCGGCGCCCCACCCGGCCCAGCTCACGGCGACGAGGCCGAGGAAGACGGTGAAGACCAGCACACCGAGGGCGTCGGTGAGCACACCCACGACCGGGAGGGCCGCCGGCACCTGTTCCTCCGTCGGCCGGAACGCGTCCGAGGCCCAGCCCTGGAGGGTCGTCAGGGCGAGCAGCACCAGCCCCACGGAGAACCAGACGAGCCAGTGACCGAGGGCCACCTGCCCGCGGGTCGCCCCCGCCCGCAGCATCGGTCGCGTCAGCGAGGAGATGGAGCGGACCGGCTGGACGACGCAGCCGACGGAGAGCACGAGGAAGAGCAGGATGGACGGGCCCTCGAGCGCCTTTCCCAGACCACCCGTCGACGGGGTGAGCAGCGCGACCAGCCCGAAGAGGGCGACGACCGGGAGCAGCATGAGCACGGCGAGACCGACGTCCGTCCAGGTCCGGCGCAGCAGGACCGCCGTCGCCCTCATCGCGCCTCCTCGGTGAGGGCCTCGAGCACGTCGGTCAGCGAGGCCAGGCGGCCCCGGGAGTGCCGCTCGCGCAGCTCGTCGGCGGACCCGGTGGCGAGCACACGGCCCCGGTGGAGGACGACGACGTCCTCGAGCACGTCCTCCACCTCGTCGAGCAGGTGGCTGGAGACGATGATCGTCCGCGGCCGGCGGACGTACTCCTCGAGGAGCACCCGCCCGAACCGACGGCGCGAGACCGCGTCCATGCCCAGGTGCACCTCGTCGAGGATCGTGACCTCGGCCTGGGCGGCGAGCGCCAGCGCACCGCGGAAGGCGGCCGCCTGGCCGGTGGAGAGCCGGTTGGGCCGCGGGCCGGGCTCGGCGCCGATCCGCGCCGTGAGGTCCTGGAAGAGGTCCCGGTCGAAGTCCGGGCGCAGCGACTCCATGAGGTCGAGGGTGACCCGCACGGGCTGGTCACCGACCTCGGGTCCGCTGGTGCCTGCCAGGACCACCCTGGAGGTGCGCCCGGCGTCCTCCCAGACCGGAGCGCCGTCCACGAGGACCCGCCCGTCGCGGGGACGCTCCCACGCGGCGATGCAGCGGGCCAGCGTGCTCTTGCCCGCGCCGTTGCGCCCGACGAGGCCGGTGATGACGCCGGGGCGGAAGGTGACGTCCACCCCGTCGAGGGCGGTGGTGCCGTCGTAGCGGCAGGTGACGCCCTCGCACCTCACCTCCCAGCCCCCACGGCCTGTCGATGGTCTTCCGGTGGTCATGCGTCCCCCTCGGTGGGTCGGTGGGTGGGTGGCTCCCCGGGCTGGGTGCCGGTGCTCGTCAGGTGCTCGGCGATCTCCTCGCGGGTGATGCCGAGCGCGGCGGCCTCCGCGACGACCGGGGCGAGGACCTCGTCCCAGAAGCGCTCCCTCCGGTCGGCGACGAGGACGGCGCGGGCGCCGTGGGTGACGAACATGCCCACCCCTCGCCGCTTCTCGAGCAGGCCCTCGGCGGCGAGGATCGCCAGCCCCTTGGCGGCGGTGGCCGGGTTGATGCGGTGCGTGGTGGCGAACTGGGTGGTCGACATGACCTGCTCCCCCTCGGCGAGCGCCCCGGAGGCGATGTCGCGGCGGAGGCGCTCCGCGATCTGCCGGTAGATCGGGGTGCGGTCGTCGAACGGCTCCACGTGCGACCTCCTCCCGATCACCCCCTGTGGTTCATTGCTTGAGTAATGAACCACAGGGGCTCGCGGGCTGTCAAGCACACCCCGCGGGGCCGCGCCCCGACACGCACCCCACCCGGGCTAGCGTGGATCTCCCGACCCGTGGAGGAACCATTCGCCGACAGCTCCCCAACCCCCGCGAACTGCGCCCGCTCCTGCGCTTCCGCCCGCCCCGGCTGGACCGCACCCGGGCCCGGCTCGAACGAGCGGCGGACGTGGGCGACATCCGTCGCATCGCCCGCCGCGTCACCCCCACGGCACCCTTCGACTACACCGACGGGGCCGCGAACTCCGAGGAGACCGCCCGCCGCAACCGGCGGGCCTTCCTGGACGCCGAGCTGCGCCCCACGGTGCTCCGCGACGTCGCCACCGTGGACACCTCCACCGAGATCCTCGGCCAGCGCAGCGAGCTGCCGCTCGGCATCGCCCCCACCGGCTTCACGCGGATGATGCACTCCGCCGGGGAGCTGGCCGGCGCCCGCGCCGCCGGGAGGGCCGGGATCCCCTACGCCCTCTCCACGATGGGGACCACCTCCATCGAGGAGCTCGCCGAGCAGGTGCCGGACACCCGCCGCTGGTTCCAGCTCTACACCTGGCACGACCACCGGGAGCGGGCGCGCGAGCTCGTCGACCGGGCGCAGGCAGCGGGTTACGACACTCTCCTGGTCACCGCCGACACGGCCACCGGGGGCCAGCGCCATCGCGACCACCGCAACGGCATGACGATCCCCCCGCAGCTCACGCCGCGGACGCTCCTGGACGCCTCGTACCGGCCTCGCTGGTGGATCGACTTCCTCACCACCGAGCCCCTGACCTTCGCGACGCTCTCGAGCTCTTCGGGCGACTCGATGGGCCAGATCATGAAGGTCTTCGACCCTGCGCTCTCCTGGGCCGACATCGCCTGGATCCGGGAGGCCTGGGACGGCTCCCTGGTGATCAAGGGCATCCAGACCCCGCAGGACGCCCGCCGTGCCGTGGACACGGGGGTGGACGCCCTGTACCTCTCGAACCACGGTGGGCGGCAGCTCGACCGTGCCCCGGTCCCGCTGCTGGAGCTGCCCGAGGTCCGCCGCGCCGTGGGCCCGGAGGTCCCGATCATCCTCGACTCGGGCATCACCAGCGGCGGCGACGTGCTGGCCGCCCTCGCGCTGGGGGCCGACTTCACGATGATCGGTCGGGCCTATCTGTACGGCCTGATGGCCGGGGGGCAGCAGGGTGTGGAGCGGGTGCTCGAGATCCTGCGGGCGGAGATCGAGGTGGGCATGCGCCTGCTCGGGGTGCGCAGCATCGCCGAGATCGGGCCGGAGCACGCCCGGCTCCACTGGCGGGAGCCGCGCGCCTGAGGCCCGCGCGCCTCACCGCCCCTGGCGCCCCCCGGCGGGTGGGCGCCGGGGGGCTCAGCCCTCGGCGAGCAGGTCCTGGTGCTCCCCGTGCTCCGCGATGTAGTCACGCACGTACGGGCAGGTCGGGACGACCTTCAGCCCGGCCTCACGGGCCCCGGCGAGCGCCGCCTCCACGAGCTGGGCGGCGATCCCCTCGCCCCGGTGCTTCGGGTCGGTCCAGGTGTGGGGGAACTCGATGCGGGGGCCGTCGAGCTCGTAGTCGATGCGGCCGACGACGTCGTCACCCTTGCGGGCTTCGAAGCGTCGGGCGGCCGGGACGTCCTCGATGGTGAGCTCGGACTGCTGGGCGTTCTGCTGTTCGGTCATGCCTCCATGTTGGCTCACGTACGCCGGGAGCGCCTACCGGTCGAAGGCCGGCCGGACCTGCTCCGGCAGGGCGAAGGGGCCGCCCACCCACCGGCCCTCCGCGTCGTCCTGCGCCCGGGCCCCGATGCGGTCGGCGTACACCTCGGCGTCGTCCTCCGGGTGGTAGCCGAGCGCGCGCCCCGGCTCCAGGTCCCACCAGGCGCGGGTGTTCGCGCTGATCCCGTAGAGGACGGCGTACCCGGGCGAGGGCGTGGTGAGCGCCGCGTGGACCATCCGGACCGCATCGTCCGGAGAGAGCCAGGTGGAGAGCGCACGGACGCTCGTCGGCTCCTCGAGGAAGCTGCCGATGCGGCAGGCGACCGCGTCGATCCCGTGGCGGTCGGCGTAGAGGCTCAGCAACGCCTCGGCCGCGACCTTGCCCACACCGTAGAAGGTGTCCGGCCGCGGCCGGACGACGGTGGTGAGGATCTCGCTGCGAGGGGTGCGGCCGACCGCGTGGTTGGAGGAGGCGAGGACGATCCGGCCGACCCCGTGCGCCACCATCGCGTCGAGCAGCGCGGCCGTCGTGCGGACGTGCGAGTCGAGGATGGTCGGGAGGTCGGCCTCCCGCGGGATGGAGGCCAGGTGGACCACCGCACCGGGGCGGGTCTCCGCGATCACCTGCTCGACGGCCTGCGGGTCGGCACAGTCCGCGATGCGCCACGGGATCGAGCTGCCGGCCGGCGCCTCGACGAGATCGAGGGCGACGACCTCGTGGCCGAGCTCGAGCAGGCCGGCGACGACGGTGCGGCCGATGCTGCCGGCCGCACCGGTGACGAGAACGGGGGACGGGCGGCGGGTCATGGACCCATCCTGCCCGTCCCCCGCTCGGAGGAGGCGCTGCCTCTCAGCAGTAGACCGACTTGACGCTGTCCCGGGTGCTCTTGTCGGTGTACCTGCAGGTGTCCATCCGAGCACCCGACCGGTTGCGCACGGTGACCGTGTCGCCGGTGTTGTTCCAGACGTAGGACCCCCTGCCCCAGTGGCGCGCGGTGGTCGCCCTGACGCCGGTGGTGTTCCTCCCCTTGCCGGTCATGATCTTCACGGTGCCCTTGGCGGGGATCGTGGTGGTCGGCAGGGTGTAGCGGAAGCCCGTCGCGTCGGTGACGGTCCACCCAGTCACGGTGCGCGAGGTGCTCGTGGTGTTGCGCAGCACGACGTACTCGGCGTTCAGGCTGGAGTTGCTGTAGTCGTCGCGGGTCGCACCGTAGGAGTCGTAGACCACCTGGTGGATCATCACGGCGGGGAGTGCTTCGGCGGCCGGGGCGGAGGTGAGCACGGTGGGAGCCGTCAGTGCGGCCGCGAGGAGGCCTCCCACGAGTCGTGCGTGTCGCATCACCCGCTGAGTCTGAGGCCGCCCGGGACCCGCCACCACGAAGGGTCACCTACTCCGAGGCATCCCGCATCACGGGCGGCGCAGCACCATCCCCATCGACTCGGGCATGGCGTCGACGAAACCCATGCTCTCGTAGAGCTTCCGGCCGGGCGCGTCCCCCATGAGCGTCACGTAGGGGTTGGCCGGGGCCTCGGCCTCGACCCGGTCGAGCAGACGGGTCAGGACGGCCCGGCCGATGCCGCGCCCCTGGCAGTCGGGCGCGGTGGCCATGTCCGCCACCTGGAAGTACCAGCCGCCGTCACCGAGCAGGCGCCCCATGCCCACCAGCCGAGCCGACTCGTCCCGGGCCGTGACCCACGCCCAGGAGTTCCGCAGGGCAGGAGCCGCCTGCTCGGGGGTCTTGGTGGACAGGCCGGCGTCGCGGCGCATGGCGCGGTACTCGTCGATGCCGGGTGGCTCGTCGTGCAAGGTGATGCCCTCGGGGGTGCTCATGCCGGAAGTCTGCCGGACGGCGCCGACGCTCGGGCTGGCAGCGGACTGGCGGTGCGGGCGGGCGCGGGACGCCCCGCACCGGGGCACACTAGCGGCATGACGACTCTCCACGACTTCACCGTCACCACCCTCGACGGTCGCGAGCAGGACCTCTCTGACTACGCCGGCAAGGTCGTGCTGGTGGTGAACACCGCCAGCCAGTGCGGCCTGACGCCGCAGTACGAGGGCCTCGAGGCGCTGCACCAGCAGTACGCCGACCAGGGCCTCGTGATCCTCGGGTTCCCGTGCAACCAGTTCGGGGCGCAGGAGCCGGGCGGGGCCGAGGAGATCGAGGAGTTCTGCCAGGTCAACTACGGCGTGAGCTTCCCGATGATGGCCAAGGTCGACGTCAACGGTGCGGCCGCCCACCCGCTCTACCAGTGGCTCCGCGCCGAGGCGCCGGGCGAGGAGGGTGGCGACATCGAGTGGAACTTTGCCAAGTTCCTCGTGGGGCGGGACGGCCAGGTGCTGCAGCGCTTCTCCCCGCGCACCGAGCCGGCGGAGCTCGCCCCGGCGGTCGAGGAGGCCCTGCGCGGCTGATCCCCGCCCGACGCCGGGAAGCCCTCGGGCAGCAGGACTCTGACTCACGAGTAGAGAGCCCGGGGAAACCCTGCGAGGCTCAGCAGCACACACCCCCTCTGGGAAGGACAGACCCATGCAGTCTCGTTTCACCCCCGCGCTGGCCGGCGCGGCCCTGGTGGCCGCCATCGGCTTCGGCGCCCCCGCCGCCCACGCGGACACCAAGCCGGTGCCGAACTTCGAGAACTGCACCGACGCCAAGCTGAACGGCTGGGCGAACATCCCGGAGGACAACCCGTACTACGGGAACTACCGGGACGCCGACAACGACGGCTTCGCCTGCGACGACAACAACCACGCCGGGTTCAAGACCCCGTACGGCGTGATCTCGCTGGACGGACAGTCTGGTTTCCCGAACTGCACCGTGGCTCGTGAGTCGGGCTACTCCAACATCCCCCAGGGAGTGCCGGCATACCACCCGACCCTGGACCGCGACCGGGACGGCTGGGCCTGCGAGGACAACGGTGACGACAAGGCAGCGGCGCCCGCCCCCAAGCCGGCTCCGATCGCTGAGCCCGCGCCGAAGCCCCAGCCGGAGCCTGCACCGGCCCCCGAGCCCGCACCGCAGCCTGCCCCCGCCCCGGAGCCCGAGCCGGCCCCGCAGCCGGTGCCCATCGAGACCGGCTGGGCGGGCGAGGACAGCACCTCCACCGCGCTCCTGACCGGTGGCACCCTGTTCGCGGCCGGTGCCGCGCTGACCACGGTGGGTCGTCGCCAGAAGGCCTGACGCCACCCGCCTCGCCGAGGGGCCCGCCACGCTGTCGTGGCGGGCCCCTCGCGCACCCCGGCACACAGTGCTCGACCAGAGCACCCCGACGCGGATTCGGCCCAGCGCCTACGCTCGAGAGCACGGCACCGTCGCCGCACGGCGCCCTCCGAGACCGCGCGCACCGGTTCGCGGCCCGAGCACAGGGGTGACACCCATGAAGAACTCGACCCTCCGCCTGCTGGCCCTGGCCGCCGGCCTCTCCCTGACGACGGCGGGCTGCACCGGCGACTCCGCCGACGACGCGACCCACGACGCCTCCGCCGCATCCCCCGCGGAGGCCGGCGAGGGGGCCACGGAGGCGCAGAAGGCCGCTCGCGACCACCTCGACGCCGCGGGGTTCTCCCGCTCCGGCCTCGTCGACCAGCTGGTGGCCGACGGGCACACGAAGGACGAGGCCACCGCCGCCGTCGGTGCGCTCGACGCAGACTGGTCCGCCCAGGCGAAACGCTCGGCCCGGATGCACCTGGACCTGTCCGGCTTCTCCCGGAAGGGCCTCCTCGAGCAGCTGCGTTTCGACGGGTACACGCAGGAGCAGGCCACCGCCGGCGTGAAGGCCCTGAAGATCAACGAAGCCGCCCAGGCCCGCCGGGTGGCGAAGAGCTACCTGAAGTACTCGAGCTTCTCCCGGAAGGGTCTGGTCGACCAGCTCGTCTTCGACGGTTTCCCGAAGGCCGAGGCCACCCGGGCGGTGCAGGGCCTGGACGTGGACTATCGGGAGCAGGCCGAGAAGTCGGCCACGAAGCACCTGCAGGAGAAGAAGGTCCCGGAGAAGGAGCTGGTCGAGATGCTGCGGGAGGACGGGTACACGTCCGCCCAGGCGAGGGCCGGGGCGAAGGCCGCCCGGGGCTGACCGGCCGCTGCCCGGCCGATCCTGTCGTCGCAGCCCGACGACTACCGTGGAGCCATGCGAGCCGAGTACAAGGTGCCGGGCGGCAAGTTGGTCGCCGCCGAGATCGAGACCACCGACGGGCGGATCAGCTCCGCGTTCGTCTCCGGTGACTTCTTCCTGGAGCCGGACGAGGCCCTGGAGGACCTCAACGGCGCCCTGCAGGGGCTCCCCGTCGAGGCGTCCGTCGACGACATCGCCGCCGCGATCCGCGGGCGGCTCAGCGACGAGGTCTCCCTCATCGGCTTCACCCCGGAGGCCGTCGGCATCGCGGTGCGCCGCGCCCTGGGGAAGGCGACCAGCTGGGAGGACCACGAGTTCGACGTCATCGGCCCGGTGAGCATGGACCCGCGGATGCACGTGGCCCTCGACGAGGTGCTGGCCCGCTCGGTGGCCCGGGGGGAGATCCGCCCCCACCTGCGCTTCTGGGACTGGGATCAGCCGCTGGTGGTCATCGGCTCCTTCCAGTCGTACCGCAACGAGATCGACGACGAGGGCCGGGCGGCGCAGGGCATCAACGTCGTCCGTCGGATCACCGGTGGCGGCGCGATGTTCATGGAGCCGGGCAACTGCATCACCTACTCCCTGGTGGTGCCGGAGTCGCTCGTGGAGGGGCTCAGCTTCCAGCGTTCGTACGAGTTCCTCGACGACTGGGTAATGGGCGCCCTAGCGGAGATCGGCATCAACGCGCGGTACGTGCCGCTCAACGACATCGCCTCCGAGCACGGGAAGATCGCCGGGGCCGCACAGCGCCGCCTGGCCGGTGGGGTGGTGCTGCACCACGTGACGATGGCCTACGACATCGACGCCGACAAGATGATGGAGGTCCTCCGCATCGGCAAGGAGAAGATGTCGGACAAGGGCACCCGCTCGGCGAGGAAGCGCGTGGACCCGATGCGCTCGCAGAGCGGCCTGCCGCGCGAGGAGATCATCGACGGCTTCCTGCGCCACTTCGAGGGTCGGTACGCCACGACGCGGCGTGACTACTCGCAGGCGGAGCTCGATGCCGCCCGGGAGCTGGTGGAGACGAAGTTCAGCACCGAGGAGTGGACGCACCGGATCCCGTGAGCCGGGCGGGGTGGGGGCGATGCGGGCCGCCCCGCGCCCCTTTGGCGCGCCCACCGTCCCGCACTGGCCCCCCCCCCGCGTCCCCGTCCCCTCGCGTGCCTGCAGCCCCGTCATCCACAACCCGGTTCACATAGTACACATGTTCTGGAATGTGGTACGCTTGTACCACAAGCGAGGGGGTGACGGGACATGCGCAGGGAGAACGTCGGGCACGGCTGGGGCGGAAGCGCCTCTGCCAGTGGCCTGTCGGCCGGTCTCACACCTGACCCGGGCACGCCCCACGGACGCTCTGCCCTGCTGCTGGACCGCTGCCTGAGCGCCCTGGCCGAGGCCCGGGCAGCCGAGGCCCGTCTGCTCGACGCGGTCATGGCCCTGCGCTCGGAGCTCGACGACCAGCTCTTCGGGAACGGTGAGACCTCCCTGTGGGGCGCCACCTCCCAGTGCCGGTCGGCGGACGTGGACGCCGCCACGGTGGACGAGCTCGTCACCGCCTCGGGCATGTCCCGGCTGTACACCGGCGGGCTCGTGCGCCTGGCTGGGGCGCCGCCTGCACGGCGGGCCCGCGGCCGCGAGGCGGTGACTGACGAGCAGGTGGAGCTGCGGCGGGTGATCGACTGGCACGAGGCCACCGAGCACCTCCGCGAGGACGACGCGCTGGCCGTGGGGGACTCCGTGTTCTCCCCACGCAAGGACGGTGCACCGCGGACGGCCAGCGAGTTCCGCCGGCTGCTCACCAAGCGGGTGCGGCAGGTGGAGGCGGAGGACCGGGAGGCACGCCGCCGGGGCATCGAGGAGGCCCTGCGACAGCGGGGGTCGTGGTCCTCACCGGGGCAGGACGGCACCGGGGCCCTGACGGTCACGGGCGAGGCCACGCGGGTCGCCGCCGCCCACGCCCGGCTGGACGCGGCGGCACGACGCGCCAAGGCTGCCGGGGACCAGCGCACCCTGAGCCAGCTCCGCAGCGACCTCCACCTGGACCTGCTCCTCGTGGGGCAGCTGCCGGGCCCGGCGACCCCGCTGCCGCTGGACACGGCAGGGACACCACGCCCCGCAAAGACGACAGACAGCAGCGCCAGCCCCGACTCATCGGACACGCCAGCCCTGCCGGTGCCCAGCGCGACGCCAGCACCCACCGCCCCGCCGGTCTGCACGAGCTGCGGCACGGTCTCGAACGACTACCTTCCCTTCCCCACGGTGGGCGACCCGGTGCTGCCGCCGGCCCGGTGCACGGTGGTGGTCGGCCTCGACCTCCTCCTGGACGGGGCTCGGGAACGACCGCCCGGCCCCGCACCCTCACGACCACCCGATGAGTCACCCCCGACAGCAGGACCCCGAGGCGGGACGCGAGGGGTTGCCCTCGGGTGGATGCCCGGCTTCGGCTACCTCGACCCCGACCACGTCCGCCGGGTGGCGGTGCGGGAGGGCTCGGTGTGGCGTCGGCTGGTGGCCGACCCGCTGACCGGCCATGCCCTGAACGTGTCGCCGTTCACCTACCGCCCCACGGCCAGCGTGGCCCGGTTCGTCCGGGCACGGGACGGGGTGGCGCGCGACCCGGGGTCCGGTTCCTTCGGGGCGACCGCGGCCGAGGACTGCGAGATCGACCACGTCGAGCCCTTCGAGGCCGGTGGCGCCACCACGCCCGAGAACCTGCAGGCCCTCTCCCGACGGGGCCACGCCCGCAAGACCAAGCGGCAGTGGAGGGTGGAGGGTGACGCCAACGGCGAGCTGACGTGGACGAGCGCCACCGGTCGCCGGTACCGCAGCGAGCCACTGGACTACCGCGACGCGTGAGGGGTCGCAGCTCCCGGAGCCAGCCCGGCCCGGACGCGGGAGACTGGGGCCATGAGCGACACTCCCGACCCCACCGCCCCCGACCCGGCACGCCCTACCCCCGCCGCCACCCCGTTCCTGACCTTCCAGCCCTCGAAGGGACAGTCCGCCCGGGAGGCGATGGAGCTCTACGCGGGCCTCTTCGACGGCGAGGTCGTCAGCGTCCAGGAGTACCCGGAGGGCACACCCGGCGCGGGCACGGTCATGGTGGGCGAGCTCCGCATCGCCGGCCTGACCGTCCGCTGCAGCGACACCTTCATCGACCACGCGTGGGACATGACCCCCGCCCTGTCGATCTGGGTGGAGTGCACCTCCGACGCCGAGCAGGACCGCCTCTTCACCGGTCTCGGGGAGGGCGGCCGGGTGTTCATGCCGATCGACGACTACGGCTTCGGCCGCTTCGGCTGGGTGGGCGACCGCTTCGGCGTCACCTGGCAGCTCGCCCGCAGCGGGGCCTGAGCGTGCCCGCGACTCAGCCCCAGCCCCAGCCCCAGCCCCAGCCCCAGCGCACCCTGCAGCTCTCCGTCTCCGGCCAGCAGGCCCGACTGGCCCCGGCGGAGCACGGCACGGGCTGGGAGCTCTTCATCGGCCCGGCCGTGCAGTCCCACGTCGACCCCGCCTCCCCCACGACGGTCCGCTACGAGTACCTCGCCCGGATCGCCCACGTCCTCGATGCGACGGCTCCGGCCGGCATCCCGCTGCGGGTCCTGCACCTGGGCGCCGGGGCGCTCACCCTGCCGCGCTACGTGCAGGCCACCCGCCCGGACTCCACGCAGACGGTGGTGGACCTCGAGCCCGCACTCGTCGGGTTCGTCCTCGACACCCTCCCGATGCCGCCCGGGACCGACCTCACCTCCGTGGTCGCCGACGCCCGGGCCGCCGTGGCCGAGCTCCCCGACGGGACCTGGGACGCCGTGGTCCTCGACGTGCCGAGCGACCTCCCCGAGACCGAGCACCTCGCCGGGCCGGACTTCCACCTCGAGCTGCTCGATCTGCTCACCGAGGACGGCGTGCTGCTGGTCAACGTGGGGGACGACGACGGGCTGGCCTGGTTGGCCACCCAGGTCGAGTCGCTCGGTGAGGCCGCCGACGCCCTGGGTCACGACGGCGTGTGGCTGCTCGCCGACTCCGGGATGCTGGAGCGTCGCGCCCTCGGCAACGCGGTGCTGGCCGTGGGCGCCCCGCTGGCCGACGCCCGCGACCGGCTCGTCGCCGCCGGCCCCCACCCGGCCGCGGTGCTGGGGCCGGAGGAGGCGGCGCTGGTCGAGCGGATCCGGGCCCGGTGAGGCACACGGGACGGTGAGGCGCGGTCCGGCACTGACCGGTCCGGTAACCGACGCTCTCACGGCAGCACAAAATCCCTTGACCCGAAGGATCACCGGGTGCCATTCTGCCGAGCATGACGGCGTCCTGCCCCCCCCTCCCCGCACCCCTGTGGCCCCTCCCCCTGGCCAATGACCGTGTCTGATGTCCTGCTCCGCGACCCCAGGCCCGGCGACATCGACTCCCTTCTGGAGTACCGCAACCTGCCAGAGGTGAACCGCTGGATGGTCGCGACTCACGAGGAGCCATCCGAGCTCCGGACCCGCTGGGAGGGGATCACCGCGTCGGAGACGGATTTCTCCTGCGTGGCTGAGGTGGATGGCGAACACGCAGGGGTGGGCTTCCTCGAGATCATCGACGGGTCCGGCCAGCCCGGCGCCCCGCGCAGGACAGAAGCTCTGGTCGGATACATGGTGCGTCCAGGCTTCGAGGGGCGGGGCATCGCGACATCCATCGCCCGAGGCATCGTGGAGGCAGCCTTTGTGCACCTCGGCGTGCGGCGCGTCATCGCCGGATGCTACGCCGACAACCTCGCCTCGGTCCGCGTGCTGGAGAAGGCCGGCCTGCGCCGCGAGCAGTATGGGCGGCAGGACTCGTGGCACGCCGAGCTCGGGTGGATCGACGGGTGCTGGTACGGGCTGCTCGCCGAGGAATGGGTGAACGCGCCCTCAGAAGGGCGCGGCTTGGGCTCGTGAACGCATCACCCGGCACATTTCAAGGAACTTCGGATCAGCATTGTGCCGCCCCACACACTCCTCGAACGAGATATCCCCGCCAGCCGACTGGCACCACGCCCGATGGTCATCGGTATACCTCCGCACCGACTCCTCGTCAGTCAGGGGTCTGGACGAGCGGACCTGCATCAGCCCCCGGGTTCGGACCCCCCGGAAGAATCTGTTCAATCCGACGAAACCACAAGGGCCTATTGACAGCCTCCGCCATGGCAATCGTAACCATCGCGTCGCCATGACCACACTCCACACCCCTGAGCACATCCAGCTTTTCCGGCCTGACCCGAGAGAAAGCCACATCGGCCGGGCTGGAGTCAACCGGACGCTCCCCCAAACGGTCGTAGAAGAACTTTGCCAAGGCGATCGCAATCAATGTCGACCAGATATTGGTCGAGATATCTTCTAACCGTGGAGCCAGCCACGCCGCCCTCCCCCGTGTCACCCACACAGCCACTGTCGAGAGCGCAACGATCACGGTGCTCATGAGATGGATCTCGAGGATCCGCCTGCGACCCCACACGCCCTGGGGCACCCGCAGAGCGGCGACGAGAGGCCCGATCAGGACATGCGCAACCGCGAAGGAACCAGCGGACACGTCCGACCTGACGCCGATCTGCCCAGCCCCATGCACCACCAAAATGGCCGCAAGAACCACAGGAACAGACCTGAAGAGAGCATATCGCCACCACTCTGAACTCACGTACCGGGCGACAACATCCTCCGGGTCCATGTACCTTTCCGGCCAGCTCACGGAGATGTGGGAATAGAATGCCCTGAGGAGGACCGCGACCACGGCACCCCAAGACCCGGCCCAGAAGACATCCTCCACCGTCAGAATCCCTGCGCCATGTCCTTGAACCGGCTGAGGTGACCCTGGAAGGCCACGGTGATCGTCGCCGTCGGACCGTTGCGGTGCTTGGCCACGATGAAGTCCGCCTCTCCCGCACGGGGGGACTCCTTCTCGTAGGCGTCCTCCCGGTGCAGCAGGATCACCATGTCGGCGTCCTGCTCGATCGACCCCGACTCACGCAGATCGCTCATCTGCGGCTTCTTGTCGGTCCGTTGCTCCGGCCCACGGTTCAGCTGCGAGAGCGCGATGACCGGCACCTCGATCTCCTTGGCCAGCAGCTTGAGCGCACGGGAGAACTCCGACACCTCCTGCTGGCGGCTCTCGACCTTCTTGCCGCTGGTCATGAGCTGCAGGTAGTCGATGACCACGAGCTTGAGGTTGTGCTGCTGCTTGAGCCGCCGCGCCTTGGCCCGGATCTCCATGAGCGACAGGTTCGGCGAGTCGTCGATGAACAGCGGAGCCGAGCTGAGCCGCCCCTGGATGTCGGCGATCTTCGCCCAGTCATTCTCGTCCAGGTCACCCTTGCGCAGCTTCTGCAGCGGGATCGACGCCTCCGCCGAGAGCATGCGCATGACGATCTCGGACTTGCTCATCTCCAGCGAGAAGATCGCGCTGGTCAGCCCGTGCTCGATGCTCGCCGCCCGGCAGATGTCCAGGCCGAGGGTGGACTTTCCCATCGCCGGCCGGGCTGCCAGGACGACCATCTGCCCACCGTGCAGCCCGTTGGTCAGGGCGTCCAGGTCGGCGAACCCGGTCGGCACCCCGAGCATCTCCCCCTGGGTCCCGGAGGCGTGCTCGATCTCGTCGACCGTGGCGTCGAAGATGTCGCCGATGACCTGGTAGTCCTCGGAGCTCCGCTTGTCCGCCACCGCGTAGACCTCGGCCTGGGCGGCGTTCACGACCTCCTCGACCTCGCCCCCGCCCTGGCCGTAGCCCATCTGCACGATCCGGGTCCCGGCCTCCACGAGGCGCCGCAGGATGGCCCGCTCGGCGACGATCTCGGCGTAGTACCCGGCGTTCGCGGCCGTCGGCACCGCCTGCATGAGCTCGTGCAGGTAGGCCTGCCCCCCGGCCCGCTGGAGGTTGCCCCGCTTCGTGAGCTCGTCGGCCACGGTGATGGCATCGGCCGGCTCGCCGCGCCCGAAGATGTCGAGGATCGCGTCGTAGATGAGCTCGTGGGAGGGGCGGTAGAAGTCCTGCCCGCGCACCGTCTCCAGCACGTCGGCGATGGCGTCCTTGCTCAGGAGCATGCCGCCCAGGACCGAGCGTTCGGCGTCGAGGTCCTGCGGGGGCATCCGGTCCAGGCCGGGGCCCTCGTCCGGCGGCGGCTCGAACTCGTGATCGCTCACCACTCACTCCTGTTCCGTCAGGGCCCGACCGACTGCTGCGACGACCTGCTGCCGTCACCACGCGTGGCCCCCTCGAGGAGCATCGTCGCACCGCACACGGACAGCGCCGACAGCCCTCGGGGCGCACACGCTAGGACCACCGTGACCGGTCACCAAATCGGCGCGGCCCGCCTCCCCACAGACCTGTGGACGAACCTGTGGAGGAACGACGGGAACAGTGGCCACAGCCTGTGGACGACCCTGTGGGGGAACACCCCACCCGTTCACCCTCGACCACTCGAAACCACCCCTGACCTGCGAGAACGCCCGAAGCTCCATGTGAACTCGAGGTGAATTTCGTCCACAACGCCCACAGCGGCCCCGAAGGCCTCCGCAGCGGGACCGTGGGGAATACTGGACGTCCATGGGTGACCTCCAGCCGACCGCCGCACCGCCGACCGAGGGCCTCGAGGGCACCGCGGGCTTCCGCTGCTCCGTCGCCGCCCGGGCCCGCGGCGACCAGATGGTCGGCACCGCCCCCGAGGCCCGCCGCTGGCTCCTCGTCGAGCAGGACGCCCACTGGGGCCGCACCACCTGGGAGGGCCTGGAGGTCGAGGCGGCCCTCGCGGTGGAGATGCAGGAGCACCTGGAGTCCGTGAACGGCCGGCTGCAGCTCATCCGCCGCCCCGGCGCCCGCCCGGACCGCACCCTGGCCACCCGTCGCTGGTGCCTGGTCGACGTGGACTGGGATCGCCCCGTCCTGTGGGGCACCGCCACCACCGACGCCGAGCTCCTCGAGGCCGCCCGCCTCCTGGGCGGTCCCTGCCCGCCGGAGGCCGTCCGCCCGGGCTCGCCGGGCATCGTGCTGGTGTGCACCCACGGCCGCAAGGACGTCTGCTGCGCCATCCACGGCCGGCCGGTGGCCAGCTCCCTGGCCGCCCTCTGGCCGGAGGAGACCTGGGAGACCACCCACACCGGCGGCGACCGCTTCGCCGCCAACGTGATCCTCCTGCCCGACGGCGCGGTCTACGGCGGCACCGACCCCGGCACCGCGGTGGCCGACCTGAGCGCCCACACCGACGGCCGGGTGGACCCCACTCGGCTGCGCGGCCGGTGCGGCGAGCCCCAGCACGTGCAGGTGGCCCAGGCGGTCGCGCTGCAGGAGCTCGGTCCGCTCCCCTGGGGCGCGATGTCCACCCGCCGCGAGGAAGCCGGCGCCGAGCGCTGGAGCGTGGACCTCGCCGTGGCCAGTGGCTCCTCCGACGCCCCGCCCCGGCACCTGCGGGTCACCGGGCGGTTCGTGACCACCGAGCCCCACCAGCTCACCTGTCGGGCCGTTGCGCTCAAGCCCTCCACCCACGCCGTCGCCGAGGTCGTGGAGGAGATCGAGGGGGAGCTCGCATGAGCCCCGCACCCGCACCGTTGGCCCCACCGGTGCCCGTGCTCGTGGCCCCGATGGCCGGCGGCCCCTCGACCCCGGAGCTCGTGGCCGCGGTCGCCGGGGCCGGCGGGAGCGGCTACCTCTCCGGGGGCAATCTCACTCCCGAGGCGCTGGCCGACCAGATCGCCCGCACCCGGGAGCTCACCGACCGGCCCTTCGGCGTGAACCTCTTCTGGTACGAGCCCGCCGAGCCCGCGGCACGCGCCGCGGTGCAGGAGTATGCCGAGCTCCTGGCCCCCGAGCTCGCTGCCCTCGACGTCACCGCACCGGAGCTGGACTGGGAGGATCTCGACCGCGCGTCGGAGAAGCTCGACCTCCTGCTCTCCGACCCGGTCGCCGAGGTCTCCTTCACCTTCGGCCTCCCCGGTCCCGAGGTCGTGGAACGTCTCCACGCCGCGGGAACGGCCGTGGCCGCCACCGTCGCGGACCACCACGCCGCCCGGTGTGCCGCCACGCAGGGCGTCGACCGACTCTGCGTGCAGGGCGCCGAGGCCGGCGGCCACCGCGGCACGCTGACGACCGGCGAGGAGCCCAACAGGCTCACCACGACCCAGCTGGTGCAGCAGGTCGTGCGGGCCCTGGGCCCCACCGCACCCGTCCCGCTCATCACCGCGGCCGGGGGCGTCACGGACCGCGCCGAGGTCGAGGCCCTCCTGACCGCCGGGGCCGAGAGCGTGCAGGTGGGCACCCTCTTCCTGCTCACCGACGAGGCCGGCACCAGCACCGCCCACGCCGCCGCCCTGCAGGACCCGGAGATCACCGAGACCGTCGTCACCCGGGCCTTCTCGGGCCGCCCGGCCCGTGGTCTGCGCTCCCGCTTCGTCGCCGCGCACGACGCCCACGCCCCCGCCGCGTACCCCACGGTCAACCAGCTGACCCGCCCGTTGCGCACCGCCGCCGCCCGAGCCGGTGACCACCACCGCGTGAGCGCCTGGGCCGGCACGGGATGGCGTCAGGCCCGTCCGGGGCCCGCCGCCGGCGTCGTCGAGGCGCTCACACCCACTCCTGCCCCGGGGCGACCCAGCGGATCGCGGTGAACTCCGGCGCCCGGCCGGCCGCCTCCTCGGCTCGCAGGTGGGCCGCGAAGATCTCCTCGACCTGCCCCTGCTCCAGCCCGGTGCGCACCTCGTAGAGATAGCCGATGTTGCCGTTCGGCCGGTCGGCCACGGCCCAGGGCACGAGCGGCGGGTCACCGATCGCGCCCAGGTCCAGCCCGACCTCCTCGAGCAGCTCGCGCCGGGCACAGTCGGCGGGGTCGATGCGGTCACCGTCCACGTCGTCGAGGTCGATCGCTCCACCCGGCAGCTGCCAGTGCCCCGGCCGCTTGGTGGTGTCCGACATCCGGCCGTGCAGACAGGCCCCGTCCGCGGCGCGGACCAGCACGCCGGCCCAGACGTGGCGGTGACACCACTCCGACGGCAGCACCCCGTCACTCACCGCCAGGTAGTGCGAGTAGCAGGAGCGGGCCACCGGGACCTCCAGGGTGCGGGCGTCCGTGCCGGGGGCCGCCACGAGCGTGGGACCGTCGAACAGGGCGGGCTGCTCGGCCAGCCGCCGCTCCCAGTTCTCCGCCGCGAGCGCTGCCACCTCCGGCGGCAGCGTCAGGGGCTCGTCGGTGAGCCGCAGCAGGTGCGGCCGGTCGTCACGCAGGATCTCCGCCATGGTCCCGATCGTAGGGACCGCCCGCCCCACCCAGCCGGGCGCTGGCCGGCGGGCGCCGACGGGGACGACCGATGCGGAAGACCGCCAGCGGGAGGGAGCCACCAGCGCCCGGGAGCACCTCCGGCATCGCCGCAGCGGTCTGCGGGCAGTCCAGCAGCTGGCTGAGCGGGTGGACGCTCCACCCGGCCCGGTCGGCCACCAACCAGGTGCGCAGCAGCAGCCGGCCCGCCTCGGCGACGTCTGCGTCGTCGGCCGCGGCGACGCAGCCGGACGGACCGCCCTCCGCGGAAGTGCCCCCGGCCGCCACCCCCCGGAAGGCCACCACCGGCCCCACCGGCCGGGTCGTGGAGAAGCGGGCCAGCACCCCGGTCAGCCCGACCCGCGCCAGCCGGGGCCGCACCCCCGGGCGCAGCGCGGCCCGCAGCACCCGCGCCTCGAGACCGTTCAGGCCCAGGGCCACGTCGCTCAGACCGTCCTGCCCGTAGCGCGGAGCGGTGGGGTCCAGCCGCAGCCAGTCGGCGAGCTCCTCGGCAGCCGGCCCCTCCAACGACCAGCGGTCGGCGGTGAGCAGGTGCTCGTCGACCCAGGCCCCCGGCAGCACCTGCAGGCCCACCCCCACGGACTCCGCGAGGTCCGCGACCTCGGCCTCCGTGGGGATCACCGCCATGACGCCGCGGGCGGTCCGGCGGTGCCGCAGGGCCTCCAGCGCGGCGGCGGCACCGAGCCTGGCCACCGCACCGCCCCTGTCGCCCGTCCTCTTCCGCACCACCAGGGTGGCGGCGTGGTGGGCGGCCCGGTCGACCTCCCAACGGACGTCCAGCCCGAGCCCGAGGTCGGCCGCCACCACCGCGAGCGCCTCCACCACACACCCCAGCGAGAGCAGCAGGTCCCGCCCGGTCGGGTCGCCCAGCGGCAGGGAGCGCGACGGATCCCACCCGAGCATCAGCCGGTCGGCGCCCACGGCCCGCAGCGCCCACGGCTGGCTGTTGTGGGCGCTCGGCGCCCGGCCCCAGTCGGCCTCCCGGGCCAGCAGCCGCTGGGCGGGGGTGCTCACACCAGCCCCTTGCGGTAGAAACACAGCTCGTGGAGGGGACGCCCACCGATGGCGGCGAAGTGCGCGGCCGAGCCGGCGTTCTCCCGCCCCACCTGGGTGACCCGGAGCTGCTCGTACCCACCTGCCTGCAGGTTCACGAGCAGCTCCCGGGAGAGGGCCCGCATGAGTCCCCGCCCCCGCTGGTCCGGCACCGTGCCCTTGATGACGAGGATCGCCTCCCGCCGGTAGCGACCGCGGGTGAGCCAGAGCCGGGCCTGGTCGCGCCAGCGCATCCGGCCCCCGGTGCTGCGGACGAAGGCGGTGATGTCCGGCACCACGAGCACGAAGGCCACCGGACGCCCGTGGTCGGTGAGGTAGAGCAGCAGGTCCTCGTCGAGCAGGTGCGCCAGCCCGTCGGTGGCCGCCTCGAGCTCCGGGGCGGAGATGGGCGTGAAGTAGGGCAGCTCGGCGAAGCTCGCGTTGAGCATGGTGCGCAGCAGCGGCAGCTGCTCGGCCAGGCGCCGACGGCTCCCCCGGTGGAGCTCCACCCCCTCGGGCAGCGGCCCGGCCGGTCCCAGGTCGACCTCGGGGTCGCGGGAGCCGAGGTCCTCGCAGAGCCACGTGGCGCCGGGCCACAGGGGCGCGAAACCGCAGGCCTCCCAGGCCGCCGGGTACCAGTCGGGATTCCAGGCCGAGTCGAGGAAGCCCGGCTCCTCGTGCCCGGCCGTGACCACCCCGCCGGTCTGGTTGGGCAGCAGCGAGACCGGTCCGAGCAGGGCGGTGCGGCCCTCCTCGCGGGCCCACCACTCGGCGTGGGCGACGATCGCCTCCAGCACCTCCGTCGAGGCGAACTCGGTGGCCCCCAGCAGGGCCGTCATCTCGCCCCGGCGGGCGTCCATCCGGTCGTCGGAGTGCAGGGTGGTGCGCCCCACCACGCGCCCGCGGCCGTCGCGGACCAGGAGCATCTCCAGCTCCCCGTGCTCGGCGTGCGGACCGGTGCCCTCGTGCCAGGAGCGCAGGGTCGGCTCCAGCAGCGGCACCACCTTCTGCGCCGGGTGCAGGCGCAGCGGGAGCTCCCGGAAGGCCGCCAGGTCCCGCCCGGAGCGCACCGGCTCGACACGGAGCTCAGCCCCGGGCACGAGCACGCCCCCGCCGCTCCCGGGCCACCGGCGGCCCCTCGACCTCACCGGTCACCGGGGTGAAGCGCTCGATGTGGTCCAGCTCGTCGCCCTCGGCCCGCCACACCCCGTTGGAGTAGCCCGCCTCCTCGGCGCTCCACAGGCGGATCCAGCCTCCGGTGGCCTGCTTCCGGTCCGGGGAGGTCACCCACTGCACCAGCTCCCGGTGCTCCCCGGTCCGCGCGAAGCGCAGCAGGTCGTCGCGGGTCTCGAACCAGCCGATGGTCCCCAGGGTCCACGGCGCCTCGTAGAAGACCTGGTGCCCGCAGTACCCGGGCATCCGCTTCATCTGCCGCACCATGCGCAGCCAGCGCGGCGTGAGCCGGGCCCAGGCCAGCGGGCCGCTGTACCGGGTGGCCCCCACGAACATCGCCGTGGCCTGCGCCTTGCGCGGCGCCCTGCTGAAATCGGTCGTCCTCATCGTCATCCCTCCGGGGTCTGCAGGTAGCGGCGCTTGATGCGCGCGCCGGTGTCGTGGAACGGGCCGGTCCCGGCGTCGTGGACCTCCACGGCGATCTCCCCGGCCCGGGGGCTCTCGGTGAGCGACTCGGCGTAGTCGCGACTGACCCGCGCCAGGTAGGCCACCACGCCCCGCCGGGCCGAGTCCGCGAGCGCCTCCCGCTCGGCTGCCGGCAGCTCGACGCCCTCACGGAGCTCCAGGTGGAGCGTGGGCCGCTGCGCCACGGCGTCGCCGGGCACCTCCTGCAGGGTGACGGTGAAAGCCGCGATCGCGGCGGCGCGCGCGGAGTCCTCGTAGAGCCCGTTCTCCACGTCCTGCGGGTAGATGTTGGCGCCCATGAAGGAGACGGTGGAGTCCGCCCGGCCGAAGAGCAGCAGGAGCGGCAGCTTCATCGGGGCACGCTCGAAGGCCTCCCGCGCCTCCTGCGCCCAGCGCGGGTCGCGGGCCAGGATGCGCTGCAGGTCGTGCCAGTCGAGCAGCACCGCCTCGTCCCCGATGTCGTAGCGGAGCTTCGGGGAGAGCACCGAGGTGGAGGTGAGCGTGCACACCAGGTGCCGGTTCGCGGTGGTCTCCAGGTAGGTCTCCAGCGGGTTGTACTGGAAGATCATCGGGGTGCGGTCCTCCCCCTCGCCGAGGACCGCCTCCCGGAGCGCCGGGTCGGTGAGGAGCCGCTTGCGCAGCCAGACGGTCAGATCCGTCTCCCCGCCGATGCCGATCGTCAGGTCCGAGGCCCCGTAGCCCGAGCGCACGGTGGCGAAGCGCTCCTCGCAGTAGTCGCGCAGCCCCTCGGTCATGGCCTCCCCGCCCACCAGGCCGTGCAGGGTGTGGGCGTCCCAGTCGAATCCGTCGGCGTCGAGCCGGTCGCGCAGGTCCTTGAGGAAGGGCGGGTAGGCCGCCACCAGGTAGGTGTACCCCGGTCCGAAGTGGGCGATGGTGTCGACGATCTTGTCCAGGTCCGGACCGGTGTTCTTCACCATCCCGATCCGGGACATCGCGATCCCGGTGTTCGTGCCGGTGGCCCACGCGCCCATCGAGTAGGCGTTGATCACGAAGAGCGGCTCCCCCCGGTGCAGCATGCGGGTGAACCCGGCCAGGTTGCGGTGCACGTCGGCCAGCTCGTCCCGCCCGCGCACCCAGTTGAACGGGCGGCCCGAGGAGCCGGAGGACTCGTCGACGATGGTGCCCACCATCGAGAGCCGCCCCTCCCGGCAGCGCTCCGTCTCGTCGAAGCGCCGGACGTAGGAGTCCTTGTCCGTCACCGGGTAGTTCTCCAGGTCCCACCACCGGAACTCCCAGTCGTGCTCGGCGAGGAACTGCTGGTAGGCCGGCACCCGCAGGTAGCCCATCTGGCAGGCCATCCAGGCGTGGAAGCGCGCGAAGTTTCCCATCCACGGCTGGTAGTTCGTGGCGGTGAGGCGCCAGGTCTCGGGGTGCACCTTGTACAGGCTGTAGGCGCGGCTCAGGGCCTGCGCCCCGGCCCGCAGGGTGCCGCGGCGCACCAGCATCGCGGCCCGAGAGTGCCAGGCCCGGTGGGCGAGCTCACGAACGGCCATGGGGCGACTCCTCTCCGGTGCCGGTTCGCTCCCCGCGGGCGCGGGGTCCCCGGCTCCCCGGTCGGGGTTAGCGGTCTCAGCAGCATCGCAGGAGGCGACGGACCGCGGCGTCATCCTCCCGACCGACCTCTGCCACACTCCGCGCGTGACCCCTAGCCCTGCCGCCGACCCCGACCCCACCCCCGGGGGGACCCCCACCGACGCCGGGTCCCGGGCCCGGGAGATCCTCGCGCTGGCGGTGCCGGCCTTCTTCGCCCTCATCGCCGAGCCGCTCTTCCTGCTGCTCGACACGGCGATGATCGGGCGCGTCTCCACCGAGGCGCTGGCCGGGCTCAGCGTGGCGAGCACCGCCCTCATGACGATGGTGGGGATCTTCGTCTTCCTGGCCTACGGCACGACCGCCGTGGTCTCCCGTCGGCTCGGCGCCGGGGACACCCGGGGCGCCCTGGCCGCCGGCGTCGACGGGGTGTGGCTGGCCCTCCTCCTGGGCGGCGCGACCGCCGCGGTGACGGCCCTGGCGGCCCCGGGGATCGTGGAGCTCTTCGGGGCCTCCGCGGCCGCCACCGACGAGGGGGCCACCTACCTGCGCATCTCCGCTCTGGGCATCCCCCCGATGCTCGTGACACTGGCTGTGACGGGCGTGCTGCGCGGGCTGCAGGACACCCGCTCCCCGCTGGTGGCCGCCGTGCTCGGGTTCGGTGCCAACGCCGCGCTGAACGCCTGGCTGATCTTCGAGATGGGCTGGGGGATCGCCGGGGCAGCCTGGGGAACCGTCATCGCCCAGGTGGGGATGGCCGTCGGCCTGCTGGCCCTGCTCGGGCGCCACGTCCGCCACCACCGGGCACCCACATCCTTCACCCCGCGGGGCGTCCTCACCGCGGCCCTCGACGGGGTCCCGCTGCTCGTCCGCACCCTCAGCCTGCGCGGCGTCATCCTCCTCACCACTTGGCTGGCCGCCGGGTTCGGGGACGTCTCCCTGGCCGCCCACCAGGTGGCCATGACCATCTGGGGTTTCCTCGCCTTCGCCCTGGACGCCCTGGCGATCGCCGCCCAGGCCCTCACCGGCAAGGCCCTCGGCGCCGGGGACACCCGCGGCACCCGTGCCATGACCGGCCTCATGACTCGGTGGGGCGTCTGGGCCGGCGTGCTGCTGGGCGTGCTGCTCGTGCTGGGGCGCGACCTGCTCCCGCCGCTCTTCAGCGACGACCCCGAGGTGCAGCGCACCCTGGCCACCGCGCTGGTCGTCGTCGGCCTGGCCACCCCCGTGGCCGGCATCGCCTACGTGCTCGACGGGGTGCTCATCGGCGCCGGGGACGCCCGCTGGCTGGCCGTTGCCCAGCTCCTCGTGCTGGTGGCCTACCTGCCCGTGGTGTGGGTGGTCCGGGAGCTGCCGCCGGCGGACATCGCCCCCGACCGGGCGATGTGGTGGCTGTGGGGAGCCTTCGCGATGTTCATGGTGCTGCGCTCGGCGGCCCTGCTCTGGCGGGCTCGCGGGGACGCGTGGATGGTCACCGGCGCCGCGCGGGACTGACCCGAGTGGGACCGGTGCGGGCGGGGCCGGCAGGGCGGGCACGGGGCACCCAGCGGGCGAAGGCGGCCGCCGCACCGAACCCGAAGGCGGAGGCCGCCCACACGCCGGCGGCCAGGCCGGCCACCGCGGTGACCCCGGAGAGCACCAGCGGACCACCTGCCGCCCCGGCGTCCGAGAGGGTGCGCATGACCGCCAGGAAGGACGTGCGCCCCCGCTCCGGGGCGGCGTCCCCCGAGAGGGTCATGACGATGCCGGAGCCCAGCCCGTTGCCGAAGCCGATGACCACGACCACCAGCGCCAGCGCACCGGCCGTCCCGGTGAGGGGCACCAGGGCGATGCCCAGCCCGAGGATCGCCATGGACGGGATGGCGTTTGCCCGGCGGGAGACCCGGTCCATGATGAGCCCGGCCGGGTAGAAGGTCAGCACCTCCACCAGGCCGGCCAGGCCCACCAGGAGGCTGATGAGCTCCTCGCTCACCCCGATGTGGGCGCCCCACAGCGGCATGAGCACCGTGCGGGAGGAGCGCGCCGCCGCGCAGAGCACGAAGCCGAACCCCAGGGTGACGATGGTCCGCCGGTGCTCCCGCACCACGTCCCGCATCCGCACCGGGGCGCTGCCGGCTCGACGCGGGGAGCTCCGCACCACACGCTCCTCCCCGGGGAGGGCGGGCAGCCGCAGGGTCGCCAGGGAGAGCAGCGCGAGCAGCACCAGGGAGACGACCACCGGGCCGCGCAGGCCCCACAGGGAGATGGCCCCCGCGGCCACCACCGGGCCGACGAAGAAGCCCACCCGCGCCATGCCACCGAGCGTGGACATCGCCCGGGCGAGCTGGTGGCGGGGGAAGGCGCCGGTGAGATAGCTCTGCCGCGCGAGCATGAAGACGCACGCGGCGGCCCCCAGCATCATCACCCCGAGGGCGAGGAGGGGCACCGAGTCCGTGACCGCCACCACCGCCATCGCCACCGCCCCCAGCAGGGCGGCCCCGGTCATGGCGCGTCGTTCCCCGATCCGCTCGGTGAGCATCCCGGCGGGCATGCCGAGCACCATCGAGCTCAGGCCGTGGAGGGAGACCACGAGGGCGGCCTGGCCCGGGGTCGCCCCGATGCGCAGGGCCAGGAGGGCAAGCACCGGAAGCACCCCGGCCAGCGCGACCGACCAGAGCAGGGCCGGGGCGTAGGCCGAGACCGCCAGGGCCCCCAGGGTGGGGCCGCCCGGGGTGACCGGCTGCCGCCAGGCCGCCCGCAGCCCCCCGGAGGCCGGGGGCGGCGGGTCCTCCCTGGCCGGGGAGCTCACGACCAGCGCATCCGATCGGCCATGAGGCAGGCCGGCACCCGGTTCGTGGGCAGCCACGGCCAGTCGGGGATCTCTTCGACCCCCAGCCACCGGACCTGCTGGTGGGAGGGGTCGGGCGCCCGCTGCGGGTCGGGGGGCGCGCTGCCCGGGGCGAGGCGGGCGAGGAAGATCCGCAGCTCGTAGCGGTGGTTGATCGGCCAGGTCGGGCGGTCGGGTGGTTCGAGCTCGTCCCCCAGCTCCACCGCGATCCCCAGCTCCTCGGCCAGCTCCCGGGCCAGCGCGGCCCGCGGCGTCTCGCCGGGCTCCACCTTGCCGCCGGGGAACTCCCAGAGCGGCAGGCGCCCGTCGGGGCCGGCGGCCACCGGGACGTCCCGCTCGGCGGTCCGCTGGGCGGCGAGCAGTCGGGTGGGTACGTCGAGGTCGTCCACGAGCATCGCGCCGACGACCAGTTGCATGGACCGAAGATTACGCCCCCGGGGTGGCCGGGGGCCCGGGCACCTGCGTGCCCGGGCCCCGCAGCGCGTGGTCACGGGGCGGTGTAGCCGCCGTCCACCAGGTGGTAGGAGCCGGTGATGAAGGAGGCGTCCGGGGAGAGCAGGAAGACCACCAGGTGGGCGACCTCCTCGGCCTTGCCCAGACGACCGATCGGGTGCAGGGCGGCGAGGCCGTCACGGGCCTCCTGCTCGAGGTTCTGCAGCAGCGGGGTGTCGATGTAGGCCGGGCCCACCGCGTTGATCCGGACCCCGCGCTTGCCGTAGTCCACGCCGGCCTGCTTGGTCAGGCCGACCACGCCGTGCTTGGTGGCGGTGTAGGCCGAGTTGCCGACGCCCGTGGCCACGGTGCCGTGGATGGAGGCCATGTTGACCACGGCGCCACCGTGCTTCTCGATCTCCGGCAGCTCGTAGCGCATGCCGTAGAGGACGGCGTTGAGGTTGATGTCCACGACCTTGCGCCAGCCGTCCAGGTCCAGCTCGCCGGCGGCGTCGGTGCTGCCGCCGATGCCGGCGTTGTTCACCGCGTAGTCGAGCCGGCCGAAGGTCTCGACGGTCTGGGCGACGGCCTTCTCGTTGGCCTCCGGCGAGGAGGCGTCCAGCTCGATGGCGATGGCCTCGCCGCCCTCGGCGGTGATCGCGCCGGCCACCCTCTGGGCGGCCTCCAGGTTCAGGTCGGTCACCGCGACCTTCACCCCCTGCTGGGCCAGCTTGCGGCAGCAGGCCTCGCCGATGCCGGAACCACCACCGGTCACCAGGGCCGCTTTGCCCTCCATGCCTGCGTACTTCGTGACCTCGGTCATGTCTGCCTCCTGTGCTCGCATGGTCGGCCCCGGACAGGGCCGCCTCCTCCCAGTCTGGCCCGGTCCCCCGAAACGGTCCACCGCCGGGGCGGGCCGACGCACCCCACCCGCCCGTGCCGACGGCGAAGGCCGCCCCGGAACGAGTCCGGGACGGCCGTCGATCGACGCGAGGAGCCTCACCAGGTGAAGGCGGCCCCCGGGTCGTTCAGGAGCGCGGCGACGTCGGCCAGGTAGCGCGAGCCGAGGTCACCGTTCACCAGACGGTGGTCGAAGGAGAGCGCCAGCTCGGTGACCCAGCGCGGTTCGATCGTCTCGTTGCCCTCGGCGTCGGTGACCACCCACGGGCGACGGTTGATCGCACCGAAGCACAGGATCGCGGCCTCGCCGGCGTTGAGGATCGGCGTGCCGGAGTCGACCCCGAAGACACCCACGTTGGTGATCGTGATGGTGCCGCCGGACATGTCGGCCGGCGGGGTCTTGCCCGAACGGGCGGTGGAGACCAGGTCGCCCAGGTCCGTGCCCAGCTCGGCCAGCGACTTGTCCTGCGCACCCTTGATGTTCGGCACGATCAGGCCGCGCGGGGTGGCCGCGGCGATGCCCAGGTTCACATCCGCGTACTGGACGATCTCCTGGTTCGCCTCGTCCCACTTGGCGTTGATCTCCGGGTTGCGCTTCGCTGCCAGCACGACGGCCTTGGCCACCAACAGCAACGGGGTGACCTTGACGTCCTTGAACGCACGGTCCTTCTTGAGGCGCTCGACGAGCTCCATCGTGGCCGAGACGTCGACCGTCATGAACTCGGTGACGTGCGGGGCCGTGAAGGCGCTGTTGACCATCGCCTGCGCGGTGATCTTGCGGACGCCCTTGATCGGGGTGCGGGTCTCGCGCTCGCCCGGCTGGACGGCCGGGGCCTGCGGGGCCGGACGCTCGGCCGCAGCGGCCACCGGGGCGGCAGCAGCCGCCGGCGCCGCACCGGCCGCGGCGGACCCGCCACCGGCCAGGGCCTGCTCGACGTCCTGCCGGGTGATGATCCCGTTCGGACCGGTCGGGGCGACCGTGCGCAGGTCGATGCCGTTGTCCTTGGCGAACTTCCGCACCGGCGGCTTGGCCTTCGGCCGCTCACCACCGGAGGCGGCGTGACCGACCTCGGCGTGGAGCTGCGCGGGGACCGCGGCGGCCGGGGCGCTCGGGGCACCGGCCGGGGCCGACGCACCCTTGCGGCGGCGGCGAGTCGTGGAACCGGCCAGCGCGCCGTAGCCCACCAGGTTCGAGACGCGGTCGCCGTCGTCCTCGGCAGCGGCCTCGGCCGGCGCCTCGGACGACGCGGCGGGGGCCTCCGGGGCACGGCTCGCGCCACCGGCAGCGGCGGGGGCACCGGTGCGCACCGCGATGATCGGGGTGCCGACGGCCACCTCCTCGCCCTCGGCGGCCATGATCTCGGTGACCGTACCGGCGAAGGGGATCGGCAGCTCCACCAGCGACTTGGCGGTCTCGACCTCGACGACGACGTCGTTGACCTTCACCTCGTCGCCCACGGCGACCTTCCAGGAGACGATCTCCGCCTCGGTCAGACCCTCACCGGGGTCCGGCAGGACGTACTGCTCCACGCCACCCTCGGCGGCACCAGCGGCCGGAGCAGCCGCAGCGGGCTCCGCGGCCGGGGCAGCAGGGGCGGGCTCCGCGGCCGGAGCAGCCGGAGCCTCACCGCCACCCAGCGGGGCGTCGGCGTCGGTCTCGATGGCGATGATCGGCGCACCGACCTCCACCTCGTCCCCCTCGGAGACGAGGATCTGCGCCACGCGCCCGGCGAAGGGGATCGGCAGCTCCACCAGCGACTTGGCGGTCTCGACCTCGACGACGACGTCGTTGACCTTCACCTCGTCGCCCACGGCGACCTTCCAGGAGACGATCTCCGCCTCGGTCAGACCCTCACCCGGGTCCGGCAGGACATAGTGCTCGATGCTCATCAGTGGCTCCTCACCGGCGTCAGTGCGCCAGCACCTGGTCGACGTGGAAGAGGATGCGGTCGAGGTTCGGGAGGTACTCCTCCTCGAACCGGCTCGGCGGGTAGGGGATGTTGTACCCACCGCAGCGGGCGACCGGGGCCTCCAGGTGGTAGAAGCACTGCTCGGTGATCTGCGCCGAGAGCTCCGAGCCCATGCCCAGGAAGGTGGGGGCCTCGTGCACCACGACCACGCGGCCGGTCTTCTTCACCGACTCCACCACCGGACCGAGGTCCAGCGGGTTGAGCGTCCGCAGGTCGATGACCTCCAGCGAGCGACCCTCCTCCTCGGCGGCCTGGGCCGCCTGCAGGCAGGTCTTCACCATCGGGCCGTAGGTCACCAGGGTGACGTCGTTGCCCGGGCGGACCACGCGGGAGGCGTGCAGCGGGGTCGAGGCCTCGCCGTCGGTGGAGAACTCCACCTCGCCCCGCTCGTGGTAGCGGCGCTTCGGCTCGTAGAAGACCACCGGGTCGTCGGAGGCGATGGCCTGCTGCATCATCCAGTAGCCGTCCTCCGGGTTGGAGGCGCAGACCACCTTGAGGCCCGCCGTGTGGGCGAAGTAGGCCTCGTTGGACTCCGAGTGGTGCTCGACGGCGCCGATGCCACCACCGAAGGGGATGCGGATGACGATCGGCATCTTCAGGTGGCCCAGCGAGCGGGCGTGCATCTTGGCGACCTGGCTGACGATCTGGTCGAAGGCCGGGTAGACGAAGCCGTCGAACTGGATCTCGACGACCGGGCGGTAGCCGCGCAGGGCCAGACCGACCGCGGTGCCGACGATGCCGGCCTCGGCCAGCGGCGTGTCGATGACGCGCTCCTCGCCGAAGTCGTCGATCAGACCCTCGGTGATGCGGAACACGCCGCCCAGGCGGCCGATGTCCTCACCGAGCAGGACGACCTTGTCGTCGTCCGACATCGCCTTGTGCAGGCCGGCGTTGAGGGCCTTGGCCAGCGTCATCTTCTTGGCGCTCATCAGTGGTCGCTCCCCTCGAAGCCAGCGTGGTACTCGACGAACTGCTGGGCCTCGGCCGTCAGCTGTGCGTGCTCACCCGCGTAGGTGTGGTCGAACATGGTGTGGAGCTCGGGGTCCGGCATGGTCTGGCAGGCCTTGCGGACCCGGGCGGCGAGCTCGTCGGCCTCGGCGTCGATCGCGGCGAAGTACTCGTCGTCCGCGATCCCGTGGGCCACCAGGTGCTTCTTCAGGCGGTCGATCGGGTCCTTCGCGCGCCAGGCCTCGACGTGCGCCTCGTCGCGGTACTTGGTCGGGTCGTCCGAGGTGGTGTGCGCACCCATGCGGTAGGTGAACGCCTCCACGAGGACCGGGCCCTTGCCGGAGCGGGCGTGGTCGAGCGCCCAGGCGCCGACCGCCATCGAGGCCAGGACGTCGTTGCCGTCCACCCGGACGCCCGGGAAGCCGAAGCCGGCCGCACGCTTGTAGGGCTCGATGATGAAGTTGCGGTGGGTGGGCTCGGAGATGGCCCACTGGTTGTTCTGCACGAAGAAGACACACGGGGACTGGGCCACGGCCGCGAAGACCATCGCCTCGTTGTAGTCACCCTGCGAGGTGCCGCCGTCACCGGTGCAGGCCACCACGGCCACGTCCTTCTCCGGGTCCCCGGTGGCGTAGGCGCCGTCGAGCTGGACCCCGCGGGCGTAGCCGGAGGCGTGCAGCATCTGGTTGCCGATGACGATCGTGTACAGGTGGAAGTTGTTCTCCGCGGAGTCCCAGCCACCGTTGTTCACGCCGCGCATCATGCCCAGCAGGTTCTCCGGCGGGACGTCCTTGGTCCACGCCAGGCCGTGCTCGCGGTAGCCGGGGAAGACGTAGTCCTGCGGCTTGAGCGCACGACCCAGGCCGACCTGGGCGGCCTCCTGGCCGAGCAGGGAGGGCCACAGACCCAGCTCGCCCTGGCGCTGGAGGGCGAAGCCCTCGGCGTCCACGCGGCGCACGAGCACGAGGTCGCGGTACAGGTCGCGGAGGACCTGCTCGTCGACGTGCTGCAGGTACTGGGCGTAGGGGGCGTTGAGCTCGGTCTCGATCCGCTCGCCCTCGGGCGTCAGGAACTGGACCATCTCCGGGCCGCCGTCGGTGATGTCGACGGCGTCCTGCGGGGCGTCAGCCAGCTGCTGCTCCGGCTCGGCTCCCTCCGGAGCGCGCTCGGCGCTGGCCTGCAGCGCCTCCTGCCCCGGCTCGACGTTGGGGTCGGTCACGATCTCTCCTCGTGCTGGTCGGTTCGCCCCCGCCCGCACCCCGCCGCACGGCGCAGCGGGGTCGGGGGGGGACAGTCGGCCTGAGTGTGTCTCAGGTCACAGGATAGTGGTCGGCGCAGGGCGGCTGCACGGAGGCTGATCACCCCCACACGCCCGCCCCACAGTGTCTCAGGTGGCCTGCCCCCGGAATCGGGCACACAGGTCGAGGAAGCGGGTGTTCGCCTCGTCCTCCCCGATGGTGACGCGCACTCCCTCCCCGTCGAAGGGTCGCACGACCAGACCGCCCTCGGCGGCCAGCGCCGCGAACTCCATCGCCCGGTCGCCCAGCGGCAGCCAGACGAAGTTGGCCTGGGTCTCGGGGATCTCCCAACCCTGCTCGAGGAGGGCCTCCACGACACGCGTCCGCTCGGCCACCAGGTGCTCCACCCGCTCGGCGAGCTCGTCACCGGCCTCGAAGGAGGCCAGCACGGCGTCCTGGGCGAGCTGGCTCACACCGAAGGGCACGGCGGCCTTGCGCAGCGCCTCGGCCACCCGCGGCGTGCCGATGGCGTACCCCACGCGGAGCCCGGCCAGCCCGTAGGCCTTGGAGAAGGTGCGCAGCACCACGGTGTTGGCGAACTCGCGGACCATCGCCAGGGCGTCCGGCGCGGCCTCGTCGCGGTTGAACTCGAGATAGGCCTCGTCGAGCACGACGAGCACCTCCGGCGGCACCTGGGCGAGGAAGTCGCGGAGCTCGTCGGTGTGGACGCTGGGCCCGGTGGGGTTGTTGGGCGTGCAGACGACCACCAGCCGGGTGCGCTCGGTGATCGCCTCGAGCATCGCCGGGAGGTCGTGGCGGGCGGCGGCGTCGAGCGGGACCTGGACGCTGCGAGCGCCGGCCAGCCCGATGACGATCGGGTAGGCCTCGAAGGAGCGCCAGGCGTGGACGACCTCGTCCCCGGGCTCGCAGGTGATCTGGACGAGCTGCTGGAGGAGACCGACCGACCCGGTGCCCACGGCGACGTTCTCCGACTCCACGCCGCAGTGCTCGGCGATGCCGGCCAGCAGCGCCGCGGCCCCCATGTCCGGGTAGCGGTTGAACTCCTCGGCCGCCCGGGCGACGGCGGCCTGGACGCTCGGCAGGGGCGGGTAGGGGTTCTCGTTGGAGCTGATCTTGTAGCTCGTGAGGCCCTCGACGGCCGGGGCCGGCTTGCCCGGCTTGTAGGCCGGCAGCGCGTCGAGCGCGTCGCGCAGGCGCACCCGGTCGGCGGTGAAGGACTGGCTGGGCTGCTCCGTCATGCCCCAAATGTAACCCGGATCACGCCCCGACCCTGCCCGGGTGAGCGGGGACCGGCACGGGGAGAGGTGCCGGCGACCGTCCCCCGTTGACCAAACGTTGGAATCCTGTTCACCGCCAGTCCATCCCGACGCCTCCCGGCGTGCACGGCCCGCCCATAGCGTCCCCGGCATGAACCACCTCCTCTCCCGCCGCTCCCTGCTGGTCGCCTCCTCCGCCACGGCCCTCACGGCCGGGCTGGCCACCGCCACCGGCGCCACCGCCGTGGCCCCGGACCGCTCCCCGGGTGCCCCTCTGCGCACGAACCCCTTCACCCTGGGCATCGCCTCCGGCGACCCGGAGCCCGACGGCATGGTCCTGTGGACCCGCCTGGCCCTCGACCCGCTGGCCGAGGACGGCCTCGGCGGCATGCCCCGCCGCACCGTCCCGGTGCAGTGGCAGGTGGCCACGGACCCGCTCATGCGCCGGGTGGTCGCCCGCGGCACCGAGCTGGCCCGCCCCGAGTCCGCCCACTCGGTCCACGTGGAGACGCACGGCCTGCAGCCCGGCCGCGAGTACTTCTACCGCTTCAAGGCCGGCCGCCACCTCTCCGAGGTCGGCCGCACCCGCACCACCCCGGCCCCGTGGGAGATGCCGGCCGCCCTGGCCATGGCCTTCGCCAGCTGCTCCCAGTTCGAGCACGGGTACTTCACCGCCTACCGCCGCCTCGCGGAGGACCAGCCCGACGTGGTGCTGCACCTCGGCGACTACATCTACGAGTACACCGCCGACACCTATGTCATCGACGGCGGCAACCCGCGCGACCACCGCGGCCCGGAGACCGAGACCCTCGCGAACTACCGCCAGCGGCACGCCCAGTACAAGGCCGACCCCGACCTGCAGGCCGCCCACGCCGTCGCCCCCTGGCTGGTGGTCTGGGACGACCACGAGATCGACAACAACTGGGCCGACGAGGTGTACGAGAAGCCGCACATCCCGCAGCCGAACTTCCTGCAGCGCCGCGCGGCGGCCATGCAGGCCTACTACGAGAACATGCCGCTGCGCCGCCGGTCGATGCCGCAGGGCATCGACACGCTCCTCCACCGCCGCACCCAGTGGGGCCAGCTGGCCAACCTCCACATGATGGACACCCGCCAGTACCGCGACGACCAGGCCTGCGGCGACGGCTGGAAGACCAACTGCACCGACCGCCTGGACCCCGCCCGCACCCTGACCGGCGACGCCCAGGAGCAGTGGCTGCTGGAGAACTTCCAGCGCTCCACGCAGCGCTGGGACCTGCTCGGCCAGCAGGTGTTCTTCGCCGAGCGCGACGGCAAGGTCGAGCCGGAGCTCGAGCACCACTCGATGGACGGCTGGGACGGCTACACCGGGTCGCGGGACCGCATCACCCAGGGGTGGGTGCAGGCCGGGGTGCGCAACCCCGTGGTGCTCACCGGTGACGTGCACCGCCACTGGGCCTCGGACGTGCTCGCCGACTTCGAGGGCACCGGCCCGGAGGCCGAGCAGGTGGTGGGCGCCGAGCTGGTCTGCAGCTCCATCACCTCGACGGGCGACGGCGACGCCGCGGAGGTCAACGAGACCATGGCCTGGAACGAGCACATCCAGTACTACAAGAACCAGCGCGGGTACGTGCGCACCACGATCACCCCTGAGGCGATGACGGCCGACTTCCGGGTGCTGGACCACGTGACCACCCCGGGTGCCGCCGCCCGGACGGACGCCACCTTCCGCATCGAGGACGGCCAGCGCGGCCTGCAGGAGATCGCCCCCCGCGCCTGACCTCCTCTCCGGTCGACCCCACCGCAGCGCCCGCCCCACGCCCGGGGCGGGCGCTGCCGCACCCCGCCGGAGGGCGCGACGGCAACGAAACGGCCACGATTCCGTCACGAAGCCATCACGACGCACCCCTCGGGCAGGGGGTCCCCCCTACGGTCGGGGAGCCGGGCGGCTGCCCTGCCGGCCGGCCACACTCAGAGAAGGGATCCCCTCATGTCGCGCACCCCGAAGCGCCTCGGCGCCGCCGTGGCCGCCATCGCCCTGGCCGGCTCGCTGTCCGCCGCCCAGCCCACCGTCGCCGCCGGTGACGCCTCCCCGTCCACCACGTCCGAGGAGACCCGCCGCCACCTCGTGCTCGGCACGGAGGGCGCCAACACGGAGTCGGTCACCGCCGCCGTGGAGGCCGCCGGCGGTGAGGTCGCCGAGGTGAACGAGGCCATCGGCCTGTACACCGTGAACGGCCCGGCCGACCTGGCCCAGCGCCTCGAGGCCGCCCCGTCCGTCTACGGCACCATCGCCGACCGCGTCATCGGCTACACCCCCGGCGCGGACCTCCAGGAGCGCATGGACGCCGCCGACGAGGTGGAGCGCGCCCAGGCCGAGCGCCCGGCCCACCCCGCGACCGACCGCTCGACGATCGGCCCGGACCAGAAGGGCAAGAAGGGCGGCCAGGGCCGCGACAAGAACCACCCCGGCCCGCTGCCCGCCGACGACCCGCTGAGCGACCGCCAGTGGAACCTCGACATGATCGACGCCCCCGAGGCCCACCGCACGACCACCGGCGAGGGGGTGCGCGTCGGCGTGCTCGACACCGGCATCGACGGGAACCACCCCGACATCCGCGACAACTTCAACGCCGAGCTCTCCCGCAACTTCACCACCGACGTCCCCGAGCTCGACGGCCCCTGCGAGGAGGCCGACTGCAAGGACGCCGCGGACGTCGACGAGGGCGGTCACGGCACGCACGTGGCCAGCACCATCGCCTCCCCGCGCAACGGTCTGGGCATGGTCGGCGTCGCCCCCGACGCCGAGCTGGTCAACCTGCGCACCGGGCAGGACAGCGGCTACTTCTTCCTGGCCGCCACCCTGGACGCCCTGACCTACGCCCCCGAGGCCGGCGTCGACGTGGTGAACATGAGCTACTACATCGACCCGTGGGCCTTCAACTGCCCCTCCAACCCGGCGGACAGCCCCGAGGAGCAGGCCGAGCAGCGCTTCACCATCGAGGCCACCAACCGCGCCCTGAACCACGCCCACGACCACGGCGTCACGCTGGTCGGCTCGCTGGGCAACTCCGCCCTCGACCTGGGCGACCCCGGCATCGACAGCTCCAGCCCCGGCCTGCCCGAGGGCAGCGAGCGGGACCGCCTCATCGACAGCTCCTGCCTCGACCTGCCGGTCCAGGGCGACGGGGTCATCGGCGTCTCCGCGGTCGGCCCGTCCGGCCTGAAGTCGTACTACTCGAACTACGGCGTCAGCGAGATCAGCGTCGCCGCCCCCGGCGGCGCCTACCGCGACTTCGAGGGCGACGAGATGAGCCAGGGCCCGGAGAACCTCGTCCTGGCCGCCGCCCCGAAGGGGGTCCTGGAGGAGGCCGGCGACCTCGACGAGAACGGGATGCCGACCAACGACTTCGTCGTCCGCGAGGAGACCCCGGACGGTGAGGTCGCCTACTACCAGTACATGCAGGGCACCTCGATGGCCTCCCCCCACGCCGCGGGTGTGGCCGCCCTGATCATCGACGCCAAGGGGCAGCCGGACAACACGCTCGGCGGCAAGCGCATGCAGCCGGACCGCGTCCAGTCGCTCCTCGAGCGCTCCGCGCACGAGCGGGCCTGCGACGCCCCGGTGTTCGCCTACCCCGGCCTGCCCGACGCGTACACCGCCACCTGCGAGGGTGACGAGCAGTTCAACGGCTTCTACGGCCACGGCATCATCAACGCCCAGAGCGCGGTGAGCAAGACCCCGCACAAGCGCTGAGCGAGGAGCGCGGCGGATCCTGCCGCAGCACCCCCGGGAGCGGCCAGCGGCGATCACGCCCTGGCCGCTCCCGGCCGCCCGGGGGCCGCTCGGCACGGCAGCAGGACCCCGCCCATGGGCCACACCCCCCTCGATTGAGAATCGTTCCCAATAGTGGGTAGGGTCCGGCTCATGCGAATGATTCTCACCCCTAGTCGATCGCCCCGCGCCGCTGCCGGACTCTCCCTGCTGGGCGCGATGACCCTCTCCGCCTGCGGGGCGGCGTCCCCCGCGGGCTCCGGCCCCGCCGAGCCCAGCCCCTCCGCCGAATCGCCCTCCGGGGACCGCGAGGAGCACGACCACGAGGGGTCCGGCCACGGCCACTGAGGGTCACGCGACCCGCCGCAGCGCCTCCAGGGTCTGGGCACCGTAGCCACCCCCGAAGAGCAGGGCGTGCACCAGGAGCGGGACGAGCTGGAAGGTACCCACCCGGTCGCGCCACCCCCCGGCCAGCGGGAAGGTCTCGTCGTAGGCGGCGAGCTCGGCCGGCGTGAAGCCGCCGAAGAGCTGCATCATCGCGAGGTCCTCCTCCCGGTGGCCGTGGTGCGCGGAGGGGTCGATGAGCCAGGAGCGCCCGGCGGCGTCGACCATCCGGTTGCCGGCCCAGAGGTCCCCATGGACGAGGGTGGGCGGCTCGGCCGGGCCCAGGTGGTCGGCGTCTAGCCGGTCGGCCAGCCGCGCGGCAGCTGGGTCGAGGACGCCAGCATCCACGGCGCGGCGCACCAGCGGCAGCACCCGGTCGCCCAGGAGGGAGTCCGCCAGGGTGCTGCGTGGTGTGAGGTCGATCGGGCAGGCGCCGAGCCACCCGGCGGGGTGTCCGTCGAGCGCGCCGTAGGAGCCCGCCGGGTTCGTCGTGCGGTGCAGCGCGGCCAGCTCCCGGCCGAACGCACCCGGGTCGCGCCCATCCCCGCCCGCGCGGCCCGCGGCGTCGGAGGGGGTCGCGCAGGCCGCCGCCCCCGCGGCCTCCTCGTCACCCACCACGGTCGTCACGAGCTCGGTCCCGCGAACGGCCAGCACCTGTGGGACGCGGGCACCTGCCGCGGCCAACGCCCGCAGCCCGACCGCCTCGAACTCCAGCAGCCGGGGCGGCGGGTCCGGGTGGTCCTTGACGAACACCCGCCGCCCGCCACGCTCCTCGATGCCGGTGGTGCCGGTGTCCGGTGCGCTCACGGTCACGCCTCCCGTCGGGCGGTCAGTCGGCGTGGGCGTCGAGGACCTCGTCCACCCGGTCGGAGCGGATCGCCTCGACCACCCCGCGAACGGCGGGCTCGATCTGGTCGTACATGGCGGTGAAGGCCGGGGCGTCCTGGCCGTAGGGGTCCGGGACGGCCTCCGGGGAGCCGGGCACGGCACCGGGGGCGAAGGCCCCGAGCATGACCACCTTGCGGGCGTCCCGGGGCGTCTCCGCCAGCGCCCGGGCGTCGCGGAGATTGGACTCGTCCATGACCAGCACCAGGTCGGCGGCCGTGAGGTGCTCCGGGCGGAGCTGCCGCCCGACGGTCTCGAAGCGGTAGCCGCGACGCTCCCCCTCGGCGCTGCTCAGGTGGTACGGCGGGTCACCGACGTGCCAGCCACCGGTGCCGGCCGAGGTGACCTCGACCCCCTCCAGGCCGGCGGCCTCCAGCTCGTGGAGCAGCACCGCCTCGGCGGCGGGCGAGCGACAGATGTTCCCCAGGCAGACGACCTCGATGCGCATGCCCCCATCGTGCCGGACGCGGTGCTTCCGAGGGGGCGGTGGGCGTCCGGGAGCCGGGACGGGCAGCCTCTGGCCCGGAGGCCCGCGATGTGGTGAAGTAGCTGGTCACCCGCCCAGGAGGACCCATGAGCAACCCCGATCCCCACCCCACCGACACCGTGTGCCTCGGCGACCCCGCCGTGGACGGGCTGCTCTCCCCGCGCGAGGTGCCGCTGGGCGGACCCCGGGCGATGACCGTGCGCCGCACCCTGCCGCACCGGGAGATCTCCCTCATCGGGGCCTGGTGCTTCTGTGACCACTACGGCCCCGACGACGTGGCCGAGACCGGCGGCATGCACGTGGCACGGCACCCCCACACCGGGCTGGCGACCGTGTCCTGGCTGTTCTCCGGGGGCGTCGACCACCTCGACTCGACCGGCGGCCGGGCCCGCATCGAGCCGGGCGACCTGGCCCTCATGGCCGCCGGGCGCGGCATCACGCACCAGGAGATCTCCACCCCCGAGACGGAGGTGCTCCACGGGGTGCAGCTCTGGTACGCCCTGCCCGACGCGACGCGCCACGGCGACCCCGGCCTGCAGGAGTACACGGCGCCGCCGGTGGAGCTGGAGGGCGGGGAGGCTCGGGTGTTCATCGGCTCCCTGCTGGGCTCGACCTCACCGGTGGAGACCTGGACCGAGGGGCTCGTGGGGGCCGAGATCCGGCTCGGGGCCGGGGCGGAGGTGACGGTGCCCGTGGACCCGGCCTTCGAGCACGGGCTGCTGATGGACTCCGGGGAGCTCGCGGTGCGGGCGGCGGGCGCGTCCGAGGGCGGGGCCGACGAGCACGTGGTGCCGGACGGGCACCTGCTGCACCTGGCCGTGGGGCGCGAGGAGCTCGTGCTGCGGGCCGGCCCGGAGGGGGCCCGGCTGGTCCTTATCGGCGGCGTGCCGCTGGGCGAGGAGATCGTCATGTTCTGGAACTTCGTGGGGCGGAGCCACGAGGAGGTGGCGAGTTTCCGGGCGCGCTACCAGCGGGAGCTGGGCTTCGAGCCCGGGGAGCCCACGGACACGCCGGTCCCCCTGGTGGCCGACGAGGTGGACCTCTTCGGGCCGTGGCCCGAGGGGCAGCCGGAGCCGCTTCCGGCCCCGAACCTGCCCAACGCCCGCCTGCGCCCCCGCGGCTGACAGACCGGCGCAACAGCCGAGGTGCGCACCGGCACGCATCTCGCCTGTCCGGCATCGGCCAGATGCGTACCGGTGACCCTCTCGACGGTCGACGTGCGCACCGGTGCGCATCCCGTCCACGGCAGACACACCAGATGCGGACCCTTTGCCTTCTGGAGTGGCCGACACCGCAAAAGCGGACCGGTGCGCATTGGGGGTGTCCGGTAGCGGCCAGATGCGTACCGGTGACCCTCCCGACGGTCGACGTGCGCACCGGTGCGCAGGTGGCGGAGGGGACGCCCACGGATGCGCACCGGTGCGCCTCTCAGCTGTCGCGCGGGGGCTGCCCCAGGTCGCCGAGGAGCTGCTCGAAGGGGGTGACGACCTCCGGGTCGAAGGGGTCCCCCGAGCCCAGGGTCCGCCCGCCGCTGGCCGTGCCCTCGCCGGAGCGGCCCACCCCCACCACCGGGCCACCACCCACGAGCCCGGCCAGCTCCCCCGCCGCCCGAGCGATCCGGCGCTCCAGCGCCTCCGCACCCTCGCCCCCGAAGTCCGCCGTCGCGGCGAACACCCCGGTCGGGGTCGGCAGCATCCCCAGGTAGGCCGCCAGCGGCCGCAGCGCGTGGTCCACCACCAGCGAGTGCCGCTCGGTGCCGCCGGTGGCCGCCAGCACCACCGGCGTGCCCCGCAGCGTGCCGGGCTCGACGAGGTCCAGGAAGCCCTTGAACAACCCCGAGAAGGTGGCCTGGAAGGTCGGCGTCACGAGCACGAGGGCGTCCGCCGCCCGCACCCGCTCGAGGTCTTCCGCCAGCTCCCCGGCCGGGAACCCCGCCAGCATCGCGTCGGCGATGGCGTGGGCGTGCCCGCGCAGGGTCACGTGGTGGACGTCCACGCCCACCACGGAACCGGAACCAGCCGACCCCGCCGCAGAACCGGCCCCACCACCCAGCGCCTCCACCGCGGCAGCGCCGATCCGCTCGGCGAGCAGGGCCGTGGTCGACGGGTCACCGAGCCCGGCCGAGACCATCACGAGTCGCGTCATCACACACCTCCGAGCTGGTTGTCGTCCTCCGCCCGGCGGCCGGTCCAGCGGTCAGCCTCCGGCTCGCCGAAGCGCGGCGCGCCGGGCCCGCCGGCGGCCTCCACCCGCGCGGCGTGGGTGGGGGCGTCCGGCACCCCGGAGGCACGCACGGCGTCGAACTCCTTGCGCAGCACCGGCACCACCTCGGTGCCGAGGATCTCGACCTGCTCCAGCACCTTCTCCAGCGGTAGGCCGGCGTGGTCGATGAGGAAGAGCTGACGCTGGTAGTCGCCCACGTAGTCGCGGAAGCCCAGCGTGCGCTCGATGACCTCCTCGACGGTGCCGACGGTCAACGGGGTCTGGGCCGTGAACTCCTTCAGGGAGGGGCCGCCGCCGTAGACCGGGGCCCGGTCGAAGTAGGGCCGGAACTCGGCCATGGCCTGCTCCTTGGTGGGCGCGATGTAGACCTGCCCGCCGAGACCGACGATGGCCTCCTCGGCCCGCCCGTGGCCGTAGTGCTCGAAGCGCTGGCGGTAGAGCTCCACCATGCGCTGCGTGTGCTCCGGCGGCCAGAAGATGTGGTTGTGGAAGAAGCCGTCGCCGTAGTAGGCGGCCTGCTCGGCGATCTGCGGGCTGCGGATGGACCCGTGCCAGACGAAGGGCGCCACCCCGTCGAGCGGGCGGGGCGTGGCGGTGAATCCCTGCAGCGGGGTGCGGTGCTTGCCGCGGAAGCTCACGACCTCCTCGCGCCACAGCCGGTGGAGCAGCGAGTAGTTCTCGATGGCCAGCTCGATGCCGTCGCGGATGTCCTGCCCGAACCACGGGTAGACCGGCCCGGTGTTCCCGCGGCCCATCACGAGGTCGAGGCGGCCCTCGGCGAGGTGCTGGGCGTAGGCGTAGTCCTCGGCGAGGCGGACCGGGTCGTTCGTGGTGATCAGGGTGGTGGCGGTCGAGAGGATGATCCGCTCGGTGCGGGCCGCCAGGTGGGCGAGCAGCACGGCCGGGTTGGCCGGGGCGGCGAAGGGCGGGTTGTGGTGCTCGCCGGTCGCGAAGACGTCGAGGCCCACCTCCTCGGCCTTCTCGGCGAGCGCGATGGTGTTGCGGATCTTCTCGTGCTCGGTCGGCGTGCGGCCGGTGTGCGGGTCGGTCGTCAGGTCTCCGATGCTGAAGATGCCGAACTGCATGCTGCTCATGATGCCTCCTGGTATTTCGTGACATGTCAACAATAGCGGTGACCGAGTTGTTCCGACAGTCCGACTGGCTGCCCCGCCGACACCCACCGCACAGGACATCCGCCCGCGCGGATACCCGACCCGCCCCCCCACTTTCAACCCTTGACAGGCCCCGGGAGTGGGGTTTCCATGAGCCGGACCATCCACCCCTCAGGAGGTCCCCATGCACCACCGCCTGACCGGCTCCGCCCTCGCCCTGACTCTGGCCGCCAGCCTCACCGCACCGGCTCTGGCCGGCCCCCAGCAGCCCGCCCCCTCCGCCTCCACCCCGAAGTCGGCGGCCACCGCGGGCCAGAGCTGCAACGACAACACCGGTGACACCGGGACGAACGCCTGGATCAGCCACGCCGAGCTCGAGCGCGAGCTGCAGAAGCTCGAGCGGAACTCGAAGGGCACCCTCTCGGTGGAGACCATCGGGCAGTCCAACCAGGGGCGCGACGTGTGGGCCGCCCGAGTCGGCCACGGCGACAAGGTCGTGATGATCGAGAGCGAGATCCACGGCAACGAGAAGACCGGCACCCTCGCCATCCTCAACCTGCTCCGGACGATGAGCGGGAACACCCCCGAGGCGAAGGCGCTCCGCGAGCAGATCACCGTCGTGGCCGTGCCGCAGCTCAACCCCGACGCCAGCGAGCTCGACCGCCGCGCCAACGACCGCACCTGGGACGAGGTCCTCGCGGACTTCCCCCAGCTAGCCGACGCCCCGGCCCCGTGGAACTACTACACCCAGCCCCGCCAGGGTGACGACTACGCCGCCCGCCCCGGGTTCGACGTCAACCGCGACTTCCACCCCGACCTCGACTACGTGCCCTCGCCGGGGGACTTCCCCGGCACCTCGGACGACCCGGGCTGGTACATCCACCCCGAGAGCCAGAACATCCGCGACCTCTACCGGGAGCTCCAGGCCGAGTTCGGGACGGTCGACACCTTCGTCGACCTCCACCACCAGGGCCCCTGCTACCTCGTCGGTGACACCGGCGAGGAGGTGACGCTCTCGCTCTCGGGCAAGTTCGTCGACATCGAGAACCACGCCCAGCACGACAAGGGCTACGACCTCGACTACTCCAAGCAGCTCACCCTGAGCGCCTACGACGCCCTGCAGAGCCGCGGGAACTCGCCCTTCGGCAAGATCTCCCTCTACGACCAGGAGGTCGACCTGCCGGGCACCGCGCTGGGCTCCTTCGCACTGAACGGCTCGGGCACCGTGCTCTTCGAGGTCCGCGGCCAGACGCAGTCGTGGGGTGCCAAGAAGAAGGGCCAGCTGGTCAAGGCCGTGGAGACCGGGCTGCTCGGCATCGTCCGGGACGTCGCCCACGGCACGGCGGAGCAGCAGGATCCCGCCCGCTACGACGACATCCCGCTCACCACCTACCCGGAGTACTGAGCGACAGATCGTCGACCGGCGACGCCGCCCGCCCCGGGGCGGGCGGCGTCGTCTCGTCAGGGACGGTGGGCGGGAGCACAGCCCCTCCGTGTCAGGGCCGCAGCCCGCTCTCCCCGACCAGCGCCCACAGCGCCACCCCCAGGCAGCCGAGGCAGACCAGGGCGAAGAGGACCGTCCAGGCGATGCCGGGGACGCCCGTCTGGTCGGCCAGCTGACCGGCGTCGCTGGTGTCGCGGTGGCCCCGGCGCCGGACACGGACCCGGCCGCGCTGCAGGTCGAGCACCGCGCGCGGGGCGGCGAGGAGCAGCCCCCACACGGTGAGCTGGGCGGCCGCGGTGAGCAGGGGGCCGGTGGACCACCAGCTGAGCGCACCCACCACCGCCCCCAGCGCGAGCACCACCCAGGCCCCGTAGAGATTGCGGACGAGCAGCAGCATCACCACGCACAGGGCGACGAAGCCCCACAGCCAGGCGGCCGCGTGCCCGGTGCCGACCACCCACGAGCCGATCAGGCCCAGGAGCGCGGGCGCCGGGTAGCCAGCCAGCAGGGTGGCGACCATCCCCGGCCCCCGCGCCCGACCACGGGAGACCGTCACCCCCGAGGTGTCCCGGTGCAGGTGGATGCCGGTGAGCCGGCGGCCGACCAGCAGCGCGACGAGGGCGTGCCCCGCCTCATGCACCACCGTCACCGCGTGGCGCAGCAGGTGATGACCGAGCGGGCTCCAGGTGGCCGCGAGCGCCAGCACCGCCACGAGCACCGAGGCCAGCGGGTGCAGGGGCGGCTGGGTGGCGCTCACCCGGATCCAGAGCTCGTCGATCACGCAGGTCAGGGTGGCACGGTCGGTTGGGAGGGGGCGGAGCCCGGACCCGCTGCGACGATGGGGGCATGACGACGCACCAGAGCTCCCGCATCGACACCCTCGTCTTCACCGTGCCGCGCGACGACGCGGACGCCGTCCTGGCCGCGCTCTTCGCGGCTGGTGCGGGCCGCATCGGTGACTACACCGAGTGCGCCTTCACCGTCGACGGCGTGGGACAGTTCCGGCCCGTGGGTGACGCCGACCCCACGATCGGCACGGTGGGCGAGATCGAGCGCGTCGAGGAGCGCCGCTGCGAGGTGCCCTTCACCGCCGCGGAGAAGGAGGCCATCCTCGCCGCGCTCGTCGCGGCCCACCCGTACGAGGAGCCGAGCTTCTTCGTCATCGCCAACGCGGCGTGAGGGGGCGAACAATGAGCACTCAGCGTGACGTCGCCACCATCGACCCCGCGGGCGTCCGCGCCGCCTACGACGAGGTGGCCGACACCTACGCCGACCACTTCACCGCAACCGAGGCCGAGTCCCCGCTCGAGCTGGGGATGATCGACCTCTTCTGCTCGCTGCTCGAGGGCCAGCGGCGGGTGCTCGACGCCGGCTGCGGCGCCGGGCGGCTGCTGCCCCATCTCGCCGGGCGAGGCTGCACGGTCGAGGGCGTCGACCTCTCGCCCGGGATGGTCGCGCGCGCCCGGGCCGACCACCCGGAGTTCCCGGCGCAGGTGGCGTCGCTGGACGATCTCCCGCACGCCGACGACACCTTCGACGGGGTCTTCTCCTGGTACTCCACGATCCACACCGGCGATGCCGACCTGCCCGGGCTGATCACGGAGATGCGACGGGTCCTGCGCCCCGGCGGGCTGCTGCTCCTGGCCTTCCAGACCGGCACCGGCGTGCGCGACATCGCCCAGGCCTTCCGGGAGCACGGTCATGAGGTGGAGCTGCTCCGTGCTCACCGGAGCCTGGAGGAGGTCGGCGCGCGGCTGACTGAGCAGGGCATGACCTCGGTGGCCCGCTTCGACCGCCTCCCACTGGGCACCGAGCGCGACCGCCAGGCGGTCCTCATCGCACGCGAGCCGGCCCCGGAGGCCTGACTCACCCGCACCCGGCACCACGCACTTCCACATCCTTGAGATACTGGGCAGATGAGTACTGTCGAAACCCACGCCCTCGAACCCACCCCCAGCCTCCCCGCCATGCCGAAGCGCCTGGCCGCCGAGGCCCTGGGCACCTTCTGGCTGGTCTTCGGCGGCTGCGGCTCGGCGATCTTCGCCGCCGCCAGCATGGGGGAGGCTGCTGGCGAGCCCATCCACGTCGGCATCGGCTACCTGGGCGTCGCCCTGGCCTTCGGGCTCACCGTGGTCACCATGGCCTACGCCGTCGGTCATGTCTCCGGCGGGCACTTCAACCCGGCCGTGACGGTCGGCCTGGCCACCGCTGGCCGCCACCCGTGGAAGGACGTGCTGCCCTACGTCGTCGTCCAGGTCATCGCCGGTCTGGTGGCTGGTGGTGCGCTCTACGCCATCGCCACCGGCAAGGCCGGCTTCGAGGCGGTCGGCAGCATGGCGGCCAACGGCTACGGCGCGAACTCGCCCGAGGGCTACTCGATGATGGCCGTCCTGCTGGCGGAGGTCATCCTCACGGCGTTCTTCCTGTACGTGATCCTCGGCGCCACCGACGACCGCGCCCCCCAGGGCTTCGGCCCCCTGGCCATCGGCCTGGCGCTCACGCTGATCCACCTGATCTCCATCCCGGTGTCGAACACCTCGGTGAACCCCGCCCGGTCCACCGGCGTGGCCTTCTTCCACGGCGACGGTGCCCCGGCCCAGCTGTGGCTCTTCTGGCTGGCGCCCGTCCTCGGCGCGGTCATCGCCGGCATCAGCTACCACGCACTGCTGGGCGAGGAGAAGCGTTCGGCCATCCGCGAGGCCGCCGCTCACGACGCCGCCTGAGCATGCCGGGCGCGGCGACGAGCCAGTCGCCGCACGCCGGACCACGATCGCTGTCGGGCCGATGCGGGACTCACCGCATCGGCCCGACGAGTGCCCGGGGGCCCACGGCCGAGGCCCCCGGCCTCCCCTGGCCCCGTTGCACCTCCGGCTGCACCCCCAGCACCTAGGGTGGCCACACCCATCCGCACCCCAGGAGGACCCGTGGCGAACACCCGTGACGTCGAGGCCGGCATCCACACCGACTTCCGCGAGGAGATGAGCTACGGCTCCTACCTGGACCTCGACCGGCTCCTCTCCGCGCAGCACCCGGTGAGCGACCCGGTGCACCACGACGAGATGCTCTTCATCATCCAGCACCAGACCTCCGAGCTGTGGCTGAAGCTGGTGCTGCACGAGCTGCGCTCGGCGATGGAGCTGCTGGCCGCCGACGAGATGCGCATGTCGCTCAAGCGGATCGCCCGGGTGAAGCACATCCAGAAGACGCTCACCGAGCAGTGGAGCGTGCTGGCCACCCTCACCCCCAGCGAGTACGTGGAGTTCCGCGACTCCCTGGGCCACTCCAGCGGTTTCCAGTCCTGGCAGTACCGGGCCGTGGAGTTCGCCCTAGGCAACAAGAACGCCGCGATGCTGCCGGTGCACGAGGCCGACCCCGCTGCGCACGCTCTGCTCACCGAGCTGCTCGAGGCACCCAGCCTCTACGACGAGTTCATCCGCTGCCTGCACCGCCGCGGCATCGAGATGCCTACCCGCGTGCTGGAGCGCGACGTGACCGTGGCCCACGAGGAGGACCCGGAGCTCACCGCCGTCTTCACCCGCATCTACGAGAACGCCGGCGAGCACTGGGACATCTACGAGGCCTGCGAGGAGCTGGTGGACCTGGAGGAGAACTTCCAGGTCTGGCGCTTCCGCCACCTGCGCACCGTGCAGCGCGTCATCGGCATGAAGACCGGCACCGGCGGCTCCTCGGGCGTGGGCTTCCTGCAGCGCGCCCTGGACCTCACCTTCTTCCCCGAGCTGTTCAGCGTGCGGACGCAGATCGGGGCGTAGCTGTACTGACCGGAGACGTTGATCGATGGGACCGGCATCAGCCGACCATGTGCAGGGCGATTGATTCCTTGACCTGTTCGATGAACGCCCGAGACGCGGGGCTCGGATTGAAAGAGCCCCACGCGACGTACTCGGCCCGACAGGGGCCATCGGCCACGGGAACTGCTCGCAGCGCTGGGTTAGCCGGCACACATTCGACGGGCAGCAGGCAGACGCCCAACCCGCGTTCGACGAGGGCGAGCATGAACTCGGTCGACATCGCCTCGAAGCCCACGCGGCGCTGAAGGCCTGCGGCAGCGAATGCCCGATCGCCTTGGAGTCTGCCTGGTGACCCGGCCGGGAAGTCGATGAACGTCTCGTCGACCAAGTCAGCCAGGGCCAGGGTGCCCGTGTGCGCTAGCCGGTGCTGTGACGCCATGACGGCGACGAGACGCCCTCGGGCGATCTCGTGCGCGGTGAGTCCGGACGCTGGGGCGACGTCGGCGTCCACGCCGAGAAAGGCCACGTCGAGTCTCCCGCTGCCGAGGTCGCGCATGAACTCATTGCTTCCCCCGCCCCGCACGGTGAGGTCCACGTGGGGATGGCTGGCGTGGAAGGCCGCGATGATGTCGGGCACGCTGACGGCTGTGACCGTCGGGATGACACCTACCGATAGGCTTCCGCGGACCTGGCCCACGGCCTCGGCAGCGACCGCCACGGCACGGTCGGCGGCTGCGAGGCTGGCGCGTGCTTCCGTGAGGAAGGCTTCGCCGGCGGGGGTCAGCTCCACCCGACGGGATGAGCGCACGAACAGTGCCGTGCCGAGTTCCTGTTCGAGGGCCTTGATCTGGTGGCTCAGTGCTGATTGCACGACGAAGCAGCGTTCTGCTGCTCGCGTGAAGTTGCGCTCCTCGGCGATCGCCACGACGTACCTGAGCTGTTGGAGTTCCACTAAACCATGATTGCAGGTCATTGTTTGGGTGAGAACAATGTGTTGGACTCACCGCTGGTGGGCGACTGACGATGGATCGGTGAACACTTCTTCCCATGGGGCCCGCAGTTCGTTGCTGTGGACCTGTCTGACGGCGCTGGCCCCCGCTACGTGGGGGACGACGTACATCGTGACCACCCACCTCCTCCCAGCCGGACACCCCTTGTTCGCCGCGTTCATGAGGACGCTGCCGGCAGGGATCATCGCGGTGGGCCTGTCGAGGCAGCTGCCGCGCGGCTCGTGGTGGTGGAAGAGCTTCGTGTTGGGCGGTCTGAACATGGCCGCGTTCTTCCCCCTGTTGTTCTTGTCCGCGCAGCGTCTTCCGGGCGGGGTCGCGGCCACGCTGGGTGCGGTGCAGCCCATCATCGTTGCCCTGCTGGCCGTGGCTGTCCTCCACGAGCAACTCTCCGGCTGGCGCCTGGGATGGGGTGTCGTGGGTGTCGTGGGGGTGGCTCTCGTGGTCCTTGGGCCGAGCGCCGCCCTGGACCCGGTGGGTGTGGCTGCAGGACTCGGTGGCGCAGGGGCCATGGCCACGGGCGTGGTCCTGACCAAGAAGTGGAAGCTCCCCCAAGGTGTCTCGCCCATCGCATTGGCCGGTTGGCAGCTGACGGCCGCCGGCCTTCTGCTGGCGATCCCGGCGCTGCTGGTGGAGGGGCCACCGGCAGTGATTTCCGGTCGTGGCTGGCTTGGGTACGCCTGGCTCGGCCTGGTCGGGGCACTGGTCTCTTACAGCCTCTGGTTCACCGGCATCCGACGCCTGCCCGTCACGTCCACAGCCCTCCTGGGACTTCTCTCGCCGTTGGTCGCCGCCCTGCTCGGCGCCCTGATCGCGCACGAACACCTCGGAGCCGACCAGTACCTCGGCTTCGCGATCGCCCTGGCCGCCATGGTCTGTGGCCAGCTCCCCGCACCCACCCATCGTCGAAAGGACAATTCATGAACATCACGGTTCTCGGAGCCACCGGCATGGCCGGCGCAGCGATCGCGCAGGAGGCCACACGCCGCGGCCACCACGTCACTGCCGTATCGCGGAACCCACAGGAGACCAACGACCCGCGTACCACCGTCACTCGTCTCGATCTGACAGACCTCGAGGCACCCCTGCAGCCCGTCCTGAACGACGCAGACGCCGTCGTGCTCGCCGTGCGCATGGCCCCCGGCGACGAAAGCCGTGTGGCTCCACTGACCAGCCGTGTCCTCGACCACGCCGCCGTCGCGGGGGTCCGGGTCCTGGTCGTGGGAGGAGCAGCGCCCTTGCGCTCACCTCACGATCGAGAGTTGCTCGTCCTGGACGACCCCGCCTTCGTGCCGACCCAGTGGCGTGACGTCGCGTCGGCCAGCCTCGACCAGTTCAACGCGTGCACCGAACATCCGAACCAGAACTGGATCTACCTGAGTCCGTCGGCAGTCTTCGAGCCCGGACAGGGAACCGGCGCCTATCGCCGTGGCGGTGACACGCTCCTCATCAACCACGATGGCACGTCGCGGATCACCCCTGCGGACCTGGCCCTAGCGGTGCTCGACGAGCTCGAGCAGCCCAGCGCCGTACATCACTTCACCGCCATCGAGCTGGCAAAGGGTCTGGCCTAGAGCCAGCGGTCCACAGAGGAATCCACGCTAACAGAGGAATCCACGCTAACAACCGTGAGGGGGTCGAGCTATCGGCCCCCTCCGTCTATTCCAAGGGGACGCTCTTGCTCCACGCCAACGCAGCACTGACCCCGCGCCACCGCTTGATCGTCGGCCAGCTCGTGGTCGACCAGGGCTGGCCGATCAGCGAGGTCGCGGCCCGGTTCCAGGTTTCCTGGCCCACTGTGAAGCGCTGGGCCGACCGCTACCGCGCCGGCCAGTCCATGCAGGACCGCTCCTCAAGGCCCCGCCGGTCACCGAACAAGACCAGCCAGGCCACGACGAAACGTTGCATCCAACTTCGCCTGCGCCTCCGCGAGGGCCCGGTCCAGCTCGCATGCCGGCTCGGCATCGCGCCATCGACGGCCCACCGGATCCTGGCCGACGTGCACCTGAACCGGCTGTCGCACGTCGATCGCGCCACCGGAGAGCCCGTCCGTCACTACGAGCACGACCACCCCGGTGCGATGATCCACGTCGATGTGAAGAAGCTCGGCAACATCCCCGACGGCGGAGGCTGGCGCTACGTCGGTCGACAACAAGGCGACCGCAACCGCGCTACCACACCTGACAGGCCCAGGAACAAGCACCGGGACCCGTTGATGGGCAAGGCCTACGTCCACACCGCCATCGACGACCACTCCCGCGTCGCCTACGCCGAGATCCACGACGACGAAACCGCCCTTACCGCCACCGCTGTCCTGGTCCGGGCGGTCGAGTGGTTCAATGCGCGCGGTGTCACGGTCGAGCGGGTCCTGTCCGACAACGGTGGCGCTTACCGGTCGCACATGTGGCGAGACACCTGCGCAGAGCTCGGCATCAAGCACAAGCGCACCAGGCCCTATCGGCCGCAGACCAACGGCAAGATCGAGCGCTTCCACCGCACTCTGGCCGACGGCTGGGCCTACGCCCGCTGCTACACCAGCGAGACCGAACGCCGCGGAGAACTCGACGGCTGGCTGCACTACTACAACCACCACCGGCCCCACACCGCTTGCGGGAACCAGCCGCCCTTCTCACGCTTGACCAACGTACCCGGTCAGTACACCTAGCACTCCAAGGCGCTGGACGCACCCCCCAGGGTGGAGGCACAGAGCCTCAGCGACGTGTGATCGTTGAATCACGCATCCACTCGGAGGGGAAGCCATGTTCACGCGATTCTCAGCACTGGTGATGGTGGGAGCGGCTCTCACCGTGGCCGGCTGCGACAACGATGCCGAGGACCAGCCGACATCGAGCGACAGCACCACGAGCGCGACATCGCCCAGCCCGTCAGAGCAGGCCGCCAGGTCGACCGACGGTCCGAGCGAGAGCGATCTCCTGGCGCCGACCGCGGAGGGTGGCGTCCTGTACCACGAGCTGCCGGACGAGGCCCCCGACGTCCGGATGAGCGGGACCTTCGACTACCGCGACGGGTGCCTGACCAGCGTCGACCCCGACACCGACGAGCGCTACCCGGTCTCGATCCCGGTGGGCTCCACGGTCGATGCCGACGGCGTCACCCTGCCGGACGGGACCTCCATCGCCCTGGGCGAGCCCTTCCACAGCGGCGGCTGGGAGGAGCGCGACGGCGGCTCCGACGAGGGCCCTGCCGTGGCCGACATGGGAACCCTTGACCAGGCCGAGGACTACGTGAAGAAGTGCGACATCGACCCGACGACGATCGACCGCTTCCTCTGGGTCCACGGCGAGCTGAGCCCGGCCACCGACTGAGGGAGCGCGCGGCGAGGTCGCAACCAGCGGCGCCGCAGCCCACCATCCACAGGGTGGGTCCGGGCGAGCCGAACCTACACATGGGCATGTGTAGGTTGGGTGCATGAGCACCTTGGAGCACCGGATGCAGCTGCTGCTCGACGAGCGGCGCATCACCCTGCTGCGCCAGCGAGCGGCCGAGCGGGGGGTGTCGGTCTCGACCGTGGTGCGCGACGCCATCGACGTCGCCCTCGAGGAAGACGCCGCGGTGCGACGGGCCGAGGCTGCGGCACGCTTCCTCGAGCTGACGGCCAAGGCCACGCCGATCACCGACGAACCCGAGGACATCAGCCGCCTCCACGAGGACATGGATGCCGAGCTCATCGCCAAGCTGGAGCGTCTGTGACGACCCGCCACCTCCTGGACTCCTCCACCCTGTTGTACGCCGTGGGCGAGGAGCACCCTCTGCGAGAGCCCTGCCACCGGTGGCTGACCGCGGCCACCGAGGGGATCGTGCAGCTCGAGGCCAGCGTGGAGGCCGGCCAGGAGTTCCTGTTCCACCGCATGCGGCGGGTGGGACGCGCGCAGGCGGCCCTCGAGTTCGAGGCTCTGGACGGGTTCCTGGTCTGGCACGCGTTCGACGCCCAGGTGCTGCGTCGCTCAGCCGAGCTCACGGTGCGCTGCCCCATCGGTGGCCGCGATGCCGTGCACGCCGCCACCGCGCTCGAGGCGGGGTTCAGCGAGATCGTCTCGGCCGACCGTGACTTCGAGAGTGTTCCCGGCCTGACGCTGCGGCACCCGACCGACCTGCCCGGGGCCTGACCTGCCGGCCGGGCCGGCGGGCACCTAGCCTGAGGCCCACCCGCCGCCCACCCGCCCTGGAGATGCCATGACCTCGCTGACCACCCCCGATGCCGTGCGCGCCCGCGCCGCGGAGCTCGACGCCGCCGACCCGCTGGCCGGGTACCGCGAGCGCTTCGTCCCGATGGGCGAGGGGCAGGGCGCCGAGGCCGGCGAGGTGTTCGCCTATCTCGACGGCAACTCCCTCGGGCGGCCGCTGAAGGCCGCCGGCGAGGCGCTGCAGGACATCGTGGCCGGCGCGTGGGGAACCCGGCTGATCCGCTCCTGGGACGAGCAGTGGATGGAGCTGCCGCTCCGGCTCGGCGACCGGGTCGGCCAGGTGGCGCTCAGCGCCGCGGCCGGCCAGGTGGTGGTGGCCGACTCCACGACGGTGATGCTCTACAAGCTGCTCCGCGCGGGGCTGGACGCCGCCCGGGCCGCCGACCCGGCCCGCCGCCAGATCGTCGTGGACACCGAGAACTTCCCCACCGACCGGTACGTCGCCGAGGGGATCGCCGCCGAGTGCGAGGCCGAGCTGGTGTGGATCGAGCCCGACCCGGCCACCGGCGTCACCGTCGAGCAGGTCCGCGAGGCCGTGGGGCCGACCACCGCGGTGGTGCTGCTGAGCCACGTGGCCTACAAGTCCGCGTGGATCGCCGACCTGCCGGAGATCACCCGCATCGTGCACGAGGCCGGGGCCCTGGTGCTCTGGGACCTGTGCCACTCGGCCGGCGTGGTGCCGGTGGAGCTCGACGCCCACGAGGTCGACCTGGCCGTCGGGTGCACCTACAAGTACCTCAACGGCGGGCCGGGGGCGCCGGCCTTCGGGTACGTGGCCGCCCGCCACCAGGGCACGATGCGCCAGCCGATCCAGGGGTGGATGGGCCACGCCGTGCCCTTCGTCATGGGCCCGGGCTACGAACCCTCGCCGGGCATGCGGCGGTTCATCTCCGGCACGCCGCCGATCCTGGGCATGGTGCCGCTGGGCGAGATGGTGGAGCTGCTCGACGAGGCCGGACTCCCGGCCGTGACCAGCAAGGCCGGGCAGCTCACGGACTTCGTGGTGGAGGTGGCCGAGGGGCTGCTCGCCCGCCACGGGGTGCGGGTCGACTCCCCCACCGACCCGGCTCGACGCGGCGGGCACGTCACCCTCGGGCACCCCTCCTCCCGGGAGCTCACCGCCCGCCTGTGGGAGGCCGGCGTCATCCCCGACTTCCGCGAGCCGGACGGCATCCGCATCGGGATGTCCCCGCTGAGCACCTCCTTCGCCGAGGTCGCCGAGGGACTGCTCGTCCTCGACAGGCTGCTGGAGGGCGCCGAGCAAGGCTGAGGACCGGCCTCAGGCGGCGTCGTCGAAGGCCGGCTCCATCCGGCGGATCTCCCCCTCGCAGAGGCCAGCTGCACGGGCCAGGTCACGCCACCAGCTGACTGCTTCTCGCACCTCGGCCAGGACCTCGCCAGCCCGAGTGTCGGTGAGGCGGAAGAACTCCGCATGACGCAGCGCCGCGTCCAGGCGATCCGCCTCCCCCGGGCTCTCGACGTCGGTCGCGAAGTCACCTGCCATCGGCACGGGGTTCAGGTCGAAGGCCGGCGAGAGCCGCCACCCGCTGGGCTCCCGGAGGAAGCCGTGATTCCGCAGGTGGTCGTCCCGGTTGCTGATCAACGCACCCAGGACGATCCGGCGCCACAGCTCTTCCAGGTCGGCCGTGGCGCACGGAGAGGCCTCCTCGACCACCTCGGCGATGTCGAGATAGGAGCCGCGGTCGCCGTCCGCGAGCTCCAGCATCGTCATCGCACTGACATAGCCGACGCGCTGCTCGGATCGACGGTCGAAGCGCTCGACGACGAGGACGTCACGACCGGACACCGGGACCAGCCGGTTCGGGGGCACTCGGATGCCCGCCCGCTCGGCCAGGCCCAGCGCCACGTGCTCCCACGCCATGACATTCCAGTCGTCGACTGCGGCTGCGGGGAACTTGGCGAGGCCGATCGCTCCGCCGGGCAACCGGACGTGGGCCTTGGGTCGCGCTCCCCCGAGGGAGGACCCTGCCCCCACCAGCCGACGCAGCTCGGCCAGGCCCGCCTCGTCAGCTCCCACCCGGTCGGCTGCCACCAGCAGGTCCCCCAGATCCGCGAGCACGGGCACTCCGTCCTGAGCCGCGGCCCGGAAGGAGCCCGGGTCGTCCTGCGGAAGGCGATAGCGCAGGGCGCCCTGGCGGAGGTCGTCCCGCACGCCCAGCAGGAAGTCCAGCTCACTCGGCTGACGCGGGGCCCCGCCAGCAGCGCGCGCCTCCTCGGCCAGCGTCCGCTGCACCAGAGTGCGGCCCCACCGGTCCGGGCTGCTGTCCGCCATGGCCCCGAAGAGCGGCCTCACCGAGTGAAAGGGGTGAGCGTCCAGGGGCAGCGACGGGTCGAGGGGATAGGCCTCCGGATGGGCGAGGTACTCGGCGGAGTACGTGAAGGTACAGCTCTCAGCACTCCGCCCCCGGTGGCTGAACAGCGTGCCGACCCGGATGTCCGGGTCGAGCCAGACCTCCACCGCACTCATCGTCGCCGTCCCCCTGCGGCGGTTCCGTCGAGCAGCTCGACCGCCCGCATGCGCCCCACGTCCGAGGCCAAGGGGTCCACGGACTCGACCAGGGAATCCATGACTCCCAAGGCACGCGCAACCCGCAGGACGTGCTCGAGCGACGCCCCCTGACCGGCCTCGATGCGCTTGACCGTGCTCAGCGAGACACCGGCGCGGTCGGCCACCACCTCGCGCGAGAGGCCCTGGAGACGACGCCACCGGTGAAGGTCCTCCCCCATCGAGCGCATCGCTCTGACAACGGGGCGGGGGGTCGCGGTCGACATGTCCCCACTCTAGCGGGGGTGGTCAAATGTGAGCCATTATCGAATGAAATGGCCCAGATCTGACCATCCACGGGCTTCCAGCGCCCAACTCCCGAGTCCTCACCCCCGGCCGGCATGGGTGCCGTTCTCGCGCACCCATTCCAGGTCCTGCCACTCGGAGGTCGGTTCGCCATCGCGCAGCGGCCCCTCGGCCGGGACGTCGCCCGACACGCTCCAGAAGACCCCGTCCACGGTCCCGGAACTGACCCCCTCGCCACAGACGTCCGCGTGCTCCTGCGGAGCCGCACACCATTGGGCGAGGCCTGACGGGCTCCGATTGAGCGTCATCACGAAGTGGGTGACCCCGTTCTCCTCCACCTGTGAGGCCCAGGAGACGAAGGCATCGTCCGGGACCTCTGCGGGCACGAGCACCGGCCCCTCCGCCTCAGCCTCCGCGAGCGCAGCCGGAAGGTCGATGGGCTCCGGGTCGTCCGGGGCGATGCACGCAGCCAGGAGAATGATTCCGGGCAACGCCACGAGCGCCTGGACGAGGCGCCGCCCGGCGCCCCTGACTGGCCTGCGGGGAGACATCACGACCGGCGCAGGTCCTGCCAGAGGCTCCCGTGGGCCTGGAGCATCGCGGTGTGGACGTGGTGCCAGTGGGGCGAGGCCGGGTCCACCAGGTCGGCGTGGTGTGCCCCGGGCACGATCCGGTGCAGCGCCGGGTGGTCGGCCGAGTAGGCGGCGGGCACCGTGGCGTCCTGCTGCCCGTGGAGGAGCCGCGCATGCGGCGTGCCACGCCCGGTCCAGCCGCCCTGCGGGTCCAGCTCGGCGTACAGCTCCGGCAGGTCCTCGGGCCCCCCGCCCATCCAGTCGGTGACCGCGCCCTTCCCCAGCTGCTCGGCGTGACCGCGCGGCAGGTCGGTGACCCCGGCCAGCGACACCACCGGCACCGCGGGCCGGTCGGACTGCATCGCCCGGAGCAGGGCGAGCGTGCCACCGGCGGAGTGGCCGACCCAGATCGGGCGCGCGGGCCCGTCGTACCAGCCGGCCGCGGCCAGGAGGTCGTCCACGGCGAGCAGGTCCGTCAGGCTGACGCGCGGGTCGCCGAGCACGCGGCGGTACTCCGGCAGCGCCACCCGGTGGCCGTGCTTCCCCAGCACCACCGCGGCGGCCCGCAGGTGGGTGCGGTCGATGGTCGGCCGCCAGAACCCGCCGTGCACGAGCACCACCGGCGTGGCGTGGGGCTCGTCGCCGAAGGTCTCCACCACCAAGGGATCGCCACTGGGGCCGGGCTGCCCCGTGGCGGCGGTGCCGATGTCCACGCCCGGTGCAGGCGCCTCGGCCACCAGACGGGCGATGACCTCGTCCTCGCGGGCGGCGATCTCCTTGGTGCTCTCGCTCATGCCCGGCACGCTAGCGGGAGCGGGCCCGCCGGGGCGGGCGACCGGCCGCCCGCCCCGGCGACGCCCCTCAGGCCGCCCGGTCGCCGCCGCGCGACGTGGGGCGGCGACGGAGGTGGGTGAACCGGTCCGGCGACATCGCCGGGTCGCTGAGGGCCGAGGGGTCACCCGTCAGGCCGCGCAGCACCCACTCGGCGGTGATGGGGGCCAGCATCATCCCCCACATGCCGTGGCCGGCCGCGACGACGAGGCCCTCCACGTGGCGGCTGGCGCCGATGACCGGCATGCCGTCGCTCGTGCACGGACGGTCGCCAGCCCAGGTGTCGATCGGATCGTCCCAGGCGAAGTCCGGCATGGCCTCCTGAGCCACCTCCCGCACCGACTCGAGCCGGTCCGCCTTGGACCGTCCGGGCTGCGCGGAGAGGTCGAGGGTGCCGGCCGCCCGCATCCGGTCCGCCAGCGGGGTGAGCACCACCTTGAGCTCCTTGAGCATGACCGGGTGCGGGGGCGTGCTCGGCCCGTGCGGGACGTCGACGACGTAACCGGTGGCGGGCTTCAGCGGCATCCGCAGCCCGAGCTGCTCGCACAGCGCGCCCGTGCCGAGGCCCGCGGCGAGGACCAGCTGGCGCGGCTGGCAGCGGGTGCCGTCGGAGAGGGTGACTTCGGCGACGCGCCCGTCCTCCTCCCGGACCTGCTCGACCCGCGTGCCCCACTGGACGGTCACCCCGTGGGCCTGCGCGGCCTCGACCATGGCCGTCACGTACTGCAGCGTGTTGCAGGTGGCGTCCTCCTCGTGGAACACGCCGCCCTGCACCCCGTGCAGGCCGGGGAAGACCTCCGCGACCTGCTCGGCGTCCATGCGGGTGTCCTCGGGCAGCTCGTCGCGGGCCTTCTCCCAGCCCTCGGGCGTCGTCCAGGCGTCCAGCGAGCCCGTCCTCCGGACCCCGGTGTCCACGCCCTGCTCGGGGTAGGCGAGGTGCAGGGCCAGGCTGTACCGGGCCATCGCCTGCAGCCGCTCGGTCATGAGCGCCGCTCGACCAGGCCGGGCCGAGGCCACGAAGGAGGCCAGCCAGGGCACCAGCGAGGGGTGCGGGGAGAGCCGGAAGGGGCTCTTCGGGGCGAAGAGGTAACGCAGCCCCAGCCGGACGTTCTCCACGGTCGCCAGGGGCTCCACGTAGTTCGGGGTGAGCAACCCGGCGTTGGCATACGAGCAGCCACCGCCCGGACCCTCCCCGGAGTCGACGAGCCGCACGCTCAGGCCCGCCCGCCCCAGCTCGTAGGCGATGGTGGCCCCCACCGCCCCCGCGCCGACCACCACGATCTCGTCCGTGTGCTCACCCACGGCGTCCTCCTCCCACTCGCAGCCGCCCCTCGGTCGAGGGGACCGTCCCTCGACGCTATCCCTCCCGCACTGGGTCGGCGAATCGTCCTCGGGCCGCTCAGCCGTGGGCCCGGAGCACCGGCAGCACGTGCTCAGCCAGCAGCGGGGCCAGGAGGCGACCGCCCGCCGCCGCGACCGGGGTCTCGGCGCCGCCGATGCCCTCGGCCGGGGCGATCCAGCACATCTCCGCGATCTCGGCGGCCGGGACCGGGTCGCCCGTCAGCGGGGCGAGGAAGACGGTGCTCTCCAACGCGGTGTCGGGCTCATTGGCCGCGCGTCCCGAGTAGCGGCCGAGCAGCTCCATCGCCGCGGGGTCCACGGTGAGGCCGACCTCTTCGGCGAGCTCCCGGGCACCCGCGGCAGCAGCGTCCTCCCCTGGCTCGGGCTTGCCGCCGGGGAGCATGAAGCGCTCGGTGCCGCGCTTGCGGACGGTCAGGACGCGCCCCGCATCGTCCTGCACCACCACCCCGGTGACGACGATGGGCGGCTGGGCGGCGTGCGGGGCAGTCATGGTGGGCAGGGTAGCGACGTGGGCCGGTCGCCGCCGGTTCGTCGCGGGTGGGCAGACTCGCGATCCATTCGTCGCCCGTGGGGCCCTCACAGCTCGTTTCGCCCCAATCGCGACGAACCGATGGGTGCGGCCCGGCCAGGGCAGACGGATCGGACCTGACCACGCGGCCAAAGGAATGTTTGCAAAGTTCCCTTTGCACGGTTACGGTCACGGCATGACCCCGCCCGAGATCAGCACCCCCGGCCCCGAGGGGCTGCGAGCCCTCTCCCACCCGGTCCGCCTACGGCTCCTGGGACTGCTCCGCACCTCGGGCCCCAACACCGCCACGGGTCTCGCGCAGCACCTCGGCGTCAACAGCGGTGCCACGTCCTACCACCTGCGACAGCTGGCACAGCACGGCTTCATCGAGGAGGACAAGGGCCGCGGCTCCTCGCGCGAGCGCTGGTGGCGGGCGGTCCACCGCTCCACCCGCACCTCCTCCAAGGGGTTGACCCCCCAGGAGCGCGAGACCTTCGGGGCGTACCAGCAAGCCGTGGCGGTGGTCTACTCGCAGCAGCTGCAGCAGGTCGTGGAGCAGGCCGAGACACTGCCTGCCGCGTGGCGACGAGCCGGCACCACGAGCGACTGGATGCTGCGCCTGACCCCCGAGCGTGCGCACGCGCTGCGGGACGCCCTCATCGAGGTCATCACGTCCTGGCCCGAAGAGGACGTGCCGGAGGCACAGCCGTACTGGGTCAACCTGAACGCGGCGCTATCGCCCCACGCGATGCCCCCCGCCCCGGACCAGACCTGAGGAGCCAGTGTGAGCGCCCTACCCCTGCGGGGACTGCTGACGGCCGAGACCTTCACGATCACGGCCACCCGGATGAGCATGGTGGTGATCCCGTGGTTCGTCCTGGTGACCACCGGCTCGGCCACGCAGACCGGCCTCGTCTCGGCCGCCGAGCTGCTGCCCCTGGTGGTCTTCAAGGTGCTGGGCGGACCGTTGACCGACCGGCTCGGCCCACGCCGGGTGGCGTGTGTCTGCGACCTCGGGTCGGCCGCCGTGTTCGGACTGATCCCGCTGCTGCACCTGCGCGGCGCGCTGCCCTTCTGGGCCCTGCTGCTGCTCGTCGCCGCCGGGGGCGCGCTGCGGGGGCCTGCCGACGGGGCCAAGCAGGCCATGATCCCCGGCGTCACGGAGCTGGCCCGGGTGCCCCTGGAACGCGTGACCGGCTACCACGGCGCCATCGACCGCGGTTCCGCGATGGCGGGCGCGGCCGCCGCGGGCCTGCTCATCACCCAGCTCGGCGCGCCCCGCACCCTGTTCGTGGTGGCGGCCTGCTTCGTCCTCGGCGCCGCGGCCCTGGGGGCGACCACGGCCGCAGCGTCCCGGCCGAGCGCCCAGCGCGACACGCGCGAGCCGTACCTGCGCTCCCTGCTGGGCGGGTGGGACTTCATCCGCCACGATGCCGTGCTCCTGGGCATCAGTGGGATGGTCGCGGTCACCAACCTACTGGACCTGGCCTGGTCGGCCGTGCTGTTCCCGGTCTGGGCACGCGAGACGGGCGCCGGCGCGGCCGGCATCAGCCTGCTGCTGACGGTCTTCTCGGCCGCCGCCACCGTCAGCTCCCTGGCCGCCGCCCGCTGGGCCCATCGGCTCCCCCGGTTCCGGACCTACGTCATCGGCTTCCTCGTCACCGGACCGGTGCGTTTTGCCGTCCTGACCCTCGGCGCACCCCTGTGGGTGGTGGTCACCGCCTTCGCCGTCACCGGCGCGGCGTCCGGTTTCCTCAACCCCATCCTGGGAGCGGTGATCTTCGAACGGATCCCGGCCGGGCTCACGGGGCGCGTCTCGGCGTTGAGCGCCTCCCTGGGCTGGTCGCTCATGCCACTCGGTGGCCTGCTCGGCGGCCTCCTGGCCTCGGGGCTGGGCTGGCGGTGGGCCCTGTGGGCGCTGGCTGGGGCCTACCTCGTGGCCACCCTCGCCCCGCTGGTGGTGCCCAGCTTCCGGGAGTTCGACACCCGACCCGCGCCGCCCGTGTTGTCCGACCAGGCCGATGCCTCCTGGCCGGCGCAGGAGCCCGCCGCTCAGTAGCCGGTGCGGCCGTCGACGACCTCGCGCAGCAGGTCCGCGTGGCCCAGGTGCCGGGCGTACTCCTCGATGAGGTGCACGTACACCCAGCGCAGGTTCACCGGGTTCCCGTGGCGGGTGCCGGCCACGGGGGCGTCGAGGTCGGTGACCCCCGCACACCAGGCACGAGCGCGCTCCACCGCGTCGGAGAAGGCGGCGACGTCCTGCACGGCGGTGGTTGCCCCAGCATCGAGGAAGTCCCCCTCCGGTGAGGCGGGGGTGGAGTAGACGTCCGGCACCTCCGCACCCGCGACGACCTCACCGCACCAGTACAGCTCCACCTCGGTGAGGTGGCGGACGATGCCCGCCAACGACAGCGTCGACGGGGGGACCGCGCGCTGGACCAGCTGCTCGCCGGTGAGCCCGCCGACCTTGAGCGGCAGGGTCTGTCGGTACAGCTCCACCCACCACTCGAGGTTCTCCCGGTCGCCGGCGAGGAAGGCCTGGTCGGGACGGGTGTCGGGCGGGTCGGGGGTGGTGGCGGGGAGGTTCTGCGCTGCGGTGGTCATGGGGCGAGGCTCGCCGCTGGGGCGCTGCCGGTCAATCGGGTTTCACGGCGCCTGGGTGATGCCGAGCACGGCGGTGGCCACAGTGCGCGCGACCAGGGCGTCGACCACCTCGGCCGGTGCGCTGCGCAGCGGGCCGGAGACGACCAGCATCGAGAACCCGTGGACGGCCGACCAGCACGGCGCCTCGGCGCCCTCGCGCAGTTCAGCGGCCAGCGAGCCGTCGGCGACCATGCGGTCGAGGGCATCGGCCAGGTGCAGGAAGGGGGTGAGGCCCGAATCGCCAGCGGCCCGGGGGTCGGCGGAGAGCTCGAGGTCCGCCGGCTCGGTGAAGGCCGTGCGGAACAGCCCGGGTTCGGCCCGTGCGGCCTCGATGTAGGTGCGACCCACCGCGGTGAGGTGCGCGGCCCCATCGGCCTGCGCGGGGAGGTCGGCCCGGGCGGCGTCCATCGCGCGGGCCATGGCCGCCTGGGCCCGGAAAGTGACCTCCTGCACCAGGGCGGCGCGGTCAGCGAAGTGGCGGTAGGCCGCGTTCGCGCTGACGCCCACCTGGCGGGTGAGCGCCCGCATCGTCACTGCCTCCGGCCCCTTGGTGCGGGCCACGGCCTCCGCTTGGTCGATGAGCGCGGCGCGCAGGTCGCCGTGGTGGTAGCCCTCACGGGTGGCCGGGTTCTCGCGGGGTGCGTCGGCGGGATCGATCGGGGGGGTTGGCACGGGCCTCCTTGATGTGTACGGTGAACACATCCTATATGTGGACACCGTTCACATTCCTCTGAAGGGACACGCACCATGACCGCACGCACCACCACCCAGCGCCCCGGAACGCCCGTGTGGCGGGACTTCTGGACCACCGACCCCGACGGCACGGCCGCGTTCTTCCGTGCACTGTTCGCGCGAGAGGTCGAGCCCGGGCTGATCGCCGTGGACATCCCCGCCGGTGACCCAGATCTGGGCGGATACACCACGGCCCAGATCGACGGGCGCCATGTGTTCGGCATCGGGCCCGCGATGCCGTGCGGTGTCGACGTGTCCGCGGTCTTCCTGGCCACCGACGATGCCGACGGCACGCACGCGAAGGCCCTGGAGCTGGGGGCGACCGAGGAGATCGCGCCCACCACGGTGCCGGACCATGGACGGTTCTCCGCCGTGGTGGACCCGGCCGGTGCGCTGGTGGCCTTCTACGAGAGCCACGGAATGCTGGGCTACGGCGCGGTCGACGAGCTGGGCTTCCCCTGCTGGCAGGACCTGCTGACCCCGGACGTGGCGGCCGCCGAGGCGTTCTACGGCGAGCTGTTCGGGTTCACCTTCGACCACCAGATGGCGCCCTACTCGGTGGCGCAGCTGGGTCAGGACGGGATCTTCGGCATCGGCCCGCTGGAGGCCGGCGAGGAGGCGCTGTGGGTGCAGTACACGCTGGTGCCGCAGCTCGACCCGGTGCTGGCGAAGGCGAAGGAGCTGGGCGCCAGCCAGGTGGGTGAGGTGATGGAGCTCGGGTTCGGTCGCTCGGCGCACCTGACCACGCCCGCCGGTGCGGCGTTCGGGCTGTTCGAGGGCTCGGAGGAGATGCGCGAGCAGGCCGAGCAGGGCTGAGCCATGCGCATGCTCTTCGCCCACGGCGCCGGCGGGTACGACGAGGTGAAAGGCCGGGCGCTGGGCGTGCCTGCGCTGCGTCGCCGCCGCGCGCTTCCGCCCGGACGTCCACAACGAACGCCGACTGCGTGAGCACCTCGGTGGGTCCCCGACCGAGACGCTGGACCGCTTCCGGCAGGTGATCGACGCCACCGTCGCCCCCACGAGTGATCTCGGAGCCTGGCTGGGTGAGGTGGTGGTGCACTCCCAGGACATCCGCCACCCCACTTGCCCCCCCTCGCGTGGCTCTATGCTGCGCTGACTGGGGCCCACTCATACGACACTCCTGCGCCTCACGGCGACCCTCACCCTCCCCAGCAACATCAGGTGGAGCAAACGTCGCGATGGGCGCTCCACCCCGAGGATCGACATGAAGGATGGTGCGCATGAGCCGCAAGACCGGTGTGAGAGATCTGTTGGCGCTGGGGGTCGTGACGACAGCGGTCCTGGCAGGGTGCTCGCAGGACGACTGCCAGGCCGGGAGGGAGACCCCCACGGAGGTGGTCTCCGCGCTGCTGACCGAGACGGGGCCCGAGGCCACGGTGGAGTCGGTCTGTGCGTACTCCGGCGAGGGGTTCGAGTCCAAGACCAGCGACTGGTTGAACGCCGTGCGGGAGCAGGCGGGGGGCGCTGACGCCGCCTCCGAGCTCACGGTCCGCGAGCTGACCGGGGAGCAGATGGCCCGCAACCACCAGGTGCAGGTCAGCACCGCCGACGGCCCCGTCGCGACGGTGACCGTGTGGGACGTCAGCGAGGACGGCGACCGTTACGTCGTGCAGCCCCACGACGAGGACATCCCCCGCTGAGCGGCGACCCCATCGACCGACGAGGCCCGGCCCCCACCAGGGAGACCGGGCCTCGGTGGCCACGGTCACCGCATCAGGCCGTGGCGGCCTTCAGCGCGCGACCGGTGGCGGTGTCGGCCTGCGTGAGCTCCGCGGGGGTGCCAGTGAAGACCACCTGCCCACCCTCGTGGCCGGCACCCGGCCCCACGTCGATGACGTGGTCGGCCTGGCTCACCACGTCGAGGTTGTGCTCGATGGCGATGACCGTCGAGCCCCCCTCGACGAGGCGCTGCAGCACCGCCACGAGGTTCGCCGTGTCCGCCATATGCAGCCCGGCGCTGGGCTCGTCGAGCACGAAGATCTCGGAGTCCTTCATCTGGGCGGCGAGCTTGAGGCGCTGGCGCTCCCCGCCGGACAGCGTCGGCAGCGGCTGCCCGAGGCGCACGTAGCCCAGGCCCACGTCGAGCATCCGCGCCAGCAGGGTCTTGGCCTTGCCCGTCGTGAAGATCTCGGCAGCCTGGGCCACCGAGAGGCCGAAGACGTCCGCGATGCTCAGCCCCTCGTAGGTGTGCACGAGCACGTCCTCCCGGAAGCGGCGCCCACCGCAGACCTCGCACGGGGTCGGGGCGGCATTCTGCAGGGCCACCTCCGGGTAGATGACGCCCGCACCGTTGCACTCGGGGCAGCCTCCCTCGGAGTTGGGGCTGAACAGGGCCGGCTTCACGTCGTTGGCCTTGGCGAACAGCGTGCGGATCGGATCGAGCAGGCCGGTGTACGTGGCCGGGTTGGACCGGCGCGAGCCCTTGATCGGCGACTGGTCGATGACCAGCACGTCGTCCCGCTTCCCGAGGCTGCCGTGGATGAGCGAGCTCTTGCCCGATCCCGCCACCCCGGTGACCGCCACGAGCACGCCGGTCGGCACGGCGACGTCCACGCCCTTGAGGTTGTTCGTGCTCGCCCCGCGGATCTCCAGCTGCCCGGTCGCCACACGGGGCTCCTCGCGCAGGGTGGGCTGCCGGCCGAGGTGCGCGGCGGTCACCGAACCGGACGCCGCGAGCCCCTCCATCGGGCCGGAGTAGACGACCCGCCCACCGTCGGTTCCCGCACCGGGGCCGATGTCGATGACATGGTCCGCCCCGGTGATGACGGCCTGCTCGTGCTCCACGACGAGCACGGTGTTGCCCGCGTCGCGGAGGTCGGCGAGGAGCTGCACCACCTGCTCGATGTCGTGCGGGTGCAGCCCCACGGTGGGCTCGTCGAAGACATAGCTGATGTCCGTGAGCGGCGAGCCGAGGTGGCGCACCATCTTCACGCGCTGGGACTCGCCACCCGAGAGCGTGCCGGAGGCGCGGTCCAGCGAGAGGTAACCCAGCCCGACGCCCACCATCGCGTCGAGGACGCCCCGCAGCCGGGCCAGGAGCGGCGCCAGCCCCGGGTCATCGAGTCCGGCGACCCACTGCGCGAGCTCGTCGACCTGCATCGCCATGACCTCGGGCAGGGTCCGCCCCGCGACGGTCGCCGTGCGGGCGGCCTCGTTGAGGCGCGTGCCGCCGCACTCCGGGCACGGCCCGGTGGTGGCGATCTTCTCCTTGTAGGCCTTGATGTGTGCCTGTTTCGGCTCCCGGTCCCCGAACCAGGTGCGCCGGATGCGGGTCACCAGACCCTCGTAGGTCATGTTGATGTCGGCGAACTTCACCTTGGTGGGGGCCTGGTACATGAGCCAGTCCCACTCCTCGGCCGAATAGTCGGCCACCTTCTTCGCCGGGTCGATGGGGCCGGACTCGGCGTAGATCCGCCAACCCCACGAGTCGACCGGATAGCCCGGCACGAGGATCGCGCCGTCGTCCAGCGACTTCGAGCGGTCGACGATGAGGTCCTCGTCGAGTGCGGCCGTGGTGCCCAGCCCCTCGCACTCAGGGCACATCCCCCCGATGACCTCAAAGGTCGCCTTCTCCCCCTTCACCTGCTCGCCCTTCGCGTCCTTCTTGCCGACCTTGAGGACACCCGAGCCGGAGGCCGACGCGACGTTGAAGCTGAACGCCTGGGCCCCGCCGACGTGCGGCTCGGAACGGTGGGACCACAGGGTGCGGAGCATGGCCGCGGCATCGGTGGCGGTGCCGACGGTGGAGCGGGCGTTGGCGCCGATCCGCTCCTGGTCGACGATCACCGCGGCCGACAGGTTCTCCAGGGAGTCGACATCGGGGCGGGCGCTGGAGGGCATGAACTGCTGCACGAAGGACGGGTAGGTCTCGTCGATGAGACGGCGCGACTCGGCCGCGATGGCGCCGAAGACGAGGGAGGACTTGCCCGACCCGGAGACGCCGGTGACCACCGTGAGCCGCCGCTTGGGGATGTCGACGTCGACATCCTGCAGGTTGTTCACGCGGGCGCCGCGGACGCGGATGGTGTCGTGGCGGTCGGCGGGGTGGGTGTCATGGCTGGTCACGGGGATCATCGTAGGGCGGGCCGGGGACAGCCTCGGACCGGCTGGCGGATGGGCAGACGGGGCGGCGGCCACTCGCCCTTCGTCCACATGTTCTATATGGATGTTGACAGAGGTGGATCATGTGTTCTAGTCTGGCTGCAGGTCGACAGGGGGTCGGCCATGGACCGCATGCGAGGGGGTGTGCGATGACGAGCGTGCTGGAGCCATCAGCCCTGACCGGACGGCCCGACAGCCCGGTCCGTCGCGCGCCTGACCCCCCGAAGAACGCCCCCGACGCCCTGGAGGCCGCCTTCGCCCGGGCCCACGCAGCGGCTGACGCGCTGATGGCCGCCATCGCCAGCGCGGGCTCCTCCCCCGAGCACCTGGACGGCCCCCAGCTCGACCGCATGCTCCGTCACGCGCAGGCCCTGGCGAACCGGCACGAGCGGATCCGGAACCGGTCGCTCGAGGTGGTCCGTGCCGCCCGCGAGGCCGGCTGCGCCACTCATGACGACGACGGGCAGTTCGCCGCCCGCCGCCTCCGCACCCACGGAGCCGAGACGGCTCGGCAGGCACGGCTCGCGCAGGAGCTGGGGAACGAGCAGCCGACGGCTGCCCCGGCCACCGTCCCGGGCGCGGGGCCCGCCACCCCGGCGTCGACCGCCGGGCAGGCCGTGCCGGAAGCCACCCCACCGCGCCCCACAGCCCGGGCGTGGGACACCGGAGAGATCTCCGAGCGGCACGCGCACGTGATCTGCCAGGCCCTCGACCAGCTCCCGGAAGCTCTCGGCACCGCGGAGCGCGGCCGTGTCGAGGAGGAGCTCGTCCGGTGGGCCTCCCAGATGTCCCCGGACAGCCTGCGCCGGAAGGCACGCCGGGCGCTGGCCCTGGTCGAGCCCGACCGGGACACGGTCGACCAGCACCACGACGGCATCGTGCGCGCCGAGGAGGAAGCCGCGTGGCAGGCCGCGGAGCTCTGGCTCCGCGACCGCGGGGACGGGACGGTGCAGGGCCAGTTCGTGCTCCCCGTCCTCCAGGGTCGGATGCTGGCGAAGGCCCTCGACGCCCTGGTCACACCGCGTCGACTGGCCCGGCGAGCGAACGGAGGTGCACTTGGCGCGCCCGGGAGTTCGTGGAAGGACACGCAGATCGACTGGGCCCATGAGAAAGGCAAGGCCTTCGCGGAGCTCATCGATCACCTCCCCACCGACCACCTCGCCTCGAAGGTCAACGCGGTACTGCTGGTGCGCACCGACCTCGAGACGCTGCGGGGCGAGACCGACCGGGTCGGGGTGACCGACTCCGGCGACGAGCTCTCGGCCGGCGAGGTCCGACGACTGGCCAGCAACGCGGGAATCATCCCGGTGGTCATGGGCCGCGAGAGCCAGCCCCTCGACCTGGGGCGGCAGACGCGGACCTTCAGCGACTCCCAACGGGCTGCGCTGGCCACCCGGTACGAGCAGTGCGCGGAGGAGGACTGCAACCGGCCGTTCTCCTGGTGCGAGATCCACCACGCCGCCCCCTGGGCTCCCGTCCGCGGACCGGACGGGAGGGTCCTCCATCCCGGTGGAGGACGGACCGACCTCCGCAATGCCATCCCGCTGTGTGGACGACATCACCGGCGGCTCATGGACCCACAGGTCACCCACCGCGTGGACCGGGACGAGCAAGGACGCGCCGTGGTGCGCTTCGAACGCAGGACAGGGTGGACCCGATGGTGACCCCTGCCCGGACGCACTGCTGCAGGGGGCTCCGAAGGGCCAGGGCACGGCGCCCTGGTGAGCGTGCACGCGCTGCTGCCCCGCGACGAGCGGAGCACTCGTGACGGGGCAGCAGCAGGCGTGGCCGGTCCGGCCGGGGCCGTGGCCAGCGCCGGGATCAGACGTGGCGGCGGGTGGTCACCACGCGGAAGCGGTTGCTCACGAAGGCGGCGTCCGCGTAGGCGGCGTTGGCCGCCGGGTTGGCACCGGTGCCGTGGAAGTCGCTGAACGCGGCCGTCTGGTTGACGAAGATCTGACCCTGCAGGTTCTCGCTGAGGGCGACACCGGCGTCGGCGGCCACCTCGCGGGCCTCGGCGAGGACCTCCTCGTCGGTGGAGTAGACGGCCATCGTCATGGCGCCGTGCTCCCGGACGGTCTCCGTGGCGACCTGGAAGGACTCCTCGGTCGACTCCGTCCGGATGAGGAAGACGACCGGGCCGAAGCACTCGTTCGTGTAGGCCTCGCGGTCGGCGGCCTCGAGCAAGATGATGCCCGGCGTGCGGACGACCGCGTCCGGGAACTTCGGGTGCTCCACCTCGCGGGGCGCGAGCAGGACCGTGCCGCCGAGGCGCTCGGCCAGACCTGCGAAGTCGTTGGCCCGCGAACGCACGTCGTCGTTCACCGTTGCGCCGAGGATCTCGACCGCCTTGGCGTCGTCCTTGTTGAAGTGCGTGATCGCCTGGCCCAGCTTCTCGCCGAACTCCTCGGCCGTCAGCTCGCCCTCGTCGGTGGCGATGCCCTCGGCCTTCACGTAGACGTTCTGCGGTGCGGTGCACATCTGGCCCGAGTAGAGCGAGAACGAGAACGCCAGGTTGCCCGTGGCAGCCCGCATGTTCTCGACCGAGTCGACGACGACCGTGTTGAGGCCCGCCTTCTCGGTGTAGACCAGCTTGCCCGCAGCAGCCGCCTCGGTCTCCAGCCAGCCGCCGAAGCCGGGGCCGCCGGTGTAGTCGATGATCTTCACGGCCGGGTGGAGCGCCAGGTCCTTGGCCAGGGTGCCGCCCGGGTTCTCCGGGGCGAGCTGCACCAGGGCGGCGGCGAAACCGGCCTCGGCAAGGACCTCACGGGCCACCTCAACGGTGACCGCCAGCGGCAGGATCGCCATCGGGTGGGGCTTGATGACCACCGGGTTCGCCGTGGCCAGGGAGGCGAAGATGCCCGGGTAGGCGTTCCAGGTCGGGAAGGTGTTGCAGCCGATGACCAGGCCGACACCGCGGCCGATCACGCGGTAGTCCTTCTGCATGCGGATCGGCTCGCCCTTGGCCGGCTTCTCCCAGACCACGGACTCCGGCACCTCGCGCTGGGCCTGCAGCGCCACCGTCACCGCCTCGAGGGCGCGGTCCTGCGCGTGGGGGCCACCGGCCTGGAAGGCCATGACGAAGGGCTGGCCCGAGGTGTGCATGACCGCGTGGGCCATCTCGAAGCTGCGCGCGTGGATGCGGTCGATGATCTCCACGCAGACCGCTGCACGCGCCTCCGGACCGGCGTTGCGCCACGCGCGGGCCGCCGCGGTGGCGGCCTCCATCGCGGCGTCGACGTCCAGCTCCGGGTAGGTGACACCCAGCTCCGGGCCGTAGGGGGACTTCTCGGCCCCCACCCACTGACCGGTGGTCGGCTGGGAGGCGAGCGACTCGAACTGGGCACCGAGCGCGGCCTCGTGGGCCTTGAGCCCGGTCGGGGCGGCCTCCTCGCCGTGCACCTTCGGGGAGGGCGACTCCGGGTAACGGGAGTGGAAGGCACGCTGCTGCAGGGCCTCGGTGGCCTGGGCCAGCGTCTCGCGGTGCTTCTCCACGAGCGCCTGGGCGGCGTCGGGGACCACGGCCGGGGTGGTCGTGGAGCTCGAAGAGGGCGCAGTCGTCTCAGTCATGACCCCAGACTAGTGACGCAGATCGCATTCGCCCAGCAGTGGCCGCCCGACGCGGGGCGACCGTCCAGGGCATGGCGGCTGGCCAAGATTGGGCGACCGTCCGACGCGTGGCCGCTGATGACCCACCGAGGCCACGCCCTCCCTGACGGGGCCGGGCTCATGGGGCCTGATCTACTGGGGCCATGAGCACGCACACGAACGACCCCGCCCCCGTCGCAGTCATCGGTGCCGGGTCCATGGGCTCGGGCATCGCCCAGGTGGCAGCGCAGGCGGGCCACGAGGTGCACCTCGTCGACGTCCGGGAGGGAGCAGCCGCCGCGGCCGTCGAGAAGCTGCAGGCCACCCTCGCCCGACTGGTGTCGAAGGGGAAGTTCACCGCCGAGGACGCCACGGCCATCGGCCAGCGGCTGGTGGTCGGCCCCGCCGCCGAGGGTGACCTCGCCGCCCTGCCCCCCATGTCCCTGGTCGTCGAGGCCGCCGTCGAGCGACTCGACGTGAAGCAGCAGATCTTCGCCACCCTCGCCGAGCACCAGCCCGCGGAGACGATCCTCGCGACCAACACCTCCAGCCTCGACATCACGCAGATCGCCGCCGACGTGCCCCACCCCGGGCGCGTCGTCGGCCTGCACTTCTTCAACCCCGCCGCGATCATGCGGCTCGTGGAGGTGGTCCGCGGCGAGGCCTCCGACCCCCTGGTGCTGGAGCGCGCCGCCGAGCTGATGCGCACCTGGGGCAAGACCCCCGTGCACTGCACCTCCACCCCGGGCTTCATCGTGAACCGCGTCGCCCGCCCCTTCTACGGCGAGGCCCAGCGGATGGTCGGCCCCGGCGGCCACGCCCCGGCAGACCTGGACCGCGCCCTGACCGAGTACGCCGGCTTCACCATGGGCCCCTTCCGCCTCACCGACCTCATCGGGCAGGACGTGAACTACGCGGTCGGCGAGAGCGTCTGGGAGCAGACCGACCGGGACCCCCGCTACGAGCCCACCGCCTTCCAGAAGGCCCTCGTGGACGCCGGGACGCTCGGCCGCAAGACCGGCCGGGGCGTCTACACCTACGACGCGGACGGCCGCCCGCAGGACGCCGAGGGCGACGAGTTCACCGCCCGCGCCCTGGCCCACGGCCCGGTGGAGCTGAACGTCATGGAGCGCACCCTCTCGATGCTCGTCAACGAGGCCGTGGACCTCGTGCACCGGGGGGAGGCCACCCGGGAGGACGTGGACACCGCCATGAGGCTCGGCACGAACTACCCGAAGGGCCCCTTCGAGTGGCTCGAGGAGCTGGGCGCCGCCCACGTGCTGGAGAACCTCCGCCTCCTCGACGCGGCACACCCCGGCGGCCGCTACCGGCCCAGCGACGCCCTGGTGGCGATGGCGGAGCAGGACGACACCCCGCTCCCCGCAGTCTCCGGATCCACGACCGCTGAGCCCACGGCCGCCCAACCGGCCCCCACCGGGTCGACCGCCCCCGCCCAGGAACCCACGACCCCCACCCAGGAGGACCCCGCATGACCTGGCACGACGGTCTGCGCGAGGAGGCCACCGACGGCACCGACCTCGCCCACGTCCGCGAGATGTGGCGCACCGACGGCGCCTCCGAGCACATGGGCATCCAGGTCCACGAGATCGACCGGGTCGGCGGCCTGGGCCGCTCCATCGCCTCCATGACCATCAACGAGACGATGGTGAACGGCCACGGCACGACCCACGGAGGCCTGGTCTTCGCCTTCTGCGACAGCGTCTTCGCCCTGACCTGCAACACCTCCGGGCAGCCCACGGTCGCCGCGCACTGCGACATCGACTTCATCGCCCCGACGCGCCTCGGCGAGGTCGTGGTGGGGCTTGGCCAGGAGCGCGCCGCCTGGGGGCGCAACGGGATCACCGACGTCGTCGTGCGCCGCGTGCCCGAAGGAGCCCACCTTCCCCACGAGGTGACCTTCGACGAGGACGGACGGGTCACCCCCACGGAGATCCTCGAGTGGCCGGTCGTGGCCATCTTCACCGGCCGCAGCCGCGCCCTGACCCGCTCCCCGAAGCAGGCCTGAGCCCCACCGTGGCCCTCCCGACGTGACCTGCGGCACCCTGGACCAATGAGTAACGCAGGTCACAGCCAGGCCTCGGGGCAGCTCCCCACCATCGACTTCCGCCCGGACCTCCACGACGAGGCCGAGAGCTGGTCGGTCGACCAGCTCCGGGAGCACCAGCTGGAGCGACTCCAGTGGTCGGTGCGGCACGCCTACGAGAACGTGCCGCACTACCACGCGTCCTTCGACGCCGCCGGCGTGCACCCGGACGAGCTCACCGAGCTCTCGGACCTCGCCCGGTTCCCCTTCACCACGAAGGCCGACCTGCGGGAGAACTATCCCTTCGGCATGTTCGCCGTCCCCCGCGATCAGGTGGTCCGGGTGCACGCCAGCTCCGGCACCACCGGGCGCCCCACCGTGGTCGGGTACACGAAGGCCGACATCACCACCTGGGCCCGTGTGTTCGCCCGCTCGCTGCGCGCCGCCGGCGTCCGCCCGGGCGACCTCCTGCAGAACAGCTACGGCTACGGGCTGTTCACCGGTGGCCTGGGCGCCCACTACGGCGCCGAGGAGCTCGGCTGCACCGTCGTCCCCATGTCCGGCGGGCAGACCGAGAAGCAGATCCAGCTCATCCAGGACTTCCAGCCCCGCGCCATCATGGTCACCCCCAGCTACTTCCTGGCCGTGCTCGACCAGATGGAGCTGCAGGGCATCGACCCCCGCGAGAGCTCGCTCGAGATCGGCGTCTTCGGCGCCGAGCCGTGGACCGAGGCGATGCGCCAGGAGATCCAGGAGCGCGCCGGCATGCACGCCACCGACATCTTCGGCCTCTCCGAGGTGATGGGCCCCGGTGTCGCCCAGGAGTGCGTGGAGACCAAGGACGGCCTGCACATCTGGGAGGACCACTTCTACCCCGAGGTGGTCAACCCCCTCACCGGGGAGCCGGTGCGGGAGGGGCAGGTCGGCGAGCTGGTCTTCACCTCCCTGAGCAAGGAGGCGATGCCGGTCGTCCGCTACCGCACCCGCGACCTCACCAAGCTCCTCCCCGGAACCGCGCGCCCCGGCATGCGCCGCATGGAGAAGGTCACCGGCCGCACCGACGACCTGATGATCGTCCGCGGGGTGAACGTCTACCCGACGCAGATCGAGGAGATCGTCCTGGCCCTCGACGGCCTCACCCCGCACTTCCAGTGCGTGCTCACCCGCCCCGGCCGGATGGACGAGCTGACCATCCGCATCGAGGCGCAGCCCGACGTGCAGGAGCACCAGTACGACCACCTGGCGATGGTCGTGCAGCACGAGGTGAAGAACCGGATCGGCACCACCGCGAAGGTGCAGGTCGGCGGCCCCGAGACGATCGAGCGGTCGGTCGGCAAGGCCCGCCGGATCGTGGACCAGCGCCCCCGGGACTGAGCTCGTGGAGCACGGCCCCACCCGGGGCGCGGGGCTGGCCACTCAGGCTGCGGTGGTGGCCCCCGTCCGGGACTCCCGGTGCAGCAGGCCGTTGACCAGCGCGGCCACGGCTCGAGCATCACGGGTACCCACCAGCACCTGCGAGCCGTCGACCAGCCGCAGCTCCACGACGCCCGGGGCACGGTGGCCGTAGCGACGCACCCTGCCCCACGCCTCGTCGCGGCCGAGCACCCGGGCGCCACTCACGAGCGCGAGAGGCAGCGCCTCCCGGACGTCTCGACCCCACCACCCCGCCACTCGCACTCCGCGCCGGGAGACGCTGAGGGTGATGCTGTCGTCCAGCACCTGGACGAGGAGGAAGACGCTCCAGGCGCACCAGAAGAGGCCGATGGCCAGCCATCCACCGGGCTCGCGATGCGTGAGCTGCACCCCGAGCAGCACGACCGCCACGGCCAGCCACCACAGGAGCTGCCCGCGGGGCACGAGCGGCCGCAGGGTCTCCTGCCAGGCGGCGCGCTCACCGGGTCGCAGCCTCGTGGCCTCGAGCTGCTCGGGTGGTGGCTCGGGAGCTCGCCGGACGCCCTGCGGCGAGGATTGCGCGGTCGAGAGCTGCACGGGCGGGAGGAGCCGACGCGCCGCCCGGGCAACGACGATCCAGACCACTGCCCCCACCGGGAAGAGCAGGGTCCGCAGCACGAGGAGCCACTCCGACAGCCGCCCCAGCTCGGCGCCACGACCCAGACCAGCCATCCCCACCACGACGACTCCCGCCGCGAGGCCTCCGGCAAGGTCGACCGTCGCACGCCGAGCGTCCTGCCCGGTCCCACTGCGTTGCCGCCGCCGCAGGAGGACCCAGCGACCCAGCAGAACGAGCCAGGAGACCGCCACGATCCCCAGGACCCACCCGGTGAACCCGTCGACCCACGAGACACCCACCGATCCCCTCATGCGACGCGCGCCCCCTGCACCAGCCGCACGGCGCCCTCGTGGCTCACCCCGAGCCGGCGACACTCGGTCACGAACTCGGCAGCCAGGGCAGCGAGCCGAGCCGTGCCGGCCCGCTCGGCGCCCACCAGCACCACGGCCCCACGGCCACGGCGGAGGTCGATCAGACCCTCGTCAGCGAGCTGCCGATACCCCCGCAGAACCGTGTGCACGTTGACCTCGAGCAGCTCGGCGAGCTCTCGCGCCGCGGGGAGGCGGTCTCCGGGTGCCAGATCACCCTCCTCGACACCCCGGTGGACGGTGTCCGCCACCTGGGTGAACAGCGGTCGGTCGTCGGTGGGGTCCAGGTGCCAGAGCATGCTCGCAACCTAGCAGGGTTGTTCTAGGTGAAATAGCATTTTGGGCAGCATCGGTTCGGGCGGCCGCGTGAGGCAGCCCTCACCAACAGCATTTCTACGACACCCCGTAGGATCGGCCTCGTCAGGGGCCTCGCGCGTCTTCCTGTCCCCCCGGCGCGCGGGCCCGAAGGGGAACACTCCTCCCGGGAGCACACATGGACGCACTCGAACTCGCCAGGTGGCAGTTCGGCATCACGACCGTCTACCACTACTTCTTCGTGCCGATCACGATCGGCCTGAGCTTCATCGTCGCCCTCACGCAGACGCTCTGGATGCGGAGCCGCGACGAGCGCTGGCTGCGGCTGAGCAAGTTCCTCGGCAAGCTCTTCACCATCAACTTCGCGCTCGGCCTGGTCACCGGCATCGTGCAGGAGTTCCAGTTCGGCATGAACTGGTCCGACTACTCGCGCTTCGTCGGTGACATCTTCGGCGCCCCGCTGGCCATCGAGGCCCTGCTCGCCTTCTTCCTCGAGTCGACCTTCCTCGGTCTGTGGCTCTTCGGCTGGGGTCGCATCCCGGAGAAGCTGCACAACGCCGCCATCTGGCTGGTGCACATCGGCACCCTGCTCAGCGCGTACTTCATCCTCGCGGCGAACTCGTTCATGCAGAACCCGGTCGGCTACACGAACAACCCGGAGACCGGCCGCGCCGAGCTCACCGACTTCGTGGCCGTGCTGACGAACCCGGTCCAGCTCGTGACCTTCCCCCACACGGCCGCCGCCGCCTACATGACCGGTGCCGGCCTGGTCGTCGCCGTCGCTGGCTGGCACCTGTGGCGGGACAAGTTCCCCGAGGACCGCGACCTGTACCGCAAGGGCACCCGCCTGGGCGCCTGGATCATGCTCGTCTCCTCCATCGCCGTGGTGATCACCGGCGACCTGCAGGGCCGGGTGATGACCGACGTGCAGCCGATGAAGATGGCCGCCGCCGAGGCCCTCTACGACACCGAGGACTCCTGCGCCTCCTTCTCGATCCTCACCATCGGCACCCCCGACGGCAAGAGCGAGAAGGCCGCCATCACCGTCCCCTGCGTGCTGAGCTTCCTGGCCACCGGTGACTTCGACGGCAAGGTGGAGGGCATCAACGACCTCCAGGAGCAGTACTCCAAGGTCTACGGCGAGTCGGGCGAGGAGCTCCTCGAGATCCGCGACTACCGCCCGAACATCATGGTGACCTACTGGTCCTTCCGCTGGATGATCGGCATGGGCGTCATCGGCACCATCGCCGCCATCGCCCTCCTGTGGGGCACCCGGGGCGAGAACCGCCTGACGAACCGCTGGTGGTTCCCGGCCACGATCGGCGCGATCGTCGGCCCGCTGCTGGGCAACTCCTTCGGCTGGATCTTCACCGAGATGGGGCGTCAGCCCTGGGTCGTCTTCGGCCTCATGAACACCGAGGACGGTGTCTCGCCGGGCGTCAGCGCCAGCGAGGTCCTCATCTCGATGCTCGTCTTCACCCTTCTCTACGGCGCGTTGGCCGTCATCGAGGTGAAGCTCATGCTCAAGTACGCCAGCGCCGGCGCCGAGCACGTGGACGCCGAGCAGGCGCAGCGTCAGACCACCGACGACGAACCGCACGTGTTCGCGTACTGAGCAACGGGAGCGGAGAAATCACCATGGATCTGTCCATCATCTGGTTCGTCCTCATCGCGGTCCTCTGGATCGGCTACTTCGTCCTGGAGGGTTTCGACTTCGGCGTCGGGATGCTCGTGCCGGTGCTCGGCCGGGACGCCGACCCCGCCATCGCGGAGCGCAAGCGCCGCGTGGTCCTCAACACCATCGGCCCCCACTGGGACGGCAACGAGGTGTGGCTGCTCACCGCCGGTGGCGCCACCTTCGCAGCCTTCCCGCACTGGTACGCCACCCTGTTCAGCGGCTTCTACCTGCCGCTGCTGCTCATCCTCGTGGCCCTGATCCTGCGCGGCATGGCCATCGAGTACCGCCACAAGGAGGACTCCGACTCGTGGCGTGCCCGCTGGGACGTGGCCGGCGTCGTCGGCTCCTTCCTCCCCGCCCTGCTCTGGGGCGTGGCCTTCACGAACATCGTGGTCGGCGTGCCGATCGACGAGAACATGGAGTACACCGGCACCCTGCTCACCCTGCTCAACCCGCTGGCGCTGCTCGGTGGCCTGGCCACGCTGACGGTCTTCCTCACCCACGGCGCCCTGTTCGTGGCCCTGAAGACCACCGGCGAGCTCCGCGAGGACGCGCGCCGGCTGGCCGTGAAGATCGGCCTGGTGGCCGCGGTGCTCACCGTGGCGTGGATGGTGCTGGTGATGCTGGAGACCGGCAACACCGTGGCCTGGGTCCTCACCGTGGTCGGCGCCCTCTCGCTGGCCGGCGGTCTGCTCCTGGCGGCCAGGGGCAACGAGAAGGCCGGCTTCTGGGGCAGCTTCCTGGCGATCGCCCTCGTGGTGGCCGCGCTCTTCGTGGCCCTGTTCCCGGACGTGATGCCCTCGAGCACGAACGCGGCGTGGTCGCTGACGCACGAGAACGCCTCGGCGACGGACTACACGCTGGGCATCATGACCTGGGTGGCTGTGCTGCTGACCCCGGTCGTCATCGCCTACCAGGCGTACACCTACTGGGTGTTCCGCAAGCGTCTGAGCACCCACAACATCCCCGACGCCAAGCCCTACGGCACCCAGGCCACGCGCCACCTGGCCCGGGACGCCCGGGGCTGACGGGACCGGGCCCCGACGCGGGCCCGAGAATGACCCTGTGAAGCCCTTCGAGACGCGACTGCTGCGCACCCTCCCCCGCACCCGGGGGGAGGTCGCGGCGGTCGCGCTTCCGGTGGTGCTGCAGGGGCTCGTCGCCGTCCTGCAGGCCCTCGCGGTGGCCTGGCTGGCCTCCCGGGTGGTGCAGGGGGCCTATGCCGCGCTCACCGGCCAGGCCGCCCCGCCGGCGGGGGTGCCGGGGGCGCCGGAGCCGACCATCGGGACGCTCGGCCCGTGGGAGGGCGTCACCGCCCTGGGCGCCGGGGACCCGCTGGCCGGCCAGGGCGTGCTCGTGCCGGCGCTGGTCGTGGCCGTGCTGCTCGGCCTGCGCGGGGTGCTCGACGGGTGGGCCCACCACCGGTCCGCCACGGCCGGGACCCGCGTGACGGCGATGCTGCGCGAGGCCCTCGTCGGCCGCTGGTTGGCCGGCGGTCCGGGCCGCTCCGCCGCTCGCGCCACGGCCGGGGTCGACGACGTCGAGCCCTACGTGGCGCAGTACCTCCCCTCGCTCGTGGCGGCCGGGGCGGTGCCCGTCATGGTCGTGCTGGCGCTGCTCTGGGTCGACCCCTTCAGCGCCGTCGTCGTGGTGCTCACCCTGCCCCTGCTGCCGGTCTTCGCCATCCTCATCGGCCAGCACACCGAGGCCGAGACGCAGCGCCGGTGGCGGACCCTGGAGGCGCTCGCCGGGCACTTCCTCGACGTGATGCAGGGCCTGCCCACGCTGGTGAACCTGGGGCGGGCCGAGAAGCAGGTGCGCACCATCTCGCAGGTCGGCCAGGAGCACCGCCGGGCCACGGTCCGCACCCTGCGCACGGCCTTCCTCACCACCGCGGCGCTGGAGCTGCTCTCGACGATCTCGGTGGCGATCGTGGCGGTCTTCGTCGGGCTCCGCCTGGCCGACGGGGGGATCGGCCTGATGGCAGGGCTGGCGGCCATCCTGCTGGCACCGGAGGCCTACTGGCCGGTGCGCCGGGTGGGGGCCGACTTCCACGCGGCGGCCGACGGGGCGGACACCCTGGCCGACGTGCTCCCGCTGCTGGAGGAGCCCGTGCGGGCCGGCACCGAGGCGGAGGGCGCGACGGGCGCGGGAGACTCCATGGGCAGGACGCTCCCGGGCCGGGCGGGCGACGCACCGACCGGACGCTCCGAGCGCCCCACCGTGCACCCCGCCGACGGCCCGCTGGTCACCGCCAGCGACCTGGCCTTTGCCCACCCGGACGGTCCGGAGACCACCACCCCGGAGAGGTGGACCCTCCCCCGAACCGGGTTGGTGGCGGTGACCGGCCCCTCGGGCTCCGGCAAGACCACCCTCCTCGGCCTGCTGGCCGGCCTGCTCGAGCCGCAGCGCGGCAGCGTGGAGGCCCCGCGCACGCACCTGGTGACCCAGCGCCCCTTCCTGCCCCGCGCCGACGTGGAGGCCGCCCTGCGGATGACCCCGACGGCGGCCGAGGCGCCCCGGGAGCTGCTGGAGGAGGCCGTCGCCCGGGTCGGGCTCACCGAGACGATCGACCTGCTCCCGCAGGGCTGGGCCACCCCGCTCGGGGACGACGGGCAGGGTCTCTCCGCCGGGGAGCGCGCCCGCCTGGGGCTGGCCCGTGCCCTCCTCGACGATGCGGCCGTCCTGCTGCTCGACGAGCCGACCGCCCACCTGGACCGGGGGACCGCCGAGCAGGTCCACGCCGTGCTCCGGCAGGAGGCCGAGCGGCGCCTGGTCGTGGTGGTGACCCACCGGGAGGAGCTGGCGGCCGTGGCCGACCAGCGGGTGGAGGTCCACGAGGGGCGGGTCTCCGCACCGGAGCCCGTGGAGGACTCGGCCCCGCCCACCGGGGCGGTCTGCGAACCCACCCACGCCAGCAGCACGCGCCCGGGGGGCACACCCGCCGGGACCGGGAGCTCACCGTCCCCAGCACCGCCGGGCGGGGGGCCCCGCCTCGTGGAGCCCACCCCGCGCCTCTGGCGTGCCGCTCTCACCGGGGCCCTGTCCGCCATGGCCGGGGTGGCCCTCACCGCCACCTCCGGCTGGCTCATCGTCCGGGCCTGGGAGCAGCCGAACGTCCTCCTGCTCATGGTGGCGATCGTCGGGGTGCGCACCTTCGGCATCGCCCGCCCGCTGCTGCGCTACGCCGAGCGCCTCGACTCCCACGACGTCGCGCTCGACCAGCTCGCCCGGCGCCGCTCCGGGGTCTACGAGCGCCTGGTGCCGCTCACCCCGGCCCGGCTCGGTCAGCGGGGGCGGGCCCGGGTCCTCACCGGGGTCGTGGCCGACCTCGACGACGTCGTCTTCGCGGCCGTCCGCTGGTGGGTGCCCGCGCTCAGCGCCGGTCTGACCGGTCTGGCGGCCGCGGTCGCCCTGAGCGTCGCCTCCCCGCTGGTCGGGCTGCTCGTGATGCTGTGGACCGCCGCCGTCCTCGGGGGCGCCCTGTGGGCCGAGCACGCTACCGACACCGCCCACCGGCGGGAGATCGCCGCCCGCGGACAGGTCTGGGAGCACGCCCACACCGCCGCCGAGCGGGCCGACGACCTGCGGGCCGTCAACGCCCAGCAGCACGCCCTGGACGCGGTCCAGGAGTCCGGCCGGCAGGTGGCCCGTTGGGTCGGTCGCCGGGCGCTCGCCGGCGGAGCGGTCCGGGCCGGCACCTGGCTGGCCGCCGGTCTGGTCGTGGCCGTGGCCGCGCACGTGGCCCGTGACGCCGGTCTGGCGGGGCCGCTCACCGCCCTGCTCGTGCTCACCCCGCTGGCGCTGGCCGACGTGCTCTCCGGGGTGCCCGAGGCCGTGGCCGCACGCTCCCGGGCGCGGGCTGCGGCCGAGCGGCTGGAGGAGCTGCTCGGGCAGGAGCCGGCCGTCGCCGCCGTCACGGGGGAGACGGCCCACCGGCCCGCTGGGGAAGCCCCCGAGGACACCGCCGGGGGCGCCGCCGCCCCCGTCGTCCCGGACCGGGCCGACGCCGCCCTGGAGCAGGTCACCGCCCGGTGGTCGGCCACCGCCGAGCCGGTGCTCCGGGGCCTGGACCTCGACCTGCCGGCCGGTCGCCGGGTGGCGCTCACCGGCCCCAGCGGCACCGGCAAGTCGACGGCGCTGGCCGTCCTGGCCCGCCACCTGGACCCCGCGGGCGGGTGCTACCTGCTCGACGGTCGCGACGCGCTGGCGATGCCGCTGCCCGAGGCCCGCGCCCACGTCGCCGTGCTCGACGACAGCCCCCACGTCTTCTCCTCCACGCTCCGCGAGAACCTGCGCGCCGCCGCCCCCGGGGCCGACGACGAGCGGCTCGCGCGGACCCTCCGCGAGGCCGGCCTGGACGCCTGGCACCGGGCCCTCCCGCAGGGGCTCGACACGATGGTCGGTGCCGGCCACCGGGACCTCTCCGGTGGCGAGCAGGCCCGTCTGGGCATCGCCCGCATGCTGCTCCAGGACCGCCCGGTGGTGCTCCTCGACGAGCCCGTGGCCCACCTGGACGGCCCCACCGCCAGCGCCGTCATGGGCCACCTCGGCCGGGCCACCGCGGGGCGCACGGTGGTGCTCGTCAGCCACCGCGAGGAGGGGCACGACTGGTGCGACACCGAGGTGCGCCTGGAGCCCCGCCCGGCGGCGGCCCGCCCGGGGCCCACCCCGCGGTGACGCCGGCTCACGCCCCCTCGGCGGAGGGACGCACCTCACCGGATCGCCGCACCTCGCCGGATCACCCCTGACCGACGGACCCACCGGCATCTGTACTATGAAGTGTCGTTGACCGGGCGCGCCGCGCCCCCACGAACCGGGAGGCACGATGCCGAGCAGCACCAACGGGCTGGGCGACCTCGAGCAGGCGATCATGAACCACCTGTGGGACACGCCCACCGCGCAGGGCGAGGGCGTCACCGTGCGCGAGGTGCACGACACCCTCGGTGCCGCCCGCGAGATCGCGTACACCACGGTCATGACGGTCATGGACCGCCTCTCCCGCAAGGGATTCCTCACCCGCGAGAAGGCCGGCCGGGCGTACGTCTACCAGCCGGCCACGAGCCGGGAGGGCTTCGCCGCGCGGATCATGCGCGAGACCCTGGGTGACCTGCGGCCGCAGGACCGCAAGGCCGCCGTGCTGGCCTTCGTGGACGACGCCGGCGACGAGGACATCGACGCCCTCCGCGAGGCACTGGCCCGCCTCGAGTCCGCCCCGCGCTGACCGGGAGCACCCACCCCGGAGGTATCACCCATGACCACCACCTTGGCGCTGGCAGCGCTGGCGGTGCTCCTGCTCCTCGGCGCACCCGTGCTGCTCCCCCGTCTGACCCGGCTCCGGCGAACCCCGGCGGCCGGGCTCCTGCTGTGGCAGGCCAGTGCGCTGGGGGGGCTCATCGCCCTGACGCTGCTCCCGCTGGTGGCGGTCGGCGAGTGGCGTGAGCGAGCCGGTGGCGCCGGAGGGCTGGACCCGGTCGTGAGCATCGGCGCCTGGGCGCTCACCGCCCTGCTGGTGGCCCGCCTGCTCTGGGCCGCCCATCACGTGGGATCGGACCTGCGCGCCATCCGCCGCCGCCACCGGGAGCTCCTCGACCTGCTCGACCCGAGCCACTCCGCCGGGGACCGCCTCCGCGTCATCGACAGCGGGGACCCGGTGGCCTGGTGCCTGCCAGGGCGACGTGCGCGCATCGTGATGTCCACCGCGGCCCTGGAGGAGCTCACCGACGAGGAGCTCCACGGGGTCTACCACCACGAGCGGGCCCACCTGCGCCACCGGCACGACCTGGTCATGGAGTTCCTCACCGTGGTGACCGCGGCCGTCCCCCACCCGGTCCAGCACCCGCGGGCCCTGGCCGAGCCCTCGCTGCTCGTGGAGCTCCTGGCCGACCGCCGGGCCGCGCGGGTCGTGGGATCCCGGGCGATGGGGCGGGCGCTGGTCCGGCTGGGGCTGGGCCCGCACCCGGCCGCCCCGGGGGGAGTGCTCACCGGCTTCGGCGGGTCCGGCGCGACGCCCGCGGCCCCGGCAGCGCAGGGTGGCCGCGCTGGTCGCCCTGACCGGGGCGCCCGGGAAGGGGACCGGCAGGCCAGGACCGCGCAGTACTGGGCGATGGCCGCCGCGGCCCCGCTGCCCGAGGGAACCGGTGGCGCGAGCCCGGCCCTGGTGCGCCTGGAGGCCCTGGGGTCCACCGGCCGTCCGCGCACCCTGCAGGGGGCGGTCGTCTCACTGGCGGCGGTCGCCGCCGTCCTCGGCCCGCTCTGCCTCGGCCTCGGCGCGCTCCGCTGATCCGCACCGCCCCACGACCCCCTTCTCGGGGGCCTGCTCCAGCGCCCACTCGAGCACCAGCAGGTCGTCCAGCAGGCCGTGCCGGTGGTGGTCCGGCACCACGTCGTCCTCGGTGACGAAGAAGTCCAGGGCAGCCACCATGATCCGCATCCGGGCCTGCACGAGCGGGCTCGCGGAGTCCTGCCAGCCCCGCGTGCCGTCCCCCGCCCGCGCGCACCCGCGGACGATCTCGAGGCACTCGCCGAGGACCGTGTCGAGCCGCCCGTCGGTGGAGCGCGTCAGACCGTCCCGGTGCAGTCCCCGCAGGTGCTCCTCGGCCCGGTCGGCCAGAGCCCGCATCTCCCCGGGATCCTGGCAGATGCGTTCGCTGCGCGCCCGGGAGCGGATGAAGGAGGGGGAGCCCATCACTCGCCCCATCAGGGCGTCGGCGCGGCGGGAGCGGGTGGGCATGGCCGAAGGTTAGTCGTTCACCCCCGGCCGGCGGCGTCTAGGCTGGGCCGCAGCCACCGGGCTCCCCACGGGTGCCCGGACCCGACAACTTTGGAGGCACCATGGACAGCTTGGGAAGCCAGTGGATCATCGCGTTGATCCTGTTGGCGATCGTCGGTGCCGTCGTGTGGTTCATGACGCAGGGCGGTCCGGGCCGGGGCGGGATCGGCACCGGGCGGGAGCGTGACCGCCTCACCGACCCGGAGGGCGACGACCCCGGGGTCGAGATCCGCGACGGGGCGTTCGACGGTGGCGCCTTCGCCGAGGACGACGAGCTCGACGAGGGCGACTTCGAGACCGATGGCGCCCACGCCCTCGGGGAGGAGCCCCGCGAGCGCGCCCCGAAGCCGGCCCCCCGCACCACCAGCAGCACCGCGGACGTGCTCTTCGACCAGGAGACCGCGGACGACGACGCGGCGGCCGTGGTCGAGGACGAGCCCTTCGACGAGGACGACGCCCAGGTCACCGAGGGCGCCCACGCCCTGGACGAGGACGACGAGGCCCCCGAGCCCGCTGCCGAGCACGACGGCAAGGTGGACCTGCTCGACGAGCCGGCCGAGACCCCCGGGAGCACCCCCCTGGGCGAGGAGGCCCCGCAGGACGGGCCGGCCGGTGAGCACCACGGGGACGAGGACGACGAGCCGCTGGAGGCCTCCAGCGGCCAGGAGTACTCCGACGAGCTGTACGGCGCCGGCCCGGCCGGGCTGCCGGCCGGCGAGCTGCACGCCATCGAGCCGGAGGAGGCCGACGATGTCGACTTCCCCGGTTACGAGGACGCCCCGCAGGCCGGTGACGCCCAGGACCAGCCGGAGGAGCTGAGCACCTTCGTCGGCGACGAGCGCAGCACCACGGCCGACTCCGCCACGACCGACGCCGCCACGGTCGACTCCGAGGAGGACCAGCCGGTCGAGGAGCAGGCCTACGACATCGACCAGTACGACGCGGTCGGGGACGACCAGGTCGAGGCCGAGGAGTGGACCGCCGTCCAGACGCCGGCCCCGGAGGTCGGCGAGGCGATCGACGCTCCCGAGGCCGACCTGCCCCCCGAGGACGCGCTGCCCGAGGTGGCCCCGGTCCAGGACGAGCAGCCGGAGTACGTCGAGGGCGAGTCCGGCCAGGAGTACGTGCACGCCGAGGACGGCAGCACGGTGGAGGTCCCCGCGGAGGAGGAGTCGGCCGAGCTCGCGCCGGCGGCCCCCACCCCGCAGTGGCTGGGCCGCGGGGAGGTCCCGGCCGAGCTGGACACCGCCGACCTGGACCCGTACACCGACTGGCAGCAGGGCCGCTGAGGCCACACCGCCAGCGGCCCGGGGCCGCGCGCACCGGAGCCCGTCACCCCGCGTGGGTGGCGGGCTCCCGCACGTTTGGGGACGGCACCGACGGGCCGGTCGAGCGGCGGGCCGGGGTGGTGGATGCCTGCACGGGGAGGGGTCCTCTCCTGCGAGAATGCACCCCATGGTCGATCTCTCCGCGCTGCAGCCTCCCCTCGCCCTCGGTCCGCTCGACGGCCGCTACCGCCGCCAGGCCGGTCCGCTGGTGGACCACCTCTCGGAGGCGGCGCTCAACCGGATGCGCCTGCACGTGGAGGTCGAGTGGCTGCTGCACCTCACCGACGCGCGGATCTTCGACGGCATCGAGCCCCTCACCGACGCCGAGCGCGCCGAGCTGCGCCGCATCGTCACCGACTTCGACGGCTCCGACATCGAGGCGCTGGCCGAGATCGAGAAGGAGACGGTCCACGACGTCAAGGCCGTGGAGTACCACCTGAAGAACCACCTGGCGCAGGTCCTGGCCGGCCGGGGCGAGGAGCAGGTGGCCCGGACGACCGAGCTCGTGCACTTCGCCTGCACCAGCGAGGACATCAACAACCTCTCCTACGCGCTGATGATCCAGGGCGCCGTGCAGCAGGTGTGGCTGCCGGCCGCCTCCGGCGTGATCGACCAGCTGGCCGCGATGGCCCGCGAGCTGCGCGACGTGCCGCTGCTCTCCCGCACCCACGGCCAGACCGCCACCCCGAGCACGATGGGCAAGGAGCTGGCCGTGCTGGCGCACCGCCTCGGCCGCCAGGTGCGCCGGGTGGAGGGCACCGAGTACCTGGGCAAGATCAACGGCGCCACCGGCACCTACGGGGCGCACACCGTGGCCGTCCCGGGCGCGGACTGGGTGGAGCTCTCCCGCACCTTCGTGGAGCACCTGGGGCTGGACTGGAACCCGCTCACCACGCAGATCGAGAGCCACGACTGGCAGGCCGAGGTGTACGCCGACATCGCCCGCTTCAACCGGGTGCTGCACAACCTCTGCACCGACGTGTGGACCTACATCTCGATGGCCTACTTCGCCCAGGTGCGCGGGCAGGGCACGGTCGGGTCGAGCACGATGCCGCACAAGGTGAACCCGATCCGCTTCGAGAACGCCGAGGCGAATCTCGAGGTGAGCAACGCGCTGCTCGACGTGCTGGCCTCGACGCTCGTCACCTCCCGCCTGCAGCGCGATCTCACCGACTCCTCGATGCAGCGCAACATCGGTGTGGCGCTGGGCCACTCGCTGCTGGCGCTGGACAACGTGCGCAAGGGCCTCGACGGGCTGGACGCCGTGCCTGAGCAGATGGCCCAGGACCTCGACGAGAACTGGGAGGTGCTCGGCGAGCCGGTGCAGTCCACGATGCGCGCGCTGGCCGCCCAGGGCGTGCCCGGGATGGAGCAGCCCTACGAGCGCCTCAAGGAGCTCACCCGCGGCCGCCGCGTGGACGGTGACGCGATGCGCGAGTTCATCCGCGGCCTGGGCCTGCCGGCCGAGGACGAGGCACGCCTGGTGGAGCTCACCCCGGCCACGTACACCGGCCTGGCGAGCCAGCTGGTGGACCACCTGGTGACCCCGAGCGAGGCGGGTGACCGGTGAGGCGCCTGCTCTCCCGGGCACTGCGCTGGCTCGGCATCCGCCGCTGAGGTGGGGTGGTCGCGCCCATCGCGTGACCCTGCCCTCGGTGACTGAGGGGACGCCCACTTTTCGAATTTTTCGAACTGCGCTACCGTGCCTGCATGCCTGCCGTCGACCGCGCCCCGCACACCGTCCTGCCCCCCACGGACCTCGAGGCGATGCTGGACCTGTCGACCTTCCTGGACCACCAGACGGAGCCAGCTGCCCTCGTGGGGCCCGACGGACAGACCGTCCCCCTCCCCCTCGAGGCCTTCACGGTGCTCAAGGAGGTGGCCGACGCGATGCGGCAGGGCCGGGGCATCACGGTGGCTCCGGTCGACCAGGCGCTGACCACCCAGGAGGCGGCGGACTTTCTCGGCATCAGCCGGCCCACTCTCGTCAAGCTGCTCGAGGCGGGGCAGATCCCCTTCGAGCGCCCCGCCGGCGGTCGCCACCGACGCGTCCGCCTGGCGGACGTCGTGGCGTACCAGGAGGCACAACGGACGCAGCGCCGCACGCTGCTCGACGAGATGGGCGGTGAGGCTGCAGCCGCCGGGCTCTACGACGCCTCCGCCGAGAACTATGCGGAGGCGCTCGCCGACGCACGGCGATCGCGCACGACCGGCCTCCACGAGGCATGACCCGCTTCACCGCGCACCTGGACGCCTGCGTCCTCGTGCCGGTCACGCTCGCCGACCTCCTGCTGCGACTGGCGGAGCGCGACCACTATCGGCCGCTGTGGAGCCCCGCGATCCTCGACGAGGTGGAGCAGGCGGTGACTCGCATCCACCCCGATCTGCCGGCGGGGATGCCTCAGCGGCGTACGGATTTCATGGACCGAGCCTTTCCCGACGCCTCCGTCACCGGGTGGCAGCACCTCGTGGGATCCGTCGGTCTCCCCGACTCCGATGACGAGCACGTCGTCGCCGCAGCGATCGTGGGACGGGCGGACGTGATCGTCACGCACAACACCCGCGACTTTCCAGCCCGGGTCCTCGATGATCTGGACATCGAGGTGCAGACCCCCGACACCTTCCTGCTCAACCAGCTGGATCTGGCCCCGGGTGACGTCATGGGAGCACTGCGCGACCAGGCAGGAGCCACCCGGTGCCCTCCACTGACGGTGGAAGACATCCTGACTCGTCTGCACAACGCAGGAGCTCCGACCTTCGCGTCGGCTGCGCGGAGCCAGCTGTGGCGCTTGTGATGACCCGAGCGGCGCGACCGCAGCGCCTCCTCGTCGTCGGTGGCACCGGGATGTTGCTCGGCACGGTCGAGGGGCTCCTCGCCGACGGACATGAGCTGTGGGTGCTCGCCCGGCGAGCGCCGGCGCTGGAGCACCCACGCCTGCACCCGCTGGTGGCGGACTACGGCGACGCCGCCGCGCTGGACGACACCCTCACAGCCGTGACGCAGGAGGACGGCCCCTTCGACGGTGCCGTCGTATGGGCCCACTCCTCCGCCCCGCACGCCCCGGAGGTGGTGGCCCGCCACATCAGCGGGCCGTTCCTCCACGTGCTCGGCAGCGCGACCGCGGACCCGTCCCGCCCGCACCCCACACCCGGTTGGGCCGGCACGGACTACCGCACCGCGGTGCTGGGTTTCGTGCGCGAGGCCGGCCGGTCCCGCTGGCTGACCAACCCCGAGATCGCCGCCGGCGTGCTGGAGGCGTGGCGCACCGGGGCAGCACGCACCGTCGTGGGCACCGTGGAGCCCTGGTCCGCCCGGCCCTAAGGGCCCGGTGGCGTACCCCCGGCCGACGTTTTCCTCACGGCACCCACGGACCATGGGGCCGGCGACATGCCCGGGGACCGAGGGACCTGTACCAGGCAGGCAGACTGACCGCCATGTCCCCGCACCACAGCGTGGAGGCCACGCCCACCGCATCAGACCCCGGCCCGCTGTCGGCAGCCACCCACCGGCTGCGCGCGCAGCTCGGTGACTTCATCACTCGCCACGTGGCACCCCACCCCACGATCAAGGCCGTGGTGGTGTACGGCAGCGTCGCGTCCGGGGCGGCCACGGAGTCCTCGGACGTGGACGCATTCGTCTTCATGGACCCCGTTGACCCGTGGCTCCTGCCCGCGGAGGCCATCTGGAACCCCGAGGAGGACAGCTTCCGCTCCATCTTCAGCGAACGCCCGGTGGTCCCGGGCGAGCTCCAGCTGGACCTCACCCGGGTGTCACTGCAGGAACGCCGCGGGGACGCCCCGTGGCCGCCAGCCGACCGGGCTGCGCTCACACACCGCTGGGTGGCCTTCGAGCGACCGGGCACCGACGTCGAGAGACTCGTGGTCGAACGCATCGCGATGTCCGAGCGGGAGCGGCGCACCGCGCTCGATGCCGCGCTGCTCGCCGCAGACGGACTGTTGGAGAACCCCGAGACGCTGTGGGAGCGCGACGAGCTCGAAGCCCTGGACGCCCTGAACGCCATGTGGGAGGCCGTGATGGCCGGCACCTATGCGATCAACCGGGTCTGGATGCCGTACCGCGGCCGCGGCGTGCGGGGACTGCGCCGGTTGCCCTGGCGTGGGGCTCTGGGCGATGACCTGCTGATGCGGTGCGTCGCGACCGACGGCACCGATCGGGCAGCCTTCGTGAAGCGCGCCGGGGCGCTCACCCGTGCCCACGAGGCGCTGCTGGCACACCTGCAGGACGATCCGGAGTTCGGAGAGGACCCCACCTTCACGGCGTTCCTGCGGGCCCACGACGAGCCGGGCCGCGCGTGGAACATTGAGGAGTGGAACGCCCGCCACCGGGGGCGTCGGCACCGCTGACGGGCACCCTGCTCATCGCCGGGCTCGGGGACGCCCCTTCCCCTGCGTCTCGTAGCCCCGGGCGAGCAGCGCGTCCCCCAGCATCTCCGCGGCCCGGACCGCCCGGACCACCAGCGGGATGGCGAAGCTCCGCACGCTGAGCCCCCGCCCCCGGGCGATGCGCGCCTCGTTCGTGGCCTGCGCGGCCGAGACCATGAGCGGCACCGAGCGCACCGCCATGGAGACCACGAGCGCCCAGTGGTCGGTGTCCACCCCGAGCCGCCCCAGCGGCCGCAGGGCCCGCTGCAGCAGGCGCATCATCTCGCTGACCGGTGTGGTCAGCGAGACCGTCCAGGCCAGCACGAGCGCCGCCCCCACGCGCCCGGCCGCCCGCAGGCCGTGCGCCGCATCGACGAAGAGCCACTGCACCAGCCCGAGCACCACCACGAGGACCAGCACCGCCCGCAGCGGGAGCCGCAGGTGCTCCCACCCGACCCGCGCCGAGGCGAGCACCAGCAGCGCGACCACGAACAGCCCCACCGCCAGCTGCCACGAGGCCACGAGGTACATCGCCACTGTGGCCACGGCCAGCCCGGCGACCTTCCACCCCGCCGGCAGCCGGTGCAGCCAGGAGTCCCCCGGGACCGCCACGCCGAGCGCGTTCACGCCATGAGCCGCTCGTAGAAGGGGATCGCCACCGAGGGCACGTCGTCGCAGACCACGCGCGCCTCGTCGAGCACCACCACCCGGTCCACCTCCTCGATGAGGTCCAGGTGGTGGGTGACGATGACGACCTGCTGCTCCAGGGCCATGAGCTCGGCCGACACCCGACGGCGGTTGCGCAGGTCGAGCAGGGTGGTCGGCTCGTCGGCCACGAGGATGCTCGGCCCGGCCATGAGCACCGCCCCGAGCGCCAGCAGCTGCTTCTGCCCACCGGAGAGCAGGTGGCAGGGGTGGTCGGCGTGCCCCTCCAGACCGGCCCGGGCCAGGGCGGTCTGCACGGCCTCCTCCCGCTGGGCCGCCGACCACCCGCGCCGCCGGGCGGAGAACTCCAGGTCCTCGCGCACCGTCGGCATGACGATCTGGTGGTCGGGGTCGCTGAAGAGGAAGCCGACGTCCCGGCGCACCCGCCGCGCGTGGCGCCGGACGTCGACCCCGTTGACCAGCACCCGCCCCGCGGTGGGCCTCTCCAGCCCGATGACGCAGCGCGCCAGGGTGGACTTGCCCGACCCGTTGGCCCCGATGAGGGCCACCCGGTGCTCGGTGAGCTGCAGGTCGACGCCGTCGAGGGCCACCCGCCCCTGCCGGGCCAGGGTGACCCCCTCGAAGCGGATGCCGGGCGCGCCGCTCACGGGCCGGCCCTCACCGGGTGGGGTGGACGTCACCGACGTGCTCAGCGGTCGTTGTGCAGGGTGCCGGGCAGGGCGCGGGCCACGGCGGCGATGACGACCGCGCCCAGGGCGGCCTTCAGCACGTCCCCGGGCAGGAAGATCGCGGCACCGAGCTTCCAGGCGTCACCCCAGGACATGTCGGTGGCGAACCGGAGCCACGGCACACCCGCGCCGTAGAAGATCGGCAGGCCGGCCAGCGCGGCCACGAAGAGCCACAAGGTCACGGCCTTGCCACCGCGGCGCAGGGCCAGTCGCCCCAGCGCGCCGATGACGACGGCCCCAAAGATGAAGCCCACCAGGTAGCCGCCGGTGGGGCCGGTGAGCACGCCGAGGCCTCCCGCGCCACCGCTGGCCACCGGCAGGCCGATGGCGATGAGCGCCAGGTAGGCGAGCACCGCGGCCGCACCGGCCCACGGCCCGAGCGCCAAGGCGGCGAGCGTGACGCCGAGGCTCTGCAGGGTCACCGGGACCGAGGAGCCGAAGAGCAGCAGACCGGGCACGACCGCCAGGGCGCCGATGAGGGCGGCGAACACGGCCACCTGGGCGCCGGTGCGCACGATCGACTCGTCGTCGTGGTGGTCCTGGTCGTCGAGCTGGCGGCCGGTGGGGGCGGTCTCCGGGCGGAGCGAGGTGGACATGGGATTTCCCTTCGGACGGTGCATGGGTGGCGGCTGGCCGGGGCCCGTCGGGGACCGGTGCGGCGAGCTCCTCGGTGCTGCCCCGGCGCCGCACGGCGAGGGCACCGGCGGACGTGTCATGGGACACACCTGAGTGGGCGTCATTGAAGCACGGGCGGGCGACCACTCCGAACCAGCCCCGGAGGAGGGCGGGCAGTACCGTTGAGCCACCATGCCCGACACCCCTCGCACGCCGCGCCCCGCCCCCTCCGGCGGCCCCCTGGACCTCCTGCGTCAGCGTCGCAGCCGCCCGGTGGCGATCCTGCTCCTCCTGGTCGTGCTGGCGCTGCTCCTGGCGCTCCTGCCGACCCCGGCGGGCACGCCCTGGCTGGCCTCGGCCCTGGCCGGGATCTGCGCCCTGACGGCCTGGGGCGTGGCCGCCCCGCTGGCCCACCGGGAGCTGGAGTCCGGCTGGCACTCCCCTCTGTGGCTGCCGGTGGCCGGTGGCTCGTGGGCGCTGCTGCACGGTGTCGTCTCGCTGGCGACGCACGTCCTGGGCAACGAGGGCCCGACCGCGGCCCCGGCCGCCGCGGGCGCCTTCACCGCCGCCACGGTGGCCGCGGCCCTGGCCGGGGCCACTCCGTGGGCGGCCAGCACCTTCCGGGGAGGACTCACGCGGATGCTCCTGACCCGCCGCCGGGTGCTCCCCCCGGTGGCCACCCGGATCGTGGAGGAGGCGGGGACCCGCCGCCGGGTGGTGGTGCCCCGGGCGGAGCTGGAGGTGGGCGACGAGGTCCACGTGCGTGCCGGGCAGGTGCTCCCGGCCGACCTGCGCCTCGCCGAGGGGGGTTCGGTGGTGACCCTGCGCCGCATCACCGGTCGACGCGACGCGCACCCCGTCCTGCCCGGTGACCTCGTGGTGGCCGGTGCGGCCCCGAAGCGTGCACTGCAGGGGACGGTGGTCCGCACGGGGGCGGACCTGGCCCTGGCCCGGGTGCTGCTCCCCACCGAGCAGGTGATCGCCCGCGCCCGCGGCCCCCTCACGCCCCGGGGCGCAGGGCCGGGCCCCGGCACCCTGCCCATCCAGGCCGGCACGGAGAGCGCTGCCCGCTGGGCCGTCCCCCTGCTGGGGGTGCTGGCCGTGGTCGCCGGTCTCACCTGGGGCCTGACCGCCGGCCCGGAGAAGGGGGCGGCGGTGGCCACTGCCGTGCTCCTCGCGGGCTCCCCCGCGGCCCTGCTGCTGACGGTCCCCTCCGCGGTGCAGGCCAGCGCGGTGCGCGGCGCCCTGCGGGGGCTGCGGCTCAAGGGGACCCGCCCGCTGCGCTCGGCCCGGGAGATCGACCTGGCCCTCGTCGACCCCTCCTCGGCCATCGCCACCGGCCACCCGCGCCTCGTGGAGGTCCTGCCCGTCGACGGCCTCTCCCCCGATGCCGCCCTGCTCTCGGCCCTGTCGGTGGCCCAGGGCACCGACGGCCCCCTCTCCCGGGCGCTGGGGGCCGCCGCCCGGAAGCGGCGCATGACCCCCCGCCCCATCACCGACCGGGAGATCCTGCCCGGCGGTGGCCTGCGGGCCCGCATCAAGGGCACCGAGGTGACGCTCGGGCCAGCCCGGCACTTCGAGGACGTCCCGCCCGCCCTGCGCCCGGACCCCGAGGACGACGCCCTCATCACCTACGTGGCCTGGGGCGGCGCCCCGAAGGCCCTGCTGCGCTTCCGTGACCGGCTGCGGCCCGGCGTGGCCGAGGAGGTGCAGCGCCTGCTGCGTGCCGACGTCGTCCCCCACCTGGTGTGCGCCGAGCCCGCCGGAGCGGCCCGCACCCTGGCCGAGCGGGTGGGCGTCCACGAGTCGGAGGTGTCCGCCGGGCTGGAGGACGGGCAGCGCGGCAAGGTGGTGCACGACATGCTCGACGAGGGTCACCGGGTGGCCCTCCTCGCGCGCGACACCCCGGACCCCGGCGCCGAGCACGCCGATCTCGTGGTGGCCTCGACCTGGTCCGACCCGGCCAACCGGGAGCTCGCCCAGGTGGAGACGGTGCACCCGGAGATGTCGACGATCGCCGACACCGTGGCCATCACCCGGCACACCGGGGCGGTCATCGGGCAGAACGTGCTGCTCGTGGCGGCGTACCACGTGATCGTCCTGGTCTTCGTGCTGCTGGGCTGGATCCCCGCGGCGGTGGCCGGGCTCATGTCGCTGCTGCCGCTGGCCGGGGTGCTGCTCGGCAGCCACCGCCTCACCACCGACGAGAGCGCCCACCTCTAGCCGTCCGCAGCGCCCCGACCCGTCACCCACCGCCCCCCACGCCGGAGCCCCCTGACCGTCCTGGTCAGGGGGCTCCGGTCTTCACGCGCTGCCGGTCAGACGGTGACCTCGCCCTGCGGGGTCTGGAAGGTCACCGAGAGCAGGCCGGGGGTGCCGTTCGGGGCGACGAAGTCGAACGCCACGTCCGGCTCCCAGTCGTCCCGGTCGATCGAGGGCTGACCGGCCAGGCCCAGCCAGGCGAGCAGGCGCTGCAGGTCCCCGGCGAACTGCAGCCCGGTGAGACGGGACTCCGACGGACCCACCTTCGAGGGGTGCACCTGGCCCTCGTCCCAGCGCAGGAAGAAGGGCAGCTGCGGGTCGGCGATGAGGCCCTTCACGCCGATCTGGCGCCAGGTGAGCTCGGTGCCGTTGGGGCGGTGGCGGTTGCCGGGCACCGAGTCACGACCGAGGCGCTCCTCGGCCGGGGCGAGGTCGTCCATCGCGACGACCCACCCGAGCCAGCCGCCGCCGGCCTCGCTGCGGGCCTTCACGGCCTGCCCGAAGGGCACCTTGTCGGTGGCGGGGTGCTGGAGCGGCTCCACGACCTCCACCCAGCGGTCGTCCGCCAGCGGCAGGACCATGTTGCGGGTGCCGAAGCGGGGGTGGTGCCCGCCGTCGACCGGGGTGACCCCGATCGCCTCACCAAGACGCGTGACGGCGGCGTCCAGGCCCTCGGGGCCGGCGACGAAGGAGACGTGGTCGATGCGCATGCCGCTCATGTTCCCACAGCCACGGGAAAGTCCTGCACCGACCGCTGGCGCACCACCTCGAAGAGCACGATGGCCGCGCTGGTCGCCACGTTGAGGGAGTTCACCCGCCCCACCATCGGGATGCGGACGCGCTCCCCGGCGGCCAGCAGCTCCTCGGTGAGACCGGTCTTCTCGGCCCCCACCGCCACCGCGACCGGGCCGGTGCAGTCCACCTCGGTGTGCAGCCGCTCGGTGTGCGGGGTGGTGGCCAGCACGGACACGCCCCGCTCGGCGAGGAAGGCCAGCACCTCGGCGGTCGGCGCGGCGGCCACCGACACGGAGAAGACCGTGCCCTTGGAGCCGCGCACCACGTTGGGATTGCCCCAGTCGGTGAGCGGGTCGGCGGCGATCACCGCGTGCGCCCCCACCGCGTCGGCGGTCCGCAGGATGGCCCCCAGGTTGCCGGGCTTCTCGAGGTGCTCGGCCACCAGGTACAGGGCCGGGCCCTCCGGCGCGGGCAGGTCGGCCAGCGCCACCCCGGGGGCGGGCACCACCGCCAGGAAGCCGTCCGGCCCCTCCCGGTAGGCGGCCTTCTCGAAGACCGCCCGGGTGGTGGTGACCAGCTGCGCACCACGCTCCACGGCGCGTTCCACCACGCCCTGCTGGGCGGCCGGGTCGGCCATGAGCTCCTCGCAGAGGTAGAGCTCGCGCGGGGCCACCCCGGCAGCCAGCGCCAGGTCGAGCTCCTCGTAGCCCTCCACCAGGGTCACCCCGGCGGTGTCCCGGGCCCGCCGGCGACGCAGGTCGCGCAGGCCGCGGATGCGCGGGTTGGCCGCCGAGCTGAGGTGCAGCGGCTGGCTCACCGGTCCGCCTGCAGCATCTCCGGCACGCCGTCCAGGGTGAGCAGCACCTGGGCCAGGCCGTGCTCGTCGACGGTGCCGGTCACCTCGTCGGCCATGTCCTTGACCTCCTGCGGCGCCTGCCCCATCGCCACGCCGCGGGCCGCCCAGTCGAGCATCTCCAGGTCGTTGCGCTGGTCGCCGACGGCCACGGTGTCGAAGGGCTGGTGGCGCAGGGTGCGCCGCACCTGCTCCAGCGCCGAGGCCTTGTTGACGCCCTCGGGGTTGATGTCCAGCCAGGCCGTGAAGCCCACCGACCAGCTCACCCCGTGCAGGCCGAGATCGTCGATGGCGGCGAGGAACTCCTCCTCGGTGCTGCCCGGGTCGTGAAAGGTCAGCCGGGTGACCGGCTCGGCGGCGAGCTCCTCCCAGCTCACCACCTCCAGCTCCCCCATGAGCGCGTCCTCGGGGAAGCCCTCGACGATCCGGTGCCCCACGCCCACCACCTCGGCGGCCACGTGGGCGTTCGGCAGGTGCTCCCGGAAGAGCTCGAGCGCCGGGGCGGGGTTGAAGGTGATCTTCTCGACGATCTCGTAGCCGTCCGGGAGGCTCGGGTCGATCCGCAGGATCACCGCACCGTTGGAGCACACGAGGTAGCCGGAGTCCAGCCCCAGCTCCGTCGCCAGCGGGAGGGTGGCCCGCAGCGTGCGCCCGGTGGCGATGACCACCGTGTGGCCCGCGGCGGAGGTGGCCCGCACCGCCTCCCGCACCGGCTCGTGCAGGGTGCTCGTGTAGTCGATGGTCGTGCCGTCGAGGTCGAGGCAGACCATGAGCGCCCGCCGACCGTCCTGGAGGGCGAACCTCGTCATCGGGCGACCGGCTCGATGACCTCCAGGCCACCGAGATAGGGGCGCAGCGCCGCGGGCACCCGCACCGAGCCGTCGGCCTGCTGGTGGTTCTCGAGGATCGCCACGAGCCAGCGCGTGGTGGCCAGGGTGCCGTTGAGGGTGGCCACCACCTGCGTGCCCTTCCCGCCGGCGGCCCGCTCGCGGGTGCGCAGGCGGCGGGCCTGGAAGGTGGTGCAGTTCGACGTGCTCGTGAGCTCGCGGTACTTCTCCTGGGTGGGCACCCAGGCCTCGCAGTCGTACTTGCGGGCCGCCGGGCCACCGAGGTCGCCGGCCGCCACGTCGATGACGCGATAGGGCAGCTCCATCCGGGCCAGCATGTCCTGCTCGATCTCCAGCAGCCGGTCGTGCTCGGCCTCGGCCTGCTCGGCGGTGCAGTAGACGAACATCTCCAGCTTGTTGAACTGGTGCACGCGGATGATCCCGCGGGTGTCCTTGCCGTGGGAGCCGGCCTCGCGGCGGTAGCAGGTGGACCAGCCGGCGTAGCGGCGCGGGCCGTCGGAGAGGTCGAGGATCTCGTCGGCGTGGTAGCCGGCCAGGGCCACCTCGGAGGTGCCGGTGAGGTACTGGTCGTCGTCGCGCAGGCGGTAGACCTCGTCCTCGTGGGCGTCGATGAAGCCCGCCCCGGCCATCACGTCGGTGTTCACCAGGGTGGGGGTGATCATCGGGGTGAAGCCGCGCTCCAGGGCCACGTCCATCGCCAGGTTGAGCATCGCCAGCTCCAGGCGGGCGCCGATGCCGGTGAGGAAGTAGAAGCGGGAGCCGGAGACCTTGGCCCCGCGCTCCATGTCGATCGCGCCGAGCATCTCGCCCAGCGCGAGGTGGTCCCGGGGCTCGAAGCCCTCGGCGGCGAAGTCGCGCGGGGTGCCGACCTCCTGGAGGAGCTCGAAGTCGTCCTCCCCACCGGCCGGGACGCCCTCCTTGATGACATTGCCGATCCGGCGCAGCAGGCGCTCGGCTTCCTCGCCGAGCGCGTTCGCCTCGGCCTCGAGGGACTTCACGCGGGCGGCCAGCTCCTTGCCGCGGGCGGCCAGCTCGGCCTTCTCCTCGGCCGGGGCCTGGGCGATCTGCTTGCCGAAGGTCTTCTGCTCCGCGCGCAGCCGCTCGAACTCGGCCAGCTTCGCGCGGGACTGCTGCTCGGCCTCCAGGACGCGGTCGACCAGGGACTCGTCCTCCCCTCGGGCGCGCTGGCTGGCGCGGACGACGTCGGGATTCTCACGGAGCTCTCGGATGTCGATCACCCGGCCAGACTATCGCCCGGCCCCCGCCGTCCCCGCGTACCGTGGGCGCCACCACGCGCACCCCCGGCCCCCACGGAAGGAGGGACCCTGTGCGGAGCCCCCACGGCGCCCTGCGACGCGCTGCCGTCATCGCCAACCCGGTGAAGTTCCCCGACGTCGACCTGCTGCGTCACCAGCTCACCCAGGTCTGCCGCGAGCACGGCTGGGACGACCCGTGGTGGGCGCTCACCACCGTGGAGGACCCCGGCGGTACGCAGACCGAGCGGGCACTGGAGGCCGGCTGCGATCTCGTCGTCCCGGTCGGGGGTGACGGCACGGTCCGCGCCGTGGCCAGCTCGCTGATCGGCACCGACGTCCCGCTCGGCCTCGTGCCCGGTGGCACCGGCAACCTCCTGGCCCGGAATCTCGACCTGCCCGTCCACTCCCGGCGGGAGGCGCTGGCCGTGGCGATCACCGGGCGGGACCGGCGCATCGACGTCGGCCAGGTGCGCGCCTGGGAGGAGGACGGGACCCTCCACGAGGAGCACTTCCTCGTGATGGCCGGGGTGGGCATGGACGCCGCCGTCATGGAGGCCACCGACGCCGAGGTGAAGCGCCGGATGGGATGGCTGGCCTACCTGGGCTCGGCCGTGCGGCTCTCCGGCGACCAGCCGGTGGTGGCCGGCATCCGGCTCGACGACGAGGAGCTGGTGACCCGGAAGGTGCGCAGCGTGGTCTTCGGGAACGTGGGGCGCGTGCAGGGCGGCATGCCCGTGCTGCCGGACGCCCTGGTGGACGACGGCCGGCTGGACACCGCGATCGTGGCCCCCCGGGGCATCACCGGCTGGCCCGGCGTGGCCGCCAGCATGCTGACCCGCGGCAGCCTCGGCGGGCAGAACGCCACCTACCACCAGGGCGACCGGGTGGACGTGCGCCTGGCCGAGCCGACCCCCGCCCAGGTGGACGGCGACCCCCTCGGCCGGGTCACGCGGATGGCCGCCCGGGTGCTGCCCGGGGCGCTCACCGTCCGGGTGCGCTCAGATCACTGACGCGCGACGTTCCGGCTGTCCATCCCGCGTGCGGCGGTCACGGCCTGCAGCTCCTCGTCGGTGAGCTTCGTGTTGCCCCGACCCTCGGTGACGCTCTTGGCGTAGGTCTGCGAGTGGGCCCGGCCGTTGAGGCTGCTGATGACGATGCCATCACCCACCGCGTCGAGGAGGGCCACGGAGAAGGACATGCGCCCGCCCATGTCGCCGAAGGCGTCGTACCGGACCAGCGCGATGTCGGCGATGGCACCGGTGGTGCGGTGCTCGGTGACCTTGATGCGCTCGTCGTGGGCGGCGGTGACGCCGAAGAGCTCGCGCACGGCCTCGTCGAGGGAGACCAGCCGGGAGTCGGCCTTCTCCGCGTGGCCCTCCAGGGTGACGAGCCGCTCGGCCTGCGAGCGGGCCTCGGTGTCCACCAGACCGATGCGCTGCCCGAGGTCCTGCTCCACCGTCCCGACCCGCTCACCGAGGCCCTGCTCCACGCCCCCGATGCGCTCGGCGAGCTGGCCCACGGCCTGCTCGATCCGGTCGGCCAGGCTGCGCTCCACCGTGTCGACGCGACCGCCGAGCTCCTGCTCCACCGTCCCGACCCGCTGGTCGAGGCGCTCCGCGCGCTCGCTCACCGCGCTCTGCCCGGCCCGGAGCTCGTCGACCGCCGTGGCCACACCGCCCAGGCCGCGGTCGAGGACGTCCACGAGGGAGCGGTCCTTGCGCACGGCCTCGGTCAGGGCGACCTGCTCGTCCTCCAGGCGGCGCAGCTCCCGCTGGGCCTCCTCCTGCCGGGCCCGGAGGTCCTGCCGGGTCTCCTCGTGCCGGGCCCGGAGCTCCTGGGTCTCGTTCTGCGCCAGGGTGCGGATGGCCTGCGTCTCGGACTGCTGCTGGGAGCGGAGGTCCTCCAGCGAGGAGTCCTGCCGGGTGCGCAGCTCGTCGGTGGCGTGGCCGAGCCGACCGACCGCCTGCTCGTGCTCACCGATCTGCTGCTCGGCCCGGTTCAGCTGGGAGCCCAGCGACTCGATCTGGGTGCGCAGCGACTCCACCTGCTCCTCCATGGTCTGCACCCGGGAGGTGGTCTGGGTGCTGACCTGCTGGATCGACTGCGTGTCCGTGGAGGCCTGCTGGCGGACGCTGCCGAACTCGCGGCTCACCTCCTGCACCTGCCGTCGCGCGTCCTCGATCTCGGCCCTCATCTGCTCCAGCGCCTTCTGCTGGCGGCTGGCGGCCCGGTCCAGGGCGCGCTTGAGGGCCAGCGAGTCCACACCCGTCCGCACCGCCGGGGCCGCGAAGCGCGGCTGCTCCCCTTGGCGGCTCGACAGCGAGCGACGGGAACCCTCGGCCAGGGCGCGCACGGAGACGAAGCGCTGCCGGCGCAGGGAGGTCACCTGCGCCACCAGCCACCCGCCCAGCAACAGGGCGAGCACCGCACACACGACGGCCGCGATCAGCAGGGCGTTCTGGAGTTGGTCAGACACCCTGCCAAGGATACGCACCGAGGTGGTGGCCGGCCGGGGGCGTGCGGCGCCGCCCCCGGGGCGGATGCGGGGCCTCGTGCGAGGGGGACCGGGTGCGGGCAGGCATCATGGCGGCATGTCCTCCCTCGCTGCGCAGCCCTCCGGCACGCCCTCGCCCGACACCCCGGTCGCCCGCTTCCTCACCGGCGCCGAGCCGCTGGCCGTGGTGCCCGCGGACGAGGCCGAGCTCGACGCGGCGACGGCCCGCACGCTGGGCTGGGCGGTCCTGCTGGGGGGCAGCGCCGAAGAGGTGGAGGCCCGTGCGGTGCAGCGGACGCTGGCCGACCAGCTCGACCTCCCGGGGAACGCCGCGACGAGCTGGGACGCCTTCGCCGACGCCCTGCGCGATCTCCCGGACCGGGACGAGGACTCGGCCGGCACGCTGCTCGTGTGGACGCCCGCGGCGGCCGCGGGGCTGGAGTCCGACGCGGTGGCCGACCTGATCGAGCTCCTGGCCGAGGTCGCCGCGGAGACCGGGCGCGGGTCGCGGGGGCTGAAGGTCATGGTGGCCAGCGACCTCATCGCCGGGCAGCTGGCCGACGAGGAGAGCGCATGAGTCCCCTGCCCCACGGGGGACGGCGTCGCCTGAGTGGCATCTCCGGGGCGTCGATGGTGCTGCGGATCCTGCTCTTCTGCGCGCTGGCCGCCATCCTGCTCCTCGGTCGTGATGGCCTGCCGGGACGGGACGGGCTGAGCAGCGGGGGCGGTGGGGACGGCAGCGGCGTCGAGGCCTGTGACCCGGACGAGCTGACCCCCGAGGCGAGGGAGGTCGTCGACATGATCGACGACGGGGGATCCTTCGAGCACCCCGACAAGGACGGCAGCACCTTCGGCAACCGCGAGGGCCTGCTGCCCGACGAGGACCACGGCTACTACGCCGAGTACACCGTCCCCACGCCGGGCGAGTCGGATCGAGGCGCCCGACGCATCGTCACCGGTGGGGACACCACCCCCCGCTCCGGCGACACCGACCCCGAGCACTGGTACTGGACGGACGACCACTACGAGAGCTTCTGCGAGTTCTCCGCCTGACCGCCCGGGCCCCTGGGCCGCCCACAACGCAGACCCACCGCTCCACCCCGGAATCACGGCTCTCTCACGGTGATTCTGAGGTAGAGCGGTGGGTCTGCGGCGAGGACCGTGGGCCTGACTGCCCCCTCCCGCCGGGGGGGGTCAGCGGATGGTGACCTGCCGGCTGGAGAAGCCCTCACGGGCGCGGCGCTCGTCCGGGGTGAGCGGGCTGTCGTCGCCGAGACGGGCCTCCAGGCGGGCGGCCAGCTCCCCGAGCGGAGCGTTCCACTCCTGCGGGTCCACGGCGGGGTCCACCTCGAAGACCGGCACGAGCACACCCGCGGCGCGGAAGGCCCCGAGCAGGGTCGACTCCCCGCCCAGGGTGTGCTCCCCGGCGGCCTTGAGCCGGGCCAGCGCGGTGGTGGCGGCGTCCTCGGTGTGCGGCAGCAGCCAGCGGATGTAGGTGCGGTCACCCATCCGGCACCAGAAGGCGGAGTCCACGGAGTCCAGGCGCTCGGTGGGCACGATGGCCTCGTTGGCCCGCTCCAGCGAGAGCTGCCCGGCGTCGTCCAGGGCGTCCCCGTCGCCGGAGACCCAGAAGCCGAAGTCCTCGCGCAGCTCGGGCACCATCGCGTCGCTCACGACGATGTCCTGCAGCCGCGGCGTGTGGGCCATGGCCTGCGGCAGGGTGGTCACCGGCTGACCGGGCTGGGCCGCCAGGGTGGTGAGGATCGCCTGCGCGATGTCGCGGCTCGGGTCACCGGTCGTCGACCCGGTCTGCAGCGCCGTGAGCGCGTCGCCCTCGGCCCGGTGGAGACCCGGCCAAGCCAGCGGCAGCACGGTCGCCAGGGTGACCTCGTGCTCGCTGCCCGCCTCGAGACCGGCCCACGCCGGGGCCGGCGCACCCTCGGGGGCGGCGTCCTCCGGCACGCGGACGGTCACGGTGGCCGTGGCGGCGGGGATGATCTCCCGCATCGCGACCCACTCGGTCTCGTGCGGCAGCCCCTCGAACGGGCGCGCCTCGAACGGCGCGGGGAGGAGCTTCGGACCCTTGGCGTCGCGGTTCTTGCGACGAGATGCCTTACCCATGGGGCCGGAGTCTACGCAGCGCCCGCCTCAGCCGAAGGTGGCGCGGGCGCGACGCAGCGAGGCGGCGGTGTCGACGGCCGCCAGGGCGGCCTCGGCCCCCTTGTCCTCGCTGGAGCCCTCCAGCCCGGCGCGGTCGAGGGCCTGCTCCTCGGTGTCGCAGGTGAGCAGGCCGAAGCCGACCGGCACGCCGCTGGAGACCGAGACGTCGGTCAGGCCCTGGGTGGCCGCCGAGCAGACGTACTCGAAGTGGGGGGTGCCGCCGCGGATGACCACGCCGAGGGCCACCACCGCGTCGTGCGTGCGGGCCAGGCGGGAGGCGGCGACGGGCAGCTCGAAGGAGCCCGGCACGCGCAGGACGTGGGGGGTGATCTCCAGCTCGGCCAGGGCCTTCAGGGCACCGTCGAGCAGGCCGTCCATGACCTGCGTGTGCCAGCTGGCGGCCACGACGGCGACGCGCAGCGGGAGGGCACCGTCGGCGCGGTCCTCCGCGAGCTCTGCCTTCAGTCGGGTGGCGATGTCCTGGGTGGGCGAACCGGCGCCGCTCATGCGTCTCCTCCGTGGGGTCGGGACCGCTCGGCCGCACCGGCCGGGTCGGTCGTGTCAGTCGTCGGGTGTGGGTCGATCGCGGGGTGCGACGGCTTGCTCCCACCGTCGCGCGTCCCGGGGCGTTCCGACAACTCGGATCGCGGCGCGGCGGACGTGGCGTGGGACACGTCGAGGCGGGCGGGGAGGGTGTGCCCCATCCGGTCCCGCTTGGTGGTCAGGTAGCCGAGGTTGTGCTCGGTGACCCCCACGACGCTGGGCCGGGTGGCCGCCACGTCGACCCCGAGGGCCCGGAGCGCGTCCACCTTGGCCGGGTTGTTCGTCGTGAGCTCGACCCGCTCGACGCCCAGGTGCGCCAGCATCGCGGCGGCCACGGCGTACTCGCGGGAGTCCACCGGTAGGCCGAGCTCGGTGTTCGCGTCGACCGTGTCCGCCCCGGCGTCCTGTCGGGCGTAGGCGGCGATCTTGGCGGCCAGACCGATGCCGCGCCCCTCGTGGCCGCGCACGTAGAGCACGACGCCGGCGCGGGCCTGCGCGTCGGCCAGGGCGTCCTCCAGCTGGGCCCCGCAGTCGCAGCGCAGCGAGCCCAGGGCGTCCCCGGTGAGGCACTCGCTGTGAACCCGGACCGGGACCACGCCCGCCGGGTCGACGCCCGGCGCGACGAGCGCCAGGTGCTCGACCCCGCTGAGCCGGTCCAGGCAAGCGTGCGCGGTGAACTCGCCGTGGAGGGTGGGCAGCCGGGCGGCGGCCACCGCGTCGAGGCGGTCGTGGACGGTCCGCCAGGCGCGCAGCGCCTCGATGGTGAGCACCGGCAGGTCGTGCTCGGCGGCCAGGGCGCGCACCCCGTCGGCACGCATCATCGTGCCGTCGTCGTGGACGAGCTCGGCGATGACGCCGACCGGCTCCAGCCCGGCGAGGCGGCACAGGTCGACGGCGGCCTCGGTGTGCCCGGGGCGCTCCAGGACGCCTCCGGCGCGGGCCCGCAGCGGGACCACGTGGCCGGGGCGGACGAGCGCCTCGGGGGTGGCGGCCGGGTCGGCCAGGGTGCGCAGCGTGTGGGTGCGGTCGGCGGCGCTGATGCCGGTGGTCACGCCCTGCGCCGCATCGACGGTGATGGTGTACGCGGTGCGGAACGGGTCGGCGTTGTCGCGGACCATGAGCGGCAGCGCCAGGGCCTCGGCGCGCTCGGCCGGCATCGGGGCGCACACGTAGCCCGAGGTGTGGCGGATGGTCCAGGCCATCCACTCGGGGGTGAGCACCTCGGCGGCGAGGATGACGTCGCCCTCGTTCTCGCGGTCCTCGTCGTCCAGGACGAGCACCGGACGGCCGGCCCGCAGGGCCTCCAGGGCTGCGGCGAGCGCCGGGTAGTCGCGGGCGGCGCCCGGCTGCGGGGCGGGCTGTGCGCTCATCGGGTGCCTCCGGTCAGCTTCTCGACGTACTTGGCCAGCACGTCGACCTCCACGTTCACCGGGGTGCCCACGGCAGCGGCGCCGAGCGTGGTGCGCTCGAGGGTCTCGGGGATGAGGCTCACCTCGAGCCAGTCCTCGCCGATCCCGCTCACGGTGAGCGAGACGCCGTCGAGGGTGATGGAGCCCTTGTGCACCACGTAGCGGGCGAGCTCGGCGGGGATCTCCACCCGCACGACCTCCCAGCGGTCGCCGGGGGTGCGCTGGGCGATGCGGCCGACGCCGTCGACGTGGCCCTGCACGATGTGGCCGCCGAGGCGGGCGTCCACCCGGACGGCACGCTCCAGGTTGACCGGGCTGCCGGGCTCCAGGGCGCCGAGCGAGGAGTGGGTGAGCGTCTCGGGCATGACGTCGGCGGCGAACCAGCCCTGCCCGTCGGTGGTGCCGAGCTCGGTGACCGTGAGGCAGACCCCGTTGACGGCGATGGAGTCGCCGGGGGCGGCGTCGCTCGTCACGACGGGGCCGGTCACGGTGAGGCGGAGGTCGTCGCCGGCGGGCTCGATGGCCTCGATCCGGCCGAGCTCCTCGATGATTCCGGTGAACATCAGGCGTCCTCTCCAGAGGGGGTGGGCGTGTGGGGGCCGGCGGGTCCCGGCGTGAGCGTGAGGCGCAGGTCGTCGCCGAGACGGGCGACCTCCTGCAGCTGCCAGCGGTCGATCTCGGCGATGGTGCCGATGCCGAGGTCGCTGACCATTCCCGCGCCGGCGCCGAGCAGGGCCGGGGCGAGGTGGTGCACCAGGCGGTCGACCAGCCCGGCGCGCAGGAAGGCCGCCGCCAGGGTGGGGCCTCCCTCGAGCCAGACGTGGTGGATGCCGCGCCCAGCCAGGGTGGCGAGCACCTCGGCCGGGTCGTGGGTGGGCAGGAGCAGGGTCTCGGCGGCGTCGTCGCGCAGCCGGGCGCTGGCGGGGAGCTCCCGGGTGCCGACGACGACGCGCAGCGGCTGGCGGAGGGTGGCCGAGCCGGAGGCGTCGTCCGCGGCGGGGGCGGGCACGCGGAGCAGGGCCCGGGCCGGGTCGTCCTCGGGCAGCCGGACGGTGAGCTGCGGGTCGTCGGCCAGCGCGGTGCCGGTCCCGACGACGATCGCGCCGGCGGTGGCGCGCTGCCGGTGGACGTCGAGGCGGGCCGCGGGGCCGGTGATCCACTGGCTGGTGCCGTCGGCGGCGGCGACCCGGCCGTCGAGGGTGCTGGCCAGCTTGAGCGTCACCACGGGGCGGCCCAGGCGGGCGGACTGCGTGAACCAGGGGTTCAGCTGCTCGGCCTCGTCGGCCAGGAGACCGGTGAGCAGCTCGACGCCGGCGGATCGCAGGCGCTCGGCGCCTCCGGCGGCCAGCGGGGTCGGGTCGGTCTGGGCGATGACCACGCGGGCGACGCCAGCCTCCAGGAGCGCCTCGGCGCAGGGTCCGGTGCGGCCGGTGTGGTTGCAGGGCTCGAGGGTGACCACGGCGGTGGTGCCGGCCGGCAGCCGGTGGGCCCCCGCCTCGGCGAGGGCGGCCTCCCCACCTCCGGCCCGGCGAGCGGCATCGGCGAGCGCGGCCACCTCGGCGTGCGGGGTCCCGGCGCCCCGGTGGAAGCCCTCGCCGAGGGTGTGGCCCGCGGCGTCGAGCAGCACGCAGCCGACGCGGGGGTTGGGGTCCACGGCGGGCCCTCGGGCGGCCAGCTCCAGGGCACGCCGCATCGGCGTCTCCCAGATGGAGGTGGCGGGGGTGGTGCTCACGGTCGTCCTCACTGCGGTCACGCGGCGGGCGGCCCGGTCGGGCGGCCCGGGTGCACCGGGGAACGGGGCGTGGGCCCACGACGGATGGCAGCGGCTGGGCGCGCAGTGCGTCCTACCCAGGCGGCGAACGCCCGGTGATGCACGGCTCACGCTGCTGTGCCGTCCACGGCGCCGCAAAACGACGCCGCACGTGGTCCTCCCATCCGGACTTTCACCGTCGGTCTGGGAGTTCCACCCAGTCAACCGTTCGCTGGCTGCGGACGGGTCGCGGACTGTCACCGCCGGTTCGGAATCTCACCGACCCCGGAACACGTGCGCCCGAGTCTACGCCGGGCCGTTCGGTGGCCCCGCGACGGCCGGCCCGGTCCGCCGCCTCCGCTCGGACCGCGATCGCCCCTGTGTGCCACGCTGTGGCGAGCTGACCGCACCCCACGACCCAGGAGGAACCCATGGCCGGCACCACCGAGATGACCCCCGCCCCGCAGACCGACGAGGTGCTCTTCGGGGTGCGCGACGGCGTCGCCCGCATCCACCTCAACCGGCCGAAGGCGCTCAACGCCCTGACCACCGAGATGTGCGCGGCCATCGGCGAGCAGCTCACCGAATGGGCCGAGGCCGACGAGAAGCCGCGCGCCGTGGTCGTCTCCGGCGAGGGCAAGGGCCTGTGCGCCGGTGGTGACATCAAGGTGCTGCGCGAGTCCGCGGTCTCCGGCGACCTGGCCGGGGCCGAGGAGTTCTGGGCCACCGAGTACGCGATGAACCAGCAGATCGCCGACTACCCGATCCCCTACGTGGCCCTCATGCACGGCCCGGTCATGGGTGGCGGCATCGGCATCAGCGCGCACGGCAGCCACCGGCTCGTGGCCGCCGACGCGAAGGTCGCCATGCCGGAGACCGGCATCGGCCTGTTCCCCGACGTGGGCGCCATGCACCTGCTGGCCCGCGCCCCGCGCGAGCTGGGCACGCACGTGGCCCTGACCGGTGACCGCTTCAACGGCGCCGACGCCGTCGAGCTGGGCCTGGCCGACGTCGTGGTGCCCGCCGAGGCCCTGGACCCCGAGGCGATCGTCGACCGGCTGGGCGGTGGCGAGTCCGCCGACGCGCTGGTGGAGGCGCTGCGCGGCGAGTACGAGCAGGGCGAGTCGGCGCTGGCCGGGCAGGCCGAGTGGATGGAGCGCTGCTACGCCGGAGACGACGCCGCGGCCATCGTGGAGCGTCTGACCGCCGAGGGCGAGGCCGGCACCGAGGGCGCTGCGAAGGCCGCCGAGCTGCTGGGCACCCGGTCGCCGCTCTCCGTCGCCGCCACCCTGGCCGGGCTGCGTGCCGCCGCCGGTGACGACCTGGCTGGCGTTTTGGCCCGCGACACGAAGATGGCCCACGGGATGCTCCAGTCCGGCGACTTCGCCGAGGGCGTGCGCGCGGTACTCATCGACCGCACCAACGACGCCGCCTGGCGCCACGCCAGCATCGCCGAGGTCCCGGCCGCCGACGTCGAGGCCGTCCTCGCCGGCGAGAAGCTGGGCTGAGGGCCACCGATCATGGCCGCAGCCCTGACTCTGGGGGTGGCGCTGGTGATCAGCGTGACCCATGTCGTCCTCGCGTGGCGCGCCCGCAGCAGTGGACGGAACGTCCCCTTCTGGTCACTCGCGCAGCACGTGGTGGCGACGGGCGGCGTCGTCCTCGGCGTGGTCGCGGCACGGGCCATCCGCTTCGGCTCCTGGACACTCCCCGAGCCACCGGGGACGGTACTGACCGTGTGCCTGGTCCTGGGGTACGCCGCGTGGGCCGTGAGCGTCTGGGTCTCCGACGCGATGCGGGGCGAGGATCTGCGATCGCTGGTCGTCCGGGTTCTGGCCGGCTGTGCGACCGGCACGATCCTCGGCAGCACCCTCACGCACTGGTAGGCCGGGTCTGTCAACCCCCTCGGCCTGCGGTGAGGAGGCGCGGCCCCTCGTCAGCGGCGCAGGCGATGACGACCTGGCCGGCGTCCTGGCCGGCGAGAAGCTGGCCTGAGGGGCGGGTGCTGGCCCGAGGGCTCGCTCTCGCCGGGTGTGGGCGGTCCCCGCACCGCCGCGACAGGCGAGAAGCGCACCGGTTCCGTTCTCGCCTGTCACCCCTCACCGAAATCCGCACCAGTGCGCATGTCGACTGTCGAGGTGCGTACCGGTGCGGTTCTCGCGGCGGGGGACCGTTGAGATGCCTACCGGTGCGCCTCTCGGTGGGCTGAGCCGGACCTGGCACCCTGCGGCCGCGGCTAGCCTCGCGGGCATGACCTTCCCGAACGCCCGCCCGCTGACCGAAGAGGACGTGCAGCTGGTGGAGCTGGCCACCCGCACCATCGACGCGCAGACCGACACCACCACGGTCGACCAGGACGGGATCCACACGGTCGGCGCCGCGGTCCGCACCGACGACGGGCGCCTCCACGCGGGCGTGAACCTCTCCCACTTCACCGGCGGCCCCTGCGCCGAGCTGGTCGCCCTCGGGAGCGCCCGCGCCGCCGGTGGCCGAGTCGTCACCACCATCGTGGCCGTCGGCAACCACGGGCGCGGCGTGCTGGCCCCCTGCGGCCGCGACCGCCAGGTGCTCGCCGACTACCACCCGGGCTGCCGCGTCATCGTGCCCGGTGAGGCCGGCACCACCGGGGAGCACCTGCGCAGCGTCCCGATCGGCGACCTGCTGCCCGGCGCCTACCGGGCCAGCTTCGCGGTGGAGGCCGACGCACCGCAGGCCTGACCCTGCCGCGCCGGGCCGGGCGCCGGACCACCGCAGCCCCGCTCAGCGGCGGGCCAGGCCCTCGCGGATGCTCGTCGGGTCGTGGTGGTCCACGTCGCCGCCGGGCATGTGCTGGAAGGGCTCGTCACCCTTGCCGCAGGCGATGACCACGTCACCCTCCCGGGCCATGGCCACGACCTCGAGCAGGGCCTCGCGCCGGTCGAGGGTGATGTGCGTGTCCGCCGGATCCGCACCGGCCATGACCTCGTCGGCGATGGTCGCAGGGTCCTCCTCGTACGGGTCGTCGGTGGTGATGATGCCGACGTCCGCGATGCGGGAGACCACCTCACCCATGAGCGGGCGCTTGGCCGCGTCGCGCTCGCCGGCGGCGCCGTAGACGCAGAGCAGGCGCCCGCCCGACATGTCGGCGATCTTCCGGGCCACGGTGAGCACCAGCTCCAGACCGACCTCGGTGTGGGCGTAGTCCACCACCGCCATGAACCCGTGCTCGGCCGCCTCCGGGATGCGCTGGAAACGCCCCGGCACCTGGGCCAGGCCCCGCACCGACTCGACGACGGCGCCGGCGTCGTGCCCGCACTCCAGCGCGACCGCCACCGCGCCGGCCACGTTGAGGGCGTTGTAGTCACCCACCAGCGGCGGCTCCAGGCGCAGCTCCCCGTGGCGCGGGGTGCGCAGCGTGAAGCCCATCCCCTCCAGGGTGAGCTCGATGGGCTCGACGATGCGGTAGTCGGCCTCCTCGGAGGTGCCGAAGGTGACCGCCTCCGGGAAGTCCTCCGCCAGGCGGCGACCGTACTCGTCGTCGACGTTCGTGGCCTTCGGACCGTCCGCGCGCTCGAAGAGCTGGCGCTTCACCTGGAAGTAGGACTCCATGTCGCCGTGGATGTCCAGGTGGTCCCGGGTGAGATTGGTGAAGATCGCCGAGGCGTACTCCACCCCGGCCACGCGGTGCAGCTCCAGGCCGTGGCTGGAGGTCTCCAGGACGGCGTCGGTGGCCCCGGCCTCGACCATGCGGCGCAGGTTCTGCTGCACCAGCGGGGCCTCCGGGGTGGTGCGCTGGGAGGGGCGGGCGATGCCGTCGACGATCACCTCGACGGTCGTGGAGAGCCCCACCTTCTGGGCGCCGAGGATGCCGACGAGCAGGTTGTACAGGACATAGCTCGTGGTGGTCTTGCCGTTCGTGCCGGTGACGCCGTGCACCCGCATCGTGCGGCTGGGGTGGCCCTCCACGGCGGCGGCCAGCAGGCCCAGCGCCAGCCGGGCGTCCGGCACCCGGACCACCGGCAGCGGCCCGTCGGCCTCCAGCTCGGCGATGGACGGGTCGGCCTCGCGGTCGGCCGCGGTCGGCCACTCGCGCTCGGCCACCACCAGCGCAGCACCGTCCCGCAGGGCGCCGGGGGCGAAGCGCAGCCCGTCGGCCTTGAACCCGGGGACGGCCACGAAGGCGCACCCGGCCTCGACCTCGCGGGAGTCGTTCGTCACCGCCACGATGCCGGGCGCTCCCCGGAGCTCCTGCGGCACGGCGTCAGCGGCCAGGTCAAGGGTCTGGGCGATGTCCGATGAGTTCAGCACCGGGCCAGCCTATGCGGCGTGGCCCGGGACCTGCAGGTCCCGGGCCACGTGCGTGAGGAGCCGGTCGCGGGAGAGGTGCAGCGCCCCTCCTCCGACGACCGAGCGGGCTCAGCCGAAGGGGTTGGCCGGGTCGGCACCGCCGGCGGCCTGGGTGCCCTCGGCGTTCGGCGCGGACTGCTGGCCCTGGGCCTGCTGGGCGGCGGCCTGCTCCTGCGCCACCTGGGCACGGACCTCGTCCATGTCCAGACCCTTGACGGCAGTCAGCACCTCGTCGAGGGCGTTGGCCGGCATCGCGCCGGGCTGGGCGAAGACGCCGATCTGCTCGCGGAAGGCCATGGTGGTGGGCACCGACTGGATGCCCAGGGCACCGGCCAGCTGCGGCTGGGCGTCGATGTCGACCTTGCCGAAGACGATGTCCTCGTGCTGCTCGGAGGCCTCCTCGAAGATCGGGCCGAACTGCTTGCACGGGCCGCACCAGGTGGCCCAGAAGTCCACCACGACCATCGGGTTCTCCAGGATGGTCTTCTCGAAGTTCTCGGCGGTCAGCTCAACGGTGGCCACGGTGGCCTCCTCGGTGTCTCGGGGTGGCGCGCCAGCGCCGGGTACACCGGGGACAACGGAACCCGACCGCCGGGTGTTCCCACACCCTCGCTGAGTGGCTACCGTCGGGCCATGACGAACCCCACCGGCCCCCGCGTCCGCCCCGACACCGCCCGCCGCCTCCACGGCATCGCCCTGGAGGCGCAGACCAGCGGCCGGGTCCCGGCGCTCTTCGCCGGCGTGCAGCGCGGCGGGGAGCTGCTGTGGTCGGCCGGCATCGGTGCCCACGGGGCCGGGCGGCACCGGGACCGGGCGGCCACCGCGCACGACCAGTACCTCGTGGCCTCCAACACCAAGACCTTCACCGCGGTGATGGTGATGCAGGCCCGCGACGAGGGCCTTCTCGACCTGGACGACCCCCTCGGCCAGCACCTGCCCGGCGCCTCGCCCACCCCGGAGCACGAGGTGACCGTCCGCTCCGCGCTGGCCCACGTCTCGGGCATGCAGCGCGAGCCCCACGGCGACGTGTGGAAGACGCTGGCCTTCCCCGAGGCCGACCAGCTGGTCACCGAGTACGCCCGGGCGGAGCGGGTGGGCCGCCCGCACACCCGCTGGCACTACTCGAACCTCATGTACTGCCTGCTCGGCGAGATGGTCGCCCAGCTGGACGGCTGCAGCTGGGAGGAGTCGCTGCAGCGCCGCCTGCTGGACCCGCTCGGCCTGCGCGACACCACGGTCGGCTTCACCCACCCCACCCGCCTGCCGGTGCAGGGCTACTTCGTGCCGCCCTTCACCGACGTGCCGGTGGCCGAGCCGGTGCCGGACTTCCGCGGCACCGCCCCCTGCGGCGGTCTGGCCTCCACCCCGGCGGACATGGCCCGTTGGTCGGCCTTCGTGGCCCAGCCCGACGAGGCCGTCCTCCACCCGGACACGCTGGAGGAGATGACCCAGCCGCAGACCGTCGTGGACCCCCGCGGATGGACGGTCACGATGGGCCTGGGCTTCTTCCTGGTGCGCTCCGGGAAGCGGATCCTCGTGGGCCACACCGGTGGGATGCCGGGCCACATCACGGGGGTGTTCACCCACCGCGAGTCCGGCACCGGAGGGCTGGCCTTCATGAACAGCACGAGCGCCCCGGACCCGATGGCCCTCGCGGTCGAGCTGGCCGGGGCGCTGGAGGAGGCCGAGCCCGCCGCCGGGGCGCCGTGGACGCCCGGGAGCTCCGTGCCGGAGGAGCTCGAGGAGTTGCTCGGCCACTGGTACACCGAGGGTTCGCACGTCATCTTCTCGGTGCGCGAGGGGAAGCTGGAGGCGCGGATGGCCGGTGCCGGGCCTGATGTGCCGCCGGCGGTCTTCGAGCACGTCGAGGAGGACCTGTACCGGACCGTCTCCGGCCGGGAGCGGGGCGAGCTGCTGCGCGTCGTCCGCCGCCAGGACGGGTCGGTGCGGCAGCTCAGCTGGGCGACCTACCTGGTCAGCCGCGAGCCGCTGGCGTTCGGCCGGCGTCCCCGCTGAGGCGCTCGGCCCGCTGCCGGCGGTTCACCGCGTCGAGACCGGCGGGCCAGGCGAGGACCTGCGCCGGCGGCGGGGTGTGGAGGATCCGCGGCCCGGAGGGGCCCTTGGTGAGCTGCCGGACGGCGTGCCAGCGGTCGAGCCGGATCACCGCGTGGAGCATCAGGCCGCCCGCGATGACACCACCGATCAGGTCGCTGACCCAGTGGAACCCCAGCGCGTAGGAGACCGAGACGGCCAGCAGGATGATGCCGCCCCACACCACCACCAGGGCTCGGCGCATCTCCCGCTTCACCGGCAGCTGGGTGCACAACAGGTAGACGGCCATGCCGTACAGGAGGACCGCCTCGGAGGCGTGGCCCGAGGGGTAGCTGATGCCGTGCAGGCCCATGTCGCCGATGCCGCCATTGAAGAAGGCCGGGTCGCCGCGGCTGGCGGCGGGGCGGGCGAAGAGCACCTTGAGGCCTCCGACGCCGCCGAAGAACGCGGCCTCGACGAGGCCCACGAGGACCAGCGGGCGCCAGGACCGTGCAGCGAGGGCCAGGGGCAGCGCGACGGCCAGCAGGACCGGCAGGGCGACGGCCTGCCCCGCGATGGAGTCCAGCACCTTGAAGAAGGGGTAGAGCTCCGGGGTGAAGTCCTGCACCCAGTGGCGGTGCAGGGCGGCGTCCACGGGCGTCAGGGGGCCGAGCGCCAGGAGGGTGAGCACCACGAACGCCACCACCAACGGGGTGGGCGCGGTGATCTGGCGCAGGGTCGGCATCGTGCGGGAATGTTACCCAACGTTCACCTTGGTGCGATGCCTCGACGGTCCGACTGTGGTCGGTTTCTCACCGTGTGCCCGTGCGACCCCGGCCGACCCACCCCTCAGCGGCGGTGCCGGTTGAGGAAGGCCAGGGCCCGCGGCCAGGCGTCCCCGTGGGCGACGGCGTCGTGGAGCAGGGCGGTCTCCGGGTCGAGGGTGAGCAGCGTGCCGGCCCCGTGCCCCGCGTGGGGGTAGGTGAGGTGCTCGGTCACCCGGGGTGGCTGCCGAGTGGCGACGATCGCCTCGGCGAAGTCCCGGGAGGGCCAGACCTCGTCGGCGCCGCCGGAGACCAGCAGCACCGGGCCGGGGTACTCCTCCAGCGGGATGCGGGCGGGAGCGTCGAGGGGGAAGGGGCCGGTCGGCCAGCCCTCGGGGTGGAAGGGCACGGGCTCGCCACCGCGGGTCCAGGCGGCCCCCTCACCGGGCCACGCCTTGACGACCACGTAGGTCGGGGACCCCAGCAGGAGGCCGGTGACCTCCTCGGGCCGGCGCAGCGCCAGGAGCTGGGCGGCCTCCGTGCCCCGGGAGCGGGCGAGGACGAAGACGTTGTACCCGTCGACACCCGGGTGTGCCCGGAGCCAGTCCAAGGCGCGGTCGAAGTACTCCAGCGGGATCTCGTGCAGCTCCTGGGGCAGGCCCGGGGCCCCGAAGTAGCTCAGGGCCAGCACGTTGAAGCCCGCCCCGTTGAGCACCGACAGGTAGCGGGCGCCGGGGTGTCCACCGCCTGAGCCGGAGAGCACCAGGATGGCGGGCGCGAACGGGTTGCCGGCGGAGAACTCACCGACCAGGCCGTCGTCCTCGAGGGTCAGGTGCTGGGTCATGCCACCGATCGTAGGGCTGGACGGGACGGGTGGCGGACGGCTCCGGGGTCAGCCCTGCAGCGGGGAGCCGACCACGGTGAACTGGCTGCCACCCATCTCACCGGAGAGCAGGGGCATCGCCTCGGCGATGGCGGCTCGCACCGAGTCCAGCTGCAGCGAGGCCCGGTGCGCCTCGGCCGACTCCCACAGCTCGGTGACGAAGACGGTGTCCGGGTGCTCGTCGTCGACGCCCACCTCGTACTGGAGGCAGCCGGCCTCGGCCAGCTGCGGGTTGTGGCGGGTCAGGATCGCCACCACGTCGTCACGGTGTCCGGGCTTGACCCCGAGGGTCCCCACGTTCGCGAAGGTCATGCCGCCAAGTTAGCGGGAACCCTGCAGGAGACCCAACACGATGCGGAGCGCCCGCTGGAGAGGTCATCGCCGGGGATGGAGCGATCGAGGGGTGGGCCGACACCGAGGGATACCGTTCTCGCCATGACCAGGGACACCGGCGCGAGGGCGATGGACGGCGGCCCTTCCGGCGGCCGCGGGCTGATGGGCTGCCTGTGGGCGGCCGTCACGCTGTTCGCCGTGGCGGCGCTGCTGGTCGTCGGCCTCGCCGTGTTCAACGACGGGATGCTCCAGCGGCTCAACCCGTTCGGGACCGAGACGGTGGACCGGACCGGGCCGTCGGTGCTCAAGCAGCTGGAGGACATCGAGGAGTTCCACGCCGCCACCGGGTACTTCGAGACCGTGGTGGACCTGGAGAAGGACACCGAGCACCTGCCGGGCTGGATCAGCGGCGAGCGGATCCTCTACGTCGGCAAGGGCGAGGTGGACGCGGTGGTGGACTTCTCCGGCCTCGGGGAGCAGAGCGTGACCGTCTCGGAGGACGGGGGCACGGTCGAGGTCAGCCTGCCCGAGCCGGTGCTCGACGAGCCCTCGCTCGACGTCGAGGAGTCCTACGTGGTGGAGCACGACCGGGGCCTGGCCGACCGCTTCAAGGGCTCGGAGCTCGAGGCCGAGGCGCAGAAGAAGGCCGTGGAGCAGATGCGCGAGGCGGCCACGGGCGGTGACACCGGCATGGTCCAGCGTGCCGAGGTCAACACCACGGCGATGCTGGAGAGCCTGCTGGGGGCCGCCGGCTTCGAGACCGTCGAGGTCACCTACGACGCGAAGGGCTGACGGCCAGGGGACCCTCCGCAGGGCAAGGGTTCGGAGGGGTGGTCCCCAGCTCGGGCTGGCTCCTTCGGACCAGGGCTCGGACGGCGGGCCTCGGGCACAGTGGGCCCATGAGCACCCCGCACCCGCCGGACGACACCCGGAGGAGGGCTGGCCACTGGCTCGACCGGCTGAACGCCCGCCACCCGTGGAACCACAACGACGCGTTCCACCCGTGGGTCCTCACCCGCCTCCCCGCACGACGTGGCCGGGCACTCGACCTGGGATGTGGACGAGGCGAGCTGGCCGCCCTGCTGGCCGAGCGGTTCGAGCAGGTCCACGCCACCGACATCGACCCGGCGATGCGGGAGGCTGCCACTCGCCGCTGCGCAGGCCTGCCGAACGTCACCATCGACGACGCGCGCCTCGGGGAGCTCACCGAGGGGGAGGGCGTCGACCTGGTCACGATGGTCGCGGTGCTGCACCATCTCGACCTGGACGAGGCGCTGCGCCAGGTCGCCGCGATCCTGCGCCCGGGCGGGAGGTTTCTCTGCGTCGGGCTCGCCCGCCCGGTGAGCCCGAGTGATCTGGCCTGGGAGGCGGCCTCGGTGGTGACCAATCCCGTCATCGGGTACGTGCGCCACCCGTGGGTCTCGCAGGGTCCGCCTCCCTGGGGAAGGGTACCGATGGCCGACCCCGCCGAGAGCGTCGGGGAGATCCGTCGAGCTGCCCGGAGCGCCCTGCCAGGCGCCCGCCTCCGCCGCCGGCTGGGCTTCCGCTACACGCTGGAGTGGACCAAGCTGGGGGCGCCGGGCCGCGCGGCCGTAGCGTGACGGCATGCGTTCTGTCGAAGGTGACCTGCCGACCCGGGACTTCTACCGGAACTTCGCCGCGCACGAGGCCGGGGACTCGCCGGTATTCACCGCCTGGGCTGCCGGGGTCGCCGAGGACGACGAGGTGCTGGCCCTGCTCACGGAGCTGCCCGAGCCCAAGCGCCAGCCGAATCTGGTGTTCGCGGCCGCCCGCGCGCACGGGGCGGAGGCCTCCCGGCCCGACTACGCCCCGCTGCGCAAGGTGCTGACGACCCGGTGGCCGGCCGTCCGATCGACCATCGAGAGCCGGTCGACCCAGACCAACGAGGCCGCCCGCTGCGCCACGCTGCTCCCGGCCCTGTCCCGGGTGGAGGGCCCCGTCGCGCTCCTCGAGGTGGGTGCGGCCGCCGGTCTCTGCCTGCTGCCCGACCGGTACTCCTACCGCTTCACCGGTGACGCGGAGCTGACCCTGGATCCCGTGGACGGGCCTTCGTCCGTGGTGCTGGAGTGCGAGCTGCGCGGCCTGCCCGCGCCGGAGCGTCTGCCCGAGGTGGTGTGGCGGGGTGGGCTGGATCTCAACCCGCTGGACGTCCGGGACCGGGAGGCGACGGACTGGCTCGAGACGCTCGTCTGGCCGGAGCACGAGGAGCGCCGCGAGCGGCTCCGGGCCGCGGTGGGTGTGGCCCGGAGCGAGGAGATCCACCTGGTGCGGGGTGACCTCCTGGCCGGGCTGCCGGCACTGGTGGCGCAGGCCCGCCGGGCGGCCCCGGGAGCCACGGTGGTGGTGCAGCACTCGGCCGTCCTGGCCTACGTCCCGCCCCGGGTGCGGGCGGAGTTCGCCGACCTGGTGCGCGCCGAGGCGGACCTGTGGCTGGCCAACGAGGGGGCGAGCATCCTGCCGGGCATGCCGCGCTCGCCACGAGCGTCGTCCTTCGTGCTCGCGCAGGACGGCACCCCGGCGTACTTCACCCACCACCACGGGCGCTGGGCCCAGGCGCTCTGAGGCGGAGCCGGCTCAGGGCCGCACGTGGGCTCGGCGGTCAGCCGCCCTCGGCCCACAGCTCCTGCGCATAGGCCGAGAGTGGCCGACGGTAGTCCGCCACGTCATCGTCCACCTGCCGCTCCGTGACCAGCGTCAGGAAACAGACCGCGGCGCCACTGTCCGGGTAGTCCGCGACCGCCCCGCGCAGGACCTCCGCCGCCTCGGCCGGATGGCCCACGTTCCGCAGGCTGCTCCCCAGCTGGATGCGCGCCTGCCGATCACGGTCAGCGGCTAGCCCACTCCGGATCGCCTGCTCGTAGAGGGGGATCGCCTCCTGCTCCCGCCCGGCCCAGTCATAGGCACTGGCCAGCTCGAAGGTGAGCACCCCGCTGCCGGGGTCGCGATCACGCCACGCCCGGAAGTACTCGATCGTCGCCGTCGGATCAGCTTGGTCAACCCCGGCCCACCCCGCTGAGATCTCGTCCTCCACATCCGTGCGCACGATCGTCCCTCGCCGACCCGCGCCGTCCAGCGAGATCCCCGCCCCAACACTCAAGGCCGCGCTCAGCCGGTTCGCACCCAGCGGGCCATCGCGCGCTCGACGACGACGCCCGGCAGGAGCCTGATCAGGGCGTCCCGCACGGCGACGAGGGCGGGGTGCGTGATCGTGAGCGCCCCCATCGCCTGCCGGGAGGCCCGCTGGACGGCGCGGGCCCGGTCACCTCGCTCCCGGTCGTAGGCGCCCAGCAACTCACGGGCGTCGCCGGTCGTCTTCACGAGGCACGCCAGCGCAGCTGCATCCTCGAGCCCCTGCGCCGCCCCCTGCCCCAGGTGCGGGGTCATGGCGTGGGCCGCGTCGCCCACCAGCGCCACCGGCAGGTTCGGGTGGACGAAGCTCGGGAGTGGCGGGAGGTCCCAGAGCTCGTGGCAGAGCATGCCGCCGGCCTCACCCGCGGCCACAAGGGAGGGGATGGGGTCGTGCCACTCCCGGCACTGCTCGGGCCCCGGCGTCGTCCCGTCAGGCCTCCGGACGCTGGAGAAGTAGCAGTACGCCCGGCTCCCGGGCAGGGGCACGATCCCGAGCTCGGTGCCGGCGCCGATCGTGACGCTCGGCACGAGGGGTGCCGGCAGCCCGGGCGCCTCGGCGTCGACGACCCAGCGCCAGGCGGTGAGGCCCGTCGGCTGCGGCGCCCCTGCGGCGGGGAACACCGCCTCCCGCACCGCGCTGCGCAACCCGTCCGCCCCGAGGACGAGGTCCGCGACGAGGTGCCGACCACCGGCCGCCACGACCGTGGCGCCGCCTTGCGGGCCGGACTCGACGCCGACCACCTCCTGCCCGCACCGGATCTCCACCCCCGCCTCGACGGCGGCCTCGTGGAGCAGGTCGATGAGATCCCCGCGGTGGATGGCGGCCACCTCGCCGTGCGCCGCGGAGAACCGCCGGCCGTCGACACGGTTCAGCCACTCCCCGTCCGGCCGTCGCAAGCCGCCGACGGCCTCGAGCTCCGCCACGCCGTGCACCTGCTCCCGCAGCCCCAGCTCGCCGAGGGCGCGCAGGGCGTTGGGCCACAGGATGATCCCGGCGCCCAGCTCCTCGATCCGTTCCCGCCGCTCCAGGACCGTGACGGCACGACCGGCTCGGGCCAGCCCGACGGCCGTCGCCAGCCCGGCGATTCCACCACCCACCACGACGTCCATCATTGCCCCACTCTCCAAGGTGACCACTACAGATGTAGTTAACTACAGTTGTCGTGGTGAACAGCAAGCCAGCGGCCAGCAGCCGGCGAGACACAGTGACGGACGCCGCCATCGAGGTGTTGGCACGGGAAGGGATGCGCGGCCTGACGCACCGCGCGGTCGATGCCGAGGCGGGACTCCCCTCCGGCTCGACCTCCAACCACTTCCGCACCCGCCAGCAGCTCGTCGTGGGCGTGGTGGACCGGCTGGCGGCGCGAGACGTCGCGGATCTGGAGGACCTCGTCGAGACCCTCCGCGACTCGCGCACGACCCACGGCAACACCGCCCCCGGCCCACAGCACCTGATCGCGAACCTCCTGGGGCACTGGCAGCAGTCCGCCGGAACCCGTCTCGTCGCGCGCCTGACCCTCTCCACCGAGGGGCTGCGCGACCCGGACGTCGCCACGGGACTGGCCGACGGACGGCAGCGCATCGTGGCGCTCGTGGACGACGCCCGGCAGACCGTCGCCCGCACGACCGGAGCCGACCCCCTCGGCGTCGTCACCACGGACCAGGCCATCGCCCTGCTGAGTGCCGGACAGTGGGCTCGGGCCACACACGGCGTGGACCTCACGGGGTGGCTCCTGAGCGCGATGACCGGCGCCGGCCGCCAAGGCGTCACACCAGTCCCTCACCCGGACGGCGGGCCCTCCCCGGAGGCCACCCACCTGATGCGGCCCCCGGCCAACGCCCGCCGCCTGCTCGACGCCATGGACCGCCTCGAGGCCGGCGGCGGCACCGAGCACGAGCTGATCGAGACCGACTGACGTGCGCCTGGTCTGGGACGAGAACGCCTGGGAGGACTACCTCTGGTGGCAGGCCCGGGACCGCAAGGTGCTCAAGCGGATCAACACCCTGCTCAAGGACGTCGCCCGGAACGGCAGCGAGGGCACCGGCAAGCCCGAGGCCCTGAGGCACAACCCCGCCGGGTACTGGTCCCGCCGCATCACCGACGAGCACCGCCTCGTCCACAAGGTCACCGAGGACGAGATCCGCATCGCAGCCTGCCGGTACCACTACGGGTGAGGGGACGGAGCCCTCACCCCGTGGCAGGCTGGAGGAACTCGATGCGGTTGCCGAAGGGGTCGTGCACGTAGAACCGGCGCATGCCGGGGAAGTTGGCGTCCCAGGTTGTCGCCACGCCCTGGCCGGTCAGGTGACCGTCCAGTGCGTCCAGGTCAGTGACCAAGATCCCCGGGTGAGCCTTCGCCGCGGCACGGAAGTCCTGTTCGATGCCGAGATGGATCTCAAGGCGATCGGCACGCACCCACAGCCCACCTCGTGCGGCCAGCACCGGTGGCTTGGCGACCTCGAGGAGGCCGAGCAGATCGATGTAGAAGCTTCGCGCCTCGTCTTCGGCACCGGGTGGGATGGCCAGCTGAACGTGATGGATGCCGTACCCGAACGGTGAGGCGACGGGCTCGGAGGCGTAGGGCAAAGGGGTCGCAGTCATGGCCGTCACGCTGTCAGTCCCACCGGGCGACGGCTACTCTTTCGAGATGGATCGAAAGTCCATCGTGATCCGTCTGGACTCCTCGGACGTCGCCTCGGCCAGGTTCACCACCTCCCCGGTCCACGAGCTCGTCCGGATCGTCCGGGCACTGGTGGCGCCAGCACGGTTCCCCGCCCATCGGGCGCTCCTGCGCGACATTCGTGCCGCCGCTCCCACCACATCACTCACAACGCTCACCCAGGTCGTCACCGCCCGGGGCTACGTCCCTGACTTCCTCACCCCGATGACGGAAGACCCCGCCTCGGTCTCGGAGCTGATCCGCGCCACCTCTGCCGACGAGATCACTGCCCAGCTGGACGAGCTCGCTCAGGACGGCCGGGCAGACCCCACCACGATCGGCCGCCTGGCCGACGATCCGGACGGCACCGCGGCAGCTCTCGCCGAGGCCGTCGATGCCCTCTGGCAGGAGGCAGTCGCGCCGCTCTGGCCGGCCATGCGCCAGATTCTGCTGGCAGACATCCATGCTCGTGCAGCCAGCGTCGCGAGCACAGGCTTCGGGGCCATGATCAACGGACTGCACCCCACCCTCATGTGGACCGGGCAGGCCATCGTGCGCACCTCATCCCACTATGCCGACGACACCGGGCCCGGCCGTGGGCTCATCCTGATCCCCACGATCTTCGGCTGGCCCAACGTCCAGACCAGCACCGACCCGGCGCGGCCACCCACGGTTCTCTACCCCGCTCGCAACGCCACCAGTGACTGGGCGTCCCCGCCGACTCAGGCCCTCGACCGCCTGGTCGGTCGCACACGAGCCCGCGCCCTGGCCCACCTGGACTTCCCCGCTGCCACCAGTGACGTCGCTCAGGCCCTGGGCATTGCCCTGTCGACCGCCCATCACCATCTCGACGTCCTCGCGTCCGCCGGCCTGGTTGACCGGCATCGCGAAGGCACCACTGTCTGGCACCTGCGCACTCCGCTGGGTGACCGCCTCGTCCGCGCACCGCGTTGACCGCGAGGTGCGGGGGCGGCTTCGCCCACCGGCGGTGGTGTCCGCAGCGCTCAGGACCCAGCGGCTCGTCCCGTAACGCGATCAACGAACTCATCCGCCTGGGAAGAGTCGAGGGCACAGGTCGCGAGCGAGAGGGTGGCCGCGACCCTGGGGATCGGGCTGCATCAGTGGAACTGACTCTCTCGAGAGGAGTCTCTCGACGGCATCAGCACCTCACCGCTGTAGCCCTCAGGGAAGCAAGGTCCCCTGGTGATAGACCTGCTGCCAGCCGGCCGGCGCCGATCGCCACAGGGATGTGCGCCGTGCACGTCGCCCCCCTTGGTCAGAATCCCAGAAGACCTGGACCAGCCCCGGGGACAGAGTCCGCGCCTCGAGGTTGCTCATCTCGATGAGGGGGCGGTCAGAATCGGAGGGCTCCTGGGAGAGGAGGCCCAGAATCGCCGCCCGGTCCCATCGCCTTCCGGAGGCCCCGATCTCGACGAACTCGGGTGAGAGAAGCTCAGCCAGACGATGGGCATCACCTCTCGCGGAAGGGGACTGCAGTTCTCGCTCAAGTTCGAGCACATCGTTGAGGTCCTGAGCCGTCATGGTGGGATTTCCCCCAACCTGCCCAACCCCTCCACGGACCCGAGTGGCGTCCCCCGCCAACCGCGAGTACACCACCAGCGACTGCCACACGTCCCGCACTCGCCACGCATCACGCAGCACCCCTCACACTGGAAACCGGCCTTCTCCGCCACCCGCTGGGAGGCCACGTTCTCGACCGCGCACCGCAGCTCGATGCGGTGCAACCCCAGGTCATCGAAACCGAGCCGACACAGCTCGCGCACCACGGCGGTCGCAACACCCCGCCCGGCCTCCGCCCGGTCCACCCAGTAGCTGACCTCCGCGCCCAGATGGAAGCACCCGATGCCGAACAGCTGGGCGAACCCGACCATGCACCCGTCCCTGACGACAGCGAAAGCCACCGTCCGTGCGCCTTCCTCCCAAGCACTCAACCGGGCGACCTCGGCGGCAGCAGCCTCCTCGCCGAACGGCGACCACACCCACGTCATCCACCGCCCCAGGTGCTCTCGGTTGGCCTCTACGAGCCGCGCGAAGTCCGCAGCGTGCTCAGGACCCAGCGGCTCGAGAACCAGTCCGTCCCCCAGGTCACGCGGCAGGGCAACCTGGCGCAGCAGGGCAGGCGGCTCATCAGGAGTCATGAGGGTCAGACTGCCAGCGTGCCCCCCCCCCCCCCCCCCCCCCCCCCCCCCCCCCCCCCCCCCCCCCCCCCCCCCCCCCCCGACACGGCACCGCACCTGTCCACCGACTAGTCGCACCCACAGCCACTGCCGGCTGGTGAGGGCTGACTCATCTCGAGATAGCGATGCACGGAACTGACCCCGCGCGCGGCCCGACGCTTCTGTACTCGCAGTTCGTTCTCGCGTTGGTTGAGGGCACGCATGAGGTCCTGGACGCCAGATCCCCTCTTCGCACCCGCCATCACCTCACGGACTCGCGGAATCCCCAAGCCCGCACCCCGCAGTGTCTGCACAACGATCGCTGCCTGAACGTCGGCATCGTGGTAGACGCGATAGCCGAACTTGTCGCGACCAGGGGCGATCAGCGACTCACGCTCCCACACCCGAGGTCCATACGGGGCGCGGTTCGGCCCGCTCGGTGGCGACTAGATGTACTGACCGGACACGTTGATCAAGGATCGGCCGGTGACGCGAGATACTCGCTGCATGGGCGAGCCGCAGGTTGAAGAGGTCGGCGCAGACTTCGCGCGCCGATGGTGGAAGTCCCTGATGGCGAACGCGGTGGCGCTTGTGGAGGATGCCCACGCCCTGGCGGACCGGGGCAGTGCCGGCCGGGCTCAGGCGCTCCTGGTGCTCGCGATGGAGGAAGTGGCGAAGGCACGCTGGCTTTACGAGGCCGCCGAGTGGGAGTGGAGTGCACCCTTGGGCCTCTACGGAGTGCAACCTCGCGAACCTGGCCTGGTTCAGGTTCCCGACGCCCTACGCACCACCCGCGCACCACACGCAGAAAAGCTGCAGGTGGCGGAGCAGTTCGCGTCAGGCTTGGGTGGATTTTGGGACCCAGACCGTCGGATCGAGTACTACCAGTTGCCGGACTTGGAGACGTTCCATGGGTTGGCGCGGCAGCGGAACCTCGACAAGCAGGCTGGCTTCTACGTCGACCGTGCAGCCGACCGGATCTCCTCGCCGCTGGACATACCCGCCGGGGGGATCGTGGAGCAGATGCGTCGAGCGGCCAAGGTAGTTCAGATGCACCTGATCCAGGACCACACCCGCCAACAAGACGCCTCCGTTCCTAGCCGGATCGACTCGGCGGAGGATCTCCACTGGACGATCCTTCCCTACTCCGACCCCGAGTTCTTCACCGAGGAGCCGCCCGGCGTGGGCGTCGAAGCCACCGAAGAGTAGCCAGCCGCTCTGAGTTTGGTGAGTGGCGGCTGGTTACCGCACGCGGTATGCGGCCGTACTTCGTTGTAGTGCCCCAGCCACGGCTCGAGCGCGTCGCGGCGTTCTTGCTCGCTGGTATAGCAGCGGGCGTAGGCCCACCCGTCGGCCATCGTCCGGTGGAAGCGCTCCACCTTCCCATTGGTCTGCGGGCGGTACGGGCGGGTCCGTTTCGGCGTGATCGACAGGGCATCGCAGGTGTCGCGCCACAGGTGCGAGCGGTACGCCCCACCGTTGTCCGACAGCACCCGCTCGATGGTGACGCCATGGCCGGCGAACCACTGCACCGCTCGGCGAAGGACGGCGACGGCGGTGACGGCCGTCTCGTCATCATGGACCTCTGTGTACGCGACGCGTGAGTGGTCGTCAATGACGGTGTGCACGAAGGCGTACCCAAGCTTGGGGCCGCCGTACTGATTGCGTGGCTTGCCTGGGGTGACGGCGCGGTTCTTCTCGCCCTGGCGGCGGCCGACGTAGCGCCAGCCGCCACCGTCAGGGATGTTCCCGACCTTCTTCACGTCGACGTGCACCAGCGACCCGGGGTGTGGGTGCTCGTATCGGCGGACGGGCTCACCGGTGGCGCGGTCCACGTAGGACAACCGGTTCAGGCGCGCCGTGGTGAGGATGCGATGCACGGTGGACGGTGCGATGTCGAGTCGGGAAGCGAGCTGAACGGGCCCTTCCCGCAGTCGCATTCGAAGACTCACGCACCGCTTTGACACCGTCTTAGCGGTCTTGTGCGGCGACGATCTTGGGCGTGACGACCGGTCCTGCATGGACTCGCCGGCCAGGTACCGGTCGACCCACCGCTTCACGGTCGGCCAAGACACCTGGAAGCGGGCGGCGACCTCGCTGATCGGCCACCCGTCGTCCACGACGAGGCGGGCGACCTTCAGGCGGTGACGTGGTGTCAGAGCCGCGTTGGCGTGGCTGATAAGTCCTCCTCAGAGCGGGAAGGCAGGCCACCCGAAGTGCCCTGCCTTCCGGGCAATTCATGACGCGACTGCGAACGTGGAGCGGTCCGCCGCTGAGGGCCGGCCTGAACGACTCCGCCCAGTCGATGAACGCAGCCGACTGTTCGACGCCGGTCAGTGGTCGACCTGGAATCCCGGCTGACCTGCATAGTCCTGCTGGCGTTGATCGAGGGCCATGCGGATCTGGTCGGCGGCTCCCTCGCCGAGGACCAGCCGCAGGGGCCCTTCTGGTGCTGTGACGTGGGCAAGGATTCCCTCGGCGATGGCCTCCGGCGACGACCCGCCGCCCGTGGCCCCAGGCTCGCTTGGCCATGGCACGACGGCGGTTCCAAAGAGTCGTTCGCGCAGCTCGTCATACGCGGGAATTGGTGCACTGAACTGCATCCCCGAGGTCGCCCACTGGGTGTCCATGGCGCCGACCTCAACGAGGGTGACTCGCACACCCATCGAGCTCACCTCGCCCGCCAAGGATTCGGTAAACCCCTCGAGACCCCACTTCGCGGCGTTGTAGAGCCCGAGCAGGGGCATGGCACCGACTCCGCCGGTCGACGAGATCTGAACGATGTGACCACTGCCCTGGGCGCGCATCAGCGGAAGAGCAGCCTGCGTGAGCCACAAGGGGCCGAGAAGGTCGACGTCGAAGATGGCCCTCGCTTCCTCCTCGCTGACTTCCTCAGTGGCACCGACGAGGCCATAGCCCGCGTTGTTCACCAAGACGTCGAGACAGCCCGCGGTCTCGTGACCTTTCAGGATGGCCCGCCGGCACTCATCCCGGTCGGCCGGGTTGAGCCGCACCACGCTCAGAGACGGGTGCTGCAAAGGGAGCACTCCCCGCCGGCTCGTTGCAACGACGCGATCACCCACAGCCAGCACCCGTCGGGTCAACGCAAGGCCGAGGCCGCTGCTCGCACCGGTGATGAACCAGGTCTTCGGTGTTGTCATGGGCCCATTCAAGCACGTTACGAGACGGTGCGTCTCGTTTCTATACTGGTGGCATGGCCCGCCCTGCCACCGCCGCTCGCGTTCTTTCCGCCGTCCTGCGCCTCGCGGAACGCGGCGGCCCTAACGCACTCACCATGGAAGGAGTCGCGGCCGAAGCCGGCGTCGGCAAGCAAACGCTCTACCGCACATGGCCATCGATCCATGCACTCCTGTTCGACGCCCTGGCGACGGAATCTGCTGTGCCCGAACCCGCGGGCAGCTACCCCGAGCTCTTCGAGGCGCTGAAGGCGACCAGCGCCGAACTCGCGTCAGAACCGCGAGCCTCGCTGCTACGGATGCTGGCCGCCGCAGTCCAGAGCGACGAGGTGATCGCACGTCAGTTCCACACCGCCCTTCTTCAGCGCCAGCAGCAGCAGTTCGCGCGGGTGGTTGCTGCCGACGGACTCGACAAACCCGAGCGAGCCACAGAGCTTCTGCTGGCTCCCCTCCTGTACCGATGGTTCCTCCGACTGCCCCCTCTCACCGACGGCGAGCTGGCAGACCACGTCGAATCCGTTCGACGCCTTCACCGGCCCGATTGATCAACGTGTCCGGTCAGTACAGCTAGACGTATGGGCGGGTAAGAAGTTCGACAAGGTGGCCGAATGGGTCAAGGACGTAGAGAGCGCGGGCATCTTCCTCGCTGCGGATCTGGGCGCGAAGCGTTCGCTGGGGGTCTGCCCAGTAGTCGGTTTCGGTGCTGATAAGTGACGCCAAAGTGCGAGCGAAGTGCTCGTCGTCGACTAGGAAGGCAAAGTGCAGTTCACTGAAGGTGGTGGGCGGACGAACGAACTGCAACAGCACGCCGTCGTCGAGCAGTACGTGGGCGAAGGGTCCCCAGGCGGGGGCTGACTTGGCCTCCAGCAGCTCTCGGTAGAACTTGGCGGATTCTTCGGCGTCATGGGCCGGGATGATGATGTGGTTGAACCGGGCAGTCATGGATGTCTCCTATCGATTTTTGGGCATGCAAGAGTGGCCCATGTGAGGACACATGGGCCTAGGGGTGCGAGAAGTCGGCGGTAGTGACCGGCGAAGCGCTGGCCATCTGCTGACGTGTTCTGGACTGGACGCTCGCGATCAGTCACGCGGCGACGCTGGGTGCGGCGATAACACCGTCGGCCTCCCAGAGGTTCGGCGCCTCCATGCCTGGCACAGACTGCCACCGGCACGCGACGCTACTTCAATAGTACCCCCGAAGGTGGCGGAGCCTCAATCAACGTCTCCGGTCAGTACAACTAGACGATCCCGCCAGCCATCTGCCACAGGCGCGAGAGGCTGCCCTCGCGCGCGAGAAGCTCCGCTGGAGGTCCGACCTCGGAGATACGGCCCTCCTCGATGACGGCGACCCGATCGGCTGTCAGGGCAGCGGCAAGCTGGTGCGTGATGGTGATGCGTGTCCGCCCCGCCAGTACCGACGCCACGCTCACCTCTTCATGCCCGGATCTGCGGGGGCCGGATCCGGCGGTGGCCTCGTCCAGGATGACCACGGCCGGGTCGGCCAGCAGCACGCGTGCGAGGGCAATCTGCTGGCTCTGCGAGGTCGACAGGACGTGGTTTCCCTCGCCCACGAGCGTGTCGAGACCGTCGGGCAGGTCTGCGACCCAGGCGCCACCCACCCGGTGCAGGGCATCCAGCAGCGTGGCGTCGTCAGCGCCGCGCCGTGCCAGTGTGAGGTTGTCCCTCACCGTGGCGGCGAAGACGTGCTGCTCCTGGCTCAGCAGCATCACGGTGCGCCGCATGACCTCTGCGTCGATCTCCGCGGTGGGCGCCCCTCCGACGAGCACGTGGCCGGACCGCGGACGCTCGATCCCGGCGACGAGCCAGGCCACCGTGGACTTCCCGGCTCCCGACGGACCGACGACAGCCAGGTGCTCTCCCGGAGCGACAGCAAGGCTCAGGCCGCGAAGGACCTGTTGGTGGTCGTCGTAGCTAAAGACCACGTCCTGCAGCTCGACTCCGCTGCCACGGGGTCGTCGGGTCCGGGGGTCCGGGCGGAGGAGGCCCAGGCCCTCGACTCTAGACAGGGCCGCCATAGACTCCTCGAGCTCGGTCAGGGAGTACATGATGCGGTCGAGGGGGCCGGAGAGGCGGTAGGCCAGCATCGTGCACGCCACGACCGAGCCTGTGCTGACGCCCCCGGCAAGGGCCATCAGGCCCCCACCGCACAGGATGGCGAACACTGGCAGGGTGTACGCGAGGTCGAGCGTGGGCAGGAACCAGCACCGCAGGTTCAGGACCTGGTGCTGCATCGCCCGTCGGCGTCCGGCCAGGTCACGGCCCTGGGCAGCACGGTTCGCCCCGAGGCCGTGCGCCTCGACCGTCCGCCGTCCGACTGCGGTGGCCGTCAGGGATGTGGACAGGTCGCCCAGAGCCGCCCGCTCGGACATCAGCACAGGGCGGGCTCGACGGGTGTAGGTGCGCCCGGCCACCACCAGCGGGGGCAGCACGACGGCCAGCAGGAGTGCCAGCAAGGGGTCGACCAGGAACGCCGCTCCCACCACGACACCCACCTCGAGCGCGGCCGCCGCCATCTCGGGACCCGTCGTACGGAACATCGTGGCGACGACGTCGACGTCCCCGGTGACGCGGGTGGCCAGATCGCCTGTCCCCGCCCGCTCGATGGTTCTCATCGGTAGCCGCAGCACCCTGGCCATCGCCTGCTCACGTATCGCGGCCGATGCACGGTCACCGAAGCGGTGGGCGGTCCACCGGCCGGCGCGTGTCAGCAGCAGCTGGAGCGCAACGCATCCCAGGAGGGCAGCGCAGGTGGTGTCCACCTGTTGTGTCGTCCAGCCCTCCCGGACGCCGTCCACCACCTTCCCCAACCCCACCGGGAGGGCGACTCCGGCGGCTGCCGCGGACAGGTACAGCACGCAGATGAGGAGGACCGTGCACCTTTCCCGCCCCAGAACGGCTGCGCCGGCTCGTCGGACGGTGCGAGGCGAGGCGACGGGCAGCAGGGAGTCACGGAGGACGTTCACCGGGCCTCCCCCCTCTTGGTCGCGGGCAGCGGTCCCCACTCGACCACGCGATCCGCGTGCCTGCGCCACACCGTCGACGGGCTGACCACGACGGTGGTCCTGCCCCGTCGGCACCGGGCCAGTCGTCGTGCCACCTCCGCCTCGGTGACGGCATCCAGCGCCACCGTCGGATCGACGGCCAGCAGCACGTCCGGATCCGCCGCCACCGCCCGGGCGAGGGCGAGACGCTGACGCTGCCCTCCCGACAGGTTGCGTCCCCCCTCGGCCACCCATCCGTCCAGACCCGCGCCCCCGCGTACGACCACGTCCTCAGCACAAGCCACGCTGAGGGCGCGCTGTGCGGCAGTGTCGTCGGGTGTGTTCACGACGTCCCGCAGCGACCCGGCGAAGAGGTGGTCCCCGTCGTCCACCACGAGCACCCTCAGGGGTGCGACATCACCGTGACCGGCGAGGAGACGACTCGCCTCATACGGGCTCCGGGCGATGTGGTGGAAGATGCCGGAGACCCCGGCCGGGTGATCCGTGACGACGACCGTCAGCATGCCCTGTGACACCGGCAGATCTGCGAGCACGACATCCACGGCCGACGACCTGTCGTGTCCGGCGGGGGCCTCCGGCCCGTCCGGGGTTCGAGGTGCCAGCGCGTGGGCAAGGCGCGAAGCCCCCACCCGTGCTGCCACCAGCTGTTGGGCGTTGCCCAACAGGGACCCCGAGTACATGAGCAGGCCGGTGGCGTAGCCGAAGGCCGCACTCAGGTCTCCGACCGAGATCGAACCGGCCACCGCCAAGCGGGCTCCCACCCAGGTGATGACCGCCAGATACGCCAGGGGGACCGCCTGCTGCAGGGCCTGGACCCACGTGCCGGAGACCGTCATCCGATGGGCCGCCCCACGCAGGCTCTTGGACTGTGCGGTGTAGCGGGCCAGGAACTGTCCCTCACCCCCGATGCCGCGCAGGACTCGCAGCCCGCTGACCAAGTCGTTCGCCTGCCGTCCCAGCTCGGCCAGCTCGCTGCGGTACCCCTGCTGATGCCCCGTCAGCCGCCCCAGGAGCGGGCCCGCGATCCCCGTGGCAGCCACGACCCCGACGAGGAGGACTCCCCCCAGCACCGGGTCGATCCGCCACACCATGACGGTGCCCAGCGTGAACGCCACGACATTCATCACCCCATGGCCGACGGTGGAACACAGGGCAGCCACGTCCCGGCCGTCGGTGGACAGCAGGGTGACGACGTCCCCCGGGGCACGGCTCACCCTCCCCGGCCGCCGGCTGACAGTCAGAGCAGACGCCAGCTCCTCGGCCAGGCGGCGCTCGACCTCGGCTTCCGCCAAACCCATCTGCCGATACCCCATGACATAGAACAAGGGGTTCAGCAGAGAGACCCCGAACAGGCCCACGGACCACCCGATCAGCGCGCCACGGTCGCCGGCCAGCAGACCCTCGTCGACGATCCGCCCGAGGAACCACGGCAGGACCATGTGCACGACGCTGGCCACCGCCAGGGCACAGACCGCCGCAACCAGCCGCCAGCGCACAGGGCCCGAGAAGACCTTGCAGAGACGACCGGTGGACCTGTCACCACCGCTCACCGCCACCCTCCTCTCGCTGGCGCAGGACGTCGCCTCGGCCCTGTCGTGCGATCGCAGGCACGGTCATGCGCCAACCACCAAAGGAAGCCGGCCACGTTGTTAACGGTCTTGCCCGCGGCCCACCAGCAGAACCTGGGGTCACCCCCGCGGGAGGTCTCTGTGCTCATGGCCGAAGACACTGCATGCTCAAGTCCACTTGAAGTCAAGACACAGAGGGGGCACGCTCAGCGATGTGCACGAGAGCCACGACATCACGATTGGCCAGTTGGCCCGTCGTGCTGGCGTGTCGCCCCCCACGCTCCGCTACTACGAGAGCCTCGGCCTGATCGCCTCGAGACGCACCGCAGGCAACCAGCGCCGATACCCTCGCCGGACCTTGCGACGTGTGGCCTTCATCCGCGCAGGGCAACGTATGGGGCTACCGCTCGCGCGCATCGCTGAGGCGCTGGCCGAGCTGCCTGACGATCACCCTCCGACGACGAGGGACTGGCAGCGGGTCTCCGCGGCGTGGCACCAGGACCTGCAAGCTCGCATCGACCAACTCGTCGCACTGCGCGACGCCGCGACAGACTGCATCGGCTGCGGGTGCTTGTCCGTCGACCGTTGCACCCTGGTCAACCCCGAGGACACGCTTGGCACCCAAGGTCCCGGGGCGAGGAACCTGCTGCACCACAGGACGGAAAGCGCCGGTGAAGATGCCGGCTGCGAGGACGACACGAGGCAACGGTGACGCTCCGAGGCCATCGGGCACCACGTCGAGCATGAACCGCGTGTCCAACCGACCGGGGCAACGCAACCGCTTCACGCGCCGTGCTGGGTCACCACAGGGTCATCAGGACGGCCACGATCGTGAGGTCGGCGAGCACGTGGGCCACCCACGGCAGCAGGAGCCCACGTGAGACCTGCCGCAGGACGCTGAGCACCAGGCCGTAGACCCCGGCGAGGCACACGCCCCACCACCCGTTGGGGAACCCGTACCAGTGGGACGCACCGAACATCGCGGCGGAGAGCACGACGGCCACGGGCCCCCGCAGGTCCAGTCCGAGCGCCCGCTGCGCGACCCCGTTGTAGGCGGACTCCTCGGCGGCGGCATTCACGGCCGAGAACGCCAGCGCCCCGAGGACGAGCACGGGCACGCCCTGGTTCTCCGCGAGCTGGCGGTAGGCGTTCTGCCCGGCACCGTCCTCGGCGGCAGCCCACGACCAGATCACCAGCGCCAGGGCGGACACGGGCACGATCGCGACCGTCAACCACGCCCCGGTCCGGTTCACGGTCCCGGCACGGAACCAGTCCGTCACCAGATGGAGGGCTCGCCACCGGCTCAGCACGACGTACAGGCCGACGGCCAGGACCAGGGGAACCGGCCACAGGGCGATCCCAGCGGCACCGGGGACACCCACCCCCTCGAGCGCTGCGCCCGCGCCCCGCAGCGTCCAGACCGCGGCCACGAGACAGAGCGCCAGTGCCGCCACGCTCCCCGCACCCGTCACCGTACCGCCCTGCCGGCGCGCCCCGTGGGCCACCACAACGAGCGCGACCACAGCCACCATCGGGCCCACGACCGGGTGCCCACCCACCACGACGGCGGCCACCAGGCACCCGGCAGCAACGAACGCCGCCACCCCGCGTCCGGTCCGCGATCCGGTGGGTGTCTGGCTCACACTGCCGCGCCCCCGTTCATACTGACCGTCACGACTCCTGCTTGATCCCGATGGGCGTCAGCCCCGACCCCGGGCTGGACGCGACCGCCACCGTCGCATCCAGCAGACCGGGGCAGCGCTCCTCGAGGTCGTCTCGCCGCAGGCGGACGAAGCACCGCGTGCCCTCCATGCGCGTCTGGGTGATCCCTGCCGACCGCAGCACCTTGAGGTGATGACTCAGCGTGCTGGGCGCCACCGGCGCGTCGAGCTGCCCCCAGGCCCGTTCCTCATCGTCACTGAGCAACTGCACCAGGCCCAGCCGGATGGGGTCGGCCAGTGCGTGCAGAACGTCCGTCAGCTGCACCGACTCGATGTCGGGATGGGTTGCACGCGCCATGGCAGCACTGTACCCGTGCTAACTTCTTCGATGTTCGTCAAACATCGAAGACGGGTCATGTCGCGCGCGTCAGCACCCACCCGCCTGGCTCCTCCTGCTATTCACCGCGACGCTGGCCCTGGGAACAGACGAGTTCGTCATTGCCGGGATCCTTCCCGACGTGGCCTCCGACCTCGGGGTGACCGCCGGGACGGCCGGGCTACTGGTCACCGCGTTCGGTCTGGCCTTCTGCATCGGGTCGCCACTGATCGCCGCCCTCACCGACCGCCTGGACAAGAAGCACGTACTGGTCGGGGGCCTGCTGCTGTTCGCGGTGGCCAACGCCCTGATGGCCAGGGTCGACGCATCGCCCTCGCCGTCCTGCTGCGGATCGTGGCCGGCCTCGCCGCAGCCGCCGTCTCCCCCACCGCCATGGCCATCGCGGGGACCCGCGCGCCAGCCGGCAGCGAGGGCCGCTACCTGGCTGTGGCCACAGCTGGACTCACGGTCGCCCTCTTCACCGGTGTGCCACTCGGCTCCTGGGCCGGCCACACGTGGGGCTGGCGCTCCACCTTCCTGCTCATCGCCCTCGTGAGCGTGGTGGTGACGGCCCTCTCCGCACTCATGACGCCCCGCGTGCCGGGCAACGACCCGACACCACTGAGGGCTCGGCTGCGCCCCGTCCGCAATTGGCAGGTCCTGTCGCTCGTGCTGGCGATGTTCCTCTGCGGCGCCGGCGGACTCACCTTCTACAACTTCCTCGGCGCCACCGTCGAGGGGCACCTCGGATCGAGCACGAGCGCCGTCACCTGGACCCTCCTGATGGTCGGAATCGTCGGCATCGCCGCCGTCTTCGGCGGCGGAGCACTGGTCGACGCCCGCGGACCCAGGGCGGGCCGTCTCCTCATCGTCGGCGGTCACGCCATCGCACTGCTGGCCATCGGTCTCTACCTCGTGGTCGGTGGAGGTTTCGGCGTCCCCTTCCTGCTCCTCGTGGCAGCGTGGTCGCTCTTCGCCTGGGCTCTGGGGCCCGCCATGCAGGCCAGCATCATCGGCGTGGACCCGAGCAGCGCGTTGCTGTCAGCCGCTCTGGGCATCAGCGGTCTCTACGGAGGGGCGGGCGTTGGGGCAGCCCTAGGTGGGGTTCTCATCTACCACCTCGGAGCCGTAGCACTCCCCTTGGCCGGAAGCACCCTGGTGGCCGGCGCATGGTTGCTGTCCGCACGGCGAGAGACTGCGTGAGGACCGCGCCGGATGGCGGCATGACCGACTGGCGCACCACCCGAACCGAACGACTCCGGCTGCGCGAACCACCATCCACAACAACGGCGCCTGGTGGAGCCTGTCTCCTGTTCAGCGAACGGCCACTACCGGCGGAGACGGTGGCCCTCATTGCCGACCGCTGACGCCCGGCATGGTTGGACGCCACGGCCAGGAGCGGCAGAAGTGCGTGTTCGCATGTGCTGGGATCGAGGCATGACAGCCTCCGAAGAACCTGTTCATGCCGGGATGCTCGATGTAGGCCGTGGTCAGCTCATCTACTGGGAGGAGTGGGGAACAGCTCAGGGGGTCCCGGCTGTGTACGTGCACGGCGGCCCCGGTGGGACTCTCGGCACCAGCGCCTACCGAAGGCAGTTCGATCTCTCACGGACTCGGGTCATCGGGTTCGAGCAGCGCGGGTGCGGCCGCTCGACACCACACGCCAGTGACCCCTCGACCTCGCTGCAGGACAACGACACAGCTCATCTGGTCGCGGACATGGAGGTCCTGCGCGAGCATCTGGGGATCGAGCGGTGGATCGTCAACGGCGTCTCGTGGGGATCGACCCTCGCCCTTGCCTATGCCGTCACGCATCCGGACAGGGTGCTGGGCGTCGTCCTGTTCGCCGTCACGACGACCAGCCGCTCCGAAGTCGACTGGATCACCGAGGGTGTCGGCACCGTCTTCCCCGCGGCATGGGACCGTTTCGCTGCCCACGCCGAACAGGCAGGGATCGGCTACCAACGTGGACAGGGCCGCATCATCGACGCCTACGCCCACCTCATGGAGTCAGACGACCCCCGCGTGCGCAACGCAGCTTCCCGGGAGTGGGCGCTGTGGGAGGACACCCACATCTCCATCGGTGCCGGTGGTTTCCGCCGCGACCCCCGGTGGGACGACGAGGCGTTCCGCATCGCGTTCTTCCGGTTGACCGCCCACTACTGGTCCCACGACGGCTTCGTCCAGCCCCCGATCCTCGACCAGGGCGAGCGGCTGGCGGGGATCCCGGCAACGCTCATCCACGGTCGCCGCGACATCTCCAGCCCCGTCATCACGCCGTGGCGCCTCCATCGAGCGTGGCCCGGATCGCAGTTGATCCTCGACGAAGGGGACGGCCACGGAGGCGCCACGATGGTCGAGCACTGGCGGGCAGCGAACGAGGCACTCGTCGCCCAGCACTCACGGCCGCTCTAGCATGCGCTGGATGACGCCTACTTCAGCCGCCACACTGCGCACCGTCACCCATCACGAGCTCACCGCCGAACACTTGGCTGGCCTGCGAGAACTCTTCAACGCCGAGTACCTCGACAGCCACGGCGAATGGGACCCGGCCCAGCCTTATGGCTACGCCGGGCACGACGTCCACGTCATCACCCTCCGAGGACAGCAGATCCTGGGCCACGTGGGGTGGGAACAACGCACGATCGAGGTGGGCGGGGCACCCGTGACCGTGGCCGGCACCGGCGGCGTCCTGGTCAACCCCAGCGTCCGCGGAACCGGCCTCGGCCGCCGACTCATGGCCCACGCGGCGGACGCGATGCGCCGGGAAGCGGACATCAGCTTCGGATACCTCGGCTGCCGAGAAGATGTCGTCCTCTTCTACCGAGCCTGCGGATGGGAGCGCATTCGCGCCACGGAGCGGTACACCGGACGGGACGGGCGGGAAACCTTCCAGGAACCCGGTCCGCCACTGCTGGTTCTGCCCCTGCGGGCAGGGACGACGTGGCCCAGCGGGCCCGTCGACCTCCGTGGTCGCTGCTGGTGAAGGGAGATCGTCACGCCCCGGATAGCTCATCCAACGAACGGGACGCTGCAACCAGCGCCAGACCTTCCGCAGCCGGCCGTCGCCCTCGTCCTCCCCGACGCGCTCGAACCCACCCATGGCGAGCACTCGCTCCGCGGCGGCGCTCCCCGGGCGGGTGTGAGCACCGACCACCGGCTCCTCGACCGGCTCACCGGGTGAACCGGACGAACGCCCGCAGACCACCGTTCGGGAACTCCCGGGTCTCCCGGAAACCCAACGCGGAGTAGAACGCCCGCTGCCCCTCCTCGGCATCGGTGAGCAGCACCTGCTGCCGCACGTGCGTGAACGGCTCGAACACCCGCCGCACCAGCTCCGAGGCCACCCCCTGCCGCCGCACCCCCGGACGCACCAGCACGTCCTGCAGGTACGCGATCGTGTGCCCGTCCGAGATCACCCGCGCCAGGCCCACCAGCTCCTCGCCACGCCACGCGGTGACCACTGCCGCTGATCCCTCGACACCGCGCACCAACCCATCCAGGTCGTCGGTGTACGCACTCCACCCCACCGCGCCATAGAGACCCCGCAGAGTCTCCCGCTCAGGGACCTGGCCCCGGGTGTAGCGGACCTCATCGACCATCATCGGGCCAGCGTGGCACACGGGTCACCCACATGTACATTTTTCTGTACATGCACAAGGAGGGGCCGTGAAGACGCTCAGCTACACCGAGTCACGCCGGCGATACGCCGAGGTGCTCGACCACGTGGTGGACGACCGCGAGGAGGTCGTCATCACCCGCGCCGGGCACGAGCCCGTCGTCATCGTGTCCCTGGAGGAGTACGAGTCCCTCCGCGAGACCGCCTACCTCATGCGATCCCCGGCCAACGCACGCCGCCTGCTCGACGCCATGGACCGCCTCGAGGCCGGCGGCGGCACCGAGCACGAGCTGGTCGAGACCGACTGACGTGCGCCTGGTCTGGGACGAGAACGCCTGGGAGGACTACCTCTGGTGGCAGGCCCGGGACCGCAAGGTGCTCCAGCGGGTCAACGCCCTGCTCAAGGACGTCGCCCGGAACGGCAACGAGGGCATCGGCAAGCCCGAGGCCCTGAAGCACAACCCCGCCGGGTACTGGTTCCGCCGCATCACCGACGAGCACCGACTGGTCTACAAGGTCACCGCGGACGAGATCCGCATCGCCGCCTGCCGATACCACTACGGGTGAGGGCGGAGCTTGGACAGCACCCCCTACCCTCCGCCGACCCCGCCCCATTCTCTCTGTCTGCATCATTGCATCACTGTCGCTCGACAGTGATGCAATGATGCAGACATGGCCTTGGACCCCAGCAGCCTCTCCACACAAGAACTCGTCGACCACGTACGCCGAGTGGGAGGCGAGCCGTCCACCGTCGAACTGAAGGCCGCCGCCGGGGGCCTTCCGAAGAGCACCTCCGAGACCATCAGTGCCTTCGCCAACGCGCGAGGGGGCACGATTCTTCTGGGGCTGGACGATCTGGCACAACCTGTCGACATCGACGCCGACGGCCTGCGGGATGCGCTGGCGGGGATGGCGTCCGACAAGATGCAGCCCCCAGTCCGTGCCGAGGTGGAGATCGACGTCGTGGATGGCGACCGCCGGGTGGTGCGCATGGACGTCTCAGAGGCCCGGATGGAGGACAAGCCCGTCTACGTGGCCGCCCGCGGCCAGTACGGAGGCTCCTTCGCCCGAGGTGGTGACGGCGACCGGCGCCTCACGGGGTACGAGGTGAACCGTTTGGTCGAGAACAGGACGCAGCCCACGCACGATCGCTGCATCGTGTCGGAAGCGACACCTGACGACCTGGACCCCGATCTCATCCGCCCCTACTTGGAACGGCTGCGCCTCACCAACCCCAGGACCTTCTCCGCTCTCGAGGACGACCAAGCCCTCCGCAGCACCGGTGTTCTCCGGGAGCACGGGGGCACCCTCGCCCCGACGCTTGCCGGCCTCCTCACGTTCGGCCACCACCCGCAACAGTTCCTGCCCCAGCTCTTCATCTCCGTCGTGGTGCACCCGGGCACCGAGGTGGGAGAACTCAGCCCCAGAGGTGAGCGATTCCTCGACAACCGGCAGATCGACGGGCCCGTCCCGGTCATGGCTGCCGAGGCGATGAACACCATCACCCGTCACATGGCCAGAGCCGCTGTGATGCGCGACGGCCAGAGGACGGAGCGCTTCGAGTATCCCCTCGAGGTGGTCCGCGAGCTCATCGCGAACGCGCTGATGCATCGTGACTACTCCCCCGAGTCCGTCGGGGCCCAGGTGCAGGTTGAGCTGTTCCCCGATCGACTTGTCGTCCGGAGTCCGGGCGGTGTGTACGGGCCGGTCGACCCTCAGGAGTTCGGGGCACCGGATGTCTCGTCGAGTCGCAACGCCCTGCTGGCCAAGATGCTCTCGGAGACACGGCTGCCAGGTTCCCAGTTCATGGTGGCCGAGAATCGCGGCTCCGGGATCCCGACGATCATGCGAGCACTGAGTGCCGCCGGGATGGCACCGCCGACCTTCGCCGTGGACCTCCGGAAGGTGGAGGTGACCGTCCCGCACCACGCACTGCTGAACCACGAGGTCCTGGGGTGGATCCGTTCACTGGGGCACGAGGGGTTGACCGATGCACAGGTGCAGGCCCTCGCCCTCCTGCACGAGGGCACACCCGTGAGGAACCAGACCCTGCAGGGATGGGGCCTGCACCCAGCGGACGCCACACGTGAACTCACCGACCTCGTACGGCGGGGGGCCGCTGAGAAGGTGGGCGATCGACGCCATGCCACCTATCGGCTGGCGATGACGGAGCCGAGTCCTCCTCAGCCGACGCTGAACCTGACCTTCGACAACGCACCGCGGACGGGCGGCCAGCTGGATGCGCAGAAGCCGGGGGCGGATGCTCGCCAGCAGGAGATCCTCAGGCTGCTCGCGCAGAACGGTGAGATGTCTGCGAAGCAGCTCACAGATTCAGTCGAGGTGGGGTATCGCGCCACCCTCAACGCGATCAACGACTTGATCCGCGTGGGGAAGGTGGAGGGCACGGCGCCCCCACGCAGCCGCAACCGCGCCTACCGCCTCGCTGGGCGCGAGGATCCTGACCCCGATGGCGACGACTGATCCTCCAGCGATCTCCTCGAGGGCAGAGCTCGGACACAGGACGCGAGCGAGAGGGCGGCCGCAACCCTAGGGATCGGCCTGCATCAGTGGAACTGACTCTCTCGAGAGAAGTCTCTCGACGACATCAGCGCCCCACCCCTCTGACCCTCAGGGAAGCAAGGTCCCCTGGTGAGAGACCTGCTGCCAGCCGTGCCCACCACGACGCCACAAGGAGGTATGTCGGGCACGTCGCCCTGCCTGATCGGAGTCCCAGAAGACCTGGATCAGATCCGGGGCCAGAGTTCTCGCCTCGAGGTAGCTCATCTCGATGGGAGCACCGTCAGGATCGGAGGATTCCTGAGCAAGGAGGTCCAGAATCGCCGCCCGGTCCCATCGCCTTCCGGAGGCCCCGATCTCGACGAAGTCGGGTGAGAAAAGCTCAGCCAGGCGACGGGCATCACCTCGCACGGAAGGACGCTGCAGCTCTCGCTCCAGTTCGAGCACATCATTGAGGTCCTGAGCCGTCATGGTGGGATTCTCCCCCCCCCAACCTGCGGCAGCCCCCAGCGCAGAGGAGCGGGATGGCTAGGCTCGACGCATGGACGGTGCCCTACGGCCGCTTCACCCAGCCCTGCGCGACTGCCTCGCCGTGCCGCTGGTGGCCTACGACGTCAAGCTCCCGATCAATGCCGTCCACATCGGGGAACCGAGCACCGCTGCGACAGTGATCATCGCGGTGGACGAGCCACTCGACCTCGGCTGGCTCGACGATCCAAACCGCTCCACGGCTCGCTGGTGCTCCCTCTCGGGCCTCCACCTGCGCCCGGCACTCATCCACACGCACGGTCTCCAGCGGGGCATCCATCTGGCCGTCACATCCGTGGGCTGCCGGGCCCTCTTCGGACTGCCGATCGGTGCCGTGGCCGGGCACAGCGTCGACATGACCGACCTGCCCCGGGGGCTGACGGCCGCCGAGCACGAGGCCATCGTCAGCCGCGCCTCGTGGAATGACCGGCTGGCGGCCCTGGAGGGGCTGCTCCTGGCCCGGCTGGAACGACAGTCACCCGCGCCCGATGTGGTGGCCGCGTGGGCCCTGCTGGGCCGCGGAGTCCCGGTGGCCCGGGTGGCGGACGAGGTGGGCTGGTCGCGGCGCCACCTGAGCAACCGGGTGCGCGCCGAGTTCGGGATCTCACCGAAGGAGGTCAGCCGGCTGGCCCGATTCGAGCGCGCCCGGTCGCTCGTGAGCAACGGGATGACGCTGGCCGACGCCGCCCACACCTGCGGCTACGCCGACCAGTCGCACCTGTCGCGAGAGTGGAAGGACTTCGCCGGGCGGAGCCCCACGGCATCAACCGAGGAGTTCCCAAACCTTCATGACCTGGTCCTCGCCCCCGCGCAAGACTGACGCCATGACCACCACTCCGCTGCTGTTCCACTCCCTGACCTACGCCGATGCCGACCGCGGGCTGGCCTTCCTGTCCGCGCTGGGCTTCGCCGAGGTCCTCGTCGTGCGCAACGAGGCCGACCCCGCCATCGTCGAGCACGCCCAGCTGGCCTGGCGTGAGCGCGGCGGCGTCATGCTCGGCTCAGTGAGGCCGAACAACCCGCACGCGCAACCGAGCGTGGCCGGGCAGGCTCGTTGCTACCTCGTGGTCCCCAAGGACGCCGACGTGGACGCGACCCATGCCAACGCGATGGCCGCCGGTGGCACCAGCATCGAGGAACCCTCCGACCAGCCCTACGGCGGCCGGGTGGCCACCGTCGCCGACCCCGAGGGCAACCACTGGTCGTTCGGCTCCTACACAGGAGAGTGACGCGCCGCAGGTGCCCCGTGCGCTGAGAGACTGCAGCTCCTGCACCACACCGAACCGTCAATATGGTGGAGACCCGCCATCGGGGCCCGGGCATCACTTCAGGATGCAGAACTCGTTGCTCTCGGGATCGGCCAGCACCGCCCAGCCGAGGTCATGGCGTCGGTCGTCGACGAGCTCGGCACCGAGCTCGAGGGCGCGCGCGACCTGCTCATCCCGGGTGGAGTTCTCGGGAACCAGGTCCATGTGGGCGCGGTTCTTCACCTTCTTGGCGTCCGGCACCTTGAGGAACAGGACCGTGTACCCGTCGGGGCTGACCAGGTAGCACTCGTCGGAGCCGGGCTCGTAGCAGGCGGGCTCCTGGATGTCCCACCCGAGCAGGTGCCGCCAGAACTCGGCGACGGCGTACGGATCCAAGGCGTCCCAGGTGGTGTGGGAGAGGCGGAGCGACATGGGCGGGTCTCCATTTCATCGATCAGACGGCGGGCTCGTCGGGTGTGGTGAGCCGACAGGCGCAGACCCACCGACACTCCCCTCACAGATGATGAGGCGATTACCTGTGAGATTGAAGCAGTGCGAGGTCTCACATGCAACACTCCGATCACACATGAGGAGGTGGGATGGCGGCGTTCAGCCACATCTCAGGGGATCGGATGTTGGATCTGATCAACACGGTCGAGTGGCGCCTGGGCGGACCAGACCGCGAGGAGGACCTCACCTCCTACGAGCTCGTCCTCGCCTGGTGCCGTGAGTCCGACCTGCTGGACTCCGCGGAAGAGGCCCGGCTCGGTGAGCTGGCCGCTCGCGACGCACGGACGGCCGCGGCTGAACGGGACCGCGTCATCGCTCTGCGCGAGAGCACCTATGCGGCCCTGTTCGAAACCAGCGACGAGGGAGCCAGGACCCTCGCGGACGCGTATCGCGACGCGGTGGCCACCGCCGAGCTGGTCCGTGTGGGTGACGCCTGGCAGTGGACGGACAGCCACCTGACGCTGGCGACCCCGCGCCACCGGATCACCCGTGGGTTGGTCGAGCTGATGGGGCGGGACGACCTCGATCGCCTCCACCAGTGCGAGGACGCCGCGTGCGGGTGGGTCTATCTCGACACCTCACCGCGCCGCAACAGGCGCTGGTGCGTCACGAGTGACTGCGGCGACCGCAACCGATCCCGCGCCTACTACGCCCGCCAGAAGGCCCGGCGCACGGCACCAAAGAGCACGTGACGCCCCCGGGGCCAACGCACGGCGGACCCGCCCCCACCGACCAGGCAACCGGACTGCCCGGTCAGTCACTCCCGCATGCGCTGCGCAGCCTCACGCACCAGCTCGCCATTGCCCTCGGCCGGCGACCCGTCCGGCACGCGCAGGGTGTCCTCCAGCCCGACGCGGGTGTCGAGGCCCTCCCTCAGTGCGAGGTCGATCGCCGGCCAGGTGCTGGCCTCCTCGCCGTGGAGGAGCACCGGCAGGTGGGGTGCCGCATCACTCACGCCGGCCAGCAGAGGTCGGGCCAGGCGTTCCACGTGGAATCCCAGATCATCGGTGGGCACGTCCGGCAGCTCGATCAGCACACGCAGGCACGTATCCCGGTGCGGCGAGCGCGCCCACCGCTCGAGTCCCTCGGGGTTCCACACCCCCGCCTCCACGCCGATGCCGGCGTCCAGCAGGGCACCCGCCACGGCGTCGGCGCCCTCCTCGTGCCAGTTCACCGAGGCGAAGTCCGGACGCACCGCCCACGCGGCCACGGCGGCCACCCGGGTGCTCACGTCCGGCAGGGCCCACGCGCCGGTCGTCACTCCGACCGGCACCTCCGGGCAGACCGCGCGCACCGCGTCGAGCACCCGCGCCACGTCGTCGACCGCCAGACTGTCGCGGCCCGCAGCGTCCTTGGCGTGCACGTGCAGGGCCCCGGCGCCGGCATCCACCGCGGCGCGGGCCTCGGCAGCGATGACACGGACGTCCACGGACAGGCGCGGGTGCTCGTCGACGTCGCGGGCGCCGTTGAGGCAGGCCTTGAACAACATGTCGCCACCGTAGGAGGCCGCACCGACAGGAAGCCCGCACCACCATCCACAGCCACACCGTGAGCACGTTGCGTTTTTGGTGTTTCCGCCACCTTTGCCCCATGGAGACCACGCTGCTGAAGACCGGACGCGTCGCCGAGATCCTTGGCGTCTCGCGGCAGCACGTCGTGGACCTGTGCGACCGGGGCGACCTGCCGAGCATCCGCATCGGCGCGCACCGGCGCGTCCGCCAGTCGGACCTCGAGGAGCTGCTCGCAGCCCGCACCCTCACCCGCGAGGAGCACAAGCTCCTGTGGCTGCACCAGGCGATGCTCGGCCACCTCCTCACCCGACCCGACGAGGTGCTCCAGACGGCCCGCGACAACATCCACCGCTGGCTCCCCCAACACCGCGAGGACGGTATGACGGCCGCCTACCTGCGCGACTGGCAACGTCTCCTCGACAGCGGCGTCGATGCCGTGCGGACCATCCTCTGCAGCACCAGCCCCCGCGCCTGCGAGCTGCGTCAGAACTCGCCCTTCGCCGGGGTCCTGAGCCCCGCCGAGCGCACCGCCGCGCTGCGGGCCTTCCGCGCAACCCACCCGGAAGCAGCGTGAACCGGCAACAGCTCGCGCAGCCTCTGCTTCTCGAGCCCCTCGACCTGCGCGTGGCGGAGCTGATGGCCGGCCGCGCCCAGGACGCGGCATGCGTGGGGCGCTCCTGCCGGCCGGGCTGGCCCAACCACGAGCCTCGCGACGCGAATGGACGAGCTTCCGGCCATCGCTCACCCCGTTGCCGTGAAACGCGCTCAAGGCGGTGGAGCCAAGGAGCGTACTCTTCGGGCCCCCACACCATGAGGGCGACTTACTCATCGTCAGCAGGGCGCTCGGGCACCCCGAGAACTCGTGCCGCCAGAGCCGGGTGGGCAGCAAGCAGGCTGGGAGGGCCCGGGGACCGGGCCACGAGGGACAAACGGATGGTTCCGGCCACCGGGGACGGCAGTACCTGATCCGTGGCGGCACCCCACCAGCGGGCCGCGAACTCGGGGACCACGGCGGGAATCCCACGATGCCGGGCGACCCGCAGTGTCGCCTCGAGAGTGAGACCCGGGCATGGTCGCGCACCGGCCTCGGAGAGCGCCGCGTGGAGCCGCTCGGCGCCCAGGTCGATGGACGAGTAGACCACCTCCCGCGCCTTCAGCCCCCTCCTCCCCCGCGGTAGGGGCCCAGCCCCCGCCGGCAGCACAAGGACGAGCGGGGAGACACCGAGCTCCGTGACCCGGACACCCCGGGGGAGCACGGACTGATCGGCGATGGTGACGATCGCCGCGTCCAGGACCCCCTGCGCGACCTCGCTGATCAGGACCGGTCCGTGGTCAACCTCCGCCTGGACCCTGATGCCCTCCAGCTCGATCTGAGCGGCAGTGAACACCATGGGTGCCAGCGCCTGGATCGTGCCGAGGCTCACGCTGGGGGCCTCCACTGCCGCGGCGATTCGGGCGGGGACGGCCTCCAGCTCCGAGAGCAGGCGAGCCGCCTGTCGAGCCAACTCCCGCCCCGCCGGCGTCGCACGAGCCCCGGTGGTGTCCCGCTCGAACAACGTGACCCCCAGGCGCCGCTCCAGCGCGGCCAGTCGTCGAGAGGCCGAGGGCTGGGTCGTCAGCAGCTCGCGCGCAGCAGCGCCCACCGAGCCGTGCCGGGACACGGACTCGACGAGCATCAGGTCATCCACTGTGAGCCGGGGCCTCATGCTCAAAGCGTATGACTTGGCGGCCCCATTCAGGACCTACCCGAGCCGACGATCGACCAGGACGATCGTCTCGTGCGCACCGGACTCCTCCTCATGACCGCCATCACCTTCATCACGTGGATCGGCACACGCATGACGGCCATCGCCTTGCCGCTCGTCGCCCTCGAGGAGACTGGAGAGGCTTGGGCCACGGGACTGGTGGGTGGCATGGCGGGGCTCCCGCTGCTGACGGTCGGCTGGTGGGGTCGCGGCATCCTCCAGCGCCTGACCAGCGGGGGACCCCTGGCGGCAGTGATGGGCGTGAACGCCGTGGGGCTCGCCGTCGTCCCGGTGGTTGCCCTGCACGGACAGGTGACCTCTGCAACTTTGTGCACATCAGGCCTCATTTCCGGTGCCGCCGGCGCACTCCTCGGGCCAGCACAGCGCTCCCTCGCCTCAGACCTGGCCGATGCCCACCTAGCACAGGGAGGCCGCTCGGGACCCGCCCAATGGCTCGCGTGGCAGGACCTGGCCCACCGGGTGTCGATGGTCTTCGCGCCTCCCTTGGGCGCGTGGGGCGTGAGTGCGCTCGGGGCCTCTTCCCTGCTGTGGTGCGAGACCGTCGTGATCGCGGCGGCAGCTCTGGCCTTCACGCTCGTCCCCGGCGCGCCGGCAACTCCCGGGGAGGACTCCGCCAACGCCTCGCCGAGCGGACCGCCGCAGCGCGCCACCTCGGCGCGCACGGTACTGAGAGCCCACCCCCAGATCGCCGCGGGAGTGCTCATGGCAGGGATCGGCGGTCTGTGCTGGTTCGGCTTCAGCCTCGGACTGGCCGTCCTGGGGGTGGATCACGGCCGCCCCGGGGCCCTCATCGCCGCCGGCATGAGCGGGTATGGAGCGGCCTCGGTGATCGCCTCGATGCTGGTTCCTCTGGTCATCGACCGGATCCCCCGGATGCCGACGATGCTCACCGCCTGGGCCATCCTCGGGTCGGTGTTCATCGCCCTTCCACTCGTGGCACCCAGCCTCACCAGCATCGTGGCCTTGGCCGCTGTGGGCGGAGCCGCGATGCCCTGGGGGATTGCGGCCCTCAACGGCGTGATCACCGACCAGACTCGTGGCAACGAGCGCCGCGCGGCCTTCACCGCCCAGACAGTCTTCCATTCGGGGGGCACCTCGGCGGGACTCCTGGCTGGCGGCGCCCTCATCGGATGGCTTGGCGCCGGCACCACCCTGGTGCTCACCGGTGCGCTGCAGGTCCTCGTCGCTGTCGGCGGCGCTCTCTGGGCGCTCCGGACTCACCCACGCCGGCCCTCCACCCCCTCGGCATCCAGCGGGGCACGGGTCTGACCTCTCCGCGTTCTTCTCCACGGAGCACTTGCCTGGCCTCCACGGTCACTGAACACGCGATCCGCATGGCCGTCTGCCGGGACCACCAGGGGTGGGGGGAGACCCACAGCATGATGTTGCGGCCCGCTTCACGACATGGCGAAAGACGGGACTGCTCCAGACCTCGTAGCGGGGTCTTGACGGGCTTCGGGGGTCATCCTCGTAGCAGGTTCACGGAGCTCGTCGGGGTACTTCCTTGGTGCTGGCATGCTCTGCATCCTTCCGTTGGATCAGAGCCTCCACCAGACCCGGGCGATTCAAACACCACCCGTAAGGATCAGAATCGGCCGCCAGCCGGATCAATTTCGCCCAAACCGAGTCCTCCGTGGATCACTTTGATCAAACTCTTTGCCTGGACGCGTCTCAGGATCAAAATCACCCGTACGCGGACACCTCACGCACTGTTGCGCAGGTACCGCCCGAAGTGGGGCACGGTGAACGCGATCTTCCCGCGCTCCGGTGCGTAGACCAGGCCCTTCTTCATGAGCGCGTCGCGCGCCGGGGAGAGCGACTGCGGCTTGCGGCCCAGCACCTCGGCCACCACGGAGGTCGGCACCGCCTCGACCTCCTCGGCCCGCGTCAGCGGGTCCTTCGACTCCGCCGGGGCCACGGCCTCCTCGCCCGAGCCGGCGCCGCCCGCCTCCGCGGCGACCTCCTCCTCGGCCACGGTGATCGCTGCCTCGGCCATCGCCCGCAGGTACTCCCGCTCCCCCGGGGTGGCCCGCTCGTAGCGGGACCCGAAGAAGCCCACCGCCAGCTCGGCCTCCGCGCTCGGCGCGGCGACCCTCACGTCCTCGGCGGTGATCGGCGAGCGCGGTGCCAGGTCCCAGACCTCCTTGCCGTAGGCCTGGATGAAGTACGGGTAGCCGCCGGTCGCGGCGTACATCGCGTCCAGCGCGTCGTCCTCCCACTCGGCACCCTCATCGGCGGCCGGGTTCTGCAGGGCGCGGGCCGCCTCGGACCGCTCCAGCCGGTCGATCCGGTGGTACCGGAAGAGCCGCTCGGAGTACGACTTGCTGGCGCTGAGCACCGCCGGCAGGTGCGGCAGGCCGGCGCCCACGACGAGCACCGGCAGCGCCTGCTGGCCGATCTCGTGGAAGGCCGCGCACACCGCGGAGACGTCGTCCGGCCCGAGGTCCTGCATCTCGTCGATGAAGATGCCCACGCCCTTGCCGACGTCCGCCGCCAGTCCACCGACGTCGGTGAGGAGCTCGACGAGGTCGATCTCGATGTCGCCGGAGTCGGCGCGCCCGGAGACCGCCGGCACGTCGATGCCGGGGCTCCAGCGGTCACGGAGCTTGGCGTTGGCGGGGGCGTCGCGCTGGGCGAAGGCCTTGATGACGCCGAGCACGTGGTCGACGTCCTCCTGCTGCGGGTGGCCGAGCTCGCGCACGGCGGTGTGCAGGGCGCTGGCCAGCGGGCGGCGCAGCGACTGGTCGGGGCGCGCCTCGAGCTTGCCGGTGCCCCAGTTGGCCCGTACCGCCTGGCCGCGCAGGGCGTTGAGGAGGACCGTCTTGCCGACGCCGCGCAGGCCGGTCAGGAGAACGGAGCGGTCCGGGCGACCGCGGCGGATGCGCTCGAGGACGACGTCGAACTGGCGGAGGTACTCGTCACGACCGGCGAGCTCCGGCGGGCGCTGGCCCGCGCCGGGGGCGTAGGGGTTCAGGATCGGATCCACGAGCGCAGCCTATGCGCTTCTCGAGGATGGTCTAAGGATTTCGCGAGAAGCAACTAGGCAGCGTCAGAGGACCTCGGGGGTGCCGCTCTCGGCCACCATCTGCTTGCCGGCCGCGGACCAGGCCTTCATGCCGCCGTCGACGTTGACGATGTCGTAGCCCTGGTTGGCCAGCCACTGCACGGCACGGCCGGACCGACCACCGGACCGGCAGATGATGGGCAGCGGGGAACCGTCCTCGGTCTCGGGCAGCTCGGCGACCCGGGCCGGGACGTCACCGAGCGGGATGTGCACGGCGTTGGGGGCGTGGCCGGCGGCGAACTCGTCCGGCTCGCGGACATCGACCATCAGGGCGTCGTCGGGCAGGTCCTGCGGAGTGATCGGAGTGTTCATGGCTCCCAGCATCGCACCCGCGCCGCCAGGTGCGCACCGGTCCGCATCCCGGCCGCCGCCCACCGCGCCCATGTGGCCAACTGATCAGTGCCGCGCGAGCCCCCTCGCCCACCAGCCCCCTCCTCGCGAGCTGGCCATTTGTGGTCATCTCGACGGTCGAGATGACCACAAATGGCCAGCTCGACGGCGCCGGGGGCTACTTCACGAAGCGGCTCGTGCTCCGGTCGGCCAGCACCTGCCCACCGGTCTGGCAGCCCGGGCAGTACTGCATCGACGAGTCCGCGTACACCACCTCGCGCACCACGTCGCCGCACACCGGGCACTCCTGACCGGCCCGGCCGTGCACCCGCATCCCCTCCCGCTTGCCGTCCTTCAGCTCCTCCGGCGCCCGCCCCACGGCCCGCTCGGTGGCCCCCAGCAGCACCTCGTGCACCGCCTCGGCCAGCCGCCCGGTCTGCCCGGCGTCCAGCGAGTCCCCCAGCGCGAAGGGACTGAGCCGTGCGGTGTGGCAGATCTCGTCGGACCATCCGTTGCCGATCCCGCTGACCACCGCCTGCTCCCGCAGCAGCCCCTTGAGCCGCGTCCGCCGCCCCGCCAGCACCCCCGCCCAGAAGCCCGCCCGCTCCTCGGCGGTGGTCGACACCGCCACACGCACCTCCCCGGTCGCACGGTCCACGCCCACCAGCGGCGGCATCTCCAGCGGCGGCACCAGACCCAGGGCGTCCGGCCCCAGCCCGGTCAGCCCCTCCACCTGCGCCGGGTCGTCCACGATCCACGCCGCCATCCCCTTGCGCGTGCCGGCCTCGGTGAGGTCCAGCCCGGACCCGTCGTCGAAGGTCATCCGCAGCGCCACCGGCGACCTCCCGCCGGGACGCAACCGGGTCCGCGGCGCCTCGTCGTGCCAGGCCACCCACCCGGCCCGCATGAGGTGCACCACCACGTGCGTGCCGTCCACCACCAGGGAGAGGTACTTGCCGTACCGCCGCACGTCGTCCACCGGCCGACCGTGGAGGGCCTGCGGCGGCACCCCCACCGTCTTGAGGAGGCTGAAGCTCGCCAAGGCGGTCTCGGCCACCGCCCGGCCCACCAGCCGCTCCCGCAGCGCGGCGGCCAGCCCCTCGACCTCCGGCAGCTCAGGCACCCCGGACCGCCTTGAGCAGACCCGGCAACAGCCCGAAACCGTCCTGCGCGGTGAGCACCGGCACCCGCCCCAGCTGCCGCCGCACCAGCTCGGCCAGCGCCACCGGCACACCACGGCTCAACGTCTGCTCCAGCGCGGTGAGCTGCCGGATGGCGATCGCCGCCACCCGGTCCGGGTGCTCGGAGGCGAACTCGTCGTAGATGGCGGGGTCGTGCTGCCCGTCGTCCCCCACCAGCACCCAGCGCACGCCCGGGAACTCCTCGGCCAGCCGCGCCAGGTGACGACGCTTGTGCTCCCGCCCGGAACGGAACCACCCGGTGTTCGTCGGCCCCCAGTCGGTGAGCAGCAAGGTGCCCTCGGGGAACTCGTGGCGGCGCAGGAAGCGCAGCAGGAAGGGCTGGGTGTTCCACGCCCCGGTGGAGAGGTAGAAGACCGGCGCCCCGGGGTGCTCAGCCAGGAGCGCCCGGTAGGCGTCGGCCATGCCCGGCACCACGTCGCGCGCCTGCTCGGTGAGCACGAAGGTGTTCCATGCCGCGATGAGGGGGCGGGGCAGGTGGGTGGAGATCGCCGTGTCGTCGATGTCGCTGACCAGCCCCACCGTCGCCTCGGGGTGCGCCACGTGGACGTCCGCCGTCGCCGTCGCCCCACCCGGGCACTCGAAGGTCACCGTGTGGGTCCCCGGCTGCAGGCCGTGGCCGGTGATGACCTGCTCCACGTACCCGCCCCGGTCCGCGCGCGCCATGGTCACCGCACCCCCGACGGTGATCTTCACCGGCACCCCGGCGTCAGGGGTGGAGATGAACGCCCGCCAGCCCCGCTGGTCGAGGAATTCGTGGATCTCCTGCATCGTCACCGGCGTGGTCGGCTCCGGCTCCACGCCCGTCCCCGGCGGGCGCAGCACGACCCGGGCGAACAGGCGCGCCGCGTCGACCGTGCCGTACCCGGAGTAGGCCAGCGGGTGGGGCCGCCAGCCCCGCGAGCGCAGGAAGCGGGAGACCCGACCCCGCACCGCATTCTCCCACCGGGCCGCGTAGTGCGGCGTGTCCGTGTGCGGCCGCTCCACACCGTCCCCGGGGGCGGGGTCGAGCGGCGAGGCGGGCTCGGCCACCGGCCCCGGGACGGGGGCCGGGACCGGGCCGGTGGAGGGGGAGGCGGGGGCCACGACGGTGAGGGTCAATCGCGCCAGGTGGACTTGTTGCGGCCGTACATCTCGTCGATGACGTCCGCGAAGTGGTTCATGACCACGTGGCGGCGCACCTTCATGGCCACCGTGAGTTCCTCATCCTCGAGCGAGAAGTCACGCGGCAGGATGCGGAACTTCTTGATCGCCTCGGCCTGGCTGACAGTCGCGTTGGCCTCGTCGACCACCTTCTGGATGGAGGCGCGCACCTGCTCGTCGTCCACCATCTCCGCGGCGGGGACGACCTCGCGCCCGTGGTGCTTGAGCCACTCCGGCAGCTGCTCCTCGTCGAGCGTGATCAGCGCCATGATCGACGGCTGGCCGTCCCCGATGACCATCGCCTGGCTGACCAGCTGGTGGCCGCGCAGCACGTCCTCCAGCGGGCCGGGGGCCACGTTCTTGCCGGCGGCCGTCACGAGGATCTCCTTGGCCCGGCCGATGATCGAGAGGTAGCCGTCCTCGTCGATGCGCCCGAGATCACCGGTGGAGAACCACCCGTCCTCGTCGAGCACCGCGGCGGTGCTCTCGGGGTCGTTCTCGTAACCCTGGAAGACGTGCCCGCCGCGGACCTGGATCTCCCCGTCCTCGGCCAGACGCAGCTCCATGCCGGGCAGGGGGATACCGACGGTGCCGACCTTCTGCATGCCGACGCGGTTCGCCGCGGCGGCCGCGGAGGTCTCGGTGAGCCCCCAGCCCTCGATGATGTTCACCCCCATGCCGCGGAAGTAGTGGCCCAGCCGCTCGCCGAGGGCGGAGCCGCCGGAGATCGCGTAGCGCAGCCTCCCCCCGAAGGCCGCCTTCACCTTGGAGTAGACGAGACGCTCGAAGAGCGCGTGGCGGGCCCGCAGGGTGAGCGGCACCCGCCCGGTGTCCAGGGCCCGGGAGTAGGCGATGGCGGTCTCGGTGGCCCGGTGGAAGATCCGCTCCCGGCCGGCCTTGGCGGCCTTCAGGTGGGCGGCGTCGTAGATCCGCTCGAAGACCCGCGGAACGCCGAGCACGAAGGTCGGCTGGAAGGTGGGCAGGTCCTTGGCCACCCGGCCGATGTCGGAGTACCCCGTCGGGACCCCGGCGCCGATGACGGCGAGGTGCACCATGCGCCCGAAGACGTGGGCCAGGGGCAGGAAGAGCAGGGTGGAGGACTCACCCTCGAAGAGCTCGGGGAGGCCCTCGTAGGCCGCGGTCAGCTCGTCGATGAACGCCCGGTGCGGCAGCATGCACGCGCGGGGGCGGCCGGTGGTGCCGGAGCTGTAGATGATCGTGGCGAGCGTCTCGCGCCCCAGCCCCTCGCAGCGGCGGTCGATCTCCGCCTGCTCGGTCTCGGCGCCCCCCGAGATGAGGGAGTCCAGGTCGGGCACGCCACCCTGGCCGTCGACGACCCACAGGCCCTGCAGCTCCCGACCGGCGGACTCCACCCCGGTGCGCACGGTGCCGGCCATCCGCTCGTTCTCCACGACGGCCCAGCGGACGTTGGAGTTCTCCACCATCCACGCCACCTGCGAGGCCGAGGAGGTCTCGTAGAAGGGCACGCAGACGGCACCGGTGGAGAGGATCGCCAGGTCGAGCAGCGCCCACTCGTAGCGGGTCTTGGCCATGAGGGCCACCCGGTCCTCCGGCTCCACCCCAGCCGCCACCAGGCCCCGCGCCACGCTGTTGACGTTCTCGAGGAACTGGCGGGAGGTGATGCCCGCCCAAGTGCTGCCCTGACGGCGGTTGACCAGGATCCGGTCGGGGAACTCGGCCACGGTGCCGTGCAGGAGGCCGGGGAGGTGCTGCGGGGGCTCGGACCGCCACCAGGTGGTCATCGTCGACTGCGCCATGCGGGTCAGACTACTGGGCACGTCACCGACCGGCAGCAGCTGATCGGCGCGGGGGCAGGATTCGCCCATGCCAGCGACCCGCCACGACACGTCCCCCCACCTCCTGCCGGAGCCCGGCGCACCGGAGGCAGACGCCCCGGGTCCGGCCCGGTGGCTCGTGGGTCGGGTCGGCGCGCCGCTGGTGGCCCTGCTCGCGCTGCTTCTGGTGGTCGGGGCGATGGCCCTGCTCCCGGGGGCCGACGACGCGGGCGCACCGCAGACCCTCCCGGACCGGGCCGAGTCCGCCCGGGTGAACGAGCTGCTCGCCGAGCTGCCCGGGGGCGAGAGCGCCCCCGCGGTGGTGGTCGTGGAGAAGACGGAGGGACGCCTCGACCGGCAGGAGATCGGCGCCCTGGCCCAGCAGGCGCCCCTGCTCGTGGAGGCCCTCCCCGCCGACGCCCGCCCCGACGGTCCCGCCGCCCGGGCGGTGCAGGGGCCGATCCCCAGCGAGGACGGTCGGGCCGCCCTGCTCGTGGTCCCGGTGCCCGCCGACGCCCTGACCCGGGACGCCCCCGGCGTCGCCGAGGCCCTCCGCGAGGCCGCCCCGGGGCTCGTGCCCGGCACCACCACGCACGTGACCGGCGCGGCCGGCTTCGCCGCCGACACCGCCGGCGCCTTCGAGGGCGCCAACCTGCGGCTGCTCCTCGCCACCGCCGCCGTGGTCGCGGTGCTGCTCGTGCTGACCTACCGCTCCCCGGTGCTGTGGATCGTGCCGCTGGTGGTGGTCGGGCTGGCCGACCGGCTGGCCACCACCGTCTCCGGGACCGTGCTGGGCGCCGTGGGGGTGCCCTTCGACGGCTCCACCGCCGGCATCACCAGCGTGCTGGTCTTCGGCGCGGGCACGAACTACGCGCTGCTCCTGGTCTCCCGCTACCGCGACGAGCTGCGCCGGACCGCCGACCACCGGCTGGCCCTCGGCCGGGCCTGGCGGGCGGCGCTGCCGGCCATCCTCGCGAGCAACCTCACCGTGGTGCTCACGCTGGCCCTGCTCCTGCTGGCCGGGCAGCCCTCCACCCGGGCCCTCGGCACCTCCGCCGCCGTCGGTCTGCTGGTGGCCCTCGTGCTGGCCCTCACCCTCCTGCCGGCCCTGCTGGCGCTCTGCGGCCGGGGCCTGTTCTGGCCGTTGGTCCCGCGGCCCGGGGACCGGGACACCACCGAGCACGGCCTGTGGCACCGGATCGCCGTCGCTGTCCAGCGTCGACCGGCCACGGTGCTCGCTGCCTCGCTGGCGGTCCTGGGGCTCATGGCGACCGGCCTGCTGGGTGCCCGGGTGGGGCTGGCCCAGTCCGACCAGTTCCGGCTGGAGGCCGACTCCGTCGAGGGTCTGGCCGTCATCGAGGAGCACTACCCCGCCGGGGCCGCCACCCCGCTCACCGTGCTGCTGCCCACCGACGGCGCCGGGGACGGCCGGTCGGCGACCGCGGAGCGCGCCACCCGGGCCCTGCGCGCGGTCGAGGGGGTGTCCTCCGTCCAGCCCACCGGTGGTGGCGAGGCCGGCGGGCGGACCTGGGACCGCCTGCAGGTCACGCTGACCACCGAGCCGGCCAGCGCCGAGGCCCGGGAGGCCGTCGAGGCGGTGCGGACGTCGGCCCTCGAGGTCGACCGCGCTGCCCTCGTCGGCGGCAGCGAGGCCGAGGCCGTCGACCTCCGGGCCGGGGTGCTCCGGGACATGGCCGTGGTCACCCCGCTGATGCTCCTCATGGTCCTCGCCGTCCTGGTCGTCGTCCTGCGCTCCCTGGTGGCTCCCCTGCTCCTCGTGGCGATCAGCGTCGTCGGCTCGCTGGCCGCGCTCGGGGCCGGGGCGCTGCTCAGCGAGCACGTCTTCGGCTTCCCCGCCCTGGATAGCTCCGTGCCGCTCTACTCCGTGCTCTTCCTCGTGGCCCTCGGCATCGACTACACGATCTTCCTCGTGGTGCGGGCCCGGGAGGAGCTCCTCGCCGGGCGGCACCGGGAGACGGGCAGCGCCATGGTGCGGGCCGTCTCGGCCACCGGCGGGGTCATCACCAGCGCCGGCATCGTGCTGGCCGCCGTCTTCGTGGTGCTCGGGGTGCTGCCCCTCATCACCCTCACCCAGGTGGGCATCGTCGTGGGGCTGGGCATCCTCGTCGACACCTTCCTGGTGCGCACCGTGGTGGTGCCGGCGGTGTTCGAGCTGCTCGGCGACCGGGTCTGGTGGCCCCACCGGCTCGCCCGCCGGGACAGCCCGCGCTGAGCCGCCCCGCCGGGCCGCCCCGGCCTCAGTGCAGCTCGAAGTCGTGGGTGGCCAGCCGGAAGCGGCGGCCGTCCTCGAGCCGGCGGCACTCCACACCGGTCTCCTTGCTCTCGCACCGGTGGCCGAAGAGCTCCAGCGACTCCCCGTAGTCCAGCACCGCGTGGTCGATCCCGTTGATCCTCTCGGTCGTCCCCCCGGCCGTGCGCACCCAGCCGCCCTCGTTCCGCACCTGGGCGTCCACGAAGCGGGAGGAGCGCGAGCAGGTCCAGACCGGCTCCTCCTCGTAGAGCTCCACGGTGGGCTCCGGACAGTTCCGGGCGGCCGCGATCGTGTGCTGGTAGGCCGTGTTCCGGATGTCGCACATGATGCCCAGCTCCTCGATGAGGCAGGCCACGTTCTGCGAGGGCATGAGGAAGGCCACCCGCCCCCGCCGCTCCAGGGCCGTCAGCCCCTCCTCGGAGCTCGTGGACGCGGACTCGGAGGGGCTCGGGCTCTCCACCAGGGGCGGCGGCTCGGTCGAGCGCGTCCCCTCGGGCTCCCCACCGCAGGCCGCGAGCACGGGCAGGAGCAGCGCGAGCGCCGCGAGCGTCCCCCTGCGCCCGCGTCGCTGACCGATCACCTCGCCCATCACCCCACGATCATCCCAGAGCGACGGCCGGGCACCATCGGGCACCCGGCCGTCCACCCCACCCTGATCAGCGACGGATGTGGTCCATCACCGTCGGGTCGGCGAGGGTCGAGACGTCGCCCACCTCGTTGCCCTCCGCGACGTCGCGCAGGAGGCGGCGCATGATCTTGCCCGAGCGGGTCTTCGGCAGCTCCGGCACGATCGTGATGTCCCGCGGGCGGGCGATCGGGCCGATCTCCCGGCTGACGTGCTGGCGGAGCTCCTCCACCAGCTCGGCGTCCTCGGCGCCCCGGTCGGCGCGCTCCTGCGCCACCTCGCCGCGCAGGATCACGTAGGCCACCACGGCCTGCCCGGTGCCCGGGTCGCTCGCCCCGACGACGGCCGCCTCGGCCACCGCGTCGTGGCCGACGAGGGCGGACTCGATCTCCGCGGTGCTCAGCCGGTGGCCGGAGACGTTCATGACGTCGTCCACCCGGCCCAACACCCAGACGTTGCCGTCCTCGTCCCGCTTCGCGCCGTCACCGGCGAAGTACATGCCCTCGAAGCGCGACCAGTAGGTGTCGCGGAAGCGCTGCGGGTCGCCCCACACGCCGCGCAGCATCGCCGGCCACGGCTCGCGGACCACCAGGTAGCCACCCTCCCCGTCAGCGACCGACCGGCCGGCGTCGTCCACCACGTCCACCTCGATGCCGGGCACCGGCACCTGGGCCGACCCGGGCACCAGCTCGGTGACCCCCGGCAGCGGGGCGATCATCATCGCGCCGGTCTCGGTCTGCCACCAGGTGTCCACCACCGGGGCGGTGCCCGCGCCGATGTGGTTCCGGTACCAGGTCCAGGCCTCCGGGTTGATCGGCTCCCCGACGCTGCCCAGCAGGCGGATCGAGGACAGGTCGTACCCGGCCGGGATGTCGTCGCCCCACTTCATGGCGGCGCGGATGGCCGTCGGCGCGGTGTACAGCACGGTCACGCCGAACTGCTCGACGATCTCCCACCAGCGGCCCTTGTGGGGTGTGTCCGGGGTGCCCTCGTAGAGCACCTGGGTGACGCCGAGGGCCATCGGGCCGTAGACGATGTACGTGTGCCCGGTCACCCAGCCGACGTCGGCGGTGCACCAGTGGACGTCCTGGCCGGGCTTGAGGTCGAGCACGGTGCGGGCCGTGTACGCCGCCTGGGTGAGGTACCCACCGGTGGTGTGGAAGATGCCCTTCGGCTTCCCCGTGGTGCCGGAGGTGTAGAGGATGAAGAGGGGCTGCTCGGCCGGCATCGGCTCGGCCTCGTGCTCGCGAGAGGCCTCGGCGAGCTGCTCGTGCCACCACAGGTCGCGACCCTCGACCCAGTCGACCTCCTGGCCGGTGCGACGGACCACGAGCACCTTGCTGACCGGGGACCCGCCGTCCTCCAGGGCTGCGTCCACGTTCGGCTTGAGCGCGGAGGCCTTCCCCTTCCGGTAGCCACCGTCGGCGGTGATGACCACCTTCGCCTCGGCGTCGTCGATGCGGGTGCGCAGCGCGCTAGGCGCGAAGCCGCCGAAGACCACCGAGTGCGTGGCCCCGATGCGGGCGCAGGCCAGCATCGCCACCACCGCCTCGGGGATCATCGGCAGGTAGATGGCCACCCGGTCGCCGGCGCGCACGCCGAGCTCGAGCAGCACGTTCGCCGCCCGCCGGGTGCGGTCCAGCAGGTCGTTCCAGGTGAGGTCGAGCCGGTCGCCCTCGGGCTCCCCGACCCAGTGGATCGCCACCTCCTCGCCCCGCCCGGCCTCGACGTGCTGGTCGAGGCAGACGTACGAGGCGTTGAGCTCGCCGTCGGCGAACCAGCGGGCGAAGGGGGCCTCGGACCAGTCGAGGACCTCCTCGAAGTCCGTGTGCCAGGGCAGCCTGCGGGCCTGCTCGGCCCAGAAGGACTCCCGGTCCTGGGCGGCCTCCTGGTACAGGTCGGCCGTGCCGTTGGCCGCGGTGGCGAACTCCGCCGGGGGCGGGTAGCTCGCGGCGGGCTCCGGGGCGTGCTGCGTGTCCTGTGCCATGTCTTCCTCCCAACGGTCCGGCCGAGGCCGACCGCGATCTGTTCGGTGGACGATCCGCCCGCCACGGTACTTCCTAGCGGCGGGCCTGTCGGTTTCTCAGCCCAGCTCGCGCTTCAGGATCTTGCCGGTGGGCCCCTTCGGCAGCTCGGCCAGGAAGTGGATGTGGCGCGGGTACTTGTAGGCGGCCAGCTGCTCCTTGGCGTGGGCGCGGATCTCGTCGGCCAGCGCCCGCGCGGCGGGCGACTCCGCATCGGACAGGGCGGCCTCGTCGAGCTCCCCGGGCTGGGCGACGACGTAGGCGGTCACCTCCTCGCCGAGCTCCGGGTGCACCGAGCCCACCACCGCGGCCTCCAGCACCTTCGGGTGCTCGTACAGGACCTCCTCCACCTCCCGCGGGTACACGTTGGTGCCCCCGCGGATGATGAGGTCCTTCACGCGATCGACGATGAAGAAGAAGCCGTCGGGGTCCACCCGGCCCAGGTCGCCGGAGTGGAACCAGCCGTCGCGGATCGCCCGCTCGGTGGCCTCGGGGTTGTCCCAGTAGCCCTTCATGATGTTCTCGCCGCGGATCACGACCTCGCCCACCTCGCCGGGCTCCACCGGCTGGCCGGTCACCGGGTCGAGGATCGCCATCTCCACCCCGCGGATGGGGTGGCCGATGCTACCGGCGCGGGTGCGGCCCGGGTGGTTGAAGCAGGCCACCGGGGAGGTCTCCGACAGGCCGTAGCCCTCCAGGATGTCGGCGCCGAAGGTCTGCTCGAAGGCGCGGAGGGTATCCATCGGCAGGGACGACCCGCCCGAGATACAGCGGCGCAGGGTGGAGGTGTCCACCGGCGGCCTGCCCTCGGCCTCGCGGGCCTTCGCGGCGGCGATGAGGCCGCCGTACATGGTGGGCACGCCCTCGAAGACGTTCACCGCATCGCGCTCGATCATCTCCAGCGCCTTGCCGGCCTCGAAGCGCGGCAGCAGCGTGAGCGTGGCCCCGGCGACCACGCTGGTGTTGAGCGCACAGGTCATGCCGAACACGTGGAACAGCGGCAGGCAGCCCATCACCACCTCGCCCGGCTCCAGGTGGACCAGCGTCTCCTGCGTGGCGAGCACGTTGGTGCGCAGGTTCTCGTGCGTCAGCTCCGCACCCTTGGGGCTGCCGGTGGTGCCGGAGGTGTAGAGGATCACCGCGGTGTCCCCGGGGGCCTTGTCAGCCACCTCGGTGACCGGCTGACCCAGGAAGGGGGTCAGGCCCTGGGCGGGGTCGATGAGGTGCGCGGTCACCCGGTGGCGCTCGGCCACCCCGCCCACGTCACCGCCCAGCGCGGCGCCGGCCTCACCCCCCAGGGCCACGATGTGGGTGGCCCCCGAGTCCTTGAGGTAGTGGGTGATCTCGCGGTCGCGGAGCAACGGGTTCATGGGGACCACGACGGCCCCCAGCGACAGGGCGGCGTGGTAGAAGGGCACGAACGGGATGACGTTGGGCAGCATCAAGCAGATCCGGTCGCCCTCCCCCAGGCCCTTGTCCCGCAGGTACCCGGCGACGGCAGCCGTGGCGTCCCGCAGCTCGGCGTAGGTGAGGCGGGTGTCGTCCTGGATGAGGGCCACCCCCTGCGCGTGCTTCTCGGCGGTGTCGGTGAGAAAGGTGGCGATGTTCATGGGCCCATCCCACCACCGGGGCGCCCCGCGACGCGAGGGGTCGGTGGTCACGATTCGGCAGCGACCCGGCCCGCCACCCCCTGTCCGGGGCGGCGGGCCGGTGCCGTGGGTGGGTGGCTCAGACCGCCTGCAGTCCGCGGCGGCCGGCCTCGAGGGCGAAGGTGGCGTCGGTGCGCACCGCCCCGCCCCGGCTGCTCACCGTGTCGACGGCGCGGAAGGCGGCCGTCAACTGGGTGGGCGAGAGGTCGATCCGCAGGTAGCCGCGGGTGGTCTCGTGGTAGCGGATGTGCGGGTTCTCCGCGTCCCGGGTGAACTGCGAGTCCTTTCCGTCGCCGCCGGAGGTGACCGAGGTGGTCACGAGCTCCGAGGCGATGGTGGTGCGCCCCGAGTCGGTGGTGCGCCACAGGTCGTTGGCGAAGGACTCGTGGACGTCACCCGTGAGCACCACCGGGTTGGCCACCCTGGAGCCCTCGAGGCTGGTGAGCAGCCGGTCCTTGGCCGCGACGTACCCGTCCCAGGCGTCCTGGTTCGTCATGAATCCGGGGCCGGCCATCATGTCGTACTGGGCCACCATCACCTGCTGGCCGAGGATGTCCCACTGGGCCTCGGAGGCGCGGAGACCGGCGTCGAGCCAGGCCTCCTGCTCGGCGCCCAGCATCGTGCGGCGCACGTCGTAGGTGGCGGGCACCGGGCCCACCCACCCGGTCTGGTCCGAGCGGTACTGGCGGGTGTCCAGCAGGTGCAGGTTGGCCGTGCGCCCCCAGGTGATGCGGCGGTGCAGACGGATCCCCTCGGCGGTGGGCACCGAGCTGCGGCGCAGCGGCATGTTCTCCCAGTAGGCCTGGAAGCCGGCGGCCCGACGGCGGGCGAAGGAGGCGGTCTTCCCGAAGACCTCGTGGTACAGCCCGGCCCAGTCGTTGTCGACCTCGTGGTCGTCGAAGACCACGAGCCACGGGGCGGCGGCGTGCAGGGCCTGCAGGTCGGCATCGGTCTTGTACAGGGCGTGGCGACGGCGGTAGTCGGCCAGCGTGTAGATCTCGCCACCGACCATCTTCCGGGCACGCCCCGAGGAGACCGGGTAGCCCAGCGGGCCGTGCTCGTAGATGTAGTCGCCCAGGTGGAGGACGAGGTCGGGCTGCTCGGCGGCCAGGTGACGGTAGGCGGTGAACCAGCCGTGCTCCCACTGGGCGCAGGAGACCACACCGATGCGGGCCGACTCCAGGGCGGTGGCGGCGGGCGCGGTGCGGGTGCGGCCCACCGGGGAGACGTGGCCGCCGGTGCGGAAGCGGTAGGCGTAGCGGGCCGAGGGCCTCAGGCCGGAGAGCTCGACGTGGACGCTGTGGCCGACCGAGGCGTCGGTGGTGACGGTGCCCCGGCGCACGATGCGACGGAAGGACTCGTCGGTGGCCAGCTCCCACTCGACGGTGGAGGTGGTCTGGCCGAGCCCGCCGAGGCCGTCGGGGGCCACGGGGTCGGTGGCCAGGCGCGTCCAGAGCACCACGCCGTCGGGAGTCGGGTCACCGGAGGCGACGCCGAGGGTGAACGGGTAGGCGTCGGCGGCGGTGGCGTGGCCGGTGGCCAGGGCCGTGGCGCCGAGCGTGGCGGCGCCGGTGGCCAGGACCAGGCGGCGGGAGGGCGCGGGGCCGGGTGCGGTGCGCGGCGCGGTCGGCTGCTCGGGCCACGAGGAGTCGACGGGCAGGGCGCTGGATGTGGTGGGGGGCAGGGAGTTCGGGGGGGTCATGGACGATGAGGGTGGCGCACCCGGGTGGTGCGCCGGTGTTCTGCCGATGAACGGCGGCTGAACTTTGGCTCAGGACTCACCCAAGTGGGGGACTCACCCCATCTGTTCAACGCGGGAGCAGACGCCCCGGCGGGTGCCGGGGCCGGCTCCTCACAGGCCGCCGACGAGTCAACCATGCTCGCACAACAGTTTTGGCGCACTCGAGCCCCACGGCGCCTACGCTCTGGTGATGCGCACCCCCTTCGCCCCGTTGCTGCAGGAGCTCTCCCGGTTCGGCTCCGCGCAGTTCGTGCGCCAGGTCCCGCGGGACCACCGGGCCGACCCCCGCCAGCTGCGGCGACGGCAGGTCGTGGTGGCCCTGACCCTGCTGGTGGGTACCGTCTTCCTTGCGTGGTCGCTGCGCTCCGAGCCGGGATCGGCCTCGTTCTACGGAGCGGCCACCGCGCTGGCCATCACGTGGACGGCGGGCTCGTTCGCCTCCGGCCCGCTGCACCTGGGCTGGGCCCACACCCGGTCCGGCGACCGCTACGTCCGGCCCGTCCTGCAGCCCGTCCTCGTGGCCCTGGGCGTGATCGCCCTGTTCATGGTCGGTGCCCTGGTGGCCGCCCGCATCCCGGTCCTGTCGGCCAGCGTCGATGCGGTGCTCGACCACGCGCGCCTGGGCATCCTGCCGCTGGTGGTCGCCCTCGCCCTGGTCAACGGGGTCGCCGAGGAGTTGTTCTTCCGCGGCGCCATGTACTCGGCCACCCCGTGGCGGCCGGTGCTGGTCACCACGGTGGTCTACACGCTGACGACCATCGCCACCGGCTCCCTCGGGCTGGTCCTGGCCGCCGCCGTGCTGGGGTGGGTGGTGGGCCTGCAGCGTCGCGTGACCGGCGGCATCCTGGCGCCGGTGCTCATCCACTGCACCTGGTCGCTGGGCATGCTGTTGGTCCTCCCCGCTGTGATGGACCGGGCAGCCTGAGGGGGCGCGGGTGGGCCAGCGCGCGCCTACGCTGGGGGCATGACCACCTCCGGGACCACCCCAGGACAGGCCCTTGTCACGGGCGCCACCGGCTACATCGGCTCGCGCTTGGTCCCGGCGCTGCTGGAGGCAGGGTGGACGGTGCGGGTCCTGGCGCGCTCACCGGAGAAGCTCGAGGGCCGTTCCTGGGCCGATGACGTAGACGTCCACGCCGGGGACGCGAACTCCCTCGACGACCTCGCCAGCGCCCTGGAGGGGGTGGAGGTCGCCTACTACCTGCTGCACTCGATGGACGGCGAGGGCGACTTCGTGGAGCGCGAGCGCGCCATGGCCCAGACCTTCGCCGCCGCCTGCGACGCCGCCGGGGTCGGCCGCATCGTCTACCTGGGCGGCATGCATCCGCACAACGAGCCGCTGTCCACCCACCTGTACAGCCGCAAGGCCGTCGGTGACGTGTTCCTCGCGGCCGACACCCCTGCCGCCGTCCTGCAGGCCGCGGTGATCGTCGGCGCCGGGTCAGCCAGCTTCGAGATGCTGCGCCACCTCACCGACCGGCTCCCGGTGATGCTCGCCCCGCGCTGGTTGGACAACCGCATCCAGCCCATCGCCGTGGCCGACGTGCTGCACTACCTGGTCGGGGCCGCCTCCTTGCCCGCCGGGGTGAACCGCGCCTTCGACGTGGGCGGCGACGAGGTGCTCCGCTTCCGCGACATGCTGGTGCGCTACGGCCAGGTGGCCGGCCTGCGACGCCGCCGCATCGCCCTGGCGCCGGTGATGACCCCCTGGCTCGCCAGCCACTGGGTGGGCTTGGTGACGCCGGTGCCCGCCGGCGTGGCCAAGCCGCTGGTCGGCTCGCTGGTGCACGAGGTGGTGGTCAAGGACGGCCGCGCGCTGGAGGAGTTCACCGGCGCCCCGGCCGGCGGCCACACCCCGTTCGACGACGCCGTGGCACGCGCCCTGGTCCGGGCCGATGCGGTGGACCCCGCAGCCGAGGGCGAGGAGCCCGCCGACGCGCTGCCGGGCGACCCCGAGTGGGTGGGCCGCCAGCAGCGAACCGAGACCTGGCGCAGCATCGTCGACGCGCCGGCGGACGACCTGTGGGCTGAGGTGGAGTCCATCGGCTCGAGCGGCTCGCTGGGCCCCCGGGGCGCGCTGGGCCCGTGGGCCCTCGAGTCGACGGGTCGAGAGGGCACGACCCGCTCGGTACGGCTCCGTTCCACCCGCGCCCTGCCCGGGACGGCGCGGCTGACCCTCGCGGTCACCCCCGCCCCCCACGATGCGGGGCAGTCCCTCCTGACCCAGGAGGTCACCTTCGTGCCCCACGGGCTGGCTGGAGAGACCTCCTGGTGGGGCTCCTACCCCGCCCACCGCGCCCTGTTCACGAGGGTGCACCAGGGCATCGTGGAGCGCGCACGGGTCCGCTGAGGCGCCGGCCCGGGGTGGCTGCCCCCTTGGGCCCGCCCACCCCAGGCACCGTCCCGGCCACCTGCCGCGTGCGCGCTGCGGTCCGTGATGCGAGGCTGGGCGCATGCGCAGCATCGTCTTCGAGAAGCACGGCGGGGCCGAGGTCCTGGAGATCCGTGAGTCCCCCGACCCCCAGCCCGGCCCGGGTGAGGTGGTCGTCGAGGTGACCCGTGCGGGGGTGAACTTCATCGACACCTACTACCGGGAGGGCCTCTACCCCACCGAGCTGCCCGTCGGGGCCGGCAACGAGGGAGTGGGCACCGTGGCCGCCGTGGGCGAGGGGGTCACCGAGGTGGCCGTGGGGGATCGCGTCGGCTACTGCCTGCTGCCGGGCCAGGGCTACCGCACCCACGCGGTCGTTCCGGCGGAGAAGGCCGTGCCGATCCCCGAGGGCATCAGCGACGAGGGGGCCGTGTCCGCGCTGGTGCAGGGCATGACCGCCCACTTCCTGACCCACGACGTGTGGGAGGTCGGCGAGGGCGACACCGTCCTGGTCCACGCCGCCGCTGGCGGCGTGGGGCTGCTCCTCACCCAGATGCTGGCGGCACAGGGGGCGGTGGTGATCGGCACCTGCTCCTCGGCCCACAAGGCGGCCGCCGGCACCGAGGCCGGTGCGGCGCACATCATCCGGTACGACCGGGAGGACGTCACCGAGCGCGTCCGCGAGATCACCGGCGGCCAAGGGGTGAAGGTGGCCTTCGACGGTGTGGGCGCTGCCACGATCGAGGCGTCCATCGCCTGTCTCGCCCCGCGCGGTCTGTGCTGCCTCTTCGGCGCCTCCAGCGGACCGGTCGACGCGATCGACCCGCAGGTTCTCAACAAGCAGGGGTCCTGCTACCTGCAGCGCCCCACCCTGGGCACCTACACCGCCACCCGGGAGGCCCTGCTGGAGCGGTCCCGAGCCGTTTTCGACCTGGTCATCGCCGACGAGCTGCGGCTCACCGTGGGCAAGACCTACCCGCTGGCCGAGGCCGCCCAGGCGCACCGTGACCTGGAGAGCCGCCGCACCAGCGGCAAGCAGCTGCTGGACCCCTCGGCCTGACCGACACCCGCCGGCACCACGCCCCGCCCGCACCACGCCCCCGCCGGGTCGTGGCCCCGGGCCGTGACTCCGGTCACGGTGGCGACGTGATGCCGGTCCTGGGCGCCCACCTCGCCGCCCCGGCACCGTGGGTGGCATGGAACGAACCAGCGACTCCCTGCCCCCCGCCGCCGACGCGGCGCCCGTGCTCGACCTGCGCGGGGTCCACAAGTCCTTCGGCCGCGGCGCCCACCGGGTCGATGCGGTGCGCGGCGTCGACCTGACCGTGCACCGCGGCGACGTGGTGGCCCTGCTGGGCCACAACGGCGCCGGCAAGTCCGTCACCCTCGACATGGCGCTGGGCCTGCAGGCCCCCGCCTCGGGCGAGGTGCGGGTCTGCGGCGACCGCCCGTCCCGCGCGGTGTCCGCCGGACGGGTGGGCGCGATGCTGCAGTCCGGCGCGCTGCTCGACGACCTGCGCGTGGCCGAGACCGTCCGCGCGGTCGCCAGCCTGCACCCCGGCGGCCGCCGCCGCGTGGGCTCGGTGATGGACCGCGCCGGTCTGACCCCGTTGGCCACCCGGCGCGTCAGCCGCTGCAGCGGGGGCGAGAAGCAGCGGCTGCGCTTCGCCCTGGCGCTGCTGCCCGACCCCGACCTGATGGTGCTCGACGAGCCCACCGCCGGCATGGACGTCTCCGCCCGGCAGGAGTTCTGGGAGGTGGTCAGCGCCGAGGCGCAGGCGGGACGCACCATCGTCTTCGCCACCCACTACCTCGCGGAGGCCGAGGAGTACGCACCCCGGACCGTGTTGATGGCCGGCGGCCGCGTGATCGCCGACGACACCACCGAGGCCGTCCGCTCGCGGGTCCCCGGCCGGGTGCTCACCTGCACCACCCCCGATGCGGGACGCCTCGCCCAGCAGCTGGCGGGCGAGCCCGACGTGGTCGACGTCCGCACCCCCACCCCCGACCGGCTGGAGATGCGGGTGACGGACTCCGACCGCTTCGCCCGGCTGGCCCTCACCGAGTGGCGGGCCACGGGCCTGCAGATCGTGCCGCTGGGCCTGGACGAGGCCTTCGCCGAGCTCACCCGGGAGGCGACCGACCCGCACGGCGGCACCGACTCGGACCAGTCCACCCCGCCCGCCCGCCCCGAGCCCGCTGCCACCGCCGCCTGAACCCCAGGAGCCACCATGTCGACCCCCACCGGGACGCTCTTCTCCCCCACCTACCTCCGCATCGACACCGTCCGGATCCTGCGGAACGTCTCCAACGTCATCTTCACCATCGGCCTGCCGGTGTTCATGTACCTGATCTTCTCGGCCGGCAACGCCATCGACGCCGAGATGCCCGGCGGCGACGGCAACTCGATGCTGGCCGTGCGCATGGCCGTCTACGGCGCCTGCACGGCGTGTGCCTCCATCGGCGCCCTGACGGCCTGGGAGCGTCAGCAGGGCTGGACCCGCCAGCTGCTGCTCACCCCGTTGAGCCCGCTCGGGTTCGCCCTGCAGAAGCTCGTCACGGCCCTGGTGGTGGCACTGGTGCCCGTGGTCCTGGTGCTGGCCATCGCGGCCGCGACCGGCGCCGAGGCACCGCTGGGCAACTGGCTGCTGTGCGGCCTCATCGGCTGGCTGGGCGCGTCGCTCTTCGCACTGTACGGCCTGCTGCTGGCGCTGTTGATCCGCTCCGATGCCTCCATCGGCATTGCGTCGGGCGGCATCGTGATCCTGGCCTTCCTGGGCAACGTGTTCATGCCGCTGGACGGCTGGCTGCTCACGCTGGCGCGGTTCACCCCGATGTTCGGCGTGGTCAACGCGGCCGAGCGCCCCATCACCGAGGGGTGGATCAGCAGCGGGGTGAACATCCCCGTCTGGCAGGCATGGGCGAACATGGGGGCATGGTTCCTGGTCCTGGCGGTGGCGTGCACCCTGGTGATGCGGCGCACGGGGCGGCGCGAGTGAGCGCCCCGGCGCCGGAGCGGTCCCCGGCCGCGTCGTCCGGCCCCGCCACACACCCCGCAGCCCCGGGCCCGCGACGGGACGACCCCTACTACCGGTGGTCGCTCGTCATCGCCATCGTCTTCATGGTCTTCCTGGCCTTCCCCCTGCTGGGCGCCGCGCAGGCCGATGCGGCACCGCTGGCCCGAGGGGTCACAGTCGCCGCCATCATCGCGTTCGCCGCGCTCTACCTGTGGGGCTACAGCGAGCGCCGCCCGTGGTGGGTGCTCGCGGGGATGCTCGCGCTCATGGTGGCCACGGTCCCCGTGCTGGGCGTCGGGGCCTGCGGCCTCCTGCCGTACGTGGCCACGCACGCCGCGCTCGAGCTGCCCCGCCCGGCGCACTACGCGGCCACCGCCGCGGCGGCGCTGACCCCGCTGGTGGTGGCGCTGGTCGAACCGCCGGCTGCACTGTTCGCCCTCATCGCGGCCCCCGTCGGCGGCGGCATGCTGGCGGTCCGGCAGATGATCCACCGCGGTGTCGAGCTGGGTGAGGTGGAGACGGCCCTGGCCATCACCGCCGAGCGCGAGCGGGTGGCCCGGGACGTGCACGACGTGCTGGGGCACTCGCTCACCGCGATCGTGCTGAAGGCCGACCTCGCCGAACGCCTGGTGGGACGGGACGACGACCGGGCCCGCGACGAGATCTCGCAGGTGGCCGCACTGGCCCGTCAGGCGCTCAGCGAGGCCCGGTCGACCGTGGTCGGCCTGCGGTCCACCGACCTGGCCGATGAGGTGGAGCGTGCCCGGGACCTGGCCTCGAGCGGCGAGGTCACCCTGACCGTGCACGGTGACCCCCAGGACGTGCCCCCGCGCCACCGTCCCGTCGCCGCGTGGATCCTGCGTGAGGCGGTCACGAACGTGAGCCGGCACGCCCGGGCCTCGAGGGTGGACGTCATCCTGGCGCCCGACCGCCTGGTGGTGTGTGACGACGGGCAGGGTCTGACCGGTGAGCCGTCCGGATCGGGGAGCGACGGCATCCGTGAGCGCGCCGCCGCTGCCGGGGGCACCGTGGTGTGGGAGGACAACGCCCCGGGCACCCGTCTGATGGTCACCCTGCCGACGGGAGCAGCAGCATGACCCGGATCCTCGTGGTGGACGACCAGGCGCTCGTGCGCGGGGCGCTGGCTGCCCTGCTCGACCTGGAGGACGACCTGCAGGTGGTCGGGCAGGTGGACAGCGGGCCCGCGGCGGTGGACTTCGTGCGCGACACCTCGGTGGACGTGGTGCTGCTCGACATCGAGATGCCCGGTGGGGGCGGCATCGACGCCCTGCCGGACCTGCTCACCGCCCCCACGCCGCCGCGCGTGCTGGTGGTCACCACCTTCGGGCGGCCGGGCTACCTGCGCCGCGCGCTGGACGCCGGCGCGAGCGGGTTCGTGGTGAAGGACTGCCCGCCGGCCGAGCTCCTCGAGGCGGTCCGACGCACCGCAGCCGGGCTGCGCACGGTCGATGCCGACCTGGCCGCCGAGTCCGCGCTGGCGGGCCCGAATCCGCTGAGCCCCCGCGAGACGGACGTCCTACGCCTGGCGGCCGACGGCCAGGGGGTGGCGGAGATCGCCGAGGCACTGTTCCTCTCCCCGGGCACCGTACGCAACCACCTCTCCTCGGCCATCGGCAAGACCGGGGCACGCACCAGCGCCGGGGCCGCCACCACGGCCCGCGACAACGGCTGGTTGTAGCTCAGGGCAGGAAGGGCCGCAGCAGCTCCGGGACGGGGTGGTCCCCCGCGACGATGCCGTAGGGGCGGGCGCCGCTGGCCAGGTCCATCTCCAGACGCACCTGGGCGCGCTCCCACATCCGTCCCAGACGCTGCGGGCGGGGGATGCGAGGCGTCATGGCGCATGAGACTGGGCGGTGGGGCGGCCGTCCGCCGTCGGCCGACCGACCGTGTCGTCTACCCCCTCCACGTACTCGTTGGTGGCGTAGTCGTACGCCACCGGCCGACCGTCCTCGTCGGTCCGCTCGTACCAGGCGGTGTACTCGTCCGCGGTCGACTCGAAGTCCTTGCCCACCGACCACTGCTCGGCCTCGCCGTGCGCGGGCTCGACGGCCAGCTTGAAGTCGTCGCCGTACTCCGTGACGCCCTGCCGGACCGCGTTCTCCAGCGCCTGCTCCCGGAACTCGCGGCGGATCATCATCGGGTCGGTCGAGAAGTCGCGCAGGAGCGCGATCGTCATCCCGATCATGACCACGGCGAAGGGCAGGGCGGAGACCGTCACCAGGTTCTGCAGGCCGGTCAGGGCGCTCTGCCCGCCGATGAGCAGGATCACCACGGCGATCCCGGCCATGCAGATCGCCCAGAAGACCGTCACCAGCCGGTTCGGCTCGGGGTTGCCCCGCTGGGAGAGCTGGGAGTTGACCAGGGAGGCCGAGTCGGAGCTCGTGATGAAGAAGATCGCGAGCATCACGATGACGATCGGGGCCACCAGCTGTGCACCGGGGAGCTGGTCGAGGACGGTGAAGAAGATGTCCTGCGGGGCGGGCAGCGTCTCGGCGGTGCCGTCCGGGGCGATCGCCCGGCTGTCCCGCTGGTGCCAGATCGCCGTGCCACCGAGCATGGTGAAGGCCAGGATGATGATGGTGCCGGGGATGAGCAGCACGCCGAGCACGAACTGGCGCACCGTGCGGCCCCGGGAGATCTTGGCGGTGAAGATGCCGACGAAGGGCGCCCACGACACCCACCAGGCCCAGTAGAAGGTGGTCCAGCTGCTGAGGAACTGCTGCATCGCCGGGCCGTCGGCCATGCTCGCCGAGAGCATCGAGGGCATCTCCCCCAGGTAGGTGACGAAGACCGACGGGATCATGTTGAGCAGGAAGACCGTCGGGCCCACGACGAAGAAGAAGACGGCGAGCACGAGGGCCAGCACGAGGTTGATGTTGCTCAGCCAGCGGATGCCCTTGGCCAGGCCGGAGACGGCCGAGGCGATCGTGCCGATGGTCAGCACCATGATGATGACCAGGGCCGCGGTGTTCCCGCCCTCGCCCCAGCCGGTGACGATCTCCACGCCCCGGGCGATCTGGAGGGCACCGATGCCCAGCGAGGCCGCGGTGCCGAAGAGGGTGGCGATGATGGCCAGGACGTCGATGGCCCGGCCGGCCGCGGTCTCGTGCGGGGTCCGGCGCATGAGCGGGGCGAAGATCGAGCTCATGAGCGGGACGCGTCCCCGCCGGTAGGAGGCGTAGGCGACCGCGAGGCCGACGAGCGCGTAGAAGGCCCACGCGTTGACCCCCCAGTGGAGGGCGGCCTGCGCCATCGCCTTCGGGACGGCCTCGGCGGTCCCGGGCTCGGCCGAGCCGGGGCGCGGGGAGAGGAAGTAGGTCATCGGCTCGTAGGGGCCGAAGAAGATGATCCCGATGCCGATGCCGGCGCCGAAGAGCATGGCCGTCCAGCTGGCGGTGGAGAACTCGGGCTCCTCGCCGTCCAGGCCGAGCGGGATGCGCCCGTAAGGGCTGACGGCCACCCCGAGCAGGAAGAGGAGCAGCACGATGGCCAGGCCGTTGAAGAGCCAGCCGAGGTTGGTCATCACCCAGGTGAGCATCGCGGTGGTGACCTTCGTGACCTGGGCGGAGTCGGCCACGCCCCAGGCGATGAACGCGAGGATGGCGGCGGCGGCCACCCCGAAGACGATCCGGTCGATCCCGTAGCGCACCTTCTGGTCCTCCACGGAGACGCCGGGGACCAGGGCGGGGTGGATGCTGTGGGGGTAGGTCACCTCCTGCAGGAAGCGGCGGCTGCGGGGGTGGCGATCGGCCGGGTCGAGCTGCGCGCCGGCGACCGAGGACCCTCCGGCGCGCGGCTCGTGGCGGTCACCGGGGAAGCGGTCCCGGGGGCTGGGCGGAACGTGCTCGGTGGGGGGCATGGGCCTCTCCTGGAGGGGTCAGGGGGACCCGACCACGGTACGGGCAGGCCCGCCGACGAGCCCGGGGACCGCCGGGGTCCGCACGTGACCACGGCCGGGGCGGCGTGCTAGGCAGGGGACATGAACAGCACCACGAGCACCCCGACCACCCGCTCCCTGGCCCGCCGGATCCGGGGCCTGGCCGTCCTCCCGGCGGCGGCCCTGGCCCTGACCGCGTGCGGCGGCGGTGACTCCGAGGGCGGGCAGTCCGAGGCTGCCCCGTCGGCCTCCTCGGAGGCGGCGGGTTCCGCCGAGGAGGAGGGCGCCGCGACCGAGGAGTCCCCGGCCGCGTCCGCCCCGGGGGCCGGCACGGACGAGTCCGGGTCCGCCGGGGGCGCCCCGGAGGGTCTGGACCCGGAGGCCGCCCTGGACGTCCGCACCTTCTCCGACCTGGAGGGCATCGACCAGAAGGTGGAGGGTGAGCTGCACCCGGCCGAGGCGTGCGGCTATCTCATGAGCGCCACGGTGGACCAGAAGGCCTTCTCCGACCCGCAGGCCGACGCACAGAAGATGCAGGACCTGATCAAGGTCACCCCGGAGCCGGCGCGCTCGGCGATGGAGAAGTTCGCCAAGACCGTGGAGTCCGTCAGCGGCCGGGACGACAAGAAGCTGGCCAAGGCCCTCGGCGAGCTCGACCAGGCCTGCATGTCCGCCGCGCAGTGAGCTGTCGCGGACCCGCGGCGCCCTCAGAGACCGCCGCGGGTCCGCATGAAGTCCACGACGGGGCCGACGAACTGCTCGTCGGTCCAGAAGGCCGGCTGGCTGTGCACGGCGCCGGGCACCACGACGGTCCGGGCCTCCGCCCCGGCGGCCCGCAGGGCGTCCCGCATCTCCAGGGACTGCTGGTACGGGGCGGTGCAGTCCGCGTCCCCGTGGAGCAGGTACACGGGCGGGGCGCCAGCGCTCACGCGGTTCACCGGTGAGGCGGCACGGATCTGCCCGGCCACGGCGGGGTCGGTCGCGTCGTGCATGAGGATGTTGTCCTCGGCCGCCTTGCCGTCCGGGCAGTCCATCGGGGCGCGCTGCTCCTGGGCGGTCTCGGCGTTGTAGATGCCGAAGTACCCGACCACGGCGTCCGCGGTGCCGGGATGGGTGACGGCCTCCAGCACGGCCAGGTGGGCTCCGGCGGAGTCCCCGAAGAGCACCACACCGTCCGCCGCTCCCTGCGCCCGGGCGGTGGCCACGGCGTGGGCGACGCCGGCGTGGACGTCGTCCGGGGTGGCCGGCCAGGGGGCCTTGTGGGCGCGCCGGTACTCCAGCGAGGCCACCCACCAGCCCTCGTCGTGGAGGCGCTGGACGAGGGTGTTCTTGCGCGAGCTGGGGTCCATGAACATCTCGGCGTCGCCGCCCACCCAGCCGCCACCGTGGATGGCGACGACCACACCGCGACCGGGCTCGCCGGGCAGGATGCTGTACCGCTGCTTCTCGGCCGACCCGTAGCGGCGCCAGTCCGACCACGCGGCCGGGGCGTCCTCCGGCGGCGCGGAGCCCGAGGTCTCCGCGGGCGTGGACCCGGGGGTCTCGGTGGTCGGCCCGTCGGTGGTCGTCGCGGCATCGCTCGGGGCCGCCTCGCCGGGGGTGGTGGGCTCGGCGACGCTCGGGATGGGGTTCCCCGCCTCGGCCGTCCCGGCGGGCTCGCCACCGGTGGCCGGGGCAGGGTCCTCGCTGGGACGAGTGGGCTCGACCGGCTGGCTGGGCTCGGTGCTGGGCTGAGCCTCCTCACCCGTACCGCTCTCCGGGGATGACGCCTCCGGGGAGCCCTGCTCCGCGCTGGCACTCTCGGAGCGCCCCGTGTCCTCGGCACCGTCCGGGTCCCCGCTCGTGGGGCTCTCGTCCTCCGGGCTGCCCGCCCCCTCGGTGGAGGGCTCGGGCGAGTCCTCCTCGGGCGCGGCGCTGGCGGTCTGCTGGGCCCCGGTGTCACCCGGGTCCGCAGCGCCCTCGCCGCAGGCGGCCACACCGGTCACCATGCCTGCCATCGCGGCCCACACCATCCACCGGCGTCCCGTGACCATGCCCAACCACTCTCCTGTGCACGCGGGCCCCTGCGGGTCAGGTGGCCTCGACCGTCGTGGACAGTACGGCAGCCAGCTGGGCCGCCTCCACCTGGCCGGGGGCCGAGGCCCGGCCCAGGTGGCCGAAGGTCAGGCAGGACCCGAAGGCGGGTCCGACCAGGCGGGTGATGCGTCCCTGACTCCCCATCCCCAGCACGGCCAGCGGGATCCGGGGCCCCTCGCGGGGGTCCTCCGGGAGGGGCTGGGCGGTCTCAGCCTCGAGCAGCTCCAGCAGGGTCAGCGCCTCACGGCGTGTGGTGGGAGTCACGGCGATCTTGACCGCATCGCCGCCTGCGGAACGCATCTCGCCGATGGTCTCCACGAGTTCGGCCCGGGGCGGCTGACCCGTCCAGTCGTGATGGCTCAGGAGCACCGGGGTGCCGGCCGCCCGGAGGGTGGCCAGGAGATCCGACCGGCGCGGGTAGTCGAGCTCGACGTCCACCAGCGCGATGCCGGGGTGCCCCGCCAGGGCGGCGACGACCTGCTCCTGGGTGGCGGCGTCCTGCTGCCGGAGCGCCCTGGCCGCCGTGGGCTCGTCCGGCGCCCGACCTCCCTGGGCGACGCTGCGGTGCGTGAGCAGCACGGGCAGACCCGCCAGGGTCGCGGTGAGCGCGTCGGCCAGCTCCCGCAGCACCGCCGGGGCGAGGAGCTCGGGGACCAGGGCGTCGGTCCGCCACTCCACGAGGTCCACCACCCCGGACTCCACGGCGGCCCGGCCCCGGGCCACCAGCTCGTCGCGCCCGGCGGCCTGGAGCGGGACGGCCAGCACCGGCCGGCCGGGCCCCATGACCCGACCGCCGAGGCGGACCCCGGGGAGCTCAGTCATCGGCCCTCCCGGGGGCACCGCCGGGGGAGGGCGCGTCCTCCGGCTCCCCGGCGTGGGCGGCGAGGAGCTCGCTCACCGCCCCGGTGACTGCCGGGTCGCGCCAGAAGTCGTCGCCGCCGTGGCCGAGGCCCTCCAGGGTGACCAGCTCGACCGGCACGTCGTGGCGCTCGGCGGCCTCCTGCAGCTGCACCGACTGGGCGTGGGGCACGACGCAGTCGGCGGTGCCGTGCAGAAGGAGCAGCTCCGGCGCCCCGGGGCCGATGCGGTGCGCCGGGGAGGCCGCGAGCGCCCGCTCCTGCTCGGCCTCGGTCTCCGGCTCCCCGCCGAAGATCTGCGGCGCCCCGACCTCCATCGGCTCGCAACCCGTCGCGGCCCGCTGCTGCACGGGGGTGGTGAGGTCGTGCATGCCGTAGAAGGAGACCACCGCGTCCACCTCGTCGGGGTGCTCGACGCCCTCGAGGGCCACCAGGTGCCCGCCGGCGGACTCCCCGAGCAGGACGACGGTCTCCCCCGCCCCGGCCTCCCGGGCCTCCTGCCCGGCGGTGCGCACGGCGGTGTGGACGTCCTCGGCGGTCGCGGGCCAGGGAGCCTCGTCGGTGTAGCGGTACTCCGCAGCCGCCACCCACCAGCCCTCCTCGTGCGCGCGGGCCAGCAGGTCGTGCATCGCGTTGCCCTCGGTGACGTACCCGGTGGCGCTGCCGGCCACCCAGCCCCCGCCGTGGACCGCCACGAGCAGTCCCCCGCCGGGCTCGCCGGGCCAGAGGGTGACGCGCTGCCGGGGGTCGTCCCCGTAGGCGATCCACTCCCCGAAGCCACCGGCCGGGTCGGGACGCGCCCCCTCATGCGTGGACGACTCCCCGCCCGGGAGGCCGGGATCGGAGCAGCCACCCAGGGCGAGGCCCACCGCCACGGCGCACGCGGTGAGAGCGGCGGGAGCGGGGCGGATGTGCATGGGACCACCATGCCGCACCTATCCTGCGCGCGTGACCGCACCGTACGAGCAGCCCGAGGGCGACCCGACGCCCGACGCGGTCGGCGAGACCTCCACCCCGGAGGCCGCGGACACCGACCCGGGCCCCGGCCTCGACCCCGACGAGCTGGAGACCACCCTGCGTGTGCTCAGCTCGCTGCACGAGCTGCCCAAGGGGCACCCGGACATCGAGACGGTCAAGCGCGCCACGGGGCGCATGTACAAGGCCGTCCGCAAGGCGCGCCGCGCCGAGGCCCGCCGGGCCGAGCGCCAACCCCTGCTCGATGCGGACCAGCGCCTCCTGGAGCGCACCGCCACCGGCAGCCCGCAGCGGATCGACGACGAGACGGCCGGCATCCTGCTGGAGACACCCACCGGGCTGGCGGGCCCCGGGCACGTCATCGGGCAGCTGAACATCCCCCGGGGCTGCTACATCTGCCACGAGAAGTTCACCGCCGTCGACAGCTTCTACCACTGGCTCTGCCCGCGCTGCGCCGGTGACAGCCACGCCCGGCGCGACCAGCACACCGACCTGCGCGGCAAGCGGGCGCTGCTCACCGGTGGCCGGGCGAAGATCGGCATGTACATCGCCCTGATGCTGCTGCGCGACGGTGCCGAGCTCACCATCACCACCCGCTTCCCCCGCGATGCCGCGCGCCGCTTCGCCGCCCAGCCGGACCACGCGGACTGGATCGACCGGCTGACCATCGTCGGCATCGACCTGCGCGACCCGAGCCAGGTGGTGGCCCTCGCCCGCGACGTGGCCGCCGGGGGGCCGCTGGACATCCTCATCAACAACGCCTGCCAGACGGTGCGGCGCTCGCCGGGGGCCTACTCGCACCTCGTGGAGGGCGAGCAGGAGGAGCTGACCGGGGACGCGCTGCGCCCGCGGATGCTCAGCTTCGACCGGATCAGCGAGGCGCACCCGGCGGCCCTCGTCGGCTCGCTCGGCGGGGCGGTGCCGCACGCCGGGGCGGAGGCGGACGGGGAGAAGAGCGGGGCCACCAGCATCGCGGCCCTGGCCGGGGACGACGTGCCGCTGGCCCAGCGCACAGCGGCGGACCTGACGCGCCTTGCGCTGCAGGCCGGCTCGGCGAGCCTGGAGGCCCACCAGACCGGCACCGCGCTGGACGCCGGCGGGCTGCTGCCGGACATCGCCACCCAGAACTCGTGGACGCAGAAGGTGCAGGAGGTGGACCCGATGGAGCTGCTCGAGGTCCAGCTGTGCAACTCGGTGGCGCCCTTCCTGCTCGTGAGCAACCTGCGCCCGACCCTCGCCGAGGCCGTGCGGCGCGGGGCGCGGCGCGCGTACGTCGTGAACGTCTCGGCGATGGAGGGACAGTTCTCCCGCCGCTACAAGGGCGCCGGACACCCGCACACGAACATGGCCAAGGCCGCGCTGAACATGCTCACGCGCACGAGTGCCGAGGAGATGCTCAAAACCGACGGCATCCTCATGACCGCCGTGGACACCGGGTGGATCACCGACGAGCGGCCGCACACCGAGAAGCTCCGCATCGCCGCCGAGGGCTGGCACGCCCCGCTGGACCTGGTGGACGGCGCGGCCCGCGTGTACGACCCGATCGTCCGCGGCGAGGCCGGTGAGGACCTGTACGGCGTCTTCCTCAAGGACTTCGAGCCCCACCCCTGGTGAGCGACCCCGCCGGCCGCCATCCCGCCCCGCCCTTGGCAAACTGGGCACCTGACCACTGCGACTTGCCGGTTTTCCCCGCGTGTCGCGTCAATTTGGACACCTGACCACTGCGAGTTGCGGGGCCGGGCGCCTCGACACAAGACGGGCCATCCGTGCTAGGTCACGGTCTGATGACGGTTCTCCACCGCCGTTGCGCGGATCCCCCCACGTGATGCTGTTCCTACCGGCGGGGGCCGATGGGGACCTCGCACTTGTCGCAGGGAGCGACCATGCGCAACACCAGAAAGTGGATGTTGGCAGTTCCAGCAGCACTCACCCTCTCGGGGGTACCAATCCTTCAGACGGCGAGCGACTTGAACGCACAGACGAGCGCGGAGGGCACCTTTGTCACCGGGTCCGTGATCTCGGCTGACGGTTCGATTCCACAGGAGGCCACCGTCACGGTGAACATCTCTCCCACCCAGGAAGAGCTGATCCGGCAGGCAGAGGCCTTCACGGGTACACCCCTGGCCAGTCGTCCGATGGGCGTCGAAGGAATCCCGGTGAAGAAGGACGGAAGCTTCTCCGTCTCCTCCGCCGACATCACCACCACCCCGACCTCCAGCGGAGTGCACGATGTGACGGTCATCGCTATGGACCCCCAGGGTGGCGTGTCCACACATGTCACCTCGATGCGATGGGACGCGACCACGAAAGAACTCACCGCCGTCCCCATGAGTGACCCTCGTGAGGGGAATGCCTCTGTGAACGAGGAGACCGGTGAGGTCACCCGCACACCAGAAGCCACCGCCGCAGCTGCCGCAGCGAAGGCACCCGCCCCCGGGACGGCACGGATCTCTGGCGCTGCTGACCGCGACCATGCGCTGCACCTCGACATGCGACTGGACGGGGTCAAGCCCCAGCGCACCACCCCGGGGGACGCCCGCACCAACGCAGCCGGCTGTGGGCTGGAGCTGACCAGCACGTGGCGGGAACCCGCCATCATGGGTGAGGTGTGGTCCACCGCCTACGGTCACGAGACAACCGTCTCCCTGAAGAGCGGCTCCTCCAGCGAGACCGAGATCGCCGTCAAGGTCGGGGACGCCTGGAAGGGAGGCGGCACGGTGAACCGGGAACTCACCAGCACCTTCACCGCAGCACCCTCCGAAGGGCCCCAGCAAAAACTCATGAAGACCTGGTGGACCTACGGCCGGTACAACTACTGGAGCTGCAAGGAGGGCTACGTCATCACCCGCCAGGTGAAGGCCATCAACCGATACGGCGGCCACTGGAACACCAAGGGATCACTCCCCTCCGCATGGCACTGCGCCCGCTACCAGCCCGGTGATTCCGAATCCATCGATCGCAACCGTGCCACCCGGTGGTCCAACGGAGTGGACACCTCCGGCGCGATCGGCATCGACCTCGCCATCCGCAGCGGCCACTCCTCCACTCAGACCGTGAACACGGCCGTTAAGCGGTCCGACACCAACGGCCTGAGGCTGTGTGGACTGAACACCGGTCCCGCCTCCGATCCCAGGACGTGGGTCGTCCGTGGCTAAGCGAGCCCTCCCGGCAGTGGTCGCCCTGGGAGTCCTGCTCCTGGTGGCGGCCACCGTGTGGTGGGTCTGGCTCCGCCCCTCCACGAGCCTGGTGGCCCCGGAAGGTCGAGCCCAGACCTGCGGACCCGTAGGCCCCCCTCCGCAACATCTCAAGATGTTCGCCACACAGGTCATCACCAACAACGGCGACGAGGCTCTGACCGTCGACGAGGTCACCTTCCCCGGGGCCTCCGGCGCCACCGTGCGGGACTGGTTCCTCGTCCCCGAGAACTACCCCCTGGCTACCGAGGCGTCCCCGAACATCCCCCTGCCCCCCACCGGAAACACCCCCACCCTCGACCCCGGCCAGACCAAACGCGTCGCCGTCGTCCTGGAGGTCTCTGGTGCGAGCACCACCAGCGAGCACCTCACGATCGCGTACCACGAGGAGAACGGCCGCGAGGGCAGGCTCACGCCCCACCGCGAGCTCCTCCCGCTCCCCCACGGCCAGGACTGCGGGGACCTGCCCCTCGACTGACCGGGTGAGGGGCCCCGCCCTCACCCGGTCAGGCCACGCGGCCCCTCCGTGACGGGGCACGCCACCCCAAATGTTCACCTTCAGGACACTTTCCTGTCACCCTCTGCGGATGCAGACCGTCCACAAGCACCCGCACACGCTGGCGGCTGCGGTGGCCGTGCTCGCGTGCACGCTCGCCGTGGCCGGTTCCCGCCTCGAGGGAGTTCCCCTCCGCGACCCCGAGGGGTTCCTCGGGCCCGCCTACGTCCGCATGCCCCTGCTCACCCTGTTCTTCGTCGGGCTCGCCGTCCTGCTGACGGCCGCCGCCCGGTGCGGGTTCCGTCCACGGCGCCTCCCCGGAGCGGTCCGCTGGGTGGTCACCGAGGAGTGGGACCTCGGGCGGGTCCTGCACGTCATCACGGGCACCGTGGCCTTCTACGTCTGCTACGTGAGCTACCGCAACCTCAAGGGCCAGCTCCCCCTGGTCCGCCAGGACGTGCTCTACGACCAGCAGCTCCTGGACCTCGACCGGTCCCTCTTCCTGGGACACGAGCCGGCCGCCGTCCTGCACCAGGTGCTCGGCGTCGACCTCGCCGCACACGTCCTGTCGACGATCTACCTGCTGTACATGCCCCTGGTCCCGCTGACGGTGGCGATCTTCCTGGCCTGCGTCCGCGACCGGCGGGTGGGTGCCTGGTACTGCACCGCGATGAGCCTCAACTGGCCGCTGGGGGCGCTGAGCTACTACCTGCTCCCCGCCCTCGGCCCGGTCTACGCCTCCCCCACCCTGGACGCCGCCCTCCCGTACACCGGTGTGGAGCGCCTCCAGGACGCCCTGCTGGCCAACCGCCTCGAGTTCCTCGCCGCGCCGGACCTGGCGAGCAGCCTCAACGGTGTGGCCGCGTTCGCCTCGCTGCACGTCTCGGTCACCTTCGCCGCGGCGCTGATCATCCACCGCCTCGGTTACCACTGGCTCCTGCGCTGGGCGGCGTGGGCGTTCTTCGGCACCACCTTCCTGGCCACCCTGTACTTCGGGTGGCACTACCTGAGCGACAACCTGGCCGGCCTGGCGATCGGGTGGCTCTCCGTGGCCCTCGGCGCCCGCGCCACCGGAGTCCACGCCCGGCTGCGCACCCGGGGCGCCGATGCGGGGACGCGGGCCGAGGACACCCGCCCGGCTCTCCCGGAGCCCGTCGGCGTGGCCGCCTGAGCACTGCCTGCACCCCGCAGAACGCCGCGGGCCGCACCTCCTGGCGAGGTGCGGCCCGCGGCGTCGTGACGGGGTGTCGGCTCAGGCGCCGGTCTTGGCCATCTCACCCAGGAAGGCCAGCCCGAACTGGGCGAACTTCACCGAGTGGTCCGCGGTGCCGCCGGTGTTCTCCAGCGCGTCGCCGGTGGTGTGCAGCTGCGGGAAGAGCTCGGACTCCGAGACCATCGAGGCCGGGTAGCCGGCGGCCGTCCACGAAGCGTGGTCGGAGCAGCCGTAGCCGCACTCCATCGTGCCCAGGGTCATGCCCTTCGGCGCCAGGTAGGTGTCGAAGAGCTCGCTGTTGAAGCTGTTCAGCTCGGTGTTCGTGTTGTCCTGCATGAGCGCCATGTCGGTGCTGCCACCGTCGTAGTTCGTCATGTCCTGGTTCAGCACGCCCACCACGTTCTTGCCCTGCGCGGCATGGTCGCGGGCCATCGCGTCGGAGCCCACGAGGCCGACCTCCTCGGCGGCGTAGGCGGCGAAGACGACGGTGCGCTTCGGCTTCCACCCGTTGGCCAGCGCCACCTGGGCGACCTCGGTGACGGTCGCGGTGGCCGAGGCGTTGTCGTCGGCCCCCGGGGCCTGCATCGAGTCGCCGGAGCCGGTGTCGGAGATCGAGTCGTAGTGCGCCCCGATGACGACGATCTCGTCGGGGTTCTCGGTGCCCTGCACGGTCATGGTCACGTTCTGCTGGACGCCGCAGTCGCTGCCGCAGGACTCGTCGTAGGCCACGGTGACGTCCTCGCGCTCGCCGGCGATGGAGCTCCACGCGTCGTGCAGGTAGGCCGAGGCGGCCTTGCCGTGGCTGGAGGCGTAGTAGCGGTTCGGCCAGCTGGTGGAGAGGTCGGTGATCGTCTGGCGGATGCGGGACTCCTGCACCTCCTCCAGCCACGGGGAGACGGTCGCCTGGTTGTCGATGGCCGGGAGGGCCAGCTGCTGCTGCACGGCCTCGGCGCTGCGGTCGGAGGCGATGAAGGCCTCCGCCTCGGCGAGGGTGGCGAAGCTGCGGAAGCCCGGGGCGCGCTCACCGGCCACGGCGGAGTTCATCGCCGGGATGCGGTCGGCGGTGGTCTTGGAGATGACCAGCTCCTGGCCGCTGGCGTCCCGCACGGTGTCGACCCGGGCGGCGGCCGCGAAGTGGTCGTCGTGCTCGGCGGCGGAGGTCACCACGTACCGGGTGGACTCGTCCACGCCGCCGTGGGGGGCGGTGTAGTCGGCGACGGCCACGGTCTCCGGGCCGAAGGGCAGCGAGGCACCCGCCATCGGCGAGAGGGCCAGGCCGGTCAGGGAGAGGGCGGCCACCGGGGTGGCGAGGAGGGCACGGGCGGTCGGACGGCGCATGGGTCGGGCTCCTGGGAGGAGTCGGGATGGAGGGGGGAACCGCCGGGTGGGGCGGGCCGGCACGCAGCCGGCCTCGCCATCGTGGGAGTGCCGCCCCCGACCGGGCAACGGGTCCGGGCGATCCTGCACGGACTCCTGACCGCTCCTTGACCGACCGCTGGGGGCCTGCGGGGGCGGGCTCGACCCCTCCTGCGTCCCTCCCCCTGTCGCGCCGGACGCGCTCCCCCACGCTGCAGCGTGGGGGAGCGCGTCCGGCGCGGGTGTGTCCGTGCCGGTCAGGCGCCCTGCTGGGCCTCCTCGACCTGCGCGTCGAGGTGCTCCTCGGCACCGGACTCCGGGTCCTGCGCCCACAGGTCCGGGCCGAACACCTCGTAGGAGATGTTGCGGGCGTCCACACCCTTGTCCATCAGGGTCCGGCGCACGGCACGCATGAAGGGCAGCGGGCCGCACATGAAGACCTGGGCGTCGGTGGGCACGTCGATCTCGGCCAGGTCGATGCGGCCCTGGGCGGCGCCGCGCTCGGTGGCCTTCTCGTCGGCCTCCTCGTACCAGAGGCGGCTGGAGGCGTTCGCGAGCTGCTCGGCGGTGCCGGCCATCTCCTCGGCCAGGGCGTGCGAGGCAGCGCTGCGGTCGGCGTGCAGCAGCATCACCCGGCGCTCCGGGGTGTGCGCGGCCACGTCAGCGAGGATCGCAGCCATCGGGGTGATGCCGATGCCGGCCGAGGCGAGCACCAGCGGCGCGTCGGACTCCTCGAGCACCACGTCACCGGAGGGGGTGGAGACGTCCAGGATCGTGCCGGGCTGCGCGTTCTCGTGCAGGAAGGTGGAGACCTGCCCGTCCGGGGCGCCGTCGACGCCCTCCACCCGGCGGATGGTGAGACGGAAGTGGTCGGCGCCCTTCGGGCTGGAGATCGTGTACTGGCGCGGCTGGCGCTCGCCGTTGGGCAGGTCCACGGCGACGGCCACGTACTGGCCGGTGTGGTGCTCGGGCAGGTCGCCCTCCACCGGCTTGATCGTCAGCGAGAAGACCTCGTCGGTCTCGTCGGTGCGCTCGATCACCTCGTACTTGCGCCACGGCTCGTCCGGGTCGACCCCGGCCAGCGCGTACATCCTCGCCTCCTCGGCGATGAGCTGGGTGCCGAACAGCCAGTAGACCTCGTCCCACGCGGCGGCCACCTCGGGGGTGACGGCATCGCCCAGCACCGTGCCGACGGCCTCGAGCAGGTAGTGCCCGACGATCGTGTACTCGGTGGCCCTGATGCCCAGCGAGACGTGCTTGTGGGCGATGCGCTCCATCACCGGGGTGAAGTCCGGGGCGTCCGGGTCGATGAGCTGGACGGCGTAGGCCACCACGGAGGAGGCCAGCGCGACCGGCTGCTCGCCGACGGCCTGGTTGGCCTTGTTGAACACCCGCATCAGCTCGGGGTGGGCGGCGAACATGTTCGGGTAGAAGGTCTTGGTGATCTCCACCGCGTGCTCGGCGACGACGCCGGCGGTGGCGGCGACGATCTCGGCGGACTGGGGGCTGAGGGTTGCTTTGCGCATGACTCGACGGTAGTGCGGCAGGTCCGTTCGGCACAGCCGGAGCACCCGGATAGGTTGGAGTGACGAAGGCAACACGTGCCCCGAGAGAACCAGACGGAGAACCCCATGCCGCGCCAGTTCCAGTTCCACACCGAGGACGGTCACGAGACCGCGCAGATCGCTGTGAGGGGGCGACAGGTCCTCGCGCGGCCGATGCTCAACTACGGGTCCGCCTACACGATGGAGCAGCGCGACGCGCTGGGCCTGCGCGGCCTCATCCCGCCGGCGGTGAACACCATCGAGCAGCAGGTGGCCCGCTGCTACGGCCAGTTCAGCATGCAGCCGACCAACCTGGCCAAGTACGTCTACCTGAACTCGCTGCAGGACCTCAACGAGATCCTCTTCCACCGCCTCGTGGCCGAGCACCTCGAGGAGATGATGCCGATCATCTACACCCCCACCGTGGGTGAGGCGATCCAGGAGTTCTCCTCCACCTTCGACCGGCAGCGCGGCATGTACCTGTCCATCGACCACGACGTGGACGTCGAGGGCATCACCTCCGCCCTGGCCGCCTACGGCAACGGCCCGGACGACATCGACATCGTCGTGGTGACCGACTCCGAGGGCATCCTCGGCATCGGCGACCAGGGCGTCGGCGGCATCCGCATCGCCATCGGCAAGTCCGCCGTGTACACGACCGCCGCGGGCGTGCACCCGATGCGCGTGCTGCCGGTGGTGCTCGACGTGGGCACCGACAACCTGGCCCTGCTGCACGACCCGAACTACCTGGGCCTGCGTCACGAGCGCGTCCGCGGCGAGCGCTACGACCAGTTCATCGACGCCTTCGTCGAGGCCGTCAAGGAGCGCTTCCCGCACGCCCTGCTCCACTGGGAGGACTTCGGCGCCACGAACGCCCACCAGGTCCTCGAGCGCTACCGCGACGAGATCTGCACCTTCAACGACGACATCCAGGGCACCGCGGCCATCGTCGTGGCCTCCGTCCTGGCCGCCTGCCGCGCCAAGGAGGAGAAGCTCTCCGAGCAGCGCGTGGTCATCCACGGCGCGGGCACCGCCGGCATCGGCATCGCCGACCTGATGCGCGACATCATGATCAGCGAGGGGCTCTCCGAGGAGGAGGCCACCGCCCGCTTCTGGGGGCTGGGCTCCCGCGGCCTGATCCACACCGGCGGGAAGATGCGTCCCTTCCAGGAGCGCTACGCCCGCGACACCGCCGAGCTGGAGGAGTGGAAGGCCGACGACGACGGCAACTACTCGCTGGAGGAGACGGTGCGGCAGGCCAAGCCGACCGTCCTCATCGGCACCTCGGCGCAGGCCGGCGCCTTCCACGAGGAGCTGGTGCGGGAGATGGCGGAGCACACCGACCGGCCGATCATCCTGCCGCTGTCCAACCCCACCTCGAAGGCCGAGGCCGTGCCGGAGGACCTGTTGGAGTGGACCGACGGCAAGGCGCTCATCGCCACCGGTTCGCCGTTCAAGCCGGTGGTCCGCGACGACGCGACCTACTCGATCGCGCAGGCCAACAACGCGCTGGTCTTCCCGGGCATGGGCCTGGGGACCGTGGCCGTGCAGGCCACCCGCCTCACCGACGCGATGATCACCGCCGCCGCCCAGGCCGTGGCGGAGATGACCACCGTGGGCACCGAGGGCGCGGCGATCCTGCCCTCCATGAAGGACCTGCGCTCGGTCTCCGCGGCAGTGGCCGAGCGGGTGGCCGAGGCGGCCGCCGCCGAGGAGGGCGTGGCCCGACTCATCCTCGAGAACCCGCGCGAGGAGATCGAGAAGCTCATGTGGACCGCGGAGTACCCGGAGGTGCAGGTGGTCGACGAGATCGAGAAGCCCAGCCCCCGCCCCACCGATCCCGTGAGCAAGCCCGCCAGGGGCAGCATCGGCGTGCGCTCCATGGGCGACGACTCGCCGCTGAGCCGCTGGCGCCCGCGCTTCCCCGGCCGCAAGGGCTGAGGCCGACGGCCTGAGGGCGCTGGCCCCCTCCCGCACGCCGCGGGAGGGGGCCAGCGCCCTCAGGTCGTCTCAGCGGATAACGATCGCGTCTCCGACCGGGCGCTCACCGGCCTCGTCCGAGGGGGAGTTCACGACCTCACCGCCCACGACCATCGTCGTGGAGCCACCTCCATCGAGGTTGATCGCGGCGATCATCCCCAGCGCCCGAGCCACGGCGGCGGCCTCCGGCACGGAGACACCGAGCTCACCCGGCTGGCGTCCATCGATGGTCACCAGGTGCAGGCCGCCCTCGGCGTCGAGGCCAGCCACGGTGCGCGGGTTGCGCTGCAGGAACCAGCCGTAGGCGAACCCGGCGGAGTCGGGGTGGGCCATGCCGTCGGCGGCCTGCGTGACGTGCAGCTCACCACCCCGGACGAGCTCCGGCCCACCGTTCACCACCAGGGTCTGCGGATCGTCCAGGTCGTGCCCGTCCGCCAGCAGACGGACGTCGAGGCCAGCGTGGTCCCCGACCGCGAGGTCCGAGATCTCCGCAACCCGGTCCCCCGTGGCCTGCACGATCGTCTGCCCCTCCACGAGGTCACCACCCCGGTGCGGACGCACCGCGAGAACACGGCCCGTCTTCTGGGAGACGACGATCTCGTGCCCCTCGCCCTGCGGGGTGGTGGCGCCCCAGGCAGCGGTGAAGGCGACGATCTCGGCATCGTCCTCGCAGGTCACGTCGTGACGCGGATCCTCGGTCGGCTCGTCGCCCAGCCCACCGCAGTTCCGGATGGTGCCCGGCACGCGATTCAGGCCGTCCAGCTGGACGGTGCGGCCGTCGACCTGCAGGCTGCCGGTCCAGCGGGGGCGGACCACGGCTGCACGACGCAGCCGTCGGTCGAGCACCAGCACCGGGCGCTCCCCGACCGGCTCGCTGAGCAGGACACCGCGCTGGACGCTGGCACCAGCCGGGTCTCCCTCGGCGCCCGCCTCGGGGTCCATGACGAAGAAGCCACCGTTCACCGCAGCCACGGCGCCCTCGGCAGCGGCTAGTGCCGAGGTCGTCTCTCGGCGCTGCAGATCGGGACCGAAGGCCAGGCCGACACTGCCCCGGTAGGAGGCCGGGTCCACGCTGAGCACGCGGACGTTCCACGGGCCGGGCGCGTCGGTACCGCCGTCCCAGCCGGTGTTCCACACCCGCCCGGCGAATCCCTGTTCCACGGCGCGATCGAGCCAGGCGGTCGCCGCCTCCTCGGTGGAAAAGGTCTCGCGGGCTCGCACCCGGTGCCCGAGCAGGCCGTCCGGCACGTCCACGGCACCGGTCTGCTGCACGGGCTGCACCTCGGCCTCGAACCCGGCCGCCACGAGCGCGTCCACGAGTGCCCTCGCGTCACGCCGGGGGCGCACCGGCTGGGTGTCCTCGGGGTCACCTCCGGCAGTGGGGATGGCGAACTCGACCGCCCACCTCTGGTGAGCGCTGCGCTTGCCCCGGTGAATGGTCGTGAGGGCGACGCCAGGGGCGATCTGGGTGACCGTGCGCTGCTCGAGCAGGTCGGACGGGCCGAGAGGCAGGGGTTCCTCCCGGACCGGAGTCGTCTGGGAGGCAGCCACCACAGGGGCGACAGAGGCCAGCGCGACGGCGGGGGCGGTCCAGGCGGTGCCAGCGATCACAAGGCGGCGGGAGACGGGGTGGAGGGGCATTCGGATCTCCTGTGGGTGAGGGGTGCCCGGCAGCGGGCCGCCCGCCAACACACCACCACCGAGTGACCCCCGGGTGTCGCGCCGGCAAGGTTCCGGTGTCCGGCACCGGAACGCTGCGTGGCAGACCTGTCCCCGGTCACCTCTACGGTGAACCCATGTTCCTCCTCGACGACGGCTCGCTGGCCGTCAGCGCCCAGGACCTGCGGCTGGTCAGCGAGTGCGAGCTCGCCCTGCTCGACCGGCTGGACGTCACCCTGGGACGCACCCCGCGGCGCGCCGAGGAGGACCCGATGCTCGAGCGCCTCGCCGAGCTGGGTGACGCCCACGAGGCCCGTGAGCTGGAACGCCTGCAGACCGAGCACCCCGGCGGCGTCGTCATCGGGGAACGACCCCGCAGATTCGGGCTGGAGGGCTACCGGAAGGGCGCCACGTGGACGCTCAGGGCCTGCGCCGACCCCGCCACCCAGGTCGTCCACCAGGCGCCCGTGCTGCTCGAGGGCGGCGAGGGCCTGCTGCCGCTGGTGGGCATGGTCGACTTCCTCACCCGCACCCCCGCGGGCTGGCGGGTCGGCGACACCAAGCTCGCTGCCCGCTCGACCGTCGCCTCGATGCTGCAGGTGGCCGCCTACGCCGACGCCCTGGCCCGCGGCGGCCTGACCGTCGCCCCCGAGGTCGACCTGGTGCTGGGCACCGGGGCGGTGGAGTCCCACCCGCTGGGCCCGACCGTCGCGGTGATGCGGGACCGCTGGGCGCACCTCTCCCGCCTGCTGAGCGAGCACCGGGAGGCCGAGGGGCCGGTCCGGTGGGGCGCCGCGGGCGTGGCCGCCTGCGGGCGCTGCGAGGTGTGCGCCCCGCTGGCCGAGGCCGCCGACGACCTGCTCGGGGTGGCCCGCATGTCCCTGGCCCGTCGGAAGGTGCTGCACGAGGCCGGGATCCGCACGATGGCCGAGCTGGCCGGAAGCACCACGCCCCCGGCCGGGATGCGCGCCGCGGTCTTCGCCGAGCTGCGCGACCAGGCCGCCCTGCAGGTCCGAGCCCGCGCGGAGACCGCCCGCCGCCGGGAAGCCGACCCCGAGGCACCGCCGGTGGTCCTCTCCGAGGTGATCGACCCCGCCCCGCTGGAGGCCCTGCCCGCCCCCGGCCCGGGCGACGTGTTCTTCGACTTCGAGGGCGACCCGATGTGGCGGCCCCGTCCGAACGCACCCGCCGGGCTGGAGTACCTCTTCGGGGTGGAGGTGCTCACCGTCGACGCCGGGGAGGACGACGCCGCCTACGGCCCGCCGGACGCCGCGGGTGCCCGCTACCGCGCCTGGTGGGCCCACGACCGGGCCGGCGAGCGGCAGGCGCTGGGGGACTTCCTCAGCTGGCTGGCCGACCGCCGCGAGCGCCACCCGGGCCTGCACGTCTACCACTACGCCGCCTACGAGGTGACCGCCCTCAAGCGCCTCACCGCCGTGCACGGGTTCGGGGCGGAGCTGCTCGACCAGCTGCTCCGGGAGCACGTCTTCGTGGACCTCTACGGCACGGTGCGCGCCGGCATCCGCGTCTCGCAGGCGTCGTACTCCATCAAGAAGCTCGAGCCGCTCTACATGCCCGCCCGTGACGCCGAGGGCGTGACCGGTGGCGGCGACTCGATCGTGGAGTACCACCGATACTGCCAGGCCCGCGACGCCGGGGACGCGCCCCGGGCGGCCGGGCTGCTGGAGCGGATCCGGGCGTACAACGAGCTCGACTGCGAGTCGACCTGGCGGTTGCGGGACTGGCTGCTGGCCCAGCGCCACACCGCGGCCGGTGGCGACGCCCAGGACGACGGGCAGCGGGCGCCGGAGGAGGCATCCTCGGGCGGCACCCTCGTCGAGGCCCCGGCACCCCAGGCACCGGAACGCTGGGTGGAGGCCGAGCGGCTCGAGGCGGCGCTGCGCGCCCTGGACCTGCCCGAGCCCGGCGCCCGCACCGCCGCCGAGCAGGCCACCGCCATGGTCTCGGCCGCCCCGCAGTACTACCGGCGGGAGCACAAGCCCTTCTGGTGGGCGCACTTCGACCGGCTCGCGCTGCCGGTCGCGGAGTGGGCCCTCACCGGGGACGTCCTCGTCGTGGAGCGCGCCGCCTGGACCGACGACTGGGCCCGACCCACCCCGCGCTCGAACCCGCGCCGCACCCTTCGGACCGTCGTCGACACCGGGGGCCGACCCGTGGCACCGGGCACCACCCTCCACGCGGTGTTCGCCCACCCGCTGCCCGAGGGGCTGGAGGCGGAGCCCGGGCACCCGCACGCGCTGTGGCCCTCGGCCGCCACGGTGGTGGACTCCGGCCCGCACCCGGACTCCGGGCTGGAGCTCTGCACCCTGGAGCTTCCCTGCCCGCAGCCGCGTGGTGACAGGCCCGGCCTGCCGGAGACCGACGAGCTGCCCGTCGGCCTCGTCCCCACCCCGCCCCCGAGCACCGGACCGCTCGACGCCGCCCTGGCCGAGCTGGCCGAGGAGGTGCTGGGCGCCCACCCCGGGCTGCCGCCCGGCGCGGCCAGCGACCTGCTCACCCGCCGCACACCCCGTCTGCAGGGTGGCGGGGCTCTGCCCCGGGTCGGCGCCCCGGGGACCCCCACCCCGCTCGACGCCGTGACCACCGCCGTGCGCGCCCTGGACGACAGCTATGTCGCCGTGCAGGGCCCGCCCGGCACCGGGAAGACCTACCTGGGCTCCCGCGTGGTGCGCTCCCTGGTGCAGCAGGGCTGGAAGGTCGGCGTGGTGGCGCAGTCGCACGCCGCGGTGGAGAACTTCCTCGGCGCCTGCGTACGGGCCGGGGTGCCCGCCGAGCAGGTGGCCAAGGTGCCCCGCTCCGGCCGGTCCGCGGAGGACGCCGAGCCGACCTGGACGGCGCTGCAGGGCTCGCGGCAGCCGGCGGCGTGGATGGACGAGCAGTCCGAGGCCGGCCGCGGGTTCGTCGTCGGCGGCACCGCGTGGACCTTCAGCAAGGACGCCCTGGAGCCCGGCGGGCTCGACCTCCTGGTGGTGGACGAGGCCGGCCAGTTCTCCCTGGCGCCCCTGCTGGCCTGCAGCCGCGCCGCCCGGAACCTGCTGCTGCTCGGTGACCCGCAGCAGCTCCCGCAGGTCTCCCAGGGCATCCACCCCGAACCGCTGGACCGCTCCGCGCTGGGCTGGCTCATCGGCTCCGCGGCGGTCCTCCCGGCCGACCTGGGCTACTTCCTCGACACCACCTGGCGCATGCACCCCGCCCTCACCGAGCCGGTCTCCCGCCTCGCCTACGACGGCCGGCTGCGCTCCCACGAGGCGGTCACCACCGGCCGCACCGTCGAGGGGGTGGAACCCGGCGTGCACGAGGTGCTGGTGGACCACCGGGACCAGTCCGTCGCCTCCCCCGAGGAGGCCGCGGAGGTGGTGCGCCTCGTGGAGTCCCTGCGGGGCCGTGCCTTCCGGGACGGGGCAGGTGGCGGCACCGCCCGGCCGCTGGAGGCCTCGGACGTCCTCGTGGTGGCGCCCTACAACGCCCAGGTGAACCTGCTGCGACAGCGCCTCGACGCCGCCGGGCTGTCCGAGACCCCGGTGGGCACCGTCGACGCCTTCCAGGGCCAGGAGGCACCAGTGGTGATCGTCTCCATGACCGCCTCCGCACGGGACCGCGTCTCCCGCGGGCTGGCCTTCCTGCTCGACGTCCACCGGATGAACGTGGCCATCTCCCGCGGGCAGCTCGCCGCCTACGTGGTGCGCTCCCCCCGGCTCACCGACATCGCCCCGGCCAGCCCCCGGGACCTGCTGGCCCTCGGCGCCTTCCTGGAGCTCCTCGGCCGCGCCCGCTGAGCACCGACCGCACCGCCCACCCGCGTCCCACGGGACGCCGGGGCCCGTGGGGCACGGGAACCGGTCAGGCGCCGAACACGAGGAGGAGGAAGGGCAGCAGGAAGAGCGGGACGAAGATCGCCACCATGACGACCGTCAGGAGCGTGCCGACGATGCCCAGCGCCCAGCCCACCGTCACCAGGCCCTCGTTCCGGTAGCGCCCGGGCTGGCGGAGGATGTCGCGGCGCGCCCGCCCACCCATCCACCAGGCGATGATCCCCAGCGGCGGGAAGAGAACCAGGCTGAGGGCGCCCAGGACGAGCACCGCGATGCCGTCGGGGTGCTCCTCCTGCGGCCAGGCGGGAGGCTGCGGCGGGGTCCACTCCGACGAGGTGCTCATGGACCCACCGTAGCCCGACCCGTGACCCATACCACATCCGTGACCCGCCCGGCGGATCTGCCGCCCGGCGCCGCTCCCGGGACTCACACTGCGCGCCATGATTTCCGCAGACGCCGCACCCAGCGGCTCCTCCCCCTCCGGTGGCGCCGGAGCACCCGTGGTCCCCACCGACCGGGAGGCCAACTCCGGCTCCCAGGTCGTGATGCTCGCCCTGGTGGCCGCCCTCGGCGGCTTCCTCTTCGGCTACGACTCGGCCGTCATCAACGGTGGCGTGAACGCCATTGGCGAGCGCTTCGACCTCTCCCCGGGCATGCTCGGCTTCGTCGTCTCCTGCGCCCTGCTCGGTGCCATGGCCGGCGCCTGGTTCGCCGGCTCGCTGGCCGACCGCATCGGCCGCACCCGCGCGATGGTCGTCGCCGCCATCTTCTTCACCCTCTCGGCCATCGGCTCCTGGGCCACGGTCACCGCCTGGGATCTCGTCCTGTGGCGCGCCCTCGGCGGCGCCGGCATCGGCATGGCCTCGGTGCTCGCCCCGGCCTACATCGCCGAGATCTCCCCCTCGCAGGTCCGTGGGCGCCTCGGGTCGCTGCAGCAGCTGGCCATCGTCGTCGGCCTGTTCTCCGCCCTGCTCGTCGACGCCTGGCTGGCCGGTCTCGCCGGCGGAGCCGCACAGGACCTGTGGTTCGGCCTGGAGGCCTGGCGCTGGATGTTCCTCTCCGAGCTGCTCCCGGCCCTCGTCTACGGCGCCCTGGCACTGTCGATCCCCGAGTCCCCGCGCTTCATGGTGGCCCAGGGCAAGGAGGCCGAGGCCGCGCACCTGCTGCGCGACGTGGTCGGCCTGCGCGGCGAGGAGGTCGAGGCCAAGCTGGACGACATCCGCGCCACCATCAACACCGAGAAGCGGCAGACCCTCTCCGACCTCGCCGGCGCGGCCGCCGGGCTCAAGCCGATCGTGTGGATCGGCATCCTGCTCTCGGTCTTCCAGCAGTTCGTCGGCATCAACGTGATCTTCTACTTCGGCTCCACGCTGTGGCAGGCCGTCGGCTTCGGCGAGTCGCAGGCCCTGCTCATCAACGTCGGCACCTCGATCACCAACATCGTCGTGACGGTGGTGGCGATCCTCATCGTCGACCGGGTCGGCCGCCGCCCGATGCTGCTGGCCGGCTCGGCCGGCATGACCCTCTCCCTGGCCGCGATGGCCCTCGCCTTCTCCCACGCCACCGTGAGCGGCAGCGGCGCCGAGCAGTCGGTGAGCCTGCCCGACCCGTGGGGTCCGATCGCCCTGGCGGCGGCCAACCTGTTCATCGTGGCCTTCGGCATCACCTGGGGCCCGATCGTCTGGGTGCTGCTGGGCGAGATGTTCCCGAACAACATCCGCTCGGTCGCGCTCGGCGTGGCCGCCGCCGCCCAGTGGCTGGCGAACTTCGTGATCACCACGACCTTCCCGTGGCTTGCCGACGTGAGCCTCACCCTCGCCTACGGGCTGTACGCCGCGTTCTCCCTGCTCTCCCTGGTCTTCGTCTGGCGGTACGTCGGCGAGACCCGGGGCAAGGAGCTCGAGGAGATGGGCGACGGGGCCCACCAGCGGGTGGCCGCCCCGGTTCCCGCCTGAGGCACCCCACCCACCGGGCTCTCCACGCCCTCCCACCCCCACCGGGCCGTGACCTGCGCGCTGCGCGGGTCACGGCCCGGTCTCGATCCAGTCTCGATCCGGTCTCGATCCGGTCTCGATCCGGCCAACCACAGGCGGGTGGTTTCACAGCCGCCCGGCACCGTGGCAGCGTCCCGTCATGGCGACCGTGACGACTCCGCAAGCTCCCTCCCCCGAGGCCCCGGGCACCTGGGGCTCCCGACTGGCCGCGCTCGGCCCCGGACTGCTCATGGCCTCCGCGGCCATCGGCGGCTCCCACCTCGTGAGCTCCACGCAGGCCGGCGCCCTCTACCAGTGGCAGCTCATCGGGCTGGTGGTGCTGGCCAACGTCCTGAAGTACCCCTTCTTCCGCTTCGGCGCCCAGTACACGGTCGAGACCGGGCACAACCTCGTCGAGGGCTACGCGCGCCGGGGCCGCCCGCACGTGTGGGTCTTCTTCATCCTGTGCGCCGTCTCCTCGGTGATCTCGGCCGCCGGGGTGGGCATCCTGAGCGCCACCATCCTGAACTTCGCCCTGCCCTCGGGCTGGGTCCTGTCCATGCCGTGGACCGCCGGGCTGATGATGCTCAGTGTCTGGCTCATCCTCATGGCCGGCCGGTTCCCGGTCCTCGACGGGCTGACCAAGGTCATCGTCATCACGCTGACGGTCATCACCGTGCTCACCGTCGTCGTGGCCGTGTTCAAGGGCGCCCAGGGGGACCCCGCCGCGGTCCCGCCGAGCCCCTGGACCCTGGCCTCCCTGCCCTTCCTCGTCGCCCTGGTGGGCTGGATGCCGGCGCCCATCGAGATCTCCGCGCTGCAGTCCCTGTGGGTGGCGCGCAAGCAGCGGGACCACGAGTCGAGCGGCCGGGACGTCCTGTGGGACTTCAACGTCGGCTTCGCCGTGACCGCCCTGCTGGCCGTGCTCTTCGTCGTCCTGGGCTCCCTGGTGCAGTTCGGCACCGGCACGAAGATCGAGATGTCCGGTGGCGCCTACATCCCGCAGCTCATCACGATGTACACCAGCACCATGGGTGAGTGGTCGCGTCCGCTCATGGCCCTGCTGGCCTTCGTGGTCATGTACGGCACGGTCATCACCGTGGTGGACGGGTACGGCCGCGCCTGCGCCGAGGCCCTCCACCACATCCGCCGCAACCCCGGCAACGCCGGCCGCGGCGCGGTCATGGCCTGGAGCACCGGCATCGCGGCCGTGTCCCTGGCGATCATCCTGTGGTTCAACGCGCACATGGGTGAGCTGCTCCGCTTCGCGATGATGTCGGCCTTCGTGGCCGCCCCCGTGTTCGCCTGGCTGAACTTCCAGCTCGTCCGCCGGGAGGAGCACCTGCCCGGCTGGCTGCGCGGCCTCACCTGGGCCGGTGTGGTCTTCCTCAGCGCCTTCACGTTGCTCTTCCTGGCCACCGAGCTCGGCCTGGTCGGCTGACCGGGGGCGCGCGTAGGGTTCCCCGCACACCGGCCACCCGCCGGTGCCCCTTCTTTCCGACGGATCGTCCGGCACGTACCTGCCGGGGAAGAGAGCGCCCCCATGTCCCACGTCATCTTCGACGACGTCAGCTGTGTCTACCCGGGCCAGAGCCGGCCGGCCGTGAGCCACCTCGACCTGGAGATCGCCCCCGGCGAGTTCCTCGTCCTGGTCGGCCCCTCCGGCTGCGGCAAGTCCACCACCCTGCGCATGCTCGCCGGGCTGGAGCAGGTCACCGAGGGGCGCGTCCTCATCGGCGACCGCGACGTCACCCACGTCGAGCCGCGGGACCGCGACATCGCGATGGTCTTCCAGAACTACGCCCTCTACCCGCACATGTCCGTGCGGGAGAACATGGGCTTCGCCCTGAAGATCGCCAAGGTGCCCGCGGCCGAGCGCAACCGTCGCGTCGAGGAGGCCGCCCGGATCCTCGACCTGGAGCCCTACCTGGACCGCAAGCCGAAGGCCCTCTCCGGCGGCCAGCGCCAGCGCGTGGCCATGGGCCGCGCCATCGTCCGCTCCCCGCAGGTCTTCCTCATGGACGAGCCGCTCTCGAACCTCGACGCCAAGCTCCGCGTCCAGACCCGCACGCAGATCGCCTCCCTCACCCGCGAGCTCGGCGTGACCACCCTGTACGTCACGCACGACCAGGTCGAGGCGATGACGATGGGTGACCGCGTGGCCGTGCTCAAGGACGGGATCCTCATGCAGGTGGCCCCGCCCCGCGAGCTCTACGACCGCCCGCGCAACGTCTTCGTGGCGGGCTTCATCGGCTCCCCGTCCATGAACCTCCTCCAGGCCCCGGTGGCGAACGGTGCGGTGAAGTTCGGCCACACCGAGATCCCGCTCACCCGCGAGCAGGAGGCCGCCCTGACCACCGACTCGGTGACCGTCGGCATCCGCCCCGAGGACATGAACGCCGGTGGCGAGGGCCAGGGCGCCGAGGCGAGGGTGACCCTGGTGGAGTCCCTCGGAGCCGACGCCTACGTGCACGGCGTGCTCCAGGACCGCACCGGCCACCTCGAGACCGTGGTCACCGACGAGGACGACCACGAGGAGCTCACGGACACCACGATCGTCATGCGCGTCGACGGGCGCACGCCGCCCAGCGCCGGCGACACCGTGTGGATGGTCCCCGAGGTGCAGCACATGCACCTGTTCGACGGCGCCACCGGCGAGCGCCTCCCCGACCCCGCCTGACCCGACCCGCCCGCCCCCTCCCAGGAGACCCCTGTGCCCACTGCCTCCACGGCCCGGTCCGACTCCACGGACGCCCCTTCCGCCGGCCAGCACCTCGAGCGAGGCCTGTCCACCCGCCACATCACCTTCATCGCGCTCGGGACGGCCATCGGCACCGGCCTCTTCCTCGGCTCGGCCAGCGCCATCCAGGTGGCCGGCCCCGCGGTGCTCGTCGCCTTCGCCCTGGCCGGCTTCGCCATCTTCGTGGTGATGCGGGCGATGGGCGAGATGCTCCTGCGCCACCCCGACGCCACGAGCTTCGTGGACTTCACCGAGTCCTACCTCGGCCGGGTCATGGGCTTCGTGATGGGGTGGATGTTCGCCCTGGAGATGGCCCTGGTCGGGGTCGCCGACGTCACGGCCGTGCGCATCTACCTCGGCCACTGGTGGCCCGACGTGCCGGGCTGGATCTGGATGGCCCTCGTGATCGCCACCGTGCTCGTGCTCAACCTCGTGGCGGTGCGCTTCTTCGGCGAGACCGAGTTCTGGCTGACCCTGCTGAAGGTCGGCGCCATCGTGGCCATGATCGTGCTCGGCATCGGCCTGCTGATCTCCGGCGCGGGCCTGCCCGGCAGCGAGCCGAGCGTCTCCCACCTGTGGGAGCACGGCGGGTTCGCCCCGAACGGGCTGAGCGGCATCGTCCTCTCGCTGAGCATCGTGGCCTTCGCCTTCGGCGGCATCGAGACCCTCGGCATGACGGTGGCCGAGACCGACGACCCGGAGCGTGCCCTCCCCAAGGCCGTGAACACGCTGCCCTGGCGCATCGCCATCTTCTACCTGGGCTCCATCGGCGTGATGCTCTGCCTCGCCCCGTGGACCGGCATCACCGGGGAGAACTCGCCCTTCGTGCAGGTCCTGGACGCCGTGGGCCTGCCGGCCGCCGGGCACGTGCTCAACGCGGTGGTGATCATCGCCGCCTTCTCGGCGCTCAACGCGATCACCTACGCCACCGCCCGCACCCTGCTGGGCCTCGCCCGCCACGGCCGCGCCCCGCGGGTCCTGGGGCAGGTCCACCCCTCCGGCGTCCCGGTGCCGGCCGTGCTCGTGGTCGGCGCGGCCCTGGTCGTGGGGCTGGTGGCCAACATCGTCTGGCCCGGCATCATCTTCCTGGCCCTGGCCACGCTCGCCAGCTTTGCGACCGTCTTCGTGTGGCTGGTCATCCTCGCCGCGCACGCGGTGATGCGCTGGCGCGTGGCCCGGGGCGAGCTGGAGCCGGGGGCCTTCCCGGTGCCGCTGTGGCCGGGGCTGTCCCTCGTGGCCGCGGCGCTCCTGCTGGTGGTCTTCGGGGCGATGGGATGGAGCGCCGACACCCGACCGGCCCTCGTGGTGGGTCTCGTGGCGACGGTGGTGCTCACGGCCATCGGCTGGGTCTCCGTGCGGGCCCGGGAGCGCGCCGACGCCTGACGCAGGTGGCCGGGCCGCGGGGGGGTCCCCGCGGCCCGGCCACTCGGGCGGGGCTGGTCAGCCCTTGCGGACGGTGATGCTCCAGCTGGCGTCGCCGGTGCGGTCGAACTCGGTCACCTGGTGGCCGTGCTCGGCCGCCCAGAGCGGGAGCGACTCGGTGGCCTGCGTGCAGTCGAAGCCGATGACGAGCTCGTCGGCCGGCTCGAGCTGCTGCATGGCGCGGGTGGCCTCCTGCAGGGGGAAGGGGCAGACCTGCCCGGCGGTCTCGAGGGTGTAGCGGGCCATGGTGTTCCTCCTCGGTGGGGGTGGGCGGCCTCACGGGCGTGGGCCGCACGGACGACGGGGGCCGGAGGGCGGGGTGGGCCTCAGGCCGGGGTGAGGACCGGCGCGGGGCCGGCTGCGGCCGGGGACGCCTCGGGCACGGCCTCGTTGACCGACGCACGGCCCGCCACGGCCACCCGGGCGGCCAGGCCCGCGCCGAGCAGCATCGCGCCGGTGGCCACCCAGCCCTCCCAGCTGAGCTGGGCGGTCGCCACCATGCCGTGGCCGACGGTGCACCCACCGGCCAGGGCGGCACCCACTCCCATGAGTGCGCCGCCGACGATGGACCGCTGGACGGTGGAGGCGTCGGGCACCCGGACCCGGAACTCGCCGCTGGCACGGGCGGCCACGTACGAGCCGGCCAGGATGCCGAGCACCAGCAGCACGCTCCAGTCGACCATCGCCAGGTCACCGGTGGCCAGGAAGTTCACGGCCTTGGCGGAGGGCGTGGTGATGCCGAGGCTGCCGACCCGGCCCGTCGCCGCGCTGAGCGGCCAGGCCACGAGGGCGATGGCGGCGATCACCAGGGCGGTGGCGAAGGGGTGCCAGCGGGCCTCCAGGAGCACCCGGGCGAGGCCGGAGCGGCGCGGCGGGAGGGAGGCGACGGCGGGACGGGCGGCGTCGCGGCGCAGGTGGTGCACCACCGCGGCCCCGACGAGGACGGCCAGGGCCGCCACGACGGTCCAGGCGGGGACGCCCAGCGTCGCGTCGATCGTGGTCGCGCCCACCGTCTGCTCGCGGGCCCAGGTGGTGAGCGGGGCGAGCGGGCCGTACTTCATGGCCGCGGCGGTGAGGGCGTACAGCACGAGGGCGAACCAGCTGCCCACGAGGCCTTCCCCGGAGCGGTAGTAGGTGCCGGTGGCGCACCCGCCGGCGAGGATGATTCCGACACCGAAGACCAGGCCTCCGACGAGGGCGGCGCCCAGCGGCAGCGGGTCGACCTGCGGGGTGACGACCCCGGTGGTGGTGAGGACGAGCAGGCCCACGGCGTGGGCGGCGATGACGACTCCGAAGGCGGTGAGCCAGCGGGTCGAGCCGGTGAGCCAGACGTCACGGAAGGCCCCGGTGATGCAGAAGCGACCGCGCTGCAAGACGAAGCCCAGGGCGAGACCGACGGCGAGGCCGGTGAGGATCATGCGTTCTCCTGACGAGGGGGCGCGCACGCGTCGTGCCCCCGGAGAGGGGCGGCGCGGGCACGCGGGGTGGTGCGCCCCGGGGAGCCGGGGCAGGGGCGGTGCGGTGCGTCAGGTCACCGACAGGCGCTGGTGTGGGTGCGCATGAGGTCGACGTGGAGACGACGGACCAGGGGAGTGCGCGGGGTGGTGCGGTGGCGCGGCATCGTTCCTCCTGGTCTGCGTCTCGTGGCGTTGTGCCCGGCGAGGGGCACAGAACGATAACGCACCGTGAGGACCTGCGTCACGTCTGGTTTCTTCTCTCCCGTCGGGGTCGCGCCTCCCGGACGGCAGGGGCGTGAACCACCCCGTGCCGGCCCGACCGTCTGCGCGGCGGCTTTCGTCGTAGGTGAAAATGGCTCGTATGAAGGTCGTGAGCGCTGAGGCCCTGGCCACCACCCTGTCCGCCCTCCCCGGCGAGCCCCGCGTCGTCTGCTCCGGGAGCATGGCCGCCCCCGGGGCCGGGCTCGAGGTGGTGGACGGCGCGCTCGAGCGCTACACCCTCCACGCGCTGAACGCCGCCCCCGGCCTGCCGGAGCGCGAGGGCGTCACCCTGGAGACCTGCTTCGTCGGCGGCGGGCAGCGTCGCCGCCCCGGGCTGCGCTACGTGCCCTGCCGCCTCTCCCTGGTGCCGCTGCTCTTCAGCAGCACCCTGCCCCCGGACGTCGTGCTCGTCCACGTGGCCCCGCCCCGGGACGGCATGGTGAGCCTGGGTGTGGAGACGAACATCATGCCAGCGGTGGTCGAGGCCTGCCGCGCCCGTGGTGGGCTGGTCGTCGCCGCGATCAACCCGCGCATGCCCTACACCTTCGGCGACTCGCAGATCCCGGTCGAGCACATCGACCTCGCCCTGGAGATCGACGAACCGCTCACCACCCCGGGGGAGGTTCCGCCGCTGGACGAGGCCGGCCAGGTGATCGGCGAGCGCATCGCGGCCCGCATCGGCGACGGCGCCACCCTGCAGACCGGCATCGGCGCCATCCCCGACGCCGTGCTCAGCCGCCTGGGCGACCGGCGCGGGATGCGGGTGTGGACCGAGATGTTCAGCGACGGGGTGCTGGCCCTGGATCGGCTCGGGGCGCTCGACGAGTCCGAGCCGATCGTCTCCTCGTTCTGCTTCGGCTCCACGGAGCTCTACGAGTGGCTCGACGGCAACGAGCGCGTGCGGATGCTGCGCACCGAGCGGACGAACGATCCCGGGCTCATCGCCCAGCAGCCGGCCATGGTGTCCATCAACTCGGCGCTCGAGGTGGACCTGTTCGGCCAGGCCAACGCCTCCCGGATCGACGCCCGGATCCACTCCGGGTTCGGCGGGCAGACTGACTTCATCGTCGGCGCGCTGCACTCCAAGGGTGGGCAGAGCCTCATCGGGCTGCGCTCCTGGCACCCGAAGGCGGACGTCTCCACGGTGGTGCCGCTGCTCGACGAGCCGGTGACGAGCTTCCAGCAGACCGCCATCGTCACCGAGCAGGGCGTGGCCGAGCTGCTCGGGCGCTCCGAGCGGGAGCAGGCGGCGGCCCTCATCGAGCAGGCGGCCCACCCGCGGGTCCGCGAGGAGCTGTGGGACGAGGCCCGGGAGCTCGGCTTGGCCTGAGGGAGGACGCGTCATGACCGACTCCCCTGCCGTCGTGCGCCAAGGCAGCCCTCGCCACCGCGAGCTCGTGGAAGCCGGCTGGCAGGTGAGCGAGGAGTCCTTCGGCGCCCAGCTCGACGCGGGCCCCGGGATGCTGGAGACGCTGGACGCCCGAGCGGCGGCGCTGGATCCTGCGCTGCGTCTGCGACCGCTCACCGCGGACGATGTCGAGGCCGTCCTGGCGCTCGACGCCGCCACCGCAGCCGACTACCCGGGTGGCCCGGCGACAGCGCACCCGGGGCTCACCCTCGAGCAGGCCACTCCCGGCCCCGGCCGCCGGGGATTCGGCGCCTTCGACGGTGGATCACTCGTCGCGATGACCTGGGTGGACGCCCGTCCCGACTCCGCGTACGCCGAGGTGCACATCACCGTGGTCGCACCCGCGTGGCGAGGGTGCGGTGTGGCCAGTGCGCTCAAGGCAACAGCCGTGGTCGAGCTCCTCCGCGGTGGGGCCACCCGCATCCGCTCGGGTGGGTCGATGCGGAACACCGCGATCCTGCGCGCCAACGCGGCCCTCGGGTTCCGCATCGACGAGCACTGGCTCACCCTGGTGCCGCCCGCCTGAGCCGAGGTGGGCAGGGCGCGGCAAGGAGGGCTCCCCTCACGCCCCCGCCTGCACCGCGGCGACCTCCCAGAGCTCGCGGGCGGCGGCAGTGAACTGCTCGACCTCCGCGGCGGTGGGCTCGGCGGTGGTGGGGGCGTCGTCGTCGACGCGACGGCCGAGCTGCCAGAGCACCCGGTCCCAGCGCAGGGCCGCCTCCCGCCATTCCTCCTCCACCGGCGCCACCTGCAGGGTGGCCAGGCAGTGCCCACCTTCCCGCACTACGTCGAGGGCCACCAGCGCGACCGTCCGTCCGCCCCGCTCGTGGGTGCCGCGCAGCCGGTTGGGTGCCTCCCCCAGCTCCACCTGCAGCTCCCCCTCGGGGAGCGCGAGCGCCTCGTGGGCCTGCCACAGGCGCCGCGGGTCCACGGGGAATCGACGGGCCAGCGAGACCACCGGCCCGGTGGGCAGGAGGTCGACCCGGCGGGTCACGGCATCGGCGTGCTGGAGGGTGTCCATGAGGGAGATCGTGCCTCAGCGGGGTAGGGTGGCGCGTGCTTGGCCCGCTCCGTCTTGCGGCGGGCCCCCGGTGATGATGCCCGTACCCCGACCCTCAGGTCGCGGATGAACACGGAGCCCTGTTGCCGCACCGACCACGACGACGTGGAGGACGGTGCCGCGCGAGACACCGACGAATCACGAGAGATACCCCCTTGACTTCTGTGCACCCCACCCTGCCCGCCGCCGACCAGGGTGCCTCCTTCGGCGCCCTCGGCGTCCCGGAGGAGCTCGTCCGCGTCCTCACCGAGGCCGGCATCACGACCCCCACCCCCATCCAGACCGCCACCCTGCCGGACTCCCTCGGCGGGCGCGACGTCCTGGGCCGCGGCCGCACCGGCTCCGGCAAGACGCTGGCCTTCGGCATCCCGCTGGTGGCCCGCCTGGCCGCCGAGAACCGCCGTCCCGCCCCGGGCCGCCCGCGGGCCCTCATCCTGGCGCCGACCCGCGAGCTCGTCACGCAGATCGAGACCGCCATCGCCCCGCTGGCCGCCACCGCCCGCCTCACCACGCGCACCATCTTCGGTGGCGTGGGGCAGAACCCGCAGGTCAACGCGCTGCGCAAGGGTGTGGACATTCTCATCGCCTGCCCCGGCCGCCTCGAGGACCTCATGGGTCAGGGCCACGCGAACCTCTCCGAGGCCGGCATCGTCATCCTCGACGAGGCCGACCACATGGCCGACCTGGGCTTCCTTCCCGGCGTGAAGCGCATCCTCACCGCCACCCCGCGGAACGGGCAGAAGCTGCTCTTCTCCGCCACGCTCGACGGCGGCATCAAGGTCATCGCCGACAAGTTTCTCCACGACCCGGTGACCCACGAGGCCGACTCCGCCGAGTCGCCCGTGTCGACCATGACCCACCACGTGCTCGAGGTGGCCAAGGACGACCGGGTCGGCGTGCTCCGCGACCTGGCCGCCGCACCGGGCCGCACCGTGGTCTTCACCCGCACCAAGCACGGCGCGAAGAAGCTGGCCAAGCAGCTCACCGCGATGGGCGTGCCCAGCGTGGACCTGCACGGCAACCTCTCCCAGAACGCCCGCCAGCGGAATCTCGCGGCCTTCTCCGAGGGCACCGCGAAGACCCTGGTGGCCACCGACATCGCGGCGCGTGGCATCCACGTGGACGACGTGGCCCTCGTGGTGCACGCCGACCCGCCCTCCGAGCACAAGGCCTACCTGCACCGCTCGGGCCGCACCGCCCGCGCCGGCGCCGAGGGCACGGTCATCACGCTCGCCATGCCGGACCAGCGTGGTGAGGTCCGGTCGCTGATGCGGGCCGCGAAGATCCGCCCGGAGAGCCAGAGCACGGCTGTGGCGGGCTCTCCGATCCTGACGGAGCTGGCCCCGGGTGAGCGCGTCTTCGCCGAGCCCTCGAACGAGCCCGTGGTCCCGGCCCCGCAGCAGCAGCCGTCGCGTGGCGGCCAGGGCGGTGGTGGCGGGCGTTCGCGCTCACGCCGCGGCGGTGGCCAGGGTGGTTCCGGCCGCGGTGGCCAGGGCGCCGGTGGCGGGCGCTCGTCCGGCCAGGGTGGCGACTCCCGTCAGGGTGGGCCCCGTCAGGGCGGCCGGTCCCGGGGCGCGGGCCAGGGCGGCGCGGGCCGTGGCAGCCAGGACGGCTCGGGTCGTAGCAACCAGGGCGGCTCCGGTCGTAGCAACCAGGGCGGCTCCGGTCGGTCCTCGCGCCCGTCGCGCGCGCCCCGCATCACGACGCGCGGCAGCCAGGGCTGACGCACGCGGCAGGTGACCCTGTCGCGGGAGGAAGGGGGCGGACCGCTGCGGTCCGCCCCCTTCCTCGTGCCCGGGGGCCTCCCTCCACACCCTTGGTACAGATGTTTGCCTACTTGGATCTTGTGTACTATGATGGGGTCATTGGCAACGGGGGTTGGCCGGTGAGGGCACGACGCGAGCGCGCAGGGGGTGGGCATGGCCATCGAGACACGAGAGCCGGTCGATGCGGCCTCGGCCCTGGTCGCCACGCACCGAGCCGTGGATCATCTGCTGGACGCCCTGGGCGGGGCCGACCCTGACGCGCGGAGCCACACCCCGGGGGACCTCGCACGGCTCGAGGGGGAGATCACCCGGGCAGTGAACCGGCTGGAGTCCGCCCGGCTCCGGGTGGGTTCCCTCATGACCCACCACCGGGAAGCCGGAGCCGTCCCCCACCTCGACGAGGGTCAGTTCTTCGCCCGGGGAGGGCGGCGCGACCTGCGTGAGGCCCGGCGCGACGCCGCCCTCGCACGGGAGCTGGGGCACGGCCCCGCGGCGCCGGTCGGCGGGCTGCCCGTGGAACCGACGCACGACCGGCCGGACACCGCTGGTGGGGCCGCGGTCGCACGCACGCCCACCGGGGTCGCACTGGACCGGGGACTGCTGAGCAGTCGCCACGCCGAGGTGATCCACCGCGCGCTGCGTGACCTCCCGGACGACGTCACCGCCCCGGAGCGGCAGCGTGTGGAGGAGCACCTCGTGGAGCGCGCCCAGCGCCTCTCCCCCTCGGCGCTGCGCAGCGCGGCGCGCCGTGCGCTCGAGGCCCTCGAACGCCCGGCCCCGGCGGTGGATGCCCACGAGGCACGGCTCGTCGAGGCCGAGGAACAGGCTGCCTGGCGGAAGACCCGTGCCTCGATCACGCACCGCGACGACGGGACCTCCGTGCTCCACGCCGTGCTGCCCACCCTCCCAGCCCTGGCGCTGGAGCGGGTTCTGCAGGCGATGGTGTCGCCGAGCCGGCGCATCCGTCCCGGGGAGCAGGCCGCGTCGAGCGCAGGCGGCCGGGCGCCCTCGCCGGCGGCGGCCCCGGCAGCGCACGGGAGTGACGACTGGCGCGAGCAGCAGGAGGACTTCATGCACCTGCGGGGCCTGGCCCTCGCGGAGCTCGTCGAGCGCGTGCCGACCGACCACCTGCACAACAAGGTGGCGGCGGCGGTCGTCGTGCACACGGACCTCACGACGCTCCGCGGTGAGACCGACCGGGCCGGGGTCACCGACGGCGCGCACCGAATCTCGCCCGGGGAGGTGCGACGGCTCGCCGCAGCGGCGGGGATCATCCCGAGCGTCCTGGGCGGCGACAGCCTCCCGCTGGACCTGGGGACGCAGCGCCGGTTCTTCTCCGACGCCCAGCGGGTGGTCCTGTCACGGATCTACGACGAGTGCGCGGCCGCCGAGTGCGATCGACCGTTCAGCTGGTGCCAGGTCCATCACGATCAACCGTGGGCGGCGAGGCGCGGCTCACCGGGTGACGGGCGGGCAGGAGAGGGAGTCAGCAGAGCTCGTGGGAGGACGGACCTGCGGAACGCGATTCCCCTGTGCGGCAGACACAACCGGCTCGTGGAGGCGCCGGGGGTGCGGCACAGCGTGGAGCGGGAGGCCGACGGGCGAGCAGTGGTGCACTTCGACTGCTCCGGCGTGCCCTCACACGTGCCCTGACGCGAACAGCGGCGAGGGGCGCGCGCACCAGGTGGTGCGCGCGCCCCTCAGAGGGACCGGATCGGTCAGTTGCGGCGAGCGGCGGCGGCCACGCCACCACCGGCCAGCAGCAGGGCGGCACCAGCGGCACCGGCCAGCGCGGTGTTGTCCTCGGTCATGTAACCGGTGTCGATGACGGGGGCCGGCTCGGGCTTCGGCTCCGGCTTGGGCTCGGGCTCCGGCTTGGGCTCGGGCTCCGGCTTGGGCTCGGGCTCCGGCTTGGGCTCGGGCTCCGGCTTGGGCTCGGGCTCGGGCTTCGGGGCCGGCTCGGGCTTGGGCTCCTCACCACCGAGGTCGTCACCCTGGAAGGAAATGTTGTCCAGCTGCACCATGCAGGACGGCACACCATTGACGGTGTACTCGAAGGCCGGACCCAGGAGGGTCACCGGGTCGGTCTTGCCGAAGTCACCGTCGGCGATGGTGTGCTCACCGGTGAGAGTCACCGTGCCACCGGCCGGCAGGGTGTCCTGCTCCGTGCGGACGGTGTAGTACGCGTTGCCACCGTTGGCGTCCTGGTACGGGGCACTGAAGCTGTGGAAGGGCACGTCGCCGTTGGTGCCGTTGGTCAGCGTGACGGTCAGGGCGATCTTGTCGCCGGCGGAGGCCTTGCCGTCGCCGTCGACGTCGGTGATCTTGTGGGTGCCGTTGCCGGTGAACTTGGTGCAGGCCGGCAGGTCGCCGGGAGCGGCCTGGGCGGCGGTGCCACCGGCGAAGGTGGCGCCAGCGGCCACGACGCCGGCCACGGAGACGGCTGCGAACTTCGAGAACTTCATGATTCTCCTCAGGTGTCTGCGGCACCGGACGGCACCGGCCGGAACTCTCCGGCGCCTCTCATGCTGGCGACCACCCCAGATCCCGTCAACCGCTCGTGGGAGGAGATCACCACCCCCGGATCTCCTCGAACCCCTACCATGGGAGGTGGGTTCGTACACCCCGGGGGGGGACCCGCCACCCGCGGTGAAAGGATCCCTCCCATGGCCGACCCACAGCACGCCAACCCGCTCGACGACCTGCTGGCCCGGGTGCACGCCCGCTTCCGGGACCATGCCGACGGTGAGACCGCCGCCTTCGTCAAGGCCCTCGGCACCGTCGACGAGACGGACTTCGGGATCGCCCTCACCACCGTCGACGGCCACACCTACACCCACGGTCAGGCCACCACCGAGTTCGCCATCCAGTCCATCTCCAAGGCCTTCACCTACGCGGTGGCCCTCGCGGACTCCGGCTTCGAGGCGGTCGACGCCGTGATCGACGTGGAACCCTCCGGCGAGGCCTTCAACGAGATCTCGCTCCAGGAGGGCAGCGGCCGCCCTTCGAACGCCATGATCAACGCCGGGGCCATCGCCGCCACCTCCCTCGTGGCCGGGCGCTCGAGCAACCCCTATGTCGAGGACGGCGCCAGCCTCTACACCCCCGACCAGGGTGCGAGCTCGCACGACGAGACCACCGGCCGGACCAGTGCGGCGACACCCACCGACGGAACCCGCGCGGCGACACCGACCGGCGGGGTCAGCGCGGACGCCCCCACCGGCCCCCGCGAGGGCGAGACCCGCCGCGAGCGCCTGCGCCGTGCCTTCTCCACGATGGCCGACCGCGAGCTCACCGTGAACCCCGAGGTGCTGGCCTTCGAGCGCGAGGACGGGGACCGCAACCTGGCCCTCGCCCACCTCATGCGCAGCTTCGGCCTCATCAGCGAGGGCCCCGAGGCGATCGCCGACGACTACTTCGCCGCCTGCTCCATCGACGTCACCGTCACCGACCTGTCGATGATGGCGACCCTCCTGGCCACCGGTGGCATCCACCCCCGCACCGGACGGCGCCTCCTCGACCAGGCCGTCGTGGACCGCGTCCTGGGCGTCATGACCACCTGCGGCATGTACGACGACGCCGGCGAGTGGATCGTGCGGGTCGGCCTCCCCGCCAAGTCCGGGGTCGGCGGGGGGATCATCGCCGTCGTGCCCGGCCAGGTGGGGCTGGCCGTCTACTCCCCCCTGCTCGACCAGCACGGCAACTCCGAACGTGGCGTCCTGGCCTGCGAGGCCCTCTCCGACGCCCTCGACCTGCACCTCATGCGCGGCGCCCGGGTGCGGCACGCCGCGGTGCGCAGCTCCTACCCGGTCTCGGACACCCCCAGCGGGGTGCGCCGCGCCCCCGCCGCCGAGCGACTCCTCACCGAGCACGGGGACCGGAGCCGCGTGGTGGAGATCCAGGGCGAGCTGGGTTTCGGCCCCGCCGAGTCCGTGATGCGGCAGCTGAGCCGGCTCACCGAGGTCGACGCCGTGGTCCTCGACGTCCGCCGCGTCACCGAGGTCACCCGCTTCGCCCGCGAGGGACTGGTCCGGGTGGCCGCGGAGCACGCCGACGAGGGACGGCTCGTGGTGCTGGTGGACGACTCCGGGCACGTGTTCACCGAGGACGCCACGGAGCGGCTCACCACGCGCACCACCTCGCCACCGGACGGGTCCCGGAGGAACCAGCCGGGCGTCATCGTCCGCCGCCAGCGACGGGCGGCGATCGAGGCGGTGGAGGACTTCCTGCTGTCCCGCCACGGGGACGAGGACCTGCGCCCCGAGACGATCGAGGTCTCCGACGCGATCCTCATGACCGCCCTCGACCCCGCCGACGTGGAGCAGCTCGAGGAGATCATGCGCCCGCGCACCCACCGGGAGGGGGACGTGATCATCGAGGAGGGGCAGGACTTCGCGGGCATCCACGTGGTCGTCACCGGATCGGTGCAGACGACGCACGCCGACGAGGACGACGAGGAGCACCGCGTGAACGTCCTCGGCCCGGGCAGCAGCTTCGGCGAGTTTGGCCTCGTCGGGGACCACCGGCACTGGTTGACCGTCACCGCGCTGGAGGAGGTCGAGACCCGGGTGCTCGACGCGGCCGCCCTGGCCCGGCTCGAGGAGGACGACCCGCGCCTGGCACTCCGGCTGTGGAAGGCGATCAGCGCCGACGCCTACCACCGGGTGCAGGTCCAGCTGGCGGAGATCACCGCCCGCGCGTCGGAGGCCCGCTGACGTGGCCGGCGGGCGATCTGGGCTGTCCGGCGTCGCCCCGACGTGGCGCATGGTCGCGCTCGTTGCCGGGGCCGGTGTCGTCGCCACGGTCGCCCTGTCGACCTCGGGGATCGAGGCAGTGCCGCCGGAGAGGACCTCGGAGTTCGGTGGTCACCCGGCGGGCTGGGCAGGGGTGCCCGCCCGACTCGTGGACGCCCTCTCTTACTTCACGATCTGGTCGAACGTCGTCGTTGCCCTCGCGGCCGGTGCCCTCGCACGCCGGGGCACCCGAGGAGAAGGCACCACCGCGGCCGGGGGCCCCACCCGCCGGGGCGCACGGGAGGACGCACCGGGCCGGGCCGGGAGGCGGCACCACCCATGGCTGCCGGTCCTCCTCCTGGACGCCCTGCTCATGATCACGATCACCGCACTCGTCTACTGGGTGGTCCTCGCCCCCACCACCGAGGTGCGTGGCCTGGAGCACGTGACCAACCCGTGGATCCACGGCCTCACCCCGCTGCTCGCGCTGGGCACCTGGTGGCTCGTCGGCCCCCGCCGGTTGCTGCGGTGGGGGCACGTGCCCCGGGCCCTGGTGATCCCGCTGGTGTGGGTGGCCTGGACCCTGGCCCGCGGCGCCGCCACGGGCACCTACCCGTACGGATTCCTCGACGTGGTGGACCTCGGGGCCGCCCGGGCCGGGCTCAACGTGCTGGGCGTCCTCGCCCTCGGGCTCGTCCTCGCCGCCGGCTTCGTGGGGCTGGACCGGGCCCGCGGCCGGGGCTGAGCCGAGCAGACGCGCCACCCCACGTCCCGCGCGGGGCGCGCTAACGCGCCCAGGCACGCCGCCCTCCGGTGCTCAGTCGGGGAGGAGCGCGATCTTCCGCCAGATGGTGCCGGCCAGTCCGCTGGTCAGCTGCTCCACGTCCGAGACGGTGTCGAGCACCAGGTCGTCGTCCGAGGCCTCGGCGCACAGCGCGGCCACCTTGCCCACCAGGTGCAGGAGCTCGGCGCAGTACTCGAGGTAGTGCCCCATCTCGGGGCGCCCCATCGGGTCCTGCACCGACGCCTCCGTGGGGCGGTAGCCCGGGCGGAGGTTCTCCGGGTCCTCCGTGAGCTGGTGCATGTCCACGACGTGGGCGGCCGAGCGCAGGCGGTGGAGCAGGGCCAGCATCCGGGAACGCTCCCAGCGCTGGGGCAGGAAGAGCAGGAACCAGACCCCCACGACGCGAAGAGGCCCGGCATCTCTGCCGGGCCTCTTCGTCTGGTGCGCGAGGGGGGAGTTGAACCCCCACGCCCTCTCGGGCACACGGACCTGAACCGTGCGCGTCTGCCTATTCCGCCACTCGCGCGTGGGCTTCTCCGGAGGACCCTGCGAACGATCCGCAGTCGGCTCCCGGGGGAACGACGGCACACATTAGCACCTCCGGGGCGGTACGCACGAATCACGCAGGTCGGGGTCTGCTCGGGACCTGCCCGGGGCCTGCCCCTCCCACCGCCACCCCGGTCGCGAGGAGGCCAGGATCCACCGGGAGGACCAGCCCGCGGGAGGCGGCGGGAAGTACCATCGAGGGCAAGGCAGTCCCGTCCGTCCAGCACGGCCGCGTCCGCTGCCTCGTCAGGACGTCGCCGCCCCGGCACACCAACCGCCCCAGGAGGCACCACATGGGCATGCTCGACCGCTTCGAGGCTGGCACGGAGCGCGCCTTCACCGCTCCCTTCGCCCGCCTGTTCCGCAAGGAGCGCCTGCAGCCGGTGGAGATCGGGTCGGCCATCCGCAAGGCCATGGACTCCCGGGCCGCCGTGGTGAACCGCCACCGCACCATCGTCCCGAACGTCTTCACGGTCGAGCTCTCCGACGACGACTTCGACCGTCTCATCTCCTACGACGAGGCGATCACCGACGCGCTCATCGCCGACGCCCAGGAGTACGTGACCCAGCAGCGCTACACCCCCGGCGGTCCGCTGCAGATCGAGCTCGTGGCCGACCCCGAGCTGAACCCCGGCGTGTACAAGCTGCACCACGCCACCGTGCGGAATCCCGCCACGCTCGAGGAGCGCGGCGACATCGACACCTGGGACGCCAGCCACGAGCGCTTCGACGACGTGATCGACCGCCACACCTCCGGCCAGCGCCTGCCCACCGACGCCCGCTACCTCGGGGAGGTCGACGAGCAGGCCATCGCCGAGGCCCAGGCCGCTCCCGCCGAGCAGACGGCCCCGGAGGCCGGCGAGGAGATCGTGGCGGCCCCGGTGAGCACGCGGCAGCAGCGCAAGGAGGAGAAGGCCGCCCGCAAGGAGGCCGAGCGCGCCGAGCGGGAGGCGCGGGAGCGCGAGGAGGCCGAGCGCCGGGAGCAGGAGGCCCGGGAACGCGCTGAGCAGCAGGAGGCCCAGCGCCGGGAGCAGGCGGCCCAGGAACGCGCCGAGCAGGAGGCACAGCGCCAGGCGCAGGAGGAGGCACAGCGCAGCGAGGCCGAGGCCCGGGTCGACCACCCGGTGCAGGCCCCGGCGGCCCCCGCAGCAGCTGCCGCGAGCACCCCGGCCGACGGCGACTCCACCCCCGACACGGGCCCGGCCGCCACCGTCCCGGCGGCCCGCAGCACCCGCTCGGTGGCCCGCCCGTGGCTGGAGATCGAGGGCGCCCGCCACCGCCTCGAGCAGGACACCACCACCCTGGGCCGTGACGTGGGCTGCGACATCACCCTGGCCGACCCCGGCACCTCCCGCCGTCACGCCGAGATCACCGTCTCCGCCGACGGTTCCGACGTCTCCCTGCGCGATCTCGGCTCCACCAACGGCACCTACCTGGACGGCCAGCTGGTCCGCAACGCCCGGCTCGCCGACGGGGACGTCGTCGTGATGGGCCGCACCCGCGTCACCGTGCACCTCGACGCCCCGTGAGCGAGCTGACCGTCGCGGTGCTGCGCTTGGCGCTCCTCGTGGCGCTGTGGCTGTTCGTGCTGCTCGCCCTCAAGGTGCTCCAGTCGGACCTCTACGGCGCGCGCGTCGTCACCCACCGCGGTCGCCGGGGCTCGGGCGAGCGCAGCACCGTCCGCACGCCCATGCCCGACGAGGCCCACCCGGACCGCCCCGGCCGGGAGGACGCACCCCGCGAGCCACACCGCCTGGTCGTCGTGGAGGGCCCCCTGCGGGGCGCCTCCCTGCAGCTGGGCCAGCGCCCCGTCCTCATCGGACGCAATCCCGAGGCGAGCCTCTCCCTGGACGACGACAGCGCCTCCGGGAGACACGCCATGATCAGCCCCGACGCCCACGGCTGGGTGATCGAGGACCTCGGCTCCACCAACGGCACCTGGGTCGATGACGAGCGGCTGGGCGACGAGATCGTCCCCGTCCTGGTCGGGACCCGCATCCGCGTCGGTGAGACCCATCTCGAAGCGAGGCCCTGAGCATGTTCGACCTCCACTACGCCGCCCGCTCCGACCTCGGGCTGGGCTCCAAGGAGCGCAACGAGGACTCCGGCTACGCCGGCCCCAACCTGCTGCTGCTGTGCGACGGCATGGGCGGGCACGCCGGGGGTGACACCGCCTCGGCCGTCGTCGTGCACCACCTCGCGGAGCTCGACGGGGACACCCACGTCGCCCACGAGGTGGGCGACACCCTCCTGGGCGAGATCGCGGTCGCCAACGAGCGACTCGCCGAGATCGTCGAGGAGCACCCCGAGACCCGGGGGATGGGCACCACCTGCATCGCCCTGCTGCGCAGCGCCGAGACCCTGGCGATCGCCCACATCGGTGACTCGCGGGCCTACCGCCTGCACGAGAGCGGGCTCACGCAGATCACGCACGACCACTCCTTCCTGCAGCTGCTCATCGACCAGGGGCACCTCACCGAGGAGGAGGCCTGGGGCCACCCCCAGCGCTCGCTGATCACCCGGGTGCTCTCGGGCCGACCGGACGACGAGCCGGACCACGGCGTGATGCCGCTGACCCTCGGCGACCGCTTCCTGCTGTGCTCCGACGGTCTGAGCGACTACGTGCGCAACGAGACCATCCACGAGGTCCTCGCCGCCGGCGAGGATCCCGGCGAGACGGCCCAGACCCTCGTCGACCTGGCCCGGCGGGCCGGGACGCGCGACAACGTGACCGTGGTGGTGGCCGACGTGGTCCGTGCCGGGGCGGCCCCCAGCACGACCCCGCAGACCGTCGGCGCGGCGGCCCGCCTCGCCCCGGGGCAGGAACACCTCCAGCCCGCCGAGGACGACCTGCTGCTGGAGGACTTCCGGGAGCCGGAGTCCCAGGACGCCCCCACGCAGGCCGTCCCGATCGCCGACGACGGGTCGATCACCCTGGACGGGCGCCGCCTGGTCATCGGGGAGCGGGCCTTCGCCCCCCGCACCATCACCCGGGAGAGCCTCGTCGGCAGCACGAGCATCGGCGTCGCCACCCGTGACGACGGGGAGCCGGTCACCGCCCTGTCGGAGGACGAGGACGTCCTCGACGCCCAGCCCCGTGCCGGGCGGGGGGGCGGCCGCCGCTGGCTGTCCTGGCTGATCGGCCTGCTGGCCCTGCTGCTCCTGGCCGCCGGAGCAGTGTGGTGGTGGGCCTCGCGCTCGTACTTCCTGACCGAGGCCGACGGGAGGGTGGAGATCCGTCGCGGGCTGGACCTTGACCTCGCCGGCCGGGAGCTCTCCGTGCACGCCGAGGAGAGCGACGTGAAGGTCAGCGACCTGCCCGGCCACTACGCCGAGCGGGTGCGGGAGGGCATCGCCGCGGACGACCTCGACGACGCCCGGGAACGCCTCGACCAGCTGCGTGAGCGGGCCGCGAAGGACTCCTGGACGTGACCCCCACCGAGCCGATCACCACCGCCTCGTCGGCGCGCGCCGACGAGCGGTGGCTCGCGCCGCGACGAGGCCGGTGGCGCGAGCTGCTGCTGCTCGCCGCCGCGATCGGCATCACGGCGCTGGCCTACCTGAACCTCAACCTGGCCACCACCGGCGCCCCGCCGGAGAACATGGCCACCCTGGCCGGGGGGATGGCGGGCATCGCCCTGCTCTTCCACCTCGTGCTGTGGTGGCGGGCGCGGTACGCCGACCCGGTGATCCTGCCGGTGGTGACCCTGCTCAACGGGCTGGGCCTGGTGATGCTGCACCGCCTGGACATCGCCGAGGGACGCAGCCTGGGGGCCGGGGTCGCCTCGCGGCAGCTCATGTGGACCGCCCTGGCGGTCGTGGTGGCCATGGCCGTGCTCGTCCTGCTGCGCGACCACCGGGTGCTGCGCCGGGTCACCTGGACCTGCGCCCTGCTCGGCTTCGTCCTGCTGCTCAGCCCGCTGGTGCCGGGGCTGGGCGTGGCGAACTACGGCTCGCGGATCTGGATCGGCATCGGCCCGTTCAGCTTCCAGCCCGGCGAGGTGGCCAAGATCCTGCTGACGATCTTCTTCGCCGGCTATCTCGTGGGGGCCCGGGACGCGCTGAGCACCGCCGGTCCCCGCCTCCTCGGCCTGCAGCTCCCCCGGGGACGCGACCTGGGGCCGATCCTCATGGTGTGGGTGCTGAGCATCCTCATCCTCGTCTTTGAGAAGGACCTCGGCTCCTCGCTGCTCTTCTTCGGTCTGTTCGTGGCGATGCTCTACGTGGCCACCGAACGGCTCTCCTGGGTGCTGCTGGGCCTCACGATGTTCGCCGGCGGGGCCGTCCTGGCCTGGCGTCTCTTCGGGCACGTGCAGCAGCGGGTCACCATGTGGCTGGACCCCTTCAGCCCGGAGGCCCTCTCGGTCTCCAACCAGGTGCCGCTGGGGCTCATGGGGATGGCCAACGGTGGCCTCCTGGGCACCGGCCTGGGGCGCGGCCGCCCCGACCTGACCTACTTCGCCGAGAGCGACTTCATCATGCCCAGCTTCGCCGAGGAGCTCGGTCTGGCCGGTTTCATGGCGATGGTCGTGCTCTACGGGATCCTCGTGCAGCGCGGCCTGCGGGTGGCGCTGGGCTCCCGCGACGGGTTCGGCACGCTGCTGGCCGCCGGTCTCTCCTTCTCGGTGGCGCTGCAGGTCTTCGTCGTCGTCGGGGGCGTCACCCGCGTCATCCCGCTCACCGGACTCACCACGCCCTTCCTCTCCGCGGGTGGCTCCTCGCTGCTGGCGAACTGGACCATCGCGGCGCTCCTGCTGCGCCTCTCCCACGACGCCCGGGCACCGATCCCCCTCGACGACGAGCCCACCCCGACCGGCGACTCCCCGGCCGCCCGGGCAGCCGCCCTGCAGCGGGGGACCCCTGCCGCGGAGAGCGGCCGCGCCCACGGAACCGGCCCGCAGGCCTCCCCCCGGGTGGTGATGGCATGAACCGCCCCGTGCGTTCCCTGGCCTGGGTGATCACCCTGCTGCTCGGCTCCCTGCTCGTCGCCGCCACGTGGATCCAGGTGGTCCAGGCCGAGTCGCTCCGCGAGCGCCCCGACAACCGGCGCACGATGCTGGAGGAGTTCGGGCGGCAGCGCGGCGACATCCTCGTGGACGGTGAGCCGCTCGCCACGAGCGTCCCCGCCGAGGGTGACCTGCCCTGGCTGCGCACCTACCCGGGCGGGCCCGGCAGCGCCCACGTCACCGGTTACTTCAGCATGATCTACGGCAGCGGAGGCGGGCTGGAGGGCACGGAGTCCGCGCTGCTCTCGGGGCGGGACGACTCGCTCTTCTACCGCCGCCTGCCGGACCTGTTCATGGGCCGGGAGCCGGCCGGCGCCAGCATCGAGACCACTCTCCACCCCGGCGCACAGGCCGCGGCGGAGAAGGCCCTCGACGGGCGACGCGGGGCGGCCGTCGCGCTGGACCCGCGGACGGGGGCGATCCTGGCGATGGTGAGCAACCCGAGCTACGACCCGACGCGCCTCACCGGCAACGACCTCACCGCCGTGCAGGAGGCCTGGACGGAGCTGAACGCCGACCCCTCCCAGCCGCTGCTGAACCGCGCCCTGCGGGGGAACGGCTACCCGCCCGGCTCCGTGTTCAAGCTCGTGACCGCCGCGGCGGCGCTGGAGGCCGGCGACCACCAGCCGGACACGGAGGTGGCGGCCCCGCACACCTACCGGCTCCCGAACAGCTCCCGCGAGCTGCGGAACTTCGGGAACAAGGAGTGCACCGACGACGGGTCGGACACCCAGTCGCTGGCCGACGCGCTGCGGGTCTCGTGCAACACCGCCTTCGCCCGGCTGGGCGTGGAGCTGGGGGCCGAGCAGCTCTCCGAGACCGCCTCGGCCTTCGGCTTCGGGCAGGAGCTGAGCGTCCCGATGTCGGTGACCCCGAGCCGTTTCCCGCAGGACCCGGACGACCCGCAGACGGCCCTCTCGGCCCTGGGGCAGTTCGAGGTCCGCACCACGCCCCTGCAGGTGGCCCTGCTCAGCGCGGCCATCGCCCGCGAGGGGCAGGCCATGGAACCGCACCTGGTGGACCAGGTGCTCGACGAGGACCTCGACGTGATCAGTGAGCACAACCCCCGGGAGATGGAGCGAGCGGTGTCGCACGAGACGGCCCGCGAGCTGCGGGACATGATGGTGGGTGTCGTGGAGAGCGGCACCGGTCGGGCGGCCGCCATCGAGGGCGTGCAGGTGGCCGGCAAGACCGGCACCGCCGAGTACGACGACGCCGACGGTCGGGTGCACGCCTGGTTCACCGGCTTCGCGCCGGCGGACGACCCGCAGGTGGCGGTGGCCGTCGTCGTCGAGGGCGTCGGCCGGTTCGCCACCGGCGAGACCGGGACGGGTGGCTCCGTGGCTGCTCCCGTCGCACGATCGATCATGGAGGAGGTGGTGAGTCGATGAGCAGGGGACACGGTTCGGGTGACCTGGTGGCCGGGCGGTACCGCCTGACCGACCACATCGCCAGCGGCGGCATGGGTGAGGTGTGGAAGGCCGACGACGAGGTGCTGCAGCGCCCGGTGGCGGTGAAGCTCCTCACGAAGGGCCTGAAGCACACCGAGGGGTTCGACGAGCGCTTCCGCTCGGAGGCCCGGCACTCGGCACAGCTGCACCACCACAACATCGCGGCGGTGCACGACTTCGGCGAGGACGACGAGGGTGCCTGGCTGGTCATGGAGTACGTGCCCGGTCGCACCGTGGCACAGCTCATCCGGGAGCGGGGCCCCCTGCCACCGCAGGAGGTCGCCCAGCTCCTCACCCAGGCCGCCCGTGCGCTGGGGGCCGCCCACACCGCCGGGGTGGTCCACCGCGACGTCAAGCCGGCCAATGTCATCGTCAGCCCCGCGGGCGTGGCGAAGCTGACGGACTTCGGCATCTCCCGGGCCGTGGACGGCGCCGGTCTGACCCGCACCGGCGAGGTGATGGGCACCGCCCAGTACCTGGCCCCCGAGCAGCTCATGGGGCGCGGGGCGTCCCCGGTGAGCGATCTGTACAGCCTCGGCGTGGTGGCCCACGAGATGCTCACCGGCGAGCGCCCGTACGAGCGGGAGTCCGTGGTGGCCACGGCGATGGCCCACGTGAACGACCCGATCCCGCCGCTGCCCGAGTCCACCCCGCCGGCCCTGGCCGCCGTGGTCGTGCGACTCATGGCCAAGGACCCGGCGGAGCGGCCGCAGAACGCCCGCGACCTGGTGGCGATGCTGGAGAACCCGGACGCCTTCCGGGCCGCCCCCGCGGCCCCGCAGCGCCCGGCGCCGGAGGACACTCAGGTGATGACCCGCCCGGTGCGGCGCAGCGTCGCCACCACGCAGGGTCACCCGATCATGCGGAATCTCGACCCGGCCGGCGCGGCCCCCACCGGCCGGAGCAGCACGGGACGGGTCGGCCGGGGGGCCACCGCCGGCGGCATCGCCGGGGCCGGGGCGTCCACGGGGGCCGTCCGCGCCGACGGCCCGGGCACCGGGGGCACCGACACCGCGCCGGAGCAGGACGAGCCGCGTCGTCGGGGGTTCCCGTGGCTGTGGCTCCTGGCAGCACTGGTGCTGCTGGCCCTCCTGGTGGGGATGACCCAGCTCTTCGCCCGGGGCGAGGACGAGCCGGCCCCCGTGACCACGGTGACGAGCCACCGGACCGTGACCTCCTCCGGTGAGGCCGAGGAGTCCTCGCCGGAGGAGGTCACGGAGCCCGCCCCCGTGGAGTCCGTGGACGGGGGCGGGGACAGCCCGGAGGACCCGACCCCGGAGGACAGCGGGCAGGACGAGCCGGGGACGGACGTGCCGGTGGAGGAGAACGACGAACCGCTCGAGGAGCCGACGCCGGACGAGCCCGGGCAGGACGAGCCGACGGGCCCGACCACCGGGGAGGAACACACCACGGGCGAGCCGGTGCAGGACGAGCCGACCCCCTCGACCACCGCTGACGAGCCCGCCGCGGACCCGAGCTCGGACGATGCGCCGACCACGGATCCCACCAGCGAGCCGGCACCCACCAGCGAGCCGGACCCCACCAGCGAGCCCGCCCCCACAGACCCCACCAGCGAGCCGGCGCCCACCAGCGAGCCCGCCCCCACCGCCCCCACCAGCGAGCCCGCCCCCACCAGCGAGCCCGCCCCCACAGACCCCACCAGCGAGCCGGCACCCACCACCGAGCCCACCAGCGACCCCACGACCGACCCGGGCCCCAGCGAGAGCAGCCTGACGATCGACCCGCCGCCGGAGAACCCGTCCACCCCGCCGGACCCCACCACCACGCCGGACCCCACCGAGATCCCGCTGCCGGACCCGAGCCGGATCGGCGCCGGCAGTCTCGCCTGACCACCTACCATCGATGGTGGGGGACGAACGGCCACGGCCCGCTGGCCCCACGGACGCCGCCCCAGCAGAACCCGACTTCACGAAGAGGTGCACGATGAACGACCGCCGGCTGGGTGACCGCTACGAGATCACCGGGACCCTGGGGCACGGCGGCATGGCCGACGTCCTGGAGGCCCACGACCTCCGGCTGGCGCGCACCGTGGCGATCAAGCTGCTCCGCGAGGACCTCTCCCGGGACCCGGAGTTCGTGAAGCGCTTCGAGTCCGAGGCCCTCGCCGCCGCCCGGCTGAACCACCCCGGCATCGTCTCCGTCTTCGACGTCGGCGAGGACGCACCGGAGGTGCGCGGTGGGCTGGCCCGCCCGTTCATCATCATGGAGCGCGTGGACGGATCCACCCTCCGCACCGTCCTCGACGCCCGCGCTCCGCTGCCGCCGCGGGAGGCGGCCGACATCGCCGCCGACGTCCTGGCAGCGCTGGAGGTGAGCCACCAGCAGGGGATCGTCCACAACGACGTGAAGCCGGGCAACGTGATGATCACCGCCTCCGGGCAGGTCAAGCTCATGGACTTCGGCATCGCCCGGGCCCTGAGCGATCTCTCGGTCACCCTCATCGAGCAGCCGGGCACGGTGCTGGGCACCGCGAAGTACATGGCGCCCGAGGTGGCCATGGGCAACCCGGCCGTCGCGGCGTCGGACATCTACGCCCTGGGCTGCGTCCTCTTCGAGATGGTGACCGGCCGCCCGCCCTTCACCGGGGACCCCGGTGCGCTGGTGACCCAGCACCTCAACGTCTCCCCGCCACGTCTGTCGGCCATCCAGCCGGGCCTGCCCGCGGACCTGGACGCCGCCATCCAGCACGCCCTGGCCAAGTCGCCGTCCGCGCGCTGGTCGTCCGCCGCGGAGTTCGAGGCCGAGCTGCGGGAGATCGCGCGTCATCTGGTCGACGACGAGCGCGCCGCCACGAACGTGGTGGGCAGCGCCCGGACCGACCGGGAGAGCGCGGTGGCCGCCGACGAGGCCACGCGCCGCCCGTCCGCCCGTTCCGGCGGGTCCTCCACGGCGGCTGGGTCGACGACTGCAGCCGGGGTCGCCGGGGCGGCGGGGGCACTGGCCGGGGTGACGGCCGTGGGTGCCGCCGCCGGCCCGCAGGACACCGGCACCGCTGGCGGGTCGGCGCAGGGGGTCGGAGGGTTCACCCCGCTCCCCGTGGACGACAGCACCGGCACGGGCCCGGAGCAGACGACGGATCCCGCCCAGACCCCGTTCACCCCCCTGGAGGTGGGCGCTGACGCGTCGGGCGAGGTGCGCGATCCCGAGCCCAGCCCGCTCACCCCGCTGGACACCGACGTGACCGCGGCCGTGCCCACGGAACAGCCCGCCACGCAGCCCACTGCGGAGCCCACTGCGGAGCCCACGGAACAGCCCGCCAGTCCCTGGGAGGACATCCCGCGCTTCTCGGCCGACGAGACGAGCCGGGTGCCGGCCCCGGACCCCGCCCCGACCGCCCGCATCGACCGGGCGGCCGACGACAGCCCGGCCGCGCGCGTGGCCGCCGCGGAGGCGGGTACTGCCGTGTCCGGGTCGACCTCCGGTGACGCCCCGCCGGACAGCGAGGTGATCCGCCTCGGGCACACCACCCGCATGCAGGTCGAGGAGGCCGCCGCGGCGCCCGCCGGGCAGGACGACGAGCGGGACGACGAGCGGGACGACCGGGTGGCCGGAGCCGCCGGGCTCGCGGGGGCCACCGCCGTCACCGCCGGGGGTGCTGCGGCCGCGGCCGGCGTCACCGGAGCCGCGACGGGTACGGGCCAGCCCGGGCTCGGCGGCTGGAACGACGGTGCGGACGAGGCCGCGCACGTGCACACGGAGCACGGCGCGGAGACCACCGTGCTCGGCGCCTCGGAGGGCTCCGGGGCCGGTGGGACCGGCAACGACCATCCGTGGGGCGAGGGCGAGGGCGGCGAGGGCGGCGAAGGCGGCGGCCTCCCCCGGTGGGCGTGGCTGGCGGGTGGTCTGGGAGCCCTGGCCCTGGCCGGAGGAGGTGCTGCAGCACTCGGCCTGCTCGGCGGGGACGACCCGGAGCCCCAGGGCCCCAGCGTGACCGACAGCCCGGAGCCCGGCGGTGCCGCCGAGAGCACCAGCTCCGAGCTCGGCTCGGCCGACCCGAGCTCGGGGAGCAGCGGCAGTGCCTCCTCGGAGACCTCCGACGAGAGCTCGGAGGGTGAGCGGAGCTCCACCTCCGAGGAGGGTGACTCCTCCAGCACGTCCTCCACCCAGGAGGAGTCCTCCGGCAGCCCCGCGGAGGACGAGGGTGCCCCGACCGGGGAGAGGTCGACCGACTCCCCGGAGGAGGACGGCACGGCCGCCGAGCCCACGGCACCCGTCGACGAGGGGCGCACCGGAGACGACGAACCGACCACCACCGAGGGCCGTCCGGACGAGCAGCCGACGCCGGACGACCCGGTGCAGGACGATCCGACCACCACGGAACCCGCACCCGCACCCGAGCCGACCCAGGACGAGACGACCACCACCGAGCCGAGCCCGACCCAGGACGAGACGACCACCACGGAGCCGGAGCCCGCGCCGACGCAGGACGGCCCCACGACGACCGAGCCGGACCCGACCACGTCCGAGCCGAGCCCGACGCCGGACGACCCGACGCAGGACGACCCGACGCAGGACGAGCCCACGACCGAGCCGGAGCCCGCACCGTCCCAGGACGGCCCCACGACGACCGAGCCGGACCCGACCACGTCCGAGCCGAGCCCGACCCAGGACGACCCGACCACCACCGACCCGGACCCGAGCACGTCGGCGACCGAGCCCGCGCCCACGGAGGCTGATCCCGCCCCGACGCAGGACGAGCCGACCCAGGACGATCCGACCACCACCGAGCCGGACCCCACCTCCGAGACCTCCTCGGTCTCCGACGATCCGTCCCCGACGGACCCGGTCAGCGACCCCGAGCCGGACCCCTCGAGCGAGCCCACCCCCGGCGAGAGCGGCTCGCAGGAGCCGGGCCCCACCTCACCCAGCGCGGTCTGAGCCGGAGCTCCCGGTCCGGGCCCCGGGCCGGGACTTCTCGGCCACGGCCTCCTCGAGCAGGATCGTTCCGCTGTAGGGCGGCAGCTCCACGGTCTCCTGGGGCGTCTGCTCGTAACCCAGGCCGACGAGGTCGGTGTACTCACGCATCATCTGCACCTCCACCGACCCGTCGAGCATCGCCTCCATGTCCTCCACCGGGCCCACGGCACGGATGACGAAGGGTGGCGAGTAGACCCGTCCCTGGAGGATGAGCGTGTTGCCCACGCAGCGCACGGCCGAGGTGGAGACGATCCGCTGGTCCATGAGCTGGATCCCCTCGGCACCACCGGCCCACAGGGCGTTGACGACCGCCTGCACCTGCTCCTGGTGGATCACGAGGTCGTTCGGACCGAATCCCTCGGGCACGCGGCTGCCGCGCAGGGGGGAGTCGTCCAGACGCACCTCGATCCCCTCGCCGCGCACCTCGGTCAGACCGGCCTGACGCGCCACGGGGTCGTCCCGGTCGCTGACGCCCCGCTCCACGGCGATCTGCTCCACCTCCGCCCGCAGCGCACCGACCTCGTCCTGCTTGGCCCCCACGGTGCGGTCCAGCTCGGCGAGCGCCTCGGAGCGGTCCGCCTGGGCGGGACGGATGTCCTCCCCCTCGGAGACCGTCGCGGACACCGCGAAGATGAGCCCGGCGGCGACGCCGACCAGGGGGACGGCCATGCCCCATCGTGATGTCATCGACCGGCCCTCCTGCCCCTTCGTCCCCGCCGGCGGTGTCGGCTTCCCCGGCACTCGATGCGTCTGCTCCCGGCGGGTGCGAGCCAGTCTCGCACGCAGGTGCGGGAGGATGTCTCCCGACGTGGCGCGGCCCGCCGGGCCCCCGCAGCCGATCACCGAGGAGCGACGATGACGAACCTTCCCCCCGAACTGCGTGACGCCGAGGAGCACGACGACCCGCGTCGCGCGGAGATCCAGTCCCAGGCCGCCGGGGTGAACCCGCGGTGGTTCGTCCCGCTCATGGTCGGCCTGCTGGTGGTGGGGATCCTGTGGGTGGTCGTCTACTACGTGACCCAGGGGCAGTACCCGATCGGCTCGATCGGGCAGTGGAACGTGGCCGTCGGGATGGGTCTGCTCATGTCGGGCTTCGTCCTGGCGACCCGCTGGCAGTAATCCCTCCACAGGCGTTTCCCCTGCAGCACAAGGACTTCCAGGGTTTCTCCACAGGTTGTCCCCAGAAGACTCCCGGAGCGAATGACAACGGTGTGGTTATCCCCAGCTCATCCACAGGCTGGGGAGAACCACACCGTTGTCATTCAGCCCAGGTAGTTCGGGACACCCCACAGGCTCCACACCGACAGGGCCACGAGGAGTCCCAGCACAGCCGCCACCGTGCCCCACACGAGGCCGGTCCGCCGCGTGCGGTGACCGCGCACCATCCCCCAGGCCAGGACGAGGCCGGTCAGCGCTCCCCCCAGGTGCGCCTGCCACTCGATGTTGGGGGCCACGAAGCCGATCACGGCGTTGATCCCCAGCAGCACGAGCATGGGCGTGGGGCTCTCGCCCCGGGCGTGACCCACCACGAGCATCGCGGCGAAGAGCCCGAAGACGGCGCCCGAGGCCCCCACGCTGGGCGAGAACCAGTCCCCCAGGTCGTGCGCCAGGAGGTCCGGCTTCCGCGCCAGCAGCAGGGAGCCCACGCTGCCCCCGAGGCCGCTCACCAGGAAGAGCGCCAGGTAGCGGAGCTGGCCGAGGGTGCGCTCCAGGTGGGAGCCCACCATCCACAGGGCCAGGCCGTTCATCATGAGGTGCGTCGGCCCGCTCGGTGAGTGCAGGAAGACGCTGGTGAGGAAGCGCCACGGCTCGCTGGCGGCCAGGGCCGGCACGAAGGACCCCCGGTCGGTGGTCCCGGGCACCACCAGCTGCAGCAGCCAGGCCGCGACGCACAAGCCGAGCAGGACGTACGTGACCGGCGTGCTGTCCCAGGATCCGATCCGGACTCCCCCCAGGGCGGCCCGTTGGCGCGGGATCGCGGCCGAGGAGGCACGCACGCACTCGCTGCACTGGAAGCCCACCGGGGCCTGGCGCCGGCAGTCCGGGCAGACCGGGCGGGAGCAGCGCTGGCAGCGGATGCGTGTGGCCACCTCGGGGTGGCGCGGGCACAGGTCGACCTCCCCACCCGGGCCCTCCGTCGGGCCACCGAGCGGCGGGGGCTCGGAGGGTCCGTGCGGGTCGTGCGGGCCGGGCGGGGAGGTCGGGTTCATGCGGTGCTGCGTCAGCCCTGGACGGTGACGCCGGTGATCTCCACCTTCTCCACCGGGGCGTCCATGCGGCCGGTCGGGACCTGGGCGATGGCGTCGACGACCTGCTGGCCCGCGGCGTCCTTCACCTCGCCGAAGATCGTGTGCTTGCCCTGCAGGTGCGGGGTCGGCGCCACGGTGATGAAGAACTGGGAGCCGTTGGTGCCCTTGCCCATGCGCTTGCCGGCGTTGGCCATGGCGAGCAGGTAGGGACGGTCGTAGGACAGCTCGGGCGAGATCTCGTCGTCGAACATGTAGCCCGGGCCGCCGGTGCCGGTACCCAGCGGGCAGCCGCCCTGGATCATGAAGCCGTCGATGATGCGGTGGAAGGTCAGGCCGTCGAAGTAGGGGGTCGGGTTGGTGCGCCCGGCGTCGTCCTTGTACTCCTTGGTGCCCTGGGCGAGGCCGACGAAGTTCTCGACCGTCTTGGGCGCCTGGTTCTCGAAGAGCTCGACCGGGATGTCCCCGTGATTCGTGTGCAGGATGATGTCCATGGCGTCATCCTCCCAGACGGAGGTCCGACGACGCGCCTCACACCCGCCACCCCGAGGTGGAGAACTGCCCCCCCTTGGGTGCAGGATGGTGGGAGATCACCACGACCGAGGAGGATCCGTGCTCGAGAACCCGTTCCGCAAGAAGACCGCCAGCGAGCGTCTCGCCGAGGGGGCCCGTAGCCGCTTCTCGGCTGCCGCGGGCGCCACCCAGGGCGCTGGCCTGTCCGCCCGCGACAAGGGCTTCGAGGCGGCCGACTCGGTCGCCTCCACGGCCAAGGGGGCTGGTGACTCCCTCTACGCGGCAATCGTCCCCACGATCGCCGGCGCCTTCGCCGCCGCCCGCTCCGCCACCGCCCGCGGGGTCGACGAGGGCGTGGAGCGTTCCGCCTCCCGCGTGAGCTCCGGCCTGGAGTCCGCCCCGGACCAGATCGACTCCGCCCGTGACTGGCTGGTCGAGGACCTGCTCCCGCGCATCCAGGAGATGGTCGACCACGCGGTGGACGCCAAGGACGAGGCCGCGGACGAGGACGGCGCCCTCTCGGCCCTCGCCGGGGAGACCGTCCGCAAGCGCCCCCGCAAGGGTGGCGTGCTCATGCTGCTCGGCCTGGCCCTGCTGGGTGGCGCCGGGTACTTCTGGTACACCGACGAGAAGCGTCGTCAGGGTGACCCGTGGGGCAAGGTGCGCACCGTCGTGGAGGACCCGTGGGCCGCCCGCAACGAGCGCCGCGCCGTCTCCGCCGCTGCCAACCCGGGCGCCGGCACCCTGCCGAGCCGCCACACCACCCACACCGAGCAGGTGGACCACACGTCCGCCGAGGGCCACCACCGCACCCCGTCCGAGGCCGCCGCCGCCCGCGCCGGCACCGGCCCGGTCTCCGCGCTGGCGACCCCGGCCACGACCTCCGCCACCCCGGCGGGCACCGTGACCACCACGACGACCACCTCCACCCCGGCGGCCACCACGACCACCTCGGCCGTCGGTGACGCCGCGCAGCGCCCCACGGGCGACGGCCGTCAGTCGGTGGCCCCGGCCGGTTCCGGTCTGGGTCAGGACGCCGCGACCGGCCCCATCGCCACCGGTCACGCCCGCAGCGCCGACGAGATCGCCGGCGACAACGCCCCCACCCAGTCGATCCCGACCGTCGGTGAGCGGCTGAACCCGCGCGACCAGCGCCCGGCGGACAACAACCCCTATCTCGAGGACGAGGCCGACCAGCGCAGCTGAGGCCGCGCCCCGCGGGGCACGTGCTGAGGGGGACCACCCGTTGGGTGGTCCCCCTCAGCACGTGCGGGCCTTCCCGGCACGGGATCCGCGCCCTCGCCCGTGGCCGGCGCTCAGGCCTGCGGCGGGAGGTCGTCGGTGGCGACGGCCCACAGCTCGGCGGTGCGGACGCTGCGGCGGGAGATCTGGCGGGCGGCCAGGGCGGCGGCACCGGCCAGCGTGGCGGCGATGATCAGCTTCTTCATGGGACCAGCCTATGTGCTCAGGAGGCCTCGGGCGTCGCCACCGTGGCCTGCGGGACCAGGCGGAGGAATCCCTCGGCCACGAGCTCGTCCACGACCTCCCCCAGCTGGTCCACGGCCTCGGCGGGGTGGTCCGGGAAGTAGGAGAGCACCGCCTTGACGAGATCGGGACGTCGGAGGCTGCCCTCGAGCAGCTCGTCCCACACGAGCACCGCCGGCCCCTGCAGGATGCGGATGGGCCCCGACGGCAGCAGCGCGAGCACCACCTCGTCCTCCCGGTCCACGTGGGCCACGTTCTCCGCGCGGGCGATGACAGTGTTCATGCCGTGGAGCGTAACCGGTGCGGGGGAGGGCCGGCGCGGCGGACACGACGAAGGGCCGCCCTCTGGCGAGGACGACCCTTGGTGGTGGAGCCTAGGGGACTCGAACCCCTAACCCTCTGCTTGCAAAGCAGATGCGCTACCAATTGCGCCAAGGCCCCGGGGGGGCTTGCTGGTGGGCCTAACTGGACTTGAACCAGTGACCTCTGTCTTATCAGGACAGCGCTCTAACCGACTGAGCTATAGGCCCGTGACCACGTCACCGTGATGCGAGGGGATACGGTACACGACTTCCTGCGATCGGACCAATCGTCCGGTGGCGGCCACCTCCGGGCGCAGCACGCCCGGCCCGGTGTCCGCCGCCTCCACGACGGTCAGTCCTCGTAGAGTTCCACCTGCAGACCGCCCACCAGGGAGCTCATGAGGTTGTAGATGAGCGCCAGCAGCAGACCGAGCAGGGCGACCACCACGGTGTTGATCACCGCGAAGACGGTGGTGAAGGTGAGGACGGTGCCCAACCCCATCATGTCGGTGAAGCTGCTGGCCCCCTCCTCCTCGGTGGAGCTCCCGGCGAACTCGCCGACCAGGGAGTTCACGTCCTCGAACACGCCCAGGGTGTTGAGCGCGACCCAGAGGATCGTCACCAGCCCGATGGCCGCCAGCCCCAGCGCCACCCCGGTGAGGAAGGACAGCTTGAGGGCGGAGAGGGGGGAGACCCACCCGAGGGTGGCCGGACGCAGCGTGCGCTCCCCGGCCTCCGACCGGGCGGAGCGCCCGCCCTCGACCCGACGAGCGCCCGTGGGGGTGGCACCGCGGGAGGATGCCGTTCGACGCGGGGTGGTGCTCACTCGGCCTCCTGCGGCTCGGTGCTCTCGGCCCCGTCGAGCTCCTCGACCGGGTCCTCGTCGTGCTCGGGCTCGGTGCGGGCGACCGCCACGATGTGCTCCTTCTTGCCCGGGTCGGCGAAGCGGACACCGGAGGTGTCGCGCCCGGTGGTGCGGACCTCGGCGACCCGGCTGCGAACGACCTTGCCGGAGGACATGACCACCATGACCTCGTGGTCCTCGCCGACGACGAGGGCGCCGACGAGGTCGCCGCCCTTGTCGGTGGACTTGGCGACCTTCACGCCGAGCCCACCGCGACCCTGCAGACGGTACTGCTCGAGCTCGGTCCGCTTGGCCATGCCGTTCTCGAAGACGACGAAGATCTCGGCGTCGGAGACGTGGTCGGCCGGCACCACGCGCATGGCGAGCAGGTCGTCGTCCTCGCGGAAGCGCATCCCGGTCACGCCGGAGGTGGCGCGGCCCATCGGGCGAAGCTGGTCGTCGCTGGCCTGGAGGCGCAGGCTCTGGCCCTTGCGGCTCACCAGCACCAGCTCGTCCTCCGCGCCGCACAGCTCGGCGCCCACCAGCTCGTCGCCCTCACGGAGGTTCACCGCGATGAGGCCGCCGGAGCGGGGGGAGTCGTACTCGGCCAGACGGGTCTTCTTGACCAGGCCGTTGCGGGTGGCCAGGACCAGGTAGTCGGCCGCCTGGTAGTCCTTGATGGTCAGCACCTGGGCGATCTTCTCGTCCGGGCCGAAGGCCATGATGTTGGCGACGTGCTGGCCCTTGGAGTCGCGCGATCCCTCCGGCAGCTCCCAGGCGCGGGCCCGGTAGACCCGGCCGGCGTCGGTGAAGAAGAGCAGCCAGTCGTGGGTGCGAGTGGTGAAGAAGTGGTCCACCACGTCGTCGGCCCGCAGGGCGGTCCCGCGCACCCCCTTGCCACCGCGGCGCTGCGAGCGGTAGGCGTCCACCCGGATCCGCTTGGCGTAGCCGCCGCGGGTGATGGTCACCACAACATTCTCGTCGGGGATGAGGTCCTCCATGTTGACCTCGCCGTCGCTGGGCACGATCTGGGTGCGTCGCTCGTCGCCGTACTTGTCGACGATCTCGGCGAGCTCCTCGGAGACGATGCTCCGCTGCCGCTCCGGCCTGGCGAGGATGTCCTGGTAGTCCTCGATCATCGCCTGCAGGCGATCGTGCTCGTCGATGATCTTCTGGCGCTCCAGCGCGGCCAGGCGGCGCAGCTGCATGTCGAGGATCGCGCGGGCCTGGATCTCGTCGATCTCGAGGAGCTCCATGAGGCCGTCACGGGCCTCCTCCACGGTCGGCGAGCGGCGGATGAGGGCGATCACCTCGTCGAGCATGTCGAGAGCCTTGAGCAGGCCGCGCAGGACGTGGATCTGGTCCTCGGCGCGCTTCAGGCGGAACTGCGTCCGGCGGACGATGACCTCGATCTGGTGGTCCACCCAGTGGCGCACGAAGGCGTTGATCGGCAGGGTGCGGGGCACGCCGTCGACCAGCGCGAGCATGTTGGCCCCGAAGGACTGCTGCAGCTGGGTGTGCTTGTAGAGGTTGTTGAGCACGACCTTGGCCACGGCGTCGCGCTTGAGCACGATGACCAGACGCTGGCCGGTGCGGCCGGAGGTCTCGTCGCGCAGGTCGGCGATGCCCTGCAGCTTGCCGGTCTTCACCAGCTCGGCGATCTTCCGCGCCAGGGCGTCGGGGTTGACCTGGTAGGGCAGCTCGGTGGCCACCAGACAGGTGCGTCCCTGGATCTCCTCGACCTCGACGACGGCGCGCATGATGATGCTGCCGCGGCCGGTGCGGTAGGCCTGCTCGATCCCGGACTGGCCCATGACGAGGGCGCCGCTGGGGAAGTCCGGGCCCTTGATGGTCTTGATGAGCTCGGCCTGGAGCTCCTCCTTGGTGGCCTCCGGGTGCTCCAGCAGCCACTGGCAGCCGGCGGCGACCTCACGGAGGTTGTGCGGGGGGATCTGCGTGGCCATGCCGACGGCGATGCCGGCGGACCCGTTGACCAGGAGGTTCGGGAAGCGGGCCGGGAGGACCTTCGGCTCCTGCGCACGGCCGTCGTAGTTGCCCTGGAAGTCGACCGTGTTCTCGGTGATGTCGCGCACCAGCTCCATCGCCAGCGGCTGCATGCGGCACTCGGTGTACCGCGGGGCGGCGGCACCGTCGTCACCGGCGGAGCCGAAGTTCCCCTGGCCGTCGACCAGCGGGTAGCGCATGGCCCACGGCTGGGCGAGGCGCACCATGGCGTCGTAGATCGCCGAGTCGCCGTGGGGGTGGTAGTTGCCCATGACCTCGCCGACGACGCGGGAGCACTTGTTGTACCCGCGGTCGGGTCGGTACCCGCCGTCGTACATGGCGTAGACGATGCGGCGGTGGACCGGCTTGAGGCCGTCGCGGACGTCCGGGAGCGCGCGCGACACGATGACGCTCATGGCGTACTCGATGTAGCTGCGCTGCATCTCGGCGTTGAGGTCGACCGGCTCGACCCGGCCGCCCTGGGGGATCACGTCGTCCACCGGCTGCGGCCCGGGGAGCGTGTCGGCGTCCTCGCCGTCTACCGGCTCCTCGGCCTCCGGGGCCATCGCCTCGTCGGCCTGGTCGTCGGCCTGGTCGTCGTTCCCGAGGATCGCGTCGACGGAGTCGCTGGAGTCCCCGAGGGCGTCGTCGTTCGGCTCGTCGCCCGTGGGGTCCTGCGGGGGCTGCTCGCTCACAGTCTCTTCCTCAGTCTCTCGTGGTCTCTAGAAAGTCTTAGAACGTCGTACAAGACGGGATCAGATGTCCAGGAATCGCACGTCGTGGGCGTTGCGCTGGATGAACGACCGGCGGGACTCGACGTCCTCGCCCATGAGCACCGAGAAGACCTGGTCGGCCGCCGCGGCGTCGTCCATGGTCACCTGGCGCAGGACGCGGAAGTCCGGGTCCATGGTGGTCTCCCAGAGCTCCTGGTAGTTCATCTCGCCCAGACCCTTGTAGCGCTGGATGCTGTTCTCCTTGGGCAGCCGGCGGCCCTTGGCCTGCCCGGCGGCGATCAGGGCGTCGCGCTCCCGGTCGGTGAAGGCGAAGTCGTGCTCGGCATTGGTCCACTTGATCCGGTACAGCGGCGGCTGGGCGAGGTAGACGTACCCGTGCTCGATGAGGGGCTTCATGAAGCGGAAGAGCAGCGTGAGCAGCAGGGTGCGGATGTGCATGCCGTCGACATCGGCATCGGCCATGAGCACGATCTTGTGGTACCGCGCCTTGGTGATGTCGAACTCCTCGCCGACGCCGGTGCCGAAGCTCGAGATGAGCGCCTGCACCTCGGTGTTGGCGAGGATCTTGTCCAGCCGCGCCTTCTCCACGTTCAGGATCTTGCCGCGGATCGGCAGGATGGCCTGGTTGAAGGGGTTGCGCCCGGCGACGGCCGAGCCACCGGCGGAGTCGCCCTCGACGATGAAGACCTCGGAGACGGTCGGGTCGTTGGACTGGCAGTCCTTGAGCTTGGCCGCCAGGCCGCCGGACTCCAGCAGGCCCTTGCGGCGGGTGGCCTCGCGGGCCTTGCGGGCGGCCATGCGCGCCGTGGCGGCCTGGACGGCCTTGTTGACGATGGCCTTGCCCTCGGTGGGGTGGGCCTCCAGCCAGTAGCCGAGCTGGTCGGACATCGCGCGCTGCACGAAGCCCTTGACCTCCGAGTTGCCGAGCTTGGTCTTGGTCTGGCCCTCGAACTGCGGCTCGCCGAGCTTCACCGAGACGACGGCGGTCAGGCCCTCGCGGACGTCGTCACCGGTGAGCGCGGGGTCCTTCTCCTTGAGCAGCTTGTGGGTGCGGGCGAACTCGTTGACCAACCGGGTGAGGGCCGCCCGGAAGCCCTCCTCGTGGGTACCGCCCTCGTGCGTGTTCACCGAGTTGGCGTAGGTGTGGACCGACTCCGAGTAGGCGGTGGTCCACTGCATCGCGATCTCCACCTGGAGCATCCGCTCGGCGTCCTCGGTCTCGAAGGCGATGATCTCGTCGTTGACCGTGTCCGTCTTCTTCGACCGGTTGAGGTGGCGCACGTAGTCCAGCAGACCGTCGTCATAGCGGTAGGTGACGGTGCGCGGCTTGGCCGGCGCCCCGGCCTCCGGGGCGTCCTCGGGGGAGGCGGCGGTGGCAGAGGCCTCGGCACCCTCGGGGGCGTCGGTGGCCTCGGCGATGTCACCGGTCTCGTCGTCCAGGCCCTCGTCCCCGGCGTCGGAGGTGCGCACGCGCTCGTCGGTGAGCTGGATCGTGAGGCCCTTGTTGAGGAAGCAGGTCTGCTGGAAGCGGGCCCGGAGGGTCTCGTAGTCGAAGTCGGTGCTCTCGAAGATGTCACCGTCCGGCCAGAAGGTGATCGAGGTGCCGGTGTCCTCGGGGTCGATCGCCTCGTCCCGGCTCAGCGGGGCGGTGGGCGCGCCATGGTCGAAGGCGACCCGGTGCACGTGGCCCTTCTGCCGGACCTCCACCTCCATGCGGGTGGAGAGGGCGTTCACCACCGAGGAGCCCACACCGTGCAGACCACCGGAGACGGCGTAGGAGTCGCCGCCGAACTTTCCACCGGCGTGCAGCTGGGTGAGCACGAGCTCCACACCGGACATGCCCTCCTGGGCGTGGATGTCGGTGGGGATGCCACGACCGTCGTCGATGACGCGGACGGCGCCGTCGGGGAGGATCGTCACCTCGACGCGGCTGGCGTGGCCGGCCAGGTGCTCGTCGACGGCGTTGTCGACGATCTCCCACACGAGGTGGTGCAGGCCGCGCTCACCGGTGGAGCCGATGTACATGCCGGGGCGCTTGCGGACCGCCTCGAGGCCCTCCAGCACCTGGAGCGAGCTGGCGTCGTAGGTCGGCGACGAGGTCTGGTCGGACACGAAGGGGCACTCCCTGCATAGGTGGGCTTCGACTGCTGCGCCCGCGCGGGCGCACGCGAACACGGCATTCTACCTCGCGCGGCCCCGATCGGGGCACCCCGAGCGGCCGACACCGGCCCGAATTCGACGCGCTGTGCCCCTCAGACCGGACGAGCGGGCCCGGCGCCGTGGGCGGGTATGGCTCCGCACCCCTCAGACGGGCAGAACCGCCGTCCACGGCGCGGGACCTCAGCCGTAGGTGTCGCGCGGGCCCCGGCCGGGGAGGCTGCGCCGCCCGTGCTTCCAGGACGGCGCCGCCGGCCCCACGATCCGGACCTCGGTCACCACCCCGTACCCGAGCTCGTCGTCCAGCCGGGACTGCAGCGTCGCGGTGAGCATCGTGAGCTGCGTGGCCCAGGTGGAGGACTCCGCCCGCACCACCAGCCGCCCGTCCTCGAAGGAGATCGGCTGGCTGTGCGCGGCCACGTCGGCCCCCACGATGCCGAACCAGTCACCCATGACGCGGCCGATCTTGAGGTCGTCCTCCCAGCCGCGCTCACCGACGAGCCGGCCCAGCTCCGAGCCGAGCGTCTGCGGGTCGCGGCTCGACCGCCGGTAGCCGCCACCGGTGGTGCGCTTCTTCCTCCGCCGCCCCGGTGCGCCCGGGCGCAGCCCCCGGGCCCGGGCCATGTCCCGCAACCGGGCCAGGGTGAGGTCCGCGGCGTCGAACTCCGGCTCGGCGACCGTCTCCTCGGCCGGGGGGCGGGGGTCCCGGTGCGTCGGCTCGGTGCTCACGCGCGTGCCACCGCCTGCCCCGGGGTGACGTCCACGTAGTGCGCCGTCGCCCGCAGGGACTCCGGGATGTCCTCCTCCACGGCTGCGGTGACCAGCACCTGCTCCGCCCCGGCCACGTGCTGCGCGAGCCGCTCCCGCCGCCCGGCGTCCAGCTCGGCGAAGACGTCGTCGAGCACCAGCACCGGGTCTGTCTCCAGGTCGGTGCGCAGCAGCTCGAAGGCCGCCAGCCGCAGGGCCAGCGCGAAGGACCACGACTCCCCGTGGCTCGCGTAGCCCTTGGCCGGCAGCTCGCCCAGCCGCAGCTCCAGCTCGTCGCGGTGCGGCCCCACCAGGGTGATGCCCCGGTCCAGCTCGCGGGGCCGCAGCTCCTGCAGGGAGGCGGTCATGAGCTCGGCGAGCACCTCCCGCTCGGGCACCTCGGCGCCCTCGGCCAGCTCCTGCTCGAGGCGCTCGGCCTCGGCGCCGGTGAGCGACCAGCGGTAGGCGATCTCGGCCCGGCTGGGGGAGTCACTCACCTCCGCGTAGGCCGTCGAGACAAATCTCCGCAGATCTCGGATCAGACGTAGACGGGCGTAGAGCAGGGAAGAACCCAGCATCGTGAGGTGCACGTCCCACGCATCGATCAGCGCATCGGCCTGCGGACCCCGCTCCCGGCGGGCCCGCAGGTCCTTCACCAGGGCGTTGCGCTGCCTGAGCACCTGCGCGTAGTCGGCCTGCACCCCCGCCCAGCGCGGCTGGCGCGCCACGAGCAGGGCGTCGAGGAAACCCCGCCGCCCGGCCGGGTCGCCCTTCACCAGGGCCAGGTCCTCCGGGGAGAAGAGCACCGTACGCAGCGTGCCGAGCAGCTCCCGGGAGCGCGGCAGCGTCGTCCGCCCCAGCCGGGCCCGGTTCGCCCGCCCGGGCACGATCTGGATCTCGGCGACGGTCTCGTGGCCGTCGCGCTCCACCACAGCACGCACGATGGCGTGCTCCGCCCCCATCCGCACCAGCGGCGCGTCGCTGGAGACGCGGTGGGAGCCCAGCGTCGCGAGATACCCGGCGGCTTCCACCAGGTTCGTCTTGCCCTGCCCGTTGCGACCCACCAGGACGGTGACCCCGGGCTGCAGGTCCAGATCGTTCTCCGCGTACGAGCGGAAGTCCCGCACCGCCAGGTGACGCAGCCTCATGCCGCTCCCACGCCCGGGAGCGGCAGCACGGCGCTCCTCACGCGTCGTTGTCGGCGGCCCCGGGGGTGGCCTTCCCTCGCGTGTGCTGCTGCTCGGCCGCCTGGTGCACCTGGGTCGGGCGGTCCCACGGCTCCTGACCGAGCTGCATCACCTCGTGACCACCGAAGCCGCCCCGCAGGGCCGCCACGGCCTGCATGGCGGGGGAGTTCTCCTGGCGGGAGGTGAAGCGGGAGAAGAGCGCCGCGGAGATCACCGGCATCGGGACGGCGTTCTCGATGGCCTCCTGCACCGTCCAGCGGCCCTCCCCGGAGTCGGTCGTGTAACCCGAGACGCCCTCCAGGCCGGGGTTCTTCTCCAGCGCGTCCACGAGCAGGTCCAGCAGCCAGGAGCGCACGACCGTGCCGCGGCTCCAGGCCTTGAAGGCCCCGGGGACGTCCTTGACGATGTCCTTGGCCATGAGCAGCTCGTAGCCCTCGGCGTAGGCCGCCATGAGGCCGTACTCGATGCCGTTGTGCACCATCTTCGCGTAGTGGCCCGCGCCCACCTCGCCGGCGTGGACGAAGCCCTCCTCACGGGGGCCCTCTGGACGCAGCGCGTCGAAGATCGGCATGGCCAGCCCCACGTGCTCCTCGCGGCCACCACACATCAGACCGTAGCCGTTCTCCAGGCCCCAGATGCCACCGGAGACGCCACAGTCCACGTAGCCGATGCCCTTCTCCGAGAGCAGCTGGTCGTGCGCGAGGTCGTCCTGGTACGGCGAGTTGCCGCCCTCGATGACCAGGTCCCCGGCCTCCAGGTGGTCGGCCAGCATCTCGATGTTCATCCGGGTCGGCCGGCCGTGGGGGACCATCACCCACACCACCCGCGGGGCCCGGAGCGTCTCGCAGAGCTCGGCGATGCTCTCCACGTCGCGCAGCTCCGGGTCGAGGTCGAACCCGACGACCTCGTGGCCGGCCCGCTCGAGCCGGGTCTTCATGTTGCCGCCCATCTTGCCGAGGCCGATCATTCCGAGCTGCATGCCAACTCCTGCGTCATCAGAGGACTGGGGGGATCGTGGGAGGTCAGAGGACTCACGGGCGCACGGTCGCCACGCTCCCACCGTAACGGGCTCAGGCGTTCTCAGGCACCCGGGAAGCGCACCGGCATGATCACGTAGGCGAACGAGCCGTCCGAGACGCCGCCGGCCTCCTCCTGGCCGGTGATCATCGCCGGCTTGCCCGGCTGGGTGAAGCTGATGCGGGTGAAGGGCAGGCCCACGGCGTTCAGGCCGTCGAGCAGGAAGCCCGGGTTGAACGCCGCGTCGATGTCGTCCCCGTCCAGGGTGCACTCCACCGCCTCCGAGGCCTGGGCGTCCTCACCGGTGCCGGCCTCGATCGCGACCGACCCGGGGGTGAAGCGCAGCCGCACCGGGGTGGTCCGCTCGGCGACCAGGGCGACGCGCTTGACCGCCTCGACCAGCGCCGCGGTCTCCACCACGGCCTCGACCTCGCTGGTGGTGGGGAAGAGGCTGGAGACCTTCGGGTACTCACCGTCGAGCAGGCGGGTGGTGCTGTGGCGCTGCCCGGCCGCGAAGCCGATGAGGCCCTTGCCGCCGGCCTCGTCGCCCAGCGCGATGTCCACCGAACCGACCGCGCCCAGCGAGCGGGCGGTGTCGGCCAGGGTGCGCGCGGGGATCAGGGCGATGTGGTGGCCCGCGGGGTCGCGAGGGGTCCAGGTGAGCTCGCGGCGGGCCATCCGGTACCGGTCGGTGGCCAGCATCGTGATCTTCTCGCCGTCGAACTCCACGTGCACACCGGTGAGGATCGGCAGCGCGTCGCTCTTGTCCGCCGCCACCGAGACCTGCCCGACGGCCTTGGTGAAGGTCGCACCGTCCACGGTGCCGCTGGACTCCGGGGAGGTGGGCAGGGCGGGGTAGTCGGCCAGCGGCATCTCCAGGAGCGCGAAGCGGCTGGACCCGCAGGTCACCTGGAGCTTGCCCGACTCCTGCTGCACGCGCACCGGCTTGTCCGGCAGGGAGCGGGAGATCTCGGCCAGCAGGCGGCCCAGGACGAGGGCCTCGCCACCGGTCACGACGTCGGCCTCGATGGTCACCGTGCCGGAGACCTCGTAGTCGAAGGCGGAGAGGGTCAGCGTGCCGGCCGGGTCGGCGGTCATCCGCACACCGGCGAGCACGGGCACCGGCGGACGGTTGCTCAGCCCGCGGACCACCCAAGCAACGGCCTCGGACAACACGTCGCGCTGAACCTGGAACTCCATGGCTTCCCTCACTGCTCTCGCCGGCGACGGCCCGCGCGGTGGGAACCGGCAGGCCGTGGATCTGGCCGAAGCCTAGCGTCCGGCCCGGACCGCCCGTGCCTCCCCGAAGCCTGACGTTCGCGGCCCCCACCCCTCATCAGGAACGGGGAGTAGTCGTCGTCATCACGGCTGTGGGATCTGTGGAGAAGGCGATCGGAGCGCGGCACCGTGCCGAATCCGGCTGGGGACCGGAGATGTGGAGGAGGGACTGCCCCCGGTGGACGCCCGTGGACGGACGAGAACCGTCCACAGGCGATCCCACAGCACCCCGCCGCCCCGTCCACCGGTCACCCCGGAGTGGTCCCCAGCACCCCACAGGCCGTGCACAGGGGCCGAGCGGCCCGACCGGAGACCACAGGCTCCTCCACAGGCTGTGGACGACGGTGTGGGGAAGGAAGGGGCTCCCGGGGCGGGATGCTGCGGCGGACGCCTGTGGACAGTGCCCTCCACCGCCTCGGGACGAGCTCAGCGACCCCGCGTGGCCTTGCGGCGGATGATCGTCGTGAGCTCGGAGACCTCGTCGTACACCCGGCGGTCCTCGCTGAGCAGACCCTTGATCTTGCGCTCGGCGTGCATGACGGTCGTGTGGTCGCGGCCCCCGAACTCCTTGCCGATCTTCGGCAGCGAGAGGTCGGTGAGCTCGCGGCACAGGTACATCGCGATCTGCCGGGCGCGGGTCAGGCTGCGCGACCGGGAGGCGCCGCGGATGTCGTCGGTGCTCACCGAGAAGTAGCCCGCCGTCTCCTCGAGGATCATCGTCGGCGTGATCTGCCCGGCGTCGCCGCCCGGCATGACGTCCTTGAGCACGGTCCGGGCCAGGTACTCGTCCAAGGGGGTGCCCGAGAGGCTCGCGTAGGCCGTCACCCGGGTGAGGGCACCCTCCAGCTCACGGATGTTCGACGAGATCTTCGACGCGATGAGGGAGAGCACCTCGTCGGGGATGTCCAGCTTCTCCGTGGCCGCCTTGCGGCGCAGGATCGCGATGCGGGTCTCCAGGTCCGGCGGCTGGACGTCGGTGAGCAGACCCCACTCGAAGCGCGAACGCATCCGCTCGGCGAAGCCGCTGAGCTTCTTCGGCGGCTGGTCGGAGGTGATGACGATCTGCTTCTCACTGTTGTGGAGCGTGTTGAAGGTGTGGAAGAACTCCTCCATCGTCTGCTCCTTGCCCTGCAGGAACTGGATGTCGTCGATGAGGAGGATGTCCACGTCGCGGTACTGGCGCTGGAAAGCGTTCGCCTGGCCGGCCGAGACCGCGTTGATGAACTGGTTGGTGAACTCCTCGGAGTTCACGTACTTGACGCGCACCGAGGAGTCCAGAGTGCGGGCGTAGTGCCCGATGGCGTGGAGCAGGTGGGTCTTGCCCAGCCCGGAGCCGCCGTACACGAAGAGCGGGTTGTACGCCCGGGCCGGGGCCTCGGCCACCGCGGTCGCCGCGGCGTGGGCGAAGCGGTTCGAGGAGCCCAGGACGAAGGTCTCGAAGGTGTACTTCGGGTTCAGCGCCGAGTAGTCGCGCTCGTACGCCGGGTCCGCCGGCAGGCGGCCGTCCGGGGTGGTGTGCTGCGCGGCCCCGGTCCCCGAGGGGGGCTCGGACGGGGAGCCGGCGAGGGCGGGCTCCCCGTCCGGCGCGGTCGGTGCTGTCGGCTCGGTTGGCACGGAGGGCCCGGCCGGTGCGGCGCTCTGCGGCGTGTCCTCGATGGGCTGCTCGCCCCCCTGGCCGGCGCTCACCGCCTCGGGGTCCACCGAGACCGCCAGCCGGACCGGGCGTCCGACGACCTCGGAGAGGGCGGTGACGATGTCCTCCCGGAGGTGGCCCTCCACGGCGTCCTTCACGTGCTCGTGCTTGACCGCCAGCAGGGCGGTGGTGTCGAGCAGGCCGACCAGGGTGGCCAGGCGGAGGACACCGGCGTCCCGGGGCGGCAGGCCGGCCTCGTGGAGCCGGGACATCGCCTCTGTCCAGAGGGCAGCTGCGCTGTCGTCGGGGGTCTGGTTCACGGATCCTCGCAGGTCGGCGGGTGGTCGGACGGTGGGCCGACCAGGTGGTTGGGACACACCGTGTCATGGTCGTCCCCAGCCCTTCCACAGCCTGTGGACAACTCGTGGAATCGGCGCGGGGAAGGCCCACGATATCTGTCGTCCACCGCTCTGCCCACAGGGTCACTCGTCCTGCCTGTGAGGAACCGCGGGGGGTTCTTTGACCGTTCCCCGTCATCCGACCTAGAATGGATGGTCCGGTCTGTGCCCATGGTCCTCCGCATCCGCTGCGGGAGGACCCGGGAACGGGCCGAGCACGTGACGAGGTGCCCACCATGCTCGGGCACTCACCGCCCTCCCGGTGCCCTGGACGACCAGTGACCACGGGGAGGCCGCATGTCCCACCCGCCGGACGTGCCCGAACGCAACCAGGAGACACCATGAGCAAGCGCACCTTCCAGCCCAACAACCGTCGTCGCGCCCGCAAGCACGGCTTCCGCGCCCGCATGTCCACCCGCGCCGGCCGCGCCATCCTGGCCGCCCGCCGTGGCAAGGGCCGCTCGAAGCTCTCGGCCTGAGCCGGCCCGGTGCTGCCGGTCCGGCATCGACTGCGCTCCGGCCGTGACTTCACGGCCGTGCTGCGCGGTCCCGGCCGACGCCGAGCCAGCACCTCGACGATGACGGTCGTCGTCACGCCCCGCGGGCAGGACGAGACCTCCGCCGACACGCACCCGGTGCGTGTCGGCTTCGTCGTCTCCAAGGCCGTCGGCAACAGTGTGGTCCGGTCCCGCGTCCAGCGGCGGCTCCGCCACCTGGCCGCGGCGCGACTGCCCCAGATCCCGGCCGGTCACGATCTCGTGGTCCGTGCCCACCCGGCAGCCGCCGGGGCGGAGTCGGACCAGCTCGGTCGGGATCTCGACCGCTGCCTGGACCGGGCCCTCCGTCGGGAGCGCCGATGATGCGGGTGGGGGGGCGTCCCCTCCTCGCCTGGCCGCTGCTGGTGGTCATCTGGATCTACCAGCGCGCCATCTCCCCGCTCCTGCCCCCGACCTGCCGCTACTTCCCCAGCTGCTCGGCCTACGCCGTCACCGCGCTCACCGAGCACGGTGCCCTCCGGGGCAGCTGGCTGGCCACGCGACGCCTGCTCCGCTGCCACCCATGGAGCCCCGGCGGGTACGACCCCGTCCCGGGTACCGACCCGGGCGGCCTCCACACGCGCGACAATGTGGGCGGACCCCCCGCTCCCTGACCGGGCAGCGCGGACATCTCCTGAACACCGACTCGAGAAGGACTCTTCGTGCCGAACCTGCTCTACCCCATCGAATGGGCCGTGGCAGCCATCCTCGCCGGTGCCCACTGGGCCCTCACCGCGCTGGGCCTGCCGGAGGACTCCGGCTGGACCTGGGTGCTGTCGATCCTGGTGCTGGTGATCCTCGTCCGCCTGCTCATGATCCCGCTGATGCTCAAGCAGATCCGCAGCAGCCGCAAGATGCAGCTGCTGGCCCCTGAGCTCAAGAAGATCCAGGCCAAGTACAAGGGCAAGAAGGACCAGGCGTCCATGCAGGCCCAGCAGGCCGAGACCATGGAGCTCTACCGGAAGAACGGCACCAACCCCTTCGCCTCCTGCCTGCCGATGCTCGTGCAGCTGCCGATCCTCTTCGGCCTCTTCCGCGTGCTCAACACCGTGGACGAGATCGCAGCCGGCGCCCGGGAGCCGATCGGCTACATGACGCGGGAGCTGGCGGGGTCCTTCAACGCGGCGAAGATCTTCGCCGCCCCCCTCTCGGACTCCTTCCTCCACGACTCGGACCTGACCGGCAAGATCGTCTCGCTCGTGCTCATCGTGCTCATGACGGCCTTCACCTTCTTCAGCATGAAGATGATGATGGACCTGAACATGCCCGACTCGGCCAAGGAAGGGCCGATGGGGCAGTCGCAGACGATCATGCTCTACGTCCTGCCGATCATCCTGGCCATCACCGGTGTGAACTTCCCGATCGGTGTGCTCGTCTACTGGACCTTCACCAACCTGTGGTCCTTCTTCCAGCAGCTCTTCGTGATCCGCCACATGCCCACCCCGAACACCGAGGCCGAGCGCCGCATGCACGCGCGCCAGATCGCGGCCGGCAAGGAGCCCAAGCGGCTCACCCTGGCCACCGCGGACTCCGGGGCCGGAGCCACCGCGCTGGGCGACGGCGAGCCCGCACGTGGCCGCAAGGGGGCCGGTGGGGGCGGAGCCCTGGTGAACGAGGGCGTCGACGGCACCTCGGCCAACGCCAGCACCGTCGACCGGACCCGCCTGGCCCAGGGCGGGACGGGTGGTCAGCGGGCCCAGCCGGTGCGTCGGAAGAAGAGCAAGAAGAAGTCGAAGAAGCGCAAGAAGGGATGACGCGATGACCACGCACGACGTCTCCGAGCCCACCCCTGCGGAGCTCGAGCAGCAAGGGGAGATCGCGGCCGACTACCTCGAGGCCCTGCTCGACATCACCGACCTCGACGGCGATCTCGACGTCCAGGTGGAGGGCGGCCGGGCTATCGTCTCCATCGTGGACTCCGAGGACGGCCCGGCGCCCCGCACCCTGGCCGGTCCCGACGGAGAGGTCCTCGACGCCCTCCAGGAGCTCACGCGGCTGGCGGTGCTCACCCGGACCGGGGAGCGCTCGCGGCTCATGCTGGACGTCGCCGGGTACCGGGAGGAGCGTCGAGCGGCCCTGGAGGCACGGGCCGACGAGGTGGTGGCCCGGGTGCGGGAGACGGGTGCTGCGCAGGCGATGGAGCCGATGACCGCCTTCGAGCGCAAGGTGGTGCACGACCGGGTGCTGGCTGCCGGGCTGGCCTCGGACTCCGAGGGCGAGGAGCCCCACCGCCACGTGATGGTCCTGCCGGCCGTGGAGGCGTGAACCCGATGAACCCGCAGCCGGCCCGCGAGCCGGAGGGCTCCCCCGCGGGCGAGGGTCTCGGCCCGACGCCGCCCGCGGCCGCCCGGGTCTTCGGGGAGCTGCTGCCGCAGGCGGAGGAGTTCGCCCGGCTCCTGGCCACGAGCGGGTCCGAGCGCGGCCTCATCGGCCCGCGGGAGGTGCCCCGGCTGTGGGAGCGGCACGTCCTGAACTGTGCGGTGGCGGCCGAGGAGATCGGCTCCGTCCCGCGGCTGGTGGACGTGGGCAGCGGTGCCGGGCTCCCCGGCATCGCGCTGGCGCTGGCCCTGCCGGAGACGCAGGTCACGCTCGTGGAGCCCATGCTGCGCCGCACGGTGTGGCTCACCGAGGTGGTCGACGCCCTGGAGCTGGCTGACCGGGTGGAGATCGTCCGGGCCCGGGCCGAGCAGGTGACCGGGGAGTTCGAGGCGCCCGTCGTGACCGCCCGGGCCGTGGCCCGGCTGGAGGTGCTGGCCCCCTGGTGCCTGCCCCTGGTCGAGCTCGGGGGGCGGATGGTGGCGCTCAAGGGTGAGAGTGCCCAGCAGGAGGTCGACGAGACGGCACCGGTGCTGCCCCGACTGGGGGTGACCGCCACCCGCGTGGTGGACTGTGGTCAGGAGGTCCTGGAGACGCCGACCCGGGTAGTGGTGCTGGAGCGCGGTGCGGAGCCGCAGAGCCCGAAGGCTGGCCGTCCGGGGCGGAACCGACGCTCGAAGAGTCCGCGTCGTCGAGGCAAGGAGACACGATGAGCCATCCCGTGGGCTGGCCGGCGGGTACGCACCCCGGCATCCCGACCGACCCGACTCCGCCTTCGGCGCCCGTCGGCTGGCAGCCGCCCACGACAGGTGAGGTCACGGTGGTCTCCGCCGAGCCCGGGGGCGAGGAGAGCTCGTCCCCGGAGGACTCCTCCGAGGACGACGAGGAGGATCATCGGATGGCCCCGTTCACCCCGAAGGAGCGCAAGGAGCGCGGCAAGCCGCGCCCACTGAAGGCTCCTGCCGAAACTCGAGTCATCACGGTGGCGAACCAGAAGGGTGGCGTCGGCAAGACGACCACCACGGTCAACATGGCCGCTGCCCTCGCAGAGGGGGGGCTGCGGGTGCTGGTCATCGACCTCGACCCGCAGGGCAACGCCTCGACCGCCCTGTCGATCGAGCACCGCTCCGGCGTGGCCGGTGTGTACGACGTGCTCATCGACGAGGCCACGATCCTCGAGGTCATGCAGTCCTCGCCCGAGCTGCCTGACGCGAAGGGATCGATCGACGTGGTCCCGGCGACCATCGACCTGGCTGGTGCCGAGATCGAGCTGGTCTCGCTGGTGGCTCGGGAGACGCGCCTCCGCCGTGCCCTGCAGGACCTGCGGGACGAGAAGGCCTACGACCTGGTGCTCATCGACTGCCCGCCGAGCCTGGGATTGCTCACGGTGAACGGTTTCGTGGCGGCGGACGAGGTGTTCATCCCGATCCAGTGCGAGTACTACGCGCTGGAGGGCGTCTCCCAGCTCATCCGCAACATCTCCCTCATCCAGCGGCATCTCCACCCGGACCTTCGGGTGGGTGGGATCCTCATGACGATGTTCGATGCTCGGACCCGCTTGGCCACCCAGGTGGCGCAGGAGGTGCGGGACCACTTCGGCGAGGTGGTGCTGGAGACCCTCATCCCCCGCAGCGTCCGCATCTCGGAGGCACCGTCGTACGGTCAGACCTCGATCTCGTATGACCCCGAGGGTCCCGGTGCACGGGCCTACCGGTCTGCCGCCCTGGAGATGACGGAGCGCTGGGCCCGGGCCTGAAGCCCCACGGCTGCCGCGATCTTCGGCCCCCGGGGTGGACGGAACCGGTGTGAGAGGATGGTCCATCCTGTGTCCCGCCGGGCCACAGACCCCATCGACTGATGCAGAGGAGGATGCGATGTCCAGCAAGCGCCGCCGCAAGCTGAAGGCTCGTCGCAAGGGTGCCAACCACGGCAACCGACCCAACAGCTGACCACGGACGTCCTGTCCGACTCGAGAGCGGCCGATCTCCCCTGGGGAGATCGGCCGCTCTCGTGTTTCACGTGGAACACAGGGTGTGGACAACGGTGGGGGGAATCACTGCATGCGAGAATGTGGGATCGCCTGAGCCGCCGGACGGCGCACTAGGCAGGTGAACCGACGCAGGAGGATGCATGGCAGGTCAGCGACGTGGTCTGGGCAAGGGCCTCGGAGCCCTCATTCCGCAGGATGACGGAGGCCAGCGACCCCGCGACGTCTTCTGGCCGAATGCCACGGACAGCGATGGCGGCGACGTCCCGGACGTCCTCACGGTGCAGGGGGCCGACGTGAGATCGGGACTGGACGACGCTGGCGGCACCAAGCCCGGCACGAAGGGCAAGGGGGCGAAGAAGGTTCGTGAGGGGGGGACGCCTTCCGACGCCACTCTCGAGCCTGCCGACGACCAGGCCTCCGGGGTGGCACGGCTGGTGGAGCTGCCCGTGGCGGACATTCGCCCCAACCCACGACAGCCTCGGCAGGTGTTCGACGAGGACGACCTGCAGGAGCTGGCCCACAGCATCCGCGAGCTCGGGGTCATGCAGCCGATCGTGGTGCGCCGCACCGAGACGGGCCACGAGCTCATCATGGGCGAGCGTCGTCTGCGTGCGACGAAGCTGGCGGGACTGGACACCATCCCGGCGATCCTCCGCGAGACGGAGGACGAGGATCTTCTCCGGGAGGCGCTGCTGGAGAACCTCCACCGCGTCCAGCTCAATCCGCTGGAGGAAGCCGCCGCGTACGGGCAGCTCCTCGATGACTTCGGGTGCACCCACGAGGAGCTGGCGCAGCGCCTGGGGCGCAGCCGCCCACGCATCACCAACTCCTTGCGACTTCTGAAGCTCCCGCCCAGTGTGGCACGCCGGGTGGCGGCGGGGGTGCTCTCTGCCGGACACGCCCGGGCTCTCCTGAGCCTCGAGGACGGTGCGGCGATGGAGCGGATGGCCCAGCGGATCGTGGCCGAGGGTCTGTCGGTGCGCAGCGTGGAGGAGCTCATCGCTCTCGGGGGGGGCCGGGAGGACGACAAGAAGCCCCGCCGTCCCAGTGTGCGCGCGCTGCGTCCCGAGCACCAGGAGATCGCCGATGATCTGGCCGACCGGCTGGACACCCGGGTCTCGCTCAAGGTCGGCCGCAAGAAGGGAACCCTCACCGTGGAGTTCGCCGGCGAGGAGGACCTGCAGCGGATCCTCGGCCTGCTCGCACCGACTGAGTGACAGACTGTCGTCACGACAGGTCGTGAGGGGTGGTGTTCCACGTGGAACACCACCCCTCATGCGTTCACAGAGGGGTCGTGAGGATGAGCGGACAGTGGTGGAGCGTCGTCTCTGTCGGATCAGCTCGGAACCCGCAGCACGTGCTGAGCGCTGGGGTCGGGTCTTCGTCGGAGGAAACGCTCGGCAGAAGAGGGAGGCCCACCTCCACGAGCGCGCCCCGCTGATCCGGGTAGCCAGCACTGCCCGCCCCTCTCCTGAGGACGATGTGACGGGGCGATGAGCATCGGAGGGGGCAGGACGATGAGCATCCGGGCCGTCCGAGGAAGCAGCAGTGCCCTCGTCCCGGCCCACGGTCAGGAGAGCTACGGGAGACGAAGGTTGTGCGAACGTCCCACCGAGCGGGGTTGCTGAGCAGGACTCGTTCGCGGAGCATTCCGGCGGGCTGCGGGACCGCCTGGCCCCGGAAGGTGGACAGCTGTTCCGGGTGAAGCCCCCGCAGGCTCGCCTGGGCGCCGAGCTCCTCCCACGAGGGAAGAGGGAGCTCCAGGATCCCGGTGGGCAGGTCGGCGGCGAAGGCCATCCCTGAAGGCATCGGGCCCGAGTCCAGCCAGACCACGTGGGAGCCGAGGTGAGGGCTGCGGTCCAGGACGAGGCTGACCGGGGAGTTGGCACCGCTGTGGGCGACGAACGTGGCAGGACGGTCCGGCGACTCGAGGGTGATGGCCCGGGCCTGGTCCTCGAGGGTCCGTGTCAAACGGTCCGGATCATCCGGTTCAAGGCCGGGCAGGGTGAGTGTGAGTGGCTCGACGGATAGCTCCTGCAGAGTTGGGGTGATGGCGTCCCACGACCAGGCACCGAGCCAGTGGCCGGCGAGTCGGAGAACGGTGGGCTGTGCGGTCTGTGCAGGAATCCGTGTGATGGCGTGACCCTCGCAGGGGGTGTGGACAGCGGGATGTCACCATCTCAGTCGTGAATGGAGCTCTGTCATGAATCGGGGAGGGAGCACCTCGTGAGGAGGGCCGAGCGGCTGCACGCGCTCACGGCCGCGCGCCGTCGCGGTGGGACGCGGGGACGCCGGGCGGAGTCGCTGGCGGCGTCGGCGGTGCGGGAGCTCCTCGGTGTGCTGGACCCGTGCTCACGAGAACGAGCTGAGGTGCTGGCCGATCGCATCTGGGTCGACCTGCCCGACGGACCACCGTGGCGGGTGCATTCTGCGCTGGAGGAGGCGATGACCGAGCAGCGGGTGGTACGTCTCCGATTCACCTCCCGCCGGGGTGAGGAGACGCCCCGTGATGTCGAACCGATGCTCTTCGCCTCCACCCGGGGTGAGTGGTACCTCGTCGGCTGGTGCCGTCTCCGGGAGGCGGTGCGCTGGTTCCCCCGCTCCCAGATCCGGGCGGCGCACGTGACCCGTGCAGCCTGTTCCGGTCACGACGTGACGGAGATCGGGCGACCAGCGGATTCGGCGCGGAGCGCCACTCTCCACGGGTGACGGGGGCCGGGGCGGTCTCGTCCGGCGTGGGCGACGGGCAAACGTTCGTGTTTCACGTGGAACCTGGCGAGCCGAGGACAGGAAACGGCCCGCGAGCTCCTGCTCGCGGGCCGTTCCCTGTCCTGCGGGCGGGGTCTCACCCGATGAAGGGCTCGAGCTCCTTGAGCAGCTTCGGCTTGGGGTGGGCCCCCACGATCGTCTTGGCGACGTCACCCTGGAAGAAGACGTGCATCGTGGGGATCGAGGTGATGCCGTACTTGGCGGCGGTCTGCGGGTTCTCGTCGGTGTTCAGCTTCACGATGCGCAGCTTGTCGCCGTGCTCGGCGGCGATCTCCTCGAGGATCGGGGCTACCCGCTTGCACGGGCCGCACCAGTCCGCCCAGAAGTCGACGAGCACCGGGGTCTCGCTCTTCAGGACGTCCTGGTCGAAGGTGGCGTCGGTGGTGGCAGTGGTACCGGCCATGGTCACTCCTTGGGTTGTGCGGGGATGGGGACGGTCTGGGGGGAGATTCTCTCAGGCGGTCGGGTGCCCGGGGGTGTCCTCGTCCGAGGTGGTCTCGATCTGGGCGCCGGCCACGTCGGAGTCGGCGCGTGCGGCGAGGTGACGCTCGGCGTCGAGCGCCGCCTGGCACCCGCTGCCGGCTGCGGTGATGGCCTGCTGGTAGGTGTGGTCCACGAGATCCCCGCAGGCGAAGACGCCCTCGAGGTTCGTGCGGGTGGAGCGGCCGTCCACGAGGACGTAGCCGTTGTCGTCCAGCTCGACCTGGCCACGGATCAGCTCGTTGCGCGGGTCGTGGCCGATGGCGACGAACAGACCGGTGACGTCCAGGGGCCGCTCCTCGCCGGTGACGGTGTCGCGCAGGGTGACACCGCTCAGCTTGTCCTCGCCGTGCAGGGCGACGACCTCGGAGTTCCAGGCGAACTCGATCTTCGGGTCGTTCTCGGCCCGCTGCTGCATGACCTTCGAGGCCCGCAGCTCGTCGCGCCGGTGGATCAGCGTCACCGTGCTCGCGAAACGGCTGAGGAAGGTGGCCTCCTCGATGGCGGAGTCGCCACCACCGACGACGGCGATGTGCTGCTCCCGGAAGAACGCGCCGTCGCACGTGGCGCACCACGAGACACCGTGCCCGGAGAGCTCCTTCTCGCGCGGGATGCCCAGCTCGCGGTAGGCCGAGCCCAGGGCCAGGATCACGGAGTGCGCGCGGTGGGTGTTCCCCTCGCCGTCGCGGAGCACCTTCACCGGCCCGATGAGGTCCATCTCCACGATGTCGTCGGTGACGAGCTCGGCCCCGAAGCGCTCGGCCTGGGCGCGCAGGTTGTCCATGAGCTCCGGGCCCATGATGCCCTCGGGGAAGCCGGGGAAGTTCTCCACGTCCGTGGTGTTCATGAGGGCGCCACCGGCGGTCACCGAGCCCTCGAAGACCAGGGGCTCGAGATTGGCGCGGGCCGCGTAGACGGCCGCGGTGTACCCGGCCGGGCCGGAGCCCACGATGATCAGCTCGCGCACGGACCCGTCGTCGGCGGCCGGTCGGGCCTCGGGGGCGGCCGTGGGGCTCGCGTCGATCGTCGGCATCGTGACGGCCGAGGTGGTGAGGATGCTGGTCACGGGCTCTCCTAGGAAGGGGTCTCGCGCAGGGCGGGCAGGGTGGTGGCGCCTGCACCGGGGTCAACAACCAGCGGTCGGCCCGTGTTCCGAGCCCCCGGGGAGGCTCAGCGGACGGTGATCTCCTTGAGGGCCGCGTACCAGCGACCGTCCGTGGTCGGCGCGGTGTCGGTGAACCACACGTACACGTAGCGGGCTCGCAGCGGCTCGTCGACCTCCCAGGTCACGTCCCCGCCGCCCCGGCGCCCACCGATGACCGTGGCGCCGTGGACGTCGCCGTGGGAGTCGGCCCGCACCTCGTAGGTCCAGGCCCCCTGCGGCATGCCGATGTCGACGGCGGAGATGGTGCGCACCTGACCCAGGTCGACCCGGAGACCGAGGGCCTCGGTGAACCCGCCGAAGGGGCGCTGCGCGTACTGGTGCGTCTTCCACGGCTGGTCGGTGCTCGGGTTGTTGATCCGGTGGATCCAGTCCGAGTGCTCGTCGCCGTCGTGGCCCGGGTCCCACGGCTCGATCATCGCGATCGGCCAGCCGTGGACGGGGTGCGGGGAACCGTCCGGCCCCGGTCGGCCGGGGTTGCTCCAACCGCCCGACGGACGGGTGCTCGGGCGGTTGTCCTGGCTGGGGCGCGAGGGCTTTCCCCGGCTGCGCTCGGGGCGCTGCGCCCCGGAGCCGTCGTGGCGTCCGGGGGACGGGTTCCACGTGGTGGTCGGGTCGGTCCTCGGGGCGGTGGTGCTGCCGCCCCCGCCGCCCCCGCCGCCCCCGCGGTCACCCGCACCGTCACGGCCGCCGTCCTCTGCGGTGTCACCCCCGGAGTCGTCGGACCCGGTGGTGGGGCCCTCCCCGGGGTCGCGCGGACCGGCGGGAGTCTGCCCGGGCACCTGCTCGCCCGCGGGACCCGGCGCGGCTGCGTCGCCCTCGCCCCACGCGTCGGTGCCCGCCTGCGGCTCCGAGCTGCTCCGGTGGTCGTCCCGGCCCTGTGCCGGGTCCTCCGGGGCGGGGCCGTCGGTGGATTCTGCAGCCCGCTCCGCAGCGGTCGAGGAGGAGTGCTCCCCCTCGTCCCCCGGGGTGGTGGTGTCGTCGTCCCCGGTCGAGCGGGTCTCCCCGTCCCGACCCGTTCCCGAGGCACCCTCCGTGCCCGTCGTGCTGGAGGCGTCCGACGTGCCCGAGGTGGCCACGGGCGCCTGCTCCGGGTCGGGGTCGTCACCGTCAGAGAGCTGGAGGGCGAGTGCCGTCCCCCCGAGGAGGAGCAGGGCTGCGACGCCAGCCCCGACGAGGCCGCGTCGGCGTGACGAGCCCTCCGTGCCCGGCTCGGGGCGGATCACCCGCACCGGACGCCCTCCGGTGCCGGCTGCCGCGCCCGCCCCGGCACCCTGCGCCCCGGCCGCTCCCGCCGGCGGCTCGACAGCCGGTGCCGGCTCGGCAGCGGCCTCCTCCGCACCGGTCGCGGCAGACCCGGCGGCCAGGGGGACCGCCCCCGCGGCAGCACCCGCCACCGGTCGGATCCGGGTGGTGGCCGGCTCGTCGCGCAGCAGCACCCCCCGGCCCTGCACGCGCTGGCCGTTCCACGGGGCGAGGACGCGGGCCAGGTCGCCGGGGGTGCGGACCGGCTCCCCGTTGAGCTCCAGCGGCTGGTCGGAGACCAGGCGGTCGCAGAGCTCGTCGAGGTCGTGGGGGACGTGGGCGGCGATCTCACGGGGCGGCAGGAGCCGCTGCCCCTCCCGAGCGGCCGGTGGTGCCGCCGAGGGCCAGGAACCGGGCCACCCGCCGGTCACCGCGGTGTGCAGCAGGGCCACCAGGTCCCGGGTGTCCACGAGCGCGGCCTCGTCCCCCGGCGGGACCTTCCGTCCGCTCACGGCGGCCGCCACGGACAGCCCGGTCACGACGATCCCGTCGTCGACGTCACGCAGCAGGTGCTCCGGGGTCAGCGCACCGTGGTGGACGCCGTGGCGCCGGGCGATCTCCAGCGTGGCCGCGGCCTCCCCGACCAGGCGGCGACCCTCCGCGGGAGGCAGGGGACCCTCGGCCACCAGCTCGGCCAGGGTGTGGGCGCGGGGGTCGTGCTGGGTGACGACGAACTGACGGTCCGACTCGTGACCGATGTCGAGCACCCGGGGGAGCCGTCCGTCCTCCACGAGCGCGGCGCGCCGAGCGGAGTCCTGCACCGCCTGGGCGTGGGGGTGGTCCGCCGGGACGACCCAGAGCACCACCTCGCGCCGGAGCGTCTCGTCGACGGCGATCCATCGCTGGGCGTCACCGGCCAGACCGGAGCGTCGGAGCAGCAGGTACCGGTCCCTGATGCGCCGGCCCTCGCGCAGCTCGTCCACGGCACTCCTCCTGGGCGGGTGTCGGGGTCCCGCGCCACGATCCCCGAGTGTAGGCACTCCTCACCGGGCACCGGGGGCGCATCGCGGAGGGCCCCCGGAATCGCTCAGCGGACGACGCGCCCCAGGAGCTGGCGCACCACACCGAGCACCTCGTCGACCCGCAGCAGCACGACGAGGAGCGCGAGCACGGCGAGGAAGACCAGCCCCGCCTCGACCGAGGTCAGGAGCACCGGGACCCACTGGTCGGCCACCCGCACCACCTGGCCGCAGGCCGCCTGCCCGTCCCCGCCGCAGGCGGTCCCGAGGTCGGTGCTGAAGCGCAGCACCGGGGCACCGTTCACGCCGGCGAGCCACTGCAGGGTGAGCCAGGAGGCGAGGGCGGCACCGACGCTGGCCAGGGCGAGCCGGGCGTAGAAGCTCCGCAGGCTCCCCAGTCGAAGCCCCGGCACCCGACGGCGGATGAGCACGCTGGAGAAGGCCGCCCCGCCGTACTGCGAGAGGGTTTGCGCCAGCGCGATGCCGAGCAGCACCCACTGCGGGTCCAGCCCCAGCACGATCCACGCCATGATGCCGATGAGCATCGTGGAGACGATCTGGATGACGAAGGGCTTGTAGCCCTCCTCGAAGGCGTAGTAGGCGCGCTGGAAGAGCGCGATGGCGGCGTAGGGCACCAGGCCGACCGCCAGGATGCCCACCGCGTAGCCGATGGCCCGGACGGTGCCCTCGGTCTGCGAGGGGAACATGAGCGCTGCCACGGACGGCCCCATGACCATGAGCAGGGCGGCCAGCGGCATCACCGCGGCGGTGGTGCGGCGCAGACCCTGCCGGAGGTCCACCCCGATGGCCTGCCAGTTGCGGTCGTGGATCCGCCGCGACATGGACGGGTACATGGCCGTCAGGAGGCTCACCGTCACCAGGCTGTGCGGCAGCATGAAGATCAGGAAGGCGCTGGAGTAGGCCGCCTGGCCCGCCACCCCGTGGGGGGCGTGGGAGAGCACCGTCTTGTTCGCCATGATCCCGAGCTGGGCGATGACGATCGTGGCCAGCGACCAGAGGGCCACGGTGGAGGCGCTGCGCAGACCCACCCCGCGGAAGCCCCAGCGGGGCCGGTAGCGGAAGCCGATGCGCCGCAGCGGCGGGACGAGCGCCAGGGCCTGGACGACGATCCCGAGGGTGGCCGAGCCGCCCAGCAGCAGGATCATCGGCCAGGTGACGTCCGAGACCTGCGGCTCCCGGGGGTAGACGAGCAGGTAGACCAGGATGCCGGCGATCTGCACCACGTTCGCCAGGACCGGGGTCCACATGTAGGCCGCGAAGGACTCCCGGCTGGTGAGCACCTGCCCCAGCAGCGTGTAGAGCCCGTAGAAGAAGATCTGCGGGAGGCAGAGCATCGTGAAGAAGACCGACAGGCGCGCGGTCTCGGGGGTGTAGCCCGAGCCGTAGAGCGCCACCAGCAGCGGTGCGGCGATGATCGCCACCACCGTCAGGCCGCCGATGACGGTGAGGGCCAGGGTGAGCAGCCGGTCGGTGTAGTCCTGCCCGCCGTCGGCGTTCTTCATCGCCTTGGTGAGCTGCGGGACGAGCACCGCGTTGAGCACGCCACCGGCGATGATGATGAACAGGACGTTCGGCAGCTGGTTGGCGGTGTCGAAGGCGTTGCCGACATTCGTCGCCGCGCCGAGGGCCGCGGTGAGCAGCGCCACCCGGACGAGTCCCAGGATGCGGGAGGTCAGGGTGCCTGCTGCCATGAGGGCGGCGTTGCGCCCCACGGACGTGGTGCTCACTCGGTGTCTCCCGGCTCGGGGTGGTCGGGGCGGCGCCGAACGGTCCGCCACACGCCGACGATGATCAACAGAGCGGTCACGATACCCAGACCGGCGTACACCCAGCTGTCGGCCGGTCGGGCGTTCACGAGGACCTCCCCGCGGGAGAGCACCGTCGAGCCGTCGGCCGTGGTGACCGTGACCCGCAGGGGAACCTGCCCGATGGCGTGGGCGTGGGTGGTGACCGAGACGTTGGAGGTCCCCCGGGAACGGATCGACAGGCGCTCCTCGGGCTGCTCCACGGTGGCGCGGTTGTTGCCCGGGCTGATGTGCACCCGCAGGTTCTCGAAGTCGGTGCCCCCGGTGTTGGCCACGGTGACGCGCAGGGTGGCGGAGTCCGCCAGGAGGTTGACCGTGCTGTCCTCGACGTCGAGCGCCTCGGTCAGCGTGCGCACGGACTGGTCGATGCCGGCGCGACCCTCCTCCCGCTCGGCCGGGGAGGTCCAGCGGCGCGAGGCCTGGGCGGTCACCGCGTCCCGGAGCCGGGTGGCCTCGTCCTCCTCCACGCTGCCGGCCAGGGCGGTGACCTGCTGCTCCAGGGCCGCGGGCAGCTCCTCCCGGTGCGGGGGCGTCCGCGGCTCCACGCTGCTCCAGCGCGCACTCCCGTCGGCGGGGGCCCGCCCGCAGTCCCCGGCGGTGCAGTCGAGCAGCTCGGAGGCCGGCACCGCCTCCAGCCAGGGCGCGTCCCCGGCGGCCTCGACCGCCGCCACCAGCGCGCGGCCACCGGGGCCGGTCGGGTCGAGCCGCACGACGACCTCCCCGTCCCGCTCCTCCTCGGCCCAGGTGGCCGCCGTCAGCGCGAGGAGGGCCTGCGTGGGAACGGCCGCACCGCGGTCGTCCTCCGGGTCGTCGGGGTCCTCTGCGGACCCGTCGGCCGGGTCGGGGGACGCGCCCAGGTGGTGGGAGAGCTCCTGGTCCACCCAGCCGACGCGGGAGCGCTCCCACCAGTTCCCACGGTCGTCGACGGAGTCGGTCGTGGAACGGCCCCGGAAGCCGGACGGTGCGAGGACGATGCGGGGCCCGTGGGAGCGGTCCAGCCAGGAGGCCAGCTCCCGGCCGCTGCCGAGACGCCCGGAGACCGGGCTCTCGTCGACCACCAGCGGCCGAGGATGCTTCACCAGGACGCGGGATGCGTTCTGCCACAAGGAGTCATCTGCTCCGGGGTGCAGGTCCACGGGGCGCACGTCCGTCCGCGGGAGGCGCCAGGCCCGGCGGTCCAGACCCAGCTCCTGGAGTCGCTCGGGGGGCAGGGCGGACACCAGGGCGGGGTCCACGGCCAGGGTCACCTGCTCGCCCAGCTCGTCGGCGACCTGCACCGAGGGGCTGTGGGTCACCGCGTCGGACCAGGCGTCCTGGCGGTCGGTCCGGTCCCCGGCGAAGAGGTCGGAGGTGAGCGGCACGGTGACCGGCAGGAACCACCCGACCCGATGGGGCGAGGCGGTCTCCTCCGCCCCCTCGGGCAGGACCGGGATCGCGGTGCGCTGCGCGTCGAGGACCGTGCGCCGACCGTCCACCCGGCCGGAGACGGCCACCACGAGGGGGAGGATCGCCGGTTCGTCCACCTCCGGCGCCTCCACCGGGAGCCGGAGCTCCCGCTCGCCGCCCCCGGCTGGCAGCTCCTCCACCGCCAGCCGCTCCCGGTCGGCCGGGCTCGCGCCGTCGTGGTCCAGCCAGCGACCGGTCTCCTCCCGGCCGTGGATCAGGGGGGCCGAGGAGAAGGTGACCCGCAGGTCCTCCACGGCTGCCCCCGCGGGCACCTCGACGGTGGTGGTGAGCTCCCCCGACTCCCCGGCCGTCAGCCACCCCGGGTCCACCCGGGAGATGGCCAGGTCCACCCCGGGATCCGCGTCGTCCCCCTCCGCGGCGGCGGGGTGGGTGGGCACCACGAGGCCCGCGCACACCGCGAGGGCGAGGGCAGTGCCGCGGGCGATCAGCCGCACAGCCGGCGCCACGCCATCTGGGCGATGCGTCGTTCGTTGGGGAAGGTCAGCGTGCGGTGCGCGGTCGGCAGGTCGAACCACTGGACGTCCACGGCCTCCTGGTCGGGATCCTCCTCGACCGTCAGGTGTCCCCCGACGGCCTCGAGGAGATAGTGGTGGACGTGCTTGTGGATCCGCCGCTGAGGGGTGGAGAACCAGTAGTCGATCGTCCCCAGCGTGAGGATCGGGCGGCTGCGGATGCCGGTCTCCTCGGCCACCTCCCGCACCGCCGTCTCGGCGAGGGTCTCCCCGGCCTCCACGTGCCCCTTGGGCAGGCACCACTCCAGCCGGCGGGCCCGGTTGTAGCGGGCGATCAGTGCCAAGCGGGCGCGGCCCGGCTCGACGAGGACGACCACCCCGCCAGCAGAGGTCTCGCGCACGGAGGGCAGCCGACGCAGCGGCACCCGCCGCTGGTCCGTCTCCTGCATCGAGAGTCCCATTCACCCATGATAGCGACCTGACCTGCAGCGATGCCCGGCCGTGGGCTGGGAGCCGGGCTCGCGCAGCGCCTACACTCGGCGGGCTGGGTGCCCGTCGACCACCGCGTGGAGCGCCCTCCCCAGCGCCCGACAGAGCCCCCGAGACAGATCCGTGGTGACCCCGTGACCGATCCCACCCCGCAGAGCCTGTTGCAGAACGCCGTGAAGCACCTGGCGCCGGTGATGCCGCTCCTCCAGGAGGTTGGTGCGCTCTTCGCCGCGGCCGGGTACGAGCTCGCCCTCGTCGGGGGGCCGGTGCGCGACGCCTTCCTCGGGCGCACCTCCCCGGACCTGGACCTCACCACCGACGCCCGTCCCGACGACATCGAGCGGGTGCTGGCCGGCTGGGCGGACTCCACCTGGGACCTGGGGCGGGCCTTCGGCACCATCGGTGCGCGCAAGGGGCAGGACACCCTGGAGATCACGACCTACCGCTCGGACGTCTACGACCGGGCCACCCGCAAGCCCGAGGTGCGCTTCGGCAACAGCCTCGAGGACGACCTGGTGCGCCGCGACTTCACCGTCAACGCGATGGCGCTGCGCCTGCCGGACCTGACCTTCGTGGACCCCCACGGCGGCCTGGACGCCCTCGCGGACGGGGAGCTGGACACCCCGCAGACGCCCGAGGAGTCCTTCGCCGACGACCCGCTGCGCATGATGCGGGCCTGCCGCTTCGCCGCCCAGCTCGGGCTGGTCCCCGCGCAGCGCGTCATGAGCGCGATGCAGGAGCTGGCCGGGACCCTCGAGATCGTCTCCGCCGAGCGGGTCCGGGACGAGTTCACCAAGCTCATGCTCTCGGTGAACCCCCGGGCCGGCCTGGAGGTCATGTGCCACACCGGGCTGGCCGACCAGGTGGTCCCGGAGATCCCCGCCATGCAGCTGGAGCTCGACGAGCACCACCGGCACAAGGACGTCTACGAGCACTCGCTGACCGTCCTGGAGCAGGCGATGGACCTCGAGGGGCCGCGCGAGGGGGCGGCCGAGGAGGTGCCCTCCCCGGATCTCGTGCTCCGGCTGGCGGCGATCCTCCACGACATCGGCAAGCCCCCGACCCGCCGCTTCCTGCCCGGTGGCGGGGTGAGCTTCCACCACCACGAGCTCGTCGGCGCGAAGATGGCGCGGAAGCGGCTGAAGGCCCTCCGCTACGACAAGGAGACGATCCGTGACGTCTCCCGTCTCGTGGAGCTGCACCTGCGTTTCCACGGGTACGGCGACGGGGAGTGGACCGACTCGGCCGTGCGGCGCTACGTGACCGACGCCGGGCCGCTGCTCTCCCGGCTGCACCTGCTGACCCGCGCCGACTGCACCACGCGCAACCAGCGCAAGGCCCGCCGCCTCGCGCGGGCCTACGACGACCTGGAGCAGCGCATCGACCGGATCCTCGCCGAGGAGGAGCTGGCCGCGGTGCGTCCCGAGCTCAACGGGCACCAGATCATGGAGATTCTGGGGATCGCGCCGGGGCCGGTGCTGGGGGAGGCCTACGAGCACCTGCTGCAGTACCGCCTCGATGCCGGCCCGGTGGGACCCGGGGCCGCGGAGGCGGAGCTGCGCCGCTGGTGGGCGGAGCGCGAGTGACCAGGTGACGCCCGAGAGGTGCACCGGTGCCCCTTTCGGGTGCTGACCCTGGGCGAGAGGCGCACCGGTGCGCACCTGCAGCGTCATCACTGGGCGAGAGGCGCACCGGTGACCGACTCGACCGTCCAGGTGCGTACCGGTGCGCACCTCGGGCCGGGGACGGGATCCTGGCGCGTGAGATGCGGACCGGTGCGCACCTCGCGCGCCGGAGGGATGGCTGGGGAACCCCGCCGGGGCCGGGGCTCAGTCCGAGAGGACCACCAGCGCGTCGCCCTCCTGGACGACGTCGCCGGGGGCCACGTGCACGGCCTCCACGGTGCCGGCGTGCTCGGCCAGCAGCGGGATCTCCATCTTCATGGACTCCAGGAGGGCCACCTCCGAGCCGGCCTCGACGCGCTGCCCCGCCTCCACGTGGACGGCGATGACGTTGGCGACGAGTTCGGAGACGATCTGCTGGCTCATGCCGGCATTCTCCCACCGCCCCAGCCCATCGCATACCCTTGCCCGGAATCGTCAGTGCCCCACGGGGCGGAGGAGGCAGACGCATGCGCGTTGCAGTGATCGGCACCGGCTACCTCGGAGCGGTGCACGCCGCGGGGATGGCCCAGCTCGGCTTCGAGACGGTGGGGGTGGACGTCGACGAGGCCAAGGTCGAGCGCCTGCAATCCGGCCGGAGTCCCTTCTACGAGCCGGGTTTCGACCCGATCCTCGCCGAGCAGGTGGAGTCGGGCCGGCTCCGCTTCACCACGGACTTCTCCCAGATCGCGGACGCCGACGTGGTCTTCATCGGCGTGGGCACCCCGCAGAAGGCCGACTCGCACGCCGCCGACATGACCTACGTGGACGCCGCGGTCGCCTCGATCACCCCGCACCTGAAGGACGGCGCGCTGGTGGCGGGCAAGTCCACCGTGCCGGTGGGCACCGCCCAGCGCCTGGCCGAGTACGTCGCGGAGAACACCCCCGAGGGCGTCACCGCCGAGCTGGCCTGGAACCCCGAGTTCCTGCGTGAGGGCTTCGCGGTCCAGGACACCCTCCACCCCGACCGCCTCGTCTTCGGTGTGACGAGCGAGCGGGCCGAGAAGGTCCTCCGCGAGATCTATGCCAACACCATCGAGGAGGACGGCACCCCGGTCGTGGTCTGCGACCTGCCGACCGCCGAGCTGGTCAAGGTGGCCGCCAACAGCTTCCTCGCCACGAAGATCTCCTTCATCAACGCGATGGCCGAGATCTGCGAGGCTGCCGGGGCGGACGTCACCAAGCTGGCCGACGCGATCGGCCACGACGCCCGCATCGGCCGCAAGTTCCTCAACGCCGGCGTCGGATTCGGCGGCGGCTGCCTGCCCAAGGACATCCGGGCCTTCTCCGCCCGTGCCGGGGAGCTCGGGGCCGGCCACGCGCTGGAGTTCCTCGCCGAGGTGGACAAGATCAACACCCGGCGGCGCGAGCACGTCGTCGACCTGGCCCGAGTCGAGCTCGGGGGCGACCTGCGCGGCCGCCGCGTGGCCGTCCTGGGCGCCTCGTTCAAGCCGAACTCCGACGACGTCCGCGACTCGCCGGCGCTCGCCGTGGCCGGTGCCCTCCACCTCTCCGGCGCCGAGGTCCACGTCTACGACCCGAAGGGCATGGAGAACGCCGCCAAGGTGTACCCGACCCTGACCTACGCGCCCTCGGCCGAGGAGGCCCTCGCCGGCGCGGAGCTGGTCATCCACCTCACCGAGTGGCAGCAGTTCCGCGATCTGGACCCGGCCGCGCTCGTCGGGACCGTGAAGCAGCCGATCGTCATCGACGGCCGCAACGCCCTGGACCCCGAGCTCTGGCGCGGGGCCGGGTGGACCTACATCGGCCTCGGGCGCCCCTGAGCACCCGGCACCGGTGACGACGCCGGGGGCGGACGGGAACCTTCCCGTCCGCCCCCGGCGTCTCCGTGTGCGGGCTCCCGCGGCCCCGGTCAGCCCCCGGTGAGGGAGTCGTAGAGCTCCACGCTGCGGGCGGCGACGACCTCCCAGGTGGCCTCCTCCTCGGCCCACCGGGCCCCGGCGGCCGCAGTGGCCTCCCGGCGAGCACGGGTGGTGGCGTCGGGGAGCATCCACTCGTCCAGCGCGCGGGTCCACGCCGCGGGATCCGGCGCCACCGTGGCGCCGCGCCCGCCGGCGACGAGCTCGGCCAGCGGGGGGAGGTCGGCCACGAGCACCACCGACCGGGCGAACATCGCGCTGAGCGGCTTGAGCGGGGTGACCAGCCGGGTCACCGGGGTGTCCAGCCGGGGGACGCAGAAGAGGTCGAGGACGGCGTTCCAGCCGGGCACCTCCGCGTGCGGGACCCGTCCCACCAGGTGGATCCGCTCGGCGACCCCGGCCGGGAGCCCGGCCCGCTGGGCCTGCAGGGGGGACAGGGCCGGCCCGCCTCCCACCACGACCAGGTGGCCCGGGGCCTCCGGCCGGTTCCGGCAGTGCGCGGCGAAGGCGTCCACGAGCAGCGCGGTGCCCTCGTAGTCGTTGAGCGTGGTGACGGTGCCGGCCACCACCTCGTCCGGCCCGATGCCGAGCGCCTCCCGGTGGGCCCGGGCCCGCTCCAGGGTGGCGGGGGCCCGGCCGGCGGTGATCTCCTCGCGGGGGGCGGCGTTGCCCAGCAGGTGGACCCGGGCCGGGTCGACGCCACGGCCGATGATCTCCTGCCGCATCGTCTCCGAGAGGGTGGTCACGGCGTCGGCCGCCGCCATGCACGCCGTCTCCGCGGCCCGGGCGAGGTGGCGGTGCTCGGCCCCCGGGTCGCCTCCGCGGGAGACCCAGGTCTCTTCGAGGAAGCCGCGCACCTCGTAGACCACCGGGATGCCGAGCCGGCGCCCCACGGTGAGGGCGGCCTGGGCGTTCGTGAAGCGCGAGTGGGCGTGGAGCACCGCGGGGCGGAGCCGCTGCACCAGCCGGGTGAGCTCCTCGACGTGGAGGGCGAGCAGCTCGTCGTCCCGCAGCGGCAGCGAGGGCGGCAGGAGGAGGTGGTGGGGCACCCCGTCGACCGGGTGCTCGGCCCACCGGGGCAGGGCACCGGAGTCCACCGGGAAGCCCGGGCGGGTGACCACCTGCGGGGACCAGCCGAGCCGGGACTGCGCCACGGTGAGGCCGCGGGTGCGCAGCGTGTACCCGGCCTGGGTCCACGGCAGGGAGTTCGTCACCACGTGGAGGACGGAGCGCGGGGTGGCGGCGAGGACGGTGGGGGCCGGGCGCTCCTCCTCCCAGGGGCGGGCACGGAGGGCGGCCAGCTCCCCGAGCACCCGCTCGCGCAGGCTCGCCGCGCCGCGCTCGGTCAGCCCCGCCAGGAGCTCGACGGCGGCACCACGCTCCCCGGCGTCCACCAGCGAGAGGGCCCGGGCGGTGCGTGCCGCCGGGTGGTCGTCGAGGCGCTCCACGGCGATCCGCCGGGCGGTGGGGAGGTGGAGGATCGCGGCCACCCGCAGCACGGCGGGCAGCCCGTCGGCAGGGGACTCGGTGGCGAGCCGCTCGACGGTCTCCCGGGCCCGGGCGTTCTGCCCCGCCGCGTCGAGCGCGAGGGCGCGCAGCGGGCTCTGCGCGGGCAGGATCCGACCGACGGACCCGGCCACCGGTGTCGGGGCGGCGCGCAGCGCCACCGAGAGCAGCTTGCGGGGGTCCGTCGCGAGATGGCGTCGGGCGACGGAGAGGGCCAGCCGGGCCACTGCGAGCCAAGGGGGTGTGATGACGACCTCCGTGCCGGGTCAGGACGGGCGTCGATTCGGCGCCCCCGCGGGGAGCTCCCGCCTCCGTTAGGCTCAGGCACTCTACGTCCGTGGGCCCTCGCTGTCCACGACTCGTGGGGCCGCTCCGCCGGCCTCCCGGTGGGTGCCTTCCGCCGGGACCACGGCTGGGGGAGAATCGAGGCAGCAGCAGCCGACCGACGATTGGATGTCAACGCTCATGAACCCCCTGGTGGTCCACGTGACCGGTGCCCGCCCGAACTTCCCGAAGGTCGCGCCGGTGATGCGCGCCCTGGAGGCCGCTGGCGTGGAGCAGCTCCTCGTCCACACCGGGCAGCACTACGACGAGAAGATGAGCGACGTCTTCTTCCGCCAGCTCGGCATCCCCGAGCCCGACGTGAACCTGGGCGTCGGCTCGGGCACCCACGGCGTGCAGACCGCGAAGGTCATGATGGGCCTGGAGGAGCTCTTCACCGAGCGCCAGCCGGCCCTCGTCGTGGTCTACGGCGACGTGAACTCCACCGTGGCGGCCTCGCTGGTCGCGGCGAAGATGGGCATCGACACCGCCCACGTCGAGGCCGGCCTGCGCTCCTTCGACCTGACCATGCCCGAGGAGATCAACCGTCTGGTCACCGACCGGCTGGCGACCCTGCTGCTGACGACCAGCTCGGACGCCAACGTCCACCTGGGCAACGAGGGCGCCGACCCGCAGGCCGTGCACTTCGTGGGCAACCCGATGATCGACACGCTGCTGTCCAACCTGGAGCGCTACGACACCGAGGCCGCCCTGGCCTCGCTGGGGGACCAGGTGCCCGCCGGGGTGTCCGGCGGCCAGTACGCCGTGGTGACCGTGCACCGTCCCGGCAATGTCGACCTGCCCGAGGACGTCCAGGCCCTGGTGCGCTCCCTGCACTCGGTGGCCGACCGGGTCCCGGTCATCGTGCCGCTGCACCCCCGCGGCCGCACCCGCCTGCAGGAGGCCGGCTTCATGGACCACGAGAACGTCCACGTGGTCGACCCCCTGGGCTACCTGGAGTTCATGGGCCTGGTCCGCGGCGCCGCCCTGGTCGTCACCGACTCCGGCGGCGTGCAGGAGGAGACCACCGTCCTGGGCGTCCCCTGCCTGACGGTCCGCCCGAACACCGAGCGTCCGGTCACCATCACCCACGGCACCAACCAGCTCGTCACCCGCGAGGGCGTGGCCGAGGCCGCCGCCGCCGTCCTCGAGCGCGGCCCGGTGACCGACCACCCCGTCCCCCCGCTGTGGGACGGCCACGCCGGCGAGCGCATCGCCACCGTGATCACCGGCCACCTGGGGATCGACGGCTGATGGGTCCGGCACGTCCCCTGGCCCGGCTGGCACGGCGGGGACGCCGCGTGCTGGGAGCGGCCCTGCGTGACCCGCAGCAGCGGCGGGAGCTGCCCGGGAAGGCGCAGCGCGCCGCCCGCCGGGAGCTCGTCCGGGTGCGGACGCAGGCTGCCCGCCGGGCCGGGGCGCGCGTGCCGCTGCCCGCGGTGGAGATCCCGGACGGGCCGGTCGCCCGCCCAGGCACCCGCGCCGCGGTCGTCCTCGACACCTTCAGCGAGCTCTGCCTGCGCTACGAGTGGGACCAGCACCCGTTGAGCCGCGAGGGCTGGCGGGCCGAGCTGGCGGAGATCCGCCCCCACCTGCTCTTCGTCGAGTCCGCCTGGAACGGCAACGACGGTCAGTGGCGGCTGGCCATGACCGGCGAGGGGGCACCGGCGCAGGAGCTCCGCGAGCTGGTGGCCCACTGCCGCGAGGCCGGCATCCCCACGGTCTTCTGGAACAAGGAGGACCCGCCCAACTACGACCGCTTCCTCGAGACGGCCCGGCTCTTCGACCACGTGTGGACGGTCGACGCCGACCGGATCCCGCGCTACCGCGAGGACCTCGGCCACGACCGGGTCGGTCTCCTGCCCTTCAGCGCCCAGCCGCGCATCCACAACCCCGTGCAGCGCGGCTCCGGCCGGGACCGGGAGGTGGCCTTCGCCGGCAGCTACTTCGCGGACAAGCACCCCGAGCGTCGTGAGCAGATGCACCACCTGCTGGGCGCCGCCCTGGACCAGGGGCTGGAGATCTACTCGCGCCAGGCCGGTGGGGACCGTCGCTACGCCTTCCCCCGCCGCTTCCGACCCGCCGTGGTCGGCTCCCTGCCCTACGAGAAGATGCTCGCCGCCTCGACGGCCTACAAGGTCTTCCTCAACGTCAACTCGGTGACCGCCTCCCCGACGATGTGCGCCCGGCGGCTCTTCGAGCTCTCCGCCGCGCAGACCCCGGTGCTCAGCGGGCCCTCGGCGGCGATCGAGCCCGTCTTCGGCGACACCGTGGCCGTCGCCCGGGACGAGGAGGAGGCCGACGAGCTGCTCCGTGCGCTGCTCCAGCACCCGGAGCTGCGCGACCGGCGCGCGCTCCTGGCCCACCGGCGGGTCTTCGACGCCCACCTGGCCACGCACCGGGTCGCGCAGGTCCTGCAGGGCGTCGGGATCGACTCCCCGCCGAGCGTCCCGACGATCAGCGCGGTCGTCCCGACGATGCGCCCGCACACCGTCGAGCACGTGCTCCGGACGATCAGCACCCAGGTGCACCCCGCGGTCGAGCTCGTCCTCGTGGCCCACGGGGTGGAGATCGACACCGAGCGGGTGCGCTCCACGGCCCGCGAGCTGGGGGTGGAGCAGGTGCAGGTGGTGCACGCCGCCGCGGAGCTCACCCTCGGGGCGGTGATGAACCTCGGCATCGAGGCCGCCGGCGGCCAGTACGTCGCGAAGATGGACGACGACAACCTCTACGGCCCCCACTACCTCTCGGACCTCGTGCGCTCGTTCAGCTGGACGGACGCCCAGGTGGTTGGCAAGTGGGCGCACTACGCGCACCTGCAGGCCAGCGACGCGACCCTCCTGCGCTTCGGGCACGCCGAGCACCGGTACACCGACCTGGTGCAGGGCGGGACCATGCTCATCCCCCGGGAGGTGGCCACGGAGCTGCGCTTCGAGGACCTGCCCCGCCGCGTCGACACGACCTTCTGCCAGAAGGTGCAGCGCGCCGGTGGCCGGGTCTACTCCGCCGACCGCTTCAACTTCGTCTCCGTCCGGGGAGCCTCCCCGGACGCCCACACCTGGACCATCACCGACCGCGAGCTGCTCGCGAAGCGTGGCCGCCTCGTCTTCTTCGGGGACCCCACCGGCCACGTGATGGTCTGAGCCGGACCCCGCCCGCCACCGCCGGAGGCGATGGAACTTCCCGGTCCGGCCTGACATGATCGGCCAGTTCATCGCGCAGCGAGCGGCTCCCACGGAGCACGGACGCGTCCGCGTCAGGAGGAGAACTGATGACTGCCCACGGCCTTCCCGCGGCCCCGTCGACCACGGACCGCCCGGCCAACACCCCGAACCCCAAGGTCTTCCGCGGTGACATCGAGGGCCTGCGCGCCATCGCCGTGGGCCTGGTCCTGCTGCACCACGTGCACTTTCCCGGGGTCACCGGGGGCTTCGCCGGCGTGGACATCTTCTTCGTGATCTCCGGGTACCTCATCACCGCGGGGCTCCTCAAGGAGGTCCGCTCCACCGGCACGGTCTCGTTGCCGAAGTTCTACGCCCGCCGGGCCCGCCGCCTGCTGCCCGCCGCCTCGCTGGTGCTCGTGTTCACCGCGGTGGTGGGCTGGTTCGTCATGGCGCGCAGCGCCCTGGCCGACCTCGCCAACGACGTCCTGGCGGCCACCTTCTACGTCGTCAACTGGTCGTTGGCGATGCGGGAGGTCGACTACCTCGCCGAGGACGCCGCGCCCTCCCCGCTGCAGCACTACTGGTCGCTCTCGGTCGAGGAGCAGTTCTACGTCGTCTGGCCGGTGCTCATCATCATCGGTGCCTTCATCGCCCGGCGCCTGGGGCGTCGCCGGATGACCGTCATCGGCCTGCTGCTGGTGCTCATGCTCGGTGCGAGCCTCGTGCACTCCGTCCTGCACACCGCCTCCGACCCGGCGACCGCCTACTTCTTCACCACGACCCGTGTCTGGGAGCTCGCCGTGGGTGCGCTGGTGGCCTACCTGGCCGACCGGGCCCGGAGCATCCCGCGCGCCGTGGCCGAGGTGATGACCGCCGTCGGCGTCGTGGCCCTGGCCGTGGCGGCCCTGGCCTACACCACCTCCACCCCGTGGCCGGGCAGCGCCGCCCTGCTGCCGGTGCTGGGCACCGCGGCGGTGATCCTCGCCGGGTGCAGCACCCCGGACACCCTCGTCGGACGGCTGCTGGGTGTGTCCCCGATGCGCTTCATCGGTGGCATCTCCTACGCCCTCTACCTGTGGCACTGGCCGCTGCTGATCTTCCTGGAGGAGCTGCGCCCCGGGTCCGGCCTGCTCACCCGCCTGGCGGTCGTGGGTCTGGCGATCGCCCTCTCCTGGGGCACCAAGCTGCTGCTGGAGGACCCGATCCGGTACCACAAGGCGCTCTCGGCCTCCGTGCCCAAGGCGCTGCTCATGGGTGGTACCGCCATGGCCATCACCGCTCTCGTGGGTGGTGCCGTCTGGATGGGTGCCCCCAAGCTCACCCACTCCCCGGACAGCGCGAAGGGCGCCGTCGCCCTGGTGCCGGAGGACCAGTGGTCGGCGGCGAAGGACTCCGGGGAGGGGGCCGGCGAGAGCCTGCTCATCGCCGACCCCTCCTCGCAGGTCACGACCTCCGGCTCGGTCTACCCCGAGCCCGCCCTGGCCCCGGAGGACGTGCCGAGCGCCTACGAGGACGAGTGCCAGGCCATGCAGGAGGACACCACGCCCCCCGGCCGGGACGACTGCGTCTACGGCGCGGCCGACGGGAAGACCCGGGTCGCGGTGGTCGGTGACTCGAAGATGGTCCAGTGGCTCCCGGCCCTGGAGGCCATCGCCCGGGCCGAGGACTGGCGCCTCGAGGTGTACAACAAGTCCGCCTGCTCGCTGAGCACCGAGGGCAAGTACGACGAGTGCGAGCAGTACAACGAGGCCCTCGTGGAGCAGCTCGCCGCGGACGCCCCCGACATGGTCATCACCTCGGCGGGGGACACGGTGAACACCGAGTCGATCGCCCAGAGCATGGTGGAGCACCTCACCACCCTGCAGGACGCCGGGGCACAGATCGTCCTGGTGGCCGACAACCCCTCCACCCGGAAGGGTGATCTCGAGGGCGACCAGTCCGTGTACCAGTGCATGGAGGAGAACCCGGACGACTTCTCCGCCTGCTCGTTCCCGGCGAACGACGAGAACGGCAACATGACCCTGGAGAAGGTCGACGAGGCGATGTCCGGGGTGGAGTACGTCGACGTGAACGACTACCTGTGCCCGCCCGGGGACGACTGCCCGGCGGCCATCGGCGGCATGACCATCTACCGCCAGGGATCGCACGTCACCGCCTCGTACGTCCGCTCGCTGACCCCGATGCTGCACCGGGCCCTCATCCAGCACGGCGTGGCGCACGCGGACGAGGTCCCGCTGGAGGTCTCCGAGGAGCCCGCCGAGTGAGGACCCGGTGGGGCGGGCCACGTCCGCCCCACCGGCTGCACGGCTGAGGCCCGGCACCCCGTGGGGTGCCGGGCCTCAGCCGTGCAGCGTGCGCCGGCGCACGCGGGATCCCTCAGTCGCGGCCGAGCACCCGGTGGTAGGCGTCGTCGGCGATGGTCACGACATCGGACCAGTCCCGGTGCTCCAGGACCCACTCCCGGGCCTGACGGCCCATCTGCTGGCGCAGCTCGGGGGAGTCCAGGTAGCGGCGCAGGCAGGACGCGAGGTCCTCGGCGCTGCCCTTCTCGAAGACCAGGCCGCGCTCGTCGGGGGCGACGATCTCGGTGAGGGCCGCCACCGAGGAGGAGATGACCGCCTTGCCCATGGCCATCGACTCGAAGGGCTTGATCGGGCTGATGAGCTCGCACACCGGCAGCGGCAGGCGCGTGAACGGGGTGATGTCGAAGAGCGACAGGTAGCGCGGCACCTCCGAGTGCGGGACGCGACCGGTGAAGGTCACCACGTCCCCCAGCTCGAGCTCGGCGGCCAGGCCGTGCAGCCGGGCCTGGTGGTGGCCGTCGCCGACGATGATCACGTGGAAGTCGTCCCGCTCCCGGCGCAGCTCGTCGGCGGCCCGGAGGATGAGCTCGATGCCCTCGTAGTCCACGAGGCCACCGGCGTACCCGATGACGACCTTGCCCTCCACGCCCAGCTCGGCGGCGAGCTCGACGTCGCGCCCGCGCGGCTCGAAGTTCGCGGTGTGCACACCGTTGGGCAGAACCACGATCCGGTCGGCAGGGCCCCCGCGGCGGATCATCTCCTCCCGCAGCGCCTCGGTGATGACGAACGTGAGATCGGCGTTGCGCACGATGTGGTTCTCGAGCTCGGTCATGTACGCGTAGGACTCGGTCTGCTCGAAGTTCGGGCGGCGGGAGACCTTCATGAGGTCCTCCAGCCCGCGCATCTCGTAGACGAAGGGGATGCCCAGGCGGCGGGCCGCCTGCAGGCCCGCCAGACCGTTGTTCTGGAAGCTGCTGGCGTGGATCAGCGAGGCGCGGTGGCGCACGGCGTGCTCGGCGATCCGGTCGGCGAAGCGGTTGATGTACGAGGCCAGCGGCGTGTTGTCGTAGACGCGCTCGCCCGGCTCCAGCAGGCGGTGGTAGGCGATCCCGTCCACCACGTCCACCGGGGCCACGTAGGTCTTGCTCTTGGGCGACCAGCGGTCGTACGGGAAGCCCAGCCGGGTCACGGCCTCCATGTCCCAGCCGAGATCGCGCAGACCGGTGATGACGCCGTGGGAGCGGGTGGCGTACCCCCCGGACTGGTGGGGCAGGCTCTGCGCCAGCACGCTGAGGACGGCGCGGGGGCGCGGCTCGTAGGCCGGCTCCGGGCGGGCCTCGTAGACCGGCCAGCCGTGGTCCACGACGGCCAGCTGGTCGCTGGCGGTGCGGTGGATGGCCCGGGCGTCCTTCTGCCCGCGACGGTGGCTGATGGCCCGGCCGGCGAGCACCTCGGCGGCCCGCAGGTGGCCGGCGCGCAGGGCCGCCTTGGCCGCCCACATCACCGGGCGGGTCGGGAAGTCCTGCTGCTCGCAGCGGTGGAACTCCATCATCCGCCGCAGCTCCTCGAAGTCCCCGAGGTGCGTGAGCAGGGAGACCGCCACGGCCAGCCCGTCCGGGCCGGTGGTCGCCAGGTCCCGCGCGATGTCGCGGATCTCGTCCTCGTCCTGGTGGACCATGAGGATGGAGTCCCGGCGGACCTGCACCATGCTCGTGGAGTCGGTGGAGATCGGCCAGGTCCGCACGTTGTCCAGGAAGCGCTGGGTGAGCTCCTGGTCGGGGGTGCGGAAGGTCTTCATGAGCCGGGCCGCGTCGGTCTTGTTGGTGGCCTTGACGCGGGTGGCCTTCTCCAGCAGCTCCCGGCGCCCGGTGTCCACGCCCAGCCGGTCCAGCAGCTGCAGGTGACGGCCCAGGGCCCCGGCGTCCGGCTGGTCACCGCGGGTGGAGTGCTCGGCGGCGGCGACCGCCTCGTCGTGCCGACCCAGGGCCGCCAGGGCGCTGGCCCGCATCGAGTGGCCCTTGGGGTTCAGCGAGGCCGGGTCCACCGCGTCCAGCACGGCCAGGGCGCGGTCCGGGGCGGCGTTGTCCTTGAGCTCGTGGTGGGCACGGTAGAGGAGCACCCGCTGGCCCACCGAGCCACCGGCCTGCGGGAGCGAGGCCACCGGTCGGACGGGCAGGTGCTGGACGGCGCTGCGGGCGGCCGCCTTCGCGTGGCCACGCAGGGCGGCGGGGTTCAGGGAGGGCATGGTTCCTTTCGAGGGCCTCGGGGCCGGTGGGTCAGAGGGAGGCGTGCGGGCGGGGGTCGCCGTAGAACTGCAGGTCCCCGGTGGCCGTCATGAAGGTCGAGTCGGTGACCGTCCAGGTGTGGGCGGTGCGGTCGGTGCCGCGGATCGACACGAAGTTGTAGCGGTCCGCCGAGTAGACGGTGGCGCCCTCGGCCATCGAGCGGTCGAGGATGTCGGAGTCCACGGCGCGGGGGATGTCGCTGAAGCGGACCGAGCGGACCAGGTCGCCGTCGAAGAGCATCGCCCCGCCCTGGATGCGGCGCTCGTAGGAGTGCTCGGAGTCCGGGTAGCGCAGGACGACCGCACCGGTGGAGCGCAGCCACACCAGGTGGCACCACTTGCCGACGATCGAGGCGTCGGTGTACGTGAAGGCCTCGACGAGGTCCGAGAGATAGCCCGGGCCGTAGAAGTTGTCGTCGTCCATCTTGGCGACGTACCGGCCGGAGGCGGCGTCGACGCCGAGGTTCATGCAGGCCCCCAGGGTGAGCTCCTGGTCGGCCCGCACGATGACGAGCTCCCGCACCCCGGCCTCGGTGGCCCGGCCCCGCAGGGCGTCCTCGTCGACCTGCAGGCCGTGCAGGACGAGCACGAGCTCGGTCTCCTGGTGGCGCTGGCGGCCGATGTTCGCGAAGACGTTGTCCAGCTCGTGCTCCCGGTTGGTGGGGACGACGGCGGAGACGGTGACGTCGCGGCGGGGCAGCTCCACCCCGGCGGCACCCAGCAGGGTGGCGGCGCGGTGGCCGGCGGTGTGGTGGGCGAGCACCTCGCGGTGCAGCAGGTGCCCCTCGCGGCTGCGCAGCTCCGGCTGCTGCATGCGGGCCACGACCTCGCTGCGGAAGTGCTTCTGGTCGGCGGCCACCGGGATCTCGCGGCCGAGCTCGCCGGGCAGGCGCCCACCGAGGCCGGCCGGGGTCACCATCGGGGTGGCGCTCGCGGCGGCGGCCACGGCCGTCCAGGCAGCCTGCGGGGAAGTGGCGCTCAGGTCGGTGAGGACACCGGCGCGGGGGAGGTGGCCCAGGCCCTCGGCGCGGGAGCCGGCGCGCTGGACGCGCTTCTCCAGGCTGGTGGGCAGGGTCACCAGGCTCGACTTGCCCGGCAGGCGGACCACCGGGGTCTCGGCCTCGGGCAGGGGCTTGAGGCCGTCGGCCAGGATCTCCTGCAGGGCGCTGCCATCCGCCAGGGAGGAGAAGCCGTCGACCACGGTCAGGGCCTGCCCGGTGCGGGCCCCGATGCCGCCCTCGGCGACCGGGTTGGCCAGGCGCGGCTGGGCGGCCGGCTCGAGCAGCCCGACCTCCCGGCCCCACGCCGCGGCGGCCTCGTCACGGAGCTCGGGGGAGCTGGCGTACAGGTGGTCGACCCCCTGCAGCCAAGGCAGCTCCGGGAGCGGACCGGAGGTGACCCACAGCGCCACCGGCACCGAGCGCTCCCGCGCGGCGGAGACCACCGCGGAGACCGGCTCCTGGTCGCGGCCCATGCCGGGCACCAGCCCGTTCTGGAGCTGCAGCAGGGCCAGCTGCGCACCCTCCAGGGCGGCGTGCTCCCGGTCGGAGCGGTCGAGGGTGCGCTGGTCCCACTCGAAGGCCATGAGCTCGGCGAGGTCCGGGGAGAGGGCGACCGCCACGACGGCGTCGGCGGCGGGCAGGCCCCGGGAGGCCGGTCGGGCCGTCGGGAGCTCCTCCGCCGGAGCGTCCGCGGCGTCCTCCTGCGGGGCCGGGGTGCGCGGCTCCTGCGCCGGAGCGGGCGCGGCCCCCCGGGATCCCAGGACGCGGCGCGCAGCGCGTCGGGCCAGTCGGGCCGGGTCGCGCAGGGCGGCGGGAACGGTGCTGTTGGCCATCGTGATCTCCAAGGGGTAGAGCGCGGTCAGCGTGACGATATCGCGAGGGAAGCGGTGCTCCCGTGGGGGAATCGGTGCGCCGGGGGGTTGCGGGGGAGCCGGGGGGCAGGGGGCGCCGCCGGCCACGGCGCGCAGGGCGTCGAGGAAGACCGGGGCGGTGGACCACCAGGAGTGCTCGGCGACGGCCCGCTCCCGGCCCGCGGCGCCCAGCCGGGCCCGGGTGGTGTCGTCCCGGCGCCAGGCGAGCAGCTGCTCGAGGGCGGGACCGACACCGGCCGGGCCGAAGGGCACCACGGCGCCGCAGCGCCCCTGCTCCACCTCCGCCACCGCCAGCGGCAGGGGGGTGGTGAGGACCGGCAGACCGTGGGCCATGTACTCGAGGACCTTGGTCGGCATCGAGTGGCGGAAGTTCGGGGCGTCGTGCAGCAGGGAGACCCCGGCCAGGGCGCCCGGGAGCAGCTCGGCGGCCCGGGCGTTGGGCACGAACCCGTGGTGGACGAGGTCGCCGCGCTCGTGGGCGGCGGCCAGCTGGTCGGCGCACTCCCCGGTGGCCGGCCCGATGACGTGCAGGGTGCAGGCGCCCCCGGTGGCCTCCCGGAGCCCGCCGCCCAGCGCCACGAGCTCGGCGGCGCCCCGCAGCCGGGTGACATTCCCCAGGTAGACGACGCGCTCCTCGCCCGGCCCCGGGACGGGCCCCTCCGGCACGGGCACGCTGTTCGGGACGACCGTGTGCGGGCGGGAGAAGCGCTCCGCGTAGGCGTGCTCGGCCAGCAGCAGGGTCAGGTGACGCTCGGCGACCCGCTCCAGGAGGCGCACGAGGCGTGCCGCCCAGCCCCCGGTCGGGCCGGGCAGGTAGCGCCGGGTGGGCAGGGCCGCCGCCGGGTCCTCGTGCACGTCCCACACCACCCGGTCGGCCACCCCGGAGCCGGGGACGGCCAGCAGCAGCTCGGGGTCGTGCAGGAGCACGACGTCGTGCGCGCGCCCCTCGGTGCGCAGCAGCCGGCGGGCGGCGCGCAGGGCCGCTCCCCGCCGCAGCCCCCGGGCGTGCGGGAGGTCGATGCCGCGCAGGGCCCGCTCGGCGGTGGGGGCGGGCGGTCGCATCCCGTGGGCGGAGAAGGCCCCGGCCTGCGTCACCTGCCACCCGGCAGCCAGCATCGCCTCGATCTGGCGCTCGCGGATCCGCGCGTCCCCCGGGTGGTGGACGGTGCTGACGACCAGGACCCGCACGCTCAACCCTCCGACGAGGGCTTCGGCGTCGCGGCCGTCTGCGCCTTGGCCTCCGCCCGCGCCTTGGCGCGGCGCCACCGGGCACGACGGGCCTCGAGGCTGTCCTCCTCGTACGCGGCCAGGACCTCCTCGGCCGGTCCGTCCATCCGGATCCGCCCGGCGTCCATCCACAGGGCGCGGTCGCACTGACGACGGATCGTGGCGTTGGAGTGGCTCACCATGAACACGGTGCCGGCCTCCTGCCGGATCTGCGCGATCCGCTCCTGGGCCCGCTCCTTGAAGTCCGCGTCACCCGTGGCCAGCGCCTCGTCGACGACGAGGACGTCCGGCACCACGGCGGTGGAGATCGCGAAGCGCAGGCGGGCCGCCATGCCCGAGGAGTAGGACTTCATCGGCAGGTTCACGGCGTCACCGAGGCCGGAGAACTCGATGATCGAGTCGAGCCGCTCGGTGACCTCCCGCCGGCTCAGGCCCAGCGCCTGGCACCCGATCTGGATGTTGCGCACCCCGGAGAGGGCCGGCATGAGCACGGCGTTCACCCCGAGCAGGGTGCTGCGGCCCTGCACCCAGATGCGCCCGGAGGTCGGGGGCAGCAGACCCGCGATGGCGCGCAGGAGGGTCGACTTGCCCGAGCCGTTGCGGCCGATGAGCCCGATCGACTCCCCCTCGTGGGCCACGAAGGTGACGTCGCGGACGGCGTGGACCATGCCCTGCCCGCCACCGATGGCCCGGTGACCGGCGCGGGCGATCGCGCTGCGACGGCCGGAGTCGGTCGTCTGGGCGGCGCGGTGCTCGCCGGTGCCGAAGACGCGGTAGTGGACGTCGACGTGGTCGACGACGACCGTGGGGGGTGCCTCAGCCGCGGCCATAGGTGCCCTCCCCCCGCCAGAACCAGATCATGCCGACGGCCGGCAGCACCACGGCCCACGCGGCCGCCGCGCCCCAGGTCGCCGGGTCCACCGGGGACTCCCCCATGAGGCTCTGCCGCACCAGGTTCAGGACCACCGCGATCGGCTGGTAGGTCATGACCGTCACCAGCCAGTCCGGTGCACCGGAGGAGGACAGGTAGTGGTCCACGCTGTAGAAGACGCCGGAGACGTAGCGGAGCAGGCGGATCACCAGGGGGATGAAGTTCGCCGCGTCCCGCGAGTCGTGGACGACGCGCGACAGCACGAGCCCGATGCCCATCGAGATCATGCTCGTCATGAGCAGGGCCACCGGGAAGAGCAGCCACTTCAGGCTCGGCCGCTCCCCGGTGAGCACCATGATCACCATGAGCACCGCGAAGGTGGGGGCGGCGGCCACCATCTCCGTGAGCACCTTCGCGACGGGCAGCAGCGCCCGGGGGAAGGACAGGGAGCGCACCAGGTTCACCGACCCCGTGACGGCCTTGGAGCCGGAGCTCATGACCGTGGAGAGGAAGGTGAAGGTGAAGATCCCGGAGGTCAGGAAGCCGACGTAGTTCTCCGTGCCGCCCCGGGTGCCCAGGAGCAGACCGAAGATCAGGTAGTAGGCGCCGGCCAGGAGGATCGGGTTGAGCACCGTCCACACCTGGCCGAGGCGGGACTCCTGGGTCTTCGCGAAGGCCTGGGCGGTGGCCAGGGTCCAGAGGAACTGGCGCCGCCCCCACAGGTCCCGCAGGTACTGCCCGAACGGGGGGCGGTGGCCGACCCGGGTCAGTCCGTGGCGGCGGGCGATCTCCTCCAGCTCGGCCGAGCTGGGAACACGCGCAGCCGCCCCGGCGGCTGACGTTCCGTCAGTCGGCAGGGCGGCGGGGAGGTCCCCCGTGGGGGATGGGCTCACAGGCGCTGGGAGGTCTCGGAGTCGGTGGTGACGCCGCGGGTGTCGAGGAAGCGCACGGCGGCCTCGGAGAGGGCCTGGGCGTCGTACTCGCGGTGGTTCTGGACCAGGATGGTCAGGTCGGCCTTCTTCACGCCCTCCAGCGCGTCGGTGACCTTGGTGGCGTCGTCGCCCAGGGCCTTCCACTGCTCGACCTTGGGGTCGTGGAACTGGACGGTGGCGCCCTTGGCGGCCAGGGCCTGGGCCAGGGGGACGGCCGGGGACTCGCGCTGGTCGGCGATGTTCGGCTTGTAGGTGACGCCCAGGAGCAGGACGGTGGCGCCCTTGAGGGCCTTGCCGTCCTCGTTGAGGGCGTCCTGGGCGCGGGAGACCACGTAGGCGGGCATCCGGGTGTTGATCTCCTGGGCCAGCTCCACGAAGCGGAAGGGGTAGCCCAGGCGGGAGCGCACGTTGTGGCTCAGGTAGTTCGGGTCGATCGGGATGCAGTGGCCGCCGACGCCGGGGCCGGGGTAGAAGGCCTGGAAGCCGAAGGGCTTGGTCTTGGCGGCCTCGATGACGTCCCACAGGTCGATGCCCAGCTCGTGGCAGAAGCCGGCCATCTCGTTGACCAGGGCGATGTTGATGTGCCGGTAGGTGTTCTCCAGCAGCTTGGCGGTCTCGGCCTCGCGGGTGCCCTTGGCGCGCACGACGGTGTCGACGAAGGACTCGTAGAAGGCGGCCGCGGCGTTGCCGCACTCGGGGGTGTAGCCGCCGACGACCTTGGGGGTGTTCTTCGCGCCGAACTTCTCGTTGCCCGGGTCGATGCGCTCGGGGGAGAAGGCCAGGTGGAAGTCCTTCCCGGCGGTCAGGCCGGAGAGCTCCTCGAGGATGGGGCGCACGACCTCGTCGGTGGTGCCCGGGTAGGTGGTGGACTCCAGGATGACGGTCATGCCGGGCTGGAGGTTGCGGCCGATGGTGGCGGTGGCCCCCTCGACGGCGCGCAGGTCGGGGCCGCCCTCGTCGGACAGGGGGGTCGGCACGCAGATCACGACGGTCTTGGCCCCGGCGATGACGGTCTCGTCCGTGGAGGCCCGGTAGCCGGTGGCGAGCATCTCGGCGATGTCGGCGTCGGACAGGTCGTCCACGTGCGAGACCCCCGAGTTCAGGGCGTCCACCAGGGACTGGGTGATGTCGAAGCCCACCACCGACAGGCCGGCCTTGGCCGCCTCCTGCGCGAGCGGAAGGCCCACATATCCCTGGCCGACGATCACAACGTCAGTAGTCACACGAACTCCTTCAAAGGTCTGCCTGCGTCACCGTCAGTCCACGATCAACCCTCCCATGCTACCCGCGTGGCGGCTCCCTCCGTCCCCGAACGGCCGGTGGGAGGGCGTGAGACCCCTCACCGACCACCGCGGGCCCGCCGGTGCCGGTCCGCCAGCACGCGGAGCGCCTCCAGCTGCTCGGGGGCCAGCCCGTCCGGGCCCGCCCGCCAGACCTGCTGGGCCCCGAAGCCGGTCACCAGGTCGGCGAGCCGCTGGCCGACCACCTCGGGCGTGGCCGCGTGCTCCGGGACGAGGTCGAAGGGGCAGCCGGTCTCCCGGGCCGCGGCGACCGCCGCCTCGCTGGCCAGGAGCACCGGCCGGAACCACGGCTGCTCGACCTGCTGCCGCGCCACCGCCACCAGGGCCTGCTCCTCGTGCGCTCCGAGGTGGTGCACCTCCACCCCGACGACGGGCCACAGCTCGGGGCCGGGGTCCTGCGGGTACCGGGCGGCGCGGGCCGCGACCGCGGCCTCCTGGGTGGTCAGCGGGTGCACCCGCTCCGGGGGGTCGGTGGCCGCCAGCCGACCCAGGACGTCCACGAGCGCGGGCCGCGCCCGGATCGCGCGCACGGCGGAGCGGAGCGCCCAGCGGACCGCCGGGTGCCGCCGGGCCCGCCACCGTCGGGGAGGTCGGGGAGTCGTCCGTCGCTCAGCCACCCCGCACCTCCCGGATCAGGTCGGCGATGGCCGCGGCCGCTGCGGGGGCCCCGTTGCCGGGGTCGGCAGCGATCGCGGCCCGGGCCATCCCCCCGCCCTCGGCCAGCAGGCGGTCCACGGCCGCGAGCACCCGGGGCGGGGAGACCTCCGGCAGGTCCACCGCCCACCCGCGGGCGGCGGCGAACCCGGTGCGGCGGGCTTGGTCGTCCAGGGCCGTGGCCGGGTTGGGGGCGAACGCGCTGGGCAGCCCGAGGCGGAGCGACTCGTGGAAGCTGTTGTACCCACCGGCCACCACGCCCAGGTCGAAGGCGGCCAGGCAGTGGGCCACCGGGAAGTCCTGCACCACGTGCACCCCGGGGGTGGAGACGGGGCGCCGGGAGATGGCGGCGTGGGTGACGCAGGGCACGATGCCCCGCTCCCGCAGCGCGGAGGCGGTCGCGCCCACCAGGCCGGTGGTGTCGTTGATGTTGCCGGCGCCCAGCGAGACCAGGGCGAGGCGACCCTCCGTCGGCAGGCCGAGCCGGGCGCGGGCGGTGGCCCGGTCCAGCAGGTCGGTGCGGTCCACCATCGTCACCGGGCCCACCCGCACCAGGTGCCGCCCGGAGTCCCGGGAGGTGGCGCCCACGTCGGCCGCGGCGGCCAGGTCGCCCGGCTCGACGACGCGGTCGAACCAGGCGGACCTGCGCACCTGGTCGGTGGCCAGGCCGGGGCGCCACATCCCGCGTCGGGACCACACCCAGCGCGTCTGCGGGTGGGCGTCGATGACCTCGTCGATCCCCCGGTAGGGGTGGGTCCCGTCGAAGACCACGACATCGGGCCGGACGCGGTCCAGGACGTCGCTGAGGCGCTGCACGAGGAAGGGGCGCCAGGCCGCCGGGCGGAGGCCCGTGGACCCCGTGCTCGGCAGGTACTCCACGTCGTACCCCAGGCGGCGGACCAGCGGGGCGGCGGTGGAGAGGGAGAGGAAGGAGGTCCGGACCCCCGGCAGGGCGCCCGGGAGGTGGCGGGCGTAGGCGAGCAGCCGGGCGAGGTGCCCCATCCCGGTGCCGTTGCTGGACATCATGAGCACCCGGGGCCCGGGGGCGCGGGGGGTCACCGGGTGCTCCCGGGGGGTGCGGGGGCGGCGGGCACGGTCACCGGGGCCGGGGCGGGATCGGCCAGCCGCCACACGAGCGCCTCGGTGGGGGCCGCCGGGGGCAGGGTGAGGTGCACCGCCCGCCCGGGGAGGGCCCGCCAGGTGGTGGCGGGGGGTACGAGGGCGACCAGCTCCCCGTCGCGGGCCAGGAGCAGGGCGCGGACCCCCGGGGTCCGGTGGGCCGCGGCGAGGGCCTCCTGCTCGTCCCGACCCGCCGCGAGGTGGTCGGCGTGGGCACCCAGGGCGGCCTGCACGGCACGGGGCCCGCCCACGGCGACCAGGGCGTCGGCCCGCTCGGCGTCGGCCGGCCGGCGCAGCGGCACGGTCGCACAGGTCAGGTCCCCGGTCAGCACGGTGGGCTCGAGGGGGCGGCCCGCCGCGCCGGTGGGTGCCACCCGCAGCTCGACCGGGGAGGGATCGACCGCGTCGTCCACGGCACCGGGGTCATCCGTGCCGGCCGGCGTCCGCGGGAGCAGGGAGCGCACCCGCTCGACGAAGGAGGCGTGGGAGTAGCGCTCCCGGACGACGGCCAGCTGGTGCTCCACCCGGGACCGGTGGAGCCCCGGGTCCGCCAGGAGCCGGCGGACGACGGCCGGCATCTCGTGCGGCTCGGCGTAGAGGAACAGGTCCCCGAAGGTCGGGCGGTGCTTGGGGGTGGCCACCACTGGGACCCCGTGGGCGGCCGCCTCCAGCAGGGTGCGCCCGAAGGCCTCGTGGGCCCCGGGGTGGTCGGCGTACACGAAGACGTCGAGCGTCGCGAGCAGCTCCTCGACCGGGAGGGCGTCCTGCGGGAGCACCGTCCACCGGGAGGAGGGGGCGGGGACGGGGCGTCCGTCCGCCCGGGCCCGGTCGGCCAGCCGGCGCACCTGCTTCTCGGCGCCCAGCATGACCACCTCCACCTCCGGCCCGTGGTCGTAGGCGGTGCGGAGCGTCTCGAGGTCGGCCGGGAACTTGATGCGGTCGTCGCGGGAGACGCGGCCCACGACCGGGGGGTCGCCGAGCGGTCGACCGGGGGAGCGGGCCGGGCCGGCGGGGAGCTCGACGAGCGCCGGGTCGTCCCACGGGGTGAGGGCGCTGGTCTCGGCGGCCAGCAGCCGGCGGATCACCGGCCCCTGCGGCGCCCAGAGCGGGTCCGTGCCGAAGAGCTCCCGGGCGTGGGTCTCGACCGTGGGCACCGTGTAGCGCTGGTCGGAGCCGTCGGCCTCGCAGGGGGCCTGGTTGGCCACGACCACCACCTGCCGGGGGCGCAGCGTGGCCGGGCTGCCGTCGGGGGCGACGGGGGCCAGCGGGGGGTGCTGGAGGATCGGCGGGTAGCGCAGGAGGAGCAGGTCGACCTCCACCGCGTCGTCGAGGTGGACCCGCGTCACCCGTCCGGCGTCGAGGAGCTCCTGGAGGGGGGCGCACAGCGGGTCGTCGACCCCGCGCATGAAGCGCAGGGCCTCCAGGTGGAGCACCCCCACCCGCAGCCCGGCGCCGAGCGCGGCGCGGATCTCCTCCAGCATCGAGCGCTGCGGACCGCCCCAGCGCCGCCAGTCCCCGGCCAGGACGAGGTCGAGCTGCGGCCGCGGCGCCCCCGGGACGGGCACCGCGGTGCGCCAGGCCAGCGGGGCGGGGGTGCGGCGCGGTCCGTCGGGGTCGAGCCAGGGGTCCTCCCCGGCCGCGATGCGGGCGTGCCGGGCGGCGTGGCCGTGCTGGTACTCGTGCCGCGCGCCGTGCCGCCAGCCGCGGGAGAAGTCCCCGGCCGAGAGGGAGTCCGCCCGGCGGCGCATGAGCACCAGGATGCGGGGGGACTGCTCCACCTCCCGCCCGGTGGCGGCCTCGAGGCGGCGGGCGTACTCGGTGTCGGCGCCCTTGCGGACCGGGTCGAAGAAGCCGATCCGGGAGACGCCCGGGACCATCGGCATCATGAGCGAGGGGGCGCAGGGAACGGCGCCGGGATACCCGGGGCGGGTGACGTGGAGCTCCTCGGTGACCCGCAGCGCTCGCTGCCGGGTGGCGATCGCCGGGCCCCGGTCCCGTCCCTCCAGGAGCGGGCGCACCCCGGTCTCCAGCAGGTCCGGGTGGGCCCAGTCGTCGCTGTCGAGGAAGGTCACGGCGTCCCCGGTGGCCTGGCGCAGGGCGGTGTTGCGGCAGCGGTAGGTGCCGCCGTGCACCGCCTTGCGGATCACCCGGATGCGCGCGTCGAGCTCGGCCACCGCCTCGAGCACGCCGGGCGTCGGGGCGGTCGAGGCGTCGTCCACCACGAGGAGCTCCCAGTTCTGCCAGGTCTGGGAGACCAGGGAGCGGGCCGCCACGAGCAGCTCGGGCCCGGGGTCGAGGGTGCTCATCACCACGGTGACGCGGTAGGGGTGGTCGACCGGCCCGACTCCCTCGCCGAGCAGCCGGTCGAAGGGGGTGCGCACCACCTGCTCGGGGTCGAGCCCGTGGCGCGCCAGGAACGCCGGGTCGAAGAGCTCCTCGGCGGCGGCGAGCCGCACCGTGCTCCCCCGTCCGGCCCCGAGCCGGCGGGTGAAGGCCTTCTCCCAGAGGGCCGCGTCCGCCGCGGGCAGCTCGGCCGCGCGGTGCGGGTTGCGCAGGTCGGTCCGGGTGCAGAGCGTCGCCTCCCAGGTGCCGCGATCGCGGCGCAGCACCTGCCGGGCCCGCCGGGCGTCCCCGGCGCTGGCACGGGTCACCAGGAGCTGTGCCCAGAGGTCGGCGGTCTCCTCGGTGGGGTGCTCGCCGCCGCTCAGGGCGTCGGCCAGGTCCAGCAGCCCGAGGGCTGCCGAGACGTCCGCCGGGGTGCCGGTCTGGAGGGCCACGACCCGGGCGTACTGGCAGAGCAGGGCCGGGTCGGGAGCGGTCAGGGAGGCGGCGTCCTCCGGGAGCGCTTCCTCCGCACGGTCGAGGCGGCGCCCGAGCTCCTCGAGCCGGGCCGGGGTGGTGCCCGGACCACCGGCGAGGAGGGCCAGCACCCGACGCCCGACCACGGACCGGGTGCGCAGGAGCGTGGCCACCAGGCGCTCGGGGTGCCGGCTGGCGTGGGCGGCGTGGTCGGCGTCGACCTGCGCGTCGGTGGTGCGGGGCGGGGGCGCGGATCCGGCCGGTCCGGGAGCCGGCTCAGTGGTCATCGCGGGCGCGGCGCAGGTCCTCGGCCGCCGACTCCAGGGCGCTCTGGGCGCGGTCGAGGCGGCCGACGTACTGGGCCTGGATGAGGCGGACCGCGCCGGTCAGCTCCGGCGCGGGAGTCGCTCCGCCGGTGCGCTCCGGGTGCCCCGCTGCCTCCTCCGGCGCGGGTGCGGACTCCTGCGTCCGGGCGCTCCCCGCGGCTGCTCCTGCGTCCGGTCCGCCCCGGTCCGTCGGCCGGTCCGTGGTCGCTCGACGGCTCGCCCAGACCGGGGTGGGGTCGACGGTCCGCACCGGCACGGTGCGCAGGAGCCCCTTCACCTTGGTGGGCAGGTAGCGGGCCCGGCGGTTGGTGTCCAGCGAGACCATGAGCTGGGCGGTGAGGAGCAGCCCGAGAGCACCCACGGTGAGCCCGGGCAGCTCGACCACGACCCCGAGCACGGCGGCCGCCACCAGGGCGAGGGCGCCCCCGAGGGCCAGCTGCATCTTCGTGGACTTCATGACTCCCGTTCCGGCACCGTGGTGCGAGCGTCGCGTGCGTGGTCACCGGTGGCGGGCCCCGGTGTTCCGGTGAGTATGGCAGTGGCACCGTACTATCGGTGGCGTTTCCTGCGGGTTCGCCCCGGCCGTGGAGCCTGGTGAGGACGCCGCGGGTCGTGCCCGAGCCCCGCCCGGTCCGAGTGGAAGGTCCTGTTCTGTGCCCAGCCCCGCCGCCTCCGGCCGCCGCTGGGCGCCTGCCTCGTGGACGGACCACGCCGTCGGGAGCGCACGCACCGTGGGTGGCCCGGCCCTCCACGCCTGGCTGGCCACGGTAGAGACGGAGCCGATCGCCCTGCTGACCACCGCCCTGCGCACCGAGGACGTGGTGCTCGAGGAGGCGATGGCCCGGGCGGCCACGCACGGGGCGATGTCGATGGACGAGCTGGCCCAGCACGTGGTGCGCGCGGCCACCCTCGCGGAGGTCCTCGCCCCGACCGCCGCCGGGCCCGCCTCGTCCCGCGTCCGGGAGCGGCAGCGCCGTCGCGAGGTCGGCCTCGTGGCCTGCGTGGCCGGCTACTGGTGCGCGCGCAGCGACCGGCCGGGATCCCCCGAGCGCGGTCTGCGTCTCCTGGAGGCGGTCCTCGAGGCCCACCACCCCCGCCTCGTCCCGCGCAAGATGCGTTCCATCCCGGTGCAGCAGGCGCTCCTCTCCGGCCGGGTCGACCTCGCCCGGGAGTGGGTGGACCTCCCCGGGGCCCGCCCGTCGATCGTCCACGGGGCGCGGGTGGACCTGGAGCACCTGGAGCCCGGGGACGCCTGGCTGGAGCGCTTCAACGAGCCCTTCACGAGCAGCGGGTGCACCCCCATCACGCTCACCGGGGTGGGGCCCACGCCCTTCGACCGGATGGAGGCCGCGACGCCCCGGCGGGTGGAGGAGGGCCCGCTGGTCAGCGTGATCATGCCCTGCTACCGGCCCGACGAGGGGCTGTTCACCTCGGTGCGCAGCATCCTGGCCCAGACCTGGCAGCCGCTGGAGGTCATCGTGCTCGACGACGCCTCCGGCCCCGGGTACGCCGGCCTCTTCGAGCGGGTGGCGGCGCTGGACGAGCGGATCCGCGTGGTGCACCTGGCGGAGAACGGGGGGTCCTACCTGGCGCGCAACCACGGCATCGCCCTCTGCCGGGGCGAGTTCGTCACCGTCCAGGACGCCGACGACTGGTCCCATCCGGAGCGGATCGAGCGCCACGTCCGCGACCTGCTGGAGCACCCCGAGGCCCCCGCGAACCGTTCCCGGGCGATGCGCGTGCGGGAGGACCTCACCCACCAGTGGCTGGGCTACCCGCCGCACCGTCTCAACGCCTCCAGCCTGATGGTCCGCCGGGAGGTGTTCGACACCGCCGGCCTCTTCCAGGCTGTCCGCAAGGGGGCCGACTCGGAGTACCACTTCCGGCTCAACGCGCTGGGCACCCCGGTCCGGGAGGTGCGGGCCCACGTGGCCGTCATCCGGCTCTCGGCGGGGAGCCTCTCCCGGGGCGACTTCCGGTGGCACCGCAACAACCCCGACCGGCTGCTCTACCGCGCCGTCTACGCCGCCTGGCACCGCGCGCTCGTGCGGGAGGCCGGGGGCGAGGGGGAGCCGGCCCTGCGGCGGGCGGCCGTCTCCGGCATCGAGGACCCGAGGACCCCGCCCTTCCCGGTGCCGCGCGCGTGGAACCGGGACCTGCCCAGCGCCCGGGGCCGGCACCCGGGCGCCGACGAGGTGGTCACCCACCCGTGGGTGCTGCGGGGGGACTTCAGCCAGCCCCGCCGGGCCGACCAGGTCCGGGAGCTGCTGGCCGCCGGGATCCGCCCGGTGCTCTGGCACCAGGAGGCGGCCCTGCCCCTCACCGAGAAGCGGCAGGAGGTCAGCGAGGTGGTGGCCGACCTCGTCGTGGCCGAGCAGCTCCCCTACATCTCCTCCCACGAGCCGACCCGGGCCGAGAACCTCGTGGTCCTGGACGCGGGGGTGGCCTCCCGGGAGGTCGGGGTGGTGCGGGCCGACGCGGTGTGGGTCGACGCCGACCGGCTGCTGGAGGACCCGGACCCGACCTTCCCCACGGATCTCACGGCGGTGCCGGCGCAGCTGGGCGCTGCGCTGGGGGTCGAGCCACGGTGGGTGACCCGGCACCGTCCGGGGGAGTGCGCGGTCGAGGGAGCGGTGCCGGTGCCCTGGGGCGCACCGTCCTGACCCGGGGCCGGGCTCAGCCCGGGGCGAGGGCGGCGTCGAGGCGCTCGCCGAGGACCGGGGCGACGTGCTCCACCCAGGTGGCCGTCACGTGCGAGCCCTTGCGATAGGTGAGGATCCCGTCGTCGACGACCCGGCAGGTCCCGTCGGGGCACAGCTCGTCCCCGAGGTCGACGAGGGTGGCGCCCGCCAACCGGTCCACCACCTCCTGCAGGGCCGGGGTGCCCAGCCCGGGTGCGGCGGGGAAGTCGCAGGCCGAGGGGTCGTCCCGGTGCGCGGCGACGCACTCGGGGACCTGCTCCCCGGGCTGCGGGGTGTCGGCGAGGGCGACGACCCGGGTGCCGGCGTCGACGAGCGGGCGGAGGTTCTCCAGGTAGCCGTCCACGAGGGCCGCCTGCGTGGCCCCGGAGGACTCCCCGCCGGGGCGGGAGGTGCTCGGCAGGGCGGTGCTGCGCAGGCCGGACAGCACGAGCACGTCCGGCGGGTCGGACCGCAGCCTGCGAGCGACCTCCCGGTTCCACTCCCGGCAGGAGGTGTACTCCCTCCCGTCCGCCTGCTGGAGGGCGGCGGAGAAGCTGCAGGCGGACTTCGTGTGCGAGACGACGCGGTACCCGCGCTCCCGGGCCCAGCGGTCCACGGCGGGGCTCCACTGCAGGGCCTTGGAGTCGCCGACGAGGGCCACGGTGGTGGAGCCCGCGGGGTCGCCCAGGGTGCACTCGACCGGGGTTGCGGAGTCCTGGTCCACCTGGCAGCCCTCGTCGTAGGTGCGGGGCACGTCGCCGGCCGCGTCCTCCGGGGCGGGGGTGAGGGAGGCCGCGGCCGAGGGTCGCGTGGCCGCGGAGGACGACCGGGCGGTGGCGCTCGTGCGCGACGGCGTGGCCGCGGAGGACGATGGGGCGGCGGAGCCGGTGCTCGTGGCGGTTCCCTCCTGCGGGGCCGGGGTCCCGCAGCCGGCGAGCGCGGCCAGAAGGAGCACGGGGAGCGCGGGGAGCACGGGGAGCAGCCGCCTCATCCCTCCTCCCCGGCGCTCTCCCGACCGAGGGCCACCGCGGCGATGCGGGTGGCGCTGGCGACCGGCGGGAAGGCCTCCCGCACCTGCTGGCGGGCCCGGCTCGCCGCCTCCAGCCGAGCGGCGGGATCGGCGAGGGAGCGGATCCGGGCCACCGCCTCCTCCTGCGTCGTGACCACCCAGTCGGCGGGGAGCACCTCCCGGGCGCCGCCGTAGCGGGCGAAGACGGGCCAGTCGCGCACCACCGGTACGCACCCGGAGGCGGCGCCCTCCACGACCCCGAGGTGGAAGGACTCGCGGCGACTGGTGCTCAGGACGAAGCCGCAGTCCCCCAGGTGGGCGGCCACGTCGTCGGTGTGCCCGACCCGCTCCACCGCCCCCGCGAGCGCCGGGTCCTCCAGCAGCTCGAGCACGGCCCGCTCGTAGTCCTGCTGCTCGCCGGCCCCCTCGATGTCCTCGCCGATGAGGCGCAGGGTCCACCGGGGGTCCTCGCGGCGCAGCTCCCGGAGCAGCTCCAGCGCCCACAGCGGGTCCTTGACCCGGCGCCCCCACTTGACCATGACCAGTCGTCGGTCGGCCGCGGGCTCGCGCTCCAGCGGGAGTGCGCTCCAGCGGTCGGCGAGCCAGTGCCCGACGACGTGGACCGGTGGCAGGTCCTCGCGCTCCCCGAGGGCCGCCCACGCGGTGCGGGCCACCGGGGCCCCGACGGCCACGACGGCGTCGACCGCCGCCCAGCGCACCAGGTGCAGCCAGGGGTCGAGCGTGTCGAGGCTGTGGAGGCGCAGCACGAGGCGCTGGTCGGGGCGCACCAGGTGGCTGGCCCAGACGGCGGGCAGGTCGGCCCACTCGGCCCAGACCACGTCCGCCGCGGCCAGGCGCTCCACCACCTCGGCGGGCAGGCCGTGCTCCCCGCGCTCCACGAGCGCCTCCACGGCGGCGAGGTTCTCCGGCCGAGGCAGGCGGCGGGCGAGGGTGGGGTGGGTCTCGGCGAGGTCCAGCAGGTCGACCGTGCAGCCGGCGGCCTCCAGGGCGCGGACGACCGGCTGCTCGAAGCGCCCGTAGGTGCCCGGCAGGAGAACGACGTGGGGGTGCTCGACGGTCGGCCGGGCGGCCGGCTCGCGGGTGCCCGGGGCGGTGAGGCGCTGCCAGGTGGGGGTGGAGCGCAGCGGGGCCAGCCAGGCCGCGGGGTCCTCCACGAGCGGGGAGGAGGTCCGGTCGGCGTGGAGCCCGCGGGAGAAGGTGGCCGCCACCAGGTGGCACCAGGCCGGGTCGGCCGGCCCGTCGTGCCCGGTGTGGTGCCAGCTGGTGGCGGTGTCGCGGAGGAGCTCCTGCAGGGTCGCGTCGTCGCGCGGCCACCGCCCGGCCCCGGCCAGGCCCGCGGCGGCCCGGACCCGGGCCACCGCGGGGACCGCCTCGGGGGCCTCCTCGGCGAGGGCGATCACCTGGCGCTGCAGGAGGCCGGACCGGGGTGCGGCGAGCGCGGCGGCCAGCAGCGCGTGCACCTCCTCCAGCCCCTGCCCGCGGGTGGGGCGGACGGTCAGCGCCGTCGGGACGAGCCGGGCCAGCACGGGGTCGCCGTGCAGGGCCTCCTCCCACCCGGTGAGGGGTTCCGCGGGCCGGTGGAGCCCGCGCAGCAGCCAGCGGGCGTCCCCGAACCGGGCGACGGGGTGGTGCACCTGCACGCCCTTCGGGGCCGTCACCCAGGGCTCGTCCGGGGCGGCGAGGGTCACCGGGTGTCCGACGGCCACCAGGGCCTGCAGCCGGCGCCGGGAGGCCCGCAGCGTCGCCCTGTCGTCGGCGATCCACAGCACCGGGCGGGGGGTGGTGGTCGCCGACGGGTCGGGCGCCGACGGGCGGGGTGCCACGGAGGCCGGGCTCACGGCGCCTCCTCCAGCGCCGCCTCGAGGCGGGCGGTGAAGATCGGCTCGACGGTCTCCACGAAGGTGTTCGTGAGGTGGCTGCCCTGCCGGTAGGTGAGGACGTCACCGATCACCGCGCGGCAGCGGTCCTCCGGGCAGATGAAGTCGTTGAGGGTGAGGAAGCGGGTGCCGGGGACGGCCTCCACCGAGGCCTTGAGCACGTCGGTGCCGCGGGCCCGGTCGGCCTCCCAGTCGCACTCGTCCACGGAGTCGAGCTGCTCGGCCACGCACTCGTAGACCGGGTCGCCCGTCGGGCCGGGGGTGTCGTCCACCACCACGACCTTCGTGCCGGCCTCCACGAGTGGCTCCCAGTTGTTCCGGTAGCCACGGATCATCTTCTCGGTCCCGTCGGAGCCGGTGCCGGGCATGAGCGAGCTGGTGACGAGCACGTCGGGCTGCAGGCGCTCGATGCGGCGGCTCACCTTCTGCCCCCAGCTGTGGCACTCGGCCCAGCGCTCGTCGTCCTCGGCCTGGAGCACGTCGTTCCACGGGCAGGCCGACTTCAGGTAAGTGACCACCCGGTGGTCGTTCGCGGCCGCCCAGCGGTCGATGAGGGGCATCCACTGGTCGATCTTCGAGTCCCCGGTCACCACCATCGTGCGCTTCCCGTCGGGGTCGCCGAACTCGCACTCCCGGAGCTTCTCGCCGTTCACCGGCATGATGCACCCGGGCTCCTTGGTGAGCGGCAGGTCCGTGGTGGCCTCGGTCGGGGACGGGGTGAGGGTCTGCGGGGCCCGGGGCAGGGCCTCCTCGGTGAGCACCGGCTGCACGTCCGCGGTGATCTCGTCCAGCGGCAGGTCGGCGGGCAGGAGGGCGGCGGCGCCGTAGCGGGGCTCGGGGGGCGCGCTCGAGGACTCCTCGCCCGGGCCCGCGGCGGAGTCCGTGCCACCGGCCGGGCTCGCCTCGTCCTCCTCGGCCGGGCTGTCGCTCGGGCCCCCGGCAGTCCCTGCGCTCTCGCCACCCGGGGACGGGCTGCCCGGGCTCTCCGCGCCGGGGCCGGTCACCTGGGCGGTCGGCACGTGGGGCACCGCGCGCCACAGCATCCCCGCGCTCCCCAGCCCGATCACGGCGAGCGCCGCCGCCATGCCCAGGGAGCGCCCGGTGGGTCGGAGGCGGGGGCTGAAGCGCAGCGGGTTCTCCACCAGGTGGTGACCGGCCCAGGCCAGGGGGAAGGCGGCGAGGACGGCGGCACAGGTGGCCCACAGGGGGGCGCGCTCGTCGAAGATCCCCTGGTCGGTGAAGACGACGAGCGGCCAGTGCCACAGATAGAGCGAGTAGGACAGCCCGCCGACCCACACCATCGGGGCGCTGCCCAGGAGGGTGCTGACGGGGCCGCGTGCCCGGACCCCGCCGACCAGGGCCGCCGCGGTGGCCAGGGTGGGGGCGGCCGCGGCGATGCCCGGCCACGGGGTGGAGGGGCCGACCAGCACGAAGCTGGCCGCCAGCCCGGCCAGGCCCAGGACGACCAGGGCGGTGGCGGACCGGGGCGAGAGGCGCTCCCAGAGACGCCCGGCGCAGGCCACCAGGCCGCCGATGGCGAGCTCCCAGAGCCGGGTGGTGGTCACGAAGTAGGCCGGTTCCGGGGCGTCGGCCGTGTGGACCACCGACCAGACCAGCGAGGGCACCGCGATGAGCAGCAGGCCCACCGTGGCCACCGGCAGCAGCGGCAGCCGGGTGCGGCGGACCACCAGCGCCACGACGAGCAGCAGCAGCGGCCAGACGACGTAGAACTGCTCCTCGACGGCCAGCGACCAGTAGTGCTGCACCGGGGAGGCCACCGAGTCCTCCGCGAGGTAGTCCGTGGTGCGGCCGGCCAGGCGCCAGTTCACGAGGTAGACCGCGGAGGCGGCGATGTCGCCGGCGATCTCCTTGAAGCGGGTGACCGGGAGCAGCAGCCACGAGCCGAGGGCCGTCACCAGGAGCACGAGGGTGGCCGCGGGGAGGAGGCGGCGGGCACGGCGGGCGTAGAAGGTGGGCAGGGAGACCGTGCCGGTGGTGGCGATCTCCTTGAGCAGGTGGCTGGTGATGAGGAAGCCCGACAGGACGAAGAAGACGTCCACGCCGGTGAATCCCCCGGTGATGCCGGGCAGGCCCGCGTGGTAGGCCATCACCGAGAGGACGGCGAGGGCGCGCAGCCCCTCGATGTCGGGGCGGAAGCCGCCCCGCGCCGAGGGTGGCCGGCTGTCGGCCGGGGCGGGCTGGTCCTGCCCGGCGGTCGGCCCGAGCTGGAGTCGGGTCGAGCCGCTCGCGGAGGGAGGCGGGGCGACAGCACTCACGGTGGGCGGGATCCTCGTCGGCGGGGGCTGGGCTGGGGCAGGGGACAGGTGGTGGGACAGGGACCGCGTCGGGCGGTGGGGCCCCACGATAGTCGGCGCCGTGCGGGGGGAGTCCCCCATCCGGGTGGGAGGCGCCCGGCGCGGGTGAGTCGGGGTGGGAGGTGCGTCGGCCGTGGGACCATGCCTGCATGGATCCTCACTCTCAGAGCGCTGCCCGCCGACGGTCCGGGCGGTCCGAGGGGCACCTGGTCCTGCTTCACGGCTTGGGGCAGGGTCCTGACGCGTGGGATGACCTGCGGGCGGTCGCCCCTCCCGGGTGGATCCTGCATGCTCCACGTCTGGTGGGGACGGACCCCACGACACCTGAGGCGTACTTCACCTGGGCTGCAGCATCGGCGCAGCTGACGGAGCTGGTGGGATCGCTGGCCGGGCCGGTGCGGGTCCTGGGCCTGTCCCTCGGGGCGATGGTGGCGCTGCACGCTGCGGGAAGCGGCGCGCTCGCTGCTGAACGGCTCGTGCTGTGTGCGCCGCAGGTGCGTCCGTCACGGGTCCTGATGGGGATCCAGCAGCGGGTGCTGGCGCGGATGCCGGAGGAGCGGTTCGTGGATGCTCCCATCACGAGGGACCAGTTCTTCGCCGCTCTGGAAGCCGTCCAAGGGGCTGATCTGCGGGAGGCGGCCAAGGCCGTGCGGATCCCCACCGTGGTGGTCTGTGGCTCGCGCGACGTGGTGAACACGCCTGCCGCACGGGCCACTCGTCGCCTCGTACCGGAGGCCTCGTTCCTCCGTGTCCCCGGCGGCCACGAGCTGAACCGACAGCAGCCGAGGGCGCTCGCCGAGCTGGCCTGCCGCGACTGAAGCGCGATCTGGTGAAGGGCCCCGCCCTCCCGTGGGCAAAGGTCACCTCGTGCCCACGAACATCACCGGTTCTGGTGAGCTTCCTGCGCATCAGGTGATCTTCGTCCGGCGTGGCCTCGGCGTGGGTGGCGGAGGAGGCGTGGGTGGTTTCGGCGTGGCCACGCGGCGTGCACGGTGCGGCGGGGCGACGGTGACCTCAGGCGGGCTCCACCAGCTCCCAGCCGCCGGCGTCGTCCCGCCGCACCAGACCGCGCTCCGCGAACTGCTCCAGCCAGCCCTCCATCGGCCACCAGCCCCAGCGCTCGGCGAAGACGCGCCCGTTGCGGACCACGTCGGCCACGTGCTGCAGCGGCGGGGAGTGGCTCTCGTGCCACTGGTGGTGCGCGTCGGCACCACCCAGCCACCAGAGCCTCCCCCCGGCGGCGCGGAGGCGCTGGGCCAGGTCGGTGTCCTCGCCGCCATAGCCCACGTAGGCCTCGTCGAAGCCGCCGAGGGCGCGGAAGTCCGCCGGGGTGAGGGCGAAGCTCAGCGACCAGAAGCGGTTCACGTCCGGCTCGGCCACGGCCACTCGCGGCCGCGGGGCGGGGCGGCCCGGGCTGCGCTCGGAGAGGCCGCGCAGGGCGGCCAGGTCCTCCACCGGGTAGGCGGCCTCGGCCACCTCGCGCAGGCGCCCGGTCGTCCCGCACCACAGGTGGGGGCCGGGCCCCTTCACCGCGACGGTGTCCGGATCGACCACGGCGTTCGCGTAGCCCTCGACGAGCCCGGGCTCGGGGATGCAGTCGACGTCGAGGAAGACGAGCACCTCCGCGCCCGCCTCCTCGGCGGTCGATGCGGCGAGGTTCCGCGCCCGCGCGAGCGGCAGGTGGCCCTCGATGCGGGGGCAGTCCACGACGATCGTGCGCGTGGCCGGCAGCGGGTTCGCCTCCAGCAGCGGGCCGATGGCGTCGTCCCCCATCGAGACGACGACGTGCAGCTCCGGCGGCGTGGTCTGGGCGGCCAGGCCCCGGCGCTGGTTGAGCAGGTGCTCGTGCCGCCCGGCCACGATGGTGAGCGCGGCCGTGCGCGGGTCGGAGGCCTCGGCCTCGCGGGCCTCCTCGATGCCCTGACGGGTCGGTGCCACGGCGCCGCGCAGCATCGCGAGCACGGCCCCGGCGGCCTCGGGCGCGCCGCCGGCGAGCCAGCGGCTCCAGCGGCCGGCGCGAGCACGGGCGGTCTCCAGCAGCGGACCCCAGGCGGCCTCGTCGGGCCAGCCGGGCGCCGCGGCCGCGACCTCCAGCCGCCCCACGGCCTCGGCGGTCGCCACCTGCTCGGCGTGCGGCCGCTCCTGACCGAGCACCACCGCGGGCGTCCCGGCGGTCGCCACGTCGGCCACGGCGCCCTGCCCGGCGTGGGTTACGACGACCCCGGCCCGGTGCAGCTCGCGCCACAGGTCCACGAGCGGCAGGTCGGTCGCCACTGTCCACTCGATGCCGGGCGTCGCGCGCCGCAGCCCGTCCAGCTGCGTCTCGGTCGCCGCATTGCCGCCGGAGCCCCAGAGCACGAGCCCACGGGCCTCGTCGCGCTCGACCTCGGGGCGGGGCCAGCCCGCGAAGCGCGAGATGCCGCCCAGGTGGTGGGTGCGTGCGGCGAGCGGGTCGTGGCTCGTCGGGTGGGCGGGGTGCGCGTCCTCGGGCCAGCAGGCCAGCATCGCGCCGGCCATGCTGTGGGCGAGGGCGTGCGCGGCGTCCTCCCGCTCTCCCGGCATCGCGACGACGGCCACCGGCATCCCGAGCAGCCGCACCAGCGCGGTCACCTCGACGGACACGTCGACGATGACGACGGTCGGGCTCGCGGTCGAGACCCAGGCGGCGATGCGGTCCATCCGCGCCGAGTACCCCGTGGCGTCCAGCGGGGCCCAGTGCAGGGCGCCGCCGGCCGTGGCCTGCTGGGCCGCGGCGTCGACCACGCCCTCGGTGTCGTCGTCGAGCAGCAGCCAGTCGCCAGGCCAGTCGGCGGGCGCCGGCAGCGAGGACAGGCCGACGATCTGCTCACCGCGGTCGGCGAGGGCGCGGGCGATGGCGGTGGCCCGCGCCGCGTGCCCCCCGCCGTGGTGGTGGACGTAGTAGCCGATCATGCGAGCCTCCCGCGGGTGTGCTCGGCGACGACGTCGGCGGGCACGTGGGTGGTGAGTTCGGTGGGCAGGGGGGCCCAGGCGGCGTCGCCGGCGAGGGCCAGCCAGCGCGCGTGGGCGATGAGGGGGAGCGCCGCGTCGGGTTCGGTGGCAATCCGGGCCTCCGGGTCCGCCGCCAGCGGCTCCGCCGTGGGCACGCCACGGGGGCCGGTGAGGCGGGGCAGCAGCGCGTCGAGCAGGGGGTTGGTCAAGTGCGCGTCGTCGGTCCGGTGCGCGTCGTCGGTGAGGTGCGCCGGAGCCGTGAGCCGAACCCGCCAGCGGCAGCGGGCGGTCACCTCCGCGGAGGGCTCGCCGGAGCGCACGCGGGGGTCCTCGGCGAACGCGGCGAGCACCGCATCGTCGGTGTTGCGGCACCAGAGGCCGACGTCCGCACCGCGCAGCCACTCGCCGAGCACGACGAGCGCCTGCCCGAGCGTCCAGCCGGCGAGGTCGGCCTCGACGACGACGTCGGGGATCGCGCGCACCGGCCCGCGCCCACGCACGAGCGGGTGGGTGAGGCGGGTCGAGAGGTGGGCGGTCTCGGCGTTCTTCACCGCGGCGAGGTCCTCGGCGCGGCCGGCGATCTCCGGGCCGTCGTGCCAGGCCACCGCATCGGGCACGTGGCGCAGCTCGGCGCCGGCGAGCCAGCAGCGCTGCGCGAGCTCCCAGTCCTCGCCGCCGTAGCCGACGAAGCCGGTGTCGAAGCCACCCACGCGGCGGTAGAGCTCGGCCGGCAGCGCGCAGACGGCGGAGATGACGTAGCGGAACGAGGCGTCGTCGGCTGCGCGCAGGTCGTCGGTGTGGCGGTAGCCGTCGGCGAGCCACTGCGGGGCGGGGAGCTCCTCGGGACCGGGGCGCTCGCCGCGCAGCCAGGCAGCGAGGTCCCCAGCCGACCAGCCGGTCGGGTCGTGGTGGAGGCGCCGACCCACGGCGAGGGTCGGGGCGGCGCTCCCCTCGGCTTGCCCAGCGTCGCGGCGGTCCACGGCATCCAGTCCCCGTGCCGCGGCCTCGAGCTGCTCCAGCGTGCCCGGCACGGGCAGCATGTCCGCATCGAGCATCACGAGCACCTCCCCGGTGGCCGCGCTCGCGGCGAGGTGCCGCGCGGCGGCAGCGCGGAAGCCCTGGTCCTCCTGGGTGAGCACGCGGGTCGCGATGCCGGCCGGCGTGCGGTCGGGCAGCGCGGGCGCCTCGGGTGAGCCGTCGTCGCCGACGACGAGCTCCACGTCGTCGGGGCCGAGCGGGGCCAGACCCAGCGCGACGAGACCGGCCTCCTCCAGCATCGCGGCCCGCCCCGGGTGTGTCACGGCGACGTCCAGCGCCGCGACGATGCGGTCGAGCCGCGAGTCCTCGGGCCGGCGGGCGAAGTGCGGGACGAGGACGGAGACCCTCATCGCAGGGTCCCGAGCAGCGTGGCCGCCTCGGCCCAGGTGGGCCACAGGACGTCCGGGTCGGCGAGGCGCGTGAGGGCGGGGTCGTCGAGCCCCGCGCGGATCGCCTCGCCGAGCCCCGCCTCGTCCTCCACGAGCGTGAGCGCGCCGGGCATCCGCAGGTGCTGCTCGACCATGTAGTCCGAGGTGGCCACGACCGGCCGGCGCCCGGCGGCGATCCAGCTGTTCACCGAGCCGGAGGCCGAGACGTGGCGGTGGAAGGCCACGGGCACGTCCACCGCGCGTGAGGCGGCGAGGAGCTCGTCGTCCTCGAGCCAGCCGGTGGCGTGGAAGCGCGTGCCGACTGCCGCGGCCCGCTCGGCGAGCTGCTCGAGCAGGTCCTCGTGGCCGGGGGCGGCGCCGCCGAGGTTCACGACGCCGATTTCGGGCAGCCCGAGGGCACCCACCGTGTCGACGACCTCCTCCATCCCCTTCCCGGGGTAGGCGAAGCCGAGGGTGGACACCCAGCGGCCGGGCGGGAGGAGATCCTGCGTGGGGGCTTCGGCGGGCGCCGCACCGCCCTCGGGCTCCTCCGCCGGCTTCTCGATGGGGAGCGGCACCACACCCACTCCATTCGGCTCCACCCCGAGGGCGATGGCGAGGCGACGCTCGTGCTCGCTGCTCACCACGATGCGGTCGGCGGCGTCGCAGACCCGGCGGTAGGCCGCGGCGCGGCGCTCCATCCCGGCGCCGTCGCTCGGCTGTGGGAGGTCGTGGAGCACCACCTGGACGCCGGCCGCCGGGGCGACGAGGCGCTCGAAGGCGTCGGCGGAGCTGGCCGGGTCGGGACCGAACGCGCGGTCGGTGAAGTGGACGACGACGACGCGGCCGCGCAGCCGCTCGGCGAGCTCCGGCATCGAGGCGGGGCCCGTGGACGCCGCGAGGGTCTGCGGGGCGTCCTCCACGCGCACGATCTCCTGCCCGCCGGCCTCGGCCAGGCGGGTGGCGTGGCGGGTCACGCCGTGGCGCTCCGGACCCACGACGAGGTGCAGGGTCTCGAGCGGGGCGCCGAGCGACCCGTCCCCGAGCGCCGCCCCGTCCCGCATCGGCATGCTGAGCAGCGACCCACCGGTGGCGAGGTCGTCGCGGCAGGCGGTGAGGCACGCGGCGAGGATCCGCGGGCGCGTGCGCAGCCAGGCCGCCTGCTCGGTGAGCACCTGCTCGTCGGCGAGCGGCTCGCCGCCCACGGTCCAGTCCACCCTCGGCTCGCCCTCGAGCCCGAGCGCCGCCAGGGTGCTCGGCAGCACCGGCGCGTAGATGGAGCGCAGCAGCTCGCGGCCCGGGTCCTCGACGGTGCCCGGCAAGCCGAGCTCGTCGGCGATCCGCTGCGCGAGCCCGATGAGGACCGGGTTGCCCGGGTGGTTGATGGTGTTCGTCACGCGGGTCCCGGCGGCACGCTGCAGGTCGTCCACCCGCACGGACCCCGCGGCCTCGGTACGGCGCAGCTGCTCGGCGAAGGACTCCTCCGCGATGGCGCGCACGGCGTCCGCGTCGAGGACGGGCTGGGGCATCCCCGCGGCCCGGGCGATGGCGCGCGTGTCCTGGTAGGGCACGACGGGCGGGTCGACGATGCCCGCGCCGCGCACCAGCCGCTGGTAGGGGTGCAGGCCGCGGTGGCGGATGACGGGGAAGCGCACCACGCGTGCGCCCGGGGCGAGGCGGGGGGCGACCTCGTCGGTGCCGACGGGGTGGCCGCGGTAGCCGTCGCGGATGGGCTGGCTCACCAGCATCGTGGTGCGGGCCAGCAGCGCGTCGAGGTGGGGCAGGTCCTCGGCCTCCAGCTCGTGCACCGGCGGGATGCGCACGGTGAACGGCGAGTCCGGCAGGGCGGAGAGGAGCACGCGGAGGGACTCGGCCTGGCAGTTGCCGTGCACGATGCCGATCGGCCCGTCGGGGAGCGGGTCGACCCCGTAGAAGTGGCCGTAGTGGCGGCGGCGACCCTCGTCGTCGGTCATGCGTCATTCCCCCTGGGTGGGGCCCTGCTCCTCGGTCTGGGACAGGCCGGGGGCGGGCGGGGCGTGGTCCTGCACGCCGGTCCCCGCCAGGCGGCGGTACACGGCGCGGTGCACTGCGCGGCTCGTCTCCACCTGATCGTCTCGTAGTCTGGCGAACTTCGCCGCTCGAGAAACCGATCGACCGGCCCTGGCGCGCGCCACCGCCTCGGTGAGCGGCCCGACGAGGTTCTCCGCCGTCGCCGGTGCGGGGTGCACGGTCGGGGCGTGGCCGGGCGGTCCCTGCTCGGCGAGGTGGCCGACGTCGGGCACCAGCGGCACGGCGCCGAGGTCGAGGCACTCCTCGAGCCAGCCGGAGTGCGTGCCCCAGCGGTGCGGCAGCACGGAGACGTCGAGCCCCCGGAGGTACGCGGTGAACGCCGGGCCGCCCAGCGGCTCGATCCAGCGCACGCTGACCGGGAGGGTGGGGTCGGCATCGACCCGCTCGAGCAGGGCCACGAGCTCGGCGTCGTACCGGCTCCAGTCCGGGTCACGCACCTCGCGGTGGACGAGCACCTCGACCCCCACCGGTCCCGCCGACTCGGGCAGGTGCGCGGCGGCCTGTGCCAGCGCCTCCACGAGCTCGCCGCGGGAGGCGTTGGCGCGCAGCGACTTCAGGTGCAGCCCGATGCGGATCTCCCGCTCCGGGGCGGGCGGGTGCACCGCATCGCCGATGTCCTGGGGCGAGGCCATGCGCGGGTGCGGGACCACCTCGGCCGCGTGGCCCGTGAGGCGTTCGACCTCGCGGGCGGCGCCGGGGGTGAGCGTGAGGACGGCGCCGGCCGCGCGGACGAGGGCGTCGAGGCGCTCGCGGTGGTCGGCGTGCTCGGCCTCGGTCTGCGCGTGGGGCAGGTCGAGGTCGTGGACGGTCACCACCAGCGGCAGCCCGAGGCGCTCCACCTCATCGAGCCACTCCCGGATCTGCGCGGGCGTCCGGTGCTCGAAGCCGAAGTGCACGTGCACCAGGTCGAGCTCCCCGCGGTGCGCGGTGAGCCAGCCCGGCTCCCAGGCCGGGCTCGGCCACCACTGGCCGGCCGGCGCACCGGGGACGGGCGGGTCCGGCAGCACGAGCACGCCCTCGTCCGGCCCGCCCACGGCGCCGATGGCGGTCCGCACGTAGGCGTGGTCGGCCGGGAGGCTGAGGATGCGGAGCTGCGGGTGCTGGCTGGGCGTCGCCATCAGGCCCCGGGCTCGTCGGTGCTGCGGGCCCGCTCGAGCAGCTGGCGGTAGCGCGCCTCGTAGTCGTCCACCACCCGCTCGAGGTCGAAGCGCTCCACCGCCTCCGCGCGCACGTCCGACCGATCCAGCTCGAGGCACTCGGCGTGCGCAGCGCGGATGTCACCGCGCCAGCCGGCAGGGTCGAGCCGGCGCCCGATGCCGGGGGAGACCACCTCGGTGAGCCCGCCGCGCGCCAGGGCGAGAACCGGGGTGCCCGTGCTCGCCGCCTCGGCGGCCACGAGGCCGAAGGGCTCGTCCCACTGCGGGGTCACGAGCGCCGCCCCGGCGCCGCCGACGAGCGCCGGCAGCTCGGAGCCGTCGAGGTGCCCGTGGTACTCCACGCCGGGCCCGCTGCTCGCCGCGATGGCGGGGCGCAGCACCTTCTCGAGGTACTCCTCGTCGCTCACCGGGCCAGCGAGGTGCAGGGGCAGGCCCAGATCGGCGGCGATCTCCACGGCCACGTGCGGCCCCTTCTCGGGGACGATCCGCCCGAACCAGACCAGTCCCTGACCGCCGGGTCCCTGCTCCCAGTGGTCGGTGTCGATGCCGTTGAGCACCACGTCCGCGTCGACGACCTCGGCCCAGTCGGCGGCGGTGGCGCCGCTCACGGCCACCACCTCGCCGGGGCGGGGCGGCGTCTCGCGCCAGGCCTCCTCCATCGGCTCCAGGAGCGGGGTGTGGAGGGTGGTGAGCAGCGGGCGGCCGAGGGTCCGGGCGAGCCGGGGCAGCGTCGGGTTGAGGCTGTTGTTGTGGACCACCTGCACGTCGGAGCGGCGGATCCACGCGGCGAGGGCCTCGAAGGTGGCACTGATGTCCGGGCGCGCCTCCTCCCAGGTCGCGTCGCGCCGGATGTGGCAGCCGAGGTCCTCCGGCGTCACGACGGTGACGCGCGGGCCGCAGTCCGTGCCCTCGGCGGCGAAGACGGTCACCTCGTGGCCGCGGTCGGCCAGGCGGGTGGCGAGGTTCCAGGTGATCGACTCCAGCCCCCCGGTGAAGGGCGGACGCAGCGGGAAGCGGCAGTGGCCCACCAGGAGGACGCGCAGCGGCGGGTGGCCGGGGTGGGCGGGCGGCACGTGGCTCCCTTCAGGAGGCTGGGGGTCGAGGGGGGAGGGGGGGCAGTGCCCGAGTCTGCGGTGGGGGGCCCACACCCGCAAGCCGAGCGGCGCCCCACCCCCAGGGGCGAGGCGCCGCATCGGCGTGGAGCCGGTCAGCCCGTCAGGTGGGCGGCCGGTCGCTGGGCGCGTCTCAGACGTCGGTGCCGGCAGCCGGGCGCTGCTCGCCCGCGATGAAGGCCTCGAGCTCGGCGCGGCCGACCTCGTCGTGCATCTGCACGGGCGGGGACTTCATGAGGTAGGCGCTGGCGGAGAGGATCGGGCCGCCGACGCCGCGGTCCTTGGCGATCTTCGCGGCGCGGATGGCGTCGATGATGATGCCGGCCGAGTTCGGGGAGTCCCAGACCTCCAGCTTGTACTCCAGGTTCATCGGGGCGTCACCGAAGGCGCGGCCCTCGAGGCGCACGTAGGCCCACTTCCGGTCGTCGAGCCACTGCACGTAGTCGGACGGGCCGATGTGCACGTCGCGGTCCTCGAACTGGTGCTCGACGTTCGACGTGACGGCCTGGGTCTTGGAGATCTTCTTGGACTCCAGGCGCTCACGCTCGAGCATGTTCTTGAAGTCCATGTTGCCGCCGACGTTCAGCTGGTAGGTGCGGTCCAGCTCCACGCCGCGGTCCTCGAAGAGCTTCGCCATCACGCGGTGGGTGATGGTGGCGCCCACCTGGGACTTGATGTCGTCCCCGACGATCGGCACGCCGGCCTCGGTGAACTTCTGGGCCCACTCCGGGTCGCTGGCGATGAAGACCGGAAGGGCGTTGACGAAGGCCACGCCGGCGTCGATCGCGCACTGGGCGTAGAACTTGTCCGCCTCCTCGGAGCCCACCGGCAGGTAGGACACGAGCACGTCGGCCTGCGTGTCCTTGAGCACCTGCACCACGTCCACCGGCTCGGCCGAGGACTCCTCGATCGTCTCGCGGTAGTACTTGCCCAGGCCGTCGAGGGTGGGACCGCGCTGCACCTCCACGCCCGAGGGGGGCAGGTCGGTGATCTTGATGGTGTTGTTCTGGCTGGAGCGCGTGGCCTCGGAGAGGTCCTTGCCCACCTTGTCGGCGTCGACGTCGAAGGCGGCGACGAACTCGACGTCACCGACGTGGTAGCCGCCGAGCTCGACGTGCATGAGCCCGGGGACGGTGCTGTCCGCGGGAACGTCCTGGTAGTACTCGACGCCCTCGATGAGCGAGGTGGCGCAGTTTCCGACGCCAGCGATGGCGACACGCACGGTGGACATGGTTCTCCTTGGGTCGTGGAACGAACGTGGCAACGTCTGGGGTGGGCAGGATGTTCCACGCGTCGGTCGATTCTAGGTCTCGGGTGGCCTCTACCCTGTCGGCGGGCGAGGACGCGCGAGACCGAGGCGGCTGGACGGGAGTTCCGATGACGAGGGTGCGACGCACGGCAAAGGGCCCGGTCGGTGGCGCCGGCAGGGTGCGGCCGGTCCGGCGCAGTGCCACCGGGGGCTGGGAGGCCGGGCCGGCCTGGCGCGAGGACCCGGTCGCCCGCCTGGCGCTCGGCCTCGTCGGGGGTGTCCCCGGTGACCACGCCCGCCCCCGCCCCCGGGGCCGCTTCTTCCCCGCCGCCGTGCTCATGGTGGCCGCCGCCCTCCCCCTCGTGCTGGGCGTCCTCCAGAAGAACAACTGCCTGACCCACGGGTGGCGCAGCCCGGAGCTCATCTGGCGGATGTGCTACTCGGACACGGTGGTCCGGTGGACCAGCAGCGGCCTCTCGGCCGGACAGGTGCCCTGGGGCGGTGCGGGTGCACCGATGGACGTCCCGATCGCCCGCGGCACCCTGCTGTGGCTGCTCGGCCTGCCGGTCGCGCCGCTGGGGCCGACCGTGGAGGGGCAGGCCTACTTCGCGCTCTGGGCGGTCGTGCTCGTGCTGGCACTGGCCGCCGCCGTGGCTGCGGTCGTGGAGTGGGCGGAACTGGACGACGGGGACCCGTGGGCGGCCGCGCACCTGGCGCTCTCCCCGCTCCTCGTGCCGCTCTTCTTCGTCTCCGATCTCTACCTCTGGCTCGCGCTGGCTCTCTGGGGGTGCGTGCTGTGGCGGCGGGAGGGGCCGGTCGCGGGTGCCCTGGCGGGGGTGCTGTGGGGGGTGGCCGTGCTGGCGGTGCCGGTACTCGTCCTGCTGCCCGTGGTCTGCCTGGTGGCCCGGCCCCGGGGGCCGGTGCTGGCCGGGGCGCTGGTGGCCACCCTGGTCCTGGTCCTGCCCTGGGTGGTGGTCGACCCGCGGAGCCTGGACGGCCTCGACGTGTGGAACGCCGCCCCGGGGCAGGGTGGCCTGTGGAGCGTGCTGGCCGGGGCGGAGCTGGGGCAGCCGCAGTGGGCGGTCACCGCGCTCAGCCTGGGCGGCGTGCTGGCGGGGGTGGTCCTCGGGGTGGTCCTGGCCCGGCGGGCCGCGGGCGGCCGGCAGCTCGCCGCGGCGCTGGGGGCGGGGCTCCTCGTGGCGGCGGCCTGTCAGCCGGAGCTGCCCACCGAATGGGGTCTGCTGGCCGTGCCCTTCCTCGCGATGGCGGGACTGCGCTGGTGGGTGCACCTCACCTGGGCGGTCTTCGAGACCTTCCACTTCCTGTGCGTCTGGATGCGGCTGGGGGAGGCCTCGAACGACCGGATGGGGATGCCGCCCGACGGGTACGCGGCCGTGGTGGCGGTGCGGCTGGCGGTGTGGGTGCTGCTCGTGCTGCTGCTCGTCCACCGGGCCACCGAGCGGCGCGGACTCCGGTAGACTCCACAAGTTGCCGTGCGCCCACGTGCGGATCTCTGCTCCTCCACCGCCCCCACCCGTGGGGTGGACGAGGGTGGTGGGGACGCACCCATGATGGGGATCGCTCCGTCAGGGAGGGCGCGCAGCGACGAAGTGACCCTCCTGCCACGGAGAGACCGTGGCCGCTGAGACCGAAGGAGGTGGGTTCACGCATGCGTCAGTACGAGCTGATGATGATCATCGACCCGGAGACCGACGAGCGCACGCTGCCCGCGCTGGTGGAGAAGCTCCTCGCCGTCGTCCCCGCCCAGGGTGGTTCCGTCGACGGGACCGACATCTGGGGCCGTCGTCGCCTGGCCTACGACATCAACAAGAAGTCCGAGGGCCTCTACGTGGTCAACACCCTGACCATGGACACGGACACCAGCAAGGAGCTCGACCGCCAGCTCGGACTCAACGAGTCCGTGATGCGCTTCAAGATCCAGCGTCCGACCGTCTGATCCCCTCCCGGCCCGCCCGGGCCGCAGGACAGCCGATCACCCCTGCAGCCGAGTCCTCGTGGATCCCGCTGCAGGAGATCACGACTGAAGATCACCGCTCGAGAAACACCGTCTGATCCCGAAGGAGGCCGGTCATGGCCGGCGAGACCGTCATCACCATCATCGGAAACCTCACTGCCGACCCCGAGCTGCGCTTCACGCCCAGCGGGGCGGCCGTGGCCAACCTGACCATCGCCTCCACCCCCCGCACGTTCGACCGTCAGGCCGGCGAGTGGAAGGACGGCGAGACCCTCTTCATGCGCTGCTCCATCTGGCGCGAGGCCGCGGAGAACGTGGCCGAGTCGCTCAAGAAGGGCATGCGCGTGGTGGCCCAGGGCCGCCTGAAGCAGCGCTCGTTCGAGCAGGACGGCCAGCGCCGCACGGTGGTGGAGATGGACATCGACGAGATCGGTCCCTCCCTCCGCTACGCCACGGCCAGCGTCACCAAGACCCAGCGGTCCGGTGGCGGCGGCAACTTCGGCGGCGGTGCTGCTGGGGCTGCGGGCGGGAACGCCGGCGGCTTCAACGGTGGCCAGCAGGGCGGCTGGGACTCCCAGCCCGCTGGCGGCCAGAGCGTCGACCCGTGGGCCACCGGTGGCCCGCAGGGTGGCCAGGCAGCCCCGCAGGGCGGTCAGGCCGCGCCGCAGGGTGGTGGCTGGGACGCAGGCCCCAGCTACGACGAGCCCCCGTTCTGATCCGGTACCGCCGGGTCGACAGCACCTGATCCTCAGTCGCACCCATCCCGAGCGGTCGGCCCCGCCGCTCGCTCGGGCTCTCAATCACCGGTGACCCCGCGAGGTCACCACCCCTTTCGAAGGAGAGCACCACGATGGCCAAGTCCGTTGTGCGCAACACCAAGCCCGTCAAGAAGAAGGCGAACCCGCTCAAGGCCGCCAAGGTCGAGAAGATCGACTACAAGGACACCGCCCTGCTGCGGAAGTTCATCTCGGACCGCGGCAAGATCCGCGCCCGTCGCGTCACCGGCGTCTCCGTCCAGGAGCAGCGCCTCATCGCGAAGGCCGTGAAGAACGCCCGCGAGATGGCCCTCCTGCCGTACTCCGGCTCCGGCCGCTGACCACCAGTCCCCAGAGCCCAGAGGAGGAACAGCCATGAAGATCATCCTGACCCACGAGGTGAGCAAGCTCGGCGAGCCCGGTGACGTCGTCGACGTCCGGGACGGCTACGCCCGCAACTACCTGCTGCCCCGCAAGCTGGCCACGCCGTGGACCAAGGGCGGCGAGAAGCAGGTCGAGTCCATCCGCGCCGCTCGCGAGAACCGCGCGGTCAAGTCCCTCGAGGAGGCCCAGGAGCAGAAGGCCCAGCTCGAGGGTCGTGCGATCAAGGTCAAGGCGAACACCACCGCCGACGGTCGCCTGTTCGGTGCCGTGAGCTCCACCGAGATCGTCGAGGCCATCGTGGCCGCCGGCGGTCCGGAGGTCGACAAGCGTCGTGTCGAGACCGCGGGTGCCATCAAGACCCTCGGCGACCACGCCGCCACGGTGCGCCTGCACCCCGAGGTGCTGGCCGAGCTGAAGCTCCAGGTCGTCCAGGCCTGACCCGCTCCACCGTCACGAAGGGCTCGACTCCCCCGGGGGTCGGGCCCTTCGTCGTCCGGGGCCCGGACGCCTCGCATCCCCCAACTACTACCCTGTGTCGGTGACCATGAGCAGCAGCACGTCCGCCCCCCAGCCCCCGACGAGGTCCACCCCGGGTGACCCGCCGCGCCCCGAGCCGGCCCCCGGGTCGTCGTCCTGGCCGCTGGTGGTGCTCTGGGCCCTCGGCACGGCGCTGGTGGCGGTGGTGGCCGCCTACCTGAGCGGGGCGACGCGCCAGCTGCTCCTCGTCGACGCGGGCCCCGTCGTGCGCTGGGCCCTGCCGGTGGTGCGCGGTCTCCTCGTGGCGAGCACGGCGGTCACGCTGGGCGCCCTGGGCACGGCGGCCTTCGTGGTGCCCGAGCGGCGGAACACCGCTCGGCTGCCCCTGCTGCGCCGGGTGGCCCTCGGGGCCGCCGTGGTGTGGGCGGTCATGGCCTGGGCGCTGTCCATCCTCACCTTCTCCGAGGTGCTGGGCACCAGCCTCACGGCCCCCGACTTCTGGACGCAGTACTTCGCCTTCTGGTGGGAGCTCGACCTGCTGGCGCAGATCCAGCTCGCCGGCCTGGTCGCCGCCGTCGTGGCGGTGGTCGTGGCCCGGAGCCGGGAGCGCTCCGGCCTGCACTGGGCCTTCTGGATCGCGGTGATCGCGACCCTGCCGCTGGCCTTCACCGGGCACTCCGGCGGCACGCTGGACCACAGTGCCGCGGTGAACGGCTACGGCGCGCACCTCATCGCCGTGAGCGTGTGGACCGGTGGGCTGGTCGGCCTCACCCTGCTGTGGCGAGGGCTGGGGGAGGACCGGGCCGTCGCGGTGGCCCGTTACTCCACGGTGGCCCTGTGGGCCTACGTGGTGGCCGGCCTGAGCGGTGTGCTCAACGCCAGCCTCCGGGTCGAGATGGGTGACCTGCTGGGCACCTCCTACGGCCAGCTGCTGGTGGCCAAGACGCTGCTCCTGATGGTCCTGGGCGGGTTCGGTGTGGCGCACCGGCGCAGCGTCGTCGAGCGCCTGCGGCAGGACCCGGGGGCCCGCACGTCCTTCACCCGGCTGGCCGGTGTCGAGCTGGCGATCATGGCGCTGGCCGCTGGACTGGGCTCGGCCCTGGCCCGCACCCCCACGCCGGTGCCGGAGATCAGCGGTGAGGCCATCGGCGACCCGGCGGTGGCCCTGACCGGCTACCCGACGCCGACCGAGCTCACCTGGATGCGCTGGGTGACCGCCTGGGAGATCGAGTGGCTGTTCACCACCGTGGCCGTGGTGGCCGTGGCCCTCTACGCGGTCGGCTGGTGGCGGCTGAAGCGCCGCGGTGACAGCTGGCCGTGGCAGCGCCTCCCGCTGTGGATCCTCGGCTGGGCGGTCTTCCTCTACATCGTCGACGGTGCCCCCACCGTGTACGGCCGGGTGATGTTCTCGGCCCACATGGTCATGCACATGTCGCTCATGATGGCGATCCCGCTGCTGCTCGTCCCGGCCGCGCCGATCACGCTGGCGCTGCGCACCCTGCCGGCGCGCAAGGACCGCACCATCGGTCCCCGCGAGTGGATCCTGGGGCTGGTGCACTCCAAGTACGCGCAGACCATCGGCCACCCCGTCATCGCCGGGCTGCTCTTCTTCTTCTCGCTGGTGATCTTCTACTGGTCGCCGCTGCTGGAGCTGGCGCTCACCACCCACGGCGGGCACGTGCTCATGGTCGTGCACTTCCTGGGGGTCGGGTACCTGTTCGTCTGGTCGCTCGTGGGCCCGGACCCCGGTGGCGTGGACTGGCCGGCCCCGCTCCGGCTGCTCGTGCTCATCGCCACGCTGGCCGGCCACGCCTTCTTCGGGGTGGCGATGATGATGGGCACCTACCTGCTGGCGCCGGACTTCTTCACCTCCCTCAACCTCCCGTGGGTCACCGACCTGGTGGCTGACCAGCAGCTGGGTGGCGGGATCGCGTGGGGCATCGGCGAGCTGCCGACGGTCATCCTGGCGATCCTCGTGGGGCTGGAGTGGGCCAACACCGACGAGCGGGAGAGCCGCCGCTACGACCGGAAGGCCGTCCGCGACCACGACGCCGAGCTCTCCGCGTACAACGAGCGGCTGGCGGCCATGGGGGCTGCCGACGCGGGGCAGGAGAGCACGCCGCAGGTCGCGCCGGAGGCCGCGGGTGAGTCCCGGCGGGGCACCGGCCAGGAGGCCGAGGCACGCTGAGTCGGTAGCCTCACGGCATGGCCGAGTTCACCGTCAGTGTCATTCAGGTCTCCTACGGCGACGAGGAGGCGATGGCCGACCGCATCGAGCGGGTGGCCGGGCTGGTCCGCGCCGAGGCGGGCCGTGATCTCGTCGTGCTGCCCGAGCTGTGGCCGGTCGGCGGGTTCGACGTGGCGCACTGGGAGGAGCGCGCCCAGGAGATCCCCGGGCCGGGACCCGTGGAGGCGACCGGGCTGCCGGAGCGGCGCTGGGTCGAGGCGATGTCCGCCGCCGCCCGGGAGGCGGGGGTGACCCTGCACGCCGGGTCCACCGTGGAGCGCACCGCCGAGCCGGGGCCCGAGGGCAAGGACCTGTGGAACACCTCGGTGGTGCTCGCGCCCACCGGGGACGTCCAGGCGGTCTATCGCAAGATCCACCGCTTCGGCTTCGACTCCGGGGAGGCCCGCACGATCGAGGCCGGGTCGGAGCTGGTGACCACGCCGTTGGGCCCGTTCACCGCGCACCTCACGACCTGCTTCGACCTGCGCTTCCCGGAGCTCTTCCGCTCCGGCCTCGATGCGGGGGCGGACCTGCTCGTCCTGCCCGCCGCCTGGCCGCTGCCGCGGGTGGAGCACTGGCGGACGCTGCTGCGGGCCCGCGCGATCGAGAACCAGTACCCGTTGATCGGCTGCAACACCGCCGGGACCCACGCCAAGCGGCACGAGATGGGCGGCGGGAGCCTGGTCCTCGACGCCAACGGGGACGTGCTGGCCGAGGCCGGGCCCGACCAGGAGGTGCTCCGGGTGAGCCTCGACCCCGAGCACACCGCCCGCCAGCGCGAGAAGTTCCCGGTGCTGGCCTCGCGGCGGTGGTGAGGCGAGCCGTCGTGCCTCGGCGGGCGTGAGAGGGGGATGAGGCGAGCCGTCACACCTGGGGTGGCGTGACGGCTCGTCGGGGGCGTGGGGCGGGTTCGCCCGGGAGGCGGCTCGGTCAGCCGGCGTCCTCGACCTTCTCGGCCTGCTTCTCGACGACCTCGCCGAGCTCGTCCTCGGAGATGTTGCCGACGACGTAGACGAGGTTCTCGCCCACGGCCTGGCCGCCCATGCGGATCTCGTTCTTCTGGCCACCGAGCTCGCTGGTCATGACCATGCCCTCGACCTCACCCGTGGTGAACTCCTCGAAGGAGATCGTCATCTCGGTGCCGCCGGCGTCCTGGGTGATCTCGTCGCACTCCTCACCGACCTTCTTGGTGAGCTCGGCGAGGTGGGCGGGCTCCTTCTTGGCGCCGCCGACCTGGACGGAGACGTTCTTGTCCTCCGTGGTGAAGACACCGGTGGCCTGACCGGTCAGGTAGTCCTCGTACTTCACCGAGGCGAACTCCTCGAGAGCCTTCTTGCAGCCCTTGTCGGTGTCCGGGAGGGAGGCGGGGTCGAAGTCCTCGGTGGGCTCCAGGCCGGTCTGGACGTCCTGGCGGGTGAAGCCGTCGAGGGGCAGCTCCTCCTCCGTGAGGATGGCCTCCTCGGCGGCCTTCTCGTCGAGGGCCTCGGGCCCGCCACCGCAGGCGGCGAGGGTGGTGGTCATCGTCAGGGCAGCGGCGACGGCCGCGAGTCGGGAGGTGCGCATGACCCCGAGTCTCGCAGACCCCGGCCGGGGCCGGAGGTCTGCGGTGGGTGGGCGCCGAGCGGCGGCTCCGGAGGTTCCGTCAGCCGGTGGATCAGCGGTCCTCGATCTTCTTGGCCTGCTCCTCGGCCACCTTCGTGACGTCCTCCTTGGAGACGCCGTTGCCGACCACCGCGACGACGTTGTCGCCGACCTCGCGGGCGCCCATGGTGACGTCGAACTTCTGCCCCATGGCATCCATGGACATGAGGGTGCCTCGGAAGTCGTTCTCGTCGATCTCCTCGAAGTCCAGCTTGAGCGTCATGCCGCCCTCGCTGGTCTCCATGCTGTCGCAGCTCTTGCCCAGCTTGGTCATCATGTCGACGAGCTTGTCGCCGTCCTCGGCGCTCCCGATGACGAGATTGGCGGCGGTGTCGTCCTTCGTGTACTCGGCCGAGGCGCCCTCCTGGAGGATGTCGCTGGCCTTGAACTCGGCCATCTCGTCCAGGGCCTTCTCGCAGTCGCCGTCGACCTCGCCGAACATCTGCAGGGCGGACTTGAGCTCTGAGGTGTCCATGGTCTCGTCGTCGGCCACGCCACCCTCGACGGTGCCGCGCTTGAAGCCGTCCAGCGGGAAGTCCTCCTCGGAGAGGAGCGCCTCCTTGGCGTCCTCCTCCGTGAGCGGGTCGGCGCCGCCGCAGGCGGTCAGGGTGCCCACGGCCACGAGGCCGGAGGTGAGCAGGGCGATGGTGCGGGTGGTGCGGGTGCTGCGCATGGTCTCTTCCCCTCTGAGTGGACTGTCCTCCGCACGGTAGGCCGGGGTTGCGTGCGCGGCGATCCCCCCTTGGTCTGAAAGGAAAGGGGGTGGGGGAGTGCCGACCCCACCCCCGGGCCCCCCACCCCGGGCCCCGCCCCCAGGTCCCGCTCTCAGGTCCCGCCCCCTCAGATTCTCCACCCAAGCCGTCACCCGGACCCCCGAGGCTCCCCCTGGGCGCAGCGCTCCTCCCGCCGAGGGCACGACATGCCGTGGGTGTCGGTACGTGGGGCGCCTCGGACCGGATATCGACACGCGGGAGCGGTGCGTCATGCTCCGCGGCATGACTGACACCGCTGTGAACAGCTCGGCGACCGACGCCGACAACCACCTCGACACCGACATCCTCGCGGTCGCCCGCGAGCAGGTCCTCGAGCAGGGGATCGGCCTGGACGCCGACCAGGTGGAGCAGGTCCTCAACCTCCCGGACGAGCGGGTCGAGGAGCTGCTGGCCCTGGCCCACGAGGTGCGGGTGCGGCACAACGGGGAGGGGGTCGAGGTGGAGGGGATCGTCTCCCTGAAGACCGGTGGATGCCCGGAGGACTGCCACTTCTGCAGCCAGTCGGGTCAGTTCACCTCCCCGGTGCGTGCGGTGTGGCTGAACATCCAGGAGCTCATCAAGGCGGCGCAGGAGACCAAGGAGACGGGGGCCAGCGAGTTCTGCATCGTGGCGGCCGTCCGGGGCCCGGACGAGCGGCTCATGAGGCAGCTGCGGGAGGCCATCGCGGCGATCAAGGCCGAGGTGGACATCGAGATCGCCGTCTCGGTGGGCATGCTCACGCAGGAGCAGGTCGACGAGATGGTCGACATGGGGGTGCACCGGTACAACCACAACCTCGAGACGGCCCGTTCGTACTTCGACCAGGTGGTGACCACGCACACCTACGAGGAGCGCCTGGACACCTGCTCGATGGTCATCGAGTCCGGCATGGAGCTGTGCTGCGGCGCCCTGGTGGGCATGGGTGAGTCGGTGCGGCAGCGGGCCGAGCTGGCGGCCGAGCTGGGCGCCCTGGAGCCGCACGAGGTGCCGCTGAACTTCCTCAACCCCCGCCCCGGCACGCCCTTCGGCGAGCTCGAGCCGATGGGTTCCCAGGACGCGCTGCGCACCATCGCCGCCTTCCGGCTGGCTCTGCCGCGCACGATCCTGCGCTTCGCCGGTGGTCGGGAGATCGCCCTGGGCGAGCTCGGCACCCGGCAGGGGCTGACCGGGGGCATCAACGCGATCATCGTGGGCAACTACCTGACCACGCTGGGCCGGGACCCGCAGGAGGACCTGGACCTGCTCGCCGAGCTGAAGATGCCCATCCAGGCGCTCAGCAAGACCATCTGAGGTGACGGAGTCGGATCGCGGCCGCCCGGGCCCCGACGCGAACCCTGGCGCGGTCGAGCAGGACGCCCCGCAGTACTGCGGTCGGTGCGGCGGGGAGAGCCCCGGCGGCCACCCCACCTGCAAGCGATTCCTGGCGCTCGAGCCACCGCGGTACTGCGCCCACTGTCGACGGCGCATGGTGGTGCAGGTGACCCCGGGGGGCTGGACCGCCCGCTGCTCACGGCACGGTGAGATCACGAGCTGACCGGACACACCGTGCGCCCCCGTGTCGCTGCCCCGGGCAGTCATCGTCGCACCCTGGTGAAGTGCACGGTGGCCAGGCCGGTGTCGTCGCGGGTGGTCGTGTGCGACCACCGTGCGTCGTCGAGCTGGTGGTGGTGCCGTGAGCAGAGCGGGATCGCGTTCGCCAGGTCGGTCCGCCCGCCGGCAGCCCCTGTCGGTGGGCTCCCGCTCCCCGGTGGCGCTGCGGACTCCGGTGACGCCCCGAGTGGTGATGTCCCGTCCCGGGGTGGTGCCCCACGCCGTGGCGCCCAGGGTTGGTCGTGGTGGATCTCGCACCAGTCCAGCGGCCGGTCGCAGTACTCCGCGGCGCACTCGGTGTACCTCAGGGAGAGCGCGGTCCGCTGCACCTCGGTGAACGTCCGGGTCTGGCGCCCCAGGTCCAGCATCTGGCTCTGCGAACCCATCACCGCGGGGATCAGCCCGGCGGTGGCCGCCAGCCGTCGTACCTGGGCTGCGGAGACCTCGTCGCCGTGGTCCGTGAGGCCCACGCGGTCGGTCTGGCCGCGCAGCGTCTCGTAGTCGGTCGTGACGATGACGATTGCGTTGGTCTTCGTCGACAGGTGGTCGGTGGGCAGGTGGTCGATGAGCTCGGCGAACGCGAGGCCCTTCTCGTGGGCCCAGTCGATCTGCTGGTCGGCCCACGGCAGGGCACTCTCGTGCTGGTCGCGCTTCCGGGCGAGCCGCCGCGGGGCGGTCATCGCCGAGAGCACCTTGGCGAGCATGCGCCCCTGCAGCACCGGCAGGGTGAAGCGCCCGTGCACGGTCCCGTCGCCGTTGTCGGTCATCCAGAACGAGGCCTGGTCCCGGGCCCGCTGCTCCTGCTGGGCCACCTGGTCGTTCTGGTGGGCGTCCACGGCATCGACTGCGTAGCCGAGCTCGGCCAGGACGCGGCGGGCCGCCACCCGGAACCGCCGGGGCGAGAGCTTCTGCGCCTTCTCCACGAGGACCTGCTCGGCCCTCCATCGCTGAGCCTCGGGGAGCTCCTCCGGCAGCGCGTCCAGCTCCTGCAGGGCGATCCGGGCGTGGACGGAGTCCACGAGGCCGGCGTCCATCGCGGTGGCCAGGGGCCGCTGCACCGGGCCGGTGCGAGCCGGCTCCTCACCCGCTGGCGCCGGGGAGGGTCCCGGCGCCAGGTTGCCCAGTGCCTCGGCCAGGTGGGCGTCGCGCCGGGTGCTGCCGGCGTCCGCAGCGTTCTTCCGGGCGGCGAACTGCGCGGCGTCGTCATGGGTCACGCCCGATGCGTGCTGGGCGGCGGTGAGGACCCCGTGGGACCGGACCCGGACACGTTCACCCTGCCGGGCCAGCCGGGTTGCGGTCTGCGTCAGCCAGGTGAGCTCCGGCGTCCCGACCGGGAGGTCGGCGGCTCCGGCGGCGGCCATGGCCTGCATGACGCGGGCCATGGCCGCCCCGGCCTCGGTGAGGGCGGCCTCGAGCTCCACCCACTCGGGGCAGGAGCGGACACCTGCCTGCTCCGCAGCGATCACGGACACCCACACCACCCCCTCGATGGCGGTTCACCGGCCGAACCCCCTGTTCGACCACCTGCAGCCAGAGTAGTACAGGTGATCTACAAGGGCAAGGGGTGGCCTGGAACATGTGGACGAGCAGATGCGCGGGTGTCGCGTTCCACCCGGCTGCCCTCCTACCGGCTGCGCGGCACCACCAGGCTCACGAGCCCAGCCGCGAAGACCAGCCCCGAGACGCCCACCGCCAGCCACACCGGTGACTCCTGGTGGATCAGCGCGGCGGTGGGGCCGAACAGGTAGCGCGTCAGCCAGAGCCCCACCGACACGGCCGCCGCCACGGCCGCCGCCGCGCCCGGGCTCACCCAGCGCATCGCAAGCGCCGCCACACCGGCGGAGAAGGGCAGCTGCCACACCAGGAAGGCGCCGAAGGTCAGCCTGCCGGTCCCGCCCCAGGCGAACAGTGCCGCGGCAAGCGCGCCCGCGGAGAGGACGGTCGCTCCCGCGACGAGCAGGGCGTCCGCGTAGCGCACCGGCCTCACGGCGTACCTCTCCCGGGAGTCGTCCCGCCCGGTCAGCGACCAGGCAAGCACGGCCGGAAGGGCGACCGTGAGGACCTGCCACAGGTCGATCCGCCCGAGGGCGAGTGCCGCCACCAGCAGCCCGGGGATGCCGATCCCGCAGCAGATCGCCACGAGCGTCCCGCCACGCGCACGCCACCACTCGTTCATCGAGCGCACTCCTTCACCGCGGCGACCTCACGCTCGATGAATGCCACCTGTTCCGTGGTCGACGCACGGAGGACCTTGCTCACCTCCGGTGGCAGCGGGGTGCCGCTGCCGAGCGTCGATCGGGGCACCCCGGCCAGGCGGGCCAGCACCATGGAGGCGCCCGTCAGGTCGTGGTTCTGGCAGTACGCGGTCCCAGCCCTCTGGGCCAGGGTGGTGTACGCCGCGTTGGCGACGATCTGGTGGTCGCCGGCCCCCGTCATGTACCCGAGGCCGGGAATCTGCGGGTCCGTGGTGTAGTCGCTCATCGGGTCGGCCAGCAGCGGCGCGCCGGCAGCCTTCAGGTTCGCCTGCGCCCGGTGGAGGGCCTCGGCGGCACGGGGTGCCTCGTGCTCCCACTCCGGCCACAGGCACACCTCGGGGGAGGAACCGGTGCACACCGTCTCGTCGGGCCGCGGCTCGGCCAGCGCGTAGCTGTCCCGGTGGCTGCCGGTGGCTGCCAGCAGACTCCCGACGCCCAGGACGGCGAGGATCCCGAGGGTCAGGATCGCGGCCCGCCCCCGGTGCACGAGGCCTGCCCCGAGGGCGACGACCAGCAGCCCGCCGAGAACGACGGTGCTCACCAGGAGGGTCTCGGGGGCAGGGTTGAGGTCGATGCCGCAACAGCCCACCTGCGTGCCGGGGAGCTGGCGCAGCCAAGGCGGTTCGATGGCCGGGAGGTAGCTGTAGAAGAGGAAGAGCGCAGCGGCGGCCACCGGAACCGGCCACAACTGGCCACCACTGCCGATGACGGTGCCCACCGCGGACCAGGTGACGAGGGCGAGGCAGCCCAGGCCCAGCATCCAGAGGCTGAGCCCGGTGGGGAAGGGCGCCGGCCCGGTGGCGAAGGCCCAGCCCTGGAGGACGAGGTAGGCGCCCACCGCGATCACGGGGACGGGCCAGAGGAGGCGTGCCATGCCGGCCCACCACGAGCGCCCCACCGCGTGGTCGCGGACGTACCGGGACAGGCTCGCTGCTAGGACTGCCGCCGTGCCCAGCGTCAGCGGGGCCAGGATGCGGAGGGCGTGGTCCGTGTTGGCGACGGTGTCCGGGGGGTGGGGAAGGTCGGTTCTGATGCCGGAGGCGATGTACGCCCCGGCGGCCAGCAGCCCCAGCGCCACGAATGGCGCCCGGGTCCAGCGGAGGGCGGTCAGCGCTTTCATGCATGCTCCAGGACGGACTCGTAGGCGGCCTCGATGGTCGGGGTGCCGGTGTGCGCCAGCAGGCCCTCGAGGGATCCGTCGTAACGGAAGCGCCCTTCGTCCAGGATGCAGACGCGGTCGAAGAGGTCGCCGGCGTCGTGGGTCTCGTGCGTGCTCACCACGATGCTGGTCTCCCGGGGCAGGGCCGCGAGGGTTCGGCGGAAGCGCGCCCGGTGGGCCGGGTCGAGGCCGGCCGTGGGCTCGTCCAGGAAGAGGAGGCCGGTCCGCCGGACGAGCGCCTCGGCGAGCCCGAGGCGGCGGAGCTGCCCGCCGGAGAGCTCGGTGGCGCGGACGTCGGAGCGGTCGGCCAGCCCGGCCGACTCCAGGGCGCTCACGCTGCGCTGGCGGGAGGTGGGGCCGTCGAGCCCGGCGAGCCAGCCTGCGTAGGAGACCTGCTCGCGGCAGGTCAGCCGGGGCACCGGGGTGGCGTGCTGGGGCATGAGGGCGACGGCCTCCTGCAGCTGGCGGTGGCTCGCTGGATTCTCGTCCAGGGTGACGGAGCCGCCACGAGGGCGCAGGATGCCGGCGCACAGCTTCATGAGTGTGCTCTTGCCGGCGCCGTTCGGGCCCAGCAGCAGCGTGCGGGAGCCCTCGGGCACCGCCCACGAGAGGTCGGTGAAGACCTCCCGCCGGCGGTAACGGAAGGCCAGGTGGTCAACGGTCAGGTCCATGGCGTCCTTGCCTCGGTGGATGCACGACCAGGTCCCCCACGGGGGCGTGCTCAGGCAATCTGAACCGCCCCGGGGGGGGTGTCAAGAACCGCCGCGCCCCGCCCCCAAGAGTTCACCGATCTCCCGCACCGCCGCCCGGGCCGGCCGCCCCACCCCGATGAGCGTCGCCGAGGCAGGCCCGGTCCAGTCGCCATAGCCCATGAGGTGCAGGCGCGGATCGCCCGCCGCCCGCGTCATCGATCCCTCCGCCACAGCGACCCGCCCCCGCTCGCCGCGGAGCCCCAGCGGGCGCAGGTGTCCCAGCGCGGGACGGTAGCCGGTGCACCACAGCACCGCCGTCAGGGGCAGCACCTCGCCGGGCGGCACGGGCGGCTCGTTCCACGTGGAACCATCCTCGGCGCCCTCGTCCACACCGGCGTCCACACGGTTGTCCACAGCCTGTGTGGAATGGCCCACAGGCCCCCACGCCGCCCCTGCCGTGGTCAGCCGCTCCACCATCGGCACCGCCCCCAGCCGCCCCTCCTGCAGGGCCGCTCGCACCTCCGGGACCTGCACGATGTCGCCCAGCGCCGCCACGCCGCCGTCGTCCGGGCGCCCCGCGTCGAGCGCCGCCCGCCGGGCCGTGGCCACGTCGAAGAGCACCCGGCCGTCCACCTCCGGCGGCATGAACCGCGGCGGGCGCTGCGTCGCCCACACCACCTCGTGCGATGCGGTGAGCTCGGCCGCCAGCTGCGCCCCGGTGTTGCCCCCACCCACCACGAGCACCCGCCCGGCTGGCAGCGACTCCGGCCCGCGGTACTGCGCCGAGTGGAGCTGCGCGCCCCGGAACTCCCGCATCCCCGCCACGGCCGGCCAGAAGGGCCGTGACCAGGTGCCGGTCGCGCTCACTACGGCCCGGGACGCCCAGGTCACGGCCTCCCCGCCCCGCACACCCTCGACGAGCAGCCGATCACCGCCGTCCCGCACGGCCTCCACCCGCACCGGCCGCTCGACCGGCACCTCGTAGCGCTCCTCGTAGGCCGTCAGGTAATCCTCCACGTGCTCGCGCGAGGGGAACGAGCCCTCGCCGCGCCAGGGCGGCATCATCCAGCCCGGCAGCGAGGAGAACTGCGGCGGGGAGAAGGCGTGCAGGCTCGGCCACATCCGGCCCCACGCACCGCCCGGCCCGTCGGCCGCGTCGAGGACCACGTGCTCGATGCCGGCCCGGCGCAGCCAGTAGCTCGTCGCCAGTCCCGCCTGCCCGCCACCGACGACGGCGACGTCCACCTCCTGCGCCCTCCTCATGGGCTGGCCCTTCCTGTTCGGTCCCCGGTGTCCAGCGCTGCCCCTCAGTCGCGCAGCTCCTCGGCCAGCGCCGCCACCTGTGTGTCGATCTCGTCGCGGATCAGCGCCATCCGCTCCGCTCCCTCGATGCCGCGCTCGCTCGGCTCGTCGACGGTCCAGCGGCGCACGTCCGCCGGGAGGTGCCCCTCGAGCTCCGGCCCGGGCTGCGCGCCGCCGATGACCACGAGCACGTCGGTCGCTGCGGCCAGCTGGGGGGTGAGCTGCTTGGGGTGCTCCCCGGCCAGGGTCGCCCCCACGGCCTCGAGGCTCTCGGCGGACTCGTCGTTCACGCCCTTCTCGCGCGGCGCGGCGGCCACCCCGGCGCTCAGCACCTGCACGCCGGGCACGGCCAGGCGTCGCATGAGCCCGGCGCCCATCTGCGACTTGCCCCGGTTGGAGTTGCACACGAAGGTCACGATGCGCTCGGCGGGGCGCGGCCAGGGCAGCGGCTCCACCCCGAGCGAGCGGAGCATCTCCTCCACGCGGCGCCGGATCTCGTCACGGACCGGGCGGACCTCCTCGACGGGGCGTCCGGCCGGGTCCTCCAGCTCCCAGTCCTCGCGGCGCACACCGGGGACGTAGGGGCACTCGTCGCCGCAGCCCATCGTCACCACGACTTCGGAGGCCTCCATGTCCTCCCGGGTCAGGACCCGTGGGGTCACGGCGCCGAGGTCGATGCCGACCTCCGCCATCGCCTCCACGGCCGCCGGGTTCACGGCGTCGGCCGGCTGCGAGCCGGAGGAGCGAACCTCCACCCGGTCCCCGCCCAGGGTCCGGGTCCAGGCGGCGGCCATCTGCGAGCGGCCGGCGTTGTGGACGCAGACGTACATCACGGCGGGGCGACTGGTCATCAGCGGGCTCCTGCGGGGGGCGAGGCGGGGAAGAGGCGCGGACGCAGCCAGAGTGACACGTAGACCAGGCCGACCAGCACCGGGACCTCGATGAGCGGCCCGACGACCCCGGCCAGGGCTTCGCCGGAGCTCAGGCCGAAGGTGGCGATGGCCACGGCGATGGCCAGCTCGAAGTTGTTGCCGGCGGCGGTGAAGGCCAGCGTCGTGGTGCGCTCGTAGCCCAGGCCCACCGCGCGTCCGAGGGCGTAGGAGCCGCCCCACATGAGGACGAAGTAGGCCAGCAGCGGCAGGGCGATCCGGGCCACGTCCCCGGGGTGGGAGGTGACCTGCTCGCCCTGCAGGGCGAAGAGCACCACGATGGTGAACAGCAGGCCGTAGAGAGCCCACGGGTCGATGGCCGGCAGGAAGCGGTCCTCGTAGCGCGCGCGGCCCATCGCCTGCTCGCCGAAGCGGCGGGTGAGGAAGCCGGCCACCAGCGGGATGCCCAGGAAGATCAGCACGCTGCGGGCGATCTCCCACATCGAGACGTCCAGGCCGGTGGTGTCCAGGCCCAGCCAACCCGGCAGCACGGACAGGTAGAACCACCCCAGCACGCCGAACATGAGCACCTGGAAGACCGAGTTGATCGCCACGAGCACGGCGGCGGCCTCACGGTCACCACAGGCCATGTCGTTCCAGATGATGACCATGGCGATGCAGCGGGCCAGGCCGACGATGATCAGGCCGGTCCGGTACTCCGGGAGGTCGGGCACGAGGAGCCAGGCCAGGGCGAACATGAGCGCCGGGCCGAGGATCCAGTTGAGGAGCAGGGAGGAGCCGAGCATGCGGCGGTCGGCGGTGACCTCATCGAGCCGGTCGTAGCGGACCTTGGCCAGGACCGGGTACATCATGACCAGCAGGCCGATGGCGATCGGCAGCGAGACGCCGGCGACCTTCACCGAGTCGAGGGCCGAGTCCAGCCCGGGCACGAGGCGGCCGAGGAGGAGTCCGGCGGCCATGGCCGCGCCGATCCAGACGGGCAGGAAGCGGTCCAGGGTGGACAGGCGGGCGGTGGGGTCCATCGGCGGGGCGGCGGGGGACGCGCTGGGTGCTGAGTTCATCACGCTCTCGAGGGGAGGGGGGCAGGGTGCTGGGCCGGAGGAGGGAGGTGGATGGGCCGGAGGGGGATCAGCCCATCCACCGGGTCGATCTGAATCGACATATCGATGGATATCGATATGTCGATTCTGGCAAGATGGAGCGACCGAAGTCAACGCGAGGGAGGTGGAGCGTGTCCGCACCGGAGACGCCCCCGGGCGAGCTGACGGGGGCAGAGGACTGCGGGGTGGCCCTCCACCGGGTGCCCGACGAGGAGGCGGCCACCGTGCTCAAGGCCCTGGGTCACCCGGCCCGGGTCCGCATCGTCGCGGCCGTCCGGGCCGCGAAGGCGGGCGAGGTCTGCGTCTGCGACCTGCAGCCGGTCGTCGACCTGGCCCAGCCGACGGTCAGCCACCACCTCAAGGTGCTCGTCGACGCCGGGCTGCTCACCCGCGAGCGGCGCGGCTCCTGGAGCTGGTATGCGCTCGACGACGACGCCTGGCGGCGGATCGGCGCGTTCTTCGCCTGAGCGGGCATGGTTCACCCCCTGTTCAGACGTGACCTCTGCCACTAGCGTCGTGCGGACAGGGCGCATTAGCGCACGACCGAGGCCGGCCCCGGGGTCGGCGCAAGGAGGCACGACATGACCGCCCAGCCCGGCATCGAGAAGCAGTACGAGAGTGCGACCGAGCGGCTCCTCCACGAGTTCGACGCCGTCTTCAGTCGCGAGGAGGTCTCCGAGGCCCTCCGGCGGGCCCGTGCGGAGCGGGAGGCGAACGCCAAGATCAAGGACTTCGTCCCGGTCCTGGCCGAGCGGCAGGCCAAGGACCGCCTCAAGGCCCTCGCCCAGCAGCGCGGTGCGGCGAACACGCGCATCCCGGTCGTGATCTTCGTGAGCCCGCACAACGCCGGCGCCACGCAGATGGCGGCCACCCTCACCGACAAGTACTCCGGCGGCCGGATCCACGTGATGAGCGCTGGCATCGACCCGCACGAGGAGATCGACCCGGCCGTGGTGCAGGTGATGCAGGAGCGCGGCATCGACACCACCCACATGTACCCGCAGCCGGTGGAGCAGGACGTGCTCCGGGCCGCGGACGTGGTGGTCACCATGGCCGATCCCGACCTCGGTGAGGACTTCCTGGCCCGCCGTCGCGAGGACTGGCCGGTCCGCCTCATCGGGCAGGAGGTCGACGCGGTCCGCGCCGCGCGCGACGAGATCAAGGCCCGGGTGGACGGGCTCATCGTCTCCCTGCTCGGGGAGGGATCGGTCCTCTCCGACGAGGACGCCGCCGCCTACGTGCGCGACAAGGCCTGAGCCTCAGGCCAATCGGTCCAGTCGCGCGCGCTCGTACTGCCCGATCGTGAGCGGCTGGGCCCCGAGCTCGTGGGCGGCCCGCATCCACCAGTGCGGGTCGGCCAGGGCGGCGCGGGCCAGCAGCACCAGGTCCGCCTGCTCCTGGCCGACGATCGTCTCGGCCTGGTGCGGCGAGCTGATCTCACCCACCGCGCCGACCGGGATCTCGTGCCCGGCCTCGCGCAGCGCCGCGCGGATCTCCGTGGCCAGCCGCACCTGGTAGCCCGGCCCGGTGGGGATGGTCGGGCGCGGCAGGTTGCCGCCGGCCGAGACGTCGACCATGTCCACGCCGAGGTCGGCGGCCGCGACGGCGAAGCGGGACATCATCGCCAGGTCGCCCTCGACCTCCTCCCAGTCGGTCGCGGAGATGCGCAGCAGCACCGGCATCGAGGCCGGGACGCGGCGGCGCACCTCGCGCACCACCTCCAGCCCGAAGCGGAAACGCCCCTCCTCGGAGCCACCCCACGCGTCGGTGCGGGTGTTGACCAGCGGCGAGGTGAACTGGTGGATCAGGTAGCCGTGCGCGCCGTGCACCTGCACCGCGTCGAAGCCGGCCTCCACCGCGCGCTCGGCGGCGTCCCCGAAGGCGGTGACGGTGGCGCGGATCTCCTCCTCGGTCATGGCCCGCGGGGCGGCGAGCTCGCCGAAGGCCTCGTCGGTGGGGGCGAGTGTCTGCCACCCGGAGGTCTCCGGGGAGGTCGCCCGTCCATCGGCGTCGGCCCCCGGCGCCACGGAGCCGCTGCGCCCGTCGGTGTCGAAGGGCCGCCAGGTGGAGGCCTTCCGCCCGGCGTGGGCGAGCTGGACGGCGGTCGTCACACCGGTGCCCAGCCCGTGGACGAAGTCGTTGACGCGCCGCCACCCGGCCACCTGCTCGTCGTTCCACAGGCCGGCGTCGTGGGGCGAGATCCGCCCCTCCGGGGTGACGGCGGCGGCCTCGGTGACGATCATTGAGGCGCCGCCGGTCGCGAAGGCGCCCAGGTGCACCAGGTGCCAGTCGTTCGGCACGCCCGGTGCGGTGAGCGGGTCGCAGGAGTACTGGCACATGGCGGCCACCCAGGCCCGGTGGCGGACCTCGAGCTCGCCGACGGTCAGGGGCTCGAACAGCTGGACGGTGCGGGGCACGGTTCCTCCGGTGGTCGGGTGGGTGGGGCGGGTTCCTGCACGGCGGACTCCTCGGGGAACGCTCGCACCACCCACGGGGATTCCGTGGGGGTGGCCCATACTGTGCGCGTCACCGCGCGGCAACGGGGCTGCACGGGTTAGCAAGGAGCAGTCATGCGTCATCTCGGTCGTGTCTCGACCGCCGTCCTCGCCACCACGCTGGCCCTCGCCGGGTGCAGCGCCGGGAGCAGCACCGGTGGGTCCGCGGGCGGTGGTGCCTCCTCCGCCGGCGGGGAGGGGGCCGGCGCGTCGGGGAAGGAGTCCACCGGTGGGGGCGAGGGGTCGGGCGAGGAGAGCGCCGAGCCGTCCGACGAGGTGCTCACCCTCGGCCTGGTGGCCGAGCCGGCCAGCCTGGACTTCCGCACCGCCGACGGGGCGGCCATCCCGCAGCTCCTCCTGGGGAACGTCTACGAGACCCTCGTGACGGTCGACCCGGAGTCCGGCGAGATCGTCGACGCCCTGGCCGAGTCCCACGAGATCTCCGAGGACCGCACCACCTACACCTTCACCCTCCCGGAGGGGCGCACCTTCTCCGACGGCAGCGAGCTCACCGCCGAGGACGTGGTGGCCAGCATCGAGGCCGTGCAGTCCGACGCCTGGACGAGCTCGCTGAAGTCCACGATGGATGTCGTGAAGTCGGCGGAGGCCGTTGACGACCGCACCGTCAAGGTGACGCTGGAGCGCCCGAGCAACGCCTGGCTGTACAACATGACCACCCGGGTCGGGGCGATCTTCCCCAGCGACACGCAGGCGAAGCTGGCCAAGGAGACGGTCGGCTCCGGGCCGTACGAGCTGAAGTCCTGGAAGCGGGGCGACCGCATCACGCTGGAGCGCCGCGACGACTTCGGCGGTGAGGTGCCCTACTTCAAGACGGCGGTCTTCCGCTACTTCAAGGACGGCACCGCCCTGAACAACGCGATGCTCACCGGGGACATCGACCTCGAGACCACCGTGCAGGCCCCGGAGTCCCTCTCCCAGTTCGAGGGGCGCGATGACCTGCAGGTCATCGAGGGCACCACCAACGGCGAGGTCGTCCTGTCCTTCAACCACTCCAGCACCCCGATGCAGTCCCAGCCGCTGCGCCAGGCGATCCGCCACGCGATCGACCACCAGGGGCTGGTGGACACCTGCTGGGCCGGCAAGGGTGAGCTGATCGGCTCGATGGTGCCGCCCACCGACCCCTGGTACGAGGACCGCACCGGCGACTACCCGTACGACCTGGAGAAGGCCCGGCAGCTGGTCGAGGAGGCCGGGGTCGACGAGCCGCTGCGACTGCGGGTGCCGACCCTGCCCTACGCCACGGAGTGCGGGCAGGTGGTGAAGTCCCAGCTGGAGGAGGCCGGGCTGGAGGTGAGGCTCGACCAGCTCGAGTTTCCCGCTGGCTGGCTGGAGCAGGTCCACAGCGGCGCCGACTACGACCTCTCGATCGTGGCGCACGTGGAGCCGCGCGACCTCGGCGTGCTCTTCGGCGACCCGGAGTACTACCTGCGCTTCGACGATCCCGAGGTGCAGCAGCTCCTCGAGGAGGCCGACGCGGGCAGCGAGGCGGAGCAGAAGAAGGCCATGCAGGAGGCCGCCCGCCGGGTGAGCGAGGAGGCCGCCGCGGACTTCCTCTTCCTCCTGCCCAATCTGGTGGTGGCCGACGCGGACCTACGGGGCATCCCGGAGAACTCCGTGAGCGAAGGGATCGACCTCTCGTCGCTTCGTCGCTGAGGCCCGGCGCGCCGTACCCTTCGCCCCATGGACGCCCTCGCCAAGGACATCGCGACGATCAACGGGTACTACTGGTATCTGGTGATCGTCCTGCTCGTCACCGCCGGAGCCTGGTTCACCGCCCGGACGGGGGTGGTGCAGCTGCGCCGCCTGCCAGAGATGGTCCGCACCATCCTGCAGAAGCCGGGGGCGGACTCCGACGACGGCATCTCGGCCTTCCGGGCGTTCACCGTCTCCGCGGCCTCGCGCGTGGGCACGGGCAACGTGGCGGGTGTGGCCGTGGCCATCTCGTTGGGTGGCCCGGGCGCCGTGTTCTGGATGTGGTGTCTGGCGATCCTCGGCGGGGCCACGGCCTTCATCGAGTCCACCCTCGCCCAGCTGTACAAGGTCAAGGGCGGTGACGGGTACGTCGGTGGCCCGGCGTACTACATCCGGGACGGCCTGGGCTGGAAGCCGGTGGCGGCGCTCTTCGCGGTGATCATCACCTTCACCTACGGCTTCGTCTTCAACGCGGTGCAGTCGAACTCGATCGCCGGGTCGGTGCAGGGCAACCTGGACGGCGACAACGTCGCCCTGGTGGTCGGGCTCGTCCTGGCCGGCCTGACGGCCATGGTCATCTTCGGCGGCATCAAGCGCCTCTCGGCGGTCACCGAGGTCGTCGTCCCGGTCATGGCCACGCTCTACATGATCCTCGCCCTGGTGGTGGTGGCGCTGAACATCACCGAGGTCCCGGCCATGTTCCGGCACATCGTGGGCCACGCGCTGGGCTTCGAGGAGATTGCCGGCGCCGGGATCGGTGCGGCGCTCATGCAGGGCATGCGCCGCGGGCTGTTCTCCAACGAGGCCGGGATGGGTTCGGTGCCGAACGCCGCGGCCACCGCCTCGGTGAGCCACCCGGCCAAGCAGGGCCTTGTGCAGGCGCTCGGCGTCTACTTCGACACGATCGTGGTCTGCTCGGCCACCGCCTTCGTCATCCTGCTCTCCAACCCGCAGTACGGCCTGGAGGACCCGCAGGGCATCACCCTCACCCAGTCGGCGCTGCAGGGTCAGGTGGGCCAGTGGGCGGGCCCCTTCCTCTCGGTCGTGATCTTCTTCCTGGCGTGGTCCTCGATCCTCGGGAACTCGTACTACGGCGAGGCGAACATCCGCTTCCTCGCGGGGCGGCGGGCGGAGCCGGTCATCCTGGTCTTCCGCCTCCTGGTCGTCGTCTGCGTGGCGCTGGGCGCGCTGGGCTCGGTGGCCCTGGTGTGGAATCTCGCCGACCTGGTGATGGGCTTCATGGCCACCATCAACCTCATCGCCATCCTGCCGCTGGGTGGCCTGGCGATCGCGCTGCTCAAGAACTACGACCGCCAGCTGAGCCGGGGCGACGAGCCGACCTTCCGCCGGTCGGAACTGCCGCAGGCCCGCAACGTGACCATGTGGGGCGAGGGCATGGACATGCCGGCCGTTCGTGCCGCGCACGGCGAGAAGCGCTGAGTCGCAGCTTGCTCCTAGAGTCCGGGGGGGGCTAGTCTCTCCAGCAGGGGGTGGGCCGCCCCGCATCATGGAGGGAAAAGACAATGAAGGCAGTGACTCGTGGGGTTTTGATCGCGACTACCCTGGCTATGCTGCCCATGGTTGCGCAGGCTGCCAACATTTCTGACGGGGCAAACTGTCGCATCTATGCTGACACACCCTATTATGGAAATCAGGGGGCTGTGGTGGGTAAGGTTTCACGTGGGGGGACGGGGTGCGCACCTGGCGAGGTGACGGGGAAGTTGATCCATGCCAAGTGGGGGCCTGATTATGTGGTCTCTTCGTTTCAGCAGCGCATGACCACTGGGCGGCGATGGCTCAGCGGTGGTGGAAGCAGTGGCGATGTCTATTTCACCAAGATCTATGGGGTGAAGGGTGAATCCGTCGCATCTAATTCCTTCACCTACTGATCACTGAGGTCGGAGCGGAGGGGCGAATGAGGCCTTCTTTAGAGGTCACCACGGTGAGCCAGCGATTTGGGCGTCGGGTGGCAGTGGATCGGGTGTCCTTCTCTGCGGGTCCCGGGGTCATGGGTCTGTTGGGGCCGAATGGTGCCGGAAAGAGCAGTCTTCTATCCATTCTGGCTACGCATGTGACACCCGCTGAAGGGTCGGTGATGGCCCTGGGGCGGACTGCCTTTGAGAATGGCCGTCCAGGTTCAGGCCTGGATGCGGTGCGTCGGGATCTCGGGTATCTTCCCCAGCGCTTTGAGGTTATGGGGTGGTCCTCGGTCAAGCGCAACGTAGAGGTCGCGGCGTGGTCGCAAGGGGTGCCTTCCGGGGAGGTGGCCTCGGCGGCGGATCGTGCTCTCGATGCCGTTCAGCTTACGGATCGAGCCCGTAGTCGAGCTCGATCCTTGTCGGGGGGTATGCGACAGCGGCTAGGTATCGCGTGCGCCCTTGCCCACGATCCCAAGGTGGTGCTGCTCGATGAACCGACAGCTGCGCTGGACCCTGTCCAGAGGCAGGGTCTGAGGGATTCGCTGGCGTTGATCGGCCAGTCGCGAGTCGTCCTCATTTCGACTCACATAGTAGAGGATCTGGCGCATATTGCCGAGAGGGTCCTCGTGATGAATGAGGGGGCGTTGATCTTCGACGGGGCAGTAAACGAGTTGGCGCTTCACGGAAGCCCCGGAGAGGTTTCTCCACTTGAAGCGGGGTATCGCGCCATTCTTGCGGATGGATCGATCGCCGCGTGAGCAGACTGCAGGCAGTTCATCACCCGGCGTCCCTGATTCTGTTGCTGTTATGCGTCGCGCTCGGCTTCTTCACACAGATCCCGACGGCCTGGCCTCCTGTGGGTTGGGGTCGTCTTCCCCTGGTGATTCGCGATTATGCGCCATGGGGTGCCCTGGCTGCCAGTCTGTGGGGAGCTGTGACGGGGGGTCGTCACCGGGTCGAGAGCCTTGTCCCCGGGCGTGCAGCGGGTCGTTCTGCACCCTCGTTGGTCACAGGAGAGTTGCTGCCACTCGCCGGGGCCGTCTGGGCGGGAACGCTGCTGGGCGTTGCGCCCTATGTGGTGCACCTGGTCCGTGGGGCGCCCGGGGCACCCACTTTCGGTGATCTTCTAGGGGCGGGCTTTGGTGTCGTGCTGATGGCGACCTGGGTGCCTCTGGGTTACCTCTTAGGCCTCTTGTGGGGTCGCTGGGCAATGGTTCTGGCGCCGGTTGGAGTGCTCCTTCTGATATTTGTGCCGGCTCAGGTCCAGGGGACTCCACTGGCAAGTGTGAGCCCGTGGTGGGGGAACAGTTTTCCATCCCCTGGGTGGTCTCTCTCGTGGCCGGCCGTCCTGTCGCGCTTTACGATCTTGTCGCTGGGGACCGCTTCTCTTCTCATGTGGTCCATGTGGCTCCTGAGCACCCCGAGGCGGTCACGTCTGATGCCGCGGGAGGCTGTCCTCCTAGGCGGTGTCACAGTCGCTGCTGGTGCTCTATCGATCGTGCTGCGCCCAACCCTGGTGATCCCACATGGTGAGGCAGAGTGCCAACAGGTCGGTCGCACCAGCATCTGTTCTGCACCGGAGGAGGCTGACCTCGTCAAGCAGTGGGGGCCACAGGTGGACAGCATTCTCCAAGTAGCAGGAGTGAGTGGGGCAACGGTGTCGACTCCTGGAGCATCCCGGAATGTGACTGCGGACATTGTGCTTCGCACGGGTGCTGGTGTTGATGAGCAGGCCTATGTCGATCAGACTCGTCGTGAACTGGCCTATTCGATGAGCGGAGCCAGCCAATGTGCCGACCCAAACGGTTCAAGCTCGACTGCTGTGGACCTTGCGAGCGACCTAGCGGCCTCGTTGGAGAGTATTGGGCGAGGAGGTAGTGCTACGGGAGCATTCCGAGGAGTCGGGCGCTCGGAACTGAGTGAGTGGTTTGCGCAGAATCGGACCGCCGTCGAACGTTGCACGTTGAAGGCCAGTGACATCCCATGACCGGAGCCAGACTGTGGGTCGCAGGCCGCCACCTGTGGGGTGCGGTGGCGGTGGGGCTTCTCAACATCGTGGTCTTAAGTTTGACTTGGGGGCAGTCAGTGCAGCTCGGGGGCCCTTCCGATCGCTCGCTGCGCCTCTGGGAGGTCGTGCTGGTGGTCGCTGCCATCGCCATCGTGTGCATGTTCTCGCCGCGTATGCCGAGTTGGGAGACAGCAGGTGCTTCACGATTGCGGATCTGGGCAGTTCTCCCATGCCTCATAGTGGGACTCGCCTGCATGATGCTCCCCGTGGCGGGGCTTCGAGTCGCGCAGTGGTGGCCGAGCCAGATTCGGGACGCCACATCGCAGGTACAGGGGGTTCCAGTGAGTGCTGTTATCTATCCGGGCGTTCTCACGCAGGTGACGTGTGCTGGCCTGGTCGCGAGTGGGGCGGCACTGACCATCGTGGGGATTGCCAAGCCCTTTTGGGGTGCTCTGGGTGCTGGTCTCGCTTGTGCGTTCATCATCGCCGGTCAGGTGATAGGAGCCCCGACGTGGGTGCCCTGGCCTGTGGTGAGTCTTTCCACAGCGCCTTCAGGGGCCTCTGTGGTTCTCAGCGCCCTGTGCTGGGTCATCGGGTCGGTGGTGTGGGTGTTTCGAACCGGACGAGCACCGCTGAAGGTCTCGATCTAGTCGTGGCGGCCGTAGGCTGCGGCCCATGATCCTCCGCCTCGCCTCCCGCACTGCGGTGCTGGTGCTCAGCCTGCTCGCGGCGAGCCTCATCGTCTTCGCGGTGATGCAGGTGGTGCCGGGTGACCCGGCCCGGGTGGCGCTGGGGATGAACGCCTCGGAGGAGTCCGTCGCCCGGCTGCGGTCCGAGTTCGGGCTCGACCGGCCCTGGCCGGTGCGCTACCTGGACTGGCTGGCCGGGTGGTTCACGCTCGACCTGGGGCGTGGGTACGTCTCGCAGGCGGAGATCGCCCCGCAGCTCGTCGACCGCTTCTCCGTGACCCTGTGGCTGGTGGGGACGGCGATGCTGCTGGCCCTCCTGCTGGCCGTGCCGGTGGGGGCCCTCATGGCGCTGCGGCACCGCTCCTCGGTGGGGGTGGTGCTCTCGGCGGTGAGCCAGCTGGGCATGGCCGTGCCGGCCTTCCTCGCCGGGATGCTGCTCATCGCTGTCTTCGCGGTGCGCCTCGGCTGGCTGCCCTCGGGCGGCTGGTCGGTGCCGGCGGAGGACCCGGTGGGCTTCCTCCGCAAGCTCGCCCTGCCGGCGATCTCCCTGGCCCTGGTGCAGGCCGCCATCCTGGCGCGCTACGTGCGCAACGCAGTGCTGGAGGTCATGGACACCGACTTCATCCGCACCGCACGCGCCAAGGGGCTGCCCCGTTGGAAGGCCCTGGTCCGGCACGGGTGGCGAAACGCCGCCGTCCCGGTGGTCACCGTGCTGGGGCTCTCGCTCACGTCGATGCTGGTGGGGGCGGTCGTCATCGAGCGTGTCTTCGTCATCCCCGGCGTCGGTTCGTTGCTGGTGGACGCGGTCGCCCAGCGCGACCTGGTCCTCGTGCAGGACGTGGTGATGGTGCTGGTGGCCCTGGTGCTGGTCGTGAACTTCCTGGTGGACGTGCTCTACGTCCTCATCGACCCGCGGATCGGGGGGCGCGCATGAGCACCGACCGTCCGCCGAGCCGGGCCGGCCGCACCTACCTGCTGGTGGGCGGCACCCTCGTGGCCGTCATGGTGCTCATGGCGCTGGTCTCCTTCGTGTGGACCCCCTACGACCCGATGCGGGTGGTCCCCTCCGCCCGGCTCCAGGGCCCGAGCGCGGAGCACTGGCTGGGCACGGACAAGTTCGGCCGCGACACCCTGAGCCAGATCCTCGTCGGGGCCCGCACCACGCTCTACGTCGGCTTCATCGCCGTGGGGGTGGCGGCTGTGCTGGGGGTCCCGCTGGGGATTCTCTCGGCGATGGGCCCGCGTTGGCTGGACGCGCTCATCATGCGCGCCGCCGACATCGGGCTGGCCTTCCCGGCGCTGCTGCTGGCGATCATGTTCGCGGCCGTCTTCGGGGCCTCCACCACCTCGGCGATGCTGGCGATCGGCCTGGCGAGCGTCCCCTCCTTCGCCCGTGTCACCCGGGCCGGGGCGCTGGGCATCCTGCCGCGGGAGTTCATCACCGCCGCCCGGGTGGCGGGGCGGCGGCCGGCCGGCATCGGGTGGCGGCACGTGCTGCCCAACGTGCTCGGGCTGGTCATCGTGCAGGCCTCGGTGAGCTTCGCGCTGGCCATCCTCGCCGAGGCGGGCCTGAGCTTCCTCGGCTTCGGCACGCCCCCCGACACCCCCAGCTGGGGCAGGATGCTGCAGGAGAGCCAGTCGATGCTGGCCACCGAGCCCCGGCTGGCGATCGTGCCGGGGCTGGCCATCGCCCTGGCCGTGCTCGGCTTCAACCTGCTCGGTGACGGCCTGCGCGACCGCTACGACCCCCAGATGCAGGTGGTGGACCAGTGAGCACGGCCCTGTTCCTGGCGACCTCGGAGGATGACGCATGAAGGCATGGCTCGGCACCGTGGTGGCCCTCGGTGTGCTGGCGGTCGGGATGATCCTGACCACCTCCGCCCCCTGGTTGGCGCTGCTCCCGGTCCTGTCCTTCGGTCTGGTCATGGCCTGGGTGCAGCACACGACCGGGAGCGACCACTACCCGTGGGGTGTGGCCCTGGGGCTCGTGGCCTATCTCGCGGCCGAGGCCACGGGTGGGCGTTTCTTCCTGGCCACCGTGCTCCTCCTGACGGTGATGGCCGTGGTGCACACCCGGCGCATGCGGCAGGAGCGGGTCGGGGCACGACCGTGAGCACGGCCTTGGACACCGGCGGCGAGATGGGCACCGGTCCGCACGTCGACCGTCGAGATGCGCACCGGTACGCCCCTGGACGTCCCCGGATCGAGGTGCGTGATCTGGGCGTCCACACCCGGCGCCGCACTCTCGTGGAGGGCCTCGACCTGACCCTGGAGGCCGGTGACCGGGTCGGTCTCATCGGCGAGTCCGGCTCCGGCAAGTCCCTCACGGCGCTGGCGATCATGGGCCTGCTCCCGGACAACCTCCACGCCACGGGTTCCATCGAGCTCACCCCGGAGGACGGAGGCGGCACCACGCAGGTCGTCGGCGCCTCGGACGCCGCCATGTCCCGCCTGCGCGGCCGCGACCTCTCGATGGTCTTCCAGGAGCCGATGAGCGCCCTGAACCCCACCATGCGCGTCGGCGACCAGGTGGCCGAGGTCATGGAGATCCACGGCACCGCGCGCGGCGACGCCGCCCAGCGCCGGGCGGTGGAGCTCCTCGAGTCCGTCGGGGTGGTCGACGCCGAGGCCGTGGCGCGCAGCCACCCCCACCAGCTCTCCGGCGGGCAGCGGCAGCGCGTCGTCATCGCCATCGCCCTGGCCAACGACCCCGACGTGCTCATCTGCGACGAGCCGACCACCGCGCTCGACGTCACCGTGCAGGCGACCGTGGTGCAGCAGATCCTCGAAGGCGCCGCCGCCCACGACGCGGCCCTGCTCTTCATCACCCACGACCTCGCCCTGGTCTCGCAGGTGTGCGAGCGGGTGGTGGTGCTCAAGGACGGTCAGGTCGTGGAGCGGGGCACCGTGGCCGAGGTGTTCACCGACCCGCAGCACCCGTACACGCAGCAGCTCGTGGCCGCCTCCCGGCTCGGGACGCGCTCCGGGGTCCCGTCCGCCGCGCCGGGGGCTGAGCCCGCGGTGGCCGTCCGCGACGTGCGGCAGGTCTACACCCGCCCCCGACGCAGCCTGTTCAGCCGCCCGTCCGAGGTGGTGGCGCTCGACGACGTGAGCCTCGAGATCGCCGAGGGGGAGCGCTTCGGCATCGTGGGGGAGTCGGGCTCCGGGAAGTCCACCCTGCTCCGTCTCCTCGCCGGGTTGGAGAGCCCCACCGAGGGCTCCGTGGAGGTGACGGGGCGGGCCGTCTCCGGCGTGCCCGAGCGGCAGCTCGGCTGGCTGCGGCAGACGGTGCAGATGGTCTTCCAGGACCCCCGCGACTCCCTCGACCCCCGCATGACCGTCCGCGACGTGGTCGGTGAGCCACTGCTGGTGCAGGGAGCGCCCCGCGTGGAGGTGGACGAGCGCGTGGCCGAGCTGCTGGAGCGGGTCGGGCTGGAGGCCGCGATGATGCGGCGCCACCCGCACCAGTTCAGCGGCGGGCAGCGGCAGCGCATCAGCATCGCCCGTGCGCTGGCGCCCTCCCCGCGGATCCTGCTGGCCGACGAGCCGGTCTCCGCGCTCGATGTGTCGGTGCGGGGCCAGGTGCTCGATCTGCTCGGCGAGCTGGTGGACGAGATGGGGCTCACCCTGGTGTTCGTGAGCCACGACCTCTCGGTGGTGCGGCACGTGTGCGACCGGGTGGCCGTGCTGCGCCACGGCGAGCTGGTCGAGGTGGCGCCGACCGAGCAGCTGTGGGCCGCCCCGGGGAGCGACTACACGCGACGTCTCGTCGAGTCCGTTCCGCGCCTGGCCGTGTGACGCTTCGGCCGCTCGGCCCGGTTCCCGTGTGGCGGTTTGGCTGCTAGGGCGACCAATTCGTCGCACAGGCGGGCCCCGGGTGGCCGGTTTGTCGCACAGGGTGGGTTCGGGACGGCCAGGGCGCCGCACGGACACGCAGAAGCGCCCCGCACCAAGAAGGTGCGGGGCGCTTCTGAAGCAGGTGCTTCGATCAGCCGATCGGCGTGATGTTGGCGGCCTGCAGGCCCTTCGGGCCCTGCTGGGTCTCGAACTCGACCTTGGCGCCCTCCTCGAGGGTGCGGTAGCCGGAGGAGTTGATCGCGGAGAAGTGCGCGAACACGTCGGCGGTGCCGTCGTCGGGAGCGATGAAGCCGAAGCCCTTCTCAGCGTTGAACCACTTCACGGTGCCAGTAGCCATGTCTGTCTCTCTTCTTTCACAGGTGGGGGACCGCTTGTCGGTCACCCCGGGGGGTGCCATTGCGTGATGCCAGAGATTCAGACTTGCCAACGACTGGAGGTCGCTGTCGTGCTTCGCTCTACCAACTTCAACAACGAGCCCAACACTACACGGGTCGGGGGTGCTTGGCGACCACTCGCCCTCCTGTCGGGGCGGGATCGGCCCAGTCAGCCGCAAACGGGCATCGCCGGAGGGGGCCGGCGGGCTCCCCCGGAGGCGTGCCAGCGCCTGCGGGGCGGGCCCGTGAACGAGAAGGCCCCACTCGGGGCTGCCGAGTGGGGCCGGTGGAGCGGGTGACGAGAATCGAACTCGCGTATTCAGCTTGGGAAGCTGATGTTCTACCATTGAACTACACCCGCGGGTGTGACGTCAGAGTGTACACGCTCCCGGGGGTGGGGTGCTCGGTGGGCTGTGGACGACTCGGCCGGGGAGGCGAGCGGCTCGGTGACTCGGCTGCTGGCGGGAGCGATAGCCTCACCACATGCTGCTCTCGGATCGCGACATCCGCGCTCGTATCGATGCCGGTGACGTCCGCCTCGACCCGTGGGACCCCGTGATGCTCCAGCCGAGCAGCGTCGACGTGCGTCTCGACCGCTACTTCCGGCTCTTCGACAACCACAAGTACCCGGTCATCGACCCGGCGCAGGAGCAGCCCGACCTGACGCGTCTCGTGGAGGTCGACCCGGAGGAGCCCTTCGTCCTGCACCCCGGTGAGTTCGCGCTGGCCAGCACCTACGAGCAGATCACCCTCCCGGTCGACGTCGCCGCCCGCGTGGAGGGCAAGAGCTCGCTGGGGCGCCTCGGCCTGCTCACCCACGCCACCGCCGGTTTCGTCGACCCCGGCTTCTCCGGCCACGTCACCCTCGAGCTGAGCAACGTGGCCACCCTGCCGATCGTGCTCCACCCGGGCATGAAGATCGGCCAGCTCTGCTTCTTCCAGCTCTCCTCGCCCGCGGAGCACCCCTACGGCTCGGCGAAGTACGGCTCGCACTACCAGGGGCAGCGCGGCCCCACCGCCTCCCGCAGCTGGGCGAACTTCCACCGCACCGAGCTCTGAGGCGGCCCTCCCCGACGGGGTGAGCGTCGCCCGGGTGCCCGGTGCTGGTCCCGATGCGGTTGTCGGTGGCCCCGCGTAGGGTCGTGCGCATGATCCGCTTCGAGGGCGTGAGCAAGCGTTTCGGCAACGGGACCGTGGCCGTGGACGACCTGACCCTGGAGTGCCCCACAGGGCAGATCACAGTGCTGGTCGGGCCGTCGGGCTGCGGCAAGACGACGAGCCTGCGGATGATCAACCGCATGGTCGAGCCCTCGGAGGGTCTGATCCTCATCGATGGGCGCCCGAACACGGACCTCGACGCGAACGAGCTGCGCCGCACCATCGGCTACGTCATCCAGCACGGCGGGCTCTTCCCGCACCAGACGGTGCTGCGCAACGTCATGACGGTGCCCCTACTGGTCGGCTGGAGCAAGCAGAAGGCCCGCACCCGGGCGCGGGAGCTGCTTGAGCGGGTGGGGCTCGACCCGGACCTCGCCCAGCGCTACCCCGCCCAGCTCTCCGGTGGGCAGCAGCAGCGCGTCGGGGTGGCCCGGGCCCTGGCCGCCGACCCGCCGGTGATGCTCATGGACGAGCCGTTCAGCGCGGTCGACCCCATCGTGCGCGAGCGGCTGCAGGAGGAGTTCCTGCGCCTCCAGGACGAGATCGGCACCACCATCGTGCTGGTCACCCACGACATCGACGAGGCCATGCGGCTGGGGGACCAGGTCGCGATCCTGCGGGAGGGCGGCCACCTGGCGCAGGTCGACTCCCCGGCGCGCGTGATGGCCCGTCCCGCTGACGACTTCGTGGCCGACTTCGTGGGGCGCGACCGCGGGTACCGCTCCCTGGCCTTCCACACCGGGGAGGTGACGCTGCAGCGGGAGGACGCGGTCCGCATCGGCGAGCCGCTGCCGCGCGGGGCCGACTGGGTGCTCGCGGTGGACGACGAGTCCCATCCGCTGGGGTGGCTGCGGGCCGATGCGGGCGGCACGGCCCGGGAGGGTGAGCTGCGCCTGGGGGGCACGCTCGCCCGCCGCGACGGGTCGTTGCGGGCCCTGCTCGACGCGGCGCTGTCCTCCCCGAGCCAGCGCGGCGTGGTGGTGGACGATGACGGGCGGCTGCTGGGGACGGTGCGTCCGCACGACGTGCTCGACGTCATCACGGAGACCGACCGCGCCGACCCGGCCTCGCGCCACGAGGACGAGCCCCGTCCCGAGCGCCCGGGGCGGGAGGATGCTGACGCCGCCGTGGGGAGTGCGCCGTGAGCGAGATCGGCAATGTCGAATGGTCCGAGCTCTGGGAGCTCGGACTCGCGCACGTCTACCTGGCGGGCCTGCCCCTGCTGATCGGGCTGGCGCTCGCCCTGCCGCTGGGGTGGGTGGCCGCGCGGGTTCCGCGACTCCGGACGGCCCTGGTCTCCGGCAGTGCGCTGCTCTACACGATCCCCTCGCTGGCGCTGTTCATCTTGCTGCCGGGCATCATCGGCACGCAGATCCTCGACCCGGTGAACGTGCTGATCGCGATGTCGTTGTACACCGTGGCGTTGTTGGTGCGGAACGTGGCCGACGGCTTGGGGGCGGTGCCGGAGCACGTGCGGCAGGCCGCCACCGCGATGGGCCTCGGGCGCTGGCGGCGGCTGACGCGCGTCGAGCTGCCGCTGGCGGTCCCCGTCATCGCCGCGGGCCTGCGGGTGGCGGCCGTGAGCAATGTCAGCATCGTGAGCGTGGCCGCGCTGGTGGGCATCCCGCAGCTCGGGATCCTCTTCACACGCGGCTTCAACCGGGATGACCTGGGCATGATCGCCGTGGGCATGGCCGGGTGCGTGCTGCTCGCCCTGCTCTTCGATGCGGTGATCCTGCTGCTCCGCCGGCTGCTCACCCCGTGGCTGCGTGAGGTGCGCGCATGATCGTCGGCGAGATCGTGGCCTGGCTGACCGACCCCGCCAGCTGGCAGGGGGAGGACGGCATCTGGATGCAGGTGCTGCGGCACCTGGCGTACTCGTTCGCGGCGCTCGCCCTGGCCTGCCTGGTGGCGGTCCCGCTGGGCCTGTGGATCGGGCACACGGGTAAGGGCTCGGTGGTGGTGGTGAACCTGGCCGGGGCGCTGCGTGCGCTGCCCTCGCTGGGTCTGCTGCTGCTGGGGTGGGTGCTCCTCGCGCCGCACCTGCCCGGTGATGCTGCGTTCGTGGTACCGAGCCTCATCGTGCTGGCCGTGCTGGCGATCCCCCCGGTGCTCTCGGGGGTGTACTCCGGCATCGCGGAGGTGGACCCGGCCGCGCGGGACGCGGCGAAGGGCATGGGGATGACCGGCATGCAAGTGCTGCGGCGGGTGGAGATCCCCGTGGCGCTGCCGTTGATCCTCTCCGGCGTGCGGTCGGGGCTGCTGCAGATCATCGCGACGGCCACCATCGCCGCCTACGTCTCCCTCGGCGGGCTGGGGCGCTACCTCATCGACGGGCTCGCGGCGCGCGACTACACGCAGATGGCCGGCGGGGCGCTGCTCGTGGCGGGCCTGGCGTTGCTGATGGAGCTGGTCTTCACCCTGGTGCAGAAGCTCGTCGTGAGCCCCGGCCTGGCCGACCAGGAGGCACGATGACGACCGCGCTCCCGACCGCTGCACCTGCTGATCCCGCACGACTACCTACCGACCCCCATCCACCCCCTCGATCTCCCAGGAGTGACCATGCGTCCCACCCGTTCCCTCGCCGCGCTCGCGACGGTCAGCGCCCTCACGCTCGCCGCCTGCGGTGGCGACCCCACGCAGGACCCCAGCGCCACCGAGGAGGGTGACGCGAGCAAGGTGACCATCGGCAGCGGGAACTTCACCGAGAGCACGATCCTGGCCGAGGTCTACGCCAAGGCACTGCAGGACGACGGCGTCGAGGTGGAGAAGAAGCTGGAGATCGGCAGCCGCGAGACCTACCTGCCGGCCCTGCAGGACGGCTCGATCGACCTCATCCCGGAGTACATCGGCACCTTGGCGACCTATTTCGACAAGGAGCTGGCGGTCACCGACGCCGACGAGGTCTACGCGGCCCTCGAGAAGAGCCTGCCCGAGGGGCTGGAGGTGCTCGAGTACTCCGAGGCCGAGAACGCCGACAACGTCGTCGTCACCCGCGCCACGGCCGACGATCAGGGACTGGAGAAGATCTCCGACCTGGAGGGCAAGGCCGGGGACATGACCCTCGGCGGCCCCCCGGAGTGGAAGGAGCGCGCGCAGGGGGTGCCCGGGTTGAAGAAGGTCTACGGGCTGGAGTTCGCGAAGTTCCGCGAGCTGAGCGCTGGCGGCAACGTGACGGCCCAGGCGCTGGAGAACGGCCAGATCGACGCTGCGAACATCTTCACCACCGATCCGTCGATCGTGCAGAAGGACTTCGTGATCCTCGAGGACGACAAGGACCTGTTCAGCGCGCAGAACGTGGTGCCGCTGCTCTCCTCGGAGGTGGCGGACGACACGGTCAGTGAGTCGCTGAACAAGGTCTCCTCGGAACTGACCGCGGAGGACCTCGCGCAGATGCAGATCGACGTCACCGACGGCAAGACGCCGGAGGAGGTCGCCAGCGCGTGGGTGGAGGAGAACCTGTGAGCGCGCGGCGGGCGGCCGTCATCGGGGCCGGGACGATCGGTCTGGGCTGGGCCGGGATCTTCGCCGGCCACGGCTGGGACGTGGCCGTGTTCGACCCGCGCGACGGCCTGGACGCGGCGCTCGACGACGCGGCGGCCGACGCGGCCGGGGCGCTGACGGCTGCGGGGCGTGAGGTGAGCATCCAGCAGGTGCGTGAGCGGCTCGCGGTGGCGGGATCGTTGGAGGAGGCGGCCGAGGGTGCGGAGCACGTGCAGGAGTCCGGGCCGGAGGAGTTGGAGTGGAAGCGGCGCACCTTCGCGCAGCTCGAGGCGGCCACGGGGCCGGGAACGGTGCTGGCGACCTCTAGCTCTTTCATCACCTCCAGCGAGATCTCCCGCGACAACCTCCAGCAGGGGCGGATGCTGGTGGGCCACCCCTTCAACCCGGTGCTGGTGCTCCCGTTGGTGGAGGTCGTCAGCGGGCAGGACACGCGCCCGGAGACGGTGGAGGCGGCCGTGGAGACCTACCGTGCCGTGGGCAAGCACCCGGTGGTGGTCGGCGCGGAGGTGCAGGGCTTCATCGGCAACCGGTTGCAGTTCGTCCTGCTGGCCGAGGCGCTGCACCTGGTGGAGCAGGGGGTGGCCACGCCGGAGGAGATCGACGAGGTCGTGCGCACCTCCCTCGGGCCACGGTGGGCGGCGCTGGGGCCGTTGCGGGCCTCGTCGATGGGCGGGGCGCGCGGGATGACCGGGCTGTTCGAGCTCCTCTCGCCCGAGCTGGAGAAGCTGCAGCCCGGGCTGCCGGACCTGGCGACGCAGATCCGGACGACCGGGGTGGTGGACGCCGCCTACGGCGACAACCAGCCGACGCCGGCGGAGGTCGCCCGGCGCCTCCGGGGCGCCTTGTCCGACGACTGACGCACCCCGCATCGAGGAGCGCACCCGCGCTCGCACCCTGACGCATCGAGGACGAACCAGGGGCGAGACGCCGCCGGTGTTCCCGTGGGAGGTCTTGACGGGCTGAGGGCGTGGCTGCTCCGCCCGGGGGGTGCGGGGCGGGGTTCGAGCGTGTGGGGTGGGCGCGGCGGGTCGGTGCCGGCCTCCAGACCTGATCCCCACCGAATGTCCAGCGAGCCGCCAGCCGCCGTGGCACTTGCCAGCTCAGGTGTTTACTCAGGCTGTTCAGCGCGTCAGTGTGCGGCGCCGAGTTCGATGAGGAGGACTCCTCCGACGATCAGGATCAGTCCGAGGCTCATCACCCAGGTGAGAGGTTCTTTGAAGAAGATGCGGCTGAGGATCGCGGTGATCGCCACGCCCGCGGCGGCCCAGATCCCGTAGGCCACGCCGATTGCGACACCTTCTGCGAGCACGACGGAGAGCATCGTGAAGGCGAAGACGTAGCCGGCGCCGACGCCGATCCACCACAGCTTCTTTCCGGTGCTCGCCATGCGCAGCGAGACTGTCGCGGTGACCTCGGCGATGATCGCGGCCGTGAGGCAGATGAGGGCGAGGACAGTCATGACGTTGCCTCCGTCTTCTTGTGGGCGGCTTGCGAGCCGAGTTCGACCAGCAGTACGCCGGCCATGATGAGGGCGATCCCAATGGCCATGACGAAGGTGATGGGCTCGCTGAAGAGAACGAAAGACATGATCGCCGTCAGGGCAACGCCGCTGGCCCCCCAGATCCCGTACCCGGCGCCGAGGCTCATCCCGTTGCGCAGCGCGATGAACAGGGCGAGGAAGGATCCGACGTAGCCGGCGATGACGAGGGCGTAGAAGCCGGGTGCGTCGAGGGCGGCTTTCAGCGAAAGGGAACCGGTGACTTCGAGGCCGATCGCGAGAGCGAGAAACACCCATTTCTTCATGACTATGAGTCCTTTGCGACGAGGGAGAGGGCCACGTCGACGACGGCAGTGCGCTGCGGTTCGTCAAGGCGAAGCATGCCGAGACAGCGATCGATCCAGGCGCCGTCCGCGATGAGTCGGACGGCTGCGACGTGAGGCTCGGTGGACTCGCCGAACCAGACGGCCATCCGATCGGCCCACCGGGCCGACAGCTTGTCGCGAAGACGTGGGTCTGCCAGCAGTGCGAGGTCGGCTGGATCCATGTCCCCCAGGAGTGCGTACTCAACGTAGGCCCGAAGGCGAGCCGTCGAATCCGCGTCGGCACCAGCGCGTGCGGTCAGCTCGGCCTCCCACTGCTCGAGCAGGTGGTCCAACACCGCCAGCGCGAGGCCCTCCTTCGTGGAGAAGTGATGGACCACACCCGGTTTGGTGAGGCCGGCGACACGTGCGACGGCGTCGATCGTCAGCGGGTCACCGGCGCGAAGGACGTCGAGAGCCGCATCGAGGATGTCAGGTTTCGTTGCCACTCGGCTAACCTACCATACGTATGGTAGGTCGTCCCTCTCTTCGAACGTCGGTGGGGTCTCTTGCTGGACGCGGCGAAGGACCTCATCGACGGCCTGGGTGCCGAGCTTGACCACGTGAAAGGTGTCCAGCACGGCGGTGGCGTCGGCCACCGACGCCGAAGGGAGCCATCCCATCACCGGCTCCGCCACGCACGCGGGCACCCCTGCCCCCACAACGACGGGAGCCCGCCGCAGGATCACCCTGCAGCGGACTCCCGTACCGGACCGACCCGGCTCAGCCCTTCCAGGCACCCAGGCGCAGCGCTGGCGAGTGAGCCCCGATGCGGGATGCTCGCTCGCCCACGTTCGGCACCTCGACCGGAGCGCCGCCCGTCGGCGGGGCCTCAGAAGCGTCGGCCTCAGGAGCGGCGGACCCCGTGGCCGTCGGCTCGGTCGAACCCTGGTTGACCGAGGCGTCGTCCTCCACGATCTGAGTGCCCGAGACCACAGCCGGGGTGCTCGTGGTCCCTGGGTCCACGACCTCCTGCGGCTGGCGGTCGGCGGCCTCCTGCGGCTGCTGCTCCTGGCCGATGTCATCCATCCGATCGCCCTGCATCACGCCCGTGGACGTGACCGGGGCGTGGGACTCATCGATCGGCGGCGTGTCAGCCCTCTCGACCTCTGCCTCTGCGGCCTGCGCGCCACCCTGGGCCCACCCGAATCGCGATGCGGAGTCAGCTCCGATCGTCGTGCTGGTGTGGCCCTGCGGTGCGGTGGCCGCAGTCCGCTGATCGGAGCTGTCGGCCGGCACGGAGACGGTGGGGGTGGGCTCCTCGGTCGAGGTGCTCGGTCCCGTCGCCTCGGTCACGGCCGCCTGGGACGTCGACGCTTCGCCCTCGGTCGCGTCCTGGTCGCTGCCGCGGCCGGTCGCCCAGCCGAACCGCTGCGGGGAGTCGAGGCCGATCCGGTCACCGGAGTGGCCGGCCGGGGCCGTGCCGATGGGCCCGCTCGCCGCCGGGGCGGCGTCATCGTCCGGGGTGGCGGGGCCGGCCGGGGTGGCCTGGCTCGTCGTCACGGTCGTCGAGGTCTGTTCCGTCACCGCGCTCTCGGAGTGCTGCTCCGTCGCGGGTTCCGGGGAGGCCTGTGTGGCCGCCGTGACCGTGGGCTCGGGCTGGGCCGCAGCGGCGGGCGCCGCGCCCTCGGCCTGCTCTCCGCCGGTACCGGTGGCCCAGCCGAAGCGGCGCGGCGACTCCCCGCCGATCCGGTCGCCGCCGTGCCCCGCCGGTGCGCTGCCCGTGCCCGTGACGCCTGCGGCACCCGGGGAAACGGTGGCCTCGGTTGCGGACGCCTCAGCATCCACCGATCCGGCTCCCTGGGTGCTGGCCGCCTCCCGCTGGGGGGGCTCGGCACTGGAAGCTGCCTCGGCCGCGGGGGCGGCGTCGGTGGCCTCGGTGGCAGGTGCTCCTGCCTGGCCCGTCGACGGCGCGCCAGTGGCCTGATCGGTGGCCCACCCGAAGCGGGTGGGGGTGTCGGCCCCGATGCGCTGACCGGTGAAGGCCGCGGGGGCGGTGCCAGCGCTCGGTCCCGCCGGTGCAGGTGCCTCGGCCTCCGGGGTGGTGCCGTCGGCGGTATCTACGGTGGCTGCAGCGGTCGCGGTCTCGGCGGCGGCGGTGTTGTCGGAGTCGGCATCCGAGGCAGCGGCCGCCGCGGGGGCGGTCTGGGACGCGGACGCGGCGGTGCCGCCCGCGGGGGCGCCGTCCTGCGAGGCCCAGCCGAAGCGGGTGGGCGTGTCGGCGCCGATTCGGTCTCCGGTGAAGGCCTGTGGGGCCGTGCCACCGGCGGCGGTGGCAGCACCAGCAGCGTCACCAGTCGTCGTACCGGCGGTACCGGTGGCATTCGTCGTGTCGTCCGAGGGCGCGCCGGCCGCTGCCGGCTCGTCCACGGCGTCCGCAGGCTCCTCACCCGCAGCCCGGTCCTCCTCGACCTGCCCGACGGCGCCCTGCTCGTCCACGGTGGTCTCGCCCTCGGGGGAGCGGTCGTCCTCGTCGACGCGGGAACCCACGGGGCCCTCCGCGTCGTCACCATCGGACTCGCGCGGCTCCTCGGCCGAGACACGGGAGGCAGCCTCGTCACCCTCGGAACCGTCATCCGAGCCCGAGCCCGATGCAAGGGCTGCCCCGGCGGCGGCACTGGAGCCCGCCTTGGTGAGCTCGGAGATGTCGTCGGGGATCTGGATCCGCTGCGTCTCGGCGTCGCTGGCCGCACCGTCAGTGGTGGTGCCGTCCACGAGCTCGTCGGTGACCACACCGGCCGCGGCGTCCTCCTCCTGGCCGCGGCGCACGCCGGCGAGCAGCATCTGCGCCACGTCGACGACCTCGACGTCCTTGCCGCGGCCCTCTTCCTGGGCTGCGGTCAGGCCGTCGCTCATCATCACGCGGCAGAAGGGGCAACCGATGGCGATGCGCTCGGCACCCGTGTCGATGGCCTCCTCGGTGCGGTTCACGTTGATCCGCGAGCCGAGCTTCTCCTCCATCCACATGCGGGCACCACCGGCGCCACAGCAGAAGGACTTCTCCTTGGAGCGCTCCATCTCCCGGTACTCCACACCCGGCAGCGTGGCGATCAGCTCGCGCGGCGCCTCGTACACCTTGTTGTGACGGCCCAGGTAGCAGGGGTCGTGGTAGGTCACCGACGGGGCGGTGGAGGCGAACGGCGACGGCGTGGCCACCTCGGAGGCCGCGACCGGCTGCAGCTTCTTCTCGCGCACCAGGCGGTTCAGCAGCTGCGTGTGGTGCACGACCTCGTACTTCCCGCCGTTCTGCGGGTACTCGTTCTTGATGGTGTTGAAGCAGTGCGCACAGGTCACCACGATCTTCGTGGCCCCCACCTCGTTCAACATCTCCACGTTCTGCTGCGCCAGCATTTGGTACAGCACCTCGTTGCCGGCACGGCGGGCGGAGTCACCGGTGCAGGCCTCGCCGTCACCCAGGACGGCGAAGTCGACCCCGGCGATGTCCAGCAGCTCGGCGACGGCCTGCGTGGTCTTCTTCGCGCGGTCCTCGAAGGCGCCGGCGCAACCCACCCAGAAGAGGTACTCGACCTCGTCGAGCGACTCCACGTCCGAGCCCACCTGCTTGATGGGGAAGTCCAGGCCCTTGGCCCAGTCCATGCGGGTGGAGTTGGCCATGCCCCAGGGGTTCTGCTTGCTCTCGAGGTTCTTGAACAGGCCACCCAGCTCGCTCGGGAAGGCCGACTCGATGAGCACCTGGTTACGGCGCATGTCCACGATGGCGTCGACGTGCTCGATGTCCACCGGGCACTGCTCCACGCACGCACCACAGCTGGTGCAGCTCCACAGCACGTCGGGGTCGATGACGGCGCCGCCGGACGGGATGGTCGGGTCACCCTCGGTCGCGCCGACCAGCTGGCGGATGTCGAAGTCCTCCGGGGAGCCCGCCGCCACCTGCGAGTCGGGGTCCGATGCGGTGAGGGTCGCGCTCTGCCACGGCGCCTGGGCGTAGGCGGCGTCGCGCAGGTTCATCACCAGCATCTTCGGCGAGAGCGGCTTCTCGGTGTTCCAGGCCGGGCACTGCTCCTGGCAGCGGCCGCACTCGGTGCAGGTGGTGAAGTCCAGCAGGCCCTTCCAGGTGAAGTCCTCGATGGAGCCGACACCCATGCGCAGCTCGTCGTCGCCCTCGTCGGCCTCGGCGATCTCCTCGAGCTGGTCCATGCTCGTGAGCGGCTTGCCGCCCACCATCATCGGCTGCAGCTCACCCAGCGAGGTGCGGCCGTCGGCGTGACGCTTGAACCAGATGTTGAAGAAGGCCAGGAAGCGGTGCCAGGCCACACCCATCGTGGGCTGCAGGCCGATGGTGATCATCCACGCCATCGAGATGAGGATCTTGACCAGCGCCACGGCGATGATCAGCGCGCCCAGCGTGCCGGCGGAGAGCCCGGTCAGCGCCGAGCCCATCCAGGCGGTCAGCGGGAAGTGCAGGGCGCTGGCGTGCTCGGCCCCCTCCACGCGACCGAGGGCGTACTCCAGGGCACGCAGGGCCAGGATGCACAGCACGACGCCGAGGATCGTGAACTCGACGTAGTAGGCCTGCCAGAAGGTGGACCCCCAGAACCGGCTGCGGCGTGCGTTGCCGGTCTCCTTCTCGGCCGCGGCGGGCTTCTTGAGCTGCCGCAGGACGATGAGGAAGACGATGCCCACCAGACCCGTCCAGGCGAAGAACTCGGTGAGCCACTCGAAGGGCGGGAAGTGCCCGAGGAGCGGCAGTGCGAAGCGCGGGTCGAACAGCTGGCCGTAGGCCGTGACCAGGGTCAGGAAGAGCACCCCGAAGCTGAGCATCGTGAACCAGTGGGCGATGGCCACCCACTTCTTGCGCAGCATGCGCGGGTGGAGCAGGACCTCCCGGAACATGGTGGTGGTGCGCTGGACCGGGTCGTCGAAGCGCCCGACGGCGGCCTGGCCCTGGCGGACGACCGCCAGGATGCGCATCACGGCGCGCGTGAGCAGCGCGATGCCGGCGGTCGTGATGGCCAGGCACACGAGGATGGTGAGCAGCTGGAGGGGGTGCATGGGGGGAGTCTACGAACCGTCGCGCGCGGGGGCCGGGTGTGGCACACCTCACCTTCGAATCAGGCGGGATTTGGAATGCGGAAACATGCCGTGATGTTGCTCTGGGTATGACGATTCACCAGGACATCACCTCCACCATCGGCGGCACCCCGCTGGTCCGCCTCAACCGCGTCACCGAGGGCCTCGGGGCCACCGTCCTCGCCAAGATCGAGGCCGCCAACCCGGCCAGCTCGGTCAAGGACCGCATCGGCGCGGCCATCATCGACGCCGCCGTCGCCTCCGGCCAGCTGCAGCCCGGCGGGACGATCGTCGAGGGGACCTCCGGGAACACCGGGATCGCGCTGGCCATGGTCGCGGCGGCCCGGGGCTACCGCTGCGTCCTCACCATGCCCGAGACGATGAGCACCGAGCGCCGCGCCGTGCTGCGTGCCTACGGTGCCGAGCTGGTGCTCACCCCCGGCCCGGAGGGCATGAAGGGGGCGGTCGCGAGGGCCGAGGAGATCGCCGCCGAGCGCGGCGGGGTGCTGGCCAGCCAGTTCGCCAACGAGGCCAACTCCGAGGTGCACCGCCGCACCACGGCCGAGGAGATCTGGGCCGACACCGAGGGGAAGGTCGACGCCTTCGTGGCCGGCGTCGGCACCGGTGGCACCGTGACCGGCGTGGGGCAGGTGCTCAAGGAGCGCAACCCCGAGGTGCACGTGGTGGCCGTGGAGCCCGCCGACTCGCCGATCCTCACCGGCGGTGAGGCCGGGCCGCACAAGATCCAGGGGCTGGGTGCCAACTTCGTGCCCGAGGTCCTCGACACCAAGGTGTACGACGAGGTCGTCGACGTCGAGCTGGACGACGCCCTGCGCGTCTCGCGTGAGCTCGCGAAGCAGGAGGGCATCCTCACCGGGATCTCGGCCGGGGCGAACGTCCACGCCGCCCTGGAGCTCGCCGCCCGCCCCGAGATGGCCGGCCGGACCATCGTCGTCATCGTCCCGGACTTCGGGGAGCGCTACCTCTCCACGGTCCTCTTCGAGGGGCTCGGCGCGTGAGCGGGGCAGGTCACCGTGACCGGAGGGCCGGGGCGGGGAGGCGGCTCGCCGGGTTCCGCCGCCTCGTCGGCCAGGTCCTCGAGGACGCCGACGCCGTGGTGCAGCGCGACCCGGCCACCTCCAGTCGCGCCGAGGCGCTCCTCACCAGCCCCGGGCTCCACGCCATCGCGGCCCACCGGGTGGCCCACTCCCTGTGGAGCCGGCCCGGGGGGCGTCTGCCGGCGCGGGTGCTCGGGACGCTCTCCCGTGCGGTGACCGGTGTGGAGATCCACCCGGGTGCCACGATCGGGCGCCGGCTCGTCATCGACCACGGGATGGGCGTCGTCATCGGGGAGACCGCGGAGGTGGGGGACGACGTGATGATGTACCACGGCGTCACCCTCGGCGGGACGATCTCGCAGACCGTGAAGCGGCACCCCACGGTGGGGGACCGCGTGCTGCTCGGGGCCGGCTCCACGGTGCTCGGGAACATCGAGCTGGCCTCCGGGACCGCCGTCGGGGCCGGGGCGGTCGTGCTCAAGCCGGTGCCGAGCGGTCAGGTGGTCGGTGGGATCCCCGCGAAGCCGCTCAACTCCACCTACGAGCTGCCCGAGCTGCCCCGGGAGCTGGCGGCCGACCACTGGATGATCTGAGCGAGCCACCCCCCGCCCTTGCCGGGCCGCTGCGGCGTGGAGGGTGCAGCAGAAGGGCCCCACCCGACAGGGTGGGGCCCTTCTGCACCTCTGGGTGAGCTCCCCGGGGCGGGCCGGTCAGGAGACCGCCCCGCTCACCGGGCGGGGCTCACTTGTCGCCGAAGCTGGAGGTGTTGGTGGTCGGCTGGAAGCCGGAGGTCGAGCCACCCTTGAGGCCGGTGGTCGAGGCGTTGCCGGTCGCGGTCGCGGTGCCCGTGGTGGTGGACGGCGCGGTGGTCTGGCCGAAGGACGAGGTGCCGGTGGTGTCGGCGTCGGCGTTCTTGGCCTTGGCCTCGGAGACCTTGCCCTTGACCTGGTCCTGGGCCTGGACGAAGGCCGAGTCCGCGGAGGAGCGAGCGGTCGTCACGGCGTCCTGGACGCGGGGGTCGCCCCACAGCTTCTGGGCCTGGTCGACGATCTGGTCGTACTTCTCGCGGCCGGCGCGGGTGCCCAGCAGGTAGCCGATACCGGTACCGACGAGGAGGAGCATCTTGTTCTTCATGGTTCTGCCTCTCAGTGTGGTGCTGCTTCGTTTCCTGCGGAGGGGCCAGCGGGAGCTGGCCCGGTGGTCTCGAAGGGGCGATCAGCCCTTGGCAGCGGCCTTGAGGGCCGAGCCGGCGGAGAGCTTGGCGCCGAAGGAGGCCGGGATCTCCATGGTCTCACCGGTGCGCGGGTTGCGGCCGGTGCGAGCCGAACGCTCGACGCGCTCGATGGTCATGAGGCCCGGCAGCGAGACCTTCTCGCCCTTGCCGATGGTCTCGCAGATGACGTCGCCCATCGCGGACAGGACAGCGGCAGCATCCTTGGCGGACACGTCGGCCTGCTGGGCGATGGCGCTGGCGAGCTCGGTGCGGTTCATGGGAACTCCTTCGTCCTGCATTCTCATGCAACGGGGGCGGTACCCGGCGGTGCCGAGCTCCTCCCTGACTGACGGTCGACGCGTGCCGACACTGCATCCATCATGGCCCATCACGGTGTGGATGCAAGCCAGAACGCGCGATACGAGGCGGATTACACGTCCGGAACTCGCCTCGGCAGCTCCCGCCGTAGACTGGTGGACCACCTCTGCGCGCGCCGCGCGAAAGCCCTCGGGGCCAACGCATCGTCCGTGCGGGGTGGCCTCGGGAGGGCTCGCATAGTGGCCTAGTGCGGCGGTCTTGAAAACCGCTATGGGTGCACACCCATCGTGGGTTCGAATCCCACGCCCTCCGCCGGTGCGCCGCCCGGCCCCGCCTCCGGTGGGGCCGGGCGGCGTCCTCGCACGGGGCCGGTGGTGATCCCGCTCAGCAGGTGGTGGCCATGTCCTCGGCCTCGGTCACGTCCTGCTCGGTGGGCTCGTCGGAGGGGCTCTCGGAGCTCGAGGTCGAGGTCGACGGCTTCTTCTTCGGCTTGGGCGGGTTGATCGCCCTGTCCACCATGCGGTGGATCGCCGCGAAGTCCGGGTCGGAGGTGTCGATGCGCTCGTTGGTCAGGGAGAGGCTCTTCATGCGGCCGTCCTGGATCCGCAGGAAGAGGTCGGCCCAGGCCCGGAGGTCCGACTCGGGGATGTCGCTCCACACGTTCGACTCCAGGGCACCGGCGATGGCGGGGTAGCGACGGAGCAGGTCCAGCGGGCTGGACTGGTCCACGAGCGCCCCCACCATGCAGCGCTGGCGGTCCATCCGGTCGTAGTCCGAGGTGGTGGCCCGGGAGCGTGAGTACCAGAGGGCCGTGTACCCGTCCATGTGCTGGGTGCCGGGCTCGATCCACCCCTTGATCGAGCCCGGGACGATCTGGCCGTTCTCCACCTTGCCGCCGATGGGGAGCCGCTCGGGCACGTTGATCTCGACGCCGCCCATGGCGTCGACCAGCTGCTCGAAGCCCTCGAGGTCGACCGTCACGACGTGGTGGATGGGCAGCCCGACGACCCCTTCGATGGAGTCGCGGGTGGTCACCAGGCCGGGGTTGTCCTGGGTGCCGAAGAGCTCCTGGTGGGCGGCGGCCTCGGTCCACAGGGCGTTGATGAGGCACTCGTTCCCGCAGTCGTAGCCGCTCGGCCACAGCTGGTGCAGGGGGTTCCCGGCCGGGACGGGGGCATTCATGAGGTTGCGGGGGATGCCGATGAGCACCGAGTGACCGGTGCGCGGGTCGATGCTCATGACCATGAGCGCGTCGGGGCGGACCCCGAAGCGGTCGTCGGCGGCGTCCGAGCCCAGCATGAGGAGGTTGACCCGGTCGAAGTCCGCCCACGGGTCCTCCTGGCCGACCGCCGGGCCGCCCTCGTCCCCGTCGGTGTCCGCCTCGCTGAAGACGGTGCTGACGGCCTTGCGGTGCGCCGCCACGAGGTTGAGCGCCTGGGCTGCCGGGGCGAGGACCAGCCCGCTCATGAGGAGGGCGACGAGGGTGAGGGCGGCCGAGCCCCGGGTGGAGAGGCCCGCGGGGCGCGCGAGGCGGGCCGTGAAGGCGATGAGTGCCAGCCACAGCAGGGTGAGAAGCACCAGGCCGATGGCGATGGTCCAGAGCTGGGTGCGGCTGGTGGCCACGCCCACGGCCGTGTTGAGCAGGCCGGACCCCTGGAGGCGCCAGAGCAGAACGAGGCCGCCCAGCAGGAGGGCTCCCAGGGCGAGGGCGCCGAGGCGCCACGCCCGGGTGAGGAGCAGCCCGGCACCGGGCACGAGGCCGGAGAGCACGGTGAGGCCGACGGCCCGGCCCAGGGTCTTGGGCGGGCGCTGCCCGTTCGACCAGCCGCGGCTCGCGCCGTGCGGTGTGGTCTCGATGGAGGTGCTCACGGTGCTCCTGGACTGTTCTGCTGGGGCCGGTGGGGCGGCGGCCTGAGGCGTCTCGCCGGGATGATGCGTAGCGTGCAGTCTAGCCACGGCCGGAGGGTGCGGCTCGACTCCCGTGCGCCGAGGAGGTAGCCTGTCCCCTCGCATCCGGTGCGAATCGGTGCGGGGAGACGTCGCCTAGTCTGGTTTATGGCGCCCGCCTGCTAAGCGGGTTTGGGGTTTATAGCCCCATCGAGGGTTCAAATCCCTCCGTCTCCGCCGTGTTCCGCCCAGGGCCCCTCCGGGCGACCTGCCCCCAGGTCGCCCGGAGGGGCCCTGGGCGTGTCGGGGGACGGACGATGCGTCCGCGGCTTGTTAGGTTCCTGTGCGACCTGCCCACGACATCCGCGTTCCCGCGCGGGGAGGAGCCCGCATGCCCCGTCACCTGGCCCACCGTCTCTCCCGGCTGGCCGTGCTGGCGCTCGCCGCGCCCCTGGCCCTGTCCGCCTGCGGGGATGGCGACGCGGACGGCGGGGGGCAGGCCTCGTCCGGGGAGTCCGCTCAGGGCGACTCCCCCGCACCGGAGGGTGAGGGGCCCGAGAAGACCGACGGTGGGTCGGGTGAGGGGAGTGGTGGCGTTGAGTCCGTGGTGGCGGGCGCCGCTGACGACGAGTGGGTGGAGCGGGCGAAGGCTGCGCGGGACCAGACCCCCGAGGGGGGCCAGTTCTGCCTCGACCTGCCTCCGGAGGCGCTGGACCACGTCGCCCACATGGTGCCGGAGCCGCGTGACGCCACCGCGGCCTGGGTCGTGAACGCGTCTCAGGTCAGCTGCGAGTTCGAGGCCGAGCTCACCTCCGAGTGGACGGCGGAGGTGACGATCTCGCACGCCTGGGACGGCGAGCACGAGTTCACGGAGTGCCAGGCCGAGCAGCGCGCCGAGGACATGGAGCCCTTCGGTGACCAGGGTGTGGTGGTCGAGACCCCGGATCTCGGCGACAGCTTCGAGTCCGCGGACGCCTACCTCTGTGACGAGGAGGGGAAGGCCGAGCTCGGTGTGGAGGTCCTCCTTCACGACCCGGAGGACATGCCCGAGGGGGGCCGTGAGGCCGGGCCCCTCGCAGGGTCGCTCGCCGATGCGCTGGCCGGCTCCTGGTCGGAGTGGGGGCCGGAGTGGGAGGCCTTCTGGGAGAAGCAGCAGGCCGCCGAGGGCTGACGCGCCGTGGGCCCGGTGGTCCCTGCCCGGCGCCCGGTGGTCCCTGCCCGGCGCAGCGTGGGGCAGGGACCACCGGGGCGACGCAAGGGGCCCCGGTCAGCGTCTCCGCCGGCCGGGGCCCCTTGCCTCTGTCTCAACACAGAGCGCGCCCGTAGGGATTCGAACCCCAAACCTTCTGATCCGTAGTCAGATGCTCTATCCGTTGAGCTACGGGCGCCCATCCACGGCTTGCCGTGAACGAGGGGCAACTATAGACCCATTCCGGGGGCAGGTCCAAATCCCAGGGGTCGGCGGGTGGAAGTCGTGCGGGTGCTGGCGGTTTCGGGGGCGTGCACAGGTCAACTGCGGAACAGATCGATCGCCCAGACGAAGGCCCCGAGGATCCCCGCGAAGCGCAGGGTTCGGCCCACCGTCATGGAGACCAGGCAGGCCAGCGGGGACATCCGCAGCTGGCCGGCCACCACGATGAAGACGGCCAGCGGTGGCAGCCCGACGACGCTCGAGGCGAGCATCGTGGCCTGGCCCCAGCCGGGATGGCGCTCCGTCCAGTCCACGAGGGACTCGTAGCGCGTGGCGACCGCGGGCTTCTCCATCTGGCGGCGCATCCACGGCCAGCCCAGGCTCCACCGACCCAGCGCGTACCAGGGGAGCTTGCCCAGCCCGTGCCCGAGGGCGGCGGCGAAGGCGACCGGCCAGATGCCGATCTGGTCCACCAGGGCACCGACCCCGCCCAGCCAGGCCTCGATCGGCACCCCGGGGACGAGGGCGGAGAGGGCGCCGAAGCCCAGGGTTCCCAGCAGCAGCCACCACACGGCGGCAGTCTGTCAGGTCGCTCACGGCCCGGGTGACGGTTCGGGCTCCGGGTCCGTGGGTGGCTAGGGTCCACGACCGTGGACACCCTCGACCCTGCCCCCGCGCGTCGCAGCGCCGCCCCGCCCCGCGCCGGCCGCGACGCCTCCTCGGAGCGCAGCGGGCTCGGGGCCCTGGCGGCCGTCGCCGGAGTGGTGCTCCTCCTCGGCGTGCTGCCGCTCGTCTCCACCCCGGAGACCCTCGACGTCCGGGAACCCGTGCGGCGGGTGGTCATCGCCCTGGCCCTGGCCGCCGGGGTGGTCACCTGGTGGGCGGACCGGGAGGACCCGCACCTCCCCCGGGCCGTCTGGTGGGCGATGGGGGTGGTGGCCCTGACCGTGGTGGCGGCCACCGCCGCCTCGGACGCCACCTGGCTCTCCGTCGTGGGCCGCTTCCCCCGAGACGAGGGGCTGCTCATGATCCTCGCCTACCTGGCCATGCTGCCGGCGGGGGCGCTGCTGCTGCGCCGGCCGATGGTGCGCCGGGTGGCGGTTTGGTCCGCGACCCTCTCCGGCTGGGTGCTGGTGTCGATGGGCCTGCGCGACGCGCTGGGCGGTGCGTACCGGGTGGTGACCGCCCTGGGCAACGCCTCGACGGTGGGCATCTGGGGGCTCATGCTCGCCACCTGGCTGGGGTGGATCGCCTGGCGGGAGCGCTCCTGGGTGGCCCTGGCCGGTGCGGTGGCCGGAGGTCTCCTCGTGATCCTCGGGGCCTCCCGGGGTGCCATGTTGGGGCTCTTCTGCGCCGGCGCGCTGGCCCTGGTGGTCGTGGCCCGGACCGAGGGGGTGCGCCGGGCGCGCGTCCCGGCGGCGGTGGTGCTCGGCAGCGCCGTCCTGGTCCTCCTGCTGCCGATCACCCGCGACCGCATCTTCATGGAGCAGGAGGGTGCCGGGACGAACATCACGGTGCGCCTCATGATGTGGCGCCACACCGCGCGGATGATCGCCGAGAGCCCGCTCCTGGGCGTCGGGCCGTCCCGGTGGGTGGCCGAGTCCGCGGGCGGGTACGGGCCGGAGTGGGAGGCCGTGGCCGCCCCCGGCGTCCGTCTCGACGGCGTGCACAACGTCGTGCTGCAGACGGCGGTGGCGATCGGCCTGGTCGGTCTGGCGGCGGTGACCCTGCTGGCGGCCGTCGTGGCCCACGTCCTCCTGCGCACCGCCCTGCGGCCGGTCGGGGATCACCGGGAGGGGCGGGCCCGCCTGGGTCCCCAGTCGTCGTGGTCCCCGGCGGCGCTCTGCGTGGGGGTGGGCATGGCCGCGGCGCTCATGTTCGCCTACACCGAGCCGGTGTTCGTCGTCCCCGGCGCGTTCATCGTGGGTGGGGGGCTCTCCGCGGCCCACGCGGCCTCCGCCGGCGGGACCACGCCCCGCGACGCCGCCGTGCCCTGGCGCTCCCGCCGGTGGCGGCCGCTCGCGCACCTCGTGGTGACCGGCGTGGTGGCCGTGATGGTGGTCGGCACGCTGCTGGACTGGGCGGCCTACCGGCAGGCTCGCCTCGCGGTGGCCAGCCAGAGCCCGGTGGTCGGTGCCCAGCACGCGCAGCGGGCGGCCGATCTCGCGCCCTGGGATCCCAACGTGGGCGCTCGCACGGGGACCGCGCTGACCGACCTGGCGGCCGGGCGCACCCCGTGGAATCCCTCCTACGGCCCGGCCCCGGTGCCCCAGGCCACCCTGCTCTCCGCCAGCTGTCCGCGGCTGGGGGGTGACCAGGACTGCCTGGCGTCACAGGCGATCGCGCTGTCGCAGGCCGGGCGTCCGGTCGAGGCAGTGCGCCTCGCGAACCGTGCGGTGGACCTCGGGCCGGAGAGTCACCGGGCCCGGGTGGCCCAGCACCAGGTGCTCCTCGCGGCGGGGCGCCCGGATCTCGCCGTGGCGGCCGCCACGGAGCACGTGCAGCGCAACCCGCACGTCTTCACGGCCTGGCGAATGCTCGCGGCCTCCCAGCAGGCCAGCGGGGACCTGCCGGCGGCGCAGCAGAGCATGGTGCGCGCCGACGAGGAGCTGGCGGCCTTCCGGGATCGCTGAGGTCGGGCTCCGTCACCCGCGTCGGGTGCTCAGACCTCTTCGGCCTTCTGCGTGGCCGGGTCCCACTTCGTGACGCGGCGGGCCTCCCAGCCCCGGTCGCGGACGGCGTCCCGGGCGCGGCGCTTGTCCTCCGGGGAGAGGCGCTCCACGTAGAGGTGACCGTCGAGGTGGTCGGTCTCGTGCTGCAGGCACCGGCCGAGCAGGCCGGTTCCCTCCACGACGACCTCGTGGCCCTCCAGGTCGGTGCCGGTGACGCGGGCCCAGTCGGAGCGGGCGGTCGGGAAGGCCTCCCCGGGGACGGAGAGACAGCCCTCGCCGTCCTCCTCGGGGTCGGCGGACAGCGGGGAGACGTGCTCCTTCTCCAGGACCGGGTTGATGACGACGCCGCGGGCGTCGGGGCCGGCCTCGGGGTCGTGGGTGCAGTCGTAGACGAAGATCCGCAGGCGCACGCCCACCTGGTTGGCGGCCAGGCCCACGCCCTCGGCGGCCTCCATGGTCTCGAACATGTCGGCCACGAGGGTGCGCACCTCGTCGTTCACCTCCCGTACCTTCCTGGTGGGCTGGTGCAGCGCCTTGTGTCCGATGACGGTGATGGGGCGGACGGCCATGGGTCTCCCTCGGGGTGCGGGTCGGCGGGCTCCGCGTGCGGCGCGCCGGTCGGCACGGGGCGGAGGACTGCCGGGATTCTAGTCGTCGGAGCGGCGGCGGCGACGGGCCCGCTGGCGGCGCTGCTGCTCGGCCCGCTCCTCCTCCCGCCGCACCCGTTCGGCCTCGGCGTCCCGCTGGCGGCGGTCGAGCTCGGCCTGCTCGCGGGCGGTGAGCTCGGTGTCGTCGAAGGCGCGCCAGCTGCCGTCCTCGTGGGGCCCGTCCTGCGGGGCAGGGTGGCCCCACCCCTCCTCGTCGGGGTCGGCGATGCCGAAGGGGTCCCGCGGGTCGGTGGGGTCGAGCTCCTCGTCCTCCTCCGGCCACTCGATCTCGTCGCCGTCGAAGCGTGGGCCCTCGTCCTCGCGGTCGGGGGTCTGCGGGTCGCCGTCACCCATGTCCCGGAAGATCTCCGAGACCATCCGCCGGTAGTTCTCGTCCGGGTTCGGGATGTGGTCGACCTGGCTGAGGGCCTGGTTCTGCCCGGCGGACTCCATCGTGAAGGTGCCGTAGCCGAGCAGGCGCCCCCACACGCTGCGGCCGTAGTTGAGGTCGGTCACCTTGCCCAGCGGCATCATCGCGACGCGGCGGATGATCACGCCGTAGTTGAGCAGGACGCGCCGGTCGGTGCTGATGAACCAGGTCCGCCGCCACTCCCAGAGGTGGAAGAGGGTGCGGGCCAGCACGGCGAACCACACCCACCACAGGGCATCGGCCACCACGACGAGGTGACCGGGCACCACGGCCCCGACCCAGAGCACCAGGGCCAGGGAGACGATCGCGGTGAGCACCGGCTCGGCGACGACCACCCAGTGGTGGCGGACCGCGATGACCACGCGCTCACCGGGGACGAGATAGCGCCCGATGAGGTCGAGGTCGACCTCCGGCTCAGCAGCCATCGAGGACGCCCGCCCGCTCAGGCCAGGCCGTAGAGTCGGTCCCCTGCGTCGCCGAGGCCGGGGACGATGAAGCCGTGCTCGTCGAGGTGCTCGTCGATCGCGCCGGTCACGAGGGTGATCGGGATGTCCAGGTGGCCCAGCTCGCGCTCCAGGTGCTCGATGCCCTCCGGGGCGGCGATGAGGACGATCGCGGTGATGTCGTCGGCGCCCAGGTCCACGAGATAGCGGATGGCGTCCACCAGGGTCCCCCCGGTGGCCAGCATCGGGTCGACGATGTAGCACTGGCGGCGGTCGAGATCGTCCGGCAGGCGGTTGGCGTAGGTGTGGGCCTCGAGGGTCTCCTCGTTGCGGACCATCCCGAGGAAGCCGACCTCGACGGTGGGCATGAGGCGCACCATCCCCTCCAGCATGCCCAGACCGGCACGGAGGATCGGCACCACGAGGGGCTTCGGGGTGGTCAGGGCGGTGCCGGTGGTGGTGGCCACGGGGGTGCGCACCTCGCACTGCTCGGTGCGGATTTCACGGGTGGCCTCGTAGGCGAGCAGGGTGACCAGCTCGTCGGCCAGGCGGCGGAAGGTGGGGGAGTCGGTGGACTCGTCGCGCAGCCGGGTGAGCTTGTGGGCGATGAGCGGGTGGTCGGCGACGTGGACGCGCATGGGGGAAACTTACCGAATGGCGCCCACCCTGAACCCGGACCGGCACGAGGAGGAGGCCTGGGTCGGTCTGGCCCTGGCCGCGGGGGAGCGTGCCCTGGCGGCGGGGGACGTGCCGGTGGGGGCGGTGGTCGTCGGTCCGGACGGGCAGCTCCTGGGGCGGGGGTGGAACCGGCGGGAGGAGCTCGGTGACCCGCTGGCGCACGCCGAGGTGGTGGCGATGCGGGAGGCGGCCGCGGTGCGGGGTGGCTGGCGCCTGGAGGACTGCGCGCTGGCGGTGACGCTGGAGCCCTGCCTGATGTGTGCCGGTGCGATCGGCCAGGCACGGATCCCGCTCGTGGTCTTCGGGGCGTGGGACGACAAGGCCGGAGCCTGCGGGTCGGTGTGGGACGTTCTGCGGGACCCGGCGGCGCTCCACCGGGCCGAGATCCGGGCAGGTGTCCGGGAGGAGGACTGCAGGCGAACGCTGGGTGAGTTTTTCGTGAAGCGTCGGGTCTAGTACGCTTCCGCGCGGTGACGTGTCCGAGCGGCCGAAGGAGCTCGCCTCGAAAGCGAGTAATGGTCAACGCCATTCGTGGGTTCAAATCCCACCGTCACCGCCAGTCAGCACCAGGGCGGCCCCGTCAGGGGCCGCCCTCGTCGCGTGCGGGGGGTGTCCCCGTCGGGTGCTCAGTCCTCGAAGGAGGCCTTGATCGCCAGCAGGTCCTCCCGGCACTGCCGGGCGATGATGCCCGACATTGGCCGCATGAGCAGGCTGGCCGCCCGGGCGCCGGGGGTGATGGCGTGGGCCTCGAAGTCCTGGGTCACGCGCGTGGCCTCGCCGCGAGCGGTGGCCACCGGGGCCACCTGGAAGCCGGACAGGTAGACCATGCCGCCGTGGTGGGCCACGACCTCGTAGTGGTCGTCCTCGCGCAGGGAGACGACCTCCATCTCCTCGCTGGCGTCCTGGCCCCACAGGCGGCGGGTCTCCCGCCAACGGGTGCCCACCTCCATCCGGGCCGGGCCCCGGAGCACCTCGATGCCGGTGATGCCCGGGACGTGCTCCGGGGCGCCGGCCAGGTCACGCAGGCGCTCGAAGACCTCGTGGACGGGGGCGTGGACGGTGACGGACTCGCTGAGCCTCATGGTCGCTCCGGATCGTGGAAGGGGTGGTCGTCACCGGTCAGCCTCTCAGGCCGTGCAGGCCTCGGTGGGCTCGCCGACCTTCTTCGGGGACTCCACGAGATTCGCCCGACTCGACAGGGCGAGCGTGGCGACCGACCCGTCCCGGGCGTCCTCCACCACGGTGGCCTTCGGGAACCAGACCTTCAGCGCGTCCCGGGTGTGGGCGCTGTCCGGGCCGGTGAGGATCTGTGTCACGCCGTCCTCCGGGGTCTCGGCCTCGGCGACCCCGAGCACCACGACCCCGCGGGCCCGCAGCTGCTCCGAGGCACGGTTGACGGCCGTCTCCCCGGCGCCCGCGTCGGCGAGGTAGATCCGGGGGGCGTCGAGCTCGTCGTAGCAGCCCGCCCCGGTGGTGGACTCCTCCTCCGGCCAGAGGCCGAGGATCAGGGAGAGGCCGTAGAGGGCGGCCGCGGCGAGCAGGGCGACGAGGCCCCAGAAGGCGAGGTCCTCACCGCGGCGGCGGCGTCGCGGCGGCTCCCGGCGGGCGGCCGGGGGGCGAGCCCACGGGGTCTCCGGGTCGTAGGGGTCGGTGACGATCGCATCCTGCACGGCTCAGTCCTCCCGGCTCGTCCCGGTCATGCCTCGCACCCGATGCGCGGACCCTGCTTCGTCTCGGGCACCTTCTCGGGCTCGGTGAAGTCCTTGGTGGCCCAGGTGTACTTCCCGCCGAGGACGAGGTCGACCGACAACCCTGTGCGGTCGTCGTTGACGAGCCGGGCGCCGGGGACCTGGGCCGCCACGGTGCGGGCCACGGGTTCGCTGCGCAGCCCGTGGCGGATGATCGCGGTGTCCTCCGGGTACCACTTGCGCTCCGGGTCGTTGCCGACCTTCCGCACGGTGAAGTCGCGCTTGCGCATCTGCCGGGCGGCCCGGTCGGCCAGCCCGGGCTCGGCGGTGGTGTTGTAGACGTTCATCCGCACCTGGTCGGCGGGGGCAGCCGGCTGCTGGGCGAGGGAGTCGAAGGCCTTGCCCAGGACGAGGTCCACCGAGGGGTCGCGGCGGGAGTCACGCTCCAGGCGGGCACCTTCCACCTGCAGGGCCACCGTGCGGGCGGCGCTGAGCCCCATCGGCCCGTAGCGGACGATCGCGTCGGCCTGCGGGGAGTCGGAGTGGTCGTTGCCCGTGGTGAGCACCGTGAACCCGCGCCCCTCGAGCTCGCGGGCGGCCTCGGCCGCGGCCCCGGCCCCGGCACCCTTGTTGAGGACGCGCACCTGGACGGTGGAGTGGTCCAGCTCCCGGAGCTCACCCCAGTCGGCGCAGTGGCCGGGGACGGGCGTCTGCGGGAAGCGCGCCTCGGGCTCGGGCTCCGAGCAGGCGGTCAGTGCGAGGCCGGCAGCGCACGCGAGGGCTGCCAGCTGGGCCGGGAGGCGATGGCGCACGTCATCCCTTCGAGTTCGGGCCCGGTGGTGCCGGGGCGTGGGCGGGTTCCGACTCTCTCACACGCACGAACGCCGCCTCTCGGTTTCCCGGGAGGCGGCGTTCGATCGGCGGAGGATGGGGGATTTGAACCCCCGAGGGTTTTATCCCAACACGATTTCCAATCGTGCGCACTAGGCCGCTATGCGAATCCTCCGCGGAGGAGAGTACACGGGAGTGAACGGGAGGTGAAATCGAGGGGGTCGACCGGAGGTGGGGGAGGCGGGCCGAGGTCGACATCGCGTAGACTGTGCGCCGGCCTCCCACGCGGTGGTACCTCTCCGAACTCCCCCAGGGCAGGAATGCAGCAAGGGTAGGAGGGCTCTTCCAGGTGCGTGGGAGGTCCTTGCGTGCCCGGGGGCGAGCGCTGCGCCGGTGGACTGCTCGGGGTGGTGGGGGCGGTCGCCGTTAGGGTCGTCGCTGTGAGCACCGCCCTCTACCGCCGCTACCGCCCGCAGACCTTCGCCGAGGTGGTGGGCCAGGAGCACGTGACCGGACCCCTCCAGCAGGCGCTGCGCAGCGGGCGGGTGAACCACGCCTACCTGTTCTCCGGCCCGCGCGGCTGCGGGAAGACGACCAGCGCCCGCATCCTGGCGCGCTGCCTGAACTGCGAGCAGGGCCCGACCGACACCCCGTGCGGCGAGTGCCCCTCGTGCCGTGACCTCGCGGCCGGCGGGTCGGGCTCGGTGGACGTCATCGAGATCGACGCGGCCAGCCACGGTGGTGTGGACGACGCCCGCGACCTGCGGGAGAAGGCCTCCTTCGGCCCGGCCCGGGAGCGCTACAAGGTCTACATCATCGACGAGGCGCACATGGTCACCTCGGCGGGCTTCAACGCGCTGCTGAAGATCGTCGAGGAGCCGCCGGAGCACGTGCTCTTCGTGTTCGCCACCACCGAGCCGGAGAAGGTCATCGGGACCATCCGCTCGCGCACCCACCACTACCCCTTCCGGCTCGTGCCGCCGGCGGTGCTCACCCAGCACCTGCAGGAGGTGTGCGAGAAGGAGGGGATCGCGGTGGAGCCGGGAGTGCTCTCCTACGTGGTGCGCGCCGGCGGGGGGTCGGTGCGTGACTCGATGTCGGTGCTCGACCAGCTGATCGCCGGTTCGGGCGACGAGGGCATCACCCTGGCCGGGACCACCGCCCTGCTCGGGTTCACCGACGCCGAGCTCCTCGACGGGGTGGTCGACGCCTACGCCGCCGGGGACGGTGCGAGCCTCTTCACGACCGTGGAGCGCGTCATCGACTCCGGGCAGGACCCGCGCCGCTTCGTGGAGGACCTCGCCGAGCGGATGCGCGATCTCGTCCTGGTGGACGCGGTGCCCTCGGGGACCGAGGCGGTGCTGCCGGGGGTGCCGGCCGACCAGCTCGAGCGGCTGCGGGTGCAGGCCTCGGGGCTGGGGGCGGCCGAGCTGTCGCGGGCCTCGGACGTCCTCTTCCGGGGGCTGGCGGAGATGACCGGGGCCACCTCGGCGCGCCTCCAGCTGGAGATCATCATGGCCCGTCTGCTGCTGCCCCGGGCCGCCGGCGAGCAGGGCTTCGCCTCCCGGCTGGAGAAGGTGGAGCGGTGGGTGGCCTTCCGGGGGGAGGGTCCCGCGCCCGCCGCGTCCTCCGTGTCTGCGACCGCGGAGTCCGCTGAGCCCGCTGGGTCGGGCGCGCCCGCGGCGGCGGCCGACGCGGCCCCGGCGCCCGCGGACCGCCCGGCGCCACCGGAGCGGGTGCCGGCGCAGCGTGAGGAACCGTCGCGTCCGCCGGAGCGGCCCCGGGAGTCGACGCCGGAGCCGGCCCCCCAGCCCGCACCGGTCGTGGAGGCCACCCCGGCTGCGCAGCCCGCGCCACAGGCGACGGCCCCCGCCACGGAACAGGCCGCCTCGGGGCAGGGCGGCATCACCGTGGAGATGGTGCGCCACGAGTGGCCGGCCGTCCTGGATCGGCTCAAGAACATCAGCCGCGTCACCTGGGCGATGGTGGCCCAGTCCATGCAGGTGCAGGAGCTCTCGGCGGAGGGCCTCACCCTGGCCACCGACCTGGGGCCGATCGCCGAGCGCTTCAACCGTGGGGACAACCCCCAGCGGGTGGCGACGGCCGTGCAGGAGGCGCTCGGGATCCACCCCAAGGTCCGCTGCGTGGTCGGAGGCGGACCTGCCTCCGCCCCGGCGGGTGGGGGGCCGGGGGCGGCTCCCGCAGCCCCCGCGGTGCGCACCGGTGACCCCTTCGGCGGCCCGGGGCCGATGGGGGCCGGTGGTCCTTCCGGCGACGATGCCGTGTCGCGCCGACAGCCGCCCCAGGGGGCTCCCGGCGGGGACGCGGGTGGCCGCGCGGCGGAGCTGGGTCAGCGGGCCGGTCAGGGTGGGTCCGTCGGTTCGCCGGAGTGGTCCGACCGGCAGGACGCGGCCCCGGACTGGGCCTCTCCGGCCCCCGCGGGTGAGTCGCGTGCACCCGCTCCCGCCGGGCCGTCGACCGCCGCACCGACCCCGCCGTCGACCCCGGTCGCGGACCTGCCGGAGCCGCCGGACGAGGAGGACGTCCCGCCGGAGGACTTCGTGCCCAACCGGGACGACGAGACGGTCGAGTCGGTGGGCATGGTCGGCACCGCGGCGATCGAGCGCATCCTCGGCGGGACGATCATCGAGGAGCACACCGAGCAGGGGTGATCGCCGCCGGAGAGGGTGTCGGCGGGAGGGCCTAGAGTTCGGCCTGTGTACGAAGGCGCGGTCCAGGACCTGATCGACGAGCTCAACCGCCTCCCCGGGGTGGGGCCGAAGAGTGCCCAGCGCATCGCCTTCCACGTGCTCGCCGCGGACGCCGAGGAGGTCGAGCGGCTCGCCACGGCTCTGCGGGTGGTCAAGGAGAAGGTGCGCTTCTGCGAGACCTGCGGGAACGTCGCCGAGGCCGAGCAGTGCCGGATCTGCCTGGACGAGCAGCGGGACGGCTCGGCGATCTGCGTGGTCGAGGAGCCGCGGGACGTGCAGGCCATCGAGCGCACCCGGGAGTTCCGGGGGCGGTACCACGTGCTGGGTGGCGCGATCAGCCCGCTCGACGGCATCGGGCCGGACGACCTGCGCATCGCCCAGCTCATGCAGCGCCTCAGCGACGGGCAGGTGACCGAGGTGATCATCGCCACCGACCCGAACATGGAGGGGGAGGCGACGGCCACCTACCTCTCGCGGATGCTGCAGGTGCTGGGTGTGCGGATCACGCGTCTGGCGAGCGGTCTCCCGGTGGGTGGTGACCTGGAGTACGCCGACGAGGTGACCCTGGGTCGGGCCTTCGAGGGGCGCCGGGTCGTCGCAGCCGGGGGTGGATCGTGAGCGCGACGAAGCTGCTGATCCTCAAGCGGGACCGGCGGAAGGTCTCGACGCGCTTCCCGCGGCCCCCCCTCGCCGCAGGAGGTGACCGACCGCTGGCGGACCCTCGTGCGCTTCGCCGCGCTGGCCCTCTCGCCCCTGCTGGTGCTGGCCGGACTGGGGATGCTCATCGTCAACGTCTTCGGGCCGGTGGACGCCTACGAGGCCTGTGCCAGTGCGCGCGGGCAGTCCGTGGAGGCCGCCGAGCCCATCCACGTCGAGCGCAAGCTCATGCCCGTGAAGCTGACCTGCACCTTCGCCGACGGCAGCCAGGCCACTATGACCGACGCCGCCGACACGGCCTGGCCGGTGGGGCTGGTGCTGGGGGGCGTGGGGCTCACCCTCGCGGGGCTCATGGTGCCCGTGCCGAGCGACCACGTGCGCCGGCTCTACGAGGATTCGGAGCTGAGCCCACCGGTGATGTAGTATGCCGGGGTTGCCAACACGGCAGCAGACCTTCGGGGTGTGGCGCAGCTTGGTAGCGCGCCTCGTTCGGGACGAGGAGGTCGCAGGTTCAAATCCTGTCACCCCGACCACACGAAATCGGCTCTGGCCAGCGGAATCCGCGGCCGGGGCCGATTCGTTTTCGCCCGGTTTGCCATAACTGGGCCATAACTGGACCGGCTGCGGGCAGGAAAGACCCCCGCGAGGCGGCAACCTCCGGGGGTCTGACGACAGCAGAGTTGAGGTGCTGGCGTGAGGCCCAGTCTAGCCGGTTCGGCTCCACCGTGTGAGGTGTTGAGCCCGGCCCATTCTGGCGATCTGTGCGTCCTTCACCCCGCCCCAGGGGGCCCTCTGCACGCCTGGGGGTGGTTCATCGACTGACCGCCCGTGCTCGACGCGGCGCTGGACAGGGCCTCAGCCGCGAGACCAACACGATCGACGCCCCCGGGAGATGACTCCAGGTGCCTGAACCGGCAGGCATCGCCCCTCGCAGACGCAGTGCACGGCGTGCGTGGGGTTGCGGCCAGCTCGCTCTCTTGCCGGGAGCGGGCTAGTCGGCGTGGGAACGGATCAACGTGAGTCGGCCTTTGGGGGGGATCCGCCACCAGTGTGTCCACCGTCAGGTGGTCCGTCGGCCTGGCCCCGTACCCACTGGCTCACGAGGCCGCGCTGATACGACTTGAGGAACTCGGTCTCAGGATCAGGCGGGCTCACTCCCGGGCACTCCTGGAACTGATCGAGCCACTGCAGCAGCCTCCGGGTCTTGGCCCAACTCAGTGCGCGAGGCCCGCCCTCGGCGCCCCATCGCTTGAGGTCCTCGCGGAGGTCCACGTCCGCGTCTGTCCTCAGGTAGAGCTCTTCCCCGACCTCTCCGAGGATCTTGGCCTCTGGCACGCGCGGCGTGTACGGGGAGCTCTTCCGGTTGACCAGTGGCCCCTCCAGACGACGTCGGATCTTCCGCTGCAAGAAGGCGGCATCGATGGGGCGCTCGGGATCGTTGACCTGGCACGGCTCGCAGATCCAGTAGCGGGCGGGGTGGCCGCGTTGCGGGTAGATCGGATCGCCCTGGCTAATGCGCTCCCCGCACAGAGGGCAGTCGCTGGTGTACTTGGCAGTCATCGCACTCCAGCCGGAATCTGTGACCATAGCCCCATGATGCCCAACTAGTGGGGCAGACTTCCACGCACAACTGGCGTGGCATCTGCTCGTGCCCACTCGCCGCGAATACGCCGACCCCGACCAGCAACGTCGGTGGGAGGAGTCCCGGCGCCGCGTGGGGGCGAACGTTCGGCGTCTGCGGCTGGAGGCCGGGCTCACGCAGGAGGCGCTGGCACTGGAGAGTGGACTGAGCCGCAACCAGCTGATCGAGCTGGAGCACGGCCGACGGGGAGTCCTGTTCGAGCGACTGGAGGACCTGGCTGTGACCCTGAACGTGGAGCCGTCAGTTCTCTTGCAGTCACTCTCTGAGGAGTCTCCAGAAGTGGAAGCCGCGCCTGGTGCCGTGGACCAAAGGGGCATAGGCCCCGAAGACCTCGGGGGGTGACGGCGGGGGTGCTCCCTGGGGACCGGTCTGGTAGCCATGCCGGTGATACAGCCGCCGCCTCGTGGTGTCCGATCCTCCTTCGGAGAGTCCGTAGATGAGGCGGAATCCATCCCGCTCCGCTGCAGCGGTGGCGACGCCGAGTAGCCCGTCTCCGACGCCTCGCCCACGGAAGGCCGGATCAACGCAGAGTCGGGTGAGTGAGGTCCGCCGTAGCAGGGTCTGCGCGGCCATCCCGAGTGCGTACAGGTCATTCAGGTGCGGGTGAACGATGGCCGTGCCTGTGACTTCGTCTGCTGAATGGCGGGGTTCTTCGGTCGCTTCGTGGCGGGGTCAGGTGACACCGATGACCAGGGTGCTCTGTGCGGCTTCGATGACGTCGTTGGTGATGGTGTCGAGTTCGTTGATCTTCAGGACCCGCTGGATCTGGGGGAAGAGGCGTTCGAGGAGCCGGAAGTTGCCGCGGGTGATCCGTGCGATGGCTGCGATGGCTTGGGCGTCGGTGAAGTCGTCGGGGTCGAGGGGCTTGCCGAGGGATCGCCAGTGTCGCTCGAGGACGAACAGCAGTTCGTCTTGTCCCAGGGGCCGGTACTGGTGGGCGAAGCCGACTCGGCTGTAGAACTGGGGGTAGTGGCTGAACTGCTTCTCCAGGCCGGGCATGCCGATCAGGATCAGGGCGATGTCGTCCCGGTCGTAGCGATCGCGCAGCAGTTCCAGCGCGGCGGGACGCAGTCGTTCGGCCTCGTCGATGATGATCAGCTCCACGCAGTTCCTGCCGTGTCGCCATCCCCAGGCCTCGGGAGTGGCCGTGCCGGGAGGTACGAGGTGCTGCTCGATGCACATGTTGGTGCGGGTGATGGCTTGGGTCAGCTCGTCCTTCAGGGTCCGCGGGGTGGTCAGCACGCTGGGGGTGTAGAGCACGGTGCGGCTCCGGTTCAAGGCGGCGTAGATCTTGGCGTCGTTGTCGGAGCGCGGCCCCCAGTAAGTCAGCAGGTCATGAGCCTTCTCGTAGTGTGCGTAGCGGCGCGCGGAGAGTGTCTTTCCTACGCCGGCTGATCCGAAGCACAAACCGATGGTGTGCCCGCGGCGCACGGCGTCGGCGAACTCGGTGAAGCGGCGGTGCTCCTTGGTGACGATGAAGCGCTGGCTCACCTGAGGTCCTCCTTGTAGATCTTCAACGCCGACCTCGGCGCCGGAGCCGGTGCTTCGGCGATCCGTGGCGTCTCGGTAGGTGCGGCCACGAGGGCGATGCGTTCGTTGATGCCGGCTCGCAGCGCCCGGCGGCGGGCGCTGCGCGCGGCCTGGATCTGCTTGAGGCTGACCTTCTGGTCGTGGTGCTCTTGGTTGACGGCCTTGCAGACGAATTCGTCGTGATCGAAGACGCGGATCTCGGTGATGTCGCGGGGGTCGTAGCGGATCACGACCGACCATGGAAGCGGATGCCATCGCGGCGCACGACGCGGGTCTTGGCGACGGTCAACAGCAGTCCGTCGAGGTCTTCCAGGCTCTCGGGCATTCGGGGCAGCCAGCCATCGGCGATCCACGCGCTGCGCGGGGAGGTTCCGAGCTCGCTGTGCGTGCGGTCGTTGTAGGTGGCCACGAACGCCTCCAGGGCGCTATCGAGGGCGGCCAGGGACAGTTTCGGTGTCGGCCAGGGGTGCCCTTCGGTGATGTGTCCGGGCAGGGTGGCGAGTAGCTCGGTGTTGATGGTGCCGAAGAACCGCTCGATCTTGCCCCGTCCCTGGGGTCGGGCGACGGTGGAGTGGATCAGTCGGATGTGGAGGTCGACGGCGGTGTGGGCGAGCTGGTCACTGGTGAAGTCGCTGCCGTGGTCGACGTAGAGCACGTCGGGCAGGCCGCACATCGGCCAGGCCGGGTCGGTCTTGTGCCAGATCGCTTGGCGCAGCGCCAGGGCGGTGTTGATCGCCGACGGTGCGCCCAGGAAGACTGTGTAGCCGCAGACCGCCCGGGAGCAGTCGTCGAGGATCGTTGTCAGCCATGACCGTGCAGGCTTGCCGTCGGTGTCCACCACCAGGATGTCGAGCATGGTGTGATCGGATTGCCACATCGCGTTGGGCAGCTCTGTTTGCCGGCGTGGCACCAGCTCGTGCTTGTCGCGGTAGGACGCTGCGCCCTCCAGGGCGAGGGTGACCATGCCGGGATCCAGGGTCCGCACGATGTCCCACACCACCGAGTAGGAGGGGACCGGCCACCTCCGGGCGGCGCAGATGCCCGTGACTTTGCGATGGATCGTGGCGATGGCCGGCCGCGGCTTGCTCAGTGCCAGGCCCTCGATCAGGTCGACGAGGTCGGGCGGAAGGCGGCGGGAGCCGGCGTCCGCCCGTGAGGCTGTCTCCAGTCCGGCGTAGCCGTCGGCGCGGTAGCGGGCGTGCCAGCGCTCCAGGGTCCGCAGCCCTACATCGGTCTCGCGAGCTAAGCGCGCGAGGGGCACCTGGTCCTCGACGTGGAGCCTGAGGATTCGCCACCGCGCTCGAGCGTCCACGACGCACCTACTGCAAGGTGTTCTCGCGCCCGCGCTCGGCGCGCTGAAGGGCGCGGTAGACCGTGGAGCGGCCCACGCTGAAAAGCTCGGCCAGCTCGCCCACGGTGTGCTCGTCGGCGGCATGTAGCTGGACGAGGTGAGCTTCTTGCCGGGGGGTGAGTTTCGGTGACTTCCCGCGCAGCCGGCCCTTGGTCTTGGCGACCTTCATCCCCTCGCGGGTGCGGGCACGGATGAGGTCGGCTTCGAACTCGGCGACCATCGCCAGCACGTTGAACAACAGTTTCCCCATCGGGTCGGTCGGGTCGTACACCGATCCGGCGATGCTCAGCTTCACTTCCCGCGCCGCGAGGTCGTCGGCGATCTGGTGGGCATCACGGACTGAACGCGCCAGCCGATCGAGCTTGGTGACCACGAACGTATCGCCGTCCCGACAGGCAGCCAGCGCCTGCCGCAGGCCCTCACGGTCGGCGTTGCGGCCCGTGAGCCCGTGATCGACGTAGATGCGCTTGGGATCGACGCCGAACGCCGCGAGTCCGTCACGCTGCGCGGTCAGGTCCTGCTCGTCGGTGGAGACTCGGGCATAGCCGACCTTCGAGGGGGACATGCTCTCCATGTGTGTCATATAGCCCCCTTTCACCGGACAGTTCACCGGACGGGTCTTACGGGACAGCCCGCCAGGCGTGCCGTCCTTCCTCTCGATAAGTAGCGGTGGTGTCCGGTGAGGGTTCCCCTTACGGGCATGCGATCTGGGCTGACGCCTGTGACCGAGTGTTCAGTGCGCGCTGTATAGTTCAGTCCATGCTGACTATTGCTTCGCGTCTCGACGTGATGAACCGCCTGGGTCGTGCACTGGCCGACCCCACTCGATCCCGGATCATCTTGACCCTGCTCGACCATCCCGCTTACCCAGCGGAACTGGCCCGAGATCTGGACCTGACACGCCCGAACGTGTCCAACCACCTGGCATGCCTGCGCGATTGCGGGATCGTCGTCTCCGAGCCCGAGGGGCGTCGGACACGATATGAGATCGCCGATTCGCACCTGGCGCAGGCGCTGACGGCACTGGTCGATGCCACCCTGGCAGTGGACGAAGACGCCCCGTGCATCGATCCCGCCTGCTCGCTTCCCGGATGCGACGCAGCTGGGGAGGGCGCATGACCCTCACCTCGGTCTTGCAGGCGATGGGCCTGTTCGCAGCGACCAACATCGACGACATCATCGTGCTCTCCCTCTTCTTCGCGCGAGGGGCAGGCCAGCGCGGCACTACCGCCCGCATTCTGGCCGGCCAGTACCTCGGATTCGCCGGCATCCTCGGTGCCGCGGTCCTGGTGACCATCGGTGCCGGAGCATTCCTGCCCTCGGCAGCCATCCCGTACTTCGGTCTCATCCCTCTGGGCCTCGGCCTCTGGGCCGCATGGCAGGCCTGGCGCGGAGACGATGACGACGATGACGATGAGGCCAAGGTTGCCGGCAAGAAGGTCGGCGTGTGGACAGTCGCAGGCGTCACCCTTGCCAACGGCGGCGACAACATCGGCGTCTACACCCCTGTCTTCCTCAGCGTGGAACCTCTCGCAGTAGTCGCCTACTGCATCGTCTTCCTCGCGCTCGTCGCGGTCCTGGTGGCCCTGGCAAAGTTCGTCGCCACCCGCCCCCCGATCGCCGAAGTGCTCGAACGCTGGGAGCACATCCTCTTCCCCATCGTTCTCATCGGCCTCGGCATCGTGATCCTCGTCAGCGGCGGAGCCTTCGGACTCTGACGTAGCGGCAGCGATCCAAACGGCCCCGACTGGGCGCACCCCTCTCGGTTCAGACCGCGACACCTACCTGCAGCCAGTCCTGCGTGATCGCGGCAACAAGACCGCCACGGAGCGCTGCAAAAACCCCGCCACCAGGGGGACTGCTGCAAGGATAGGTGACAGGTTGGGTCAGGCCGCCTGGTCGGCTGGTGTGGACATGATGGTCTCGTACTCGATGGGGGTCAACCGCCCGAGAACGTCCTGTCGTCGGCGTCGGTGGTAGGTCCGTTCGATCCAGGTGACGATTGCGATGCGCAGCTCCTGACGGGTCGCCCAGGGCCGGCGGTCCAGGACGTTCTTCTGGAGCAGCGCGAAGAAGGACTCCATCGCGGCGTTGTCGCCGGCCGCGCCGACCTTGCCCATGGAACCGACCAGGCCGTGGCGGTGCAGGGCGCGGACGAACTTCCGGCTCCGGAATTGGGCGAGTTCAACCTGTCGATGCAACACCGGGTTGTTGAAGGGAGCGTAGTTGCTCGTCGAAGACCTCGGCGGGGGTCTTCCACCCGAGGACCTTGCGGGGGCGGTTGTTGAGGGTGTACGCGACGGCCTCGAGGTCTTCGGCCGACCAGCGCGACAGGTCCGTGCCTTTGGGGAAGTACTGTCGCAGCAGCCCGTTGGTGTTCTCGTTGGTCGGCCGCTGCCAGGGCGAGTGCGGGTCGGCGAAGAACACCTTGGTTCCGGTCTCCAGCGCGAACGTCGCGTGGCCGGACAGTTCCTTGCCGCGGTCCCAGGTGATGGTCTTGCGCAGCTGCTCGGGCAGCGTGGTCATCGACGCGGTCAGCGCGGCGTTCATCGCCACGGCACCGTAGCCACCCAGCGCTGGCCCGTTCTTCACGTACGGCGTCTCGCCATGGCCTTCCATGCGCGGCAGGTGCACCAGCAGGGTGGCGCGGCTGCTGCGTTCGACGAGGGTGCCGATCGCCGACCTACCGGTTCCGATGATCAGATCGCCCTCCCAATGTCCGTGCACCGCCCGGTCATCGGCCTCGGCCGGACGCTCGGACAGGACCACATCAGCGGTGACATGCCCCTGCGCCTTGTTGCGCGTACGAGCCCGCGGTGCTCGCAGCGCCCGACCGGTGCGCAGACAGGCGACCAGTGGGCGCTTGAGCGCGCCGCGCCCCTCGATGAACAGCGACTGGTAGATCGCCTCGTGGCTGATGCGCATGGACTCATCATCGGGGAAGTCGACCTTCAGACGCTGGCTGATCTGCTCCGGGCTCCATGCCCTCGACCAGCGACGATCCGCCCGGCGGGCCTTGTTCAAGCCCTTCCATGCCGGTGGTGTCGGGCCGTCGACGAACGTGCCGTCAGGTCGACGGATGCTGCCAGCGAGCCGCTCTTGGACGTACTCCCGCAACCGGTCGTTCTTGACGAGCTTCGCGGTCTTGGGACGCTTCGCAGCCTGCTGAGCCTTCCACTGCGCCACCACCGCCCGGTACTCCTGCTTCCCGCTCCTGGTCGCGGCGTTGCGGCGCAGCTCACGCGAGATCGCCCCAGGGTCACGGCCGATCGCGCGGGCGATCTCGCGCACGCCCTGACCTCGGGCGCGCAGGATCGCGATCTCCTCACGTTCCTCGAAGGACAGGTAGCGGCCGGTGGGTTCAACCAGCGAGATCGGTGGCATGCCGCCAGCGTGACGAAACCAGCGCGAGCCCACCGGCACGGACACGCCCACCCTCACCGCAGCCTCGGCCGAGGTGACGCCCGTGGCGATCAATCGCCAGAACTGACGCTGGACCGCACGCGAGGGCTCAGGCCGGCCCGGCGAACGCATCGGCGGGCGCAACGCCCGATCAGCACGTCACTGTCGACGAAGCCCCTCCGGCACATCGCTGGTCTTCCTGCTCCAGTCCACCGTCGCCATCCCTGACCACCTCCGCACTGAAGGTGTTGCGACGACCAGTTGAATCCACCTTGCGATCCCCTGTCGGTATGCAGGACGCAGCCGGCGACGTCACCGCGCCGCGCGACGGCACTGTTAAGGGCGTCGACGGCCAAGCGCGACTTCA